>NZ_MQUA01000013.1:365000-2302500 GCF_002943715.1 Polaribacter filamentus | reverse complement strand
GCGAACTTAATTATTTTTACTTTTTAGAGTTCCCTTTTTTTTAGCTACAACATCGATTATGCAATTTTTTTTCTATTTTAATTCATTAGTGTCCGATAAATAATTTTAAAAGCAGGATTTCCATAGTTGGATTTCCTGCTTTATTTATATCTTGATTTTTACCACAAAATTGAGATATGAACAAAAGTACACACTTTAGCGGAACACCAATAATTAAACAGATTTTAAAATATATACCACAAGCAGATATTACTCGGACAGCCAAAATCTATAACAGTGACCGCTACTACAAAAAGTTTAAAACCTACGACCATTTAGTCACGATGCTTTATGCCACAATGAGTGGAGTTTCCTCACTTAGAGAGTTGTCGACCGTTTTATTAGCTTGTGAAGGGCGTATCAGCCATTTAAATCTAAAACATTTCCCTAAGCGAAGTACATTGTCAGATGCTAACAAGAAAAGAACCAGTGAAGTCTTTGGAGCAATTTATTCAAAATTATACAAACGCTACGCTCCATTTTTATCGGACAGCAGTCCATTAAAATCTCCTGTAAAGAATTTAAAAATTGTAGATTCTACCACAATCAGCCTATTTAGTGATATTTTAAAAGGAGTTGGTCGTAATCCTATTACAGGTAAGAAAAAAGGAGGTATAAAGATGCACACAATGATAAATGCTTTGGAAGATGTACCTTGTCTGATACGTTTTAGCAGTGCTGCTACTCACGACCACACTTTTTTAAAAGAGTTAAATTTAGAGAAAGATTCTTTTGTCGTTTTTGATAAAGCATACAATGATTATCTCCAATATTTAGAGTGGACTTTAAATGATATTTACTTTGTAACTCGCCAAAAAGACAATGCTGTCTATAAAAGCATTAAAGAATTTGATTTAGCAGACAAAACAAGTGATGCAATACTAAAAGATGAACTTATATTGATAGAAAAAGACGATAAATCTATTCAAATAAGAAGAGTTGCTTATTGGGATGCTACAAAAGAAAAGGTATATGAGTTTATCACCAATAATGCAGAAATATCTCCAGACCAAGTAGCAGATATATACAAACACAGATGGCAGATTGAAACGATGTTTAAAAGACTCAAGCAGAACTTTCCCCTTAAATATTTTCTTGGAGATAATCAAAATGCAATAGAGATTCAGATATGGTCAGCATTAATCATTCAACTCATCATGCTTGTGATACAAAGAAAAATCAAACGAAAATGGGCATATTCAAATATGGTTTCTGTGATGAGATTTCATCTGATGACCTACATTGATCTGTTTAAATTTCTCGAAAACCCAAACAAACAATGGTGGGAACTCACATCAAAACCTCCAGATATACAACTGCAACTTTTTAAATAGACACCTTGCTAACTCAAAAAGAAAAATATAGAACGTGTTTACTGGGCTCAAAAATGGGTTTAATTAAAATTTGTAGTTTTATCGGACACTAATGATTTTAAGTGAGTAAATGCTTTTTTTAGGCTTCATTTTTCCTTAATTTTTACAATTAGACGCAAATATCCCTGGACTTCGATATAAATTGTAGCATATTGCCTCCATCAAATTTTGTGTATGCATTTTTTTCATCCCTCTATATCTTGCAATTCCACCTTTAAACCATAATTTTATTCCTCCAAAAGTACGTTCTACTTTAAACCTTGTTTTTCCTATTAATTTATTGAATCTAGTTTCCCATTTTGTTAACGGTTTATTTTTTACCGCCTTTTTAAGGATATGATTCTTTAAATTACGCTTCTTTAAAATCGCAACATTTTTCTTTGATTGGTACCCTTTATCTGCCTTTAGAGGGATGTCTTTTGGTAATACCACATTTACAGTTTCTAGAACTTCCTCCAAATTTGCAATCTCATTTTTGCTGGCAGTTGTGGTTAGTACTCCTAGAACGAGTCCTTCGTTATCCGTTACATGATGCTTTTTAAACCCAAAATGGTACTTTCCTCTTTTCTTTAACCAAGTACCCTCTTTATCGACACTATCTGGATATTCTTTGTGTACTTCTACTTGGTCTGCACAGCGGTCTTCGGTTACCTTAAAATTTGTTTTTCCTTTTGGTCTAAGTGGCGTATCTATTACACTAGCGTCTATTATTAAACCTGTTTTTACAATGATATTATGTGCATCTAGCTGTTTGTTTATGGAGGTAAATAATTTTTCGAAGGTTTGTGTTTTGGTTAATGCGGTTCTAAACCTACTTAAAGTACTATGATCTGGAGCAACCTGTTCAATGGTCATCCCACAAAAATAACTAAAGGAAAGACTGTCATTTATTCGGTCTTCAACTTCATAATCGCTTAAACCATACCAACTTTGTAAAAGACACATTTTAAAAAGTAATGTCCCATCATAAGAAGGCTTGCCAGTGGCACTTTTTCCTTTTAAATAATCATTATTTATTAGGATAGAGATCGTATCCCAATCGATAAGGGTGTTTATTTGGGTGAAAAATGTCTTTTTAATTTTTCTTGCTCGTAAATCGCAAATGCTATCGGCTAAAGTTGGTTGTTTTTGTATTTTCATACACTAAATTTACAAATTAATATACTTACAATTAAATATTTAACATAAATAATTACGTGTCATTTTTGTTTTTTTTTTAGGCACTTCCTTGCAACGGTCTTGTATTTACATCGCTACTAAATCGCCAGAAACATCTTTTGATGGTAATTCTGATTTGCCCATTAAAAAAATATCTACTTGTCTTGCTGCTTCTCTACCTTCCGAAATAGCCCAAACAATTAGAGATTGTCCACGACGCATATCGCCTGCCGTAAAAATATTTGGAACATTGGTTTGATATTTTCCGTAAGCTGCTTCATAGTTTGAGCGAGCATCCGTTTTAATACCCAGCTTATCTGCTAAAGTACTTTCTGGACCAGTAAAACCTAAGGCTAATAAAGCTAAATCACAAGGCCATGTTTTATCAGTACCGGTAATTTCTATCAATTCAGGTCTTTGACCTGGAACCATTTTCCATTCGACATTTACCGTTTTTAAGGCAATTAGTTTTCCTTGTTCATCTTTTACAAATTCCTTTGTATTGATCAACCAATTACGATCTGCACCTTCTACGTGAGAAGAAGATGTTTTTAATTGTAAAGGCCAAAAAGGCCAAGGAGTTGTTGGTGAACGATGCCCCGGAGGTTTTGGCATAATTTCGAAATTAACCACGGATTTTGCACCATGTCTATTTGAAGTACCAATACAATCTGAACCTGTATCTCCACCGCCAATAACAATTACATCTTTATCTGTTGCCATTATTTGATTTTTAACCTCTTTACCAAATAAAGCTTTTGTTTGTTGTGTTAAGAAATCCATTGCTTGCACAACACCATCGGCATCAATACCTTGTGTTGGTAGACTACGTCTTTCTGTAGACCCACCGCATAAAACAATGCTATCAAAAGCTTTTAAATCTTCCACATCATAATTAACACCTACATTTACGTCGGTTTTAAAAATGATTCCTTCTGCTTTTAAAATTGCAATTCTTCTATCAATAATTCCTTTTTCCATTTTAAAATTAGGAATTCCGTATCGTAACAAACCACCAACTTCATCATCTCTTTCAAAAACAGTAACTGTATGACCAGCTCTGTTTAATTGTTGTGCAGCGGCTAAACCAGCAGGACCAGAACCAATAACGGCAATGGTTTTATCTGTTCTTCTTTTGGGAAGTTGTGGTTTTATCCATCCTTCTTTAAAAGCACGCTCTACAATATTTTTCTCGATATTTTCAATAGAAACTGGATCTTCAATAATACCTAACACACACGCTTGCTCACATGGAGCAGGGCATAGGCGACCTGTAAATTCTGGAAAGTTATTTGTAGAATGCAGTATCCACGATGCTTTTTGCCATTCACCTTGATGTACCATGTGATTGAAATCTGGAATGAGATTGCCTAACGGACATCCGCTATGGCAAAAAGGAATTCCACAATCCATACAACGAGAGCCCTGTTTTGTTATTTCTTTCTCAGAAAGAGGTACTGTAAATTCTTTATAATTTTTTACACGATCTATTACCGAGGTGTAGGTTTCATCTTGTCTTTCAAACTCTTTAAATCCTGTTACTTTTCCCATGACATTATGCTAGTGTTAATTCTTCAAACATTGGTTCTTCAGTTTCTAAACGTAATAACGCTTTCTTGTATTCTGTTGGCATTATTTTTACAAAGTTTTTTAAATTTGCATCCCAATCGGCTACTAAAGATTCCCCTTTTTTACTATCTGTATATAAAACGTGTTTTTGTATTATTGCTTTTAAATCTGCAGCTTCCTCAACCGAAATTTCTTCAAACTCAATAGTTTCTTTATTACAAAGTCCGTTTACAAATTTTTTTTCTGGATCATAGACATATGCGATTCCACCACTCATACCCGCAGCGAAATTTCTACCTGTTTTACCCAAAACAATTACTTTTCCACCCGTCATGTATTCACAACAGTGATCTCCAACACCTTCAACTACGGCTATTGCACCTGAATTACGAACGGCGAAACGTTCACCTGCAATTCCGTTAATATACGCCTGACCTTCTACGGCACCGAATAAACAAACATTACCAACGATGATATTATCCTCTGCAATAAAATCAGCTTTCACAGGTTTCTTCACAATTAATTTTGCTCCTGATAATCCTTTCCCTAGGTAATCATTCGTATTACCTTCTAGAATAAAAGTTAATCCGTGGGCACTAAATGCGCCAAAACTTTGACCTGCAGAACCTGTGAAATTAATATTTAAAGTATCTTCAGGTAAGCCTAAATGACCATAAATTTTAGAAATTTCATTGCTGATAATTGCCCCAACGGCTCTATTTGTATTTTTTATTGGATACGATAGATTCATTTTTTCTTTTCTATATAAGGCTCTATGAGAATCCTTTAATATGGTAAAATCTAAAACTTCGTCTAAATTATGTTCTTGTTGTTCGGTATTTCTAACTGTCATTTCTTTATAAGCTGCAGGTCTGTATAAAATACTAGATAAGTCTAAACCTTTTGCTTTGTAATGTTTGATTGCTTTATTAGCGTTTATTTTATGCGTTTGACCAACCATTTCGGCTAAGGTTCTGAAACCTAATTGCGCCATTATTAGTCTTAATTCTTCAGCAACATAAAAGAAGAAATTAATTACATGTTCTGGTGTTCCTTTAAAGTTTTTACGCAGTTCTTTGTCTTGAGTTGCGATACCAACCGGACATGTATTTAAGTGACATTTACGCATCATAATACATCCCGAAGCAACTAAAGGAGCCGTGGCAAAACCAAATTCTTCTGCACCTAATAAGGCCGCAATAGCAACATCTCTGCCTGTTTTTAATTGTCCGTCACATTCTATAACAATTCTACTTCGTAAGTTATTTAAAACTAACGTTTGTTGTGCTTCTGCTAAACCAAGTTCCCAAGGTAAGCCTGCATGTTTTAGAGATGTTAAAGGAGAAGCTCCTGTACCACCATCATAACCAGAAATTAAAACAACATCTGCTTTTGCTTTTGCCACACCAGCAGCAATGGTACCTACACCAACTTCCGAAACTAATTTTACATTAATTCGTGCTTCACGATTTGCATTTTTTAAATCGAAAATTAGTTGTGCTAAATCTTCAATTGAATAAATATCGTGATGTGGAGGAGGAGAAATTAAACCTACAAAAGGCGTTGAGTTACGCACTGCAGCAATCCAAGGGTATACTTTATAGCCAGGTAATTGACCACCTTCGCCAGGTTTAGCACCTTGTGCCATTTTAATTTGAATTTCTTTCGCATTTGTTAAATAGTGAGAAGTAACACCGAATCTTCCAGATGCTACTTGTTTTATAGCAGAATTTCTACTATCACCATTGATATCTTTTTGAAAACGTTTTCTGTCTTCACCACCTTCACCAGAATTAGATTTACCACCAATTCTATTCATCGCAATTGCTAAATTTTCATGTGCTTCGCGAGAAATGGAACCGTAAGACATTGCGCCTGTTTTAAAACGTTTTACAATTTCTGTCCAATCCTCTACCTCTTCTAAAGGAATTGGGTCAAGCTTATCAAACTCAAATAAACCACGAATGGTCATCAAGTTTTCTGCTTGATCATTGATGGCTTTTGCATACACATCATAACTATCTTGATCACTTAATCGAACCGCTTGTTGTAATTTTGAAATCGTAGTTGGATTGAATAAATGACGTTCACCATTTCTTCGCCATCTATAATCGCCACCAATATTTAAGCTTAAATTTTTATCAATTTGATTGTTAGGATATGCTTGTTTATAACGTTGGTCAATTTCTTTTTCAATTTCGTATAAACCAATACCTTCAATTCTTGATGCTGTATAAGGAAAGTATTTTTCTACAAATTGAGAATTAAATCCTACAATTTCGAAAATTTGAGAACCTCTGTACGAATGTAATGTCGAAATTCCTATTTTGTTCATTACTTTTAAAATTCCTTTTCCGATTGCTTTATTGAAATTATCAACTGCTTGTTGCTCATTCATATCCGTAATGAAGCCTTCTTTAACTTGCATTCTGATAATTTCATTTACCATATAAGGGTTTACCGCACTTGCGCCATACCCAAATAAAGTTGCAAAATGATGTGGTTCACGGGGCTCTGCAGATTCAATAATAATATCAAAATAAGAACGCTTGCGTAAACGATTTAATTGATGATTTACAAAAGAACATGCTAATAAAGCAGGAATCGGAGCCAATTCTTGACTTACGCCTCTATCAGAAAGAATAATAATATTCGTTTTTGATGCTAACGCTTTTTCAACTTGAATAACAATCTGATCCAAAGCATCCTCAAGTCCGTTTAATCCTTGTGCCTTTGGATATAAAATTTGAATTGTTTCTGCTTTGAAACTTTCAATGTCAATACTTCTAATTTTTTCTAAATCGGCATTTGATATAACAGGATTCTGAATTCGTAATTTTCTACATTGTCTATCAGTAATGCTAAATATATTTCTATCCTTTCCTAAGTTTAAACTGATGTCCGTTACAATCTCTTCACGAATACCGTCTAAAGGCGGATTGGTAACTTGCGCAAATAACTGCTTAAAATAGTTGGAAATTAATTGAGGTCTGTCTGATAAAACAGCTAAAGGTGTATCTGTTCCCATAGAACCCAGAGCTTCTTTAGCAACTTGTGCCATTGGTGTAATTACTTCTTGAATATCCTCAAAAGTGTAATTAAACAAACGCTGACGAGTTTTGATATCAATCGATTCGATAGGACATGTTTGACTTGTATACGGAACATCTTTTAAATGCAAACGCGTGTTGTCTAACCATTCTTGGTAAGGTCTTTCTCTAACAATTTTACTTTTTATTTCTTCATCTTCTATGATTCTTCCTTCATTCATGTCTACCAAGAACATTTTTCCCGGTTCTAATCTACCATGTTTTTTAACATCTTCTGGAGCGATATCATAAACACCAATTTCTGAAGACATTATTAATTTACCACTTTTGGTAATTGTATATCTAGAAGGTCTTAACCCATTTCTGTCTAGCAAAGCACCAATATAATCTCCATCTGTAAAAGGTACAGAAGCGGGTCCATCCCAAGGTTCCATGATGCACGCATTGTATTCGTAAAAAGCTTTGCGCTCCTTAGACATTGTGGTATGTTTTTCCCAAGCCTCAGGAATCATCATCATCATAATTTCTGGCAAGGAACGATCGGTATGCGTTAATAGCTCCACAACCATATCCATGGAAGCTGAATCTGATTTTCCTGGTAAAATAATCGGAAATAATTTATCTATCTGTGGACCAAAGACATCACTTTTCATGATTTCTTCTCGAACACGCATTCTACTTACATTTCCGCGTAGCGTATTAATTTCACCGTTTTGACACATGTGTCTAAAAGGTTGTGCTAACTCCCATGTTGGCATTGTGTTCGTAGAAAAACGTTGGTGTACTAACGCCAAACGTGTAACTAAATCTATTTCTTGTAAGTCTTTATAATAAGGACCAATATCTTCGGGCATGATAATCCCTTTATAAATAATGGTTGTAATGGATAAACTTGGAACATAAAAATAAATAGACTCAGAAATTTTAGATTTTCTGATGGAATGTTCTGTTATTTTTCGAGCAGCATAAAGTTTTGCTTTAAATGTTGCTTCGCTGATTTCTGAAGTTTTACCAACAAATAATTGTTCTATGGTTGGTTCTGAAGCCAGAGCTATATCTCCTAATTGAGACGAATCTACAGGAACTTTTCTCCATCCTAAAATGGAAAGTCCTTGTTCTTTTATTTCGTTTTCAAAAGTAGTTTTACTAAAATTATATTGATTCGCTACTTTAGGTAAAAAGACCATACCAACGGCATATTCTCTTTGATTGGGTATTGTAAAATCACAAACACGTTTAAAGTAATCATGAGGAATGTCTATTAATAAACCCGCGCCATCTCCTGTTTTGCCATCTGCACTAACGCCTCCTCTATGTTCTAGTTTTACTAAAATTTCTAGTGCGTCGTGTATAATTTGATTTGTTTTATCTCCATTTAAATTACAAATAAAACCTGCTCCACAATTTTCGTGTTCAAACTCTGGTAAATATAAGCCTTGTTTCTCCATATGATATTCAATTATATTTACAAATCTATGTATTTTGTTGAAGATAATTCAGTGTTTTGAATTTTTTAATGAAAGTTTTGCGATGAAGTTAAAATAGTTGGGTTAAAAAATTATTTATCATAATTAAAGCTAGTTTAATTGTGATATTCCTAAAAACAAGAAATACACCTTTAAATTGATAACTTTAAAGGTGTATTTTGTTTCAAACAGTAACTTATGTGTTAATGCTCGTTCAATCTAAAGTCTGGATATGCCTCCATGCCGTGTTCATGAGCATCTAATCCTTCTAGTTCTTCTTTTTCACTAACTCTAATTCCCATTGTTTTCTTAAGGGTAAAGATGATGATAAATGTTGAAATGATACAAAAAGCTGCATAACAACCAACACCTATTAATTGAATTAAGAATGTGTGTTCTGGATTTGTAGAGAAAATACCAACAGCTAAAGTTCCCCAAATACCACAAATTAAATGCACTGCAATTGCTCCAACAGGATCATCTAATTTAATAGCATCTATAAAAGCAACAGCAAAAACAATAATCGCACCAGCAATACCACCAATAATAATAGCGCTTTCTGGTGTCATTACATCTGCACCAGCAGTAATACCTACTAAACCTCCTAATATTCCATTTAAAAACATGGTTAAATCTAAATTTTTATATTTGATAAAAGAGACCAAAACAGCAACTACACCACCTGCAGCAGCAGCTAAGCAAGTTGTTACTAAGGTTAATGACGTTAAAGCAGGGTCTGCAGATAAAACGGATCCACCATTAAAACCAAACCAACCCAACCAAAGAATTAAAACTCCTGCAGTTGCTAAGGGAATGTTGTGTCCTGGAATTGCTTGCGCTTTTCCATCTTTAAATTTCCCGATTCTTGGGCCTAATAACCAAACAGCTACTAAAGCTGCCCAACCACCAACAGAATGCACTAAGGTAGAGCCTGCGAAATCATAGAATCCCATTTGGTCTAAAAATCCTCCACCCCATTTCCAAGAACCTGCAATTGGGTATACTAAACCAACATAAATTACGACAAAAATCATAAAAGCTCCAATTTTCATTCTTTCTGCTACTGCACCAGAAACAATTGTTGCTGCAGTTGCTGCAAACATTCCTTGAAATAAGAAATCTGTCCACCAAGTATAGCCACCACTCGCATATTCTGGAGTCATTCCATTCTCAGGAGCTGCAATTCCGAAACCTGCAAAGTCAAAGAAACCTGCTGAACCTTCTGCAAACCCGGGGTACATTAAGTTAAAACCTGCTACATAATACAATAACAAGCCTACTGTAATTATAAATATGTTTTTAAATAAAATATTTATTGTATTTTTTTGTCTTGTAAGTCCTATTTCTAAAAATGCAAAACCTGTGTGCATAAAGAAAACGAGTGCTGTACAGATCATCATCCATACGTTATTTGCTGTAAATAATCCTTCCATATTTTTTTTATTTTGATGTTTTATCTAAAGTTGATCCTCCTTTTTCTCCAGTTCTTATTCTGTAAGCTTCTGTAATGTCTGATACAAATATTTTACCATCACCAACATCTCCAGTTGCAGCAGACTTAAGTAATGCATCTATTGTTATTTTTTCAAAATCGTCATTTACAACAATCGATAAATATCTTCTTTGAATATCGCTGGTGCTATAGCTAACGCCTCTGTATACGTGTCCTTCTTTTTCGTTACCTAAGCCCGTAACATCCCAATAAGAGAAAAAGTTTACATCAACTTGATGCAGTGCTTCTTTAACTGCACTAAATTTCGATTTTCTAATAATCGCTTCAATTTTCTTCATTTTAAAATTATTTTGATTAATATTCATTTATTTTAAAGAATCACACAATGTTTAAATTGTGTGATTCTTTGATGTTCTTTTAGAAAGAATATACTGCTGCAATAGTTAAAGCAGTAACACTTTTTTCTGTTGGGAACGCTTCAATAATATAATCGTCAGAATTGTCGAATCTTAAGTCAGTTATAAACTTTAAGTTGCTTGTTAAGTTTACGTTAGATGTTACAGTAAATGCAGTTACACTTGAATCACCTGCTCCAGAGGTTGCTGTAAAGATTTCTGGTCTTAGTCCTAAAGAAAACTTATCTGAAAATTTGTTTTGTAAATATAGTGCAGCACCATAGTATCCTGCATCATCATTATTAGAGTTAACATAAGCGGCGTTCAAACCAACATAGAAAGAATCTGATAAATCAAAACCACCTGTATAATCTAAAAAGATATAATCTTTAGCAGAAGCGTCGTCAATTGCACCACTTATGAAGTTTAAGTACTGACCTTTATAACCTATTTGAGCACCGAACTGTGTTGCATCTGCAGCATTGCCATCGGCACTTGAAAGCGCATGAGCATTGGTTAGAGCTAACATAAAAGATAAATCTTCTGATGCAGCATAATTCATTTTAATACCTGTGTGAGAAAAAGGGCCTGCGTTAAATAAATACGAAACTGTATAGTTAAAGTTCGCTGAAGGATTGATAACTTCATAACCTAAAAAGGTATTGAATTGACCTGCGGTTAGCGTTACTTTATCGCTTACATTGTAATAAGCATACAATTGATTAATTGCACCTGCTAAATTTGCATCATCTGCTCTAGGACCAAATGCAAGATCTGCTACAACTCCTGCTTTACCTTTTTCGTAGGCAAAAACTGTATTTGCAAATCCTAAACCAAAAGCGTTAGCGTTTTCTGGATTGGCAATTAATATTCCAGGAGTTCCTGGGGCATTTGTGAAATTAGTGGTTCCATATACATCAACCGTTCCACTTAATGTAAAAGTCCCTGTGTCCTCTGTTTCTTGTGCAGTTGCTAAAAAGCTACTAGCTACTAATAAAGTTAAAATAATTTTTTCATAATTAATGTTCTTTAAATTTAATTTGTTTTTGTTGTTTTAATTCTTCAAATGTAAATATTTAATTTAAACTCGCAAGGGGTTATTTTCTTAAAAGAGTGTATTTTAACATCATACCCTCAAAAAAAAGGGGGTTAATTTGTGATAAGTATAATTTTTAGATTTTGAAGGGTGTTAAATACAGAGTATGTAAAAAACTTACATATAATTTTAGGATATTCATAAAAATGCACCTTTTTTGAAAAAAAATGTAATTAGTGTATCTTTGAAGTATGAAATACTCACATTCTTACCTGGTACATATACAGTTTCTAGGATTTCGTTTTTCTGGTTGGCAAAAACAGACAAATGCTAAAACACTGCATCAAATGGTTGATAAAACCTTAGGATTTGTTTTTGAGAATATGCTTTATAAGTCCATTGGTATTGGTAGAACAGATGCAAAGGTCTCTGCAAACTCGTATTATGTCCAATTATTTACAGATACTTTAGTTGAGGAAGCTTTTTTTATGAATTCTATAAATTCTAACTTTTCTTCCGATTTTAAAGCGATTTCTATCAGAAAAGTAGGAACTGATTTTAATATTATAAAAGCTTCAAAGTTGAAAGAATACCATTATTACTTTTCTTTTGGGGATAAAAATCATCCTTTTGCAGCGCCTTTTATTACGAATGTTGATGAATCATTAGATATTGAACGCATGATGAAGGGCGCAAAATTGTTTAAAGGTGAGCATTATTTTCATAAATATTGTACCAAACCTTCGGATGCAACTATTTTTAAAAGACGCATAGATTCCTGCGAAATTGTAGCCAATACTATTTTAACCGCTAGCTTTTTTCCTGAGAAGTCTTATATCGTCAAGGTAAAAGGAAAAGGGTTTTTAAGGTATCAGATTCGGTTGATGGTAGCAATGCTCTTTGAGTTAGGGAAAGGAAACATCGACTTAGCGTTTATTGAAAACTCTTTAAAAGAAGATAATGATCGAAAATCGATGAGAAATATTGCGCCGGCTTCTAGTTTGCAATTGTTTGCTGTTGAGTTGGATTTGTAATAGAGTACAAATCTTTGAGGTTTTCAAAACCTCAAAGGTTTGTACTTTTGAGTAGTAAATAAGTAGTAGATTTCTAGATTATTAATTTTGTTGGTAAGAACTCGCGTGAGTGATAGTAATGGCATCCTTTTTTGAAGTATGAAAAAAAGATATAATGAATAGCACGATTTTTGCTTTTCGCAAAAACACGCACAAAATAAAAATCCACCTTTTAAAAAGATGGATTTTTGTAGACTATATATTAGGTGTAATTTATCCCTTGATAATTCCCCTTGAAATTACAATTTTTTGAATCTCTGAAGTTCCTTCGTAAATCTGAGTAATTTTTGCATCGCGCATTAAACGTTCTACGTGGTAATCCTTCACAAAACCGTTTCCACCATGAATTTGAACCGCTTCAACTGTGTGTTCCATAGCAACTTTACTTGCGTATAATTTTGCCATTGCAGAAGACATGTCATAATTGTTGCCTTGATCTTTGTCCCAGGCAGCTCTCATAACCATCATTCTTGCCGCTTCAATATCTGTGTGCATGTCTGCTAATTTAAACGCAATTGCTTGATGATTGCAAATTTCTGTTCCGAATGCTTTGCGTTCTTTAGAATATTTTAAAGACAATTCATACGCGCCGGCAGCAATTCCTAGAGCTTGTGCAGCAATACCGATTCTACCGCCAGAAAGAGTTTTCATGGCGAATTTAAATCCAAATCCGTCTTCACCAATTCTGTTTTCTTTTGGCACTTTTACATCGTTAAATTGTAAGGTATGCGTATCAGAACCACGAATTCCTAATTTGTCTTCTTTTGGACCAATATGAAAACCTGGAGTTCCTTTTTCAACAATAAAAGCATTGATTCCTTTATGGCCTTTTTCTCTATCTGTTTGCGCAATTACCAAATAAACGTCTGAGCGGCCACCATTTGTAATCCAGTTTTTTGTTCCGTTAATTAGGTAATGATCTCCTTTATCAATGGCGGTTGTAGCTTGCGAAGTTGCATCCGAACCTGCTTCTGGTTCGCTTAAGCAGAAGGCGCCAATAAACTCGCCTGTAGCTAGTTTTGTTAAATATTTTTGTTTTTGCTCCTCATTTGCGTAGGTTTCTAAACCATAACAAACTAAAGAATTGTTTACAGAAACGATGACGGAAGCAGAAGCGTCAATTTTAGACAATTCTTCCATCACCAAAACATACGAAATGGCGTCCATACCGCTTCCTCCGTATTTTGGGTCTACCATAATTCCCATAAAACCTAAATCGCCCATTTTTCTGACCAATTCTTGTGGAAATTCTTGTTTATTATCTCTTTCAATAACACCAGGTAACAATTCGGTTTGCGCAAAAATTCTTGCTGCATCGCGAATCATGATGTGCTCTTCTGTTAAATTAAAATCCATATTTTTTTTATTATTCGTAATTTGAGAGTACAAAGATATCGATTTCGTAACTTATTTTCATAAGACTTTTATTATTTTTACCAAAATGAATAAAAACGAAGTTTTCTGTATTGGATTGATGTCTGGAACGTCTTTAGATGGCATCGATTTGGTCTACGTGAAATTTGATAAAAATAGGTACAAAGATTTCGAAATTATCTTTGCGGAAACGATTGCTTATACCGACGTATGGAAGGGCGACTTACAAAAGGGAATTCATTTTTCTTCGGACAAACTTATAAAATTAAACATTGCGTATGGCGAACTTCTAGGAAAGGTGCTTCTTGATTTTATTGATAAATTTCAGATTCAAAAAATTGATTTTATTGCTTCTCACGGACATACTATTTTACATCAGCCGGCAAACGGAATTACCCTTCAAATTGGCGACGGACAAGCGATTGCCAATATTACAAAGCAAAAAGTAGTATGCGATTTTAGAACGCAAGACGTACAATTAGGCGGTCAAGGCGCGCCTTTAGTTCCCGTGGGTGATGCGTTGCTTTTTTCTGATTTTGACTACTGTTTAAATGTAGGCGGATTTTCGAATATTTCTTTTCAAAAGGACGATAAACGAATTGCTTTTGATATTTGCCCTGTAAATATTGTGTTGAATTTTTATGCCAATAAATTGGGATTCGATTTTGATGCATCAGGTAAAATAGCCTCTCAAGGTAAAATTAATGAAGTGCTTTTAGTACGATTAAATTCGCTTCCGTTTTATCAGCAAAGACCACCAAAATCTTTAGGATTAGAATGGGTGCAAGAAAATATATTTCCATTAATTGATAGTTTAGAAACCGATGTTTCATCGATATTAAGAACTTTTGTAGTCCATGTTGCGATGCAAATAAGCAAAATAATTTATAAGAATAATTCAGTTTTAATTACAGGCGGTGGTGTTTTTAATTCCTTTTTAATTGAGAACATAGCATATTATTCTAAAACTAAAATTTCATTAGAAGGTGAAAAACTCATCAACTTTAAAGAAGCGCTTATTTTTGCCTTTTTGGGGTTGTTAAAACTTGATAATCAGGTAAATTGCTTAAAGTCTGTTACTGGGGCGAGTAAAAATCATTCTTCAGGCGAAATTTTTTATCCGAAGCTTTAAATAAAAATAGTTGAGCAATCATTTTTTTTATGGTAAGTTTGTATGACTTAACAATAATTATAAATCTAAAATCTTTTAATATGAATCAACTTTAGCTTTTCCCCAGCAGGGGATTTTTACACAAAATAGAAGTATTTTTGAGGGCAAAAGTTAAATTATTTAAAACAGTAAGATGAAAGAATTATTAAAAATATACGAAAATAAACAACCAGAAATAATCTTTAATTGGAAAGATCCTGAAACAGAAGCAGAAGGTTGGACCGTGATAAACTCTTTAAGAGGCGGTGCTGCAGGTGGTGGAACACGAATGAGAGAAGGTTTGGATATGAATGAAGTTTTATCGCTAGCTAAAACAATGGAAGTAAAGTTTACCGTTTCGGGCCCTGCAATTGGTGGTGCAAAATCTGGAATTAACTTCAACCCTCATGATCCAAGAAAAAAGGGAGTTTTAGAGCGTTGGTATAAAGCAGTTGCCCCGTTATTAAAAAATTATTACGGAACAGGTGGCGATTTAAATGTGGATGAAATTCATGAAGTAATCCCCATTACCGAAGAAAGTGGTGTTTGGCATCCTCAAGAAGGCGTTTTTAACGGTCATTTTAAACCAACCGAAGCAGATAAAATTAATAGAATTGGTCAATTAAGACATGGTGTAATAAAGGCTTTAGAAGACACAAACTTAACGCCGTCAATTGCTAGAAAATTTACAGTTGCAGACATGATTACTGGGTTTGGTGTTGCAGAAGCTGCACGTCATTATTACGATATTTATGGAGGCACTGTTGTTGGTAAAAGAGCCATTGTACAAGGATTTGGAAATGTAGGTTCTGCCGCAGCGTATTATTTAGCACAAATGGGTGCTAAAGTTGTGGGAATTATTGATAGAGATGGTGGTGTAATTAATGAAAAAGGTTTTTCTTTTGAAGAAATAAAAGAATTGTTTTTAAACAAAAATGGTAATACTTTAGTCGCGGAAAATATGATTCCTTTTAAGGAGATTAATGAGCGAATTTGGTCTTTACCTTGTGAGATTTTTGCGCCATGTGCTGCGTCAAGATTGATAAAACAAGAGCAAATAGATCAAATGATTCACGCAGGATTAGAAGTTATTTCTTGCGGGGCAAATGTTCCTTTTGCGGATAAAGAAATTTTCTTTGGATCAATTATGGAAGATACCGATAAAAAAGTGAGTTTAATTCCGGATTTTATTTCCAATTGCGGAATGGCAAGGGTGTTTGCTTATTTTATGGAAAGAAAAGTTAAAATGACAGACGAAGCGATTTTTGACGATACATCAAATACAATAAAAAGAGCTTTGCAAAGAACTTTTGCTAAAAGTGCTTCAAAAACAAGAATAAGTGAGACGGCGTTTGAGATTGCGCTAAAAGAATTGGTATAAATTAAATAGTAAAGAAGTATGGAGTCAGTAATTATTATTGTATTTGTAATGGGGTATTTAGCCATTACTTTAGAGCACAATTTAAAATTAGATAAATTAATTCCCGCCTTAATTATGATGGCAGTTTGTTGGGCTATAGTAGCGCTAGGAGTTGATAATTTTACGGAATGGTTTGACTCTAGTTCGCATAGTTTAGTGGAAAATTTTGGATCTCTAATGCATGAAGAAAAAATGTATTTGGTTGAAGAGACTTTATTGCATCATTTAGGAAAAACTGCAGAAATATTAGTATTCCTTTTAGGAGCGATGACTATTGTAGAAATTATTGATTACTTTGATGGATTCTCTACCATTAAAAATTTCGTAAAGACCAAAAAGAAGAAAAATATTCTTTGGATTTTTGCCATATTAGCCTTTATTTTATCAGCAATTATAGACAACCTTACTGCCACAATTGTATTGATTTCAATATTACAAAAAGTTGTTAAAAATAGAGATGAAAGAATTTGGTTTGCAGGTTTAATTATTATTGCAGCCAATGCTGGTGGTGCATGGTCGCCAATTGGAGATGTAACCACAACAATGCTTTGGATTGGTAAAAAAGTAAGTACTTTAAAATTAATAGAATATTTATTAATACCATCTTTATTTTGTATGGTCGTGCCTACATTTATTGCCTCGTTTTTACCCGCTTTTAAAGGTGAAATTGATACGGAAGATGAAGAAGAAAAAGCAAAAAGTCCTCACAGTGCAAAAATGTTATATTTAGGTTTAGGTGCTATTGTATTTGTGCCTATTTTTAAAACATTTACACATTTACCACCTTATGTGGGTATGATGTTGTCTTTAGCGATTGTTGCTACTTTTGCCGAAATTTTTAGTAAATCTAAATTTTCAATCTCAAGTATTGATGGTGATCAAGCAGATGAGCACGCTTTAGGTGCGCATCACAGTCCAGTTCATGCATCCTTGTCGAAAATAGAAATGCCAAGTATTTTATTTTTCTTAGGAATTTTAATGGCAGTTGCTGCGTTAGAGTCTTTGGGAATTTTATTCAACTTTGCATCTACTTTAAAAGAAACAATACCAATGATGGGAACAGAATTGCATCACGAAGGAGTTTCAGATTTAGTAATTATGTTGCTAGGTGTGGGCTCTGCAGTTATCGATAATGTGCCTTTAGTGGCAGCTAGTTTAGGAATGTTTTCTGAAGGATTGGATAATGAATTATGGCATTTTATTGCCTTCTCTGCAGGTACAGGAGGTTCTATGTTAATTATTGGTTCTGCAGCAGGAGTGGTAGCAATGGGAATGGAAAAAATAGATTTTTTCTGGTATTTAAAGAAGATATCTTGGTTGGCCTTGATTGGATTTTTAGTCGGTTCCGCAGCATTTATGGTTACAAGAACCCTTTTTTAAGCTACAATTTAGAAAACAAAAATGTTATTTTGTACAATTCAGAATGGCATTTTTTTTGATAAAAGAAATGCTAATTCTTTCTTGTTTAAACAATTTAAAAATAGATTAGCCGTTATAAATACAGAATTTAAAAAATAGTTGCATGATATCATTTTATCAAGAAAATACAGGGTTGTTAGAACAAGCTGTTCAAGAAGAAAAAACACTTTCTATTTATAATTTAATTGTAGATGGTGGTTTAGGGGGGCAAATTATAATTGCCATCCTTTTAGTGTTATTGGCACTGGCTTTATATATTTATTTCGAACGGTTTTTTGCTATTAAATCAGCATCAAAAGTCGATAAGAATTTTATGAATCAGATTAAAGATTATGTTTCTAATGGCAAATTAGAATCAGCGAATGCGTTGTGTAAAAGCACAGACACACCTACCGCAAGATTAATTGGGAAAGGAATTTCGAGAATAGGGAAACCTTTAGATGATATTAATACGGCTATTGAAACAGCGGGGAAATTAGAGGTATATCAACTCGAAAAAAATGTAAGTGTATTGGCAACCATTGCAGGAGTTGCGCCAATGATTGGTTTTTTAGGAACGGTAATTGGGATGATTGTTGCTATACATGCAATCGCAAATGCTGGTGGCCAAATTGATATTAAATTACTTTCTGACGGATTGTATACCGCAATGACAACGACAGTTGCTGGTTTAATTGTAGGTATTATTGCATATATTACGTACAATCATCTGGTGGTAAGAACTAATAAAATAGTGTATCAGATGGAAGCAAAATCGGTTGAGTTTTTAGATTTATTAAACGAACCCGTTTAAAAGGTTTAAGGTGCTGTGTTCAAGGTCTAGAACGTTGAACTTTAAACGTTGAATTTTAAACATTGAATAGCAAGTATGAATTTAAGAGGAAGAAATAAAGTAGATCCAACATTTAACATGTCATCGATGACTGATATTGTCTTTTTGTTGTTGATCTTTTTCATGCTCACATCAACTTTAGTCACGGTAAGTGCTATTGATGTTTTTTTACCAAAAGCTGGCGGAAAAACAGAAAACAATACTTCTGTCGCAGTGTCTATTACAAGCGAATCACTTTTTTTTATTGATAAAACGGAAGTAAGTGCATCCGATTTAGAAAGTGAAATTTTAAGAAGCGTAGGGGCAGATAAAAAGAAAACGATTGTAATTAGGGGAGATAAAGATGCGCCTTATAAAAATGTGATGGAAGTAATTGACATTGCAAACAAGAATAAGTTAAAAATGATTTTAGCTGTAAAAGGGAAATGACCTTTAGGTCAAGCTGAACTCGTTTCAGCTTCTCAACCTTTTACGATGAAGTATAAATATGACAGTTTTAGACACAAAACACAAACGAAAATCAGCAGCTATCACAGCAATTATATTGTTGCTGATGTTGTTTGCTATTTTTAATTATGGACTAAAATATTTAGACCCGCCAGAGGAATACGGTTTGGCAATAAATTTTGGAGATTCAGATGTTGGAAGTGGGGAGCCAATAGAAAACGCTAAAAAAGCATTAACTCCCGAAGTTGTCGAAAAAGAAGAAGTTGTAGAAGAGTTAAAAGTAGCGCCGAATGAGGGTATTAAAGAAGAGGTTCTTACGGATGATACCTCCAAAGAAATTACGATAGTTGAGAAAAAGGAAGTGAAGAAAGTACCCGTAAAAGAAGTGGTTAAAAAGGAAGCGCCAAAAGAAACCCCAAAACCAAAACCCTCTAAAGAAACTACAGACGCTTTAAATAGTTTGTTAAATGGTAATTCTTCTGACGGTAATCCAAAGGGAGAAGGAGATGATAAAAAAGAAGGGGTAAAAGGAAATGAAAATGGTGATCCGAATTCTAATAAATACTATGGAAATGAAGGCACGGGTTCTGGAGGTAATTACAACCTTTTAGGAAGAATAGCACTATCAAAACCAATAGAACAGCCAGATTGCCAAGAAGAGGGAATTGTAGTGGTAAGAATTACTGTTGATAAAAACGGAAAAGTAATTAGTGCGAAAGCGGGCGAAAAAGGCTCTACAAATACCGCTCCTTGCTTATTGAAGCCAGCCAGAGAAGCAGCGTTGAGAACTACTTGGAATGCAGATCAAAAAGCGCCGGCAAATCAAACAGGTACTATTATTTATAAATTTACGTTAACGAAATAGCTGCTTACTTTTAAAATAAACGAACCCGTTTTACATTTTAAGTTACAAGTTTAGTTAGCGTCATCACGCTTTTGGGCGCAATTGTATCGAAAATCTATTTAAAATAGTGTTGTGCGATAAAAGGCAAACGATTGCTGCGTTTTTAGAACTAAGACTTGATGCTAACTAGCCTACAGACAGGTGTAACTTAACATAAAATTAGCTGCTTTATCTTGATGAAATTAGTTAAAAAAAGAAAGGTGTCATATAAAAAATTCGTCGAATCCCTTATTTTAAGAGAGATAATCAAATTAAATATATTTTTAATCAGACACTAATGATTTAGCAACTAAAATTACTGTTCTTTAGGCAAGTTTCACTCGTAAAATTCGCTTGAAAGGATCTAATTTCGCAAAATGTACAACGGGTTAAGCTAGAAATCACAGATGTGTGTATTTCTAGAAAATTTTGCTAAAATTATTCTTGCAATCGCTTGGAATTATAGCGTTTTTTAAAAAGAATATTTTTTTGTTAACTATTTAAATTTATATTTGAAAAAACAACGAATGAAAAAAAAGGCAATTATAGTCTCAGGGTATTTCAACCCCATACATAAAGGACATTTAGAATACTTTAATAACGCAAAGGCTTTAGCCGATGCCTTGTTCGTAATTGTAAATAGCGATTTTCAGAGAGCATTAAAAGGTTCTAAAGAATTTCAAAAAGAGGAGGAAAGGTTGTTTATTGTTCAGAATATAAAAGCGGTTGATAAAGCTTTTATTTCTATTGACAAAGATAGAACGGTGTGTGAATCCATTCGTTTTATTTATGAAAACTTCGGACAAACGTATGATTTAGGATTTGCAAATGGTGGCGACCAAAATAACAATTCAATTCCGGAAGCACCAACCTGTAAAGAGTTAAAAATTCAATTAATAGATGGTCTAGGAGATAAAATTCAATCCTCCTCTTGGTTATTAAATAAACAATAAATTTATGAAGATTGGTATCACTTTTAGTTCGTTTGATTTGCTACATGCGGGTCACATTACCATGTTAGAAGATGCAAAACTTCAATGCGATTATTTAATTTGTGGTTTGCAAACAGATCCAACAATAGACAGACCAGAAAAAAATACACCCGTTCAATCTGTCGTAGAGCGCTACATTCAATTAAAGGGATGTAAATTTGTAGATGAAGTTGTTCCTTATGCTACAGAGCAAGATTTAGAAGATATTTTACGTTCTTTTAAAATTGATGTACGGATTATTGGCGATGAATATGCAAGCAAACCATTTTCAGGAAGAAAATATTGTGAAGAAAAAGGCATTGAGTTGTACTTTAATAAAAGAGAACACCGTTTTTCTAGCAGTGGCTTAAGAAGATACGTACAAGAAAAAGAGAATTTAAAAAATAAAGTAAAATAGATAGTCTATTTCTTTTATTAGTTCTTCGGATGCGCAAGAACGATGTTGCGTCGTAGAAAAGATGAAATCGCCGTTAACTTTAATTTATAGATAACTTAAGTTGTGAAAATTTTGCTTTAGGGTGCTTTACTTTCAAACTAAAAATAGTTACTGCGATTTAAAATGGGATAAGCTGCGTATTCAAATAAGGGTATAGGAAATGATAGAAGACCAAAGTCTATAATCCAAAAGAAATGCTATCGGGAACGAGTTTTATAATAAAAGTTAGAAAATAAAACTTATTTTAATTTTAAATAACAAGATTTAAACAATGTTGAATCCTAACTTTTAAGGACTGAAAGTAATGAATGTTGTTTCCCCGCTTGTAAAGAAATCAATACAATGTTTTCAATTTAAAAGAAAAAGAACTTGAACAGGATTAGATTGAAGGAAATTTTATAAATATTTTTTTGCTATCAATTTATAGGTAATTGAATAATATATTAAATTAATTATTTCACTAAAATAAGGAATATCGTTAAGTTACATATTGAATTTTATGACATATCAACAAACGTTAGATTGGATGTTTGCACAGTTACCAATGTTTCAAAGAGAAGGTAAAGCGGCATTCAAAAAAGATGTAACCAATATTTTAGCCTTTTCAAAAGAACTTAATTTTCCGGAGCGAAAATTTAAATCCATTCATGTTGGGGGCACAAACGGAAAAGGTTCTACTTCGCATATGTTGGCCTCTATTTTACAAGAAGCGGGCTATAAAGTTGGTTTGTATACTTCGCCACATTTAAAGAATTTTACAGAGAGAATCAGAATTAATGGTGTTGAAATTCCGAAACGGAAGGTCAAATCATTTATAAACACGCATAAAGATTTTTTAGAAAGTCAAAAATTATCTTTTTTTGAAATGACGGTCGGTTTGGCTTTTGATTATTTTGCGCAGGAAAAAGTAGATATCGCCATTATAGAAGTGGGTTTAGGAGGTAGATTAGATTCCACGAACATCATTACCCCAGAAGTTTCTGTCATCACAAATATAGGTTTAGATCACACACAGTTTTTAGGAGAAACATTGCCTGAGATCGCTTTTGAAAAAGCGGGAATTATAAAAAATAATATTCCGGTAGTCATCGGCGAACAGCAATCTGAAGTTAAAAGTGTCTTTTTAAAGAAGACAAAAGACTGTACTGCAGAAATTTATTTTGCTTCGGATGATCAACAGGAGTATACCTCAGATTTGTTGGGCGATTATCAAAAATCAAACACAAAAACGGCCGTTGCGGCTATTCGGCTTTTAAAAGGATTTACAATTACTCAAAAACACATTTCTGATGGATTGTTATTTGTGGTAAAAAACACCAATTTAAAAGGAAGATGGCAGATTTTGCAAGAGCAGCCAAAAGTTATTTGTGATACGGCACACAACGCAGAAGGTTTAAAAATTGTGCTAAATCAGCTGAAAAAAGAAAAAACTAAAAAGTTACATATTGTACTAGGCGTTGTTTCAGATAAAAAATTAGAAGACATTTTACCGATGTTTCCGACGGAAGCACGCTATTATTTTTGCAAACCAAACATCCCAAGAGGTCTGTCGGAAGTAGTTTTACAAGAAAAAGCAGCTGATTTTAATTTAGTTGGAAAAAAATATTTATCCGTAAAAAAAGCATATAAAAATGCTTTACTAAATGCAAATCAAGAAGATACCATTTATATTGGAGGAAGTACATTTGTGGTTGCAGAAATAATTTAAATAAAATTTCATTTTTATTTTGGTAAAGTCAAAATGTGTAGTATATTTGCCACCGCTAAGGGCAATTAGCTCAGTTGGTTCAGAGCATCTCGTTTACACCGAGAGGGTCGGGGGTTCGAATCCCTCATTGCCCACATCAATCACAATCCTGATGAATTTTCATCAGGATTTTTTGTTTTAAAGAAAATGAGAAGCTCGCTTTATCATTTTTTTAAAATAAAAAAGACAACAGGAGCATAGCTCATGAGGATTGTATTTGCAGTAGCGGTTTCGATATGGGATCTGCAATCCCTCATTGCCCACCAAAGTAAATCCTACTAGAAATAGTAGGATTTTTTTATGCTCAAAAGTTATTACTATGGAATTTACTACACATTCTATTTTTAAGGAATTTTTAATAATTACCAAATCATCTACAAAATAGGGATACAATTAGGTGTACCATTTCTTCTCTGGTGTACCATTTTATAAAAACTAAAACTATGAATAATAATAAAATAAGAATATTGTTTTTATTACAGAAAGCAAGAATAAACAAACAAAATAAATGCCCTATTAGATGTCGATTAACCTTCAATTATAAAAGAAGGGAATTTGCCACAGGACAATTTATAAATCCATCAAATTGGTATAGTAAACTTCAACAAACAAAACCACCAAATGATGATAACAATAACATCAACACACAACTAAGCCTTATTAAAAGTAAAATTAATAAGGCTTTTTTATTGCTTCAAGTAAAGGAATTAGATTTTGATGTAGATGATATTTATAACCAATTTATTGGTAAAAGTACAACTGCTGAAAAAACATTGCTAGAAGCATTTGATTACCATATTAATAGAATGCAGAAGTTAGTAGATATTGATGTGAAGCAGGTTTCAGTAGAGAAATACAATCAATCATTAGTACATGTAAAGGCTTTTTTAAAGTTTAAATACAGCAAAAATGATTACTTATTGAAAGATTTAAAACTTCAATTTCTATATGATTTTGAGTATTATTTAAAGACTGAAAAAAAGTTTATGCCAAATACTGTATATAAAACAACACAGCGGCTTAGGAGGGTTGTGAGAGTGTCTGTAGGTGCTGAATATTTGGTAAAAGATCCATTTATTCTACATAAGGCAAGTAAGCCAAAGAAACAAGTGATTTACCTTTCAGAACCTGAATTAAAAGCCTTAGAAAAGCATGAATTTTCACAAGAAAGATTACAGCATGTAAAAGATATGTTTGTGTTTTGTTGTTATACGGGATTAGGATATCAAGAAATGTCAAGTCTTGAAGCAAAACATATTATCAAAGGTTTTGATGGGAATTTATGGGTTGAAATGATAAGGCAAAAAACGGATAAGAAAATTTCCATTCCACTTTTACCTAAAGCTCTAGAGTTAATGGAGAAATACGCAGAAGGCACTCCTAAAGAGTTTAAAAGATTCCCAACAATATCCAACCAGAAGTTTAATTCATATCTGAAAGAAATTTCAGCTATTTTGGGTATTGAAAAGAATTTAACGCACCATATAGCTAGAAAGACTTTTGCAACTACTGTGCTGTTATTTAATAATGTTCCAATGGAAATTGTTTCAGAATTATTGGGACATTCAAATATGAATATTACACAATCTCATTATGGTAAAGTAGTTCAAAAGAAGGTGAGTGATGCAATTCATAAACTTTATAAAAAATAAAAACTCCACTTCTTTAGAGAGGTGGAGAAATTGCTATGAAAAAGGAAAAGAAATTCCTTTGTAATCGAATATAGTTATTTAAAACTAAATTGGATGATAAATTGATGCGCTAATTTTAGTTAATTAGGTTTTATTTTGCTCGTTGCTTGCGCGTTTGTATAAGAAAAGTTGCGTTCTTTAAGCACTAAAGTTAGTAAATAAATCACAGATAGAAAGTCCGCGAGGGCTTTCGTAAATTGGCTAAAACCAAGCAATTAATTATACACGGTGTTGTGTGTAGTTATTTTTAATTCCAAAAATTATTTATACTTTCAATTGATTCATCTGTTATTAGTATGTTTTGTAAGCAGGAAGTGCAAAGTAATATTTCTGTCTCAAAAAATAATTCACAATCAGCTCGTTCAATTGAATTTATATTTTCACAATTTGGACATTTTATTTTAATCTTGTCTTTGATTAAACTAAAAATTTCTTTGTTGTTTTTCTTTGTTCTAATTCCAATGTATTCTGTTGAAAGAAGCATTGCAATAAGTCTTCTAAATTCTTTAACAATTTTTAATTTTTGATTATCAGAATCTTTTAATATTTCAAATACTATTTCATCAATTACAGAAACGCTATAAATTAATAAATATGGAACAAGATTGTAATAGTGTTCAAAGTAAGATTCTGTATTTTCCTTATTTGAAAAAACAAAATTCAGATTCTGCTCTTCAGTTTTATAATTTCTATCGTTTGTAACTATATGTATAGCTTGGTTTGTTAAACCATTAAAGCCAATATCAAATTCTTTGTTATACCTTAAATCATAAATGTATTCTCCAGAAAATAAATTTCCGATTCTAATTTTTTCAATTGCATTTTCAATAATGGCTAATTTGTCAATTTTTCTATTGCTTGGGTCATACTCTTTTGGTTCTCCAATATGATAGAATCTATGAATGAATTCTTTTCTATCTACAAGTAACTGTTCGAGTATAAATAATAAATCTGTTATCGGTTTTCTTAATAAAGCATAAGCGATAGTCATTTTCTCTCTTTTTGCAGTATACAAAGATTCAAACACGAAATTTATGAAATCAGATGTCACAGCCATTAATATCTGTTTACTGACAATAATTTCGATGTCATCAGTAAGTTCATTTTCTTCAAGCCATTCTAGAGGGTTGATTTTTTTCTTTTTTAACTCTTTTACTTTACTTTGTCCTTTTTTGAAATTTACAACTGTACTGTTTAAATCTTTATAGTTTTCTTCGGTATATAATTCAGTTAATTGATCATAAATAATAGCACAAAGATTGTTGATTTTATGATACTTTTTCGGAAGTGGGATTTCTTCGTTTTCTTGGATTGCTAAAATTGGCTTCATTCTTGAAATCCTTAATTTGTTAGGTTGCGTTTAATTACACACAACGTGTATGTATAAGAAAAGTTGCGGTTTTGTCAGCGAGTAACTTCCGAAGGAAATTCAGAAGTTGGCAAAAATGCAACTGCCTTTAATTAAGCACTAATTTAGCAATTTTTTTTATACGGTGTTGGCATTTCGTTGTTTTTCTGTTTATTTTATTCTATTTTATTTCGATTAAAACAAGACCAAAAAAATGCCACAACAAGTGCGGCATTCCGTTTTATATAGGTTTAATCCAAAGGAAATGTTTCCATTTTTCTCTTTCCTTTAAAACAAGTGCTATGTTGATTCCAAATAAAGCACTAGTTTGTATCAGTTCTTTTATATCATCAGGTTCTAAAAACAGATGAAATAAGAAGATGTTTAGTGTTATTGGTAGCAAAAATAATGCTCCTATAAAACCTGTTACTTGAAGGATTAATAATAAGCCAAAAAGTAATTCACAAACACCTAAAACTTGCCAAAAATAACCAGTTTGTTTTGCTCCATTTATGTACAATACTTTTTGTAAAGTGTTTTCTTTTTCAGGCGATTTAAATTTGTTAGCCTTTTCAACAACTTCAATAGGTGTTGGACTTGGTTTTGCGAATTTTTGTATGCCTCCATATATCATAAATCCGCCTAAAAATATACGGAATATGATAAATACTATATTAATTGATTTCTTCATTATTCAAATGTTGTTACACCATCGTTTGGTTGATATACATAATTAAATGTAAAATATCTTGAATTATCAGGATTTGAACTATCGTTATCTTTATAGTAGTTTAAAATCTCAACTTTAGCATATTTATTATCTGCTGTTCTAAATACTAAAACTTTACCTGCTGTTGGATTTATTAAATGTGTTGGTGGTCCAGCATAGGTATACCATCCATTTCCACTACCTGACGGAATTGCAAATCCTGTTGTACTATCTTGTGTAAAAGAAGTTTCTGTTACAGCAGTTACATTCGCAAATGTACTATTTTCAATATATGCTCCTGCATTGCCTGTTCGTGTTGGTTCTTCTGCAATTCCTGATGTTGCTCCACCATTTACTAAAATTGTCGTACCTCTAAACGCGATATCCCAATCTGTTTCACTTGTTGTGATTGTTCCTGTTGAAAAATCGAATTTCACAAAATCTCCTGCTGTTGTTGGTGGATTTGTTGTGAAATCTGTGGTTTGTGGCGCGTGTAGGTTAATTACTTGTTCAGATTCTACTACTAATAAAGGCATTGAATCATCATCATCACTACAAGATGTAAATCCTAAAATTGCTATTGCTACTAATGTTAAAGTTTTAAATGTTCTCATTGTTCTTATTGTTTATTATAGTTAAAAATTAAAATTAAATGTTCCATAAATTATACTACCAGCAATATTGCTGATATTTTGTGGGTTTTTAAAATTGAAGATATTATCAATTCCAAAACCTAATTGGTAATGTTTGAAAATGGTTTTGTTTACTGCAAAATCCCAAATGGTGTAGCCATTTACAAAATCATCGTATTGGTCTAAATAGGCATTTCCATTGGTATCAAAAAGTCCAAACTTACTTCTGTATGTTGTTCTTAAATTGGTGTCTAAATTCCAATTTGGAATGCTATAAAATATCTTGAAGTTTGCCATATGACGAGAACGATTGAATAAGCCAAAATAATCGTCTTTTTTTAATTGAAATGAAGGCGAATTTGGTGTAATTCTTGCAAAAACTCGTCCGTTTTCAAAATCACTTTCTGCTTCTTTATCTTTAGCATATAATAATTGATAGCCGCCTGAAACTGTTACATTTTCATTGAGTTTATAATTCGCGTTAAATTCAAGTCCTTGTGTATACACTTCATTTAAATTATAGTAACTAAATACGTTTTGTCCGTTGGTTTTTCGTGCAATAACTCGTGTATCAATTAAGTTTTCAATATCGTTTCTAAAAAAGTTGACATTTAATTTAAAATTAGAAATAGGCTTATAATCTATTCCAAAGTTGTAACCAATAGAACTTTCGGGTTTTAAACTATTTTCAAAATCGGAAACTGGAACTTCAATGCTTAGTAGTTGCCCATCTGCATCTAATTGAGGAATACGTGTAGAAACTGCGTTATAGCCTAAAACCGTATAGCCAACTGTAGCGTTTGTGAAATCGAAATATAATTGTCTAAAATCTGGTGTTTTAAAGCCATAACCTACCGAGCCCTTTAGAGCAATTTTATCATTCAGTTTATATCTAACAGCACCTTTTGGGCTAAACTGTGACTGATACTCGCTATGGTCGTCAAAACGTGCACCTAAAATGACATTTAGGTTTTCTGTAATATTGCCATCATATTGTGCATAGATGTAAGGCGAATTAAATTCTGGCGTACCAAAAAAATCAGTGCGTTTTAATCGTTCGTGGGTTAAACCTATACCTGCAATAAAGGCATTGTTTTCATTTAATTGATAGGTGGTTCTAAATTCAGGTCTTATAAATCGTTGGTCAAAATCACTTTGAAAAAATGAATCGCCAATAGCATCATTTAAAAACTCTTCGGCTTTGTATTGTGTTGCATAAAATTCTAAATAACTGCTCCAACTGTCGTTAAATTTATGGTCTAACTTTAAAAGTGCGTTCCACTCATTAATTTCACTTTCGCCTTTTAAGGTTTCAGAAGCAACATTATCCTGGTTTTGATGATAAAATCTGCCTGAAACTAATAGTTTGGTACTTTCAGAAAATTCATACGTGATTTTACTATTCAACGTATAATTACTAAATGGTTCTAATGTATTTACAGCATCGTTATCAACTAAATCATAACCATAACTACTAAATCTATTTACGAAAGCATTTACACCTAACTTTTTCTTTTTATAATTAATATTAGTACTTGCATCATGAGTGCCAAACGAACCGCCTCTATAATTTACATCGCCTTTAATTCCATTTTCAGGATTTTCGGTTATTATATTGATAACGCCACCTAAAGCCTCATTTCCATATAAACTTGATGATGCACCTTTAATAATTTCAATCTGCTTAATGTTTCCAACACTCACTCGGCTTAAGTCTAAAGTCCCTGCGCTTCGTCCAACAAGTGGCACACCATCAATTAAAATCAAAGTGTATTGACTGTCTAAACCTTGTAATTGTATGCCTTCTCCACCACCAAAATCTGGAACCGTAATTAAGCCTGTTTGTTCGTTTAATATATCTGATAATCGAATTGAATTAACCGCTTGTATTTCTTTCTTTGATACCAATTGTACAGGCAATGGTAAGGATGATAATTGTCTTTTGGTGCGTGTAGCAGATATAATAACTTCTTCTAATATTTCAACTTTTGTAGAATCTTTTAAAACATTCTTTTCCTGTTGCGAAATGACTAATTGGCTAGAAAATAAAGCAAGACAAAGTATTGATAATCTATATTGGTTCTGCATAACTTTAATTAAGAATAAAGTTATATTCAATCTCATCAGCAGTTAAAACTTTAGATGTATTTGATTGCTTAGAGAATAAACTTTTAAAAGCATCAAACTCGTGTTTATTAAATATAAGTATTAAGTTTTCTTGGCAAGTTGGAATAGGAATTTTTCGCTTTATAGTCGTGTATTTAAATTGCGTTTCCCAGTAAGTTATGTCTATACTAATGATACATTTTCTTAATGCGTTAATTTGTTTTTTATTCAAGATAAAGTGGAAATTATTAAATAGTACGTGATGAACATCACAATCATTACAATAATAAATTTCTCCATAATTATTTTTCGATACAGGCTCTAATTTTTTGCACATTTTTATTTGGACTTATTCTAAATAATATTATATTTGCTGCAAATATATAAACTATTTATATTTAATCTAAATAAAATAATAAAATTTTAAATTAATTTAATGATGAAAAATTAACGTTTGTAGTACTTACTGCTGTATTTACTTTTAGTGTAAATGCACAAAACAAAAAAGAAAAAGACCAGAAAGCCATAAAAGATATGTGTGGATGTTATGAGGTGGGTTTTAATTTTGCAGAAACTTTTAGTTACTCAAAAGATTCTATTTATCAAACATCAAAAGTAAAGCACGATAAAGGTTTAGAATGGGTGCAATTAGTAGAAGATAAAGATGATAAAATTGTGATGCAACATTTACTTATTGTAGGTAAACCGACTGAACCAAATATTATTAAACATTGGCGACAAGATTGGCTTTTTGAGAACACAGATTTTTATATGTTTGATGTCAATAATAAATGGAAATTTTTACAAAACCCTAAAAGCGACGTAAAAGGACAATGGACACAAAAAGTATTTCAAGTTGATGACAGTCCACGTTATGAAGGTTCTGCAAGTTGGGTTCACGTAGATGGAAAAAGTTATTGGGAAAACACCACAGATGCACCTTTACCAAGACGAGAATATACCAAAAGACAAGATTATGATGTTACCATTAGAACTAATCGACACGAAATAACAAAAGAGGGTTGGATTCACGACCAAGACAACGACAAAGTTATTCGCAAAGATGGCGATGCCGATTTTGTTTTAGCACAAGAAAAAGGCTTGAATACCTATGTTAAAGTAGCTGATTCTAAATGTAAATCCGCACAAGATTGGTGGAAAGAGAACCAGGCTATGTGGCAATTGGTTCGTAATAATTGGGATAATATATTTGCTAAAAACCAAGATTTAGAATTAAAACAAAAAGTAGAGGACAAGCGATTGTATGAATTACTTTTTGCTTTAGAAACAACCGCTAAAAACGAAGAAATCAATAAAATCATTACTGATTTTGTGAAATAAAGTTTACATCTAAAATGATGAAAAAAACAGTAAAAATAGCTAAACCTTTGGTTTAGCTATTTTTTTTGTCTTAATAAATCCGTTTCGTATTTATAATTCAATTCGGTTTTTTTTGGAAATCTCAATTTAATAACTCAAAATAAAGTTTATTTTTCGAATGTATTTTGTTGTTAGTTCGGATGTTTTGTCTTATCCTATTATACGTTGACCTTTTTTAAGGTTAATAATTGCTTTTCAAATTTATACTTTATTGCCGGAACATTGATAAGTTTTTTAAAAATTTCCCTTCGGGTTTTAAAAACTTATCAACATTCCTACAGCGCTAAAGTAGTAACTTTAACTCGTTTATAATTTTTGTTTTCATGTTGATTGTATTGTAAATGAACTTCTTGTGGTTTTTTTAAATCTAAACTCCAATGCATTCTTTGGTTGTTGTAAAGTGCTACAGCTTCTTTCACCATTTTTTGAGCGATTTCTACAGATTTAATAGTGTTTTTTAATGCAAATTCGTACTTCAAAATACCATTTATTCGTTCTGCAATTGCGTTTTCATAAGGGTCATACTGTTGGGTTGTGCTTAATATAAATCCTTTATTTTGTGCATATTGTGAGTAATCTGGACAGCAATATTGGATTCCTCTGTCGGAATGATGAATGATGTTTTTGTGATTAAAAGTGCAGTTTTTATGAGCCATACTTAATGCTTCTTTTACCATCGAAACTTTCATATTGTCTTGCAAGTTCCAGCCCATAATTTTACGAGAATACGCATCGGTTACAAGGGCTAAATAGGCGTGACCCGAATCGGTTTTAATGTAAGTAATATCGCTTACAAAGACTTGTTCGCTATGAGTTATTTTCAAGTCAGTCAATAAATTAGGCGATTTATAAAAGAAGTGTTTGGAGTCTGTTGTAATAAAATAACGCTTGGTTTTTTTAATCAGCATTCCTCTTAAGCGTAGTAAATCGTTTATGGCATCTCGCCCCATTTTGATATTGATTTCCATTAGTTTTGGTTCTAAATATTCGTACAGCTTTCTTGTTCCAGTTTTGGGTAGTGTTTTTCGGTATTCAAGCACTAAATTCAGCACTTTTTCTCTTGCCAATTCTTTTACTTTTTCCCTTTCAACACCTTGATAATAGGCTTGTTTTGTAATCCCGAGCGATTCGTAAATCCATTTTATTTTGAAAGCTTTTTCTTCTTTCTTTGAATTTCGTTTGCCAATCCCTCGGGCAAGTACTTTTTTGAGAGTTCCTCCCCCGTAACTTTCTCAAATTCAACAATTAATTCTTGTTGAAATTCTTTGATTCCTTCTAGATCCTCGATTCTTTCCTTGAGTTTTTTAATCTCATCATCTTTTGAAATAAAGGTTTTTTGATTGGAATAGTTGCTTAATTTTTTCATCCAGTAGTGTATTGTTGTTCGTGAAATATTGTACTTCTTAGAAGCAAAGTTAGCGGATATTTGACCATTATTGATTTGGTCAATGACAAAAAGTTTGTACTCGAAAGTAACTTTTTGATAGCTGTCTTTTCGACAGGCCTGATTTGTTGGTGTTTCCATAGTGTGCTAAAAGTGTTTAATTTTTAGTCAACCTATTTTAGGACGATACATTTGTTTAAATTGTTGCCAACGTTGTTGTATAAGCTTTGTTGCGTTGGTTTAGCACTAAAGTTAGTAAATAAAACACAAACCAAGAAAAATCGCGAGGTTTTTCGCAAGTATGCAAAAAGCCAGCAATAAAGTTTATACGGTGTGTGTGCCCAGTATGGGCATCTTTAACTTATCGCAAGATAAGTTATTCATCTAGAGGGTGCAAGTCCCTTATGCACAGGAGTAACGTCTTGAAGCATTAGTAAGTCGCAAGGGTGGTAACTGCGAAGTTACATCTGAAGAAAGCGAGACTACAAAACTCGGTACTGACGAACAGAAATCGTATACAGAGGCATATTTACTTGGGTAAGCAAGCACATCATTGTAACGCCCAAAAGAGTAACAAAAGGGTAAGTATGTAGATACGGCAGGAATTGAGTGAAAGAAGATGCCATTACCTGGGGAGGTCTCTAGAGCCACGAGTTGGCTGTATAGAGAAGTCAGCAGAAGTCAAGACCGTTGCAAAAAGCGAACTTAATTATTTTTACTTTTTAGAGTTCCCTTTTTTTTAGCTACAACATCGATTATGCTATTTTTTTTCTATTTTAAGTGAGTAAATGCCTTTTTTAGGCTTCATTTTTCCTTAATTTTTACAATTAGACGCAAATATCCCTGGACTTCGATATAAATTATAGCACATTGCCTCCATCAAATTTTGTGTATGCATTTTTTTCATCCCTCTATATCTTGCAATTCCACCTTTAAACCATAATTTTATTCCTCCAAAAGTACGTTCTACTTTAAACCTTGTTTTTCCTATTAATTTATTGAATCTAGTTTCCCATTTTGTTAACGGTTTATTTTTTACCGCCTTTTTAAGGATATGATTCTTTAAATTACGCTTCTTTAAAATCGCAACATTTTTCTTTGATTGGTACCCTTTATCTGCCTTTAGAGGGATGCCTTTTGGCAATGCTACATTTACAGTTTCTAGAACTTCCTCCAAATTTGCAATCTCATTTTTGCTCGCAGTTGTGGTTAGTACTCCTAGAACAAGTCCTTCGTTATCCGTTACATGATGCTTTTTAAACCCAAAATGGTACTTTCCTCTTTTCTTTAACCAAGTACCCTCTTTATCGACACTATCTGGATATTCTTTGTGTACTTCTACTTGGTCTGCACAGCGGTCTTCGGTTACCTTAAAATTTGTTTTTCCTTTTGGTCTAAGTGGCGTATCTATTGCACTAGCGTCTATTATTAAACCTGTTTTTACAATGATATTATGTGCTTCTAGCTGTTTGTTTATGGAGGTAAATAATTTTTCGAAGGTTTGTGTTTTGGTTAATGCGGTTCTAAACCTACTTAAAGTACTATGATCTGGAGCAACCTGTTCAATGGTCATCCCACAAAAATAACTAAAGGAAAGACTGTCATTTATTCGGTCTTCAACTTCATAATCGCTTAAACCATACCAACTTTGTAAAAGACACATTTTAAAAAGTAATGTCCCATCATAAGAAGGCTTGCCAGTAGCACTTTTTCCTTTTAAATAATCATTATTTATTAGGATAGAGATCGTATCCCAATCGATAAGGGTGTTTATTTGAGTGAAAAATGTCTTTTTAATTTTTCTTGCTCGTAAATCACAAATGCTATCGGCTAAAGTTGGTTGTTTTTGTATTTTCAAACACTAAATTTACAACTTAATATACTTACAATCAGATATTTAACATAAATAATTACGTGTTATTTTTGTGCTTTTTATTAGGCACTTCCTTGCAACGGTCTTAATTAGACAACCAATTGAGGTCTTATTTAGTTGGCTTATTGAAAAATCAGATATACAAAAGGCGAGTAAAGTAAGGTCTACAAAAGGGTTGAACTTGCATGTTTATGGGAGGCTTGCTGTTGCCTTTATATCCCTTATATTTAACTCTTGATTCGCATAATTAGTTTTTTCGTTGGAAAAATCTAAAATTACTATTATATTTACAACTTAACGAACCTAGTCTAGCCTTTCTTTTTGAGTTGACTTTAGTCGAATCTTTAATACTTTAATTCAATGAAAAAAATAACACTCGTGGCATGTTTATTACTTGCTTCACAATTAATTTATTCACAACAAACCATACCAGCCACAGGAGGAGACGCCACAGGCAGTGGTGGTTCTTCCAGTTATTCTGTTGGCCAATTGGTGTACACTACCAATACAGGCAGTGGCACAGTTATCCAAGGTGTTCAACAAAGTATAGAACTCTCTACCTTAAGTAACCCAGAATTGAACACTATAAATTTAAAAGCCGTTACGTATCCAAATCCAACGTCTGATTATGTCATACTTAAAATTTCAGATAATGCGCTGGATAATTTAAGCTATAATCTTATAGACATTAATGGAAAAGCTATATCTAATGGCAGCGTTACCAATGGGGATACTCAAATTAACATGCAGCAATTAGCCATAGGCATGTATATTTTGAAAATAAATCAAAACAACCAAGAACTAAAAACCTTTAAAATCATAAAGAAGTAAATCAAAATGAAAAAACTATACATAATTTTAGCAGCATTATTGGTTACTGCAAGCACTTTTGCCCAAGCGCCAGAGAAGATGAGTTACCAAGCCGTGGTAAGAGACAGTGGTGATGCTTTAGTAACAAGTCAACCAGTTGGCATGCAGATAAGTATACTACAAAACACACCTGTGGGAACAGCGGTTTATGTAGAAACACAAACACCAACTACTAATGTTAACGGATTAGTAACCTTAGAAATAGGCACAGGCACTGTTGTAAGTGGTGATTTCACGACCATAGATTGGTCTGCAGATAGCTACTTTATAAAAACAGAGACCGACCCTGCAGGAGGGACTAATTATACCATTATAGGCACCAGTCAATTAATGAGTGTACCATTTGCATTGTATGCAAAAACTTCAGAAAGTTCTGAAACGAATGCTATTACTATTGCTAACAACACAACAGCTATTGCAATAAACACGGCAAAAGTAGGATATACAGAAGCGTTGGTTTCAGCCAATACAGATGTGGTGGCTAATACAGCAAAAGTAGGCTATACAGAAGCGTTGGTTTCAGCAAACACAGACGTTGCTGCCAATACCTCTAAAGTAGGCTATACAGAAGCGTTGGTTTCAGCAAACACAGACGTTGCTGCCAATACCTCTAAAGTAGGCTATACAGAAGCGTTGGTTTCAGCCAATACAGATGTGGTAGCTAATACAGCAAAAGTAGGCTATACAGAAGCGTTGGTTTCAGCAAACACAGATGTGGTAGCTAATACTGCTAAAGTAGGTATGCCTGCAGGGACAGCCATTGGCCAAATGAATTATTGGAATGGTACTACTTGGCAAACTATTAATCCTGGAAATTCTGGAGAAGTACTTCAAATGGTTTCAGGGATACCAGTTTGGGGTTTTATTGATACGACAGCCCCAGTGATTACAGTTACACCTGGCACAGATACAGTAGAACAGGGTTCTACTTGGACGGATGCTGGAGCGACTGCCGATGGCGGTGAAACAGTTAGCGTTTCAGGCACAGTAGATATTAATACTGTTGGTACTTATACCATTACATATACTGCAACAGATGCGTCAGGAAATGTTGGAACAGCCGAGAGAACAGTTACTGTAGTTGATACGACAGCGCCAGTGATTACAGTTACACCTGGTACAGACACAGTAGAACAGGGTTCTACTTGGACGGATGCTGGAGCGACTTCCGATGGCGGTGAAACAGTTAGCGTTTCAGGCACAGTAGATATTAATACTGTTGGTACTTATACCATTACATATACTGCAACAGATGCGTCAGGAAATGTTGGAACAGCTGAGAGAACAGTTACGGTCAATCCTCCTCCAGCAATAGGCGATTTCCACCAAGGAGGTTATATCTTTTATCTCGATGGTAATGGTGGCGGTCTCATTGCTGCTCCTACAGACCAATCAAATGCTCCATGGGGTTGTTATGGAAATACAATTACTGGAGCTGATGGCACTGCAATAGGTACAGGTGCTCAAAACACGATTGACATAGAATTAGGATGTACAACAGCTGGCACAGCAGCAGATATATGTGCTAATCTAACTCTTGGTGGGTACAGTGATTGGTTTTTACCTTCCAAGGATGAATTGAATCTTATGTATCTAAAAATAGGCCAAGGAAATACATCAACCTCAGGGAATGTTGGCGGTTTTGTTGATAATTACTACTGGAGTTCTACGGAGTACGATTACTATAGCGCGTGGAATCAGTCTTTCACCAATGGTAGTCAGGGCTACATCAATAAGTACAACCCTTACAATAGCGTGCGTGCAGTTCGAGCTTTTTAACAATTTATCAATTTAATTATTTAATTAGTACCGCGAAAGCGGTCGATTTTTAAAATATAGAACCAATAGTACTCTAAAAAAGTAGTATTGGTTTTTTGTGTTTTAGATAAAGAATGATGCTGTGTTACTTACTTGGTTTCAACGTTGTAATGCAACAAATTGTTATTACTTTTTGATGTTACTAAGCTACTAATTTTAGTTCAATATTGATCATTTCAAGAGGTGTTTTATAACCAATAATTTTTCGTGGTCTATTGTTAAGTTTATCTTGTATAATTTGGAGTTGATTTTCGCTAATTTCATTAAAGTTTGTTCCTTTAGGTAGATACCTTCTTATGAGTCCATTTGTGTTTTCATTAGTACCACTTTCCCAAGAAGAATATGGATGAGCAAAGTAAATTTTCATACCGGTATTTTTAGTAATTTTTTCATGTCTTGCCATTTCAATTCTATTGTCATAAGTCATAGATTTTTTAAGATTATTGTTTAATTGATTGATTGTCAATTAAATATACGCCTTTTAATAGTCAAATGAATAACTTTTTTTAACTATTTATAATGCACAACGGGTTATAAAAATATTGCTTCAATCGTCCCTCTTTCCTAATGATAATCAGATTTAATTTATAAACTAGGCGGTCATTCCGAAATGAGCTTTTTTAGCGATTGAGGAATCTTCATTATCAGTTACTCAAATTCATGAGATTTCTCGTCACTCATACCTTCGCTCTGTCGAAATGACATCGGGTCTTGTTAACGCGTTAGCCTGTCATTTCGAAATGAGCTTTTTAGCGATTGAGGAATCTTCATTATCAGTTACTCAAATTCATGAGATTTCTCGTCACTCATACCTTCGCTCTGTCGAAATGACATCGAGACTTGTTAAGGTGTTAGCCTGGCATTCCGAAATGAGTCTTTTTAGGCGATTGAGGAATCTTCATTATCAGTTACTCGAATTCATGAGATTTCTCGTCACTCATATCTTCGCTCTGTCGAAATGACATCGAGACTTGTTAACGTCTTAGCGTGCCATTCCGAAATGAGCTTTTTAGCGATTGAGGAATCTTCATTGTTAGTTACTCGAATTCATGAGATTTCTCGTCGCTCGTATTTCGCTCTGTCGAAATGACATTGGGATTTAATTTTATAGTAACAATCTAAACCCGACATACTTTTAATGTTCGTAGCAATTCAAATTGTATGAAACGGTAAGCACCCAAAGAGGACAGAGCGTTCAATAAATGTCCAGTGGACATTTATAGCGAATGGGCCAGCCTGCGCCCGGAGTCTGGGTGCGTGAGTGGAATACAATTTAGAATTTAAGACTACCAAAGCTAAAATATATTTTGGTTGTAGGTAAATCGCGTAGCGGAAAAATAAGTCTAGATTTTTGTTTAGCTCACGCGTATCTATTTATTGGAGTTCGTGAATCTCCTAAAGTCGATTTCTTTTCAGCAATGGAAAAGAAAAATGAACAAAATAATAGGAAGTAAATGTTTTAGCAAAAAGCTGATTTACTATAAAAATATTGCTTCAATCGTCCCTCTTTCGCAATGACATCGAGATTTAATTTACAAATATAGTATGACGTATCGTTTTTCTTTAGAGAAAGAAGAAATCTCATTTTTAGTGTCTAAATCAATAATTAGGTATCCTTCATTAAAAGATTGCTTTATCCGCAGCTCTTTCTCAATGACGTGTTATTTTAAAAATTAAATACTTGCACCTCATAAAAAACCTTTTTTGTAACTTCGCAAATTGTAAATATATCCTATTAATGAGTACTGTAAAAATTGCGATTATCGGTCTTGGTTATGTCGGTTTGCCGCTTGCTAGGCTTTTTGCAACAAAGTATGCTGTTGTTGGTTTTGATATCAATTTAAATAGAGTTGTTGACTTAAAAAAAGGAACAGACGCTACACAAGAAGTAGAAAGTGAGTTGTTAAAAAAAGTACTCAAAGATGTTTCTAATAATGAAAACGGACTGTTTATCACGTCGGATGCGGACTATTTAAAAGACTGCAACTATTATATTGTTACCGTACCAACATCCGTAGATAAAAATAACCAACCTGTTTTAAAACCTTTATTGAGTGCTAGCAAAACCATTGCGAAGTATTTAAAAAAAGAGGACATTGTTATTTACGAATCAACGGTGTATCCAGGAGCTACAGAAGAAGATTGCATTCCGGTTTTAGAAAAGGTATCAGGATTTGTTTTTAATAAAGATTTTTTTGTAGGCTATTCCCCAGAAAGAATTAGTCCGGGTGATAAAGTAAGAACCGTTGAAAATATTTTAAAAGTTACCTCAGGTTCAACTGCGGAAACGGCAAAAAAAGTAGATGGTTTATATAAATCGGTTATCAAAGCAGGTACGCATTTAGCACCTTCTATTAAGGTTGCTGAAGCAGCCAAAATCATAGAAAATTGCCAAAGAGATATCAATATTGCTTTTGTAAATGAGTTGTCAAAAATATTCAGTTTAATGGATATCAATACGAACGAAGTTTTAGAAGCAGCAGCTACAAAATGGAATTTCCTTCCTTTTAAACCTGGTTTGGTTGGCGGTCATTGCATTGGTGTAGATCCTTTTTATTTAGCACAAAAAGCACAACAATTTGGCTATTATCCAGAAATTATTCTTTCGGGTAGGCGCTTAAATGACAGTATGGGCGCTCATATTGCATCCGAAGTGGTAAAGCTGATGATTGATAAAGAGGTGAAAGTAAAAGGAGCCAATGTTTTAATTTTAGGCATCACCTTTAAAGAAAATTGCCCAGATATTAGAAATACCAAAGTGATTGATTTGTATCACTCTTTAAAAAGTTTTGGCGTTCATTTGGATGTCTATGATTCTTGGGCTAAAAAAGAAGAGGTAAAAGTAGCCTATGATATCGATTTGATTGATGATATTTATACGAAAAAATACGAAGCCATCGTTTTGGCAGTAGCACATGCATCGTTTATTGATATTGATATTTTAAAATTAAAAAACAAGGAGTCTGTGGTGTATGATATCAAGAATTTTTTAGCCATTAAAGATAAAAGTTTGTAAACGTATTTCGTCCATCGTTTACCGTTTATCGTTTACCGCGAGCAACGAAACACGAACAACGATTTTCGTCCATCGTTTACCGTTTACCGCGAACAACGAATAACGAGCAACGAACAACGAATAACGATTAACGAATAACGATTTTCGTCCATCGATTACCGTTTCTCGTTTACCGCGAACAACGAACAACGAATAACGACCAACGATTAACGACCAACGACTAACGAGCAACGATTTTCGTTCATCGATTACCGTTTCTCGTTTACCGCGAACAACGAATAACGAACAACGAACCACGAACAACGAACAACGACTAACGACCAACGAATATAAAATAACATAAAAACAACCAATCATGAAAAATTTTGCTTTAATAGGCGCTGCAGGATATATCGCTCCTAGACATTTAAAGGCAATTAAAGACACCCACAATACCTTAATTGCTGCACTTGATAAATTTGATAGTGTGGGGATGATGGATAGTTATTTCCCAAAAGCAGATTTCTTTGTAGAATTTGAGCGTTTTGATCGTCATATAGAAAAATTACGAAGAAACGGAACACAATTAGATTACGTAAGTATTTGTACACCAAATTATTTGCACGATGCACATATTAGAATGGCGCTTAGAAGTGGAGCTGATGCAATTTGTGAAAAACCCTTGGTTTTAAATCCATGGAATGTAGATGCGTTGCTAGATATTGAAAAAGAATCAGGTAAAAAAATTCACACCATCTTACAGCTGCGATTGCACCCAAGTATTATTGCTTTAAAGAAAAAAATTGATGCGGGTTCTTCGGATACAAAATATGATGTAGATTTAACCTACATCACTTCAAGAGGAAAATGGTACGATATTTCATGGAAAGGAGATGAGAGTAAATCTGGCGGAATCGCCACAAATATAGGTATTCATTTTTTTGATATGTTAGCCTGGCTATTTGGAGATGTGCAAGAAAATATAGTGCACCTAAGAGAAAAAGACAAATCTGCAGGATATTTAGAGTTTAAAAAAGCGCGTGTTCGTTGGTTTTTATCAATTGATGAAAATTCTTTGCCTAAAAGGATTCAAGAAATAGGGCAAAGAACCTATCGATCTATCACCATTAATACTGAAGAACTTGAATTTAGCACAGGTTTTACAGAATTACATACAGAAAGTTATAAGCAAATCCTTAAAGGAGAAGGTTTTGGATTAAATGATGCTAAAGAATCCATAAAAATAGCCCAAAAAATTAGAAATAACGTAATAATAACAAAAGGGGAAAAACATCCTTTTTTATAGTTAGATAATAAATTATATATTTGGCAAAAAAAAGCATGAAGAGGAAGGCGATTATTGTTTCAGGGTATTTTAATCCGATTCATAAAGGGCCTTTAGAATACTTTAATAATGCCAAGTCTTTGGCAGATGAGTTGTGCGTAATTGTGAACAGCGATTTACAGAGAGCGCTAAAAAAATCCAAAGAATTTCAAAAAGAAGACGAACGTTTATTTATTGTTCAGAATATCAAAGCTGATGATACAGCAATAATTTCAATAGAGAAAGATCGAACTGTTAGTGCTTCGATAGCACATTTATATAAAACTTCAATGAAGAGTATGATCTTGGTCTCGCGAAATGCGGAGGTCAGGATAATAATTCAATTCCTGAAGCGCCAATTTGTAATGAATTAGGCATTCAATTAATAGATGGCTTAGGAGATAAAATTCAATCGTCTTCATGGTTGTTGAAAAATAAATAAATATGAAAGTAGGTATCACCTTTAGTTCTTTTAACTTGTTTCATGCAGGACATGTTAAAATGTTGGGAGAGGCAAAGCTTCATTGCGATTATTTAATTTGTGGCTTACAAACAAATCCAACTTTAGATCTACCAGAGAAAAACATGTCCGTTCAATCGGTTGTAGAAAGATACATCCAATTAAAGGGATGTAAGCATGTAAATGAAATTGTGCCGTATGCAACAGAACAAGATTTGGAGGATATATTACGTTCTTATAAAATTGATGTTCGAATTATCGGAGATGAGTATGCGAGTAAACAGTTTACTGGTAGAAAATATTGTGAAGAAAAAGGAATCGATTTGTATTTTAATAAACGAGAACATCGTTTTTCAAGTAGTGGTTTAAGAAAAGAAGTGCAAGAAAAATAAAATTTGAACAAAAGAAACAAGCAAGAATAAATATTGCTATAGTGGGTTTAGGTGATGTAGGTTTAGTTTCAGGAACTTGTTTTGCTGAAATTGGCAATCATGTTACTTGTGAAGATATTGATCCGGTTAAAATCGAAAAATTAAAGAATGGTGTTATTCCCATTTTTGAACCAGGTTTAGAGGCCATGGTTTTAAAAAATGTAAATAATTTTTATTAATGGACAAGTCGTTTATTCTTAATTGCTAATTCAATAAGTATATCAGCTAAATTAGGAAGAATTAGTAACGAATTGCTATACGGCTAAAGGGCGTTTGAAAGGTCTTTTATATAAATGTTAAATAGTTGCAAAGGGATTAGGGAATAGTGTCTGTATAAAATAGGGAGACCTCGAATTTTTTGAAAGCAGCGGGTATAAAAAAAAACCTATATTTCCATCTTGGATTAACGAGTGGAAATGTTTTGTATGTTCAAAGTAGAATTGATATAAATAAAATAGAATAGAATGAAAGTAGTAGTTATTGGGTCTGGATACGTTGGTTTAGTATCAGGGACTTGTTTTTCTGAAATGGGGAATAAGGTTACCTGTGTAGATATTGATGAAGAAAAAATTGAAAAACTAAAAAATGGAATTATTCCAATATACGAACCAGGGTTAGAACCTATGATTCTAAAAAATGTACAAGAGGAAAATTTATTTTTTACAACAAATTTAGCAGACGCAATTAAAGTTGCTGAAATTGTATTCATAACTGTTGGGACACCAATGGGTGATGATGGGTCAGCGGATTTACAATATGTATTAGCGGTAGCGAAGTCTATTGGAGAAACGATGCAACAACGAGTTGTTGTGGTGGATAAATCTACGGTGCCAGTAGGAACGGCAGATAAGGTAAAAGTGACCATTCAAGCAGCATTAGATAAAAGAGGATCTTCTTTAGAGTTTGACGTAGTCTCAAATCCCGAATTTTTAAAAGAAGGCGCTGCAATTAGCGATTTTATGAAACCAGATCGAGTGGTTATTGGTGCCGATAGTGACTATGCAGTGGCTAAAATGAAACAATTGTACCATCCTTTTTACATGTCTCACGACTGTTTAATTGCCATGGATATCCGTTCTGCAGAAATGACCAAATATGCTGCCAATGCGATGTTGGCAACGAAAATTTCATTTATGAATGAAATTGCCAATATTTGTGAAAAAGTAGGAGCAGATGCAAATAAAGTACGTGTAGGAATTGGTTCTGATTCACGTATTGGTTATAGCTTTATTTATCCGGGCGCCGGTTATGGAGGTTCTTGTTTTCCTAAAGATGTAAAAGCATTAAAAAAAATTGCTAAAGAGCATGGATATGAGGCGAAATTAATTAATTCTGTAGAAGAGGTAAATGATGCCCAAAAATTAGTGATCGCTCAAAAAGTTGTAAAACGTTTTGGAGAAGACTTAACTGGAAAGATTTTTGGTCTTTGGGGATTGGCATTCAAACCGGGTACGGATGATATGAGAGAATCATCTGCAATTTATGTGATTAAGGAATTGTTAAAAAGAGGTGCTAAAATTCAAGCCTTTGATCCAAAGGCTACTAAAGAAGCACAAGAACATTATTTAAAAGGGGTTGAAAATATTACTTATTATACCTCAAAATATGAAGTAGTTAAAAATGCAGATGCTTTGATTTTAATGACGGAATGGAAAGAATTCCGTTCTCCAGATTTTCAAGAAATAAAAGAACAATTAAACAATCCTATTATTTTTGATGGAAGAAACCAATACAATGTTTTTGACCTGCCAGCAAAAGGATTTGAGTATTTCCAGATTGGAAAGGAATAACTGAATCACTGGTTTTTTTAATGATGAGTTCATTGTATTTCAATGAAAATGTCGAATAGGTTGGAAATGAGTAGCACAAGGGGAACGATTCAGGTAGTTATAAAGCCACTCCAATAAAAAAGTGAGTGTTGTTTTTCATTTAATTGAATCTTTTAGCCTAGTTGTAATTGTTTTAAGCGGGGTTTAGAAAAAACATAAAACATTTATTGAATAAAGTAACACAAGAAAATGAAAAAAATATTAATTACAGGAGGTGCAGGTTTTGTGGGGTCTCATTTATGCGAACGCTTATTAAATGAAGGAAATGAAGTGCTGTGCTTGGATAATTACTTTACAGGAGATAAAAAAAATATACTAAAATTATTGGACAACCCTTATTTTGAAATGATTCGACATGATATTACGGAACCGTATTATGCAGAGGTAGATGAAATTTATAATTTAGCGTGTCCTGCTTCTCCGTTTCATTATCAATTTAATCCCATAAAAACGATGAAGACCTCTGTCATGGGAGCGATTAATATGTTGGGCTTGGCAAAGCGTGTAGGCGCTAAAATTTTACAAGCCAGTACTAGTGAGGTATACGGAGACCCTGCAGTACATCCGCAACCAGAAAGTTATTGGGGACATGTAAATCCGATTGGAATTCGTTCGTGTTATGATGAAGGCAAACGTTGTGCAGAGACCTTATTCATGGATTATCACATTCAAAATAAGGTAGCGATTAAGATTGTTAGAATCTTTAACACCTATGGACCAAATATGAACCCCTCAGATGGAAGAGTGGTTTCTAATTTTATAATGCAAGCATTAAGAGGCGAGAATATTACGATATTCGGAGACGGTTTGCAAACACGTTCCTTTCAATATGTAGATGATTTGGTAGAAGGCATGATTCGTGTGATGGCATCAGATCCTTCATTTTTAGGGCCTGTAAATCTAGGAAATCCGAATGAATTTACCATGCTAGAATTGGCGCAAGCGATTATTAGGCTAACAAATTCAAAATCATCCATTATTTATATGCCCTTACCACAGGATGATCCAAAACAACGTCAGCCAGATATTTCTTTAGCAAAAGAAAGGTTAAACGGATGGAAACCCTACATAGAGCTAGAAGAAGGACTTGGGAAAACCATTTCCTATTTCGAATCGTTACTTTAGGGATGCTTAAAGTGTTGGCCTAAGAAATTTGAATCCGTTAATTCTGCCTGTAAAAGCCTTAAAGAAAATAGCAGAAGCGCATGGGTATACTGCAACTTTAATTGCTTTAGTAGAAAAAGTGAATGATGCTCAAAAGCTTGTAATCGCTCAAAAAATAACAAATCGATTTGGAGAAGATTTAACCGGAAAGACTTTTGGGGTTTGGGGGTTGGCCTATAAGCCAGAAACAAACGATATGAGAGAGGCACCGGCTATTTATGTCATTCAGAATTTGGTTCAAAAAGGAGCAAAGATTAAAGTGTATGACCCAAAGGCAATGACCGAAGCTCGGGAACATTATTTAAAAGGGATAGAAAACATAACGTATTGCAATTCAAAATACGAGGTGCTTGAAAATTCTAATGCGTTGCTTCTTCTAACAGAATGGAAAGAGTTTCGATCTCCAGATTTTGAGCAGATCAAAGCACAACTTGTGACTCCAATTATTTTTGATGGTAGGAATCAATATATCGCATATGATTTAGAAGACAAAGGAATTGAATATATAAGAATTGGCAAGTAATGATGCATGTTAAAAATGGTTATCTAATTAAGTTTGCCTCAATTTTATATAAAAAAAAGGAGTAAGCTCTTTCAACAAGAAGAAATATGTACTTTTGCGCTAGAAATAAAAAAGAATATAATTGTTATTATTAAATAAGATAAATGAAAAACAGTACTCAACCATTTCTAATATTGCTTCTAGTTTTCTTTACAAGCATTGCATTTTCGCAAGACATCAGCCAACTTAAAAATGTAGATATCAATTCGATGTCTGACGATCAAATTGAATCGTATTGGTCACAAATAAAGAAAGGTGGCTATACGATGGAGCAGGTGGAGATTCTTGGAAAGGCACAAGGAATTTCTACAACTAAAATAGCAGAATTTAAAAGAAGGGTAAATAGCTTAGGAGCTATAAATGCCGCTGAAAATAAAGCGATTGAAGCAAATTCAGTAGCAGCAGTTGTCAATGAATCATTTGGATTAAAAGATGGTCAAGTAGTAGCGAAAAATACATCAGGTGATTTGCTTTTTGGATATGATTTTTTTAGAAATTCTAAAGTTTCTTTTACACCCAGTGTAAATATTGCAGTTCCTGAAAATTACCAAATAGGTCCTGGAGACGAAATCATGATTGATTTGTGGGGTGCTTCAGAAATCACCTATAAAGCCATAGTAGATAATAGTGGTAGCATTAAAATTAACGGTATTGGTTTTATTTTTATAAACGGATTTACCTTGGAGGATGCGTCTAAAAAAATAATTTCAAAATTAAAAACCAAACACGCCGGTATTTCAGCGGATAGCAATAGTTATAATAAAATAAACACCAATATTACCGTTTCTAAAATTAGAACGGTTCAGGTAAATATTATCGGAGACGTGGAAACACCAGGTACGTATGCCTTGAACTCATTGTCTACGGTTTTAAATGCATTGTATGTTGCAGGGGGGCCTACAAAAATGGGAACCTTTAGAGACATACAATTAATTCGTGCCAATAAACGAGTGGCTTCTTTAGACGTATATCAATACATGTTGTCGGGTACCCAAGAAGGCAATTTAAAATTACAAGACCAAGATGTTTTGTTAGTTACACCTTATAAAAATTTAGTATCTGTAGAGGGCGCTGTGAAAAGAGCCGGAATTTATGAATTAAAAGACGGACAAACCTTGGCGGAGTTGGTGCAGTATTTTGGTGGTTTTACGCCGATAGCATATACCAATTTATTAACGGTAGAGCGTTTAAATGGCACACAAAAAGAAATAAGAGAAGTTGCTTTTACAGAGGCTAAGGATTTTATCATGCAAGGAGGAGACAAATTGGTGGTACAAGAGATTTTAGATCGGTATGAAAATAAAATAACCATTCAAGGAGCCGTTTACAGACCAGGTAGTTTCGAGTTGTTTGAGAAGATGTCATTGAAAACCCTTATTGAAAAAGCAGAAGGCATTACCCCAGAAGCATTTCTATTGAGAGGATTGTTGGTGCGAACTTTTGATGATACCCATAAAGAAAACATAGCCTTTTCTGTTTCAGAGATTCTAAACGGGAGTTCTACAATTGTATTGCAAGCAAGAGATCAGGTTCGTATCTTTAATAAAGAAGAACTAAGAGAAAAAAGAACAATCACTATTGCTGGGGCAGTGAATACACCTAACACGTTTGATTTTGTTGATAAATTACAAATAGAAGATGTAATTGCCATGTCTGGTGGTTTAAAATTAGGCGCAGATCCGCAGGTGATTAGTGTTTCAAGAAGATTAAAAGACGGTAGTTTTAAAACTTTAAGTGAAGTATATGCAGTTTCTTCAGACGAAAACTTAGCAATTAATAACGGCACGCCCTTTTATATCGAACCTTTTGATATTATAGAAGTTCGGTATTCAAAAGGATATACAGAACAAAAAAATGTTTCCATTACTGGTGAAGTTAAATATCAAGGAGGGTATGTTTTAAAAAACAAAAACGAACGAATTTCAGATTTAATCGAAAGAGCGGGCGGTTTAACCGAGTATGCATTTGTAAAAGGAGCTTCTTTAGTTAGAAAAGGAGCACCGAGGGATGCTGCTCTTTTTAATAATCTTATTGAAGTAGAGGGTTTAGAAAAACCGCAGCCAACGCTCTCAGAATTTACGGTTTCTATTGATTTAGAAAGTGTTCTAAAAAACAAAGGAACAGAGATCGATATGTATTTAGAAGAGGGAGATATTTTGAATATTCCTACTAAATTACAAACTGTAAAAGTTTCAGGGATGGTTTTACAACAGTCATTAATACCCTATAAAGAGGAGTATTCTTTGAAAAATTACATTTCGAAATCTGGAGGGTTTAGTGCAAGTGCAAAAGAAAGTAAAATTTATGTTTCCTATGCGAATGGTGATATTAAAACTACAAAGCGTTTTCTTTTTATAAAAAGCTATCCAAAAGTAGCACCAGGTGCAGTTATTTTTGTTCCGGAACAAGCTGTAAAAGAGAAAATGTCTACTTCAGAGCTTTTGGGCATTACCACGGCTATAGCAACCTTAGGTATTTTGATTAAAACAATGTTAAACTAGTTTTTAAACTGTAAACGTATATTATCAGCAGAATTATAGCCATATGATACAAGAAAATACCACTCCGAACCAAAATCAAGAAGATGCTATAGACATCATTGCGCTTTTAAAAGATCTTTGGGCTGCCCGTAAAACCATTCTAAAAATAACGGTTGCCTTTACTTTTTTAGGGGTATTCGTTGCTGTATTTTCTAAAAATGAGTTTACGGCATCTACTACTTTTGTGCCTTTGGCACAAGGAAGTTCCGTAGGCGGAGGTAGTTTGGGAAGTTTGGCTTCTCTAGCCGGAATTAATATTGGTGGAGGTGTAAATAGTGAAGAGATCTCACCAGAACTATATCCGCAAATAGTAAGTAGCATTCCCTTTCAGTTAGAGCTTTTAAATACGCCATTAACTATAGAAGGGCAAACAGTGCCTGTTTCTTATAGAGATTATTATGAAAACATCTATAGCCCAGGCTTGTTGTCAACTATTAAAAAATACACCATCGGCTTGCCGGGTGTTTTAATTTCATTGGTAAGATCGGCTCCAGAAAACCTGGAAGCATCTGCAGGCTCTAAAGAAAGTAAATTGATTGCCATTTCTAAAGAAGATTATGAACTAATTGGGCTCTTAGAAAGTCAAATAAGTTTAAATGTAAACGCGAAGGAAGGTTTTATTTCTATTTCAGTAACCCTACCAGAAGCGATTGCAAGTGCACAAGTTGCATTAAAAGCACAGCAACTACTGCAAGCGTATGCATTACAATTCAAGACGCAGAAATCCATCGAGCAATTAACGTATATTCAAGAGCGCTATGCCGAAAAGCAAGACGATTTCAATACAATTAAAATTGCTTTGGCGCGTTTTCAAGATCAGAATACAGGGATTAATACCGCATTAGGGAGAACAAAATTATTGCAATTACAAGCTGAGTATGACCTTGCTTTTACGGTATATACCGAATTGGCAAAACAAGTAGAAACACAGCTTTTACAAGTTAAAAAAGACACCCCTCTTTTTACCGTATTAAAGCCAGTAACCATTCCAAATGAAAAGTCAGCACCTAAAAAAGCATTGATCCTAGTGGTGTATCTATTTTTAGGATTTGTGTTAAGTGTAGGTTTTGTTTTAGGGAAAAAGGCTTGGGTAAGTTTTAAAAAAGAATGGGCTTCGAAATAACCGAGCAGCATAGTTAACTTAATCTTTCTTCAAATCTTCTTGGAAGTTTTTAATGTTAAAAATAAGATTTAATAAGTTGTTTATTGCAATTTAACGCCCTTTTTTCGATTTGTACCTTATTAATGCTTATTTTATCAAGCCATCGGTTTTCTGTATCTTTTTTTTTTATTATATTTGCGAAGTATTTAATAATCAGGAAACCCGCTATGGATACTATTTAATAATTAGGAACCCCGCTATGGATACTAAAAGTTATATTTTTTTATCACTATCTCAAGAAATTACACTTTCTAATCTGTTGTATTTCCTGATTATATTATTTTTAGGGGTCTTTGTAACATCACTAGCAATCATCCCTAAAATTAGATCTTTATCCCTAAAACTTCGTTTTACCGATAGTTCCGATGAAAGGAGCTCGCACACTGGCACTATTCCATCTTTTGGAGGGGTAGCTTTTTACATAAGTTATATTTTGGTGCTGTTTTTTATTCAGCCAATAGATACGAATCATGTCTCACTTACCTTATTGAGCTCAATATCTGTCATGTTTTTTACAGGTTTGCTAGATGATGTTCGAAATCTATCTCCCAAAATTAAATTTTTAGGGCAGTGTATTGCGGTCTCCATATTAATGGCGCAGCCAGATTTTAGAATTCTAACGCTACATGGTTTTATGGGGGTGTATGAAATCCCATTGGTTCTCTCTGTTCTAGGAAGTATGTTTTTTCTATTAGGACTCATAAATGCATTTAACCTTATTGATGGGATTGATGGTTTAACTGGTATTACAGGAATTATTGCTGCTTCTTTTTACAGCTTTATGTTTTATAATTTGGGTCTTATTTTTATTTGGCGGTTAGTGTAACTACCATTGCGACGTTGCTTGCTTTTTTACGATTTAATTTCTCGATCAAAAGAAAAATATTTATGGGGGATACAGGGAGTTTAGTGATTGGTTTAGTTTTGGGGTTATTAACACTAAAATTAATGACTCTTGAAAATGCCTCCACTCCTTTTCCTTTTAATAGAGAGCAATTACCTTTATTTTTAGCGGGTGTTTTATTTATTCCCATTTTAGATCTATTTCGTGTCATGATTTTAAGGGCCTCTAAAGGGGTTTCTATGTTTCAACCAGACAGAAATCACCTACATCATATTATTGTAGATTTTGGTTTGTCTCACCATAAAGCCTCTATTTTTATTGGAATGGTTAATTTTATAGTCGCTTTTATTATGTTTAATACAATTCAAGTTTATAGTAGTGTAACATCTGCCTTTATTTTGATAACACTGTTTTTGTTGGCAATTATTATCTTGTTTTTGATGAATAAAAATAGAGCCGCTATTAAACTAAAATTGAAGATCAAAAGATCAATGCTAGGTTTCTTGTCATTATAAAAAAAACAAATTAAAAGGAGTCTGTTTTGCAAGAAATTAATAGTTTTGTACCATGTCAAATATTTCTAAAAATTGGTTTGTTTTGTTTACAAAACCTAGAAACGAGTTAAAGGTTTTAGAACGTCTTACGGCAATTGGAATCGAGGCATATACACCTTGTAAGATTGAAGTTCGTCAATGGTCCGATCGTAAGAAAAAGACACGCGTGCCTTTGTTACCATCGATGGTCTTGGTGAGTTTGCAAGAGAAAGAACTAGATCAGGTATTTGAAGTGCCAGGAGTGGTTCGGTATTTATTTGAACACGGTAAGCGTGCCATGGTATCGAATCAAGAAGTACTGGCAATGCAATGTTATTTAGAAAACACCTATCAGACGACTCCAAAAGAATTGGAAGTAGGAGATACGGTAAAAGTACCCTTGTTAGAACAAGAGGCCATATTGCTCTCTGTGAAAGGAAAAAAGTGTTTGGCCCAGTTGCAAAAATCAGGAGCCATTGTATCATTTCAATTGAGTTAATCAATTGATTTTTTTTATTTAAAAAAATCACTACTGTGGGTAGTGCTGGCGAAGCCGTAAAAAAACCAAGGTTTTGAAGCTTAAAAGAGCCCTAAAAAGCTTTTAAAAACGTTGATAAAAAGAAAAATACAAACAAAACGGGCTACCGTAGTAGTCAAGAAAAAAATAATAAAGTGAACCCTAAAAAAACTAAAATATATATCGCAGGTCACGGAGGAATGGTAGGTTCTGCGGTTTGGCGTATTTTAGTGGCTAAAGGATATTCAAATCTAATTGGGAAGACCAGTAAAGAACTTGATTTAACAAAGCAACAAGCTGTTTTAGATTTCTACAATAAAGAACAACCCGAAGTAGTCATCGATGCCGCAGCAAAAGTTGGGGGCATCCTTGCCAATAAAGATTTTCCTTATCCTTTTTTAATGGAGAACATGCAAATTCAGAACAATTTAATAGATGGTGCTCACAAGGCGGGTATCGAAAAATTTATTTTTTTAGGGAGTTCTTGTATCTACCCGAAGTTTGCGCCACAGCCGCTAAAAGAAGAATACCTACTCACAGATTCTTTAGAACCGACTAATGAATGGTATGCCATTGCAAAAATTACTGGAGTAAAAGCCTGCCAAGCAATACGCAAACAATATAACAAAGAGTATGTGAGTTTAATGCCTACGAACCTGTATGGTTCTTTTGATAATTTTGACTTGCAATCCTCGCATGTATTGCCAGCGATGCTTCGTAAATTTCATGAGGCTAAAATAAATAACCATGCAGACGTAACGCTTTGGGGAAGCGGAACTCCGATGCGAGAGTTTTTGTTTGTAGATGACATGGCAGAAGCGGTGGTCTATGCATTAGAAAATAATTTACCAGAATACTTATACAATATAGGTACAGGAAAAGATATTACCATTAAAGAACTGGCTGAAACCATAAAAAAAATAACTGGTCATCAAGGAAATATTCTTTGGGATGCCAGTAAACCAGATGGTACGCCAAGAAAACTAATGGATGTTTCCAAAATGAAAGAACTTGGGTGGCAATATACAACAGAGTTAGAAGAAGGAATTGAGCAGACGTATGCTTGGTTTTTGGAGAATATAGATGGAATAAAAGAAGTAAAGTTAGGGTAGACGAAGACAAAGACGAAGACTAAGACTTTGACAAAGACTAAAACGAAGACTTGATTCGTAAGGAAATGAAGCCATTGTCAAAGTCAAAGTCTAAGTTTAGAAAAAAGACGAAGGCAAAGACTAAGACGAAGACAAAGACTAAAACGAAGACTTGATTCGTAAGGAAATGAAGTCATCGTCTAAGTTCAAGTCATAGTTAGTAAAAAAGACGAAGGCAAAAACTTAGACTAAGACGAAGGCAAAGACTAAGACGAAGACTTGATTCGTAAGGAAATGAAGTCATTGTCTAATTCCAAGTCATAGTTAGTAAAAAAGACGAAGGCAAAAACTTAGACTAAGGCAAAGACTAAGACGAAGGCAAAGACTAAGACGAAGACTTGATTCGTAAGGAAATGAAGTCATTGTCTAATTCCAAGTCATAGTTAGTAAAAAAATACGAAAACTAAGAAATATTGAGAGATTTTAGAAAATATGATATTTGGACAGATAGTATGGCGCTTGTTAATGACGTTTATACCTTTGTAGAAACTTTTCCTAACACCGAAAAATATGGATTGAGTTCTCAGATAGCACGATCTGCGGTTTCAATTCCTTCAAATATTGCAGAAGGAGCATCTCGAAATTCAGAAAAGGACTTTGCTCTATTTTTAGAAATAGCACTAGGTTCGGCATTTGAACTAGAAACACAGTTAATTATTGCTGAAAGAAGAAAGTACCTATCAGTATCTCATTTAGAGGAAAGCATTTTGAAGCTAACTAGTTTACAGAAAAGAATATACGCACTAAGAAGAAAAGTATTAAACTAAGGCAAAAAAAACGAAGACGAAAACAAAGTCAACGTCAAAGTCATTGTTAAAGTTTATTTTTTAAAAATAAAAAATATGAAAGTAGCACTAATCACCGGAATTACAGGACAGGATGGTTCCTATTTAGCAGAACTATTGTTAGAAAAGGGGTATGAGGTGCACGGTATCAAAAGAAGGTCTTCTTCATTAAATACCGATCGTATTGATCATTTATATCAAGATCCGCATGACCCGAATCAACGGTTAAAATTACATTATGGAGACTTATCAGATGCGATGAATCTGACGCGTATTATAAAAGAATGTCAGCCCGATGAAATCTACAATTTAGGAGCTATGTCTCATGTGAAGGTGTCTTTCGATACTCCAGAATATGTTGGGAATGTAGACGGATTAGGGACTCTACGTATTCTAGAGGCGGTTCGCTTATTGGGGTTAGAAAAGAAAACGAGAATCTACCAAGCTTCTACTTCTGAATTGTATGGAGGGATGCCAGAAAATAAAAATGAAAAAGGATTTTATGATGAAAATTCACCTTTTCATCCAAGATCGCCATACGGCGTTGCAAAAATCTATGGCTTTTGGATCACTAAAAACTATAGAGAAGCCTATAATATGTTTGCATGTAACGGTATTTTATTCAATCATGAATCCCCTAGAAGAGGAGAAACTTTTGTAACACGTAAAATTACACGCGCGACTGCTAGAATTGCTCTGGGGCTGCAGGATAAATTTTATTTAGGGAATTTAGATGCCAAAAGAGATTGGGGCCATGCCAAAGATTATGTGCGGATGATGTGGATGATTCTCCAAGCAGAAGCGCCTGAAGATTGGGTAATTGCTACAGGAAAGACCACTACTGTGAGAGCGTTTGTAAGAATGAGTTTTGCAGAAATTGGTATTACACTTCGTTTTGAAGGAGAAGGTGTTAATGAAGTGGGTCTTATAGATAGTATAAACCAAGAAAAATACCAAAGTATTCTTAACCCCAACAGCGATCAACGAACAACGAACAACGAAAAACTCCCAACAATTGGTAAAGTAGTGCTATCCGTTGACCCTAAATATTTCCGACCTACGGAAGTAGATTTATTAATTGGAGACCCTACCAAGGCAAAAGAAAAATTAGGATGGGTAGCAGAACATGATTTGGCGTCGTTGGTAAAAGACATGATGCAATGCGATGTGAACTTGATGCAAAAAGAACAGTATTTGAAAGCTGGTGGTTACCACGCGAGTAAAAATTTAGAATAATAAAATTAAAAACAGACTACCGGTGGTAGTCGAGAAAAAATAAAAATAGTTAAATGAATATTGAATTAAGTAATAAAACAATTCTAGTTACTGGAGGTGCGGGTTTTATTGGATCAAATTTATGCGAGGCTTTACTTGAAAAAGGAAACAAAGTCGTTTGTCTTGACAATTTTGCCACCGGTAAAAGAGAGAATTTAGAAAAGCTATTGAAGGATACTAATTTCACCCTAATTGAAGGAGATATAAGAAAACTAGATGATTGTTTAAAAGCTACTAAAGATGTAGATTATGTTTTGCATCAAGCGGCACTAGGATCGGTTCCAAGATCGATTAAAGATCCAATCACTTCCAATGATGTGAATGTGAGTGGTTTTTTAAATATGCTGGTAGCGTCAAGAGATAATGGCGTGAAAAGATTTGTATTTGCAGCGAGTTCGTCTACCTATGGTGATTCAAAATCAATGCCAAAAGTTGAGGACATTATCGGAAAACCTTTATCACCCTATGCTATTACAAAATATGTAAACGAGTTATATGCAGATATTTTTTCGAAAACTTATGGTTTAGAGACCATAGGCTTGCGATATTTCAATGTCTTCGGTAGAAAGCAAGATCCAAATGGAGCTTATGCAGCAGTAATTCCAAAATTTGTTAGCCAATTAATGAATGGAGAATCTCCAGTGATTAATGGCGATGGAAATTATTCAAGAGATTTTACATACATTGATAATGTGATACAGGCTAATTTATTGAGTTTAGTCACAACCAATGAAAAAGCGCTTAATACTGTTTATAATGTAGCCTATGGAGATCGTAATACGTTGAATGATTTAATGGGGTACCTTAAGGAGTATTTATCTGAATTTGATGACAATATTTCAAACGTAGCCGTTATTTACGGACCAAATAGAGCAGGTGACATCCCTCATTCTCACGCAAGTGTAGATAAAGCAAAAGAAAACCTAAATTATAACCCACAGTTTAGTTTACAAAAAGGACTCAAAGAGGCTGTGAAATGGTATTGGCAAAATTTATAAAAAAATGAGAAAAGATAAAATAGCAATCATTGGTTTAGGATATGTAGGCTTACCATTAGCAAGACTCTTTGCAACTAAATATTCAGTAGTTGGATTTGACATCAATACCGATAGAATATCTGAATTAATGACTGGTGTTGATTCGACCCTAGAGGTCGACAGCAAAACATTACAATCTGTATTGGTTGATGAAAACTCCGATTCAAATGGATTGTTTTGTACCAATCAATCGGATAAAATTAAGGATTGTAATTACTACATTATAACAGTACCAACACCTGTTGATAAAAACAATAGGCCTGTTTTAACACCCTTAATCAAAGCGAGTGAGACAGTAGGATCTGTTCTAAAAAAAGGAGATATTGTAATTTACGAGTCAACTGTATACCCAGGAGCTACAGAAGAAGATTGTGTTCCTGTATTAGAGAAAGTCTCTGGTCTTAAATTCAATACCGATTTTTATGCGGGTTATTCTCCAGAGAGAATTAATCCAGGGGATAAAGAGCATACGGTTGAGAAAATATTAAAAGTTACTTCTGGTTCAACACTAGAGATAGGCTTGAAGGTAGATAACTTATATAAATCAGTTATCACAGCAGGGACTCATTTGGCGCCAACAATAAAAGTAGCGGAAGCCTCCAAAGTAATTGAGAACTCTCAGCGAGATATTAATATTGCATTTGTGAATGAATTAGCAAAGATTTTTAATATTTTAGATATCAATACGCATGACGTATTGAAAGCAGCTGGAACAAAATGGAATTTCCTTCCATTTAAACCAGGTTTAGTTGGTGGTCATTGTATTGGGGTTGATCCCTATTATTTAGCTCAAAAAGCTCAAGAAAATGGATATCATCCTGAAATAATTCTAGCAGGACGACGTTTAAATGATGGGATGGGAGACTATGTAGCTTCCGAAATTGTTAAATGTATGATTAAGAAAAACATACCTGTTAATGGGGCTAAAGTACTGATATTAGGTATTACATTCAAAGAAAACTGCCCAGATGTAAGAAATACTAAGGTTGTAGATTTAGTGAACGCATTAAAGGACTATGGTACAGATTTAACTATTCATGACCCATTGGCAAATGAAGAAGAAGTAATGTTTGAGTATGATTTAAAATCTATAAAATCATTGCCAAAAGAAAAATTTGACGCAATAGTACTTACCGTTTCACATACTAAATTCAATGAAATTGATTTTTTAACATTAAAAAAAGAAAATTCTATTATTTATGATGTAAAGAATTTTTTAAACAAGAATTTAGCAGATGGGAGCTTGTAATTAAATAATAAATAAATTTATGAAAGTAGGAATTACCTTTTCAACTTTTGACTTATTTCATGCGGGTCATGTAAAGATGTTAGAAGAAGCAAAACGCCAGTGTGATTATTTAATCGTAGGCTTGCAGTTAGATCCTTCGATTGATCGCTCTGAGAAAAATGGGCCATCACAGTCTATTATCGAACGTTATATTCAGCTTAAAGGATCCAAGCATGTAGATGAAATTGTCCCTTATGTATCTGAGCAAGATTTAGAAGATGTTTTACGCTCTTTTAAGCTTGATATACGCATCATTGGAGAAGAGTATAAAGAAAAAAATTATACAGGAAGAGACTATTGCGAAGAAAAAGGAATAGAGATCTATTACAACTCGAGAGATCATCGGTTCTCTTCGAGTGGACTTAGAAAACAAGTCAAACAAGGAGAAGATAAATAAGAAATTAATATTACAGTTATAGGGTCCGGATATGTTGGGCTCGTCTCATGAACTTGTTTTGCAGAGATTCGTAATCTAATAGATAATTATGGATGCACTCTAGATACGAATATTAAATCTGAGATTCAAAAATTTATTAACTGGTACAAATACAATAATTAAAAAAAAGTTTTGAGAGAATAAATAGTTCTTTAAAATTTTAAATATAATAAATAGACTAAAATGTTAAATTTAAACGGTAAATCAATTTTAATAACTGGAGGGACAGGTTCTTTTGGTAAAATGTTCACTAGATTAATTCTTGACAGAAATCCAGAGGTGAAGAAGTTAGTAATTTTGTCCAGAGACGAGCAGAAGCATTTTCAAATGGCTCAAGAGTTTCCTGAAGATAAATATCCTGCAATGAGATATTTTATTGGAGATGTAAGAGATAAAGAAAGGTTAAAAAGAGCTTTCGAAGGGATTGATGTTGTAATTCATGCAGCAGCTATGAAACATGTTCATTTAGCAGAATACAACCCTATGGAATGCGTGAAAACAAATATTAATGGTGCAGAAAATGTTATCGATGCAGCATTAGATTCTGGTGTTAGTGAAGTTGTAGCACTGTCAACAGATAAAGCAGCGGCTCCAATTAATCTATACGGTGCTACAAAATTAGCTTCTGATAAATTATTTATAGCAGCAAATAATATTAAGGGAAAAAGAGATGTGCGTTTTTCTGTTGTTAGATATGGAAATGTTATGGGGTCTAATGGATCTGTTATGCCATTTTTCTTGAATAAAAAGAAAAAAGGAGAAAAATTTCTGCCAATTACTGACGATCAAATGACACGATTTAATATTTCTTTACAAGATGGTTGTGAAATGGTGTTCTACGCGATTGAAAAAGCCTGGGGAGGAGAAGTTTTTGTTCCAAAAATCCCTTCTTACAAGATTTCCGATGTAGCAACTGCAATTGCTCCTGAACTTGAGCAAAAGGTAGTAGGAATAAGACCTGGAGAAAAATTGCATGAGGAAATGATAACTGCCTCAGATTCGTATAATACAGTTGACTTAGGGAAATATTATGCTATTTTGCCTCAAAAATCCCCTTACTCACGATATTCTAAAGATGATTACAAAAAAGCTTTTAATGGAGTTGATGTAGCTGACGGGTTTTCTTATAACTCTGGTAATAATTTGGATTGGGAAACAATAGATTCATTAAGGGAATTAGTTAAAGTACATGTAGATCCTAATTTTCAGATTTAATAATGTCTAAATTAGCAATAATACCAGCAAGAGGAGGTAGTAAAAGAATTCCTAGGAAAAATATAAAATATTTCTTAGGAAAACCAATAATAGCATATGCAATTGAAAACGCCATTAATTCTCAACTTTTTGATGAGATTATGGTGTCGACTGATGATGAAGAGATTGCTGAGATAGCAATAAGTTATGGTGCAAAAGTTCCCTTTAAAAGAAGTGAAAAAAATTCTGGCGATTCTGCAACTACAATTGATGTTATTAAAGAAGTGATTTTTTCGTATGAAAAGCTTGGAAGAAAGTTTGAATATGCATCCTGTATTTATCCGTGCACTCCTTTATTATCAAAAGAAAAATTAAAAGAAAGTTTTTATTTGTTGAAAAAAATAATTTAGATTGTGTTTTTCCAATTATTAAATATGGTTTTCCAATTCAGAGAGCTGTTAGATTAAATGATAAAGGATTAATAGAAATGGTTCAACCTGAACATTTAACTACTCGATCCCAAGATTTAGAAAATTCTTTTCATGATGCTGGTCAATTTTATAGTTTTAATGTTAATAATTTAGTCTCTAAACAAAAATTAATAACAGAATTTACAGGTTATATGGAAGTTTCTGAAATGGAAGCTCAGGATATTGATAATTTAGTCGATTGGCAACTTGCTGAATTAAAATACAAAATAATTAACGATTAATAGTATGAGAATATTGGTAACTGGAGCATCAGGTATGTTAGGTTCTACTTTAGCAATTGAGCTTTCAAGAAATCACAAGGTTTACGGGACGGGTAATTCAGATATTACATTACCGATAGATTATAAAGTATTTGACTTATCAAATGAATCATATAAAGAGCTGATAGATTGGTCCCAGCCAGAGTTAATTATTCACTGTGCAGCTATAACCAATGGTAATTATTGTCAAGAAAACTGTTTAAAAGCAATCGATGTGAATGGTGTTTCTGTTCATAAAATTTTAAATGCAACCAATACAACTACTAAGATAATTTATATATCTACCGATGCAGTTTTTTCATCGTCATTGCATATGGCAAAAGAGGTTCATTCTGTTTTTCCTGAAAACATTTATGGAAAATCAAAAGAGTTAGGAGAATTTTTTCTTAATAATTCTCAAGATAGACAATATACTATCATAAGAACCACTATAGTCGGTCTTAATATAAATAAAAACAGAATAGGATTCGTTGAATGGATAATTAATACTGCACTAGAAAATAAAAAATTAGGATTGTTTACTGATGTTTTATTTACACCAATATCCATATGGGATTTAGTAGATGAAATAAATTTTTTAATAAATACAGACAATATTAATTCTGAAACAATTCATATAGGAGGTGAATTATGTACTAAGTTTGATTTTGGAAGTAAGTTATTGAAAACACTTAATATATCTACTGAAAATCTATTTAAAAGATTAATATCTTCCTTTGAAGGTCGAGCTAAAAGATCAAATGATCAATCTCTTGATTCTGATTTTTATCAAAAAAAATATAAAAGAGATTCAATATCTTTAGATCAGACTATTTTAAAAATTAAAGAAAACTATGAACACAATTAAACTAGGTAATAAAATAATAGATGATAATTCGTTATATTTTATAGCTGATATAGGTGCTAATCACAATGGTTCACTTGAAAAAGCTATTGAATTAATTCACTTAGCTAAAGAGTCTGGAGCTGATGCGGCAAAGTTTCAAAATTTCCAAGCAGACAAAATTGTAAGTAAAGCAGGATTTGATAATATGAAAGGGAAACTTTCACATCAATCAAAGTGGAAAAAATCAGTATTTGAAGTTTATGAAGATGCTAGTATTTCTAAAGACTGGACAAGGATTCTTAAGGAGGAGTGTGACAAAGTAGGAATCGATTATTTTACAAGTGCTTACGACTTTGAATCTGTCGATTTAGTTGATCCTTATGTAGATTTATATAAAATAGGTTCGGGCGACATAACATGGTTAGAGATTATAGATTATATTTTAAATAAAAACAAACCTGTTTTAATAGCAACAGGGGCATCAACGAATGAAGATGTTTTAAGGGTAATGAATATGGCAATGAAAAAAACTAAAGATTTAGTTTTAATGCAATGTAATACGAATTATACTGGTTCAAAAGAGAATTATAATTTCTGTAATTTAAATGTGTTAAAACAATTTTCTATTGATTATCCAAATACTGTTTTAGGTTTGTCGGATCATACTGCTGGTCATGCGACAACTTTAGGAGCAATAGCATTAGGAGCAAGAGTAATAGAGAAGCATTTTACAGATGATAATAATCAAGAAGGCCCTGACCATGGGTTTGCTATGAACCCCCATTCTTGGAGGGATATGGTAAATAGATCATATGAGTTACTAGTCTCCCTTGGTGATGGTATCAAGATTGTAGAAAAAAATGAAGAACAATCCAAATTAGTTCAAAGAAGATGTTTAAGAGTTAATACTAATCTTAAAAAAGGACATATGCTTTTAGAATCTGATTTAATTTCATTGCGACCAATTTCTGAAGAAGGTTTTGAGCCCTTCGAAAAAATAAACCTTATAGGTAAGGAATTGTTAATGGATATTGACGCAGGTGAACATTTAACAAAAAAAATAGTTAAGTTATGATCAAAGGACAGAAAGTAGGCTTAAGAGCTGTTGAAAAAGAAGATTTACCATTTTTAAGGGATTGGAGAAATATAACTGAATTTAGAAAGCACTTTAGAGAGGTTAGAGAATTATCTTTAACTGATCAAGAAGCGTGGTTTGAGAATTTACAGAAAACTAAACATATTAACTACATGTTTATTATTGTTGATTTAGAAACTCAAAAACCGATTGGAGCAGCAGGGTTATTATACATAAATTGGGTTATTAGATCTGCTGATTTTTCTTTTTATATTGGAGCTAATAATAAATATATTGGAAATGATGGTATAGCTAAAGAAGCTGTTAAGTTATTGATAAATTATGGATTTAATAATTTAAATCTTCACAAAATTTGGATGGAATTATATGAATTTGATTCTCAAAAAATAAATTTTTTCAAAAAAGATTTTAATTTTAAACAAGATGGATTATTGAGAGATAATTGCTTTGAAGAAGGAAGATACTGGAATTCTATAATAATATCTTTAATTAATAATTAGCTTTAAAGAGATGAAATCACATATTTAGATTCAATTAATATTAATTTTATGCTTGAGTTGGGTAGATAAAGAACATGAGAGTTTAACAACGCGAGAAAGATTACTAAAATCAAATGAGTATGAATAAGGAAAATAGCTACAACTTTTTATATAACGGATTCAACAAATATTACTTCAGTCGAAATGACTAAATGGGAAGTTAAATAGCATTATTAGTAATAATGATTAATAAGTACAATTTAAAGAAATCATTACATAAGAATAAAAATTTAATTAAAAATTTTTCATTTTTATCTATTCTTCAAGTATCTCAAATGTTAATTGGGGTGGTTATTTTTCCATATTTAATTAAAGTTTTAGGCACAAATAATTATGGTATAGTGGCCTACTCACAAGCAGTTTTAGGATATGCAGTCCTTTTTGTGAATTATGGGTTTAATATAACAGGCACAAGAGAAATAGCAAAAAATAAATTGAATAAAGATAAAATGTCAAGAATATTTTCTACTATTTTAATAGTAAAAGCAATAATTTTTATTATTTTTCTATTATTATTATTATTCTATCTTTTACCATAGATTTTTTATATCAGTACCAATTAGCTTATAACCTTTCTCTTGTTGCTTTATTTGGATGGGTTTTATTCCCAGACTGGTATTTTCAAGGGATTGAAAAAATGGAAACTATTACATATGTAATGGTTTCCACTAAACTAATCTCATTAATATTGATTATATTGTTGGTAAAGTCAGTTGATGATTACATTGTCGCTATTGCAATAAATTGTTTTTCAATGCTAATTGCTGGAATTTTTGGTGTTATTTTAGCATTAAAATCTAGTAAAGTTTTAAACTTTCAATTACCAACATTTGTAGATATATCTAAGCAATTTAAAAGTGGTTTTGCATATTTCTTCTCAAACATCTCTGCTAATACTAAGGACTATCTAAATACATTTATAATTGGGTATTTTTTTAGCTATTCCGAAGTGGGAGTTTACGATTTGATAATAAAAATCATTAAAATGTTATTAATACCAATTACAATTTTAAGTAAAGCAGTTTTCCCTAAGGTTTCAGTAGAAAAATCATTTAGTTTAAATAAAAAATTGAATACATATTGTTAATATATGGGTTTTTGGCCATGATATTTGTTCTGTTTTTTGCAAATACAATTATTAGTTATTTGTCAAATGAAATTTTTCTAGAATCTACAGTTACATGTTTTAAAATTATGTCTATCTCTTTATTACTTTTAGCTTTAACCTCTTCCAAAGGGACTTTGACCTTAGTTGCGTACAGTTGTGATAAATCATTTACAAAAGGGATTATTTACTCATTTTTATTTTATTTTATGTTAATACTCATTTTGTATTATTTTAATTATATAAATTTAATTACTCTCGCTTTTGCTATTGTTTTTTCAATAGTTGTTGAATTACTCTCTCACGTTTATCAAATAAATAAGAATAATATTAGTAGAAAAATATAAATAAAAATTTAATGAGACAGAAGCGTGTAGATATTTTATACTTTGGAAGAGTTAATGCTAAAACGGGTGTATCAACCGTTTTGAAATCTTTTGTCAAAGGGACTGCCTACTTACAAAACAATAATATTTTGTTGAAAATATTTGACTTAGATGGAGAGTACTTAGATAGTCAAAAAGGAAATAATAATGAAATAGGTTTTCAACCTTCATTTAAAAGTAATTTAAAAAGAATTGCTAAAAAAAATTTCTTTATTTCATGGTTTTTAGTTTATAGACTTTATTGGTTTAATGCAAAAAAATCTTTAAAGTTCTATCTAAAGAAAAATAGAAGTGCAGATGTTATGTTTTTTCATGATTTTTTCTCTTGCTATCTGTATTTAAAATTAAACTTAAAAATTAAACAAAAAAAGTATTAGTATTACATACCAATGGAGATACATTTAAAATGCTTTTTGATTACTATCCTAGATTAAAAAACACCTTTATTCATAGATCTTTGTTGAGAAAGGAAACATTTGTATTATCTAAAATTGATAAAGTTGGTTTTGTTTCAAAAAACTCTAGCGTTTTATTTAAAGAAATCCATAAGGATTTTGATTTCAAAAAAGTATTTTTTGTTCATAATGGAATTGAAGATATTTCCTATATACCTAAAAATAAACAAATAGATAATAACAAGTTAATACTTACTTGTGCTGCATCAATAAGTGAAAGAAAAGGTCAAGACATTTTAGTTAAAGCAGCTGCTCTACTAGATGAAAAAGCTAGAAAAAAGCTAAAGATATACTTGTTAGGAGTTGGTCCATTAATGAGTGATCTATATATTTTTGTAAAAAACAATAATTTAGTTGATGTAATTATTTTTAAAGGACAAGTTAATGACGTAAATAAATATTTATTAGAATCTGATGGTTTTATACTGACTAGCAGAGATGAAGGTTTGCCTATGTGTATAATCGAAGCAATGAGAGTTGGTTTACCTATTATAGCTACAAATATTGCAGGCATACCAGAACAAGTAATAAATAATGAGAATGGGTATTTAATAAACCCTTCTATAAACGAATTAAAAGCAGTCTTAGAGTTGGCGCTAAATGATAGGATTAAATTTAAGGAAAAAGGATTACTCTCACGACGCTTATATGAGGAAAAATTTATTCTTGAAAAAATGTTATTCGGGTATTCTTTTATTTTAAGGGAAGTTTAAATTTATGAGATTATATATCAAATCTAGATTATTTTTAAATGGTAACCTTCTATTACTATTGGTATATATATGTGTTTATTTATTTAATCTGCAATTTAATACCAATACTAATCATACAAAATACTTTCTGTTTATAACATATATATTTATAGTAATCTCAAGTATAAAACATTTTTCATATTTTCATTCTTTGAACTTATTTTTATATGCTTTTGGTTTGTTTCTTATGGGAAGAATTTTTCTTGACATCTTTCTAGGAATCCCATCTGAGTTTGCAGATAAGTGGAATAATTATTGGTTATCTAGTTATACTATAAAAGAGGTTAATAATTCATTAACGTTGGCATTGATTGGTACTGGTATAGGAGCTTCTTTTTATAAAAAAATTAAATTAAAAAAAGATAAAAATAAGTCTATTATTAGGCCTCTTAAAATAATTATATACATATTAATACCTTTTTGTTTAGCTAAACTTTGGCTAGATTATGCTCAAGTAAGAGATGGTGGTTACATAACTCTTTATACAGGATTAAAAAGGTCTCCTTTTTATTTAAGGGCTTCGTGGTATTTGTTAGTTACAATTTTCCCTCTTCTACTGACAGATATTAATAATAAAAAGCAATTTAAATATTTAGTGCTTTTATTTATTATTATTGATGGATTAAATATTTTACAGGGAGCGAGGGGTGCTTTGTTTAGACCTTTGGCTTTTTTTATCTGGTATTACTATAAATTTATAAGTATCAAAAAAGTAAAATTGATTAAACTGGCTTATTTTTCAATAATAATTATTTTTTCATCTGTACTCTTATTGCAACTAAGAGAAAAAGACACGAAGGTTGATAACGTTCTTTTCTATGTTATGCAAAGTTTAAGTGGATCTTATTACACTCATGCATATTTTATTGATTATTCCAATAATTTTGTAAACCCTAGTAATTTTTACATTTTAGCACCTGTTGTTGATTATGTAAAATACTTGTATGATCCAGACCTAAAAGGGCACACATTAAAAAGAGTTGAGAAAACATTAAGTCTGGATCATAAATTAACTTATGAAATGGCCACTACAAGTTATTTATCTGGACATGGGCTTGGAGGTAGTTATATAACTGAAATGTATGCTTTAGGAGGTAAAATGGGAGTTTTTTTAATTTCAATTTTATTGGGTTATTCAATTATATATTTAGAGAATTTGTTTGTTATAGCAGAGACAACAAGGTATATTGCTTGGTTTTGGATAGGTAATTTAGTTTGGATGCCAAGAGCTGGGTTGTTAGATTTTATACCTTCTGTGATAATTTGTTATGTTTTTTATAAGTTTTTATATCGTTTTCAAAATAGTTATGATTAGACATTTAATAATTAAAAATAAACTAATTAATTATTTAATTTGTTATTTACTCAGAATTAGGAATAAAAAAGCATTATTTCTAATTCAAAAGAATAAAATTGAAGAAATTTTTAATTTTAGGAAAATATCTAGCCCTTTAGGGAAATACTATAACGAGCTAATTTTTGACAACAATTTTTTTGGTTTAGGGTATTCATTAAAAACATATTGTGATTTAAAACAATTAAATGCTTACGTGGAGCATGGATATTTTTTCGGTTCTTATGTTCCTGATGATGAAAAGAATTGGTGGTGTAAAAAAATAATTACCTTTAGCAGGCACAGAGAAGAGTTTATAAAAAAGAAAACAGATAAAGAGGTTATCAAAATTGGTCCTTATATTCATTATGCAGAAGACTATATGGTTAATGCTGATTTTGATAATCTTAAAAATGATTTAGGTAAAATGTTGCTTGTTTTTCCAGCTCATGCAGCTACAGGAGCCAAGATAGATTTTGATACTAATTTATTAATAGCCAACATAAATAGTGTTAAGAATGATTTTGATACAGTGGTTATTTCATTGTTTTGGGATCAGGCACAAGATAAAAAAATAACAAGTGTTTATAAAAAAGAAGGGTACAAAATATTTTCAGCGGGTCATAGATACGATTGGTATTTCTTATCAAGATTAAAAACTATGATTAAATTATCGGATTATACTATGTCAAACGGTGTAGGAACACAATTGGGATACTGTATCTATTTGAATAAGCCACATTGGATAGCAAAACAAAAAGTAACAGAGGTGGCTTTTAATAGTAAAGGGGAAGAAAATAATAGCACTTACACTAATGAAGAATATATTATTGTTAGCCAAGAAATTAATGAAGTAGAAGAAGTTTTTAAAACATACTTAAAAATAATTTCTAAAAAACAAAAAGAACTTGTCAATAAATATTGGGGCATAGATGAAGTAAAGAGTAAAAAAGAGTTATTTAAATTATTAAAATAGATACTAATGAGGTATAATAAATATGAAAGACTGATGTCTGTTTTTTTATCTAAATTTCCATCAATAAAAAAAAATATAAAAAAACAATATCAAATGGTTAGCTTTTTTTTAAACAGGAAAAAGTACACGTACCTATCTAACTATTTAATAAAAAAACATCAACAATTGATCAAGAAACTTTTTTCGGTTATTATGATAAAGCTCCAGTAAATCTATCTAACAATTATGTCTTATTTCACCAAGTTATTGTAGGATTTACCTCAGAAAAACCTTCCCAAAATAAAATAAATATAGTTCTCTTTGATATAGAAAAAAACATAATTGTTAAAAAATATAAAACGGCAGCATATAATTGGCAACAAGGAGCTAGATTAATGTGGTTAGATGATGATAATTTTATTTTTAACGACTATGATTTCACACATGAAATTTATATTTCTAGAATTATTAATATTACTACTTTAAATGACAGACGTATTGATTATCCTATTTATGATTCAAAGGATAATGTTGCTTTTGGTTTAAGTTATAAAATCCTTTCAGAGGTTAGGCCGGATTATGGATATCGTTGCCATAAGTATACGAAATCTGATTATGCTAATGGTAATATTTTTAGAGTAGATTTAAATTCCGGAGAAAAGAAAGATTTATTTTTCTTAAATGAAATGCAAAGTTATACTGATAAAGATGTTGATAGAGAATGGTTTAATCACATAATGATATCTCCAAACGGAAAAAAAATAATGTTTTTACATCGATGGGAAATTAAAAAAGTTAAGTTTGATGCTCTATATGTTGCTGATAGTGATGGGAGTAATCTTAAATGTATTTCAAATAATGGGATGGTTAGTCATTGTTTTTGGATAGATGATAAAACAGTCCTAGGGTATTTAAGGGGTTCCAATAAAAAAGATCAATATTATTATATTGATATTCAGAATAATAATCATTTATTAGTCTCAAATCAATTATCAGATATGGGAGATGGTCATCCTTCATTTTGTAACAAGAAAATATTATTTGATACCTATCCCAACAAATCTAGAATGAAAGAGTTGTTTGTTTATGATATAGTGAATGATGAACTTGATAAAGTTGGAGAATTTTTTGAGTCTTTAAAATATACAGGAGAAACTAGATGCGATTTACATCCTAGATTTTCAAGTGATGGCAAAAAAATTTATTTAGATTCGGTTCACGAAGGAAGTAGAAGTTTGTTTGAGATTTATTTAGATGAAAAAAAATGATTGAAATTACTGTAATAGTTGTTGTAAGGAATGAGGAAAATTATATTATAAATTGTATAAAATCGATAGAGAGACAATTTTCACAAAATGACACATGGGAATTAATAATTGTTGATGGTATAAGTTCTGATAATACAAAATTAAGAGCAAAAGAATATCTTTCTAATCAAAATTATAATTTTTTAATTTTGGATAATCTAAAAAGAACCTTAGCACCAGGATGGAATATTGGTATTAAGCATTCTAAAGGTAAATATATCTGCAGGCCAGATGCACATTCTAAATTACATAATAATTACATAAAAGAAGGGCTTAGATTACACTCTGTAATCGATGCAGCCGCAATTGGAGGGGTTTTAAGTACTAAATCTAAAGGGTATTGGGGTGAAATAATAAAAGAAGCATTATCTTTAAAAATGGGTGTTGGTAACTCCTTTAGATCATTAAAATCTAGCGGTTATACAGACACAGCAGTTTATGCAATATACGATGCTAATATTTTTAAAAAGGTGGGCTATTTTAGGGAAGACTTGATCAGGCATCAGGACAATGAGATGCATAAAAGGATAAGTGAAAGTGAAGGTAAATTTTATACTTCAATAAAAATGTCGGCTGATTATTACTGCAGGGATACCATTCCAAAGCTCCTTAAACAAATGTATAACATAGGTAAGTATTTGCCAGATGTTTTTTTTGATAATGCGCTTAGTTTAAGGCATTTAGTTCCGTTATTATTTGTTTTGTTTATTTTTTTGGATTTATACTATCTTTTTTTTCGATACTAATTAAATTGATATATATATATATGCTATTCATTTATTTTATATTACTTTTTTTAGAATTAAGCAAACGTTTTTTTTAAGAAAAAGATTAAAAATATATTTTAATTTGTTAATAATACCATTAATACATTTGACTTATGGTATAGGCACTGCTAAAGGGTTTCTAACTAAAAAATAAAATTAAATAAAAATATGAAAATACCATTTTGTCTCCCATTAATAGATAGAGATGTGAATCAAGAAGTTTTATCTTGTTTAAATGAAACAGGCTGGCTTACAACAGGTCCTAAAGTTAAATTATTAGAAGATCAAATAACTGAATTATGCCAGACGAGTTCAACGATATGTGTGAATTCATGGACTTCAGGAATGTTGCTTTTAATAAGATGGTTAGATCTGGACGAAGATGATGAAATTATTGTACCTACATATACTTATGCAGCTTCAGCGTTTTCAGTAATTAATTCTCGTGTAAAATGTGTCTTTGTTGATGTTAACTGTGATTTTACAATCAATATTGATGAAGTCGAAAAAGCCATCACTGAAAAGACAAAAGCAATTATGCCTGTTGATTTAGGAGGACTTCCTATTGATTATATTGCACTTAATACACTTCTAAATAAAGAAAGTGTTAGAAGTAAATTTAATCCAAAAACAGATTTTCAAAGAAAAATAGGAAGACCTATTGTTCTTTCAGATGCTGCACATTCTATTGGATCTTTAATTGATGGTGTTCCTACTCCATTATTTTCAGATTTTAGTGTTTTTTCTTTTCATTCAGTTAAGAATATAACGACAGGTGAAGGAGGAGCAATTACTTTTAAAATTTTTGATGAGGAAGAAGATGGATTAATACTTAAAGAATTAAGATTATTATCATTAAATGGTCAAAATAAAACTGCCTTTGAAAAAAATTCTATAGGCGGCTGGAAATATGATATTACAACTAATGGATTAAAAGTAAATATGGCAGATATTAATGCCGCTATTGGTTTGGCTCAAATCAGGAAATATAAAAATATTTTATTACCTGAGAGAGAGCAGATATTTTTAAAATATAATTCAATTTTATCTCAACATTCATGGGCTATATTGCCAACCTTTACTGTTGACAATAGAAAATCATCATGTCATTTGTATCAATTACGAATTAAAGGTTTTGAAGAACAGCAAAGAGATGAATTGATAAGTAGATTAGCCTCTTTAGATATAGGTGTTAATGTTCATTATATTCCTCTACCAATGCTATCGTATTTTAAAAGTATTGGATTAGATATAAAAGATTTTCCATCTTCTTACAACCTTTATAAGAATGAGATTTCTTTGCCAATATATAATAATCTTTCACTTGAGAGTGTTGAGCATGTCTGTTTAAACTTAATTAAAATTGTTAATGAAATAATATGAATATAAGTAAATTGCTTTCCACTAGAGTTAGAAATATTAAAGAGAATCCTTTTATTCACGATTTAATAACGCAAAGTGAATTTTTAAATTCAAAAATTAATAAAAAAAAAATATTAATAATTGGTGGCGCGGGTACAATAGGCTCTAGCTATATTCAACAAATTTTAAAATACAAACCTTCAAAAATTACCGTAGTAGATATTAATGAGAATGGTTTAACTGAATTAACAAGAGATTTGAGAAGCTCAAATTTATTGGACTATAATCCTGAATATATTACCTATCCAGTAAATTTATTGAGTAATACATTTGATAAAATATTTAATTCAGATACTTGGGATGTTGTTTCAAATTTCTCAGCTCATAAACATGTACGTTCAGAAAAAGATAAAATTTCTGTTGAAGCTCTAATTAAAAACAATGTTTTTGGGGCCATCAAACTTTTAAACCTCAGTGAAGGAAATCCACCAAATTATTTTTTTAGTGTTTCTACTGATAAAGCCGCTAATCCAGTAAATATTATGGGAGCCTCAAAAAGTTTAATGGAAAAATTAATTTTATCAAAGAAGAATAACTTTAGAGTATCAACCGCTAGATTTGCCAATGTTGCTTTTTCGAATGGAAGTTTATTAGACGGATTCATTTATAGACTAAATAAAAAACAACCACTTTCGTGTCCATCTGATATTAAACGTTTTTTTGTGACTCCAGAACAATCGGGGCAAATTTGCTTATTGGCTACATTTTTAGGGGACTCAGGAAATATTTTCTTCCCTAAATTAGATTTTCATAAAGATCAAATCTATTTTAAGGACATCGCTTTAGATTACTTAAAAGAAGAAGGGCTTGAGCCAATATATATGAATTCAGAAAAAGAAGCGAAAGAGTATGATATTGTAAATAATTCGGGACAGTATCCTATTTACTTTTTCAAAACAGATACCTCTGGAGAAAAAACATATGAGGAGTTCTATACAGAAGAGGAAGATTATAATATAAAAAAGTATGATTCACTAGGATTTATCAACACTCCAGAAGTTAAAATATCATTTCAACAGGTAGAGGATGATTTTGAAGCTGTTTTTAGTGATTTAGATTCAGTAAAATTAGATATCGTAAAAGTTATTAATAAATATGTTCCAGATTTTATGCACATAGAAACTGGTAAACATTTAGATCAAAAAATGTAAGTTATGCCAAGAATTATAGATATATTATTATCAACTTTAGTACTTCTAATTTTATTACCCTTTTTTGTTCCCATAGTTGTAATACTTCTTTTAACAGGAGAACATAAGGTGTTTTATTCACAAACTAGAGTAGGGTATAAAAACCAGAATTTTAAAATATTGAAATTTGCAACAATGCTTTCAAATAGTGCAAATATGGGACCAGGCAGTTTAACCTTAAAAAATGATCCAAGAGTTTTACCTTTTGGATCATTTTTGAGGAAAACAAAGATCAATGAATTGCCTCAAATATTAAATATTATAATTGGTGATTTGTCTATAGTTGGTCCGAGACCACAGATGCAAGTTGATTTTGAAAAGTATTCAGATGATGTTCAAAAAAAAATATATAATGTTAGACCGGGATTGACAGGGATTGGTTCAATTATTTTTAGAGATGAAGAATCTTTGATCTCAGCTGCATCTGAGAGTGAAGATCCACATGATTTTTATAAAAGAGTAATTGCTCCTTATAAAGGTGAATTGGAGATGTGGTATCAATCATATCGTTCTGTATTTTTAGATTTTCAATTGATTTTTATAACAGCTTGGGTCATAGTTGCTCCAGAAACTAGACTTTATGAAAAATGGTTTAAAGATTTACCAAAACGAAGTTTTTAATAAATATAAATTATGCCATTCGACCCAAAATCAGCAAAGAAAGCAGGAAAAAAATCCAAACGTGGTCCTGCTAAAAAGGAAGGGCCTTCCATTAAAGAAAAGATGGAACTGCTCTATGAAAAGGTTTTGGATGATCTGCTTATAAACCAAGAAAAACTCACAAAAACAGAACGGGTAAAAGTTTTTGTAACCCTGTCTAATTATATCTTCCCAAAAACAAAGTCTGTACGAGACAAATTCACGCTGGAACAATTAAAAGAGAAAAATGAAGATCACTTCAATCAAGATCCAGATCCTACCAAATAGCTTTTTTAATTAAAAAATAATCAATTGAATTATAAAGAAACCTTGTTTTTTATTGCCAAATGTTTGACTATTTCTTTGGAAGAAAAAAATAGACAAGAAATAGAAAAGCAATTAAAATCAGCCTCTATAGACTGGGATGCTGTTGTAAAAGTGAGTACAGCCCATTATGTGTTTCCTTCATTGTATTGCAATTTACAACGTGCAGATTTCTTGCAGTATTTACCTCATGAGTTGGTGAGCTACATGGAGCATATTACCGATATAAACAGGGGGCGTAACCAGCAAATCCTTAAACAAGCAAAAGAACTAAATAACCTGTTATTAGCAAATAACATTAGACCGATTTTTTTAAAAGGAACGGGTAATCTATTAGCTGGAATTTATGAGGATATTGCCGAACGTATGGTTGGTGATATTGATTTTATCTTCTCAAATGAAGAGTATTCAAAAGCGATTACAGTTTTAATAGAGTTTGGGTATTATAGAAAAGCGCCTTCCCTTCCGACAAATAGACATTATTCAAGGCTTATAAAAAAAGGTAGTATTGCAGCCGTAGAAATTCATAAAGAACTTTTAATAGAAAAGTACCAAAACGAATTTAATTATAGTTTTGTAGAGAAAGATAGTCAGGTTATTAAAGGAGTTACTGTTTTGAGTTATGCAAATAAATTAAACCTATCCATTATTGCAAATCAAATAAACGACAATGGTTTTTATTATAAAACAATGGCTTTACGAAATGCCTATGATGTTTTTTTATTGTCTAAAAAAACGAATTCTATGGCTGCGGTGAATGTATTAGATAAACTAACTAATCCTTTGAATTGTTTTTTAGCAGCTTGTTATGAGGTTTTTAATACCGTAGATAGTTTGGCTTATAAAAACACAAAAAAGGCAGCTTCCTATTTAAGTGCTTTTAACAGTCAGTTTGCCAATCCCATACCAACAAAAAGTAAACCCAAAAGCATTAAGATCTATCTATTTATTAAAGTAAGATTATACATTATTCTTAAATCCATAATATACAAAGAGTATCGAGTTTGGTTGTTTAAAAGAGTAACTGATAAAAACTGGTACAAAGAAAAAGGAATGCAGTTAGGAATAAAAAAGTAGAATTACCAAATAACTCCCGCTTGTTGCATAAATAAATCTGCCAAAGCATCTTTATTTTGATGGGTTCCAATATAAGTCAAAAAAGTACTCTCTTTAGAATGCCCTGTAATATTCATAAGCAGTGGCGTTTCAATTTTTCCATAATAGTTAGACGCAAAAGAACGCCTCATGATATGTGAAGTCACAAATTCATATTTCGGAGCATTTACAATTTCCTTTCTTCTTGTCCTTGGGTTGTTCTTAAACCCTGACACCAATCCTTCAATTCCCGCCATTTTACAAAGTGCTTTAATTTGTTTATTAAACACCACTTGTGAAACTCTTCTTGGGAATTCATTTTCTAATAGTTCAATAATCAAAGGGTCAGCCACACCAACAGTTACCGCCTTCTTTGTTTTCTGTTGCAAGATATCTATATACAATCCAGAACTCGCTTTTCTAAGATTATTCGGACTTAATTTTAATAGATCTGAGACTCGCTGCCCGATACACAAACCAATCAATAACCAATTATAACTATCTGTATATGCTGCTGGGATATGCTGTAATTCCTTTAATGTTTTAATCTCTTTCGGATTTAAAATATGAAGAATTCGATCTGAACTCTTCTGCTTAAAAGACTCAATATAATTGGAATAAGGGTGAACCTCCAAACCACTTTTCTCTGCATCACGCAGAATAATTTTCAATAATTTTAAGAGTTGACCGCAGTAATTATCACTATACTGCTGCTCAATTTTCAGAAAACGGGTAAAAGATTCGGCGGTATATTTATCTATAGCATTCAAATACAGTTTCTCAGATTTCTCAAATTCATAGGCTTTTACAATCCGAAAAAGCGATTTATACGTCCGAATGGTGTTGTGTGCCAAACCTACTGTTCCATATCCTTGAACTCTTTTTGTGGCAGAATTGGAAATAAAATGGGCCAAATAATCTAAAAATAAAACGGAATGTTCTATTTTTAAGCGTGTATTTGGGCTCTTAATTTGTGGTTTTTTATAGAAATTAACGTGCATATAACGTATGTTATTTTAATTATTTAACATGAATATAACTTGTATTTATTTATAATTTAACAAAATATGAGCTAAATTATAACAAGTTATAGTACTTAAATATACGTTATTTTTTTAAAATACAAAAGTTAAATTACTTGTTTTAAAGGGTTTAAATTGATTTATTTTTGAAAAGACTACGGACTGTAGTCTTAAATCTATATGAAGTAATATTTAATCATTTGTTTAATTTTTAAAAATCAGTTTATCAATCCAAAAGCAACAAAAAGGGAGCTTGAGTGTTGCAAGTTCAAACTTATATATTGACATAAAAAATATATTATGCTGCAATACTATTTAAAAAACCTCCAACCAATTTAAGGGTGAAGGCTCTACAGTGTGCTCGAATTGACAGAGTTCAAACTTCTTGAAAGATGACATTAGGTTAATACGCTTAGAATCATTCCAATTAACTATTGAAAATTACTGAACAATTTCGATTAGACGTATCACTTTAATTGAACTCGATTTGTTTTTACAACACTAAACTATATAATTAGTTTAAAAATAAAGGATTAAACAAACTAATAGTTTGTATATTTGATTTTAAATAAACCGTAAGCAAAGTTTAAAAACGTATAATTAAACAAACTAATAGTTTGGAAAAAGAACAAAAAATAAACCAATTACTGAAATCACAACCTGCCGGAACCGTATATCTAACCTCTTGGTTAACAAAAAACGGGTTTTCAACACAACTATTAAATCGTTATAAGAAAAGCGGGTGGCTATATTCAATAGGTACAGGTGCTTGGATGCGAGTAGGAGAAAAACCTACTTATCAAGGCGCAATATATGCATTACAGAAACAGGCAAATTTTAGTATTCATATAGGTGGAAAAACTGCTTTATCCTTATTAGGTAAGATGCATTATTTGGAATTGAATACACAACAAATTGTTCTGTTTGGTAGCAGTAACGAAAATTTGCCAACATGGTTCACTAATTATAATTGGGGTTTTAAAGTCATTTATTATAGTACTTCCTTTTTACCAGAGAAATTAGGAATACAGTCTTTAGAAGAAAATATGTTTAACCTAAAAATATCAAATTCAATAAGAGCTTTAATGGAATGCCTTTATTTATCCCCTAAAAAACAACAACTTTTAGAGTGTTATGAAATAATGGAAGGACTAAATAACCTAAGGCCAAAACAGGCTCAAGATCTTTTAGAACAATGTAAATCAATTAAAGTAAAGCGACTGTTCCTATATATAGCAGAAAAATCGGGGCATAGCTGGTTTAAATATATCAACTTAGAGAGCATAAATATAGGTAAAGGAAAACGATCTCTGGCAAAAAATGGAGTTTACATACCAAATTACGGTATCACTGTACCAAAGGAATTAGCAGAATATGAGTAGTTATAAAGAACAAGTCAATTTACTATTGAAAATATTGCCAGAAGTCGCAAAGCAGAAATGCTTTGCATTGCACGGAGGAACGGCTATAAATTTATTCATTAGGGATATGCCTAGGTTATCCGTGGATATAGACTTAACGTATATACCTATTGAAGATAGAGAAACATCATTGGCAAACATACTTGTTGCTCTCAAAACAATACAAACTAGTATTCAGAAACTATTTCCAGACATTCGTATTAACTTAAAAGAAAGATTGTTAAAACTTCAAATATATAATAACAAAGCACTTATAAAGATTGAAGTAAACCAAATAAACAGAGGGCTATTAAACGACCCCGTTGAGTTACAATTAAGTGACAAAACTCAGCAAGAATTTGATGCTTTCTGTACCATTTCCGTGGTTCCCTTAGAACAACTTTATGGGGGTAAAATATGTGCAGCTTTAGACCGTCAACATCCACGGGACTTATTCGACACAAAGTACTTATTAGAAAACGAAGGATTTACTGACAATATTAAAAAAGGATTTCTGCTCTTATTGCTAAGTAGTAAGCGTCCTATAAATGAGATGCTTAATCCTAACTTAATAGATCAACGCCAAACATTGATACATCAATTTAATGGTATGAGTCTAGAAGAGTTTACTTATCAAGATTTTGAAAAAACTAGACAAACACTAATTAAGATAATAAACCAAAGTTTAACTTCCTACGACAAACAATTTTTACTTGCATTTAGCAAATTAAATCCAGATTGGTCTGTTTACGATTTTGAAAAATTCCCGGCGGTTCGATGGAAATTACAAAATCTGTCGAAACTTAAAGAAAACAATAAAGAAAAATTCAATAAATTCAATTCATCGCTTTCAGAAATACTAAGTTAGTAAATTGAGTGATTTTAAGACATCATTTCAAACCTATAACTCACTATCAACGGGTCAATTATTCTGTTTTTTGAAAATCAAGGTGTAAACAAAAAAGTGCTCTAAACATTTAATTTAAAAAGCCTTCTTATAAAAAATTTTGAGCTTGAGTGTTGAAAGTTCAAACTTATGTATTGATATAAAAAATATATTATGCTGCAATACTATTTAAAAAACCTACAACCTATTTAAAGGTAAAGGTTCGGCAGTGAACACAAACGGATTCAAATTTATCTATCCATAAACATAGAATAAATATTCTTTATAAGTCCATCATATACAAAGAGGATTGCATTTGCCTATATAAGAGACGCAACGATAAAAACGGGTACAAAGAAAAAATAATTCAGTTAGGTTTAAAAAATACTAGTATTAAAATATTAAATAATTTTAACTCTAATTCTCATTACTAAACAGCCATTAGAATATTCTTTTTATGCCAATAAAACAGCAGCTGGAATTCCAAATTCTTTATGGAATCTTTTAGCTAAATCTAATGTTAATGGTTTTCTTTTGTTTAATAATGACGAGATGTGCCCTTTTGATCCATAATTTTTGGTTACGAGATCTTTATTTCTAATACCAGATTCTTCCATTTTTAATTTGATTACTTCAATGGGATCAGGAAAAGGTATATCATAATGAATATCTTCATATTGTTTGATTAATAGTAATGCTATCTGAAGTTTTTCACCTTCTGCTGAATTGGGGTCAATGCTTTTATCAAATAGGGTATCTACCCAATCTAAATACGCATCATATTGTTTTTCGGATTTTATAATACTTAGTTTCATTTGTTTCTTTTAGTTTTAAATTGAACAGTCTCTACATTAATAGCATTATACTCATTATGAGTTCCAAACCATTTAATTTGTATTGCTTTATATGTAAATACAAATCGAACAACTAATCTGTATGAATTTCCTTTGATAGTAAAGACAACGCTGTCGTCTCCTACAATACTACCGTTTTTATAAACTTCTTTTAATTCATTGAAATTCTTAAATTCAGATATTTCTAGTTCACGATACCATTCTTGAAGCGATGTAGCTGCTTCAGGGTAGAGTCCTATATAATTGAGCAACGTCCTTCTTTGTATGATATTAAACATTTACAAATATAAGAAGTTTTCTAAAAGAAAACTATTTTATTTTTTCTGATTTTTTTTTTAAATACTGAACATGAATTAAGTGTTAAAGGAATAAAAATTCAAAATTATTGATAAACTCCGTCAAGTGTAAAAAGTTGGATTTTATCTGATTTTTTCAAAAGTTAATTTTTCAAAAAACCTCCGTATAACTTTAATGGGGTTTTTTACTCCTGAAAAAAAATAAAAAATATTTAACATCCGTCTCAGAGGAACTTCTGAAGAAGTCAATTTTACCTTAACTTAAGGTGGGATACAGGGGAATTTTAAATGAATTATATAGTGTCTGGTCGTAAACAGACGATTTTTATAATTTGAATTATTTTTGATGTCATTTTCAGTTACTTTTTATAAGGTGATGCCTTAGCATCAATCGATTAAAAATAAATGGTAAGGGCGCAAAAAGAAACATATTTAATGTTGCTATGTTTACGACCAGATACTATACAACAAAAAACAAATTTAAATGAATTACTATTTTGATAAAATATCAAATAATTCGTGATTAATGTAGTAATTCGTAACACCTAATTTCTTTTTTGTTAATATTCCATCATCTGACAGCTTGTTCAAGTAATTAGCAGCAGTAATTCTTGACACCTTTAAATCTTTCTCTACAAATTCGATTTTAGTATATGGATGTTTAAATTTATTTTTTATTATCTGTTTATTGAACGTAATAATTACATCCATTAGTAGAATAAAGGTAAATTTTTAGTATATTTACCCTCGTTAAGATTACGTGAGTAATATGCACCCTTATTTAAAATGACAAAATTTAATAGAAAAATACCTTACAATAGTTTACCAATATTACCTCCTAGAACAAATTTAGAAACTACTAAAGTGTTACGCAAGACTATTGATGCTAGTAGAGCGCTAGCAAAACTTAATGGTATGCTTACCAATTTACCAAATCCAACGTTGTTTTTGGATACTATTCATTTACAAGAGGCTAAAGCAAGTTCAGAAATAGAGAATATCATCACAACAAATGATGATATATATAGATCTTTAGTAGCAGACAAAAAGTTTGATAATCCAGCTACAAAAGAAGTCATAAGCTACAAAGAAGCACTTTGGAATGGTTTACAACAAATAGAAACTCGACCTTTTATAAGTACAAACTTGTGTGTTGAAATTGTACAAAGCATTAAAAAAAATACTGCAGGTATTAGAACAACGCCAGGAACTGCTTTGAAAAATACGAATGGTGAAACCATTTACACACCACCTTCAGGGGAAGCTATTATAAGAGAAAAGTTACATAATCTCGAAACTTTTATAAATGGTGACGATGCTATTGATCCATTAATTAAAATGGCTTTAATGCATTATCAATTTGAAGCAATACACCCTTTTAGTGATGGTAATGGTAGAACAGGACGAATATTGTTATTATTATATCTAAAACTCGAAAAACTGTTGGATACACCTGCTATTTATTTAAGTGAATATATCATTAAAAATAAGACTGACTATTATACAAAACTGAGAAAGGTAACTGAAAATAATGATTGGGAAGGGTGGATACTTTACATGCTTGAAATGGTTGAATATACAGCTAATAAAGGACTAGAACGCTTAAAAAATGTTACTTCATTAATGGATCAAATGGCAACAGAGATTAAGGAAACATTACCTAAAGTATATACTAAAGAATTGGTTGAAATACTATTTAGGTTGCCTTATACTAAACGACAGTTTTTAATTGATGCTAAATTAGGGACACCAAAAACCGTAGGTAATTATTTAATGGAATTAGAAAAATCTGGTTTTTTAATTTCTGAAAAAGTGGGTAAAGAAAAATTATATCTTAACCATAAATTAATGGCTATATTGGAAATTCCTTAATTTTCTTAGGTTGCAAATTTTTGAAAAAAAGAGTTGAATTAAGGAGTATTTAATTATTTTCTTGTTCTGTTCTACTATTAACAAACCTTATGAAGATCTTTTAGAACCTTTAGTAAATATGTGAAATTTAACGGAATCACTATTATGTATAAAAAATCAATTTTCTTTACAAAAGGAAGAGGATATGATCAAATAATTCAGAAAGTTTGACAAAGGAAGTAAAGACCATTGAAGATTGTGTTATGATAAATCAATTCATAAAATCACACACTATGGGAGGGTCTTTTACGTTACGCAATAAGCTTGTAAATTTAAAAATCTCATGGCCGTTTAGTAATGAGAATTGCATGTAAAGTTACCTAAAAACTAAAGTAGGTCGGTTTTAGATTCTGACTTTATCTTTGATATGCTACTTTATAAATTAAAATGGTTTCTCGTTTACCGTTTATCGTCCATCGTTTCTCGAACATCGAACAACGAACATCGAACATCGAACATCGAACAACGAATATCGAATAACGAACAACGAATATTAATGTTATCAAAATAGGGATTCATTGTAAGTAGAGAACAACGTTTAATTTTAATACTTTTTTGCTTGATCAAAAAGTATTCAACTTAGATCAGGTCCCCCGAGTTGGGGTTACTCCCTACCGTGTATCCTCACGCTTCATAACAATAAAGACCACCAAAAACTTCCAAACAGACCTGTCTGCGAAATTTTCCGGAAAATTTCATGAAGGCCTATTATTATAAATTTTAAACAGATACATACAATATATAAACATCATTTTAGTGTATATGTTCATTAAAAAGCATAACTATTAGTGAATACAATCTAAAATAGTATATTTGTAAAAAAAGAAAATGTACAAACGAGTCCTAAAAGAAACTATTGAGAGTAAAATAAACAAAGGGAAAGCTATTATATTAATTGGTCCCAGGCAAGTAGGAAAAACGACACTACTTAAAACTATAATAGATACCAAAGAACATCTATTTTTAGATGGAGATGATGCTACCATAAGAAGTCTATTAAACAATCCTAACACAACACAAATTAGAAGTATTATAGGGTCTAATAAAATCATCTTTATTGATGAAGCTCAAAGAATAGCGGGTATTGGGCTAACATTAAAAATAATTATAGATCAATTTAAAGAAGTACAATTATTTGTAAGTGGCTCATCATCTTTTGATTTATCAAATGCACTTAATGAACCGCTAACAGGAAGGAAATGGGAGTATGAATTGTATCCAATAAGTTGGGAAGAGTTGGAAAATACAGAGGGTTATGTTTCAGCAGAACAACAATTAGAAAACAGGTTGTTATACGGTTTCTATCCAGATATATTAAACAATCCTGGAGAAGAAAAAGAACTATTAAAACAGTTGGTAAATAGTTATCTATATAGAGATATTTTAGCCTTTGCAAATATTAGAAAACCAGAAGTATTAGAAAAGTTGGTACAAGCTTTAGCGCTTCAAATTGGAAGTGAAGTAAACTATAATGAACTAGCTCAAATAGTTGGTGTAGATAAAAATACAGTTGCCAACTATATAGATATTTTAGAAAAAGGATATGTAATATTTAAGTTACCTAGTTTTAGTAGAAACTTACGAAATGAAATTAAAAAAATAAAAAAATATATTTCTATGATAACGGAGTTAGGAATATAATTATTGGAAATTTTACTCCTTTAGAATTAAGACAAGATAGGGTGCTTTATGGGAAAACTTTTTAATTTCAGAAAGACTTAAACAAAATAAGTATAAGAGTACAAATGCTAAAATGTACTTTTGGAGAACCAAACAACAGCAAGAGGTAGATTTAGTAGAAGAACATAATGGTATTATCTCTGGTTTTGAGTTTAAATGGAATAATAAGAAAAAAGTGAGATTACCAAAAACTTTTGTAAATGAATACAACGCCAAGGAAATTGTAATTGATAAAAATAATTTTAGAGAATTTATTAAAATATAGGTTATAAAATAGTTTAGCCCCGAATAAGTTCGGCGTGTTCTTTTAAATTTCAAAACATTAGTGTCCGATAAATAATTTTAAAAGCAGGATTTCCATAGTTGGATTTCCTGCTTTATTTATATCTTGATTTTTACCACAAAATTGAGATATGAACAAAAGTACACACTTTAGCGGAACACCAATAATTAAACAGATTTTAAAATATATACCACAAGCAGATATTACTCGGACAGCCAAAATCTATAACAGTGACCGCTACTACAAAAAGTTTAAAACCTACGACCATTTAGTCACGATGCTTTATGCCACAATGAGTGGAGTTTCCTCACTTAGAGAGTTGTCGACCGTTTTATTAGCTTGTGAAGGGCGTATCAGCCATTTAAATCTAAAACATTTCCCTAAGCGAAGTACATTGTCAGATGCTAACAAGAAAAGAACCAGTGAAGTCTTTGGAGCAATTTATTCAAAATTATACAAACGCTACGCTCCATTTTTATCGGACAGCAGTCCATTAAAATCTCCTGTAAAGAATTTAAAAATTGTAGATTCTACCACAATCAGCCTATTTAGTGATATTTTAAAAGGAGTTGGTCGTAATCCTATTACAGGTAAGAAAAAAGGAGGTATAAAGATGCACACAATGATAAATGCTTTGGAAGATGTACCTTGTCTGATACGTTTTAGCAGTGCTGCTACTCACGACCACACTTTTTTAAAAGAGTTAAATTTAGAGAAAGATTCTTTTGTCGTTTTTGATAAAGCATACAATGATTATCTCCAATATTTAGAGTGGACTTTAAATGATATTTACTTTGTAACTCGCCAAAAAGACAATGCTGTCTATAAAAGCATTAAAGAATTTGATTTAGCAGACAAAACAAGTGATGCAATACTAAAAGATGAACTTATATTGATAGAAAAAGACGATAAATCTATTCAAATAAGAAGAGTTGCTTATTGGGATGCTACAAAAGAAAAGGTATATGAGTTTATCACCAATAATGCAGAAATATCTCCAGACCAAGTAGCAGATATATACAAACACAGATGGCAGATTGAAACGATGTTTAAAAGACTCAAGCAGAACTTTCCCCTTAAATATTTTCTTGGAGATAATCAAAATGCAATAGAGATTCAGATATGGTCAGCATTAATCATTCAACTCATCATGCTTGTGATACAAAGAAAAATCAAACGAAAATGGGCATATTCAAATATGGTTTCTGTGATGAGATTTCATCTGATGACCTACATTGATCTGTTTAAATTTCTCGAAAACCCAAACAAACAATGGTGGGAACTCACATCAAAACCTCCAGATATACAACTGCAACTTTTTAAATAGACACCTTGCTAACTCAAAAAGAAAAATATAGAACGTGTTTACTGGGCTCAAAAATGGGTTTAATTAAAATTTGTAGTTTTATCGGACACTAATGATTTCAAAACTAATATATTTGAGATATGAAATACAAGAAATGGAGTTTAGAAGAAAAGCTAGAAATTCTATCCTTTTCATAGAAATTGAATTTTCATAAAAAATAAAATAGGTAGGGTTTTAAAAGGCTAACTAGAGATTTAAAAATAAACCTCAATGTTACTTTCTACAGCGCGAGGTACGAGTGACGAGAAATCTCATGAATTCGAGTAGCTAACAATAAAGATTCCTCAATCGCTAAAAAGCTCATTTCGGAATGACACGCTAACACGTTAACAAGTCTCGACGTCATTTCGACAGCGCGAGGTACGAGTGACGAGAAATCTCATGATTAAAAGCAGTTAACAATAAAGATTCCTCAATCGCTAAAAAGCTCATTTCGGAATGACACGCTAACACGTTAACAAGTCTCGATGTCATTTCGACAGCGCGAGGTACGAGTGACGAGAAATCTCATGATTAAAAGCAGTTAACAATGAAGATTCCTCAATCGGTAAAAAGCTCATTTCGGAATGACATTCTAGTTTATAAATAATCCTAAAGGTCATTCGATAAAATGAAGTATAAGGGACAATAAACCTTAAATATTTCAACTAAAATCACTATTTTTAATAATGTTTAAAAAATATATTGTCTATATAATTACCAATAAAAACAAAACGGTACTTTATATTGGAGTTACAAGTGACATTCAAAGAAGACTTTCTCAACATTATTTCGATAGTGAAAATGCTAAAAAATCATTCGCAGGCAAGTACAATTGTTATTATTTATTATATTATGAAGTATTTGAAGACGTTAATGTTGCTATTTTAAGAGAAAAAGAATTGAAAGGCTGGGAAGAGAGAAGAAAAGAATACTAATCACGAATTTTAATCCGGATTGGGAGTTTTTGAATCATGATGTTTTTTGAATTATGCACCTATTATTAATTAATAACAAATGTCATTTCGACAGCGCGAAGGTACGAGTGACGAGAAATCTCATGAATTCGAGTGGCTAACAATGAAGATTCCTCAATCGCTAAAAAAGCTCATTTCGGAATGACACGCTAACACGTTAACAAGTCTCGATGTCATTTCGACAGCGCGAGGTACGAGTGACGAGAAATCTCATGAATTCGAGTAGCTAACAATAAAGATTCCTCAATCGCTAAAAAGCTCATTTCGGAATGACATGCTAGCACGTTAACAAGTCTCGATGTCATTTCGACAGCGCGAAGGTACGAGTGACGAGAAATCTCATGAATTCGAGTGGCTAACAATGAAGATTCCTCAATCGCTAAAAAAGCTCATTTCGGAATGACACGCTAACACGTTAACAAGTCTCGATGTCATTTCGACAGCGCGAGGTACGAGTGACGAGAAATCTCATGAATTCGAGTAGCTAACAATAAAGATTCCTCAATCGCTAAAAAAGCTCATTTCGGAATGGCACGCTAACACGTTAACAAGTCTCGATGTCATTTCGACAGCGCGAGGTACGAGTGACGAGAAATCTCACGAATTCGAGTAGCTAACAATGAAGATTCCTCAATCGCTAAAAAAGCTCATTTCGGAATGACACGCTAGCACGTTAACAAGTCTCGATGTCATTTCGACAGCGCGAGGTACGAGTGACGAGAAATCTCATGAATTCGAGTAGCTAACAATAAAGATTCATCAATCGCTAAAAAAGCTCATTTCGGAATGACACGCTAACACGTTAACAAGTCTCGATGTCATTTCGACAGCGCGAGGTACGAGTGACGAGAAATCTCATGATTAAAAGCAGTTAACAATGAAGATTCCTCAATCGCTAAAAAGTTCATTTCGGAATGACACGCTAACACGTTAACAAGTCTCGATGTCATTTCGACAGCGCGAGGTACGAGTGACGAGAAATCTCATGATTAAAAGCAGTTAACAATGAAGATTCCTCAATCGCTAAAAAGCTCATTTCGGAATGACACGCTAACACGTTAACAAGTCTCGATGTCATTTCGACAGCGCGAGGTACGAGTGACGAGAAATCTCATGAATTCGAGTAGCTAACAATGAAGATTCCTCAATCGCTAAAAAGCTCATTTCGGAATGACACGTTCATGTATTTAAAATTTTGGGTGTCATTTCGACAAAGCGGAATGAAATATTCTTTAGCGAAAACGATTGAAGTTTTATCAGCTATTGTATAAGACTATAACTTATAATATATTTGGTTAAAATAAAAGAAGTATGATTTTAATTGCAGATGGTGGCTCTACAAAAGCAGATTGGATAGCTATAAATAAAGATAAAAACGAAGCCTTTAGAGTACGAACTTTGGGCTTAAACCCTGCAATAATTACCGAGTTAGAGTTGAATAACAGAATCGTAAACATGTTTCAACTTATTAAAATTAAAAAAGAGGTCACAGAAATCTATTTTTATGGCGCTGGTTGTGGAACTCCTGAGGCTACAAAAATTTTACAAAATGTGTTGGAATCTATTTTTACCAATGCAAAAGTTTCTGTTGCGGAAGATATGCTTGCTGCTGTATATGCCGCTACTGGTAAAAACCCTGCAATAGTGTGTATTTTAGGCACTGGTTCTAATAGTTGCTATTTTGATGGAGAAAACATACACATGAAGGCTCCTTCTTTGGGATATGTAATTATGGATGAAGCAAGTGGTAATTACTTTGGTAAAAGATTACTAAGAGCCTATTTTTATGAGAGAATGCCAAAAGGAATTGCAGAAAAATTTGAAAGGCAATTTAATTTGGAAGCAGATTTTATCAAGAAAAACTTATACAGAGAACAAAATCCGAATATGTATTTGGCAAATTTTGCGCAATTTATGTTTGAGTTTAAAGAAGATAAATACATTAAAAAATTAATCAGAAAAGGATTCCAGGAATTCTTTAAGTATCGAATTTTACCTTTTGAAAAAGGATTGGAAACTCCGCTTTACTTTATAGGTTCTATCGCTTTTTATTTTAGAGATATTTTAGAAGAAGTTGCCGTAAAAAAGAATTTAAAAATTACAGATGTGATTCAGCGACCTATCGATAATTTGTTGGAGTATCACAAGAATAATATTGTGTAGTGTTGTCAGTGGTCAGTTATCAGTTATCGGTTATCAGTTATCAGTTATCGGTGATCAATTATCAGTGATTAATTATCAATTATTAGTGGCCGTATAGTAAGTAGTTGCAGTGTTCGGTTATCAGTTAGCGGTAATCAATTATTAGTTATCAGTGTTCAGTAGCAGTTTTCGGTTATCAGTTTTCAGTTATCGGTTATCAGTGAATAATTATCAATTATTAGTGGCCGTATAGTAAGTAGTTGCAGTGTTCGGTTATCAGTTAGCGGTGATCAGTTATCAGTTATCAGTGCTCAGTAGCAGTTTTCAGTTATCGGTTATCAGTGAATAATTATCAATTATTAGTGGCCGTATAGTAAGTAGTTGCAGTGTTCGGTTATCAGTTAGCGGTGATCAGTTATCGGTTATCAGTTTTCAGTTATCGGTTATCAGTGAATAATTATCAATTATCAATTATCAGTGTTCAGTAGCAGTATTCTTTTGAAATTTGGGAGCTAAAGAGGGAAGACAGTTAAAAGCGCCTACGAGACATGACCAGTATGCAACTATAATATTGTATTTTAAAACTACTAAGGTTCTTCGTTTCTTCGCAGATTGATTACTGATCACCAATAAATTTTTGATTGATAACCGATAATTGATCACTGATAATTGTTTGATTGATAACCGATAACCGATAACTGATAATTGTTTGAATGATAATTGTTTAACCAATAAACTCCAAAATTCGTTCTAAACGCATTCCTCTAGAGCCTTTAATTAAAATTGAACTGTTTTTTAGCGGATTCTTTTTGAGGAAATCTTCGAATGCTTGATAGGTTTTAAATTGTGGTTTGTTCGTTTTTGCGATGTTGAAATTCTCGCCAACAAAATAAATTTCATCAAAATTGAAAGCAGTTGCTACATCAACAATTACTTGATGTTCGTGAACACTTTCTTTGCCTAATTCGAACATATCTCCCAAAATCACCACTTTAGAAGGTGCTTTTAAAGTGTCAAAATTTTCAAGTGCCACTTGCATGCTCGAAGGATTTGCATTGTACGCATCTAAAATTATTGTGTTGTGTTTTGTTGTAAGTATTTGGGAACGATTATTTGCAGGTACATAACTTTCGATTGCTTCTTTAATTGCTGTTTCAGAAATCTTAAAATAGGTACCCATGGCAATTGCTGCAGCAATATTTGTGAAATTGTATTTTCCTATTAAATTACTTTGTATGGTTGTGTTTCCATAGGAAAGTTTCACAAACGGATTCACTTCTAAAAACTTTATAGCTTCTGTAGTAAAAGAAACGGCTTTAACTCCCTTCGTTTTTTTAACTTGAATGGCATCATCGGCATTTACAAAAGTAGTTTTTTGGTTTGCTTTTAAGAAGGTGTACAATTCACTTTTTCCTTTAATAACGCCTTCTATACCGCCAAAACCTTCTAAATGTGCCTTTCCGAAATTGGTGACGTACCCAAAATCTGGTTCACAAATGGTGCATAAAAATTCAATTTCTTTTTGATGATTTGCACCCATTTCTACAATCCCTAGTTCCGTTTTATCGGTCATAGAAAGTAAGGTTAGTGGCACACCGATATGATTATTTAAATTTCCTTTGGTTGCTACCGTATTTAATTTTTTACTTAATACTACATGTATCAATTCCTTCGTAGTCGTTTTACCATTGCTGCCCGTTAAGCCAATAATAGGAATGTGAAGTTGCTTTCTATGAAAATTGGCAAGTTCTTGAAGTGCCTTTAACACATTAGTAACCAAAAGAATGCGGTCATTGGTTTGGAACTCTTTTTCATCAACAACAGCATAGCTTGCGCCAAGTTTTAGCGCTTGTTCTGCAAATGTGTTTCCGTTAAAATTATCGCCTTTTAGCGCAAAGAAAATGGTGTTTTTTCGGATGTTTCTGGTATCCGTATCCACTAAAAAATGTTGCTGGTATAAATTATAAAGAGTGGCTGTTTTCATTTATCAGATATAAAAAAACCTCATTATTTTTCAACAATGAGGCTTTATTTTTAATTATAATAGGTTATCTGCTAGGGCTTCTAGCGGTTCTTTTTTGATTTGTCATAGGTCCTACTTTATCAGATACACATCTAAAACCAATATAGTTCGTTGCCATGTATTCTGGTAGATATCTTCTTTGAGCAGGATCTAACCAATACTCTCTATCAGACCAAGAACCGCCTTTGTAAACTCTACTGATATCACTAATTAAAGTAGTTCTAAATTTATCATCGTTGGTAAAAGTTGTGCTACCAGTTTCAGAATCTGTTACTATTTTTGGACTTTTAGGGGAGTTGTACATATTAGGTCTTGCTTTAAATTGATCTTCATCATCTTTATAAAAACGGGAAGAATTTAAATCACCATCACCAATATTTGAGTTGTCAGAAACTGAAAAATTTCTTCTCAAGGTTGCATCGTCTTTTGTAATGGGTATGTATTTAATAGTTCCTGGTAATTGAGTAGGAATAATTTTTCCATTTGGTAAGGTGTCGTAGGCTACTTCAGTACTCCCATCATTCGCAGCGATCACCACATTACCCTCTTTATCAATCATTTTTTTGGTAAAAATATTTCCTCTAAAATAATTGAAGTCATTTGCTTCATTGTCTATAATAGGTCTGTAAACATCTGCTACCCATTCTGCCACATTACCAGACATATCGTACAAACCAAATCCGTTTGGAGGATAGGATTTTATTTCATTCGGAATATCAGCACCATCAGAACTCCAACCTGGTAAACCACTATATTGTCCTTTTCCTTGTTTAAAGTTTGCCAATTGATCACCTTTATTTCTATTTCCTTTTGCTCTGGTGTATTTACCATTCCAAGCATATTTTTTTCTGCCTCTAATATTGTTATATTCTCGGTTTTCTATATTTGCTTTTGCAGCAAATTCCCATTCTGCTTCCGTTGGTAATCTAAAAGGTTGTCCTAAAATACCATCTGCTTGCGAAATTTTTCTTCCTTGAAAAGAATTTCTACCTGATTTAGGATCTCCTTTTTTTCTTACAGTTCTTCCTACACCTTTTTTATAAATAGTAGAATCACCGTCAAATAATTGGGTAGCATCTGTTAAAAAAACATCCGTATCAAAAAAGTTGCTAATAGAGTCTTGCTCAAAAATATTTTTGATGTGCCCTTTATCAATTAAGGTTTTTAAATTTACCGCATTTGTGCGCCATTTGCAATATTCATTAGCTTGCAACCAAGTAATACCAACAACAGGATAATCTGAATACGCGGGATGACGGAAATAGTTTTCAGATAAAATATCTGTATTTCCCAAACTTTTTCTCCAAACTAAGGTGTCTGGTAAAACGGAGTTGTAAATGTGTTTGTAATTCTCTTCGGATGGAGGAAAAACATTCTTTGTATATTGAACATATAAAAAGTATTCAGAATTGGTAACTTCCGCTTCATCCATAAAGAACGAGCGAACATGCAATTGTTTTGGCGTCGTATTCCAATCGAACATTACATCATCTTGCACTTGCCCCATTGTAAAAGTACCCCCTTCTATGGCAACCATACCCAAAGGTGGTGTTTGACCCGCATCTGTATTACCTTTAATAAAGTTACCGTTTTTTGGATCGTTAAAAGATAAACCAGTTAACCTCGATTTATTTGAATTTGAACTATTACAGTTAGCTAACAGCAATGTTGTTAGGATAACTAATGTTATTTTAAAAATGTTTTTCATTTCCTAATTAAAATTGATAGGGTTTTTTATAGTGATGCAATTTACAATAAATATAATTTCTACCAAGTAAAATATAAAATTTAACGCATCATTTTATGCTTATTCCTAAATAAACGATTGCTTTTTTAGTTTAGTATAATTTATCTTTGATTGCTGTAAAATATCTAAAAATTATTTGCGTTCTTTGAATACCTAATATGAAAAAACAGTTCGTACTTTTTTTTTGCCTCTTTTTAGTCCAGTTAAGCGTTGCTCAAATCTCAAATTCTGTTTTATCTTCGGGAGATTGGTATCAATTTTCCGTGGATACCACTGGTGTATTTAAGATTGATCGTGCCTTGTTGCAAAGAATTGGTATTTCTATGAACGGATTAAATCCGAAGAAAATTCACATTTATGGCAATGGTGGTCAGCTATTACCAGAACTAAATAGCGATTTTAGATATGATGACTTGCAAGAAAATGCCATTTATATAGAAGGCGAAAATGATGGTTCTTTTGATGGTGGTGATTTTATCCTTTTCTATGCAAAAGGGCCGCATGATTGGGAGGTAAATGCAACCGCAAACTCCATAAAACACCGACAAAATATTTATTCTGACAAAGCCTACTATTTTGTTACGGTGAATGATGTAGATGGAAAACGAATTCAAGCAAAAACACCTATTACAACGAACGCCACGACGCAAATAACTGTTTTTGACGATTTTATATTTTATGAAAAAGAGCAAAAAAGTCTTTTAGCAGCAGGCACACAGTGGTTTTCTGATAAAGATTTTAATATCCTAAATACACAGAACTTTAAAATTCCGTTTAGAAATGCAGTTGCAAACGGAAATATAAATGTAAGAGTTCGCGGCGTTTCAAATTCTGTGGTTTCCACTACGATGGATGTAAAAGTGAATGCACAAGATGCTTTTACGATTAATTTTCCTGCCGTAAATTCTGGTTCATTGACAAAAGCCTACGATATAGAAAGAAATGCAACGTTGGCAAATACTTCGGAAAGTATCGCCGTTTCTATTACCTATGCTAATAACGGGAATCCGTCTGCAAATGCATTTTTAGATTATATAGAAATTGTTGGGCAAAAACAGTTAACATTTTCTGATTTTCAGTTTTCATTTAGAAGCTTAGCACAAGCAACTACGTCCGGAACGGTAGCTTATCAAATAACAAACGGAAGTGCTGCTTTTCAAGTATGGGAGGTAACAAACGCCATCAATCCTCAAGTTATTACTAATGAAAGTACTACTAATGAGTTTACTTTTAAAGATACTGCAGGCGAACTCAAGGAATATATCATTTTAAACGATACTGATTTTTACAAACCAGAAACGGTTGCGAATTCTAAAATTAAAAATCAGAATTTACACGCGCTCAAAGACCTTAATTATATTGTAATTACAAATTCGCAACTTTCTGGGCAAGCGCAACGACTGGCAGATTACCATCAAAATAATTCAAACTTAACCACAAAAGTGATATTGTTAGATGAAATATATAATGAGTATTCTTCCGGGTCAAAAGACATTACAGGGATTCGTGATTTTATAAAACATATATATGACACAAATTCATCCGCAGAAAAAAAACTAAAATATGTTTGTTTTTTTGGCGATGCTTCCTATGATTATAAAGATAGATTGCAAGGCAATAACAATATTGTGCCTGTAAAATTAGCTACCATTAGTTTCAATTTAGCGAATTCTTGGGTTACAGACGACTTTTTTGTGATGATGGATGCTAATGAAGGCAAGATGTCTAGCGCACATACGGTAGATATCGCTTCCAGCCGAATTCCCGTTTCTACCATTTCTGAAGCGACGATTGTGGTCGATAAAATTTTAAACTACTATAATAAAAAGACCATTGGAGATTGGCGAAATACCATCACATTAGTAGCGGATGATATTGATGCAGTTGGCGAAGAAATTTTAGCGCAAGGAGTAGAATCGATTGCGGATGAAATTAAAGCAAATCAGCCAATTTTTAATATCAATAAAATTTATACGGATGCGTATGTTCAAGAAAATTCTTCGGGAGGAGAACGCTATCCAGATGTAAACAAAGCAATTACAAATGCCATAGAAAAAGGAACCTTGGTTTTTGATTATTTTGGACACGGCGGGGAGGATGGTTTTGCATCAGAACGGATTTTAGATGTTCCGCAAATTCAGGGGTTTAACAATCCAAATACATTACCACTTTTAATTACCGTAACCTGTGATTTTTCTCGATTCGACAATCCGAATAGAATTACAGCAGGTGAGTTGACGCTAAAAAATGCAAACGGAGGAGCAGCAAATATGATTACCACCACAAGAGAGGTTTTTATTTCGGTGGGTCAACGTTTTAACGAGGAGCTAATACGGATTTTACTAGCATTTAATGATGAAGATTTTAGCATTGCAGAAGCTTTAATGACGGCGAAAAATAATTTTTCAAGCACACAAAAATTCTTTATCTATTCTTTTGGAGATCCTGCAATGAAATTAGCCGTTCCGAAACCAAACATTCGCATCACTAAAATGAATGATGTGGATATCACACAATCTTTAGATACCATAAAAGCATTGTCTAAAGTGAGGTTTGAAGGTATTGTAACAGACAATTCAGATGCCGTTTTAACCAATTTTAATGGCACACTTTCCACCACCGTTTTTGATAAATTAATTGATAAAACAACCTTAGATAATGATGGCTACGGAATTAAAATGACTTTTGATACCCAAGATAGTAAATTGTTTAGAGGAAAATCAACCGTAGAAAACGGGCAGTTTAGTTTTGATTTTATTGTACCAAAAGATATTAAAATTGCGTACGGAAAAGGAAAATTAAGTTTCTATGCAGAAAACGGAGAAATAGATAAAGCAGGGTATAATTTTGACGTGATTGTTGGCGGAATTGATGAAAATGCGCCTGATGACAAGCTCGGCCCAGAAATAAAATTATTCATGAATGATGAGTCTTTTATTGATGGAGGCAACACAAATGCATCTCCAAATTTAATTGCTGTTTTATTTGATGCTAGCGGAATTAACACCTCCATAACTGCTGTAGACCACGATATTGTCGGGATTTTAGATGGCGATACGGCAAACCCAATTATTTTGAATGATTTTTATCAAACGGAATTAAATGATTTTTCGAAAGGAAAAGTAAGTTATACTTTAAGAGATTTAGAAGTTGGGCCGCATACTTTAAAACTAAAAGCATGGGACACGTACAATAACTCATCAGAAACTACGTTAAATTTTGTGGTTGTAAGTGATGCTATTTTAAATTTAGAAAATGTGCTGAACTACCCAAATCCTTTTGTAAATTATACAGAGTTTTGGTTTAATCATAACAAACCAAATGAGCCTTTAGAGGTGCAAGTTCAAGTTTTTACAGTTTCGGGTAAATTGGTAAAAACCATCAATCAAAATGTGCAAACTACGGGTAATTTGTCAAGAAATATTACTTGGAATGGTTTAGATGATTTTGGTAATAAAATAGGAAAAGGAGTCTATGTTTATAAATTAAGAGTAAAATCAACAGCAAGTAGTTTGGTTTCAGAGAAGTATGAAAAATTAGTAATACTGCAATAAAAATTAGATATTTGTAAAACTAACAAGAAGAACAGAAGATGAAAAAATTAGGATTTTGTATTGCACTTTGTGCCCTAGTAAGTTTAAAAATAAGCGCTCAAACCGATACACAACAAACAGGCGGAATTACCACTGCAACTCCGTTTTTATTAATTGTACCCGATGCTAGAGCAGGAGGAATGGGGGATATAGGTGTTGCAACGACTGCGGATGCGTTCTCTTTATTTCACAATCCTGCAAAAATTGTGTTTAGTGATCGCCAAATAAAAACAGGGCTTACCTATTCGCCTTGGTTGCGTAATTTAACGGATGATATTTTTATAGGAAGTGGTTCTTATATTAATCGATTTAGCGAAAACTCAGCTTGGGGAGCAGATTTTAAATATTTTTCTTTAGGTCAAATAGATTTAACAGATGATACAGGGAACCCAAACGGAACGATAAACCCGAATGAATTGGCAGCAACAGGCTCGTATGCTTTAAAATTAAGTGAAACTTTTTCTATGGGAGTTTCTTTAAAATACATTCGCTCTAATTTGGCATTTAACGGAACTGCAGGAAATTCATTACAACCAATTAATTCTTTTGCGGTGGATGTGTCTGGGTATTATCAATCGTATGAAGAAAATTACGGTAATTTTAATGGACGTTACAGAATAGGTTTTAATATTGCTAATATTGGACCAAAAGTTTCTTATACTCCTGGTCAAGAAGATTTTATCCCAACAAATTTAAAATTTGGTGGAGGTTTTGATTTTATTTTAGACGATTACAATATTATTTCTACAACGGTTGAATTTACAAAATTATTAGTACCAACGCCGCAGCTAGACGGTTCTGATGATGACCAAGGATGGATTCAAGGAATGTTTAGTTCTTTTGGAGATGCGCCAGGAGGATTTAGTGAGGAATTGCAAGAATTTACCTATGCATTAGGTGGAGAATATTTATACAATAATGCCTTTGCTTTAAGAGCAGGGTATTTTCATGAAAGCCAAGACAAAGGGAATAGACAATATTTTACCTTAGGTGGTGGTTTCAAAACCAACGCTTTAAATATCGATTTGTCGTATTTAATTAATTCTTCGGATGTAAATAATCCGCTAGAAAACTCATTGCGCTTTTCTTTATCGTTTGATTTAGGAGAAATCTATGACAATTATTAAAAGTGATAAATTTTTAGTAAATTTACAGTATAAAAAGCAGTCAAAAAAGGCTGCTTTTTTTGACCCCATTATTTATGAAAAAAATAGAAATAGTAGCATCCGCAACCCTTTTTAATGATGTGTCAGAACTTTCTTTAGAAGATAAAATGTTGATGGATAAAGCCGTAGAAGCTAGAAAAAAAGCATACGCGCCCTATTCTAAATTTAGTGTTGGTGCCGCATTGTTGTTAGAAAATAATGAAATTGTTTTAGGAAACAACCAAGAAAACGCGGCGTATCCATCAGGAATGTGTGCAGAAAGAGTTGCTATTTGGAAAGCTGGATCTGATTTTCCAGACGTGAAAATTATAAAATTAGCGATATCCGCAAGTTCATCCATTAAAAAAGTAGACAAGCCTGTTGGGCCTTGTGGAGCTTGCAGACAATCATTGTCAGAATATGAAATCAAACAAAAACAACCTTTTCAGGTCTTGTTTATGGGCGAAGTTGGTGAGATTGTAAAAACGGAATCGCTGCTTTCATTATTGCCTTTTTCTTTTGATAGCTCTTATTTATAAGATAAAAAAGTACTAAATAGAAACTGTTTTGCATTTTTAAAACCGTGTCAATTCGAGTTAATTTTAAAATGGAAACGAGTAAAATAGGTAACTAGAATACTGATTTTAGTTGTTATCTAGTCAAGAAAAGACACAAAACAGCTCATCATAAAATTTTATCATAAATTATTGCTCGAAAAAAAAATGATTCCTTTTTTTACTGCTATTGTGAAAGAAAATCAATTAGAGAATCATTTAGAGATTATTACTGATTTTTTTGGAATGATATTATTTTTGATACCTATCCTATAGTAATAGTATAATGTAAAAACACCTTGATAAAAATGCTTTTGTACCTTTTAAGAAAGATCATTTTACACTTTGGGTATCGTATTTTTTGGAAACGATTGATACTTGTTTTAAAGGAGAGAATTCAGAAAGAATGAAGTCTAGAGCTTAATCTATCGCTACGGTTATGCAATTAAAGAGGAATCTTTATACAGAGAAATAAGGTTCTTTTGTATTTTGAATTTCGTTTTTTGTACGTGATTTAACATTCTAGAAATAAGAAAATCACTTAATTTTACACCAGTTGTTAATTAAAAGCAAAATGATTTCATCAAAAATTACAGGTACCGGAACTTTTATTCCGTCTTTAAAAAAAGAAAACACAGATTTTTTAAATGAAAAATTTTTAGATTCTGATGGTGTTGCGCTTACATCTGAAAATGATGTTATCATAGAAAAATTTAAGGCAATTACTGGTATCCAGGAAAGACGGTATGCACGTGCAGAATATACGTCATCTGACTTGGCTTTTTTTGCTGCTCAGAAAGCAATCGAAGATGCACAGATTAACAAAGAAGAAATTGATTATATTATTTTTGCTCATAATTTTGGCGATGTAAAACGAGGTGCAATTCAGGGTGATATGCTACCAAGTTTAGCAACCAGAGTAAAATGTAAATTAAAAATTGAAAACCCTAATTGTGTAGCCTATGATATTCTATTTGGCTGTCCGGGTTGGATTCAAGGAGTTATTCAAGCGCAAGCGTTTATAAAAGCCGGAATTGCAAAAAAATGTTTAGTGATTGGTGCAGAAACTTTATCGAGAGTTATTGATAAATACGATAGAGATTCTATGATTTATAGCGACGGAGCCGGAGCTTGTATCGTGGAGGAAACAACAGAAACGGACTCAGGTATTTTAAGCCACGCAACACAAACTTTTGCAAAAGAAGAAGCGTATTATTTGCATTATGGAAGTTCATTTAATAAAAAGGAAGATAAAAATGTGCGGTATATAAAAATGTTCGGACGTAAAATTTACGAATTTGCGATAACGAATGTTCCTGCAGCAATGAAAATGGCTTTGGATAAATCTGGAGTTGAAATTAGTGACGTAAAGAAAATTTTTATCCATCAAGCGAATGAAAAAATGGATGAGGCGATTGTAAAACGTTTTTTTAGGTTGTATAAAATGTCAGTTCCTGAGGGTGTGATGCCAATGAGTATTCATAAATTAGGAAACAGTTCTGTAGCAACGGTGCCTACTTTGTTAGATTTGGTTTTAAAAGGAAAAATAGAAAATCAATCCGTAAATAAAGGGGATGTTATTATTTTGGCTTCCGTAGGAGCAGGAATGAATATCAATGCAATTGTGTACAAGTATTAAGCTGTACTATTCAAAGTTCAAAGGGAATTAGTTGCCATAGGTATTGTGTATTTTGAAGGATGCTATTTGTTAGGATTTCAGTTCCAGTAATCACGCTTTTGGTTGTGATATAGTGCACTTCTTTAACAACTAAAAATGCCGTGCTCTGCAAAAATTTCATTTATTTTAAACGTAAAGTTCACTTGAATTGAATTCATTTTGTAAAATGCAAAAGATTTGCAATACATAATTATGTTTTCTACGTGCCGCTGTGATAGTAAAAAAAGGAATAGAAGAGGTTGTTTTTAGATCGAATTCGTAGTGATTTCAGCGCATACTAATTAACTTAAAAATACTAACTTCTTATATGGTAAATCTAATATCAAAATATTATTTTTGCGTATGGAACAAGACCAAGTACTTATTTTAGATTTTGGATCGCAATACACTCAGTTAATTGCGAGAAGAGTAAGGGAGTTAAACATTTATTGTGAAATTCATCCGTATAACCATCCACCAAAGGAATTAGAAAACTTTAAAGCAGTCATCTTATCGGGAAGTCCAAATTCCGTTAGAGGAGAGAATGTTTTACATCCAGAGCTATCTGAAATAAGAGGGAAAAAACCTTTGTTGGCTGTTTGTTATGGAGCGCAATATTTAGCCCATTTTTCTGGAGGAAAAGTAGCGCCATCAAGCACTAGAGAATATGGAAGAGCAAATTTATCATTTGTAAAAAATGATGAAATTTTCTTTCAAAATATTTCGGTAGGAAGCCAAGTTTGGATGAGTCATTCAGACACTATTAAAGAATTACCAACCAATGGTCTTTTATTGGCGAGTACAAAAGACGTAGAAAATGCGGCTTATAAAATTGAGGGCGAAGATACATTTGCCATTCAATTTCACCCAGAAGTGTATCATACAAAAGACGGAAAACAATTATTGGCAAACTTTTTGGTAGACATAGCCAAAGTTGGGCAAACTTGGACGCCAGATTCTTTTGTAGAAAGCACCGTAGCTGCGATTAAAGAAAAAGTGGGAAATGATAAGGTTGTTTTAGGACTTTCTGGAGGTGTAGATTCTACTGTTGCAGCAGTTTTATTGCACAAAGCGATCGGAAAAAATTTGTATTGTATTTTCGTTAATAATGGGTTGTTGCGTAAAAATGAGTTCGAAAGCGTTTTGAAACAATACGAAGGAATGGGTTTAAACGTTAAAGGTGTAGATGCATCGAAACGTTTTTTAGATAAATTAGCAGGTATTTCTGATCCGGAAGGAAAAAGAAAAGCTATTGGTGTTACTTTTATTGATGTTTTTGATGACGAAGCGCACCACATACAAGATGTAAAATGGTTGGCACAAGGCACTATTTATCCAGATGTAATTGAATCTGTTTCTGTAAATGGTGGGCCATCAGCAACTATAAAAAGTCACCATAATGTGGGCGGATTGCCAGATTATATGAAGTTGAAAATTGTGGAACCTTTGCGAATGATTTTTAAAGACGAAGTAAGAAGAGTTGGCGCATCTATGGGGATTGATCCCGAGTTATTAGGACGTCATCCTTTTCCGGGTCCAGGATTGGGAATCCGTATTTTAGGAGATATAACCGCCGAAAAAGTTCGTATTTTGCAAGAAGTAGACGCTATTTTTATCAACGGATTAAAAGAAGATGGTTTGTATGATAAAGTTTGGCAAGCAGGCGCCATGTTATTACCCGTAAATTCTGTTGGAGTGATGGGCGATGAACGAACGTATGAAAAAGTAGTAGCTTTAAGAGCCGTAGAAAGTACAGACGGAATGACGGCAGATTGGGTAGATCTACCGTATGAATTTTTGCAAAAAACATCAAACAAAATTATAAATCAAGTAAAAGGGGTCAATAGAGTTGTCTATGATATCAGTTCAAAACCACCTGCAACTATAGAATGGGAATAGAGCATATGAAACATGTAAAGATTTTTATTTTTCTATCTATTTTAACGTTTACCGTTTCTTGCGGACAACAGAATAGATACATACAGTACAAAGTTAAAAAGGGCGAAACCATTTATACCATTGCCAAGAATTTAGACATGAAAGAACAGGATTTAATTCGTTTAAATCCTGACGTAACTGGTGGTCTTAAAGCAGATTCCTTTATTGTAGTGCCAGAAAAAAGTCTACATAATTATAAAGCTAAAAATTTAAAAGAACATACCGATGAGGTTCATACAGCTGTTGTGTCTGATGAAGGTGAATCTATTGAAAAGAAAATAAAGCTCTTAAATGAATTAAGAGAAAAGTTTGTGGTGTATGAAGTAAAAAAAGGAGATACTTTTTACAGTTTAAACAAAATGTTTAACGTGACAAGGGGGGAATTGCTATTGCTAAACCCTGAGTTAGTGGAAGGTTTAAAAGTTGGTCAAAATTTAAAAATCAAAGAAATACCTGTTAAGGTTAGCAGGGACGTAAGTTTTTATGATGATTATATAAAGCCAAACACCTCTTTAAAAGTAGCGTTGTTATTGCCATTTAAAGCAGATATATATAATATTGATACACTTGCACCCAAGGAAATTTTTATTAAAAATGCAGCACTTGTAAACATTGCAACCGATTTTTATATGGGTGCAGAAATTGCAATAGATTCTTTAAGAAGTAGTGGTGTAGAAATAGAATTCAATGTTTTTGATACGGGAAATAGAAGTACCAATGAAGTAAGAAATCTTCTAGCAAACAGAGATTTTAGCAGAAACGATGTTGTTATAGGCCCTTTGTACTCAGAAGAGGTGCAAATGGTTGCAAATAGTGTAAATATTCCTGTTGTTTTTCCGGTGTATTCTAGCAATCAATCAGATTTTTCTTCTTCAAATATTGTAAAAACATCACCAGAAAAAAGTGTTTTTAGACAAGAATTAGAAAGATATATTAAAGAGAATTTTGATCAAGGAAACATTATAATTGTGAGTGATGATAAGCCAGCATCTTTAGAAACAAGTAGATTATTAAGGTCTTCTTTACAAACGAAGATTAGTGCGAGTAGCATACATCTGCTAACTCCAAGCAACGGTTACATTGCGAAATCAAGGTTTTCTCAAATCTTAAAACCAAATACAAAGAACTGGGTTATTATTGCTTCGGATAGCAACTTAATTATTGCAGATGTGATAAATAGCTTGATAAGTTTGCCAGAAGAAACCACTACTAAAGTTTTTACTTTTGATAAAAGCAGCGTTTATGAAAATGTAGACAATAGAAAATTAGCAAGAGTTGGTTTTACCTATATAAGTGATGAGTTTATTGATGAAAATTCTCTAGAAACGAGAAGCTTTAACGCTCAATATTATAAGAAGAATAAGACATTGCCTTCTTTTTATGCTACAAAAGGATTTGATATTACCTATGACATTTTAGTGCGATTGGCTTCTGGAAATGATTTAAAGAAAACGTTTAAAGCAGGAACATCGTCTAGAGTAGAAACAAAATTTGACTATAGAAACAGTAATACAGAGAATCAGGGGTTGTTTATTGTTCAGTACAATAAAGACTTGACGTTAACTAAACTGAAGTAGAAAAACATTCTGTAGAAGTTGTTTGAGTATCCTCTTGTCAAGTGAATGTATAAAATAAAAAAAAATCCGCTATTAGCGGATTTTTTTTATCAGAAATTTAGAAAAATTAGATCTTTTGCATCTGCTTTTTCATCATTTGTATTTGTTCTTTTAGCATACCGTGTTTGTCTAATTTTTTAGCTTCTGCCATTAAATTAGTGGCTTCACGTTTGCGTCTTTTGGTCATTGCAATTCCTGCTAACTGTAGTTTTGCCATTGCCAAATCATGATCCATAGACAATCCTATTTTTACAGCTTTACGTAAATATTTTTCTGCTTGGGTAATGTTGGTTTGGCTTAACATAATTCCGTGTAAATAGTTGTAATACCCTTGTTGTTTTGTAATCAAAGCAGCTTCAGGATTTTTAATATAGTTTAACCATTTCTGTGCCCCAGGAAAATTTTGTTTACGCAATTGTAAAAAAGCCAATAAAATAAATTCATTTTTAAAATAGAACAAAATGAAAATTCCAGCGAATAATAAGATGGAAATTCCGTTCATAATATTCCCTTGACTAAATTGATAAACAGCCCAAGCTGAAATTAAAACTGCTAAAACTAATTTTATGTTTTTATGAAACATTGTATGTGTATGTTTTTTGTAATCTCGATTAAATTCGAGCGATCGTTTTACTAAGTGAAATGCAAAAATACATTTTAAAATGAAAATACCTACAAGCTTTTTATATTGAATCTAGTTCGAGATAAGAAAACTTGCAGGTACTACACTATTTCTTGTAATATTTTTTATATTTAAACCAAGAAAATGTTCCAAGAATGGCAACAAATCCTATGCAGTAGTATACAGTTGTTGGTGTAATTACTCGATCTCCACTCGCATAAGAATGCAATCCAGATAAATAGAAATTTACACCAAAATAAGTCATCATAATAGATGCATATGCAATGATAGACCAAAGATTAAAGGTATATCTTCCTCGTAAACCAGGAATTAAACGCATATGTAAAACAAAAGCATACACCATAATAGAAATTAGTGCCCAAGTTTCCTTTGGATCCCAACCCCAATAACGACCCCAACTCTCATTGGCCCACATTCCGCCTAAAAAAGTACCAATTGTTAGCATAACAAGCCCAACTGTAATTGCCATTTCGTTTATAACAGTAAGTTCTTTAATATGAACATCCATTCTTTTTTTGTTATTTTCATTGGTGAAAAGCATTATGAAAAGAGAGAATATTCCTAAAATTAATCCTAAAGTGAAAGGACCATAACTTGCCACAATTATTGAAACATGCACTTTTAACCACCAAGAATTTAATACCGGTTGTAAATTTGCAATCTCTGGATCTAACCAACTTTGACTTGCAAAAAATAGTGTAACTGCAGTAATAAATGTAGTTGCAGTGATGGTTAAAGCAGATTTTCTACCCAAAAATAATCCAAATAACATGGTTGCCCAGGCTACAAAGATGATAGATTCGTATGCATTACTCCAAGGTGCGTTTCCACTAATGTACCATCTGGCAGCTAAGCCTAAAGTATGCAGTATAAATAAAGAGACAGCAACACCAATTAAGATTTTTACAACATAACTAATCCATTTTTTAGTACTAAATATCTGGGCAACTACAAATAGTATTAAAAGTAAACTCGCAAAGCCATAATAACGCACCAATTTTGTAAAAACACTGTATTTGTTATACGCGATTTCTAATTCGACTTGCCTATCTGAAGGAAGAACTTCTGACCCAAATTTCTCCTGATATTTTTTTATACCCGCTAAAATCTGATTCGCTTTTGTATAATCGCCTGTTTTTTTTGCCGTTTGCAATAACTGCACATAAAGATTTAAAGATCTGCGAACAAAGAATGAATCTTGTGGTTTAAAACCTTCTGTTGACGAGGTTTCTGGTTGTGAAACCCACTTATTATTTTCGTCACCAGGAATAGGGTAAATTTTTAAAATTCCACCACCAATTGCACCATATAATAAGCCAACTCTTTTATCAATTTTAATCAAATCTTTATCAAAATAACTCTTCACACTTTTCTTTTGTGCTTCGGCAACGTCTTCTCTAATTTTATAAGTTGCATTATCTGTAAAAAAATCTGATAAACGGGCATATTTGGCAGTTTCAGGTAAACCTAATTGTACTCTAATTTTTGTATTTCCTTTCTCTAAAAAAACAGCAGGAACTTCATACCAAAGCTTTGGGTTTTCTATAATAGACAGTAAAACCTGACTAGGTTCCATGCCATATAAAGTCTCTGTTTGACTAACTTTTCTTACAAGTTCTGAAGCAAAAGTATGCGCAGGTTTCATTCGTCCACCAGCATCTTGAATTACTAGTTTGTTAAAACTTTCTGCGTGTTCTAAAGAAACTAAATTAGATTTTAATATAGAATCAACTTGTTGATCAGAAATTCTGCTAGCGCCATGGCCATTTTCATGTTGGCTGTAACTAAAAGAACATACGAAAATAGCGAATAGAACAGACATTGTTGTTTTTTTCTTTCTAATTTTCTTTAACGAGTTTTTTAAATCATCAAATCGTGTAAATTTTGCAAAGAAGATACAAATCATACCTGTGTATAAAAATGAATATCCTAAATATGTAATTAAGGTTCCCAAAAAATCATGATTTACAGAAAGATGCGTTTGTTCTTTTTCTCCGGATAAATCATAACTAGCCTGAAATAGCTTATAACCTTTATGGTCTAAAATATGATTCATAAAAATTTTAAAATCAAAGGTTTCATTATCATCAATTACAGTTACTTCACTTGCGTATGAAGCAGCACTTTCTGATCCTGGATATTTTTCTAGCTGAAAATCATTCAGTTTTACTTTAAAAGGAGTTTCTAATATTTTCGCTCCATACCAGATTCTAAAATTCAATCCATTCAAGGTAAATTCTTTTGTATCGTCGCTATTAAATTTCCCACCTGTAAGTTCTACTCTTTTTGTTTCGTTATTAGTGATGATATCTAATACAACAACATCTAACATTTTGTCATCTTTAACGCCACTAATTGTTTTCATTACTCCTTTGCTAGGGTATTGAGGCACTACAAAAGGCAATCCATGAACATTGTAAAGAGAACGCAATTTAAAATCTTGAGTGCTGTCTTTTGTCAAGTTTCCTTTTTCTTGGGTTGCCATAACTTGAAAAGTACCAGCTTCTTTTGCATTAATTTTTAAGGAGTCATTTCTCTTAAAAATATTTATAGATGCTGAATTGTCTGGAGCATTATACCCCACTAGAATATTGTGAATATTTTGAATCGTACCAGATTTTATATAATGTTCATGTCTGCTTCCGCTAGAAGATTCCACGAAAAATAAATACTCATCTCCATTTTCATCATCGACTAATTTTTTCTCTGCCCAAGGGATGTAATCAACTAAATTTACTTTGTATTCTTTGTCTCTAAATGCAGCTGCATAAGACCAAGAATTTTTGCCCCAAGCAGAAAGTAAAATAGGTTTATGAACTGTTTTTTGCTCTTCATTATTATCAACAATAACATTTATGTAGGTGGTTTCTGATAAAAATTGACTGGTAGTTTGACCTTCATCAATCAACATAATACCTTCAAAACCAATATATCTTGTTACTGCAGCGCCTACAAGAATTAATAAAAAAGATAAATGAAACATTAATGTAGCCCATTTTTCTTTTTTGTACAATCTGTATCTAAATATGTTTCCAAAAAATTGATCATAAAAAAGACCATAATCGCTTCAAACCACCAAGCGTTATAAACTAATGCTTTAGAAGTTTGCGTGCCATAGTCATTTTCTATAAAAGTTGCAACGCCCATTGCAGCTGCAAAAACAATAAATAAGACTGCTGTTAATCGTGTTGAGTAGAGGAAATTGAAAATTTTTTTCATCTGAATTTGTTGCTTTTAAAAGTCATGCAAAAATAAGGATAAAAGCAATAAGACTTGATACTGATAAGATGTTTTTTGTTGTTAAGAAGTGTTAAAAATTGAGTAATAAGCTATTTTGATTTGATATCATTTGTACTTTTTTAGAATAACTTTAATAGACTACTCTAATTGAAACAAGACAAATCGATAGGCTTTAAAATAAAATTTATAGTTATTAAAGTTAAATATTACTCTACAACACTATCAATTAAAATAGTCAATAAATCGATTGCTGCTTGTGCAATTTTAGTTCCTGGGCCAAAAACACCAACGGCACCAGCATCAAAAAGAAATTGATAATCTTGCGCGGGAATTACCCCACCAACAATAACCATAATATCTTCTCGTCCGTATTTTTTAAGTTCTGCTATTACCTGCGGAACTAATGTTTTATGACCTGCGGCTAAAGACGAAATTCCTAAAATATGAACATCGTTTTCTACAGCTTGTTTTGTAGCTTCTTTTGGTGTTTGAAAAAGTGGACCAATATCAACATCAAAACCTAAATCGGCATAACCCGTTGCAACTACTTTTGCACCGCGATCGTGACCATCTTGCCCTAATTTGGCAATCATAATTCTTGGACGTCTTCCTTCTAAATCAGCAAATTTATTCGCTAATTCGGCTGCTTTTTTAAATAGTTTGTCTTCTTTTATTTCTTTACTATACACACCAGATATGGTTTTTGTAACTGCTTTATGTCTACCATAAACAACTTCTAAAGCATCGGATATTTCCCCTAAAGTAGCTCTGTTCCTTGCTGCTTTTACTGCTAATTCGAGTAAGTTTTCTTCACCTGATTTTGCAGCAGTTGTTAAATTTACTAAAGATTTTAGAACTTCTTCAGTATTTCTATCAGCTTTTAGTTGATGTAATCTTTCAATTTGCGATTTACGAACTGCTTCATTATCAACTTCTAAAATATGTAAAGGATCTTCTTGTTTTAATTGATATTTATTTACACCAACAATTACATCTTTTCCGCTATCAATTCTTGCTTGCTTTTTTGCAGCAGCTTCTTCAATTCGCAATTTCGGAATTCCTTTTTCAATGGCTTTGGTCATTCCGCCTAAATCTTCCACTTCTTTAATCAACTTCCAAGCTTTGTTGGCAATGTCCTCTGTTAGTTGTTCAACATGATAACTTCCCGCCCAAGGATCTACGGTCTTGGTAATTTTCGTTTCCTGTTGTAGAAATATTTGTGTGTTTCTTGCAATACGTGCAGAAAAATCTGTGGGTAAAGCAATTGCTTCGTCCAAGGCATTTGTATGTAAACTTTGTGTGCCTCCAAAAACCGCAGCCATCGCTTCGATTGTAGTTCTTGCAACATTGTTAAAAGGATCTTGCGCTGTTAAAGACCAACCACTTGTTTGACAATGTGTTCTTAGTGCGAGTGATTTTTGGTTTTTCGGATTGAATTTCTTTACAATTTTTGCCCACAACATTCTTGCGGCTCTTAACTTTGCAACTTCTGTAAAATGATCCATGCCAATTGCCCAAAAGAAGGACAATCTTGGCGCAAAAGAATCGATATCCATTCCTGCAGCAATTCCTTCTTTAATATATTCTAATCCGTCTGCTAGCGTATATGCCAATTCAATTTCTGCAGTTGCACCCGCTTCTTGCATGTGATATCCAGAAATAGAAATAGAGTTGTATTTTGGCATATTTTTGCTGGTATATTTAAAAATATCCGCAATAATTTTCATGGATGGAGAAGGAGGATAGATGTAAGTATTTCGCACCATAAACTCCTTTAAAATATCATTTTGAATGGTTCCAGATAGTTGATCAGGAGAAACTCCTTGCTCTTCTGCCGCGACAATATAAAAGGCTAAAATGGGCAAAACAGCGCCATTCATAGTCATTGAAACCGACATTTTATCTAAAGGTATTTGATCAAACAAAACCTTCATGTCTTCTACAGAATCAATGGCTACACCAGCTTTACCAACATCTCCTTGCACACGTTCGTGATCTGAATCATACCCTCTGTGCGTTGCTAAATCAAACGCAACTGATAATCCTTTTTGACCAGCTTCTAAATTTCGTTTGTAAAAAGCATTGCTTTCATCGGCGGTAGAAAAACCTGCATATTGGCGAATTGTCCAAGGTCTAATTACGTACATTGTAGCATACGGACCTCTTAAATTTGGGGCAATTCCTGCTACAAAATCTTCGTGTGCAAAAGTTCTGAGTTCTGAGTTCTGAGTTCTGAGTTGTTTACCTGAACTGTGATTTCTAGATTCTGAATTTTTTAAACTGATATGTTCGAATGATTTTCTAGACATTTTCTTGGGCTAATCTTTCTTTTTCTAAAGTTTCAGAAAGGCGTTTTCTATTAATGGGTATAAGTATCGTTTTAATGTTTCGCTGTTTTACAAAAGGATACAATTCTAAGTCATGTTTCATTTTATCGGCTGCATTTAATTGCATATTTGATCCTAATAAAATAATTTTTTTGCTCGTGAAGTTTTCATCCTCTTTTAAAGCGCTTTCGGATATTTTCTTTTGGATGGCTCCCGCTTTTAGTTGATGTAAAAATCCGCCAGCTTTTTCGATTTGTTTAAAAATTAACAATGCTTTTTCGGCTAATTGCTCTGTAATTGTTTCAATGTAATAAGAGCCATCAGCAAAATTTTGTGCTTCTTGTAAGTAACTTTCTTGTTGCAAAATTAGCAACTGATTTCTAGAAATCCGATTTCCAAATTCATTCGATTTATGATAAATAGCATCATAAGAAACATTAGAAATTGTGCTGGAACCACCTAAAATAGCGCTCATACATTCTGTGGTAGTTCGCAGCATATTCACATTGTAATCATATAATGTTTTGTTTCGCAAACTAGGTTGCGTAAAAATATGTGCGGCTACATTTTTTACTTCATATTCATTTAAAAGCGTTTCCCATAAAATTCTAAAGGCTCGTAATTTAGCAATTTCAAAAAAGTAATTACTACTCACAGAAAAAGTAAAATGGATTTTATCTGCAGCCGCTTTTCCAAAATGAGCTAAATATTCATTTGCATGTGCAAGTGTGTAAGCTAACTGCTGTGCACTATTTGCTCCGGAATTTTGATACAAATCACCGGAAACTGAAATACAGTTTTTGGTTGAGGAAACCATGTTTTCTAGCTTTCTGTGATCTTCTTTAAGGCTGATAAACCAATTGCCATTCTCAGCTAAATTGCCAAGAATATCAGTTTGAAAATAAACAGTTTCTGAATCGCAAAAGGTAGAAAGTTCTATTTGAAAGTCATCATCCAAAAAAGACAATTGAAAATAAATAGTATTCGACTTAATGTCTATATTTTTTAAAACCTTCTGATAATCAAACTTTTTTACTGCTTTAAATTGAATGGAATTTGCGCCTCTTTTTAAAACATCTAAAGCTAAAGAATTTGCTATTTTTTCATCATCAATAAAAATAGTTTGACAAATATTAAATCCTTTTTTAGGAAGATTTATTTTTGAATTTGTTCGGTCTTCTTTTGTGTAAAAAGGCCTTACAATAATACCTTCATCCGTTTTGTAAAGTAGGGTTTCATTATAATCAGCTCCTTTTAAATCTACTTGAATTTTTTGTTTCCAAGCCGAAGGAGTTACTGGTTCAAATTCATCAAATAGAAAATTGCTCATTATTTTTTATGGTATCAAATTCAATAATATAAATATCTTCGTTTTCTTTTTTCATTAAATATTTTTCTCTTGCAAAACGCTCTAATTGTAAAGAATCTTGAAGGTTTTTGATCATCTCTTTGTCTAAAAATAATTTCTCTTCATAAAAAGTGATCGTGCTTTCTAAATCTTCAATTTCCTTGTTAAATTCCCGATGGACTAAATATGAATTATCATCAAAAAAAAGCATCCATATTATAAAAGGAATAAAAAATAGCACAAAAATGTTTGTAAGAATTTTATAAAACGGATTCTTCTTTAAACGATCAAAAAACTTCATTTATAAACGTTCATTTATTACAGTTCTAACAATATCTATGGCTACAGTATTAAAACGATCATTAGGGATAATAATATCTGCATAATTCTTTGTTGGCTCTATAAATTGTTGATGCATAGGCTTTAAAGTGTCTTGGTATCTATTCAAAACTTCGTCAATATCTCTTCCTCTTTCGTTAATATCTCTTCTAACTCTTCGTATTAAACGTTCATCAGTATCTGCATGTACAAATATTTTAATATCAAACAAATTGCGCAATTCTTCACTGTTAAAAATTAAAATTCCTTCTACAATGACAACTTTTCGAGGATGTGTTTTTAAAGTATCTATCGTTCTATTGTGGGTTACAAAAGAATAAATAGGCTGTTCTATAATTTCACCAGCTTTTAATGCAATTAAATGTTTTACGATTAACTCAAAATCAATCGCTCTTGGATGATCAAAATTTATCTTTTTTCGTTCTTCATAAGACAAACTATCTGTAACTTTATAATAAGAGTCTTGTGATATTACACAAACTTCATCAGTAGGTAAATGTTTTATAATTTGCCTTACCACTGTCGTTTTGCCACTTCCAGTTCCACCTGCAATACCTATAATTAGCATATATTTTAATTGATTTTTTTAAAAATTATTTTACTAAAATAATAAACTTTTTATAAATTGATGAAATTATTAATTTTAATGTCTTTTGCTTTTAAATCGAACATTAAGTTATACAAACCAAAAAACGTTCTATTCATATAAATAAAATGCTTAGAACCTCTGCTTGCATTGTAAGACCTTAACTCGGTGCTTTTTGCAAACTTATCGGCAAATTCTGATATTTGAGCAAAAAATTCTTCACTAGAAAAATCAAACGTTTCTGCATGAAAAGGTTGTGTAAAAATACTTAACATTTCATGAAACATCGCACTAAAAAAGGTTGATTCTTCTTTACTGTCTGATGGTAATAAAATCTCTAATTCATACATTTTTTCTTCGAAAAGCTTTTTATCAGCTAAGGTATCTTCTCTTGCCAAAACGAAATACGGAGTATAAAAATCTAATGGAATTATTTTTATACAACCAAAATCTAATGCAATTAGTTGCACATCTTCAGAAATTAAAAAGTTTCCTGGATGGGGATCTGCATGCACTTTCTTTAAATTATGAATTTGAAACATATAAAAGTCCCACAAAGCCTGACCTAAACTATTTGATTTTTCTTGACTTGTATTGATATTCGTAAACTCAGAAAGATGAATTCCCTTCATCCAATCCATGGTAATAATCTGTTTAGAAGACAAATCTTTATAATAGTTCGGAAACATTAAATTTGGGATATGTTTGCACGCATCTGCAATTTCTTGACTCTGATCTATTTCTAAAATATAATCTGTTTCTTCTAATAATTTATCTTGAACTTCAAGAAAATAATCATCAGACATTTTACCTTTCATGTTGAACATTCTTAGAACAAAAGGTTTTAATAATGCTAAATCAGATTTTATGCTGTCTGCAATTCCTGGATATTGAATTTTTACAGCCAGTTCTTTTCCGTCTTTTTTAGCTTTATGAACTTGCCCAATACTTGCTGCATTGTATGCTTTTAAGTCAAATTCGTCATAAATTTCTGATGGAAATTTCCCAAAACTTTTTTTGAACGTTTTTAAAACTAATGCTTCAGAAAGTGGAGGCACAGAAAACTGCGCTAGAGAAAATTTCTCTACATACGCTCGTGGCAAAAAGCTTTTATCCATACTTAACATTTGCGCAACTTTAAGCGGACTTCCTTTTAAGTCTTTTAGGCTGTCATAAATGTCTTCTGCATTCGATTTGTTTAATTTATCTCTGGCTTCTTCTTCTGTATTTGTAATTTTGTTACCGTAATATTTTAAATAATTTACACCAACCTTGGCACCAGTTGCCACTAATTTAGTTGCACGTTGTATTTTTGAAATGGGAATTTTACTTGCTTTTTTCATACTTAAATCACCTTTTTTTGAAACTTTTCTTGATAAACAAACTTTCCTAAGTCAAACACATTCTTTAAAAATTTGTTTTCTATAAGTTCGAAACTGGTGTTGATTGATTTTTCTATTAAAATATCTGTTTTTTCGAAAGATTCAGAAGTATCATCTAACCAAAATTGTATGGTTAAATAAAGTTGAATCCAAGCAGATTCGTTAATGAATTTTCTTTGTACTTTTTCTAAACCATCAATAGGTAAAATGCTTTCAGATAAATCTAAATGATCTACAAAAGCAATAAAATTTTTCTTTAAACCAGAAAGTGCTCCAAAGGATTTTAATTTGTTTTTACATCCTTTTAATGCGATTAAAACGTATTCTCTATTAAGGTTTAGATTCTCGAAAAATGTAAAATATAAACTAATGAGTTTGTTTTTTTTATCAAAAGCAAGAAACTCCTCACTTTCATTTAAAACGTCTATTGAGTTTTTAAAAAGTTCTTTAAAAACTGTTTTTTCTACATTTTTTAAAGATTTAAAATGGCTGTAAAATTGGTCTTCTTCTAATCGGACACTTTCGCAGAATTCCTCTACATCCGTTGGCTTTTGTTGGTTTTCTACAACAAAATCCATGTACATTGTTAGGACGTCTAATTTAGAAATATTTTTCTTTTTTGTCATATAAAGATTTAAAGTGTAAAAATACGAAACCTTTTGTTGTTTAAAGAAAAACAAGGTATTAAAACAAAAAAACCAAGTTAAAAATTAACTTGGTTTTTATAGAAAGTTGGGAATATTATTTAAGCAAATATTTTGCCTAATCTTTTTTTACCACTAACAAAGTGATTCTTGTAAGATTCTAAAGTGTCAAAAATAATATTTTGCTGATTAGCTAATAATTTTACGCCGCCTTTTAATGCTTTATCAACAACTTGTTGCCACTCACTTGCAACGCTAATCGTCTCTGTAATTGCTTCTTCGGTTGTGTTTAACGCATATTCATTTGCTTTTGTTACAGATGTTTTTGCAGTTTTTAAAATTGTCTTAATTTTTTCTGTAAATTTTACTGTGCTTATTTTTCTTGTGGTCATAATAGTATTTTTTTAATGTTGTTATATTTATTATAATGCTCCTTTTAACGCCAATGTTGCTTGTGCTTTCCAACCTTCAAGATCATAAATTTTGGCATTGATTCCTGCACCATTTAGTAGCTTCGTTAGGTCTTCAATCGTCATTTTTGAAATTTGATCGTACGACGTAATGTTCAATTCATTTAAGTTTTTTTCCAAAACCGGACCAATACCTTTAATAACTTTTAAATCATTGATAACATCCGTTTTTACAACAATTACTTTTTCTACGATTTCTAATTTCTTAGCGACTACTTTCTTTTTTGTAGGTGCCTTTTTTGCTACTACTTTTTTAATTGGAGCGTTTTTTGGTTCAGTAAAGGCGCTTACTTTTTCTTTCACGTCATCCAATATATCTTCTGTATAATCTTCGATCTTATCTTTTACATTTTCAATTGTTTCAGAGATATTCTTTTTTAATTTAGAAGACATTTTTTCTGCTTTCTTTACTAATTTATTATTTGCAACTTCTTTCTCAATCTTGTTCTTCATCGCTTCAGCTTTCTCAACTAAAGGATTTTTAGAGATCATTTTTTTTGCGTTTTCAACCATTTTTGGGTCATAGCCAACTAATGTTTTTAAACGTTCTGTACTATTTTCTAACTGACCTTTAATAGATTCGGCAGTTTCAACAACCATATTAATTTGTTGTTTTGTTAAAGGTTCTGCTTTCTTTATTAATTTAGCTGTTAATTTTTGCCATTTTTCACCGGTTTTTACGGTAGTTTCAATAGCGTTGAAAGAAGCATCAATTAAATCAGTATTAATTTTTTTAACGATTGCTTTTGCTTTTCCTAGTGTGTTTTCTTTTTTAGTTGTCATAATATGTGTGTTTTAAGTTTTTACTTTTTTATTGGTATTTATGTTGCAAATTTAAGTGATGTAAGTTGCAAATGAGTTACAAACTAGTTTTTGGTAAAAAAGTCTAATGATTTATTAAGCTTTTTCCAAATCATTCCTTTTCCTTTTTCAAGGTTGTTAAAGAAATTATCTTGTTGCTTTGCTGTAAACTTGAAGATGCTTCTTAGTTTTTTGGAAGTTAACTCTTGTAAATTTTCTGCAGTATCAATTGATTTTAAAATCACTTTTTCAGTAGATTTTAGAGCAAAACTGTTTAATTTTAATGTTTTTTCTTTAATATTTGCTTTATAAATTGTTTTCATCTTTTTTAGTTTTAATACTAATTTAATGCAAATTTAGAAAGAGGGAGTTGCAAATGAGTTACAAATACATGCTATGGAAGATTTAAGTTCTTTTGATATAGATTTCACGTATTAAGACCGTTGCAAGGAAGTACCTAATAAAAAGCACAAAAATAACACGTTATTATTTATGTTAAATATATGATTGTAAGTATATTAAGTTGTAAATTTAGTGTATGAAAATACAAAAACAACCAACTTTAGCCGATAGCATTTGTGATTTACGAGCAAGAAAAATTAAAAAGACATTTTTCACCCAAATAAACACCCTTATCGATTGGGATACGATCTCTATCCTAATAAATAATGATTATTTAAAAGGAAAAAGTGCCACTGGCAAGCCTTCTTATGATGGGACATTACTTTTTAAAATGTGTCTTTTACAAAGTTGGTATGGTTTAAGCGATTATGAAGTTGAAGACCGAATAAATGACAGTCTTTCCTTTAGTTATTTTTGTGGGATGACCATTGAACAGGTTGCTCCAGATCATAGTACTTTAAGTAGGTTTAGAACCGCATTAACCAAAACACAAACCTTCGAAAAATTATTTACCTCCATAAACAAACAGCTAGAAGCACATAATATCATTGTAAAAACAGGTTTAATAATAGACGCTAGTGTAATAGATACGCCACTTAGACCAAAAGGAAAAACAAATTTTAAGGTAACCGAAGACCGCTGTGCAGACCAAGTAGAAGTACACAAAGAATATCCAGATAGTGTCGATAAAGAGGGTACTTGGTTAAAGAAAAGAGGAAAGTACCATTTTGGGTTTAAAAAGCATCATGTAACGGATAACGAAGGACTCGTTCTAGGAGTACTAACCACAACTGCCAGCAAAAATGAGATTGCAAATTTGGAGGAAGTTCTAGAAACTGTAAATGTGGTATTACCAAAAGACATCCCTCTAAAGGCAGATAAAGGGTACCAATCAAAGAAAAATGTTGCGATTTTAAAGAAGCGTAATTTAAAGAATCATATCCTTAAAAAGGCGGTAAAAAATAAACCGTTAACAAAATGGGAAACTAGATTCAATAAATTAATAGGAAAAACAAGGTTTAAAGTAGAACGTACTTTTGGAGGAATAAAATTATGGTTTAAAGGTGGAATTGCAAGATACAGAGGGATGAAAAAAATGCATACACAAAATTTGATGGAGGCAATGTGCTATAATTTATATCGAAGTCCAGGGATATTTGCGTCTAATTGTAAAAATTAAGGAAAAATGAAGCCTAAAAAAGGCATTTACTCACTTAAAATAGAAAAAAAATAGCATAATCGATGTTGTAGCTAAAAAAAAGGGAACTCTAAAAAGTAAAAATAATTAAGTTCGCTTTTTGCAACGGTCTTGTATTATATGAACCATGTAAAGTCTTTAATTTTTCTTAGACACGGATTTCACAGATTTTCACGGATGAAACATGTTAAATTGTAAAATAAAATTTAAAATTGATTGGTATTTTTTTTATTCTATCCACAATATTAGAGTTAAGCGAGGGTCTGTGTAATTCGTTAAACCCTTGTCTTTTTTTACAGCAGCAGATTCAACTCAAAGCAACAATCCGCGTAAATCTGTGCAATCCGTGTCTTAAATATTTAATGTATTTCCTCTATCTCTTTCAATAATTTTTTTGTTTCAGGAAGCGGGGAAATTCCATACTCTTCTTCTAAAATCACTTGGCATTTCATATACGTTTTGATCGCTTGAGGTCTGTTGCCTTTAATAATATACGCTTGCATTTGTATTCTGTATGCGTCTTCCCAAGTTGCATCAATAGCCAAAGCATTTTGCGCCAAACGGATACTTTCTAACGGATTTTCTTCTAGTAAAATTTCTGCTAAGGTGATATAAGCGCCTAAAATTAAAAGTTGTGTTTTTTCTCTTTCTTCGGAGGTCCAATCTTCGAAGATTCTGTTGGGTAAATAAGATCCTTTATATAATGCTATTGCAGCTTTATAGGCTATTTTAGAAATAGATTTGTCAACAATAAAAGCTTCATTACCAATAATAATGTATTTTTCTAAGGCTTCGACATCAATCCAAACTTTTTCTAAATCTATTTGGTAACTAACACCTTGTCTTATAATATATTCTGATTCTGTTCTAGAAAGTCTCTCTGGTTCTAAAACTTTATGGATTCCGTGAAGCGCCACTTTAAAATCTCGATCATTCCATTCTTCCCAGAGGCCATCCATAATTTTTTCTTTATGAAGTGCATTTCTTTTTCGATTAGAAACTAAATATTGCAATAATTGAATCGTTTTATCTCTTGCCCATTCTTTACTTTCAATCTTTTGATGATTTCTCCACACACAAAAATGCCCTAAAGTTTCAATGCGAATTTGTGCATCTTTTTGAAAGGCTTGTAATTCTTGTAATTGTTGAAGAGCGTTAAACATAGCGCAACTATTTCTTTTTTATAGCGTCTACTTTTGTAACAAGTTTTGTTATTTCTGATGATAAGCTTTCTATTTGACTTTGAATTTTATTAAAATCAGATCTTGAAGCATTTCTCCATTGATCAATTTGCACTTTCTCTGATATTTCTTCGCTAAATGTGCTTATTTTATCTTGAAGTTCATCTTGTAAATGTATAAACTGTTTTTTAGGATCTTTTAAGGTGTCTCTAATTACTTTTGGACCAAAATCCCTAATGGTTTTCCACATAGAATAGCTTTTTTTAAGAATACTTTCTTGTTCCTCAGTAGTTTGATGTTTTGTAGCTTCTTCCGTTAATTCGCCTAACTTTTGCTGCATAAAAAGTAAGGCATCGTTAAAATCTGAAAATCTTTTCTCATCACCATCTTGAATATGAGAAATCTTACCACGCCATTGCAGTTTAGATTCGCCATTTTCTTCAAAGATTCGTTGGTTAAAACGAACCATAAAAGAGGCTGTTTGGTCTTGTTTTTTTGTCATGACTTTAATTTTAACCCGGTTCTTTTTCAGAGCCAGTTTCGTATTTTAATAAACCTTTAAAAGCATCATTTACGTTGTTACCTTCGTAGAGAACTTTGTAAATTTCTTTGGCAATTGGCATATCAATTTTATAATGTTTAGCTAGTTCCATAACTACTTTTACTGTTTTTACACCTTCAGCAACTTCGTCCATTTCGCTAATAATTTGATCTAAGCTCTTGCCTCTTCCTAATTGAAAACCAACATGATGATTTCTACTTTTGGTGCTAGAACACGTTGCAACTAAATCGCCCATTCCTGCTAAACCAGAAAAAGTACTTTTTTTACCACCCATCGCAATTCCTAATCGGGTAAGTTCTGCTAAACCTCTAGTTATAATTGCAGCGCGTGTATTATCTCCAGCATTTGAACCATCTCCCATTCCTGTGGCGATTGCATAAATGTTTTTTAAAGCACCGCCTAACTCACACCCAATAACGTCATCATTTGTGTACACACGAAATAAACCCGAACTAAATACCGACTGTAAACTTTGTGCAATTGAATGATCCACCATTGCAATTACTGCAGCGGCGGCTTTTCCAAAATGAATTTCTTTAGCTAAATTAGGACCTGTTAAAACACCAATTGGATGACCAGGCATTAATTCTTCAATTATTTCTGTCATTCGCATTTTGGTGCTAATTTCCAATCCCTTTGCTAAATTTATGATGGGAACCCAAGGTCTAATATGTGGTTTTGCTTCTTCTAAAACTTCACGGAAACTTTGTGAAGGAACACCCATAACAATAACATCTGCATGTTCAACCGTTTCTTTTATAGAAACGGATGCTCTTAAAGAATGTGTTAATTTAGCATTAGGTAAATATTTGCTATTTGTGTGATGCTCATTAATTTCATCGACTATTTCTTGGTTTCTTGCCCAAATAATTGTGAGGCTATTTTTTGCAGTTAAGGAGGCAACAGTTGTTCCCCAAGAACCGCCGCCCAATAATCCAACTTTTAATTTCATAATTTTAGTTTTATTAGTTCTCTAATTCCTTTAAAAATAAGTTTCTAACTTCTTCAACATAGCTATCTATGTATTTTGGTTTCCATTCAGAAGTGTCTACAGGATCTAAAACCACTACTTCAATATGTGTAGGTTTAAATATTTTACTTCCTTTTGGCATTGCCATATATGCGTTTTTAATAACAATTGGCACAATTGGAACGCCACCTTTTATCGCTAAGTGAAAAGCACCTTTTTTAAATTTCCCTAAAGTTTTACTTCCACTTCTTGTGCCTTCTGGAGCAATGGCAACTGATGTTCCTTTTTTTAGGATTTCTGAAGCATTTTTCATTGATTCTAACGCTTTATCTTTGTCAGTTCTATCTATAAATATTGCGCCCATTGCTTTAAATAGTGGGCCAAAAGGAGTCATTTCTAATTCTTTTTTTGCGATACCAGTAACATCTTTTCTTAATAATTTTAAAATGATAAAAAAGTCTGCAGACGATTGATGATTAAAACAAAAAACTGCTGGTCTATGATCTTCTAAATTATGTTTATTTTTTACAACAATATCTAAACCGGCCAATCTAGTTCCTAAATCTCCAATACTAGAAATGGTTGCGTTTATACCTTCTTTATGAGATAATGATAAGGTTCCTTTTAGAATCCCTTTTAATGCAGATGGGTATAAACTTGCAGCAGCTAAGCCAGTTCTTAATCCGTTAACCAAAGGTTTTCTTTTGTTTTCTTTAAAACGAAGAATTTTCCAATCGTTTTCAAAAGCCAATTGTGATAATTTAGTATCAGGATTTGTAGCAATTGGTTTGCCTACAATTTCTAATAAAGGATAATCGTCAATACTATCGGTGTAGAAAAAACTTTTTGATAAATCGATGTTATTAGATTTTGCAAATTTTCTACCAGCCCTCGCTTTTCCTTCTTGCCAACACATTTCTGAAATGATTCCCGTAAATTTTCCTTTTCTAACTTCCATTTCTGTACAGAAAATATCTTTGATACCAAGCTCATTTGCAATTGGTGTAATTTGATAACGCGTTGCGGCAGAAATAATAACGACTTGATGTCCTCTTTTTACATGAGATGCAATTAATGCAATTGCCTCAGGATAAATAGTGTTTGCCAAGTGTTCTTGGTATACTTCTTCACCTAAATCTATAAATTGTTTTTCTTTGATACCTTTTACGCCCAAAGCAGAAATTTTTGTAAGCATTTCAAAATCCCTATTGCCTGCTGCATATACTAAAACGGTAGCAAATTGAGAAAGCAATTCTTTGACAGTGGATTTACCACTTAATAAGCGAGATTTTAAAAATTGTTTAGCAGAAAAATCATTGATTAACGTTCTATCTAAATCAAAAAATGCTGCAATATGCGGGCCTTCTTCATCCTCTAAAACATCTTCAGAAATACTGTTTAATTCGGCACCAGGAACAACTTCACTCTCCTCTTTTCTTTTACTGATTAATTTCTTCGTATTTACAATTTCTAATTTTTGTAAAAATCGCAAACGTTCCGTAAGATTTTCTAGCAAATCCATCCAGACATCTAATTCCTTGATATCTATTTTTTTATCAAACGGAGTTAGTTTACTGTTTTTTGCCAAACGCAAAGCACTCACTAAAAAGGGCGTAGATAAACTGTCTAATCTGCTAATTCTATTCTGCCAATGCAATTCTCTTCCTTTAAAAAGACACAATTGTATAAAATCTTCATCTGTAAATTCATCTTCTAAATCCCAAGAATGTAAAGTTTGGCAGACTACTTTGTTGGCTTCTAAATAGATTAATAACAATCCTTTAGAAACAAACATTTCTTGTCTTGCCAATAATCCGTTTATATCTCCTTTTGGGTTACTAATAATTGCTCTCCAATTTTTATCAAACAACGATAATTCGGCTTCAATTTCACTGCTAAACTTCGGTTTATTTGTATAGAAAAATTCGAATTTAAACAAGTTTCTTAAACGCATAATTTCTGTCCAAAAAGAAAGAATCCTATTGGGAGAATCTTCATCCTTAATTTGAACCAAAGCCATTTCTATAAAAGCTCTGTGATACAAATGTGCAGAAGCCATGTTTGCATAATAGGTTGCTGACAAAAACTCAGAGGAAGTTAAACTATACTGTGTTTTATAGCCTGCTTTATTTTTTTGAATAATGCCTGAACTTTGTAATAAATTTAAAGCTTTTTGCACCGATGCACCAATGCTTTTTCCTCGTTCAATTAAAACATCTTTTTTACGTTGTTCAATATAATTCATTAGTTGAATAACGCTAATTTCTATCTCATTTTTAGTAAGTGAAAAATTGTTTAATAGTACATTACAAACCAGTGATACAGTCGTTACTGGTGTTATCATATTTGCATTATGAATCAATTCAAAAGCAAAACGCGGCAATGTGTTTGTGTCTGAATAACTGTCTTCTTCAATATCCGGTATGATGGCATTTTGGTGATCGCCGGCATCTACAGGCTCACCAAATCGAATCGCTGCCTTGCCATATTCATTTCCTAGCTTTTTAAAGTAGTTGATAAAAGTACTAATATTTTCAGATTTTTTTGCGACTCCTTTGCCTTCTTCAGTCATTTCTTTAACATCCGGAATTAAATCATACACAATAGAAACGGGTACATATTTTATATTTCGTGTGCTTTCTTTTTCACCTTCCATGATGTATTTTAAAATCCCCATTTGAGGATAGACAATCTTACCTGTTCTAGAGCGCGTGCCTTCGATATTCCAAGTTAAATGATCGCCATTTTCTATCATGCAAGAAATATAATGTCTTAAAGCAGCTTTGTAAATTTGGTCTTCTTTAAAACTTCTTCGGATAAAAATTAAACCAGATTTTTTCCCCAATTGTTTAAAACCAGGAACAGCAAGATTGATGCCTCCAAAAGTATACGGAATTGGCATTCCATATCTAGCTAAAGTGGTTACTAAAACAACAGTATCTAAATAGGTTTTGTGTGTTAAAATAAACGCAACAGAGTTTTGTCGCATTAATTTCATCAATTTTTTTATTTCTTTAGGATCAATATCTATTTTGTTATTGTACGCTTTAGACATCATAAATTGAAACCCTTTTAGAGACAACATGTTTGCAATAGGATGCTGTTGAGAATACAATTCTGCAATACAATCAGCTCCTTGTTTTTGAATTTCAGAAAATTCAATTTCTTGAGCTGTTGCAATTTCTTGAAGCTTTTCTTGAAATTTAGGATGCTCTATAATATTTTGTAAACGATGTTCCATACTTAACTAAAAAAGAGGTTTGTAAATTTTGATATTCCTTTTTGTTCCCAGAATTTAGGGAAAAATAAACTTTCAACCTTAGTCATGATACCTTTTGGTTTTTTACCTGTAATATTCGTGTTTAAAGAATTGGCTACGGTTAATAAAACGGATGCATTCGCACCCATTCCACAATGACTTCCAAAAACTTCGATATTTTTTATATCTTTTCTTAATGTTTCAGCTTCCATACAATGTTTCCAAGGCAAAAGACCGTCGGTTTTTGTGTAAATACAGGTCACGGGTACATCTGGAATTTCTTCTAATTCTTTAATAAATTTATCATTTCTTTCCTTTAATTTTCGTCCTCTTAAAAATTCTAAAGACCTAACTACAGGGGTTTTCATGTTTTTAACGCCCCAAACAGGAGAACCAATTGTAATTAATTGTTCTACTTTATCAGGATGTCTGTTCGCAATTATTTTTGCAAAAATTCCTCCGCCACTCCAGCCAACAAGACTTACTTTTTCCTGATGTTTTTCAAAGATTTCGTCTAACTTTTCTATCAATTTTGGTAATGATTTTGAGTTAATCATATTTACCCCAAGCTCCCATTTATACGTTTTAAAACCAACAGATTTAAGGTAATTTCTTACAAAAGTGGTAGATAAATCATTTCCTAAATAAGGCGGCATTAATAAAACGGGTCTATTTTTACTCGCTTTGTGCTTTGGTATAAAAGGATAAATACCAAACATAGAAACCCATTCTACAACAGATCTCGTTTCTAAAATCACATTAAATAATGGAGGAGATTCTATTCTTGTATTTATTTCTTCAATCTTTTCTTTGAAGGCGATTAGCACTTGATTTGCAATGTCATCGGTACCTTTTTTAGTTGCCTTTACTTTGCTTATTCTATCTAAAACAATAATTAAAGTTACATAATCTCTATCAGGTCCAAAATCTTCGCAAACAGATATACATTCGTCTAATAGTGTATGGATCTCTTTTTTTATTAGTTTACGTTCATCAATAAGGCCAACAATCATTTTTTCAAAAGGGTGTAGTTCAAACTTTAGAATAACGATTTCCTTTGCTTTTTTTAAAGTCATGCCTTTAGACATGGCAAGTTTTAGGGCAAGTTTTGTAAAGGATGTATAGAGCGTTTTGTTGTTTTCCATTTTTCTAATTTATACCTTAATTCTATCATTTAGCCAATTAATGACATCTTGTTCAACGTCATTTTTATTAATTTCATTCAGCATTTCATGTCTACCACCTTCGTAAAGTTTTAGCGTTAGATTTTTAATGCCCGCTTTCTCATATGCATTTGCCACTTTTTTGACTCCTTTTCCCATTTCTCCAACTGGATCTTTATCGCCCGAAAAAATTAAAATAGGCAAGTCTTTTGGCGTGCTTTCAAAAGTTTGAATTTTATTAATCTTCTTAGTCCCTTTCAAGATATCTCGAAAAACACTTAAAGAAAAATCTTCAATTCTTAACGGATCGGCTTCAAACAAATCTACCTGACGCGCATCACTACTGATCCAATCTACTTTTGTTCTGTTCGGTTTAAATTTCTTATTGAATTGTGTAAAGAACAGCTTTTTTAATAACTCGTTACTTCTATGTTTGCCATTAATTTTGCCTAAAATGTCTGCGCTAAAAAGGCCCACAGGCCCCAAACCTTTCATAAAACTTGCCGTTCCGGATAAAATTAACGCTTCTAAATCAGCACCATATTTGGTAGTATATTCTCTACTCAATAAAGAACCCATACTATGACCAAACAAAATTATTTTTTTATTTGGATGTTCTTTTTGGATGATTTCTGTAAGTTGGCGCATATCATTTAAAGCATCCAAAAAATAATTATCACCATCATAATAGCCTAAATAATCATGACTTTTCACTGATTTTCCATGAGCTCTATGGTCGTTTGCATAGACTTCAAAACCTTCATTTTGTAATTTTTCTGCTATTGGATGGTACCTGCCTGCGTGTTCACCAACCCCATGAGCAATTTGTACAATTCCTTTTATAGGGTTGTTTCTATTTGATGGCCATTTGTAATAAAAAATGGTTTCATCATCAATTGTTTTGTATGCACTGGTCGTAAAACTCATTAATTTTTTTCTAAAAATTCAGAAAGTAGTTGCGAGAATTTATCAATGTTCTTTTTAGTACCTGTAAGTTTTACTCTTTCTTGAATGATGGCTTCTTGTAATACTAAATTCTTTTTATAAAGATTGATTAAATTATCATCATCAATTTCAATTTTTACAACAGGTTTTGCAGTTTTTTTCTTTTTAACGGAAACACTTTCTTTTAAAACTGCTAGCTGATAATTGATTTCTGAGTTACCTAAATTTAGATCAAAATCATACAAACCAGTAGCTTTTTGTCTTCGTTTTTCATCTTCATTTAAATACTTTTTAAAAGCCGTAAAAAACACAGAACTTTTAATATTTTGAACTTTTTCAACCGTTTTTTGTTTTTCTTTTGCTAAAATAAGCACTTCTAATTCATTTGCAGATTCTCTAATATATCTAGAAAATTTATCAGCATCTGGCATTGTTTTAGCGTCCGAAGTAGTGGTTATAGAAACCAAACCATTGTAGCTAAATGCGGCTATAATCAATCCAAAGCCGTCTAAAACAGGCGTTAATCCAAAAATACCTACAACTTTATGACCTTTTAAATATAACAGATTTTGTGGTCCAGGAACATTGGTAATGGTAACATTAAAAGGAGGTCTATGAAATTCTTTAATATTGTATTTGCTATACAAACTCGCAGCCAAATTTGCCAGCCCAAAAGGCACAGCGTCTGCCATTTTAGAAAGTGCTTTAGCGCCAACTGCTTTATGTTTAGACTTACCTACACTAGTTTGTTCATATATAAATTCTAAACGCTCTATTGGATTTTTAATATGTGTGCCAATTTTAACGAACATATTAGAAATCTTATTGTTCATCTCGTGTTCTTCACCTTTTACACGAATTGAAATAGGAACATTTGCAACCAAAGGTTGAACGGGTAATTTTTCTCTTTCTTCTAAATATCGTCTAATAGCTCCCGCGCAAATTGCTAAAATTAAATCGTTAACACTAACGTCCATAATTTTGCGCAGTGTGTTAATTCTATCAAAAGATAAAATAGCGGTTCCCCAAGTTCTTTTCGGAGAAACAGATTCGTTAAAAATAGTTTTTGGTGTTGCATATGTACTTTTAAGCGAAGATCTTTTAATTTTTAGCTGGCTATTCATTTTTACTTTTAAGAAAGAATATGCAGTCTCTCCAATTAATTTAGGGACTTTTAAAGGATTTTTAAAAAATCCGTAGGTACTTTTTATGAGTAAACTGATTTCGTCTGGCAAAGGTTCTGGCTCGTAAGGTTTTGGCGGAGAAGGCTTCTTGTTTTTGTCATCTTCGCTTTTATCAAATAAAATACTCATAATGCCAACGCCAGAACTTCCATCAATCATTACATGATGAATTTTAGACACAATGGCAATTGAACCTTTAGGAACTTGAGAAACTTCATCCAAACCTTCAATAAAATCGATAGACCACAAAGGTCTTCTTAAGTCTAAAGGACTGCTAAAAATGGAAGAAGTCATTTCTCTTAAGGTTTTCCAGTTTGCCGGATCAGGAAGTTTTAACCTGTTGATGTGTAAATCAATGTCAAAATTAGGGTCATCTACCCAATAAGGATAGTCTAAATTCAAAGGAACATTTAAAAGTTTCTTTCTGAATTTCGGAATTAAATGTAGTTTTGAGGCTACGATTTCTTTAAAATCATTAAATGCTATAGAACCTTCAACAATTGTTAAGGTGGCAATATGCATAGGACTCGTTGGCGATTCTGCATACAAAAATGTCGCATCTTGACCAGATACTTGTTGCATAGAACTGTCTAAAACTTCTTGTAAAAGATTTTTAATTACCTTATTAGCCATGTATTTCTAAGTTTACGTATTCGGTTTTAGTTGAAAATGAAAGAGAATATATTTTTTTTGAAAAATTTTGCAACTCTGCAAGATAAATAATTTTAGTTACATTTTCTAATATGAAATTGCAGAGTTTTTATCCGATTATCTACAAAAAAAAAGTCTCAAAAAATTAATTTTTTGAGACTTTTAGTATTTGAGCCGATAGAGGGACTCGAACCCACGACCTGCTGATTACAAATCAGCTGCTCTAGCCAGCTGAGCTACATCGGCTTTTATTTTAAGTGCGCAAATTAAATACTAAAACTGAAGTTTAGCAAGATAAAAATGCTTTTTTTTTAAACAAAAGAATTTAAAATTCTTGCAAAGCGGCTTTATAGGTTTTTAAACAGCGTTCTCGCGCTATTTTATGATCTACAATCTCCTTAGAATATGTCAATTCTTGAAAATCTGGAACCCATTTGTTGATGTATTCTAACTTTTTATCAAATTTAAGAATCTGGGTGGTTGGATTAAATATTCTGAAATAAGGTGATGCGTCAACACCTGTGCCTGCCACCCATTGCCAATTGCCAATATTACTAGCTTGCTCGTAATCGTGCAATTTTTCCGCAAAATAAGCTTCGCCCCATCTCCAATCGATCAATAAATGTTTGCATAAAAAACTACCAACCAACATACGTACTCTATTGTGCATAAAACCTGTTTGGTTTAATTCCCGCATGCCCGCATCTACGAGTGGATATCCAGTTTTTCCTTGACACCAAGCCTTGAATTCCTCTTCGTTATTTCGCCATAATATTCTATCGTATTGTGGCTTAAAGCTCTCTTTTGTAGTATGCGGAAAATGCCATAATATTTGCATAAAAAACTCTCGCCAAATCAACTCTTTTAAAAAAGTACTATTACTGCTTTTTGATGCTTTATCAACCATTTTTCTGACGCTGACGGTCCCGAAACGTAAATGAGTTCCTAGTTTTGAAGTGCTATTCTTTGCAGGGAAATTTCTGGTTTCTTGGTAGGTATCAATTAAAGGAGCGTCTATTTTATAAGAGGCTACTTTGATAGAAGATGCTGTGAAGCCAATATCTTCTAAGGATAAAAATTGATGAGTTTCATTTTTGATGAAATTTTCTAACTTTTCTTCCGAACGAAAAAATTGTATTCCTTGAAGTTGAAAAGCTTCTAACCATTTTTTTGAATAGGGTGTGTATACTTTATACGCCGTTCCGTCTTTTTTGACAATTTCATCTCGTTCAAAAATTACTTGATCTTTAAATGTTTTAAAACTGCTATTTTTTGATTCTAATAAATCTGTAATTTCCAAATCTCTTTTAATTGCATACGGCTCATAATCGTGATTTGTAAAAACAGTATCGATGCTATATTTTTCTGATAGATCTTTGAAAATTTCCATTGGTTTGCCATGAAAAACGGAAAGGCTGCTATTAATTTTTAAAAGCTGCTCTTGAATATTTTCTAATTCCTGATGAAGAAACGAAACACGGGAGTCGTCTTTTGGTAATTTATTTAGAATGTCTTCATCAAAAATAAAAATAGGAAGTACTTTTTTATCCGAAGAAAGTGCCTTGAATAATCCACAATTATCGTCTAGACGTAAATCTCTTCTAAACCAAAAAATGTTTATTGCTGTTTTCATGTCTTTTATTTTTAGTTTGTTTTTAAAAATAAGAATACCACAAATTCAAAAATTTTAAATCTTCAAAAAGATTTTGAACTCTTGAATTTATGGCAAAAATAATAGTTTTTTATTTTTTATACGCTCCGAAAAGTTCTAGTAATTTTTTTTGTCTGTACGCAAAAATTTCCTCTAATTTTGGTTTTACTATAAAAGGATGTATGAATTGTCCTAAAATTCCTAGCGGAACTTTATAGTCAATAATGTCTTCCATTTCTACGCCACCGTCAATTTCTTTGATAAAATGTTTGTGATGCCACAATGCATAAGGTCCGTACATTTGCTCATCAACAAAATATTTTTTGTCTTCTATATGTGTAATTTCTGAAACCCATTTTGTTTTTATTCCAAGAATTGGGGTAACAATATATTGTATAATTTGGCCCGTGTATAAAGGTCTGTCAATAGTAGAAATAATATTGAAGCTCATATAATCTGGCGTAATTATTTTTAAGTTTTTCGGATTTGACAAAAAGTCCCAAGCTTGATCTAAGGTGATTGGTAATTTTTGTGTTTTATGAAGGGTGTATATTTTCATGTTAATTATGAACTAAAATATATAGATTTAAAGACGTTGCAATGCACAGCCAAATCATATAAGGTAAAAGTAAATATTTATAATTACCTACTTTTTCACTGAATTTAAAGAAATAGATAAATAGGAGTGAGGTCAACAGCGTAATTGTTATGAAGCCAACTAAAACTAAATGCTGATTAAAGAAAATAAAGTTCCAACTTACGTTTAAAATAAACTGAATTAGAAAAATAATTGTATTCTTTTGAGAATTGTTGTCTAAAAATAGTTTCCCTAAATAGATCGAAAAACAACTCATTATCAAAGTCCAAGCAATGCCAAATACAATTCCTGGCGGCGTCCAAGGCGCTTGATTTAAATTCGTATACCAATCTGTTAAAGGTCCATTATCCATTAACCAACTTCCAATTGCTAAACCACCAAAATTGAGTATTAAAAATAAAATGGTTAAACGAAGTTGTTTCATTATTTTGATTGAATTTCTTCTATCTTTTTCAGAATGGCATCCGCTTCAAAATATTTTTGATCACTATCGCTTCTATTAACAGATTGTAGTTTATAAGCTTCTTCCATTAATTTTTTATAAGAATCTTGTAGTTTGTCAACTTCAGATTTCTTTTTAAATAAATTAAACATATTTTTTTATTTTAAGTATTTTGTAATTTTTGTACTTAATGGTTTTGTGAGTGAGAAATAATAATCAATCAAATTACCTTCTGTATCCACAAAGTATTTTTGAAAGTTCCATTTTACTGAAGAGCTTTTCTTATCATTCATTTCTTTGCTAGTAAGCCACGTATATAAAGGGTGCTGATGGTCTCCTTTTACGTCAATTTTTTCGGTCATTAAAAAAGAAACACCGTAGTTTACTTGGCAAAATTCTTGAATTTCATCTGCATTTCCTGGTTCTTGTTTTCCAAACTGATTGCAAGGAACTCCGATAACAACTAAGTTGTCTTTATACGTCGCGCTTAAAGTTTCTAAATCTTCGTACTGAGGTGTAAATCCGCATTTAGAAGCAACATTTACAAATAGGATGTATTTATTTTTAAAGTCAGATAGTTTTATAGGGTTGCCTTGCAAACTATCAATTTTAATATCGTAAAGATTCATTTGTTTGAGGATTAAGGTTAGATTTTGAAGCTTACAATTCCGCAATCCAGTTCAAAGATTTGACCAGAAATAGAACGCGCTTTATCAGAAATTAAAAAAGTAGCCATGTCTGCCACTTCTTGCGGAGCTAAGAACTTTTTAAGAGGATGACGTTCCGTAATGCTCTCAATCATTCTTTCGTTTCTCAATAATTTTGATGCCAAATCTGTATCTGTAACAGTTGGTGCAATTGCGTTAACTCTAATGGTTGGGGCTAATTCTGCACCCAAAGATTTTGCTAGACCTTCTACTGCTGATTTTGCAGCGGCTACACTTGCGTGAAAAGGCATGCCTAATTTAGCTGCAACGGTACTAAATAATAAAATAGACGGATTATTGCCCTTTTTTAGAGCAGGTAAAAAATGTTGAATCGCTTTTACAGCGGAAATAACATTAATCTCATAATCTGTTCTAAAATCATCTAAACTTAATCTAGATATGGGTTTTAAATTGATGCTTCCTGGACAGTAAATAAGAGAATCTATTTCATCAATTTCAGGCAATTCGTCGCTAAGTATGTCGCAAGAAAAATGAGTAAGATTTGTATGAGAAAGTAGCGGAACTGACCTACTTATATTAACTACTTGGTTGGTCTCAACCAAAGATTTAACGATTGCACTTCCAATTCCTTTACTACCTCCAATTACTACTATTTTCTTCATATACTTTTACGGTCTTCCTTTCAAGCGCTTTTCTATTTTCTGTTTTACAGCGGTTAGGCGCTTCATTAGATCCATCATTTCTGGATCTTTATCTGATTTATAAACTTCATTAAGTTCTAGAATAAGTGCTTTTACTTCTCTAGATGCTAAGATTCTGTCGCTAGTTGTTTTGAATGAGAATTTTCTGTTCTCAAACTCTATAGCTCTTTCAATTAAATTCATTTCTTGTTTTTTCCTAAATTTTACCAATCTGTGAATGTAATTATAAAACTTAGAAAATCAAGATAAATTTTAGTTTTTTAAGAGGCTGTAAGTGGTTTTCCTTTTAATCGTTTTTCAATTCTTTGTTTTACAGACGTTAAGCGCTTCATAATGTCCATTATTTTTTTGTCTTTATTCTCTTTGTAAATCTCGTTTAAGCTCAAAATTAAAGATTTTGCTTCTCTTGAAGCCAAAATGCGATCGCTAGTTGTTGGAAATCTCATTTTTCTATTTTCGAACTCTAATGCTTTTTTAATTAATTCCATGGCCTAATAATTTAAAGTGTTTTGTAATTCTGCTATTTTTTCTGGTGTGTTAAAAACACCACCAAAATAAGAAGTTACTGTAGAAGATGTATCGTCTTTTACACCTCTAGATGACACACATAAATGTTTAGCATCTATAATCACAGCAACGTTTTCTGTCTCTAAAATTGCTTTTAATTCCTCTGTAATTTGATTTGTTAAGCGCTCTTGCACTTGTGGTCTTTTTGCATAATACTGTACTATTCTATTTATTTTTGACAAACCAATTACTTTTCCTGATGAGATATAAGCAACATGTGCTTTTCCGATAATTGGCACAAAATGATGCTCGCAATTTGAATAAAACGTGATATTTTTTTCAACCAACATTTGGTTGTATTGGTATTTATTATTAAATAAAGCAACCTTTGGTTTATTTGCAGGGTTTAAGCCAGAAAAGATTTCATCAATATACATTTTTGCAACCCTTTTTGGAGTTCCTTGCAGCGAATCATCAGTTAAGTCTAAGCCCATGACATCCATAATTTGTGAAAAAAGATGTGCAATTTTCTCCTTTTTTACTTCATCAGAAATGTCAAATGCATTTGGTTTCATCGGGGTTTCTAAACCAGTAAATAGGTGGTCATCTCCAATTTCATCAAATGATAAACTGTTAAATCCTTGTGTTTCTCTTTTCATTAATTTGTCTGTAATCATTTTGTTCTTTTTAATGTGCTGTCATTAAGTACCCTAAACTTAAAAGCAAAGCACGTTTTATCTTTTGGATATAGAGTTATTTGATATTGTTCTTTGTCTTGAGCATCTGAATGTTCCTTTTTCAAATACTCTTAATTTTGCGTGCTTGGTTTTTCTTCCTTGCACTCGTTTTCTCCACATTTTGAAGCTTTTTAACTTCATTTCTTTTCTCATTAAATCGATAACTTCTTGTTCTTTCAAACCAAATTGAAGTTTTATTGCTTCAAAAGTAGTCCGGTCTTCCCAAGCCATTTCTATAATTCTATCTATTGCTATGCTATCTAATTCTATCATAAATAGTTTTTAATTGAAAGCTTCATAAAATGAATAATTTTCTTCGTTTTCAGCTTTTAACTGTGAAATTCTGTCAAGAAATCTTTTATTTTCTAAATAAAGGGTATTCGTTTTAAAGCGAACAAAATTTCCATGAGCATGAATACTATAACCATTCGTTTTATAAATGTGCAATTGATAAAACGGAATTGCCCAGCTGTAATTGCTTAATCCTTTATTAATATGAACTAAAATTCCTTTACTTCGGATCTCAATGTTTCCGTAGTTGATGTCATTCACCGCATTGATGATTTTTTTAAAGCCGGTGCTAACATCTTCTATCATCATTCTCTTGGATCCAGTTCCTTTTAGTTTGATGGATTCAATAAAAGTGTAACGCTTACCAATTAAATCATTAATGGTAGTTTCTGCATCTTTGTTTTTATATGTTGTATTATAAATCACATACAAATATACAAAAAATAATAATATGTTTAACCTTATGTGGTAATAGTTAAACAAAGTTTAACAAAATATTATAACTTTTGATATTGAGGTGATTAGCTATTTTTTAGCATTCTATTTCTTTCAGAAATGGTGTGCTTTTTTAAGATTCGTTTATTTTCTGCAATTACAGCTTTATCTTTTTTTAGTTCCCAAAGGATGTCGCTCGCCCTTTTTCTTGCAGATTTGATTTCTACAATGGTATTTGGGTAATTTTCGCCTAGTTTGAAATCGTTAAATAATTCATCTAAGGGAGTCATAATATAAGGTTCGTGTATAAACGGAACTGGTAAATTAGCCAATTCTGGACACCATTTTTTTATAAAAGTAGCATCTGCATCATGCTCTAAACTATTTTTTATAGGATTGTAAATACGCAGTGTATTTATACCTGTTTCGCCAGAACCCATTTGCAATTGTGGAAAATGAATACCAGGTTCAAAATCTAAAAATAATTTTGACAAATGTTGTGAGGCTGCTTGCCAAGGCTGCCATAAAATATGGGTAAAAAAAGAAATCAACATGGCGCGCATTCTAAAATTTAAATATCCAGTTTCTATTAAACAACGCATACTTGCATCAATTAAGGGGAAACCCGTATTTCCTGCTTCCCAAGCTTTTTGATATTCTTCGGATATGCTCTTTTTTAATTTCTGATATCCTTTATTCAGACTCACGTTTTCCATGGTGTGTTCCATTTCAAACTTCTGAATAAAATGTGCTTGCCAGCGCAATCTCGAAACAAATGCACCTAAAGGTTTCGAGTTTTCTGCGTCTTTTACGTCACACGCTTTTTGATAAATTTGACGAATAGAAACATTTCCCCAAGCAATATAAGGCGATAATCGACTGCAACTTTCTCTTGCCAATGCTGGCTTTGAAATGTTAAACATGTATTTTTCATGTCGTTTATCAAAAAAACTATTGGCATATCTCCAACCCATTTTTGAACCTCCTTTTTGAAAAACAGCTTTTTTCGGAGTTTCTAAATCTACAATTTGAAAATATTTTTCTAGTGCAGTAATTTCATTAAAAGAAATAAATTTTTCTGATTTCAGTTCGTTTTTAATTAGATTTTGGGTCATATAATCTTCCCATTTATCAAACCAATCTTCTCTGTTTAACAATCCTCTTAAAACAGCGTTATTCTTATTTTCAATCCAATTTATAGAATTATTTCTGCAATATCTGGTAAAATCTTTGTCTCTATTATAGGTAATTAATAAACCCGTTTCTTGATGAGAAAAAACGCCATTTATTTTATAAGTGTCTAACAATTGATTAAATGCGTTCACAACCTCTGTTTGAACACATAGAATTTTAGTATTGTAATTTTTTAAATCTTCATTAAGATCTCTAATAGATTCTTTTATAAAGTTCCAATGACGCTCATTATAATGTGGGTCTTCTAGTAAAGAATTTTCGAAAACATATAAGAAAAGAGTGCGCTCGTTAGATTGCAAAGCATTGTAAATTGCCTCATTATCTTGTAAACGTAAATCACGTTTTAACCAAACTACATGTATTTCTTCTCTGTTAATATTCATCTAAATTTTCTATTATATGATTTGCTTTCTCTTTAATTTTCGATCTATCTTCGGATGACATTTTGTTTAAAACGCTGTACATCATTTTCATTCTAAAGTTGGATGCCAATTGTGCTTGTTTTTCGTCTAAGAAATTCCAATACAAAGTATTAAACGGACACGCGTCATCTTCAAATTTCTTCGCTTTCTTATACACACACGCATCGCAATAATTACTCATTTTACTGATGTAGCTTCCGCTAGAAACATAAGGTTTTGTAGCTATTTTTCCGCCATCTGCAAACTGACTCATTCCGCGGGTATTTGGCAACTGAACCCATTCAATAGCATCTACATATATACCTAAATACCAAGCATCAATTTCATCTGGATGTACTTGTGCCAAAAGCGCAAAATTACCGGTAATCATTAATCGTTGAATGTGGTGTGCGTAGCCATTATTCAGAGAATTATGAACTGCATTTTTTACACAATTCATTTTCGTTTCCCCTGTCCAAAAGAAGTCTGGTAATTTGTTTTTATTACCAAGAAAGTTTTCTTTTTTATAATCTGGCATAAGCATCCAATACATGCCTCTCATGTATTCTCGCCAACCTAAAATTTGTCTTATAAAACCTTCAACTTGCGATATATCAATGTCATCTTCTTGCTTTCTATAGGTTTCTAAAACCATATCAACTACTTCTTTTGGCGAAATCATTTTTGTATTCATCGCAAAAGAAATTCTGCTATGAAAAAGATATATCTTATCTGTGTGCATCGCATCTTGATAGTCACCAAAATGAACCAATAAATGCTCGCAGAAATAGTCTAATTGAACTAAAGATTGCTTTCTAGAAATAGGATATTCAAAATAAGTAGCATTGATGTTTCCAATCGTTTTTACTCCAGCTTTATCTATATCAGAAATAATAGCAGAAACATTGTTGTCAAAACTAATTTCTTGCGGAATTAAAGCATCTCCTTTCCATTTTTTTCGATTGCTCGCATCAAAATTCCATTTACCGCCTTCTGGCTGTTGATCAATCATTAATATTTGATGTTTTTTACGCATTTGTCGATAAAAATTCTCCATCAAAAATTGCTTTTTCCCTTTAAAAAAAGTTTTTAAATCTGTTCTTTCTGTATAAAAATGTTCTGTTGAATACACCTCAGATTTAATTTTTAAACTCTTAGAAAATTGGCTTAACTGCGCGTCTAACCGATATTCATCCGGAGCTAAGTATTCAAATTTCTCGATGTTATTTTCTTCAATTAAAAGCGCTAAATTTTCTACTAAACTTTGTGTATTTTTTGTGTCATTAATATCAAAATAAATAACGGTATGATTTGCTGCTTTTAATTCTTCGGCAAGGTTTCTCATCGCAGCAAAAAAACCAACCACTTTTTGAATGTGATGCGTTACATAATCAGTTTCTTGACGCATTTCAAACAAACAGTAGATTACATTTTCATCAGTTTTTGAAAACCAAGAATGTTCACTATTTAATTGATCTCCTAAAATTAAGCGTAATTTTTTCATCTTAAAATAATGTTTTTACCAACCATAATTTTCTAAATTTATAAGCGGCATCATAACGCTCGGCTTGAAATTGTGTATTAAATTTTCGATCTCGTGGGTCATTGCCAACTCCGGCAACATACATCCAGTTCCCGTAATTGCTGTGCACATCATAATCTAACAACATAGATTCGAAATAAGCAGCACCAATGCGCCAATCTAATAACAATTCTTTTGCAAAATAGGAAGCCACATTTTGTCTTCCTCTATTGCTCATCCAGCCAGTTTCTTTAAATTCGATCATGTTTGCATTTACAAAATCGTCTTTAGTTTCTCCGTTAATCCATTGCTGTACAATTTTTTTATCAGTATTCCAATGGTACTTTTTATGGAGAATTCCGCCAATTTTAAAGATTTTAGCATCATGTTTTAAAGAAATATATTTAAAATAATCTCTCCAAATTAATTCAAAAATAACCCAATAGGTAGAGTCATTTGCGCCAAATTCCTTTTCGTATGCTTTCATTTTCCAATAAATAGTTTTTGCGGATAAACTTCCGTTTGCCAACCAAGGAGAAAATTTTGTTGAGTAATCTCTACCCACTAAACCGTTTCTTGTTTCTTTATAAAATCCAACTTTTTTACTTTCAAATAGATAATAATTCAATCTTTTTAAAGCTTCTGATTCTCCGCCTAAAAATGGAAAAGCAGATTTTGGATGCATTTCAAAATCTTCAAAACCTAAAGTTGAAAGCGAAGGAATTACGGTATTATTTTCAATGATATTAGAGGATGCTAATTTCGAGGTGTAAACTTCCTCTTGAATTTCAACATACTTTTCTAATTTTTTTCTAAATTGTGTAAACACATCCGGAATATTGCTAAAATTCTTAGAAACGGTTTCTGGATGGTATAAAAACTGATCATAATCGTCAATAAATTTCACATCGTCAGACAATGTTTTTTTTATCAATTCATTGGTGTCAAGTTCTTCTCGTGTCCATTCTCTTTGAGTATATATCGCATCCACTGAAAATTCATCACACAAAAAAGAAATTTTATTTTCTGGTGCATCAAAATAGGTGAGAAGCGTAATATTTAAAGTAGCTAAATTTCTTTTTAAATCTGTAATGGTTTCGATAAGGAATTTTGCTCTAAACTTTGCTGTTTTTTGAAAACCGAATGCATCCTCTTTAAAAAATTTAGGATCAAAAAAATACACAGCAATTACTTTTCTATGCTTTTCAGCGGCGTTATTGAGTGCTATATTATCTAGAGTTCGTAAATTATTACGAAACCATATTAAACTGGTGTTGTTTTGTTTCTCCTGCATTTTTCGCTACAATATTTTACGTTTTCCCAATTTTTTTCCCATTTTTTGCGCCATGTATAAGGGCGTTCGCATACAAGACAAATTTTTGTTGGAAGGTTTTCTTTTTTCAAAATTACTTGTTTATGTTGTTAATCATTCCGTTAAAAACAAACCAATGAAAAGGCATCACAGAATACCAATACAATCTGCCAGCCAAACCATGAGGTCTAAAAGTGGCCGTTTGATATAAAATGCCGTCTTCAATTCTAAATTCTAACCAAGCTTCGCCGGGTAAAATCATTTCTGCATAGAGTAGTAGTTTGCCCTTCTCTCTATCCGCATATATTACGCGCCAAAAATCTAGGGCATCACCAGAATTTAATTCAGACGGATGTCTTCTTCCTCTTCGTAAACCTGCACCGCCAAAAAACTGATCTACAATTCCACGAATTTTCCATAGAAATGTGCCGTAATACCATCCGGTTTCACCACCAATTGCCCAAATTCGATTTAAAGTAACTTCTTTATTTTTAACTTTTCTTTTTTTGAAATCTCTAAAGCAACCATATTCTGGAACATTTATAAACTCATGTACATAATTTTTTAATTTCCCACTGCTTACATAAGAATCTTTCCAACTAGAAATAATACTATTTTGCTCAATTTTCTTGAAAGCCAATTCTACGGCTTCCTTATAGGTCATTGGGTGTACGTCTAGTATTTGATTGATATCACTTTTGATACCAATAACTTCTACGCCCATAGAATTTACTAAAGTGCGTGCTAATTTGTAAGAAGTTGAGGTAACAAAATACAGCCAATATGAAGACAATCCGGGAGTCATTACAGGGATTGTAACAATCCATCTTTTTAGTTTTCGTACTTCTGCAAATTGCAATAACATCGTTTTATAGGTCATTATTTCAGGACCAAAAATATCATACGAAGTATTGAATAATTCTTTTTTGTCTAAGGCATTATGTAAAAACGACAACACATCTCTAATTGATAGGGGTTGCGTTTTTGTGTTTAACCATTTCGGAGTAATCATAAATGGTAATTTTTCTACAATATCCCTTATAATTTCAAAGGATGAACTTCCAGAACCTACAATAATGCCTGCCTTAAAAGTGGTTAAGGAATATTTTTTTGATGCCAAAGTTTTTTCAACATTTTTTCTAGAAAGTAAGTGCTTAGATAGCTTTGTGTCATTCGTAATTCCGCTTAAATAAATAACTTGTCGTATCGAAGTTTGTTCTGTAAATCGTTTAAAATTAAACGCACATTTTTCTTCTAAAATATGGAATTCTTTTGCCGAATTAGACATGGAATGTATCAAATAATACGCTAGATCAATATCTTTTGGAATTGCCTCTAATGAGGGGCCGCTTAAAAAATCGGCTTCAACAAGTTCTACATTTTTTTGATCCTTGTAATAATTCTGAGCCCTTTTTTTATCTCTAACAGGACACACAATTGTATGGCCATCTTGTAATAATAACGGAATTAAACGTTTGCCAATATAGCCAGTTGCACCTGTTACGAGAATTTTCATTAAGTTTTATTTAGTTTTTTTTGGTCGTTGATATGTAAGTTGCTTCTTGAATTTAGGAATAGCATACGTGTCTAAACCATTAATAGCAGCTACGTTACCAACCGATAAATTGATCAATCCATCGTCTTGCAACAATTCGTCTTTTACATACAATTCCTCAATTTGAGCAACAATTAGCATCACATCGTTTGAAGGTACATAAATTTCTTCAATAAATTTCATGCTCATTTGTACGGGCGCATTTTTGACAAAAGGAGCCTTAAATTTTCCTTTAAATTCTGATTCTAAATTCGTCATATCAAATTCAGAAACGTCTGTAGGATATTTTGCAGATGTATGATGCGCATCTTCTATTATGTCTTCCCAAATATGATTTATAGTAAAGATTCCCGATTCTTTAATATTTTTATAAGTATCTCTGGGCACTGTGGTGGGTCTTAAAATAAAACCTAATGTTGGCGGATTCGACCCTAGATGCGTAACGGAGCTAAAAACGGCTACGTTTGCAACGCCATCAGCAGAAATGGAGCCTAATAAATTGGCCGACTTAAAGCCTGAGCAACTGTTTATTAAGTTGATTTTGTATATTTTATCGAGACTTTGGATGTCTGTATGATTAAAAAAATGCATGGTTTTGTTTTTAATATATACAAACAAAGATACAAATTGTTTAACAAATTACATCGTAAGTTAAACACAAGGTATCGTTAAAACTGAGCGTTTGAATCAAAAAATAAAATTTTTTCAGCACTCAAATTAAAATACATAGGTAAAGCCCAAAAGATAGTCGCCTTTATTGCTGTTAAAGGTAAGTTCCATGTGTTTCTGTTCATAGCTTTTTGTGAATAAAAAATTACTGCCAAGACCAATAGTTGCTCCTATTAAAACATCAAAAATATCATGTTTTTTTGAGTCAATTCTACTCGCGGCCGTAAAGCCAGCAAACACATAAGCAGGAATGCTATATTTAAGCCCGTAGCGTCTATGAATAAAACCTGCACTATAAAAAGTTGTAGCGGTATGACCAGACGGAAATGAATTATTGTTACTCATATCTGGTCGTTCCTTGTCGATGCTCAATTTTAATCCGTAAGTAACAGCACACGAGGTTAATAGTCCTTTTGTAAATTGCCAAGCACCTTCTTTGTCCCCAATTATAAATGTAGTTCCCAACGAAACTAATGGCATGGCAAAAAGAAATACATCTCCTGTTTTCTGAATTGCTCTTATTTTTGTTGAGTTTGTTTCTTGAGCTAGAAGTGGCGAAAATGTAAAAAATAGAACTACAAGATAAAGTATTAAAAATTTTATTTGTTTAGGGTTCATCTATTTTAGAAGTATTAATTTAAAGAGTTAAACGCTTATTAAAAATAAGTAAAAATTCTAAAGGAATTTTAAACAAAATCCCAAAACACGTATATGCATTTTGGGATTTTTAAAATGAAGTTCAATCAATGAAAAATGAAATTAATCTTTATCTTCTTTATCGTTTTTTACTTCTTGTTTTACAATTTTTCGTTAGTATTTATAGCTACTTCCATCTCTATTTTGCCTTTTTCAATCATGAATTCATAGAGCATTTCATTCGGAGTTTCAGAAATTTCTGCTTCTTCAATTTCATAGCCTGGAAAAGCGACCATTAATGCACTTTTAATAGTTGCAGGAATGTCTTTTTTACTGATTTCATGTTCTGTTTCTTGCCAAGTACCGTCTTGTAAAAAGTTAGCGGAATAGGCTACTTTATTTATTTTAAATTCTGCTTCCCATTCGGTAGCAGATTCTTTATCCCATTTTACTTTTTTTACGGTAGGAAATTTTTTAGAAAAAGCTTGTGTTACTTTTAATGGTGCCTTGTCTGCTGATGTAAAAGCAAATAATGCACATGCTAACAGGGTACTTAAAACTATCTTTAATGTTTTCATTTTTATTGTTTTTAAGATTAATAATGATGTAAATCTAATAACCAATTCTAAAGATGAGTTTAAGAGAATCTAAAGAAATTTTGAATGAATATAATGTAACAAAAAAGGCGAATCTTTTTACTGATTCGCCTTCATGTAAGCGTTTAATAGCACACTAAAATTATTAAAATTTATACGTATATCCCAAACGGATAACTTGTGTTTCGTTATAATTGTTGCTGGTATAACTAAATCTATCTCCTTTAATAGTCTGTTTAATGACCATTGTATTTAATACGTCTGTAGCATTTAAAAAGAGCTCTCCTTTTCCTTTCTGAATTGATTTTTTAAGACCTAAATCCAACGAGAACATAGCGGCTCTTTTGCCTTGCGGAATAATATCCGGAGCTAAATAACTCGCGGTTAATTGCGCATCTAAGGTTTTAGAAAAATGAAAGCTGTTGTTTAATTTTAAAGTTCCAGAAGTTATTTTTTGTTGGTTTGCCGAGAAAATATTTTTCGTTGGATATAAATTAACGACCGAAAAAGCATCAATCTGATTTTGATACACATTTCCATTTAAATTAAAAGAATAGCTATCGGAAACTTCTTCTTCATAAATCACTTCAAGTCCGCTGTTGAAACTTTTACCAGCATTCTGAAAAATCGCATAAATTAGAGGATCGTTGCCAACCGTACTAGAAATTCTAGTAATAGTTCCATCTGCAAAACGATGGTATAAAGCACTATATAAACTACCTGATTTCCAACTGGTCTTATAGCCGAACTCTAATAAATTTGTAAACTGCGGACGTAAATTAGGATTCCCAACTTTAATGATTTCGGCATCATCGTATTTTGGAAAGATTCGAATATCAACTTCATTTGGTCTATCTACACGTCTGTTATAAAAAAGTGAAATTTTATTGTTTTCATCAATCTTTTGAGCAAATCGTAGGTTGGGAAAAGGTTCAAAATAGGTATAACCTCCTGTTTTGTAGGTGTTATGATTTGGGTTTACAAAATAATTTAAATCAACATATTCTACTCGCAAACCAATTTCTGCTTCGTATTTTTCATTTTCATATATATAATTTCCATAAACAGCAGGAATAAATTCTTTGTATTCTGCTTCGCCACCTGCTTCTATATCCAACGGAGTATTTGCTCCAGGAAAAAACTGCATATTAATTGGTATATTTCTTTGTCTTACTTTTATACCTGTTTCCATTTTACCATATTTTAAGGGCTTTACGTAATCGATATTAAAATCATACACCTGCTCATCCGAAAGGAGCTTAAAAGAATTTTCACTAATTGGTTCGTTGGGTAAAATATTATCGAAAAAGTATTTTTCATCCTCTCTATGAAACGTATAATTGAATCCCAATGTTAAGTTATGGCCGGCTTCTTTAAACTTATGAAGATAACTTGCCGTTGCCATCGCAGTTATTTTCACTTCATCTTCTAGAAATTGCCAAAGTCGTAAACGAGTGCTTAGGTCTTCATTAAAAAAAGGTTGATCTCCATTGTCAATAATTACTTCTGTGCCGTATAAACCCGAAAAAGTAATCGTGTTTTTGTCGTTTAAATTCCAATCTACACCCGATTTAAAAGTAGAAAAATGGGTGTCTCTATTTCGTTTCGATTGCTGGTTTATGATCGTTCCGTCATCATAAGTTCTAGTTACAAACTCATTTTTATTTAAAGTTTCGGTGTATAAATAATCACCTTGAAAAAAGATATTTACATTGTCTTTTCTATAATTTAAAGAAACTGATGGGTTCATTTTTGGCGTAGCAGTATACTGCGGTCTAATGGTTGGTAGGTTTTCTTTACGAATCCATAGAGCACCTAATCCGCCAGTAAAACCAACTTTTCCGTTAAAGCCTTCCGCTTTATTTTTCTTATAAATGATATTGATAATTCCGCCATTTCCATTCGCATCATATTTGGAAGATGGATTATTAATTACCTCAATTCGGTCAATGGCGGAAGACGGAATATTATCCAATCCAGCTTGATTTCCAAAACCGGTAAGTGCAGTTTGTTTGCCATCAATCAACACAATTACTTTATCATTTCCACGTAACTTTACTTTCCCATCCAAAATGCTTACACTTGGTAAATTTTGCATCGCTTGTAAAACAGAACCGCCACTTTGATTGATATTATCCTTTAAAGAGTAGGTTTTTTTATCCATCTTGGCACTAATTTCATCTTTTTTAGTGTCAATAACTATCTCATTTAAACTTGCAATATCTTCACTAAGTTCAATGTTTTTTAAATCAATAAATTTAGAGAGCGTTCCTATATAAATAGATTCTTTATAGGTAATGTATCCAATGGTAGAAATTTCAAGAAAATAATTTCCAGATTTTAGAGTTGCAATTGTAAACAGCCCTTCTTCGTTGGTTGCTGTTCCGATAACAAAGGCATTATCTAATTTATATTTTAGAACTACACTTGCATACGAAATCGTATTTTGAGTGTTTTTATCTTTTACAGTTCCAGAAACAGTAATATTATTTTGGGCAACGGCTGTTGTATAGAATGAAATTACAACAGCAAATAGTATTATTTTTTTTAGCATTAATTTAATTTTAATGCAATAATACCAATGAAATCTTAAGCAATTTTTAAGTTTTCGTCAACGAACTACTTAAAGTGTATAGAAAAAACATGTTTTTGTTCCTTGTAATCATAAGACAACGTAAATCCATAAAAATCGCAAATCTTTTTAACGATTGCCAAACCTAACCCTGTAGATTGTGCGGCCTTAGATTCTCTATAAAAACGTAAAAACAAACTTTCAGGATTTACAAGCGCTGTATCTCCAAAATTTGAAATAGTCAAGGTTGATTCAGTTGTATAAATTAGAATTTCTTCTTCTCTTTTTTTACCATGTTTAATGGCGTTTGATATTAAATTATTAATCAAAATATCAGCAAGGTAAGAATCCATAGTAACCATTAATTCCTGTTTAGAACTATGCAAAATATTTGTAAATTGCATTTCTTTAAAGTTTTTAATCTTTTCGTTGATCAAAACGGTAAGTTGAACGTTTTCTATGTTAATAAACTGGTTGTTATCTATTTTAGTAAGAATTGTTATTTTTTTATTGAGTTGTTTTAAACGCTGAATGTCTTTTTGAATAGAAGTTACTTGGCTAAATTGTTTGTCATTTATATCGTATTCATTGATGAGGTTGTCAATTTTTGCCTGAATAATTGCTAAAGGAGTTTGTATTTCATGCGATATGTTTTCTGTAAACTGCTTTAAATTTTCATAATCTGTTTTTACTTTATTGGTAAGTAAGGTAATTTCATTTTTCAATTCCGAAAACTCTAAAACATCGCTTTCTACAAGTGTTAGCATTTTTTTTGAAGTTAAAGAAAATCGTTTCATTTGTTCTAAATTCATAAAAAACGGCTTCCATAATTTTAGATTTCTTTTGGTGTTAAAGTAAAATAGAAAAAGAAAAGCCAATAGAAATATAATTATATTAGAGAGTACAATTGCGAATAAAAAATTTTCTGACTCAACCACTAAATTACGTACAGTTATTTTATAGTTCGCTCCATTAATTTTTTTAAAAGTAGATAATTCTCTAAATAGCTCCATTTCATCCTGCGAAGGATCGTAGATAATTGTGTCTTTTAACAACTTGTTCTTTAGTGTTTTTACAATTTCTACCTCTGTTACCGGTGGTAAAGAGTATATGATATTTTGATGTTTTAAAGCATCTGAAACCCTTGCTTCTGTAGAATACAATACTTCCTCAACTTCATTTTTTAACAAGTATTTTGTGTAAAAATATAATGCCACAGAACTTAAAAAAGCCAAAACGAATCCGGTTAAAAGAAAGGTTTTAGATGTTTTTTTTATAAGCGTTATTTTTTTTGACATTTGCTAATCTTCTATAAATTTATAACCACTACCGTATGCAGTTTTAATATATTTTGCACCTTCGGCAGTTAACTTTTTACGCAAATTGTTGATGTGCACATAAATAAAATCAAAATTATCGAGTAAATCGCTATCATTTCCCCAAAGATGTTCGGCAATAATTTCTTTAGATAAAATGCGCCCTTTGTTAGATATAAAAAAAACTAATAAATCGTATTCTTTGCGCGTAAGTCCAATCGAATTTCCGTCTATATACGCTGCTCTCGATTTGGTGTCAATTTTAATTTCGTTAAACTCCATTACCTCCTCACCGCCATAAGTACCACGGCGAAGCACCGCGTTTATTCTCGAATTCAATTCCGCCAAATGAAAAGGTTTTGTAATATAATCATCGGCTCCTAAATCCAATCCTTCCAACTTATCCGTTAAAGAGTTATTAGCAGAAATAATAATAACACCTGCTTTTTTCTTTTCTTTTTTTAGTGTTTTTAGGATGTCTAAACCGCTACCAGAAATTAAATTGAGATCTAAAATAATAATATCATACTCATAGATGGCAGCTTTTTCTGAAGCTTCTCTAAAATTTGATGCAACTTCACAAATATTACCATCACGTTGCAAATAGGTAACAATTGCTTGTTGCAAATCGATTTCGTCTTCGGCTATGAGATATTTCATGTTTGTAAATTTAAGACTATAATAATGTTTAAGAATAGGGTTGTGTAAGTTCTTCGGATAAAAAGGCAATAGTTGTATTTATGATTTTATTTTGAAAGAGTAAATTTTCAGTAATTACTTTGTTAAACAAATTCTTTGTCACAAGTACCTGCGCCGCATATAAACATCCATTGGTAATGCCAACATCATAGCCAAAAGCTTTGGAGGATGGGGTAGTGGTAATCGCTATCAGCTGGCTATTGTTATTAAAATAGGGTGCAACCAACACTTCGGAAGTTGCATTTACTAAAAACGCATTATTCTGTGCATCAATAATGCTATTCTCAATTTCACCACGCTTTAGTAAGTTCTTATTTTCGTTTAAAGTGGGGTTAAAATAAGAACACCACCTAAATCAAAAATTATATTTTTTATAGTTTTCATATTTAGAAATTTATGTTTTTTTCCAAACTAATAACGCCAATAAAACTGAAAGAGTTGCAGCTCCAATCCAAAAAATAGAAATTGTATCAAAATTGTAAATTGTTACACCATTTACGATTGTCTTATTATTCTCGATAAGATATCCACTTGCAATATCTTGAATGCCTGCAGCAGCGTAACTCATAATACCAACAATACCTAATGCTGCACCAGATGCTTTTTTGGATACGATATCAACTGCCATTAGGCCACCTAAATAACATATTAAAGCCCCAATACCTAGTCCGAAAATAACCATGCTTGTGGCATCTAACCACCACATGTTTTTAGGTCCTAATAAAAAGAGTGCTAGGGCAAAAACATTCATTAACCCAAAAAGTAATGCAGGTATATTTCTTCTTCCTTTAAAAAATTTATCTGATACAAAACCTGATGAAGCTGTTCCTAAAATTCCACATACTGCACTAATGGCGACTAAACTATTTGCTTGTGTTAGCGTATATCCTTTGGCTGCTTCAAAATAGTAGGGTCCCCAGCTGTTTACAGCGTATCTAGAGATGTACATAAAGGCACTTGATAATGCTAATAACCATACATAAGGATTTTTTAAAACTCCTCTTTGTTCTTCCCAAGTTGATGTTTTCTTTTTATCAAAATCTTTGTTTACAGGAGGTAACCCTTTGCTCTCTGGAGTATCGTGGAAGAAAATAGACACCATTAAAGCTCCTAATAAGCCGACTATGGCAGCTGCTTTAAAACCCCATTGCCAACCAAAGTAAGAAACAACCACTGCTGTTAAAATATAGGTAAGTGCCTCACCAATATTATGACTAGTACTCCAAAAACCATAAAAACTACCACGTTCAGAATCTTTGTACCATCTAGATAATGATACCACGCTGGCAGGAGCTCCCATAGATTGTACCCAACCATTTATACCCCAGCAAATAGCAAAGAATAAAAAAGTACTGGTAAATCCCATAATTAGGTTTGCTAGTGCGGAAATTAATAAACCTATCGCCATAAACCTTTTAATGTTGCTATGATCTGCCAAAAAGCCATTTGTTAATTTACCGATAGCATATGCAAAGAATAGGGTAGAACCAATAATCCCTAATTCTGACTCTGTAAGTATACCCGCATCTACAATTGGTTTTTTTACAACATTTAGACTCAATCTACATACATAGTACAAACCATACCCTAAAGTAGCCGATATAAATACTTGCCATTTTAGTTTCTTGTAATATAATTTCTGATCTTCTTCTGATTTTGTGATTGAAACTGGAGCTGATTTTTTAAAGTATTTTATCATTTTTTGATAAGAATTTAAAAAGGGCATAACCTATTATGCTACGCCCTTTAATTAACTAATTCAAATTAAATAGTTTAAGAATTTATTGATGTAAACCTCTCTGTCTTAAATAGGTAAGTAATAATTGTGGTCGATCTGTTTGAATGATATCAATGTTATTATTAATATACCAATCATAGATTTTAATATTATTTACAGCTTCTTCATCATCGTGATTTGCATTGTGATGCCCCACAAAGAGTTTACCCAAATACTAGCACCTTTATTTCTAATTTTTTTGAACTCTTTCAGAAATTTTATGGTGTCTGATTTTACTGTAAATTCAAAAGCAATAGGCGCATTTTCAGAATTCATATAATCATCTACAAAGTTGTTAGCAGCCGCGTTAGGTAAGCCTAAAATTGGCATAAAATGTACTTTGTTTAAATACTTACCAAATTCTTTTTTTACTGTAGCGTGCTCTTTTCCACCTTTAATAATTACTTGATTTTCTGTACCCGTTTCTAAAATAATTTGATAACATTTATCAAAAATGGTGTAACTCTTATCGAGGTTCACCAAGATTTTATCTTTTGATATCTGTAATGCTTCTTTAAGTGTTGGTATTGTATGTTTTGTAAGAACACCTAACCCATCTTTTAAATTTAAAGTTCTTAATGAGTCTAAAGTCCATTCTTTAACTTTACCTTTTCCGTTTGTGGTTCTATCTAATGTTTTGTCGTGCATTACAACAAGATGCCCATCTTTAGTTTCTCGAATATCAATTTCTACCATATCAACACCCATTTTTATGCAGTTTTTAATTGCTTGTAATGAATTTTCAGGTGCGTTTCGCCAATCTCCTCTATGAGAAACTACGATAACTTGATTGTTTTTAGAATCTTTTAGATTTGCTATTTTTTCTTGAATAGAAGTTTTTTTAGAAACATTAACATTCAGTTCTTTTTGTTTTTCTTTTTGACAACTAAAAAGGAAAATAACGGATAGTATTAAAATACTACTACCCGTTTTTTTAGTGTAGATTTTAAGAAATTGAAATACATAATTTCTTTTAAAACTCATTATTCAATAATTAATTTTGATGAAGTTGATTTCCCATTTTCAGATATTTTTAAAAGATAAATACCTGATTTTAAATTTAATTGCTCAATTTTCTTATTTCCAGAAATAGTTTTCGAGAAAACATTTTTGCCAAGAATATCAAAAATTTGAACTGATTTTTCACCATTAAAACTAGTTTCTATAGAGAAACTATTTTTAGTAGGATTTGGATATACTTTAAAACCTGGTATAAAACTTTCTTGAGTTGTAGATAATACAACTGTATTTACATTACTTGTATGGTATTGATTTCTTCCGAACATTGGCCAATCTGAATCTGCCAATCCAGTTGATGGAATATCTATAGAATACAATTTGTTATCATAAGACCCAATATATAATGTTCCATTAACAATAGCTGGAGAAGACCATACATCTGCATTTAAGTTAACTTTGAAGTTAAAAGAACCATCAGGATTTAAACAATATAAATGGTCATCCCAAGAACCAAAATATATTTTTCCATCATTGCCTACTGCTGGAGAAGAATTAATAATACTAGCGCCATCTTCCATTACATATTCCCAAACTTGACTACCATCTGTGGCACTTAAAGCTAGCATATTAAAACCCTCTTTTGTTCCAACATATATAGTGCCATCTGAAGCTAAAGCAGGAGAACATACAGATATTCTACCAACTATTGTTTGAGTCCACTTTTGTGTTCCATCTGGATTAATTGCAAAAACAGCTCCAGTTCCACTTCCTTGATCTACACCAACTATTATAGTTCCATCGGCTTGAATAGCTACACCACCCTGTATATTTCCACCAACATTAAATGACCATTTTTGTGAACCATCTGTATTTATAGCGTATAAGTTATCGTCATCATTACCTACATATATGGTACCATCTTGAGCAATTGAAGGAGATCCTCTAAAGTTATCACCACCAGCAAATGTCCACTTTTGAGAACCATCAGAATTAATTGCATACAAATTATCGTCATCAGAACCAATATATATTGTTCCATCATCTGCAATTGCGGGTGTAGAATAAATTACATTACTGCCCACAGCGGCTTTCCACTTTTGAGTTCCACCTGGGTTAATAGCGTGTAAAAAATCATCTTTAGATCCCACGTAAATTGTCCCATCACTTCCAATTGAAGCTGATGAGTATACATTATCCCCAAGCTCTGAATATATCCACTTTAGAGTACCATCTGCATTAATTGCATGAAAGTTGGTATTATCTTCAGATCCAATATAAATTGTACCATCTGAAGCTATTGCTGGTGATTGTGGTTTAATTTGAAATCCTATATCATAAGACCAATTGATTGTTTGTCCGAAAGAAAATTGAAAGATTGCTAAACAAAATAAGAGTGTAATTTTTTTCATAATTTAAAGTTTTAATGATTAATATGTGCTCGTTATTTTACATTTATACGCTTTTGATTAGAATCAAAAAAAAATAAAATTATTTTATGCTTAAAGCATTTTTACTTGGCGTGAAAATAAATCCACACCAGTATAAAATATAAAATTTAACGAGATTTAGTTATTGTATTTTTATCTACTTGTGTGTTTTGGATTCTTACCAAACATCGGCCAAACACTATTAGCTAAACCGCCAGAAAACATTTCTAAAGCATAAAGTTTATTATCATATCCACCAACATAAATAGTACCGTCCGAACCAATTGCGGGAGATGACCATACATCACCACCTGTTAGAAATTTAAATTTTAAGGTACCATCTGGATTAACTGCGTAAACATGATTGTCCCAAGAGCCAAAATATATGACACCGTTTATATCTACAGCAGGTGAAGAATTTAAAATAGCTCCTGGTGTATCAAAAGACCAAACTTGCGAACCGTTGGATACATCTATTGCTAATAGATTATTCCCTTCTTTAGTGCCGATATATATATTCCCATTAGCAATAGCTGGTGCGCAAACAGAAATTCTGCCATTGATAGATGTGCTCCATTTTTCTGTGCCATCTGAGTTCACAGCAAAGATTGCACCAGAACTACCACCTAAATCAACACCTACAACAATAGTCCCGTCAGTATCAATTGCAATACCACTTTGTGCATTTCCTCCAATATTTAAAGACCAAATAGAAGAACCATTTTCTGGATTTAATGCATATAAATTGTCATCATCCGAGGTTACATAAATTGTTCCATCAGATGCGATTGCGGGAGTAGAACGAATATTAAAACCATATGTATTAAAGACCCATTTTTGAGTGCCATCAGGATTTATAGCAAATAAGTTCTCGCTATCTGAACCAATGTATATTGTACCATCTGATGCAATAGATGGTGTAGCATATATTGCATCCCTACCCATATCAAATTTCCATTTTTGTGTACCATCAGGGTTTATTGCATGTAAATGATCATCTTTAGATCCTACATAGATAGTACCATCGCTGGCTATTCCAGCAGAAGAATAGACGTTATCTCCTAGGCCAGTATAAGTCCATTTTAGAGTACCATCAGGGTTTATTGCATGAAAATTATCGTTATCTTCTGACCCTATATATATGGTGCCATCGTCTGCGATTGCTGGTGATTGCGGTTTAATTTGTTTACCTATATCATAAGCCCATTTTTGCCCCCAAACAAAAACTTGTTTCGTATCATTGAACTTTAACCCCTGACTATCAGTTATTTCAATTGAAACATCATAAATACCCGGTTTATTAAATGTATGTTGTGGGTTTTGATCAGTACTAATAGTACCATCTCCAAAATTCCAGCTCCAAGTTGAAGCAGTTGAGTTAGGAAGATAAGCCGGATTGTAAGTAAACTGGACTAACTCTAACGCTTGTGGTGATTGTACATTCAGTAAAAAAGCTGAAATCTCACCTGGTGTTACAATTGATTTTACTGGATTTGATTTTGTTTCATCTGTATAATTAATAACAAAAGAAAAATCGTATTCGACATCATTTTCTAATCCTGAAATTTGATATGAATTCATATTATTCTGTAATTCTATATTTTGATTATTTGGTGTCCAGAAAATAGTATAACTATCAATATCACTTCGATTAGGAGTATCCCATACTGCTATTGCAAATTTATTTCCAGGAAGTACTGAAAAATTTAATTCATCTGCTGGTTTTAATTTAATTTTATTTTTTCCAGAGAATCCTATACCATCATAATTTGCTTGAATGGAAAATTCATAATTAACATCATTTTCTAAGCCTATTATTTCATAATTTAATACAGTTGCATCTACTGTAATTTCTGAGCCATTTGGCGAGTAATTTAGAATATAATTTTGCGGTGTATTGTCTGCGGGACTTTCCCAACTTAAAGCTACCTTTTCGTGAGAAATATCTCCCTTAAAGACTTTAATGGCATCTAAATTAAAATTGCCAGTTGGTATATTCTCCTCTTGACAAGAAGTTAATACTACCGAACATAGAAATAATAAATAATATAATTTGTGTATTTTTTTCATGGTGTACTATTTTATGGATCCAATGGATCAGATGAGTCTAAATGAAGCACTTCTATAAGTGATGTGAATTCTATATCAAAGTCAGACAAACGATTGTATAACTCTACAGGAATGTGATTCATTTCTGCCTGTGAACGTGTAGGATATCTGTTTGAAGAAACATATTCGCTATGCGTATTTGATGTAGAAATAATTCCCTTTTTGTCAATAGGAATGTTGTATTTAAAAATAAGGCGTCCAACATTTCTCATATTTGTTGTGGTATGTCTGGAATGAGGATCTACCAGAAGTCTACTTTCTGGAATATTATAAGTATCCATTACATATTTTCTTACTTCAATCGCTTCGCTGTATGGCGTGTGTACAGGATATAAATGGCCACCAGTAAAAACTAAAAGTGGTGCTTTATTTTGTTTGTATAATTCTACTGCATGATCGGCTCTTGCCATACCGCCAAGACTAATATTTGGTAAGTCGTTTGATGAATTTGGAGAATCTCCAAGTACCACAATTATAGAATAGTCATAATCGGCCCAATTAATAGTTTTTATATAGTTGTAAGCGGCTTTGTTTACTCCTTCTCGCATTGGGAAGTATCTACCAGCTTCATCTCGATCATTAATTTCTAAAACACCTAAAGCGAATTTTAAAAAGGGTTGATAAAACAATTTATAATCGGCTTTATTGGTGTTTAAACTAGTGACTAAGTTTTTTACCAAAAGTTTAAATTGTGCGCTATTTACATCAAAACTTACAGAATCTATAATTGGATATAAAGGAGCTATTCCTGCACAATACGTATCAATTATTTGATTGATTCCCAACAGCATTTCTTGAACAATTAATTGATGTATTCGGTCAATATTTTTTACTTCTTTAAATTGATTAAAAGCTCCTGAAACTCCAATATGATTGTCGCTAAAACTTTTAAAACTAGTAACATTCTCTTCAATAAGTTTTTTAAGGGCAACGTTAATGTTGGTTATTTCATCAACTTTAAATTTAAGTGCCTCTGCATACTGTGCTGCTGTTGCATCATTTTGATTAGAAATGGTATTTAATCGATCTTTATAAAGCGATAAAAAATTTGATAACTCAAAATCTTTCCCCACTAGATTGCTAATAGTAGTATTCTTCTCCACTAAAGTTGCCCAATAAAAGTTACGATCTTGCACACTAGAAGTACTTTGTGTATAGGTGTAATTACTATTAAAAGTAGCTAATTCATAAGTTGTGTCGGTTATTTGTGGGTCAGGATCTATCCCGCCACCAATATTACCACCACCTTCGTCCGGTGTACAGTATGATAGTGAAATAAAAATAATATGTATAAAAATTTAGTATCCATCGTTTTGATAAAATATTGTAGTGTTATTAATCTTTTCTATTTCTGCTTGTGGCATTGGATAAAGCAGTTGATAATCTTGAATACTAATCCCAATTCCAGCATTAATTTCACTTTCTGCAGTTTTAGTTCTTATTAAGTCAAACCAACGATGTCCTTCAAAAGGAAATTCTAAAAACCGTTCATTCAAAATCGTTTCTCTAAAACTATTTTGATTTGAAAGTTCTGTTGATGTTAATGCAGGTAAATTTGCTCTTTCTCGCACTTCATTCAAATAAGTAAACGCAATACCATTTGCTTGATAACTTTGTTCATTTAATGCCTCAGACAGCATTAATAAAACATCTGCATATCTTAATAAAATATAATCATTACCAAAATTTCTTGTTGCGGTAGATTCCGTATCAAAAAACTTAGAAGGTGCAAAAAGATTACCTGTAGCTCTAAAAGCTATGGCGTCTTTTCTATTATCTGATGCAGAATAGGCAGTTGTTAACTTTGGCGTAAAAGGAGATATTGATAAATCGGAAACTGCAAACCACAAACCGTGTCCTTCGCCTTCTATTTCTTTATTAAATCGTATCGAAAAAATAATTTCGTTGTTTGTTTTATTGCTGGTGTCAAAAACGTCAGAAATAGTAGGTAACAAACTATACTGACCGACTACATCATTTAAAACGGTTACGGCTTCTGCATATTTATTTTGGGTTAAATATACTTTTCCTAACAATGTTCTTGCAGCTCCTTTTGTAGCTCTACCAAAGTCTTGAGAACTATGCGATATTGGCAAATGTTCTACTGCAAAAAGTAAATCTGCTTCAATAGCCTCATAAACTTGAGCTACTGGACTTCTGCCAAGAGTAAGCGATTCTTCTGCACTTATTTCAGTAAGAACTATTGGCGCATCGCCCCACAACCTTACAATATTAAAATAGGTTAAAGCTCTTATAAATCTTGCTTCGCCTTCGAATTGGTTTTTTATTTCTTCATCAAAATTAGCTTCGTTAATTTTATCTGTAATTACATTGGTTCTAAAAATACCATTATAAAAATTTGCCCAAGCATTTTGTAAGATTCCGTTTGCTGAGGTTTCTTGAAATTTATTGATGTTAAATCTGTCCTGCGTACCCGCTGTTGGTGCTAATAAATCTAAATTATCAGATCGCCATTCTACCAATTCAAAATAAATTTCTACTTGACCTTGTAATTTTGCGTAGGCTGCTAAAACAGCTGCATTAAAATCATCTTTTGTCTTAAAAAAATCTTCTGTATTCAAAACATTTTCGGGAGCTAACTCTACAAACTCTTTACTACAACTAGAAAAAGTTAGTAGCATAGTTAATAATATGTATATAATTTTTTTCATCTGAATTTCGTTTTAAAAAGAAAGATTAATACCTATTGAATAGGTTGTTGCTAAAGGATAAACACCATAATCTAAACCTGGTGTTAACTGATCTCCACCTCCAGCTAAATTTACCTCAGGATTATAGCCTGTATAATTTGTCCATGTAAATAAATTATTACCAGTAACAAATAATCTAGCTTTTGAAAGTTTAAATTTTTCTATTGTAGAACTTGATAAAGCATAACCTAAAGAAACATTTTGTAAACGTAAATAAGAGCCATCTTCTACGTGCCAAGTAGATGTTCTCCCATTGTTACCTCTAGCTTTTCTATTTGCTCGATTGGTGTTTCCGTCTCCCGGGTTTTCCTCAGATTGCCATCTGTTTAATAAATCTCTAGTATTGTTAAAATTACCCTCGCCATTTGCGTTGTATCTTCTAGAAAGATTTAAAATCTCTCCACCATAACTTCCTTGCAAAGCTACATTTAGATCAAAACCTTTGTACTTGAAAGAGTTTGAGAATCCAAATATAAAATCTGGAGCATAGTTCCCTACAATTGTTCTATCTTTATTAACATCTAGTTCACCATCGCCATCCACATCCACAAATCTAAAATCACCCACAGCAGTGCTTTCGAAATGAGGGTATTTGTCAAGTTCTTCTTGCGTAGAAAAAATTCCATCTTGTACCAGTAAAAAATAGTTCCCTATAGGTTGGCCAACCTCTGTTTTAAAAAACGCATGACCAGTACCAGCGGTCGTGATAATATCTGTGTTTTCTGGACCTAAGGCTACTACTTTGTTTCTATTCATAGAAAAATTTAGACTGCTATTCCATTGAAATGCCCCTAAATATGGCGAAAAGGTTATCAAAGCTTCTATACCAGTATTGTTTACTTCACCAATATTCTGTAAAGCAGTTCCAAATCCAGTGGTTTGAGGAACAGGTACTTGCAATAATAAGTCTGTAGTATTTCCGTTGTAGTATTCAAAGGTAAAACCAAGTTGATTTTGAAATAAAGAAACATCTATACCAGCATTAAACATGGCTGTTTTTTCCCAAGAAACATCAGGGTTTGCAACTTGCGATGGTCTTAAACCAGTTTGTCTGCTTCCAGGATTACCAGTTATGTAAGTATCATCTGTAATTAAAGATATTTGCTCATAATTACCTATTTGAAAGTTCCCTGTTAAACCAAAACTTGTTCTTAATTTTAGTTCACTGATCCATTCGCTATCTTTAAGGAAATCCTCTTGTGCTATTCGCCAACCTGCAGAAACGGAAGGGAAATATCCCCATTTATTATTAGCCCCAAAACGAGAAGAAGCATCTCCTCTTAAAGAAGCAGAAAGCAAATATTTATTATCAAAATCGTATTGAATTCTGGAAAGAAGTGAATATAAAGACCATTCTTGAACGCTTCCACTTCCAATAGCAAGTTGTTCTGCATTTATAATTTGAATGGCATTAATAACAGGAGTATCTGAAGTCACAGAAGCGTTTATTCGTTGTAATTTACTTCTATCTTTTTGAGCTGTAATTCCTCCTAAAATATCAAAATTATGTTTGCCGAAACTCTTTTTATAGTTGATGGTGTTTTCAAATATCCAGTTATAAATATTTGTAGTGCTTAATCTTCCAGTCGGATTGGAAGGTCTGCCTGTGTTGTTACGACCTCTTTCCTCTAAAATAGCAGGACGATAATATTCGTTTTGATATTGATTGTAATTCACAGCAAAAGAGGATTTTACTTTTAAATCTTCAATTACTTCATATTCTAAAAATAAGTTTGTTAATAAATTATAATGCTCAATTTCATTTTTAGGTAGCATGGCTAAAGCAACTGGGTTTACAATTTCATTATGTTGATAATCCGTTCCAACTCTCCAGAAACCATTTCCATCATAATTAAAGCCTCCGTCTGGATTGTAAACTGGCCAAGTAGGAGAGTAGGAGAGTGCAGATTGCACAATACCGTCACTAAAATAAGGATTATTAGCACTTACTCTATTTTCAATTGTATAAGAAGGACTCATATTTAATCCTATTTTAAACTTACCTGCATTGATGCCAATGTTTGCTCGAATACCAGTCTTTGAATAATCAGAATTTAAAATAATTCCTTCTTGATTAGAGTGATTTGCAGACACAAAATAATTTACATTCTCGTTACCTCCACGAATAGAAATATTATATCTTTCTATTGCAGCAGGTCTGTATATTTCGTCTTGCCAATCGGTATTTGTCAAACCTTCTACACCTTCTAAATAAGGAAATAATTCTTCTGGAATTTTGTGATATCCAATAGGTCTAATACTATTAGGGTCGTTTGCGTTACCTGTAGGAACTTCTTGTAAATAGGCAGCATCATGGCCATCTTTAGAAAGTCTAGCATATTCATAAGCATCCATCAAATCAATTTTTTTAGATAAAACTTGAAAACCTATAGATTGGTTAATACTCACTTTCATTTTACCTTGTCTGCCTTTTTTTGTGGTAATTAAGACAACTCCGTTTCCACCACGAGAACCGTAAATCGAAGCAGATGCAGCATCTTTTAGAATTTGAATAGACTCTACGTCTTCCATATTAACTATCTCTGTTGCCTGACCCGAACTATCAATGGGCACACCATCTACAACATATAAAGGTTCGCTACCTGCAGTAATTGTTCCGGTACCTCTAACTTTAATAGTTAATTCTCTTCCTGGTTCTCCTGTTGTTTGGATAACTTGGACTCCAGCAAGTTTACCAACTAAAGCTTGATCGAAATTAGATACGGGTGTGTCTTGTAGTTCACCAATATTTGCTTTTGCAATAGAACCAGAAACGTTTGTTAATTTTTGAGAACCATAACCGACGATAACTATTTCATCAAGTGCTGCTGCATCTTCAATTAAAACTATTTTAAGAATAGTTTTGTCTTTTACAGAAACTTCCTTTTTTACAAATCCTAAATATTGTATTACTAAAATTGCATCATCATTTTTTACAGAAATTATAAAATTACCTTCAAAATCTGTTTCAGTACCATTTGTTGTACCTTTTTCTATGATGCTTGCACCTGGTAAAGGATTACCATCTTTATCTGAAATAATACCAGTTATTGAAATTTTTTGCTGCTTAACAATGTCTGGAACAGGTTTTATCTCTTCTTCAATTACTATTGTATTATTTTTAGACAATTGAAATTTTATATTACTTCCTTGAAAACTTTTTTCTAATAGTTTTGATAATAATATAACTCCTTTTTTGAGTTGTACTTTTGGAGTGCGTTCAAATAAGGCTTCAGGATATATGAATCGATAGTTTGTCTGATCTTTAATGATTCTAAAAACTTCATTAACAGAGACGACCTTGTCCTTTTCAATTGTTATTTTTGCCTGAGAAAAACTTTTTCCTGGAGAAAAACCAAAAATGGATGAACACAATAAAAAAATAAATGTTCTCATGATAAAAAATTGTAGCCGTTTGGGTATGACGTAACGGACATTAATAAAATTAATTTTCATAAATTTGAATTGTGTTAGTTATTGTTTAATTAATACTTGATTTTAGGGACGAAGCACTTTACACGTCGAAATGTTTTGCTTCGCTCCCTTTTTTATTTTAGAATTATTGTTTTATCTTTTATTTCATAATTTTCTATTATTTTAAAATTTTAATTGTTTCAAGAATTTCTTTTATACTTTGCTCTTTATCAAGTACCCCAAAAAACTTTTCGTCTTCCAATGATTTATTTTCAAAAACAACTTCCATATCGTACCACCTAGCGAATACTTTCATAATATCTTTTAACGGTTTTCTTTCAAAACTAAAAACGCCATCTTTCCAAGATATTTCATTGTATACGTCTACTGTTTTAAGTTTGAAATTACTATTTGTTGTATTAAAAATTGATTGTTGGTTAGGTACTAGTATTTCAGATTTATTATCGAAAGTAATGGCTACACTGCCTTCTGCCAAGGTAGTATAAATAGTATTTTCATCTTTATATGCTTTTATATTAAATGCTGTACCCAGAACCTCTACTTCTTGAGATTTATTTATTACTTTAAATTTAGCACCGTTGTTTTGTGAGCTTGATGTAACCTCAAAATAGGCTTCACCATAAATTAATTCTACCTCTCTTGTTTTGCCTTCGATAAACGCAACTGGATATTTTAATTGTGATTCAGAATTTAGCCATACTTGCGTGCCATCTGCAAGTTTAATAAAGAATTGACCACCTCTAGGAATTGTTAAGCGATTATATATAACGGTTGCTGTTCTTTTTGTGTTAGCTGTATAGACTATTTCTTTTCCATTGCTATTAGCGTTTTGAGTTTTAACAGCCGTCCCTTTTTCTAGAAAAACCTCAGAACCATCCGCTAGCGTTAATATAGCTTTGTCTGTACCTTTTACGATATTACTTGTTTCTGTTTGATTGGGGTTATTTGGAATAGCTGTTTGAAATAATATATCTTTTAAAAAGTAAGCTGATGTTAAAATTAAAACTAGAGAAGCTGCATACCCATACCAGCGCTTTTTGAATAATTTAATAACCGGCCTTTCTGTTTTAGTTCTAGCCTCAATTAATTTCCAAGCATTTTCCTTATTTATTTTAGAATATGAATTCACGCTGTCGATTAATTCAGCAATCTTAATATCTTTTGAAAATGGGTGTTTTTTATTAAATTTCTTTAACTGTACTTTTTCAGTATTTGTTAAGATCTTTAATTTTTTCTTAATTAATAATTTTGAAATGTGTGAAAACTCAATCATTCTAACTTTATGTATTTATATATAGAACAACTAAATTTTAAAAAGGTAGTATTAAAAGTTGACTTTTTTTATGAAATAAATAAATATTCAGCATAAAATAACTAAATATGTTATTTATTTTTTTTAGGATTCATTTTGAAGTTGACATTAAAATTGTTAATTGTCAGACATTTAACTCCTAACTTGTTGATTTAACTATTATAAATAGTGTCTTTTTGGATTAAATTTTAGTTCAACAAAAAATAAATAATAGTGTCAATACCTCTCAGTTTTTCTCTTAAAATTTTATAGGATTGCGATTTAAGCGTTTTAACCGTTTGTAGCTTTATATCTAATTCTTCAGCAATTTCATTATTCTTCATCCCTTTTAAACTAAGTTTGATGATTTCTTTTTTACGGTTTGGAAGTATTTCAATAGCATCATAAAGTTGTTTAACCGTTTCATCTTCCAGAATTTGCTTAAGAAACAAATTGTCATCTTCTATTGATTGAATGGCATTTTCTGCATATTTATTTTTTACTTTATTGTGCTTAAGAATATTGTAACATTTGTTGCGAACTACTTTATACATGAAAATTTTTAAAGAAATTTCATTTGGAAATTCATTATTCTTCTCCCAAAGATCAATAAATACATCTTGTACCAAATCTTCTGATTCTCCTATAGAAGACAAAAAGCGATTTGCAAAAAGCACAAGCATTTTGTAATATGAGTCAAAGATTTCTTTTAAACTGTCTTTACTAATTATATATTTTTGAGTAATCAATTGGTTTATTTAGTTCACAAATTAAATGAAATTATATGAATTAGTTCATTATTTAAACATCAACGTTACGTAAATTAAACTAAATAGTAGAATTAATTTATTTTAAAAACTATTTTTCTATTTGTAGTGGGAAATTAATTACTTAAATATTTTCAGAATTAAAATTATTAATTTTTGTTCTAAGAATTTATTTTTTAACGCTTGCATATCCTCACTAACTTTTCTATCTAAAATCTTCGCATAGTGTTGGGTCGTTTTTAGTGATTTATGACCTAACATTTTACTAACTGATTCTATAGGTACTCCGTTTGTTAATGTGACTGTTGTAGCAAATGTATGACGTGCCAAATGAAAAGGTTTTGTAATATAATCATCGGCTCCTAAATCCAATCCTTCCAATTTATCCGTTAAAGAATTATTAGCAGAAATAATAATAACTCCCGCTTTTTTCTTTTCTTTTTTTAGTGTTTTTAGGATGTCTAAACCACTACCAGAAACCAAATTGATATCTAAAATAATAATATCATAACCCGTTGTGCATTTAAACAATATTGACTTTTAAATTGTTTATATTCCTATTAAAAACAAATTTGTTAATGTATTGAATGATAGTTAGTGCTGTTAATTTTGAGAGAATTCTTGTCTTAAAACCTTCAAAAGTTTTTGCATAATTATTCCGTATTTTAAACTGGTCACAAAGTTGAGAAAACAAGGTCTCAATTCGTTTTCTTTTCTTCCCAAAAATATACGTTTGTTTTTTGTAATTCTGTTGATTTTTACGCATTGGAACTTCTAATTTAATTTGTTTACTCTCAAATAAATCTAACTGATAGTCAGCACTTAGGTATCCTTTGTCCCCTAAAACCACACAGTTATTAAACTGACTTTTAATGTCTTTTAAATAATGAATATCATGTACAGAAGCTTTGCTAATATCAAAACTTTTAAACACGCCATCAATAGAACAAACAGCATGTATTTTATAGCCATAATAATGCATGTTTTGACTAGCACAATAACCTCTATTTGGAGCTGAATAAAAGTACTCCTTACAAACTTTACTTCTCCCGCTTCTTGAGAGTTTTACAATCTCCAAAGGCATACTATCTACTACATAATAGTTTTCAAACTCCGTGAACTTATTGGAGAGTTGAGTTCTTATAAATTCAATGGCAAAAAATAATTTTCGCTTCCGTTTATTGTAAACTGATCGCTCTATTTTAGCAAACAAATATTCTGGAGTATCCCGAAACAACTGACACTCAGTGTCTATACCCATATAATCTGCTGTTAAATTCATAGCGATTAATTCATAGCGATTAATTCAATGTCTTTTAGTTTTGGTTTCCTGTTTTGACGTAAAAATTGTTCCTTTTCTGTAATTGTGGCTAAGACTTCTAAAATTTTATTGTAATTTGCCTTGAAGTTATTCATTGTATTTAATCGATTGATTGTTAATTAAATATACGCCTTTTAATAGTCAAATGAATAACTTTTTTTAACTATTTATAATGCACAACGGGTATAAATATAGATATATAACCCGTTGTGCATTTAAACAATATTGACTTTTAAATTGTTTATATTCCTATTAAAAACAAATTTGTTAATGTATTGAATGATAGTTAGTGCTGTTAATTTTGAGAGAATTCTTGTCTTAAAACCTTCAAAAGTTTTCGCATAATTATTCCGTATTTTAAACTGGTCACAAAGTTGAGAAAACAAGGTCTCAATTCGTTTTCTTTTCTTCCTAAAAATATACGTTTGTTTTTTGTAATTCTGTTGATTTTTACGCATTGGAACTTCTAATTTAATTTGTTTACTCTCAAATAAATCTAACTGATAGTCCGCACTTAGGTATCCTTTGTCCCCTAAAACCACACAGTTATTAAACTGATTTTTAATGTCTTTTAAATAATGAATATCATGTACAGAAGCTTTGCTAATATCAAAACTTTTAAACACGCCATCAATAGAACAAACAGCATGTATTTTATAGCCATAATAATGCATGTTTTGACTAGCACAATAACCTCTATTTGGGGCTGAATAAAAGTACTCTTTACAAACTTTACTTCTCCCGCTTCTTGAGAGTTTTACAATCTCCAAAGGCATACTATCTACTACATAATAGTTTTCAAACTCCGTGAACTTATTGGAGAGTTGAGTTCTTATAAATTCAATGGCAAAAAATAATTTTCGCTTCCGTTTATTGTAAACTGATCGCTCTATTTTAGCAAACAAATATTCTGGAATATCCCGAAACAACTGACATTCACTGTCTATACCCATATATTCTGCTGTTAAATTCATAGCGATTAATTCAATGTCTTTTAGTTTTGGTTTCCTGTTTTGACGTAAAAATTGTTCCTTTTCTGTAATTGTGGCTAAGACTTCTAAAATTTTATCGTAATTTGCTCTAAAGTTATTCATTGTATTTAATCGATTGATTGTCAATTAAATATACGACTTTTAATAGTCAAATGAATAACTTTTTTTAACTATTTATAATGCACAACGGGTTATCATACTCATAGATGGCAGCTTTTTCGGAAGCTTCTCTAAAATTTGATGCGACTTCACAAATATTACCATCACGTTGCAAATAGGTAACAACTGCTTGTTGCAAATCGATTTCGTCTTCGGCTATGAGATATTTGATGTTTGTAAATTTAAGACTATAATAATGTTTAAGAATAGGGTTGTGTAAGTTCTTCGGATAAAAAGGCAATAGTTGTATTTATGATTTTATTTTGAAAGAGTAAATTTTCAGTAATTACTTTGTTAAACAAATTCTTTGTCACAAGTACCTGCGCCGCATATAAACATCCATTGGTAATGCCAACATCATAGCCAAAAGCTTTGGAGGATGGGGTAGTGGTAATCGCTATCAGCTGGCTATTGGTATTAAAATAGGGTGCAACCAACACTTCGGAAGTTGCATTTACTAAAAACGCATTATTCTGTGCATCAATAATGCTATTCTCAATTTCACCACGCTTTAGTAAGTTCTTATTTTCGTTTAAAGTGGGTGCGTTTTCTATGGCTTGCTTCCTAAAATAGTCAAGATTGGTGTTTTCTTGGCTAAAGGCAGCAATGCTTTTTAGAATAAGGAGGAGTAAAAGTAGTATAGTTCTCAAAACAACATATTAAATTTAAAAGTATAAATGTACTTATCAAATCTAAAGCAAATATGAAGTGTTTTTGTGATGTATTTCTTTTGATATTATAAAATAAAGAAAAACTTTAAATTTTATAAATTACAGGGTTTTGAGTCTAATTCTTTTATCTTCCATTTAAATTCACTTAAATATTTTAATTGCTGAATACTAATGTTGGTATTACTCAATAAGAATAAGTTCTACTCCTTCTTTAAATTTTTAAGAAAAAATTCTATTAACAGGAATATCTAATATCATTGCATTCTAAGCTTCTTTAATTTCTAAAAAGCTTAGTTTTTTTTGATAATTTTTGTAAAGATTCGATGAATTGTTCCTCACTAATTGCCACTACTTCGAAACCATAAAAAAGAATGATGGTAATTAAATCCTCAGTTAATTTTCTTTCAATAACTTTAGCATAAATTTGAGTTGTTGAAATGCGTGAATGACCTAAAAGTTGAGAAACTGTTTCAGTGCTAACACCATTGGTTAAAGTAACAATTATTGAAAATGTATGACGTGCTAAATGAAAAGTAAGATTTTTTTTATAGAGCAAACATCTGCAACTTCTTTTGATTATTTTATATGAATTTTTAATTTTTCAGTTTTGGTTATTTTTTTAATGCTTGTTCTTTTTGTTGAATATTATATTGTTCAACTAGAGGGATGTAATTTCTAATTTTTTTTGCAATTATATTTGAGTTTTTACATTTTCATTATTTGTTAAGCAAAAAAAAGACATAGCTTTTGCTACATCTTTTGATATAAAAATTAATATTTTGAACAGGTTATTTTTGGTTATTGCAATACTTTTTATTAATGACGTATGCAATTTTCGGAGTAATATCTAGTAGAGTTACCTTAAAATATTTATACTTTTAAATACTAAACAAAAAAATAGGTTTAATTTCCTTTCTTATAATCAGCTAAAAATTGTACCAATCCAATATCAGTAAGAGGGTGCTTTAATAACCCTGTTATTGAAGATAAAGGTCCAGTCATAACATCAGAGCCTAATTTAGCACAATTAATCACATGCATTGTATTTCTTACAGATGCTGATAAAATTTGAGTTTCAAATCCGTAATTATCATAAATTTGTCTAATTTCTTTAATCAAGTGTAACCCATCCGTAGAAATGTCATCCAATCTTCCTAAAAAAGGAGATACATAAGTAGCACCTGCTTTTGTGGCTAACAATGCTTGACCAGCAGAAAAAACTAACGTTACATTTGTTTTAATTCCTTTATCTGAAAAATATTTACAGGCTTTTATGCCATCTGCAATCATAGGTAATTTAACTACAATTTGTGAATGTAAAGCTGCCAATTCTTCTCCTTGCTGAATCATTCCATTATAATCTGTTGCAATTACTTCTGCAGAAACGTCTCCAGTTACTAATTCACATATTTTTTTATAATGATTTAAGATATTTTGCGCTCCAGTAATGCCTTCTTTTGCCATCAAAGACGGATTTGTAGTTACGCCATCTAAAACGCCTAAAGCTTCTGCTTCTGCAATATCATTGAGGTTTGCTGTATCTATAAAAAATTTCATTTGTTTATTTTTTTAATTTTGTTGTGTTTCTAAATATGCTAATACTTCTATACTTACTTTTTCTCCTGTAAAACCAAACTTATCATCTAGTATTTTTGCAGGTGCTGAATATCCAAAATGATCCAATCCAAACACTTTTCCAGTATCGCCAACTAAACCTTCTAAGTTTACTGGTAAACCTGCTGTTAAACCAAATAAAGGTTTGTTTTTAGGAATGACACTATGCTGATATTCTTTGGATTGTAATCTAAATAACCCTTCAGAAATTACAGAAGCAATAGTTACTTTTAAGCCATTTTCTGATTCTAAAATTGCAGCAGCTTCAACTAATGTTGCAACTTCAGAACCATTTGCTATTAAAACCACATCAGGATTTGCTACTTCTTTTACCAAATACCCACCTTTTTTAGCAGCTAATGCTTCTTGATATCTTGATGATGCTCCTTTTGTTGGTAAATCTTTAATTCCTTGTCTTGATAAAATTAAACCTGTTGGCGAATTTTTATTCTCTAAAGCCATTTTCCAAGCAACACTTGTTTCTGCTGAATCTGCAGGACGTAACGCTAAAAAACTCGGATTTCCACTATGGTTTTTTAATTTTTCTAACAATCTAATTTGTGCTTCTTGCTCCACTGGTTGATGCGTTGGCCCATCTTCTCCAACTCTAAAAGCATCGTGCGTCCATACATATTTTACGCCTAATTCTTGAATTCCACTTAAACGAATGGCAGGTTTCATATAATCTGAAAACACAAAGAAAGTTGCCACAACAGGAATAATTCCACCATGTAACGCAATTCCGTTTGCAATACAAGCCATCGTTAATTCTGCAACGCCAGCTTGTAAAAAAGAACCACTAAAATCGCCTTTTTTAAGTGCGTGTGTCTTCTTTAAAAACCCGTCTGTTTTATCAGAATTCGATAAATCTGCCGAGGAAACGATCATATTTTCTACATTTTCTGCTAAATAGCCTAAAACACTAGAAGAAGCTGCTCTTGTTGCTAAGCCAGCTTTATGGACAATTGACTCAAAATCTAGTGCTGGTAATTCTCCTGATAAGAAAAAATCTAATTTATCCGAAAGTGCTTGATTAGATTTTTTCCAAGCAATAATTTCTGATTTCTTTTCAGCTGCTTTTGCTGTTTTTTCTTTTAATAAATTCTGATAAAATTCGCTAACATCTTCATAAATATCAAACGGTTTTTCAGGATTTGCGCCTAAATTTATCAAGGTTTTTGTATAATCAGCTCCTGATGCTCCAATGGGTTGTCCATGCAATTCACATTCGCCTTCAAAGACTTTATCATCTGCAGTAACACACCCTTTCCCCATAATGGTTTTACCTATAATTAGGGTTGGTTTTTCAGTTTCGTTATTTGCGTCTTTTAATGCTTTTCTTATTTCTTCGTGATTATGACCATCAACAGTGACAACTTTCCAACCCCAAGCTTTGTACTTCATTTCTGTATCTTCAGAAGTAACTTCATCAGTTGGCGTAGATAATTGAATATCATTAGAATCGTAGAACATTATAAAATTGTTCAATCCTAAATGACCTGCAATTCTTCCTGCTCCTTGAGAAATTTCTTCTTGTACTCCTCCATCAGAAATAAAACCATACACTTTATGATCCATCCAGTTTCCAAATCTCGCTTTTAAGAATTTCGCTGCAATTGAAGCTCCAACTCCCATTGTATGACCTTGTCCTAAAGGCCCTGATGTGTTTTCAATTCCTCTTTTTACATCCACTTCTGGATGACCAGGAGTGATTGAACCCCATTGTCTGAAATTGGCAACATCGTCTTTTTCGTAATTTCCTAACAAATAATATTGCGCATACATTAGAGTTGATAAATGCCCCGCATCCATAAAAAAACGATCTCTGAATGCCCAAGTCATATCTGATGGATCGAAATTAAAGAATTCTGAATATAAGATGTGCATAAAATCTGCTCCTCCCATTGGTCCTCCAGGATGCCCAGAGTTTGCTTTTTCTACCATGGCAACCGCCAAAGCTCTAATATTATCTGCTGATGCTTGATCTATTTTCTTGTTCATTTTTTTATTTATAATTTAACCCAATTGAAAATCTTTGTAATCGATTGGGTTTAAAACACCTTAAAATCACTTTTTGTTTACTTTTTATTCCAAAGGGTTTTCATTTATTCTAAAATTTTAACTTCAGGTTTATTTCGAAATATTTACGCTAATAAATTCCAAGTAACTGGCTTCAACTAATTGTAAAATTAGCTGAAAATAAAATAGGTAGATAGTACAATTGCACATATTAAAATACCTACGACCTTTACATGTTTCCATGGAGTTACATCTACTTGTTTTGTATATTCTTGAATATAATCTGTTTCTCTCGGTTTTATCTTTCCTATAACTAACATTAGTATTATAGTTAAAGCAAACGCAACGAATTGAACATGTAGAAAATGTGGTAAATCTATTTCGAAACCTTTCGATAGAATAATATAAGTTACATAAAATGTAAAAGAGAATATTATACCAGCTTTTGCTGCAATAGCAGGTACTCTTTTTGATAAGACACCAACTATAATAACAGTTAAAATTGGCACACTATAGGCTCCATTTACTGTTTGCAAATACCCAAAAAGTCCATCTGAAGCATAATATAAAAATGGAGCTACAAACATAGAAAATACAGCTAAAACAATCCCAAAGCGTTTACCTACTGTAACGACTCTCTTATCTTCTGCTTCCTTATTTATATATTGTTTGTAAATATCAACACCAAATAAAGTTACACAACTGTTTAATGCGGAATTAAATGAGCTTAAAATAGCTCCGAACATTACTGCTGCAAAGAAGCCTATTAAATATGTTGGCAATACTTCTGCAACCAATCTAGGATAAGCAATGTCATTATTTGCTAAGACTTCACCTCCCCATTTGTGATAGGCAATGATACCTGGAAGCACTACAATTATAGGTCCTAGTATTTTAATAAAAGCTGCTATGGTTAATCCCTTTTGTCCTTCTGCTAAATTCTTAGCTCCTAAAGCACGTTGAATAATTTGTTGGTTGGTTCCCCAATAAAATAATTGAACCAACATCATTCCTGTAAAAATTGTTGCAAATGGAATGGAAGAATCTGCACTTCCAATAGCATTTAATTTTTCAGGATATTCACTGGTTAATTTAGATAATCCACCAAAGAAGCTATGATCATCACTAATTGATATTAATCCGAAATAAGGAATTAAAAGGCCTCCTACTAATAAACCAACAGCATTTATAGTATCAGAAACTGCAACTGCTTTTAATCCTCCAAAAATGGCATACATAGAACCAATAACACCAATACTTATCACACAAATCCATATAGATTGCCATTCTGTAACTCCTAATAAATCAGGGAGATTAAACATACCACTAATACCTAGAGATCCTGAGTATAAAACGATAGGTAATAAAACAATAGCATATCCAGATAAAAACAAACCAGATGTCATCGCTTTTGTAGTCACATCAAAACGACGCTCTAAATATGTTGGAATGGTTGAAATTCCACCTTTTAAATATCTTGGTAATAAATATACTGCAGTAATTACCATAGCAATTGCAGCCAAAGTTTCCCATGCCATTACCAATATACCATCTGCATAAGCATTACCATTAAGCCCAACAATTTGCTCTGTAGAAAGATTCGTTAATAACAAAGATCCTGCAATTACAGATGCAGTTAAACTACGACCACCTAAAAAATACCCTTCAGAAGTATTCTCATTTGTTTTTCTTGTCGCTAAATAAGCTATTATCGCTACTAATAGCGTAAAACCTATAAATGAAATGATGCTCAACATAATTTGTTTTTAAGTGTTATTTAAAAATATTCCCAAAACTTAATTTCTAAGATTTGGGAATATTACTATATATATTGATTAATAATATTTTCAAATAGCTCTTGTTTGCCACTCTGTAGAGTTAATTCGCCATTTTCTTGGGCAATTTTATACAAATCTGAAAGTTCTAATTTTCCTGCTTCAAAATCTTTTCCTTTTCCAGCATCAAAGGAACTATATCTTTTTTCTCTTAATGAGTTGTAAGCAGAAGAAGTCATAATTTTATCAGCAGTAATTAAAGCTCTTGCAAAGGTATCTGCTCCACCAATGTGCGCGTGAAAAACATCGTCCATATCTGTAGAATTTCTTCTGATTTTTGCATCAAAATTAACACCACCACCTTGTAACCCCCCAGCTTCTAAGAATACTAACATGGCTTCTGTGGTTTCTTGAATGTTGTTTGGAAATTGATCTGTATCCCAACCATTTTGGTAATCTCCTCTGTTGGCATCGATACTTCCTAACATTCCTGCTTTGGCAGCAACTGCCATTTCGTGTTGCATAGTATGTTGTGCCAAAGTTGCGTGATTTACCTCAATGTTCATTTTGAAATCTTTGTCTAAACCATATTCTTTTAAAAAGCCGATTGCAGTAGCAGAATCAAAATCATATTGATGTTTCATGGGTTCCATTGGTTTTGGCTCTATAAAGAAAGTTCCTTTAAAACCTTGTGCTCTTGCATAATCTCTTGCCATGGTTAGAAATTGTGCCATGTGATCAAGTTCACGTCCCATATCTGTGTTTAACAAAGACATATAACCTTCTCTTCCTCCCCAAAAAACATAGTTTTCTCCACCTAATTTAATGGTAGCGTCCAACGCTAATTTTACTTGTCCGCCAGCTCTTGCCAACACATTAAAATCTGGATTGGTAGCAGCACCATTCATATAACGTGGATTTGAAAAACAGTTCGCTGTTCCCCATAATAATTTCACACCACTTTCTGCTTGTTTTGTTTTGATATAATCTGTAATTACGTCCAATCTTTTTTCAGATTCCGCAAAAGTTGCGCCTTCTTTAATTAAATCGTAATCGTGGAAACAGAAATAATCAAAACCCATTTTGTTGATGAATTCAAACGCTGCGTCTGCTTTGTCTTTAGCAGCTTGAATAGCATCTGTAGCTTGATCCCAAGGAAAATTTTGTGTTCCTGGTCCAAAAGGGTCTGCACCTTGTCCGCAGAAAGTATGCCAGTAAGCAATAGAAAATTTAAACCATTCTTTCATTGTTTTTCCTGCAACTACTTGGTCTGGATTGTAGTATTTAAATGCTAATGGATTGTCTGACTCTTTTCCTTCAAATTGAATTTTGTTGATTCCTTTAAAATATTCTTTATTTGCCATGATTTTTAATTTTAGCCTTTCGCTTTTAGCTTTTGGCGATTCTTTTTTTTGCTAAAGGCCAATTGCCAAAAGCTTTTTCTTCTTATTTATTTACTACGAGTTCTAGTTCTTTTTTCCAATTGCTATAAGCTTCTAAATATGGTTTTTTGTCTTTAAATGGCATAAAAGTCATTACATGGTCGTTGTCCATAATCGATTTGCTAAATCCTTCAAAATCGCCTGTATGAAGGTTAGCTGCTCTTGCTGCGCCAATTGCGCCGGTTGTGTTATAAATTTCAATTTCTTGCTGAATTAAAGTTGCCACCGTATTTGCAAAAATTTCTGAACGAAATAAATTATCATTTCCTGCTCTTATAACATTTGGTTGAATTCCGTCTGATTTTAAGATTTCCATTCCGTAATAAAAAGAGAACGCAATACCTTCTAAAGCGGCTCTACAAACATGCCCTTTGTGATGATTATTCAGGTTCATGTTTACGATTCGAGTACCAATTTCTTTGTTGTTTAACATGCGTTCTGCGCCATTACCAAACGGAATTACGCAGACTCCATCTGAACCGATTGGAATTTCTGAAGCCAACGTATTCATTTCTTCGTAAGAACTTACTGCCAAATTATTTAGCAACCATCTATATTGAATTCCTGCGCCATTGATATTTAATAACTTCCCTATTCTTTTGCTATTTTTTGAATAATTTACGTGTGCAAAATTATTGACTCTTGTACTTTCTTTTCCGGATAAATTATCTGTAACTGCATATACAACTCCTGATGTTCCACCAGTTGCAGCAACTTCTCCTGGATTAAAAACGTTTAAAGAAAGTGCGTTATTTGGTTGATCACCTGCTCTGTAATAAATTGGAGTTCCTGCAGCAATGCCGCTTTCTTCTTCTCCTTTTTCATCTACTAAAGATTGAATTCCAAAAGTGTCAACAATATCTGGTACTAAATTTTTGTCAATTCCGTAATATTCTAATAAAAAATCTGCAATGGAATCGTTTTTAAAATCCCAAAAAATCCCTTCGGATAATCCTGAAATAGTGGTATTTATTTTGTTTGAAAATTTATACGCCACATAATCTCCTGGCAACATAAACTTGTAAATCTGCTTATAAATAGCAGGCTCATTTTCTTTTATCCATTTTAATTTTGATGCTGTAAAATTTGCAGGTGAATTCAATAAATGTGAAGCACATTTTTCTTCGCCAATTTCTTCAAAAGCGTTGTTGCCAATTTCTACGGCTCTAGAATCGCACCAAATAATAGAATTTCTTAACGGATCTCCTTTTTTATCAACCAAAACCAAACCATGCATTTGATACGAAATACCAATACCTTTTATTTGTGTTTTACTGATGTTATATTGCTTTTTTAAGTTTTTAATTGCGTTGCAACTATGCAGCCACCAATCATCTGGTTTTTGTTCTGCCCAACCATTTTTTTGAGCAAACATGCTCATTTCTTCTTTGGGCTCTTGAACGACTCCAATACTTTTTCCGGTTGATACTTCTACTAATGCAGCTTTTATAGAAGAGCTACCAATATCTAATCCTAAATAATACATACTAATTATTTGAAAATAATTTTTCAATGGAGTTCTTACCATCAATATGGTATGTTTGAATACCTATATCTTGTGCCGCTTTAATATTATCAATAGAATCATCCACGAATAAGGTTTCTTTTGGATTTAGATTGCTGTCGTTCAAAGTGAATTCAAAAACCTCTTTATCAGGCTTTCTAATGCCTACTTCAAATGAATAATATGCCTTTTGGAATAAATCATTGAAAGAGATATTGTTTTCTTCATTTACCTCGCTGATAAATTTTTTCTGATGAATACTATTTGTGTTGCTTAAAAGAAAAATCTTGTAATTCTCTTTTAAATTTAAAAGGATATCTATTCTTTCACTTGGCATATCTAGTATCATTGCATTCCACGCTTCTATAACTTCATTAGTAGATGGATCTAAAATTGATATACTTTTAAGCTTCTCTATAAATTCAAATTCGGATACTTTACCTATTTCAAAATCATAAAAAATAGGATCTGTATAATGGTGACCTGTATTATTTACAATATTTGTTATTCCTATTTTTTCAAATTCTATAATGGTTTTAGGCACGTCAAGGTTCATAATAACGCCTCCTAGATCAAAAATTATGTTTTTTATTTTATTCATTTAATCTTTTTTAATTTATTTACGTTTTTTTCCATACAAATAATGCTAATAAAACAGAAAGGGCAGCAGCTCCTATCCAAAAAATAGAGATCGTATCAAAGTTATAAATTATCTCACCATTCAAAACTTTTTTATTGTTTTCAATTAAGTAGCCACTTGCTATATCCTGAATTCCAGCAGCAGTATAGCTCATTATACCCACGATACCTAATGCTGCACCTGATGCTTTTTTGGATACAATATCAACGGCCATTAAACCACCTAAATAACAGATTAATGCACCAATCCCTAAACCAAAAATGACCATACTTGTTGCATCTAACCACCACATATTTTTAGGGCCTAATAAAAAAAGTGAAAGTGCAAAAACATTCATTAACCCAAAAATTAATGCAGGAGCATTTCTTCTTCCTTTAAAGAATTTATCTGAAACAAAACCTGATGACGCTGTTCCTAAAATTCCACAAACTGCACTTATGGCAACTAAGCTATTTGCCTGCGTTAATGTGTACCCTTTAGCAGCTTCAAAATAGTAAGGTCCCCAACTATTAACAGCATATCTAGAAATGTACATGAATGCACTAGATAAGGCTAATAACCAGACATAAGGATTTTTTAAAACATCTTTTTGTTCTGACCAAGTTGAGGTTTTCTTTGTCGTGAAATCCTTATTTACAGGAGGTAAACCTTTACTTTCTGGTGTGTCATGAAAGAAGATCGATACCATTAATGCACCTAATAAACCTACTATTGCAGCAGCTCTAAAACCCCATTGCCAACCAAAATAAGAGACAATAACTGCTGTTAAAATATAAGTAATTGCTTCACCAATATTGTGACTAGTACTCCAAAACCCATAAAAACTTCCACGCTCAGAATCTTTATACCATCTAGATAATGATACGACACTTGAAGGAGCTCCCATTGATTGTACCCAACCATTTACCCCCAACAAATAGCAAAGAATAGAAAAGTACTTGTAAAACCCATAATTAAGTTTGCTAATGCCGATATTAAAAGACCAGTTGTCATAAAACGCTTAATATTAGTATGATCAGCCAAGAACCCATTGATTAATTTTCCAATCGCATAGGCAAAGAATAGGGTAGAACCGATAAGTCCCAATTCTGATTCTGTTAAAATACCAGCATCTACAATGGGTTTTTTAACAACATTTAAACTTAATCTGCACACGTAATAGAACCCATAACCTAAAGTTGCAGATATAAATACTTGCCACTTTAGTTTTCTATAATATGATTTTTGCTCTTCTTCTGTTATCCTAATAGGTCTTTTAGGTGATTTTTTAAAATAATTTATCATAGAAATTTGTTATATAACATTTTAAGCTAAAGAAGTGCTGCTATTAAATTGCAGCAATTGTCTTCAACTAAGCAAAATAATAAAACTTGATATTACTCGTGTAAACCTTTACTTCTTAAGTAGTTTAGTAATAATTGTGGTCTATCCGTTTGAATAATATTTACTCCTTTTTTAATATACCAACCATAAATACTATCTGTTTGACTCACAGCTAATTCATCTTCATAACCCGCATTTAACGATGCCCATAATGAATTTACCCACACTCTGCTACCATTCTTTTTTATTTGGGAAAGTTGATTAATGACATTAGATGTGTCTTTTGAAAAAATCAGTTCCACCGCAGCCGGCTTAATATGACTCTGAAAATTTTTAATTATTTTATCTGGATTAATTTGACGATCTAAATTAAGTACTGGCATAAATAAAATTGAATCTATACTCGTTCCTAAATCTTTTTGAACTTCGTCAACAGTTTTATAAAACCCTTTGATAAGGACTTGGTTTGAAGTCCCTGTTTTTTTTATAATCTTTAATGCATCATCAAAATACTCATAACATTTATCTAAGTTAACCAGTATTTTCCCTTTTGTTGTTAAAAGAGCTTCTTCTAAAGTTGGAATCTTATGTAACTTTTCTGGGTTTCCTAATCCATTTTTAAGTGATAACGTTTTTAAAGAATCTAATGTCCAATCTGAGACTAAACCTTTACCTGTAGTTGTTCTATCTAAACGCTTATCATGTATAATAATTAAATGATTATCCTTTGTTTTTTGAACATCTAATTCTACCATATCAACACCCATTTTAATGCAATTTTCAATGGCTTGCAAAGAGTTCTCAGGAGCATTTCTCCAATCACCTCTATGTGCTACAACGATAACATCTTTACCTACACTATTTTTAAAGTTTTCTAATAGTTTAGTTATCCTCATTTCATTATTAATGGTCTTTTCCCTTTTTATCTGTTTACATTGAAACAATACTATTATAATTAAACTAAGTATTAAAATTTGCTTATGCTTAAAAGACATACACTGTTGGTTTTAATAAATTTTACACATTTATAATTAAGTTCGAAATAGGCTAATATAGAATGGTTCTTTAATCTAGATAACCTATTTCGATACTCTATTTATATTACTCTTTTATAATTCTTTTAAAAATTGATCCAAATTCTGAATCAATTTTTAATAAATAAATACCTGAAGAGAGGTTAGACAAATCGACTGTATTATTGATTATTTTAACTTCAATTTCTCTGCCTAAAATGTTAAAAACTTTAATACTATTGATTGATAGATTATTTTTAAAATTAATGTTAAGTATACCTCTTGTAGGATTTGGGTAAAATACGACTTCACTTAACAAAGACTTGTCAACACCTAATATAACCAAGTCATTTGTATATAATTTTATGTTTCTTGATGTTTCATCCCATCCACTAATAACCAAATCATTATCACCATCTCCATCAATATCAGCAGATGCTATATCCCCACTTCTAGTACCTAGAACTGTATCGGTTGTGATTGTAAAATTACCTGAACTATCATTTAAATATATTTCGGTTTCTGCTACCCCAGATGTGACTTGTTTTCCTGATAAGACAAGATCCATATCACCGTCATTATCTAAATCTGTAAAATCAATTCTTGGGGTTGTAAAACCTTCTAAAGCAGCATGCAGGCTAAATACACCTGAAGCATTTGTATATAGTTTTGTTGCACCATTAGATTCATTCCATCCAGATACTATGACATCTAAATCGCCATCGCCATCAATATCTGCAAATTGGGCGTCACTAGATCGTACATTTTCTATAGTTGCTGTAGCTGTCGCATCCAAAGTAAAAGTTCCAGATCCATTATTTAAATACAATTCTGACAAGGCTGCGTTAGAAACTGATTCTTTACCAGTTAATAATACATCATTATCACCATCTCCATCAACATCTGCAAAATCAATACTACCGCCATCATAAAGTTTAAATGGAGCCGTAGCATCTAAAGTAAAGGTACCTGAACCGTCGTTTAAATGCAATTCAGCAGTACGTACACCACTCCATCCTGTAAGTAATAGGTCTAAATCGGTGTCTCCATCCACATCTGCCAATGCCAGACTACTATCACCTCTAACGCCCGTAAACGAGTGCGTATTAGATTCAGTAAATATACCAGTACCATCATTTAGATACATCTTTGTAATTTGACTTGGCCCATCATCGCCAGAAATGATAACATCTAAATCGCCATCGCCATCTACATCTCCAAAAACAGCACTTCCCCTTTCTACTCCTGTAAAAGTAGTTCCAGCTATTAAACTGTATACACCAGAACCATTGTTGCTATACAATTCAGCAATAAAACCAGAGCCATCGCTATTCCCACTACTATCTCCAAGAATAAGTAAATCTAAATCGTCGTCACCATCGATATCCGCAAAAATATTTGTTCCATCATTCGTGCCAGTAAACGGAATACTTTCCACTTCTGTAAAAGTTTGAGCAAAAGAGCTAAATGAGTGCACCATCATTAAAAAAAGAAATGCATACATTCCTTTAATTCTACTTTGTGTAATTTTTTCATAATTTGTTGTTTTAAGGTTAATCGTTATTTAAATAATAGCTAGTAAAAAACTATTTGTCTTATTTTTTTTAAGAAAGAACTAGCACATAAATATGTATGTTTTTTCTCCTTTTTTTGATATAAGGGTTTCTCTAAACTAGTATCAAATAGTAATATTTGACATCAGCTATTTAGAGATTAAATGGGCAGATATTGTAATTCCACCCATTTAAAATGTTGTTAATTCTAATTAAATAAAAGGTGTTTAAGGGTTTCTCCCTGTTTGATTTTTATTTCCTCGTGCTGTTGGCCATGAGCTATCTGCCAAGGCATCGGTTGCACCATATATTGATAAGAAACGTGCTGTTGGAGCGGAATTTGAATCAATTAGCGTACCTATAAATAAATTACCATTTTCACCTATTGTAGGTGATGAAAATATTTTACCTGTATCTATTTTCCATAGAGTATCTCCATTCTCTTGATTAAGTGCATATAAATCCCCTCTTTCATCTCCAACGTATAAATAACCATTTGCATCTAGGGTAGCAGTTACAAATATAAAACGCCCAAAACCATCTTTCGTCCATTTCAAACCTCCACCTGCGTTGAATGCATAAAACTTTTCGTCTCTTGCTCCTATAAATATTGTTCCATCTTCACCTATTACAGCGGTACCTGCCGTCTTTTCTACCTCAAAATTATATGACCACTGCAACGTTCCTTCAGAAGTTACGGCATAAAATATCTTATCAGAAGCTCCAAAATATATTGTTCCATTTGCCCCAATTGCTGGAGAACATTCTACACTTCCTCCTGTTGTATAATTCCATTTAAGAGATCCGTCAGAATTCAAAGCGTATAAGTTCTTATCTTTTGATCCAAAATAAATAGTTCCATCTGTTGCTATAGCTGGACTTGAAGTCCCACCACCGTGAGCATAACTCCAAATTTTATTTCCACTAGAATTTACGGCGTAAAAATTGGCTTTTTCATCATTAATGTAAATAGTACCATCAGTGGCAATTGCAGCACTTCCCCAAATACCATTTGCATTATCAGTAGCAAAAGTCCAATTGATAGTCCCTGTTTGAGAAATGGCATATAAATTACCATTTCTATTAGTTATATAAATGGTTCCATCTGACCCTTGTACAGGACAGCCACCATAAATATCACCACCAAGTGATAGCGTCCATTTTTCGGTACCATCAGGGTTTAGCGCATAGAAGTCTCCAGCCGAGTTGCCAATGTAAAGTGTACCATCAGATCCTCTTAGAGACGTACCTGTTTTTATATGTGTTGATACAGCAAACTCCCAATTAATTCCAACAATATCAATTATTTTAGTTGATGAATAGCTTGTACCATTAGTATCTACTATCTCTAATGAAATTTCATATTTTCCTGGTTTACTAAAAGAATGTGTAGGGTCTTGTGTAGCATCTGTTGTCCCATCATTAAAATCCCAACTATAAGTAGCTATTTCTTGATTTAATAAAAAAGCAGGGTTATAAGAGAAGTCAATAGATTCTCCAGAGTTTACCAAATCTTTAGAAGCAAATATCATTTCTACAAATCCTGGTGTAGCTGCTTGTTCAATTAAGTTACCAAGACCATTTTGATATTTAGGTGTTAATGTGAAGCTATATTCTGTACCATTTTCTAAATTGGCAACAACATAAGACGTGGTATTTTTATCTAATTGAAAAGTTTGAGAATCAGCACTTGTTATCAGTTCATAACCAACAAGATCATCCCGATTTGGTGAATTCCATTGCAGCTGCACAAATTTTGATCCAGCAAAAGCTTTAAAATTAATTTCATCTGGTATGGTAACTTCGATATTTCTTTTCCCTGAAACACTTTCTTTATAAATTGCCTGTACAGCGAAAATGTAATCTTTATTTATTTCTAGGCCTGAAATTTCATAAGAAGTCTCGGTTGTGGCAAGATCAGCAGTTTCACCTCTAGGCGTCCATGAGACTCTATATGCAACTGGAAGATCCTGAGCTGGTTTAATCCAAGATAAGACTACTTTTTCATGGCTTGGAGCAGCATCTATACTTGTAACTAAACTCGTATTAAAATTTGCTTTTGGTAAATCTTCTTCTTGACAGCTTACCAAGGAAATGGCCAGTATGATAAGTGTAAAAATTGGTTTAACTAAAAATTTTTTCATGTGTATCTTTTTTAAGTTTATATTTTATTATTTTAACATCACTCTTCTAGGGATCTAAAGGATCAGAACTATCTAAATGTAAAACTTCTATTTTAGAAGTAAACTCCAAATAAATATTGGAAATTCTATTGTAAATTTCTGCAGGAATGTGGTTCATCTCATTTATAGATCGTACATTAAAATTACTAGATTCGATAGTGTTAATGTGTGATTCTGAACTTGTTACAACTGATTTTTTATTTGAAGGAATCCCATAACGAAAAATTAATCTTCCAGTATTTCTCATATTGGTTGTGGTATGTCTTGCTTGTGTTTCGACTAATATTCTATTCTCAAGAATACTGTACTTATCTATGATATATTTTTTCATTTCAATGCCTTCACTGTATTCAACCTGAAATGGCTTAACATGCCCACCCGAAAGCATAATTAACGGTACCCTACCTTGTTGATAAAGCTCAACAGCTTGATCTGCATTTCTCATACCTCCAATACTTATGTTTGGTAAATCATTTGGCTCATTAGGCCCATCACCCAAAGCGAGAGCTAAAGCATACTCATATTCATTCCAATTAATTGTCTTTATGTATTCTATAGTTGCTTTATTTTCACCATCTTCTAAAGGGTAGTAACGACCTGCTTCATCTCGATTATTTAAAGCTAATACTCTTAAAGCAAATTTCAAAAATGGTTGAAAAAATAATTTATGGTTTGCTTGATTTAAAGCATCCACCTCAGTCTTTAATTTAGATAGGTATGCTGCACTATTTACATCAAAACTCACTTTATCTATTTCTGGATATTTGGGATCTTGACCCGCCGCATATACATCTATAATGTTATTAATCCCATGAGCTGCCTCTACAAAAGCTAATTGTATTACCCTGTAACTATTTGTAACTTCAGAAAACTGCTGAAAAGCACCAGACGGTCCCATATGCTCTTTAACCATATTATGTAACACCCTTGATTTTTTAACCAGTTCTTTAAAATTTTCAGAAAGTGCAGTAATTTCATTTTCAGAAAATTTTAAAGCATTCGCATAACTTTGAGCAGTTGGGTTAGAAGCTTCTGATACAGCTCTTAATCTTGCTTGACTTGTTTTTAAATAGTTAGAGAAAACAACATCTGATTCGATAACTTTAGATATGGTTTGTATTTGCTCAATTATTGTAAGAAGATGAAAATTCCTGTCTTTTACTTTTGAGTCACTCCAAATTAAATCGTAATTGGCATTAAACTCTAAAGAAATCGTGGTATTAATTGATTCGCTTCCACTATTTTCATTATTTGGATCTACTAAAGGTTTATCTGAAGTGCAATTACTAATAAAAAGCATCGTAATTAATACAAAAACAAAGTTTATATTTTTCATCATCTATTTATATTATTAATAGCCTGGGTTTTGCCCTAAAATATTAGGGTTATTAACTTTTTCAATTTCTGCTTGAGGAATAGGCCACAATAATTGATGACTCTGTACTGTTTTTCCTAATAGTTCCATTTCTGCCTTTGCAGTTTGGGTTCTTGTCAAATCAAACCAGCGGTGTCCTTCATAAGGAAATTCTAAGAAACGTTCATTTAAAATGACATCTCTAAAGGTTGATTGATTTGGAACCTCTGTGGCTGTTAGTGCTGTTAAACCAGCTCGTTCTCTTATATCATTTAAGTAATTAAATGCCACTCCTGCACTTTGATACCCTATTTCATTTTGCGCTTCTGCTATCATCAATAATACATCTGCATAACGCAATAAAATATAGTCGTTACCAAAACGCCTTGTTGCAGTAGATTCTGTATCTAGAAATTTACCGGGGCAAATAAACTTCCATTAGATTGATAATCTGCTAAAAATTTTCTAGCATCTAACACATTATAAGCATCAATTAACTTTGTACTTAAATCTGCTGTGGAAACATCTGAAACACCCAACCATAAACTATGATTTTCATCAGGTATTTCTTTGTCAAAACGGATGGAAAAAATAATTTCGTTATTTAATTTATTATCAGTATCAAAAACATCAGTAACCTCTGGCAGTAAAGTATACTTACTGACAATTTCATTTAATATAGAAATGGCCTCTGTGTATTTTCTTTCAGTTAAATATACTTTACCTAACAATGCTTTAGCAGCTCCAGAAGTGGCTCTACCAAAACCACTAGCAGATGTAGGCAAATTTGTGACCGCAAATACAAGATCTGCTTCAATAGCCTCATAAATTTCAGTAGTTGTACTTTTTGGTACACTCAAGGCGTCTTCTGGACTTACTTGAGATAGCACTAAAGGTGCATCTCCCCATAGTCTAACAATGTTAAAATAGGTTAAAGCCCTTAAATATTTGGCTTCTGCTTCATATTGATTTTTTAAATCGAAGTTTGTATCAGTAATATTATCTGTTATAACATTACAACGAAATATTTGATTATAATAAATCCTCCATGCATCTTGAACTATGCCATTTGCAGTAGTCATCTTAAATTCATTTAAATCAAATCTATCCTGTGTTCCTGCCGTTGGTGCTAGAATATTAAGATTATCAGAACGATACTCTAGTTCAAAATATAGACTTACATGGGTTTGTAATTTTGCATAGGCAGCAATCACTGCTGAGTTAAAATCATCTTTTGTTTTATAAAATTCTTGGGCATTTAAAAAATTCTCAGGAGATAATTCAGTGAATTCTTTACTGCAACTCGTAAAAATTGTTATAATTACGAGGTATTTATATATACTGTTTTTCATAAGTTAAATTTTTTAAAATGATACATTTACACCTAACGAATAAGTTGTTGCTAAAGGGTAGACCCCATAATCTACTCCCGGAGACAATTGACTTCCACTTCTTAAATTAACTTCGGGATTGTAGCCCGTATAGTCTGTCCAAGTATGTATATTGTTTCCTGTTAAAAATATTCTGAGCTTAGAGATATTTAATTTTTCTAGCACAGGTTGCGGCAAAGAATAGCCAAAAGATATATTTTGAAGTCTTAAATAACTACCATCTTCTACATGGAATGAAGAACCTCTAGCATTGTTTCCACTAGCTTTTCTGTTAGCTCTATTGGTATTACCATCTCCTGGTTCAGCTTCTGACTGCCATCTGTTTAATAATTCTGTGGTATTGTTAAAATTACCTTCCCCTGCGGCCAGATAACGTCTTGATAAGTTTAGAATTTCGCCACCATAACTCCCTTGAAAGGCAATATTTAAATCAATACCTTTATATTTAAATCCATTAGAAAAGCCATATGTGAAATCTGGCGCAAAATTACCAACAATTGCCCTATCTGCACTTGGATCTAAAATACCATCACCATCAACATCAACAAATCTAAAATCTCCAACTTGGGTATTTTCAAAATGGGGATATTGGTCTAATTCTTCTTGAGTAGAGAAAATACCATCTTGTACTAGTAAATAATAAGAACCTATAGATTCTCCCACTCGAGTAAGAAAAAATGTATTACCAGCATCCGTTGTAATAATATCAGTATTATTAGGACCTAATGCAACAACTTCATTTCGGTTTATAGATAAATTTATATTAGAAGTCCATTTAAACTTCTCTCCTAGTCTAGGTGATAAGTTTAAAGAAAACTCAAAGCCTTTGTTATTAACCTCGCCAATATTTTGTAGGGCTGATGTAAACCCAGTAATCTCAGGAACAGGTACTTCTAATAATAAATCTGAAGTATTGGCATTGTAGTACTCAATAGAAAATTCTAATTGTCTATTAAATAATTCTACATCTATTCCTATATTGGACATTTTAGTAGTTTCCCAAGACAAATCAGGATTTGCTATTTGCGTTGGTCTAAACCCTGTTTGAATTTGCCCAGGTACTCCTATTACATAAGGATCACTATTAATTGCAGGTATTTGCTCATAGTTGCCTATATTAAAATTCCCAGTTAATCCATAACTAGCTCTAATTTTTAACTCATCAATCCAATTTAACTCTTTTAAAAACTCTTCTTGAGATATTCTCCATCCAACGGAAACAGAAGGGAAACGACCCCATTTAGAATCTGTTCCAAATCGAGATGAAGCATCCGCTCTAAATGAGGCAGACAATAAGTATTTACCTGCAAAGTCATATTGCATCCTAGCCAACAAAGAGTATAAAGACCATTCTTGTAAATCTATATCAGAGTTTCTCGTTTCTTGGTCTGCATTAAGAACTTGATTGGCATTATTAACAGGTGTATCAAAAGTAACAGAGGCTTCAGTACGATGTGTATTACTACTTCTCTTTTGTGCTGTAATACCTCCTAAAAAATCAAAATTATGATCTTCAATACTTCTTTTATAATTTATAGTGTTTTCTACAGTCCAGTTATATATGTTCACATCGGTGAACCGTGCACTTGGATTTGAAAGCCTACCAAAATTATTTCTTCCTCTAGTCTCTAATTCTTTAGGCAGATAAAACTCATTCTTATAATTGTTATAGTTCGCAGAGAATGATGATTTTAACTTTAAGTCATCAAGTAATTCATATTCAACAAATAAGTTACCTAGTATATTATTGTGTAGTATTTCGTTCTTTGTTAGGGTAGCCAACGCAACCGGGTTTACTATTTCGTTGTGTTGGTAATCTACAGGTGTTCTCCAAAAACCATTTCCTTGGTAATTAAAACTACCATCTAAATTATAAACTGGCCATGTTGGAGAATAGGCCAATGCCGCTTGAACCACACCATCTCTGTGCCAAGCATCGTTAGCATTCACTCTGTTTTCAACTGTAAAGGAAGGCACTAAATTTAATCCAATTTTGAATTTCCCTGAAGTAATTCCAATATTAGCTCTTAATCCAGTTTTTTGATAGTCAGAATTTATAATTATACCTTCTTGTTTAGAATGGTTTGCTGAAATAAAATAAGTCATTTTTTCATTACCCCACTTATAGACAAGTTATACCTTTGAATTTGGGATGATCTATAAATTTGATCTTGCCAGTCTGTATTTGTTAAGCCGTCCTCGCCATTGAGATAAGGGAACAATTCCTCGGGTATTTTATGATACCCTGCAGGTCTTACACTGTTAGGATCATTACTATCTCCTGTTGGAACTTCTTGCAAGTAAGCTGCATCATGACCTTCTTTGGATAATTCTGCATATTGATATGCATCCATCATATCTATTTTTTTTGATAATTTTTGAAACCCTGAAGAGTGGTTAAAATTAACACGCATTTTACCTTTTTTTCCTTTTTTAGTAGTGATAATAACAACACCATTACCTCCTCGAGATCCATAAATAGCAGCAGAAGCGGCATCTTTTAGTACCTGAATAGACGCTATATCTTCCATATTTACAATTTCAGTGGCTTTACCTGAATCTTCTATAGGAACACCATCAACCACATATAATGGTTCTGCGCCAGCAGTAAGCGTACTTGTCCCCCTTATCTTTATAGATAATTCTCTACCTGGTTCGCCTGTTGTTTGTAAAACTTGTACACCTGCCATTTTTCCTGCAAGAGCTTGATCAAAATTAGAGGTTGGAAAATCTTGAAGTTCTTCAATATCTGCTTTTGCAATAGAACCCGAAATTTTTGTTTGGTTCTGTGCACCATAGCCGATTACAACAACTTCACCTAAGCTTGCTGTATCCTCTATTAAAACAATGGTAATATTTGATTGTCCATTAACTGGTATTTCTTGTCTTGCAAAGCCTAAATAGGAAATTACAAGTATGGCATTTTTGTCTGAAATTGATAAAGTAAATTTGCCATAAAAATCTGATTGAGCACCACTTAATGTTCCTTTTTCTATAATAGTTGCACCTGGCAAAGGTTCTCCACTTTTATCTGTTACTACCCCAGATATTTGAACTCCTTGAGTTTTATTTTCTTTAGTTGATATTAAATTATTATCCTCAAACTCAATAATATTGTTTTCGGATAATTTAAAATCAAGATTACTGTCTGAAAGGATAAGATTTAACAGTTTTTCTAAGGTTATAACTCCCTTCTTTAATCTAACTTTTGGTGCATCCTTAAACAAATCTTCAGAATATACGAATTGGTATTTTGTTTGTTTTTTGATAATCCTAAAAACCTGATGTACAGAAACCTCCTGATCCGAATCAATTATAACTTTTTCTTGAGAAAAACTATTCACTGAAGAAAAACCAAAAACTGAAGTACATAGTAAGAAGATAAATGTTCTCATGATAAAAATTAGCAGCCGTTTTCGAATTAGAGAACGGACATTAATAAAATTAATTTCCATAAATTTGCTTTGTGTTAGTTTAATATTAATTAATACGCACTTGAGGGACGAAGTTTATTACACCTCGAAATGTTTGTACTTCGTACCCTCTTTTATTTTTAATAAAATTGTTTTATTTTTTCATCTTTTTAAATATTTAGTTGTTATTATTAATTTATTTTATAACTATTTTTTACCGTTTACTTTATAGCTTGAAATTATGTTATGTTTTTTCATAATCTCTAATATGTCCTCAATAGGCTGATCTTCATCTAAAGCGCCATAAAACCTTTTGTTAATAATAGTCTTTTTTTTATCCTTTTCTTAAAATAAAAACTTTCAAAATGTTATTGATAATTCATTCTCTATATAAACCATTAGTAATAGGTGACTTATTCGGTTTAAAATTTTTCAGACTTATGAAAAGAAAGCTATTCAATTATAATTTTATATATTTTAGTTAAATGTTCTCCGCTCTTTACATTTAAAAAATAGATTCCCGAAGCTAAATGGCTAGCATCTATTTCTAGATTATGTATGCCCGAACCAAAAACCTGCCCTGTATTAGTCAATACTTCTTTCCCATCAAGGCTGTACAAATTATAATCTATTTTATCTTGATTTAATAAAGTAAAATTTAAAGTAAACTTACCAGAAGTAGGATTAGGATAAATATGCATTGCAAATACCGATTCTTCTGGGGTTAAACCCAGCGTTTCTTTGGTTTTACCATTTCCTGATTTTGCAAAATTATTTGCAAGATCCGTATTGTATTGCGCATCAATGTCATCAAAGGTCATTTCTCCTCCATAAACCCTAAAAAAATCCATAGCATAAATAGATGCATTGGCAAAAGTACTAGTATCACCAAAACCACCAAAACCAAATTGACTCACTTCGTTAGCTTTCAACGTTTGGCCTCCCAGATAGACCAGCTCGCACCTTCCACAATTGTTACCGTTAGGGTTATTGGCAGTTTTAGCATATGCGCTGGGATCATATCCTGGTTGAAATACCTTAACACGAAAAAGATTTTTTGAAACAGAAATGGCAATATAGTAGAATCTGAAATCTTCAGTGCTGTCATTACTATCAAATTGTTTAGGCTCCCATAAATTAAACTTCCATGTACTCTTAATAGGTTCAAGAGATGGAAGATCAGTTGCAACAAGAGGTGGAGAACGAACATATCTATCAAATACTAATTGTTGTTTATAGCGTTCTAATCCAAAAATAGGATTCCCATTAGCACCTTCAAACCAAAAAATATTTTTGCTATAATCATCATTAAAAGTATTATCAATTAAGATCCTTGTAATTATAGTAAAACTACTACTCTCAGGATTAAACAAATTAGATATTTCCGTATCATTATTATTAGTTGCCATTCCATTTAGCCCCTTTAGACCGCCTAAACCACTATCACGAAAATTTATCAAATTTTGACCTTGATAAGTTAAAAAACCCTTAATTTTTGCAGGAACTACATTATATTTTGATACACCATTAACAAAATTACGTGTTTCCGACTCTTCGCCTAAACTAGATGGGTTAAATTCATAGTTTAAAAGTAATTCTGTTGTTGTTTGTGAAAGTCCACTAATTGAACTCAATAATAAACAAATAATTAAAATTGAATATTTTGGCTGTTTAATTAATAATTTTATATTACTATTATTTTGTTTCATAATTTGTTATTATTTTAATGAATGTATTTGGCTTATTGCAGATTACTGCTTTACAATTAAATTTCTCATACCAAAAGCTTCCAGCATATCCATAAGCATAACTGGACGGTCGTAAATAAAGTAATTTGGTTTTCCAATACCTATACACCAATCTAAATTACCACGGTTATCTGTAAGTTTAATTCTAAGTTTAATTTGCGGGTTAGCTGGGTCATCATAACCAACTGGGACGACATAAGTTGTGTCATAATTTATATCTGGCGTATATTCTCTGACACCTAATGATCCATTTGTCTCCATTGTTAATACTCCAGTAGGCACATCGGCATAAAAATTATAGATTCCTACCCTTATATGATTGCCATGTAACCAATCAACATAGCTCTGTTGTGTCCCTACCACCATCAACAAAGGGTCTGTTGCCACTTTAAAATGGCATTCTACAGCTTTTATTTGACTTGATGTAATGTATGATTCCCATTCAGCCTGACTAACGGCAGGATCTATTCGAGAACCATCACTATTAAATCTACCATACATTACAGGGGTGAAATAAAATTTAGTAAAGTCAATTATTTTTTGAGGGTCATTATTTATTGTAATATCATTATTTACCTCAGTAAATAAAGCAGTGACACCTGTTGCCGACATACTCCCCTTAATTACCATATTACCTAAAACACCTTTAGATTGAGCCAATAGCAAACATTTTTTAAAACTTTCAGACCATAATAATTTAGACCCTTTATTCTCATCTTTAATATCTAAGGAAATAAGATGATGCTTAAACTCATCAAGAATTTCTTCAATAGTATTGGGATGTATGTTTAGATCTGATCCAAACCTATCTTTTGTATTTAAAGCTTTAAATTCTGTAACAGTAATCTGTCCAATTTTTAAGGAATCTATATTAATGTTTTTTTCATGTGCTAAATCTGTTATATCGTAAAGCCTATACAAATATTCATCATGGCAAGCAACAGGTGTACCATCACTAGTTTGCCTTACATCAATTTCAATTAAATCGGCACCTATCTCATAAGCACGATGAAAAGCTTCAATAGTATTCTCAGGTACACCTGGTTCTGCCCAATACCCTCTATGTGCTGCAACAATAGAATAATTATAACTTTGAGGGTTTTCAAAGACAGTCTTAATTTGAGTGAGATGTGCAGTAAAAATATTAGGATCATTAAAGAGTTGCGCAGCGGTTTTTTCGCCTATTCCTGGGATGTTTAATGAATGGAGGGTGGCGTTTTTTACTTTTACCTCTATGTAAACAGGGCGAATACTTTTAGGAGAAAATTTTTTAAGTTTTGTTGGTGTATTATAATTATAGAATATGCCAACAGGTCTATTTACAAACATTAGATCACGAATACTCTTTGAATCTAATTCTTTGTTTAAATAACTAGAATTTGATAACCAGTATCCTTCTTGATAATTAGATGCATCTTCAGTAGCAAATGTCCCGTAAATAGGTTTTAGTTTCTCATTTTTATAAAGGTCATAATAATTGACAAATAACTGAACACCATCTCCACTAATAGAAAAATCTTTTATTTCGGGTGAAGTATGAACCACAGGATTAGCAATACCACTTACCATAATACCACGAGGAATACCTGATTTCGGCATTGGACAAACTTGACCAACATGTAACACTATATTTGTTGGTGAATTTGAATTTTCTGATGTATAAATAAACGTCTTTTCTCCAACAACCGTAACTGAACCATCGTCGGAATCCCAAGTTACAGTTGGCGTGGATGTCTGAGCGAATACGCCCACCCCAAAAAGAGAGCAAGACACAAACAACACCGTTTTTATTATTAATTTTTCATTTTTAGAATTTGTTTAAAATTATATTTTTCAATTTGTCTTAAAAAATAATGTCTAATTCAAAAAAACATATTTTATAGGCAGCAATTGAATTATCTGATACTTCACTATTTATAGTAAATATTACTATTATAAATGATGGGTTATTTATTAACTATTTTTAACAGCATTTCAACTTGCTTTGTAAGGGTATCAATTTTTTTGTTTTGTGCATTAATATTCTTCTCTTGTTCAATAGTATATAAGGTTAATTCTTCAACTTTTTTAAGCAATGTTTGGTCCATTTTAGGTAAAGACCAACCTCTCTTAATAACTTCTGCTTTTGATGGTACATCTTCTAGATGCCCATTTTCCTTAATATAGTTTTCTACATCTATAAGTGTAGGTAATTTATAACTTGCCTCAAACACATAGTCTGGAGTTGCCCAATCTACACTAGCAGCAATGGCAATATCTTCTGTTACAATACCACCTTCTACCCAAACTGAAAAATCGGAATAGTAGTTTGCGGCAATATCTGCGCTTGTTAATGTAGAACCATCTTCTCCACCAAATACTACGGTACCATCTATTTTGGCATCAATGGTAGCTTCTACAGCACCATCACCTTTAAACCAAAAGTCTACTCCAGTTTCAATTATCACATTATTTGAAACATTAGTAAAATCAGTATTACTAATTATCAAATTGCCATTTACCGTTAATTCATTACTATCAAAGTCTCCAAAAATTAGAGGGCTAGGCGTATCAGAATTGTCTATGTAGAGCTTACTATTACCTGTCTCAGAAAAACCAGCATAGTTTCCTATAAAGACATTATTACTACCTTTAGAAGTATATCCAGCTTGATATCCAATTGCCGTATTATTAGATCCTGTAGTATTACTATTTAGTGATAAATTGCCTACTGCAATATTTTCGTTTCCTGTTGTATTACTAGTTAGTGACTCAAAGCCTGTTGCCGTATTATTAGATCCTGTAGTATTACTATTTAGTGATAAATTGCCTACTGCAATATTTTCGTTTCCTGTTGTATTACTAGTTAGTGACTCAAAGCCTGTTGCCGTATTATCATATCCTGTAGTATTAGATAATAGTGTACCAAAGCCTGATGCCGTATTAGCATATCCTGTAGTATTATTTTGTAGTGAACTAGAGCCTGTTGCCGTATTAGCATATCCTGTAGTATTACTATATAGTGATAAATTGCCTACTGCAATATTTTCGTTTCCTGTTGTATTATTATATAGTGAATGATAGCCTGTTGCCGTATTAGCATATCCTGTAGTATTACTAAATAGTGACTCATAGCCTGTTGCCGTATTATCAGATCCTGTAGTATTAGATAATAGTGATTTAAAGCCTGATGCCGTATTATCATATCCTGTAGTATTACTATATAGTGATTTAAAGCCTGATGCCGTATTATTAAGTCCTGTAGTATTACTATATAGTGATTGAGAGCCTGTTGCCGTATTATCAGATCCTGTAGTATTACTATATAGTGAATTAGAGCCTGATGTCGTATTATTTGTTCCTGTAGTATTACTATATAGTGAATTAGAGCCTGTTGCCGTATTATCAGATCCTGTAGTATTACTATATAGTGAATTAGAGCCTGCTGAAGTATTATCAGATCCTGTAATATTATTTAATAGTGAATTAAAGCCTGATGTCGTATTATTTGTTCCTGTAGTATTATTTTTTAGTGAAGCAAAGCCTGTTGCCGTATTAGAACTTCCTGTAGTATTATTAGTTAGTGAATTAGCACCTGTTGCCGTATTTTCAAATCCTGTAGTATTATTTTGTAGTGAACTAGAGCCTGTTGCCGTATTAGCATATCCTGTAGTATTACTATATAGTGATAAATTGCCTACTGCAATATTTTCGTTTCCTGTTGTATTACTAGCTAGTGACTCAAAGCCTGTTGCCGTATTATTAGATCCTGTAGTATTATATTCTAGTGAACTAGAGCCTGTTGCTGTATTATTAACTCCTGTAGTATTACTATTTAGTGAACCAGAGCCTACTGAAGTATTCTCAGATCCTGTAGTATTACTATATAGTGAACCAGAGCCTACTGAAGTATTAAAAGATCCTGTAGTATTACTAGTTAGTGAACTAGAGCCTGTTGCTGTATTATTAACTCCTGTAGTATTATAATATAGTGATTGATAGCCTGTTGCCACATTCCATTCTCCTGAGGTATTACTATATAGTGAATAAAAGCCTATTGCCGTATTAGAAATTCCTGTAGTATTACTATATAGTGAATTAGAGCCTGTTGCCACATTCCAAAATCCTGAGGTATTATTACGTAGTGAATTATAGCCTGTTGCCGTATTATCAGATCCTGTAGTATTACTATATAGTGAATTATAGCCTGTTGCCGTATTATCAGATCCTGTAGTATTACTATATAGTGAATTAGAGCCTGTTGCCGTATTAGAGTTTGTTTGACCTATTGTACTCTGTGTAAACATAAAGATCATGATTACCGTCATTGAAATTTTAATTAATTGTTTCATTTTTTTAAGTATTTAGTTGTTATGGTTAATTTATTTTATAACTATTTTTTTACCGTTTATTTTATAGCTTGAAATTATGTTATGTTTTTTTAGAATCTCTAATATGTCTTCAATAGGCTGATCTTTATCTAAAGCGCCATAAAACCTTTTGTTTTCTATAGATTTAGTATTAAGTATCAGTTCCAAATCATACCATCTGGCAAAAATTTTCATAATTTCCTTTAATGGTTTTCTATCGAAACTAAAAACGCCGTCTTTCCAAGATATCTCATTGTATACATCAACATTTTCTACTTTTATGGTGTTATCTATAGTATTTAATTTAGATTGTTGATTGGGTCTTAAACCTTGTTTGATTCCTTCTAAACTTACTAGCACCCTTCCTTCTACTAAGGTTGTGTAAATATTAGTTTCATCTCTATAGGCTTGAATATTAAATTGGGTGCCTAATACTTCTATTTCTTGAAATTTGTTAAATACCTTAAATTTTGACCCCTTGTGCTCTGTACTTGGAGATACATCAAAATAAGCTTCACCATATACCAGCTCTACTACTCTAGTTTTGCCTTCAACAAAACTTACTGGGTATTTTAGTTGAGATTCTGAGTTTAGCCAAACCTGTGTACCGTCTGACAATTTTATAAAGAACTCACCTCCTCTTGGTATTGTTAAATAATTGTAGGCTATTTGGTTTGTAGTTTTTGGCTTTTGGTTTTTGGTGGCAGCGTTGTTATATACAATTTCTTCTCCATTACTGTTTGCATTTTGTGTTTGGAAAGAGGCTCCTTTTTCTAGTACTATTTGTGAGCCATCTTCTAGAGTAAGTGTGGCTTTATCTGTACCAGGTTTAATTGTATTTACTATTATTGAGGTTGTTTCTGAAGATGCATTAAATAAACTGTTATTGAAAAAATATCCTAATCCAAAAACTATTACTGCAGCAGCAGCGTATTTGTATATCGCATTTGTTTTAAGGCGGCGAACAAAAGACTTCTCATTGCGAATTGCGCGAAGCAGCTCTTCTACTGTTTTTTGATAATCTGTATTGTTCATGCTGCAGATGATTGCATAATACGTTTTTACGTACTCTTTAAAAAGTCTCTCATTTGCTGGATTGCTAATCCAGTTGGATAGTGTATCTAAATCGGTTGTTGTTGCCGAATTTGTTAAATATTTCACAATCAATTTTTCTATTTTACCTGTCATTTTTAAGAGCATTCATTTTAGTAATAGCAAAGCAGATTTTAAAAACCCTTGCTTTTTGATATTTTTTTTATTTTTTTTGCTTATTTCATAATTTTTATATGACATTTGTATGTTTTTAATAAATAATGTTATGCTTTCTAAATTTGATAAAGAGTCTGTTTTAATCTCCCATCTAAAGGACGGGGATGAACATGCTTATCTTTATTTAGTAAAAACGTACCACAGTATGCTTTCTAATTATGCATATAGTCTAACAAGGGATTGGGCGATGGCTCAGGACATTGTACAAGAGTTGTTTTTATATATTTGGAAGCACCGAAAAAAGCTTGATACTATATATTCTTTAAAGAATTATCTTTTTAAAATGGCTTACAATCAATTTGTCAATGCGTATCGTAAAAACAACGCTGTTACTGCTCTTGAACGCAGTTATATGGAAGCTCTTGACGATGCTATTGATGATCGTAATAGTGAAATATTAAAGCGCAAGATTGCTATTATTATTAAAGGTATTTCTAAATTACCTAAAAAATGCAAAGAAACTTTTTTGTTGAGCAAAAAAGAAGGGCTCACTAATATTGAAATAGCTGAGTATTTAAATATCTCGGTTAAAACCGTTGAAGGTCATATCGCAAAAGCTTTTCATTTATTGAGAGCTCGTGTTGGAGCGCAATTGAAAGAGGTTTTATTTTTACTATTTGGAATAAAAAGAGTTTGAATTTATGATAAGGGCTATCACAGTAAGTCTTTTTAAGTTTTTTTTGATAATTATTTATTCAAAAACGACTGCACCTTTCAATGAATTCTTTTAAAATTCCTTTTAAGATCTTTCTTTGAATGTTTTTTTGCTTTTGGGCGTTTCTTTGTGATGTGCTGTAATTTGAATTGTACCTTTTGGTTATTGCCGTCAGTAAAACTTATAAATTCGCCAGGTTTTAGTTTGAAAAATGTGTGGACTCGTACTTTTGATCTTAAAGGGACTCTAAAATTTAATTTTCTAATTACATTAAAGCTTAACTACAGAAGTAATAAACCCGTTGTGCATTTTAAATTATACTAATTTTAATATTGTTTATATAAGACCGTTGCAAGGAAGTGCCTAAAAAAAAACAAAAATAACACGTTATTATTTATGTTAAATATATGATTGTAAGTATATTAATCTGTAAATTTAGTGTATGAAAATACAAAAACAACCAACTTTAGCCGATAGCATTTGCGATTTACGAGCAAGAAAAATTAAAAAGACATTTTTCACCCAAATAAACACCCTTATCGATTGGGATACGATCTCTATCCTAATAAATAATGATTATTTAAAAGGAAAAAGTGCCACTGGCAAGCCTTCTTATGATGGGACATTACTTTTTAAAATGTGTCTTTTACAAAGTTGGTATGGTTTAAGCGATTATGAAGTTGAAGACCGAATAAATGACAGTCTTTCCTTTAGTTATTTTTGTGGGATGACCATTGAACAGGTTGCTCCAGATCATAGTACTTTAAGTAGGTTTAGAACCGCATTAACCAAAACACAAACCTTCGAAAAATTATTTACCTCCATAAACAAACAGCTAGAAGCACATAATATCATTGTAAAAACAGGTTTAATAATAGACGCTAGTGTAATAGATACGCCACTTAGACCAAAAGGAAAAACAAATTTTAAGGTAACCGAAGACCGCTGTGCAGACCAAGTAGAAGTACACAAAGAATATCCAGATAGTGTCGATAAAGAGGGTACTTGGTTAAAGAAAAGAGGAAAGTACCATTTTGGGTTTAAAAAGCATCATGTAACGGATAACGAAGGACTTGTTCTAGGAGTACTAACCACAACTGCCAGCAAAAATGAGATTGCAAATTTGGAGGAAGTTCTAGAAACTGTAAATGTAGCATTACCAAAAGGCATCCCTCTAAAGGCAGATAAAGGGTACCAATCAAAGAAAAATGTTGCGATTTTAAAGAAGCGTAATTTAAAGAATCATATCCTTAAAAAGGCGGTAAAAAATAAACCGTTAACAAAATGGGAAACTAGATTCAATAAATTAATAGGAAAAACAAGGTTTAAAGTAGAACGTACTTTTGGAGGAATAAAATTATGGTTTAAAGGTGGAATTGCAAGATATAGAGGGATGAAAAAAATGCATACACAAAATTTGATGGAGGCAATGTGCTACAATTTATATCGAAGTCCAGGGATATTTGCGTCTAATTGTAAAAATTAAGGAAAAATGAAGCCTAAAAAAGGCATTTACTCACTTAAAATAGAAAAAAAATAGCATAATCGATGTTGTAGCTAAAAAAAAGGGAACTCTAAAAAGTAAAATTAATTAAGTTCGCTTTTTGCAACGGCCTTAAATTATTAATTTTCAGACATTTAACTCCTAACTTGTTGATTTAACTATTATAAATAGTGTCTTTTTGGATTAAATTTTAGTTCAACAAAAAATAAATAATAGTGTCAATACCTTTCAGTTTTTCTCTTAAAATTTTATAGGACTGCGATTTAAGCGTTTTAACCGTTTGTAGCTTTATATCTAATTCTTCAGCAATTTCACTATTCTTCATCCCTTTTAAACTAAGTTTGATGATTTCTTTTTTATGGTTTGGAAGTATTTCAATAGCATCATAAAGTTGTTTAACCGTTTCATCTTCCAGGATTTGCTTAATAAAAAAATTGTCATCTTCTATTGATTGGATGGCATTTTCTGCATATTTATTTTTTACTTTATTATGTTTAAGAATATTGTAACATTTGTTGCGAACTACTTTATACAAGAAAATTTTTAAAGAAATTTCATTTGGAAATTCATTATTCTTTTCCCAAAGATCAATAAATACATCTTGTACCAGATCTTCTGATTCCCCTATAGAAGACAAAAAGCGATTTGCAAAAAGCACAAGCATTTTGTAATATGAGTCAAAGATTTCTTTTAAACTGTCTTTACTAATTATTGAGTTAGTCATTTAATTTCCATATATTATAACCTTTAAAACAAGAGATAGGGAACAATTTGAAGGTCAAGATATACTAAACTTTATAAAAGAATTACCAAATGATGCTGCTTGTAAAGCGTATTTAGCCAAAATAAAATGGCAAGATGGATTTACTTGTATGAAATGTGGTCATACCAAAGGCTGTGAAAAAGTAGATTATAGATACCATTGTTATAACTGTCAACACGTAGAAAGCGCCACTGCAAACACCTTATTTCATAAAGTTAAATTTGGATTGCAAAAAGCCTTTTGTGTGGTTTTTGAAATGAGTACAAGTAGTAAAAGTATTTCAAGTATTCAAATGGGAAAACGTTTTAGCATTCGCCAAGGAACAGCGTGGTATTTCATGCAAAAAGTGCGTAAAGCAATGAAAAGCAGTCAAAAATATCCTTTAGAGAAATTAATCCATGTTGATGAATTTACTGTTGGAGGGAAAGAAGAAGGCAAACAAGGAAGAAGTTATGATACGAAAAAGAAAAAGGCTGTTATCGCAGTAGAATTAACAGATGGCAATAAAGTTAAAAGAGTTTATATCAGATCCATCAAAGACTATTCTGCAAAATCATTAACCCCGATATTTGAAGAGCATATAAGCACATCTGCTAAAATAGTAACTGATAAATGGAGAGGTTACCAACCTTTAAAAGAGATGTATGACATTGACCAAATATATAGTAATAATGGTGCTAATTTCAAACAATTACACATTGTGATTATGCAAGTTAAGTCATGGTTCAGAGCAATACCAACCCATGTAAGTAAATGGCATATTCAAGCATACTTTGATGAGTTTTGTTTTAGAATTAATCGATCTCAATTTAAAACCAGCATATTTCATAAAACGATTAATAGAATGGTAGAAAGTAAACCAATATATCAAAATCAAATAAAACAGATGCTAAGCGTATAACTCAAACTAATTATTTGTTTTTGAGTAATCAATTGGTTTATTTAGTTCACAAATTAAATGAAATTAAACGGATTAGTTCATTATTTAAACATCAACAATACGTAAATTAAACTAAATAAAAGAATTAATTTATTTTAAAAACTATTTTACTATTTGTAGTGGGAAATTAATTACTTAAATATTTTCAGAATTAAAATTATTAATTTTTTGTTCTAAGAATTTATTTTTTAACGCTTGCATATCCTCACTAACTTTTCTATCTAAAACCTTCGCATAGTGTTGGGTCGTTTTTAGTGATTTATGACCTAACATTTTACTAACTGATTCTATAGGTACTCCGTTTGTTAATGTGACTGTTGTAGCAAATGTATGACGTGCTAAATGAAAAGGTTTTGTAATATAATCATCGGCTCCTAAATCCAATCTTTCCAATTTATCCGTTAAAGAATTATTAGCAGAAATAATAATAACACCTGCTTTTTTCTTTTCTTTTTTTAGTGTTTTTAGGATGTCTAAACCACTACCAGAAACCAAATTGATATCTAAAATAATAATATCATACTCATAGATGGCAGCTTTTTCGGAAGCTTCTCTAAAATTTGATGCAACTTCACAAATATTACCATCACGTTGTAAATAGGTGACAATTGCTTGTTGCAAATCGATTTCGTCTTCGGCTATGAGATATTTCATGTTTGTAAATTTAAGACTATAATAATGTTTAAGAATAGGGTTGTGTAAGTTCTTCGGATAAAAAGGCAATAGTTGTATTTATGATTTTATTTTGAAAGAGTAAATTTTCAGTAATTACTTTGTTAAACAAATTCTTTGTCACAAGTACCTGCGCCGCATATAAACATCCATTGGTAATGCCAACATCATAGCCAAAAGCTTTGGAGGATGGGGTAGTGGTAATCGCTATCAGCTGGCTATTGGTATTAAAATAGGGTGCAACCAACACTTCGGAAGTTGCATTTACTAAAAACGCATTATTCTGTGCATCAATAATGCTATTCTCAATTTCACCACGCTTTAGTAAGTTCTTATTTTCGTTTAAAGTGGGTGCGTTTTCTATGGCTTGCTTCCTAAAATAGTCAAGATTGGTGTTTTCTTGGCTAAAGGCAGCAATGCTTTTTAGAATAAGGAGGAGTAAAAGTAGTATAGTTCTCAAAACAACATATTAAATTTAAAAGTATAAATGTACTTATCAAATCTAAAGCAAATATGAAGTGTTTTTGTGATGTATTTCTTTTGATATTATAAAATAAAGAAAAACTTTAAATTTTATAAATTACAGGGTTTTGAGTCTAATTCTTTTATCTTCCATTTAAATTCACTTAAATATTTTAATTGCTGAATACTAATGTTGGTATTACTCAATAAGAATAAGTTCTACTCCTTCTTTAAATTTTTAAGAAAAAAATTCTATTAACAGGAATATCTAATATCATTGCATTCTAAGCTTCTTTAATTTCTAAAAAGCTTAGTTTTTTTTGATAATTTTTGTAAAGATTCGATGAATTGTTCCTCACTAATTGCCACTACTTCGAAATCATAAAAAAGAATGATGGTAATTATGGCCTGTGTTATTGACAATTTTTTTAATACCTATTTTATGTAATGCTTTAATTGTTTTTGTTACATCCAAATTCATAATCACGCCACCTAAATCAAAAATTATAATTTTTTAGCTTTTATTTTTTAAAATTTATGTTTTTTTTCAAACTAATAATGCCAATAAAACTGAAAGAGCTGAAGTTCCAATCCAAAAAATAGAAATTGTATCAAAATGGAATTACTACATTAGACTGGACATAAAGTTGCGAGATTTAGAATTGCATAAATTAACTTTGAATCATGAAAAAAAGAAACAGAAATTACAGTACATCATTTAAACAAAAAGCATTAGAATTAAGCTATGCCCGAGGTCATGTCAAACAAGTTTGTGAGGAACTGGATATTCCTTACTCCTTATTACATCGCTGGAGACGAGAATCCCAGGACTATGGAAAGAACAGTTTTCCAGTTAGAGGGGTTCCTAAATTGACAGATGAACAAAAGGAAATAGCTTTATTAAAAAAGCAATTAAAGGACATATCGGAGGAACACGAGATCTTAAAAAAGGGGGTGAGCATTTTCTCTAAGAGCGACAGGAAAAATTTAGGTTCATAAAACATCATAAATTTAAGTTTTCAGTCGAGAAAATGTGCAGAGTTTTAAAGGTTAGTACCAGTGGCTACTACAATTGGTTAAAGGCTAAGGCTTCTAAGCTTTGGCTATATAATCAGAAATTATCTGAGCTGATTACAGCTATTTTTAAAGATAGTTATGAAAGTTATGGAGCTCCAAGAATAAAAAAAGCATTGGAAAAACTAGGACATTGTGTTTCCAGACCACGAGTGGCAAGACTCATGAACGCCTATGGTTTATATGCCAGAAGGAAACGTAATTTTAGAAATACAACAGATAGTAACCACAAATATCCCATTGCCTCCAATATCTTAAATCAAAATTTTAAGGTATCTAGAGCAAATCAAGTTTGGGTATCCGACATCACTTATATAGAGACCAAGCAGGGCTGGATGTATTTAACGGTGATTATTGATTTATTTAACAGAAAAGCAATAGGCTGGTCTATGAGCGACAATTTAACAACGCAGGACACTATAATGGATGCATGGAATATGGCTGTGAAATCTAATATTATTACGGAAGAACTTATCTTCCATTCGGATAGAGGTTCTCAGTATGCTAGCTATTTGTTTACTGATAATATTAAAAATTATGATGGTTTGGTAAAACAGAGTATGAGCCGAAAAGGAAATTGCTGGGACAATGCCGTCGCTGAATCGTTTTTTAAGAGCTTAAAAACAGAATGGGTTTATAGACATAAATATAATTACAGGTCTCAGGCAGAACTATCCATCTTTTCTTGGATTGAAACTTGGTACAATAAAAGAAGAATACACTCTACTTTGGGATATAAAACCATTAACGAATTTGAAACAGAAATGTGTAACCAAAATGTAGCCGCTTAAATCTCGCATTTAATTGTCCAACTTTTTATTGCAAGTCCAGTTTTTTCAGGACCAATTTATAAGTCACACTTAATAGAAAATAATAAAATTATTATTTCATTTAATAACAAATGGCCTGGTCTAATGAGAAAAAATAACGAGCAAGGTTTTCTTGACGAATTTGAAATAGCATCTCATGACAAAATATTCGTTAATGCAAAAGCTAAAATTGTTGAAGATAAAGTAGTGGTCTGGAGCGACAAAATTGAAACACCAAAATTCGTGAAATATGCTTGGAAAGATAATCCAATAAAAGTAAATTTATGTAATAAAGAAGGGCTGCCAGCTTCACCTTTTAGAAAAAACTATTGACAGAACTTAATCCCGTAGGTAAAGGATGGGATGGTTCTATAAATGGGCAAAAATTACCATCTGATGATTATTGGTTTTCTGCAACTCTACAAGATAATAAAGTTTTTAAAGGACATTTTACTCTTAAACAATAATCCATCCTCGTCCTGATTTTTGTGTTTTATGCGCATTTTCAGAGGCTGCTATAGTGAAATAGCCTTCGTTCATTTCTATCATGCCTTCAAGAGTATATCTGTCATCTCTTTCTCTCATGGCTTTTCTTAGTTTATGAAAATGGCCCAAACAGGTTCATAACGTTTCAATCCCAATTGGCGCTGTATCTCTTTGGATTACAACCCTTTCTTGGATGCTGTTAATAGAAACATGGTTTTGTACCAAGTCAAAAATGACAGGTTAGAGCTCTGCATGATAGTTCCGCTACGCAGGGATGTGCGACTTCTATATTTTTTGCACTCATAACTCCATTGGCTTTTTATCCAATAATGCTGTGTATGTGAACAGCGTTTACAGACTACACCTAGCTTATCGCGTTACTCTTTAAAATGTGCGCGACAGGCTTCTTTACTGCCAAATTCTACCGTAAAACTAAAAATATTCAGAACTTGGTTTTCCTCAAAGATAGTCAAAATTTAAAAATTATTAGTGTTTGCGTATATACAATTAAAATATTTTTCTTCTTATTGGTTCGGTTGCTTTTGAATTTTAAACCACACAAATTATATAATCAAATCTATAGAATTCAAATTCTAGTTTTATGAAAAAAATAAAATTTATTCAAATTAATTATTTATTAATTAATAATTACGTGTTAATTATTTTGTTTTTAATATCTCCGAATATATTTGTACCATAAATTATTTAATAACTAAATTTACATTATTATGAAAAAACAAGTACTATTTTTATTAACAATGACCTTATTTTCATCAGCGTTATTTGCGCAAGATATTACATGGACAAATGATGGCGGTCTAGGAGACGGAACATGGGCCGAGCCCTTTAACTGGAGCACAGCGGTTGCACCCGTAGCAGGTAATAAAGTTAAAATTAGAGGCGCTACTAATGCCGATAACATTACCATAAACGGCAGTGCAACTTGCGCTAAGCTTGTTCTGGGTGACGGTGGCGGCGTAGCTACTGGTAAATTAATTGTAGCTAATGGAGGAAATTTTACTATTATTGGAAATCAAGGATGGAGTGCAGCTGGATGGTCTACGCCAGCAGAGATGGAAATCCAAGCTGGAGGTGTAGTAAATTGGAATAACCACATGTGGTTGAGTTTTAATCCTGGCTCCCAAAGTACGTTAACAGTTGCTGGAACACTAAAAGTAATGGGTGGTATGTTTGGATTTAATTTTGAAAATGCTAATGCCGCTGGTACAGGTGAATTAAATATTCTTGATGGTGGTGTTGTTGAATTGGATCAATTTCATGCTGCTGGCAACTCAATGAATAGTGGCGTGGGTGTAATCAACATTGCTGATGAAGGTACTTTAACCATATATGCTGATAGAAAAGCTATTCTTGAAACACATGAAGGACTTGGACAAATTGTTGCTGGCAGTTTTGGCACTATAGTTTATACAGAAATTGAAGGTGTAACAGGTCAAGATCCGGATACTGGTGTTGATATAGTAGGTGTGGTTACTGTAATTGTAACTAACTCAAACCGTACTTCACCAATATTAAGTTTAGATGACAAGGAAGTATTAGACTTTAAATTATATCCAAACCCAGCTTCAGATGTTATTAATATCGAGTCTAAAACAGCTATATCTACTGTTAAAATAGTAAATCTACTAGGTCAAAGTGTTTTAGAAAGTGCTGGATTATCTAGAATTGATGTTTCTAGTTTAAGTGCAGGCCTTTATATCCTTAAAATTGCTGATGTTAACGGTAGTGTTGGTGTTAGAAAAATATTAAAGAAATAATTGATTAATAGCATATCAAATTATAAATTAAAGAGAGCTTAGGCTCTCTTTTTTTATTTGGTAAAACAATAAACAAAAATATGGTTTTACTGTTCATAAGAAAGAACTTGGCTGCCGGGTTTATTTGGGAGGGTTAAATTTTAAAAATTTGCATTCATCTTATTGCTATAGGTGTATTGCTTTTAACAATTATTCGGTTTATCTATAACAATAGCATGAAAATTTTTCTTTTAATTTTAGCTGTATTTAACGTTATTGCAGCATTTATCTTCTTCTTCTTTAGTGTAAACAAGGATTCCAAATAATAAAACGTTATACCAACCAGCCGCAGTCGTTAGGTTTCAATATAAATAGAACGATAATTAGGTTGTACTTTGGTTTTCTATTCATCTTATCGGTATATAATTCAAATTACTGATAGCTTATTTTAACAATGATTGGTAATTAGTAAAACATTATAAGTTATAGTTGAGATTGAAACGAATTATATAGCTTATTTTGATATTTAGTACAAGACACAAAGAGATGCGTTTTTTATGTGTTTATATAATTCTTTTTCTTTTGAAACTCTTCCTGTTTTATGTAATTAAATGTTTTAAAAAAAAGATCTATTCCTTTGTTAGTTGTAGATTACAATGTTAAAACCTGCTAAAATTTTAAATTCAAATGTTGCACAGTTAATTCATTAAATTATTCAAGAAAGTAGTAGCTCGTCAAAAAGAAAACAGAGCCATTAGCATTTGCGCAGTTCCATAAGTCATTTAACCTAGGTTAGGTTAGAGGTTTGTTTTTATATATCACTAACTTTATGAGGTTGCTAAACCTTATATAGAGAGTGTTTAGTTTTATTAAGAAGTTTTAATATAAACAAGGCTAATGCAGAAATAAAAATGAAAAAAACTATATTGTAAATGGGTTCAAAACAAAGTTAATTGATTAACTCGTTAAAGCTCTTATCATAATTTGAGTCCAAAACATCAAAATACTCTTTACTGAACTCATCGTAAGCGCGTTTAGCACTTCCTTTTTTACCTAAATCATAAAGTGCCTTACATTTTATTGCAATAGCATCTTCATTAAGAAACCCGCATTTTAAGATGGTATTCCCTATTAAAACAAGGAGTTGCAAATCCTTTTGAGTTTTAGAAATTCTGATAAGGTTATCTATTATTAAATCTGAAAGATCTGTCCTATAATCATCAATCCATTCAGATTGAATATCAGGTGATACTTCTCCGTTTGAGACAATGCTTAAAAGTTTATAAACTTGTTCATTTTCTAATTTAGTAGTAATGCTATTGTCTAATAAATGTCTAACAAAACTATAATCGCAGAAAACAGAGTCGCCCACATTTATTTTCCAATAGGCATTTTCATTGTTAATGTCTATATCGCCAATTTTCTCTAATAGTATTCTTAATTTACTAATGTTAACGTTTTTGTTATTTCTAGCATTATTCTCAGATTTATTAGGCCACAATAATTCAGTTAATTTAATTGAAGAAATGCCCTTTTTGTTTTTAATACCAGATAAAAGAACTGCAATAAATAATTCTTTTAATGTGGGTGTAAATTGGGCAGTAATATCATTTCCTAAATTGTCAAATACCTGGAAACCACCAATTAAATAAACAGACGATTGGTTTATTTTCGCGACTTTAGAATGTGTAAACTCAAGAGCTTCTTCGTTTATAGGAACCGTTTTTGTTACTGGTTTATTTGATTTTTTAATCTTTTTAACGATTATCACTAAAATAACAGATAAAATGAAAGCGATAAAACCGAAGACGAAGTACTTCAATAAATTACTTGGTGGTGCAATTTCATTTTGATATAAATCAAGTGATGATAGAGGCGGGTAGGCTAATGAGTATAAATTAGCTTTATTGTCTTTGGATGTTAGCGTATACAATTTTGTTTTACCTGAGTTTAAAAAGAAATCGGCATCAGATTTGATATCAATAAATTCATACGGGATTGAGTCATTGAATATAGTTATTTCAGGACTAGCAATTCCGAAACGAGCAAGTTTTAAGCTTGTATTATAAATAGTATTGTTATATATAAGTGTGTAGAATGTATCAGAATTATTGTTTATAACCATAGATTTAACAGGAACAAACGGTCTTGTAGGTACATTATCTGTTTCCCAAAGTTTTTTGACTTTTGAATCTTCAAATCCCACAGTGTAGAGGTCATAATAAAATTGACTGTTTAACCCTTGTTTACCTGTAGAGCTTCCGTAACCACCAAATATTAAAAAGGTATCTGGATTTAAAACTCCCATTGAACTTAAGTATCTTGAGGGGATTTCATTGTTTAGTTCAGTGTTAATAACATCTTTAGATTCGGGTTTAAATCTTTTAAGAGAAGATTTGTATTTATAATAGCCATAGCCGCCATAAGTTATTAATGTGCTGTCCTTTGGTGAAATTATTTTGTTGTGCCCCGTATATGCGGTCTCAATACACGCTTTGTCTGGATTTAACCATTTAAACTTATCGAAATTAAATACGTTATAAGTTGATTCGTCAATGGAATAAGTTATAAGCTCATTGGTATAGTGGTTATACATGAAACTATTTGACTGACATTTTAAAGGGTTTCCTTGGTAGTTATAACTTTCAAGGGTATCGGTTTCATAGGAGTAAACATGAACGCCTTTAGCATCAATAAAGAAAACACGGTTATTGTATTTATCTTTGGTGCTACCAAGAAGGTTTTGAAAAGTAAATGTTTTGTTTTTTTTCCAAAATACATGTTGGTCTATGAGCCATTTTGGGTTTTTTGCAATCGCTTCATCATCATTGAGTTTATCATATACTTTATTATTAGTTGTATGTCTTCCTAATGCCCAATCTCGAATAGGATTGCCATTTTTATTAATTATTTTAATGTTCTTAACACTCATCGGGCAAACATCAGTGGTTGAAAAGTTTTTATAAAGGCTTTTCCCGAATATTATTTTAAAGTCTTTTAAATCTTCTATATTCTCAGAACTTTTAATAATCTTATCACCATTAATGGTCATGGCTAACTGAGAATTTTCTATATCAATTTCAAGATTGAATTTCATCCATTTATTATAGTCACCTTTATGTAGGTCAGACCATTTATATTTAAACAAAATCTTATCTTTTATGGATAGCCAGAAGTTGTCTTCTTCACTGCTCAAATTGGCAACCATATCTATATTTACATGGTCATTACAAATAATTTTGAAGATATTTCCATACGGCCTAACAACTGGAGTACGAAAATTCACCTCAAATTCTAAGCTAAACTTTTCTCTAAAATGAAAAGATTCTGTTGGATTAAGGTTTAAAGAGGTTCTTTGATCTTGATTTACTTCAGAAGCATAAAAAAACAGTCCTTCATCTAAGGAATCTTGACCAAATGCAATTTGAGCTAATGTAAAAATCAGCAATAATAGCGGTTTTCTCATTCTTCTCATGTTAGTGTCTTAATTTTTTCATATTAATTGGCTGCAATATAATTATATTTTATTCTTAAAGCAATAAGGTGCTTTAAAAATCATGATTAAATCAAATTTGATTACCCGTTGTGCATTATAAATAGTTAAAAAAAGTTATTCATTTGACTATTAAAAGTCGTATATTTAATTGACAATCAATCGATTAAATACGATGAATAACTTTAGAGCAAATTACAATAAAATTTTAGAAGTCTTAGCCACAATTACAGAAAAGGAACAATTTTTACGTCAAAACAGGAAACCAAAACTAAAAGACATTGAATTAATCGCTATGAATTTAGCAGCAGAATATATGGGTATAGACATTGAGTGTCAGTTGTTTCGGGATATTCCAGAATATTTGTTTGCTAAAATAGAGCGATCAGTTTACAATAAACGGAAGCGAAAATTATTTTTTGCCATTGAATTTATAAGAACTCAACTCTCCAATAAATTCACGGAGTTTGAAAACTATTATGTAGTAGATAGTATGCCTTTGGAGATTGTAAAACTCTCAAGAAGCGGGAGAAGTAAAGTTTGTAAGGAGTACTTTTATTCAGCCCCAAATAGAGGTTATTGTGCTAGTCAAAACATGCATTATTATGGCTATAAAATACATGCTGTTTGTTCTATTGATGGCGTGTTTAAAAGTTTTGATATTAGCAAAGCTTCTGTACATGATATTCATTATTTAAAAGACATTAAAAATCAGTTTAATAACTGTGTGGTTTTAGGGGACAAAGGATACCTAAGTGCTGACTATCAGTTAGATTTATTTGAGAGTAAACAAATTAAATTAGAAGTTCCAATGCGTAAAAATCAACAGAATTACAAAAAACAAACGTATATTTTTAGGAAGAAAAGAAAACGAATTGAGACCTTGTTTTCTCAACTTTGTGACCAGTTTAAAATACGGAATAATTATGCGAAAACTTTTGAAGGTTTTAAGACAAGGATTCTCTCAAAATTAACAGCATTAACTATCATTCAATACATTAACAAATTTGTCTTTAATAGGAATATAAACAATTTAAAAGTCAATATTGTTTAAATGCACAACGGGTTTGATTATAAGTTTGTTTGATGCTAAGTTTGTAGGAAATCAATAGCGTGCTAAACGTTTAATAAAAAAGTTAAAATTAAGAGAGAGAATCCTGTATCTCAAATTATCTTTGAGTTGCACAACAAAAAACGCTCTCTTATGTCAAATATAGCTCGGTTTTCCCAAGTAATATCAAAATTAGACCGTTGTAAATTCAATAAATTAGTGAAGCATAAACAAACAGATAAGCATTGTAAAGGTTACAACAGTTGGAATCATTTAGTTTCGATGTTATTTTGTCAATTTGCCAAAAGTCAATCTGTTCGAGATATAAGTAATGGACTTCGTTCTGCCACTGGAAATTTAAATCACTTGGGAGTTAATAAAGCACCTTCAAAATCATCAATCAGTTACCAGAATAAAAATAGAGATTGCAACCTGTTCAAAGAATACTATTTTCAGTTACTTCAAAGTTTAGGACAGCATCCTAAATTTAAGCAGGTAAAATTCAAAAGTAAATTAAAAATATTCTTGTTGGATTCTACCGCAATTAATTTGTGTTTAAGCATCTTTGATTGGGCAAGATATAAAACTTCAAAAGGAGGGGTTAAATGCATACACTCCTCGATTTTGACGGTAATCTACCTGCTTATGTAAACAGTACCAATGGTAAGACAGCTGATAATAAGGGGGCTTATGATGTAACGTTGTTAAAAGGTAGCGTTATCGTTGCAGATTGTTTTTACAATGATTTTTCACTTTTAAATGTTTGGGACAGCAAAGGTGTCTTTTTCGTAATTCGACACAAAGAGAACTTACAATATGTTACAATCCAAGAAAAAGGACTGCCAGAGAACTTGCATCAACACATAATGAAAGATGAAATAATAGAATTAAAAGATCAAGCATCCAAAACTAAATTTCCAAATAAATTAAGAAGAGTATCTGTTTGGGATCAAGAAAACGAACAAATTATTGAATTAATAACCAATCAATTTAAATGGTCACCAAATACAATCAGTGAATTATACAAAAGTAGATGGCAGGTTGAAATATTTTTTAGAGATATTAATCAATTGCTTCATATCAAATCATTTATCGGAACATCTGAAAATGCAGTAATGATTCAAATTTGGACGGCTTTAATAACAATATTGATTCATAAGGCAGTAAAAGCTCAGTTTAAATTTGACTGGTATCTATCAAACTTGGTTGCTTTTATTAAATTAAACTTATTGAGTTATTAATATAACTTAAGACCGTTGCAAGGAAGTACCTAATAAAAAGCACAAAAATAACACGTAATTATTTATGTTAAATATTTGATTGTAAGTATATTAAGTTGTAAATTTAGTGTATGAAAATACAAAAACAACCAACTTTAGCCGATAGCATTTGCGATTTACGAGCAAGAAAAATTAAAAAGACATTTTTCACCCAAATAAACACCCTTATCGATTGGGATACGATCTCTATCCTAATAAATAATGATTATTTAAAAGGAAAAAGTGCCACTGGCAAGCCTTCTTATGATGGGACATTACTTTTTAAAATGTGTCTTTTACAAAGTTGGTATGGTTTAAGCGATTATGAAGTTGAAGACCGAATAAATGACAGTCTTTCCTTTAGTTATTTTTGTGGGATGACCATTGAACAGGTTGCTCCAGATCATAGTACTTTAAGTAGGTTTAGAACCGCATTAACCAAAACACAAACCTTCGAAAAATTATTTACCTCCATAAACAAACAGCTAGAAGCACATAATATCATTGTAAAAACAGGTTTAATAATAGACGCTAGTGTAATAGATACGCCACTTAGACCAAAAGGAAAAACAAATTTTAAGGTAACCGAAGACCGCTGTGCAGACCAAGTAGAAGTACACAAAGAATATCCAGATAGTGTCGATAAAGAGGGTACTTGGTTAAAGAAAAGAGGAAAGTACCATTTTGGGTTTAAAAAGCATCATGTAACGGATAACGAAGGACTTGTTCTAGGAGTACTAACCACAACTGCCAGCAAAAATGAGATTGCAAATTTGGAGGAAGTTCTAGAAACTGTAAATGTAGCATTACCAAAAGGCATCCCTCTAAAGGCTGATAAAGGGTACCAATCAAAGAAAAATGTTGCGATTTTAAAGAAGCGTAATTTAAAGAATCATATCCTTAAAAAGGCGGTAAAAAATAAACCGTTAACAAAATGGGAAACTAGATTCAATAAATTAATAGGAAAAACAAGGTTTAAAGTAGAACGTACTTTTGGAGGAATAAAATTATGGTTTAAAGGTGGAATTGCAAGATATAGAGGGATGAAAAAAATGCATACACAAAATTTGATGGAGGCAATATGCTACAATTTATATCGAAGTCCAGGGATATTTGCGTCTAATTGTAAAAATTAAGGAAAAATGAAGCCTAAAAAAGGCATTTACTCACTTAAAATAGAAAAAAAATAGCATAATCGATGTTTTAGCTAAAAAAAAGGGAACTCTAAAAAGTAAAAATAATTAAGTTCGCTTTTTGCAACGGTCTTAAATTATGTACCTTGTTCTGGTAAATATAGTACTATGAAAGAATTTAAAGGACAAAACATACTAAACTTTGTAAAAGAATTGCCAGACGATGATGCATGTAAAGCTTATTTGGCAAAAATAAAATGGCAAGATGGTTTTAAGTGCATGAAATGTGTCAGCGAAAAGGGTTGTCTAAAGCAAGATTACAAATACCATTGTTATGGCTGTCAATATGTGGAAGGTTCCACGGCAAACACCTTATTTTATAATGTTAAGTTTGGCTTACAAAAAGCATTTTGTATTGTTTTTGAAATGAGTACAAGTAGTAAAAGCTTATCAAGTGTTCAAGTAGGAAAGCGCTATGGAATAAGTCAAACAACCTCTTGGTTTTATATGCAAAAAGTACGAACAGCGTTGGAAATCAGTCAGAAATATCCTTTATCAGAACTAGTACATGTAGATGAGTTTACCGTTGGAGGAAAAGAAGAAGGTAAGCAAGGTAGAAGTTATGACTCTAAAAAGAAAAAAGCATTTATAGCAGTTGAGTTAACATATAAACAAAGAGTTAAGCGAGTCTATATAAAATCAATAGATGACTACTCTTGTAAATCTTTAACACCAATTTTTGAAGAGCATATTAATACAACTGCAAAAATATTTACGGATAAATGGAGAGGTTATGAACCATTAAAAAAAGTGTACGATATTACTCAAGTTAAAAGTAACAAAGGGAAGAGTTTTAAAACGTTACATATTATAATTCATCAAACAAAATCATGGTTAAGAACAATGCCAACACATGTTAGTAAAAAGCATATTCAAAAATATTTTGATGAGTTTTGTTACAGAATTAATCGCTTACAATCTAAAGAGTCATATTCAATAATCTAATCATCAAGATGGTAAACAATAAACCGCTATACCACAAACAGATTATATAGTAGTTAAATTAATAACTCAATAAACTTATTTGTTAAAATAGATCTTCAAAAGTGGCTAAATAAACCATTCGAAGAACATATTGAACCTCCTCCAAAATTAATACAGGGGATGCTATTTTGAAAAATAATCATTTCAGCCACGAGAGTCAATGAAATGGTTGAAATTTTAGAGTTCTAAATTTATTTAGGACGCTATTGGTAAGAAATAGTAAAATCATTTATTTCTAATTTAAAATTAATTTAAAATTAAGTTCATATTAAGTGTTAATTATTTCCTAATTAATAACAGTAAGCTATATTCGCTCTATTAAAATTAGGGTACCCTTTAAAGCTGGTAGCTGTAATTTATAAACTAACGTTCAATAAAACTAAATTAATTAAATGAATACTTATTTTATGAAACAAAATAAATTTTTAAAAAAGCTTCTACATGTAAAGAATAAAAAACCGAAAGGGGTCATGTTTTATCTTTTCGTACTTCTATCCATCTTGTCTATGCATGATGTCTTAGGGCAAGATAGATATGTAACTGGGCAAGTTGTTGATGAATCTAATATACCGTTACCAGGAGTAACAGTTGCTGTTAAAGGCACACAGCGTGGTGCTCAGACTGATTTTGACGGTATTTATGTGTTACCATTAAAAGAAAGTGATGTTACTTTAGAACTTTCGTACTTGGGGTATAAACGTCAAGAGGTTGAAATTGGAACAAGAACCGAAATTAATATTGCTATGGAGCCTGATGTTGAGGCACTAGGAGAGATAGTCGTAGTAGGTTACGGTACTCAGAAGAAAGAAAGCGTTGTAGGAGCTATTGGTGTAATTAAAGGAGACGATCTTACAGTACAAGGAAATATATCAAATTTAACGGATGCACTAACAGGACAAATTCCTGGTCTATCTGTGCTTTCTGTTTCTGGAATGCCAGGGGCTGATTCACAAACGCCAAGTAAATTTTCTAAACAATCAGAAATTTTAATTCGTGGTAAAACAACATGGAATAATTCTGGACCATTAATTTTAGTTGATGGTGTGGAACGAGATATGAATAATATTGACGTTAGTGAGGTTGAGAGTATATCCGTATTAAAGGATGCCTCAGCTACAGCAGTATTTGGTGTAAAAGGGGGTAATGGTGTGATACTTATTACTACTAAACGTGGTAAAGCAGGAAAATCAAAATTTAGTATTCAGGCAGAAATGTCTTTTGAAACACCTTCAGATCAAATAGAAACTGTGAATGTGCCAGAAAGTGCTACAGCTAGAAATATTGCTCTAGAACGCACCAGACGATTTAATCAAGGACTTTTTAATGAAATTTATTTATCTGATGAAGAAATTGGCTATTATAGAGATGGTACATATCCTTATGCGTACCAAAATATAAATTGGCAAGATTTATTATATAAGGATTTTGCTCAATCTTACCGTGTTAACGCTACGGCTTCAGGAGGGTCTGAAAAGGTTCAGTATTTTGCTTCGGCAAGTTATAACCATGTTGGTGATTTATTAAAGACTGAAGATGTTGGTCAGGGATACGTTCCAGCATATTCTTATGATAGAATTAATGTTAGATCAAATTTTGATTTTCAATTATCTAAATCTACAAAATTAGCAGCAAATTTTAATGGTATTTATGGTGTAACCACCTCGCCACCACCAAATGCAAGAGAAGGCTTATTTTCTGGTACCTCTCAATATTCTGGTGACTCTCCAATACTTCAATATGAAGACGGTGTATATGGAACTCGTGATGCGCGATTTAGAACTTCAAACCCTTACTTTGAGCTTAATTTTAATGGTGTAGAATCAAATCCGGTTACAACTATAAATATGGATTATGTTTTAACACAAGAATTGGAAGTGATTACTAAAGGCTTACAGTTTACTGGACGTTTAGCGTATGATAATACCTTTAGAACCCGAGGAAAAGAAGTAAATGATAGTGGAAATACAACCAAAATAATTGGTAAGGATTACTATCTTTTAGGAGGTTCTTATGATTTTGATTTAGGAGAATATACCGTTCTAGAAGATGGTAGAACAGTAAGTGACTTTACAGCATTTGAAGACCCAGCTAATGCGGGAGTTGCAGGGTTTGGTTTTATAAAAGAACCTAATACATATGATGCTGAGACTGTTCGTGGAGGTAGTTTTATTGGCCAAGCTCAACGTAATTTGTATTATGAAGCAGCCTTAAGATATAATAGGTCTTTTGATAAACATAGTTTTACAGGATTGGCCATGTTCAGTCGTCAATTTCGTGAAAGAGGTAGTAATTTTCCTGAAAAGAGAGAAGATTGGGTTGGACGTGTAACCTATGATTTTGACAGTAAATATTTTATAGAAGTAAACGGTTCTTATAATGGTTCAGAAAAGTTTGGTCCTGGTTTTAGATTTGATTTTTTCTCATCGGGAGCTGTAGGTTGGATGATATCTGAAGAAAACTTTTTAAAAGATGTAGATTGGTTAGATCGATTAAAAGTAAGATATTCCTATGGTACCGTAGGTAATGATAGAGTTGATACAGGCAGTACTTGGCCGTATTTAACTCTGTATGAATTTTGGGGATGGGGTGGTAATAATTTAGATGAAGGTTATTATGGTTATCCTGATGGGTATACCGTTAATGACCCAAATAGAAGGTATGAGGAAGGAAACCCTGGAAACCCTAATTTACGTTGGGAAATAGCTGTTAAGCAAAACCTTGGATTCGATTTTGCAGCTTTTAATAATAAACTGAACTTGACTGTTGAGCTTTTTAAAGAAGAAAGAGAAGATATGCTTCTTGGAGCAAATGAAAGACAAAATACTGTGCCACCACTTTTTGGTAGACCAGCGCCTGCTGCAAATGTTGGGCGAGCAAAATCTCACGGTGCAGAAGTTTTAATAACCTATAGAAATACAATAAATAACGAACTTAATTATTGGGTCTCTGCCAATTGGGCTGTAGCTAGAAGTGAAGTAATATTTAGAGAATCTACAGAATTAACATTACCACATCAACGACCAGAAGGATTTCCTATAGATCAAACATTTTCTCCTTTAAGAGCAGGTTTTATAAACAGCTGGGATGATTTGTATAGTTATACTGGAGGGCCTAATGATGTTGCTAATGAAAACATATTACCAGGAGATATAGCTTTAATAGACTTTAATTCTGATGGAAGATATGATGGGGCTTATGATAATCCAGCTTATGGTTACCCAACATATCCACAAAACAACTTTGGTTTTTCATTTGGTGGTGATTTTAAGGGCTTTGATTTAACTATTCTTTTTGCGGGTGCTTACAATGCAACACGTCGCGTACAGCCTTCTGTGTTTTTAGCAGACAATTTATTTCTTCCTGATTTTTTAATTGGTGAGACATGGTCTCCTGAATACAATAACAGTAATCCAGGTTTCCCGGCACTTTCGTTAGATTCTAAATTGTACACACCTACTGGTGAGTTTCATGAAAAAGATGGGTCTTTTATAAGATTACAATCTGCACAAATAGGATATTCATTACCTCAAAAATGGGTTAAACCTTTAGGGATGTCAAACTTTAAGTTTTATGTAAATGGAAGAAATTTATTCCTCATTACTAATATGCCTGATGATGGTGTTGGTTTAGATAGACCAGGAAAAAACTATCCTACTAGAAGGCAAGTAAATATAGGTTTGAATGCTCAGTTTTAAAAAAAAGAAATGATAAAAAAATTAAAATATTAAATAAAATGAAACAGGTTATAAATATACCACGTTTAGCTTTAGGGCTAATGCTTTTAATTTTTGGTTGTGAGGAATATTTAGACATTCCTCCAGAAGCGGCAATTACTGAAGATCAAATTTTTGGAGAATATTTGAATTTTCAAGGGTTTCAAGATATCTTGTTGAGAAACATAGTAGATTATAACAGGCATGGTGCTAGGGCATCACACTCTGTTGGAGGAGAAGCACTATCACCAGAAGGGCAAAGTGTAGATCAAGCAAACAGAGGTAATTATGGGTATATTGTAGAAAACCGAGGTATTTACCCTGCGGCAGAATCTCAATTATTTCTAGGTGGGCTTTATCTAAGATTTTTTGAAAACATACGTGTTGCAAATATGTGTTTAATGCAATTGGAGTCTGAGCGTGAAACTCAATTAACACAGGAACAAAAAAACTGGATAAAGGGGCAGGCTTTATTTTTTAGAGGGTATTATTATTATGAGATTATAAGAGGTTTTGGATCAATGCCTTATATTGATGAAGTGATTTCTTCTGAAAATCAGAATATGCAACGTTATTGGACTTACGAGAAAGATGGTAAGACTTACAGAAATACACAAGCCTGTTTTGAAAGAATTGCTGAAGATTTTCAAGAAGCTTCTACATTATTACCTAGTGTTTGGCCTACACCTAATCAAAATTACGGTCGTCCTACAAGTGTTGTGTGTCTTGGTTTTAAAGCTAAAACGCTACAATTTTCTGCAAGCCCTTTATTTAATGAAGAAGCTACAGGGTCATTATCTTATAACACCGAACTACTAGATAGGTCTGCACAGGCTTGTATAGAGACTATTAATTTAGCAAAAAGTATTATTGGGCGCCAGCCAGAAGGGATGCCAGTTGTAAATGCTGATGGTTTAACACCTTGGGAAAACTACAGACAAGTTTTTACAACTTCAAACGGCGTACAACCTGGAACTCAAGAAGTATTATTTAGCAGACCTTTTCAAGTAACTGGACCTAACCCGGTAAGTCAATCGGCTGCTAGAAGTCATAGTATTAGACAATTAACAGGGCAGCAAGCAGCTTCTGGTTCTCAAATGTATCTCGATAAATTTGAAATGAGTGACGGTTCACGATATAGTTTAGATTATGATGATGACCCATTAAGAAGGTGGGATGATAGAGACAAACGATTCCGTTTTACATTTTATGTTCACAATGATAGAATAGATAATGTAACGCTTAACCTTTCTGATGCTAAGATGAAGGAAGATGATACAAAGAATAGTAATGCGATGCGGAAATATTTAGATGAGGGTGTGACTAGAACAAACCCTAAACAAGCATCTTATTCTACGCCACTTTTACGTTTATCAGATATTTACTTGACTTATGCAGAGGCTGTATATGAAAGCACAGGAAGTTATACGGCATCAGCACTAGGATCAAGTATGAGCGCAGAAGATGCTGTAAATATAGTAAGACGTAGAGCTGGTCAGCCAGATGTAGCAACAGTCCTACCTTTTTACGCTGGAAATCCGCTACCTAGAAGTTGTGAGTTATCTACAGATTCTCCATTTAGGTTGTTATATCGTAATGAAAGAAATGTAGAATTAGCTTATGAGGGTGTGTACTGGTTTGATATTAGACGATGGAAAAGAGCTGGATTAAAAGACGGTATTCAAATTCAATCTTTAAGATTTGACCTTGCTAGTGGTAACACTAATACTATTGACGATAATTCTGTAAGACGTGAAGATAATCAACCTTATGTGTTTAAAAATCAACATTATTTGTTGCCTTTTCCTGTTTCTATAACAAGGTTTTCTCTTGATTTCCCACAAAACCCAGGATGGTAAACTTAACTAAATAAACCAATTAACTAATATTATGATTAAAAAAATAATTAGTAAAATTATCTATACATTACTGTTTTTTGTATTATCACATGGGGTATATGCACAAGATAGTATTGCGGTTAAACAGGTAGAAATACCGCTTTACGATAAAGAAATAAAACAAGCCTTTAATACTATTACACAACGGCAAAAAGCAGGTTCTGTAGTTATTATAGATGTACAACAGGAACTTAAACGAGATCAGGTCAACTCAGTAGGTGAGGCTATAAACGGTAAAGTTCCCGGTGTTTTTGGAGGAACCAATATCTGGGGTAATGGAGGTGCTACAATTTTAGTAGATGGAGTTCGTCAAAGCTCATTCTATATAAATAGTATGAATATGCTAGAAGTTGATAGTATTGTAATTTACAAAGATGCCTTATCAACTTCCATGTTTGGAGCTCAGGCAGATAATGGTATCATTGTGGTAACAACCAACCGAGGAAAAGCAGGTACGCATGAGGTAAGAGTGTCAGCGCAATATCGATATTCTGAGCCAAGAGCATTGCCAAACTATTTGAATGCTGCAGATTATATGAGCCGTTTCAATGAGGCATTATTTAATGATGGTCAATATGCAGATCCCGATGATTTTGTGCCTAGATACTCTCAGGAAGCTATTAACGCTACTAGAAGTGGTGAAAATCCAGCGCGGTATCCTGATAATGATTTTTATTCAGATAGATACATAAAAGAGAGTACAAGAGACATAAACATATTTGCAGATGTAAGGGGTGGAAGCGAGAATGTACGCTATTATGCCAATACAGAATGGACAAATAATAATGGATGGCTTAATACACCACAATCAGACAATACAAATCGTTTGAACTTTAGAGGTAATCTTGATTTTAAAGTGAATGATTATATAGAAATGAGTGTAAATACCACAGGTAGATTTCAATTCAACACAAGGCCTCAGGCTAATAGTATTTGGGGATTTGCTAGTAATGAATTGCCAAATAATTATCCAGTGTTATGGGATCCAAATTTAATTAACGATGATGTACTTAGAGAGAGTATTCTTGGTAGGGCTAAACTAGTTGATGGTCAATTATTAGGTGGTAACTCAACATTTTTAGATAACGTTTATGGTGAGTTTACACGTAATGGAAAGAGAAAACTTATGGATCGTGAGGTGCAATTTGGTATTAAACTTGATATTGATTTAAGAGGGATTACTCCAGGGCTTTCTGGTAAATTTTATGGTGGAATGAATTTTTTCAACAGTATTTTTACGCGTCAAGATCCTCAATATAAAGTGTACCAGCCTATATTTAGTGCTGAAGGCAATGTTGTTGACGTTTCGGAATTTAATCAGGATGTGGAAGCTAACAGGTTTAATATTGATGAAAATAATTCTGAATTTTTTAGACAAACAACGTATTATGGAACTTTAAATTATGACAGGACTTTTGGTAAACACGCTATTTCTGCAACAGGTCTAGTAAATACAGATATTGTGTCTGTTGAAGAAAATTTACAAAATCAGGTGTTTTTTAATACAGCATTAACAACAAATTATATGTTTGATAAAAAATATATAGTTGAACTAAGTTTAGTAGGAGTAGGAAGCAGACGTCTTAGTGAGAATAAGCGCATAGAACCGGCGTTTTCTGCTGGATCTGCTTGGGTGATATCTGAAGAAAATTTCATGCCAAAAACGTCATTTATTGACTACTTAAAAATTAGAACATCCTATGGTGTTTCTAAAAATGATAATTGGACAAACTTTCAAGATGATTATTTTTTATATAAAAATACGTTTAGACAGGGTGGAAGCCTTACATATTTTAATGGGGCTGGTAGGAATAATGAAACCACTTTAACTACCGCTGCAAATGATATAGTATTGCAGAAAAGAAGGGATTTTACTTTAGGAATGGATGGTTTATTTTTTGATAAAGCTATGAGTTTACAATTGGGCTATTTTAATAGTGAATCTTTGGACAATCTTACGCAGATGAATTTTAGTACTCCAGAACTTTTAGGTTATGATAATAGAATAATCGAAAATTTTAACAGTACGCAAACCCAAGGTATAGAGCTAGGGTTAAGTTACCAGTTTAAACCTACTTCTGATGTAACTATGACTGTAGGTGGAAACATGCTTTACATTAATCCTCAATGGACAAAGAGAGAAGAGCCATTTTATCAAGGTGTTGACAGAGCACTTCTGAGAGAAGGAACAGCTTCAGATGCCGTGTGGGGTTTAAAATCTGATGGGCTTTATGCTGAAAATGATTTTACCAGAAGTATTAATGGAAACCTTGTACTAGTAGATGGACTACCTAAACCTGATTTTGGAGATATACAACCCGGAGATATAAAGTATTTGGATCAAAACGATGATGGTATTATTAATAATCTTGATCAACGTATTATTGGTCACGGACTTCGTACACAGTACAGTTTATATGTAGATTTTCATTTTCAGAATTTCGAGTTTTATATGCTCGGAATTGGAACTAGTGGCGATAGCAATTTCCGCAGTGGATCTTATTTCCGTGTAGATGGTAATTCAAAATATTCAAACCAAGCTAATTTAGCTTATGGTCCAAATAATAAAAATGTAAATGCTTTGCATCCAAGACTATCTACTAATAATATTGACAATAATAATAGGGATTCAGATTTTTGGATTTTTAAAAACGATACTTTTACTATACCTACAATGCAACTTACTTATAAGTTTGAAGGTTTAAAGGAAACGTCGGCACTTAGAAATTCAAGAGTTTTTGTAAGAGCAAATAATGTTTTGATTTTAGGAGCAAATAAGGAGTACACCGAAATTAGTATTGGAGGTGCTCCAAGAACTAGTAGTCTTACATTGGGTTTAGTAGCCTCATTTTAATCAATTAAACTAAAAACAGAATGAAAAATAAAAAATATTTGATATTAATCTTAACAGTAATACTTGGGGTGTTCAATTCTTGTGATGTTTTAGAACCTGAGGATGAAAATATATTTTCTATAGAAGATGTTAGGAACACTGTAACGTTTGTAGAAGGACTTTTGATAAATGCATATCGTAAAGTGCCAGCGTCTCATGATAATTTTACATTGGCTTACGCCTCTGATGATGCTGTAAATAATGACCCTGGTAGTGGTGTAAAAGCTGTGGTGCAAGGTGGTTGGACTTCGGTTGCAAATCCTTTTAGTGTATGGAATAGTTCTTATGAAAGCATATTTTACATCCATTCATTTTTAGAGGAAATGGAAGGGATTGATTGGTTTCCAAGAAACGAAACTACTTCGGCACTTTTTGATGAGAAATTAAGAGGCGAAGCTTATGCTTTAAGAGCTTGGAATTATTTTCATCTATTGCAAGCACATGCTGGCCGTGGTAAGAATGGTCAGTTACTTGGTGTGCCCATAGTAGACAGAGTATTAGAAAATTCTCCGGAATATGAAATACCACGTGCAACCTTCAACGAAACTATAAAATTTATTATCGATGATTGTGACCGTGCTATTGAAGCACTACCCGGTAGATGGCTACCTACTGGTGATGCAGATGCAGACCAAGCTATTGGGGAAAGAAATACCAATAGGATTAATGGTCATGTTGCTAGATTAATAAAAACTAAGGCTTTATTATATGCTGCTAGCCCAGCCTATTCAGATGGCACCTATACTTATCAAATGGCTGCAGAAGCTGCTGTTGGTCTTATGGATGATAATAATGGAATTTCAAGTAGTGATTTTGGTAGAACCAAAACTAAATTTTATAACGAAGCAGTAGTCCCTGGAACAAATAACGTTCATGCAGATGTCATGTGGTATTCTTTTCGTCAAACAGGAGAAAATGGCTGGGAACGTACTAATTTTCCACCTTCGCAATTTGGTAGAGGTTTAACCAATCCTACACAAGAATTAGTAAACGCATTTCCTCTTGTAGATGGTACACCAACACCTGCGGATAAAATTAATTCTAATGACCCTTATTCTGGTAGAGATCCCAGATTATCTGAATACATTATGTATCAAGGTTCTCAATACAGAAATGAACCATTAAATACAGTTGTGGGATCTCAAGATGCTCTTGGAAGTCAAAATTTAGATGCTACTAAAACAGGCTATTATTTAAAGAAGTTTATGAACGTAAAGGTTGTGAATTTAGCTCCTGGAATTAATTCTTCAGGTATTCGGTATTATACCTACGCGCGTTATACTGATGCACTACTTATGTTTGCTGAAGCTGCTAATGAAGTTGGTGGACCAGATGCTATTATTGGAGGTTACAGTGCGCGGGCAGTTATTAATGCTATTCGTGATAGAGCAGGTATCACGTCTACAGCATATGTTAATGGTTTAAGTACAGCAGAAATGACGAACTTGATTCGTAATGAGCGCAGACTTGAATTGTGTTTTGAAAAACAACGTTTCTGGGATATACGTAGATGGAATTTAACGTCCCTTATGAAAAATCCAGTAAGTGGTGTAATTGTTACAAATAACGGAGGCGAATTAGATTATGAATATATTGAAGTTGAAGGTAGAAATTTCTCAGATTTTCAAATTTATGGACCAATTCCATTTAATGAAACACTTAAGTATGACATTGTTCAAAATCAAGGATGGCAATAATTAACATATGAATAAGAAAACTATTAAAATAAAAACTATTAAAATGAAAAAATATATATAATACTGGGCTTAATTATAGCCATAGTAAGCTGCACTAATACTGATATTGAATTTGATGATTTCGAATTTCAATCTGTGTATTTCCCTTTCCAAACACCTATAAGAACAATTATGCTTGGTGATGAGGTAATAGGTGATAATTCTATTGATATAGAACGTGCTTTTAGTATAGGTGCTACTATGGGCGGTGCTTATAAAAACACTGCAGATATAGAGATAGATGTTGAGTTAGCTTCAGATTTAGCCCTTAATATAACAGACGGTGATGATAATCTTCTTGAAATATTACCTCCAAGTTATTATAATGCAACATTCGATAAAATAACAATTCCAGCAGGTAGTTTTATTGGGAAAATGCGGGTTGATTTAACAGATGCTTTTTTTGCAGATCCTTTAACAACTGGCTTGCATTATGTAATTCCTGTTAAAATGACTGCGGTAAAAAGAGCAGATTCAATTCTTCAAGGATTTCCTGCTGGTGGTGTGGTTAATCCAGATCGACGTGTTAGTTCAGATTGGCTTTCGGGCCAAGAGCCAAAAGATTATGTGCTTTTTGGTGTTAAATATATAAATCCAACTCATGGTGCTTATTTGTATCGTGGAAGAAGTGTTAACATAACTGATCCTACTGCACCAAAAGATACCATTAGCTATAGTACACGTTTTCTTGATGATAATATTGGAATAAAGTTAAGTACGGCTTCTTTAACTCAAAGTAAAACTGATAAAGTTGCTGGTGGTGGTCGATATGAGGAAAGAAGGGGTGAACAGTATTCTATGGTTTTAACTTTTGATGAAGCTAATAATGATGTTACAGTGAGATCATTTGATGGTACAACAGATATAATTAGCGGAACAGGTATTTATTATTCAAAAGCTGATCAAAGAGCTGAGAGTTACAATGGTAAAAGACACAGAACTATTTATCTTGACTATACTTTTGAAGATCGTGGTCAATCTTATCAAGTTAATGACTCATTGGTGTTTCTAGATACTGATATTAAATTCGAAAAATTTTCAGTTAAAGTCACTCAATAATTAGTCAATTTTCGGTATTCTAAAAAAATAAAAATAAATAAAAATACATGAAAAATTTGAAATTAAAATTTTATTATTTTCTAATGATTGTTCCTCTTTTGGTAATCAATACGTCGTGCGATAAACCTAACGGTGTGGAAAGTGCAATGTTCGTTGCACCTGGTTATGTTCTTGAAGATGATACCGTTTACGATCCAGAGGACAGCGTATACAAATCTTATAATGGTTTAGTTATGGCTGGCTACCAAGGTTGGTTTGCGGCTGAAGGCGATGACTCTAATAGAGGATGGTATCACTATCGAAATGGCGCATGTGGTGGTTTTACAAACTCATGTAGTTCAATAGATATGTGGCCAGATATGACTGAATATGAAAATAAATATATAACGCCTTATAAAAATCCTGATGGTTCGGATACGTTTCTTTTTAGTTCTTTTGATGAACAAACTGTTGATACACATTTTAGATGGATGCAAGAAAACAATATCGATGGTGTACACATGCAACGGTTTTTAGCTGAAGTAATTGATAATGAAAATGGTAAACGTCATTTTGATAGGGTGTTACGACATGCTTTAAAAGCAGCAAAAAAGTATGGGAGAGCAATTAGTGTCATGTATGATTTAAGTGGAAGCAATAGTGATAGGATTCCTTTATTACAAGAGGATTGGAATGAATTAGTACGTAAATTTAGACTAAATAATAATATTGAAAATCCAACCTATTTATGGCATAACGGTAAACCTATGATGTCTATATGGGGTGTTGGTTTTGATGGAGATAGAGATTATAGTACTGAAGATGTTGATAAACTTGTAGATAATTTAAAAGGACCTAATGATGATAAGGTTTCTATCATGCTTGGTGTACCATACTATTGGAGAGAACAAACTAATGATACTGAGCCTGGTCCAGAATTACACGATATAATCAGAAAAGTAGATATGATTATGCCTTGGGCTGTAGGACGTTACAATTCACCTACTAGTTACAGAAATGTAAGTAAAGTGGCTGGAGACGTACAATGGGCTGCAGAGAACGATGTAGATTATGTGCCTTTAGTTTTTCCTGGTTTTTCATGGGGGAACTTAAAGAGAGAGCCTAATTATTTTAATTCAATCCCAAGATTAGAAGGTGAGTTCTTATGGGCACAAGTTGATGGAGCTAAGGCTGGTGGTGCTCAGAGCTTATATATGGCCATGTTTGATGAAGTTGATGAAGGAACTGCCATTTTTAAGGTTAAAAGAGAGAATGAAGTACCCGTAGTTGAAGGTAATGATGGCTATAAATTTGTAGGCATTGAAGAAGGTTTAAAATCTGATTATTATTTGTGGTTAACTGGTCAAGCAGCTAATTGGTTTCATGGTGATGATTCTTATAATAGCACGAAACCAATACGTAATTAATTTGAATAACATAATTTTAAATACAAGTAAGCCCATTTTCTTGCTTGTATTTATTTTTTTGTTTTGTAAATATAAAGTAAAAGATGAAAAAAAGTTGGAGAAATACGATATTTATAGGAACGGCCCTTGTATTAGGCTTAATGGCCTATTCGGTTACTGCTAAAAAAGAGAATAAAGTGGATCCTGTCGATTATGTAAATCCTTATATAGGAAACATAAGTCACTTGTTAGTGCCCACATTTCCAACCATGCATTTACCAAATAGTATGTTGCGTGTATATCCAGAACGTCGAGATTTTACAGCAGATTTATTAAATGGATTACCTTTAATAATTACAAGCCATCGTGGAAGTTCAGCCTTTAATCTTAGTCCTTTTCAAGGAGAAGAAGCAGATTTAAAACCCGTAATAGATTATAGTTATGACAATGAAAAATTAACTCCTTATTCCTATAAAGTTTATTTAGATGAACAACAAACCACCGTTAATTTTGGTTTGTCACATCAATCGGCGATGTATGAAATTGATTTTGCTAAGGATGAAGATGCTTACTTGATTGTCAATTCCAGAAATGGATTTATGGCATGGGATGGTTCTGCATTATCAGGATTTCAACTTATAGAAAATGACACAAAAGTTTACTTGTATATGGTTTTGGAAGAGCAGCCAGAAACAGTCTCTGCACTTAAAGATAGTTTGTTAAATGGTGAAACAAGTACTGAAGGAACAGATGCCTGCGTCGTTTTAAAATTTCCTAAAAACATTAAAAAATTAAATATCCGTTATGGTATTTCATTTATTGATGAAAATCAAGCCAAGCGCAATTTAGAACGAGAAGTTAAAGCTCAAAACATAAAGTCACTACAAACTTCGGCACGTCAAATCTGGAATGATGCTCTAAATAAGATTGAAGTTGAAGGTGGTGATTACTCAGATAAGTCTGTGTTTTACACATCACTATATCGCACTTACGAAAGACCCGTTTGTCTTTCAGAGGATGGCAGATATTACAGTGCTTTTGATAATAGCGTTCATGAAGATAATGGCCGTCCATTCTACACAGATGATTGGATTTGGGATTCGTACAGAGCACACCACCCTTTAAGAGTTTTGATTGACCCTAAGACCGAAGAAAATGTTATAAATTCATTTATAACTATGGCTGAACAAATGGATCATTTTTGGATGCCTACATTTCCAGAGGTAACAGGCGATAGCCGCAGAATGAATTCCAACCACGGTGTGGCTTCTGTGATTGATGCCTATAAAAAAGGATTGCGAAACTTTGATTTAGAAAAAGCATACGAAGCTTGTAAAAATGCTATAACTCAAAAAACCTTGGCGCCTTGGTCTGGAAAACCGGCAGGAGAGCTGGATGCATTTTATAAAGAAAAAGGTTATTTTCCTGCGTTACATGAAGGCGAAGAAGAAACCGTGCCAGAAGTGCATGTTTTTGAAAGCAGACAGCCTGTGGCAGTAACTTTGGGAACGTCTTATGACGAATGGTGCCTATCCCAAATAGCAAAAGAATTGGGAAAAAATCAAGAATATCAACATTTTCTTAAGAATTCTTTTAATTACCAAAACTTATTCAATCCAGAAACTGAATTTTTCCATCCTAAAGATGATCAAGGCAATTTCATAGAACCCTTTGATTATAAATTTTCAGGTGGCATGGGTGCCCGCAAATTTTATAGCGAAAATAATGGCTGGACTTACCGTTGGGATGTGCAACATAACATAAAGGATTTAATAAATCTAATGGGTGGAAATGCCTCTTTTTTGGACAATTTAAATAGTATGTTTATTGAACCTTTGGGTAGGAGTAAATACGCTTTTTATGCACAATTGCCGGACCAAACCGGAAACGTAGGGCAGTTTACTATGGCAAATGAGCCTTCGTTACACATTCCTTATTTATATAATTATGCAGGACAGCCGTGGAAAACTCAGAAACGGATTCGTACGTTATTAGATCAATGGTTTAGAGATGATTTAATGGGCGTGCCAGGAGATGAAGATGGGGGTGGAATGACAGCTTTTGTAGTGTTTTCTCAATTAGGATTTTATCCAGTAACACCAGGTATACCAATGTATAATATTGGTAGCCCTGTTTTTGAAAAATCTATAGTGCATTTAGAGAATGGAAGTGATTTTACAATAAGCACAAGAAATTATGCTCCAGAAAATAAGTATATACAATCTGCTAGATTGAATGGGGAAGTTTGGGATAAGCCATGGTTTTCACATAATGATATTGCTAATGGAGGAACTTTGGAATTGATAATGGGGAATAAGGCTAATAAAAATTGGGGTAGTGCGATTAGTAGTGCTCCTCCATCAATAGATTAAAATTTTTAATTAAATATTGATTATAAAACATAAGTGAATCAAATATTATATTCACGAGTGATTTTTTTTATTTGTTTAGATTAGTTTTAGTTTATAAATTGAGTTCAATTAATCATAAGAAAAAAGTAATGATTGGAAGTAAATTAAAATATTAAGAAGATATTTTAGTTGTATTGATGTTAAGCTATTAATAGTCAATAGTATGAAAGTATGATTCAGCGTTATGTAAATTAAGTGAATTTAAGTAGGAGAATAGTCTATAGTATATTTATTCTACAATTTCAAAAGAAAAAGGTTTAGTCGAACTTTATAAATTAAATAAAATGAATTTAAAAACAAATGCGCTAATACTGTTGGTTTTTTTAATTACTTCATGTGTTTCAGTAAAAACTATCAAGGAGAATAACAAGCCAAAAAATGTAATTTTATTGATTAGTGATGGAACAGGATTGTCTCAGATTTCATCTGCATTTTATTTTAAAGATACAAAAGCAAACTACGCTAGATTTGATAACATTGGACTCATAAATACATCATCTTCAAAACAAGATGTTACAGACTCGGCAGCAGGAGCAACAGCTTTTGCTTGTGGCGAGAAAACATTTAACGGTGCCATTGGAGTTTCTAATGATTCTTTAGCTTTAAAGAATTTAGTTGAAATAGCTCATGATAATAATATTAAAACAGGCCTCATTGCAACCTCTTCTATAATTCACGCCACACCTGCTAGTTTTTTTGCGCATCAACCAAGTAGACAAATGAATAAAGAAATAGCGGGAGATCTCGTAAAATCAAGTGTTGATTTTTTTGCAGCTGGGGGAACAAATTTTTTTAGTAATGATTTAATAAAAGGATTAGAAGCTAAAGATTTTTATATAAATAAAAACGGTTTGGATGATTTTAATAGTATTAAAAATTACAAAAAAGCAGGTTATTTACTAGCACCTAACGAAATGCCAAAAATGTCGGAAGGAAGAGGTGATTTTCTTTCAAAAGCTACTAATTTGGCTATTGATTTTTTAGGAAAAGATAATAAAGGTTTTTTTATCATGGCAGAAGGTTCTCAGATTGATTGGGGTGGTCATCAAAATGATGGCCCTTATTTAGTTTCTGAATTAATAGATTTTGATAATACTATTGGGAAGGTTTTGGATTTTGCACAAAAAGATGGAAATACCTTAGTTATTGTAACTTCAGATCATGAAACAGGAGGGTTTACACTTTCAGGAAAAGAGAAAACAAAAAAAGATGGATCAAAATATAGAGATTATACAGAAGTAGGTATGTCTTTTTCAAATGGCGGTCACTCAGCAACATTAATTCCTGTTTTTGCTTTTGGCCCTGGGGCTGAGCAATTCATAGGGGTTTATGAAAATAATGAGATATTCGATAAAATATTAAAAGTTACTAATTGGAAAACAAAGAATTAGCTTATATGAATGGCAAGTTTTTAGTTGGTTTGTTGTGTTTGCTGTTAACAGCTTTGTCTTGTTTTAAAAAGGAACAGGAGCCATTTACTTTTGTACAACTTTGTGATACCCAACTGGGTATGGGTGGTTATGAACATGATATCAAGTCATTTAAACAAGCGGTAAGCCAAATAAATGAATTAGAACCTGATTTTGCTGTGATTTGTGGAGATTTGGTCCACCATGCTTCAGATAGTTCTTATGCTGATTTTAAAAGTATTTTAAAAGGTTTTAATATACCTTGTTACCTAGCTCCAGGAAATCATGACGTGGGGAATACTCCAAATGATATTACATTAGCTTACTATAGGGATGTAATAGGTAAAGATTATTTCACTTTTAAAAATAGGGATATAACATTTATGGTTACCAACACTCAGTTATGGAAAGTTAATGTAACTCATGAATCTGAAAAACATCATGAGTGGTTTAAGCATACTTTAGATAGTTTAGGAAAGAAGGATGCTTCCATTTTTGTAATTGGGCATTATCCCATATTTTTAAAAACGCCTGACGAGAAAGAGGTTTATTTTAATTTACCATTAAATACTCGCAAAGAAATTTTGAGTCTTCTTAAAAAGAATAAGGTTAAGGCATACTTGTCAGGGCATAAACATGAAACGGTAATTAATCAATTTGGAAATATACAATTGGTTAGTGGCGAAACTACAAGTAAAAATTTTGATAAGCGGCCATTAGGGTTTCGGTTGTGGAATGTGACTTCTGATAGTGTTTCTCATAATTTTGTGGCATTGAAGGAAAAGGAATAGTAAATGAAGATAACAAATACTTAAGGGTAAATTTTTAAAAATGACTTTATACCATTTTTTGATTAAAATTACTGTAAAAAAAATGATGATTTTTTTCTTTATAGAAAACAGAAAAATAAAGCATAGCCGCAGTTACGGTTTCTTTTATGTTGAAATAGAAAGTAAAAAAGGGTATTTTGTTACGGTCATTTTAAATAAGATGTGGTATTATATCGAGGGGTTTTATCATTTTATTTAAAGATTTAATAAACTTGCGGTTAAACGAAATTGTGTTGTACTAAAACTTATAAATTTTCTACTTATTTTTTCTGTTTTGTAATTCTTTTGAGATGTGTTTGTTGATATGAGTCCTTTAGATTTGAAATTTGATTAGTATTTAATATTAAACTAATTTTAAGTTTGTTTTAATCAACTCTCTAATTATGACTTTAAAAGAGGCGTAGGTTTAAATTTTTTATAGGACGACAAGACGTGTTAAAAATATCAGAATAAATTAGAAAACAAATTCTATAATACGGGATTTTACTATTATTTCTTCTATTTTAATTTTTTTCATTGAAAATTATTTCAGACCCTTAAAATTATTTTTTTATTAATGAAATATTAAGCTTCTCGGTTTAATTAGCATAAAAATTAAAATACTTAATCCATTTTTTTTAATGAAGAAAATTATAATTATTGCAGTCCTATCTTTTTATGCTACAACAACGTCTTTTGCTCAGGAAGATTTTACAAAATACGTTGATCCTGCTATTGGAAATGTAGCCCGGTTTTTAGTGCCAACTTTCCCCACTATGCAACTTCCAAATCAAATGTTGCGCATGTTTCCCGCTAAATCAGATTACATTTCAGATGAGGTAGCGGCATTTCCACTTCAAATAGTGGGGCATCGAAATCGCCCTGGTTTATTTCAAATGAAAGTTTCATTAGGTACAATAACTGATGATTCTTGGAATAAGAAAATGAATATAGATCATGACTTAGAGATATACCATCCTTGGTTATATAGTACCTATTTAATTGATGATGATATCAGGGTTAGTTTTACCCCTGCCAATAAATCGGCTATATACAAAATCGAATTCCCTGAACGTGCAGATAAAAATATATTAATAAAAGGGTCTAATGACATGACGGCTTTTTTAAACAACGAAAATGCTTTTGCTTTTACTGAAAAAGTAAAGTATACCACTAGGGGAACAAGTCCAGTAACTCGTGTTATGTCAGTTTACGTGTATGCAATAATTACAGACTCTAATAATAAAGTAATAAAAGGCACTATAGGAAATACTTCTAACAGTAAGTTTTCTATATCCTTTCCAAAAGAGGCACCTTCAGAAGTTCATATTAAATATGCCGTTTCTTATATAAGTCATGAGCAGGCTAAAATAAATTTTGAAAAGGAATTAGCATCTAAAGGATTTGATGATGTAGTGGTATTTGGCAAAAAAGCATGGGAAAAAGTGATTAATCAAATAGAAGTTGAAGGCGGTGCAGAGGCGCAGAAACGTACTTTTTATACGGCATTATATCGCACGTATGAGCGTATGATTAATATCAACGAATACGGAAAATATTATAGTGGCTATGATGGAAAAGTTCATGAAAGCAATCGCCCATTTTATACAGATGATTGGGTGTGGGATACCTATCGGGCAGCCCATCCATTGCGTACCATTTTAACTCCCGAAATGCAAAATGATATGCTAAATTCATACACCTTAATGTACGAACAAAGCGGATGGATGCCAACGTTTCCACAAGTGCACGGCAACCACATGTGCATGAACTCATACCATTCGGGATCCTTGTTTATTGATGGTTATAGAAAAGGTTTAAAAGATTACGATGTTAAAAAAGCTTATGAAGGCATTAAAAAAAACATGACTCAAGCTACTTTTATTCCATGGCGCCAAGGCACTCCTAAACTGGAGATTGATGATTTTTATCACGAGCATGGTTATTTTCCGGCGCTTCATCCCGGAGAAAAAGAGACCATAGCCATGATGGATGATTTTGAAAAACGTCAAGCCGTAGCGGTAACATTAGGGATTAGTTACGATTTCTGGGCATTGGGTGAATTGGCAAAAGAATTAGGAAAACAGGACGATTATAATAAATTTTCAATAAAAGGAAACGATTATAAAAAATTATGGCATAACGAACATAGATTATTTATGCCAAAAGACGACAAGGGTAATTGGATTGATATTGATCCAAAATCTGCAGGGGGGGCAGGATATAGAGATTATTATGATGAAAATAACGGTTGGACCTATGCTTGGGATGTACAGCAAGATATTGATGGATTAATAACACTGCTCGGTGGAAAAAAAGAAGCTGAAAACAGATTAGACCAATTGTTTAGAGAACCACTAGGAATGAAAAGAAATTTGTTTTATGTAAACGGCTCAAATTCTACGGGTCTTGTTGGTCAATTTTCCATGGGTAATGAACCTTCGTTTCATATTCCATATTTGTACAACTATTTTGGAGCGCCATGGAAAACCCAAAAGCGCACCCGATTTTTGCTGGATGTATGGTTTAAGGATACTATTTTTGGAATTCCAGGAGATGAAGATGGTGGCGGCATGACGGCCTTTGTTGTTTTTACCTCAATGGGATTGTACCCTACAACCCCTGGCTTACCTTTTTATGATATTACAAGTCCCGTATTTGAAAAAACGACTATTAATCTTGAAAATGGTAAGAAGTTTGTCATACATGCTAAAGGCGCTAGCAGAACTAAAAAATACATTCAGAAAGCATTTATTAATGGACAAGAAATTACAAGTCCGTTTATTACACACAAACAAATTATGGACGGCGGTACATTAAAACTTGTTTTAGACGAATTACCAAATAAAGCGTGGGGGAAGAATGCGAAAATACCAAAGTTTTAATAAACAAATTAATAAGAATTTAATCCAACTCTGAGTACGCGATAAAAACAAAAAAGTGTCGCATTGAGCGCAATTGAAAATGCTTATAAAAACGATGTTTACAATGTCTTCGACTGCGCTCAGACTGACGATACATTATCAAATTTTTGTCATTCACTAAAATAAAACTATAAAAAATAAAAATTAGAATGAAAATTAAACTAGTTACCAAACTAACAACTTTGCTACTTGTTCTTGTGTTGGCAAGCTGCAAAAATGCTTCGAAAACGGATTCGAAAGATTTAACTACTAAAAAAGAAGTGACCGCGTTGGACAAACCCAATATATTATTCATATATATGGATGATATGGGCTATGGCGATCCACAATGTTATAACCCCGAATCTTTAATCCCAACACCAAACATTGACAAGCTCGCCAAACAGGGTATGAGATTTACAGATGCGCATACCGCTGCACCAATTTGCGGACCAAGCAGATATGGTTTGTTAACGGGGCGTTATCCTTGGAGAAGAGGACCAAATGGACATGGAAATGGAGGAAAGTTTGACGATGTTGGTATAGAATCTGGTCGGCTTACATTGGCTTCTTTACTTAAAAAAAATGGTTATAATACAGCACAATTGGGTAAATGGGGACTTAGCCATAACTATTCTGACGCTGTTAAACCTGGCAAGAAACCAGGAACAAAAGAGGCCTATGATTTTCCTAACAAAAAACTTTCGGGGCCTCAATTATTTGGTTTCGATTACACATGGACAGACACTCATTTATATCCTAAAATAGGGCATGATACCATTCGAGGGATGGATCCCATAAGTGATAGCAAACTTGTTTTTGAAAACAGTCTGCCCCTAAACCCCTCTCTTGAAGTAGAAAACCCTTATAATTTATTACCTAACAGTGGTAATAAGGTTATTGAATACATGGAAGTTTATGTCGGAAAAAAAGAGAATCCAAAATTCAATCAAGATAAAAGCAAGCCGTTTTTTATCTATTGGGATTCTGTTGGTCCGCACGCACCTTATGTTCCTTTAGAACAATTTCAAGGCAAATCTAAGGTAGGGCGCTATGGCGATTATGTTTATGAAATTGACTATTTTATTGGTAAAATGCTTGACAAACTAGAAGAATTAAAGCTTGCGGATAATACGATTGTTATTTTTTCTTCTGATAACGGACCCGATAAATATACTTATGAGCGCATTAAGGATTTTAAACATTACAGTTTGGGTAAATGGCGTGGTGTAAAACGCGATGCCTGGGAAGGCGGCAACCGTACACCATTTATTGTCCGCTGGCCAGGTAATGTAGAAGCCAACACGGTAAATAACACAACATTTTGCTTAACGGATATGATGGCCACTTTTGCTGAAATTGTAGGCGATACAATTCCTGAAAATGTTGGTGAAGATAGTTTTAGCATGCTTTCTTTGTTAAAACCAACTACTAACGAATTTAACCGTCCTCCTATTATTTATCATAACACAAAAAGAAAAATGGGTATTCGTGCGGATGATTGGGTATATATGGATGCCCCATCTGGTGCCGTAGAGGAAGACCCCGAATGGTTTAAAAAAGAACGTGGTGTTATACCACACAATCAAGAGGTGGAATTATTTAATTTAAGTGAAGACCCCCAACAGACTAAAAACGTAGCTATAGAATACCCAGAAAAAGTAAAAGAGCTCAAGAAAACGTTAGATGACATGATTGAAAAAGGGAATAGCCATTAATTATTTTGAATGAGATGAGATGCTGAAACAATCCCGATAATTATCGGGACAATATGACGTCAAAATGATTCATTATTACTAATTACGGTCATTCAAAAAAAATATTGAATGAATAACCAAAATAAGTGCCATCTTAATTTTAAATTAAATCATCAAAGAAAATATGCAATTAGAAAATTCGAAAAGAAGTATTAAAACCCTTTTTATTTTGGGTGGATTAGTTTTGTTACTTATGCCTAATGTTGTTGGTTCACAAACCAAACATGCCATATCAAGTAAGTACTTGAGCTATAAAGGGTTGGTAATGGCGGGTTATCAAGGTTGGTTTAATTGTGAAGGCGATGGAGCAGACCGGGGGTGGACACATTATAGCAAAAATGGCAAATTTGAAGATGGAAGCTGTACCATTGATTATTGGCCAGAAATGGACGAATATAAAGTAAAGTATAAAACACCTTTTAAATTCCCCGACGGATCTCCTGCGTATGTTTTCAGTTCTTATGATGAAAGTACCGTGGATCTACATTTCAAATGGATGAAAGAATATGGCGTGAGCGGTGTATTTATGCAACGTTTCTTTTCAGTATTAACAGATGAAAAACGTAAAAACCATAGTGATAAAGTATTGGCTTCTGCTATTAAAGCAGCCAATAAATACGGTGTTGCCATAGCGTTGATGTACGACCTTGGAAGTATGGACGATTCTAAATACCAGTTGGTTATTGAAGATTGGAAACATCTGGTTGACGATTTAAAACTGACCAATCAAGGTGCCGAAACCACCTATCTCTTTCACAATAAAAAACCCTTAGTTGCTTTTTGGGGCATTGGTGCAGGAACACGGGAATCTGGACATATTCCAGAAATATTTGACATCATGGACTTTTTTAAGAACGATCCGGTTTATGGAGGTTGTTCCATTCATTTGGGCATTCCTTCACGTTGGAGAACATTGGGCTCAGATACTGATGGCGACCCACGATTACATGAGGTTATAGAGCAAGCCGATGTGGTGCATCCTTGGCTTGTTGGAAGATATAATGAGAAGAGTTATGAAGCATACCGTCAAAATGAAATTATAGAGGATGTTAAATGGAGTAAAGCCCATGATAAATTCTATGCGCCAACAGTTTTTCCAGGTTTCTCGTGGTATAACATGAAACCGAATGAGGTATCCGATAAAATACCGAGAAATAAAGGGGCTTTTTATTGGAAACAAATTGCAGGTGCTATTGAAAGTGGAGCAGAAATGCTGTATGTCGCCATGTTTGACGAAATTGATGAAGGCACCGCCATTATTAAAATTTCGCATACAGTTCCTGTTGGAACAAGCATTTTTGTACCTAATGATAAGGAAGTGCCAACAGACCATTATCTCTGGTTAAGTGGTATGGCAGGAAAAATGTTGCGTGGGGAAATCCCTTTTTCTAAAGAAATGCCTGTTAGAGAAAATAATTAATGCGTGTTCATTAAATTTAAATAATCCATGTCTTTTAATAAATTATTCAAAATAGGTGCACTGTTAGTATTGGTTTTAGTATTTGGTTGTAAAGAGACAAACAATGTAACTGCAAAAAAATCAACTAAGAAGCCAAACATATTATTTATAATGACAGATGATCATGCATTATCTGCCATAAGTGCTTATCAAGGCTTTTTATCTAATTTAGCCCCCACTCCTAATATTGACCGTATTGCAAATGAAGGCATCCGTTTCAATAACATGTTTTGCACCAATTCTATTTGTGGTCCTTCAAGAGCTTCTATCCTTACAGGAAAATACAGCCACGTTAATGGCTTTTTTAAGAATGAAGGCGGAGGGGATTTTGATAGTTCACAGCAAACTTTTCCAAAGTTATTGCAACAGGCAGGATATGAAACTGCCGTTATTGGCAAATGGCATTTAGGAACATCACCTAAAGGGTTTGATTATTACAAGGTTTTATTTAATAAAGAAGGACAAGGCTCGTATTACGATCCTGTTTTTAGACTGACAGGAGATAGTTTAATTACAGCAAAAGGGAAGTATTCTACAACAGTAATAAAAGAAGATGCATTAAATTGGATAAAAAAGAAAGAAGCAAGGAGAAGCCATTTATGCTCATGTATCAGTTCAAAGCACCACACAGACCATGGGAACCTGGACCGGGATATGAAAATTATCTAGATAGCTTGACCATTCCACATCCCACTACTTTTAATGATGATTACGAAGGCAGGAATGCTGCAAAAGAGGCGTGGATGCGGATAGACGGGCATATGAATAGAAAAGATGTTAAAATAGAAGCACCACAAAGTTTATCTGAAGAAGAACTTATAGCATGGAATAGTTTTGGAAATAATGATGGCGAGTTTTGGACTCCTGATAAAAATATGACTGACGTAGAACGAAAAGAATGGAAGTATCAGCGCTATATTAAAGATTATTTACGCTGTGTGAAGGCTGTAGATGATGCTGTTGGGGAAATGCTTAATTATCTTGATGAAAGTGGTTTAGCTGAAAACACCATCGTTATTTATACCTCCGATCAAGGCTTTTATTTAGGAGAACACGGTTGGTTTGATAAACGCTTTATGTATGAAGAATCATTTCATATGCCTTTGTTAATGCGTTACCCAAAACATATAACCCCAGGCTCGGTTAATAATGATTTAGTACTAAATATAGATTATGCACCAACTTTACTGGAAGCTGCAGGCGTCAGCATTCCCGATGACATACAGGGTAAAAGTTTATTGCCAATATTTAAAAACAATAAAGAGCCATTTAGAGACGCTGTTTATTATCATTATTATGAATACCCATATTGGCATCATGTACAGCCACATTATGGTATAAGAACAGATAGATATAAATTGATTCACTATTATTATGATATGGATGAATGGGAATTATTTGATTTGAAGGAAGATCCTAATGAATTAAATAATATTTATGATAATACCCAAAACCAAGATCTTATAGAGCAATTAAAAATAAGAATAAAGGAACTCATGCATGAATACAAAATAAACAAAAGCATGGATGAGCTTAAAGAAATGACAGAAATTCAAATACCCAGATTATATAAAAAAGAACCTGCTAATTAATTATTTTATAAAAATACTATGAAACAACAAACATTTATAATTTTAACATTAAGCCTAATCTTATTTTTAGGATGTTCATCCTCATCAAAAACGAAAAACCCATTTAAAGCTGATGCTCAATCAACAGAAAAACCAAATATTATTATTTTTGCTGTTGATGATATGAATGATTTTATTAATCCTTTGGGTTACAATCAAGCCATAACACCTAATATGGATAGGTTAGCTGCGGCAGGTGTAACATTTACAAATGCACATGCACCAGCATCATACTGTGCACCTTCTAGAACGGCTATTTGGACTGGACTTCAATCTACATCAACAGGTTGTTACACAACTGAAGTTTACTTTTATGATTTCCCCAATTTAGTACCTATGCATGAATCTTTTCAACAAGCAGGTTACAAAACCTATGGTGCTGGAAAGCTATTTCATCATAGGGCAGGTTATATAGATTTAGATGGATGGAATGAATATTATGCGAGAAATGAAGAAATCAGGAATATAGGATTTGAAACAGGTTATCATGGTGATGATTTACCACGACCGACCCCATACCCCTATAGCCCCTACTACACAAAAACAAATAAAGAAATGACTGGCGGTAAATTTTTAGAATTTGGGCCCATTACCGAAAAAGATGTTCCTAATATGATGGGGGTAAAACGCACCAAGTGGATTTGTGATTTATTGGCTAAAAAACATGAAACGCCATTTTTCTTAGGCTTAGGATTATACACACCACATTTTCCAAATTATGCCCCTCAAAAATACTTTGATATGTATGATTTAGACAAAATTCAAGTTCCTGAGTTGTTTAAAGATGATTTAAATGACATTCCAGAACCAATGAAATCTAAAATGACTAACCGAAGCAAGATTCAGAAAACTTTGGATGAAATTGGGGCAACCAAAGAAGCTGTCAGAGGATATTTAGCAGCAGTGTCCTATGCGGACGGATTGTTAGGAGAAGTTTTAGATGCTTTAGAGAAAAGTGCTTACAATGACAATACAATTGTAGTATTTTGGAGCGACCAAGGTTATCACTTGGGCGAAAAAGGTAATTGGGGAAAGCATACATTATGGAGTGAAACTTCTAGAGTACCCTTTATTATTGCAGGTAATAATTTACCAAAAGGTAAACGCGTAGATACTACTGTTGGACTTATTGATATATACCCTACACTTTCAGAATTATGTAATCTTCCTAAGCAGCACAACATGGATGGCGAATCTATCGTCCCTCTTCTTACAGGAAAGGTTGAAAAAGATAGAGATTTGTTTATCCCATATCATGAAAGAGGTAGTTATTCTGTAATTAATTCAAATTATAGATACATATATTATAAAGAAGGGGGAGAAGAGTTTTACAATAGAAAAGAAGATTATGGCGAACATTACAATTTGATTAATGATGAAAAGAATAGAGTGATCATTAATGAAATGAAAAAAGCAGTCCCTAAAGAATTTAGAAAAGCTGCAACATCAAAAAATAGTTTAAAACTAGTTTTTGATGATGGCGGAACTTACCATTGGGAAAGTAAGAAGGGTGAAAAACCTCAAATGACATTGTGATAAATAATTATTTAAAGGAATATAATTTTATGATGAGAAATATTTTATTTCTATTGTTTATTGTATGCAATACAATAGATGCTCAAGTAATACAACGCCCTAATATTCTTTTCATCATGTCAGACGATCATACTGGCCAAGCTTGGGTTGTTTACGGAGGTATTTTACAAGATTATGTACACACGCCAAACATTAAACGTTTAGCTAATGAAGGTATTGTATTGGATAACTGTTTTGTGTCGAATTCTATATGTACTCCTAGCAGAGCCACGATTTTAACAGGGCAGTATAGCCATATTAATGGTTTAAAAACTTTAGGAAATGGTTTGGATCCTAGTTATAGCAACATTGCTAAAGAATTGCAAAAAGGAGGTTATCAAACTTCAGTAATTGGTAAATGGCATTTAAAACAAGAACCATCTGGTTTTGATTACTATTGTGTTTTACCTGGTCAAGGACGATATCATGACCCTGTTTTAAAAACAAAAGAAAACTGGAAAGATTTCAACAAAGGCGGTAAAATATATAAAGGATACAGTTCGGATATTATTGCAGATATGACTATGGATTGGATAGATAATCGAGATAAATCTAAACCATTTATGGTGATGTGTCATTTGAAAGCAACCCACGAACCTTACGATTACCCAGAGCGTTTTAGCCATTTGTATAGAAATGATACAATACCTGTTCCCGAAACTTTTTATGATAACGGACCGGAAACTGCGGGACGTTCCTTAATTGGTCAATCTATAGATAATTTAGGAGAACGTTATGTATTCTCCACCAACAACCTAGACAAGCGTAGTGACTATATGCAATACCCAGAATTACCGTTTTCATTAGATGGTTTAAGTGCAGAAGACGCTAGGATGAAAACGTATCAAAAGTTTGTTAAAGACTTTATGCGTTGTGGAGCAGCTGCAGATGATAATATTGGGAAATTATTGGGTTACGCAGAAAAATCAGGTTTAGCTGAAAATACGATTGTTATTTACACGGCAGATCAAGGTTATTTCTTGGGAGAACATGGATGGTTTGATAAACGTTTGATTTTCGAAGAATCAATGCACATGCCTTTCGTAATTCGGTATCCAAAAGAAATTAAAGCAGCATCAAGAAATAGTGATTTAATAGAAAATGTAGACTTTTCTGCTTTGTTTGCAGACTATGCTAACATACCCTATCCAGATAATATGCAAGGGCGCAGTTTGAGGGAGAACTTAAAAGGGAACACACCTACAGATTGGAGGCCCTATAGCTATTATCGTTATTGGCAACACGAACCGGACAGACCTGGTCATTTCGGAATCAGGGGTAAGCGCTATAAATTGGCCTTTTACTATGGTAAAGGTTTGAAAGGTAAAAATCATGAAGAACCTAATGAAAATACAAAATTTTGGGATTTTTATGATTTAGAAAAGGATACTAATGAGCTTCACAATGCTTATAAAGATTCAGAATATCAAGATATAATAAATAAGATGAAAGACGATCTTATCAAAAAGCGAGAATCCTTAGGTGATACAGATAAGGAAGACACTCAAATTCTTGACATAATGTCTAACTACTGGAATTCTTAATTTGTTTACATATGAAATATAATTTAGTTCTTTTAATAGGTATGGTGTTTTTTTTAAATACCGTTAATGCGCAAGATGAAAATAAAAAACCGATACGTTTGGCAGTTGTGGGTATGAGCCATGGCCATATCCCGTTTATTTTAAAACGACCGAATAAACGGGACTTCAATTTGGTAGGTTTTTATGAAACCAATGATTCATTAATATTCAAATTGTCAGAACAATTTAATCTAAATTCTAAATTAATTTATAAGGATTTAGAAAAAATGTTAGATGAGGTTAAGCCAGAAGCGGTAGTTGCTTTTGGCTCTGTATACGACCATCTTATGGCAGTAGAGGCTTGTGCACCTCGTGGTATACACGTGATGGTCGAGAAACCTTTGGCGGTTAATATGGAACATGCCAAAAAAATGGCTCTTTTAGCGAAAAAGCATAACATTCATTTATTGACTGATTATGAAACATCTTGGTATCCATCACTTGCTAAATCCTTCAGTTTAGTGTTAGAAGAAAATTTTGTAGGACAGCTGAAACGAGTAATTATAAATACTGGGCATAAGGGGCCCAAAGAAATTGGCTGTGATAAATATTTTTTAGAATGGTTAACAGATCCCAAATTAAACGGTGGCGGAGCGATCGTAGATTTCGGTTGCTATGGAGCTAATATAGTTACAGCATTAACAAAAGGAGAAAAACCAATATCAGTAAGTGCCGTTACTAGACAATTGAAACCCAAAGTTTATCCGAATGTTGATGATGACGCTACTATTGTCATTTCCTATCCCAGTTTTCAATGTGTAATTCAAGCTTCTTGGAATTGGACTTTCAGTAGAAAAGATATAGAGATATATGGTAAGGAAGGATATATTAAGTTGGATAAGAATCAAATAACGACTAGAAAATCAGAAAATCAATCAGAAGAAACAAAATCAATTAAAGAAATTAATGTAGATAATTATACCGATCCTTTTACATATTTCGGAGATGTAATTAATAAAAATATAAAAATGGAGCCTTTCAGTCTTTATTCAATTGATAATAACATAAGAGTAGTAGAAATTTTAGATTTGGCAAGAAAATCAGCTCAAGAAGGGAAGGCCATACCATTCAAATAGAAAATATAAACTATAGAGATTATGAAGAGCGACATCGATAATGATCAATATTAATTTATTCAGGGGTATATGATTTTGCTTTAAATAAGCTTAATAACCATAATTTTATAAATTCAATGAATGGGTTAAGAAATTGAGGATGAAATTATAATTTGTATATATAATTCGTTTGAGTTATTAACATAACTTTTGTATCTTGTTCTAGTAAATATAGTACTATGAAAGAATTTAAAGGACAAAATATACTAAACTTTGTAAAAGAATTGCCAGACGATGATGCATGTAAAGCTTATTTAGTAAAAATAAAATGGCAAGATGGTTTTAAGTGCGTGAAATGTGTCAGCGAAAAGGGTTGTCTAAAGCAAGATTACAAATACCATTGTTATGGCTGTCAACATGTGGAAGGTTCCACGGCAAACACCTTATTTCATAATGTTAAGTTTGGTTTACAAAAAGCATTTTGTATTGTTTTTGAAATGAGTACAAGTAGTAAAAGCTTATCAAGTGTTCAAGTAGGAAAGCGCTATGGAATAAGTCAAACAACCTCTTGGTTTTATATGCAAAAAGTACGAACAGCGTTGGAAATCAGTCAGAAATATCCTTTATCAGAACTAGTACATGTAGATGAGTTTACCGTTGGAGGAAAAGAAGAAGGTAAGCAAGGTAGAAGTTATGACTCTAAAAAGAAAAAAGCATTTATAGCAGTTGAGTTAACATATAAACAAAGAGTTAAGCGAGTCTATATAAAATCAATAGATGACTACTCTTGTAAATCTTTAACACCAATTTTTGAAGAGCATATTAATACAACTGCAAAAATATTTACGGATAAATGGAGAGGTTATGAACCATTAAAAAAAGTGTACGATATTACTCAAGTTAAAAGTAACAAAGGGAAGAGTTTTAAAACGTTACATATTATAATTCATCAAACAAAATCATGGTTAAGAACAATGCCAACACATGTTAGTAAAAAGCATATTCAAAAATATTTTGATGAGTTTTGTTACAGAATTAATCGCTTACAATCTAAAGAGTCATATTCAATAATCTAATCATCAAGATGGTAAACAATAAACCGCTATACCACAAACAGATTATACAGTAGCTAAATTAATAACTCAATAAAATTGAATAAAAAAATTGGTTTAAATTAATGAATTTAGGCAAATAATTAAATGTAAAAAGTTTAAAACAGTTCAGTATTGAAGAAAGGTGGATACTGGATAACAATCGTACTTAATCTTTCAAATTTAAATAAAGAAAAAACTCAAAAAAAATGAAAAAGTTTAAATTATCATATTGGTTAGTATTGGCAGTGTTCTCCATGTTAGTTACTAATACAACTTCCTGTAGTAGTAGCTCAGATGAACCAGAAAGCCCTATTCTGGTCATTCCTGATGAAGAGCAAGAACCAGAGGGACCAACTGTTTTCGATGAGGCAAATAGTGTGTACAAAGCTTATACAGGGTTAGTCATGGCAGGATACCAAGGTTGGTTTTCAGCAGAAGGAGATGATTCCAATTGGGGCTGGAATCATTATAAAAACACACAATATGGAGGTTTTACAAGCTCTTGTAGCTCGATTTATATGTAGCCGGACATGATGGAATATCAAAAAAAATATATCACGCCATACAAGAATGCTGATGGCTCAGATACCTATCTGTATAGCCCGTTTGATGAACAATCTGTTGATTTAAATTTTAAATGGATGAAAGATCACGGCATCGATGGCGTTCATATGCAGCGTTTTTTATCAACAATATCAAGCGAAAGTGGAAAACGGCATATAAATAAAGTACTAGAAAACGCATTAAAAGCCGCTAAAAAGTATGGTAGAGCCATCGGTGTGATGCACGACTTGAGCGGAAGTTCTAGTGCTAGGGTTGCTAGTTTAGAAGCTGATTGGAATGAATTGGTAAGAACATTCAGACTAAACAACAATATAGAAAACCCAACCTATTTGTGGCATAACCGTAAACCTATGATGTCTATCTGGGGTGCTGGGTTTAGTGGTCATAGTAGAGAATATACTACTGAAGATGTCAATCAATTAGTAGATAAGCTAAAAGGTCCGGAAAACAAAGTATCTATCATGGTAGGGGTGCCTTATCGCTGGAGGACTTTGACAAATGATGCCGAAAACAACCCCGCTTTACATGATTTAATTAGAAAAGCGGACGTCATTATGCCGTGGGCAGTAGGGCGTTATAGTTCTCCTAGTAGTTATGATCCTAGTTACGTGGCGCAAGATGTTATTTGGGCAAACAATAATAATGTGGATTATGTGCCATTGGTATTTCCAGGGTTTACTTGGGGGAATTTAAAAAGAGACCCTACTAAATTCAATCAAATACCAAGATTGAAAGGCGAATTTTTATGGAAACAAGTAGCACAAGCTAAAGCAAGAGGTGCCAAAAGTTTGTATGTCGCCATGTTTGATGAGGTAGATGAAAGTACCGCAATCTTTAAAGTAAAAAGAGAAAATGAACTACCCGTAGTAGAAGGTAATGAGGGTTCCAAATTTGTTGGATTAGAAGAAGGCTTAGAGTCTGATTATTATCTCTGGTTAACAGGAAAAGCAGGAGAAATGTTACGTGGTAAAATTCCTTTTTCAACAACGATGCCAATAAGAGAGAATTAGAGACTATTATAAAACTAAAATATAAAACTTTAAAAATAGAAAAATGAATAAAAATAGTATCCAATCAATCGTTCTAATACCAATCGTTGTTTTTTTCTTAACAGGATTAAATAGTTTCGCACAACAAAACAAAAAAAACCTTCCAAATGTAATTGTATTTGTTGCAGATGATTTTGGTTATGGTTCAACCAATGTTTACGGTGCACCAGAATCTTTAATTAAAACTCCAAACATTAACAAATTGGCCGAAGAAGGGATTCGGTTTACAAATGCATTTACTACGGGTTCAGTATGTACACCAACACGATATGCACTTATGACTGGTGAATATTCTTGGAGAACAAGTCTTAAAAAAGGAGTGGTAGATTCAAATGACCCAGCATTGATAGATGTAAATAAAAAAAGCCTTTCAAAATACATGCAATCTTTGGGCTATAAAACAGCGCAGGCGGGTAAATGGCATCTCGGATTTAAAGAAGAGAAGTTCGAAAACCTTTTAGGTGATATATATCCAGGACCTAACGATTATGGTTTTGATTATAGTTTTGCTTTACCTAATAATTTAGATGATGTGCATAAAGTATATATTGAGAATAATAAAATCTACGGCTTGCGTTCTGATAAAATTTGTGCTTATGGCATGTCATTCTACGGAAAACAATATACAGGCTATGATGCACCGCAAAGAGTTACGGAGCAAGTGACAGATGATTTGACAAAGAAATCAATAGCATGGATGGAAAGCCTTGACGGTAGCAAACCCTTCTTTTTGTACTATGCCGCTGCCGCCGTGCATCATCCTATTGTACCTAGCCCGCTAATGCGAGGCAAAAGCAATGCAGGGGCTTATGGCGATTTTATTCAAGATATTGATAGATCTTTAGGCGATTTGATAGCGTACTTGGAAGCTAAGGGCATTAGGGAAAACACGCTCATTATTTTTGCCAGTGATAATGGAGGCGATATTCCTGAAAGGAAAGGCATGATAATGCCAGAGAATTTTGCAGTAAACAAAGGCTTAAAAATCAATGGCGATTTAAAAGGCGATAAGCACACCATTTGGGATGGCGGTTTTAAAATTCCTTTTATAGTTAATTATCCTAAAGAAATAAAAGCAAATCAAACTGCAAATGCCACTGTGTCAACAATTGATATTTATGCTTTTCTTGCAGATTATATAGGCAATAATATAGGTTTAACTAAACAAGATGCTCCAGATAGTTATAGTTTTAAAACGGTAGTTGAAAATACTTCTACTAATTACCAGCGTCCGCCATTGGTTCATAGAGATGCTCAAGGACGAAAAGCCGTTCGTTTTGGATCATGGAAATACATAGAAACTAAAAACGAGAATTCAAAAAACCCAACCGATAAAAAGCAGCTTTTTGACTTGACTCAGGATGAGGCTGAATCAAATAATATAGTTTCTAAAGAATTGGAAAAGACAAAAGATGCCGAAGAATATCTTAAACAGGTTATGGCACATGCTTCTAAAAGTATTTGGAAAAAATAATAAAAATTATAATTCAATTAATCCATAAAAAATGAAATTTAATCTATCGATCATAGCAATTGCAATATTATCTTTCTACGTAACCAATAGCTTTGCCCAAACCAGTAAAAGACCCAATATTATTTTCATCATGACTGATGATCAGAGTGCTATAGTGCCGAAAAAAGAAGATGGCAAGAAGGTTCATCTTGAAGGTGAGACGGTACAATCACATCCATTTGGCTTTAATGGCGATTCTGAGGTGCATACCCCAATTATTGACGCATTGGCAAATCAGGGCATGATTTTTAATAACGCATTTGTTTCAAGTTCCGTTTGTTCTCCAAGTCGATATACCATGTTAACTGGTAGGTACGCGAGTAGATCTGAAGGCCCTTCATTTATGAAACTACATCCATACGGAAAAACGACACGAGTTGAGAATAACACCGAATTGGAAATGAATCGCGAAAATTTACCGCGTTTGTTGCAAAAAGTAGGATATAAAACAGGTTTTGTTGGGAAAAGTCATATAATTGATCATGATCTTTTAAATCAAAAATGGGACTCAGATAGAGAAGGTCTACTAAGCTATGAGCAAGATGCCGATCCAAAAGACCCAGAAATAAATGCAGCTATGAAACACAATCATAATTTTTGGGCTGGTCAAATTAAAAAATATGGGTTTGACTATGCGAATGGTGTATATGCCGCAAATTTACGAGAATTGTATAACGATTCTTTAAATGTGCATAATATAGAATGGAAAAATAAGGCTGCATTAGAATTTATTGATAATTTTAGTGACGAACCTTTTTTTCTTTATTACAGCGAAATGGTACCGCATGGACCAGCGCCATGGATTAAGAAAAACGGAAAGTATCTATATAGTTTAGATGCCAATCCAAAAATGACTGGCGCAGGATATCTCGATATGAAATTTGAAAATATGCCTTCAAGAAAAGAAATTTTAGATGAAGTTATGGCGGCAGGGAAAGATCCAGATCATGCTTGGTTACGTTGGTTCGATCATGCAGTTGGTGCCGTTGTTAAAAAATTAAAAGAAAAAGGAATTTATGAAAACACCATTATTGTGGTAACATCTGATCATGGAAATTATAATTTGGGAAAAACGACCATTTATGAAGGTGGTATAAAAGTCCCTTTAATGATCCATTGGCCAAATGGTATTAAAACAAAATCAAGCTATGATGAACTAGTTCAAAACATTGATTTTACACCTACATTTTTGGATTTAGCAGGTGTTAATTTAAAAAAGATTGATGCCGTAGATGGGGTAAGTTTAAAAAAGGTTTTTCAGGGAAATAAAAAGGCTGTTCATGATTATCTATATTTTGAATTAGGTTATGCTCGAGGAATAAGAACTAAAGATTGGAAATATATTACCCTGCGCTACGATGAAAAAGCACAAAAACAAATAGATAATGGCGTCATTTTTAAAGGATGGAATGGCCATGTACATGCGTTGCCTTATTACACACGTAATAGTCATTTAGGATATCATGCAGCTAAGTTGAACCCATTTTACTTTGATGCAAATCAATTATTTGATTTAAGAAATGACCCAGATGAAACGATAAATATTTTTGACTTAAATTCAAAAAAAGCGGAGGCGATGAAAAAGCTTTTAATTAAGAGCCTAAAATCTTTTCCTAATAGGCCTTATGGAGAATTTGTGAATTATTAGCAAAGCATAGCTTAGATTTGTAGTTTATCAACTATTTGAGTTCAACTCATAAGAGAAATACAATGTTTTTAGGTTGTTGCCTATTTCTAACTAGAAATGATAGTAGAATCTGATGTAAAAAAGGTTTCGTTTTTATTTAGATATTTAAGGACCAAAAAGGGTTGTCCAATAAAAGTAAAAATAACTTTTATTGGACAACCCTTTTTGTATTTTAAAAAGTTGCCTACTTAATAATCAATTGATGTATGCTAACTTGATTGTTATTCTGTTTTAAGTGAATAAAATAAATACCAGATTTAAATGGTGCAATATCAAGATTAGCAGCATTGTTTTTAGGGTTTATCGACAACACCTTTTGACCTAAAATACTATAAAGTGAAACGTTTTCAATATTTTTGTTTGACTGAATGTATACTAAATTGCTTGCAGGGTTAGGATATACCTTTGTACTAGCTTTATTAATCTTTGAAGTTGAAAGTGTATTCGATTTATAAGTAATAAAAAGCTTAGGAGCTCTTGAAGAAGAACCATCATGAGATCTAGCCTCTCTACTTCCAGTACCACTAATAATAAATGACATGGAGTTTAAAGCTTGCCAATCTTGTAAATCAACAATTTCTTGAACAATAGCTTTTAAATCAGGTGTTTTTTGATCGGCGCTAGCATCATCAATATTTGACCAAACTGGAATATTTGTCCAATCCACTGCTTCAGTGGTTGTAGGTCTTTGTGATATATTAAAAGCGGTATCTGAAAATGTCTCGCTATTAGGAACCTTTTCTCCTTTTATAGAAACAGATGTAGGATCCTCATTAGAAGTGATTCCTTTTACAGTAAACTGAATGTAAGCGCTTAAAATTTCAACATTTTTTGGAATGTCTATACTATTAAATCTGATGCCTACTATTTGTTTTGTACTATGGTCTTGACCTAATTCTAAATCTGAACTAGTTAAACCAATACTTCCATTACCTTCATTTTCTTCAGCATCATCATTATTATCACTTACTTCATACTCAAGAGGAGCAATATCTGGAGTACCAGCACAATTACAGTTCCCATCTTCTACATCATCAGAAGTTTCTGGATTACCATCATCACATGGTGTACCAGCAGCATCACAACTAGTGCCTGAAGTATTATAATTAATAAAAAGCCAAGGAGCTCTGGATGTAGACCCGTTGTAAGATCTAGCTGTTCTACTACCTGTACCAGTAATAATAAATGACATAGAGTTTGAAGCTTTCCAATCTTGTAAATTAACAATTTCCTGCACAATAGCTTTTAAATCTGGTGTTCTTTGATCAGTTGTGGCAGCGTCAATAGTTGTCCATTCAGGAATATTTGTCCAGTCAACAAATTCAGTCGTTGTAGGCCTCTGGGATATATTAAAAGTGGTCTCTGTAAAAACCATACTATTGGGAGTATTTTCACCTTTTATGGAAACAGTTGTAGCTTCAGAATTAGTTCCTTTTACTGTAAATTGTATGTAAGCGCTTAAAATGTTAGCGTCTTTTGGAATTAAAATCTCATTAAATCTAATACCTACGGTTTGGTTAAATTTATCTTCATGCGTATCATAAACCAATTCTAAATCTGAGCTACCTATATCAATATTGCCACCAGTTTCAGATTCCTCTGCATCATCATCTCCAGCACTTACTTGATAGGTAAGACTAGCAGAACTAGGAATCCCTATACAATTACAGTTCCCATCTTCTTCATCATTAATAGTTTGTGAGTCTCCATCATCACAGGCTGTACCAGCTGCTACACAATCAGGAACGCCGTAACAATTACAGTATCCGTCCTCTAAATCATTAATAGTTTGGGAGTTACCATCATCACAAGCTGTGCCAGCATCTGGACAAACGGTTGTGTTCTTGTTTATTAAAACCACTTCACCTGTTGAAGGAGAGAATACCTGCAAATTCACTGGTAAACTAAAAGGGTCATTATTGCTAACTTCATCAACAGAACTCGCATTGCTATTAACTAATATGGTTCTAAGTTCAATTTTATTTTCATCAACAAAAATAAGTTTAACTTGATTGAATGCCCCGCCGTTTCTCGTCCAGCTTTTGGAGTCATCATAAGGTCTTAAAGGTGCTCCCCAGCATCCTTCGCCAGTATAAATAGTTCCTTTGTTATTTTCTACTATAAAACCATCTTCGCTACCACTTCCAGATGAAGGCATAACAGGATATGTGGTTTTAGCGACGTGAGAATCACAATCAACCACGAGTCTAACTCCTTTGTCATAAAAAAGTTGTGCCCACGCATCGTATCCACTATTTCCTTCAGATTTTCCGCTGGTGTGTGGACGCATAGGTTTATGATATTGTGCTGTTTTCCAGATTAAACTTGTTGAAGCGGCTAAATCATTTTGTAACCAAGTCAATTGGTCTCCTAAAACAGAAATTTCTGAGTTTAGTGTATAAGTTCTAATTAGGTTATTACCAAATGTTACGGCGTAATAAGAATTGACGTTGGGTGTATCAAATAAATTATAAACAACCGAGCTGTTTTCATGATTTCCACGAGCAGGAATTATTGGAAAAATCCGTCCGTCAGGTGCAATAGTTAATTGCCAGTCATCAAACCAATCTTGCCATTGACTATCATTGTCACTTGAAGTCATATCGCCTCCAAATAATACAGCATTTGGTTTTAGTTTATGAACCAATCTGTTAGCATTTTGTCTTGGTGTTCTATTGTTACGAGAATCGCCACCTGCAACAAAAGATAAACGACTATTATCGCTAGGTGAGGTTTTAAACCATAATCTTTGGCTTACGCCTTGATCGTCCTTTATAATAAAATAATAAGCAGAATTAGGAGTAAGTCCTGTGATTCGTGCAAAATGATTATTCATCCCTCTGTAATTTATGGTTCTATCCGCAGTTTTAGATAAACCATATAAAGTATGGTCAGTACCATGATCAACAGTATCATAATGTACAGTAGGATTTAATCCTGAAATTTGATTCCAGCCAACTGTAATTGTTGTTGATGGATCATCTATAATCATGATTCTATATTTATCTGTGTCAGCATGACCACTCATAATACAAAAGAAAGTGATGCATGTAATTAGTAATTTAGTTTTCATTTTTTAAGGTTTTAATAGTTTTTGTGTTTGATATTAGATAGAAAATAGTAAGGGGTATTAAGCCATGTGGTAAACGGTATATTACCAAATAGGTATAGTTATGAAAAGATTTTAATATAAAGTCTGGGTTAAATCCTGATACTAGTCTTGCCAGCGCAGTTAATATTCCCCAGGTAATAAAATATATCAATACATATTTAGCAAGCTTAGGAACAAATAGTAGTATAGAAAATAAAACATCTAAAATTCCAGCAATATGCAAAAACAATTTTGCTTGTGTTTCACTTACGCCTAGGATCTTTATGGTCATATCAATAAAGTGACCGGGAAGATAAAATATACCCATTGCGAAAATACCATGAGCAATAAATGTAAAAGCAACCGCTATTTTAAGCCAAAATGTAAGTTGCTTTTCATTAATTTTTGAGATATCATTATTTAGGAAGAAGATTAAACAAATAGCAATTTGAATACTCAGTTCTAAAAATTGTATGACACCATAACTGAAGTCTTTAACCATACAAATACCTAGGAATATCAATATGAAAAGGCTTACGGAAGCAACTGACTTTTTAAAAGTATTAGAGGATATACGATTCCAAAATAAGCAGGTAAAGGCAGAAGTTACCAGAAGGAAACTACATAGATTAGTAAAGTTTGTTATCCAAGTGCTAACATTCAAATTGGTTGCGTAGTCATACCACGAGTAATTACTCAGGCCCTCAACAATTGGAGTTAGTAAAGCCTCGTCCCAAAAAACAGAACGAAATGGAGCTCCAAAAAAATAAAATTGATAAGCTCTTCCTATAAAAACGAGAAAAGCACAAAGCTTTAATAAAAATAAAATTATTTGTTTTTGGGACATTAGTTTTAAAAAACATAAAGATTACTAACAAATATATCTTGACCACTTAAAAAGTTAATAATTACGAATTAATTATGGGTTAAAAACAATTAATACAATAGAATAAATTAATATTTTTATTTCCATTGTCTATCTTTTGATTATCTATAATATTACCCCCTTACCTTTTAAGCGACTAATCATTTTAGAAAAACACATAATCAGTTGGTATTAAACTTTTTCCATTTTAATACTATTACCTATCATTCAAAACATAAGTTTATAAAAAATGAAATATTATTGGAATAGTATCAATACAATTATACAAACTGATAATTTGATTTTTAACCTAAATAGACTTTGTTACTCTTAATAAAAAAGAAACGGGAGTGTTTTATAAATTAAACCCCTGTGAATAAAAATACAAAGGTTTAATATTTTCAAATATAATTTAATAAAACTAGTTTGAAACTTTAAGGTAAATTGTTATTTATTCAACAACCAATTTACGTGTATTGACTTGACTGTTATTTTGTTTTACATGAATAAAATAAACACCAGATTTTAATTGTGAAATATTGAGGTTTGTAACACTTTTGTTTGGTTTGACAGATAATACCTTGTGGCCTAAAATACTATAAAGAGAAATATTTTCTATAGTTTTATCAGATTGAATGTTTACTAATTGACTGGCAGGGTTAGGATATATTTTGATTTTAGCCTTATTAAAATCGGAAGTTGAAAGTAAGCCACTCGCATCATAATTAATAATAAGTGTAGCAGGTTGTTTTGAATCTGAACCTCCACGTTCAAGAGACTTTGCCTCTCTACTACCTTCACCAGAAATTAAAAACGTCATGGAGTTTAAAGCCGCCCAATCTTCTAGATTAACTATTTCTTGAACAATTTCTACTAAATCTGGAGTTTTCTGATCCTCACCAGCATCGTCATTATTTTGCCAAACTGGAACTTCATCCCAAAAAGCTTTTGCTGTAGTAGCTGGTCTTTCTGAAAGATTATTGATAGCACCAGCAAACGGCACACTATTGCCAACTTTTTCACCTACTATTTCTACATTTGTAGGGTCTCTTTCAGAAGTGGTTCCTTTTACAGCAAACTGAATGTAAGCACTTGATATAGTAGCATTTTTTGGAATTTGTATAAAATTAAACCTAATACCTACCATTTGTGCTGTACTGCCATCTTGACCCAGCTCTAAGTCAGAGCTAGAAAAACCAATAGTTCCATCGGATAGATTTTCCTCTACATCATCATTTCCATCAGTTATTTTGTATTCAGCAGTACCAGTAACTGAAATGCCTGCGCAACCACAATTGCCATCCTCGATGTCATAAAAAGTTGCTGGATTACCATCGTCACAAGGTGTTCCTACTTGAAGAGCAACTTCGTCAGGGGCACACTGAGCATTGGAGTAAAACGCGCACAATAAAGCACTACATGTAAAAAGTAATTTAATTTTCATAATGTTTAATTCTTTTAAAGGGTTATTAATATTTACAACAAATATATCTTGACCACTTAAAAAGTTAATAATTACGAATTAATTATGGGTTAAAAACAATTAATACAATAGAATAAATTAATATTTTTATTTCCATTGTCTATCTTTTGATTATCTATAATATTACCCCCTTACCTTTTAAGCGACTAATCATTTTAGAAAAACACATAATCAGTTGGTATTAAACTTTTTCCATTTTAATACTATTACCTATCATTCAAAACATAAGTTTATAAAAAATGAAATATTATTGGAATAGTATCAATACAATTATACAAACTGATAATTTGATTTTTAACCTAAATAGACTTTGTTACTCTTAATAAAAAAGAAACGGGAGTGTTTTATAAATTAAACCCCTGTGAATAAAAATACAAAGGTTTAATATTTTCAAATATAATTTAATAAAACTAGTTTGAAACTTTAAGGTAAATTGTTATTTATTCAACAACCAATTTACGTGTATTGACTTGACTGTTATTTTGTTTTACATGAATAAAATAAACACCAGATTTTAATTGTGAAATATTGAGGTTTGTAACACTTTTGTTTGGTTTGACAGATAATACCTTGTGGCCTAAAATACTATAAAGAGAAATATTTTCTATAGTTTTATCAGATTGAATGTTTACTAATTGACTGGCAGGGTTAGGATATATTTTGATTTTAGCCTTATTAAAATCGGAAGTTGAAAGTAAGCCACTCGCATCATAATTAATAATAAGTGTAGCAGGTTGTTTTGAATCTGAACCTCCACGTTCAAGAGACTTTGCCTCTCTACTACCTTCACCAGAAATTAAAAACGTCATGGAGTTTAAAGCCGCCCAATCTTCTAGATTAACTATTTCTTGAACAATTTCTACTAAATCTGGAGTTTTCTGATCCTCACCAGCATCGTCATTATTTTGCCAAACTGGAACTTCATCCCAAAAAGCTTTTGCTGTAGTAGCTGGTCTTTCTGAAAGATTATTGATAGCACCAGCAAACGGCACACTATTGCCAACTTTTTCACCTACTATTTCTACATTTGTAGGGTCTCTTTCAGAAGTGGTTCCTTTTACAGCAAACTGAATGTAAGCACTTGATATAGTAGCATTTTTTGGAATTTGTATAAAATTAAACCTAATACCTACCATTTGTGCTGTACTGCCATCTTGACCCAGCTCTAAGTCAGAGCTAGAAAAACCAATAGTTCCATCGGATAGATTTTCCTCTACATCATCATTTCCATCAGTTATTTTGTATTCAGCAGTACCAGTAACTGAAATGCCTGCGCAACCACAATTGCCATCCTCGATGTCATAAAAAGTTGCTGGATTACCATCGTCACAAGGTGTTCCTACTTGAAGAGCAACTTCGTCAGGGGCACACTGAGCATTGGAGTAAAACGCGCACAATAAAGCACTACATGTAAAAAGTAATTTAATTTTCATAATGTTTAATTCTTTTAAAGGGTTATTAATATTTATAACAAATGTATTTCAATGACTTAAAAAAAAATTAATTAAAAAATAAAAGGAAATTAATAAATGAACAATATCAATAAAGTTTCTATAGTTAGTCTAGCCTTAACGTCTAAGAAAGCATATGCTCTTGTTGTATCTCATGCAGTTTTAAGTATTTTAAAAAAAGAGTCATTGTTTATAATGAGTCTGATGTATATTAAATACCATGTCCTAGATATTTAAAACGTAGTTTTTGTAGAATAACATAATAGTAATAGGAGTAATAAATTATAGACTGCGATCTACTTAAAAGGTAAAACCTGCAGAGATATGAGAAAATCATTAGGAAAATATGTTAAAATTATTCTCATCATTCTTTAACTAAAAATTATATCACCAAGTGCTAGAAATAAACTTAAACTTATCTAAGTTTTTGTAATGCTGTCTGTAAACACTTAAAGGAATAATAAGTACGAATAATTGTTAATCTTTTATTCAAGTTTTCATATTTGTAAATAATTAAGATTTTTTTTGCGAAATGATTAATTATAGATTTATGTCTTGTTTGCAAATTAAAATGTGTGTTCTATTAATATCCGCCCTCACGTCCCTTAAAAATGGATTAATAAGTCGTATTAATTATATATTAATTTCTAATTAATTGAATATTGATGAATAATTAATGTTCGTTTCTAAATTTGGTTTGAGAATTAAAGTAAGTAAAAGTAAGTGTCTTAATTAGGAAGAGATGGCTTAAGCTTTATAATTTAATCTAAACCTTGTTATTAATGAAAATAAAGAAATTTCTAAAGCTTGTTAGTTTGAGTTTGGTTTTAACCTTTTTTGGTTGTGTTAAACAAAAAGTAGTAAGCGTAAACGATAATACATTATATGTTAACCCTTTTATTGGTACAGGTGGTCACGGCCATACGTTTCCTGGGGTAACTGTTCCAAATGGCATGGTTCAATTAAGTCCAGATACAAGAACATCAGGCTGGGATGCTTGCGGAGGGTATCATCATACCGATACTTCTATTCGGGGCTTTAGTCACACGCATTTAAGCGGTACTGGTATTGGTGATTTAGGGGATTTTCTGTTTATGCCTTTTACAGGAAAAGCAAAGATAAATCCGGGTACACCTGAAGATCCAGATTCTGGTTACAGAAGTCGTTTTAACCATAAAAGCGAAACGGCTATTCCGGGCTATTATTCGGTAAATTTACTAGATTACAATATAAAAGCAGAGTTAACAGCAAGCAATAGAGTTGGGTTTCACAGATATGAATTCCAAAAAGAAGGAAAACGCGGTTTAATTATTGATATGGATCATACTATTCACGACAGACATGTGAAGCATAGTACTATTAAAATAATTGGCGATACGGAAATTAGCGGATATAAACACATAGATGGCTGGGCTAAAAACCGCCATATTTATTTTCATGCTAAATTTAATCAGCCTTTTACTGTAACGTTTTTTAAAGAGGGCAAAGCTCAAGAGGCTAGTTCAGAAATAGAAGGTATAAAATTAGTAGCTGTTTTAAATTTTAAAGAAGAAAACGCTGATACTTTAATGGCTAAAGTAGGAGTTTCTTCCGTAGATTTTGATGGTGCGAAAAAGAACTTAGAGCAGGAAATATCGCATTGGGATTTTGATAAAGTAAAGCAAGATGCTCATGTAGTTTGGGAAAATCAGTTAGATAAAATTCAGGTTGAAGGTGGTTCAAAAGATGAAAAATCTATTTTTTATACAGGGCTATATCATTCAGCAATGAGCCCTTATACCTTTAATGATGTTGATGGTAGATATAGAGGTATGGATCAGCAAATACATACATCAGAAGAAGATACTTATACAGTCTTTTCTTTATGGGATACTTTTAGAGCATTTCATCCCTTGTTGAATATTATTGAGCCAGAAAAAAACAATGCGTATGTAAATACGCTATTGAAAAAATATGAGCATGGTGGTATTTTACCAAAATGGGAACTTAATGCAAATTATACAGGAACCATGATTGGATACCATGCAGTGCCTGTAATTGTTGATGCTTATATGAAAGGCATTAGAGGCTTTGATGCTAAAAAGGCCTATGAAGCTATTGTGCATTCTTCAACCTATGATACTCTAGGAATCGATTTTCCTTCAGAAAGGATTAAATATAAACTAGCAACATTAGGAAAAAAATATAATGAAGAATTGGGTTATATTCCTTCAGATCTGGAAAATGAATCTGTTTCAAAAGCTTTGGAGTACGCTTATAACGATTGGTGTATCGCTCAAATGGCTAAAGCTTTAGGTAAAGATGAGGATTATGAGATATTTATGGAACGTTCTAAGCGTTACAAAAAATATTTCGATCCTGAAACGGGGTTTATGAGAGGTGTTAAAAGCGATGGGACTTTTAGAGAACCTTTTGACCCAAAGTATTCTGAACATCGAGAGGATGATTATGTAGAAGGAAATGCTTGGCAATGGACTTGGTTTGTGCCTCATGATGTTAAAGGATTAGTCGATTTAATGGGGGGTAAAGAAAAATTTACAGCAAAATTAGATGAGTTGTTTACAACAAGTTCAGAGCTTAAAGGTACTAATCCCTCAAGTGATATTTCTGGATTGATAGGGCAGTATGCACATGGAAATGAGCCAAGTCATCATATCACACACATGTATAATTATGTTGGAGAGGCTTGGAAAACTCAAAAATTGACGGATAGCATCATGTCTAGTCTTTATTTTAATAATCCCAATGGTTTATCTGGAAATGAAGATTGCGGACAAATGTCTGCTTGGTATGTTTTAAACGCTATGGGGTTTTATTCTTTTAGCCCAGGAAATACAACCTACTCTATTGGTCGTCCAATTTTTGATAATGTAGTCATCAATTTATCCAACGGTAAACAATTTACAATAGAAACAAAAAATAACAGTACTAAAAATAAATTCATACAATCCTTAAAACTTAACGGGAAAACCATGACAGAACCTTTCTTCGACCATAGTGATATATGGAACGGAGGCACTTTGGAATTTGAAATGGGTGCTGATGAAAATAGACAACTTTTTAATTAATTATATTTTACATAAAATGAATTTAAAACATGCTTTAATATTAGGATTGACTGTGTTTTTTACGATACAATCAAGCGGACAAAACAAACATGCAAAAACCAGTAATTATCCGAGTTACAAAGGTTTGGTTATGGCGGGCTATCAAGGTTGGTTTAGAACTCCAGAAGATGGCTCTGGGTCTAAATGGGGACACTATGGTGCTGATGGTAAATTTGATAAAGATCATAACACTATTGATTTTTGGCCAGATGTATCTGAGTATGAAAAAACTTATGAAACAAAATTTAAATTTCCTGACGGAACAAAAGCAAGAGTCTTTAGTTCTGTTGATAAAAGCACTACAGATTTACATTTCAAATGGATGAAAGAGTATGGTGTGGATGGTGTTTTTATGCAGCGCTTTTTTGGTGTGGCAAGAAATCATGACGACCCAAATAAATCTCAAGATATTATATTAAAAAATGCAGTTAACGCAGCCGAAGAAAATAATCGTGCTATTGCGGTTATGTATGACCTGTCCGGGATGAGGGCTGATGGTGAAGATTGTTCTGCAGTTATTGAAGACTGGAAAAAATTAGTGGATAATTTAAAAGTCACCCAAAGTATAAATTATCTCCACCATAACGGCAAACCTCTGGTTACCATTTGGGGCATCGGTTTTCCTGACAGGTCTTATAATATTAGAGAAATTGGCATTAACCGTCTAATTGATTTCCTTAAAAATGATCCCATATATGGGGGTTGTTCTGTGATGTTAGGCGTGCCAACCTATTTTAGAGAATTAGATAAAGATTGCCTTCCAGATCCTTATTTACATGATGTTATAAGAACAGCAGATATTGTGCTACCATGGATGGTACAACGATTTACACCGTTATTACATCAAGATGAGATAAGATACAGAGACCATGTTATGGCTGATATTAAATGGTGTCAAGATAATAAAGTGGACTATGTGCCTTTAGTTTATGCGGGGTTTAGTTGGCATAACCTATCTAAAAGAAATCCAGGGTTAGCAAGACATACAACATACGGAGCCATACCTAGAGTTGGTGGTAAGTTTTATTGGGACTTGATTTATAATGCTATTTCAGCAGGAGCGGAGATGTTATATGTGGGCATGTTTGATGAGGTTGATGAAGGAACAGCTATCATCCCTGTTTTAAATAATCCACCCAATAGTGATGATGTTCATTTTGTAGGGAATGATGATGTTGCTCCAGATCATTATTTATTTCTCACAGGAAAGGCAGGTCAAATGTTACGTAAAGAAATCCCTTTAAGTTATAAAATCCCTTCAAAAGAATAAGTATTCAGATATGTTAAGGTTTAAAAAGTAATTAGAAAATGAAAAAGAGCTTTATAACAAAAAAAAAGATTCTCAAGAGTATAATAACCTTGCTTTCAATACTGAATATTTAGTTATAGTTGCACAAATGAAAGCAGGCTTAAAGTACTAAAACAAATAGGCATAACATTTTATACGTGTTCTTGTAAAATGTTATGGCTCAATTTTATTAAAAATATGATCAAAAATAAAAAACCACAATTCAGTTCTTTATTTGTTTTATTTCTGTTTACGATAGGATTAACAAAATCAGTTGCTCAGATTAAAATGAGTGCAGGAAATAACTTTGAAAATGTAGCATATAAAAAAATAGGTAAAGGCGAATGCTCTATAACCAATGGAATACTTATTAGCAGAGACGCTTACGCAAGTTTTGGCAATGCTGATTGGAAAAATTACCGTGTATCCTTTGAAGCGAAAGTGCCCAGTACCGAAGAGCAAGTTCAAATATGGGCAAGTTTTAGGGAGCAGGGTAGGAATGAACGTTATATTATTGGGATTAAAGGCGGTTTGCAAAATGACATAGAAATAGGTAGAATGGGCCTTATGGGCGATGATGCCTTTTTGGGAATTAGAAACCTTGATTTTTCTCCAGCTTTAGATACATGGTACAAAATAAGTATTGAAGTATGTAAAAATAGGATTCGTGTTTTTTTAAATAATGAAGATAAACCGCGTATTGACGTCATTGATGAGAATGCCCACTTATTACCTGCTGGGAAAATAGGCTTGGGAGGCAGTTGGATTCAAACTGAATTTAAAAATCTGAAAGTAACAGAATTACCAGAAAATTATCTTGAAGACATAGCAGTAGACGAATACAGTTATTATTCAAGTAAAGAAGAAAAAGAAATTCAACGTAAAAAGGAAAGAGGTTTGTATAAACCTATAGTAGTTTCTAATATTAATACTACTAGGACTGAAATATCCCTGGATGGCAATTGGTTATTTAAACCGGGTCATGAAATTGAAAATAGGGATGCGGCATTTTCTGTAACCGTTAATGATAAAGATTGGCATATTTTGGAAGTACCAAATTTCTGGAACCCGTCCAGAATATGGTTGCACGGCGAAACATTTATGAAACAAAATTTTCCTAAAGGCGTGTCTGATACCTATTACCAAAAAGAGACAGACCGTTGTGAAAATTACACATTTGATTATAAGGAAACCAAAATAGGGTGGTACCGCCAATGGATGGAGTTACCTGAAACTATCCACGGAAAACACCTAGAACTTTCTTTTGATGCGGTTTCCAAAGTGGCAGAAGTGTATGTTAATGGAACAAAAGCAGGAAGCCATATTGGAATGTTCGGAGAGTTCATTGTGGATATAACAGCATTGACTAAGCCAGGAAAAAATTTGTTTGCTGTAAAGGTTCTGCGTGATTATGTCAAGGATATTAAAAATGCTGAAGAGATTGCAACTATAGCCGTTACTGTGGAAGTGACTAACCAAATGTTAAAAGATTTGCCTCATGGGTTTTTCCGTGGGAATCCTTCTGGGATTTGGCAACCCGTAAAATTAGTCATTACAGAACCTATTAAAATTGAAGATGTATATATCAAACCATCGCTTACAGGTGCTGATTTTCAGGTTACCATAAAAAATTATAATTCAAGCAAAGCGAAATTGAATATCAATACTAACATTTCAGATACTAAAACAGATGCGCTTTTAGTTTCAGAAACATCACTAAATAAAGTAGAATTGAAAGCAGGAGAGGAAAAAGTGTTTTCATTTAAGATTGCTGGGTTACAGCCAAAATTATGGACACCTACAACTCCCAATCTTTATGACTTTAATTTCTCTGTTTCTGAAAATAAAACCAATACTATTTTTGATACAGAATCTATTCGTTCAGGTTTTAGAACCTTTGAAACTCGAGGCGATTATTTCTACCTTAATGGAAATAAATATTGGTTACGGGCAGCTAACCACACACCACATGCTCTTGGCATAAATGATGCAGCGCTTGCCAATAAAACCATGCAGCTGTATCATGACGGTAATATTGCTGTAACCAGAAGTCATACTATTCCTTATAGTGAAGTTTGGATGGAGGCTGCCGATAAAAATGGTGTAGGAGTTAGTATGGAAGGTACATGGCCGTGGTTGATGATTGGCGTTGGCGAAAATTCTATTCCAAAAAAAGAGCTTTTAAGTATTTGGAAACAGGAGTGGTTGGATTTAATGAAGAAGTATCGGAATCATCCGTCATTATTTTATTGGACTATAAATAACGAGATGAATTTTACCCATAATAAAGATGATGTAGAACGTATTGAAACTAAAATGGGTATTGTATCTGATGTTGTTAAAGACATGCGGACTTTAGATCCCACAAGACCCATATGTTTTGATTCTGGATATACCAGAAAACAAGTAAAACATGAACATGATGATGCTTTTTTTGAGAACTATGATGATGGCGATATTGATGATGGTCACAACTATTCTGGCTGGTACCACAGTTCTTTATTTGATAATTTTTCAGGAAAAGAGTTTATGGAAAGAAAAACGGAGGGAAGGCCTTTAATAAGTCAAGAGTGGTCTACCGGCTATCCAAACACCGAAACGGGGCATCATACGCGGTCTTATTTATGGCAACATCAAAATACACAAACACATGTAGGAAATCAAGCATATCCCTTTGGAGACCCAAAATATAGTTTAGAAAATAACGCATTTTTATCCTCAGAGTTAGCCGAAGCCGTTCGTAGATCACACAACAAACTAGCGGGGTTACATAATTTTTCAAGTATTACTTGGTTTCGTAATGTGTATGATGCGCAACGTGTAGAACCTTATCCAACGTACTACCGAATGAAAAACGCCTTAAATCCAGTTTTGGTAAGTGCCGAACTTTGGGGAAGACATTTTTATACTGGAGAAAAATTACCAACACGTTTCTGCATTGTAAATGATAAAGTAGATGGTACAACATTGAAACCTTCAACTTTAGTTTGGGAAATCACTTATAAAGATGGCAGGGTTGTGGGCACAGGAAACTATCAAATTCCAGAAGTGGCCCATTATTCAAGACATTGGTTAACTCCAGAAATTATAATTCCAGATACTTTTAAAGGCGATAGATTGGACGGAAAACTAAAATTATCTTTAGTACAACATGGTAAAGAAGTCTCCAGAAATGAATATGATTTAGTGTTTGCAAAGATATCTTATGTCAAAACAAATGACTTAAAATCCAAAAAGATTACAGTGGTAGATTTTTCTGGAAAAACAAAACCAGTACTGGACTTACTGAATATTACCTATTCTGAAATGCCTGATATTTCTAGCATGTTTAACCAAAAGGCAGATTTATATATTATTTCAGGGATTGAAACCATTTCCAATCTCACGGAAAATGAGCAGGGATTAATAACCGACAAGCTACATAAAGGTGCTAAGATTTTTATGCTGAACACAGGAAAAAAAATAATGGATATTTTTCCTAATCACATTAGTAATTATTTAGAGAAAACACTAGAAACAGCGCATATCGATATTCCGGAATCGGATATATTCAATGATATTAAACATATGGATTTTCGTTATTTCAATAATAATAAAAGCGAAAAACCTTTGGTTTATCATGGGCTTATGCAAGTTTACAAAAAGGATGATATTACGTCTTTGGTCTCAGGATGTGAACATAAATATGCGAGAGGTAGTGACCAACGCGCACAGTTGAGTACCATGAAAGGGTTTCCAATGATTGCTGTTGATGATGGAGGAACAGCAGTGCTTTCAGAAATGAGGTTGGATAAAGGGCTGTATGACCCTATAGCTGCAAAAATATTGAACAATATCATTATGGATTTAATTGAATAGTCTAATTTTTTATAATTATGAAACTCCATAACGAGAATTCGATACCCAAGTGAATGATTATATGTAAGCTACATTTGACGATTGAAAAACCAGCCTGCGGCAGGCAGGCAATAAATTTAAACACATGAAAGGCAGTTTTAAAATAGTTTGTCAGTTACTTATCATATCAATGCTAATTGTAGGATGTAAGAAGGTTGAAAGCAACCCAAAAACCGAACAAAAACCAAATGTTCTTATCATATTAACAGATGATATGGGCTATGGAGATATTTCATCCTTCGGACAGAAACATTATAAAACACCCAACATAGATAACATTGCTATGCAAGGTGTTAGTTGTACAAGTTTTTATGTACCCACTCCTTACTGTGCACCATCTAGAGCTACTTTGCTAACTGGACGATTTCCGTTACGTCATGGTCTAATCAGGAACCCAACGCCAGATGCAGGTGAGATGATTGATAATGTAGGACTTGACCCTAATGAAATTACTATTGCAGAAGTTTTTAGGGAATCGGGGTATGCCACCAAAGCCATTGGCAAATGGCACTTAGGACATAAATCGAAATTTTTCCCAGTAGAACAAGGGTTTGACGAATATTATGGAATTCTTTATTCAAATGATATGAGACCCATACAAATTATACAAAACAGAGATACGGTCCAATATCCAGTGGATCAAAGACAACTAACAAAAGATTATACAGAAAAAGCTATTGATTTTATTAAAAGAGAAAAAGATAATCCGTTCCTACTTTATTTAGCACACGCCATGCCGCACAAGCCTTTGGCTGCATCGGAAAATTTTTATACACCCGAAACACCAAACGATTTATATGCAGATGTGATACGAGAATTGGATTGGTCTGTTGGAGAAGTCATGAATACCTTGAAAACACTGAATATATTGGACAATACAATAGTGATTTTTATGTCGGACAATGGGCCTTGGTACGGCGGAAGTACAGGTGGTTTTAAAGGGATGAAAGCCACCACTTGGGAAGGCGGGATCAGAGTACCATTTATGATGCGTTATCCAAAGGTGTTTCCTGAAAATCAAAAATCGGATTTACCGGTTTGGTCTCCTGATATTTTTCCAACCCTTTGCGCTTTAACAAATATTGAAATTCCAAAAGGTCATGTATTAGATGGGCAAGATATAACCACGATTCTTCAAGGAGAGAGCAATATACATTCTCCTGTTTTTAGCATGCATAATGAGCATATTATGTCGGTAAGAAAAGGCGATTATAAACTCTTCATAAAAAAACCGAGATATCGGAAAGAGGTTGATTTAAGTGTTTGGTCAGATCCAAGAGGGCCAGACGGCACCACTATTATTGCTCAAATGGAAGGACAGGCAACCCCAGCAGATTATCCTGGAGTAACTCCAGAAGAACCAAAAAATAAAATACAACTGTTCAACTTAAAAGAGGATCCTACAGAGTCGGTTGATTTAGCGCCATCGCATCCAGAATTGGTAGAAGAACTGATGAAAGTATATGAAAGTTTTAAATTAAGCTTAGAATAAAGTTAATAAAGAATAATCAATATTTTTTCAGTTTAACCTAGAATAAAAAAAACACACGTAATGAAAAGAATATTTGTATTACTTACCGTTTTTTTGATAGTAACAGCATGCAATAATGCTAAAAAAAATGAGCAAAAGCAAGACATACCAAAAACAGATAAGAATGTGCTTTTCATTGTTATTGACGATTTAAATAACACCCTAGGTACTTATGGACATCCAATTGTAAAAACACCAAATATTGATAATCTGGCCGGTATGGGAGTTCAGTACAATAACGCCTATTGTAATTTTGCCGTTTGTGGACCTAGTCGTAGTTCATTCTTAACGGGTTTACGCCCAGAAACTATTAATGTAATTGATAATAACACGCCTTTACAACCACTATTGGGAGACAAAGTAACGTTGCCATATTTATTTAAGCAAAATGGTTTTGAGACCATTGGTTTGGGTAAAATATTTCACAGAATGGGAGAGTATGACGATACTAAAGCTTGGGATGCCTATTATAATTTTGAAACCACTAAATTGGGTAAACAAGGCGAAAAAAGAAATCTTACGGATGGGGAATTGAAATGGTGCTGGTGGCAAGCAAGAGAAGGAACTGATGACGACCAAGAAGATGGGCAAATTGCTAAGAAAGCCGTTGAGATTATTAAAACGAAACGTGATAAGCCTTTCTTTTTGGCAGTAGGACTAAAAAAACCCCATGATCCATTTGTTGCTCCCAAAAAGTATTTCGATATGTACCCGTTAGAGGCCTGTGATCCTCCTTTGTTACCAGAAGGATGGGAACCACCCTATAGCCACACCTTGCCCAACGAAACATCGATTTTTAATAATTTTTCAGACCAAGATAAGCGTGAGTTCCTGCGCTCTTATTATGCCTGCACCAGTTTTATGGATGCTCAGGTTGGTAGATTATTAGATGCACTTAAAACTTCAGGGCAATTGGAAAATACACTCGTTGTGTTTTTTGGAGATCATGGCTATCATTTAGGCGAGCATAATTGGTGGAATAAAGTAACTGTTTTTGAAAAGGGTACAAATGCTCCTTTCATAATGGCTGGAAATTCGGTGGGTAAAAAAGGTGTAAAATCTACAACAATGTTTGAGTTTATAGATATTTACCCAACACTAGCAGAACTTATGGATTTAAAAAATGTTCCAGAATATTTAGAAGGACAAAGTTTTGCAGCTAGTGTTGATGATCCAGAAAAACCATTTAAGACTGAAGTTAAAGCTGTAACAAGAAGAGGGGATATGTTAGGAAGGATGGTAAAAAACAAGGATTGGAGATATGTAGAATGGGATTTTGGAAAAAAAGGTAGAGAACTTTACAATCAGCAAAATGATCCCCTTGAATATAATAATCTAGCAAAAGATGCATCGCATAAAGATGTTGTTGATGAAATGAAAGCACTTCTATATAAAAAAGATTGAGTCTTAAATTAAATATCATTTTGATTATGGGTAAAAAATTCAAAAAGTTAGTATTTGTTTCAATAGTTTGTTTGTCAGTTTTAAGCGATTCGTTACATGCTCAAGAGAAGCCTAATACAGCGGGGAGTCTAATTTCTATCATGACATATAATTTAAAGTTTGCAAGTCCAACATATAAACCATTATGGGAAGTTAGACGAGATATGCAAATTGATTTGATTAATAAATACAATCCAGATATTATTGGTACTCAAGAAGGGCTTAAGGAACAAATTGATTATTTGGCAGATCATTTGCCAGAGTATGTAGTGGTAGGCGAAGGTCGTCAAGGTGGCGATGATGATGAGCATATGGCTATCTTTTATAAACGGGATAAATTTAGACTTAGAGAACTAAATAGTTTTGCATTATCTAGTACACCAGAACGTATTGGAAGTGGTCCTAATGTAAATCCTAGATTGATGACTTGGGCACGCTTTGCATTTATTAATACTCCTAAAACAGGACAAGAAAGCGCATATCCAGCAGATTATAGAGGGCATTGGGAAAACAATCAAGAATTTTACGTTTTTAACACTCATTTTTTTAATGGTAGAGAACCTCAAGGACGATTAAGCGCATCAAAATTAATTATGGAAAGGATTGAAAAGCTTAACCATTTTGGAAGCTGGGAGCAAGAGCGTCCTATTTTTTTATTAGGCGATTTTAACTGTCATCCAAAGAGTGCACCGCACAAAGTATTTGTAGGCGAAGGAAATAGCGAAAATTCAGATTTGTTCAAAGATACTAATGTGAATGGGGACCCTAAGGAGATAGATTGGATTCTTTACAAAGGATCTGTTGAAGTTTTAAAATATGAAGAAGTCAATTATAATGTTGATGGTGTATATCCATCAGATCATAAACCAATTTTTGTTAAATTTTTGATAAATATATAGAAATACGTCATGAAGCTAACTGTTAAATTGAACGTTTTCATAAATTAATAGTAGCTTAAATAATTCTAAATCCAAGTTTTAACCAAATTAGAGTAAGATGTTAGCAAAACAAAAAAGTAAAACCTTAACGTTTTTATTCATACTGTTTTTCTTTTGTTCGATAGGAATGACAGCACAAAATAGCAATGAGACCATTAATTTTACTACATCTCAAAAAAGTGGTTTAATAAGTAAGTCATTTAAAAATGTGTCTCCTATTGGTGGATGTGTTGCCACATACAATCTAGTAATTCCAAAGATTAAAAAAGGCGTTATAAATGAAGGCTACTTAAATAATTGGGTTTCTGGTTATGAAACATTTCCGAAACCTTTCAATAGTTTTGACCAATTTAAAGATAGACAATCAAGTGAGATTCCTGTTGATTATTTTAAAAATGCGACAGGTAACGGATACTTTATGTTATTGGAATTAGAGGATGGTAATTTTTTAAGCATTCTTCCTTTGGTATCTAAGAATATGATGGCTTTTATTAATATGGATGGTGGAAAACCACATTTAAAATTAGCGACGTTTGGAACGCAAGCGTATTCTGGTACTGTGCCTTTATTGAGTTATGCCTATGCTAACGATCCTTACACCGCCACACAAAAAAGCTGGGAACTAGCACTTCAATCTGAGTTTTGTAAAGATAATGTGCAATTACGTTCCAATAAAACGTATCCAGAAATGTACGAATATCTTGGGTGGTGTACATGGGAAGCATACGAGGGAGGCATCACTGAAGAGATTGTGATCAATAGCATTAATACTATTAAAAAAAGCGAGGTTCCTGTGCGTTGGCTTATTGTGGATGATGGCTATTTGGATCAGGAAACAAAAGGGGCGACACGCCCTCAGCTTTTAAGTTTTGACACCAATTCTAAATTTCCTAATGGGTGGGAAAATATTACGTCTTTAAAAGAAGATGATAATGTGAAATGGATGGGCATTTGGAGAAATATGAGTGGTGGTATGTATGGCGTAAGCAAGAATCATACAATGACAGCCTTGAATGATTATTTAGAACCTAGCATCATTAGCAATACAACAAACAATCAAAAAAGTACAGAGTGGGTTGAAACCATGGTTGTTAAGCCAGGAACAAAAGCTTCAGAACAATTCTATAATGCGATGACTGCCAATACAAAAGTATCTGGTTTTGATTTTCAAAAAGTAGATTTTCAAACCTTTAATTTTTGGATGTATGCCAATAGCGATAATGCGGTAGAGAAAGCACATCAAAATAATCAAGCCCTTGAAAAAGCATGTAAAGACAATAACATTGAACTTTTAAATTGTATTTCTCAATCAAATGTAAATGTGTTTAACACAAAATACAGTGCCATTTCAAGAGCAAGTGTAGATATAAAACTTCATTTGCCAAAAGAAAACATGAGAAGAACGCGCCAGTCATTTGCTAATAATATGTGGTGGGGAGATATTATTTATGGCGACTTAGATATGTATCACACAAGTAATAAGGAGACTGCTCAATATTTAACAATTGCTAGAGCTATTTCTGGAGGTCCCATTTATATTTCAGATAAACCTACTGAATTTGATAAAGATGTAATTGATCCACTTATTTTTGATGATGGTAAAATAATACGAACTTTAGCTCCTGCTGTTCCTCTACATGAAAGTTTGTTCTCAAATACAAATGATACTGCTTACAGGGTTATAGCTCCTGGAAGAGAAAAAAGCTGCACAATTGCCGCATTTAATTTTTCTAATGAAAGTATAATAAAAGCTTCCATAAATGCAGATGACTATCAATACGCATCAGCTAAAGAGCAGCCATTTAATGGATTGTGGGTCATGCCCAATGAGGGTTTGGTTTTATACGACTATGAAAAGAAAGCAGGAGATAGATTAACCAATAGCCATCACTTTGAGGTTGAAAACATGAAAGGAAAAATCTTCACTTTATCTCCTATAATTAAAGGTTGGGCTGTTATTGGACGGTCGGATAAATATATCTCAGGCTGTACTTATAGAATAGAAAAACAAACAAAAAGAAAACTTACGTTGATTTTAGATGAGTCAGGACCAATTGTAGTTTACTCTGCAACACAAAAACCTCAAACCTCACATGGAATTGTCAAATCTATAGGAAAAGGATTTTACAGTATCGAACTCTCTACTGGAGAAAAAAATAAAAAATTAACGTTGTATAAGGATTAGAAATTTTTGTGAAGGAATATAAATATGATTTCTACTTAAAATAGATGCAAAGAATGAGACATAATAGAAATATCAGGTATGTAATATTTCAAGTATTTATACTTCAAATGGTATTATTTTTTGGTTGTACACCAAACGATAATGTAGTGCGTATTTATACGGAATCGGATAGCCCACAAATTCAATTTACGATTGATGAATTAGCAATTGTTTTCAAAGAGAAACATGTTAATTTAGTATTCTCAAACTCAGAAGATGCAGATATTCAATTTACGCTTCAGCCAGAAAATAGAGAAATAAAAACGGAAGGCTTCCGTATCAACAAAGATGATGATAGGATCAATATTATGGCTTCAGATGAAGCAGGAGCTATGTATGGTGGATTAGAAGTAGCAGAACAAATAAAAATATCTGGATTGAAAGGCGTTACTGAACAAGTTCAAAATCCGTATATGGAACGCCGAGGGACTAAATTCAATATTCCGTTGGATGTTCGTACGCCAAGTTATACAGATGTTAGTGATGTAGCACAGAAAAATATTGCAGAGATGTGGAATTTTGATTTCTGGAAAGAATACATCGATAATTTGGCCAAATACCGATATAATTATTTTTCCTTATGGAGCCTGCATCCTTTTCCATCCATGTTGAAAGTACCAGGGTATGAAGATGTAGCGCTTGATGACGTTCAGCGCTCTACAGTAAAATGGAAAGAAAATTACAGTACAGATGGTCATGGCTTTTGTGCTCCAGAAATATTAGCTAATCCAGAGATATTGATTAAAATTTCGATGGACGAAAAGATTAAATTCTGGCAAAAAGTAATGCTGTATGCTAAAAATAGAAACATTGATTTTTACGTGGTAACATGGAATATATTTGTGCATGGCGCAAAAGATAAATATGGTATTACTGATGACATTGACAACCCGATAACCAAAGATTATTTTAGAAAAAGCATAAAACAGATGTTTGTTACCTATCCTGATTTGGGTGGTGTTGGATTGACAACTGGCGAAAACATGTATGGTCATTCTACAAAAGAGAAAGAAGATTGGGCGTTTGATACTTATGCGCAAGGTGTACTCGATGCTGCAGCCGAAATGCCCGATAGAAAAATCACTTTTATTCATCGTCAACATCAAACAGGAACTAAGGAAATCGCTGAAAAATTCAAACCATTAATCGATAATAAAAACATTGAATTTATATTCAGTTTTAAATATGCAAAAGCCCATGTGATGAGTGCGACTAAACAGCCCTATCATGAGGGCTTTGTAAACGATATTGGAAACTTAAAAACCATTTGGACCTTACGTAACGATGATACTTTTTATTACAGATGGGGGGCTCCTGATTTTGTTCGTGAATTCATTAAAAAAATTCCTATAGAAGTTTCAAGAGGCTATTATTATGGATCCGATCAGTGGGTATGGGGACGTGAGTTTACCATGAAAAACCCGGATAAGCCGAGAGAAATTGAAATTGTAAAACACTGGTACAATTGGATGATGTGGGGACGACTTGGCTATAACCCAGAACTATCCAATGAAAGATTTGCTCAGCTACTACAAGCCCGATTTCCAGAAAGTAATGGCGAAAAACTATTTACGGCATGGCAAGAAGCATCCATGATTTATCCCACCACAACGGGGTTTCATTGGGGCCACTTGATTTTCAGTGGTACATTGAAGGCTGCAAGGGACGCCCAAGATTTACGAATACAGAGACAGGGTTTCATGATGTAAATCGCTTCATCAATTTAGCTCCACATAAATATTCTGGTTTTCAGTTTATTCCAGATTTCGTAAAAATGACTTTAGAAGGCGGTACAACATCACTTAAAACACCGTTGGAAGTGGCTGAAAAACTTCATAAACATGCCGATATGGCTATGGAATTGCTAGAAATTTTGGAAGCAAATGGAAATAAAGAGATGGAAGTAACCTTACATGATATTAAGACCATGGCATCTTTAGGTAAATATTATGCATTCAAAATTGCAGGGTCTACACAGTTGGCATTATATCGAGAAAGCAAAGACAAAAAATATCAAGAGGCTGCTATTACAGAATTGGAAAATGCATTGGATGCATGGAAACAATATACTAAAAATGGACTTGAGCAAAACATCAATCCTATTTGGACCAATCGTGTTGGATATGTGGATTGGGTTAAAACCACGGAATGGGTCGCTCAGGATATTGAAATTGCAAAGTCAGGATAGTATGTTAAGTATATTGTTTTGTAATAAATATTTTAAATAAAATAAGTCAATTAATTATTATAAATCAAAATGAATTTTAATATGAAAAAAAGAAGCTTTATTATTTCTAAAGGTTTAATCCTATTCGGGTTTTTATTTTTTACCAAGGGCTTTGCACAAGAACGTGCAGAGAACCCTTTTATCAAACACATGTACACTGCTGATCCTTCTGCCCATGTTTGGGATGATGGCAGATTGTATGTATATCCGTCGCATGATGTTGAACCAGCACGTGGCTGCGACCTTATGGATGGTTATCATGTTTTTTCTACCGATGATATGGTCACTTGGAAAGACCATGGAGAGATATTACATTCCAGAGATGTAAAATGGGGCAGACCAGAAGGTGGTTTTATGTGGGCACCAGATTGTGCTTATAAAAACGGTAAATACTATTTTTATTATCCGCACCCCAGTGGAAGCGACTGGAACAATACATGGAAAATTGGAGTTGCAGTAAGCAAGTACCCTGATAAAGGATTTAAAGATAAAGGTTACATGAAAGGTGTGGGCGGATTTGCCATGATTGATCCTAGCTTATTTATCGATGATGACGGACAGGCTTATTTCTATTACGGAGGCGGTGGAAAATGTGCTGCAGGAAAGCTAAAAGATAATATGATGGAAATTGATGGCGAATTAAAACTACAAGAAGGACTCGCCGATTTTCATGAAGCACCATGGGTGTTTAAGCATAAAGATTTGTATTATTTAATTCATTCAGACAATGCGAAACCATTAAATAATATGGTTTATGCCACCAGTGAAAATCCGTTAGGACCGTGGGAAAATCGTGGTGTTTTTATGGATGAGGTAGGTTGTGGAACCACACATGGTTCTGTGGTTAAATACAAAGATCAGTGGTATATGTTCTACCATAATCAAGCGCTTTCAAATGAAGGTAATTTACGTTCTATTTGTTTCGATAAATTGTTTTTTAATGAAGATGGTAGCATTCAAAAAGTCATACAAACTAAATAACTAATTAAAGAAATAGCCTTTTAATAATTTAATCGAAAGAATTCCCCGATGCTTGCGTCGAAATAAAAAAGAAATTCCTATTTGATACCTCATACCCTTGGGTCGAGGTCAATGTCATTAAGTTAACGATTTAAATAACTGATATTCAGATAATTAAATTAGTTATATTCAAATTAATTTCGTATATTTAACTGATAATCAATTAGATGTAAGATGAAAAAAAACACCTATTTTTATTTTTAAAAAGATCGGTAAAGAAATTTTTAGTAGTCAACTTAAAGAAAGCTTTAGAGTTTCAGAAAAAGATTTTACAAGAACAAGAAAACAATCCTTTTCTACAACCTTATTACTTATGATGAATTTTTTAACAAAAAGCCTTTCTATAGAAATAGAAAACTTTGTAAATCATTTAAGACGAGACTGCGGTCTATTAAGTTTAAAATCTTTTACAAAAAGTGCTTTCGTGCAATGTCGTAAAAAAATACAACCAGGAGTTTTTAAAAAATTAAGTGAGATGCTCATTGATGAATTTTATACCGATAATGAACTAGGAATAAAATTATGGAATGGATTTAGAGTTTTAGCAGTTGACGGTTCTTCCATTACGCTTCCCTTTACAGATGAGTTGAAAGGTATTTACGGTCTTGTAAAAAATCAAACAGATACAGGCGTCGTTCAAGCAAGGGTTTCTGTACTCTATGATGTTTTAAATAAGTATGTTTTAGATAGTCAATTATCACCAAAAAAAGAGGGAGAAAGGGCCTTAGGATTGCTACATTTGGTAAAAACTAAAGCACGCGACTTGATTATTTATGACAGAGGATATCCCTCTTATGATTTTATAAATACGCAGTGCATAAAAAACATCGATTATTTGATGCGAATTAAAACAAGTTTTAGTGGCGTTACTAAAACTTTTATAGCCAGTAATAAAACAAGTCAAATTGTAGAAATTTTCCCAAGTAAAAACGCTGTTGTATCTGATAAACAATATGATAGAAATACCCCGATAAAAGTGAGATTACTTCGTGTGAAATTACCCAGCGGAGAAACAGAATTATTAATCACCTCTTTATTAGATAGCAAGAAGTATCCTAATAAAATATTCAAGGAACTATATTTTAAAAGATGGGGTGTAGAAATTTTTTACGATGAATTGAAAAACAAATTAAAAGTAGCGCATTTTTCAGGCTATTCCAACCAAAGTATTTTACAAGACTTCAATGCAGCTATATTCATTAGTAACGTACAGACACTAATCGTCAGCGATTTAGAAGATGAAATAATAGAGCAAACAAAAAACAGAAAGTTAACTTATAAAATAAACACCAATTTATCTTATGGCTTTTTGAAGAATAAAATAGTATCCTTATTTTTCTCTAATACAGATATGGAAGCTATTGTGGAGCAAATTAAAATACTGTTCAAACAAGAACTAGTCCCTATAAGACCCAATAGATATTATCAAAGAAATATAAGGAAATATGTTAGAAGAGAGAAACCGAAAGTTACTAAAAATCAAAAAGATAGCATATGAAAATCCCTTAACTTAATGACATTGGGGTCGAGGTAGTTCATTAATAAAGAAAATAACAAAAGCCAAAATATAAAACACTATTGATAACTAAAATGGGTTGAGGTATCAAATAAAACTCTAATCTGCTGAATCAATTTTAAAACTCATAAAATGAAACATATTTTTGTATTGCTAGCTATGTTTATTATCAACATCGGGGTGAAAGCCCAAAATCCGGTCATCAAGCATCCGTTTACGGCAGATCCCGCTATTCACCAATGGAGCGACGGAAAGTTTTATTTGTATGGTTCGCATGACAAAGACGATGCAGGGGTGTGGGACATGGAAGATTATCATGCTTTTTCTTCAGAAAATTTAGTGGATTGGAAAGATCATGGTGTGGTATTGCGCAATTCTGAAACCCCTTGGAGTGGATCGTTTTGGGCACCTGATACCGCTAAAAAGAACGGCCATTATTATTTCTATTTTCCGGAAGGAGACCATATAGGTGTTGCAGATAGTGACTCGCCTACAGGACCATTTAATAATCCTCGCAGTTTATATAAAATGCCAGATGGCTATGTACAAGCTCATGATCCTTGTGTATTTAAGTATAAAGGGAAAAATTATCTTATTATTTCTGAACGTAAAAGTCTGGATTCGCCTTTTTACCCTGTAGTTTTTACACTTACTGAAACTATGGATCAGATTGTCCCTGGTTCTAAAGAGGAACTTCCACCTATGGAAGGTTTTCATGAAGGACCGTTTCTATTTGAACGAAAAGGAAAAGTATACATGATTGGTGGAGGTTATGCTTCCCTGCGTTATTGGATGGCTGACGACCTTTTTGGTCCCTATGAGTATATGGGCGATTTTTTTAAAGGAAATGACACGTTTACAATCTCAAAAACAGCACATGGTTCTGTTCTGGAATTAGAAGGACAATATTATTTGGCGTATCACTACGATATTTTTCCAGATGGCGCATACCAACGTACAACATGTATTGATTATATGTACTTTAATGAAGATGGCACCATCAAACTTATTACACCAACTAGAGCTGGGGTTAAACCTGTTGTTGTTGAAAAAAAAATAAGATGATGATTTTGAGCTAAACACATAATAGTATAAAGAAAACTCATAAAATAGAAAAGGATTTATAATTCTTAAAGTTATGTCCAAAACAGCTTTCATAAAAATGGTCTTTCTAGAATGTTGGATTATGGCATTAGGTTGTAATCTTGATAAAGTGGTTTTGCAAAATAAAAATCATGGTTTTGAAAAAAGTCTTGCAGGTTGGTCCACATATATAGCACCCAGTATGGCTGCTGATGCTATAATAAAGACGGTCCATAGTGAAGGCGCAAAAAAAGGACAGCACCATTTATTTATGCGTTTGCCCGCTAATGCAAAGGATAATCAATCTCATTTTATTCACATCGGGCAATACCTAGACTTAAAGAAGCAAAAGCGGTACAGGTTTTCTGTGGATGTAAAATGGGCGAATCCAGAGAATACATTACCAAGTGCCATTATTTCCATTTGGGCTAAAGGGAGTGATGCTACTTATTTTGGAAAAGATGTGTGGATTGATAAAGGAGATGGGTTTAAACATTTTGAATTTGAGTTTATGCCTCAGGAAAATGAGAAAGTGTTTTGCTATTTATCGTTATTAACGCATCAAGAAGACTATGATGCTACCGATATTTATGTTGATGAATTTAAGATTGAGGAAATGGGCCTTGTTTTTGTTGAAGCCGATCCCCGACCAGCTTATAAAAATTTGCTTAAAAATACTACTTTTGATGAAGGCTTAAAACATTGGCTTACTACCAGTAATAATCCACATAGGGTAGACCATTTAAATAGTTATGTGCTCAAGGAGGTAGGTAATCCTAAATTACGCTTTGAACTACCAGCAGCAAGTGATTCGGATTATTTAAATAATACTTGGGCGGGTGTTTATCAAAACCTCAAACTGTATGCGGGCAATAACTACCAATTAAAGGTCATGATTGATAGAGTAGTTCCAGATTCAACACAATATCCAACCATTGTTAATATTTATGCTTACAAACCTAAATCGGATTTGAGCGATTCCAGATGGTTGGGTTCGGTAGATTATAAATTCAATAAAGCAGAACCTCATTTATATTCCAAGCGCTTAACCCCTTTAGAAACTGCCGATTACCATATTGTGCTGCGCATATTTGGTTGGGGGAATAACGGCAATCCGTTTAAATTGAATATTGATAATATTAAAGTAGAGCGCATTGAGTAATCTGTCATCTTATTTAAGGTTCTCGATCAGTAAATTATTGCTTGGTAAAATAATTTACTTATACCATTTCTTATTTAAAATTGCTGTAAAATAAAATGATGATTTTTTTCTTTATACGAAATAGAAAAATAAAGCATAGCCTTAGTTATGGTTTTTTTTATGTTGAAGTAGAAAGGAAAAAGGGCGTTTTATTACGGTTATTTTAGATGAGAGATGGTATTACTACAAATTTATTTCAAATGATATCATGCATTCTATTGTTTGTGTAGGATGATTTTTTTTAAACATATCTGTGCTATTTTATACAAATACTAGTGTGTTAATCAATTATTAATCCTATTGTAACTGTTTATTAATCAATTTTTAATAGTCCCATCTACTTTCGGTAACTAAATAATAATTAAACCTAATAACAACTAAACAAATGAAACTACAAAAAATTTTAAGTTGCTTACTTTTTACAGTAGCAACAACATTCAGTTTAAATGCGCAACAATATGATTATGGTTCGCGTGAAACCAAAGGGAACTTATCTAGCTCAATACCTGAAGCTAGTGGCATGGCACCATCTTATAAACATAGTAACTCCTTTTGGGTGCATAATGATGGTGGTTCTTCAAACAATGAAATTTATCTGTACAACTATGATTCTGAAACAATTACAAAAACGGTCACGATAAATAATGAAGAAAATCGTGATTGGGAAGACATGGCGTCTTTTGAATATGGCGGTACAAGCTACCTTGCCATTGGAGCAACTGGAAAAAACAGCAGTGGCGGTAAACGAAGACAAATTATTATTGTTGAAGAACCTGGCAGTAACACTACTGTCTCTAAACACAAAAGATTTGTACTTAAAGATCCAGGAAGTGGTTTGGAAGATATTGAGGCCATTGCTGTAGCTCCATTAGCTAATAAAGTTATTATGCTAGGAAAAGATGGTAATATAAATACTGGCAAATCAAGGATCTATTCTTTTGATTTAAACATGAATAATACCACAACGGTAGATTTAGATTTGGGGCAACCAAGTATAAAAACAGATGAAATGGTATTAAGAGTTACCGGAATGGATATCTCTAAAGATGAAAAAAGAATCATCATCATTGGTTATAAAAATAATACAGGAGATAACGATTTACATGAATATACTGTAAACAATGGACAATCTATTAAAGATGCATTACATGATAATACGCCTCGTAAAATAGATCTTGAAACTAATAAGGGCTACCAATACGAATCTGTTTGTTATGATGAAGAAGGAAAAGATATTTATTACACCTATGAAACAAATGGTGCTAGAGTATATAAATTTAGTGCTATAGAAAACAATACCAACCCATTACCTAGCGATTACTTTTTTGATGTAGAAAGCCTTACAGATTGGACATCTTCTGGAAGTATATCATTAGATAATGATAGAGAAATTGGAGATAAATCTATAAAAGGAAATAGTTTTTCATCGAGTGTGGAGTATAAAAAAGAAATTACAAATGGTAAAACCACAGGTGTTACCCATAACAATGGGAAATTAAAATTTTGGTATAAAGCGAATGACGCTGTTAGTCAAAACAAATCAGATCAAATTCGTGTAGAAATAAGAAGTGTTGGTGGCGACGATAATAATGAGTACCAATGGACTTTAACTAATGTTGTTGCCGGTTGGAAACAATACACTTTAGATTTAGATGATAATGCTAAAACTGGAACAGTAGATTTATCTAACATCAATTATTTTAGAATTTATAATAGTTATGGCAGTTTTGGAAGAACAACATTTTTAGATGCTATCAGTTTTGAATCAGATGCACCAAGTATACCTGCAATAATTGATAATTGTGAATCTACATCAGGATGGTCTTCAGAAAATGGAAGCGTTATTCTTAGTGGTACAAGACAAGAAGGAGATCACAGTGTTAAAATGGAAGGTACTAATGTATTAGAATTCAAAAAAGAGTTTTCTGGAATTAGTACAGGCTATTCTTTAAGTAATGGCATTTTAAAATTGGATTATTATGCAAGTGAAGATTTAGACGATGTTCATTTTGAAATCAGTAGTACAGCCGGATCTAATGTAGATAATGAAGATTTAGAATGGGTGCAAGATGCAAGCGAAGGTTGGAATGCAATTAATATACCTTTGAATGACCCAAATGTTATTGGCTCTGGAAATATTAACTTAAATTCTATTAAGAGTTTTAGAATATTTAACACTACGGAAAACGGTAATAATAGAACCACACGTGTAGACCATATTAGAATTGAATCTTCTTCTTCTAATCCTATTCCCGTCCAAAATGATATTGTAGGTAAGTTAATTACAGGTTACCAAGGTTGGTTTGGAGCTGATGGAGATGGCTCACCAAGAAACCATTGGAGACACTGGAATTCCAGTCAGCCTACTGCAAACGATCAAGATTTTGAACTGTATCCAGATATGCGAGAGTATACCAATACGTATCAAACAGGCTACGCGAATTTAGGAAATGGGCAGCCAACAACATTATTTTCATCTTATGACAATCAAGTGGTTGACAAGCATTTTGAATGGATGCGAGACTATGGTATTGACGTAGCAGCTTTACAGCGTTTTGGAAGTAGTTTAACTAATACAACAAAGAAGGCTCATAGAGATGGTATGGCAACCAAAGTTAGAAATGCTGCTCAAACTTTTGGACGTAAGTTTTTTGTTATGTATGATATTTCTAGCTGGACTAATTTTCAAAGTGAAATTAAAACAGATTGGCAAAATACTATTGATGGAAGTTTAGATTTACTTGCATCACCTGCATATGCGAAACAAAATGGTAAACCAGTAGTTTGTATTTGGGGGTTTGGAACACCAAATAGACCAGGAAACAATGCTTCGTATTTAGATGTAATAAATTGGTTTAAAGGCCAAGGCTGTTATGTTATGGTTGGTTTAGATAAAGATTGGAGACAACAATCGCAAAATTTACAAGCCTTTAATGAGGCCGATATGATTACGCCATGGCATGTAGGTACTTTTGAGTACAGTGGTTTGAATAGTCAGGAGTTTAATCATAGTTGGGTCCAAAAGATAGATGATGATATGGATTATTGTAAAGCAGAAGGTATTGATTATATGCCTGGTGCATGGGCAGGTTTTGCTTGGTCTAACTGGAACGGAGGAACGGTTAATAGCAAACCAAGAATGCACGGTGATTTTATGTGGGATCAATTTTATTACATAAAAAGTAAATTTAATGAGAAAAATATGCCAGCAACGACTTATGTTGCCATGTTTGATGAGTATGATGAAGGTACTGCCATAGCTAAAGCAGCTGAAGACGCGTCTATGATTCCAACAGATCAGTATTTCTTAACACTAGATGCTGATGGTGTGCATTGCTCATCTGATTTTTATTTAAGACTTACGGGTGATGGTGCTAAAATGATGAAAGGCGAAATAGCTTTAACTAAAAACCATCCTACCCCTCATGTTGTTCCTATTACAACAGCAGATGATTATTTGGATGTTTGTGATTCTTCCTATGGATGGAATACCAGTAGCTCTAATACTTTAACAGCTAGTGGTACAGTTCAGGAAGGAAGTCATAGTGTGAAAATGATAGGAGATGGACAGGATGAGTTTTATAAAGTGTATCCAACACCTTATAATACTGAGGTATCTGAAACTGCTGGGGTGCTTAAGTTTTGGTATTACGTAGAAGATGTTTCGAAGTTTAATTCCAGCAACCAGATAGAATTGGGTAGTGGCGGAGCAGCAGATGTAAATGAATACAATTGGAGCTTAAGCGGGTTAACTAATGGCTGGAATGAAATAAGTTTGAACATAAGTGATGCAAACGTTACAGGTGGTACACCAGATTTAGGTGCTATAAACTGGTTCCGTATTTACCGAAGTAAAAATGGTTCTACAACCACACGAGTGGATGGAATTCAATTACAGAATGGGGGCTCTTCTTCTAAAACGGCAAAAAGCAAATTAAAAAATAATGCTGAGTTGTCTAGAATTAATCTTTACCCCAATCCAGCTAAAGGTTTTGTTAATATTGATTTAAATGGTTACCAGACTAAAAACATTCATATTAGACTTTATGATATTACCGGTAAAAAAATTATAGATCAAGAAATTTCAGGTAAGAGTCAATCCGTTTTTAGATTGGATGTTAATCAAGTTAGTTTAGGAATACATATACTTCAAGTTGTATTTGATGGTCAAATTCAAAGGTTAAAGTTGAGTATAAAGTAAAATAGCAAAATAAAAAAGTAATTTAAAGCCAGTGATGTATACATCACTGGCTTTTTTTTTAAACATGCTTAACGGTTCGATTATATCTAATCTAAAACTTAAAGTTTGATTGAATTAAAAAGAGTTTAGGTTTTTGAATATGTTTTTTTTTCAATCATCTATAATGGATTCTTCAAAAGATTTTAGACAGCATATTGTTATTGTTAATAAATGAATATATGTTACAAATTTGCTTCAAAACTTATTATTCATCAGAGGTTTTTAGATGAATAATTTATCAAAATCACAAAATATTTCTTTTTCTTGCAAAGATTATTTGTTATTAATCTTTTGGTAATTTGTTATTAATCAGTAATTAATATTATAATTTACTTTAGCTATAAATTAAATTTAAATTATGGAGCTTATTCAAATACAAAAAAGCACACTGATAGGTGTATTCTTTCTTATAGCAAGCTTTATGGCTTCAGCTCAAAATGATATCATAGGAAAATTAATTACGGGATATCAAGGCTGGTTTGCATGTGATAATGGTGATTCACCTGAAAATAAATGGGTGCATTGGGGAATGGGTTCTAATATTCCTGAAGCAGGAAATTTAAGTTTTGAGCTTTATCCAGATATGCGTGAATATGCCAATAAGCATCCCACTGGTTTTGCTAATTTGGGTAACGGAGAGCCGGCAACCTTGTTTGGATCCTATGATACCCAAACAGTGGATACGCATGTGAGATGGATGAAAGAGTATGGTATAGACTGTATAGCGCTTCAGCGTTTTGGTAGTGCGCTTGGTAGCAGCAAAAAAAAGGCGCATAAAGATGGTATCGCCACTAAAATAAAGAATGCGGCAGAAACCTACGGGCGTAAGTTTTATATGATGTATGATATTTCGGATTGGACAAACTTCCAGAGTGAAATAAAAACAGATTGGAGTAATACTATTAACGGCAGTTTAAACTTACTAGCACCTCCAGCCTATGCTAAACAAAATAATAAACCTGTGGTTTGTTTATGGGGAGTGGGGTCTAATCGCAGACCAGGGGACGTGACATCATGGAAAGACGTTGTAAACTGGTTTAAAAGTCAAGGGTGTTATGTTATTGTTGGAGGTGATAAGAATTGGCGAACTAATGTACCAAATAGACCAGCTTTTGAAGCGGCAGACATGATTTCGCCTTGGCATGTGGGTACGTTTAATGCAAGCAGTATCAATAATTGGGGCGAAAAAATAGAGGAAGATATACAGTATTGTATCGATAAAGGCATCGATTATATGCCTGTGTTGTTCCCCGGTTTTTCTTGGTCAAATTGGAAACCTGATTATGAAAACAGGCCGAATCATCTTCCTCGAATACATGGCAACTTCATGTGGGAACAGTTTTATATCGCTAAATCTAAATTTAATACTAAAAATTTGACTGCTAGTGTTTATGTAGCCATGTTTGATGAGTTTGATGAAGGTACTGCAATAGCTAAAGCTGGCGAAGATGCTTCTATGGTACCAACAGATCAATATTTCTTAACGCTAGACGCTGAAGGTGTGCACTGTTCTTCAGATTTTTATTTAAGACTTACGGGCGATGGTGCAAAAATGATAAAAGGGCGAACTCCTTTGGTGCAAAATCATCCAACACCGCATACCATTCCAATTTATGATAATGGGTATTTTCTTGATGATTGCGATGCATTTGAAGGGTGGAATAGCAAAGCGAGTCTTAATAGTGCTGATAAAAAACAAGGTAGTGCGGGTCTGGAATATACAGGAACAAGTAGTGCGGAGTTTTCTAAATCCTTTAGTACAGTGTATAATCATGAAGCATCCGTTGAAAATGGAGTGCTTAAGTTTTGGTATTATGTATCTGATGTGTCTAAGTTTACTTCAAGCGGTCAGGTAGAAATAGGTAGTGCTGGGGCCTCTGACAGCAGCGAATATAATTGGAAAATGATAGGTTTAGAAAATGGCTGGAATGAAATCAGTTTAAAAATAAGCGATGCTGGCACTACAGGAGGAACCCTAGACTTAAATGCTATAAACTGGTTTCGTATTTATAATGGTAAAACAGGTACAGTAACCACAAAGGTTGATGGTATTTATATAAGCGATGGCGGCAGTATTCCTGCGGAATCATTTGTGCTTCAGGCAGAGGATGTATTGTATAGCGGTGCTTTGGTTTCAAGTGATAATCCAGGGTATAATGGAACAGGTTTTGTTGAATTCCAAAATGCATCAGGAGATTATATTGAATGGGTTGTGAATGTAGCAAAGGCAGGGCGTTATAATTTGACTTTTAAGTATGCGCTAGCTACTGGAAATAGCCCGTTAGAAATGGAAGTAAACGGTGCTACAGAAATGGAATCTTTGAGCTTTTCAGCAACTGGTGACTGGGCGCAGTGGGAAACGGTTGGCATTACTAATCAGGCTTTAAATGCAGGGATTAATACGGTTAGGCTTACGACTGTGGGTTCAGGCGGCGCTAATATTGATGAACTTGTTGTGGAATATATATCAACGCTTTCTATCCCAGATAACTTAGATATTGAAACCAATCAGGTATTCTCAATCCGAAGCTATCCAAATCCTTTTAGTTCAGAAACAACCATCGCTTATCAACTTACAGAAAGCTCTAATGTTACTATCGATATCTATAACATATATGGACAAAAAGTAATGAGCATGTCCAATAATGAACAGCAATCGACGGGGGAACATTCTAAAATATGGAAACCTACGGATTCAGGTAAAATTTCAAGTGGTGTTTACATTTGTAATATTCAGGTTACGAATGCTAATGGCACAGAAAAAAAGAGCCATAAATTAAACTTTATCAGGTAATTGATTAAGAATTCCCTATTTCTTATATTTAGATATGGGGGAGTTTTTTCAAAATAAAAACCGACCAAATAAATATATTTTATCAATCGTTAAAATTAAGTTTATAAAAAGACTTAAAAGAAGACTTGGTAAACTTCTCCTGTAAATCCATACAAAAAATAAACTTTTTTTCATATTAAGTGTTTATTAATCGAATATTAAAAAATAGGTGCTTTTTTTAATTCTTTATTAACTGTATGTGCTTAATTTGTAGTTAAATGAACTAAATACTGAGAATACTGAGAATACTGAGAATACTGAGAATACTGAGAATACTGAGAATACTGAGAATACTGAGAATACTGAGAATACTGAGAATACTGAGAATACTGAGAATGTTCTTTTTATTACAGAAACAGCCATCACTATAATGGGAAAAAGAAAGCGTCTAAACCAAACTAAGAAATAACAAAAACTAATTAAATTATGAAAAATTTCGGACGACGCAGAAACATGATTTCAGGAATAATGTTTCTTGTAATAGCTTGTATATCAACATCTGGTTGGTGTTCCAAAATCGTATACCCATGGCGATCCACAACGGCTATTGTAAAAACGGGGGAAACTTTTGAGGTCTGGTTTGATGCCGACAACGGGCAAACGGTAAATTCCATTGAACTCAAAGGGCCTTACAACACAGTAGGGACAACGTTTAGTGTTGTGACTGGCGATTGGGAATACGATCCATTATCTGGAAATAGATATAATACACGATTAAAGGTAACCGTTCCAGCTTCAGCGCCAGCAGATCGTTATGACTTGATTTTAAAAACCACCAATGGTGATGCGCTGTCTTCAGGGGCGGTCAAAGTAGTACATCAGTTTAAGAACGATTATTATATCATGCATTTCTCTGATGGGCACTTTTATCAAAACGGTCATGATACCAATACGCTGATGGCTAGAAAAACGGCCATGATCGATATAGCAAATATCATGGACTGCGAAATCATTATCGAAACAGGTGATAATATGTACAACGTTAGAAACCATCCAGAACGGGAAGATGAATATTTTTTAGGTATTGAAAGTGATGGTATTAAAGGAATGTCAAATGCCAATGCCGCCACGTTTTTGGTGCCGGGAGATCATGATGCTCATACAGCCAATGACTGGCCACAAGCTACGGTGAAAGTAAATTCAAATTTTTTTAATGATTATTGGGGTTTACAGAACCACAGTTTCAAGTATGGTAACGGTAGATTCATGATGCTTAACAATGCTTGGGGTGTTTCAAAAACTAGTGGTAAAGATCATCAATACCAAACCGATGATGCTATTTCATGGCTTGATGGTGTTGGCTCTGGAGGAAATTTTTTTTTAACAGCAGGGCATGTTTATGATAAAATGCATGAGTTTATAAACGCTGAAGAGCCGTTGGACTTGGTGTTAGCTGGAGATAAACATCATGTAAGAAATGATAATCCGTTTCCATTTGATGACAACAGTGTTGAAATTGCCTATATAGCGGCGTCTATCAGAGATCATTTTGAATATAATCTGTTTAAAGTCAATAATGCTAAGGGAACTTATATTCCTGTATCAGGTCCTACCAGTGTTGTGAGCGTATTAAAAAGTGGCAATCAGGATGATCGTTCTACATGGGAATCCAATCTTACCATAGCATACCAATCGGCTAATGACGGGTCAGTATCTGTAAATTCTGCAACATTGGTAAATCACTATAATTTTTCCATCGAAGGAGCAAAAGTTCGATTTGTAGTACCAAAAGGATTGGCATATCGAGTAATTAATGGTATCATAACTCAGGAGTTTGATGGCGATGCATTTCATATTGTTGATGTCCGTGTTGATTTGGGAGCTAATAGTACCACTGTAGTGGCTATTGAAACAGGCGATCTTTGTCCTGATGACCCCGATAAAGAAACACTAGGCTTATGTGGTTGTGGAGTAGCCGAAGGAACTTGTCCACCTTTAACACTTACTGTCAATAGCGGAAGTGGCGATGGCGATTTTTTGCCTTTTGAGCAGGTAATTATCATAGCAGATACAGCTCCTAAGGGTCAAGAATTTGATACATGGGTTATTAATTCAGGTAGCCCATCCATTGCATTCCCCGTAAAACATTCAACAACTATGACCGTAGGCTCTGAGCCTGCTGAAATAACGGCGACTTATAAAGATTTACCTAAAGTAAATGGTGCTACTTTTGTATCTCAACAAATACCTGCTTTATTACAAGGAGAAACGGTAACGGTAAGTTTTACCATGAAAAATACAGGTACTAAAATATGGACTAAAGATAATCATTATTTGGGAAGCCAAAGCCCTCAAGACAATGAAATTTGGGGTTGAACCGTGTTGGATTAGATGAAGGTGAAAGTGTTTTGCCCAATGCTGAAAAAACATTCACTTTTGATATTACCGTTCCCCTAGAAGCCGGTACTTATATTTTTCAATGGAAGATGCTTGAAGCTAGTGTTGAATGGTTTGGGGGATTGTCAGACATTCGATCTTTTTCATTTGGCAGTTCAGGTGAATATTTGGACGATTGTGATTTTAAAACGGACTGGAACCCTGGGGGTTTAATTCTTACTGGCTCGAACAAAGTACAAGGAACAGCGGCGTTGGAATTTGTGGGCTCTGGTACAGATGAATATAAAAAAGTATTCACAACGCCTTATAATGCACAAGGAACAGAATCAGGAACCGTATTGCAATTTTGGTACTATGTGTCGGATCCCTCAAAGTTTCAATCATCAAACCAAGTGGAAATTAGTAGTTCAGGAGGGCCAGATACCAATGAGTACGATTGGAATTTAGGCAATGACTTGCAAGTTGGATGGAATCTTATACAATTGAACACCAAAGATGCGGGTAAAACTGGGAACCCAGATTTAAATGCCATCAATTGGTTCAGGCTTTATAGAAAAAAGAACGCCTCCGTAACAACACGCATTGATGCCATTCAACTTATAGGCGAAAATGGGTTGTCGGTTGATGATTTTGATACTCGAAAATCTTTCAATATATATCCCAATCCAGCAGATATGAAGGTTCTTGTTAATTTTAGATTATCAAAATCATCAACGGTTGGTTTAACTCTTTTAAACGTTTCTGGGCAAGTTGTTTCGCAACTTACAGAAAAAAAAGAGTTGAATCCAGGAAACCACAAATTTGAAATACCTCTAGAAGACATAAGTGCAGGGGTGTATTTTATGAAAATAACTATTGATAATGCTGTGTCCATAAAAAAAATAGTATTAAAATAGCAGATAACTAATTTTCAGGGTTGTTAAATAAACGCAAAGCGTTGGCTATTTTGATACTAAAAACCAACTAAAACCAAACCAAATAATAATTATTAATAATGAGAAGTTTAAAAGCGCATAGACAGATTTCTACAGGAATTATGTTTCTATTAATAGCGAGTCTTTCATTTTCTGGCTGGTGCCAGCAAATTGTTAAACCATGGCGATCTTCAACCGAAATTGTTAAGGCAGGTGATACTTTTGAAATTTGGTTTAATGCCAACAGTGGTCAAAACGTTAATGACATTGAGCTGATTGGGCCTTATAATAAAGTGATTCCAACGTTTACCGTTTTAAACCAAACATGGATTTACGATCAATGGTCCGAAAGCACATGTAATCAAAAAATAACAGTTACCGTGCCAGTAAATGCTCCAGCAGATCGTTATGGCCTAGTGCTGAAGACATCGCAAGGTGATGTAACTTCACTAGCTTCTGTGAAAATCATCAAAGAATATAAAAAGAAGTTTTATGTCTTGCATATCTCAGATGTGCACCGGTGGCAAACCAGAAATCCTGAAGGAAATTTTTCAATACCAGAAATATCAGCCGTCATTGATGTCGCCAATATTATTGATCCAGAAATGGTTATTGAAACGGGGGATAATCATTACCCAAACAATTCTGGTGTGAGTGATGATAGTCCAAAAAGCACTAAAAACAGGATCATTGATTATATGAACGGCACCTCAGAATATAAAGGGATGAATGATTTTCACGCCGCTGTTTATACCATACCTGGAAATCATGATACACCAAACAAAAGTTATTATCTTGAGTCTGGATATGATGCTAATAACCTGAGCGGCCCTTGGATAAAAACCATAACAAAGGACTATTGGAACAAGAATTACGGCATACAGACTCATAATTTTAAATATGGCAACACTAGGTTTATGGGAATCAATAATTCTTGGTGTCCTGATGGTGGATCTGGTCATGCACCAAACAACACACCCAATTATCTATGGCAAATTAATGACGCTATTAGTTGGTTGGATGACAGCAATGTAGGAGCTGGTAAATTACGTGTTTCTTTTTATCATGTGCCTCAAGAGGGGGTTCCTCAATTTTATAATAGACTTAAAGACCACAATAGTGATTATACATCAAGGTTGGTTCTTGCAGGGCATATTCACCGTACTAGTACGAACCCTTATACTTATGGTGAAGCTAAAATCTTTACTGTAGAAACTGCTCGGGATGGTCAAAAGTTATCACCTTTTAATTTATACCAAATTGATGATGAAACGGGAACTTGGACTCCTGTTGGGAATAGCAGAGCGGCACATGAAGCTATAGAAAGCAAAAGAGATTATGATGCTCAAAAGATAAAGATGAATTACTCGAAATTAAATAATGGTGGTTCAAATAATAACTCTGTAAGTATTATTAATAAATTCACATTTAATATTGAAGACGCTCGTGTTCGTTTTGTAATGCCTAAAGGCGATGACTATGTGGTAAATATAGGGTCTATTACCCAACAGTTTGACGGCGATGATTATCGCATAGTGGATGTTAAGGTTGACTTGTATGCCAATAGCATCTCTATTGTTAATATTTTTCCTGTTTCTGGAACATATAATGCTGCAACGTTTTTATCTCAAAGTGTTCCTGATTTGTTACAAGGAGAAACCGCAGCAGTTAGTGTTACTGTGAAAAATACTGGTACAACAACCTGGACAAGTGGTGATTATTTTTTAGGAAGTCAGAATCCTCAAGATAACAACAATTGGGGAATTACTCAGGTACCTCTGGGTAATGGTGAAATTATATTGCCAAATGAAGAAAAAACCTTTTCTTTTAATGTCAATGTTCCAGATGAAGATGGTACATTTTATTTCCAATGGCAAATGCTTCAAAAAAATTTAGAATGGTTTGGAACTCGATCTGATAGTAAAGCTTACGTTTTTGGAGATGCTAGTGAGTTTCTAGATGATTGTGACTCAAAAATAGATTGGAATCCTGGTTTGTTAAGCCTTACAACAACCAATAAAGTACAAGGAACAGGGGCATTGGAATTTGTAGGTTCTGATACAGATGAATATAAGAAAGTGTTTTTCCCCGCTTATGATGCACATGGAACGAAGGCTGGAACCGTATTGCAATTTTGGTATTATGTGTCAGATCCATCACAATTGTTATCATCAAACCAAGTAGAAATAAGTAGTTCTGGAGGACCAGATGTTAATGAGTATAATTGGAGCTTAAGCAATAGTTTAAGTTTAGGATGGAACTTTATTGAACTTAACACTAAAGACGCAGGCAAGATTGGCAATCCAGATTTAAGTGCCATTAATTGGTTTCGTCTTTACAGGGTTAAATCAGGTAGCGTTACAACGCGTATTGATGCTATTCAGTTAATAGGAGAAAACGGTTTGTCAATAGATGAGTTTGATAATAGGAAGTCATTTAATATATATCCAAATCCAGCAGATACAGAGCTTTTTGTTGATTTTACGCTTTCAAAATCATTAACGGCTAGTCTGTCTCTTATAAATATTTTAGGGCAAACAGTTTCACAACCTATTAATGAGCAAAATTTGAGTCCAGGGAATCACAAACTAGAAATTTCAATTGAAAATTTAAATTCAGGAATATATTTTGTAAGTGTAAAAATGGATGATAGAGTGTTTACAAAAAAAATAGTAATAGAATAACAATTTAGAAAAATACAGATTTGGTTTTTAATATGGACTTTATTAAAAACTAAAGAAATAACGAATTTGAAACAGTTTTTATGAATTTTATTAAAATAATAATAAGTGGGTTAATAATGATTTATATCATAACACCTTTAACAGGACAGGAGCAAAAAATAAATTATGAGGATCCAGAAATAATAGGAAGGCTTAAGTATAGTCCTATAAACGAAACTAGTGGTATGGGACTGTCCTATAAAACAGATAATGCCATTTGGGTACACAATGATTCTGGCGACGGACCTAATATTTACCTTATTGATACCGATGGAAATTTATTAAATAGAGGTGCTGTACAAGGTGCTTCGTCAGCAGATTGGGAAGATTTGTCAACCTTTGAACTAAATGGTAAATCCTATATAATTATTGGAGAATTTGGTGATAATGGAAGAAGTAGGAGTGGTTACAAATTATATATCATTGAAGAGCCTGCTTATGATCCAAATCAAATTTCTGGTCACTCTTATCCAATATTAAGAACCATTAATTATCAATATGACAATGGTAAACAAAATTGTGAATCAGTGGGTGTTGATGTTACTACTGGGAAGATTATTCTATTTAGCAAGTCACATGATAATGAAATTAGATATGTGTATGAGCTACCACTTTCAGTAGAACCAGGAACAGTAAATTTAACAGCAAACAAAATAGCTTCATTGCGAAGTGATGATGCTACTGCCATGGATATTTCAAAAGATGGGCATAGAGCCATTGTGTTAACGTATAAAGATTTTGCCTATGAGTTTATACGTGAAGAAAATGAAACATGGGAGCAAGCGTTTAACAAAGGCGAATATTTTGATGAACCTAATGGGTATAAACTGCCATACCGAACAATTGATATGCCTCTTGATAGAGCAGGAGAAGAATCTATTTGCTATGGAAAAAATAGCAAAGACCTTTACACCATGCGAGAAGGTGTTGGAGCAGAAATTTATTTCTTGAAAGGCTTTTATGAAGAAAATCCTAATTCGCCAAATAAGGCAGCGTTTAGTGCCATGACTGAAATTCCAAAAATTATGGGGAAAGGAGAAAATGCTACAGTTAGTATTACCATGAAAAATATAGGAACCTCAACATGGACTAAAGACGAATTATTTAAACTTGGAAGTGTAGATGATAATGGTCATTTAGGACTTATCAGAGTGGAGTTAACAGATGTGGATGCCATTGCTCCAAACCAAGAAAAAACATTTACATTTGAAATTACTGGCCCTAATACGCCTGGCGCATACAATTTTCATTGGAGAATGGTTAAAGATAACGTGGAGTGGTTTGGAGAAAGAACCCCTAAACAAAAAATAGTGGTATTATCTTCTAATGAGTATTTGGATGACTGTGATGCCAAAACAGACTGGAATCCCGGAAGCTTGCTTTTAAATACTATGGATATAGTGCAGGGAACAGCAGCTTTAGAGTTTGCAGGTTCTACTGAGCAAGAATATTACAAAGTATTTTCGCAACCTTATAATGCACAAGGAACACCTTCAGAAACCGTATTGCAATTTTGGTATTATGTTGAAGATCCTTCAATGTTTGATTCTGCAAATCAGGTTGAAATTAGTAGTTCAGGAGGACCAGATGTAAATGAGTATAGTTGGTCCTTAAGTAATTTAAAATCAGGTTGGAATTTTATTCAATTGCCTGTAAGTAGTGCTTCAAGAATTGGAAGCCCTAATTTGAATGCTATTAACTGGTTTAGGTTATACAGATTCAAAAATGGAACAACCACAACACGTGTTGATGCTATTCAGTTAATTGGAGAAAACGCCTTATCAATAGATGATTTTGACAATAGAAAATCTTTTAATATATATCCTAATCCAGTAGATACCAAGTTTTTTGTTGATTTTACATTATTAGGATCATCAACAGTAAGCATGACGCTTATGAATAGTATGGGTCAAATAGTTTCGGAACCTATTAAAAGACAACATATGAATCATGGAAATCATAAACTAGAGATTCTTGCAGGAACTTTAAATTCAGGGATTTATTTTGCGAATATAAAAATTGACGGTACCGTGTTAACAAAAAAAGTATTGATAGAATAGAAGAGGTTTAATTAGTTCATTATTTGAAAATTACAAATATTTTAGATGAAAGATAATCAACCCTAAAAGGTTTCAAAAACCTTGTAGGATGAAAACAAATACTTTAGTTAGTGTTATTCACTTTTTTTATATTGAACTTATCTTATAATAATCAGACGTTAACTAGTTTTTTTATACAATGTTGAGTTAAACTAAACTTGAAAAAGTAACAGCTTACTCACGTTTGTAATAGGTGGTTTTTATGATAATTAATAAAAGAAAAAACAATGAAAATAGTATTTAAAAAAATCAATAAACAACTTGTAGGTATCTGTATATTACTATGCCTGTCCGTATTTCAAACAACAATTTGTCAAGCACAAAAGAAAAATCTTTTGTTTATAATAACCGACCAGCAACGTTATGATGCCATGAGTATTGCGGGGAATACAGTGCTTCAAACCCCTAATCTTGATCGTTTGGCGCATCAAGGTGCGTATTTTAAAAACGCATATACGCCAATGGCTGTTTGTGGCCCTACCCGTTCATCCATTCTTACGGGTTCTACGGTTGAACATACTGGGGTTAATACAAACGACAAAACATATGACTATCAAGAAGCTGGTTTGATGACCATGCCCACTTTTGATGAGATATTATCTGATAATGGGTATCATTGTGAGTATTACGGAAAATGGCATGCGCTCTCTTCTCATGCCGATGTTTATCAAAATCCTGTTCAGGAGGCAAATAACGGCAGATCAGTTTTTGGCTCTGGAGGGCAAACTCATATTTGGAGGGATGACCTTAGCACATTGGGAGCAATACCCGTACCAGGAAATGGTCAATTTATAGATGGCATGTCAAGATGGCCTTATCTAGCCGATCCTTTGGATAAATATTATGGGATGACATATCAGCAACTACAAGATCAGAGCCTAAAACATATTGAACCCGATCAACACGGTAAACTGCTAATGGATAATGAATACACCATGACGGCTTTTCAAGGAAAACAAACGCTTGAAGCCATTGAAAGGCTTAAAGATGAAACCTTCAGTATTACTTGTTCTTTCCATTTTCCACATTCGCCCATGGTACTTCCGGAGCCTTATTACAGCATGTATCCAACAGCCGACATGGTGGTTCCTACAAGTATTTCAGACAACATGCAAAATTCACCTTATTTACAATCTAATAGTAGGTTAAATAATACGGAATATGCAGATCCTAACAAAATTAAATACATGATTTCCAACTATTATGGTCTCATAACAGAAGTTGATGAATGGGTTGGGAAAATTTTAGATAAGCTTGATGAACTGGATTTAACAGATGATACACTAATTATTTTTACAAGTGACCACGGCGAGATGTTGGGATCTCATGGAATGCGCGAAAAAAATGTATTTTATGAAGAGTCCGCTCATATACCTTTGTTGATGCGTTTTCCGGGCGTTATAGAAGCAGGAAAAACAGTTGAAGGCTATACGTCTTTAGTTGATTTATTTCCTACTATTTTGGATTATCTTGAAGTTCCAGAGCATGCCTCAGAAGGAACAAGCCTTCGTGGACTGATAGAAGGCACAGATCAGGAGCATGGTCAATATGTGGTTACCGAGTGGAACACAAGAGGCGATAGAGATCCAAACTATATGATTGTTAAAGATGGTTGGAAACTTTTAATTCCATTTACAATTACTTCAACGGTAATCAATGCCATGTATGATTTGAATACCGATCCATTTGAAATGAATAATTTATTAGGTAATAATCCCGATCGAGCTTTGCATCAGGATAAAGCAGAAGAATTACGTACACATCTTGCAGAGTGGTTAGAAAAGAATAATTCAATACATAGTTATAGTGTTCAAAACAGAGATTTATTGAATGGTGGTAAGGCAACAGGTAATAATGCATCTTTTGTTTCTCAGTTAGTACCCATAATGGAAGCTGGTAATACTGTGATAGTAAGTATTACTATGAAAAATACAGGGACAACTACATGGACCAAAGAGGGTAATTTTAAATTAGGAAGCCAGAGTCCTGAAGATAATATCATATGGGGGCTGGATCGTGTAAACTTAAGTGTTGATGAAGGTATTGCCCCAAATGAAGAAAAAACCTTTACTTTCGAAATAGTAGTGCCCAATTCAGATGGTATATATAATTTCCAATGGCAAATGATTCAAGACGGAGAGGAATGGTTTGGCAGTAAATCAGCTATTCGGCAGATGACACTTGGAGACCCTGGAAGCTATCTAGATGTTTGTGATGACAAAACAGATTGGAAATCGTCAACAGGTTTGCTATTAAATACAACAGACAACCAACAAGGAACGGGATGTATTGAATTTACAGCAAGTAGCACTGAGGAATTTAAAAAAGTGTTTTCAACACCTTATGATGCCCATGGTACTGAATCCGGAACGGTATTACAGTTTTGGTATTACGTATCAGACCCATCGCAGTTTCAATCATCAAACCAAGTGGAAATAGGCAGTTCTGGAAGGCCGGATGCTAACGAATACAATTGGAACTTAGGTAGTAGTTTAAGTGCTGGCTGGAATTTTATACAGTTAGATACTAAAGATGCAGGTAAAATTGGTAATCCAGATTTGAGTGCCATCAATTGGTTCAGGCTTTATAGAAAAAAGGACGGAATGGTAACCACACGTATTGATGCTATCCAGCTTTTAGGAGAAAATGGCTTATCGGTTAATGAATTTGACAGTCAAAAATCTTTTCATATATATCCTAATCCAGCAGATACAAAGATTAATATTGATTTTACATTATCAAAATCATCAACAGTAAGTATGACACTTATGAATATCATGGGACAGATAGTTTCGCAACCTATTGATAAGCAAATTGTCAATCCTGGAAACCATAAACTTGAGGTAGATTTACAAACTTTAAATTCAGGAATCTACTTTATTAATACAAAGATTAGTAGTACAGTTTTTACAAAAAAATTGCTAATAAAATAAAAGAGCCAGCAAATTATGAGAAGAGTATTAATGATTTTAATAGTGTTTTGTGTCATATTAAAAGGAAAGGCACAAGTAATAGATGCCACAACACTAAATAATAAAATTATGGCAGGTTACCAAGGGTGGTTTAATGCTCCTGATGATGGTAATGAGCATGGATGGATTCATTGGTCTCGCGGTCAAAAACCTAGTGCTGATAATATTACTTTCGATATGTGGCCAGATTTAAGGGAGCTTGATGCCGATGAATTGTTTTCAACCAATTTTAATTATGAAGATGGGTCTAATGCAGGGCTTTATAGTGCCTCTACAACTAAAACAGTTGATCGTCATGTAAAATGGATGAAAGATTACGGTATTGATGGTGTTTTTGTGCAGCGTTTTATAAGTTCGGCGAAAGCCAGAAGGGAACAAAGAGATCAGGTGTTGCATAATGTACGTTTAGGAGCCGAAGCACATGGTCGTGTTTTTGCAAATATGTATGACATGTCTGGTGGAGACCCAGTCACTTTTGTTCAGGATGTTATTAATGACTGGATACATTTGGTTGATGATATAAAGGTTTTAGAAAGTCCTAATTACTTGCATCATGAAGGCCGCCCATTGCTTTCATTGTGGGGTGTTAATGTTGGTGGAAGTTATGGCACACTTACAGCTGCACATTGGGCAGAATTAGTACAATGGTTTACAGTAGATGCTCCCGAAAAATATAAGGTAACCCTAAAAGCAGGCGTTGGTAATGGTTGGAGGCAAGATTCAAATGACTGGCAGGCAGTATATGATGCTTTTGAGGTTATAAGTCCTTGGGCTCCTGGAAGGTATAGAGATAATAATAGTGCGGATATTTATAGGGACACTTATTTTCAAGCCGATTTAGATGATACTGCAAGTAGAGGTATGGAATATATGCCTGTTGTTTTTCCAGGTTTTTCTTGGAAGAATTTAAAAGGAGAAGACAATGCTTTGAACTCTATTCCAAGAAATGGCGGGGAATTTTTATGGCGTCAAATGTATAATGCTATTGATGCTGGTTGTAAAATGGTTTATGTAGCTATGTTTGATGAGGTTGATGAAGGAACAGCCATATTTAAAATTACCGAAAATTTTAGTCAAACACCAACAACTGGCGAGTTTGTTACTCTAGATTATGATGGTATAGACTTACCTAGTGATTGGTATTTGAAATTAACAGGAGAAGCATCCAAAATGTTACGAGGTGATATCAGTTTAACTGACCAAATACCTATAAGTCCGTACCCTAATAGTTCACGGTTTGTTACTCTAGATTTACCAACAATTATAGCCTCAGGAGCTACAACTTTAGTTAGTATTACCATAAAGAATACGGGTACAACTAGTTGGACAAAAGCTGAAGGTTATAAACTTGGAAGCGTAGATCCTGAAAATAATATAATCTGGGGAACAAACCGTGTAGAATTAGAAAATGGAGAGACCATAACTCCGGGCTCAAGTAAAATATTCACTTTTAATATTACTGTACCTGTTTTAGCTAATACATATCGGTTTCAATGGAAAATGATACAAGAAGGAGCGGGTTGGTTTGGAGAAAAGTCTAAACATAGATTAGTTACTGTTGGAAATTCATCAAAGTTTTTAGATGATTGTGATGTTATAACAGCTTGGAATTCATCGGGAAATCTAAGTTTAAATAATACAGAGAAAAAACAGGGGACTAATTGTCTTCAATATACTGGCGTTAACACTAGTGAATTTCAAAAAGTGTTTTCTAAGCCATATAATTCTGGTATTCCTGAAGAAGATGCGGTTTTACAGTTTTGGTATTATACATCAGATGCCTTAAAAATGGGATCATCAAATCAGGTAGAAATAGGAAGTAGTGGTACTAATGATCAGAATGAGTATAATTGGTCTTTAAAAAATTTGAATACAGGTTGGAATCTTATAACGTTAAGAGTAAGTGATGCTGGAAAGATAGGAGAACCAAATTTAAATGCAATTAACTGGTTTCGCCTATATAACAGTAAGTCGGGTTCCGTTTTAACTCGAATTGATGAAATACAAATCTTGGATTATAATGCCAGCGTACCTAAATATGAATTGGTAGTAAACAATGGTACAGGAGATGGCTTCTATATTGATCATACTACAGTTGAAATTTTAGCAGATCAACCGGCTGATGGTTATGCTTTTAAAGAATGGGTAGTAAATGCAGGAGACCCTATAATAACAAAAAAATACTCGTCAAACTCTCAAGTGATTACAACGTCCTCAGATGTAACAATCACGGCTACATATAAAGAGTTGGGCTTATACTTAGATGACTGCGATAATTTAAGCGATTGGAATTCGTCTTCAAGTATAAATTTAAATAGTACGGATAACAAAGAAGGTGTTAGTTGTATAGAATTTATAGGGAGTGTGACCGATGAATTTAAAAAAGTATTTACAAACCCTTATGATGCTAAAGGAACCGAATCTGGTACTGTATTACAATTTTGGTATTACGTCTCAGATCCTTCGCAATTACAATCCAATAATCAATTAGAAATAGGAAGTTCAGGTGGGCCAGATAATAACGAATATAATTGGAACTTAGGTAATAATTTAAATGCTGGTTGGAATTTTATTAAACTTTACACTAAAAATGCCGGAAAAATGGGTAATCCAGATTTAAGTGCCATTAATTGGTTTAGGCTTTATAGAAAAAAGAACGGTTTGGTAACAACACGTATTGATGCCATTCAACTTATTGGCGAAAGTGTGCTGTCAGTAAATGATTTTGATAGTCAAATATCTTTTAATTTATATCCTAATCCGGCAGATGCAGAAGTCTATATTGATTTTACATTATCAAAATCATCAAATGTAAGTATAACGCTTATGAATATGTTGGGGCAAACCGTGTCACAACCTATTAATAAACAACATAAGCACCCTGGGAACCAGTATCTAGAAATTCCTTTACAGATGTTAAATTCAGGAATTTACTTTGTGAACATAAAAATTGATGATGTTCTATTCACAAAAAAACTGTTAGTAAAATAAAATTTTCTAGAATAGTACGCCTTTAAAAACCTGCTTTATAGTTGCTTTTGTAGTGGGGTATTTAGACGTAACGAATATGCGCTTAATAAATTTGAAGAATATTGCTATTGATGGCAATATTCTTACCAGAGATTTTCGAATGCTTCGGGCGAAAACCTAACTCCAACAGAATATGCAACATATTAAATAAATAGTTCTGTAGTCTTTATTGTTTATAATTTCAGTATGATACTTGATTTAATTAAATATTAAGCAGTATTTAATTTGCTATTAATTATCAGAAATAGATTTGTATCAAATATGAAATGAAACCTGATTAGTACAAGTAATACATCTGTTTTTTTCTTATGTCGATAATTTTAAAAAAGACATCATAAAACCAATCAAATAGAAATGTTAAATAACCAAATTCAAAATTTTTAAAACAATTATTAACCTATTCGTTTATTGCATTTAGCTTCTATGCCTGTAACAAAACAGAGCAAAACACACCCTCAATGCTTTCATTTGTTGATCCCATGATTGGAACAGCTGGTGATGGCCATACCTTTCCCGGAGCAACCACACCTTTTGGAATGGTACAATTAAGTCCGTCAAACGACAATAGAGGTAGAAACTGGTGTTCCGGATATCACTACACAGATTCTATTATAAAAGGTTTTGCGCATAACCATATTAGTGGGGCTGGTTTAGGCGCTTTTGGCGATTTTTTAATCATGCCCACTTCGGGAAAATTAATTCTAAATCCAGGTAAAGGAGAGTCTCCTGATAAAAGTTATCGTTCCAGATTTTCTCATAACACCGAAAAGGCGAGCCCGGGATATTATAGCGTTGTTTTAGATGATTATAATGTTAAAGCAGAATTAACAGCATCTCCACGTGTTGGATTTCATCGTTATACTTTTAATAATTCAGGAGAAAACCATATAATAATTGACCCAGTTCATAATATTCGAGAAGGCGTGACAAACACGCAAGTTGAGTTTTTATCAAATACAGCCATGAGAGGTTCAAAAAAATCTCACGGCGCAGCAGGTCCAAGAACGGTTTATTTTTATGCTGAATTTTCAAAACCGTTTGAACAAAAAGGGGTAGTTGTTGATAATGAAACCATAGAAAAAGAATTTAAGGCCAACCATAAAAAAACGTGTGCTTTTGTAACTTATAACCTAAATGCAGGAGATCAAATTGAAATCAAATTGGCGTTATCTTATGTGAGTTTTGAAGGCGCAAAAAAGAACTTTGAAGCAGAAGCAACAAATAAAAATTTTGATACTGCTTTAGCTGAAGCCAAGGAAGTTTGGCTATCTAAACTTTCAAAATTTGACTTAACAGCTAACGAAACTCAAAAAAGAATTTTTTACACAGCGGTTTACCATTCGTTTATTGGGCCTAATTTAATTTCTGATGTGGATGGTAATTATATTGTGGAACAAAAACATTTGAATTCAGACTTTCCTCAATATAGCAATTATTCAACATGGGATACCTACCGTGCAACGCATCCGTTATTTACCCTTGTTGAAAATAAAAAGAATGCTGACTTTGTAAATTCTCTCGCTTCAAGATATACAGATGCCAAAGTAAGCTTACCTATTTGGGAATGTGGTGGATACGATAATTTTTGTATGATTGGGCGCTCTCCAATTGCCGTTATGGGGGAAGCTATTTTAAAAAACATTGAGGGAATCAACATCGATAATGCCTATGCTGCAATGTATGATGCTGCCTTTACTAAAGTAGGAAGTAGCCCTAATTATGGACGAAATAATGGCATGGATAGTTACTTAGAAAGAAGTTATATCACTGCCGATGTAGGAAGTTCTGTGTCTAAAACAACAGAATATAACTATCACGATTATGTTTTAGCTCAAGTTGCTAAAAAGCTTGGTAAAACGGAAGATTATAAGCTGTTTTCTAAACGGTCTAAAGGTTATAGAAACCTATGGAATGACGAAAAGAAATATTTATGGCCAAAAAAAGCCGATGGCGAGTGGATTGAAATGCGCATGGATATTTGGGACGAATTAAAATTTAATTACATCTCTGGAAATATTTGGGCCTATTCAACTTATGTTCCGCATGATACTGATTATCTGATTGAATTGGTTGGCGGAGAAGAGGCTTTTGTAAATTGGTTGGATAATATATATTCAGATAATACAACTATTGATGGACACCAACATGTAGATATATCGGGCTTTATTGGGAAATTGGGTCATGGCGACGAGCCCGGTCATCATACGGCTTATATGTATACTTTGGCAGGTGCGCCGGATCGCACACAGGAAATTGTTAGAGAAATTTGTACTACCATGTATTCCGACAAACCAGACGGAATGATTAATAATGAAGATTTAGGGCAAATGTCATCATGGTATATTTTTTCATCACTAGGGTTTTACCCTGTTAGTCCTGCAGATAGTGAATACGTTATTGGCTCTCCTTTGCATGAAAAAGTTTCGGTGAAATTAGACAGTGGTAAAACGTTGGTTGTAAAAACAGTAAATAATTCATTGGAGAACAAATATGTTAAATCTGCAGTGTTTAACGGAAAAGAATTAGAAAACTTAATAATTACGCATGATATGATTATGGGTGGCGGGGAATTGTTAATTGAAATGAGTGCATCTCCAAAAAAAAGAAAGCTCTAATTATACTTTAGAGTGAGAACTATAACATCTTAAATAGCCCTAAAATAAGCAATTAAGGGTCGTTTTATTAAATAGAGAAGATGGTAAAACATTTTTCATATATGCTGATTGACTCAAGAGGTTTTTAGTCAGTTTGTTACTACATTAACCCAGCAAGTTAGGAATAACACAATGGAGTCATATACTAAATGTCTTATTTAGAGAGAAATAGTAAGAGGGCTGTGGATAGCGTTTGATGGTTATTGATTATTCAATTGGCATTAATAAAAAAATAGAATCATTACATAAATTAAAAAATAAATGTCAAAAGTATTTAAACTAAAAGGAAAAATTCAAAATTATGCTTGGGGAGGAAGCCAATTTATCCCTAATTTATTGAGGCAGGCTCCAAGTAACGAAAAGTGCGCTGAATATTGGCTTGGAGCGCATGAAAACGCACCTTCTGTGGTGGCAACTGAGAATGGAGATCAAAATTTGAATACGTTCCTGAATTCGGATTTAAAAACAAAGTTAGGAGCTGGTATAGCAGAGAAATTTGGACGTTTACCATTTTTATTTAAAGTTTTAGATGTGAATGATATGTTGTCTATTCAGGTACATCCTACCAAAGTTGAAGCCGAAAAAGGCTTTAAAAAAGAAAACGACTTGGGTATTCCGCTTACTGCGCCAAACAGAAATTATAAAGACGATAACCATAAACCAGAAATTATGGTTGCACTTAGTGAGTTTTGGCTACTGCACGGATTTTTGCCAAAAGATAAACTCACGCAAGTACTTGAAAATACACTAGAGTTTCGTCCGTTGCTTCCTGTATTTCAATCCGAAGGCTATTTTGGATTGTATAAAAAAGTCATGGAGCAAACACAAGAGGAAACCAATACTATGCTTCAGCCTCTAATAGTCCCGATTTTTTCAGCTTTTAAAGCTGGGAAATTAAGTAAGTCCAGTCCTGATTATTGGGCTGCAAAAGCTGTAGATACTGCGGATAAAGCAGCCGTTTTAGATAAAGGGATTTATTCCATCTATTTTTTCAATATTGTTAAAGCGAACAAAGGTGAAGCTGTTTTTCAAGATGCGGGCATTCCACATGCTTATTTAGAGGGACAAAACATGGAATTGATGGCAAATTCAGATAACGTGTTACGTGGCGGTCTGACCCCTAAATATGTAGATGTAGCAGAACTGCTTAAACATGTTGTTTTTGAAGAAACGGTTCCAAATATTATGCATGGAGAACTGCAAAATGATGGTATGGAACGCATTTATAAAAGTCCAGCTCCAGATTTTGAATTGAGCCAGATTGTTTTAACTTCATCAAAAATATATAAATCTAAATCTGAAACAGCTCAAATTCTTATAGTAATTGAAGGACAGGTTAAGATTGAGGAAGGTGATATGTGGTTAGATCTCCAAAAAGGGGATTCAGCCATTTTAACTGCAGATAGTTCTTATAAAATGTCATCGTCTAAAAATGCTATTTTGTACAAGGCTACGGCGCCTCAAATCTGAATCAATAAATCGTAAAATTTTAAGAACTTTTATCAGTATTTATAATTTTCAATCTCAATTTTTTTCAGTGTGGTGTTTGTCTTTTTTATAAAGGCATTACGTTATTGGAAATAAAGACTACCTGAGGCATGTTTTTTTTCAAAATTATCCGCGAAATAGTGGTATTAATTCTTAATTAAGAGAATATTATTTATTAATTAAGAATAGCCTTTTACATTTGGTTTAATAACAATGAAGTACGCTAATAAGCATATAATTAATTTAAAGTAAGCAATGAAAGTAAATTTAAAACATTTTAAAATTAATGGAGTATTTGCCGTAGCAATGCTACTAGTTATGTCAAGTTGTGGTCAGACGAAAAAGTACGATGCACCTTGGGTCAGTTTATTTGATGGAGAAACCTTAAACGGTTGGTCTAAAATTGGAGGGAATGCTTCCTATGAAGTTAAGGATGCTACGATTGTAGGAACATCAACTTTAAATACAGCCAATACATTTTTACAATCAGATAAACTTTATGGCGATTTTATTTTGGAGTTAGACTATAAAGTAGATCCAAAATTAAATTCAGGGATTCAAATAAGAAGCAATAGCGTTCCAGAATATAAAAATGGGCGCGTACATGGTTATCAAATAGAAATTGATCCCTCTGAAAGAGCATGGAGTGGGGGTATTTATGATGAGGCCAGAAGAGGTTGGTTGTATGACCTAAAAGAAAACCCTCAAGCGCAAAAGGCATTCAAACAAAATGATTGGAATCATTATCGAATAGAAGCCATTGGAGATACTTTAAAAACGTGGATTAATGGTGTTCCAGCAGCGCATTTAGTAGATGATATGACGGCTACTGGTTTTATTGGTTTGCAAGTTCATAATATCCAAAGTAAAGATAAAGAAGGAACACAGGTCAGCTGGAAAAACATAAAAATCATTACGGATAATGCTGTAAAATATTCAAAAACGAGTGTTTTAGAACCAAAATATACAGCCAATAACCTTTCAAGCCATGATGAGAAGGATGGATGGAAAATGCTTTGGGACGGTAAAACCACCGACGGATGGAGAGGTGCTAAGCTCGATAAATTTCCAGAAAGCGGATGGAAGATTGAAAATGGAGTATTATCTGTATTAGCTTCTGGTGGCCAGGAATCAACAAATGGTGGCGATATTGTGACTACAGAAAAGTATAGCGATTTTGAACTAAAAGTAGATTTTAAAATTACAGAAGGCGCAAATAGTGGTATTAAATATTATGTAGATACTGAAATTAATAAAGGGGCAGGGTCATCAATAGGTTTGGAATATCAAATTTTAGATGATGCGAGACATCCAGATGCTAAACTAGGAAATCATGAAGGCAGTAGAACTGTAGCTTCGTTATACGATTTAATTCAAGCAGATACCACCAAAGTGGTCAACCCAATAGGCGAATGGAACCATGCGTATATTATTTTAAAAAACAACCATGTGGAGCATTGGCTAAATGGTAAAATGGTCTTGGAGTATGAGCGTAAGAGCCCTGAATATCTTAAACTGGTATCTGAAAGTAAATATAATAAATGGCCAAATTTTGGAGCAGCAGATCAAGGGCGGATTTTACTTCAGGACCATGGTGATAGAGTGTTCTTTAGAAACATAAAAATACGTCCTCTAAAATAAATATGAAAAACAAAACAATTACATAAAGATGGGTACAGATAGAAGAGATTTTTTAAAAAAAGCAGCTATGGGAGCTGTAGGGGTAGCTTTAGGAAGCAAAGTAAATGCAATGACTGCAAAGAGTTATTCTAATATTATTGGGGCAAATGAGCGTATCAATGTTGCCATTCAAGGTTTAGGAAGAAGGTATGGAGCTTACAAAGGGCCTATTACAAACAAAAACAACAATATCAAATTGCTTTATTTATGTGATGTCATGAAAAGTCAGCGTGATGAAGCGGCTGCAAATTTTGGTAAAAGTTTAGACTATAAAGTAGCCTTAGAAAATGATATACGCAAAGTATTGGAAGATAAAAATGTGGATGCTGTTTTTATGGCTACGCCAGACCATTGGCACACCCCTGGAGCTATCATGGCAATGCAAGCAGGGAAACATGTATATCTGGAAAAACCATGTAGCCATAATATGCACGAAAATGAACTGGTGGTAGCTGCCCAAAAAAAATATGGCAAAGTAGTTCAAATGGGTAACCAACAAAGATCTTCAACTGAATCTAATGCCATTATCCAGGATATACACGACGGAGTTATTGGCAAAGCTTATAGAGCCACGGCTTTTTATATCAATCAAAGAGGCAAGGTGCCACTACAAACAAAAGCACCACCACCAGCAGGATTGGATTGGGATTTATTTCAAGGACCAGCCCCAAGAAGGGATTATACAGATAACACATGGAACTACAATTGGCACTGGTACGGTTGGGATTATGGAACAGCCGAAATGGGCAACAATGCAACCCATGAATTGGATATAGCGCGTTGGGCCTTGGGTGTTGAATTCCCAGAGCATGTTAATGTTAGAGCAGGAAAGAACCAATATCTTGATGATGGATGGGAAATGTATGATTCTATGGAAGCACGTTTTAAGTTTCCTGGCGAAAAAATTATTGAGTGGGACGGACAAAGTAGAAATGGCTACGACAAATACGGTAAAGGTAGAGGGACGATAGTTTATGCTTCTGAAGGGTCTGCGTTTATAGACAGAGAAGGATTTGAGATATTCGACCTTAAAGGAAAATCCATACGAAGCAGTAAATCTGCTGGTACAGAAGGCGGTATTGCTTTAGGTGGTGGTGGTGATATGACTACCAGACATGCCGAGAATTTCTTTGGGGCCATTCGTGGTAAAGAAACCTTAACCGCTCCTATTTCGCAAGGTGCGGTAAGCCAAGCGATGACGCATTACGCCAATATTGCTTCGAGAATTGATAAACCTTTTGATGTTGATGCAACTACAGGTCGCATTTTCGATCGTGAAGCTATGAAATTATGGTCTCGTACTTACGAATCAGGTTGGGAGCCAAAATTGTAACTTTAGTTTATGAAAAGAAGAGAATTTATTGCAAAAGGCGGTTTAGTGTCAGCAGGAGCTTTGGTAGGAACATCAGCAATTTATGGTATGGCCAATAGTTTCAGTGTAAATAACAGGGTGAATATAGGTGTTATTGGAACTGGAGATAGAGGAAGTGGATTGATACCGTTGTTGAATCAAATTGATGGTGTTCAAGTTGCTGCTTGTTGCGATGTATTGCCTTTTAGATTGGAAGAAGGCTTAGCAAAGACAGAAAATAAAGCTAAGGGTTATTCTGATTATAAGAAAATGTTGGATAATAAGGATGTTGATGCCATTATTGTATCAACTCCTTTTTATACCCATTCAAAAATTGCTATGGATGCCTTGGATGCAGGGAAACATGTGTATTGTGAAAAGACTATGGCTAAAGGATACCAAGGTATTAATGATTTGGTTAAAAAAGTAAGCACATCTTCAACGGTTTTTCAAACAGGGCATCAATATCATAATTCAAAACTCTATGCACATGTTGTCAATCTAATAAAACAGGGTGAAATAGGTAAGGTGGCTTTATTTGAATGTCAATGGAATAGACATGGTAATTGGAGACGTCCTTTACCAGATTCTGATTTAGAGCGCGCCATCAATTGGCGGATGTACAGGGAATATTCTGGAGGTTTAGTGGCCGAATTGTGTTCTCATCAAATTGATTTTATACATTGGGTTTTGGGTGAGAACCCTAAAAAAATAATGGGTACTGGAGGTATCGATTATTGGAAGGATGGTAGGGATACTTATGATAATATCCATTTAATATATGAATATCCAAGTGGCGTTAAAGCGACTTTTGGTTGTCTTACATCCAATGCGTTTGAAAACTATCAAATAAAAGTACAGGGGGACAAGGGAACCATCCTATTGGGCTCTAAAGAAGCATGGATTTATTATGAAAAAGGATTAGAAAAAGAATATGGCGATGTGGATGGGGTATCTGGAGCAACAATGAATGCGAAGGGAAGTAAAGGTATTCTAATCGATGTGCCTCATCAAAACCCAAGTAAATTGGCTTTAATTGATTTCAAAGAAAATATTATTAATCATAAACTACCTATTTCCAACGTCCATACAGGAGCAAATACGGCTATAGCTGTGCAATTATCTTTAGATGCTATTTACAATGAAAAAATCATGCATTGGAACCAGCATCAAACAAAAATGGTGCGTTAATTAAATTATTTTAAATTAAAACAAATGCAATTAAATTTTTATAGACCTATAAACCCAGGATTGTTATTGCTTGCAATGGTTGTTATTTCGTTTTCTGCCATAGCGCAAAAAAAGAAAAACCTATTATTTATATTAACAGACCAACAACAATACAAAGCCTTGAGTATTGCAGGGAATTCAGTGGTAGAAACGCCCAATTTAGATAAGTTAGCTAAAAGCGGAGCTTATTTCAAAAATGCTTATACGCCTATGGCAGTTTGCGGTCCAGCAAGATCTGCCATCCTTACAGGAATGACTGTAGAAAGCACGGGGGTAAATACAAACGCAAAAACGTATTTTTATAATGAAACTCCAGTAATGACCACGCCTACGTTTGATGAAATTTTAACCGAGAACGGTTACCATTGTGAGTATTATGGTAAATGGCATGTTATGTCCAACCATTCCGAGGTCTATAAAAATCCAAAGAAGCAATCCGAGAACGGCAAATCTATTTTTCAACATGGTGGACAAAATCATGTGTATATGGATTATCTCAATGAAAATTTTCCTCAAAGAGGTTTAAAAGAAGGAGAGTTTTATGACACATTTGTGAAAAGGCCTTACAAGCCAGATCCTATAGATTCCTATTACGGGAAGACTTATGAGGTGGTTCAAAAAGATGATAAAAAAAGGAGGTCGCAGCCAAATTTACACGGAGAGTTGAAAGTTCCTGCAAAACACACCATTACAGCGTACCAAGCCAAAGAAACTATTGCGGCCATTGAACGATTAAGGGACACTACTTTCAGTATTACCTTGTCCATTCACATGCCACATGCACCTATGACACCTTCTAAGCCTTATTATAGTATGTACCCTGTTGAAGATATGATACCGCCTTTTAGTATTCATGATGATATGGAAAATTCTCCATATAAAACAGCCAATGGTAGAATGGGACTACCTGAATATTCTGATCCTGAAAAAATAAAATATATGATTTCCAATTACTACGGTATCATCAAAGAGATAGACGATTGGATTGGTAAGATTTTAAAAACTTTGGATGACAATAATTTAACAGATGATACCTTAATTATTTTTACTAGCGATCATGGCGAAATGCTGGGCGCTCATGGGTTACGAGAGAAAAACGTATTTTATGAAGAGTCTTCCCATATCCCATTAATGATACATTTTCCGAAAGAAATTAAGAAGAACACGGTTGTTGATGGTTATGTTTCAAATGTTGATTTGTTTTCAACCATTTTGGATTATTTGGATATTGAAAAACAATACCCTTCAGACGGCAAAAGCCTTAGAGGATTAATAGAGGGCACGGATAAAGAACACGGTAAATACGTGGTCACAGAATGGGATTACAGAGGGCCTGTGGCACCAAATTATATGGTTATAAAAGATGGCTGGAAATTAATGATCCCCTATACAAAAGAATCTACCGTAATAAATGCTATGTATAATTTAAATGACGATCCACACGAAATGCATAATCTTTTAGGAAGCAACCCTAGTAAGTCTAAATACAAAGAAAAAGCCGAAGAGTTAAGAGCTTGTTTATTGGAGTGGTTGAAAAAAAATCACTCAACGCGTTACGATGGTGTAAAAGAAAGACAACTAATCTAGCAGTATATAAAATTTAAATAAATGAGAAAAATTATAACACTTCTTTTTGTGGTTTGCATACAATGGATTTATGCTTCAGACATGAAAAGTATTCAGGAATTTGGTGTAAAGCCAGAAAACAGTGCAGCTTTAAATAAAATAAATTTACAAAAGGCTATAGATTGGGCTTCATCTATTGGGGCAGCACTTTGGGTAGAACCCTCAGATGAACCGTATCATATAGAAGGAGGGATTATTTTAAAAGACAATGTATCACTAATTGGGGTACATGGCCCTACGCCCCGAGGAACCATTCACCAAAATAAAAAACAACCAGTAGGAAGTGTTTTCAAAATAACCGATCGTAAAAACGTATTTATTACTGTAAAGTCTTCAACACAAATAAAAGGCATTCAATTTTGGTACGCTGATCAAACCTTAAACGATCCTTCAGCAATTATTGTATACCCGCCAACTATTCAAGTATCCAAAACCAGTTTTACACAAGGTGTGTATATGTCTTGTTTATCATTTTATGGAGAATATGTAGCTTTTGATTTTAATGCAAGTAGAGAATTTCCTTGTGAGTTAATGACCTTTGAACATTGTTATGGCTTTCCTTTAAGCGGAGAGTTTATAAGGATGAATTATGTTTATGATGTGCCACGTATTTTACATTGCCATGTAAACCCAGCGTCGCAACGATTTATTGGAGGACAGATAAAACGAAATGTGGTTGATGCAGTTATCGCTAAAAAAACCTTTGCCTATGCCATCAATAATACAGATAATGCTCAAATTATAGACCTATTTACTTTTGGTACTTATGGAGGCATTTTTTTAGGAGAAGAGTCCTATGGGCAGTTAACCAATTTTAATTTCGATTGCGTAGCAGTAGGTATTTTAAAGCAAGGCAGTAATTCTAAAAATAGAAATTGGCAAATCACTCAAGGTTCTATTATTGCTAATACAGGTGAAAAAGTAGAGAATATTCACCCAATAATCATAGAAGGTCAGGGGCATACCTCACTAACAAACGTAGAAGCGTTCTCTGGAGGGAATAGTGCTTTAACACCAGTAAAAGAACAAATGTCTTGGGACTATTTATTAGTAAGAGGAAACAAGAAGTTATCGGTTTCTGTTTTTGGAGCACGAATGAGAAACTATATGAGCGATTCTCCTGTTACCATAAAAAATGAAAATGCCATATTACAGTTTTCAGCTTGTATCGATAAGAATGAAAACTTTTACAATACAATAATTGATTAAAATATACAGTATGAGACTCCCCTTTTTTTTTTTTTTAGGATTCATTATACAATCTTGTGAAAATAAACCTGAAAAACATACTGTGTCCAGTAAGAAAACCGCTTTAGTAGATTATGTGAACCCTTTAATGGGTACTGATTCCAAATTTAGTTTATCAAACGGAAATACATATCCAGCCATTGCAACGCCTTGGGGTATGAATTTCTGGACACCCATGACCTCCAAAATGGGCGATGGATGGACCTACAAATACAGTGAAAATAAAATACGAGGTATCAAGCAAACTCATCAACCCAGTCCGTGGATTAATGATTATGCTGCTTTTTCGTTAATGGCAGTTACAGGTGATTTAAAATTCCAAGAAGACGAGCGGGAATCTTGGTTTTCTCATAAAGCAGAAACCGTAAAACCTTATCATTATAAAGTCTATTTGGCCGATCATGATGTGATTGCTGAAGTTGCTCCTACAGAACGCGCTGCACATTTTAAGTTTACATTCCCCGATTCTGAGTCGTCTTATATTATGTTAGATGCATTTTTTAAAGGGTCTATGGTGAAAATTATTCCAGAGGAACGAAAAATAGTTGGCTACTGTAGAAACAATAGTGGAGGTGTACCTGATAATTTTCATAACTATTTTGTAGTTCAATTTGATAAGGATTTTGAGTTGACCCATACTTGGACAGATGATTGGAAACTTCAAGAAAATAGTTTGAACAGTGAAGGCGAACATGTTGGTGCCATTATCGGTTTCAAAACCAAAAGAGGCGAAGTGGTTCATGCTAAAGTGGCGTCTTCATTTATCAGTCTAGAGCAGGCATTATTAAATTTGTCTAGAGAAATTGGAAACGATTCATTTGAAATCACGAAAGATAAAGCTAAAGAAGCCTGGGAAACTGAGTTAAATAGAATTAATGTACAAGATAGTAATACAGATAACCTAAAAACGTTTTATTCTTGTTTATATCGCGTGTTGTTATTTCCAAGGAAATTCTATGAGTTTGATGCCAATAATGACGTGGTTCATTACAGTCCGTATAATGGTGAAGTATTACCAGGCTATATGTTTACCGATAATGGTTTTTGGGATACGTTTAGAGCTGTGTTCCCATTCTTTAATATGATGTATCCTGAACTTAATGGTAAAATTATGGAAGGATTGGCTAATACTTATAAAGAGTCGGGTTGGTTACCAGAGTGGGCAAGTCCAGGACACCGTAATTGTATGGTAGGTTCTAATTCGGCTCCAATAATTGTTGATGCCTTTTTAAAGGGTAATATCAAAGATGAAGCAGTGGTCAATAGATTATTTGAAGCTATGCTTAAAAATGCCGATGTTAATGAGGGCAGACCGCACCCATCTGTTGGACGAGAGGGTATAGATTATTATAACAAACTTGGTTATGTGCCGTATAACGTTGGAATAAAAGAAAATACCGCACGAACCCTAGAATATGCTTATGCCGATTTTACTATTGCAAAAATGGCAGAGAAATTAGGTAAGCACGAAAAGGCTAAACGGTTTTATAAACAATCTTACAATTATAAGAACGTATTTGATTCAGAAACCAAGTTAATGCGAGGTAAAAACGAAGATGGTACGTTTCAAGCACCTTTTAATCCATTAAAATGGGGCGATGCTTTTACTGAAGGTAATAGCTTGCATTATACCTGGTCTGTGTTTCATGATATACAAGGTTTGATTGATTTGATGGGAGGTAAAGACGCTTTTGTAAATCAGTTAGACACCGTATTTACTATGCCTCCAGATTTTGATGCTTCGTATTATGGACAAACCATTCACGAAATTAGAGAAATGCAAATTGTAAATATGGGTAATTATGCCCATGGCAATCAGCCCATTCAGCATATGATTTATCTATATAATTATGCAGGTGTGCCTTATAAAACGCAAAAGCGAATTAGAGAAGTTCTTACTACCTTATACGCTGCCACTCCAGATGGTTATTGCGGTGATGAAGATAATGGACAAACATCGGCTTGGTATGTGTTTAGTGCTTTAGGGTTTTACCCAGTCACCCCAGGGGTTGATGAATATGTTATAGGAAGCCCCTTATTTGATAAGGCTATCTTGACTTTAGAAAACGGTAATGTGTTTTCTATTACTGCAAAAAACAATTCAAAAGATAATTTTTATATCGAATCTACTACTTTAAATGGTAAGACATACAGTAACAATTTTATCACATTTGAAGCTATTCAAAACGGCGGGGAATTCAATTTTGAATTAACAGATACACCAAGTAAAGGTTGGGGTAGTAAACCAGATAATACACCTTACTCTTATAGTACAGAGAAAGCTTATAAGCATTAAAAACGGCAATAAAATTTAATCCAATCATCATAAAAATTCTGAGGTGGATACCAAAAACTTGAAAAGACCAAATAAAATATAAACGCTTAATTAACATTTTCCAATTCAATAACAAAAATGATTTCAAAGTTAATTTATTATAAAACAGCTAAGGTCTTTTTACTCATACCTTTCTTTTTCCTTTTTTCTATTTCTATATGTTTTGGGCAATTGACTACATCTGAAAAGCCAAGTACATATATTGATCCAGCTTCTGTGGATTTGACAATTCCAACCATATTTGCGATACCCTATTCGCATCTCGACGATCAGTGGAGATGGTCTTATCCGCAAGTGGCTCGTGATTTTATAAAAAGCACGTTGGATGACAATTTCGCATACTTTGAAGAGTATCCTAATTTTAATTTTAACTGGACGGGTGCATTTCGATATGCCATGATGAAGGAATATTATCCTGAAAAATATAAAGAGCTTAAGACATGGATTGCTAAAGGGCGGTGGCACCCAGCTGGTAGTTCATGGACCGAAAATGTTGTAAATGTACCCTCCACAGAGTCTGTAATTCGTCAGATTCTTCTGGGGTCACAATTTTTTAAAAATGAATTTGGAACAGAAAGCCGTGAGTATATGCTTCCAGATTGTTTTGGTTTCGCTTACTCATTACCATCGGTGTTGAGTCATTGTGGAATTAATGGGTTTTCAACGCAAAAACTAACTTGGGAATCTGCTAATGGTATTCCGTTTAATATTGGTAAATGGATTGGCCCTGATGGAAATTCGGTGATTGCAGCACTAAATGCTGGTAATTATGCAGGTGCTCATAAAAATGTTTACAGTAATGATGAAGGAACTATTAAACGTTTAAAAGAAAATAAAGAAAGATCAGGGCTTCCTATTGATTATTTTTATTTTGGTGGTGGAGATAAAAACAATGCGGATCGTGGGGGAGCACCTCGTAGAGTCAATCTGGAAACTATTGAAAAGTCTATTGCAACAGAAGGACCAGTAAGACTTATTGTAGCGCAACCAGACCTGATGTTTAATGCGATTACGGAAGAGCAATCTGCAAAATTCCCAACATGGAATAAAGATTTATTGCTTGTTAAACATTCAACGGGGGTGTTAACTTCTCAAGCCTATCAGAAAAAAATTAATCGTGATGCTGAAATATTAGCGGATGCTAGTGAAAAAGCTGCCGTTACTGCGCATTTATTGGAAGGGGCGGATTATCCTTATGAAGCTCTTAATTCTGCATGGGGGCTATTTCTTAGTAATCAGTTTCATGATATTCTTCCAGGAACTTGTATTCCAGAAGCGCATTCTTATGGATGGAATGACGGTATTGTAGCTATCAACAAGTTTGATGGTGTTTACAAAGATGCTATTGGCACGTTAGCGCAAACGCTGAATACAGATGTACCAGGAGTACCTGTATTAGTTTATAATCAGCTATCAATTCCTCGTAAAGATAACGTAGAAGCTTTTATCCCTGAAGCCTTAATTAATGCAAGGTCAATAGCTGTATTTAATGCTAAAGGAAAAGAAGTACCTTCACAAATCACTGAAGGTTTTGATGGTAAGAAACGTATTTTATTCCAAGCGGAACTTCCTGCAATAGGTGGCGCTATATTCTCTATACGTGAGGGGAAAACAAAAATAAAAACGACTGAATTAACGGTTCGTGATAATTATTTGGAAAATAATGATTTTAAAGTAATCATTGATGGTAATGGTGATATTTCAAGTGTTTTTGATAAAAGTATTAACAAAGAATTACTTAAAAAACCAATGCAATTAGAGTTCGGTGAAGATTTTCCAGATAGCAAGCCCGCATGGCGTATTTATTATAAAGATATCATTAAACCCGCTAGGAGTCTAGCGTCTAACCCTGTTTCAGTTAAGATTATTGAGAATGGACCAGTTCGTGCTGCTATTGAAGTGGTTAGAGAGAACGAAGGGACTAAAATTGTACAACGTATAAGACTTTCGTCTGGAGACGATGGCGGGCGTGTAGAAATAGCTAATAAAGTAGATTGGCAAACACGTGGTGCTTTTTTAAAGGCTGCATTTCATTTCACAGCTGAAGCTCCAGAAGCGACATATAACTTAGATCTTGGAGTTATTAAACGTGAAAACCGCAGAAAAAAGCAATATGAAGTACCAACACATTCTTGGATTGACTTAACCGATAAATCTGGTGAATTTGGTGCATCTATACTAACGGGTGCAAAATACGGTAGTGATAAAGTGGATGATAATACCATTCGATTAACATTGATTCATAGTCCAGATACTAGAGATAGCCAACAAGAAGTTCAAGATGATGGTACCATGAGTGAACAGAGATGGCAAGATTGGGGGCGTCATGAGTTTAATTATGGTGTTACAGGACATAAAGGCGATTGGACTACTGAGAAAATACACAAGAATGCGATGCGTTTCGAACAACGCCCTTCAGCTTTTGTTGTGCCAAAGCATAAAGGAAGGGGAAGTTCATTGTCGTTATTAAACATCAATACAGATCAAGTAAATATTCAAGCAGTAAAAATGGCTGAAGATGGATCTGGTGTTGTGGTAAGATTACAAGAATTATATGGTAAAGCTATTTCTAATGTTAGCTTTTCTGCTGTTAAATCAATTACATCTGCTGAGAAGATTGATGGAGCAGAACGTCCGTTGGATATTAAAGTCCCTACAAAAAAAGGTAAGCTAAGTCTAAACTTTAAGCCTTTTGAGATAAAAACATTATTATTAAAAATTCCAGCAGCAACAGCCAAATCTGTATTAACTACGCCTGTTGTTTTGAAATACGACACGGATATTTTTAGTTACAATGACAATCCTGAAGATGGATATGAGGAGGAAGGTTTGGGAGTACACAGACCTAGATCTGAAGCGTATCGTGGTAGTCTTGATGGTAAGGGAGGAACATATCCTGCTGAAATGATTGGTGATAAAGTGCAAGTGGGTAACCTGTCTTTCGATATGGGACCTAAAACAACAGCGGCGTATAATGCTGTAGAATGTATTGGTCAAACTATCGATTTACCTTCTGGTACTCGCGTACTACATCTTTTGGCAGCGGCCGATGTTGAACAAGGTGTCGTTTTTAAAGCGGGTGACAAAGATATTCCGCTAACAGTAGGAGGTTGGTCTGGTTATTTAGGACAATGGGATACCCGTGAATTTGAAGGGGAAGTTGCAGAACTTTCCTATTCTTTGCGAAATCCACTAAAAACGATTCATCCCGCGTATTACAGAAATCACCGCGTTGCATGGTCGGCAACACATCATCATATACCTACTGGAGATAAAATGTATGGTTATAGCTATCTGTTTGCTTACAGATTAGAGATTCCTGAAGGCGCAACTAGTATAACCCTTCCAAATTCAAGATTTGTGCGAATTGCAGCAATGAGTGTTGGTGATGAAGGATATGCAAAACCTTTGCAATCACCTTTTGAGGATTTATATCGTGATAAAGAATTCAAAGACAAATTTGAACACACCAATTATTAAATATTTGTTACAATTTATAAAACCACACAACTAAATATGTCAAATTTTGTAAGTAAGTTTAAAAAAGGGATAGCCTTATTTATGCCAGGAATATTTCTGCTTGGCTTTAATATTGGTACAGGAAGTGTAACGTCAATGGCGAAGGCGGGTGCTACTTTTGGCATGGAACTACTATGGACCATAGTAGCATCATGTTTAGCCACCTATTTTATGATTAGTCTTTATGGGAAGTATACTTTAGTAACAGGCGAAACAGCACTTCAAGCGTTTAGAAAACATGTACACCCTGCTTTTGGTTTGTTTTTTATTATTGCCTTGACAGCTGGAGTTTCTGGTAGTGTTATGGGAGTCATGGGTATTGTTGCAGAAGTGTGCTTCGAATGGTCTAAATCTGCTGTGGATGGCGGTATTCATCCTGCCTATTTTGCAGGTTTTTTCATCGCTATGGTTTACTATATTTTTTGGAATGGAAAAACTCAGTTTTTTGAACGTGCTTTAGCCGTTATTGTGGCTATTATGTCTTTTAGCTTTTTGCTAAACTTCTTTATTATGATGCCGCCTCCAATGGATATTATAAAAGGCTTAGCGCCAGGTATCCCAAGTTCACTTAGTGCTGATGATAAGCCATTTTTAATTATAGCATCTTTAGTAGGGACAACCGTATTTTCCGGATTGTTTATTATTCGAACTACTTTAGTGAAAGAAGCAGGTTGGGATATCACGTATGCTAAGCAACAACGCAGGGATGCCATGGTATCTGTTGTGCTTATGTTTATTATTAGTGCTTCTATTATGGCTGCAGCGGCAGGAACTTTATATGTTGAAGGTAAAGGTATGGAAAGTGCTTCTCAAATGATTGGAATATTAGAACCTTTAGCTGGTAAATTAGCGACTTCTGTATTTGCTATAGGTATTATATCTGCAGGCGTTTCATCTCAATTTCCTAACGTATTAATGTTACCATGGTTGATTTGTGATTATAACAACTCAGAAAGAAATATGACGTTGCCAAAGTATAGAATTATTGTGTTTTTAATTTCATTGTTAGGACTTGTAGTGCCTATTTTTGGAGGTAGACCCATAGCGGTAATGATCGTGTCTCAAGCCTTGAACGCTGTTATTTTACCAGCAACTGTTGGTGGTATTTTATATTTAACCAATAAAAAAGAACTGATGGGGAAATATAAAAACACAACTTTAACAAATATATTTCTAATATTGATTTTATTGTTTTCAATCTTTACTTCTGTAATAGGTATTGAGGGATTAATGGACACATTATCAAGTTTATAGTTCTCATTAATACCAATGATTTAAAATAATTTTCAATTAACAGCTTATGTGTAAATTAAAAACTATGGAGATTCCAAATATACTTTTCTTTTCGGCCAATCGCGTTTGGCGAACCTATCCAGGGGGAAAGAAACTTGATGTTTTAGAAGCATTAGAAAACCCTAAAGATGATCATTTTCCTGAAGATTGGATTGGCTCAACAACACGTGCTGTTAACAAAGGACGAGAACATTTAATCAAAGAAGGCCTTTCGGAAGTGATGGTAGACGGACAAACGCTTACACTTAAAGCGCTTTGTAAAAAGGAGCCGTATGCCATACTTGGTGAGGAGCATTTTAAAAAATATGGCCCCAACACACAATTTTTGCTGAAATTTTTAGATTCGGCTATTCGTCTTCATATTCAGTGTCACCCAACTATTCCATTTGCTCAAAAATATCTTAATAGTAATTCTGGCAAAACAGAAGCTTATGTTATTTTAAGTATTCGTGATGAAATTAAAGATCCATACATCTATTTCGGGTTTCAAAATCCACCAGAAAAGGAAGCGTTAAAACGTATTATTGAAGAACAAGATAGTGAGGCCATGCTTGCTTGTTTTGAAAAAATTTCTATTAAACCTGGTGATGTTTTTGTGGTTCCTGGTGGCATGCCACATGCTATTGGAGAAGGTATTTTTATGGTGGAAATCATGGAGCCAACAGATTTTGCTGTGCGTATTGAGTTTGAACGTGGCAGTTATGTATTACCCGAGGAGTCTCGGTTTATGAATCGAGGCATCGATTTTGCCCTCTCTATGTTTAATTATGAGCCCACTTCGGTAGATACGGTAAAAGAGCACTTTTTCTGTGAACCTCGTTTATTGGAAACACAAAATGAAAGTAATGAGTACATATTGGTTGATGAACAAAAAACCAAGTGCTTTAAGGTAAACCGAATCAACGTAAAGGGAGGGTATACAAAAGAAGCGTTTTCATTCTATATTGGAATTGTTACCAAAGGAAATGGGTTCATTGAAATTCTTGGGAACACCTATTTGGCTGAAGAAGGGGCTAAGTTTTTTGTGCCCTATCAAACAGGTGCTGTGACCTATATTTCGGAAAGTGAAATGGAAATTTTGGTCACATTTCCACCAAATTAAAAGTTTAATCAATGTTTACAATAATGTTGGAATAAGAGTTTAGAGGTATTAGACACTTTTCATTAAGTAGTAATAACCATTACAAAACCTGTATTAGAATTTTAGCAAACAAAGTTTTAGTAAGATTAAATACATAAATTGATACTAATGTCAAAACATAATATTCTTAGCTGTATTCTCTTTTTTGTTTTATTGCCTAAAGCTTTTTGTCAATTAAATGCGAATTTGTTAGGAGATGCAGTAGATCAAGGCAACGACTGTTATTTAATTACTCCAGATTTGAATGAGAAATATGGTGCTATTTGGTATGACAACATCATCGATTTCACTGTGGATTTTGAAATTGTTTTTGACGCCTATTTTGGTATTAATGATGCCGATGATGCAGATGGTATGGCTTTGGTTTTTAAAGCAAACCCTTCACCACAGCTAGGTGGCTTAGGAGGAGAACTTGGGAATGGAGGTGTTAAGTCCTCTTTAATAGTAGAGTTTGATACTTGGCAAAACACCACATCTTATAATGACCCAGTTGAGGATCATATTGGACTTATGCTCAATGGGAATTCAAATCATAATTCAGGATTAGCACTAGCAAAATTTCCTAATTTGGAAAATGGGATGACACATGAAGTTAAATTTTCATGGAATGCCTCATCCAAAAAAATAACAATAACTAAAGATTGCGTTGAAATAATTTCTTACACAGGAGATATTGTTAACCTTGCATTTAATGGAAAATCAAAGGTTTATTTTGGTTTTACAGGATCTACAGGAGGTTCTACCAATGAACAAAAAATTTGTTTCAAGGATATTTCTTTTGTGGAAGGTTTACCAGATCAAGATCTTTGTAAAGGAAACATTTTAGACACTATAGATGCCACTTTTTCGGGAGCAACTTCATATAGCTGGACCCCTACAAGCGGTATAAGTGATCCAATAATTCCTAACCCTATATTTTCATCAAGCACAACCACAACTTATGAAATAACCATTACTCAACAATGTGGTAATGTATCTACTGAAAATTTTACTATTTCGGCACATGAAAATCCTGTTGTGTCAACCCCGTCTGATATAAAAATCCGCAATGCCACGGGAATAAATTTATTCGATTTAACCTTAAAAGAAACTAAAATTCTAAAAAGTCAAAGTACAGCAGATTTTTCAATAAATTATTTTACGGATTCAGGTTACACCAATCAAATAATTAATCCAAGTATGTATTCAAATACCGTGGAAGGGAGTCAAACCATTTATGTTAGAGTTGCTAACAAAAATTATGGAAATTGTTATGTCGATACGAGTTTTGAAATTGAAGTTTATCAATATCCGCAAGTAAGCACGCCAAATTTATATCAGCAATGTGATGATGCTTCCAATGATGGGAAAGCAATTTTCAATTTAAATCATGAAAACATCAAAGCAGAAATCAATCCCAATTATATTAATCAAAGTTTTACGTATACTTATTATGAAACTCAAGCAGAAGCTGAAACTAATGGAGCAGCCGTTACAACACCTTTCAATTACCAATATATCCGTGGCGTTTCCCCAGATACGCTTTGGGTAAGTGTTGAAAGGAACAATGGATGTTTTAGTCTAGTGCCACTTATAATATCTGTTTTTCCATCAAGTGCTAGACTAGGCACTTACGTTCCAGGTTCTATTTATCAATCTGATTATGGGGTTGTTAATTTTGATATGACTAAGGTTAAAAATGAAATCATCAATACCATATTCTCATCTATTTTGGTGACGGTTCATTTTTATGAAACTCATTTGGATGCAGAATTGGAAACCAACGAAATTTTAGATCCTGCAAATCATCAGAATACCAATTCTCCATATTTACAGGATATTTGGATACGAGTAAAAAATGATTTGGGTAATAATAGTTTGGGTTTGCAGGGATTTCCTAATTTGTTAATTGTGGCAGATCCACCAATAGCAAATCCAGTTCCAGTTCAAGTATTATGTGATAATGATGCTAGTATTAATGATGGGAAATGCTCTTTTAATACGTTTCAAATTGAATCAACTATACTTAGTGGACAATCGCTTACAGACGTTACAATAATTTATACCTATTTGGAGGCAGATGGAGTTACCGTTATAAATAATAGCAATTTGCCCAATCCTTTTTTGACCCAAAGCAAAACTCTAAATGTTCGTGTAACCAACAATAATACTGCAAACCCAGATGGTCCCCGCTATGATGAAACCTTCATTGAATTTATAGTTGACAAACAACCTTTAATGAATGCGGTGGATACTCAAATTGTTTGCGATGGTGATTCTGGAGATGTAGATAATGATGGACTGTACCCTTTTGATGCGTCATCCTTTATAAATATAATTATTGGCAATCAAATAGATATGGAAGTCTATTTTGATTACAAAGATGAAACGGGCAGTTTAGTGGTTAATAACAATTTATTACCAAACCTGTTAATTTCTGGTAATCAAACCATTTCAGTACACATTATAAATTCAGTTAATAATAGCTGTTCAGCATCAGGCACTATTGATTTAATTGTAAATCCTTTACCAGACTTTTCAATAGAAACACCACAGATTGTCTGCTCATCAGACCCTACACTTAAAGTTGTTTTAGACCCTTTTGAAACTAATCTTTCAGAAACCTTTACCTATGAGTGGACAGATGAGAATGGCGTATTGCTTTCTAATAACTCTAATTTAGAAGTTTCTGCTCCTGGCACTTATAGGGTAACCTTAACAAAAACCGACGGTACAGGGTGTTCCAAAACACAAGAAATTTTTGTTAATAGCTCAGAATTGGCAATTATTTCTCAAGATGACATTACAATCACGGATATTTCAAGTAATAATACCATAACTGTTAATGAGTCTAATTTAGGACAAGGAGATTATGAGTATGCTCTTGACGATGCGTTTTCATCTTTTCAAGAAGAGTCAATTTTTAAATATGTATGGGTAGGCATTCACACTATTTATGTAAAAGATAAAAAGGGTTGTGGTAAAGTCTCAATTCAAATTTCTTTTATTAATTATCCTGAATTTTTCACACCTAATGGAGACGGAAATCATGATTTTTGGCAAATACAAGCTGTAAATGCCCAATTTCAACCTAGTAGTGATATTTATATTTTTAACCGTTATGGTAAGCTATTAAAGCAACTAGATCCTACTTCTATTGGTTGGAAAGGCTCGCTTAATAGTGCTTTAATGCCAAATGATGATTATTGGCTTAAGGTATTGTTACAAGACGGTAGAACATTTAAAGAGCATTTTACATTAAAAAGATAATCCTAAAACTCATGTTAAAATAAATTAATAACTCAAGACTAATACTTATACCTTTTTATGAAAAAAATAATCTTACTGTGTTTACTCTCGCTGCAACTCATTTCTTGTTTTAATTCTCGGGAAACCGCAAGGAGAGAAAAAACTAGCAACAATCCATTTTTCGCTTACAACTTTGGAGGTTTGGAAAACTTGCCACCTGCCCAACAAATAAAATTACTTAAAGATAACGGTTATGATGGCATCACATTACGAATGGCAGAGGCAGAACATGTGGTTGCTTTTAACGACTTTTTTGAGGTTGTAAAGAAAACGGAAGGTTTTAAAATCTACTCGGTTTTTGTGCGCTATAATTTTGCAGATTCAGAAGAAGATAGAAACAGATGGAAAGCGGTTGTTGATATTATTCAGAATAGAGATATAGATTTATGGTTTATTTTTGGGAAACAGGAGATAGGTGTAGATGATGAAAAGGTTGAAGACATTCTACGAAACGTGGTGGATTATTCAGCTTCAAAGAATGTGTCTGTTACGCTGTACCCGCATAGTTGGTGTTATTTTGAAACCGCTGAACAATCTTTGCCAATGGTTAAAAAAATCAACCACCCAAATTTAAAACTCGCTGTGCATACCTGCCATGAACTAAAAGCAGGAAATGCAGGAAGGTTGCCTGAGATAGTCCATAAAGTAAAAGACTATATCAGTTTTGTAACCATTGCCGGCGCTTCAAAGCAATTGGACACTTCGAGCAGAAAAGCGATGGATGCCACAACCATTCAGCCTTTGGAAGACGGTGTTTATGATTTTGGACCTTTTCTAAAAGCACTTAAAAAAGCTGATTTTAAAGGGCCTATAGGGTATATTAACTTTAAAATAGCTAAGGAACCAGAGGATTATCTTTCAAAATCATTGGCAGAGTGGAAAAGATTAAAAAACATCTATTTAAACTATTGATTATGACATTAAAAAGAATAGTGATTTCCCTATTGTTTATCAGTACTTTCAATATAAAAGCACAAAATTCAGAACCCTACGATGCACCCGACCAAGTGGTTTGGCATGCGCCGTCAAGAACATGGTTTGTTTCTAATTTAGGCGGCGGCATATCTTTGGATAAGGACCATAACGGTTGGATTACCCGAACCGATGAAAAAGGAAAGGTCATTGAGCCTTTTTGGATGGGTAAAAAAGAGGGTATGCATGCACCATCGGGAATGACCGTTCATGGCGATAATCTGTACGTTGTTGATAGGGATGGAGTCTATAAAATTAACATTTCTACAAAAGAGGTTTCAGCTTTTTATGGGATACCTGATGGCTTATTTTTAAATGATATTGCTAGGGATTCCAATGGCGACTTGTATATTTCTGATTTTTTTGGAAATAGAATTTATAAAATTCCATTAAGCACTCAAAAACCTGAAGTTTGGATACAGTCAGACCGTTTGGAGGCGCCCGATGGTTTATACATGGAAGATGGCAAATTAATTGTGGCCTCTTGGGGCGTTTTGTCAGAACCAGGTTCCTTTAACACTTCTAAATTGGGCGATATTTTAAGTATTGATTTGAAAACAAAAAATATCACTTCCATATTAAAAGAGGTTGGAAACTTAGAGGGTATAACTAAAGCAGGAAAGTATTACTACATCACTGATTGGGCTTCTGGAAAATTACTGAAAGTAAATCCTAAGAAAGGAAAAGTCACTGAATTCTTAACAGGTCTTAATCACCCTACAGATCCAAATTATTCCAAAGAATTGAAAGTGCTAGGTTTCCCACAACACGGCACTAACCAAGTGCTCTTTATCAAAATAGGCTGGTAAACGGCCTGTTTAAAGATTATTATCAGGTTTATTTTGTTTTATTATGGTATTAATTTCATTTTAATTCTTTTTTAATTCTTTTTTAACTCTTTGATGTTTTATTTGTTCATTGAGCTTATAAGATATGCTTTAAACTTTTTTAAGGTGGTTTAATTAATAGCTTAATAATTATTAGAAAAATAAAATATGAGAATACCTTCTTTAATCATAGTATGTGCATGTATATGCTCAATAAATATTATTGCTCAGACAAACTATAACTCTAATATATTAAAGACTGATATTAGTGATGGTCTTAAGTCAGAATCGTCTTTATTAACATCCAGTTCTGCAGAAGCTAATGTAGTTATAAGCGAAGTTTTATTACCAATTGAGGTTCTAGGCGCTGAAGGTACTATCGAAGAAAGAACCATTACCCTTATTGCAGATCAAGTTGGGAAAGTTGATAGGTTATGGTTACAGGTTAATAACTTAGGATACGAAAATAAAGCTTCAATACAAATTAATGATGAGGATTGGTACACTTTAAATCATAATAACACCCGCATACAAAGTCCAGAGAGAGAAAGAGGAGGAATGGTTCATGGAGGGCATAATACTATTAGATTAAGCATTCCTGCTCAAGGTTTTAAAATAGGATTAAACACATTAAAATTTAGATTTAATATGTCTGATGCTATTTCAAATGGCTTTCGGGTAGTTAAGTTAAATTTATTAGATGTTAATAAGAATAACATTTTAGATGCCAGTTATTTTGAAGATGATGAACCTATTTTATGGGAAGGTCCCTATACCGATGCCAGTAGTATTCAAGCAGGAAAAGACTTATGGTATAATGGTGATTTGTGGAGTAATTATTTGGAGCCAGGGAAAAAAGGATTTTGGTACGGTTATGAATTAAAAGGATCGGAACCAATTAATGCCAAGTGTGCATCCTGTCATACTCAAGATGGTCGAGATTTAGAGATTTTTAGTTATTCTAATAAATCAATTATAGAGCGTTCTAAATTTCATGCAATGACGGAGGAAGAAGGGAAACTTATTGCTTCTTATATTCGTTCTTTATCTGATGAGAAAGATAATGTTGGACGCTATGGTCGCCCATGGAATCCACCATACCAACCAGGGCTAGAATTACAAAATAAGTCCATTGAAGAATGGGCAGCTGGAGCTGGATTGGATGCTGTTTTGGAAGCTGATAAAGATATGCTCTCTTATATGTTTCCAGACGGTGTAGATCAAGACAAGGTATACGATAGATTTGATTCTGATAAAATGGTTGATAGAACGTTGTTACCCATAGCCATTCAATTACCAGATTGGAAACACTGGTTACCAATGGTACACCCCATGGATGCTTATACAAAGGATGATTATTGGAATGATCCATTAAAGTTTTCTGGAAATAGATCAAATATACACCCAAAACAAGGTTATAAAGATTTTAGAGCGTATTTAGAAGCGATGCCTCCAGCCAATCGTAATCCAGATGACTTAATGAGAAAAAACAGAGACTTTTGGTATCACTATCGCTTTTTTTTAGCTCAAAGGCATGATGGCAATCCAGACCTTAGTGGACATTGGAGAGAACCAAAAAGTAGAGCCACCACAAAGTTAGCTGATGGCGTTCCTAGAGAATTAGCAGCCACAAGTTTGGCGCGGCTAATGGGTGTTCAATTTTTTGAAATTATGAATGAATTTGATTTACAAGATAAAGCGCATTGGTTTGCTAAGCCAGAAGATCAGCCTGCTACACGACAATGGTTTGGTGAAAACTATCAAATATTTGAAATACCTCCGCATTTTCAAGCCTGTGTTTCTGAAAACGAATTACCTATAAATGATGGTTATGATATTGTTGGTAATTGCAATTATTTTTATGGTCAATCGGCTGCAACTGGAGCATATGAATCTACCAACTGGTATCACTTACAGCTTATAATAAATGGAGGAAATGGTATGGTTTCCCATAATTCGCCAATGGATTATAACTACCACCCTGATTTTATTATGAAAGCAAGTAGTACGTCAGGTGTTTATGAACCGCTACGTTATTATCACTCTATGAATGCCATGTATCAATTTAGATCGTGGTCTGGTGCAACAACGCCTAATGATGGTAAAGGCTTTAGAATTAGAGTTCAAGGCCCTTGGCATATAATAGGACGCTCAGATAGTTACCAATTAAACAATTTTTCACCAAGTATTTGGCCAACTTTTTTAGATAGAATTGAGCCAGGTCTATCCAAGTGGGTATTAAATGCACAATTAAGGCAGTTTTTAACCGAAGTACAAAAACCAGAAAACAATCTGGATAATTGGAATCGATTAGCAAATGGAGGCAGTAATGAGTTAGATTCTAAAAGTAAAACAACTTCTCAGCTAAAAGAAATGACCAATTATACAAGTTTATATTATTGGGCAGATAAATTTTATAATTTGTTTCCAGAGTTTGCAAAGCTTGGTGTGGACTGTGAGATTTTAGAAGAAATGTTGGATTGGTGCGAAGAAGCATGGCCTAATATAGATTGGAATCAATTTAGGTCTAAGGGAGAGTTGCAATTAAGTCTCTTAACCGATGGTGGTGATGATTGTACCATGAATCCAAATACCGTTGCTGCGCAAACAACTAACGAAGGAAACAACCCTCTATATGAGTGGTGGGTTGATGAAGAGAAAAGTAGTAATGATACTAATGAATTAGATACAAGTAATTTAAGACCTGGTGCACTTGTAAAATGCCGAGTAACTAGTAGTAAAAACTGTATTGCAAACGGTTGGGTTGAAAAAGAATATACATTACCAAATGAAAGTTTAATTGTGAAAGTGAGAAAGAACAGTGGGGATTGGGAAGAATTAACCAATTCTATTGTTTGTACAGATGATGTTATGGAGTTCAAGATAGATCCAGAACTTCAAAACCCATTATTTTGGCTTGATGCTATGGATGTGAGTAATAATGCTGGTAGCCCTAATGAAAATAGTAGTATATCAGAATGGGTTAATAAGTCTTCAAGTGGTTTTGTAATGCCTATTCAGACAAATGCAAGTTTGAGACCTATTTATAATACCACAGGAATGAATGGATTGCCAGCACTTATGTTTGGGACAAATAATGCAAGTGGATTAGAGTTGTTTTCCACCAGTAATGACGACCTTTTAAATGAGAGCTGGACTATGTTTGTTACGGGTAAATACTATAAAACACCAGCAGGTGATTGGAATGCCATACTTGGGAATGAGAATGGAGATACAGGACTTGGGTCTTATTTTTCTCGTAGTGATGGAAGATCAAGAAATAAATTTAACGGTAGTAATAATTACGGTAGACCATATGAAGATGGAAGTGATTTTGTTTTAATGATTGCAAAAGAAGGTAAAAAAGTTACGGTATATATTAATGGTAAAGAAGAGGAATCCTTTGAAGGATCCTCTGCAAATATGGAAACCAATAGAGCCTTTTATTTGGGGCAATCTGCAAATGGTAACTCTTCTGCTGGATGGTACCACAAAGGACCAATATCAGAAGTTCTATTTTATGATCATAGCATAAGCAGTAATCAAAAAAAATATATTGAAGGCTACTTAATGCAAAAATGGCAATTTGCTGAAGATTTACCTTCAGATCATACTTATAAAGAAAACTCGCCATTAAATGTGAACTTAGAAACTCCAGATGGGGAAACACTAATTTTTAATAACAATGTGAGTACACATGTTGTTAACTTAGATGCTAATGAAAAATTTGGAGATTATGAGTTTACCAAGTCAAGTTGTTCAGAAACAAGTATTTTGTTCAATTTAAGTACCACTGAGTTTATTGGTAATGATATTGTTAAGTACACTATTAATGAAGGTCGCTATAAAGTGGGGAAAGAAATAGTAGTTACTGAACTTGATAACCTTGAATTATTACCAAATTATAGTATTAAGGGCGACTACCAATGGGAACAACCAAATGGTATTATGTTGGCGGTCAATGAGAATCCTGAGAAATTTACTGTAAGAGTAAGTGACCATCTAAGTGTTTGGAAATTACACTTATTGCAAGATATTGCGTCTTGTGTAACGAGTAATCAAGCGTATGATGTTGTAATAAATGTTGATGAACTACCTGAAAGTGAAAAGGATGATGATTTGGATGGTGTTAAAAATGATATAGACCAATGTCCTAATTCAAGACCAGGAGTAACTGTAAATAGTATAGGGTGTTTTGATTTACCAGTAAATAATTTCATTATTGAAACTGTAGGTGAAACTTGTTTAAGTCAAGAAGATGGCTCTATTAGCATAAAAGCGGCAAATACATATAACTATGTAGCTACGATAAATAATTCTGAGACCTTCAGTTTTACAAATGATTTAATAATTGAAAACTTAAGTCCAGGGGATTATTCAATGTGTATTACTATTGTTGAAGAGCCTGATTATGAGCAGTGTTTTAATTTAAAAGTAGATGCTGCCAAAGAGGTTACTGCAAAATCTGTAAGAACTAAGAGAGGTAATATAATTACTGAAGAGGTAACTATCATGTCAGGTACCGCTCCATACACAATTTCAATTAATAATGAAGAAACGCTTACTACATATTCAAGGCAGTTTGAAATTGATGTAAATCATGGGGATAAACTAATTGTTTCTTCTAAATTGAATTGTGAAACGGCTTTTGTAAAAGACATCGATTTGAAAGGTTATTTTACAGCATATCCTAATCCAACAAAGGATATTGTTAATATTATGATACCTAGTTCTAATTTGACAGAAGTAAATGCTGTAATTTATAATGTCTTTCAACAAAAAGTGTTTCAGAACACCTATAAGTTATCAGCTAATAAAATTGAGATTTCATTAAAAAATCTGCCTACTGGAATTTATATTATAAACTTAGGATTAGATTCTCCAGTTAATTTAAAAGTTGTTAAAGAATGATAAAAAACATAATAGCAATTTTAATAATTATGAGTTTTGTAGCTTGTAGTGGTTCAGATTCTCAAGAAGAGGAAGTGCCAGATGAAAATAAAGCAACTACAAAACCGTCATTGATATACCCAACCAATGAATTATTATGCACAGATAACCCGTTAGAGTTTTCATGGAGTCCTTCATTTGACGAAGACGGAGATGTGATTTCTTATGAAATTCAAGTTGCAACTGATTTGGCATTCAGTGAAAATTTTCAAGTATCAACAGTAACTATCCCTAGTGCGAACTTTACCTTATTAAAAGGCGAGTTGTATTATTGGAGGGTTAAAGCAAAAGATAGTAAAAACTTGTCAAGTGATTTTACATCTGTATGGAATTTTTATTCTCAAGGTGAAGGCATTACTAATCATATTCCATATGCTCCTTCGTTAATAAGTCCGGCTTTAAATGAATCGGTATTAAACGCTTCATTAAATTTAAAATGGAGTGCAAGTGATGAGGATGGAGATTTATTATCTTATGATGTCTATTTCGGAACTTCAACCCTTCCTGAATTAGTTGCTGAGAATATAACTGAGACAGGTTTTAATGTTAATTTAAATTTAACAGAAACTACATACTACTGGAAAATAGTAGTAAGAGATGTCAACGGAGCAGAAACTTTAGGGCAAACATGGTTTTTTAATTCCAATTAAATAACTGATTAGATACAGAAATATATTTAAAGCAAATCAAAAAAAATACAACTAAATTTTAAACATGAATAAACCAACAAAAATACCTGTGGTAAAGAAAGAATTTTTAATTCCCTTTATACTAATTACATCTTTATTTGCATTATGGGGTTTTGCAAATGCAGTTACAGACCCAATGGTACAAGCCTTTAAAAAGGTGTTAGAATTGTCAAATTCTGAAGCTGCTTGGGTGCAGATGGCGTTTTATGGCGGTTATTTTTGCATGGCTTTACCGGCTGCAATGTTAATGAGAAAGTACTCTTATAAAGTTGGAATTTTAATTGGATTAGGGCTATATGCTACCGGCGCACTATTATTTTATCCTGCAGCTGTTACAGAGCAGTTTTGGTTTTTTTGTTTGGGATTATATATTTTAACTTTTGGATTAGCTTTTCTTGAAACTGCTGCAAATCCATATGCTTTAGCAATGGGACCTAAAGAAACGGCTACACAACGTTTAAATTTGGCACAGGCATTTAACCCAGTTGGTTTAATAGTAGGACTTTTTGTTGCACAACAGTTTGTTTTAAAGAATTTGAAATCGGATGATGTTGAAAACTTTAGTGCTTTAGACGAAGCTTCAAAAGTATTAATAAGGACATCAGATTTAATGGTAATACGTAATCCATATGTGATTTTAGGATTGGTTATTATATCTGTATTTGTCTTGTTTATTATTAGCAAAATGCCTCAATCAAAAGAAGAAGGGGGTATGCCAAATATAGCAGATACTTTTAAAGTACTTTCAAAAAACAAAAAATATGTTTTAGGAGTTTTAGCTCAAATTTTTCATACTGGTTGTCTTATTATGTGTTGGACCTATATTTATCAGTATGCTGAAGCTATTGGAATTGATAGTGTTTCCGCTGGGTATTATCAAATGGCAGCATTCGTTATATTTACATTTGGACGGGCCGTTGGAACTTATTTATTAAGATTTATTAGTTCAGGTAAGTTGTTATTTTACTTTGCCCTCTTAGGTATTGGATTTACATTGGGTGCCGTTTTTATACATGGTATTATTGGGTTGTATAGTTTAGTAGGAATTTCTTTTTGTATGTCATTAATGTTTCCAACAATTTATGGGATAGCATTAGGTGGTTTAACAGAAGAACAATCTAAAGTGGGTTCTGCAGGACTAATTATGGCTATTGTAGGTGGTGCTCTAATGCCAAAATTACAGGCGCTTATTATAGATATTGGAGGAAATGGTGTTGCGGATACTAATATTCTTGGAGTTCCAGAAATTAATTTTTCTTATTTATTACCTTTACTTTGCTTTGTTTATATAGGTTGGTATGGGTCATATGTTTTTAGAAAACATGAAATTAAATAATTGATAAAATGATTCTAGGATGAGATTTGTTAAAATATTTAGATTTATAATAAGCTAAAAACAGCTAGAATGAGTAAGTATATAAAGCACTAAGATTATTCGAATTTTAGTGTATCAGTCTATTTTTTTTGTTTTTTCAGAATATTAAAAATGACTACGGATACCATAGCATTAGTTTCTGTATTATTTTTAATTTAAACAATAAATTCTCAATATTCAACTTCTTTAAATTCAAATGTAATTTTCATGATTAGGGCTAAGCATTTATAGAATGCACTTGGATATTTAGGTAATGAATAGATTAAAATATTTGACAGATAATTCGATGCGTAATTTGTATTAAAAATTTACGCACCGAATTACGTACCAAGTTTTTAATATATTGAAAAACAGTGATTTATGTTGTTACTTTAAAAGGCACAATTCTCAATTTCAAGTCCTAAATTTGAAACTTTATACTCAGTATATGGCTAATAATTTTTTTAAATTTTAATATTTAAAAACTAAAAACTTGAGGGTTTCCTTAGAAAATTCTCATAAAAAATTATAATATAATTATTTAATGTTTGGTTCATTATGAAAATAATTCTTCATCAACTTGTTCAAAAAAATAAAGTTGAATTATTATAATCAGATAAACAGAAAGGCTTAAGGTGGAAAGAACAAGTAAAGTATAATATTGCATTCTTACCTATCTCTGTTGAGCCTAAATTAAGAATAAGAGCTTTACGTTTATGAATAATTTATTAAATATATAGAGTTAGTCAGTTAGTTGCCGTTATTTTGTATTCTGTTTTCCAGATAATTAGAATCGACTTTTCTTTAAAAATAAATAAACAGATTAATTGAAGTCTGTAATTATGGATTAAAATTTATGTAAACACTTTTAAACCAAATGAAATATTAATTAAACTATATTACCTAAGCGTATAACTCAGTAAATATATTTGAAGCAAATAATCATACTATTAAGTTTGATTACAGTCGTTGTCATTGTTTTAACCCCTATAAAACAAGAGTATTCTTTTAAATTTCGATTATTAATTAAGCGGTTAATTTTTTCATTATAATTAGGTTTTTATCAGCATTCCATTTTTCCATTGGTGTTATTCGTCCCAATAAGCCGTTTAGCCTTCTATTGTTATAAAATTTCACATACCGTTTTAGTATCTGTTCTATTTCTCCAAAATATTGGTAGTCGAACCTTTTAAAAACTTCTTTTTTTAATATTCCGTGATAGGCTTCTATATGTGCATTTTCCTCTGGTGTTGCAATGTGTGTAAATTCAAGACCGTTGCAAGGAAGTGCCTAAAAAAAAAACAAAAATGACACGTAATTATTTATGTTAAATATTTAATTGTAAGTGTATTAATTTGTAAATTTAGTGTGTGAAAATACAAAAACAACCAACTTTAGCCGATAGCATTTGTGATTTACGAGCAAGAAAAATTAAAAAGACATTTTTCACCCAAATAAACACCCTTATCGATTGGGATACGATCTCTATCCTAATAAATAATGATTATTTAAAAGGAAAAAGTGCCACTGGCAAGCCTTCTTATGATGGGACATTACTTTTTAAAATGTGTCTTTTACAAAGTTGGTATGGTTTAAGCGATTATGAAGTTGAAGACCGAATAAATGACAGTCTTTCCTTTAGTTATTTTTGTGGGATGACCATTGAACAGGTTGCTCCAGATCATAGTACTTTAAGTAGGTTTAGAACCGCATTAACCAAAACACAAACCTTCGAAAAATTATTTACCTCCATAAACAAACAGCTAGAAGCACATAATATCATTGTAAAAACAGGTTTAATAATAGACGCTAGTGTAATAGATACGCCACTTAGACCAAAAGGAAAAACAAATTTTAAGGTAACCGAAGACCGCTGTGCAGACCAAGTAGAAGTACACAAAGAATATCCAGATAGTGTCGATAAAGAGGGTACTTGGTTAAAGAAAAGAGGAAAGTACCATTTTGGGTTTAAAAAGCATCATGTAACGGATAACGAAGGACTCGTTCTAGGAGTACTAACCACAACTGCCAGCAAAAATGAGATTGCAAATTTGGAGGAAGTTCTAGAAACTGTAAATGTGGTATTACCAAAAGACATCCCTCTAAAGGCAGATAAAGGGTACCAATCAAAGAAAAATGTTGCGATTTTAAAGAAGCGTAATTTAAAGAATCATATCCTTAAAAAGGCGGTAAAAAATAAACCGTTAACAAAATGGGAAACTAGATTCAATAAATTAATAGGAAAAACAAGGTTTAAAGTAGAACGTACTTTTGGAGGAATAAAATTATGGTTTAAAGGTGGAATTGCAAGATACAGAGGGATGAAAAAAATGCATACACAAAATTTGATGGAGGCAATGTGCTACAATTTATATCGAAGTCCAGGGATATTTGCGTCTAATTGTAAAAATTAAGGAAAAATGAAGCCTAAAAAAGGCATTTACTCACTTAAAATAGAAAAAAAATAGCATAATCGATGTTGTAGCTAAAAAAAAGGGAACTCTAAAAAGTAAAATTAATTAAGTTCGCTTTTTGCAACGGTGTTAAGTTAAGAGTTTACAACAACCCTAAAACACAAAAAAGCTACACCAGTTATCCCTGGGGTAGCTTTTTAGGTATCTAAACAATTCCTAATTTACTTAATAAGTACCTTTGATGTAGAGGTGTTATTATCTTGTGATACTTTAAGAAAGTAAATACCACTCTTAACAGCTTCAACATTTAATACATTCGATGTTAAGTTCGTTTGTAATACACTGCGTCCAGAAGTATCAAACAACTCCACTTTCTTTAAGCCGTTAGAGGCAGAAATGATTGTTAATTCTCCATTAATTACAGGGTTTGGATACATTGCAAAGACAGCGAATACATCTTCTTTAATATTTAAAACAGAACTCCCATCAATTTTAAGACCTGGCGAAAAGGCTACCCCATTTACCGTTGGATGTAAAATAAATTCACCTGTAATATCTGGACTTCTTGTTACAGAAACTTTAGCGCCCGTGCTTACGGATAAAGTGCTTGCATCTAGCGTAGCAATTGCTGTTCCTGATGCATCTCTTACAATAATTACTTCGAGAGAATTACTAAACCCTAAGGTACCTGAAGATGCTACAACCACAGTAGAAACTCCAAAACTTCCAGCACCAGTGCCAGAAGCAGTTGGTGTTCCTCCTCCAAAAACAAGGTAAACACCACCAGCCGGAAGTACTGTATTACCAGGAACTACGTGTCTTATTATGGTTGCGGTATAGCTGTCTTCAATAGTGTAGCCACTAATATCTAACGCAGTTGCCCCTGAATTTACTAATTCAATAAACTCATCATTGCTCGCGCTTCTAGTTCCGTCTCCATTTGCATCACCAGTGATATCAGGCGCGGGATCAAACAATACTTCATTAATAATTAACTGTGCAGACATTGTGCTGCTAAATAAAGCAATTGCAAGTAGTAAAAAGTAAAATTTTTTCATAATTGTTAGTTTTTAATAAACAGTTTTCCTGTCTATGGTTAAAGATTTATTGATTTGGATTATTAAAATTAGTTTTTAATAATTTTTTTTATAACGCTGCTATTACCTGTATTTATTTTAAGAAAATACATACTCTTAGCAAGGTCTTCTATATTAATTTGTACCGCATTTTCTTGGATATTATTGGTATAGATGTGCATCGATTTTCCTAAAATATTTATAAGCTCTACAGATTTAATTTTAGCGGCTCTTATTTCAAGAATAGTACTCACCGGATTTGGATATATGGTAATACTTGTCTCTAAAATATTTTCGTCGAGCCCTAATGTACTTGTAAAAACACTCTTTAAGGCATTGCTCATTTTTCTCCAGTCTTTTACGCTATCTCGTAACTTTTCTTTCTCTTGTTCAATATGAATAAAACGACCAGAAGTAGCCGTTGCATCGGTACTACAAGCATTAGAAGAGTTGTTAATAAATCGCCCTTGTGTATTTGTAAATGCGGTTAGGCGCGTCCAATCTGTATCAATATGCGCGAGTTTAAAGGTTAAACTAGGGTCTTCTTGTAGCAAGGCGTTTTTTATTTGTACCGCATAATCGACACTTGGTGTTTTATTCGTGCCATTGCTCATGATCACATAAGGATCATTGCTTTGTTTTGCAAAACCATGCAGTTGAACAAACACAGCATTAGCGATGCTACTATACAATACTTCTGTCGTTATTTGAAACATTGAAGTGGTATTGTGTGCTTGATCAGAAATTTTATAATTGCCCGTAGATCCGCAGACACTTGTTGTGCCATAACAATTGCTACTTGTAAATGAATTGCAACGATGTGTACCGTTTATAAATACAGCTTTGGCTAATGTATTTTTAAAACAGTATATCGCTTGATTGCCTGTATTCGTGTCAAATTTTGAATGAGGAGCCGCAATAATTAAATTGTTTCTTGCTGGATTTTTACTAAATATATATGTTCCCCAGTATCGATTTTGTATCGCTTTCTCCTCCAAAACATAAAATATCTTATTCGGATTTAAAGAAGTGTCTGTAAATTCTGTTATCTGATAGTTTATAGGACTGGCAATAGCTCTTGCATCTGTAAGATTATCCGATAAGATAAAATTAATTATAGATTTCCAAGTTGCTAGGTTCGCTGTTGTAGGTTGTATATAGTTATTAACAGAACTTCCAGGCATCCTATTAATAATACTTTCAGCATAATTTTCTATATCTCCCGAAGCTGTTTGCGCATGTAAGCTTAAAAAATTAAGTAATAAAAAAAGAATAAGTACTGTTTTTCTCATAATTTAAATTTAAAAGGAATGCATCGTATTGATAAATTTGAGCACAATTGGTCTCTTTTTTTTAAGTTAGCTATAAAGATTACTCTAAAGGCTCATAGAAAATAACATTGTCTATATAAAAATATTCTGGTGTTGCGCCACTAGAAATCTCAATTATAAGCTGATAAGAGCGAATATTTTTTAAAAACCCAGTGTTAAACTCGTTCCATTTTCCTGCTATATTTTCGATATCGTCATCAAAAAGACGCACGATTTCAATAACTTCATTTCCTGAATCTTTGGTTACATTTAAGTAAGCAACAATTCCGTCTTTTTCTTCCCATGAAGTATCTCCAAAAAAAGCTTGAAAAGAAACCCCAGAGTTTGCTTGTCCTGCAGGAACATTCACGGTATCAAATGTAATTTTTATGGTTCCATCTGCATCTTCTGAATGAAATCCTTGTTTACCATCTGGATACGCCACAAAATTTTCTAAGGATGCTGTTACTCCAATTCGTTCAGAAGAAAACCCTAAACTGCTAGAACTTATTCCTGGCGACGCAACATATTCTGAATTAAAACCTAATTCATTTTCAACAGAAGAACCGGCAGCCATAAAATCTACAAAAGGAGGATTTGTACCATTAATTAAATCTAAGGTTTCATCCTCACCTCCGTTTCTAGTATAGACTGCATCATTTGCGCCAACAGCAACTTCTTCAAAAGAAGTCCTTCGGATGGTTTTTGCAGGCGGAAGAAAAAAGGTAATATCAAACTCTACCGCGTTCATAAACTCAGGATTTTTAAGACGTGTTGAAGTATTTCCTCCTAAGCCACCATCAATAGGGGATAAGCCAGAAAATACGCCTGTTGGAGTAGTAATCGTAGCTACTAAAGTAAATTTAGTGCTTAAATTGATATCATTACTCGTAAGCCCTGAGGCAGCAATAATTGTACTTAACGGGATTTCTAATGCAGCCGGAAAAGAGGTTAAGACTACAATATTTTCTACAACGGTGCCATTGTAATGCAGCGCTAAAGAATAGTTCGTAATATTATTATTAGGATCTATTAAACTTCCAATAACTTTTTCATTATCTATATTTAATATATTGAAATTAAGAATTGGCTTTGTGGTAAACTGCGCATAACCGCCTCTAAAAGCAAAGTCATCGGGTAGGTTACTGTTTTCAGCACATGAAAATAAGAGTAGAAAACAAGCAGCGTATTTTATATATTTTATCATATTACTATCTTTTATTTATTTAATAAACCCAGCTGGATTTGTATCCCAAAACACTTTATCCGTATTTTGTTTTTGAGAAATTGAACTATTATTCATAACTGCAATCGCAGAATATGGAAAACTTCTTGGAAATGTTGGGTTTGAATCTGTAATAGGTATTTGAATATTTGAGGGATATCCTGTTCTTCGATACGCATTGTAAGCTTCTATAGAGTTTCCAAAACCTGCTAAATAATATTCTGTAATAATAACATCTAATCGTTCTTCGACTGTTGTAGCATTTTCATAGTTACTAAGTACTTCAGCAACATAGTTTTCAATATCTATAGCATTGGATGTATAAGGAGAACTTGAGTTTCTAAAATTTAAAACTTTGGCAATGGATGCTCTTACTGCTTCTTCTAACAATGTCTTTGGATTACCGTTTGTGCCGATAGTAAGTGCTGCTTCCGCTGCTAAAAACTTTGCAAACGAAGAGGTTAAGATTGGCATAATTCCGGCGCCTAATAATGAACTATTTTGAATCGTTGTGCTTGTTGCATCTTTAAATTGATCTTCATCAAAAACTCCACCAGCGGGATAAACTCCATAGACAGTTCTTAATAAATTATCTCCACGACCTGTTCTTTCTTCACCTTGGTCTAATCCCCAATACCCATCACCTACATAACAATAAGTTACGGTTGGATCTCCTTGGCAAGCAAGATAAACTCTTGGACTAAAAGGATCTATATTTGATTGACGATACAAATAATATCTAATTCTTGGGTCTCTTATGCTTTTAGAATCTTTAAGCATAAACATAAAATAGTTACAAATATATTGCGAGAAGCCTTCTACATAACTTCTTTGATAATAAGGATGTCTGCTTTCTGGGGATGCGGAATTTGAATAAGAATACACAAAATCTTCTGATGATGCATCTATTATTGGTCCTGATAATAAGGTGTTTATTTGTCCTTTTAAATCGGTAACTCCAATAGCAGAGCTATTAAGTCGCGTTTGAACTAATATTCTTAATTTAAAAGTATTGGCAAAAGCAATCCAATTTTCTTTATTCCCTTTGTAAAACAAGTCCGAAGAAACATTTACTTTAGCTGCATTTATAGCACTAATTGCTGCATCAATATCTGTAAGAACCATTTTATACAAATCTGCTCCAGTGTCTAATTTAGGGTTGCTAAATTCATTTGGTTGAGAAGCTTCTGAATAGGGAATATTACCTACATAATCGACCATCGTCACGGTTAAATATCCCATAAGAAGTTTGTTTACAGCATTATGAAATATTAATCCATCATTAGAACTTGCTAAATTTGTAATCGTTTTAGAAATGCTTAGCGCTTCAAAATAGCGTTCCCATTCTGCATCTAAAACATCGGAATCTACAATGTCTCCATAATTGCTAGTTAAGGCTTCATAGCGCATTACATCATCTGTATTTATATTCATGTCGCCCATAATATCTTGAAACAAATATTGTAATTCATTTAAAAGAAATTCTGGGTCTGCGCTACTCGGCGTTAGTAAGTTTGGGTTGTCTTGTAAATCAAAATTAGTGACTTCGCAGGATAAGAATAATGAAAAGATCATTATGCTTAAGCTAAAATATTTTAATCTTTTTTTCATGTTCTGTATTTTTAAGAAAGTTAAAAGGTTATTGATAAACCTAAAGAAAATCGTTTTGTAGAAGGAACATTTGTTCTTCCTAAACCTCCATCGCTTTCAGGATCAAAATTTACATATTTGGGAAAATTAGGTGCTCTGTGCCAAAGATTACGACCTATAAAAGTAATATCAAGTTTTTCAAATGGTAATTTTTGATCTTTTTTCGTTTTAAAAGAATATCCGAAGGAAATTTCACGTAAACGAAAAACAGAAGTATCCCACATGCTTAAATCTTTGGCATTATAATAGTTTCCAAATAAAGTTCTTATTCCGTTTAATTGTATGGTGTTCGGTATTTTATCGCCATTACCATCTAATAAAGGTTCTCCCGTTTGATGATTTGCTAAAAATCCAGGAATTACAAAAGAACCCGCTCTATTTTCTGTATCTCTGGTTACACCTCTTTCTAACATATCTTCTACAGCTAACGAAGATATTTCGCCACCATGTGTATATTCGATTTGGGCAGAAAGCCTGAAACTTTTATAAGTAAGACTATTTATTGTGGTTAACCTCCATTCTGGATTTGGGTCTCCAATCACTTTTGGATCTAAACCAATGTCGCCACTATTTAATAGTTTACCATAAGTGGTGCTAGAACCTGTGCCGTCGATAAGTAAATTACCTTCAGTATCTCTTAGTGCATAAATACCAATAATTGTATTTAGAGGATATCCTTCAACTGCAAAACGGTCTGCGCCTAATTCTATATTTCCACCAGTTGGTGTTGTTTCTACTACTAAAGATTTTTCTGCGGTAAAAATATTTCTAAGATTCCAGTTAAACTCATTATTTTTAAGGATATCAAACCCTAAATCTATTTCTAAACCTTGGTTGTCGATGCGACCTAAATTAATAAATTTACTATCAAAACCAGTAGAAGGAGCTAAAATGGATTCTACAATTTGATCTTTAGAAACTCTAGAGTAATAAGAGGCTTCTAAGCTTAATCGGTTTTTAAAAAGTTTGGTTTCGATACCAATTTCAAATTCTTGGTGTATTTCTGGTTTTAAATCCGGATTCCCAAAAACTCGGCTAAACCTGTTCGTAACGGGCTTCGTTCCGTCTGCCGCCACAAACCTGTTCGTATCTATAATTAATGCGTTTCTAGTTCTGTATTGATCTGGATATCCCGAAGAAGTAGCGTAGGCTGCTCTTAGTTTTAAATAATTTAAAACATCTCCTTTAATATCAAATGCAGAAGTTGGGATAAACGAGACAGAGGCGCCAGGATAAAACAACGATTGATTTTCCTTTTCTACACTTGCACCAAAATCATTTCTACCAGATAGGGTTGTATACAAATAGTCCTTATATGTTACTTGAACCTGTCCAAAAATACCTGCAATATTGCGATCTTCTGCGTAATAAAAACTTTCTGAAGCTGCGAAATTATTTGGATTCAGGAAGTTATATACAATTTGTTGATCAGAATCTGAAGATTGACTTTTTATTTTGGTCAGTTTAGAGTTGGCACCTATTTGAGCTTCTAAACTAAAGTCATCATTTAGATTTTTATTGTATCCCAAAAGAAAGGTTTGATCTACCGTTACTTCTTTTCGGTTAGATAAGTTTAAATATCCAATAATATAATCGCCATCTTTTCCTCCTCGGTTTGAGTAATTTAAATCATTTCTATGTTCACTATCGTATCCTACTCTGTAGGTAAAGTTTAAATTATCATTAAATACATAATTTGTATTGAAGGTTCCAAAAACTCTTGTAATATCATCTGTACTTCCAGCATTTTTTAACAACCATAAAGGGTTCGTTTCTGTATTTCGATAATTTACAGACTCTCCTGTAACCGTATTTTGATAAGGGAGTTCTGTTAAATCGATACTTCTGGCTAAGTAAAAAACGCGGTTAAAAACATCTCTTGCTTGTATGCGATTTACTTTTCTAGTGGAGTAGTTTAGGGTTGCTGAAATATTAAGTTTTTCACTTACTTGCGCAGCGCCACCTAAACCAATATTAAAACGTTTTAAATTATTGTCACCAATAATTCCCAACTCATCTGTATAACCTGCAGAGATATTAAAAGCTACTTTATCTTTAGAAGTTGCTATTGATAAGGAATGTATTTTACCAACACCCGTATTAAAAAGGTTTTTTACGTTATTTGGTTTTGCCTCGTAAGGCACCATAACATTTTCATATTCAGGAAAAATACTACTTAAATCAGCGTAAGGATGAGGTACTTCCGCTAAAGATGAAAATTCAGGACCACCATGAGAAAGGTTCGATAAAACATAAGATCCTTCTGCACCTTGACCTATTATATTTTGATAATCTGGTAATTGAGATACTATATTTAAATAACTTGTTGAAGAAAATGAAGCGGTAGTCTTACTTTTGCCTAAGGTAGCATTACCACTTTTAGTTTGAATAAGTATTACACCATTTCGACCTTCACTACCGTACAAAGCTGCTGCATTTAATCCTTTTAAGATATTCATGTTTTCAATATCATTAGGATCTATATCCGATAGAACACCGCTAAAAGGTACATTATTTAATACAATTAAAGGTGCATTAGATTGGTTTATAGACACAGACCCTCTAATTCTAATCGAAGAGGTTGCTCCGGTTTCTCCATTAGTAGCAGAAATACTAACCCCAGAAATTTTACCTTGTAATGTTCTTGCTACATCAGCTTCTGGTCTTTGTTCTACATCAGCACTATTTAAACTTGTTATTGCGTACCCTAATGCTTTTTTTGATTTTTTTATCCCTTGGGCGGTCACAACAATTTCTTCTAAGGCTTGGGCACTTTCCTCTAAAGTAACATTAATTATCTTTTGGTTGCCAACTTCTATTTCCACCGTTTTATACCCTAAATAGTTTATTTGTAAAATACTAGTGCTTTCTACTTTTAAACTAAATTTGCCGTCAAAATCTGTGGATGTTCCTGTTGAAGTTCCTTTAATAGTTATGCTAACTCCTGGTAACGGAATACCAGTATTGTCTTTTACAACACCTGTTATTGTTTGCTGCTGTTCCGCTTCCTCTTCTATCAGTTTATTAAAAACCTTTTCTTTAATAATGATGGTATTATTTTTAGCCAACTCAAATTGAAGATTGTTGCTTGCTAAGCATTTCTCTAATAATTTTGTTACTTTAATTTCACCAGCATTCAATTCTACTTTAGAAGCTTTTTTGAATAAATTTTTTGGGTAAATAAAGCGATAATCAGTTTGTTCTTTGATAATTTTAAACACTTGATCAACAGTAGCTAACTGAGTTTTATCAATAGTAACATTTTCTTGAGAAAATATGTTATCTGAATTCATACTAAATACAGATGTGCACAATAAGAATATAAATACTTTCATAACTGTAAAAACAAGCCGTTTCTTTGAAAGATAACGAATTTTAATTAGTTTAAATTTCATAAATTTGTTCAGTGTTAGTTAAAATTAATTAATACATATTTAATTGAGGGTACAGAAGTTAGATGCTACGAAATATCAAAACTTCTTGCCCTTTTTATTCTAATATTATTATTTTATCCCTTATAGTATAGCTTTTTACCAAACCAAAATTTTTAATACTTTTTAAAATATCTTCTATATTTTGATTTTTTGAAAGCACTCCAATAAATTCTTCTTCTTTTATTGCATCATCTTTAAACACAACTTTAACGTCATACCAGCGAGATAAAACTCTCATGATTTCAAAAAGAGATTTCTCATCAAAACTAAACACGCCATCTTTCCAAGATATTGCATTATACACATCTACTTTTTGAATTATTGCTGTTTTTGTTTCTAAATCAAGGTTTAATTGATCATTAGGTGATAAGTTTTTTTGAGTTTCTTTAAAGCTTACGGCAACGTTTCCTTCAACCAAAGTGGTGTAAATACTAGATTCGTCTTTGTAAGCTTTAATGTTAAATGTAGTACCTAAAACTTGTATATCTTGATCTTTATGATGTACTTTAAAAAGTGATCCTTGATGATTTGTACTTGGTGAAACATCAAAAAAAGCTTCTCCATAAATGAGTTCAACAACACGAATTTTACCTTTGGTAAAACTTACAGGATATTTTAATTGAGATTCTGAGTTTAGCCAAACTTGAGTTTCATCACTTAATTTTAGATAAAATTGACCACCTCTAGGCACTGTTAAATAGTTGTACGCAATTTTATTTGACTCTTTGTTAGTGCTATTTAAATAGATAAGTTTTTCACCATTACTTTGCGCATTTTTATTATTAAAAGAAGCGCCTTTTTCTAGAGAAACAATAGTTCCGTTTTCTAAGGTTAAGGTTGCTTTATCTTTACCTGTTTGAATACTTTCTACTAAAATTGGTGCATTTGTGCTTGTGTCTTTACCTACATTAAAAAAGTAACTAACCATTATTAGTCCAATAAATACAGCCGCATATTTTAAATAATTACGGAACCTTTTTACGCGAATAGTTTGTTTTTCTTGAGTAATAAATGCTAGCAGTTTTTTGCTAGAAAGGCTAGTATTATATTTATTTAATGAAGAATCAATTAAATAGTTCGTTTTAATAAACTCTTTAAAAACTTTCTCATTTTCACTATCTAAAAGCCATAATTCTAGCGCTTCTAATTCAGAAAAAGAGGCCTGATTTAGAAGGTACTTGGTAATGATTTTTTCTATTTTGTTAGACAACATAAAACTTGTGTATATTAGTAAGACGAAACAAATTTATATTACCCTAATGTTTTTTGTATTTTTTTTTATTTAAAACGGATAAAAAGTTTAATGAGCCCTTTTTAGGATGCTTTCAGGCCTAAAAAAGTCAGTATCTAGTTAATGGAATTAAAAAGAAAGCACTTCTAATGGATGTCATTTTTTGGTTTAAACGATAAAAAGACATCTTATTTTTTTTCTTTCAATAAAATTTTCATCATTTGCTCAGCAGATATTTCTCCTATTAATTGAATCTCATTTTTGGGTGTTTTGTCGCCAATTTCATAGGTTATACCAACCGCATTATAACCATATAAAAACCATCCTTTAGATACTGGTTTATTGCTGTTTCCAGCAGCTTCATTAACTTTATAATTAGGGATATTGACTTCTAAACCAGCAAACCAATCTTCTATAAAATTAGGTAAAGTGGTTTCAGTTCTGCTCTTGTTTGTATAAAAAACATCATGCCAAGTAGAATGAAAATCTAGTCCTAAAACTATTCTTGAATTGTTCTTTTTTAATGTTTTTTGAATGTACTTAACTGTTTTTTCTATTTCTGGTTGATGGTATTCAGACCAATCCCTGTTAGTATCCACACCATTCGAATTATGTCGCCAATTGCCTAAATCCACACCATCAGGATTTAGCAGCGGAAAAGCTAAAACATGGTAGCGATTTAGAAATTCTTTTGCTAAATCAGAATCACCTAAAATAGTTTCTAAAAAATACTGAAAGGCATAATAACCTGTAACTTCTGGTGGATGTTGTCTTGTTAAAAGCACAATAATATCTTTCCCTTTCGAACTGTTTTTATAGATATTTAAAACAGCTAATTTCTTTCCTAAAGGTGTTTTTCCATAATTTTTCAAGTGCACTTTATTTTCTTTTCCCTCAATAAGTTTCGTATACCAATGCTCCACATCTTTTGATGATTGTACTTCTTGGGCAGCCACCGTAATTGGTATTTTTGTTAACTGAAGTTTAATCGTAATAATACTATCTTTTATAAAAACATCAGTACTATCAATAATAGACCATTTGTTATTAATTTTTAATTTAGGAATGTATCTATTTTTAAAACCTGTTGGATATTTAAATGTAAAATAGAAAAATTTTGAAGTAGTAGACCAAGTTTGAAAAGCATAATAAGCACTGTTATTTATGGGTGTATTTTCTGGCGATATTGTAACTTGAGCTGTACTATCATTTACTTGCTCAAAACCGTTAAGTCGCGCACCTTCGAATGTATTACTGGCAAAAACTCCTGCTTCTTTTAGGCTGTATATTTTTTTAACTTGTTTTATTATTTTTCTGTTTGATGTATCTACGGGCGTTTTAAAAGGTACTTTTTCAACAGAATAACAACCTAAAAGTAAAAAGCAAAGTACAGCGTAAAAAAAAACTGATTTCATAAGAATGTAGTTTATTAAGTATTAAAAATATTTTTTGATTTTATTTTACCGAATGAAATTAGAAAAGGGAGAAAAATCAATCAACTTATTAAATATTTAGTTTTTTTTACTACTTTGAATAGTATCGAAATAAAAAAACCACTAATTATGAGGGTTTAGATTCTTCAATTGATATCATAAAATATAGTTAACTAATTATACTCAAACCTTCTTTAAATATTTGTTTTTTCTACCTTTAAAAATAAAATAAAATAAATTTTTCTTATTTATTACTTTTGTTTATATAGCTAAAACGTTATAATTTTAAGGAACCCTAACTGTTACAGTATTTTTTTCTACATTCGTCACGGATAAATTTAAAATTTATGATATTCTAGAATGAAAGCTACTTTTTTAAAGGATCTAGATTTAATAATTGCACTAAAAAAAGGAGATACCAATGGTTATACTTTTTTAGTGAATTTATATCATAAAAAATTGTGTACATATGCTTTTGGTTTAACTAATGATTATGATTTAGCCGAAGATATTGTTCAAAATGTTTTTATGAGTATTTGGAAAAATAGATTTAAACTAAAAGAAGAATTTGTAATTAAAAGTTACTTATATAAATCTGTTTACAATGAGTTTATCGATCAATATAGAAAAAATAAAAAAGTTTTAGTTCTCGATAAAAAATATATTGATGCACTCACATATATTGTCGAAGAGGAGGATGAAAACTCTTTAGAAAGATTAATGAAAATTGTAAAAAAAGAAATCGAAAATTTACCGCCTAAATGCAAACAAACATTTTTATTGAGTAAAGAAGAAGGTCTTTCTAATATAGAAATTGCAGAACATTTAAATGTTTCTATAAAATCTGTAGAAGCACATATTACAAAAGCTTTTTGTACTTTGAGAATTTCCCTTGGAGACAAAACCGAGGGTATCCTATTTTTATTATTTGGAAGAAGTATTAAGACTAAATCATTTAAATAAAAAAGTTGTGTTTCATTAACAAATTGATGGAAACCTCTATAACGAAACTTTAGAACTTAGTGTAAACCAGTTAAAAAAAACTTACGGTTTTTGTAAATTAGAAAGTGAATCTATTTCAATCGTTTTTAGAGGAAGAGTAAGAATAGAATCTGATAATTTAATACCGATATCAAAAATGGAATCCTTAAATCTTCGTTGCATTATATAAGTGCTATCTGTTTTTGCAAATTCAATAGCTTCCGAAGGACTCATTTCTAAAAAAGGCGGACAATCAAAGTAGTCTTTTTCATACACAAAGTTCGTAAGCATAGAAGTGTTCCAAGCGCTCATCGCTTTAAACACAGACGCAACCATAGGCAAGGCAGTGTTAGCACCAGAACCCATATTTGTGGTTTTAAACTGTACTCTCTTATCATACGTTCCTACCCAAGAACCCACTACAATCTCGGGAGAACAAGCAATAAACCAACCGTCTCCGTTATTTTGAGTGGTACCCGTTTTTCCAATTAAATTATTAGGAATTCCGTACCCTTGTATGCGACCTGCGGTTCCCTCGGTAAGCACACTACCCATCATTTGTTGCAAACGTTTGGTATTGACTTCACTTGCTACACGATCTCCATAAGGTGGTTTTGCTTGGTATAAAACGGTACCATTATTATCTTCAATGCGTTCAATAGCAAAGGGTTGCACGCGTCTGCCACCATTAGAAATACTAGCATAGGCAGTAACCATTTCAAAAAGCGATATATCGGCAGTTCCTAAAACGATAGAAGGCCAAGAAGGCAGGGTAGTAGTAATACCCATATTTTTAGCTAAGGCTTTTACGGGTTCAATGCCCGTTTCAATCTGAATTCTTACAGATACCGTATTAATAGAATTTGCCAATGCACCATGCATACTATAGCTGCCGCCATACTGCCCATTTGAATTTCGAGGTTTCCAATCTTTATAATCTGCGTAAGAAACCAAATTATTATCGTAATAATTACACGGATTTTTGCCTTTTTCTAGGGCAGCAAGATAGGTAATCGGTTTAAAGGTAGAACCTACTTGATTTTTTTCTAAAATATTATCTCTCTGGCTCATTCCGTAATCAATGCCCCCAACATAGCCCATAATTCTTCCGGTTTGACTGCTAATCGTAAGTAAACCAGTGTGTAATCTATTAATAGCACCCACAATAGAATCTTTTAAAGATTGTACTTTTGGTATGTTACCGTCTCTTAGCGTCCACTGAATTCTAGATTTCTTAACAGCAATCAGTTTTTGAATTTCAAGATCGCTTTTTCCTTGCGCTTTCCATTGTTTCACGGATGCAGTTTGATTCAATAATTTTTTAAGTAACGCTTCTTTACCACCTTCTGTGCTTAACGCATCCCAATGTTGGTTCATTAATTTTTGAAGGCTCTCCATTTGTCTCAACATTGCTTTTTCGCTAGATTTTTGTACGGAGGTATTTAGCGTAGAGTATATTTTTAAACCATCACTTTCTAAATTATAGATATGACCGTCTGCCGCCGGATTTTCTGCCGCCCATGCGTTAAACTCTTTTTCTACATATTCCTTAAAATAGGTAGTTAAGGAAGATAATTTTTTAGGTTCTTGGTACTTAAGTTTTAAAGGAATTTGAGCGGTCTTTTGTTCTTCTGGCGTTAAATAGTTGTATTTAACCATTTGTTGCAATACCACATCACGCCTTATAGTTGCTCTATCTGGGTGCACTCTTGGACTGTAATAAGTGGGTGCTTTTAGCAAACCAACAAGCGTTGCAGATTCAGAAACAGATAATTTTTTAGCTTTTTTATTAAAAAAACGCAGAGCCGCTTTTTCTATTCCGTATATGTTCTCACCAAACGTAACCGTATTTAAGTACAAGAGTAATATTTCATCTTTTGTATAGATTTCCTCTAATCTTTTTGCAATAAAAACTTCCTTGATTTTATTAATAGGCGTGGTTAACATAAAATGTCGCTCTCTACCAAAGGTGTTTTTTGCTACTTGCTGTGTAAGTGTACTACCACCACCAGCATTTTGTCTTAGAATTACAGTCTTTATAAAAACACGACCATAACTTTTATAATCAATACCGTTATGTTCATAAAATCGATTGTCTTCGGTAGCTATTAGTGCATTTTTTAGAGCTAAAGGTACGTCTATACTATCCACATTCGTCCTATTTTGAAGAAAGTACAAGCCAATTTGCTCTTTATTACTTGCGTAAAGCGTAGAGGTAAGCGGGGTTTTTAATTGTAATAAGAAATCTTTAGAAGGTAATTTACCAAACGCACCTACGTAAGTTAGCAAAACTAATAAGATCGTAAAAGACAAACCTGTTAGCATCGCATAAAAAACACTTTTAAAAGGATGTTTCCTTACAAATGAAACAGGTCCTTTAGACCTGTTTTTTAATTCTTTTAAATAGTTAGCCCACATACAATTTATTCTTTAATTGCTTTATTAATATATTCACTACTGGTAAGTAATTTCGTTTAGCGTTTTACTTTACACTTTTTTTAAAAACACATGCTATTTACGATCATCAGTAGGGTAAATAATTACCATATACTACTAATAATTGAACACTTTTGACTTTGCAGGTGCTACATTTTTTGTATGCTATTTTACAATTATATAAATGTACCTATTTGAAATACAAATGGTTATCAGCTACTTTTAAAACCTTAGCGCAACGTACTATTCGATTGCAATATACATCAAACCATTGATTTTTAAAATTGATTTATCATCTACTATTTTATTTTACGCAAGGTGCACTATCTATGTGTTTGTGTTTAATAATCAGTTAGTTAAGGCTTTATAAATAAAGTGTCTACTTATATAGTGTACTTCACCTTTATGTCAGACTCAGAAATAAATTTGTGTTTTTTGAAAACTATATACTGCAAACCTATTTAGTAGAAATATATAATAGAGTTAGATAGTTAAATAAATGCTGTCGAAAAGTTAAAAAGAGATAATCCTACTTTTGATAATTCATAATTTTTTATTTGAGCTCAAAATAAAAAGACTTCAGAAATATATCGTAAGTTTTTATCGGGGTGGTAGGATGATAAGAAGCATGAAATAACTTTTAAACGCTCACTGAAAAATATGATTCGCAGCATGCTTTTTTTATTTTTATAATTCAATAGCTATAAAATTATATTTCTTAAGAAAGAATGTGTTAATTTGTTTTTCTATTAAATAGTACAATATTTCTAGTTCTTATTGATTCTGAAATATTTTATGTAATTTACTATCAATTCCATCATTAATTAGGGAATTAATTTTTTTTATTTAGAATCAGATTGCATCAATTTGATATTTATTTTAACTTTAAAAAAAAACAAAAATAGCAAGAAAAGTATTCTAACTTATTTTATTTAATTCTTTTTAAGCAATTAATAATTTAAAGTGTCTAATTCATCATAAAAATGAGAAAATTGTTAAAAAGCAATATAAACATCATATTGCTATCAATATTATTTATAAGCACTGATTTAGTAGCGCAATACACGCCATACTTTAAAAACTACAATGTATCAGACTATAATGCTGGAAATCAAAACTGGGACATTTCTAAATCTGAAAACGGCAAAATATATGTAGCAAATAATAATGGATTATTAGAGTTTGATGGCATTAAATGGACTCTTTGGGAACTACCAAATAAAACAATTATTCGTTCTGTTTTATCTCATAATAATAAAATTTATACGGGTTCTTATAAAGAATTTGGCTTTTGGTCTAAAAACGAAAAAGGGCTTTTAGAATATTTTTCGTTAAGTAAAAAATTGAAAGATGAAATTTCATCTAATGAAGAAATTTGGCAAATAGAAGCGTATAATAACAGTATTATTTTTAGATCTTTTGGGAATGTTTATATTCATGAAAATGGAGATACTAAAAAATATAATTTACCATCTACCATTATTTCTTGCAATTTTATTGATGGTAATCTATATGCTTCCACTTTAAATGCTGGAATTTTTATAAAAAAGAACAATGAATTTATCCCATTTATAAACAATCCGGTTTTTAACAATACCAAAATTATAGCCATTTCAAATTTTAATGGTGGTTTTCTTATTTCTACTTCTTTAAAAGGATGCTATTTTTTAAAAAATGGTACACTATCAATTTACAAATCAGAAATTAATACAATTTTAAAAAAGCATCAATTAAACAGTTTTTTAAAACTAAAAAATGATGATATGGTTTTTGGAACCATAAAAAACGGTGTGTATATAACGAACAAGAACGGGAAGGTTTTATATAATATAAATAAAGAAAAAGGCTTGTTAAACAACACTGTTTTAGGAATGTCTTTAGATAGTAATAATGAGCTTTGGGTAAGCCTAGATCAGGGATTATCTAGCATTAGTTTTGATAATGTATTTACTTTTTACAATGATATTAGTGGAAAATTAGGGGCTGTTTATGATGTGGTTTTATATAAAGATGTTATTTATATTGGCAGTAATACAGGTGTTTATTATTTAAATTCTAAAAATGAATTAGAATTCATAGAGGGTTCTCAGGGTCAGGTTTGGGATTTAGATGTTATAAATGGCGAATTATTTTGCGGGCACAATAACGGAACTTATATTATAGAAAATAATAAACTAAAAATGGTTTCTAGCGAAACTGGTGGTTGGACTTTAAAGAAAGTGCCAGAATCTGATGATACTTATATACAAGGCACCTATTCTGGTTTGGTAAAGTTTAAGAAGATAAAGAATAACTGGCAAGTAAAGCATTTAAATAAAACAACAAGTCCTATTAAACATTTAGTTTTTGAAAGTAATAATACTGCTTGGGCTGCGGACGCTTATAAAGGACTTTATAGAGTAACCTTTAATGAAGATTATGAATCCATAAAAAATATTCAAGAATATAACGCAAAGGGGTTGTCATCAGATTACGGAATTCAAGTTTATAATTTGAATAATAATATTGTTTTTAAAACAAATAAAGGATGGCAGAAATACGAGTCTATATTAGATAGTATTATAGATTATCCGTTATTAAACCAAACTTTTGGTAAAGATTCCTACATAATTTCTGAACCAAATACAGAAAAATTAGCTCTTAAAAATAATCGACTAATCAACTTTTTTAGTTTATCAACTTTTGAAAACACAATTTCTATCCCAAATAAATATTTAGAGAATAGATTTATCGTAGACAATGAAAATGTTTCAATTTTAAAAGATTCATTATACACCTTAAGTTTAATGAATGGCTTTTTAATTATAAATGCTCAAAAAAAACAAGTAAGTACAGATTTAGAAAAACCCAACATAGAGAGCATAATTGTTGATAAAACAAGAATTAACATCAGTAATGCATCACCCATAGAAATACCTTTAAATAAAAATAATTTAGAAATTTCTTTATCTGCGCCTAAATCAGAAAATTATTTTTTTGAATATACTTTTGAAAATAGTGATAGTGCTATTTGGAATAAAATTGATAAAGAGAAACTAGAGTTGTCCAATTTAACTGATGGCAGCTATACACTATTAGTAAGAACTACTAATTTTCTAAACAAGCACTCAGAAACCAATCGTATAAAATTAAAAATTCTTCCTCCTTGGTATAAATCTAAAATAGGATTCTTTTTATATGCAGGAATTCTACTTTTTATTTTAGTACTATTTTTTATTCTTCATAAAAGAAAAATTAATAAAGAACAAAAAACGCTCGAACAAAAGTATCAAAAAGAACAAGAAAAACTTGTGAAAGAGCAGGTAATAGAAAATGATAAGCAGCTTATCAAGCTAAAAAATGCAGCTTTAAAGAACGAATTAAAATTAAAAAGTAAACAGTTAGCAAATACAGCAATGGCTTTGGTAAAAAAGAATGAATCTTTATTAATTTTAAAGGAGGAACTTCTATTAAACAAAAATAGTTTTGAAAATTCATATTCATTTAGAAAATTAGTTAAAAAAATTGACAGCTCGATTGGAGGTGATGACGAGTGGGAAATTTTTGAATATAATTTTAATCAAGTTCATGAGGAGTTTTTTAGTAGCTTATCCGCTGTATTTCCTATGCTATCAAAAAAAGATTTAAAGACAAGTGCTTACATCAAAATGAATTTATCTACCAAAGAAATAGCGCTTTTAATGAATATTTCTGTAAGAGGCGTAGAAACAATGAGATACAGGTTAAAAAAGAAGTTAAACTTGCAAAATGACAATTCTCTAGTTGATTATTTGCTAAACTTCAAAAATATACCTAGTTAAAATACGAAATCAGTATTTTAATTGTACGTCATAACTACGTCATTCTATCTTTAAAAGCCTTTTTTATCGATTATTCTTCCTTTAAAATATACGTCATTTATTGATTTTACCAACTTTTTTAAAGCTTGACGTATTTAAAAAGGGGTGTTAATTATTTGTTAATTAAAAAACCTTTGTAATTTTAACTCGAACAAAAAACTTTTAAATCGATATGAAAACTAGGATTATTTTTTTATTAACAATTCTTTTGTCAGTAGCTATTTCTGCCCAAGAGATTAAAATTACGGGAACAATTTCAGATTCGACTGATAATTTACCAATACCGGGTGCAAGTATCCTAATAAAAGGAACTAGTAAAGGGTTAAGTGCAGATTTTGATGGTAATTATACTATTAAAGCAAATAAAGGAGACGTTTTACAATTTAGCTCAATTGGTTTTAAAACAATGGAGGTTATTGTTAAAAATCAAACAATTATTAATGTTGTTTTAGAAGGAGATGTACAGTCTTTAGATGAGATTGTTGTGGTAGGTTATGGTTCTCAACGTAAGGCTGATTTAACAGGATCTATAACTACAATTAAAGCTCAAGAAATACAAAAAACTCCAACAGGTCAAGTAATGCAAGCCCTACAAGGTAGAGTTGCTGGACTTCAAGTAGTAAGTTCAGGAAGTCCTGGGCAAGGTCCAACGATACGTATTAGAGGTATTGGATCCTATTCTGGAGGTGCTTCAGGACCATTATATGTTGTAGATGGTATGTTTTTTGATAATATAGATTTTTTGAACTCACAAGATATTGCTACAATATCTATTCTTAAAGATGCTTCTGCTTCGGCAATTTACGGTGTTAGGGCTGCTAATGGAGTCGTTCTTATAGAAACAACTTCGGGTAAGAAAAATCAAAAAGCTCAAATTACGTATGAGGGTTATTCAGGAGCACAAGTTGCTCAGAATGTTTTAAAACTTGCAAATACAGAACAATTTACTACGTTAGCTTTAGAGTCTGGTTCAGCGCCAGATGCGCAATTTATTTTAAATGCTATGCAGCGTTATGGAAGAAGCCGTATAAATCCAAATGTTCCTGATGTGAATACAGATTGGTACAAAGAAGTTATTAGACCTGGTATTATTACAAGTCATACAATTGGTGCTTCAGGTGGTTCAGAGAAGGCTACTTACTCTGTAGGTGGGAGTTATTTTTCGCAAGAAGGGATTCTTAACATGAAAAATCAGTATGAACGTTTTAATTTAAGGAGTAAATTCGATTTCCAAGTAAATGATTGGATTAAAGTAGGTACAAATACTATTTTTAGTAATGCTACAAGATATGACGCACAAGGATCGGCTTGGAGAGGTGCTTATTTTGCGGTACCAACGATGCCAGTTTATGATCCTAACTTATTAGATTATCCTGCTGTTTTTCCTAAAAATTATTCAAATGCACAAGATTTAGGATATAGAGGTGGTCAAAATCCTTTTCCTACTATGGATTTAAATGAAACTAGAATTAAACTAAGAAAGACGCTATTTACATTTTACACGGAGTTAAACTTAATTCCTGAGAAATTATCTTTTAGATCTTCTTATAATCAAAATTTTGAAGCTACTGAATCTAGAAATGTAAGTCTTCCTTACTTTGTTGGAAACAATTTTCAAAACGTAAATGCTTCTTTAAATAAATCGAATGTTACGGTCTCTAATCAAATTTGGGATAATATATTAACGTATAATGAATCCATAGGAAAACACAAGTTAACAACTTTATTAGGTACTTCTTTTAGAGATGAATCTTACCAATTTTTAAGTGCACAAGGTTTAAATTTCCCACTTTCTGGTGAAGAATCCTATTATTTAAGTCAATCAGAAACAACTCCAGAGCAAGGTGTAGCAGATGATGGAGCAAGAGAATATGGTTTTTCTTATTTTACGAGATTGGCCTATAATTATGATGACACCTATTTATTATATGCTACTTTTAGAGCAGATGGTACCAATAAATATCAAGAAAAATGGGGTTATTTTCCTACAGTAGGTGCTGGTTGGGTAGTTTCAAATGAGTCTTTTATGGATGATTCAAATTTCTTTAATTACCTTAAACTTAGAGGAAGTTGGGGGAAGTTAGGAAATGATAAAGTAGCTTCTAGTAACGGATCTATTACTTCGCAAACGGTTACCACAGCGTTAGGAGACACTCCTTATAACGGAATTATTACTTCAAGTGATTTTACTGCTTTAAAATGGGAAGTTACAGATGAAACTACCGTTGGTTTAGAAGCAAGAATTTTTGATAATAATTTGTCTATTGAAGCAGAATACTATACTAGAGATACCGAAGATGCAGTTATTCCGGTCGAAAGACCTTTAATTCCTGGATCAACGAGACAAAATATTGGAAAAATAAGAAACGCTGGTTTCGAGTTAGCTTTAAATTGGGATAAAAGAATTTCAGACAAATTTAGTTATACTATTGGGGGAATTTTTCAACATTAAAAAATGAAATATTAAATTTAGGAAATGCTATTTATTTAGATGCTGGTTCTGCCGAATTTAGACAACGCTCTATGGTAGGAGAATCTATTTTTGCCTTTTTTGGTCGTGAAGTCGAAGGTGTATATCAAAACCAAGCAGAAATAGATGCAGATCCTGTGGCGGTTGCTAATAATTTAGTTCCTGGAGATTTTAAATATAAGGAAAATGGTGGAGATCCAACAACAATCGACGACGACGATAGAGTTGGCTTAGGCTCTTATTTACCAACATACTCTTTTGGATTTAACGTAGGTGTTACGTATGATAATTTTGATTTATCTCTAAATGGTTTTGGCCAAGGAGGAAACAAAATTTTAAATAGAAAAAGAATGGAAGTTATTTTTACGAGTGATACTAACTGGGATAGAGATTTTGCTATCAATCGTTGGCACGGTGAAGGAACTACAAATTCATATCCATCAGCAGCAGCAGTGAGAAAAAGTTGGAATCAAAAGTTAAATGATTATTATGTTGAAGACGGAGGTTATTTTAGAATTCAAAATATAACTTTAGGATATACTATTAAAACTAAAAAAGGATTTCCAGAAACAAGAATATATTGTACTGCAGAAAAACCTTTAACAATATTTAGTTACAACGGATTTAATCCAGAAGTATCTAACGGGGTAGATAACCAAACATATCCAGTACCTGCGACTTATATATTTGGTTTAAATATTAAAATATAAAAAATAATGTTAAAAAAATGAAGAAAACTATATTATTTGCAGCATTAATGATTTTATCATTAGTAGGTTGTACAGAAAAATTAGATGAACCACAGCTTAATAATAATTTTGCTGGAAGCACAGACTTTACAAAAACTGAAAATATGAAACTCTCTATTATTGGAGCTTATGAAGCTTTTCAATCTAGAGGATGGGAACAACCGTTGTTAATTTCTGTAAGAGGAGATGATGTGAACTCTGGTGGCTTAGGAGATCAGCAAGATTTTACAGAAACAGATCTTTTTAATTATAATAAAGATTATTGGATGTATAACTCTTTATGGGAAAACATATATGTAGATGTAGTTTCTACCCATACAGCTATGGATTTAATTAAAAAATATCAAGAATTTGCAGGCCCTACAGGGGTTGCACTTGGGGACCAATATATTGCAGAAGCAAAGGTTTTAAGAGCAATTATGTTATTTGATATTTCGCGTGTTTGGGGTGATGTTTTTTTAACAAAAACTTCGGATACATCAGAGTTGTTAAACGTTACAGTAGTTCCTACAAAGGCAGAGGTAATGCAGCATTTGTCAGATCAAATGGATGAAGCAATACCTATGTTACCAGATATGCACCCAAATCAAAGACAAGATTTGCCCGGTGGTGTAACTAAGTATACAGCGTTAGCAATTAAAGCATTAGCAAACCAGGAATTAAAAAATTATCAAGCGGTAGCAGAAGCTACTGGTCAAATAATAAATTCTGGAAAATTTGCTTTGTTTTCAGATTTTTACGAATTATTCAAAACTCCAGGTAAATTAGCGAATGAAAATATTTTAGAAATTCAATATTCAGATTTTAATAAGGGTACAGGAGATCGTGAAGCACATTTATATGCGCCTTATGGACCACAAGGATGGACTCCAATAATTGCAGGTTCAGAAAGTGGTTGGGGTTTTTACGAGCCAAGTATGAAATTTATTAAGTTTATGCTAGATCGAGGAGAAACTGTAAGATTAGAAACAAGTGTTTTATTTACCAATCGTGGAATTGCAGAAATTCAAAAAGATGCAGCATACGCCACTTTGCCAAGTTTTGTTAAAAATACAACAAGAGATGGAGATAAAATAAATGATTATGCGCGTGCTTTCTTCGCAAGCGGAAAACACTATTTACCATCTAAACAGTTAATTACTGGTAGAACTTCTTACGGAAGTAATAAAAATTATACTATAATTAGATATGCAGAGATTTTGTTAACGTATGCAGAAGCTTTAAAGCAAGGTGCTTCTCAAACGGCAATTTCAGCAGATCAAGCAGTAAATCTTGTAAGACAAAGAGCTGGTTTAATTCCTATTTCTGGAGTAACCTTAGACAATATTTTAGATGAAAAATTTGCTGAGTTAGGCATGGAGTGGGGCAAACGTTATTATGATATGATTAGATTAGAACGTTATTCTGAATTGAGCTATGATGGTAGAACTTTTACTGCGGATAAAAAATACTTACCATATCCTCAAGGACAAGTTGATCAATTTCCAGTTTTAGGTAAATAATAAATTTTAAAAATATATAAAATGAAAAAAATAAAATTCTCATACCTAAATGTTTTTATCTTTCTTCTTGCATTTATTTCTTGTAATGAAGGTATAGATCCACTTACACAAGTTGCAGCAGAACTAGATGCAACAGCACCTGTAGTTAAAATTTTGTATCCTACAGAAGGTCTTAAATTAAAAGTAAACGAACAAATAATACCTATCGATATAAAATTTGAAGTAACAGATGATATTGAAGTTGGCTCCATACTGGTTAAAATGGATGGAACTGAAATAGGATATTTTACTGATTTTAAAGATTATAGAAGAGTTCTAAACGAGTTTACATACAATAATGTAACTACAGGACCTCACGTATTAGAAGTAATAGCATTAGATTTAGATGGTAAAACAACCATATCTAAAGTAAATTTTGAAAAAGCTCCACCTTATCTACCTTTATTTTCAAACGAGGTTGCATTTTGGGCTTTTGATGGAGATTATACAGAGTTAATTAGTGTTACAAAATCAACAGTAGTAGGTGTCCCAGGTTTTGCGGGTGAAGCTGTTGTAGGCACAAATTCTTATGCTGGTGCAGCGGATTCTTATCTTACTTTATCTACTTCTACATTAAGTTTAGGCAACGAATTTTCTGCTTCTTTTTGGTACAAAGTAAATGCAAGTCCAGACAGAGCAGGCGTATTAGTAATAGGGCCAAAAGATGATGGTAAAGCCGATGACCAACAGAATAATAGAAAAAATGGATTTAGATTATTTAGAGAAAATGCTGGAGGAAAACAACGTTTTAAATTAAATGTTGGTAACGGAACTTCTGATACTTGGGTTGATGGTGGAGTTGCTGCAGACATAGATCCTGCTACAAATGACTGGGTACATCTATCATTTACAATTTCTTCAACGGAAGCAGTTGTCTATATTAATGGCCAAATGGCAAAACAAGTAACACTTGTTGGAGGTGTAGATTGGACTGGATGTGATATTTTATCAATAATGTCTGGATCACCACGTTTTAATGGATGGAATCATAAGTATGATAATAGTTCTATGGATGATTTACGCATGTTCAATAAAGCGCTTACTCAAACAGAGATTCAAAATATTATTGGTGTCACAAACCCTTACGGTCCAGCGGTTGGAGAAACTTTATACATGCCTTTTAATGATAATTATTCTAACTTAGTTACAGGTGCTTTGGCGACAAAAGTGGGTAATCCAGCGTATGCAAATGAATCTAAAAAAGGTAGTAATGCCTATGCGGGTGCAACGGATTCATATTTAACATTTCCTACAACAGGTTTGCAAGGAGAATCATTTTCAGCAACAATGTGGTATAAAGTAAATGCAACTCCAGATAGAGCAGGTTTATTAGTTATGGGACCTTTAGAGGTTGGGAATCCAGCTGATAATCAAAATAATAGAACTTCAGGTTTTAGACTTTTTAGAGAAAATGCAGGTGGTAAACAGCGCATTAAATTAAATGTTGGTACTGGTAGCTCAGATGTTTGGGTTGATGGAGGCTCTGCAGCGGATGTAGATCCTACTGCAAATGAGTGGGCACACGTTGCTTTTACAATTTCGCCAACAAAAGCCATTGTTTATATAAACGGAGAACTTGTTAAAGAGTCTGCTATTAGTGGAGTAGATTGGACTGGTTGTGACATCGTATCTATTATGTCTGGATCTCCGCGTTTTAATGGTTGGAATCATAAAGAAGATTTAAGCTTTTTAGATGAACTACACTTCTTTAACAAAGTGCTTACACAACAAGAAATTAAAGATATAATGTAGTTCTTAATTAATTTTAGAGCACATATTTCTTTTACTAAATATTATTTGAGTTTATGATTTTAAGCTGTATTTATAATGAATACAGCTTAAATGAATAAATATAACTCTAAGAATAACCTCTTTAATATGAAAATAATCTATTCATTTTTTTTACTTCTTTTCTTACTTAAAACTTGTAATATTAAAAAAGAAGTAAAAAAACGAGCACAGGAACCTGCAAAAAAAGAACTTTCTGATGAAAAATTATTAGACCTAGTTCAAAAACAAACTTTTAATTATTTTTGGGAAGGAGCAGAACCAAATTCTGCTTTAGCTAGAGAAAGACTTCACATGGATAATATATATCCTACAACTCCAAAAAATACAGTAACCATTGGTGGAAGCGGTTTTGGTTTTATGGCAATCTTAGTGGGTATAGAAAGAAATTTTATAACGAAAGGAGAAGCTATAGAACGCTATCATAAAATGGTAGATTTTTTAGCAAAAGCAGATAGGTTTCATGGTGCATGGCCACATTGGTTAAATGGTGAAACAGGAAAAACGGTACCTTTTAGTAAAAATGATGATGGTGCGGATTTAGTAGAAACAGCATTTTTAGTACAAGGTTTATTAACGGTTTCAGAGTACTTTAAAGGTGGTAGTCTACAGGAACAAGAATTAGTTGCTAAAATAGACAACCTGTGGCGAACCGTAGAATGGAATTTTTTTACTAAAAACGATGAAGATATTTTATACTGGCATTGGTCTCCAAACTATCAATGGGCAAAGAATTTTGGCGTAAAAGGCTATAACGAATGTTTAATTATGTACGTTTTAGCAGCAGCTTCTCCAACACATCCTATAAAATCATCCGTGTATCATAAAGGTTGGGCAAAAAGTGGAGACATTGTTTCGAATCAAAAATTGTACAATCATGATTTAGTTTTAAACTATTACGATCAGAAAACGGAACCTTTAACGGGACCTTTATTTTGGGCGCATTACTCTTACTTAGGATTAAATCCTACCGGATTAAAAGACAAGTATGCAGGTTATTGGAAGCTAGTACAAAATCATGCTAAAATTCATTACGATTATGCTGTGGAAAACCCTAAAAATTTCAAAGGATATGGAGAAGACTTTTGGGGATTTACGGCAAGTTATTCAATAAAAGGATACCACGCACACCAACCAAGTGACGATTTAGGAGTTATTTCTCCAACAGCAGCTTTATCATCATTTCCTTACACACCAAAAGAAAGTATGAAAATGTTGCGAAATTTGTACACTAATCACGATAGTTTAGTTGGTAAATATGGTCCCTATGATGCGTTTAGTTTAGAACACAAATGGTATGTAACTAGATATTTAGCTATTGATCAAGGGCCTATTCCTGTAATGATAGAAAACTACAGAACAGGGTTGCTTTGGAATTTATTTATGCAGAATACTGATGTAAAAAAAGGTTTAACAAAATTAAGCTTCAAAATTAAACAATAATAGTATGATAAAGAATTTAATTCTTTTTGGAGTATTTTCAATTTTATTTTTAGCATGTTCAGAGAAAGGTCCTGGATACCAAGAGCCTTATAATCCGGATCCCATAACTCCTACAATAGAAAAACTTTCAGATGAAGCCATGATGGATTTAGTTCAGAAAGAGACTTTTAAATATTTCTGGGATTATGCAAATACAGCTTCGGGCGCAGCAAAAGAAAGGTATCATCCTAATGATCCAACATTAAACCAAGAGGTAGTTACTACAGGAGGTACAGGTTTTGGTCTTATGAGTATTATTGTTGCCATAGAACGGGGCTTTATTACTAGAGAACAAGGTGTAGCTAGATTGCGTAAAATAGTTGATTTTTTAGAAACTGCGGATAGGTTTCACGGTGCATGGTCTCATTGGATAAATGGAGGTTCTGGTAAAGTACTTCCTTTTAGTGCAAAAGATAATGGAGGTGATTTAGTAGAAACTGCTTTTTTGGTGCAAGGACTAATCTGTGTAAAAGAATATTTAAAAAATGGTTCTACAACAGAAAAAGAAGTATCAACAAAAGCAGATGTACTTTGGAAAGGGGTAGAATGGGATTGGTACACTCAAAATAAAGAAGCTTTATATTGGCATTGGAGTCCAGATTTGGGTTTTGAAATTAATTTAAAACTAACTGGTTATAATGAAGTGATGACTAGCTATATTTTAGCAGCAGCATCCCCAAATCATAGCATCACAAAAGCCACATACGAAAAAGGATGGGCTAGTAGTGGAAATATTAAAAATACTAATTCGCAATATGGTTTGCCTTTAGTGTTAAATCATGCTGGTGGGTCAAATTTTGGAGGGCCATTATTTTTTAGTCATTATTCATTCTTGGGTTTAAACCCAAAAGATTTATCCGATCAATATGGCAATTATTGGAATGTTGCGGTTAATCACACTAAAATTAATCGTCAATACTGTATCAACAACCCTAAAAATTATGTGGGTTATAGCGAGAATACTTGGGGCTTAACCGCCAGTTATTCTAGAAATGCGGATGGTTCTAGAGGATATTCTGCTCACAGTCCAACAAATGATAAAGGTATAATCTCACCTACTGCAGCAATAAGCTCCATCGCTTACACACCCAAAGAATCATTACAAGTAATGCATTATTTATATCAAAATAAAGACAAAATGTTAGGTCCAGCTGGTTTTTATGACGCTTTTAGTCCGCATTATAATTTTTGGGTAACAGAAACCTATTTAGCAATAGATCAAGGGCCTCAAATTGTTATGATAGAAAATCATCGAACAGGTTTACTTTGGAATTTATTTATGCAAAATACGGATGTAAAAAAGGGATTAGACAAATTAGGATTTAATTATTAATTTTTTTTATGAAAAAATATTGCTACACTTTATTGCTATTACTTTGCTTTTCAAATAGTTTTTTTTCTCAAAAACATACAGATTTATATGATTCAAAGTCTTTGGTTTATAAAAACGACACATTGCAATATCGTATACTATTGCCTGAAAATTTTACAGAGGATAAACAATACCCTTTAGTTTTAGTTTTACATGGCGCTGGTGAACGTGGCAATAATAATAGTTCTCAATTAGTTCATGGAAGTAATTTATTTGCGTCTGACGAAAACAGAGAACAATTTCCTGCAATCGTTATTTTTCCGCAGTGCCCTAAAGGAGATTATTGGGCAAATGCCACGATCGATAGAAGTACAAAACCTATCAAACTAAAATTTTCTTTAGAGAGTAAACCAACCAAATCATTGGAGTTGGTAATGAACTTATTACAAACATATCTTCAGAAACCATTTGTGAAAAAGGAACAAATTTATGTTGGCGGCCTTTCTATGGGCGGCCTGGGAACTTTCGAAATTTTATATAGACAACCAAATACATTTGCAGCTGCATTTGCAATCTGCGGGGCAGGAAACCCAGAAGGAGCTAAAGAATATGCGAAAAATACCAATTTATGGGTTTTTCATGGCGCAAATGACGATGTTATAAATCCGCAAGAATCTATCAATATGGTGAGCGGAATTTTAAAATATGGAGGCAAACCAAATTTCTCTTTGTATGCAAACGATAATCATAATAGTTGGGATTCCGCTTTTGCAGAACCAGCACTTTTACCGTGGCTTTTTTCAAAATCAAAACGTATTAAAAATGACAAATAGAATCTTATCATTACTCTTAATTATAGTAACTTTTTTAATTACAATATCTTGTAGTAATTCAGAAAACACAGCAGTTAAAAAAAATAAATCGACGGTTTTTGATCAAAAAGTAGATTCTATTATGCAACTAATGACCTTGCAAGAAAAAATTGGTCAGACAGTAATGTTTAGTGGTAGTGGAGCCGTTACTGGTCCTACAGTAAACACGAACTTTAGAAAATTTATTAAAGAAGCTAGTGTTGGTGCAATGCTGAATGTGTATTCTGCAAAAGGTACCCGTGAGTTACAAAAATTAGCAGTAGAAGAAACACGTTTAGGAATTCCGTTATTATTTGGTTACGATGTAATTCATGGTTTCAAAACTATTTTCCCAATCAATTTAGGTTTGGCTGCAAGTTGGGATATGGCAAATGTAGAAAAAGGATCTCGAATTGCAGCAGAAGAAGCATCCGCAGCAGGAATTCATTGGACTTTTGCTCCAATGGTTGATGTTGGAAGAGACCCCAGATGGGGAAGAATTTCTGAAGGAGCAGGAGAAGATGTGTATTTAGGAAGCAAAATGGCGAAAGCATATGTAAAAGGTTTTCAAGGTGAAGATTTATCAAAAACAAACACAATTTTAGCCTGTGCAAAACATTTTGTTGGGTATGGAGCAGCACAAGCTGGTAGAGATTATCACACCGTAAATATGGGTGAAGGAGAATTAAGAAACGTCTATTTACCGCCTTTTAAAGCGGCAATAGATGAAGGTGTAGAAACTTTTATGACCGCTTTTAATGAGTTAAACGGAGTTCCTGCAACGGGTAGTAAATTTTTATACAGGGATATTTTAAGAGATGAGTGGAATTTTAGTGGCTTTGTAGTTACAGATTATACGGCAATTAATGAATTGGTGATGCATGGGTTTGCCAAAGACAATAAAGATGCAACACGCATAGCAATAAATGCTGGTATAGATATGGACATGATGAGTGATGCAAATCGTCTTTATTTGGCAGAATTGGTAAAAGAAGGGAAGGTTGATATAGCATTAATAGACGATGCTTGTAGAAGAATTTTATTATCAAAATACAAATTAGGTTTGTTTGATGATCCTTATAAATATGCTGATGAACAAAGAGAAAAAGAAGTAGTCTCTAAACCTGCGTTTTTAGAAGCGGCGAGACATTCTGCGGCCATTTCATCAGTTTTATTAAAGAATAATGACAAAAGTTTACCATTATCTTCAGATAAAAAAATTGGATTAATTGGTCCTTTAGCAAAAGATAAAGAGAATATTATTGGCAACTGGGCTGCAGCTGGTGATAGAGGAGGGGAAGCGATCAGTATTTTTGAAGGAATTCAAGAATATACAAAAGATGCGAATATTTTATACGTAAAAGGTTGCGAAATTGAAGGTGATGATGAAAGCGGATTTCAAGCGGCAATTAACGTAGCAAGAACATCTGATATTGTAGTAATGGTGATGGGCGAAGACTATGATATGAGTGGTGAAGCTGCTTCGAGAACAAATATCAATCTTCCAGGAAAGCAAACAAAATTAATTGAAAGTATCAGAAAAGCCGTGCCAAACAAAAAGATCGTGTTGGTGCTGATGAATGGGCGTCCGTTAGATTTATCGGCGGAAGATTTGCTAGCAGATGCTATTTTAGAAACTTGGTTTCCTGGAACTATGGGTGGAAATGGAGTTGCAGATGTGCTTTTTGGAAAATACAATCCTTCAGGAAAACTGACAGTTACTTTTCCTAGAAATATCGGACAGATTCCTATTTATTATAACATGAAAAATACGGGTCGTCCAATTCCTAAAAATAATCCGAAGGAAGATTATAAATCTAATTATTTAGATGTTGAAAATTCGCCTTTGTATGTTTTTGGCCACGGATTAAGTTATACAACATTCAAATATTCAAATGTTGAATTATCATCAGAAACTATAAGTTTTTCAGACACCTTAATAGCATCTGTAACCATTACAAATACAGGCGATTATGATGGGCACGAAGTTTTACAATTATACATCCATGATAGGTTTGCAAGTGCTACCAGACCTGTAAAAGAGTTGAAAGGTTTTGAGAAGGTATTCCTTAAGAAAGGAGAAAGTAAAACAGTTTCTTTTGAAATAAAGGTAGAAGATTTAAAATTCTACAATTCAGAAATGATTTTTGGTATTGAAGCGGGCGTTTTTGATATTGGTATTGAAGGAACGTCAGACTTTGAATTTAAAAAGACATTTACATTAACAGAATAAAACAATAACATGAAAAACTATCTTTTAATTTATGTCTTTTTCATTTCTTTTCAGCTTTTATCACAAGAAAAGACAACATATACGTATGCAGTTAAAGATGGAGATAGTTTACAATTGGATGTGTATTCGCCAATAAATATTTCAAAAACGGCAGAATTACCCGTTTTATTATGGATGCATGGTGGCGGTTTTTCTGGTGGAAAAAGAGATGACATAGACGAGATAAAGTTAATGGAATACATGACTACAAAGGGTTATGTAAGTATTTCTATCAGTTACAGTTTGTTAAGAAAAGAACAAGAAACTGGTTTTGGATGCAATTGCTTAAAAGAAGATAAAATGGAAACTTTTAAACAAGCAGCATTCGATTATTTAGACGCTACTAAATTTGTGATTGATAATAGTGAACTATTACAAATAGATACTTCTAAAATTATTGCTGGCGGAAGCAGCGCTGGTGCAGAAGGAGTTTTAAATGCAGTTTATTTTAGAGATTTTTTTGTAACAGAGCTAACAAAATATCAGAATATAAAATATGCAGGTGTATTTTCTTTAGCAGGTGCTGTTGTAAATGCAAATTATATCACTAAAAATAATGCCATACCAAGTGTTTTGTTTCATGGTACAGATGATCATTTAGTACCTTTTGCAACTGCGCCACATCATTATTGTAAGGAGTTAGAACCTGGTTATCTAATTTTAGACGGATCAGAAACTATCATTGAAAAATTAGATGATTTACAGACTTCCTTCTATTTTCGTAAAGTAATTGGTGGTAGACACGAGTTATCTTCTATTCCTTTTGATGAATTAGAAGATGTAGTTTCTTTTTTTGACAAAACGATTCTGAATTCAGAAATAATTCAAATCAAGAAAATAATCACTAAGAATAAAATAGAATAAGGATGAAAAAAATTATTTTGGCAACGCTTATTTTACTGGTTTTTCAAGGGGGTAAAAATCAAGATAAAAAAGAAGAAATCACAAAAATAAGACCAAACATCATCTTTATTATGGCAGATGATCATGCTACACAGGCAATTAGTGCGTATAGACATCCAATAAGTAAATTAGCACCCACACCAAATATTGATCGAATTGCAAAAGATTGCGCAATTTTTAAAAATAATTTTTGTGCAAATTCAATTTGTGGCCCAAGTAGAGCTGTTATTTTAACAGGAAAACACAGCCATATAAACAGATTACAGATTTTAATATTAGTAAAATTAATGATGAAGAAATTCGTTCTTATTGGGTTTCAGAAGCAAATAATGATTCCATTTTTGTAGCAATAGATTTGTTAAAAGCGATGAAAATTAGAGCACTTCAAATTAATTTTCAAAACTTTAATTCAGAAGTTTTTGGAAGACCAAAAGATTTAAAACAACAGTTTATTATTGAGGGTTCTTTGGATGGAAAAAAGTGGAATGTAATTGCAGATTATTCTAAAAATGAAAGAGATATGCCACACGCGTATATTGAGTTAAAGAAAACTGCGGAAGCAAGATTCGTGAGATATAAGCATGTTTATTGCCATAATAAATATTTAGCAATCTCAGAATTCAGAGTTTTTGGGAACGGGAACGAAGCAAAACCAGCAACTCCGAATAATTTTAAAGTGGCAAGACAAAAAGACAGAAGAAATACAAATCTTACCTGGGATGCCGTAAAAGATGCAACTGGTTATGTAATTTACTGGGGAATTGCAAAAGACAAATTAAATCTTTCTGCCTTGATATATAACAAACCAAACTACGAGTTAAGAGCGTTAACAACAGATCAAAAATATTATTATCAAGTAGAAGCTTTTAATGAAAACGGAATTTCAGTAAAAAGTGAAATTTTATCCACAGAATAATTTATAATTATGAAGCAACTTTTTTATTTTTTTTAGGATTTATACTGATAATTTCTTGTTCTTCGGATAAAGAAAATAGAACAACTGAAGTTATATCACCCAACAAAAAGGTGAAAGTTCAATTTTTACTTTCGGCAACCAAACAACCTTCTTATACCGTTCGTTTTAAAAACGAAACCGTCATTGATACTTCAAAAATGAGTTTCGATTTACAAAATGCACTTTCTCTAAAAGGAAATTTTGAAATTCTAAAAACCACCACAAATGCATTCAACGAAACCTGGAAAATGGTCTGGGGAGAAGATGAAGAAGTCGTAAATCAATACAATTCTTTGAAAATTGAGTTGCAAGAAACATCAACATTAAAAAGAAAAATCAACATTATCTTTAAGGTTTATGATGATGGAATTGGTTTTAGATATGAATTCCCAAAACAAGAAAATCTTTCTGAAGTTGTTATTACGGATGAAAATACCGAATTCAATTTAACAGGAAACCATAAAACCTGGTGGATTCCTGGCGATTGGGACATTTACGAATATCTCTATACAACCTCTCCTTTTTCTAAAATAAATGCATTTAAAGATTACATTCCGGGTTCTCATTTAGGGCAAACTTATATTCCAGAAAACGCAGTAAATACACCTGTTACTATGAAAACAGACAAGGGTTTGTATTTGAGTTTTCATGAAGCAGATTTAACCGATTATGCAGAAATGACTTTGGCTGTTGATACTGTTAATTATAATATGAAAAGTGAATTGGTTGGCAATGCAAAAGGAAAAAAAGTTATCCGAAAAACACCTTTTGAAACACCTTGGAGAACGATTCAAATTGCAGAAAAACCAGGGGATTTAATTGAATCTAAACTTATTGTAAATTTAAATGAGCCAAATACAGTTGATGATATGAGCTTTTTTAAACCTACAAAATATGTTGGTATTTGGTGGGATATGCATATTGGAACAGGAAATTGGGATTATGCAGGAGAAAACCACTCGGCAAACACAAAATATGCAAAAGAGTTAATAGATTTTGCATCAGAAAATAATATTCACGGAATGTTGGTAGAAGGTTGGAATATTGGTTGGGAGCAATGGTGGGACAAAAAAGCAAAGAAAGTTCATTTCGATTTTGTAACACCGTATCCAGATTATAATTTAAAGGAAGTTGTTGCGTATGGGAAATCTAAAAACGTAGAATTAATTATGCATCATGAAACTTCTGCGGATATAACTTTGTATGAGAAACAATTAGATACAGCTTTTGCATTGATGAAAGATTTAAAAATTCATGCGGTAAAAACCGGGTATGTTGGGAGTGTAATTCCTGAAGGAGAATATCATCATGGGCAATTTATGGTAAATCATTTTCAGAAAGTATTAGAAAAAGGAATTGAAAATGGCGTTGCTATAAATGCGCACGAACCAATAAAAGCCACAGGAAAAAGACGTACATATCCTGTCGCAATTTCTCGAGAAGGAATTCGTGGACAAGAATACAACGCTTGGTCTGAGGATGGTGGAAATCCCCCGGAACATTTAACTATTGTTCCGTTTACAAGAATGTTAGCTGGCCCTATCGATTATACGCCCGGTATTTTTAATACGTCATTAAAACCGTATAAAGAAAATAATCAGATCAATACCACTTTGGCGCATCAATTGGCGTTGTATGTTGTTATTTATAGTCCTGTGCAAATGGTGCCCGATTTAATAAAAAATTATAAGAACAACCCAGCATTTCAATTTATAAAAGATATTGGTGTTGATTGGAAAAAAACGAAGGTTTTAGATGCGGAAATTGGCGAGTTTATAACAGTTGCACGTCAAGAAAAATCCACAGAAAATTGGTTTATAGGAGGTATTACGGATGAAAATGCAAGGGTTGTAAAAGTGAAATTAAACTTTTTAGTTCCCAACAAAACATACACTGCTAAAATATATAAGGACAAATTAGATTCACATTATTTGCACAATCCAGAAGTCTATGAAATTTTAGAACAAGACGTAAATAGTAAAACTATTTTAGAATTAAACATGGCAGCTGGTGGAGGTTTTGCAATTTCTTTAATCCCAAAAAACTAAATCAATCAGATGAAAAATAATATTATTTTGCTCATTGTATTTTCTTGTTTTAACGTTTTAAACGCTCAAGATATTACGAAATTAATGACCTATAACATAAAGTTAGATTATCCAAAAGAAGGCGAAAATAATTGGGATAACCGTAAAGAGTTTATGATGAATCAAATTAAATTTTACGAACCTGATGTTTTTGGTGTTCAAGAAGCAATGCCTAACCAAATGACACATATGGATACTGCATTGGTTGCGTACAGTTTTGTTGGAGTTGGACGAGATGATGGGAAAAAATCTGGCGAATATTCAGCTATTTTTATAAAAAAGGAAAAATATCAGATTTTAAAAGAGGGTACCTTTTGGCTATCCGTAACACCAGAAGAGGTTTCTATGGGATGGGATGCAGTGTGTAATAGAATCTGTACCTATGTTCTTTTGAAAGAGAAAAAAACTAAAAAACAATTTTGGGTTTTTAATACACATTTAGACCATATTGGAAAAATTGCACGTACAGAAAGTCCTCAATTGATTTTGAAAAAGATACAGGAATTTAATGCCAAAAAACTTCCTGTATTTTTAATGGGCGACTTTAATTTAGAGCCACAAACTCCAAATATTAAATTTATAAAATTGCATTTTAATGATGCTAAAGGTGTTTCAAAGAAACCACCCTTTGGACCTTCAGGAACATTTAATGGATTCCATTTTGATAAACCTGTAACAACACGAATTGATTATATATTTACAAGTAAAAATAAAATTACAGTTCATAAATATGCCGTTTTAAGTGATTCTCAGAATTTAAAATATCCGTCAGATCATTTACCTGTTTATATTGAAGCAATAATTGAAAAGTAACGTATTATAACCATTCTGATTATTTTAAGATTCAATAATCGGTTCCATTCAATAACACACAATTAACACTAATTAGTATGCAATTTTTAACATTTATAGCATTTACAGTGCTTGTGGGCGTCATCTCTTACTTGGCGACAAGAAAAACAAAAGAATCAACATCAGACGGCTATTTTCTAGGTGGTCGAAGTTTAACAGCAGTAGTCATTGCAGGTTCATTACTTTTAACAAACCTGTCTACAGAGCAAATTGTAGGTTTAAATGGTTCTGCATACCAAAACGGATTGTCTGTAATGGTTTGGGAAACCTTAGCTGCGATTGCGATGGTGGTAACAGCTTTGTTTTTATTGCCCAGATATTTAAAAGGCGGACTAACAACTATTCCAGGTTTTTTAGAGAAAAGATATGATACATCAACAAAAACACTAACGTCCATTTTATTTTTATCAGGGTATGTCGTAGTGTTATTACCAGTGATATTGTATTCGGGCTCATTGGCTATTAGCGGTATGTTTGATGTACCTAAATTGCTAAATATTTCGCATGATCAATCTATTTGGATTTGTGTTTGGGGAATAGGAATTATAGGAGCTATTTATGCCGTTTTTGGAGGATTAAAAGCAGTAGTAGTTTCAGATTCTATAAATGCAATCGGATTATTAATAGGAGGAATATTAATTCCTTTTTTCGGATTATTAATTATTGGTGATGGTGACTTACTTAATGGATTATCTATATTAACTGCAGAAAATCCTGAGAAATTTAATTCCATTGGTACAAAAACAGATCCAGTTCCTTTTCATACAATTTTTACAGGGATGATGTTGGTGCAGTTATTCTATTGGGGAACAAACCAGCAAATAATTCAACGTGCCTTGGGAGCAAAAGATTTAAAAGAAGGTCAAAAAGGTCTTTTACTGGCTTCTTTTATAAAAATTTTAGGACCTATCATCGTTGTTTTGCCAGGTTTAATAGCATACCATATTTTTGAAGGGAATTTAGAAAATGTAGATAGTGCCTATCCAATGTTGGTTAAAGAAGTACTACCAAGTTCTTTTGTTGGTTTTTTTGCAGCTGTTTTATTCGGAGCAATATTAAGTTCTTTTAATAGTGTATTAAATAGTTCTGTTACCTTATTTGGAATAGATATTTACAAACAACATATTAATAAAAATGCAGAAGAGAAAACGGTTGTAAAGTATGGGAAAATATTTGGAATTTTTTTGGCAATTGCCTCAATGTTTATTGCGCCTCTAATAGCAAAAGCAGGAAGTTTATTTGATTATCTTCAAGAAATAAATGGTATCTACAGTATTCCTATCTTAACAATTATTGTGGTTGGTTATTTAACAAAAAGAGTACCTGCAATTGCTGCCAAAATAGGTTTAGCTTCTGGCTGTTTGCTGTATATAATTAGTCAGTTTATTCTGCAACCATATTTTGTTAGCAATGCTTTAGAAAGCGCTAAAAACTCTGGGATTACAGATAAAGCCGGTTTAGCACTCGTAGAAGCTCAGGCGTATCCTCATTTTTTAGATATTATGGCAATTCTATTTGTATTAAATATAATTATTATGTTGATTATTGGAAAAATAAAACCAAGAGAAATTGCCTATGTTGAACATTACACAGAACAAGTAGATATTACACCATGGAAATATGTAAAACAAGTTAGTATTGCAATTTGTGTTATTGTAATAAGCATATATATTTATTTTGCTTAAAGAAAAAATTAAATCATATTGAATCAACTCTTATTATAGCCTAAAAACCATAAAACCTTGTAAATCATACGATTTACAAGGTTTTAGTTTCTATTGGTCTTAATTTTAGTCGGGGTGGCAGGATTCGAACCTGCGACCTCCTCGTCCCAAACGAGGCGCGATGACCGGGCTACGCTACACCCCGAAAATGATTACTCATTTAAGGACTGCAAAGATACATTGTTTTTATACAAATGCAATTAATTGTTTCAAATATTCATCATTAAAAAACTTTAATTACATCTGCTTATGTTTTCATTATAAAAACTTATAAACATTCGATCTTATGAGAATCAAAAAACGATACTTTTGCGCTTCTAAATTGATACACAATAATTATGTCAGATACAATAGAAAAAATTAAATGTTTAATTATAGGATCTGGACCGGCAGGTTACACAGCTGCTATTTATGCAGCTAGAGCAGATATGAAACCAATAATGTATACAGGAATGCAAATGGGAGGTCAGTTAACAACTACAACAGAAGTTGATAATTTTCCTGGTTACGCAGATGGTACGGATGGACCAGCAATGATGGAAGACCTTAAGAAACAAGCAGAACGTTTTGGAACAGAAGTTCGTTTCGGAATGGTAACGAAAGTTGATTTAAGTGAAAAAGTTGGTGGAATTCATAAAGTGATTGTTGATGAAACCAAACATATTGAGGCTGAAACAATCATTATAAGTACTGGTGCAACTGCAAAATATTTAGGAATAGAAAGTGAGCAACGTTTAATTGGCGGCGGAGTTTCTGCTTGTGCTACCTGCGATGGTTTTTTCTATAAAGGGCAAGATGTTGTAGTTGTAGGAGCAGGGGATACGGCAGCAGAAGAAGCTACGTATTTATCAAATATTTGTAGTAAAGTTACTATATTGGTGCGTAAAGATTTTATGAGGGCATCTAAAGCAATGCAACATAGAGTTGAGAAAACTAAAAATATTGAAGTTTTATACAATACAGAAATTGAGGAGGTTTTAGGAACTAATGTTGTGGAAGGTGTTAGAGCAATAAATAATCAAACCAAAGAAGTCATTGAAATTCCTGTAACAGGAGTCTTTATTGCAATAGGGCATACACCAAATTCAGATTTATTCAAAGGTGTTTTAGAGATGGATAAAACGGGATATTTAATCACCAAAGGTAAAACTACAAAAACGAATCTACCAGGAGTCTTTGCTGCTGGAGATATTCAAGATAAAGAGTATCGACAAGCTGTAACAGCTGCAGGAACAGGCTGCATGGCTGCGCTAGATGCAGAACGTTATTTAGGTTCTTTAGAATAGCAATTTAGTTGCATTTTGATAAAAAAAAAAGAGATTACTATTAAAGTAATCTCTTTTTTTGCCTTATTGCCAGGAACAAAACAATCTTTATTTATGGATTCCTGCTTTTTGCAGGGAAGATAAAAGCTTAAACTTCTACAGAAGCTTTCATAGACTTTCGATAGATAAAAGAATTGAAAATATTTCTTTTACCAAAATTATTCATAGATTTAGCGTTCACAAACTTTCCGAATAAAATCTTACTAACTCCAAAATATTCGTATTTATTACCATCAGTAAATGTTACTTCTAACAACATACTTTTGTGATGCCAATCTGCTACTTGAAACTCTGTAATTGTAGTTTTGTATTCCTCTAAATTAGCGGCTTTAGTTTCAGGAGCAATACTTACCAGAAAATGATACCCATCTATAATTTGAGTGCTAACTATATCCGCCTCTTCTTTTTTAGCATCATCTTGAAATTTATCTGGATGCCATTCTTTAACTAAGCTTCTATAAGATGTCTTTAATTCTTTCAAATCAATAGCACCTTCTATTTTAAATAGTTTTTTGTATTCTTTTATACGCTTCATTTATGTATTTTCAAATTGCGTGCAAAAGTATTGATATTAAATGGATTGTGGTGCAAAAAATAAAAAATAAATTTTAAATAAAATTCTTTCCTTATTATTAGAATCTAAAAAATAATATTTTTAATAGGAATAATAAGAATTTGATAAAAATGAGATGTTCCAATTTTAAAAATCATCTTTTTTACTGATTAGGATCACTTTATTACTCCTTTTTAATGTCAATTTCAATCTCTTTAGGCTTGCTGGGGCTGCATAGAATTAATAAGGATGCAGCGATAGTTGAATAATATTTTTTCATTTTTGTTCTTTATTTGATGAACATTAAACAAAGATAAAAAAAAGACCATTTATTAAAATGGTCTTTTTGTACAAACAACTAATTTTAAAACTTTTATTAAGTTAAATATCGTTAAAAACAGTATTTATTTTCTGCTTTTAATTTTTCTGCAATGAAATTTCTTAACTCAATTACGTTAGGGTAGTTTGCGTATTTAGTAAAACGCTTTAAGCCCATTAATAACATTCTTTGTTCATCGCCCTCAGCAAAAGAAATAATACCTTCTTTACCATTTTTTGCAATAATATCTACAGCATTATATAAATACAGTTTTGCCATTGCAATTTGTCCGGCTTGTGCTTCTTCTCCAAAACGTTTTGCATTTTTCTCTGCACGTAAAAGTGTAGATTCGGCCATATAAACTTCATTTAAAATATCGGCAGTAGTCATTAATAACTGTTGATGACTATTTAATTCTGCACCATATTTTTGAATTGCAGAGCCTGCTACCATTAAGAAAACTTTTTTCAATTTGGCAATCATTTCTTTTTCTTCAGCAAATAATTGCGAATAATCTGGAGTATCAAAAGAAGGAATTCCCATTAATTCTTCGGCAACTGCAGTTGCAGGACCCAATAAATCTACATGACCTGTCATCGCTTTTTTAATTAGCATCCCTACAGAAAGCATTCTATTAATTTCATTAGTTCCTTCGTAAATACGTGCAATACGTGAATCTCTCCAAGCAGCTTCCATAGGTGTTTCTTCAGAGAAGCCCATTCCTCCAAAAATTTGAATTCCTTCGTCTGCACAAGCTTGTACATCTTCAGAAACTGTTACTTTTAGAATAGAGCATTCAATAGCATATTCTTCTACCCCTTTTAATTCTGCTTCTTGATGAGAGTTTCCTTGAGCTATTCTCATAGCAATTCTATCTTCAATATTTTTTGCAGCTCTATAACTAGCAGATTCACCAGCATACGTATTGGTTGCCATTTCTGCTAATTTTGATTTGATTGCACCAAAATCTGCAATGGCAGTATTAAATTGTTTACGCTCAGTAGCATACTTTAGTGCTGTTTCTAAAACTCTTCTTTGAGAATCTAAACAGGCTGCAGCTAATTTAATACGACCAACATTTAACGCATTTACAGCAATTTTAAATCCACCACCTCTTACAGATAACATATTCTCAGCAGGCACAACAGTGTCATTAAAAAATACTTGACGTGTAGAACTTGCACGAATTCCTAATTTGTGTTCTTCTTCGCCTAATGTAATTCCATTTGGATTCGCAGCATCATATTCCACGATAAAACCAGTAATATTTTTATCTTTTTCTATACGCGCAAAAACGATCATCAAATTACAGAAACCTGCATTTGAAATCCACATTTTTTGTCCGTTAATTTTATAGGATGTTCCATCCGCAGAAAGTTCTGCCATCGTTTTCCCAGAATTAGCGTCAGATCCTGCGCCTGGTTCTGTTAAACAATAAGCGCCCATCCATTCTCCTGTAGCTAATTTAGGTACATATTTTTGTTTTTGTTCTTCTGATCCATATAACGTAATTGGCATAGTACCAATTCCTGTATGTGCACCAAAAGCAGTACTTAAAGAACCGTTTCCACTAGAAATATATTCGCAAGTAATCATTGTAGAAACGAAACCCATTCCCATTCCTCCATATTCTTCGGGGACAGCAACACCTAAAAAACCAAGTTCACCTGCTTTTTTCATTACTTCTTCGGTAAGTGCATAATCTTTGGCTTCAAAACGATCTCTATGAGCAATGATTTCGCGTTCTGTAAATTCCTTAACGGCTTCTTTCATCATTATTTGCTCCTCTGAAAAATCTTCAGGAGTAAATACATCCTCACACTTTGTTTCAACTACAAGGAATTGTCCTCCCCTTAAGATTTCTTTATTTATTGTTTCCATTATATATGTTTTTAATCTTGTTTTTTTTAATTTAAAAATTCGAAAATACCTGCTGCACCTTGACCTGTTCCAACACACATCGTTACCATTCCGTATTTATTTTTCATATCACGCTTGCGCATTTCATCAAATAATTGAACCGATAATTTTGCACCTGTACAGCCTAAAGGATGACCTAAAGCAATAGCGCCACCATTTACATTTATAATATCAGGATTTAAATCTAACTCACGAATAACCGCTAAAGACTGAGAAGCAAAGGCCTCATTTAATTCAATTAAGCCAACATCATTTTGATGTAAACCTGCTTGTTTTAGTGCTTTCGGAATTGCAGCAACTGGGCCAATACCCATAATTCTAGGCGGTACACCTGCAGCAGCATAACTTACCATTCTTGCAATTGGTTCAAGATTTAATTCTTTTACCATGTCTTCGCTCATTACCATTACAAAAGCTGCACCATCACTCATTTGTGATGAATTACCAGCGGTTACACTTCCATCAGCAGCAAAAACAGGACGCAATCTTGCTAAACCTTCAAGGTTAGAACCTAAACGAGGACCTTCATCTTTATTTACAACATATGATTTTATTACTTTTTTCCATTCGCATCTACATACGTTTGATTTACAGTAATAGGTACAATTTGAGAATCAAAACGACCTTCTGCTTGCGCTTTTAATGCTTTTAAATGAGAATTTAAGGCAAACTCATCTTGGTCTTTTCTCGAAACATTAAATTCATTCGCAACTGCTTCTGCTGTATTTCCCATTCCCCAGTAATATTCTTCATGACCAGCGGCAACTGTATCATAATTTAATTCTGGTTTAAAACCGGTCATAGGAACAGAGCTCATGCTTTCTGCCCCACCTGCAATAATACAATCTGCCATTCCTGATTGGATTTTAGCAACCGCCATACCAATAGTTTCTAATCCTGATGAACAGAAACGATTTACAGTAACTCCAGGAACTTCTTCAATTTTTAATCCCATTAGAGAGATTAATCGTGCCATGTTTAATCCTTGAGCACCTTCTGGCATTGCATTTCCTACAATAACGTCATCAATTCTCTTTTTGTCGAAATCTGGCAATTCTTTCATCATATATTCGATGGTTTCTGCCGCCAATTCATCTGCTCTTTTAAATCTGAACAATCCTTTAGGTGCTTTTGCAACTGCTGTTCTATATCCTTTTACTATGTATGCTGTTTTCATTTTCTTAGTTTCTTAATGGTTTACCAGTTTTTAACATGTGTTGAATACGTTCTAAAGTTTTACGTTCTGTACATAAACTTAAGAAAGCTTCACGTTCTAGATCTAATAAATACTGTTCTGTAACTTTGGTTGGTTCTGATAAATCTCCTCCGGCCATTACGTACGCAAGTTTATTTGCAATTTTTTGATCGTGAGCAGAAATATATTTGCTATCATGCATAGAATCTGTTCCTACTAGAAACATACCCAAAGCTTGTTTGCCAAGAACTAAAACATCATCGCGTTTAACAGGTTGTGTATAACCAGCTTCTGCCATTATTAAAGCATGTTTTTTAGCCTCTGCAATTTGACGGTCTTTATTTACTACAACTACATCTTTTCCTTTTTGTAATAAACCTAAATCGAATGCTTCGTAAGCAGAAGTTGCTACTTTTGCCATACCAATTGTTAAGAAATGCTCTTGTAAAACGTTTAATTGAACATCGCCTTTGTGAAATAGATCGGATGCTCTTAAAGCCATTTCTTTAGAACCACCACCACCAGGGATTACACCAACTCCAAATTCTACTAATCCCATATAAGTTTCTGCTGCTGCAACTACTTTATCTGCATGTAATGATATTTCACAACCACCGCCTAAAGCCATTCCGTGAGGAGCAGAAATTGTTGGAATTGCTGAATAACGCATGCGCATCATTGTATCCTGAAAATACTTGATTGCCATGTTTAACTCATCATATTCTTGCTCTGCAGCCATCATAAATATCATGCCAATATTTGCACCCACAGAAAAGTTTGCTGCTTGATTTCCAATGACTAAACCTTGATAGTTTTCTTCAGCTAAATCAATGGCTTTGTTAACGGCAGCTAAAACATCACCACCGATTGTATTCATTTTAGATTGGAATTCTAAGTTTAAAATTCCGTCACCTAAATCTTCGATTACTGCACCTGAGTTTTTCCAAACTTCGTTTGATTTTCTAATATTGTCTAAAATGATAAACGAATCTTGACCCGGTTTTTTAACTTGTGATTTTGTTGGAATATCATAGTAATGAGTTGCGCCTTCTTTAATTGAATAGAAAGAAGTTTCTCCTTTTACTAACATTTCTGTTACCCAAGAGGCAATTTCATGACCTTCCGCTTTCATTAGCTCAACACCTTTGGCAACCCCAATGGCATCCCAAATTTGAAAAGGTCCGTGTTCCCAACCAAAACCAGCTCTTAAACCATCATCAATTCTATAAACTTCATCAGAAATTTCTGGAATTCTATTTTGAACATATGCAAACATTGCTGCGAAGCTTTTTCTATAAAATTCACCAGCCTTATCTTTTCCTGCAACTAAAACTCTAAAGCGATCAACAACATTATCAATCGTTTTCGTAAGTTCTAACGTTGCGAATTTTGCAGATTTTTTTTCTCTATATTCTAAAGTTTTTAAATCTAAGGATAAAATATTTCTATTTCCTTTAGCATCTTTGGTCATTTTATAAAAACCTTGGCCAGTTTTGCTACCTAACATTTTGTTTTCCATCATGTGGTTTACAAAATCAGGAATTACAAATTGGTCTTTCATTTCGTCATTAGGGCAATTGTCCTTTACACCGTTTGCTGTATGAACAAGTGTGTCTAAACCAACAACATCAATGGTTCTAAAAGTTGCAGATTTTGGGCGACCAATAACAGGACCCGTTAATTTATCTACTTCCTCTATAGTTAAATCCATCTCTTTTACAACATGAAATAAACTCATGATGCCAAAAATTCCGATTCTGTTTCCAATAAATGCTGGTGTATCTTTAGCTAAAACTGAAGTTTTACCTAAAAATGTATCACCATACATCATTAAGAAATCGGTAACTTCTTGCTTACAATTTGGTCCAGGAACCACTTCAAAAAGTTTTAAATATCTTGGTGGATTAAAAAAGTGAGTAACCGCAAAATGCTTTTGGAAATCATCACTTCTTCCTTCATTCATAAATTTAATCGGAATTCCAGAAGTGTTTGAAGTAATTAAAGTTCCTGGAGTTCTATATTTTTCTAATTTTTCGAAAACGACTTTTTTAATGTCTAATCGTTCTACAACAACTTCCATGATCCAATCTACATCAGCAACTTTAGCAATATCATCCTCTAGATTACCCGTAGTTATTCTACTTGCAAATTCTTGCTTATAAATAGGAGAGGGCTTCGACTTTAAAGAAGTCATTAAAGCATCATTTACTAAACGATTGCGGACTACTTTGTCTTTTAACGTAAGTCCCATTGCTGCTTCTTTGTCGTTTAATTCTCTTGGAACGATGTCCAATAAAAGAACTTCAACACCAATATTCGCAAAGTGACACGCAATACCAGAACCCATAATACCAGATCCAATAATTGCTACTTTTTTAATTCTTCTTGTCATTTGTTTATTGTTTGTTATACTACTTCTTATTTATCTTGGTTAACAGCTTCGTAAATCTCTTTATCTGCAATTAACTTGTTTATGGTAGAGATTACTTTAAAAAAGCTATCTAATTCTTTTTCTGTAATGTATTCTCTTACAACATTATTAAATTGGTACACATGGTTTTTAGAAAACTTACGCATTTCGAACCCATAATCTGTTAATTTAATGAGTACACTTCTACCATCATCAGGGTTTTTTTCTCTAGAAATTGCTCCTTTATCTTCCATCGATTTTAAAATTCTTGAAAGACTTGTAGGTTCCATTCCCATTAAAGGCCCTAAAGCTGTAGAAGGTGTTCCGTTTACTTTATCAATTGTTAATAATACAAATGCCATTGCCATAGTACTACCATAGTTTGCGGCCTGTTCATTATACATTTTTGCAACTGCTTGCCAAGTTGCTCTTAGTTGATGATCTATAGACTTATCTTTATCCATTTCCCAAAGATATAAAAATTTATTATGCGCGCATAGTAAATTTAAAAAAAGTTATGCATGCATAGTAAATTTTAACATTTTTTTAAAAAAGTAACCATTTAGAACTTATGCACACTAGTATTTATAAAATACCTAAATTTGTTGAAATTGAATTTTTATAAATAATCAAAAATTGTCAATGAAAAATTTACTAGAAATAAACAATGTTGTAAAAAATTATGGAGATTTTCGAGCATTGAATGATGTTTCTATCCATATTCCTAAAGGAAGTGTTTACGGGTTATTAGGTCCTAATGGCGCAGGAAAAACATCATTAATTAGAATTATTAACCAAATTACAATGCCAGATTCTGGCTCTATTATTTTAGATGGTGAGCCTTTGTCTCCCAAACACACCGCATATATTGGTTATTTACCAGAAGAACGTGGTTTGTATAAATCAATGAAAGTTGGTGAACAGGCTTTATATTTAGCACAATTAAAAGGTTTAAGTAAGTCTGAAGCAAAAAAACGCTTACATTATTGGTTTGATAAGTTTGATATTTCTGCTTGGTGGGGAAAGAAAATTGAGGAACTTTCTAAAGGAATGGCACAAAAAGTGCAATTTATCGTTACAGTGATGCACAATCCTAAATTATTAATTTTTGATGAACCTTTCTCTGGATTTGATCCTATAAATGCACAGTTAATTGCTAAAGAAATTTTACAACTGCGTGATGAAGGTGCAACTATTATTTTCTCTACGCATAGAATGGAATCTGTTGAAGAAATGTGTGATGAAATTGCGTTGATCAATAAATCAAATAAAATTTTAGACGGAAAGTTATCCGATATTAAGCGTCAGTTTAGAACGAACACTTTTCAAGTTGGTTTGCATACTGATCATCCAAAAGAAGTGGAAGCAAAATTGAAAGAAAATTTCGAGGTTTTTCCGGCGGATTTTAAATTGTTAGGAAATGAACTAACCTTAAATGTGAAGTTAAACCAAAATAACTCTGCAAATGAGTTGTTATCATTTTTAACAAGCAGGGGTCAAGTGCAACATTTTGTTGAATTGATACCAAGTGCTAATGATATTTTTATTCAAGCAGTAAATAAAAACAACTAAAAATGAGCAAGTTAAAATTAATTATACACAGAGAGTTTATTGCTAAAGTTCGTAATAAATCGTTTATAATGATGACTTTTTTAAGTCCGTTGTTATTAGTAGCTATGGGAGCTTTGGTATTTTTTCTGATGAAAAAAAATGACGAAAAAGTTAAAGAAATCGTTTATGTAGATAATTCGGGATTGTTTTCAAAAGACGATTTTGTAGATTCTGAATCAATTCATTATCAAGATTATACTTCATTTGGAATTGAAGAAACAAAGAAAAAAGTAGAATTAGGCGATTATTATGGAGCACTTATTATTCCTAAACAAGACAGTTTAGAGGTTTTAGCAAAATCAATCGAATTTTATTCGAAAGATTCTCCAGGAATGTCTGTCATAAATTCTCTAGAAACTAAAATTGAAACGAAAATCAGAAATGAAAAATTAAATGATTTCGGAATTGATCTTGCACAAATTAATGCGTCAAAAATCCCATCAAACATTAAGATGTATAATTTTTCGGGCGAAGAATCATCCAAATTAATAAATGGTTTAAAAATTGGAGTAGGCTTAATTGCTGGTTATTTATTAATGATGTTTGTAATTATTTATGGCACATCAGTAATGAGAAGTGTTATTGAAGAAAAAACAAGTAGAATTGTAGAAATTATTGTGTCATCCGTAAAACCCTTTCAATTAATGCTGGGTAAAATTATTGGTAATGCATCCGCAGGATTATTACAATTCTTAATTTGGGGAATTCTAATATTTATAATATCAACAATTGCGTCGGCTATTTTTGGGGTTAATATGATAGAAATGCAAACAGCAAATTTGCCAGCAGAACAATTAGAAGCTGCAAAACAAGCAGTAGGAGTGGATAAAATGCAATTGATAATTCAAGAAATTTTAAGATTACCAATTTTAAAAATGTTTGTGTTATTTATTTTTTATTTTCTAGGTGGTTTTATGTTGTACAGTTCGCTGTTTGCAGCCGTTGGTGCCGCGGTAGATAATGAAACAGATACACAACAGTTTATGTTGCCAATTATGGCGCCTTTAGTTTTAGGCGTTTATGTAGGTTTTGTAACGGTTATGAATGACCCTCATGGAGCAATAGCGGTGCTGTTTTCATACATTCCGTTTACGAGTCCTATTGTAATGTTAATGAGAGTTCCTTTTGGTGTTTCTTGGTACGAACTAGCAATTTCAATGACTTTATTATTAATAACATTTGTTTTTATGGTCTGGTTAGCCGCTAAAATTTATCGCGTTGGTATTTTAATGTATGGTAAAAAGCCAACCTATAAAGATTTATATAAATGGATAAAATATAACGGATAAATGCAGGATCAAATAGAGAAAGTTGCAAATAATATTGTTGATGAAGCAATATCAATTTTAGATTATTCCTTTACTTTTAGCGAAAAAATAAGCATTTCTGTAAAAGGTCTAATATTTATTATTGTTGCTTTAATGCTTTCAACGTTTTTATTAAAACTAGTGAGAAAAGTTAGCACTAGAAACATGCCTAAAAATGATCAACTTAAATTTGTAGGTGTTTTTAGTTACTTAAAATGGTTTGTATATTTAGTCATTTTTTTAGTTGGTATGCATACCTCTGGTGTAAATGTTACTGCTGTTTTTGCCGCATCAGCCGCTCTTTTAATTGGTGTTGGTTTAGCATTGCAGACACTTTTTCAAGATATTATTTCTGGAATCTTTATTTTGGTTGATCAATCTGTGCATGTTGGAGATATTATTGAACTAGAAGGAAAAGTTGGCCGGGTTTTAGATATTCGTCTAAGGACAACCAGAGCAGTAACGGTAGATAACAAAGTTTTGGTAATTCCGAATCATTTGTATTTAACAAATATTTTATTTAACTGGACAGAAAACGGAACGGAAACAAGAGAGTTTGTAGATGTTGGTGTTGCGTATGGTTCTGATGTTGAGCTGGTAAAAAGTATTTTATTGGATATTGCAAAAGCACAGCCTACCGTTTTAAAAAGCCCTGCACCAATGGTTTTGTTTACAGATTTTGCAGATAGTTCACTAAATTTTAGAGTAGCATTTACTTTAATTGATAGTTTTGATGTTCGATTTACACAAAGTAATATTCGTTTTGAAATTGATAAAGCATTTAAACAAAATAATATAGTAATTCCTTTTCCGCAGAGAGATGTGCATGTTTTCAAAGCGAAATGATAAGAATTGATTTAAGAAAAATAGATATTAATGGTTTTAATGAACTAATACTAGAGTTATTTGTTGTTTTTTTTCAACGGAAAACTTTAAAAATCGAAAACTTTAAAACTTTGAAACTAAAAACATGAATAGAATACTTGTTATAGAGGATGAAGCGTCGATACGAAGAGTGCTTAAAAAAATAATTTCTGAAGAAAATGAAGCCTATCAAGTAGAAGAAGCAGAAGATGGTTTGTTAGGTTTAGAAATGATTAAAAATAACGACTATGATTTGGTTTTATGCGATATTAAAATGCCCAAAATGGATGGTGTTGAAGTGCTAGAAAAAGCTAAAAAAATAAAACCTGAAATACCAATTGTAATGATTTCTGGTCATGGAGATCTTGATACAGCTGTTAATACAATGCGTTTGGGCGCTTTTGATTACATCTCAAAACCACCAGATTTAAACCGACTTTTAAACACCGTTAGAAATGCTTTAGAAAACAAAATTCTACTTGTAGAAAATAAGCGTTTAAAGAAAAAAGTTAGTAAGAATTATGAAATGGTTGGCGAAAGTGATGCTATTTCTCATATTAAAGACATCATAGAAAAGGTAGCAGCTACCGATGCAAGAGTTTTAATTACTGGACCAAACGGAACAGGAAAAGAATTGGTTGCGCATTGGTTGCATGAAAAATCTGATCGTTCTAAAGCACCAATGATTGAAGTAAACTGTGCTGCAATTCCATCTGAATTAATAGAAAGCGAACTTTTTGGACATGTTAAAGGTTCTTTTACAGGTGCGAATAAAGACAGAGCGGGTAAGTTTGAAGCGGCAAATACTGGAACTATTTTTTTAGATGAAATTGGTGATATGAGTCTTTCTGCGCAAGCAAAAGTATTACGTGCTTTGCAAGAAAGCAGAATTTCTAGAGTTGGTTCTGATAAAGATATTAAGGTAAATGTTAGAGTAGTAGCGGCAACAAATAAAAACCTAAAAGTAGAAATTGAAGAAGGACGTTTTAGAGAAGATTTGTATCACAGATTGGCAGTTATTTTAATTAATGTTCCTGCGTTAAACGACAGGAGGGAAGACATTCCTTTATTGGTAAATTTTTTCACCGCTAAAATATCTCAAGAACAAGGAACGCCTATAAAAACCTTTTCATTCGAAGCAATTAATCTTTTACAAGAATACGATTGGACAGGAAATATTCGTGAATTAAGAAACGTTGTAGAACGTTTAATAATTTTAGGTGAAAAAGAAGTGTCTGCAAATGATATAAAATTATTTGCTAGTAAATAGATTTTAGTAAAGAGGAGGTAAGAGAAGCAAGAGACTAGAAACGAAAACAAATCGTAAAAGCTAAACAGCCAAAATTATTTCTTTGGATAAAGAAATAATAATTGAAAACTAAAAAAGGGAATCAACATGTGTTGATTCCCTTTTTATGTATAAAATAGTTTTACTTATTTTTTAAGATCAAAGCGATCAAGGTTCATCACTTTTGCCCAAGCAGTTACAAAATCGTTTACAAAACGTTCTTTTGCATCATCTGCTGCATAAAATTCGGCAATAGCTCTTAATTCGGTGTTTGATCCAAAAATTAAATCGGCTCTTGTTCCTCTAAATTTAATTTCACCAGTTTTTCTATCAGCTCCTTCAAATAAAGCATCATCTGTAGAAGTTGCTTTCCATGTAAGACTAAAATCTAAAATATTTGTAAAGAAATCATTCGATAGCGTGCCAATATTTTCTGTAAAAACACCGTATTTAGAAGCGTCATAATTTGCTCCCAGAACTCTTAATCCACCAACTAAAACAGTCATTTCAGGAATAGAAAGTGTTAATAATTGTGCTTTATCAATTAATAATTCTTCTGCAGCTAATTTTAAATCTTTTTTGATAAAATTTCTAAATCCATCGGCTTTCGGTTCTAAATAACAAAAAGAAACTAGGTCAGTTTGTTCTTGAGAAGCATCTCCTCGTCCCGAAGTAAACGGAACAGAATTAGAATAACCTGCATTTTTTACAGCTTTTTCAACGCCAACAGATCCGCCTAAAACAATTAAATCTGCCATAGAAACGTTGCCATTAAAATCTTTCTGAATTCCTTCAAAGACTGTGATTACTTTGTTTAATTCGTACGGATTATTTACAGCCCAACTCTTATGTGGTTCTAAACGAATTCTTCCTCCATTTGCGCCACCTCTCATGTCAGATCCTCTAAATGTGGAAGCAGAAGCCCAAGCAGTAGTTACTAATTGAGAAATAGATAATTCTGAATTTGAAATAGCTTCTTTTAAAATTGAAACTTCTTGCTCAGAAAGCGCTGTTCCTTCAGGAATTGGATCTTGCCATAGCAATTCTTCTTTCGGAACTTCCGGACCTAAATAACGAGAAATTGGTCCCATATCTCTGTGGGTTAATTTATACCATGCTCTTGCAAAAGCATCTTCAAAAGCTTTGTGGTCATTATGAAAGTGTTTAGAAATTTTTAAGTATTCAGGATCTACTTTTAAAGCGATATCCGCAGTAGTCATCATTAAACCTTGTGTACCATTTGCATCACCAGCTTTTGGTGCTTTTTTAGCATTGGAAGCTGCTGTTGGTTTCCATTGATGTGCGCCAGCTGGACTTTTAGTTAATTCCCAATCATAATTTAATAAAACATCAAAATAATCATGATCCCAAGTTATAGGGTTAGGTGTCCAAGCGCCTTCTATTCCACTTGTAATTGCATCATCTAAAACACCGGATTTATAAGCGTTTTTCCATCCAGTGCTCATTTCTTCTATAGGAGCTCCATGTGGTGAAGGTCCAACATACTTATTAGGATCTGCCGCACCATGCGCTTTACCAAATGTATGTCCGCCAGCAGTAAGAGCTACTGTTTCTTCATCATTCATTGCCATTCTACCAAAGGTTTCTCTGATATTTTTTGCAGATCCCATTGGATCTGGATTTCCGTTAGGTCCTTCAGGATTTACATAAATCCAACCCATCATTACAGCGCCTAGCGGATCTTCTAACTCACCCTCTTTATAACGTTCTTCATTCTCTCCCATAACGGTTTCAGAACCCCAATATATATCTTGTTCTGGCTCCCAAACATCTTCTCGTCCCCCTGCAAAACCAAAGGTTTTAAATCCCATAGATTCCATGGCACAAGTACCAGCAAGTATCATTAAATCTGCCCAAGATAATTTAGCGCCGTATTTCTTTTTAATTGGCCAAAGCAATAAACGAGCTTTATCTAAATTACCATTATCTGGCCAACTATTTATTGGCGCAAAACGTTGTGAACCAGAACGCGCTCCACCACGCCCATCTCCAACTCTGTAAGTACCAGCACTATGCCATGCCATACGGACCATAAAAGGACCATAATTACCATAATCTGCTGGCCACCAATCTTGTGAATCAGTCATAAAATGGTTTACATCTTTTTTTAATTCTGCAAAATCTATGCTATTAAAAGCAGCAGCATAATCAAAATCTTTGGTCATAGGGTTCGACGCTTCTCCGTTTTGACGTAGAATATTTAATTTTAATTCATTAGGCCAAAAATCTCGTACAGAAGTTCCGTTACCGGCTGTTTGTTTTTGAGTACCACCCATAAATGGGCATTTATTGATATCGCTGTTGTTTTCCATGATTAATTGATTTTAATTTCTGATTACAAATCTACATTAATTAGTTCAATAATTTTTATCTATAGTTTTTATTTTAGAATAGTTAAATCTTATTGCTAGTTATTTTCTAAAGTTACGTAATTTTTAAAGTATTTATTTAAAATAGTATGGATCAAATTTTATGGAGGTAAACTATAAGTAAACTTGATAATAATATAAAAAGTTATCATAAACATTTTTAGTTTTTTTTGGTTTCGTTTTATCTTTGCATCAGTAAAAAGAGAATATTAATAATTATAAAATTTATATAAAATGGCAACAGTAGTTGGTAAAAAATTTCCAGATTTAAATGTAAATGCAATGAATGAAATGGGCGATACATTTAAGTTAAATGTATTGGAAGAAGCAGTTAATAACAAAAAGAAAGTGTTATTATTCTGGTACCCTAAAGATTTTACATTTGTTTGTCCTACAGAATTACATGCTTTTCAAGCAGCATTAGGAGCTTTTGAAAAAAGAAATACAGTTGTAATTGGTGCTTCTTGTGATACTGCAGAAGTACATTTTGCATGGTTAAGCACCGCTAAGGAAAATGGTGGAATTGAAGGTGTAACATATCCTATTTTAGCAGATAGCAACAGAAACTTATCTTCAGTTTTAGGTATTTTGGATATTACAAATGAAATTTTTAACGAAGAAACAGGAACTGTTCAAGTTGAAGGAGATAATGTAACTTACAGAGCAACGTATTTAATTGATGAAGAAGGAACTGTTTTTCACGAAGGAATTAATCATATGCCAGTTGGTAGAAATGTAAATGAATTTTTGCGTTTAATTGATGCGTATGCACATGTACAATCTCATGGAGAAGTTTGTCCTGCAAATTGGGAAGAAGGAAAAATAGCAATGGCGCCAAATGCCAAAGGAACAGCTGAATATTTAGCTGCTCATTTAAACTAATTAGTAAGTATGGTTCAAGAATTAAGTGAAGATAATTTAGCACAAATAATTTCTGATAACAAAAAAGTAGTAGTACAATATTCTGCTACTTGGTGTGGAAACTGCAGAATTATGAAGCCAAAATTTAAAAAATTGGCTTCAGAAAATGAACAAGTTGCATTTGTTATTGCGGATGCAGAGAAGTTTCCAGAAAGCAGAAAATTTGCAGATGTTAGTAATTTACCAACTTTTGCAACTTTTGTAGATGGTAAATTAGTAAACCAAACACAAACTAACAAGTTTGATGTTTTAATCGATTTAGTAAAAGAAGTTATTTAATCATGAAATTACCAGTTATAAAACATTTAACTTCTTTTATTGAAGAAAATGATCAAGATTACATTCTAGAAACGATAGAAACGTTAGAAGCATTAACGGAAGTTCCGTCTTTAAAAGATGAAGAATTAGATGTTATTGGTGAGTTAATTTCTAATATGTATGGTGCTTTAGAAGTTGATAAAATGATTAAAGAAGGTACGCCTAAAAAAGATGCACTAAATATCTTTATGAAACGTGTTTTAGGTTCTATTGATAAATAGTTTCTCTATAAATAGATCTTTAAATCCTAAGCGAGAGCTTAGGATTTTTTTTATTTACGAATAATGTATGGACAAGAGCAGTCAGGATTCTTCTAACCTTTTTAATTCCCTCGAGAAGATAAAGCTTATTGATAATTGAAATAAAATCTATTGAAAGCTGCTTTTTAATTGTTCTAAAACTTGGTTTCCCCTATAAATGGCGCCCTCCATATAACCACCATATTTAGGCGAAGTTTCTGATCCGGCAATTATTAATTTTCCGTTTAAGAATTCTTGCTGATAAATTACATGTCCATTGTTAAAATGAGGAGTTATAAAACTGTCGTCTTTAAAATTAACCAATTGATCTTCATTCCAAACTTTTTCTTCGTACGAAAGATATTTTTTCCCGTCTTCACCAAAAAATTTAAAAAGTTGTTCTTGAATTTTTTCTTCTCGGTATTCTTTGGTTTCATTTGCTAAACCTCCATTTAAAAATCCCATTAAGGCAAAATGAGTATTCTCAAAATCTGAATGATCGTACATTTCTGTAAATGGTCCAACATTGCTAAAACCAGTTCCAGACAATCCTTTTTCCTTCCAAAAAGGCGTTTTATAAACGAGGGCAAACTTTATAGAATCCTTCATCCAGGTATGCGTGTTATTTGCAATTTGTTTAAAATCTGAATCTAAATCCCAAGAAAAATGAACGGTGTTTACTAGTACTTGAGGCGGAATTGTAGAAATTACAAAATCGACAATAAAAGTGGAAGTTTTAGTAGTTACTTTTAAAGTAGTTTCTTCCTCGTCAATTTTTAATACTTTTTGGTTTAGTTCAATTTGATCTTCGGTAAAAGTTGCTTTTAGTTTGTTTAAAATTTCAAAGGTTCCACCAACAATTCGATAGCTAATTTCTTGGTTTTTTGGAACTTGAAAATGTTGAGGTGTACTACTTTTCAATGCTTCAAATAAAGCATCTCCATCCATGTTTTGTTCAAATAATGAAATATTTAAATCGTTGCACACCTTTAATAAAGCTGGGTTATATCTCCAAAGCCAAGTTGCGCCCAATTCTACGTTTGTAGTATGACTGTTTTTAGTGTAAATTCTTCCTCCTATTCTATCATTTGCTTCCAATAATTTTATTGAAAAGCCTTCTTTTTTTAGCAGATATCCTAAATAGATTCCAGAAAGGCCTCCACCAATAATTAGTATTTTTTTCTTCATTTTAGCAAAGCCTAACGTTAAAAATTAATAGTTATAACAGGAAATTTCTATTCTAATGATGTGTTAATTGTGCAATAATTTTTGCGTGTTTTGGAAACTCTTTTGAAAGATATTTACAACTCGGAAGTACAAAATCTTTAAAGTCAAAACCAGGAGAAACGGTGCATCCTATAAAAGAAAAAGAATGTTTTTCTAAAACTTCTGCAGCAAAATAATGTTGAGCAGGAACTGTAAATTGCGGAATTTCTCCTTTACTAAAATCGTTTCCAATCAATACAAAGTTGTAAACTCCTTCAGGTGAAATCATATGCAATTTTAAAGCAGTTCCTGTGTAGAAATGCCAAATTTCATCTTGATTTATTTTATGAAAAGTAGAGAATTTATCAGCAGTCAATAAAAAATAAATACTGGTGCAATAATTTCTATTTCCTTCAAATTGGTCTCCTAAATCTTTGGATAAAATTTCTCCTTTACTTCTATAAGTCTCTTTGTAATACCAACCTTCAGGATGTGCAATTAAATTAAAATGATTTATAATTTCTGTTGCTTTCATTGTTTAATTTTTTTTGTGTTCACAATAAATTCGCCAATTTCCTTTCCCCAAATTTGATAGGTTAATTTAGAAGGATGAACGCCGTCACTAAAATATATTTTAGGATTACTAGTATCTAAAGAATGCTTTTTACTCCATTCTTTTAAGGTAATAATTTCATCACAATAAAATACATTTTCTTTATTTTTAAGGTTGTTATGTAGTTCTTTACCTAATATTTCTACCAAATTACCAATCACAAATTTTATAGTTTTTGTAAAAGCAGGAAACTCTTTTATAGGTGGCATATTTGTGAAAAAAATAGGCGTTTTTGGATATTTATGTTGCAGTAAATCAATTAGATTATTGATGTCAGAAATCCAATTTTTTGGTGAGTTTAACGTAAATGCATCATTTCCACCCATTCCAACTACTATTATATCTGCAGAAGTTTCTTTAATTTTAGGAATAATTTTTTCGCAAACTTGTTTTACGGTGTAGCCACTTTTTGCATAAACGTGCCAATTTACGTTGCTCTTTAATGCCGTAGAAAGTGTAGTTGCTAAAGTACCTGTAAATCCGTTTTTATGAAAATCAATTCCAACTCCTGCAATGGTACTTTCGCCTATAGAAAGAATGTTTATCGTTTTATTAAAACCACCATTTACAACACCTTTTGGTTCTTTAGCTTCAGGAAGTTGAGGTACTTTTTTTCTAATATTTTTTCCCTGAAAATACATCAAAGGTAAAAGAGGAACAGTACCAATTACCCCTAAATAATATTTAAAGTTCATCACTATTTTGTTCGTTTTTTTGCTCGTTCACTTTTTTAATAAGCGCTTTTAAACGATCTTTAGTTCGTTGTTTTTCTAGTTTTACTCTATTGATTTTTTGAGTCATCAACTTTGTATGCTTCGCTTTATTTAGAGTGTTTTTAGCTTTTCCTTTTTTGGGCATTTTATATTTGTTATACTGCAAAATTAAGGAATTTTATCCCAAAAAAGGAATTAAGTAATTTTAAAAAGTTATGATAAATTTATCATTTTAGATCAGAAATGCTTGACTAAAATCAATTGAAACCAGACTATTTTTTTTATCTTTAAAGATTAATTAGATTGATGATGAATTTAGAAAAATATAAAGTTGTTGATGCAATTTCTTTGAAAGATTTTTCTACAAAAGAAGTTGTCGAGGACGCAAAAAAAAACCTTAAAAAAAGCAGAAAAAAGTTAAGTAAATTACAAGATGCTATGTATGCAGAGGGTAAATATAGCGCGCTAATTTGCTTGCAAGGAATGGATACCTCCGGCAAAGATAGCTTAATTAGAGAAGTTTTTAAAGATGTAAATGCACGTGGAGTAGTGGTGCATAGTTTTAAAGCGCCAACAGGTTTAGAGCTAAAACACGATTTTTTGTGGAGACATTATATTGCATTGCCAGCAAAAGGAAAAATGGGCGTTTTTAACAGAACGCATTATGAAAACGTTTTGGTAACAAGAGTGCATCCAGCATATGTTTTTGGCGAAAACATTCCTGCTGTAAAAAGTTTGGACGATTTAGATGCTACCTTTTATGAAAACAGAATGGAAAGAATTAACCATTTTGAAAATCATTTAGCTAAAAACGGAACCATCATTTTAAAGTTCTTTTTAAATGTATCAAAATCTGAGCAAAAAAGCAGGTTGTTAAGGAGATTAAACTTGCCAAGTAAAAACTGGAAATTTTCTGAGGATGACTTAAAAGAACGTAAATTATGGGATACCTACCAATTTTGTTACGAAGATTTGTTGAATAGAACCTCCAAAGAAAATGCGCCTTGGTATATTATCCCTGCGGATGACAAAGATTCGGCAAGAATTATTTTAGCAAAAATTTTAGTAAAAGAATTAGAAAAATATAATTTTAAAGAACCAACTTTGTCCGATAAATTAGTAGCACAATTAGACGATTTTAAAGCACAATTAAATAAAGAATAAAGAATAAAGAATAGTTGTAAAGTTGAAAGTTTAAAAGTTATAAAGTTTTGGAAACAGAACTTCAACTTTAAAAACATTAAAACTTTAAAAACATTAAGAATTAGCATAATGAACTTAAACCTAAAAAAACCAATCGTATTTTTCGATTTAGAAACAACAGGAGTAAATATTGCAACCGATAGGATTGTAGAAATATCAATTTTAAAGGTGTTTCCAAACGGAAATAAAGAAAGTAAAACTTGGTTGGTAAATCCAGAGATGGAAATTCCGAAAGAATCTTCGGAAATTCACGGAATTACAAACGAACAAGTGTCTACAGAACCTACTTTTAAAGAGCTTGCGCAAAAAGTAAATGAAATGGTTGTAGGTTGCGATTTAGCAGGTTTTAACTCAAATAGATTCGATATTCCTTTGTTGGCAGAAGAGTTGATGCGTGCAGGAATTGATTTTGATATGAAGAATAGAAAGGCGATTGATGTGCAAGTAATTTTTCATAAAAAGGAGCAAAGAACATTAGGTGCTGGATATCAATTTTATTGCGGAAAAGAATTAGAAGGCGCTCACGGGGCAGAAGCAGACACGAATGCGACCTATGAAATTTTGTTAGCACAGTTAGATAAATATCCAGATTTAGAAAATTCTGTAGCCGCTTTAAGTGAATTTTCAACACACGGTGAAAGAGCAGATTTTGCTGGTTTTATTCTGATGAATGACGAAAAACAAGAAATTTTTTCTTTCGGAAAATACAAAGGAAGAACCGTAGAAGAAGTGTTTATTGAAAACCCAGGATATAATAATTGGATTCAGAATGCAGATTTTCCATTATACACAAAAAAGGTGTTAAGAGAAATAAAAGAAAGAATGTCTGCGCCAAAAGACACGATGTCTGATGCTGAAAAATTACAAGCTTTACAGCAGAAATTTAATTTAAGATAGGTTTTAAACGCTTAGAAAGCTAGATGTGCAGAAGTCAATCGATATAAATATCTAAGAATCAAATAAACTAAAAAACATGTTTACAGAATATAAAAATTTACCAAACAATTCTCGTGTTTGGATTTACCAATCAGAAAGAGAATTCAATCAAAAAGAAATTGAAATTATATCTGCAAAAGCAGAAGAATTTATCAATTCTTGGACGCGACATGGGGATAATTTAAAAGGCTCATTTACTATTAAATACAATCAGTTTTTAGTGTTGGCTGTTGATGAGAGTTTTAATACTGTTTCTGGTTGTTCTATTGATAGTTCTGTGCGTTTTGTGCAGCAATTAGAAAAAGAATTACAGCTAGATTTAATGAATAAAATGAACATCACTTTTAAAGATAATGAAACCATTAATTTAGTAAAACTATCAGATTTTCAGCAATTTGCGAAAGACAAGAAGATTTCATTAGAAACTATTGTTTTTAACAACATGGTAAATACCAAAGAAGACTTTGAAAATAAGTGGGAAATACCGGCAAAACAAAGTTGGCACAAACGCTTTTTGGTATAAAAATTGTTTTTGATTACAAAAAAAAGTTAACAAATAAGCTGCGTTAAGGATTGAAATGACATCCTTTTTTGAGGTACGAAAAAAAGATACAATGGAAAGCCTGTTAAAACGCCCAAAAAAATATTCAAAAATTATAATGAAGAAAGAGTTACTAATTGTCCTTTTAATAGGTTTTGTATTTAAAGTATCTGCTCAAGGAGTCGATCCTTTAATTACAAAAGATTTTGAAGCCCAAGAAATTTGGGTGAATACTATTTTAAATAGAATGACTATTGATGAAAAAATTGGTCAGTTATTTATGGTACAAGCGTATTCTAATCTCGATAAAACACACGAAGATTTTATTACTGAAATGATTACAAAATATCATGTTGGTAATTTAATTTTTATGCAAGGAACTCCAGAAAAGCAAGCGGAATTAAATAACAAATATCAAGCTGCTTCTAAGATTCCTTTAATGATTGGTTTTGATGGCGAATGGGGTTTGGATATGCGTTTACAAAACACGTATCGATTTCCATGGAACATGACTTTAGGCGCAATTCAGGATAATACCTTCATAGAAAAATTTGGAGAACATTTGGGGAAACATTGCAAACGATTGGGAATTCATATTAATTTTGCGCCTGTTGTAGATATTAATACAAATCCTGATAATCCTATTATTGGGAATCGTTCTTTTGGAGAAAGTAAAGAAAATGTTACTCAGAAAGCAATTGCTTTTACACAAGGAATGCAAAAATACGGAGTGATGGCAAATGCAAAACATTTTCCAGGTCATGGCGATACTGCGACGGATTCTCATCATACGTTGCCCGTTTTAAATTTTGATAAAGCACGTTTAGATTCGGTTGAATTATATCCTTATAGAAAGATTTTTGATGCGGGAATTGGGAGTGTGATGACTGCGCATTTAAGCATACCAAGTTTAGAACCGAATGCAGCTTTGCCAACTTCGTTATCTAAAAATGTGGTCACCAATTTATTAAAATATGAGTTAGGTTTTAATGGTTTAATTATTACGGATGGTTTAAATATGAAAGGTGCTGCCAATTATGCAACATCCGCAGAAATTGATTTGGCTGCCATTCAAGCCGGAAATGATTTGTTGTTAATTCCGCAAAATGTGCCTGCAACTGTTAATTTGATAAATAAAGCAATTGCATTAAAAACGCTTAGTATAGAGCGAATAGATTTTTCTGTTCGTAAAATTTTAAAAGCTAAATATTGGATGGGTTTAAATACCTATAAACCTGTTGTTTTAGTAAATTTACAAGAAGATTTAAATACAATTGATGATGAATTGTTACACAGAAAATTAGTAAAAAATTCACTTACAGTTTTAAAAAATAGTCAGCAAAATATACCCTTAGCTAATTTAGAAAACAAGAAAATTGCCTATGTAAATTTAGGCGATGATTCTGGAGAATATTTTTTAGAAATGCTTAAAAATTATACAAAGGTTGACGAAATTTTTGATGAAAATTTAGACGGATTAATGCTGAAATTAAAACCATATACACAGGTAATTATAGGGTTTCATAAATCCAATTTACATCCTTGGAAAAGTTATAAGTTTAAAGAAAAAGAGTTGGTTTGGTTGCAAGAAATTGCACGTCAAAAGAATGTTATTTTAGATGTTTTTACAAGTCCTTATAGTTTATTACAATTAAAAACATTTACCAATATAGAAGGTGTAATTGTTTCTTATCAGAATAGTAAAATAGCGCAAGAATTGTCTGCACAACTAATTTTTGGAGCATTTGAAGCCAAAGGAAAATTACCAGTTTCAATAGGAGAAGAATTTAAAGTGGGGTTCGGTGCACAGACGTATAGTTTAGGTAGATTTGAATATACGATTCCTGAAGAAGCAAATTTATCATCAAAAAAATTAGCACAGATAGACCGATTCGCAGATACTATTTTAAAAGATAAAATGGCGCCAGGATTCCAAGTTTTAGTTGCAAGAAACGGTAAAATTGTTTTTCAAAAAAGCTACGGACATCACACGGATAAAAAATCACTCAAAGTCAAAAATTCTGATGTGTATGATTTGGCTTCATTGACCAAAATTTTAGCTTCCTTGCCTTTAATGATGAAGGCGGAAGAAGAGAAAGTAATAGCACTATCAGCGAGCGTAAAAGATATTTTGCCAAGTTTTGACAACTCTAACAAATCATCCGTTTCTGTAATGGAAATTCTTTCACATTATGGTAAACTAAAAGCATGGATTCCTTTTTATAAAGACACGCAAGATAGTTCTACACATAAAAATTTACCAATATTTTATAGAGATAAAGAATCTACTGTTTTCGATGTAAAAGTTGCAGATAATTTATACATCAATAAATCTTATAAAGATAGCATTTACAAGCACATTAAAGATGCAGATCAATTAGATATCAAAGGTTATAAATATAGCGATTTAGGATATTATATTTTTAAGGAAGCGTTAGAAACAGCATATCATAAACCTTTAAATAAATTGGTTGATGAAGAGTTTTACAAGTCTTTAGGTGCAGATAGAATGACTTATTTACCGCTTGAAAAGTTTAATAAATCAGAAATTGTACCAACAGAAATAGACGATTATTATAGAAATCAGTTAGTGCACGGTTATGTGCATGATATGGGCGCTGCAATGTTGGGCGGAGTTGGCGGTCACGCAGGATTATTTGCGAATGCAAACGATGTTGCAAAAGTTATGCAAATGTATCTACAAAAAGGGTTTTATGGAGGTCGACGTTATTTAAAAGAAGAAACTGTAAATAAGTTTAATCACCGTTATTACGCTAATCAAAAAGTAAGAAGAGGTTTAGGTTTCGATAAGCCAGAATTAAACCCAAGCGTAAAAGCAACTTGCGGTTGTGTTTCTGATGAAAGTTTTGGGCATTCTGGGTTTACTGGCACATATACTTGGGCAGATCCTAAAAGCGGAATTGTATATGTTTTTCTGTCAAACAGAGTGTATCCGCATGCAAGTAATATTGGTTTGATAACAAGCAATGTTCGTACAAAGATTCAACAAACAATTCAAGACGCAATTATAAATTAGAAGCTATTTCCTGCTTTCACTACTCGCTTTTTTTATTCCAAAAAGGGAATAAAAAAGAGCTCAAACAGACCGTTCAATCAGGGCTAAGTCTCTTTGCAAGCTTTTTTAAATACTCCTCATTTTCAGTATTTGTTGGCGAAAACTTTGAATAGATTAAAATTAATAAAAGAGAAATTATTAAATAAGAAAATGCAATTTTCCAATCGAAAAAGAAACTAAGAATCCAAGTTTGTAAACCATAAAAAATAGGAAAAGTAAGCACGTTTATTGCAAATCTAAACGTATCTACAAATTCAACTTCGTCAATTTTTTTAGCAATTTTTATCCAAATTAACATGGGGAAGAAACTGTTTAAAAGGATGATGTAATATAAAGTTTTTAAAAAGTTAGTTTTTCTTCTATTTTTGGCAGTAAAGTTGTTTTCTTTAATCATTTGGTTTACCAAATCGACATTCGTAAAATCGACATTTAAATTGTTTAACTTCGATAAAATTGCATTGTAATTTTCATCATCAGCAATATGAACACTCAGATTTTTTAACTGATTACTAACTTCTTCTTTTAAATTATTAATGGAAATATTGAGTTCATTGATGTTGTAAAACGTATCAACAGCAATTGGTTTTCCATAATTTACAGCAACTTTAGAAGGATAAAAAGAGGCATTTTGGTAGGTTAATCCAACTGGAATAATAGTAATTTTTAAATCGGAATATTTTTCTAAAGCACCAAAAACAATTCTAGTGAAACCCTTGCTCAGCGGTCTAATTGTTCGTTTTCTATTGTGACTCGCTTCTGGATAGATTAGCAAGGTTTCTCCTTTTTTAAAAAGTTCAAAACAGTTTTCAAAAATTTCTTTATTTTTTCCAACTTCACTAACACCGTCTTTCATTCGGTAAATTGGCATTAGGTTTAAGCTTCCCAAAAATCTCTTCACTAAAGGATTGTTAAAGGCTGCAGCTCTTACTAAATAATAACTTTCTCGCGGACAATTTGTGGTAATCATTAAGGGATCTATTAAACCATCTGGATGATTAGCACAAAACAAAACGGCTCCTTTTTTAGGGATATTTTTAGCGCCAGAAACGCGTATCTTTTTGCTGTAAAAATACAATCCTATTTTTACTAAAAGTCTAAATAAGTTGTACCAAATTTTTTGTAACATATCCATTATGATTTCGTTTTTCGTCCCCAAAAAGTAGCCAAAGCCATTCCAGAAAAAACATCCCAAATACCCCAAAAGGCTGCTAATAAAGCCATTCCTCCTAATCCATCAAAAAAACCAAAAATTAAGAGTAACCCTAAACCACCATTTTGTATTCCTGTTTCCATAGAAATTGTTTTGCAATCTTGTTTGTTTAATCCAAAGCTTTTAGCCGTGAAATACCCAAGAATAAATGCAAAAATATTATGAAAAATAACTAAAAATAAAACATTGTGAATATGATTTACAAACACCTCTAAATTTTGTGAAAATGCCACAAAAATTAAGACTATAAAAACCGTCATAGAAATTGGTTTCAGCAATTTTTCTATCTTAATAGCCATTTCTGTATGATAATGTTTGATTAACATACCTGCTATTAACGGAATTCCTAAAATTAAGGAAACCAGTTTAAATAAATCAAACGGATTTAAAGAAACCGTTTTTAAAATTTCGTTTGTTGGTTCATATAAACTTCCCCAAAACTGCAAATTAAGAGGCGTCATAAAAATACAAATTAGTGTTGCAAAAGCAGTTAAGCTCACAGAAAGTGCTGCATTTCCTCCAGCCATATTACTAAAGAAATTTGACACATTTCCTCCCGGACAGGCGGCGATCATCATCATTCCTAAAGCAAAACTTGGGTGAGGTTCTATAAGTAGGATTGCTAGAAAAGTAAAAGCGGGTAGCAAAATAAATTGCGATAAAACGCCTACAAAAAGTGTTTTCGGATTTTTTAGCAGCAGTTTAAAATCATCAATTGTAATGCCTAGAGCCACACCAAACATAATGATGGCAATAGCGATATTTAGAACCCACAAACCTTCTGTATCAAAGTTTATTTTAATGTCATCAATGTTTATATTGTTTTGCATGCTTATAGGTTCAGGATTTTAAGTTCAAAATTTATTGCCGTTTTTATCCTTTTAATTTTAGACTTAAGTCAATTTATCTTCAAAATTTCAAATATTAAGTTTGTTCTCTTCTCTCGTCTCTCGTCTTTCGTCTCTCGTCTCTCGTCTCAAATTCAATTTACTTCAAAAATCATCTCTTTTCAACTATATCAAAACTCAATTTGTAAACGCATATTCAATAATATTAGAACCCATTTTTAAGGCTTTTTCTCGCACTTCTTTAGGATTGTTGTGTATAATTACATCTTCCCAACCATCACTTAAATCGGTTTCATAATCGTAAAAAACGATTAAGCGTCCTTCGTAAAAAAGTCCAAAACCTTGCGCTGCTTTTTTATCATGTTCATGAATTTTAGGTATTCCGTTAGGGAATTTAAAAGTCTGATTATAAATAGGGTGATTGCTCGGTATTTCTTGTAATTCTAATTCTGGAAACATTTTTTTAAGTGCTGGTCTAATAAATTTATCTAAACCATAATTATCAGAAATATGCAAAAATCCGCCTGAAATTAAATAGTTTTTTAGGTTTGTTGCTTCTTCATCAGAAAATAGAACATTTCCATGTCCCGTCATAAACAACATCGGAAAGTTAAAAATATCTTCGCTTTCTGCGTTAATCGTTTGTGGATTTTTAGAAATAGTGGTTTTTATAGTTGCATTTGCAAAGGCAATTAAATTAGGAATTGCTGTAGGATTCGCATACCAATCTCCACCACCATTGTATTTTAAAATGGCAACATCTTGGGCGTTTATTGATAGAAAGGTTGAAAATGTAAATAGGATTAATAGTTGCTTCATAAATACGATAGAAATGAATTTGAGGCAAGATAGTAAAAAATGATTTTATTGATTGATAAAAGATACGTTTTGTACCGCAACTAAACCTGCAGTTTCTGTGCGCAATCTACTTTCACCTAAAGAAATAGGAATGAATTTTTTACCTAATGCTTTTTCAATTTCCTGTGATGAAAAATCGCCTTCTGGCCCAATTAAAATAGTTGTTTTTTCTGATGGATTTACAACCGATTTAAGTGTATTTTTCTGCTGGTCCTCACAATGAGCAATACAAATGGTACCGTCAAAATCCTGATTGATAAAATCGGTAAACTTAACAGGTTGATTAATTTTTGGAAGCGTAAACTTTAAAGACTGTTTCATGGCAGACTGAATAATTTTTTCAAAACGATCTAGCTTTATAATTCTGCGTTCAGAATTGCTGCAAAAAATTGGTGTAATTTCATCAATACCAATTTCTGTTGCTTTTTCTAAAAACCATTCTGTTCTATCATTCAATTTTGTAGGTGCAATTGCAATATGTAGATAGTATTGCCAAGGTTTTGGTTTCTCTTCAACAGAAATTATTTCTGCCAAACATTTTTTATCGCTGGCAATCGTAATTTTTGCCTCAAACAAAAATCCGAATCCGTTTGTAATATGCAAAATATCATTTTCTTTTTTTCTTAAAACACGCACAATATGTTTGCTTTCAACTTTATCAAAAGTTATTTGTGTGGTACTTTTTGTGATTTCAGGATTGTAAAATAGTTGCATGCTTAGGTGTTCAATGTTTAAAATTCTAAATTTTTATTTTGCAAATTGTTACTGAAAACTGAGACTGAAAACTATTTACACAATATCCTTTCGATAGGTTCTTCTTCTTTTATGCGTAATCGGTTTAAAATCTGCCCAAATTTTTCTGATTGATTCATTATCTTCTAATTCTGGAGTTCTAATACAATTTACAATACCTTTTTTTGTAAAAGTTTTGGTGTATTGATCAAAAATAATAGCAGTAACACCTTTGTTTTGATAATCTGGATGTACACCAATTAAATAAAAAGTTACGTCTTTTGCGTATCTCTTAGCTTGTAGCATTCTTAAAATTCCTAATGGAAATAATTTTCCTTTTGATTTCTGTAAAGCCTCTGAAAAAGAAGGCATTACAATGGCGAAAGCAATTATTTTATTGTTTTCATCCATCACGAATTTTATATATTCGGGGTTGATGAAAGAAATATATTTTTTCTTAAAATAGGTTACTTGTTCAGGAGTAATTGGTACATAAGTAGAGAGTCTTGAGTAGGTTTTGTCAAACACCTCAAACATTTCATCCACTAAAGGTATAATGTCTTTTGTTCTTTTAAAGTCTAGTGCTTTTAGCCTAAATCTCGATTTTAAAATTTTACTTACTCTATCATAATAAGCGGCATCAACATTTTGAAATTTAAACTTATTTTCTAGGTATTCTTTTTCTTTTACGTAACCTAATTGTTCTAAATGATCTTTATAATAAGGATGATTGTACCAAGTAATCATGGTTCCTAATTGATCAAAACCTTCAATTAAAACGCCTGTTTTATCCAAATTATTAAAACCAACAGGCCCTTCTATAAATTCAAGATCATTTTGTCGACCAATTTCATGAACTTTTTCTAGTAAAATTTTGCTCACCTCAAGGTCATCAATCATATCATACCATCCAAAACGAATTTTTTTAATATTTTGCTGATTAACTTCAGACCAATTGATAATCGCAGCAATTCTTCCAACAATTTTTTTGTCTCTATAGGCTAAAAAAAAATGAGCATCTGCACTTTTAAAAACTGGGTTTTTCTTTGGATTAAAATTATCTACTTCTTCCTTTATAATTGGCGGGACCCAAAATTTATTATTCTTATACAGCGAGAACGGAAACAATACAAATTGTTTCATTTCTATTTTATTAGTAACTTGTTTTAAGGTAATCATAATTACTTAGGGATTTAATTATTCCTTTTTCTTCGCTTTCTAGTAGTTTTTTGGAATTATTTTTTGTAAAAATACCAAAAAGTCTCTTAAAAAAACCGTTTTCTTTCTTATTGTATCGCTTAATAGGTGTGTCCTCTAAATCATTTCCACTTTCATTAATTTCTTTATACGAATCTTGATGCCTATTAATTCGATAAGAAATTCCTAAACCACCATAAAATCCTTGTGCTTTTCCTTCCAAAAGAAATCTTGCAGAAGTATTTACTTGTAAATCTTTACTGTATAAATAAGCCAAACCTGTTCCTAAATTTGTGTTATTTTGATGTTTTTGAAACACTGTTTGATTTTCAAAAAATGCAGACCATTGATTGCTTAAGGTATAGGTTCCTGTAATAATGTATGAATATTCAAAAAATTTTGTTCCGATTTTATCATAGAAAAAATTTGAAACTAAATTAAAATCAGTGCTTAAGTTTTGCTGAAATAATAAGCCTAATTTAGGAGACATATTTCCTGTTTTATAGATGTCGTTTATAAAATCAGTATTTATACCTACATAAATGGCAATAGAAGGTATTAATCTATTTGTATCAAAAGACATTCGTTTTTTCCAACTTCGTACTTCTTTACTTTTATCATCATATTCTTGCTGAAAAAATAAATATTTGGCTCCTATGGTAAATTCACGAAACTCTGCAGAAGAATAATCAGATGTGAAAATATTTTTAAAAGCAACTTTATCTCTTTGATAACTAATCTGGGTATTAAGCTCTAATCTTTCTATTAAAAAACCAGTTCTAAAAAGCAGATCAAAACCCAAAGATTGCGGAATGGAAAACGTAGGTTCTATAGATGTATTTCTTAAAAATAAATTACTTTCAAATTGATAAACACCTGTGCCAACACTATAAGGGCTCTCTGAAAAACCAGGTTTATTAGAATTTATAACCTCTGTATACTGACTGTAAATTGAAGAGAACCCAAGTAGAAATAACAAAAAGAAGAGTTTCAGTTTAGGGTTTTTCATTAGCCAAAAAAAGATTTTAAATTTTAAAATGATTTGTAAAACAAACATAGAACAAAAATGCTGTTTTTAAAAGTAATGTATACTTTTTTACTTTTGTTAAAGTTTTATAGTTTCTTAACGGTAAAATTGTTCTCAAATTGTTACTTTTGATTGATTTTTATAAATAAAACTATTATAAACAAAACTATGTTAGCAGGATTATTTAAGACAATTCTTTACATTTTAGTATTTTACTATGTCTTTACATTTTTAGCGCGTTTATTGGCTCCTTTTTTGATTAAAAAGGCTGCAGAAACTATAAAGAAGAAAGCTGAGCAACAATTTGGTAATCAGCAGCCTAAAAACGGTGTAAAAGAGGGGGAAACGATTATTGACAAAGCACCAAGAAAAGGTCAACAGAGTAAAGACTCTGCAGGCGAATACGTAGATTTTGAAGAAATAGATTAGCATTACTTTAGCATTTAGCATACTTGGCTAATTGATTTTCTTATAGAAAATTGTGCTGTTATTTTTTAAATTAAAACTAAAAAATGTGAAGTCAAAGAAAATTGTACCATATAGTATTGCAATCGCAATATTTATCATAGCATCTTTAATTTATTTTTATCCTGTTTTAAAGGGACAAAAAATAGGGCAATCAGATATTACACAGTTTCAAGGAATGGTTAAAGAAATTAACGATTATAGAGCTGATAAAAACACAGAACCTTATTGGACAGGAGCTTCTTTTAGCGGAATGCCAGCGTACCAAATAAGTGCGTATTATCCGAATGATTTTGTTAGATCTTTGGATAAAATAGTACGTTTTTTACCAAGACCTGCAGATTATACATTCTTGTATTTTTTAAGTTTCTTTGTATTGATGTTGTCCTTAAAAGTAGAATGGAGATTGGCAATTTTAGGCGCGCTTTCCTTTGGGTTTTCAACCTATTTAATCATCATTTTTATTCCTGGTCATAATGCAAAAGCACATGCAATTGCATATATGCCTTTAGTGTTGGCTGGAGTTTTATGGGTTTTCCAGAAAAAATATGTACTTGGTTTTTTTGTTACGGGTCTTGCAATGGCGCTTGAAATCTACGCAAACCATATACAAATGACTTATTATCTTGGTTTTTGTTTGTTGATTTTGGGAATCGTAGAACTCATTAACGCGATAAAAGAAAAGAAATTACCAGTTTTTATAAAACAATCGCTTGTAATAATTGCTGCAGTTATTTTAGGAATAGGAGCAAATTCATCCCGCTTGATGGCGATGAAAGAATATACAGACTTCAGCACTCGAGGAAAATCTAAATTAACAATAAATGCCGATGGAACAAACAAAGCAGCCACAAAAGGTTTAGATAAGGAGTATATTACACAATTTAGTTACGCAAAATTAGAAACATTTAATTTATTTATTCCTCGTTTTATGGGCGGAGGAACCGTAGAGAAATTAAATAAAAACTCTAATTTTTATCAATTAATAGAAAAAAATGCAGGTAAAAAAGTTGCTGATGATTATTCTAAGCAGGTGCTTACTTATTGGGGAGATCAGCCGATTGTAGAAGCACCGGCGTATATTGGTGCTGTAATTTTCTTTCTTTTTTTCTTAGGAATTTTCTTAGTAAAAGGAAGATTAAAACAATGGTTAGTTGCAGCAACAGTGTTTTCAATTTTATTAAGTTGGGGCAGAAATTTTGAAGGATTGACTAACTTTTTTATAGATTACATTCCGTTATATAATAAGTTTAGAGCGGTTTCATCGATACAAGTTATTGCCGAATTGTGTGTGCCAATTCTTGGTGTTTTAGCATTAAAAGAATTCTTTTCAGCTAATGTTACCGCAAAAAAGAAAAGAAAATCTTTAGAAAAAGCAGCCTTTGTTTTTGGAGCATTTATAGTTCTTGGTTTCATTTTGGCACATAGTTTTTCAACTTTTGAGGGTTTAAGAGATAGTAATTATAAAGATTTACCTGGTTTAATAGATGCGGTAATCGCAGATAGAAAAGCGATGTTATTGCGAGATACTTTGCGTTCTTTGGCTTTAGTTTTGGTATCTGCAATAACCTTGAGATTCTATTTAAATAATAGGTTAAAACAAAAATTTGTAATTATAATTTTCGTTGGGTTTATTTTGTTGGATTTAATACCTATAAACAAGAGATATGTAAATGCAACTGATTTTAAACCATCAAGAAAAGTAGAAAAACCGTTCACAGCTTCAAGTGCAGACAATTTAATTTTGCAAGATAAAACACATTTTAGAGTAGCAAACTTTACGGTAGATCCAATGCAAGACGGAGCTACTTCTTATTTTCATCAATCAATTGGTGGGTATCATGCTGCAAAAATGGGACGCTATCAAGAGTTGTTTGATTTTCAGATTGCAAAAAATAATTTGGAAACATTAAACATGTTAAATACCAAATATTTTATCATTGCTGATAATAATGATGAAAAACAAGCACAACAAAATCCGGATGCAAATGGTAATGTTTGGTTTGTAGAAAATGTAATTCTAGTAAATTCAGCGAACGAAGAAATGAAAGCGCTAGATTCTTTAAGTACAAAAATAACTGCTGTTTTAGATAAAAGTAAAGTATATGAAAATAGTAATTTTATTTTTGAGAAGGATTCAATAGCAACAATTAAATTAGTAAAATATGATGTTACTGAATTAATTTATCAATCAAAAACATCCAAAGAACAGTTTGCGGTTTTTTCTGAAATCTATTATAAAGATGGTTGGAATGCCTATTTGGATGGTGAATTAACGCCTCATTTTAGAGTGAATTATGTTTTAAGAGGAATGAAAATTCCGGCAGGAGAACATACAGTTGAATTCAAATTTGAGCCTAAAGTGATTCAGCAAGGAGGACTTATATCGCTATCTTCTTATATTATTTTGATTTTAGCTTCTTTAGTCGGATTTGTTTATAGTAAAAAGAAGACGGTAAAATTAGGATGAGAATAGGAATGATACTTGATGCATCTTTTCCCCCTGATCCAAGGGTGGAAAATGAAGCAGTTTCTTTGGTGAAATCTGGCCACCAAGTCTATCTTTTTTGTTTAAAATATGGGGATGAAAAAGTGTCAGAAATCATCAACGGAATTCAAGTTAAAAGATACAAATCGTCTAAATTGGAGTTTAAATTTTCGGCACTTGTTTACACAGTTCCTTTTTATACTTTTTTGATGCAAAAGAAAATTCATCAATTTATAACAGAGACAGAAATAGAAGCTTTACATATTCACGACATCAGAATTGCACAAGCGGTTTTTAATGCTAATAAAAAATTTAATTTACCTGTTGTTTTAGATTTGCATGATAATATGCCAGAAGTGATGAAATTGTATCCTCATCTTCAAAAATTTCCAGGAAAGTATATTATTTCGCCCAAAAAATGGAAACAGAAAGAAGAAGAATTTATTAAAAAGGCAACAAAAGTAATTTCAGTTTCACCAGAATTTATAGAAATATTACAAACGAGATTGCCATCAGAAAAAGAGAAGTTTATTTTAGTTCCAAATACCATTAGAGCTTCTTTTTTTGAAGAATATACGGTTGATGCATCAATTATAGAAAAGTACAAAAATAAGTTTGTTATTTTGTATTTGGGTGACACACATGTAAGAAGAGGTTTGCAAACTGCAATTTCAGCGGTAGAAAAATTAAAGGATAAAATTCCGAATATAAAATTAGTTATCGTTGGCAAAAACACTACAGATGTTGTTTTGAAACAACAAGTTAAAGATTTAAAATTACACGATTTTGTAGATTTCGAAGGATGGCAAAACGTTGCCCTTTTTCAGTCTTATATACTTTCTAGTGCCGTTTGTATTTCTCCTTTGCATAGAAATTTACAACATGATGTTGCCTATGCAAATAAAATTTTTCAGTACATGAGTTTAGGGAAATCTTTGCTGGTAAGTGATGCAATTGCTCAAAAAAGATTGATAGAAAGAATAAATTCAGGTTTGGTACATCAAGAAAAGGATGTTGAAGATTTTTCAGATAAAGTATTGAAACTATTTTCTGATGAAAAACTTAGAACTGAATTAGGCGAAAACGGAAAGAATTTTGTTAGAAATGAATTTTCTTGGGAACAAACATCAAAAAAACTCTTACATTTATATGATAATCTTCTAAATTGAAAGTATTAATAATTACATATTATTGGCCTCCTGCAGGTGGTTCTGGCGTTCAGCGTTGGTTGAAATTTGTAAAATATTTACAAAATTTTGATATTGAACCAATTGTATATACAGTTGATAACGCCAATTATCCAAAAGAGGATAAAACCTTGCTACATGAAGTTCCTACTAATATAAAAATTTTAAAACAGTCAATTTGGGAGCCAACCAATTTGTTGTTTTGGAAGAAAAAAGAAGCACAAAAAGGTGATGTTTCTAACGCTGTCAATAATAGTTTCTTATCATTTATAAGAGGAAACTTTTTTATTCCAGATCCAAAAATATTTTGGGTGAATTCCTCGGTGAAATTTTTGCATCAGTATTTAAAAGAGAACAAAGTGGATGTTGTAATTTCTACAGGTCCGCCGCACAGCATGCATTTAATTGCGCAGAAACTGAAGCAAAAAAACAACATCAAATGGATTGCAGATTTTAGAGATCCTTGGTCTAATTTGTATTATAACGAAGAGTTTAAGCAATTGCCGTTTGCTAAAAAGAAGGACGAAAAGTTAGAAAATTCAGTTTTTAAAAATGCGGATTGTATTTTAACGGTTAGTAACTCTTTAAAAAAGGAATTTGATCAAAAGGCAATAAGAGTAGAAGTGATTACAAACGGTTTTGATGATGAAGTAGTAACCAACACTTTGATAACATTAGATGAAAAATTCTCTATTTCTTACATTGGTTTGTTACCAAAACAAAGTAATCCAAAATTGTTGTTTAAGGTTTTAAGCACATTATGTTTAGAAGACGCAGATTTTAAAATCGATTTAAAACTCAATTTTATTGGTGATATTTCTGAGGATGTAAAACAAGAAATTATAAATAATAGCTTACTAGAAAATACTAATTTCATTGGTTATGTCTCTCATAAAGAAGCGATAGAATATCAGAAAAAAGCACAGGTTTTGTTGCTGTTAATTCCGAATGTAGCCAAATCCGAAGGTATTTTAACAGGTAAACTATTTGAATATTTAACAGCGAAAAGACCTATTTTAGCAATGGGTCCAGAAACGGGCGATTTATCAGAAATATTAAAAAACACAAGTTCTGGTGTTGTTGTGGGCTTTGATAATGAAGCGAAATTAACATCAGAAATTCGTAATTTATATCAGCAATATAAAACAGGAAATTTACAAGTCAATTCTAAAAATATTGAGCAATTTCATAGAAAAGAGCTGACTAAAAGTTTATCCGAAATCATTAAAAATCTATAAATTAAATGGGAATTGTATTAAAACAATCTGTTAAAAACACCCTCTTTATTTATTTAGGTTTTGCCGTTGGCGGTATCAATACCTTGGTTTTATATACTCGTTTTTTAGAAGACGAATATTATGGTTTGGTTACTTTTTTGCTAGCAACGTCTAATTTGTTAATGCCTTTAATTGCACTAGGAATTCATCATACAATTGTAAAGTTTTTCTCAAGTTATTTCACGAAAATAGATAAGGATAAATTTCTATCATCTGTATTGTTTTTGCCTTTATTGATTGCGATTCCGATTGGTTTTTTTGGAGATCTTTTTTACGAACAAATAAGCAGTTATATATCCGAAAAAAACCCAATAATAAAAGATTATACATTTGTAATTTACCTAGTAGCTTTTACCTGTGCATATTTTGAAGTGTTTTACGCATGGGCAAAAGTGCATTTTCAAACTGTTTTTGGTAATATTTTAAAGGAACTATACAACAGAGTTGCAGTAATGATTTTGCTTTTTGCTGTCTATTTAGAGTGGATTACAAAAGCCGAATTTATATACTATTTAACGGCTTCGTATTTTTTAAGAATGTTGTTAATGATGGTCTATGCGTTTAGATTGTATTTGCCGAAATTTACTTTTGAGAGACCAAATAACTATAAAGAAGTATTGCGTTTTTCGATTTACATTATTATGGCAGGGAGTGCTGGCGCAATTATTTTAGACATCGATAAATTTATGATTCCGGGTAAAGAATCTTTAGAAACAGCCGCTTATTATGCTGTAGCCGTTTTTATTGGATCTTTTATTGAGGCACCAAGTAGAGCAATGTTAAATATTTTACAACCTTTAACTTCTAAAACTTTAAATGAAGAAAATCACACAGAAGTTGCATCCTTGTATAAAAAAAGTTCTATTAATCTACTTTTAATTAGTGGTTTTTTCTTTGTTATAATTAATGCAAATATTAATGAGCTTTTTAGGCTACTTCCAATTCAATATGCTGGTGGAGCTTTGGTAGTTTTTATGGTTTCACTACTAAAAATGTACAACGGTTTTTTAGGAAATAATGGTGCAATTATTAATAACTCAAAATATTATAAAATCACTTTACCTTATAGTTTAATAATGGCTGTTTCTGTTTATTTTTTAAATAAACTATTTTACTATGAGTTAGATATGGGCACAGATGGATTAGCTTTGGCAACTTTAATTGTAATATTTGCAGCAAATACAGGTAAAATATTTTTTGTAAAAAGAAAATTTTCAATGACACCTTTTACAGATAAATCAGTAACTATGATTTTAATAATTGCTGTTTTGTATTTGGTATTTAACTTCTGGGATTTTTCTATAAGTAATGTATATGTTTTTAAACTTCCAATTCATCCCATCATAAACATTATTTTAAAAAGTATTTTAATCACTTTGATCTACTTGTTTTTGATTATTAAATTTAATGTGTCAAATGAAATAGCGAAGATTTTTAAACGATTTTATAAATAACAATCTATAAGATCTGTGAGCATATGAAACAATAATGCAACCGCAATTATTCTTGTTTTCTTAAAGAGCAGTCCTATAAAATAAATACTTATCGCAAAATAAGAATGCAATGGATGAAAATTTATACTGCATCTATTTTTCTGGAAAATAGGATTTGCCAGCAAATGATCTAAATCGACCAACATCGAGCACAAAAAAATTAGATAAACAATTTTCCATTTTTTTTTAAAAAACAGCCTGGATAGTAGTAAAGGAAGTAAAAAGTGAAATCCATAATGAACGGTAAATTTCAGCATTTAAAAGAGTTTTTTATAAATAACTAATAGCATTTGGCCCTCCATAAATAAAAGGTCTAAAATTGATAAATTAGGTATAAAACCATGTTTATCATCAAACATTTGAATGTATTTTTCTACTAATTTTTCTGGTTGTTGTTTTATTTCTGCCAACAATCTAAAGTCTTTTCCGGTAGGTTCAAATTTGTATTCTTGGGTCTTAGAAAAGGTAGTCTCTATTTGTAGCGCATCCGTTAAAAACAAAAAAGTATCGATATTTAAATCCTGAAGATAGGTGTATTTTTTTTCAAAAATAGGAGCAAGATCATCTTCAAAAAACTCAAAAAACGGGGAAGTTCTATAGGCAATTTGTAGCGATTTAAAATGTTGGTCTTGCCAAGGAAAATCATTTTCTACTAATGTATCTTTTGTTTTTTTTCGACTATCTTTTGTTAGATGTTTTACAGGCACACTTAGTAGTTGTTTACCATTACTATTATATATATAACAACGATTTCTATAGCTTTGCTTCTGGAAATTATCATCTATTTCAAAAATTAGTTTATCCGTTTTTACAATCTCTGAATATTGAGAAATAGGAGAGAAGTATGTTGGTATAAATAGTGACATGGTTTTTAGTTAGCAGTTTTCAGTAAACAGTCTTTAATTTGAAGTCAAAAAAAAGTTTAATTTTTTGTAATTAGTTCAATCAGATTTTAAAATTTTGCCAAAAGCCAAAAGATACTGAAACCTTCTATTGGAAACTATTTTTTAACTTTTTTTCCTTTATAAAAACTCCACCCAATATAAAGCGCAATGATTGCCAAAACAAAATATCTGTAAGAAATAGGCTCTCCATCTCCACCAACAGTTGTAAACATTCTATCCCATCTTATAGATTTTAACTTAGCAGTTAAACTTGGTGCATTTGCATCCCAACTAAACCAAATCATTACTGGTTTTCCTAAAACGTGGTCAAAAGGGGTATAACCAAAATAACGAGCATCTAAAGAGTTATGTCTGTTATCTCCAATCATATAAAAATAGTCTTGTTTAAAGGTATACGAATCTGCTTTTTCTCCGTTGATAAAAATATCATCCCCATTTACGACTAAATCATTGTATTCATAATTTTTGATGATTTGCCTGTAAAAAGGAAGAGATTCTGTATCTAATTTTACAGTGGCTCCAGCTTTCGGAATGTAAATAGGACCAAAATTATCTTGGCTCCATTGATTACTTTCTATGTGAGGAAAAATAGCATTGTCTGGCGCATGATTTATTTTTTTAACAGAAACGGTAAGAGGATATTTTTCAAGTCTTTCAACTTCCTCTTTTGTTAAATTAATGTTGATCTTATTATCAATATTAATCATTTTTAAACGCTGTGCAAATTGAGGATTCACACCCCCGGCAACTTCTGTATATAATGAATCTGAGCCAATTTTGGTAAGATTACCATTTAGTTTTATAGCTTCTTGCACTTTATCATTAGTCCAATATTCTGATAAAATCTTATAAACGCCTGTTCTTTCTTTATCTAATAAAAACTTTGGATAAGTGCTTTGATCGATTGGTTCTTTACATTCAAAGGTATAATAAAATTGCAATTTTGCTCTGTAAGGCAATATGTTCTTTTTACCGTTAATGTAAAAATAACCATTTCTCATTTCAAGAGAATCGCCAGCAATACCAACGGAACGTTTTACATAATTCGTTTTTTTATCAACAGGTTTATACGTAAATTTTCCAGAAGTATCTCCCCACATTGTTGCTAAAGTATCGGCAGGCCAGTTAAAACAAACAATATCATTATTTTTAACTTTTTGTAAACCAGGCAAACGAGTGTAAGGTAATTGTGGTCTTTTAAGATAAGAAGCTGTCCCCGTGAAAGGCAAAGAATCATGCACCATTGGAGCTGCAATTACTGTAGACGGTACTCTTGCGCCATAATGAAACTTGCTTACAAATAAATAATCACCAACTAATAAAGATTTTTCTAATGAAGAAGTCGGTATTGTAAAAGGCTGCATAAAATAGGTATGTACTAAAGTTGCAGCAATAATGGCAAACGCGATAGAACTTACCCATTCGCCAAGTTCAGACTGCGGTTTTACACTTCTTTCTGCATTGTATTTTGCGTCTGTTGCATAGTTGATATAAAAAATATACAACCCTAAAGTTACAATTGCTAAAAGGGAATCTAATTTCTTGTAAAAACCAAAAGTTCTAATTGTTTCAATCCAAATAACAGGAAACATTAATAAGTTTACAATAGGAATAAATAATAGAATAATCCACCATTTTGGTCTGTTTATAATCTGCATTAAAACAATTCCGTTATAAATTGGCAAGGCAGCTTCCCAAGCTTTTCTACCTGCTTTTACATAGAGTTTCCAAGTTCCTAAAAAATGTAGCACTTGTACCGCTAAAAAAAAGATAAACCATTGAGTATATGTCATAATTTCAATATTTTTAAAATCCTTTGAAAGGATGGAATTTTAATATTTATAAGGCGTAGAACTGAAAATTTGTTACAGTATTTAACGGATGTTTAACACATCTTCCATAGAAAAAACGCCAGTTTTATCTGCAATCCATTCTGCGGCAATCACAGCGCCTAAAGCAAATCCTTTTCTGCTGTGAGCTGTATGTTTAATTTCTATGGTATCAACTTCAGACTCATAACAAACAGTGTGTGTTCCTGGCACATCTGGAATTCTTTTTGCCACAATTGCGATGTTTTCTTCGGATGTTTTTTCTCCTAATTCCCAATTATTTTTAGACGAGTTTTCTATAATTCCTTCAGCTAAAGTTATAGCTGTTCCGCTAGGAGCGTCTAACTTTAATGTGTGATGAATTTCTTCCATAGAAATGTTATAACCTTCAATGGTATTCATCATTTTAGCGAGTTGTTTGTTTAGTTCAAAAAATATATTTACGCCTAAACTATAATTAGATGCATAAATAAATGCGCCCTTTTTTTCTTTACACAACGCAACTGCGTCTTTATAGTTCTCTAACCAACCTGTAGTTCCAGAAATTACGGGAACATTGTTGTTTAAACAATTTGAAATATTGTTAAATGCTGAATTCGGAACACTAAAATCGATAGCTACATCAGCTAAAGTAATTTCAATTTCGTCATCAACATCTTTTTTAATTACTATTTCATGACCTCTAGAGATTGCAATTTTTTCAATCTCTTTTCCCATTCTGCCGTAACCTAAAAGTGCAATTTTCATTTTAAAAGTTATATTTTATTACCAATCCAACAGAAGGTGTTTCAAATCTAATGGGATTCATTATTAGTGCAGGTTTAAATGATAAATTATCATCCGTATTAAATTGAAGCAAATGTGCATTTACACTGGCTTCAACAATTTGTAATATGTAAATAATTACCCCAGATAATAAAGACATATCCCTATTTTCTCTTAATTGTTTTTGTGCCGTTTCTAAAGTTTGCAAAGAAACAGAAGAGATTCCATTATCCGATGTAAACTCGTCTTGCAAACCATTTTTTCGCAACTTATAAGCTGTTCTGAAACGTTTATAAGCGCTATTATTTACCTGATAATAATACGTTGGTATCGCTAAAGCCGCCCAAACAATTGGTGCTTTCCAATATTTTTCATTATACATCTGGCCCATTCCTGGAAAAATTGCGGAATAAAATGCTGCTTTAGAAGGTGATAGAGGATTGTAAACACCTTCTGTAGTGCTTATATTTCCTTTAATTTTTATATCTTTCAATTTTACTCCTGTAGAATCTTTTTGCGCAAAAAAAGTAGCAGAATAAAATGCGATTGCAAGAATTAATATGTTTTTTTAAAAAACACTTATTTTAATAAGTTTTTTATTCGGTTAAAATCTTCTTCTGAATGAAAAGGAATTGAAATTTTTCCTTTACCATTAGTACCTACTGTAATGTCTATTTTGTGGCCAAAATAATCACCAATATCTTTTAAACTGTCCTTTATATAAGGAGGTGTAATTTTCTTTTTGGTTTTGCAATGGCGCCAAATTTTAATATTTTAACTAAATCTTCTGTTTGTCTTACGGATAATTTTTCTCTTAAAATTTTCTCGTAAATAGCTAATTGATCTTCAGTGTTCTCAACATTAATCATTGCACGACCATGACCCATGGATATAAAGCCATCTCTCATACCGGTTTGTAAAATTGGATCTAATTTTAACAAGCGTAAGTAATTCGTTACGGTTGAACGTTTTTTACCAACTCGCATGCTCAAATCTTCTTGTGTCAATTGAATTTCATCAATTAAACGTTGGTAAGAAAGTGCTACTTCAATTGGATCTAAATTTTTACGCTGAATGTTTTCAACCAAAGCCATTTCTAGCATTTCTTGGTCGTTGGCAAGTCTAATATACGCAGGAATTGTAGTGCTTCCTATTAATTTTGATGCTCTAAAACGACGTTCTCCAGAAACTAATTGGAATTTATTTCCTTCTAATTTTCGAACTGTAATTGGCTGAATCACACCTAATTCTCTAATAGAACTTGCTAGTTCACGCAAAGACTCCTCATCAAAATAAGTTCTTGGTTGAAAAGGATTCATATCAATTGAACTTAATTCAATTTCAATAATACTTCCCACAACTTTGTCTGCATTTTTATCTGATGCAGAATTGATATTTGATGATTCTTGTAATAAAGCAGATAATCCTCTTCCTAAAGCTTGTTTCTTGGTTGCTTTTGCCATTTACCTATGCTTTTTTATAATTTCTTGAGCTAAATTTAAGTAGTTTACAGCACCTTTACTAGTGGCGTCGTAAGCAATAATGCTTTCACCATAACTAGGCGCTTCTCCTAAACGTGTATTTCTTCTAATAATTGTGTCAAAAACCATGCTAGAAAAATGCTTTCTAACTTCATCAACCACTTGATTTGATAAACGTAAACGAGAATCGAACATGGTCAATAATAAACCTTCAATATCAAGGTCTGGATTATGAATTCTTTGAATACTTTTTATTGTATTTAATAATTTTCCTAAACCTTCTAATGCAAAATATTCACATTGAATAGGTATAATTACTGAATCAGCGGCAACCAAAGAGTTTAAAGTTATTAAACCTAAAGAGGGTGCACAATCAATTAAAATATAATCATACTCATCTTTTATCTCAACTAATGCTTTTCTAAGCATATATTCTCTGTCCTGCTTATCAACCAATTCAATTTCTATAGCAACTAAATCTATATGAGCGGGAATAAGGTCAACGTTAGGAGAGGTCGTTTTTACAATAACATCTTTTGCAGAAGCAGTGTGCTCTAAAACTTGATACGTTCCAATTTCTACTCCATCAACAGTTATCCCTAACCCAGAAGACGCATTCGCTTGAGGATCAGCATCTATTAGAAGAACTTTTTTTTCTAAAACTCCTAAAGAAGCTGCTAAATTTATGCTTGTTGTAGTTTTACCTACACCACCTTTTTGATTTGCGATTGCAATTATTTTGCCCATTAAAAAATGATATTTTTAGGGAGTAAAATTACAATTTATTATCTTTTAATAAAATGAAAGATGTTAACAAAAATATAAATTTTTAAAATACTGATAATAAGTAATTTAAATTTGTGGTGTTAAAGTTTTTAAACAATTTTAAAGGATGAAACTTTGCCGTTTTTAATCAAAATTTAAGTATCGTCTAAGCGTTCTTTTTAGGGATATTTTTAAGGATTTCAAGTAACAATTTCCAGAATTTTTGGGTTGATGAAATTTGTGCTCTTTCATCTGGAGAATGCGCTCCTCTAATCGTTGGTCCAAAAGAAACCATATCTATTTCTGGATAATTTTGACCTAAAATCCCACATTCTAATCCTGCATGACAGGCTGCAACTTTTGGATTTTCTTTAAATAAATCGTTATAAACAGTAGAAACAATTTTTAAAATTTCGGAATTCAAATTTGGTAGCCAACCAGGATACGTTCCAGAAAGGTCAACTTCAAAACCTGCCAATTCAAAACAAGAACGTAAAGAGTTTGCTAAATCCCATTTGTTTGTTTCTGATGAGGATCGTGCTAAGCAACCTACTTTAATAGCGCCATCTTTTAAAATAATTCTTGCAATATTATTTGAGGTTTCAACCAATCCTTGAACATCCGGACTCATTCTATAAACGCCATTTAAAGCAGCGTAAATTGCTTTTGTAAATCCTTCTTGAACTCCTAAGTCCATTACCATTTTAGGTGATGTAACTTCTTGAATTTCAATTAATAAATTCGTTTCTAATGTTGAAAACTCTTCCTTTATATTGTTAATAAGTTCATTCGTTTCAAACAAAAAAGGTTCTTTAGAAATGTTGTCAACTACAATAGTTGCAGCGCTTTCTCTAGGAATTGCATTCCGCAAACTTCCTCCATTTATTTCAGAAATTCTTACACCAAAATTAGCAAAACCATCAAACAAAATACGATTCATAATTTTGTTCGCATTTCCTAGACCTTTTATGATATCCATTCCAGAATGCCCACCATTTAAACCTTTTACAACAATTGAAAAAGCGGTCGTGTTTCCGGGAGTTTCTTCCTCTAAGTAAGTTCTTGTTGCAGTAACATCAACGCCGCCGGCACAGCCTATTCCAATTTCATCATCTTCTTCTGTGTCTAAATTTAGTAAGATTTCGCCTTCTAAAACGCCACCTTCTAAACCCATTGCGCCAGTCATTCCTGTTTCTTCATCAACAGTAAATAATGCTTCAATTTTTGGGTGTACAATTTCATTGGATGACAAAACAGCCATTATTGCAGCAACGCCTAAACCATTGTCCGCACCTAAAGTGGTGCCTTCTGCTTTAATCCAATCACCATCCACAAACATTTTAATTCCTTCTTTATCAAAATCAAAAATGGTATCAGAATTTTTTTGGTGCACCATGTCTAAGTGACCTTGCATCACAATTGTTTTCCTATTTTCCATTCCAGAACTTGCGGGCTTTTTAATGATGACATTACCAACCTTATCAACAAAAGTTTCTAAATGCAGTTTTTTGCCAAAATCAACCATAAACTGAATAACTCTTTCTTCTTTTTTTGAAGGACGAGGAACCGCATTTAAATCGGCAAAATGGTTCCAAACTATTGTTGGTTCTTGGTTTCTTATGTCTTGACTCATGATGATTTTTTCTTAAAATTTATGCTACAAAAGTACAATTTTTGAAGCCCAAAAAAAAACCTTCTGTTTAAAGAAGGTATATTATATTTTAGTGGATGCTTAATTTATTTCGATAATTACATCTTCGATATTTCTACGCACTTTTTTTAGATCTTTCATATAATCATCATCAGCTCTAAAACCAACTGGTAAAACCAAAATCGAAGTTAAATTATGAGCACCTAATTTTAATATTTCATCATATTTTTCGGGAACAAATCCTTCCATCGGACAAGAATCTATTTGTTCAGCAGCACAAACCGTTAATAAATTTCCTAAAGCTAAATAGGCTTGATTCTTATTCCAAATCAATAATTCCGCTGGTGTTTTTTTCTCAATTTCAGCGGTCAAAAATTTCTTAAACGGATTGATTACTACATCCGGAGTTTCTCTAATTTGTTTCACTAATTTAAAGTAATTTTCTACTTCCTCAGCACTGTATTTTGTTGGGATGCAAATTACTAAAAGATGCGACGCACTTACTACTTGCTGCTGATTCCAAGAATGTGCAACTAATTCTTTTTGAATATCTTTATTTTTAATTACAACTAATTTTAAAGGTTGTAAACCGTATGAAGTCGCTGTTAAATTAAAAGCTTCTTTTAACGTATTTATTTGTGTTTTTGAAAGTGATTTATTTTCATTAAACTTTTTAACTGCATATCGCCATTGTAAACTTTCGATTGAATTCATTTTATTATTTTAGACTGCAAAAATAAATGAATAATTAGTACTAAAAATTCTATTTGTATTGGTAAAATTTATGAGGAAATAAATTTTTTTGTAACTTTAAACAAAAAAGCATGACAGAAGAATTTTTGTACCATATCTGGCAATTTAAACTATTTTCTAAAAGAGATTTATTTACAACCGATCATCAGGAAATAGCTATTTTAAAATCAGGAATTCATAATAAAAATTCTGGACCCGATTTTTTAAACGCTCAACTAAAAATAAATAAGCAATTTTGGGCAGGAAATGTTGAAATGCATGTAAAATCTTCTGATTGGTATTTGCATAAACATGAAGAAGACGTCAATTTTGAGGCTGTAATTTTACATGTTGTTTGGGAATATGATTCCATTATTTATATGAAAAACAACCAACCTTTGCCCACTTTTGAGCTTAAGAATTTTGTTGACGAAAAATTATTAACAAATTATAATCGTTTAATTTATAGCAAACAAAATTGGATTCCTTGCGATAAACAAATTCAAAATATTCCTAAGTTTTTAATTAATAATTGGTTAGAACGTTTATATTTTGAGCGATTAGAGCAGAAATCAGTTTTTATTAAAGAACTATTAGCACAAGCAAATCATGATTTTGAAGCTGTTTTATTTCAGCTAATTGCAAAAAACTTCGGATTAAAAGTAAATGGAGATTCGTTTTTACAATTGGCAAAATCTATTGACTTTTCTGTGGTTAGAAAAGAACGTTTTGACGAACAAAAATTAATTGCTTTATTTTTTGGTCAAGCTGGTTTTTTTGAGGAAGATATTCAGTGTGAATATTTTTCTTCATTAAAAAGCGAATATGAATATTTGAAGCATAAGTATAAATTGCAACCCATTTCTAGAAATAATTTTCAGTTTTTTAGAATGCGACCTCAAAATTTTCCAACAATTAGAATTGTTCAATTAGCAGCATTATTTTTTACGCATCAGAATTTGTTTTCAAAATTAATGAGTACTAGCAAAAAGGAAGATTTTTACAAATTGTTCTCTTTTGATATTCAAGAATTTTGGAAAACACATTATACGTTTGAAAGTGAATCTAAAAAATCAACAAAAAAGCTGTCAAAATCATTTATTGATTTATTGTTAATCAATACAATTATTCCTTTAAAATTTGTCTATTTACGGAGTAGAGGAGAAGTGGAAGAAGAATCTCTTTTACATTTAATCCAACAAATATCATCAGAAAAAAACAGTATTATTGATCAGTTTTCAGTATTAAAAATCAAATCGCAAAATGCGCTGGAAAGTCAGGCTTTAATAGAACTTAAAAACAACTATTGCACAAAGAAACGTTGTTTGCATTGTGCAATAGGTAATAATTTATTGAGAAAATAATTTTTATTAATTTTACTATTTTGTGACCACATAGGACACAGAAAACATAGTGCTATGTGTTTATTCAGTAATTTTAAAACATCTTAAAAGCAGGTTTTAAAGTCATGATAATAATAGTATACTAAATTATTTTTTTATTTATTTCGGGTCTAAAATTTCTTTAATAGTTACCAAGCAATCCCTGTAATGGTATTTTGTTATTCTATTTATTCTTCTATTTTTGGCAATCGTTAATTGAAAATCTAGCATTGCTAATTCTCCTCTTATTATTGAAGAAATATCAGTGTTTTTTGTTTCACTGGAAACTAACAGAACCCCTAATCTATCAATAAGAGACTTTTGTAAATTACGTCTAAAAAGATCTACATTTTTCACATAATTTGCTTCTGTAAAAATACCTGTTCTCAAATCTCTAATCATATCTGAAGCTGCATAGTAATCATCCTGAATTACTTCAGCATCAATCATTCTTTTTAAGGTATTTGGGTTTAATAATGAATACAATTGTCTGTTTTGTAAACTCAACATTAAATCTGCATATCCATCTTCTTTAAAGTTGGTTAATATACTTTTAGCTACTAACCAATCTTGTGTTTCAAAAGCATTTTTTTGAAGCCAAATTAAAGACTCTTTTTGTTTTTCTTTCGTTACAGGAATGTAAATATTTCCTGCCTGATTTGGTTTTTTATTGAATTCGTAAACTCCGCCAATATTGCCAGAAACATGACCAACATATCTGCTCCAGACACTTAGCAATTCGCCATACAATTCAGATAAATCTTCATAATTATTGGTTTGATCTGAAGTCCAATTTGGTAAGTTTTCCGCCACAATTTTTAGATTTTTTATTCCGTATGTAGAAGCTTTTACTTGATCATTTCCAATGCCTTCAGTTTGTGCAGAAGGATCAAAACGTTCGCCACCAAATCGGTATATTGGGTCATCTCCCTTTTCTTCAATCCATTTATCCAATGTGTTTACTTCTTGTTCTGGGTCTTTAATATTCGGAATTTTACGATATCCCCAATTAATAGCATAATGGTCATAAGGCCCTAATTGACGAATAAATCGGATGTTTTTATCGCCCGGTTGTGCAACATAATTGTAACGAGCATAATCCATAATTGTGGCTGCAATTCCCATTTTCTGCGTAAAAGTTCCAGAACGCAATGAATCTACGGGATAGGCATAACTTGCGGCCATATTGTGTGGTAAACCCAATGCATGGCCAACTTCGTGCGAAATTACCATTCGCATCATTTCGCCAATTTCTTCTGCAGGCGTATCTAAAGTTCTTGCAGACGGATTCGCTGCGCCAGTTTCTAATAAATACCTATTTCTGTAAGAACGCAAATGATTATGATACCAAATAATATCGCTTTCAATTATTTCGCCGGTTCTTGGATCAGAAACACTTGGTCCGGTTGCATTTCTTGTGGTACTTGCTACATATCTTATAGAAGAATAGCGAACATCTTCCATGCTAAATTCGGGATCTTCCTGCTCAGTTGGAGCATATTTTGCCATAATTGCATTTTTAAAACCAGCAGTTTCAAACACTTTTTGCCAATCGTCTACACCTTGTTTGATGTATTTTTTTAATTTGTCTGGGGTTGCAGGATCTAAATAATATACAATTGGTTTTATAGGTTCCACCAATTCTCCGCGATTATAAGCAGCCAAATCTTTTGGTTCTAAACGCCAACGCTTAATATATCTTTTATCATCAGCTTTTAAAGCTTCAGAGCCATAATCTACACTTCCTAGAGAAAAATAACCGACTCTTTTGTCGTAAACTCTTGGCATCATTTTATCTTCTGGTAATAAAATCATCGATTGATTTACGCGTAAAGTAATCGTATTTGTTGAGGAGTTACTTGGGGGTTCATCTGCATCAAAAGTAAAATCTTGAATAACTTCGATGTTGTTAGGATAACTTTTTATACTGTTGATAAAACTTCTAGAAGCATCTAGTTTTTTTACTTTGTAGGTTTTTCTAAAAGAATCTGGCAAGCCTGTAATTGCTTTAACATCTGAAGAAAAGAAATCTGAAACATCCACTAAAACTGCCGTAGAATCTGTATTTTGAGTTTTAATTTCAAAAGCATAAATGATTGGTTCTAGGTTATTTGCAACTACCGATTTGTAAATTGGCAAAGAATCGTTCGCAACAGCATTGTATGATTTTACTTTTAATAAAATTTTATTTTTGAATTGTTCCCAAACAATAACTTGTGTATTTATTTTGGATCCAGCATTTACATAACCGCCACCTAAACCTGCAGGAAGTTCTTTAATTCTTGTTACCAATAACATTTCTTTCCCTAAAAATGATTTCGGAATTTCGTATATAAATTGATTATTAGTTTCATGAACTTTAAAAACACCATCGTCTGTTTTTGTTTTTGATGTTATAAAATCATCATATTTCGGGGTTTTACTTTTTTCTGGTTTTGCTGTAGTTTGCTCGTTTTTATCTTTTTTTGATTTTTTTCGCTGTGCATTTATTTCTGATGTAAATGTAAATGCTAAAATTAAGCAGCATAGTAATAGTTTTTTCATAAGTGGATTATTTTTAATAGTTAAAAGTAATATAAATGAGTATATTTTAACTTATGGATTTTGTTAAAATTAGAAATTTCAAACCCGTTGTGCATTTAAACAATATTGACTTTTAAATTGTTTAAATGCACAACGGGTATAAATTATTCTTTCTTAATATATATTCAAGTTATCAAACTGATATGCATGTCAACAGAGAAGATTGTCAAAATAAAGTAAAAAAAATCAGATATAAGATTACAATGGGATCCAGATCATGATCCTTTTGGATCAAAATTAGATAGAAGAGCAATTTAAATAGGGATAATAAATAGGGAGATCGAAAAATACGCTAAAGATGATATTTTAGAGTTTGAAGATATCTCGGAGTTTGTAAAGAAACAACATTAATTTGTTCTAAATAGGGAACTTAATAACCTTCTAATTCCTGAAGAATTCCTTTTTAAACCTATAGACAACTTAACATTCAATCACTTAAAATTAAGTGAAGTATAATTATTTTAATACAAACTTTTAAATCTATTCGGATTAAACTCATGCATAATATCGTATATTTTTTCAAAAATATCTTCTGCAGAAGGTTTAGAAAAATAATCACCATCTGTACCGTAAGCAGGTCTGTGAGCTTTTGCGGTTAATGTAGTTGGTTTGCTGTCTAAATATTGATAGCCATTTTGATTTTCTAAAATCTCTTGTAAAATATATGCGGATGCGCCACCAGGTACATCTTCATCAATAACAATTAATTTATTTGTTTTTGCTAAACTCTTTACACAATCGTGATTTAAATCAAATGGCAATAAACTTTGCGCATCAATAATTTCTACTTCAATTCCGTCTTGTGCTAAATCTTTTGCAGCTTCTTCCACCAATCGCAAAGTAGATCCGTAAGAAACAACGGTAATATCTGTACCTTCTTTTATAGTTTCTACCACTCCTATCGGAGTTTTAAAATCCCCTAAATTTGTTGGTAATTCTTCTTTTAAACGATAACCATTTAAACATTCTATTACTACAGCCGGATCATCGCCTTCTAATAAGGTGTTGTAAAAACCAGCAGCTTTTGTCATATTTCTAGGAACCAAAACATGAATTCCTCTAATATTATTTATAATTCCGCCCATTGGTGAACCTGCATGCCAAATACCTTCTAAACGATGACCTCTAGTTCTGATAATTAAAGGTGCTTTTTGTTTGCCAAAAGTTCTGTAACGTAAAGTAGCTAAATCATCACTCATTATTTGCAATGCATACAATAAGTAATCTAAATATTGTACTTCTGCAATTGGTCTCAATCCTCTCATTGCTAAACCAATACCTTGACCAATAATGGTTGCTTCTCGTATACCAGTATCCGAAACTCTAATGTCTCCATATTTGTCTTGAAGCCCTTCCAATCCTTGATTTACATCACCAATAAGACCTGTATCTTCACCAAAAATTAGAACATCAGGATGTTTTTTAAGAATAGCATTAAAATTATCTCTCATAATAATTCTTGCATCCACTAAATTCTTTTCTGGGGAATAGATTGGTTTTCTTTCTACTTCATTTAGCACACTTGAATCAGAATCATTTACTAAATGTGTTGAGTATCTTTTATAGCCTTCATTTACAGACGCTTTTATGAAATTTTGTAATTCTATTTTTGCGCCAAAATGCTCCTCTTTTAAATATCGTAAACATTTTCTAGCAGAAGATATAATCTCTTTTCTTGTTGGTTCTGCCGTTGCTAATAAATCATTTTTGTGCTTATTGATAAACGTTCCGTTAACACTTTTGCTGGCAACATTTTCAAGTATTTCTGCAGCGATTAAAAGTTCTGCTTTTATTTCATTTAAATAGGCATTCCAAGCGTTTCTTTTGGCTTCTGTAACTTCTTTTTTAACTTCTTTTTCTATGATTAGTAGCTCTTCTTCAGAATCTACAAAACGTAAAATATCTCCTGTTTCTGTTTCTAATTCAAAGTTTAAAATCCATTTTCGCATTTTCGCAATACAATCGTGGTCTTGTTCCCATTGCAATCTTTCTTTGTCTTTATATCTTTCGTGAGATCCAGAAGTTGAATGACCTTGCGGCTGTGTTAATTCTTTAACATGAATTAAAACGGGCACATGTTCTTCTCTAGCAATTTTTGCTGCTTTTTGATATACATCAACCAATTTTACATAATCCCAACCATTTATAACAAATATTTCATATCCATTTGTATCATTTTCTCTTTGAAAACCTTTTAAAATTTCTGAAATATTTTCTTTTGTAGTTTGATGTTTTGCGTGTACTGAAATTCCATATTCATCATCCCAAATACTCATAACCATTGGCACTTGTAAAACTCCGGCAGCATTTATGGTTTCAAAAAAAACGCCTTCACTTGTGCTTGCATTCCCAATTGTGCCCCAAGCAACTTCATTTCCGTTTTTAGAAAACTTAGTTTTATGTTGCACACTTTTTTCGTTTCTATAAATTTTTGATGCTTGCGCTAATCCTAATAATCGTGGCATTTGACCTGCTGTAGGGGAGATATCTGCACTAGAATTGTATTGTTCAGTTAAGTTTTTCCAGCTTCCATTTTCATGTAAACTATGAGTTGCAAAATGTCCTCCCATTTGTCTACCAGCCGACATTGGATCTTCTTTAATATCTGAGTGCCCATATAAGCCTGCAAAAAATTGCTGTGCAGTTAATTCGCCAATTGCCATCATTAAAGTTTGATCTCTATAATAACCAGATCTAAAATCACCTTTTTTAAAGGCTTTTGCCATAGCTAATTGCGGAACTTCTTTTCCGTCGCCAAAAATTCCGAATTTTGCTTTACCAGTTAAAACTTCTCGGCGTCCTAACAAGCTGCATTCTCTGCTAACTTTCGCAATTCGGTAGTCATTTAGTACCTCGGTTTTAAAATCATTAAATGTAATTTCCTGAGTATTAGAAGCAACCTTTTCTTTCAGCATGGTTTTGTGAGTTTTTTAACTATTGCAAAGATAGTTTTTTTAATCGATATTTAAAAATATCTTGATTGTTTGAGAATACGTTAACGAAATTAACATAAATACATGTTTTGTTAGGAATTACACAAAACAATTTAATTTGTTTGAATATTATAAGAATCCTCTTCTAAAGAAATTATAAATCGAATTTACATCGGCAGTTAATGTAAATCTAATTTTTTGCGGATAAGCTCCTTGAGAGATTTCCCATCCATTATTTGAATATAAAGGAAAATAAACTTCAAATATATTGTGAACGAAATTAAATCGGATTCCGTTATTATATCCAAAGTAAATAGGATTGTTTTTATTTTTTAGAAAAGCAACATCATTATAAAATTCAATCCATCGCCATAAACCAAAACTAGAATTAAAAGCAAACATGTATTGATTTGCAAATCTTGTGGGTAAAACTGATTTAAATCCGCCTTCAGCGATAATAAATTGTTTGCTAAAAAAACCGGTGTCTTCCGATCGTCCATAATAATTAAGCTGAAATAAATAGTCATTGGCTCTGTCTAAACCAAAACTAAAATAATCTCCTTCTGTTTTGTTATTTAAAAAAGCACCCGCAAAAAATCTAAAATCTAATTGTGTATCTGAAGTTGATAAAGAACGAAACCTTAAATCGACAGCAAGTTTAGAAAATTTTTCAGCAGCTTCTAAACTGAAATTATACCTAAATTCTTTAATGATATCAGGGTTCACATAATTATAACTTAAATTAAAAATGCTGTAATTATCTAGATCTGTTCTAATTGCTGTTGGTGCAACTTCTTTATCAATATGAACCAATTTTGCTATTAAAGATTCTGAAGTGGCATCTCTTAACGATTTTCTTTTAAAAACGATATTTACAAAAGGAACAAAAGCTCGGTAAGATAACTCTGGAGCATAATCTAACGTAACACCAGAAATTCCGTACATTATTTTGTAAACTTTAGTTTCTTCTAAATATTGATTGTATAATGCAGAAAACTTACCAATTACAGTATTACTTTTTGTAGCGTAAGAAGGTGCGAATTTGAGCTCTAAATTTCTTTTAATTAAAGGTTTGTTGTGCAGCTTAACACCTAAAATAATACCGTTGTAAAAGTTGTAATTAACATCTGGTTGATAAAATATTTGCGTATAATAAGGGTCTTGAATATCTTTTATTAATGTAAACTTTAAGGGTTTATTAAATATTTTATTTTCTAAACTTTTCCAATTATCTAATGTATTTAACTCAGGATATAAGTCTTCATAATTTAAAGAAACTTTATTAAAATCTTCTTTAGGAATGGTAACTGTTTTTGAATTTTCGATGTCTGTAAACCATCTTTTATATTTAATTTCTTTGTCTTTTAGACCATAAAGTAAAACAGGGGCGGTAATATTTCTCTTGTTTCTGATGGTTACTTCTAAACTGTCGCCTTTTACTAAAACATCATCAATTGTATAATCTATTTTTTTATTAGTTTTTATAAAATCGTTGAAAAACCAATCAATTTCTTTGCTGGTTTTTGATGAAAGTATTTTTCTAAAATCTGCACTAGAAATTGTTTTTGTACTATGATTTTGATAAAATTCTTTAATGCTGCTATTTAAAATACTGTCTCCTAAATAACCTTTTAAATATCTAAAACCCAATCCAGCTTTGTATTTACTCGCTATTTTTCTGTTAAAGTTTGATAAAGAATCGGCCGATGTTGTCAATGCTTGGTCTAAAAATGTTCTTGAAACGAACTGATGTATTAAAGGATATTTATCATTAAAATTTTGTTTTGAAATATGATAATTTTTTAAAAACCATTTGTTAGATATTTCGCCCAATAACTTAGTATCTGGATAAAATTCTTGAACATATTCTAACATTAAATAATTTTGTAATCCGTCTAAAATCCAATAATCATCTCTTTTGTTTAGGAGTAAAGTATTCTCAATATATTTTCTGCTTAACGCTTTAAACATGGTAACATCCCATTTAAAAGAATCAGAAAAAGGACGCAAAAAGCTGGGTAATTGACTTAAACCATACACTGGATCCTTCGACTGTGTAATTTTGTCTACATAAATTTCATTATGCGGATATTTGCCCAAGAATTTTTCTATAAAAAGCAACTCTCTATTTAAAATGTTCGTAGCAGCATCGTAGTCAATTTCAAGAGGAAAAAGATCTGTATAAACTGTGGTGCTTTTGGTTTTAAAAGTTTTTAGTTGCCTGGTTTTATTTATACTTAGAATAATATCAGTTTTGTTTTTACCAATTAAATAATAATTCGTAAAATTTTCTTTTTCTGTTTTGTATTCATATAGATTACTCTCTACAACATAATTTTTTGGAACATCAATTTCAACAATAAAATCGGTTGGACATTCATACAAATCATCAATATTTAAGTTGCTCATTAATTGCCAACCATTATTGTAAACTGCCGGAGTTATATACCAAAAACGCAAATGATAACCTTCTTTCGTTTTACCGTAGGATGTAAACGCGGCACTCGGAATTTTTACAATATATGTTATCTCTATTTGCGCACTATCCTTTGGTTTTAAGGATTTCAACAAAGGCACATTGATGATGTCTGCATGTTTTTCTACTTCAAAAAATCCTGTATTTTCGTAGTTTACACTTAGGTTTTTTATGGTTGTTTCCCCTAAAGCCTTTTCATTAGCAAAATATAAATTCTTCCTAAAATCTTTGATTAATCTTTTTGACAAGGGCGTTTTTCTATCTCTAAAACTATTTGCCCAATTATGAAGGTAAATGTTTGTCAAGATAGAATCGGATGAGTTATAAAAAACAATTTCTTGTTGTATTAATAACTCATCCTTATCAGGGTTAAAAGTTGATTTTATAGAAATTTTGTTCTCTTGTGCAAACGAAATTACAGATATTAAAAAACAAAATACAATGATGTTAAAGTAGTTTTTCAAATTAGAGTCTCATAAATTTTGATGGACGAAAATAAAATATTAAATTTAAAAATTTGGCTTTAATTTATATTTTCCATAGAATTTATTCAAGTGTTCTACAGCTTCATCTGCCGTGTCAACAATTCTAAAAAGATTTAAATCTTCTGCACTAATATTACCTTCTTCTATGAGTGTATTTTTAATCCAATCCATTAAACCTCCCCAAAATTTTGATCCCACTAGCACAATAGGAAAACGACCAATCTTTTTAGTTTGTATTAAAGTAATTGCTTCAAAAAGTTCATCCATAGTTCCAAAACCACCAGGCATTACAACAAAACCTTGAGAATATTTTACAAACATTACTTTACGAACAAAAAAGTAATCGAAATCCAAACTTTTACCTCTATCAATCCAAGGATTGTCGTGTTGCTCAAAAGGTAACTCTATATTTAAACCAACAGAAACTCCTTTTCCTCTATTTGCACCTTTATTACCAGCTTCCATAATTCCTGGTCCACCACCAGTAATAACTCCAAAACCATTTTGCGTTAATTTAAAAGCAACTTCTTCTGCTAGTATATAATGAGGGTGATCTGGTTTTGTACGCGCAGAACCAAATATAGAAACACAGGGGCCAATTTTACTTAAACGTTCGTACCCATTAACAAATTCTGCCATAATTTTAAATATAGCCCAAGAATCTTTTGTTTTTATTTCGTTCCAGGTTTTTTGTTTCAGTTTTTCTTTTATTTTTCTATCGTCATTTGTCATAAATAGGTAATTTTTAAATCTTATTTTTTAATAAGAAAGCGTGCTAAATTAGTTCTTTTTTTAAGAAATTAATTAAGAGAAGAGATATGTTTACCAAAATATTTTAAATTTGTTCAATTAAAAATTAAAATTTATTTATGAAAATTGCTAATTTTTCAATAGGAATAATCTTCCTTTTTTTACTGTATTTAATGTAAGTGCTCAATATAATTCTAATAATTATTGGAATAGTATGTTAGAAAACAACAATAAAGAGGCGTATAATACTTTTACAAAATCTTAAAAGGAGTATGAAAAATCAATAGAACTTTTAATTACCAATGAAATCTTAAGAAATGAAAATGGTTTAATTGATGGTGCTTCCAAGGATATTTTAAATCAGGATAATTTCGAATTGGTTAAAGAAGATATTTTACAAGATTTTAATCAAAGAATAGTTGAGGGGCTGGTTTTAGATACGATTCAGAATATTTCTGCACAAAAAGGAACTGAATTTTTATCCTACACCACTAAAGTGCATTTAAATGATAAAATGAATGAAATGGGGGCTATGACTTTTTTTAAATTACCAATAGTTTCGCATGGATACAATGCGGGTATTATTAGTTTAGAAGAAAGAAAATATGCAATAGATTATCAAAGTTATGAAAACTCAAATTTTTATAATACTATTTATAATTTAGAAATCCCGACGGGCAAAAAGTTCATAGAAATACCCGAAAACAAAAAGTTTACATACAAAAAACATACTTTCGAAGTTATTTATAAGGCTGTTTCAGAAAACCAATTACAAATAACAATTGCAGCAGCCACAGATTTAAGTGATATTTCCCAAAATGAGTATATAGACTTTAAAAGTTATGTTGAAAAGGTATTAAAATCAAAAGATATATTAATCGGTTATAAATAAGAGGTTTCAAGTTTTTTCTTCAAAAATTGGGCGGTATAACTTTTTTTATGTTTGGCAACTTCTTCTGGAGTTCCTGTGCATAAAATAGAGCCGCCTTTTTTACCGCCTTCCATACCAACATCAATAATGTAATCTGCTAATTTTACAACGTCTAAATTATGCTCAATAATTAAAACAGTATTTCCTTTATCGGCTAATTTATTTAAAACATCCATCAAAACTCTAATATCTTCAAAATGAAGTCCTGTTGTGGGTTCATCTAAAATATAAAAAGTGTTTCCGGTGTCTCTTTTAGATAATTCTGATGCCAGTTTTATACGTTGCGCTTCACCACCAGAAAGCGTGGTAGATTGCTGACCAAGTGTAATGTAGCCCAAGCCAACATCTTTAATTGTTTTTAATTTTCTATGTATTTTAGGAATCAACTCAAAGAAATTGGTAGCATCTTCAATGGTCATGTTTAAAACATCCGAAATTGATTTTCCTTTGTACCTAATTTCTAAAGTTTCTCTGTTAAAACGTTTTCCTTGGCAAGTTTCACATTCTACTTGCACGTCTGGTAAAAAGTTCATTTCTATTACTCTAACTCCGCCACCTTGACAGGTTTCACAGCGACCGCCCTTTACATTAAAAGAAAACCTTCCAGGTTTATAACCACGAATTGCCGCTTCTGCAGTTTTTGCAAATAAGCTTCTAACTTCAGAAAAAGTGCCAGTATACGTTGCAGGATTTGATCTAGGAGTTCTACCAATCGGTGATTGATCAATATCAATTACTTTATCAACATGTTCTAAACCTTCAATTTTTTTATAAGGCATTGGTTTTTTAACACCTCTATAGATATGAGCATTTAAAATAGGATACAAAGTTTCGTTAATTAAGGTCGATTTTCCACTTCCAGAAACTCCCGTAACACAAATCATTTTTCCAAGAGGAAATTCAACAGAAACATTTTTTAAATTGTTTCCTGACGCTCCTTTTAGTTTGATGAATTTTCCGTTTCCTTCTCTACGTTCTTTAGGTACTGCAATAACTTTTCGGCCAGTTATATAATCTGCAGTTAACGTATTTTGTTTCTTTAAATCTTCAAAAGTTCCTTCGCTAACAATTTGCCCGCCATGTCTTCCTGCTCCAGGACCAATATCGAACACAAAATCTGCGTGTTCCATCATGTCTTTGTCGTGTTCAACAACTAAAACAGAGTTTCCAATATCACGTAATTTAAGTAAAGAATCTATTAATTTCTGATTATCTCTTTGATGCAAACCAATACTTGGTTCATCTAAAATGTATAAAACGCCAACTAATTGCGATCCAATTTGAGTAGCCAAACGAATTCTCTGTGCTTCTCCTCCAGACAGCGATTTCGAAGTTCTATCTAAGGTTAAATAATCTAAACCAACATCTAACAAAAACTGAATTCTAGTTCTTATTTCTTTGATAATTTCTGAGGCAATAATTAATTGTTTTTCTGATAAATCTTTTTCAATGTTTGCAAACCATTTAGCCAATTCAGTAATATCTAATTGGGCTAAATCACTAATGTTTTTGTCGGTAATTTTAAAATGAAGTGCTTCTTTTTTTAATCTTTTTCCTTCACAAGCAGCGCAAGGAACTTCATCCATAAAAGCTTTTGCCCAGCGTTTTATACTCGTGCTTTCTGCATTTATATATTGATTGCTGATAAAAGCCAAAATACCTTCAAAGTCAATTTTGTAATTTCTAGTTACCCCAACGGTTTTAGATTCTATGGCAAAAGATTCATTGCCACCATTTAAAATAATGTCTAAAGCTTCTTTTGGAATGTCTTTAATTGCATCTGTAAGTTTAAACTGATAGCGTTCTGCAATATTCTGAATTTGTTTAAAAATCCAGCTACTTTTTTCTTCTCCTAAAGGGATAATTCCACCCTTTTTTATAGAAATACTATTATCAGGAATTACTTTTTTTAAGTTGATTTCATTATTGATTCCTAGTCCATTGCACGTATCGCAAGCTCCTTTTGGCGAGTTAAATGAAAAATTATTTGGCTCAGGATTAGGATATGCAATTCCGGATGTTGGGCACATTAATTCACGGCTAAAATATCGAGGTTTTTCGTCATCAATATCGATAACCATCATAATGTTATTACCAGAATATAAGGCTGTTTTTATGGTTTCCTCTAAGCGGCTTTCTGCAGATTCATTAATTAATAATCTATCAATTACAACTTCTATATCATGCGTTTTATACCTGTCTAAACGCATTCCTTTTTCTATTTCTTTAATTTCGCCATCAACTCTAACTTTTACAAAGCCTTGTTTAGAAATTTGTTCAAAAAGTTCACGATAATGTCCTTTTCTCGATTTGATTAAAGGCGCTAAAACAGCAATTTTTTTATCAGCAAAATCAGTAAGAATAAGCTCTTTTATTTGCTCATCAGAATAACTAACCATTTTTTCATTTGTATTGTAAGAGTAAGCATCTGCTGCTCTGGCAAACAATAATCTTAAAAAATCGTAAATTTCTGTAATTGTCCCAACGGTAGACCTCGGACTTTTATTTGTCGTTTTTTGTTCTATGGAAATTACAGGCGAAAGGCCATCAATTTTATCAACATCTGGTCTTTCTAAACCTCCTAAAAACTGTCGTGCATAGGCAGAAAAGGTTTCTATATAACGTCTTTGCCCTTCGGCATAAATGGTGTCAAAAGCTAAAGAAGATTTTCCACTTCCGCTTAAACCAGTAATAACGACTAGTTTTTCGCGTGGAATTTTTACATCAATATTCTTTAAATTATGAACTCGTGCTCCGTAAACTTCTATGTATTCTTGGTCTTTCAAAAAAAGGTTATTTTTAGAAAGGTGCAAAGTTAATCAATATTAAATCAAATTTGATTGAAAAGTATTTAACAAATGATATAGTTTTTAGTATCTTGCAGTAAAAAGAAATAAGGTGAATTTAATATATTCTGTGCGTCATTTTTTTGAAAGACATGGTTTTGGGGTTTTCTCAAGACTTGCAGATAAATTAGGGATGCGTGCAAAAAATGTGCGTATTTTTTTTATTTATATTTCTTTTGTAACAGTAGGTTTGTCTTTCGGTTTATATTTAACATTAGCCTTTTTACTGCGATTAAAAGATATGATTCACACAAAAAGAAGTTCGGTTTTTGATTTGTAGTTTATAATGATGTTAGGCTCAAAAATATATAAAATTATAGTGCTTGTTGTCTCTATAATAACCTTGGGAATAACAGGCTATATGTGGCTCTCAAATTATTCGTTTGTAGATGCCTTGTATATGACCGTAATTACTGTAACCACCGTTGGTTTTGGAGAAGTAAAACCATTTACACCCGAAGAGAAAATATTTACAATTTTCTTGATTTTAACAAGTATTACGGTTTTTGGATACGCAGTTTCTGCTTTTTCAGAATTTTTAGTGAGTGGAAAATTATTTGATCATTTTAAACATAAAAGAGTGGAAAAACAAATAAATAAATTGGTAGGTCATACGATTGTTTGCGGTTATGGTAGAAACGGTAAGCAAGCTATTTCGAAACTTAAAAATTACGGAAAACAATATGTGGTCATCGAAAAAAGTAAAGTTGTAATAGAAAAATTAGATCTTGAAGGGGTTTTAAATGTGGAAGGAGACAGCACCACAGACGAATTTTTATTAAAAGCAGGAATATTGAAAGCAAGTAATCTAATTACGGCTTTGCCTTCTGATGCCGATAATTTATTTGTAGTTTTAAGTGCAAGACAATTAAATAAAGGCTGTAAAATTATAAGCAGAGCATCTAAAGAAACTTCATATAGTAAATTAAAAATTGCTGGTGCCGATAATGTAATTATGCCAGATAAATTAGGTGGCGATCACATGGCTTCTTTAGTAGTAACTCCAGACGTAATTGAGTTTGTAGATAGACTAACAATAGAAGGTGAAACAACGGCTAATTTAGAAGAAATTGATGTGGATGAATTGCCTAAGATATATTTAGGTAAAACTATTTTAGATTTAGATTTAAGAAAAAAAACAGGCTGCACTGTTATTGGATTAAGAAATCCGGATAAAGATTATATTATAAATCCTGAAGCAGATTCGATACTTATAAAAGGCTCTCATTTAATCATTTTGGGCAGACCCGAACAGATAATAAAATTAAGAGAATTATTTTAATCCGAAATACTTTCTAAGGTTTACCCTAATTCTTCATTGAAATTATCATTCCTGTGAACACGGGGATTTAAATAATTATAAAAAAAGGAAACTATTTACAAATGATAAAAGTTGTACTTACAGGAAGTAACGGTTTATTGGGGCAATCTTTAGTAAAATTATTACTTCTGGAAAAAGAAAAATACCAAGTTTTTGGTTTTTCAAAAGGAAAAAATAGAAGTGGAAGGGAAGATTTTACATACATTTCTATTGATATTACAAATGAGCCAGAACTCAAAGAAAAGTTAATAAAAATTCAACCAAATTTTATAATCAATACGGCGGCAATGACGCAAGTTGATGATTGTGAAGACAATAAAGAGGCCTGCGATTTGTTAAATATAACCGTTGTTAAATGGTTGTCAGAAATTTCTGAAGCAATAAACGCGCATTTAATTCATCTTTCTACTGATTTTATTTTTGATGGAAAAAAAGGCAACTACAAAGAAACAGATACTCCCAACCCGTTAAGTTATTATGGACTTTCTAAGTTAAAATCCGAAGAAATTTTAATCAACTCAACAATAGATTTCACGATTTTAAGAACTATTTTAGTATATGGTAAAGTGTTTGATATGAGTAGAACAAACATTGTGCTGTGGGTAAAAGAGATGCTAGAAAAGGGAAAAGAAATTACGATTGTGGATGATCAATATAGAGCACCAACCTATGTAGAGGATTTGGCTAAGGCATGTAAAATTTCTATGGATAAAGGTGCGATAGGCATCTATCATATATCATCAAGTACATTGTTAAGTGTTTTTGAAATTGCGCAACAAATTGCAGAAATTTTTAATTTAGATAAAGGTTTGATATTACCTATTTCAGCATCCACTTTAAACCAAAAAGCACAAAGACCACCTATAACTGGTTTTGATTTGAGTAAAACAAATACTGAGTTAGAATTTTATCCAAAATCATTCAAAGAAGATTTGCGAAAATTTAAAGATATGATAATGTAAAAATCACTTTTATGGCTCAAAAGTTGTCTTAAGCGCAATTTTTTATGATATTGCAGGTTACTAATTGAAAAATTAACAATAGATGAATATAAAGAAAAGAATTCTTTCAATGCTTGTATTTGCAATACCAATGTTAACATTTGCACAAGAATTAACAATTGATGAAAAAATAGAAGAAAAATTTAAACCTTTCGCTGATGTTGTGAGTTCAGTCGTTTTTTATCCAATTTCAATTGTTGGTATAGATGTACCAATTGTAGTAATTCTTTTGTTATCTGGGGCTTTGTTCTTTACATTGTATTTTAAGTTTTCTAACATCACTTTATTGGGGGTTGCCATAAGAGCGACTAATGGAAAGTATGACGATGTTGATCACAATTCAGTGGATGAAATGGCTGGTGATCCTACTCCAGGTGGTAATATTTTTGAAACAGTAAAGGCAGATGACGTTATAGGAGAAGTTACCCATTTTCAAGCTTTAACAGCTGCGTTATCTGCCACCGTAGGTTTAGGAAATATTGCAGGAGTTGCAGTTGCAATTGCAATTGGAGGTCCAGGAGCAACCATATGGATGATTCTAGCTGGATTTTTAGGAATGTCTACAAAATTAGTAGAAGCTACTTTAGGTGTTAAGTATAGAGAAGTTGGTGAAGACGGGAAAATATATGGAGGCCCAATGTACTACTTAAAGAAAGGATTAAAAGAAAAGAATCTAGCTGGATTGGGAAAAGTTTTAGCTGTCTTATATGCTGTTTTTGTAATTGGAGGTTCTTTTGGAGGTGGAAATATGTTTCAAGCGAACCAAGCAGCTGCACAATTTAAACAACTCTTTGATATCGAATCTGGGTTTATATTTGGACTTGTAATGGCAACATTAGTTGGTGTAGTAATTATTGGTGGAATTAAAAGAATAGGTAGAGTAACAGAAAAAATAGTACCATTTATGGCAATTATGTTTGTAGGTGCTTCTATAATTATACTTGCAATGAATTTTAGTATAATACCAGAGGCGATGGGTCAAATTTGGGATGGCGCTTTTAAACAAACTTCTGTAGTAGGAGGTTTAATTGGGGTAATGATTGTTGGTTTTCAAAGAGCTGCTTTTTCAAATGAAGCAGGTGTTGGGTCGGCATCTATTGCACACGCAGCAGTAAAAACTAAATTTCCAGCCAGTGAAGGTATTGTAGCTTCAATAGGGCCGTTTGTGGATACTGTAATTATTTGTTCAATGACCGCTCTGGTAATTGTGGTTACCAATTTAAGAAGTAATTTATTTACCTATGGTAATTTAGATTCAAAGAGTAATGTGCTATTAAATGCAACCAACCAACCTATAAATGGTGTCGATTTAACTTCAGTCGCGTTTGATTCTGCAATTCCCAATTTTTCTATATTGCTAACAGTAGCAGTAATTTTATTTGCTTTTTCATCGATGCTTTCTTGGTCTTATTATGGAATACAAGGATGGACATATTTATTTGGAAAAGGTAAATTAGCAGATATTACATACAAAGCATTGTTCTTGGGTTTTGTTGTAATTGGTGCATCTAGTACTTTAGGGTCTGTAATTGAATTTTCTGATGCAATGATATTTGCAATGGTATTTCCTAATATTATAGGCTTGCTTCTTTTAGCTCCAAAAGTTAAAGTTGAGTTGGCTAGATACCTAAATGCAATTGGTCATAAAAAGAAAAAATAAATTTAAATAAAGTATTTTTTTTGGAATCCAATTTCTGTTGAATATAAATCAAGGAAATTGGATTTTATTTTTGATTATAATTTTAGTAATTTTTCAAGTTTTTTATGATATTAGCAATCTAATAATTAAAAATATTAATTAAATAAAAATTATGAACAAAAAATTTCTTTCATTGCTCTTATTAGCAATTCCTATGTTGACATTTGCACAAGAAAAAGGATTAGACGAACAGGTAAATGATGCATTTATGCCTTTTGCAACTTGGTGGGAAAACTTAGTTTTAACCACAGTGCCAATTGCAGGTTATAATATTCCATTCGTAGTTTTATTATTAGTCTTGGGGGCAACTTTTTTCACTTTTTACTTTAAATTCCCGGGTGTTACAAAGTTTATTACTGCTATAAATACTGTTAGAGGTAAATATGTAGATATCGAAAAACATGGCGTTGATAAACTATATAGTAATGATGAGGCTTTAGCGGAAGAAGATATTGCAGATACAATCCGTGACGAAAGCGCTCATGGTGAAGTTTCTCATTTTCAAGCATTAGCAACAGCAGTTTCTGGAACTGTTGGTTTAGGAAATATTGCAGGTGTTGCAGTAGCAATTGGGCTTGGTGGACCAGGAGCAACTTTCTGGATGGTAGTATGTGGCTTACTAGGAATGTCTACTAAATTTGTTGAATGTACTTTAGGTGTAAAATATAGAGATGTTGGCGAAGATGGAACGATATATGGAGGTCCAATGTATTATTTATCAAAAGGATTTAAAGAAATGGGTTTTGGTGCTGTGGGTAAAGTTTTAGGAGTGCTATTTGCTATACTTTGTGTGGGTGCTTCTTTTGGAGGTGGTAATGCATTTCAATCTAATCAAGCTGCTGTTCAAATTAGTTCTTTGTTTAATTTACAAGGCGGTTCTACAGGAGTAATTATAGGTATTGTTCTTGCAATTTTAGTAGGTATCGTAATTATTGGTGGTATTAAGCGTATTGCTAAAATTACTGAAAAAATTGTGCCTTTTATGGCAGGATTATATATCGTAGCATCGTTGGTAATTATTTTTGCAAACTTTAGTGATATCGGTTTTGCTTTCCAATTAATTATGGATGGAGCATTTTCGCCGATGGCTGGACTTGGTGGTTTAGTAGGGGTATTAATTGTTGGTTTTCAAAGAGCAGCATTTTCTAATGAAGCTGGTGCAGGTTCTGCTGCAATTGCGCACTCTGCTGTTCGTACAAAATATCCTGCATCCGAAGGTGTTGTTGCACTTTTAGAGCCGTTTATTGATACAGTAGTTATTTGTACAATGACAGCTTTAGTAATTATTTTCTTTAATATTAATGGTACAGACCCTCAATCGGTATTTAATTATACTGCAGCGCACGGAAGTAGCGTAATTTTAAATTCTACTGGTGAAACAATTAATGGTGTAGATTTAACATCAATGGCATTCGATTCTGTAATTCCGCATTTTTCTTATGTATTAACTGTTGCAATTGTATTATTTGCATTCTCTACAATGATTTCTTGGTCGTATTATGGTTTACAATCTTGGAAATATTTATTTGGTAAAGGAAAAGCTGCGGATATAACGTATAAAATATTATTTTTAATATTTGTTGTTATTGGAGCTGCTGCAACTTTAGACGCTGTAATTAAGTTTTCTGATGCTATGATATTAGCATTGGTTTTCCCAAATATGATTGGATTATTATTCTTGTTCCCAAAAGTAAGACAAGAAATGAAACGTTATTTAGGTGCAATTTCTATTAAGAAAGAAGCAATTCAAGATGGTGCAATAGATGTAACTAAACACATGTAAAACAATATTTTTATGAACATATTTAAATCCCATTTCTGGTATAACAAAAGCCAAAGGAATGGGATTTTCTTTTTAATTCTTTTGATACTTCTTCTTCAAGGATTTATTTTTTTTGATGTTTTTTCTTCGGATGAAATTATAGACACGAATAAGTCAAAAATTCTAGTTTTTCAAAGTCAAATAGATAGTTTAAAATCTGTAGAGATCGAAAATAGAAAGCCTAAAATTTATCCTTTTAACCCAAATTATATAACAGACTATAAAGGAGAACAATTAGGAATGTCTTTAGCCGAGATTGATCGATTATTAACTTTTAGAAAAACAAATAAATTTATCAACTCCCAAGATGAATTTCAGCAAGTAACTAAAGTGTCAGACTCTTTGTTAAGTGCAATTGCTCCGTATTTTAAATTTCCAGATTGGGTGGTAAATCAAAAACAGAATAACTCTAGTTTTAATAAGCAATCTCGTTATAAAAACAGCGTCATTTCGAGCGCCGTTAAGAGGTCAAGCACAGACATCAACGAAGCAACAGCGTCAGATTTTAAAACAATTAGTGGAATTGGCGTGGCGTTTTCAGAACGAATTATTCAGTATCGTTCTAAATTACAAGGATTTACTTATGAAAACCAACTCTATGAAGTTTGGGGATTAGATAAAGAAGTTGCAGATAAAGTCTTATCAATCTTTAAAATTGTTGATAAACCAATCATTGACAAAGTAAATGTAAATACGGTTACTTTCAAGGAATTACTCAAAAATCCGTACATTGATTATGAGTTGTGCAAGAAAATTTTTAACTACAGAGATGAAGTTGCCGAGCTTCAGTATATTTTAGAATTAAAAAATATCAAAGATTTTCCTTCAGCTAAGTACGATAGAATAGTCTTATATTTGTATGCTAATTAATTTAATAAATTACAAACAAATTTTTCGCTTATGAACAGTATGTATTTTACTGAAGAACATGAAGCATTTCGCTTGAGTTTTAAAGAGTTTTTACAAAAAGAAGTGGTTCCTCACATAGAGAAATGGGAAAAAACGGGAACGATTGAACGTTTTATTTGGAAGAAATTTGGTGAAATGGGTTATTTTGGATTATCAACTCCCGAAGAATATGGAGGAATTGATCTTGACCTTTTTTATACAGTCATTTTTTTAGAAGAATTACAAAAAATAAATTCAGGCGGATTTGCAGCTGCAATTTGGGCACATGAATATTTAGCAATGACACACCTAAATAAAGAAGCGAACGAAGCTACCAAACAAAAATATTTAGTACCAAGTGTAGAAGGAGATTTAATTGGTTGTTTGTGCATTACAGAACCTTTTGGTGGAAGTGATGTTGCAGGAATGCGTTCCACAGCAATCAAAACTGGAGATAAATATATTTTAAATGGCTCTAAAACCTTTATTACAAATGGTGTTTATTCAGATTATTTAATTGTTGCAGCGAAAACAGATCCATCAGATAAATATAAGGGAATCAGCATTTTTATAGTCGACAGGGACACAAAAGGAATCTCTGCAACCAAATTAGATAAGTTAGGTTGGCGCGCATCCGATACAGCAGAAATTGCTTTTGATAACGTAGAAATTCCTTTAGAAAACTTATTAGGAGAAGAAGGAAAAGGTTTTCCATACATTATGCAGCATTTTGCTCTAGAGCGTTTAATTATGGGTGTAAATGCACATGCAAGAGCAGAATTTGCTTTAGATTATGCTGTAAATTACATTAAAGAGCGCGTGGCTTTTGGTAAATCTTTAGATAAATTTCAAGCACTTAGACACAAGATTGCAGAAATGGCAAGTAAAGTTGATATTTGTAGAGAATATAATTATTCAATTACAAAGCGTTTAAATGACGGGCAGTATGTTGTAAAAGAAGCAAGTATGTCTAAATTATTATCAACAAAAATGGCAGACGAAGTTATTTATGACGCACTACAAATGTTAGGCGGTTATGGTTATATGGAAGAGTATCCGATGGCGCGTTTATTAAGAGACAGTAGATTGGGGCCTATTGGTGGCGGAACATCAGAAATATTAAAAGAGATTATTGCAAAAATTGTAATCGATCAGAAAGAATACAAACCAGCAACATAATTTTTTCACATATTAATAAATATAATTCTACAAGATTTAAAAATTTTGTAGAATTTTTCTTTTAGCTAAACATTGATAATTGAGTACTGACAACTGATAACTCTTTTACAGGGCGTTCCCTAAAAATGGCGAGCTTTGTACTGTATCTTTTTGGTGAAAAATAAAAAAGTATTCCGTTTCAATCTCAAACGCAAATTAAGTTTGTAAAAAGAAATAAAATTTTAATTTTTAATTGTTAATTAATACTTACATTTGCAATCCAAAAATGAACCAATAGTTTAACTACTATTCAAAATATAAAGATACGATGAAGGGAGGTGCATACTTATGTTAATTATACCTGTAAAAGAAGGAGAAAATATCGATAGAGCTTTAAAGCGCTATAAGAGAAAATTCGACAGAACCAAGACAATGAAGAACTTGCGTAGCAGAAAAAACTTTATGAAGCCATCTGTAGCGAATAGAGCTCAAAGAATTAAAGCGTCTTACGTTCAAAAATTAAGAACACAAGAAGAGGTAGGTTAGTAATAACTTATTTTAAGAGTATAAATCTCGTAACACATTTTGTGTTACGAGATTTTTTATGCGTTAAATTTTGTAAATTTACCAATAACCAATAACCAATAACCAATAACCAATAACCAATAACCAATAACCAATAACCAATAACCGATAACCGATAACCAATAACCAATAACCAATACCTTGATAGATTCATTTTTAGATTACGTATCGTTAGAAAAAAAATATTCTTTACATACATCAATAGCGTATAAGAATGATTTAATCTCGTTTAGAGACTTTTTAATCACGGAATACAACCAAGAAGAACTGGTAGCGGTAAACTATGGGCAAATAAGAAATTGGATCGTTTCTTTGGTTGATAGTGATATTTCAAATAGAACAATCAACAGAAAAGTGAGTTCACTAAAATCATTTTATAAATTTCTTCAGAAAAGCGAACAGATAAAAGTAAATCCACTTTCAAAACATAAAGCATTAAAAGTTGCAAAAAAGGTACAAATTCCGTTTACATCCAAAGAAATTAATTCAGTAATTGACATTGTTAGTGAAGAAAATGATTTTATATCTGTAAGAAACAAATTAATTGTAGAGTTGTTTTATTCTACAGGAATAAGAAGAATAGAGCTTATTAATATAAAAGAAAGAAATATTAGTTTTTCAGAGAACACTATTAAAGTTTTAGGTAAAAGAAATAAAGAGCGTTTTGTGCCTCTTTTGCAGTCTGTTGTGCCAACGTTAATAAACTATTTAGAGCTTAAAAGAGAGTTCTCTTTGGGGCTTGAAGAGCTTTTTATTACCGTAAAAGGAAATAAAATTTATGAAACGCTTGTCTATAGGATTATAAATTCATACTTTAGTAAAGTATCTTCGAAGGTAAAAAAGAGTCCTCATATTTTAAGGCATTCTTTCGCAACACACCTCTTAAATGAAGGCGCAGATTTAAATTCAGTTAAAGAATTGCTAGGGCATTCCTCTTTAGCTTCCACTCAAGCCTATACGCACAATAGTCTTGAAGTTATAAAAAAAGTATATAACCGAGCTCACCCTAGGGGCAACATAAAAAAGAATGATTTATGAAAGTATTCACGCAATCAGTAAATTTTAACGCAGACAGCACGTTAATTAAGTTTGTAGAAAAGAAAGTAGAATCTTTAGAAAAGTTTCATGATAAGATTGTAGATGCTGAAGTTTTTTTAAAAGTTCAAAATACAAGTGATAAAGAAAATAAAATTACAGAAATAAAAATAAATATTCCAGGAAGTGAATTAATTGTAAAGAGAGAGACGAAAACCTTTGAAGAGGGCGTAAATGCTGCAGTTGATAATTTAAAAAGACAATTAAAAAGGGCGAAAGAGAAGCATAGAGACTCTTTAATTTCATAAAAATGAAAATAAATAGAAAAATAATTATAAAATGTTTTAAAAATTAAAATAAACTCTTTACATTTGCAATCCGTTAGAAATAGCGGGTTGTTTTTTTGCAACAAAAGCCGATGTAGCTCAGCTGGCTAGAGCAGCTGATTTGTAATCAGCAGGTCGTGGGTTCGAGTCCCTCCATCGGCTCTTAAAAAAAAATAAGTTCATTAAAATAGTAAATTTAGAGGGGAGATACTCAAGCGGCCAACGAGGGCGGACTGTAACTCCGCTGACTACGTCTTCGCAGGTTCGAATCCTGCTCTCCCCACAAAATTTACATATTGCGAAAGTAGCTCAGTTGGTAGAGCGTCAGCCTTCCAAGCTGAATGTCGCCGGTTCGAACCCGGTCTTTCGCTCAAATTAAATCCAACAAAGCCGGTGTAGCTCAGTTGGTAGAGCGCATCCTTGGTAGGGATGAGGTCATGGGTTCAAGTCCCATCATTGGCTCATTGTAATACGCATTATTAGACACTAAATATATTTAAACTAAAGAATTAAAATTAATAATCATGGCAAAAGCAAATTTTGACCGTTCGAAGCCACACTTAAACATTGGTACTATCGGACACGTAGATCACGGTAAAACTACATTAACTGCAGCTATTACTAAAGTATTATCTGATGCTGGTTTTTGTGAGGCAAAATCATTTGATCAAATTGATAATGCTCCAGAAGAGAAAGAAAGAGGTATTACAATTAACACTTCTCACGTAGAGTATCAGACAGCTAATCGTCACTATGCACACGTTGACTGTCCAGGTCACGCGGATTATGTGAAGAACATGGTAACTGGTGCTGCACAAATGGATGGAGCAATTTTAGTTGTTGCTGCTACTGATGGTCCGATGCCTCAAACTAGAGAGCATATTTTATTAGGTCGTCAAGTAGGTATTCCTCGTATGGTTGTTTTCTTGAATAAAGTTGACATGGTTGATGATGAAGAGTTACTAGAGTTAGTAGATATGGAGGTGAGAGAATTATTATCTTTCTACGAGTATGATGGAGATAATGGTCCTGTAGTTTCTGGTTCCGCTTTAGGGGCTTTAAATGGTGAACAAAAATGGGTTGATACTGTGTTGGAATTAATGGAGCAAGTTGATGTTTGGATTGAAGAGCCTTTAAGAGAGGTTGATAAACCTTTCTTAATGCCTATTGAAGATGTATTTTCTATTACTGGTCGTGGAACTGTAGCTACAGGTCGTATCGAAACAGGTATCGCTAATACGGGAGATGTTGTTGATATTATTGGTATGGGAGCTGTTAAGTTAACTTCTACGATTACTGGTATTGAAATGTTTCGTCAAATATTAAATAGAGGTGAAGCTGGAGATAATGCAGGTATCTTATTAAGAGGTATTGCAAAAGAAGACATTAAGAGAGGTATGGTAATTTGTAAGCCAGGTTCTGTAACTCCACACGCTAAATTTAAAGCTGAGGTGTATGTTCTTAAGAAAGAAGAAGGTGGTCGCCACACTCCATTCCATAACAACTATCGTCCACAGTTCTATGTAAGAACTACAGATGTAACAGGTACTATTAATTTACCTGCAGGAGTTGAAATGGTAATGCCAGGAGATAACTTAACAATTACTGTAGATTTACTTCAGCCAATTGCATTAAATGTTGGTTTACGTTTTGCAATCCGTGAGGGTGGTAGAACTGTAGGAGCAGGTCAGGTGACTGAATTATTAGACTAAGATTTATTAGTTTATTAATAAATAAATTATAAGGTGTTCCGTTTTTAACGGAACGCCTTTATCAATGTATAATAAACGGGCGTAGTTCAGCGGTAGAGCACTGGTCTCCAAAACCAGCTGTCGGGAGTTCGAATCTCTCCGCCCGTGCAATAAAAGATAAAAATAAGATGAACTTTATACAATATATCAAAGATTCTTTTGGTGAATTAAATAATCATATGACTTGGGTATCTAAAGAGGAAGCTCAGAAATCAACTGTTACTGTAGCCGTTTTTACAATTGTGTTTGCACTAGCGGTTGCTGGTATTGATTATGTTTTTCAAACTGGATTAGATAACTTTTTCAAATTATTTTAAGAAATAAATTATGGCTGATACAGTGATGAAATGGTATGTTGTTAGAGCCATTGGTGGACAAGAAAATAAGGTAAAGGCTTATATAGAAACAGAGATTTCTAGGGTAGGATTGTCTGATTATGTTAGTCAAGTAATTGTACCAACGGAAAAAGTAGTTCAAATTAGAAACGGAAAAAAAGTTAATAGAGAAAGAGTTTACTTTCCTGGATATATTATGGTGGAGGCAAATCTTTCAGGAGAAGTACCTCACGTAATTAAATCTATCACTGGTGTTATTGGTTTTTTAGGAGAAACAAAAGGCGGAGAGCCAGTTCCTATGCGAAAATCCGAAGTAAACAGAATGTTAGGTAAAGTCGATGAACTTTCAGTTCAAGATGATAACATTGCAATCCCGTTTAATATAGGTGAAACTGTAAAAGTTGTAGATGGTCCATTTAATGGGTTTGACGGAACTATTGAAAAAGTTAACGAAGAAAAGCGTAAACTTGAAGTAATGGTGAAAATATTCGGAAGAAAAACTCCATTAGAACTAAGTTATATGCAAGTAGAAAAGATATAATTGTTACACAAGGATATAAATACCGATTTGTTTTAAGCTTCGAAAATTAAAACAAATTATTAAACATTTTAAAATGGCAAAAGAAGTTAGTAAAGTAGTTAAGTTACAAGTAAGGGGAGGCGCAGCGAATCCATCGCCGCCGGTTGGACCCGCTTTAGGTGCTGCTGGTGTTAATATTATGGAGTTCTGTAAACAGTTTAATGCAAGAACGCAAGACAAACAAGGTAAAATTGTACCTGTTGTTATTACTGTTTTCAAAGACAAATCGTTTGATTTTGTTGTAAAAACTCCTCCTGCAGCAGTTCAGTTACTAGAAGTGGCCAAAATTAAAAAGGGTTCAGGAGAACCAAACAGAAAGAAAGTAGCATCAGTTACTTGGGATCAAATCAAAGTTATTGCAGAAGATAAAATGGTAGATTTAAATGCCTTTGAAATTTCTTCAGCAATGCGTATGATTGCAGGTACAGCACGTTCTATGGGATTAACAGTAAAAGGTAATGCACCAGCATAAACTTTATAAAAAGTAGTAAAATGGCAAAATTAACAAAAAAGCAAAAAGAAGCACACTCAAAGTTAGATCGTTCTCAATCGTATGATTTAGCAGCAGCTTCAGCGCTAGTCAAAGACATTACCAATGTAAAGTTTGATGCATCTGTAGATATAGCAATACGTTTAGGAGTAGATCCTCGTAAGGCTAATCAAATGGTGAGAGGGGTTGTAACATTACCTCACGGAACTGGAAAAGATGTAAAGGTTTTAGCATTAGTAACACCAGATAAAGAAGCAGAAGCTTTAGAAGCAGGCGCGGATTATGTTGGGTTAGATGAGTACCTTCAAAAGATTAAAGGAGGATGGACAGATGTAGATGTAATTATTACAATGCCAAGTGTAATGGGTAAATTAGGTCCCTTAGGAAGAATTTTAGGTCCTAGAGGTTTAATGCCAAATCCAAAAACTGGCACTGTAACTATGGATGTTGCAAAAGCTGTGCAAGATGTAAAAGCTGGTAAAATCGATTTTAAAGTTGATAAAACAGGTATCGTACACGCAGCAATTGGAAAAGTATCTTTTGATGCTAAGAAAATTGAAGAAAATGCAAACGAGTTAATTCAAACAATTATTAAATTGAAACCAACAACAGCAAAAGGAACGTATGTTAAAAGCGTTTTTATGTCTAGTACTATGAGTCCTAGTATCGCTGTTGAAGTAAAAACTGTTTAATACGTTAAATACTTATAATTATGACGAGAGAAGAGAAATCACAGGTAATACAAGATTTAACAGCAGTATTAGCAGGAACAAATACTTTATATTTAGCTGATATTTCAGGACTAAATGCTCAAAGTACATCAAACTTACGTAGAGCTTGTTTTAAAGCAGGTGTTCAGTTATCAGTTGTTAAAAATACATTGCTTGCAAAAGCTATGGAGGCATCAGACAAAGATTTTGGGAATCTTCCATCAGTATTAAAAGGCAATACTTCAATGATGATTGCCGAGGCTTCTAATGCACCTGCAAAATTAATAAAAGACTTTAGAAAAAAGTCTAAAAAACCTTTATTAAAAGGAGCATTTGCAGAAGAGTCTGTATATATTGGAGATGAGCAATTAGATGCTCTTATAGATATTAAATCTAGAGAGGAACTTATTGGAGAAATCATTGGATTATTACAATCACCAGCTAAAAATGTTATTTCAGCATTACAGTCAGGTGGACAAAAACTTTCAGGTATTTTAAAAACATTATCTGAAAAATAAGTACGCGCACAAATAAACTATAATAAACAAAAATTTTTAAAAACAATTAAAATGGCAGATTTAAAAGATTTCGCAGAGCAATTAGTTAACTTAACAGTAAAAGAAGTTAATGAATTAGCTACTATTTTAAAAGACGAATATGGTATTGAGCCAGCAGCAGCAGTAGCAGTAGCAGGACCAGCAGCAGCAGAAGGTGATAGTGAAGCTGAAGAGCAAACTGAATTTGATGTAATTTTAGTAGCAGCAGGTGGTTCTAAACTAGCAGTTGTTAAATTAGTTAAGGAATTAACTGGTTTAGGATTAAAAGAGGCTAAAGGTGTTGTAGATAGTGCACCAGCACCAGTTAAAGAAGGTGTATCGAAAGCTGAGGCTGAAGGTCTTAAAGCAGCTTTAGAAGAAGCAGGAGCTGAGGTAGAGCTTAAATAAGCTTTTAATCCTGATTACGCATTAGTGTAGCAGGAAAACAAATTTAGGTTTAGGCACTAAAAACTCGTTTTTAGGCCTAAACCATTTTGTGTATATATTCGTTCTTTATTTTAATTCAGATTTTAATCAAAAAAATATTCTCTTTTGGCAACGAAAAACACTACTGAAAGAATCAACTTCGCCACTTCTAAAATGATTAAGGAATATCCAGACTTTTTGGATATTCAGGTTAAATCTTTTCAAGATTTTTTCCAACTTCAAACAAAAGCAGAAGAAAGAGGTGAAGAAGGTTTGTATAAAACCTTCATGGATAACTTTCCAATTACAGATACAAGAAATCAATTTGTATTAGAATTTTTAGATTACTTTGTAGACCCTCCAAGATATTCAATTCAAGAATGTATTGAAAGGGGACTTACGCACAGTGTGCCTTTAAAAGCACGACTAAAATTGTACTGTACAGATCCAGAACATGAAGATTTTGAAACGATTGTTCAAGATGTTTATCTTGGTACAATTCCTTATATGACAAACTCAGGTACCTTTGTAATAAATGGTGCAGAGCGTGTTGTGGTTTCTCAATTGCACAGGTCTCCTGGTGTATTTTTTGGGCAGTCTTTCCATGCAAATGGTACAAAATTATATTCAGCAAGAGTAATTCCTTTTAAAGGTTCTTGGATAGAATTTGCTACTGATATCAATCAAGTAATGTATGCTTATATTGATAGAAAGAAAAAATTACCAGTTACAACATTATTCAGAGCTATTGGTTTTGAAAGAGATAAAGATATTTTAGAGATTTTTGACCTTGCAGAAGAAGTTAAAGTTTCTAAGGCTGGATTAAAGAAAGTATTAGGTCGCAAATTGGCAGCTAGAGTTTTAAAAACTTGGCATGAAGATTTCGTGGACGAAGATACTGGTGAGGTTGTATCAATCGAAAGAAATGAAATCATTTTTGATCGTGATACAATTCTTGATAAAGAACACATAGATGAAATAATAGATGCAGGTGCTAAAACGGTTTTACTTCACAAAGAAGATAACCATATGGCAGATTATGCTATTATTCACAATACATTACAAAAAGATCCTACAAATTCAGAAAAAGAAGCAGTAGAGCATATCTATAGACAATTACGTAACGCAGAACCGCCAGATGAGGAAACTGCAAGAGGTATTATCGATAAGTTATTCTTCTCTGAACAACGTTATAATTTAGGTGAAGTTGGTCGTTTTAGAATGAACACGAAGCTTCAGTTAAATGAACCTATTGATCAAAAAGTATTAACAAAATTAGATATTATAACCATTATTAAATATTTAATTGAGTTAATAAATTCAAAAGCTGAGGTTGATGATATTGATCACTTATCGAATAGACGTGTAAGAACTGTTGGTGAGCAATTAGCAGGTCAGTTTGGTGTTGGTTTAGCTCGTATGGCAAGAACAATTCGTGAACGTATGAATGTGCGTGATAACGAAGTGTTTACACCAATCGATTTAATTAATGCTAAAACATTGTCATCTGTAATTAATTCATTTTTTGGAACAAACCAATTGTCTCAATTTATGGATCAAACAAATCCATTAGCAGAGATTACTCATAAACGTAGATTATCTGCACTAGGACCTGGAGGTTTATCTAGAGAAAGGGCTGGCTTTGAGGTTCGTGATGTTCACTATACTCATTATGGTCGTTTATGTCCTATCGAAACTCCTGAGGGACCAAATATTGGTTTAATTTCTTCACTTGCGGTTTTTGCAAAAGTGAATAATTTAGGATTTATTGAAACGCCATATAGAAAAGTAGAGAATGGTGTTGTTGGAACAGATGAACCAATATATTTAAGTGCTGAAGAAGAAGAAGGTATGAAAATTGCCCAATCTAATTTAGAGTTAAATGAAGATGGAACGATTGTTTTAGATAGAGTTATTGCGCGTGAGGAAGGGGATTTCCCTGTAGTTAATCCAGATGAGATTAATTATATGGATGTTGCACCGAATCAAATTGCATCAATTTCGGCATCTTTAATTCCTTTCTTGGAGCATGATGATGCCAACCGTGCATTAATGGGATCTAACATGATGCGTCAAGCAGTTCCATTATTACGCCCAGAATCTCCTATTGTAGGTACAGGTTTAGAACGCAGAGTTGCAAAAGATTCTCGAATCTTAATCAATGCAGAAAGGGCGGGTGTTGTAGAATATGTTGATGCTAATAAAATTACCATCAAGTACGACAGAACTGAACAAGAAAAATTGGTAAGTTTTGAATCTGATGAAGTTACGTATAACTTAATCAAATTTAGAAAAACGAATCAAGGAACTTCAATCAATCTAAAACCAATTGTAGAAAGAGGCGATAGAGTAACTGAAGGTCAAGTTTTATGTGAAGGGTATGCGACAGAAAAAGGAGAATTAGCTTTAGGAAGAAATATGAAAGTTGCCTTTATGCCTTGGAAAGGGTATAACTTTGAGGATGCAATTGTAATTTCTGAAAAAGTAGTTCGTGAAGATATATTTACATCTATTCATATTGATGAGTATTCTTTAGACGTAAGAGATACAAAATTAGGAGTTGAAGAACTTACTAATGATATTCCTAACGTTTCTGAAGAAGCTACTAAAGATTTAGATGAAAATGGAATGATTAGAATTGGGGCAGAAGTAAATCCTGGTGATATCTTAATTGGTAAAATCACACCAAAAGGAGAATCTGATCCAACTCCAGAGGAAAAATTATTACGTGCTATTTTTGGTGATAAAGCAGGTGATGTAAAAGATGCATCATTAAAAGCTTCTCCATCATTAAGAGGTGTAGTAATTGATAAAAAATTATTCAAGAGAGCTGTAAAAGATAAGACGAAGAGATTAAGAGATAAAGAGGCGTTAGCAACTTTAGAATCTTCTTTTGTGTCTAAATTTGAAAACTTAAAAGATGAGTTAATTGAAAAGTTGTTTACACTTATTAGTGGGAAAACTTCTCAAGGAGTATTTAACGATTTAGGAGAAGAAGTTTTACCAAAAGGTAAAAAATACACACTTAAAATGTTAAATTCTGTAGACGATTATGTTCACTTAACAGGATCTTGGACAACGGATAAAGAGTTAAATGATTTAGTAGGTGAATTAGTTCACAACTACAAAATCAAGGTAAACGATTTACAAGGTAATTTACGTCGTCAAAAATTCACTATTTCTGTAGGTGATGAGTTACCAGCAGGAATCTTGAAACTGGCTAAAATTTATATCGCTAAAAAACGTAAATTAAAAGTAGGTGATAAAATGGCTGGACGTCATGGAAATAAAGGTATTGTTGCTAGAATTGTAAGAGCAGAAGATATGCCTTTCTTAGAAGACGGAACTCCTGTAGATATTGTGTTAAATCCTTTAGGGGTGCCTTCTCGTATGAACATTGGTCAAATTTATGAAACTGTTCTTGGTTGGGCAGGTCAAAAATTAGGTACTAAATATGCAACGCCAATTTTTGATGGAGCATCTTTAGATCAAATCAATGAAATTACAGATCAAGCAGGTGTGCCAAGATTTGGACATACTTATTTATATGATGGTGGAACGGGAAAACGTTTTGATCAACCAGCAACAGTTGGTATCATTTATATGATTAAGTTAGGACACATGATTGAAGATAAAATGCATGCACGTTCTATAGGACCATATTCATTAATTACACAACAACCTTTAGGTGGTAAAGCACAATTTGGAGGTCAGCGTTTTGGAGAGATGGAAGTTTGGGCACTAGAAGCATATGGTGCATCTAGCATATTAAGAGAAATCTTAACTGTAAAATCTGATGATGTAATGGGTAGAGCTAAAACGTATGAAGCGATCGTTAAAGGCGAAACTATGCCAGAACCAGGTTTACCAGAATCGTTTAACGTATTAATGCATGAGCTTAAAGGTTTAGGTTTAGACGTTAGATTAGAGGAATAAATTTTTTCAGTAACCAGTTTTCAGTAGTAATTAGCAGTTTGCGAAACCTACTGAAAGCTGTATACTGCCAACTGAATACTTATTAAAAGACATGGCAAGAAATCAAGAGAAATACACTGTAAAAAAGTTTAATAAAATCTCAATAGGTTTATCATCACCAGAAGCTATTTTAGAAATTTCTAAAGGTGAAGTTTTAAAACCAGAAACTATAAATTATCGTACGCACAAACCAGAAAGAGATGGTTTATTTTGTGAGCGTATTTTTGGTCCTGTAAAGGATTACGAATGTGCTTGTGGAAAGTACAAAAGAATTCGTTACAAAGGTATTGTTTGTGACCGATGTGGAGTAGAAGTAACTGAAAAGAAAGTACGTAGAGATAGAGTAGGGCATATTAATTTAGTGGTTCCTGTAGCCCATATTTGGTATTTTAGATCATTACCTAACAAAATGGGATACCTTTTAGGTTTGCCATCTAAGAAGTTAGATATGATTATTTACTACGAACGCTATGTAGTAATTCAGCCAGGTATTGCAAAAAATGTTGAAGGAGCGCCATTGAAAAAAATGGATTTCTTAACAGAAGAAGAATACTTGGATATTGCGGATACTTTACCACAAGAAAATCAATATTTAGATGATGTTGACCCAAATAAGTTTATCGCTAAAATGGGAGCAGAGTGTTTAATTGATTTATTAGCTCGTATCGATTTAGATGCGTTGTCTTTTGAATTAAGACACAAAGCAAATACAGAAACTTCTAAACAACGTAAAACTGAAGCTCTAAAACGTTTAAATGTTGTTGAAGCATTTAGAGATTCTCAAAAAAATAGAGAAAACAAGCCAGAGTGGATGATTATGAAGGCAGTTCCGGTAATTCCACCAGAATTACGTCCTTTAGTTCCATTAGATGGAGGTCGTTTTGCTACTTCAGATTTAAATGATTTATATAGAAGAGTTATTATCAGAAACAATCGTTTAAAAAGATTAGTTGAGATAAAAGCACCAGAAGTTATTTTACGTAATGAAAAACGTATGTTACAAGAATCTGTAGATTCATTGTTTGACAATACGCGTAAATCATCCGCAGTAAAAACTGAATCTAACAGACCTTTAAAATCTTTATCAGATTCATTAAAAGGTAAACAAGGACGTTTCCGTCAGAATTTATTAGGTAAACGTGTGGATTATTCAGCACGTTCTGTAATTGTTGTTGGACCAGAATTAAAGCTATCAGAATGTGGTATTCCAAAAGAGATGGCAGCAGAACTTTACAAACCTTTTGTAATTAGAAAATTAATTGAAAGAGGAATTGTAAAAACTGTTAAATCTGCGAAGAAAATAATAGATAGAAAAGAACCAGTTGTTTGGGATATTTTAGAAAATGTAATTAAAGGACATCCTGTTTTATTAAACAGAGCACCTACTTTACACAGACTTGGTATTCAGGCATTTCAACCAAAATTAATTGAAGGTAAAGCTATACAGTTGCACCCATTAGTGTGTACAGCCTTTAATGCCGATTTTGATGGGGATCAAATGGCAGTTCACTTACCATTAGGACCAGAAGCTATTCTAGAAGCACAAATTTTAATGTTGGGCTCTCATAATATCTTAAACCCTGCAAATGGTGCGCCAGTAACTGTTCCTTCTCAGGATATGGTACTTGGTTTATATTATATGACAAAAGAGAGAATTTCTACTCCAGAAGTACCTATTAAAGGAGAAGGATTAACTTTCTATTCACCAGAAGAAGTAACGATTGCTTTTAACGAAGAAATGGTTGATTTAAATGCTGGTATCAAAGTAAGAACGTATGATGTTGATGAAGATGGAAATCAAGTTCGTAAAATTATAAAAACTACTGTTGGTAGAGTTTTATTTAACGAAGTTGTTCCTCCTGCCGCAGGATATATTAATGAAGTATTAACTAAGAAAAATTTACGTGGAATTATCGGTGCAATTTTAAAAGCTACTGATATTCCAACAACAGGAGATTTCTTAGACCAAATAAAAAATATGGGATATAAATTTGCCTTCCAAGGTGGTTTATCATTCTCATTAGGGGATATTATTATTCCTGAAGAAAAGAAATCTATGATTGAAGCTGCTAATATTGAGGTAGCGGCAATAGTAGGTAATTATAACATGGGTATGTTAACGCAAAAAGAGCGTTACAATCAGGTAATTGACGTTTGGGGTTCTACCAACAATAGATTAACTGAATTATCTATGAAAAATTTACGTGAAGATCAACAGGGTTTCAACTCAGTATACATGATGCTTGATTCTGGTGCAAGGGGTTCTAAAGAACAAATTCGTCAGTTAACAGGTATGCGTGGATTAATGGCAAAACCTAAAAAATCTACAGCTGGTGGTGGAGAAATTATTGAGAATCCGATTCTTTCTAACTTTAAGGAAGGATTATCAATTCTTGAATACTTTATTTCTACTCACGGTGCACGTAAAGGACTTGCAGATACCGCTTTAAAAACGGCAGATGCTGGTTACTTAACTCGTAGATTAGTAGATGTTTCTCAAGATGTTATTATTAACGAGGAAGATTGTGGAACATTAAGAGGATTAGAAGTTTCTCCATTAAAGAAAAATGATGAGATTGTAGAATCTTTATCAGACAGAATTGAAGGAAGAATTTCTCTCAACGATGTGTATGATCCTTTAACAGATGAATTGTTATTAGAAGCAAATCAATCAATATCTTCTAAATTAGCAGATAAAGTTGACGCTTCAGGAATAGATACCGTTTATGTAAGATCTGCATTAACTTGTGAATCTTCGAAAGGTATCTGTGCAAAATGTTACGGCCAAAGTTTATCAACTCGTAACAAAGTTCAAATTGGAGAAGCAGTTGGTGTAATAGCAGCGCAATCTATTGGAGAACCTGGTACGCAGTTAACATTACGTACATTCCACGTTGGTGGGGTTGCAGGTAACATATCGCAAGAAAATAAGTTAATTGCTAAGCATGAAGGTAGAGTAGTAATTGATGATTTACGATCTGTTGTTGGTAAAGACAATGATGGTAAAGAAATTGATATTGTAATTTCTAGAACAGCAGAAATTAAAATTATTGATAAGAAAACAGATATCACATTAAGTACAAACATACTTCCTTATGGATCTGTAATTTTTGATAAAGAAAGAAAGTCTATTAAAAAAGGAGATGTAATTGTTCAATGGGATCCATTTAACGGTGTAATTGTTTCTGAATTTGGAGGTAAAGTTAAGTTTGACAATTTAGAACAAGGTGTAAACTACTCTGTAGAGATTGATGAGCAAACAGGTTTCCAAGAAAAAGTAATGATAGATTCTAAAAACAAGAAACTTATTGCTTCTTTAATTATTGAGGACACCGATGGTAATGCATTGCGTTCATACAGTTTACCTGTAGGGGCTCACTTAATGGTTAGTGATGGAGATAAAGTTGAGTCTGGTCATACAATCGTAAAAATACCAAGAAAATCTGGTAAAGCAGGCGATATTACTGGAGGTTTGCCTCGTGTAACAGAATTGTTTGAAGCACGTAATCCTTCAAATCCATCTGTAGTTTCAGAAATTGACGGTGTTGTGTCTTTCGGAAAAATTAAGCGTGGAAATAGAGAGATTATTGTTGAATCTAAAACAGGAGATATTAGTAAGTATTTAGTAAAACTTTCTAACCAAATCTTAGTTCAAGAAAATGACTTTATTAAAGCAGGTATGCCTTTATCTGATGGAGCAACCACTCCTTCTGATATTTTAAGAATAAAAGGTCCATCCGCAGTGCAAGAATACTTAGTAAATGAAATACAAGAAGTATATCGTTTACAAGGTGTAAAAATTAACGACAAACATTTCGAAGTTGTTGTTCGTCAAATGATGCGTAAAGTTAAAATTATTGATTCTGGAGATACTTTATTCCTAGAAAATCAATTAATTCACAAAAATGACTTTATCGAAGAAAATGATGCAATCTACGGAATGAAAGTTGTTGAAGATGATGGAGATTCTGAAAACTTAAAAGCAGGTCAAATTATTTCTGCACGTCAACTAAGAGATGAAAATTCTTTACTAAGAAGAAATGACAAGAACTTAGTTACTGCAAGAGATGCTAAACCAGCAACGGCTGAACAAGTTTTACAAGGTATTACAAGAGCATCGCTACAAACTAAATCGTTTATTTCTGCAGCTTCTTTCCAAGAAACTACAAAAGTATTAAACGAGGCAGCTGTAAGTGGTAAAATAGATACTTTAGAAGGATTAAAAGAGAATGTTATTGTTGGTAAGAGAATTCCTGCGGGAACAGGTATGAGAGCTTACGAACACATTTTAGTTGGTCCTAAAGACGAAATAGAAAAGAGTTTCTAATAAACGTTTAAAACATTACTATTTTAAAAGTTGAATTGTTTACTGTAACTTAATTACATTATTCAATTCAACTTTTTTATTTTTATATATTCACACAATTAAATGATTTAAATTATGGAAGAAAATCAAAATAAAGAGGGTCAGTTAAATATTCAATTAGATCAAGATGTTGCAGAAGGAACGTATTCTAACTTGGCAATTATTAATCATTCAGTTTCAGAATTTATTGTAGATTTTATAAATATAATGCCGGGAGTGCCAAAGGCAAAAGTAAAATCTAGAATTATTTTAACACCACAACATGCTAAAAGATTAACAAAAGCTTTAGCTGATAATGTTAGAAAGTTTGAAAAAGCCCATGGCGAAATTAAAGATTATGAGCAAGCACCAATTCCGATGAATTTTGGACCTACTGGTCAAGCTTAAAAAAAAATAATTTATACAGTATTACTTTTCTCTAAACCCCTAATATATTGAGAAGGCTTAACACCTTTAACTTTTATAAAAACTTTAGAAAAAGAATCTGAATTACTAAACCCTGCCTCTTGTGCTATTGCTTTTATTGTAAATTTACGAATAGCAGGGTTTATTTTAAGTTGATTGACAATGTTATGTATTCTTAAATTATTCAGATAGTTAGAAAAAGAAGTGCTTTTGTATTGGTTAATAATTTTAGAGAGGTAATTAGTGTTTGTATTTAATCTTTTAGCCAATAAACTTAAAGTTATTTTTTTGAATTATAATGTTGTTTTTTTTCAAATAACGCTAATCCAATTAAAACACTATCAATAATATCTTTTGGAATATTCAAATTATTATTAGTAACTTTTAAATTAGAAATTTCTTCATCAAAAAAATTTCTTCGTCAAAAGATTTTTTTGCACTTATTTTTTTGCGGATATATTGTCTTTCATTTGCAATCCTTAACTGAATAACAGCTTGATATCCTATCCAATAAATTAAAAAAGTGGTTAAAACGCGCAATGGGTAGTAGGAATATATAAATTCTTTAAAATTTAAAGAGATAGTCACAGTTAAAGCAACCATCCAAAAAACATACGTAAATGCACCTAATTTAAAAAAGGTGTAAATCCACTTAAGGTTATCATAAGAAAGTATTCTGTTAAATAATTTTTCTTTTTTACGCAGTATAAAAAAAGAATATCCAAAAATTGATAAAGAAAAAATAAGGCTTATTATTTCTTCTATAGAAGTATATTTTTCAAATAAAAATAGTACGTCAACCTCTTTTTTATTACTAAAAAAAGAACAAACCCTATTCTTATAAAAATAATTAAGAAAAAAATGGGCAATGTTAATTTTAAAATATTGACACTTCTTTTTTTAATTTTCAGATAATTAATTAAGAACATATAAAAAAAGGGTGCAATTAAAAAATGCCATGGAATATGAATATAATCGAGAAAAAAATAGTGAATAAAAAAGTTTTTTGCTAACAACCAAGATTGTATATTATTTAACGAGATTACAAGCACCAATAAATTAATATACACAATACTTTTCTTTCTTCCGTTTTTTGTAAACAATAAGACTAAGCAGAATAAAAACCCATGAAATGCACTTATAATTAAAAACAAGTTAAAAAAATCTTTAACAGTCATTTTTTTCTTTTGGGGAAAAGACGGAAAGTTTGTCTAAATTTAAATTTTTACTAAAAATACTTTTTTAAATTCAACCATTTACAATAAAAGAGATTTTTTCTAAAATTAGTTTCATTTTAAATATTTTAAAACCCTCAAGCACAAAACAGTCTGTTTTAATGTTCTAATTTTTTTAATCCAAAATAGCTACGAAAGAACTTCTTATTGGTTTCAATAGAAATTGTCATTTCCATAAAATTTACATTCTTTTTTATCTGGTAACGGGAATGTAAATTCATAATTTTAGTTTTTAATTTTTTTTGGGTGAAAATTAAAATTATTTTTAAATAACTAAATATCAGTATTTTAAATTTGTTTATGTTACTTGATATTTATAAATTTAAAGCCTGTTATTTATGAAAGTCAAGTTGCTTTTGTTGTGTATCTCTTTTTATTGTTTTTGTTTGTAGTGAACTAAAAATATAAATTATGAAAAAACAAGCTTACAAAAAATGGATTCTTTTTTTTCTTTCAACGGTCTTATTACTAAGTTGTAGTGAAGATTATTTGAAAAATCCACAAAATGGCAATACCAAAAACCCAACAACTGAAAATTATAATGATGCTTTGTTAAGTGTATCTTATACAATGACAACTTCAAGAGATTATGATACTGGTTCAACAAAAATTGCTGGTTTGAATTTAGCGTTACTGAATCCAAGTAGCGAAAAACAGGAAATAACAATGGCGTTATTCGAAGATGGACAAATGGATATAATCATTGAAGAAAAAAGTTTTACTGAAAAAACAAATGTACAGCATCAAATTTTGCCGGATCCTTTTCCTAAAATTGTAAAAACGGTTATTACAGGAAACACCATTAAATTTTATGATGTAAGTGGAAAACTATTAAATACAGAGAACATTCCGATTCCAAATCATAGCGAACTTGTAAAAACCATAAAAGAAATCGGCTCTAAATCTTCGCCTGAAAAAATTAACGAAGTTATTACATCCATGCAAGGTCATCAATTAATAGGAAATTTAGAAGAATTTATTAAGGATTTAGAAGACAACATTCTTCTTCAAAAATCTTCCTCTGGAAGTCCTATTACAATTATAGAACAAGGAGAAAATTATGTTACATTACGGATGCCTTTAAATAATATTGAGCAAGCAATGAACCAAGAATCTGTTTTATTAATCGATAAAACACTTAATAAAATTGTGGGTACTAGAATATACGACCAAAATAATCAACTTCTACAAAGCACTTTTTTTGGTTATAATACGGGAGAAGTAAAATCTTTAAATGCCATAAAAACGACACAGAAGCTACAACTTCCTTCAGGTGATGAGGTAGATATGATTAGCTATTCTAAAATTGATGACATGCAATTTAATTTAAACCTATAAAAAGATGAAAAAATACTACAAAAAACAATACTATTAAATATTTTGTTACTTGGTGTGCTGGCTGTTAATGCACAAAGAAACGTAGCTTGGGTGCATGGATTAGATGGAGATGCAAGCTCTTGGGAAAATTATAATGAAATATTTGATAATGAACGAAAAATAAATAGTTTAAGAACTTCTTATAATACAGATAATGGCATAAATAATGCAGGTAATCAGGTAAGAAGTGCTATGAATTCTTTTGGTAATGGAGCAAAAAATGCTAGTAATATAGGTATCGGACATAGTATGGGAGGTTTAATGATTAGAGATGTAGATAGAACTACTACTGCAAGTAATAAAGTTTTTGGTGGCTATATTACCGTTACTTCTCCTAATTATGGTGCGCCTATTTCTAATTCTTTATTAGATGGAAGTGTAACTGCCGCAGCACAAAATGCCTGTAATAAAATAGCAGATGGCCCTTTAGCACAAGTATTTTCTTTACCTTGGGGCATCGTTTCTAATTTAGCGACCAACACGCTGTGTAAAAAATTCATAGATAATGATTTGGTGCAGACGCTACAAGGAACGCCAGTTACAAATGCTGACTTAAGGGTAGGGAGTCCAACAATAAATGCTATTAACAATTATAATTCTTCTTTACCTAGAATTTCTATGTGGGGAGAAGAAACAAGCCCTGTGCATTGGAGAATGTTTGGTTCTACTTTAAATAATAATGATAGTAGTTTGTTAGGACCTATAAATTCTGGAAGAGGGGTGTATCATGGTTTTTATGTATATAATACTTCTTTAGCAGTAGTTACAGGTGTAGCAGGCTTTTGGAATCCTTTTCTTTGGGGTTTAACTGCAACTTATACTTATAGAGCTACACAATGGAAAAAAGGGAGAAACTGGATAGACGATAGTGAAAATATTTGGAGTTCACTAATAAAAACAACAAGAAGAGAAGCGCAAAAATATTGGACAAATACATGGATTCCTTGTGCGTATCCTCCAAGAATTGAAGTACAACAGAAAACAGCTGAAAGACTTCCTCCAGATGAAGATTGTGGAGAATGGAAATGGGTACAACGAACTAGATATGTTAGTGTTAATTACCCAAGTGATGGATTATTACCACAATATACACAAGAATTACAAGGCATCCCTAATGATAATAAATACAAAGTAGAAGGTGCCAACCATATAGAAGTAAGAGATATGAGAAGCAGCTCCCAAGGAGATATTACGAGACTTCGATTTAATCAAATTTTTGATAGAGCTCCAGGTGATTTTTTTAGAACTGCTAAAAACTAATAATTATGAAATATTTTTTTATCACACTAATCTCCAGTATCTTCTTTATGGCATCATGCCATAAAGAAGATGCTAATCTCCTACAAATAGATCCTGACGGCGTGGTTTTCTCCTTACCTTACCAATGGAAGAAATCATTACACAATGACAAGTCTTTTAACTCTAACGCATACCTATCACAGGCTATTTATTATAAGGGTAATATAGCGATACCAACTACTAATGGGGAGAATAATCGTTTTTTAACACTAATTAACTCAGATAATGGAGAAACTATCTGGAATTGGAATGATAGTTATTTGCCCTATTCTAATCAAATTGATATTTCTTATTATTATCAAAATAATAATTTACTGACATATCAAACTGGTAGTAGAAGCTATGGTATTAATTTAGATACTGGAACTACTCAATGGAGATTTCAGAGAGATAGTTCTTTTGAGAGTAGACTATATCCAAGTATAGATAATTTTTTTTTAATTTAGCAACAATTATCGATACTAATGGTTATGAAGAGTTTATAGCCACTAAAACAGATATAAATACAGGAGATATAACCACAGAAGTTATAAGAGCAAATTATGCAGGAGATTATATTAATCCTAATAATTTAATTGGCGCAATTACCAATGTTATAAAACTGCCTAATAGTACTAACCTTTATGCTATAACTTATGCAGAACCGTCTCCAAACTGGGTTGTAAATACATATTTAGGTTTGTATGATGATAGCACTAAAGCGTGGGTTTATGAACGTAAATTAATGGCACCTCCAACACAAAACAGTAGTGCTTATGAACCAAAGATTTATAATGGTAAATTGTACGCCTGGGTTGGTAAAAATATTGTGTGCCATAACCTAGAAACTGGAGAACAAATTTGGCGAAAACCTTTTCCACAAGATTTTTTATTTTCGGGTTTTATAATTGAAGATGATAAAATTATTGCCAATAATGAAGACACGTTTACCTATGGTATTCATCCAGAAAATGGAGCTATTTTATGGAAAACAGAAAGCGCAGGCACTAGTGGAAGAATTAGTTATTTAAATGGTATTGCTTATTTTGTAGGTGGTTCTACAGGTAAATTACATGCAATAGATACAGAAACCGGGCAACATGTTTGGAAACTAGGGGCAAGTAGTTTAGGCGAACCTGCAGGCAATAGTTTTAAAACGAATGCAGTTTATGTATTTCCTGCTAAAAATGGCAATCCTGCTAAAGTAATTGCTTTAAGTCATTTATATGCATATAGTTTTGAGGCGTATCAGTAAATAAGAAGTTCTAATAAGCTAGAATTGATGTTAAAAAAAACGAATTATATGAAATACATTCTTTTTATTTTATTCTCATTATTGTTGTTTACCTCATGTTTACCTCCGCATTACTTGCATGCGCCTCTTATTATATCCGATATAGAAAGTAAAGGAGATTATACCATTTCAGGAGGAGTTGATGTAAGTACAGAATCTAGGAATTTTAATGTAAATAGTAATTATGCTATTACAGATCATGTAATAGTTCAGGCAAGCGCAACCTATGCAAAAAATCATTCAGATTTAAAAGATTACAACTCTAATGGTAAAAGCATTGATGTTGCTGTTGGCTACACCAATATTTCTTCTGACAAACACTTTTATATAGAAAACTTTATGGGTTATGGTCATGGTAATTTTAATAATATACATTTCGAAGATAAAACTAGATATGCTAATTTCAGCTATGATAAATTCTTTGCCCAACTAAATTTAAATTATAGAATACATAACTATGATGAGGATATTAATACTTTTTCGTTCCATATTCCAATAAGATTAGCCTATGCAAATTATAATAAAATAGCGTTCACCAGTTTAGGGAACTTTTCTCTAGGAAGCCAAATTGAACATTTAAGAGAAAATCCTAGAAGATTAATGTTGAGCGCAGGCAAAACTATTAGCTACAGATTTGATAATGTAAAGCTGAATTTATTTGCCTCGTATACGACTCCAACAAAAGCAACTGAACTGCTTACATTTGGTTATCTTTACGTGGGTTTTGGTGTTAGTTGGCGTAATTTTTTGAATAAAAAAAATAAGTGATAGCATTCCTATATTTAAAAAATAAATTTACAAGAATATCGGACGGTATAAAATTATTAGAGATCAGTCACCAATTCCGATGAATTTTGGACCTACAGGACAGGCTTAAAAATATCAAATCCTAAACTTTAAAAGGTTAGGATTTTTATATAATAAAATTGCTAGTAGTTCATTCGGATTTGAAACTCTTAATTTTTGAATCAAACTTAACTTATGCATCAACCTTAAAAAAATATACATAAAAATATTTTATACATTATATAAAAACATATATAAAAATAAATGAATTTATTTTTTGATATTCACATCATCAAAATAAATAATCATGGAAAATACTCAAATAAAAGAAGAATTAAAAAAAGTTTTTAACCAAGATATTACAAAAGTAGCTGTTGCTTATGGAGATGGAATTGGTCCTGAAATTATGGAGGCTACTTTAAAGATTTTAGAAGCTGCTGGCGCAAATATTCAAATAGAGAAAATTGAAATAGGAGAGCAGGTTTATTTATCTGGAAATTCTGCAGGAATTGAAAAAAGTACTTGGAAAATCATCCATAAAAATAAAATTATTTTAAAAGCACCTATTACAACTCCACAAGGTAAAGGTTACAAAAGTTTAAATGTTACGTTGCGTAAATCTTTAGGGTTATTTGCAAATGTACGTCCTGTAACTGCTTATGCGCCTTATGTAAAAACCAATTTTGCAGGAATGGATGTGGTTATTGTAAGAGAAAATGAAGAGGATTTATATGCAGGAATTGAGCATCAACAAACACAAGATGTTGTACAATGTTTAAAATTAATTACAAGACCTGGTTGCGAAAAAATTGTACGATATGCCTTTGAATATGCAAAAGCGTATGGAAGAAAAAAAGTTACTTGTATGGTTAACGACAATATTATGAAATTAACAGATGGTTTATTTCATAATGTTTTTAAAGAAATTGCAGTAGAATATCCAGAAATTGAAAGTAATTCTCAAATTATAGATATAGGTTCAGCACGTTTAGCAGCAAATCCCAATAATTACGATGTTATTGTAACGTCAAATTTATATGGTGATATTATTTCTGATATTGCAGCAGAAATTGCTGGTTCTGTCGGTATGGCTGGTTCTGCAAATATTGGGACAAACGTTGCAATGTTTGAAGCTATTCATGGTTCTGGACTGGATATTGCTGGTCAAAAAATAGCAAATCCGTCAGGATTGTTAAATGCAGCAGTAATGATGTTATCCCATGTTGGTAAAACTCAAATTGCGGATGCCATTAAAAATGCTTGGTTAACAACTTTAGAGCAAGGTTATCATACAGCAGACGTTTATCAAGAAGCAATTACCAAAGAAATTGTTTCAACAAGCGAATTTGCAGATCAAATTATAAAGAATTTAGGAAAAACTCCTCAACAATTACCTGTTAGTAATTTATCCGCTGGAAATGGAAAAATTGTTATTCCAGAATATGTAAGAAAAGAGCAAAAACAGGTTTTAGTGGGTGTTGATATTTTTATCAATTGGAAAGGTAAAAATCCAAATGAAATTGGAGATACTTTAATTAGCATCAATTCGTTTAAAATGAAATTAAAAATGATTACAAACAGAGGTGTAAAAGTTTACCCTGAAGGAATGAAAGAAACCTACTGTACAGATCATTGGAGATGCAGATTTGTTGATGTAGATTCTAAAATTGATGGTGAAAAAGTTTATAACCAAGTAGATTTTGAGAAAATTATAGCTTTACAATCGCTATTGCATCATAAAGGTTTTGAAATTATAAAAACCGAAAATTTATATGAGTTTGATGGAAAAAGAGGTTTCTCTTTAGGGCAAGGAGAATAAATATTAAATTTGAATTAATTTAAAAACAGTTGAAATTTTTAATATTTCAACTGGTTTTTTATATAGTAATTTCCGTTTGTCTATTTTTCTTTTTCAAAACATCATAATACAAGAAATCTATAATTTCAGTTTTAGCGTAAATCATAGGTCTTATAGACCAACTATGGTCTCCTTTTTTAACGGTATATAAATAAAACGGTTTTCCTATTTTTTTTAATTTATCAGCTATGGACTTGGAGCCATAAAGTAGTAAATACCCATTTGATTTTTTACTGCAATAATGATGAGATGCAATTTTATAAGGAACTAATTTGTCATTTGTTCCATGAAAAAGTTGAGTAGGGATTGCATTTTTTGAAGTAATATTTTTTACAGAAGTAACCGCGCCAGCCATACTAATTACGCCAGCAAACTTAAAATGTTCCGGTAAAATTTTATTTTTATGCACATACACAAGGTTTAAAACAGTTTCTGCACCCGCACTAGTTCCTATTAGTATTATTTTATTAGAACTAACATTAAATTGCTCCTTATTTTTAAGGATATATTTTACAGCAAAACTAGTATCTTCGGATGCTGAATTAAAGGCTTTAATTTTATCCGAATAATTAGTAGTGCATCCAAAACCTACGTTTCGCATAGTTAAACGATAAGAGACTGATGCAACAGCATAACCGCGCTCTGCCATTTGTTTTGCAAAACGTACGGCATTTTTACTATTTCTTTTCCCTCCAGAAAAACCACCACCATGAACATAGATTAGTAAAGGCGATTCATCTATTGCTTCTACTGGCTTATAAAAATCAAATTTTAATTTTTTTGTAGCATCAATAGTCTTGTATGTATGAGTTTTTTTTGAAACACTAAATCCTTTGTCTAAATATAAAACCTGAGAAAAACTTAATTTAAAACAAAATATAAATAGAAAAGATATATAATATTTCATGCACAAAGTAGAAGTTGAAAGTTAGAATATCTTTTTGAGTTTATCAAATAAACGCCTTAAACGACTATATAAAAATGCGTTGGTTTTTACATAATAGAATGAAATAATACAAACACAAATTAAGAAAATAATTGCCCAAAAACACCTTGTATAGGCGTTAAATTTTTGCCAATTATTGTATTTAATCCTATGCCTGTAAAACTGCCATAAATAATTATAAAATGAATTATATAAATAGATAGTGTTTTCTGTCCAATCTTTAAAATTAAAGGTAATTTTAGGTATTCTTCAAAAGAATAGAAAAAAGCGAAGTATAATAAAACGTTGCCTAATCTTGTAAATAGGTAGTTGTAATCGGCAGATTCTAAAAATATTTTGATGTGTGTTACCCTATAGATTGAAGTTAATATATGTGATGAATAAAAAATTAAGACAAACCCGGTAATAAAAAAGGAGGATATTATAGCTGTTTTAAATTTGGGTTTTTTTAGATATCCATGAAATAAAGTTGCTATAAAAGCACCAAATGCAACATAGCCAAACCAAGGTATAATCGTAAAAACAGAGCCATTTGCTTTAGAAATATAATTACTAAATACGAGCGGAAGTTTTTCGAAATTTAAATTATAATACATTCTTTCTGTTAAAAAAATAACGATACCTAAGAATAAGTTAATCACAGAAAAAATAAGTGTTTTTTTATTACATAAATAATAAAGAGTAACAATTAAGATTAAACTAAGTCCAATACATTGCAACACATCTATCACTAAAAAATAGGTGCTAAATTCTCCTGTAAACCATCTAAAGAAAGGAATTCGTATTAAATAACCCACAAAAATTAAAAAAGATCCTCTAAAAAGTCCTTTTCTCATTCTCAAATTCGTTTCTCCTTTTTCTTTTGCTTTTAGTAATAAATAAGTAAAAACTAATCCTGAGATTGTAAAAAAAGTTGGAGCAGTAATTCCTCTAAAATAGGACCAAACAGAGAAGGGTATTGCATTTAAGTCTCTATATTGTGTAGCTAAAAGGGTATCTATAAAATGACCTTGCAACATCATTAATATTGCAAAAGCTCTAATAATATCAATAAAATAAAGTCTTTTGTTATTCACAGACACAATATTTCTAAATTAAACACCACTTTAATGATGCATAAGCTATTAATTTTTCATCAAAGGCCATAAAAATAAACTAAATATATTTATTTCTTATAAATTTAATCAATAAAAGGGAAAGTATATTAAATTTTTCGGGTTCTATTTATCAACCAAAAATCTGCTAAAACTAAAGCAGTTAAGGCTTCTACAATAGGCACCGCTCTTGGAACAACACAAGGATCATGTCTTCCTTTTCCAGTAATTTCTGTAAGTTCGCCATCAGAATTTATCGTTTGTTGATTGGTCATAATTGTGGCTACGGGTTTAAAAGCAACTCTAAAATAAATGTCCATTCCGTTGCTAATTCCACCTTGAATGCCGCCAGATAAATTAGATTGAGTTGAGCCATCTGCATTAAAAATGTCATTGTGTTCAGAACCTTTCATCTTTGCACCACAAAAACCGCTACCAAATTCGAAGCCTTTAACAGCATTTATAGTAAGCATTGCTTTACCTAATTCTGCATGTAGCTTATTAAAAATGGGTTCGCCCAAACCAACAGGAACATTTTGCGCAACACAAGTAATTGTGCCACCAATTGTATCACCAGCTTTTCTTATTTCTTGAATTTTGGTAATCATTTTTTCTGCGGATGCTTCATCAGGACATCGAACAATATTCTTTTCAGTTTTTGTGAAATCTAGATCTTGGTATGGTTTATCAAGAAAAATATCACCAACAGATGATGTAAATGCATTGATTTGAATACTCGCAATTAATTGTTTGGCTAAAGCGCCAGCAACTACCCAATTCGCTGTTTCACGAGCAGAACTTCTTCCACCACCTTTATAATCTCGAACTCCAAATTTTTTATCATACGTAAAATCGGCGTGAGATGGTCTGTACACATTTGTGTTGTGATTGTAATCCTTACTTTTTTGGTTTGTGTTTTTTATTACAAAACCAATGGAAGTTCCTGTTGTTTTTCCCTCAAAAATGCCAGAAAGAAATTCAACGGTATCTGGTTCTTTACGCTGTGTAACTATCTTAGACTGGCCAGGTTTACGTCTGTTTAACTCATTTTGAATAGCATCAAAATTTAATTCTAATCCTGCTGGAAAACCATCTATGATTCCGCCAATAGCAGTTCCGTGAGATTCACCATAGGTTGTTACTTTTAAAAGATTTCCGAAAGAATTAAAAGACATAAATTTTACATTATAAGTTGTGCAAATATAGTAAACTATATAGAAATATAAACTAGTACATGTTAATTCCACACGATTTCTAATGGAAATTAAGTTTTTAAGATTGCTGATTATTAGTTACATATAAATTATTTTATATGATATTCAAAAAATGTAAAATTTTATTTTTCTATAATGAAAAAGGTTTCTATATTTGCATCCGCATTCAGGGAATACCTGATGAGACTTCTGGAGAAATGGCAGAGCGGTCGAATGCGGCAGTCTTGAAAACTGTTGACTGTAACAGGTCCGGGGGTTCGAATCCCTCTTTCTCCGCAGAATTCAGTTTTAATTAAAACTTATTCAACTTAAACACCCTATAAATGTAGCATTTATAGGGTTTTTTCTTTTTCACACACTTTCAAAAGACACATAAAACAGCAAAGTTTAGTTACCCTATGCATGTCCCTATTGCTTTTTTAGTAATATTTAAAAAATAGGGTAACTAGATTAAAATAATTCGCTCCGAATTCGCTGTAATCATTGGTTGTTTAGGATGTTTTTAAATAAGATTTGCTTTAATTTAAAAACACAAAAATGGTACAAATTATTTATTTTATTAAGTCAGAAAAAGTTAAAAGTAATGGTGAATGTCCAATTTATGCAAAAATAAAGTTTGAGCAGCAATCGATAACCATGAGTGTTCGGCAAAATATTTCTTTGAAACGTTGGAATTTTACAAACAATCTCAGAAATCCTTTGAAGTTAGAAAAGGAAAAAGTGATTAAAGCGTCGCTTGATTCTTTGTTACTAAATTTTGAAAGAAAAGTATCGCAATTAATTAGAGAAAACTCTTTGGTAGACATGAATGCTATCAAGCACGAGATTATTGGAAGGCCTGCTAAAAAGGAACAAACTATAGGGCTTTTGGATATATTTGAAATTCACAATAGTGCATTTCAAAAGAGAGTGAATGTAGGAGAACGCTCTGCAGCTTCCTTGCAAAAGTATAAGCGTTCTAAAGAGTTGATAAAACTCTTTTTATCTAAAAACTATGGATTGGAAAACATTGCTCTCGATAAAGTAAATGGTTCTTTTATTTATAATTTAGAATCCTTCTTAAGATATGAAAGCGTTTATAAAGGAAAGGTTGGAATTAAGAATAATTCTGTTGTAAAATATTTTAAAAATTTTAAAACGGTATGCAATTTTGGACTAAAGCTTGAGCTTATTGTTAGAAACCCTTTTAATAAATTTGAAGGAAGATTACAGGTAAAAGATGCTATCTATTTAACGAAAGAAGAGTTAGATAAAATTGAAAAAAAGATATTCCATATCGAAAGATTGGAAAAAGTTAAGGATATTTTTCTTTTTAGTTGTTACACAGGATATGCGCCTATTGATGCGCAAAGTCTTACAGATAAAAATATGATTTGTAATAATGCTGGAGATTTTTGGATTGTTACCGATAGAATTAAAACAGGAATAAGAGCCAATGTTCCTGTATTACCAACTGCACATAGAATTATTTTAAAATATAAAGGTTTGCAATTAGGATTGATTCCTTCAATGTCAAATCAAAAAATGAACGCGTATCTTAAGGAGGTAGCAGATTTATGTGGAATAGATAAGAACTTAACTTGGTATGTTGCTCGACATACATTTGCTACAACTGTAACATTGGGTAATGGTGTTAAATTAGAAAATGTCTCTGCTATGATGGGACACTCAAATGTCAAGCAAACACAACACTATGCAAAAGTTTTAGACTCAAGTGTTAATGATGATATGAAGCGCTTAACAGAAATATATAGTTAGTCTAGCAACAGAGTTGTTTTACTTGATTATTTTCAAAGAAAATAGTATATTAGCTGACAACCTATTTACTTATGAATTACAAGTATAAAACAGACCAAGCAGTTAATGAGTTAGTTAAGTATAAAATAAATTTTTCTAAAATCTATAACACATACCTGTTTAACAATAAATGGATAAATGAAATTGAGGATGATTACTATTCAGAAAAGATTAAGAATATCAAAAACTTATTGCATAAACAATTAAAACACGGACATAAACAAGCTGAATATCTACAGGACTTATTAGACTACATTTGGACTAAAGTCGAGTATATAGAGGATTATAAATACAGTTCATTTGAGTTTTTCGAACTGTTTTCAGATAAAATGTCAGATATTACCTCTCATGAAAGCATCCCTGCTTCAAACAGTGACCTTTATAAAGAATACAAAATAGACTCTAGCTCTGAAGCTACAAATGAGTCTGAATTATTTAATTTTTTGCGTTTTCATTCATCGGGAATGAATGATTTTCAGACTGAAATTGATTTTGAAAAAGGCAGGTTGTTGTTTGTATTATCTGTTTATAGTGAAGCTTTAAAAGACTTACATGGTTTTATATATTCAATTCATATGGATGCAGAATACATCGATTTTAAATCTTTAGATTTTGAAGATTTTATAATTACTCCAAAGAATATAAAGGAGAATCTTTGTCATATCAATCTTAATAAAAAAAGTGTCGCACATTTATTTAGAATATTGCTAGAAGAAGATTTTTTAGTTTTTGATGAAATAAATGAAAATAACAATAGACTGGAAATGAAGCGATTTGTTCAAAATAATTTCAGTTATCAAAATAATGAAAATCAAAGAACTTCTATTCATAGTTTTAATAGAGAATATTCTGAAGTTGCTTCTCCCTCTTCCTCTGAAGTAAAAGCGCATAAAGAGTTTATAGATGAGTTCATCTTAAAACTCCAAAATCGGAAGAATAGGCTCAGAGATTGAATTCGCTCTAAATTCGCTCTATTTTTAAAGATAACAACCTCTTTTTTGAGTTCTTAGCTGCTTTCAAGACTTAAACAAAACAATATGTCCTATAGCACAGAAGAAATAAGAATACCAACAATCAACACAATTAAATATTTACTTGAACCAATCGTTAAAAAATTGGATCATTTAAGCGCCCTATTTTCAATAAGTTCATCTAATAATACTGTTCCAAAGTATTATCGGAATAATGACTTAAAACGCTTATTTGGTTTGTCTAACAATACAATCGTTAAGTATCGTGAAACTGGATTGTTGCCATATACTAAACTAGGAGAAATCTTTTTATATGAAGTAAAATACATTGATTTGATTTTAAAAGAAAACTCAGTAAAATTATAGATTATGAGAGATCCGTTTACAAATGAAGAATTTAACCCCAAACGTAATAATCAAAAATTTGAAAATTCTAAAAATCGTATAAAATTTCACAATACAAGGGCAAATCAACTTAGAGTAGAAAAAGCATTTGTCGACAGACCATTAAATAACAATTTAAAAATTTTAAATGATATTATGGCTGATAAAGATAATGAGACCTTTCATAAAGAGTTCTTAAAAGGAAAAGGGTTTAATTTTACAATCTATAATTCTACTTGCAAAACTGAAGGTACAACAGGTTATTGTATCTATAATTTTATAATTATTTATAATTCATCTAATGTCAAAATCATACGAAGTAATTGATCCGAGTCTCTATGTAATGATAGAGAAAACATCAAATCAAAACATTTTATCAATTGAGAATGAAAACGTAAAAAGAATAAACTTCATCATCATAATTTCTATTATGGCTGTAATAGGTTTAAGTTGTATCTATTATAGCAACCAAAAGAGGAAAAAAGATGATGAAGTAAATTAAGAGATTTCATTATTTTAGGGAATAATTATTATTTTGGGCAATAATAATTATTCTGGAAGCTAACTTTTTGGTATAGGTTTTTAAGTAGATAGTAAAATTAAATTTTGAGTAAAAAGTTCAATTTTATTTGGCGATATCCATTGTTTTTTTATTAAGTTTTTGTGGATTAAAATAGTAAACAGGTGCTTTTTTCGTTTTCTAAAAAATGTAATATACTTTTTATCAAGTATTTAAATTGTAAAATTTCACTATTTTTCTGTAATCTCAAAAACCACTCGGGACTAAACCGGGGACTCTCTTTTTTTTTTGTAACTCAAAATAATTTTTATTTTTAAAATAAAGCAACTGGCTTTTTTAAAATAATTTTAGAACAAGCAAGTGGGTTTATAAATATACTGAAAAGAGTGCTGTTTATTATTTTACAAAACAATTTTTATTTTTTAAAATAAAGTAATGTTGAGAGCACTTAGGGAGTGTTTTGGTTTTTTGATTAAAAAAACAATGGATAAAGCTACTTTTTTAATACCTGTCAAAACAACTTATTTTAAAGGATACATTCCAAAGTAAACGCGCATTGACTTTTCATTGTTTTTTAGTTCTTTTAAAAAACCGCTCCGCCATTGATTTTATTGGGGATTTCCTTTGTTTGTATGTTCTTGTCGTTTTTGATGATTTTTAATAAAATTAAAGGATGAATACCATTGAAAGTTCAATTGAAAACAATGAAAATCATTGTCAAGAAAACAATTGAATTTTTCAAAATTATTATAGGAGATATTTTTTAAGTTTTTAATACCTTTTTCACCCCTTTTTTCCATTCAAAACAATCGTTCGTTCCTTTGTGAATTTTAGCATCCTTAAAATCGATTAAAGTCAATGAATTTGAATCATTAGTTGCATTTAAAACCTTGCGTATTATGGTTAGGTGGCATGCTGGTTTTGTTGGGGAAACGATGGATTATGATTTTTGTAATAGTTCACATTAATAAATCGATAAAAATAGGACATAATTTAACTTTTTTGGTATCTAATAGTACCTCAACTCAATATAAATGAAATAGCTGTGAAATCATTGATAAACACATTTTAAAATTACTTGCCAGTAATCTTCTATTTACGAAACTCCTCGCGGATTTTCTATGTAGATTTGAGTCTAATCTTATCATTACAAACAAAAGAAGCATGCTCTTTAAAAACAACAATATTTTTTAGTAAAAGATTGTTATTTTAAAGTCTAATCAAAAAAAGCTATTACCTCCGTGACCGAACAAGGTAAGCAAGAAAAACAAAGATAATAGTGTTAATTACGTTTTAATAAACTCGTCAACACAAGGCATTGTAAGTCAATCCGATTATTTCGATAGAAGATATTGCTAATAAAAATAATTTAGAAGGATATTATGTAGTTGCAGCAAATGTTTGTATAAATCCTAATTATCGAAATAACGAATAAAACCTGTTTCTCACATAAAAACAATAATAATACCCATATTTCATATAAAATACCTGTTTTTCATGTATATTTGAATACCTAAAATTTTCAAATAATGAATGTAAATACTCATATTTCAATTAGAATACCTGCTTTTCACGGAAGAGAACTGCCTGAAGAAGGTGCAGTTGTAGGGTATGGAGCACTCATTAATTATTTAGAATTACCAGTGCCAATACCTGAAATTATAGCACTTATAAGTGATAAAAATAAAAAGTATGAAATAGAAGGGTGGAAAGTATTTACTCCAAAACATAAGCCAGAAGAATCGCTCTACAAACAAATGGTATTTGCCTTAAAATATGAAGGTGTTCATCTATTAGTTTTTAAAAAGATATTTGAAAAATTAACAACACAAGAGGTACTCGAAATTCTTAGAATAGCACCAACAGGTATGTATAGCCGAAAAATTTGGTTTCTCTATGAGTGGTTAATGAACGAAAAATTAGACATTCCTGATTTAACCATAAAAAAGGCAATTCCTTTAATAGACGAAAAATTACAATTCGCAATTCAAGGAATAAGCTCACCGCGTCATCGTATTATAAACAACCTTCCTGGAACAAAAGACTTTTGCCCATTAATATTTAAAACTAAAAAATTAGAAAATCATATTAATGCGAATGTAACTGGTAAAAAAAATGCATTTCTAAATAGTATCCATAAAGATGTCTTACAAAGAGCATCTTCTTTTTTGTTGTTAAAAGACTCAAAGGCTTCTTTTACCATAGAAGGTGAAAATCCAGGAAATAATAGAGCAATGAGGTGGGGAAAGGCTATTGGTCAAGCAGGTCAAAAAACATTAAGTATTGAGGAATTAATTCGCTTACAGCAAATAGTAATAGAAAACAGTAGGTTTATAGATATGGGGCTGCGAAAAAAAGGTGGATTTGTTGGAGAACACGACCGTGCTACAGGCGAACCAATTCCGGACCATATTTCCGCCAAAGAAGATAATGTTGAACAATTGTTAAAAGGATTAATTGCCACCAATGAATCATTGCAAGATTTTACCTATGATGCCGTATTAGCAGCAGCTACCATAGCATTTGGCTTTGTTTTTATCCACCCTTTTATTGATGGAAATGGCCGTTTACATCGTTATATTATTCATCATATTTTGGCGAAAAAAAAGTTTACACAACAAGGCGTTATTTTTCCTGTATCGTCATCAATACTAGACCACATTGATGATTATAAAACCGTTTTAGAATCGTATTCACATCCCTTATTGGACCATATTGAGTGGAATGAAACCGAAGATCATAATGTAGAAGTTACAAATGACACGATGGATCTTTACCGCTATTTTGACGCAACTAAACAAGCAGAATTTTTATATGACTGTGTTCAAGATACCTTAGAACGTGTTATTCCGGAAGAAGTAACCTATTTGCAAAACTATGATGATTTTAAAAAATATATAGATAACCATTTTGAAATGCCGGATAAAATGGTTGCTATAGTAGTTCGTTTTTTAGAGCAAAATGATGGGGTATTATCAAAAAGAGCTTTGAAAAAGGAATTTTTGACGTTAAAAGAGAAAGAAATTAAGGAAATAGAAACGAATTATAAAAGCATTTTTTTAGAAAGATAAATGAGCCATCAATCAGAAGCCGTCTTAGAGAATAATTTAATCAAACAATTAGTAGAACTAGGCTATGCCTCTGTGAAAGTAATGGATGGTGATGCCTTGGCCTCTAATTTAAAGAGTCAATTAGAAGTATTTAATAAAGCGATTTAGACCGATAAAGAATTTGATGGTATTCTCAATCACTTAGCCAAAGGCAATGTGTTTGAAAAATCCAAAACCCGTCCAGACCGCAAAAGCATCTCATTTATGAGGTGCTTTTTTGGTTTTATAAGGCTGTAACTTATTGTTTTTAAGTGTTTACGAGGTAAAATTTCACTATTTTCTTGCAATTTCAAAAATCGCTCGGGCACTAAAGCGAGTACTCTTTATTTTCTGGTAACTCAAAATAATTTTTATTTTTAAAATAAAGCAATGGGCTTTTTTAAAATAATTTTAGTACAAATAAGTAGGCTTATAAATATACTGAAAAGAGTGCTGTTTGTTATTTTATAAAACAATTTTATTTTTTTAAATAAAACGATATTGAAAGAATTTAGGGAGCGTTTTGATTTTTTGATCTAAAAGAACCGATATATACCTCTATTTTTTAAACACCTAAAAAACAACTTATTTATCGAATGCATCCCAAAGTAAATACACCTTGATTTTTCATCGTTTTTTTAGCTCTTTTAAAATCCGCTCCGCAATTGATTTTACGGGGGAGTTCCTTTGGTTGTGGGTTTTTATTATTTTGCTGATTTTTAATTAAATTTAAGAATCAAAACCATTGAAAGTTCAATTAAAATCAATGCCTTTTTTCATTCTTTTTCCATTAAAAACAACAGTTTGTTCCTTTGTAAGTTTTAGCATTATTAAAATCTATGAATTTGAGCATTGGTTACTTTGAATACCTTGCATATTATGGGTTGTATTACCTTTATTTATAAAAAACAGTATACTAAATGTATTTGTTTTTAGATTAAAATTGGGGGTGTTGTACAAATACCTTTTTAAAGGGTATACTACAATCAAGCACTTTTTAAATCTAAATTTTTATCGGTATTATAACTTTTCACTCCAAGTTAATAACTGTTCTATAGTCGCTATTTTTTTAAGCAGGATGCCTTTACTATCTAAAACAAACATCGTAGGTGTGCCAGTTACTGCATAATTCTTAAAATTAATACCATTAAAACCCTCTAAATTACAATACGTATCCTTCCATGGAAATGCTGCTGCGTTGTCTTTAAATACCTGCGAGTCTGTATCTGCAGAAAGCGCAACTATTTTTATGCCTTTGGCAACAAGATTAGAACAATGCTCCTTTAGTGCCGCTATGGTTTTTTTGCAAGGCCCACAATCAGATTGGTAAAACAATAGTAAAGTATATTTAGATTCGAAAGCGTCTGTTTTTAAAAGTGTATTTACAAGGTTCACTTCTTTTTCTGACCCTACATTTTCTTTAATAACGATATCTGGAGCTTGCTTACCCATTATAGCCTTTATATACACTTGCAAACTGCCTGCATACGCATTCACTTTACCAGAACCCACCACAGCGTTTGCAATGGCGTCTACATAATTATCTTTACCATACGTGGTTAAGTAATAGGTAAGTTTCCCCACAAAATCGGTGTACTGCGTTGGGTTGGTTATTCTAGCACTTATCAATTTAAAATCTTTTACAAATTGGGCGATATCTTGTACAGAATTGCTTTGGTAACCTACCCAATCTCGTATAATAGCGGTCCAGTGCCCTGATACATATAAATCATTAAAATTTAGGTCTTTGGTTATAAATTGGTTGTAGATAGCTGCTTTTTCGTCTTCATTAGCTGTTAAATGCGGCGGTATGCCATTTGTAAGATTTACTATGGGTAAAAAGCGGGCATTAAAACTGGGGTTGCTCTTTAGTTGTTTGTTAAAGTTTTCGAACGCTTCTTTTTGTTTTATTTTTTCTTTATTAAAAATTGTGTACAGCTTTTTATTTTCTGCATACAAAACCGAAGCCTTACTTACAACTGCAAATTTTTCTATGATTTGCTGTTGTTGGGTATTTAGGCTGTTCAATTCGTTTACAGCATCAAAACCAGTATAGACAATATTGTTAGTATCTGGGGTATCGCTTAGGCAAGTTACCGCAAAATTATGCCCAGGTATTGCCATGTCTAAACCACCACCTTGGGCAGTACCTGTAATTAACCAGCGGCACATGCCATTATAAGGGGCATATTTTTTGGGTATGGTTAAGGTAAACTTACCGTTAGCGGGTATGCTATCTTGCTGTACGGTTTCTTGTTTGCTACCCTGAAAAATGATAAAATCGTAAGTTTTACCTGCAAAGGCAGGAAAATCCATAGAAATAGATTGAGAAAAGCTATTTATGGCTATAAATAAAAAAAGGGGTACTAGTATTTTTTTTATCATCTTAATAGATATTTATTGTTTTGTTGTTTAAGGTTTTTATATCGCATTATTTTTTTGATGTTCGAATTAAAGTACCCCATTTTGTATAACAAGCAAGGGGTTTAGAAAATAGCACTTTGCTCATAACACACCCAAAACGCTCCTTGCTTATAGCTAAAAATATATTTCCCTTCTTCTTTAGCTATTATTTCTTTGATGGTTATTTGCTGTTTCTTGCTTTAAAAAAAATCGACGGCTTCGCCGCCGATTTAAAAAATATTGTAAATAGACAAATACATAAAATAAATAGAATTTATTCTGCGATACAACGGAGCGAAAAGCCGAGCGTACGATTGCCGATGCTGGCCGGGTACTCGTCGTCGCTATCGAAGGCTAAGACGTAAGCACTGCTGCCATTCTCTGTACTACTCCAGTAGTCGCCTTCGTTACCACGGCCGCCGAGCGTGCCATTGGTGCTGCCGCGGTAGCCAGCAGCAGGCAAGGTCAATTGTTTAGGGTCTCCTGCTGTACCGTAATGTAAAGCAGAACCATAATTAGTATTACTGCTTGCAAACGTACCTGTTTCACTAGCGGTATTGTTAGTGTATACAGCTACCCATTCCGCACTGCTAGGCACTCTATAACCTGCAGGGCAAGGGTCTTGAAGACCTTTTGCGCCAGGTGTCCAGTTTCCATTAGCCGTAGTACCTCCTTGGTCTCCCCAAGTACTACCTATCAAATTATCTACGTCAGCGTCAGGTGCATTTTTCCCCATTGGTAATAATCACCGTTCAGCCCTTTTACTGGTGTATGTGGGTCTAGTGAAGTATCTGCGCCTAAGTTGTGACTCAAAAAAGTATAGAAACCGCCAGCTCCATCCGATGATACTTGAGAAGTTGGAGGTGGAACTGCTGAAAATTGAATGCAGCCTGTCCAAGCACCGTTTGCATAAAATTTAACACAGTTAGCTGATAAATCATAGACCATTGTTCCGTTTTCTATAGCGCCTCCATTTGGGTTAACTACTGCACTAGTATTTGCCACACGTGGCATTACAAGACCGCTGGTTGTAGACACGATATCTAAAGCTCCTGCTGGCGTGGTGGTACCTACACCCACTTGAGCAATACCTGTAAAACTTGCTGCTATTAATGCAGCACTTAATAAGATTTTTTTCATGATTTAAGTGTTATTTCTGGTTTATTTTAAAAATTACTACCTGGAGTATCTGCAGCACTAGAAGCTTGCGCTTTTTGTGGATTTAAAATTAAGTAAGTACCTAAAGCAGTTAATGCTGCGTATTTACCGTAATTTCCTATTTTAGAAATCGCTTCTTTTCTAGAGATTTCAGCTGCTGCTTGTTTTTTGTTATTTTTCATGTGTACTATATATTTTAAAGAGGTCTTTATTCTATGATTATCTTTTTATGAAATGTGCCCAAATCAGAAACAACACTTATAATGTAAACGCCTGTAGACAAACTTGTTGGTAGTAAAATTTCTTTTACATTTTGGGCAATGAATTTAGTTGCCAATACTTCTTTACCAAGAATGGTAAATAGGCTAAAAGTTGCAGCATTCCCTGAGGTTAAACCTGTAACTTTAACAGTACCATTAGAAGTTTTATATAAATTTATAAGAGCACCCGCAAGATTGGTTTCTGTACTTAAAACGCCGCTTGAGGTACGTAAGTAAAAACGACCAATGCCACTTAATGCCGCAGTAATCTTTATCTTTAAAGGCGCCGCGGTTAGGTTTGTAAAAGTGTTGTTTAAAGCATCCTCTAAATACACAGACACACCATCGGGTAGATTATTTGTGTCTGCACTAAAGATTACTTCTTCATGGATGCCAGCGTTTATAGATAAAGGAATTGCTACTTCACTATCTAAGCTACTTATTGGTAAAGATTGTCTGGTAAAATCGATGCCTTGGCTATCGGACACCAAATGGGTGTTTATAGAAAAAGAAGGGGTACCGTCTTGGTAGGCACCTGCATCATAACCGACATCTAAACCAGTAGTCGAGTCATCTAAAAATTCTAAATTAGCAGATTTGTTTGCAGTACCATTTGTAAGATGTACAGAAATAGTAGGGGTTGATGCGCTACTTTTATAAAACGTTGCTGCACCACTGTTGTGGTTTTGTAAGGTTTTGTTAAAGATAAATGTTTCGCCATCAGTCTTTGCTTTCACCATAAAGGCTTGCCCTGGTGCTAATTGCAAAGCAGCGCCTTCAGGGCCTATAGGATCATATTCCTCAGAAGTTCCATTCCAAACATATAAAAAAGCAAAACTAGTATCTAATGCAGCAAGGTTGTTTACTAATAGATTTGCAGCATCTGCAGCAGTATTTACAGATAAAAAAGAAGGAAATGGATTTGCGATAGCACTCCATAAATGGGCACTACCACCAGTTGTTGGTATTGTAACAGAAACATCTGCATTTGCCATCGCACCGGTAAAGGTATAATCGCCAGCAGCGGTTCTTTTCATACTATAGCCTTGGCCAGCAATAAAACTTGTTAATGTTTCTTGATTTTCTGGAGCCGTGTCTACCGTATTATGATACGTCCAACGTTTACCCGCAGCATTGGTGTTGTTGTAATACGACACTGCGTAATTATTGCCACTTTGAGTTACTGCATTACTAGCATCCCCTACAAAAGTAGGAATGCTTTGATCTGTAACAGGTGCAGAAACCAGATGCCAATTAGCGTCATCTATATACCGCTTGTACGTAATGTTTCCTGTGGTGCTGCCACTCACGATAAAAGAGCCACTATGGGTAGCGTCAGAATCAATGGTTACATCTCCTCCTGCAATAACCGCCACTTCTCCGCCAGCATGTACAAATGCAGTTGGTGTAATTCTTACCACACCGTCAGCAGCAACATAGAGCTGTTGAGACCAGGTAAGACTTGAGGTTATTAGACAGAACATAATAATTGCTGTTGTTTTCATAAGTTTGTTTAAATATGTTAAAAAAATAATAGAATTTTTATTCTGCGATACAACGAACGGAAAAGCCGAGCGTACGATAGTAGTTGATGGCCGGGTGTACGAGGCTGCTATTGAAGTATAGGTAGTTAGCATTGGTGCCATTCTCTGTACTACTCCAGTAGTTGCCGCTGTTACCACGGCCGAAGAGCGTGCCACTGGCCTGGTGGTCGCCAGCTGCAGGCAAGGTCAACAGTTTAGGGTCTACTTCAGTACCGTAATGTAAGGCAGAACCAAATTCACTAGTGTTGACATCGAATGGCCCTGTTCTACTAACGGTATTGGTAGTCTTTACAGCTGTCCATTCCGCACTGCTAGGTACTCTATAACCTGCAGGGCAAGGGTCTTGAGGACCTTTTGCGCCAGGTGTCCAGTTTCCATTAGCAGTAGTACCTCCTTGGTCTCCCCAAGTACTACCTATCAAAGCATCTACGTCAGCGTCAGGTGCATTTTTCCCCCATTGGTAATAATCACCGTTCAACCCTTTTACTGGAGTGTGTGGGTCTAGTGAACTATCTGCACCTAAGTTGTGACTCAAAAAAGTATAGAAACCTCCAGAATCATCCGATTTTACTTGAGAAGTTGGAGGTGGAGCTGCTGCAAATTGAATGCAGCCTGTCCAAGCACCATTAGCATAAAATTTAACACAGTTAGCTGATAAATCATAGACCATTGTTCCGTTTTCTATAGCGCCTCCGTTTGGGTTAACTACTACACTACTATTTGCCACACGTGGCAATACAATACCGCTAGTTGTAGACACGATATCTAAAGCGCCTGCTGGCGTGGTGGTACCAACACCCACTTGGGCAATACCTGTAAAACTTGCTGCTATTAATGCAGCACTTAATAAGATTTTTTCATGATTTAAGTGTTATTTATGTATTTATTTTATTTTTATTTGAGTGTTATTTCTAGTTTATTTTTAAAATCCAGTACCTGGAGTATCTGCAGGACTAGAAGCTTGCGCTTTTTGTGGATTTAAAATTAGGTAAGTACCTAAAGCTGTTAATGCTGCGTACTTACCATAGGTATCTATTTTAGAGATCGCTTCTTTTCTAGAGATTTCGGCTTCTTGTTTTTTGTTGTTTTTCATGTGTACTATATATTTTAAAGAGATCTTTATTCTATGATTATCTTTTTATGAAATGTGCCCAAATCAGAAACAACAATTAGTTGTTGGGTTTGGGTAAGCGGATAATTCTAAATTAATAGAATGATTATCGATACCCAACACAATAGAAATTTCGCAGGGTTGCTGCACACCTTGTGCTACCGAACCTGTGGTTCTTGTGTTAGTGGTATAAACAATTTGCCCTACCGAATAAGCAATGGTTCCTTCACTGCCTGAAGCATCACCGCCCGCGACGGTAATTGCTTGTTGTGCTTGTGCTGTTAGCCCAAGGCCTTATAACAAAACACTGAGTTTTACTTTTTTGTAGTTCATCTTTTTTGTTTTAATTATTACTATTTATTTTTATTTTCATTTTTCTTTCGTTCAGTTTTTCTCTGCGGTTCGGTTTTTCACAATGACCGCTAACTCCTGAAAGCGTTACTTCTGTTGCTTGATTACTAACATTTCCTTAATAAAACTTTCCGTCTGCTAAAGTATTGATAGCCCCTATTGCTGCATCACTATCAGCCTCATTATTATCTACATCTAACTGTACTGCTGCAATGGCTGCATTTGAACCTGTTGATAATGTATCAATATTACTTTGTAATGTTGTATAGGCTGTGTTGCTTGCTGTTTCATTGGCGTTAACATTTGTTTGTACTGCGGCAGAAGTTGTTGCAGCCGTTGTAGCATTTGTAGCAACGTTTGATGTTAACGTATTAATGTTGTTTTGTAAAGTTGTTTTATTCTTTATTTGAACTAAATAAGTTCCTGAAGGAAGAAAATGTAGGTTCTCGTTAATCGTATTGTTTCTCATTAAAGCGTTTTTTGCAACAATTAATCTTCCAGCGGTATCAAAGACAAAAAACTGAATAGTACCTTCTATGTGTTTGCTGAATTTGAAGCTTATATCATCTACAAAAGGATTTGGATATGTACTTATTGTGATGTCAATAGGAGCGTTGTTTTTAGTAATCAATTGTGCCCAAGCACTTTGTTGAAACCCTTGGTTGATACTAAATTTTTTAGAAGTACTCGTTCCAATGATGCTTTGTTGTCCAATTGTTTGAGAAACATAATGGCCATTTTTAAGATACGTGGACTTACCTTGAGCACTCATCATTTGATGGTGCAATTTTTGGGCTGATATTGAATTGGTTAAAATAAATAAAACAAAAAAGTAACAGCAGTAATAGGTAATTAATTTCATTTTATGTTGGGATATTGGCGCTTAACAACTATTATTCTTTCGTGTAATTACCAATTCAATTGTAAAGTTAAAAAATTATTAAAATTAAATTTTGAGGCTATCACTCTCTTTTGCTAAAACAGTAACATTTTGTAAAAATTAGTAACTATTCTAGGATAATTTTCTATTTTCGTCAAAGTTTTATTATGTAACATTATTATACTATTTAGTAACTAATTACTCTAATCAATAATTTTATGATTTTCTTTTTAGATAGTATTTTTTCTATCACAGTTGGATTTGTAGGTTTATTAGTAACTTATATTATAATTTTTTCGCAAAAATCAAACAGGTATGTAAATACTTATCTTGGACTGATTCTTTTTATTGTTTCTATGAAATCGATACATGTAGGATTTTTCCAAAATGATAACCTAGTAGTTCTAGGAGAAGATTTTAATTGGTTAAAAATTTTACCAATTATTACGCTACCCTTTTCTTACTTGTACTTTGAATCATTATTTAAAGACAGAACCCAAATAAAAAAAAAGGTGTACTTACACTTTTTACTGCCTATTATTTTGATGGTTTTTTCTGCTTTTCAAAATAAATTCAAGTTGTTAGCACCTGCTCTTTTTTATTCGATATTTTCTTCTCTTTTAATTAGTATTACACTCTTTTATATAATTAAAAATAGTTTTTTGTTTTATGAGTTTTTTAAAAATGAAAACTCAATTTCAGAGAAGCATTTTAATCAATTAAATAAATGGGTTTCTTTCATTTTTATTATCTTCATTATTGGGTCTATAAGACTAATTTTTTCTCTTTATTTTGATTTAGAAAGAGGTCAAAAAGGTTATACAAACATCTCTAATGGTTTTAAAAATTCTGTACTACTTTTACTTTGCGTAAAACTCTTAATAAGTCCAGAAATTCTTTTTGGGTACCCAAAATTAAAAGAGAGATTGTCTGGTTTTGATAAAGATCTAAAATTTAATGATGAAATATGGATTCTTAAAGAGGTACTAACTTCAAATCTTCAAGATGCTAAATTAAGTCAATTGGTAAATACTAAAATAGCGTCTTATTTAAATGAAGTTGAAAAATTTATTATAAACGAAACCCCTTTTAGGACCCCAAAATATTCAGTGAATAACTTGTCGAAAAATTTAAGTATTCCTTCTAGTCATTTAGCATATATCTTCAAATATCATTGTAAAATGTCATTTACTGAGTATAAAAACCATTATAGGATTAAAGATGCTTTAAAATTAATAAATGAGGGTTTTTTAGATTCAAAAACTTTTGAGGGCTTAGCTGAAAAAGTAGGATATGTTTCCTATAATCCATTTTTTACGTCATTTAAAAAACAAACCAACTATTCTCCTAAAGTATACTGGGATCGAAGCGTTTAAAAACGAATTAACTTTAAAAGAACAATTAAATTTATTGAGTTATACGCCTAGCGTTTGTTTTAGTTGATTTTGATAAATTGCTATAGCTGTTACTTTTGACGGTACATACAAGAAAAATTAATTAAATGAAAAAAACGCTGATTCTCTTACTTTTAATTCCAATGCTATGTCTTAGTCAAGAAACTACGGTTGAGAATATGCTCAATGCATTTGATAATATTAATGAATTTAAGGAAAAGCTATTCAAAGACTTTCCATTGGAACCTAACTATACACCCGAAGATATTATTTTAGAAAAGTATAATTATACTATTTATAAAACTCAAAATGAGGATGTGCCTTTCATTTTAATTGCTGATAAAGCAATATCTATTGGCATGTTCAATGACTTATTCATGAAGTATTATGAAGAATTCTACAAATACCTCAATGAGCACTGTTATGTAACAATGAAACAAAGTCCAACACTGGGGTTTTATGATGAATGGGAGTGTGATAGTTGCTTTTGGATGATTAGACCTCTATCTGGTGATAAATCAGGTGTTTTTTATATTAAAAGAAAAGGTTAACCCGCTATATATTATTTTTTGGCTAAGTTCTAAAAAGCATATTGTTTATAGCTATTTCTTTGAATTGTATCCAGACTTGATTAGAAGCTAATGCAATACTAGCAAGTGTTGCCATTTTATTGGTCTTATTCTTTATTTTTTCTAGTACCAAAAACCAGTTTAAATAATTTTGCAGATATTTAGTTGCTACACCATTAAAGGATTCCATAAATTTCCTCAATCTCATATCCATATTATTCACATTCTGAACATGATATATTTTATCAACTGTTTTCTGTCCTTTTGATGCGTTGAACTTCTTATGAATAATTGTATTAGATTTTGCAAAGGCAGCATAACTTCTATGACTGTCACTGCAAAGTACTGTTGCTTTATCGAGCTTACCTTGATACACCTTGTTTAGGTCTTTTTTACTAATTCGTCCTGTTGTAACCACTTCAAAATCCTTATTTCCAGAACGATCGCAGGTAGCAATTACGGCTACTTTTTCATTAGATATACCTGCTTTGCTAGCTTTTTCTCCTCGTTTCTTAGGTTTTCTTTCTAAAGTACGATTCCCTTTTTCTGAAATTGGAAAAAACAAATCATCACTCTCTACAATACCTTCAAATTCGGATACTGAAACGCTAGAAAATGAGGTTAATAATTTATGACGCCAATCAAATGAGGTCTGAATTGAGATTCCTGTTTCCTTTGCACTTTTTCTAATACTATAGCCCGATAGTAAACAATAAAGATACTTGTTAATCTTGTCTTTCTTTTTTAATGCAAACCAAAATTTCCCTGTCGTTTCACTAAAGTTTTTACCACAACCATTACACAAATAGCGTTGTACGCCTTTTAATGTACCGTTTGCACGTATGCGTTCGCTTTTACAATGAGGACAAGTAACTGCTTTTCGTTCTTTATCTTCTTCTAAATGTGAACCCGATGTTGATAAAGACAGTAAAGAGTTTACAATATCTTGTTGGATAATTAAGCTACTGCTCAAAAAATAATCTCTAAAATCAGATGGTATCATAAATGTTCTTTTTTGCTAAGATAACACATATTTAATTTAGAACTTAGCCTATTTTTTTAATTTAAATACTTATGAATGACTTTAAAATAAATTTATCATTTGAAAATAGACTGCATCTAAACAAAGAGGCAGGAACTTTGGCACATGTTTTTGGTGAAGGTTATTTTATTACTGATGAATACGGGAGAGAAGTAAATACTCTTGTACAAGAAAAAGAATTTGATAGGCTTATTGAAAAGTTTAGATACCGTCATTTCTTAATTGAAAAACTAAACAAAGAACTCAAAGGTTCGTTTGATTTTGGAGAAGACAATGTTTTAGTAATAGATAGTAAACCAGTAGCAAAACGTTATTGGAATATTCCTAAAGATGAGGAGGAAGTGGATTTGTATTTCAAGATTATTTCAGAGGAATTTAACTCCGAGGTTGACTCAAAATAAATAACTAATTACCAAGGTATTTTATCATTATCATTATTCCAAGGCGCTTTATCACTTTCAGTACTAGTGGAATCAAGATTAATATTCATAGTACTAATAAAGTTATTTCCCTTGTCTTCTGGGTATTCTTCTTGGGTCTCTTCCTTATAATGCTTTGCTATATAGGCCTTTTTCCAAGCCTCTCTTCTTTCTTCACTCCAAAACTCATCAGGTGTAGCTAATCCACTTACATCTATTTTAACTAGCTTGCTGGGGTTTTAAAAATATAACTAAAGTCTGGCTCTAAGTTAGATACATCAATAGCTATCAATAAGATTTATACTAAAAAAATAAGGGTTTTAGCTTCACACTACCCATGGTATGAAGTGTGTAGGTTTCATTTATTTCTAATGTGTTAATATCAATTGGGCCTTGACCACTAAGTGATATTAACTTCTCTAAGAGTAGATTTCTTTCTTGGGTATTCTTTGTAATGAATTCCAATCCATTTGGAAAATCATTATTTATAGCCCAACCATTTTTAAATCTTATCTCTATCCAATCTACTTTATAGTTTTTACTAGATAAGTAGGTTAGTAATTCAAGAGTGTTCTCAAAGGATAAGTTCATTTTATGTTGTGGATACACCTTTTTAGTCTTCCTATTTCTGGCGCTCTTTTTACGGTAATATAATGTCAGGTTATGAATGCTGAGATGTTTAAAATGAATGAGCATAGATATGCTATCAAAGTTATTGTTAAATTGAATGATAAAACTCCTATGGGGACCCTCTTGCAATTTATTAGAATTACCCAATACCATCCATGATGATCGTGCATTATCCATCTCTTCTATCGATGGAGAATGTCTTAATTCTATAGTTTTAAATAATATATATTCTTGGCTATCTTTCATTCAACGTAATTTTATGGATTTCATGACCCACACAACAAATATTTTTACAAAACCTTTCATTTGATAAATATAGTAAAAATTATACCATAGGCATATCTTCTTCTTTTAATTCGGCAACTTCCAAATCTTATAAGCAGGCTAGTAGTTAACCCCCTATTTAATCACTAAAATTTTAGTAATCCTTTTTTCTTGAGAAAGAATATTTACTAAATAGATTCCTTTTAGTTCTGAAACATCAATGGTATTATTATCTACACCAATTTGTGATGATAATACCTTTCTACCAATAGTATCATAAATTTCAACTTTAGAAACTAAAGCAACTCCTTTAATATTTATAAGATTATCTGCTGGTTTAGGATAAATATTGAACGATACTTCATTAAAGTTTTTAACACCTAACGTTTCTCCTGTCCAGTTTAAACCCATTTTTGTACCCCAAAGATGTTCTGCTAATTCAGGGAAATCAAGAAAAGGGTTTCTATTTCCTTGATACGAATTGTAAATTATATCATTTCTGTTTTCTTCCCAAGCATCAACAGGGTCGTTTCTGTGCCACGTTAATAAAGTAGATAGCACACCGTGCAAAGGTTCTTTATCACTTTGCGGTAACATTACTTCGGTTAACTCTAAATCAGGGCAACTATCTAAACCCTCATAACGGATAGCCAAGGATAATAAAAACTATGCACTAACTCCAGCCTGCGATATGGTTGCAGTAAGTGTAGTATTGCCAAAAGACCCAGAGGAACTAGCGCTAAACCTCAACGGAAAAAAACGCAAATTAAAACGTCAAGATTTTAATGAAGCAATGGCAAAATCTCATATTCCAACCAAGGCAATAGAAAACCTTTGCAAACGGATTGAAAAAGGAATGCAAAATTGGAATGAGTTGATTAATAATAGTTTTTTAAGTGATGAAAATAAAAATACGTTAAAAGAATTAATAGAAAATAGAGCAAATAAATTAGAACTTCACGCAGGTTGATAAGAACTTTTAATTTCTATTACTTCTTATTGAAATATTTCAGTAGATTACATATCTTTAGTTTTTATCAATTTTAGTTAAAATTGCGCAAAAGACACTAAAATTAATATCACTCAATTTTCATAAAAGAAAGGAGTGCTATTCCTTTTAGCGATTGTAATAAAAAAGAAAAAAGAAAAAGTTAATGGCAAATAGTAAACACGCCCAAATTAGATATAACATATTGGACTATTGTTTCCGAAATAAGTCTTTTAGTTTTAATGATTTATTATCCTTTGTAAATGATAAAATTGCAGAATTATATCCTGGAGAAGGTATTTCCACAAGAACATTAAGAGAGGATATAAAAGTCTTTAGAGATAAAGACCATGGATTTGCAGCACCACTTCCAGAAAATATTCGAATTTTAAGATATACTAATCTTGATTTTTCAATAGCACAAAAACCTTTATTAGATTATGAGCAATATTTAATTGATGCTTCCCAGCAATTATTAGAAAGGTTTGAGAATCATCCAAAATACAACAAACTTTCAGAAGCATTAATAAAGTTTCAAGATGGTGAGGATGAACTAAGTGATACTTCTAAAATCTTATTTTACGACAGCAATGAAGAGTATAAAGGAATTAAACATTTAAAGCCATTATACCTAGCCATTAAAAAGAAACAAGTATTACAAATAACTTTTAAGGGTTTTCAGGATGATATTGCTACTACTTTCGAATTCCACCCACATATTTTAAAGCAATATAATAATAGTTGGTTTGTTTTTGGATTGAATAATACCATCAGAATTAAAGAATGGAGCATCCCTTTAGATGAAAGACTAATAAAGTTTGATGTTCTTGAAGATGCTACTTATATGGATACAGAAGTAGATTGGGAAACTTTTTTTAGAACGATGGTTGGTGTAGTAAGACCTCAAGAGGCTGAAATAGTAAAAGTGGTTTTACGTTTTTATAATGGTAGAGAAAACTATTTTAAAACAAAACCATTTCAACCTGATTTTGAAGAGTTTTTTGAGGAAGACAAACATGATCAAGTTTGGTTCGAAACAATAATCAATAAAGAATTAATACAACAAATATTATCTTTTGGCTGTGATGTTGAAGTTTTGGAGCCGGAACAATTAAAAATAGCACTAAAAAAACATACAAATACAATGTATGATTACTATTTAAAATAATATTTATGCAATTATACCGCACACCTCTACCTTAAATTTGTAGCATAAATCATTAAAAAAAAGTTATGAAAGACAATACTGTAAAATGCCCAAACTGTAAAGAAGTTTTTAAAGTAGATGACTCTGTATATACAGACATTGTAAAGCAGGTAAGGGACCAGCAATTTAAGGATGAGTTAACGAATCGATTAGAAACTGCAAATAATGAGAAACAATCAGCACTTCAATTAAAAGAGGCTGAATTAAAAAATGCGTTTCAAGAGCAATTGACACAAAAACAACGTGAAATTGACGAGTTAAAATTCAAAAGTAAATCAGATTTATTAGATGAGGTTTCTAAAAAGGATAAAGAAATTTCTGACCTAGAATCAAAACTTGCCAATGCAGAAACTTTAAAAAAACTTGCTCTTTCGGAGGCTTTAAAGGAAGTTGAAAAGAAAAATGACCAACTTGAAAACGTCCTTAAATCTAAGGATACGGAAAAAGAATTATTAGAAAAATCCTTAAATGAAAAATTTAATGATAAGCTAAATCATAAAGATGAAACTCTTAAATTGAAAGATGAAGAAATTGAGCGTTTAAAAGATTACAAGCAAAAGTTATCTACCAAAATGGTGGGAGAGTCGCTAGAGCAGCATTGTGAGATTGAGTTTAATAAGCTAAGACCTACGGCTTTTCCTACAGCCTATTTTGAGAAAGACAACGATGCGTCTAATGGAACCAAAGGAGATTATATCTTCAAAGAGACAGACATAAATGGTAATGAAATCATGTCTATTATGTTTGAAATGAAAAACGAAAATGACACGACTGCTACCAAAAAGAAGAATGAGGATTTCTTTGCGAAACTGGACAAAGACCGCAAAGATAAAGGTTGTGAATATGCAGTGCTCGTTTCTTTATTAGAAGCAGATAATGAGTTTTACAATACCGGTATTGTAGATGTTTCTTATAAATACCCAAAAATGTATGTAATTCGTCCACAATTTTTCATTCCAATGATTACCTTGTTGCGAAATGCAGGAATGAAATCTTTAGAGTACAAAGCAGAATTGAGTATCATGAAAAATCAAAATATAGACATCACTAATTTTGAAGACAAAATCGATGATTTCAAAACTGGGTTTGCACGTAATTATGATTTAGCAAGCCGCCAGTTTAAAACGGCTATGGATGAGATAGATAAAACAATAGATCACTTGCAAAAAACGAAAGACGCTTTATTGTCTTCAGTTAATAATTTACGTTTAGCAAACAACAAAGCAGAGGATTTAACCATCAAAAAGTTAACTTATAACAATCCAACAATGAAAGAAAAGTTTGATGATTTAAACTAAGTATTATGAATAAAGAAAAACAAAATAAGGATTTAGTAAATACGCTAATAACAATTGCTCAATCTTCTTCAAATACAAGTTTTGCTCCAGAGTCAAAAAGTAAAAAAAAGACTGTCAAGGAAGTTCTTTTTAAAGTGCGAAAAGAAAATCCATACAAATATAAACAGTACGATTTGTTTTACGAAGTTCATATTAATCAATTGAAAAAGAGTGAAGAACTAAAGTTAGAAAAATACAAATTACAAAGAAGTGAATTATGCGCTTTACTCGGCTGGGGTATTCATGGCAATGAAGAAGGTAAATTAGCTTTAGTGTCAGCTGAATCGCCAGAATACAAGGAGCTACTAAACAATTCAAAAATTAACAAGAAAAAGCATACAAAAAAAAGTAATTTTATAAAAAAATATAAAAAGTAAATGACCAAAAAACTAACCCTTTCATGGCTAGAAGGTTTCCTTATGGATGCCTGCGATATATTAAGAGGTAACATGGATGCTTCAGAGTTTAAAGAATACATCTTTGGGATGCTATTTTTAAAACGACTAAGCGATAAGTTCGAACAAGACAGAGCTTTACGTTTAAAAGATTTAAAAAGCAAAGGCTTATCTGAAACTAAAATACTAGAAGCTTTAGAACGTGCCAATGCTTATCAATATTACGTGCCTGCACGTTCTAGATGGAATTTCAAAACAACCAACGAAGCAGGACAAGATGTAAACGATGGTATTCTACACCTCAAAAAAGATGTTGGTGACCGTTTAAATAAAGCACTTGAAGCTTTAGAAGAAGAAAATCCAGACAAACTTTCTGGGGTATTAACCAACGTTAACTTTAACCGTACTATTGGTAATAATAAAAATGCGTTAAGCGATGAAAAACTCATCGAGTTCATCATACATTTTAATAAAGTAACCTTAACAGATGATCGTTTTGAGTTTCCAGATCTTTTAGGCGCTGCTTACGAGTATTTAATTAAATACTTTGCAGACAGCGCAGGTAAAAAAGGGGGGAATTCTATACACCTAACGAAGTCGTAAAGTTATTAGTAACTATTTTAGAGCCAGAAAAAGAATCGTCTATTTACGATCCTACTTGTGGTTCTGGTGGTATGTTAATTGAAAATAAAAACTATGTTGAAGCACGGTATGGTGATGCTTCTCGTTTAAGTTTTTACGGACAAGAATTAAGCGGAACAACTTGGTCTTTATGTAAAATGAACATGTTATTTCATGATATTTTTGATGCTGAAATTCTACAAGGCGATACTATTGCAAATCCATTACATGTAGAAAACGGAGAATTAAAACGTTTTGATATCGTAATTGCGAATCCACCATTTTCTGCACATTATAGCGACATTAAAAACTTTCGTGATCGTTTTCATTACTGGATGCCTAAAAAAAGTAAGGCAGATTTTATGTTTGTGCAACACATGGTGTCTGTGTTAAAAGACAACGGTCGTATGGCAGTAGTAATGCCACATGGGGTTTTGTTTAGGGGTAGCGAAGAAAAAAGCATGCGCCAATGGTTGGTAGATCGTGGGTATTTAGAAGCGGTTATTGGTTTGCCTTCTGGGTTGTTCTACGGTACAGGTATTCCTGCGTCTGTATTAATCATCAACAAAAAAGGAGCTGCAAACCGTAAAGAGGTATTGTTTATCAATGCAGATAGAGAATATAAAGAAGGTAAAAACCAAAATAAACTACGACCAGAAGATATTGCTAAAATAAGCTACATCTATAAAAATAAAGAGAATTTAGAGGGGTATGCCAGAAAGATTTCTAAAGCAGATTTAGATAAAGAAGACTATAACTTTAATATTAGACGCTATGTAGATAACAGTCCACCTGCCGAACCACAAGATATTAATGCACATTTACATGGTGGCATCCCAACTGTAGAAGTTGATGAGTTACAACCGTATTGGAATAACTACACAGCATTAAGGACTTCAATTTTTGAAAAATCACCAAAAGAAGGCTATCATCAATTTAAAAAATTAATTGATGCCAAAGAAGATTTAAAAATACTTGTTTTAGCACATGAAGATGTTTATAAAAAACGGAAAGCGTACACAGATTGCGTAAACGATTGGTGGACAAACAATGTATCGAAGTTAGAGGCTTTACCAGAACAGAAAAATGTGTATGATTTATACAGAGATTTTTCTGTAAGCATTGCTAATGATTTTAGTGCATTGGGTATTTTAGATTTACACAAAAGTAGAGGTGCCTTTGCATCTTATTGGGATTTCTTAGAAACCGATTTAAAATCAATATCCGCAAGTGGTTGGAATGCCGAATTAATTCCTGCAGACGATATACTACAATCTCAATTCCCAGAAGTACTAGAAGAATTAGCCACTAACGAAGCCAGAAGGGACGAGTTAGAAGCCTTGTTTAATGAAGTAAACGAATTAGAAGAAGGTGAGTTTGACGTAGATAATTACGAAGTCTTCCCAAAAGAAGTACTAAAAGAATTAAAAGACAATATTAAAGATTACAACGCTGCTATTCGTGATTTAAAGAAAGAAGTTAAAGCCTTAAAAATTAGAATAAAGACGAATGAGGAGGTAGAAGAGTTAACCAAAGAATTAACTCAAAAAGAAATAGCACAGCAACAAGCCGAAACCAAAAAGGCCATAATAGAAAAACAATTAGCAAAACACACAGAGCTCACCAACGAGCTAAAAACCTGCAAAGCTACTATTGCCGAAATAAAAGCAAAAAAAGAAGACTTAGTTGCCAAAGCACGCGAAAAAATAACACCTGAAGAAGCCAAAGTATTAATTTTAACACGTTTTAAAGACGTATTACACAACACCGTAATGGATTACGTAAACCGTTACGAACGTGCTTTAATTACAGAACTAGAAACACGTTTTACCAAATACCAAAATACTTTGGTGAATATTTTAGATAATAGAGAGGAAGCTGCTAGCCAATTAAATAACTTTTTAATGGAATTGGGATATGAAGGATAATTGGACAAGAGAACCATTAGGTAATTCAGTTAAACTTCAGGGAGGTTATGCTTTTTCTAGTAATTTATTTCAAGAAAGTGGAATCCCTTTAATTAGAATATCTAATATTTCTAATAATGGAATCTATAAAGAATTTGCTTATTTACCTGAAGAAAAAGCAAAATTTAATAAAGAATTTTTACTTAATGAGAATGATATTTTAATTGCAATGTCTGGTGCAACTACAGGGAAAAATTGTCAGATAAGTAAAGATTTCTTACCTGCATTACTTAATCAACGTACAGGTAGGTTTCAGGTAATAGATAACGAGAAAATTGAAAACAGTTATTTAGCATTTATAATTAATTCACCCGAATTTCAAAAATTGTTATTAGTTGATGCTATTGGTGGAGCTCAACCAAATATTAGTTCAAGACAAATTGAAAGTATAGAAGTTGAATTACCACCACTACCACAACAACAAAAAATAGCCAAAATACTATCTACTGTAGATGAGGTTATAGAACAAACCGAAAGCGCTATTGCCAAATACCAAGCCATAAAACGAGGCTTAATACACGATTTGTTCACACGTGGTATCGATGTAAACACAGGCAAACTACGTCCAACACCGCAAGAAGCTCCAGAGTTGTATAAAGAGAGTGTTTTGGGTTTGATTCCTAAGGAGTGGGAGGTTGAAGAGTTAGAGGTATTATGTTCGGAAAAACCAAAATATGGAATTAATGCAGCTGCTGTAGATTACAATAATAATTTACCTACATATTTTAGAATAACAGATATTGACGTAAATGGCGATTATTCAAAGACTGGTAGAAAAAGTGTGGACAACCCATTTTCAAGTCAATATTATTTAAAAAGGGGAGATATTGTTTTTGCGAGAACTGGTGCTACAGTTGGAAAAACGTATTTATATAATGAAAATGATGGCCCATTGGTTTATGCAGGCTTCTTGATTAAAGTTTCCCCAAATATTAATGTTTTAGATTCTGATTTTCTAAAATTTCTAACTGAAACAAATTACTATTTAAATTGGGTTGTTGTAATGAGTCAAAGAAGTGGACAACCAGGAATTAATGGAGCGGAATTTGGAAGTTTAAAAATTCCAACTCCAGACATAATAGAGCAAGAAATTATATCAGAAAGATTATTAATAGCATTAAAAAAAATCCAAACCGAGCAACAAGCTTTAGCCAAATACCAACAACTAAAAGCAGGTTTACTGCAAGATTTGTTAACGGGCAAGGTTGAGGTTTTGGTGTAAAGTAAAAAAAGAAGAAAAAGAAAAATATGTTTGACTTTATATTAATCTTACTAGAAGCAGAAAAAGCTGCAGAGTTTTGGTCGTTTTCGCAAAATTGGTTTGATATCTTATCTTTGGTTCTTACCATATTAAGTTTATGGTTAGCTTTTTGGCTTGGTGAAAGAGGTTACAGACGTGATAAAAAAGACAAAGCAAAAGAAGAAAAACAACTTATTAATTCTGAGGTAAAACTCTTTAAAAATAATCTAGAACAATTGTTAAAGGCTGTAGACAAAAAATTAGCAGCTCTAAAAAAATATAAAGTAGATAAAAGCTTTAGTTTAGAATTTAGAGCAGAAGTCCAAGTAGATTTTTTAAAGTTTATTGATGTTAAGCACGTTTATGAACAATATGGTTTTAAAAACCAACAAGCATTAGATACTATAAATGAGTTATTTTCATCTCTATTTGCTATGAATGACTTTAGACATTCATTACGTGATTCGGTAAGGAATTATATATTGAGATATACAGGTTTTGAAAAAGGTTTTTATCTCTATCGAAAATTAATGTATAAAATGATGCATGAAATTGCTAACAAAAGAGCTATCGACATAAGACCTGAAGTTGGAGGTGTTCAACTAAATTTTGGTACAAATCAATTTGCTCAGCGATTTTTTCGTCTTATTCAATCTGTATTATCAAATCCAGATTTATTAAATGCTGATGGCATAGTTGTTAGACCAAAACTTATTGAGTTATTTATTAAACCTTCAATTGATTTAAGCAAACAATATATTCCAGCAGATGAAGATGCTATTCAAGTGTCAGATGTAGCTAATGAAGTAAATTCTTCTTGGATAAATATGGAGGTTGTAACTACAGCTCATTTTAATGAAATTGATGGACATATTGCTACACTTGAAGATGTAAAAGCAAAGATTAATGAGTTTTTAGAATTAAAGAAAAATTAATTAGAATGAACTAATAGCATTTACAAATGCGCCCTAGTAATTGGGGTAAATTTAACAAAGAAAAACTGATACAAATACTTCAAGAAAAAGAAGTAATTGTTGATAGGTTAAAATATATTAATTTAAAAATCCAAACCAAATAACAAGCTTTATTGAAGTATCAGCAACTAAAAGTAGGTTTACTAAATGATTTGTTAACGGGTAAGGTTGAGGTTGGTGTAGATTGAAAGAAAAAGTAACAAAGAAAAAAACTAGAAAAAGAAAAATATGAAAAGACCTGTAACAATTTACACTCCTTTTGAAGATTTTAAAAATAGCTATAAAGGCGAATACTTCAACTATTTTCAAATACACATTTATAGTATGGCTGAAGTTATTTCTACATATTATATACCAGAACTTACAACTATAGAAACTGTAAAAAAGGCAGCTCAAACTATTTTAGAAGCTATTAGAAAACGTAGTGATAGAAAAAACAGAATCACACTTTTTCAGAAAAACGGTAAATTTTTAATTGCAGAGTCAGAAGATTTAATAGACCAGGGTGAGGTTTTAAAATTTAATGAAGCACAAATGTGCTATGAATATGCGGATGAATATGATGGTTCTCAGTATTTTTTAAATAAAATAAAAATAGATAGTTTTATAAAAAATAGCTTTATAACAATAGGTGCAGAAGACCTTTTTGAAGAGGTTGTTGTTTTTGCGCAACAAATGAGAGAGAATAATGATGCTTGGGAACTTCGCAATGAAAAGTTAAGGCTTCTCAATGCATCTGACCCTAGGTTTACACTAGAAATTTACAAGATAGAAAAAGATTATAAACCTGTTTTAAAATCGTCTATACAATGCCATAGTGAAGAAGCTATTTATTTGCCAGAATATTTTAATATTATTCAATCTAGCCAACGTTATACTTATATACTAAAAGAGATAACAACAAATAAGATTATAGAAGGTAATTTAGAAGAAGATATAGAAAGTATTAAACACAGCAAGTGGCAGCGCAAAAATCCTTCAGTTATAGATCTAGAAGCTATGCAACGTATGGAGCTAGATGATGATGACCCTAACTATTTAAGTTATGATGATTATGTAGCAAATGAGGATGAGCTTGAAGAAGGTGATAACGAGTATAGTCCAAGATTTTAATTAATTAAATATTGTTTTAAATGAATTACTGGCATTTACAAATGCACCCTAGTAATAGGGGTAAGTTTAAAAAAGAGAAACTTATTCAAATCCTTCAAGAAAAAGAAGTGATTGGTATGGGAGAATCTTGGACTAACCAAAAAGGTGAACAAGTTTCTGATCCATCGGACTTTAAAAATCAAATGCATGTAGATGATGTGGTACTTATTCGTGATGGCAGCAGTCCTATTGCATTGGTGCAAGTTACAGGAACTTGGTACATCGAAAGTAATATCGATGAAGATTTTGATTGGTTTCGGTTACGCAGACCAATTAAATTATTAAAAGAATATGATAGTTCTAACGCAAAATTAAAGGAATCAATCCTTTCAGAATATGGTAAAAATCATATTCAAGCACCAGGAACTTTAACACCTGCTAATAACAACACTGCAACGAATCAATTTATAAAAAAATGGTATTTACAAGTGCAAAAACAATTGATAATGGATAAACTTAATTTAAGCCCAGAACGTATTGAAAATATTAAAAGTTTGTGGGCACGTTATACGTCTAGCTATACGCCTAAAGGTTTAAAAAAAATAAACAGTAAAATTGAAAATCTACAAAAGGATTGGCAATATTATAGAAAGAAAATAAAAGATGGTACGCTAAGTTTACAAGATTATACCAATAGACTTGAGAATAGTAGTGAAAGAGGTGGTTATTTATGTAATTTTTTGGAGCGCACTACAAGTGAAATCTATGGTTCATCAAAACCAGGCAATGCTAGTAATTTTGAAATTAAATTAAATGATGATAATACCACGTATACCTTTAATGAAAACCTAAGAAGAGGTGATGGTAAAATAAATCACAATTCATTGGAAGATGCGAACGAAAGATTTAAAGCTACTCTAAAACCTTTATTGCAGAGGATAGTAAATAGCAGTTCAGCTGTTGAAAAAATCCAAATTATTGAAGAAGCCAATTATGCTGCCAAGCAAATATTAAGAAAAATGGCTGTCTTAGATAGTACAAGTAATTACTTAAATATATACTCTGATGACGCCATAAATACATTGCACAATGATTTTTTAGATAGTGAAACTTCTACTAATTTAGGTAAAAATCATGAAGTGCGTATTGCAATAAACAAAGTGCTAAATTTAGAAGATACACCTGTAAATGCATTTTTGGTATCTCGCTTTCTATGGAAGTATGCCACGTCAAGTGCGGTAGCAGATGCCAATACACCAAATGTCATTTTATATGGACCACCAGGGACAGGCAAAACCTTTACAGTAAGACAAAGTTTAGACTTTATATGTATGGACGATGACAGTCGTTATGAGTTTATAACGTTTCATCCATCTTTCACTTACGAAGATTTTATAGATGGTATAAAACCAAAAGGAGTAACTAAAGATGGTAATATCAAATTTGAATTAACAGATGGTGTTTTTAAAAAATTCTGTAAAAAGGCCTTAGCAGAATGTGTATTAGCCAAGGTGGAAAATCGTAATCCAAAATCGTATTATTTTGTTGTAGATGAAATTAATAGAGCAAATCTATCAGCTGTTTTTGGTGAAACTTTAATGTGTTTAGAAAAAGATTATCGTTATGATATTTTGAAACCTAAGCAAAATTTATATAAAACCCAATACAGCCCACTTATAGAATCGATGGTGGAAGACGCTAAAAAAGAAGGAAAAGACATAAGTGATTTAGCTTTTATTTTCGATAATGACAATGCCTATTTTGGAGTGCCTAATAATGTATACTTTATTGGTATGATGAACGATGTAGATAAAAGCATCGATGCTTTCGATTTAGCACTTCGTAGACGTTTTAAATGGGAACGAATGGATTATAATCAAGACGTTTTAGAACAGGAAACAAAATTTAAAAACGGGGATGATTTTTTAAACATGCCACAATACAGCATTGCTTGCACAAAGTTAAATGAGTATATCAGTCAAACGCTGGGTTTAGGGAAATCGTACGAATTTGGTCATTCATTTTTTATGAAAATCACTGGTATAGCGAATTCAAAAACAATATCTAAAAGTGATATGGAGAAACTATTTCATTTGTATTTAGAACCTTCATTAAAAGAATATTTACGAGCATTATTTTCAGAGCAAGAATTAGATGGTAAAATAAAGGATGCTTTAGAATTATATAAAAATAATCTTAAATAATGAAAATTAGCATTCCAATAAATCATCATTACTACGAGTCAACTTTTTTTGATGAGAATAGGCTATGGCATGCATTTAAAATAAAATATAATAAAGATAAAAAAGCTTTACAAAAAGACTTATTTATAGATGTTTTTGTCTTGTCTACAAAAAGTCAAGATTTTTCTCAGCTGCAAATTATAGGGTTTAAAGACAGAAGAAATAAATTAGAAGACGAAGAACAATTAGTTTTAAAGTTATTTACTCAAAAACGCAAAGAAGAAAGAAGTTTTGCAATACAAACAGGTTTGTTTGCTGGTGTATTATACCATAAGGGGTATAAGTTTAATATTCAAACTAATTACGGAACTGTCTTCCTGCATAGGATGTTAAATTTTGTAAATGATATTTATGTAGAAACAAAAGATGTAAATGCGGTAGCGCAAAAAAAGAGTAATGAGTTTCAGTACATCATTGCGTATTTATTCGTTCAGTCTTTAGAAAAAGCAAGTGTGTTAGGTCTTCCTAAAAAATACACACAAGTTACTGAAAGAAGTTCTAAAGTTAGAGGAAAGATAAATATTAATGAATATTTAAAAAGAGATATTCCTTTTCAAGGTAAATTAACATCAACCTATCGTACACAAAAATATATTCAAGAAATTATAGATGTATTATTTGCAGCAGTCAAAAAAGTTGAAGAATATTTGGGAATTCATTATAAATCTAAAATTATAGGAGTTTATCAAGCATTAAATGAGCATCATTCTAAAAACTATGTTTCTCAGCGCGTCATAGAGAAAGCTAAAAATAATGCAGTATTATACAACCCACTTTATAAACCTTTTGCTGAGGTTTTAAAGTATGCTGAGATATTGCTTAAAAATCAAGAAATAGAATCAAGTAAAACAAATAACCAACTTAAAACCTATGGTTATATGTTCGATATATCTCAATTATTTGAAGTGTATTTAGAAAAGTTACTAAGCAAACATTTTACAGATTGGGTAATTAATGGTCAAGAAGAGTTAAAAGTATATAAGGGTTTATTTTTTGGTGGTAGAATGTTTCCTGATTTAGTAATGAGGCATAAACAAACGCAAGAAGTTATTGTTTTTGATGCCAAGTTTAAAAAAATGGATGGTAAATATAAAGATTTAGATCGTCCAGATTTTTATCAAATTCATACGTATATGCAGTATTACATGCCAAATATAATTTTTGGGGGGTTAATATATCCTTTGTCGAAAGAGTTAAGTAAAGAAAAATCAGTTTCAAATGGATTATTTGGTAATAACATAAATACTCCGGATTTTATAGTTGATGGTGTCTACGTTAACGATACAATGGATATGACTGCATTAATAGAAAGTGAAAATAAATTTTTAAAACGTATAGAATTACAAATTGAAAATTGTAGAACTACACATAAACAAAAAGCAAGTTAATTATGGCTGAATATAAAAACGTAGAAAAACCATTTTTAGAAAAATTAAGAGACCTCAATTGGCGAATAATCGACCAAGGTAGTTTTGGTATTCCACAAGATCCTGCCAAAAGCTTACGTGCTAGTTTTAAAGAAGTAACACTAAAACAAGAGTTTATAAAAGCGGTTAAAAAAATTAATATTGTAGATGGTGTTGCATGGTTAACGGATAAGCAATTAGAAGATCTATACAAAGAAACAATAGCAACTGAAAAAGCAAATTTATCTTTATTAGAAGCCAACAAACAAGTCTTTGAAAAACTAATTGGAGTTACTAAAACTACCGTTGCTAAAAACGAAGTTACAGGTGAAGAAAACCCATTAGTAAAACTTATAGATTTTAAAGATTGGGATAGCAACGAGTTTGTCGCTATTAACCAATTTAGAATTGTTACTCCTGGTGGTCCAAGAGAAGGAATTATTCCAGACATTGTGTTATTTGTAAATGGCTTGCCTTTTTCTGTAGTAGAATGTAAAGATGTAGATGTTGCAGATCCTATTTCTAGTGCTGTAGATCAAATTATGCGTTACGCGAACACACGTGAAGACGATTTTGGTATTAAGGAAGGGGAAGAACGCTTATTCTATTATAACTTATTTAGTATTGCAACACATGGTGAAGAGGCACGTGTAGGGTCTATCTCTGGAGATTTTGAGTATTATTTAAACTGGAAAGATATCTTTCCGGAAGTTTATAAAAATGTAGATGTTTTAAACTATGCAGCAGAAGAAACTGCTAGGTATCAAAATAACGGTTTACACAATGACCCAAGAGTACGACAAGAGATTTTAATAAAAGGAATCTTAAATAAAGAAATCTTATTAGACATTTTGCAACACTTCACGTTATTTATGGAGATAAAGGAAGGTACTGAAATTAAGGTAGTTTGTCGCTACCAACAATATAGAGCAGTAGGAAAAATATTAGATAGAATGCGAACACAAACATCAGGTAAAACACGTTCTGGTGTTGTTTGGCATACACAAGGTTCTGGGAAATCGTTAACCATGGTGTTTTTTGTGCGTAAGCTTCGTTCTCAAGGTGATTTGAAAGATTACAAAGTCATTATGATGGTGGATCGAAAAGATTTAGAAAAACAATTGTCAGCTACCGCACGTTTAACCAATGAATTCAAAGAAGCTAATATTGTAGGTTCTCGTAAAGAGTTAGTACCAAAGTTAAGCGGCAATGCCTCTAACTTAAACATGGTAATGGTACATAAGTTTGTGCAAGAAGAGTTGAAACATTCTAAAGCACTAATGAAAGCTTTTGTTGAAGAAGGTAAAGTACCAGAATTCAAGCCTTTTGACGTGGTTAATACGTCCGATAGAATTGTAATTCTAATTGACGAAGCGCATAGAACTCAAGGAGGTGATATGGGAGACAATTTGTTTACTGCTTTTCCTCAGGCAACAAAAATAGCCTTTACGGGAACACCTCTTTTAACGGATAGACACAAGCAAAAAACACACGAACGTTTCGGTGGCACTGGTGAATTTATTGATACCTATAAAATTAGAGAGGCGGTAGATGATCGCGCAACCTTAGATATTATTTACATTGGTAAAACCACCAATGATAAAATAAAGGACAAAGAAGCCTTTGATGCCGAATTTGAAGATGTCTTTAAAAAACAATCTAAAGAAGAAAAGGAATATATTCAGAAGAATTATGGAACTATGCAAGCCTATTTGGAAAACATGGATCGTTTGCGCAAAATTGCAAAGAATTTAGTAAAACATTATGTAGATGATATTTTGCCAAATGGTTTTAAAGCAATGGTCGTTGGAAGTTCTATTGTGGCTGCAGCTCGCTACCAATTTTTAATTGATGAAGCTTTAAAAGAGCGCGTAGTGCTTGAAAAAGGAAAAGAAAAACCAGATGTAGATTTAATTAAAAAGATTGAATTTATAAAAATAGGTACCGTTGTTACCAAACAGGATAATAACGAACAAGCGTATATTAGTGCTGTAAGAAAAAATGCACGAGAAATAAAAGCAGTAGACAACTTTAAAAAAGACTTTGATTACAGTACAGATGAAGCTGGTAATTATGTAAAACCAGAAACAGGGGTTGCTTTTTTATGTGTATGCGATAAACTATTAACAGGGTTTGATGCACCAATAGCTCAAGTAATGTACTTAGATAAAAGCATTAGAGAGCATGATTTATTGCAAGCTATTGCTAGGGTTAACCGTACTAAAAAAGACAAATCTCACGGTATTTTAGTCGATTATTATGGAGTCTCAAATCATTTAAAAGATGCCTTAAATATTTGGGGAGCAGAAGATGAAGAAGATATCAAAGAATTATTAGAATATTTTAGAGATATAAATAAAGAAATTCCTGTTTTAGAAGCGCGATACAATAGAATGCTTCAATTATTTACAGACAAAGGAATTACAGAATTTAAGAAGTTTGCAGAGCAAAGGATGGGAGACAATAAGGATGCAGAATTTCAACTAGCAGAGGACTGTATCGAATTAGCAGCATCTATTCCTTTTAGAGCGCAATTTGATACGTACATCAAAGCCTTTTTTGATAGTTTAGATTTGTTATTCAATTCAGAAGCAGCAAGAAAGTATTACATTCCAGCTAAACGTTTTGGATATTTATTAGTCCGTATTAAAAATCGATACAAAGATACAAGTATGGATTTAAAATGGGCAAAACCAAAAGTGCGTAAAATGATAGATGATCATTTAGAAACATTAGGCATTGATAGTCGTGTAGCACCTATTAGTTTGTTATCCAAAAACTTTGCGAAAGAAGTGGACAAACTAGGAAAAAACTCAAAATCAAAAGCATCAGAAATGGAGCATGCGATTAGACGACATATTAAAGTAAATATAAATAAAGATCCAGCCTTATATAAACGTTTTATGAAACGAATGGAAGAGATTATAGAACGTTATCAAGGTAATTGGGATGCTATTGTAGAAGAGTTTGAGAAAGTAAGAGATGATTTAGCAAAAGGTAGACAAGGAGAAAATGAAGAGGAAGGATTAGACGAGCAAGAACTACCATTTTACGATTTTATTATTTTTAGTGCTTTTAAAGATGAAGAAATAACAGAAGAGGAAAAAGAAGCTTTAAAAGCATTAACCATCGAGTTGGTAAATCTTTTGCAAGACGCTATAAACAAACCTAATTTTTGGGGTGGAAGGGCTGCAGAAATTAGAAAACTACAAGGAGAAGTAGAAGATTTAATTTCTTTTACGAATGTTGATAATGTTTCTAAACTACATGCAAAATTAAGTGTAGAAATCATGAATTTAGCCAAACGTAGACATCAAGAATTAACGAAGTAAATGATAGTATCTGAGATAGACATAGTAATTCAAAAAAGCAACCGTAAAACAGTAAGCATCTTTATAGAAAGAGATGGGTCTGTTTCTGCTCGTGTTCCTGAAAAGCTAAGCGATGAGGAAATAAGAGATATATTAAAAGCGAAGGAGTACCAAATCTTCAAAAATTTGGCAGAATGGACTCAGTTGAATGAAAATGCAGTGGAACGTGAATATGTAAATGGCCAATCGTTTTTGTATTTAGGAAGAAACTATCGGTTGAAATTAGTTGATGAGAAATTAGACGGAGTTCAATTTAAAAGAAATACATTTTTCTTAAGTAAAGAAGATAAACACAAAGCGAAGGAGTTATTTATAAAGTTCTATAAAGACAAATTAAATAGTAAAATCTACCCAATAATTGAACGCTATAAAAATCAATTAGGAGTAGAACCTAACCAAGTAAAAGTAATGGAATTGCAAAACCGTTGGGCATCTTGTACACCAAATGGAAACGTGAATTTTCATTGGAAATGCGCCATGGCTCCAATTGATGTGTTACACTATATTGTAGTCCATGAATTGTCCCATTTAATTCATAACAATCACACTAAAGCCTTTTGGAACGAAGTTGATAAAATTTTACCAAAATATGATGAGCAGGTTAATTGGTTAAAAATAAATGGGGTGGGAATGAGTTTGTGATGGTTGTGTATTAGAAATAACTTTCCTGTAACAATAATAATTCTGTCTTTTTTTATCCTTCTTTTTACTATTGATTTAACTAAAGATAATCATCTTAAATACGACTTAATCATTGGTGTTGGTTTTGCAACCTCAATTGCACTTTTATGGTTATTTATTAGAAATTTTGTTAGAATATTTTTTAGAGATTTTTAAACTGGGTTTGCACGTAATTATGAAAAAACTATACTATTTATTTCTAGTTACCCAGTAATAATTCAGGAGCATAACGTAGAACAAATTTAGCAACATCTATCCCTGCAATTACATCAATAGTTTTTTGTGTTTTTTCAGACATCTCTCTTACATAATCTTCCAATGCTTCAGTTTCTGTTGCAGTGGTAATTAAAAGACCTGCATCCGCACCATATTCCTCCATGCCAGTTACAATTTGGTCTATGGCATTTTTATCGAAATGAGCACCTTCATAAGATTTTGCTTGTACTATTAATTTTGTAGTAATATTTATGCCAATAATAGGGTTTTCAAATTCAACAATTAGATCCGCACCATTATCTGTTTTCCAACCAAAACCATTTTGTATAGATATTGTGTTGGGCATTTTATCAAAAATTCTATGCAAAAAGCGTTCAAACTCTTTACTTTTATTCATTTTATGGATAGAAGCTGTAATAGTTGGTAGTACATCATTTATATCCTCTCTTAAATGAGTTACAGCACGATCTTGTATACTGACATCTGTATATTTTTCATTTTTTAAATTATCTAAGGATTTAAAAAAATCTTCTACTTGTAATATTCTTTGTGCTCTTCTTCTTGGGGCAAGATTCACAGAAGGTAGAATGTTAATGTCATTTCTATCAAATTCGATAATTGAATTTGGGTTTACTGGAATATAATTATTAAAATCAACACCCCAAGAGCATACAATACCATCATCAAAATTGTAGGTTCCAGTTGTTTCGATAGCAACACATTTTCCATAAGAAGGCATATTTATATGTACAATCCAATCACTAGTATTTATGTTTAATAAAAATGCATTTTTTCCATACCATTTATCTTTTAACGATTCTTCTTGATCCCACATTCCAAAACGAGATTTCCCTTCTTTTATAGAGCGGTAGATTAACTCTCTGGCATTATTATCATCAATTTTTGCAAATGAATATATTTGTTTTTCATATTTAATATTTTTATTATTTACTAATATAAGTACTTAATTTGTGTCTTAATTTTATTTTTAACTATTTGATAATTTTTTAATCGAACTAGGGTAATTATTTGGGTACCTTTAAGAGCTTGTATCAAGAAGTTGGCTAACTTTAGCCTTTACTCAACAATTTATACAATTCCAAAACGGCCAAGGTATCCAACTTGCAATACTCCAACATATTCTTACGAGCTACTAAAAGTTCTGATTTCGATAAATTAGAAAGGTTTCTATATACATCCATTGTTGCCATGCCATGTTGAATATCTAAATCATCATATGAAAATTGAGGTAAAAAAGTAGGCAAAACATTTTTTAAAGAAGCATTTTTTTGAGTAGCTTCAGTTTTTAAGTGCTTTTTAAAAACGGGTAATAAATCGACCAACCTATCAACTAAATGTTCTAATGGAATTGTATATTTAGGAAAATCTCTTATTAAACCATTTATAATCGTTTTTTCAAAGTGAGAATACATTAAAATTGTTCCATGAGATCCGCAAGCTGTAATCATACTTTTTATAAGTTCCTCTCTTGGATCTACGCTTCCATTTCCTAAAAACTCAAAATGTTCTGGTTTAGAATCTGCATTTTTTTGAATATGTAAACTATATTGAAAAGGAATTTGTTGATAAGGTCTTGAGTCATCGTGTTCAGGAATTCCGTACATAATCGATTCAAAATCCAAAGAATAAATTGGATACGGATTTGAATTTAAAAAATCTTGAATAGCAATTGTATTTCTATAATTAACCTTAGTCGTTAAGACTTTTTGTTCTATTTTATTTTCTAACAACTCTTTGTTTTCTTTAAGCTGATGGCAGTAATTCGCAAACTCACAAGGATATGGATTGTCACAATGCGAGCCAATAGTAACTGTAGGTTCTTCTTGCTGATAAACTTCTAAAAAGGCTTCAATGTTTTTAGGGATTTCAGGTAGATATTTCTCCATTCTAGTAAAAACACTTTCATAGGTAAATAGCTCTTTAGGATTAAGATTTCCTTGTCTAACATAGTTTCTATTAAAATGCATGATAGAAATATCTTCAATTTCAATGCCTGCATTTGTCATCACATAATACTGAATAGCAGCATCTCTAACGTGTTCTTCTTTTACAGAACTGGTACTTTTTACTTCAAAAGCATGCCATTTGCCTTTAATTTTATGTAATATAAGACCGTTGCAAAAAGCGAACTTAATTATTTTTACTTTTTAGAGTTCCCTTTTTTTTAGCTACAACATCGATTATGCTATTTTTTTTCTATTTTAAGTGAGTAAATGCCTTTTTTAGGCTTCATTTTTCCTTAATTTTTACAATTAGACGCAAATATCCCTGGACTTCGATATAAATTATAGCACATTGCCTCCATCAAATTTTGTGTATGCATTTTTTTCATCCCTCTGTATCTTGCAATTCCACCTTTAAACCATAATTTTATTCCTCCAAAAGTACGTTCTACTTTAAACCTTGTTTTTCCTATTAATTTATTGAATCTAGTTTCCCATTTTGTTAACGGTTTATTTTTTACCGCCTTTTTAAGGATATGATTCTTTAAATTACGCTTCTTTAAAATCGCAACATTTTTCTTTGATTGGTACCCTTTATCTGCCTTTAGAGGGATGTCTTTTGGTAATACCACATTTACAGTTTCTAGAACTTCCTCCAAATTTGCAATCTCATTTTTGCTCGCAGTTGTGGTTAGTACTCCTAGAACGAGTCCTTCGTTATCCGTTACATGATGCTTTTTAAACCCAAAATGGTACTTTCCTCTTTTCTTTAACCAAGTACCCTCTTTATCGACACTATCTGGATATTCTTTGTGTACTTCTACTTGGTCTGCACAGCGGTCTTCGGTTACCTTAAAATTTGTTTTTCCTTTTGGTCTAAGTGGCGTATCTATTACACTAGCGTCTATTATTAAACCTGTTTTTACAATGATATTATGTGCATCTAGCTGTTTGTTTATGGAGGTAAATAATTTTTCGAAGGTTTGTGTTTTGGTTAATGCGGTTCTAAACCTACTTAAAGTACTATGATCTGGAGCAACCTGTTCAATGGTCATCCCACAAAAATAACTAAAGGAAAGACTGTCATTTATTCGGTCTTCAACTTCATAATCGCTTAAACCATACCAACTTTGTAAAAGACACATTTTAAAAAGTAATGTCCCATCATAAGAAGGCTTGCCAGTGGCACTTTTTCCTTTTAAATAATCATTATTTATTAGGATAGAGATCGTATCCCAATCGATAAGGGTGTTTATTTGGGTGAAAAATGTCTTTTTAATTTTTCTTGCTCGTAAATCGCAAATGCTATCGGCTAAAGTTGGTTGTTTTTGTATTTTCATACACTAAATTTACAGATTAATATACTTACAATCATATATTTAACATAAATAATAACGTGTTATTTTTGTGCTTTTTATTAGGTACTTCCTTGCAACGGTCTTAATATATCTAAAGCTATCAAGGTGTTTTCGGTAGCAAAAGTAGCTTCGTAAATGGTAGTTACTCCATTTGCAATTAATTCTTTAGTTCTTGCAATAGCTTTTGAGTCTGGATAATCAGAAACCAAAGCCAATTCACCATTTGGAAAATACTGCTGTGCTAAATCTCCAGCAGTATTTCCTTGACTAAAAATAGCTTTAGTGTTTTCAGAATAAAAGGCTTCACTTCTTTTAAACTTATTTAGCCATAATGCTTTTGTGCATTTTAGTCCTTTTAAATATCTCGATTTTGATAACATACTTTTTCTTTTTCACAGTTTTAATTAAGCAACTAAAGTTAACCAATTTTAACAATCCAATGAATGTTTTTTAGTTGGACTATGTGTACAATGTCTTCCTGCTTGGAATTTATTACCACAGTGCACACAATTATCACCATCGGTTAATGCTTTGTGCTTTTTAGTAGGACTATGAAGACAATGTCTCCCTGCATAAAAGTCTTTTCCACAATGTTTACATTTTAACTTACTCATATCTTTATTTTTAATTGATTATACTACAAAAGTAAAGTTCAGGTACGTCAAATCGTGTCGGCTCTTTGATAATTATAGGTTCTTTTTTAATACAACTTAAGGCAATACTAGCATTTTATAACCCAAATTTTTAGCCCATTCATTTAGTATAAATAATTCCTCTTTGTTAATAAACCTATTATATTTGCCTCTTGCTTGAATAATATTTTTTCCTCTTAATTCTATAGTAATACATCCCTCATATTTTTTTTTAGTTAATTTTTTCAAGCTAAAAATTCTAATTCGTTTAGAAATACAATCATCTAAATAAAGGTAAACACAGTGTTTCAAAGTGGCGGCTTCTTGGTAAAGTGTATTTGCATCACAAATCTCATTTACACTATATTTTTTGTTTGCAATTTCATAAGTCCATTCTTCTGTTTTAATATCCATCCAAGAAGTATTTTCTACTGGGTATGAACTTTTCTTGTAAGAATAAAAATCCCATTCTTGCACAGTACTACAAAGTTTTGAAAGCGAACGGTTTTTCATAAATACAACGTTTTGCTCTGTATACTTCTTATACATCAGGTAATCTAAAATATCTCGTATAGATATATTACCGATTGCATTTAGGTTGTATTTCTCTAATTCTTGTTCGTTTTGAGTAAAAAAGAGGTAAACCTCTAGCCAATAAGAAAAATCATGAATAAACAGCGTACTAATTTTATATTCTAATTTTAAACCATAATAAAAATCTAGAAAAAATTGTTCATTATTATTATAAGTTAGCAATTTTGTCAAATACCATCCTTCTTTAAAAAAGTCTCCTTTAATTTTTAAAAAATTAGGCAAACCATGAAGGAAAAGATGTGCTTGCTTTTTAGAATAGAGTAAAGGGAATGTATCTATTTTACGAATACTTTTTCCATTAATGATTTTCAAAAATAGATGCATATCATTCATGCTCATAAATAGTAAATTTTGATATAATAGTATATCACATGCATTTGGGTAACGGCTAAAAAGTGTTTTAAAAAATAGGGATTGATTTTCTACACTAGAACTAAAGTATAATAATTCTGTAGTTTTAATAATCGAGACAGAAATTATATCATAATAGTAACTATAAACAATACTAGTTTTTAAGAAATAAATGGCATCATTCTCATCTTGAAAATGGGTTAAATTTCCTGAATTAAAAACTAAATGGTAAAATTTTTACTAATATTAAATTCGTGATAAGTCTGTGAAAGCCACTCTTCTTCCAAAGCCAGTTTTAAAATTACATTTACAGAATCATTAAAAAAGCTAAGAGTTTGAGAATCAAAATATTTTATTTTTGAAGAATCAATATTTTTAAAAAATAATATCCAGTCGTATATTCTTTTTTTAAAATTTTCATTAAACAATTCCTTTAATTCTAACCACTTTATAACTAAATTAGGATCACATTTGTGCTCGTATATTATATCTAAAACAGGATCTTTTATGTTATTATGAGTCATTAATTACAATACATTAAAAAGTTAAAAAGAAAATAGCTACTCTATATAAATTCTGGTTTTTGGTTGCAAATTACTGAACCACCTCCCTTAGTTTATTTCTTATATATTTAAGATAATACAAAGAACTAAAACAGATTCGCCATATTGTGACGGTCTTAAATTTTTATAGTATTATAATTTCTTGCTTTTTAGTTAAGCAATCTTCTTTTACTTTTTTGAAAGACGTATCGTTGTAAGTGAAATTTATTAATAATGCAAGTTCTGTAAATGATGAATGCAGAATAGTGAAAGAAAAGAAATCTATATTAAAAATATTTACAGGTAACCTATAAACACCGATGCAGCCAATAACAGTTTCTTTTAAATAAATTCCTTTATCAAATTGATGATTATTAAAGTTTATAAAAGCAACATTATACAGAGGAAATAACGTACTTATATTAATTAATTCTTGAAGATTTATTTTAGCTACTTTTTTTGATTAAACGAAATTTCTATATAAGCTGGATAAACTGGAAGTAAACCTCCAAAAGAATCTATAATTAGTTGGTGAATACCCTGAATGTCTGAATTCATTTTCAAGAAAAAACCAATGTCTAAAAGAGCCTCATTTAAAGGGATATTCATGCTACTTGCAATTTTTTGGTAAGTATTTACAGTCTTATCACTTGAGTCTAATAAATGTATATAACAACCTTCTCCGAATAATTTTACAGTTATCATTTGTAATAATTTTAAATACAAAAATACCGAACAGGTTCGCCATTATGTGTCGCACATTTTTATTATCTTTAAAAAAATAATAGAAAAACCGATGTCTAGTTATATAATTTCTTTAAGAATTCAATTGTTAATACAGTATGTATATGATAATAAATATCCTACAAAAGAGGCTATTTTAAAGTATCTAATAGAAAAAGACCTTGCAGTTGCTTCAAGGACAATAGAACGTTATCTAGAAAAGATTAGAGCAGATTTTGGAATTGAAATTGAGTATGATTCAAAAGAAAGAGGGTATTTTATAAATGAAGAAAAAAGTGTAAAAGTAGATTCATTTTTTAAATTTTTAGAAATAGTTCAAGTAGCAGATATATTTACCAAGAGTTTAAAAGACAGTAATAAGATGTTAGAATATGTGAGTTTTGATGATTCTAAAAATTTTAAAGGAATAGACAATTTAAAAGATCTTTTATTAGCTATTAAGGATAATAGAGAAATTACTTTTCAGCATGAAAACTATTGGAAAAATTCAACAAAACCATACACGGTAACACCTTTAATACTAAAAGAATACTTAAATAGATGGTATGTAATATGTGTAATTGATAATAATGATACTATTAGAACTTTTGGCTTGGACAGGATTTCTAATATTGAAATTAAAGAATTTTCAAATAAAAAGAGAAAAGATTATTTTAAAAAATTATCTAAATTTGAACATACTGTTGGCTTGACCTATGGTAAAGGACAACCTGAAAAGGTAAGTTTATTGGTAGATGAATTACATGTAAAATATATGAGAAGTTTGCCGCTGCACCAATCTCAAATTATCCACAATAAAAATAAAGAGCATAAACACCAAGTAGATTTTTATCTCTATCCAAATTACGAATTTAAAACTCAAATTTTAAAAATAGGAGCTGAAGTAGAAGTATTGAGTCCTCAATATTTAAGGGATGAGGTTATTGGTTTGCTAGAGAAAAGTTTGAATAATTATAAATAATAATTAAGACGAATCAGTAATCGGTTAATAAAAATCACCAAATTGCAATAAGAAAATATAACAATAGTCCGCTCTAAACTGAACACGTTTTATAAAACGAGTTAAGTAATAAAAAGGCTAAAAAATTGTAAATCAATTATTTAATTGAGATCATAACCCGTAAGTCACTTGTTCGTGTCGAGTTCGAACTTCAAGCTTGACCGCTATCACGCTGTCGCGGATTTGGAATCCGTGTCCATTCCAATGATGAAATTGCAATCTATTTTATAATCCCTTTTTTAGTGATTCCGGTTGCAACTTTCCTGTGTCGATTCACTATGCTTGCCCTGATTGCATCCGCGCTAACGTTTTCTAAAGAACATATCCGAGCGATCGGGCTAATTTAAAAGCTATAAAAAGAAGATGTAAATCTTTACGTATATATTACCTTTTTCCTGATGGTGAATATAAAAATGTGAATGATTTTTTTGGGGTGTAGTTATTTATTATAAAATTATTTTATTTAAGTTAAACCCAATTTATAATGAATAAAATTATCTATAATACTGAATATCGTAGTATTAATAAGTAATATTTTTTTTTAAAATTACGATTTTATCATACTTGATGGATTTTTAGTAACTTTATCTAGTTGCTCTTTCTTCCATTCTTCAATAGCTACTTTAGCTATTTCAGCTTGAGCAGAAGAAATTGATTTGAGTAAATCTTTATTGGCTAATAATTCAGCGTTTAATTTCTGTTCATTTTTATCTTTGTGGAGTTTTACTGCCATATTAACTTCTTGATTAATGTTTGACTGTAATAAAAGTTCTTTTACTTTAGCTTCATGTTTTATTCTATCTAAAATATCATCATAAGTACCTCTTTCTGTCATCATTTTAAACATAATAGGTGCTATCTCTATAAAAATAAATAGAAGTGTTATGAGCCATTTAGCGTACCAAACTACAGTTTTTTCTCTTTCAACTCTTACAAGTTCTTTTTCTCCATTCTTAATTTCATAATAAGGTATTTCTTGATACATTAAATTATCTAATGCTTTTAACCTAGCAATTAAACCATCATTTTGTGCTTGAATTGTTTTTCTTGATTCTATTTCAGACTGTGTTAACGTTGCTCTTAAAGTAATTTTTTTGTCAATCTCATCTATTCGAGTATAATCTTTTGTGTTTATCGTAGTAAACTCATTCTTTGCGGATAAATAAGAAGCTTCTGATTCATCCGCTACTTTTTTAAGATCATCATAATATCCTCCTTTACCTCTTTTTCCACTAAATTTTCCTAAATTCCATTCATCGTTTTTATCTTTATTAGCATTTTCCCAAAAAGTTCTTTTATCCTCAATAATCTTATTTCTATTAGTTATATTAGTTGATAACTCCCTTCTTTCGTCTTTTAATCTTGTTAAGACCGGGTCGTTTTCACCAGATTTTATGATTGTACCATTTACAATCGCAATCTGAGTGCTAATTTCAGCATTAATTTCCCTTTCAAAAAGTTTTAGTTCTAGTGGTGTTGCAATTACAAAACCCAATAACATAGCCATAATAAGTCTGGGAGCAGCTTCTATTAACTCTTGTTTTGAGATGGTTCTTTTGCCATCACCTACCCCAAAAGTTGAAACAATATATCTATCAAGATTAAATATCAATGCTCCCCAAAATAATCCAAAGAATATTGACAATATTTGACTCGAAGTTGTATAACCTATAAAAACTCCATTTACATCGAACATTTCCTCATTAAATGCTGTAAAAAAAGCATATCCACCAGCAAAAGAAGCCATTAAAGATGTGAAAATTATTGTACCTCCTATACCAAAATATTTGTTTGCATCTGTTTGGGCTTTTTCTAAAATAGCTAAATCGGCACCAGATGACCATAAAAAGAATTTATATAATTTCTGAAATGGATATTTAATTAACTTTTTCATTTATGTAATTTTTATTAATTTTTTGATTACTCTCTTATATATATCTGTTACAGTAATTTTCTTTCTATAGATTTTCTTTTCAAGAACATTTTCATATTCAAATAGTGGGAATTCAAGTGTGTTTTTCAATTCTGTAGAGTCAATTTCAAAATTATTGAAATGCACTTCATTTGAAAATTGAATATTATTTACTGTTAATAATTCCTTAGGAAAATTTACTTCCTTTAAATTAATATTCGTGGTAATTTCAATTTTAGGTGCTTCCGCAAATATTTGTTTAACAACTGGAACAGGAAAAGGTTCAGCTGTAATTTCTTTTTCTATATTACTGAATAACCCTTTAGCTATCAATTTAAAAATTGTTTCTTTATTTATTATAACGTGAGCCGTTCCAATTGGGTTTTTCTCTTTTACATTCGGCAATATTTCAACACTTTCAGTATAATTAGTTTGCCAATTTAGATCTATATTATTAATAGCTATATCTAAATTTATTTCCCAAGTAAATGATTCAATAATGGGTTTAATTACATCAATTGTAATTTCTGAAGTTATTTCCTCATCAAAAAAACCTATAGCAGTTAAAACATAAGATGTTTCAACTTTGGGTTTAACTTTCACAGAATCATCTTTAAATGATAATTTATCCGTGTTTGAAATAGTAATAGTTTTAGCATTTTCAACACTCCAACTCAATTCTACAGGATCTAATGAATCCCTCAACAACTTGGTTGCTTTAAATTTTGAAATTATCGGAGCAATCTTATCAGCCTTTATTTCAATGAAATCTTCAACAATTTCAAAATCATTTACAACTTTTAATGTAACCTGTTTATGATCTTGAAATGATAAAGTTATTTTATTCTTATTAAATGGTACTAAAACATTATCGACATAAATTCGATTATATTTTTCTGCATCGAAAGAAAAGGATACTTTTTCATTTTTTTGCTTTATACTATTTTCACTACTTTTAAACCATTTGATTAAAGGTTTATTCTCTAAAGACTCATTAAATACAAAAAGTAAATCTCTCCACTCTTTCGAGGTTAACCTTTTATTTTCAGCAGTATATCCCGAATTAAATACAATTTTAAAAGCCTCAATTAGTTCTGAAAATCCTGCTTCCTCAAGTTGCTTCAAAATATCTAAAATGCCTTGATGTTGGTTCGTATTTGCCTTATTAAATAATTCAGATGAATATTCAATGTTTGGCCAAACATGTTTTTTAAGATATGTTTTTTTTGTATTGTCATCAGTATCAGATAAAAAGAAAAATGGCATTACACCAAATATAATTTCAAAGTTGGCATTTGCTAAAACCCAATACTCTTCATAAAGTCTATCTAAAGTTGTTAAGTTTGATGAATCTTTTTTCTGTCCTATGATATTTCTATATTTACTTCCAATCCAGTGACCTATTTTACCAATAGTTGTGGGCTTATCTTGTGAATCAAAATGATAGCCGCTATCAAAGTCAATAATAGCTAATTGTTTCCTTTTAGAATTAAACCATAATGAGTTTTCACTTAGATCAGCATGAATAAAATTTATTTGATGTAAAAAATCAATAGTTTTTGACAGTTGATAAGCGAGGTAAAGTTTATCATTTAGATTTAATTTTTTATAATCTTCCAATTGTGATGCATCACTCCCATAATCTTCATAATCTAGTTTTTCAAGATTATACATTAAAAATGCTACACAATGTTTTTCCGTAGTATCATTGTAACCTTTAAATGCTATAAATGGTAGGCCCAATAATTCAGGAAAGTCATGATATATTGGTGTTTTGGTTTTTTGTTGATGTTTTTTTATTTTTTGATGAAGTCGTTCTATTGTTTCGAAAGCATGTTCTTTATGTTCTTCTTCTGTAAAAATTTTTAAAACAAAATCATTTTTAGGTTTAGCATCTATGGATTGTACGCTGTGAACAGAACCAAACCCTCCAGAGCCTAATTCATTATCATCAAATTCAATTTTTGTAAAAGAAAGTATATCGTCTTTTACATTTTGATCTATAACTGATATATTTGTAATATTTGAAAGTGTTTTAATCATCCAATTTTTCTATATAATGATTTAAAACATTTTTAGTGATAATAATTCCTAATGAAGCGTCATCCTCTAGATAATCCTCTTTTTTAAGTTTTAATAAAATATCATTATTAAAATTAGCTAAATTTTCCTCAAAATCTTCTGTCTTTTTATTTAAATCTAGAAATTTATCTAATTCGGTTAATATTAATTGAATAGCAGGGTTTTCATTTCTCCAAAACCTATTTTGATTATCTTTTAAAATCACTTTATCTTCAAGAGAAGAAATACCATCACTAAACAATAAAATAATATCTCCAGCAATATAATTTAAATTAAGTTTTATTTTTGATGATGCGAATTCAACTTTACCACTATTATGAGAAATATGTTTTGTTAAAGCTCCATTAGGCGAAATGTGTGGAATCATTATTTCACCATACCTGTAAGGTTCATTGGTATTTGAGTTGGTAAAAAAATCACCATATAAATGAATAATTCCCCCATTACCAAGATACTCAATCTCTAAATCATCTGAATTATTTTTATTTATTGCGCTAATAAACGTTGTACCACCTTCAATTCCTTGACGTAGAATTTTTTCTAATTCTACGTCAAGGATTAATTCAGTTAAAGTCTCATAGTTTTTGCTGATAAATTGTTCTACAACAAATTTTGATACAATACCAGAATCTTTAAACTCCCCTATACCATCGCAAAGAATTAATGATTTTTTATTTTCAGTAATTTCAAAATCGGCATAATCTTGATTTAACTTTACATCAATATGTTTTACAGAAAAATACATTAGTCTATTTTTGAAACTGTTGAAATACTCTTAATCATATGTTTTCTTATTTCTTCTGGATCAATAGAGGTCATAAAGAAATCAGTACTTGTAGCAAATAATTTAAACCTATTTGCTATTTTTTTTTCATCTTTTCGAACTTCTTCAATAGTCCATCTAGAATTATAATCAATCTCTCCAGTTGATTCAGTCATAGAATACCATTCTTGACCTTCTTCAATATGTGATTCAAGGAATTGACAGGATATTGTTGTATTATTTATTTTTTTATTTCATTTATAATTTTAATTGATTGATCATAATCACTAATTGCACCATCCGAAAGTATTTGAATTAATGCTTGGCAATTTTTCCCTTTATTTTTTAAAGAATAATTATTAATAATTTCTTTTGTATGCATTAATGCTCCAAATAATTTCGTCCCTTTAGGTTTAATATAGTTTAAGGGATTAAAAGATTGGTTAGATGAAATATCTTTTACATTTTTTACTGAAAAGATGTCTATAAAATCTTCAGAAAAAGATAAAAAACAAATATCAAATGAATTATGGTTCTTACTTTTTTTGAGTCTTTCTAATATTAATTTTATTCCGTTGTCAATTTCTTGAGCTTTTGATACTCCATTTTTTGAATTTTCATTCATAGAATTTGAGCCATCTATAACAAAAATGACTAATTGATAAAATAATCTTGGAATAGCAATGTCGTTTAAACATGCTGATAATGCAGATGTATTTATATTAAGTAAATCAAGTTTTCCAATTCTTGAATTTTTCAAACCACCTTTTCCTTGCTTCTGTAATTCTTTACTCATGTTTTAACAAATTTCTTATTTAAACTTTCAAATTCTTTTTTTAATAAGCTTTTTTGATTTTCAAAATACTCGCTCCAATCATCTATTTTTGAGATTAACTCATAAGTTTGAGATAATTTTATTTCAGACAGTTTATTAAATAGATAATTATATTTTGATTTTAAAGTCTCTAATTTTACTCGTAAGTGTTCTAATTCATCAAAAGCGTTAATATCAGAAATAGGGTTTCCTTGCTTTAGTGCATTCCAAATAAACCGTACTTGTTCAATGTTATTTGTTTTTACTGCATTGGTTAGCTCATTAAAAATTTTTGAAGCTTCTTCTTTGTCTTCGTATATACAACTTGATGAATCTGGATGGCATAATTTTACAGCTTCTCGATGCATTTTTTTAATATCTGCAGTTTCTTCATCGTTTAATTCCGGTATTTCTACCTTTAATTCCTCTTGGTATTCTTTGTTCTTTTGATTAAATTCTTCTTCAATTTTTTTAAAAGTATCATCATCAATTCCATGTTTTTTTAGCTTTTCATAAATTTTCTTTTTAAGTGCTAAAATTTTAGAAATTAAAGGGTTTAATTCTATAATATATCTATGATTAAATTGTTCTATTTCTGCCTCTGTTTCTGTTTTTTTAATTTCAAGAATTTCAATTTGATAAGATATTAATTTAATTTGAGAGAGTATCTGTGCTTTTTCAATTACACTTACATCAATAAGTTGCGTGTATTCTTTTTCAAATTTTGTAATCTCTTTAAAAGCGATATCATATTTACCCGCTAATAAAAGATTTGTGATTGAGGTTAATTCTTTTATAGATTTTAGTTCATGAATATAAGGTTGAATTTTTGTTATTTCTCCTAAGTCTACAAAAGCTCTAATAAGTTTAAATTTTTTAAATGCTTTTGAAACATCTAATGCTTCTTCATTCATTTTAAATTTACCTGACAACTCTTTTAACCTATCAAATTCTTCTATAAAATCATTTGTTCTTTGAGTGTTGCCAGTAACTATTGTTATTTCTTCATTATTAACCGTAAATGCTCTGTTAGACCAGTTTGCAGAACCACTGATAACAGTATCATAATCTATTACACAAAATTTCATGTGCATCAATTGGTCATCACTGCCAAGTTCTGCAAAGAAGCCTTTCTCTTCTATAAGTTGATAATTATTTCTACTTTCTGTATTAAATTGATGTTTAGTAATAATAACTTCAATAAGAATACCTTTTTCTTGCAGTTCAAGTAGCTTGTCAAAAAGGACTGTATCTGTAAACCAAGCAACAGCAACAAGCACTTTGTTTTGTGCGGTAGATAGTTTATTAATAATAATTTCTTTTACATCACCTTGTTTCGTGAAATAACTGTTTACCTTCATTTAGCATTTTTTTATAGTTTCATAGCGACACCAAAATCGAGAAGATCTTGGTAAAAACCTAAGATTTATAAATATATTAAATCAATTTTAATTTATCCTGTTTTTTTTAAAAATTATTACGTTTTAAAAATATTTGGTGTTATCTAAAATAATCTCCAAAGCTAAGTTACATAATGTGCAGTTATAACTACAAAATAAATTAAAGCTGCATAGCAAACCAATGAAAGCATTTTGATATTATAACTTGTATTATGTAAAATAGCTGCACATCCATCGCTCAATATGTGTATGTGACTTTCAAAGTTTATTAAATTCGACTTATTAGTATTTTTAATTCATTTTAAAGCGTATTTAATATGTAATAAGTTGCTATTTTGAATAATGTTTCATCATGTACAGAAACTAATTTAACAACTTTTACATTCATATTTCTTCTGTTTTATTTAAGGTTTTTACTCAAATGTTCTTTTTTATTAAAAATTTTATAATGTACAGTTGAAGATTGATTAGTCTATTTAATTTCCTTTTAATGCAATAAATTTTTATCTTTGTATTGTAGATTAAAAACATTTTGAGTTGCCCTATGTGTTACCCTATTGAGTTGTAAACTAAGGAAAACCCCGAAAACATTGACATATATTTATAGTGTACGGAGCCTCTTTCTCCGCAAAAGAAACCCACAACATTTGTTGTGGGTTTTTATTTTCCATAGAAAAAACGGTAATCAACAAAAAGCATCAATGGATTTTCCTGTTGAAACGTGAAAAGATTACTTAGCCTCATATTTAGCTTCCTTATAAAAGTAAAAACTCCAAACATTTAATTCTAAAATTATAATAACAATCCATTCTGTTTCTGTAGGATTTGCATAAAATGTATATGTTCTAAATCAATTCGGTTAAATGAAACTGCTGATGAAGAAATATTACTACTTAATTTTGTTATATTCTTGATTTCAATTGGTTTATAAGTAAAAAACCACATTTAATATTGAGTTTATTTTTTGAAATTAGATATTTTTAAAAAAAAATATCTAATTATAAGACTAAAGATTATTATTAAAAGTAAACTTATCATATTCATATTTATTCTTTTTTTTGTCAGGTTTAGGATTAAATGACTGAAAAAAATTAGGGACCCAATAATCAATAACCTGAAAGAAACTTTAGAAAAGTATTTTTTAGTCATCAGTTATTTTTGTTTTTAGGTTTTTCTTCACCTACATTCTTTACAAAGCGAATCAAAGGTTATTTTGATATTTTGCTTAAAGAAGTAAGAGTGTAAATAGCATTTTTTTGTTCAATTTCAGGATTTTACAAGCAACTGTAGATAATATTTAAAAACAGCGCTGTAATTGGTTAAAAATATCATATTGTTTTTTTATTTTTACATATGGATTTATTTAATCAAGAAATAATTAGAAATATTTTGCCTTTTGATGGCGTTACAAATTATCACGGTATAATTCTAGATAAAGAAAAAGCCGATTATTACTATCAGCAATTATTAGAACACATCAACTGGAAAAATGATGAAGCAATTATTTTCGGTAAAAAAATAACCACCAAAAGAAAGGTTGCTTGGTATGGCGAATCAGAATATTCGTATACCTATTCTAAAGTTACAAAAACTGCAAATATCTTCACAAAAGAATTGTTAGAACTCAAAGAAATTATCGAAAAAGTAAGTGGCGAAACATATAATTCCTGTCTTTTAAATTTATATCACTCTGGAGATGAAGGAATGGGATATCATTCGGATGGAGAAAAAATGTTGCTAAAAAACGGTGCAATCGCATCACTATCTTTGGGCGCCGAACGCAAGTTTTCTTTTAAACACAAAGAAAACAAACAAAGAATTGATGTTGTTCTAGAAAGAGGAAGTTTGTTAGTCATGAAAAAAGACACACAAACCAATTGGCAGCATAGATTGCCTCCAACTAAAAAAGTGAATTTACCACGAATTAATTTAACGTTTAGAACCGTAGAAATTTAAGTTTGAACCTCGGAAATTAACCTCTTTAAATTATTTTTCAATAAGACGTTTTAACACCTTGAAATAGTTTGTACTTTTGCATAAAATTATTTTATTTTGGATAATACAAAACAACCATCTATAAACTTAAACAAGTATATAAGTTCTTCAGGAATTTGCTCACGCAGAGAAGCAGAAAAATTTATAACAGAAGGCAGAGTTACCATTAATGGTAAAGCAACTCAATTGGGAAATAGAGTTGCCAAAAAAGATGTTGTAAAACTAGACGGTCGTCTTGTTGAGCCAAAAAATATTACCTTATATATTGCTCTAAATAAACCCGTTGGTGTCGTTTCTACTACCGATGAAAGAGAGCCAGATAACATCATAGAATTTATGAATTATCCAGAGCGCTTGTTTCCAATTGGGCGTTTAGACAAGCCATCCGAAGGATTAATTTTCTTAACCAATGATGGCGATATCGTTAATAAAATTTTACGTGCAGGTAATAACCATGAGAAAGAATATTTTGTTTCTGTAGACAAATCAATTACCGACGATTTTATAGAACAAATGGCAAACGGAATTCCGATTTTAGGAACCGTAACCAAAAGATGTTCAATAGAAAAAATAAGTGATAAAATCTTTAAAATTATTTTAACTCAGGGCTTAAATCGTCAAATTCGTAGAATGTGCGAATATTTAGATTATGAAGTTATAAAGTTAAAACGAACTAGAATAATGAATGTAGAGCTTGGCTATCTGCAAACAGGAGATTGGCGAGAATTGACAGACGAGGAAATGAAAGAAATTAATAAAATGATTTCTGAATCGTCTAAAACCGAAGAAGCTTCTACTATGGAAGAGAAGCCAAAAGCTACCAAACTGAAAAGAAATAGCGCGCCAGCAAAAAATGATTTCAATAAAAAGAGTGCTTCTTTTAGAAAATTATCACCTAAAAATAAAACGAATAACTCTGGTGGTTATTCCTCAAAAAAGAAACATAGATAATTTTTGGGCGTTTCCTTTCAGGTCAGGCTTTGCATTACAATCTTTTTTATTTTAAAAAAAAAATAAAAAAGGATTTCCATTTCAATCCTTAACGCGCATACTTACTGCTTAAAAATGTGCCTTAACTTTTTAGTTTTTTATAAAACTTCATTTTATTTCTCAATTCTTAAATAGTACTATCTTTGCCAACAATGAAACAAAATTTATTTGTTTCAAAATCATTTTAAAATAAGTAAATGAGAGAACAAATTGGCAACGCTTGTTCTTATCTTTTGTAATTAATTTTAATTGCAAAAATCATCAAAATGTAAACGATTGAAATTCGACTTAAAAATAACAGACCCCAAAAGTAAGGCCAGAGCAGGAGTATTAACTACGGATCATGGTGTTATAGAAACTCCAATTTTTATGCCTGTTGGCACTGTTGGTACTGTAAAAGGAGTTCACCAAACAGAACTAAAAAACGAGATAAATCCTGATATTATTTTAGGAAACACCTATCATTTGTATTTACGTCCAGGCTTAGATATTTTAGAAAAAGCCGGTGGTTTGCACAAGTTTATGAATTGGGATCGCAATATCTTAACAGATTCGGGTGGTTATCAAGTATATTCTTTATCAGCAAGAAGAAAAATTAATGAAGAAGGCGTGAAATTTAAGAGTCATATAGATGGTTCGATGCACTTTTTTACACCAGAAAATGTTATGGAAACGCAGCGTACAATTGGCGCAGATATCATTATGGCGTTTGATGAATGTACACCGTATCCTTGCGATTATAATTATGCAAAACGTTCTATGCACATGACGCATAGATGGTTAAACAGATGTATAAATCACCTAGAAAAATTACCTTTTAAATACGGATTTGAACAAACATTTTTCCCGATAGTTCAAGGAAGTACGTATAAAGATTTACGTCAGCAATCTGCAGAATATATAGCAAATGCTGGAGCGCAAGGAAATGCTATTGGCGGACTTTCTGTTGGGGAACCTGCGGAAGAAATGTATGCAATGACAGAAGTGGTAACAGCTATTTTACCAGAAGACAAACCACGTTATTTAATGGGCGTTGGAACACCAATAAATATTTTAGAAAATATTGCGTTAGGTATTGATATGTTCGATTGCGTAATGCCAACAAGAAATGCTAGAAACGGAATGTTATTTACAGCACACGGAACGATCAATATCAAAAATAAGAAATGGGAAGATGATTTTTCTGCAATTGACGAACTAGGAACTACTTGGGTAGATACCTATTATACAAAAGCGTATTTGCGTCATCTTTTTGCAGCTAAAGAAATGTTAGGAAAACAAATTGCCTCCATTCATAATTTAGGTTTTTATGTATGGCTAACGCGCGAAGCAAGAAAGCATATTTTAGCAGGCGATTTTAGAGAATGGAAAGATAAAATGGTAGTTCAAATGGATAAACGACTTTAAAAAAGTAAATAGTTTTCAGTTGTTAGTAAACAGTTACACAAATAAACAATTACACGATTAAACATTTTAAGTGAAAATAATAGACTGGTACATATTAAAACAATTTTTGGTAACCTTCTTGTTTACCTTATTAATCTTGATTCCTATTGCAATTGCTATAGATGTATCAGAAAAAATTGATAACTTTTTAGAACACGCAGATTTAGGGTTTTATCAAGTTGTAAATGAATATTATGTAAATTTTATCATCTATTATACAAATACTTTTATGCCTTTGGCATTGTTTATTGCTGTAATTTTATTCACTTCAAAACTATCTAATAATACAGAAATTATTGCGATTACAAATGCGAAAATTTCTTTTACGAGGTTGATGTACCCGTATTTTATAGGAGCGACTTTAGTAACAATATTATCACTTTTAATGAATCATTTTGTGGTTCCTAATAGTAGCAAAACAAGAAAAAAGTTCGAAAAAGAATACATTAGTAATAGTGTGCAAAAAAATGAACTTAAATATGTAAGTGATTTTAGCCTGCAATTAACTGATAGTACATACATTTTTATCAGAAACTTTAATACAGAAACAAATGCTGGTTACGATTTTACTTCGGAAGTGTATGATGGCCTAAAATTAAAATCAAAATTAGTAGCGGATAATATTAGATTTAACCCAAAAGATTCTGTTTTTTCGATTCAAAATTGGCGAAAACGACAAATATATAAAGATAGAGATAGTATTTTTTCTGGTAATAAAATTGATACTGTTTTTAATTTTACACCTAAAGATTTAATTTATAAGTCTGCTCTTTCTCAAGAAATGCCTTCAAATGAATTGATAAAATTTATTAGAATTTCGAAGAAAAGAGGTGTTAAAAATTTAAACGCCTATTTGGTTGAATTTCATAAAAGAACAAGTTTACCAATATCTAGTTATATTCTTACAATTATTGCTGTAGCACTATCTTTTAGAAAGAAAAGAGGGGGTACAGGAATTAATTTGGCAATAGGAGTTGCTATTATGTTTTTGTATGTTTTTCTGATGAAAATTTCTGAAGTATTAGGCGCTGTTGCTGGCGTAAATTCATTATTATATGTTTGGATGCCCAATTTCTTTTTTGGGTTAATAGCCATTTATCTCTATTACAATGCTAGAAAATAAATTAAAAAACTACCTGTTATTACATCTTATCGTTTTTATTTGGGGTTTTACGGCAATACTTGGTGCCTTAATTACGATTGATGCAATTCCGTTAGTTTTCTTTAGAATGGGTTTAGCAGTGTTGTTTATTGCTATTTATTTTCTTATTAAAAAGAAAAGTTTTTATTTGGATAAAACAGGATTACTTAAATTTTTATTTACAGGAATTGTCATCGCAACTCATTGGATTTTCTTCTTTAAAGCGATCAAAGTTTCTAACGTTTCAGTGGCTTTAGTAACGATGAGTACAGGTGCTTTTTTTACATCATTAATAGAACCAATATTTTTTAAAAGGAAAGTTAAATTATTAGAAATTGTTTTAGGATTATTAGTGATTGTTGGTTTATACATCATTTTTAATTTTGAAAGTCAGTATCAATTAGGAATCTTTTATGCATTAATTGCATCCTTTCTAGGGTCACTATTTGCTGTTTTAAACGGTCTTTTTATCAAAAGATATGATGCAAATCGAATTTCTTTTTATCAACTTTTATTTGGAGTTCTTTTTGTGACTGTTTACTTACTTATTAATAATAGATTTTCAATTGCTTTTTTTGATTTATCAAATTTAGATTGGATGTATTTAGTTATTTTAAGTAGTATTTGCACGGCTTATGCTTTTATTGCATCCGTAAAAGTGATGGAATATTTATCTCCGTATACAGTAATGTTAACCATAAATTTAGAACCAATTTATGCTATTATTTTGGCATTATTTATTTTTGGGGATAAAGAAAAAATGAATCCTGAATTTTATTTAGGCGCCTGTATTGTTCTTGGTGTTGTTTTGTTAAACGGAATTATTAGCAACAAATCGAAGTTTAAGGAAAAATTCCTACAAAAGATCAAACTAAAAAAGTAAACCCAATCTGCTTAAAAAAGTAAATTTTATAGTATGTTTGTTGACCCAAAGAACTATATCAAAATAACTGTAAAATGGAATATTTAGATTTTGAAATGCCAATAAAAGAGCTTGAAGATCAGCTTGAAAAATGTCAAATTATTGGTACAGAAAGTGATGTAGACGTTACTGCAACCTGTAAAAAAATTGAAAAAAAACTAGCAGAAGCTAGAAAAGATATTTATAAAAATTTAACGCCTTGGCAAAGAGTTCAGCTTTCTAGACACCCAAACAGACCTTATACTTTAGATTATATTAGAGCTATTTGTGGCACCACTTTTATGGAACTTCATGGAGATAGAAATGTAAAGGATGATAAAGCAATGATTGGCGGTTTAGGTAAAATTGGCGATCAATCTTTTATGTTTATTGGTCAACAAAAAGGATACAATACCAAAACGCGTCAGTTTAGAAATTTCGGAATGGCAAATCCTGAAGGATACAGAAAAGCGTTGCGTTTAATGAAAATGGCGGAGAAATTCGGAATTCCTGTAGTTACTTTATTGGATACTCCTGGTGCCTATCCTGGTTTGGAAGCAGAAGAGCGCGGACAAGGTGAAGCAATTGCCAGAAATATTTTTGAAATGACACGTTTAAAAACTCAGATTATAACCGTGGTTATAGGTGAAGGAGCTTCTGGAGGCGCATTAGGAATTGGAGTAGGAGATAGAGTCTATATGATGGAAAATACTTGGTATACCGTTATTTCTCCGGAATCTTGTTCTTCTATTTTATGGAGAAGTTGGGAGTTTAAAGAACAAGCAGCTGCAGCCTTAAAATTAACAGGAACTGATATGAAAAGGTTAAAGTTAATTGATGGTATAATTAAAGAACCAGTTGGCGGGGCGCATTCTAACAGAGAAGGAGCTTTTAAAGCAGTAGAAAAACAAATTTTATCAGCTTTTGATGAGTTGAAAGACTTAACGCATGTAGATTTAGTTGCTCAAAGAATGGATAAATACGCTAATATGGGCGTTTATAAAGAGTAATTTTTTTGTTTTAGGCCTTAAAGAGTACAGGAATATAAAAGTGACAAAATATACAAGAAAAAGATAAAATGTATTTGATAAAAAAGGGAAATTCTAAATTTAGAATTTCCCCTTTTTTATGTGATTAAATTCTTCTTGTATAAATAATGTTAGGATCTTTATTGGTAAAAAAAAATACAGGAAATCATAATTGATTTTTACCCACTAAAAAGTTCTTGTATAAAATTATATTTTCTAGTTTCTAAATCCTTGTTATTTTAGCTTCAATTACATAAACATTTTATTCCTTAGAACTAAATTCCTAAGGAAGTAAATAACGATTTTAAATCCGGGTCAGAGGGTCTTGGTGCATCTGCATCTAAAATAGTTCCTTCTGGACTTATTAAAATAAACCTTGGAATTGAATTAATTTGATATGCTTCTTGAAAAGAAAAATCTTGTCCAGACCAAAGTTGAACTCCTGTCATGTTTCTATCCTTTATAAAATCTCTCCATTTTTTCTCTGCAGCTTCCCAAGAACCACCACTTCTTTGAGATTCATCAGTAGAAATACTAACAAATTCGACGTTTTTACCGTGGTATTCTTTTTCTAAACTTTGCAAATAAGGTATTTGTTGAATGCACGGGCCACACCAAGTTGCCCAAATATCAATATAAACGAATTTGCCTTTAAAAGATTCTAATGACTTTACACCACCTTTTATATCCGCGTAATTTTCAAAAATAGGTGAAGGTTTTCCTTTCTCCATAAACTTACTTTTGCCGTAAGCATTGTTAAAATAATCAATTATTTGATTGTTTTGAGCTTTTACAGAAGTATATAAAGTGCTGTCTAAATTGGTGTAAGAGTCTAAAATACTATCGTATGCAAACTTTATTTGAGCCACTTTATTTTTGAACTCAACTTCTTCTAAGCTTAAAATTTCTTGCGGATTTCCTATACTTTGACTTTTTTCTACTTGTGCAATTATAAAATTACTATTAGAAGAACCTTCTCCAGAAAATTTAAAGCTTTTTAAAAAGTCCTCAGAATTCCCTGTTAAAGAAATATTATAGCCGTTTTTTAAATAAATAGGAGCTCTTTGGTTGCCTACTTCAAAAGTATAAATTGCAGCACTTTCTACTTTTAAAGTATCTTTAAAAGTACCATCAGAATTTATAATTATTTCTTTTATAACTCCTTCTCTGCTTGCAATTGAGATGATAGAATCTCTATTATTTTCTATTTTACCGGATAAAGTAAGGTAATCTTTTGGCTGCTCTTGTTTGCAAGAATACATCATCAACAAGCCAAATAAAAGTAAACTAATTTTCTTCATTTTTAAAAATTTCAAATTTGATGCAAATATAAAATTTTAATTCACAGAAAAATAGTTAAAATCGTTTGTTTATGCCGCTTTGAATTTGCACTTTTGACAAAATATTTATCCAAGACATGAACACATTTCATTATATAGATACAACACCTTTAGATTTATCTAAAATTCAGGAAATTATTTCTACGGATAAAAAGATAGCTTTATCAGAAAGTGCAATTCAGAAAATTGAAAAATGTAGGTCTTATTTGGATGAAAAAACAAAATCGATTTCGAAGCCAATTTACGGAATTAACACAGGTTTTGGAGCTTTGTATAATGTAAAGATTGATGACAATAATTTACAGAAATTACAAGAAAATTTAGTAATGAGTCATGCCTGCGGAACAGGAGATGAAGTGCCAAAAGAAATTGTAAAACTGATGATTTTATTTAAAATTCAGGCATTGAGTTATGGGCATTCTGGTGTGCAATTAGCAACGGTAAACAGATTGATTGATTTTTATAACAACGATGTTACTCCTGTCATTTTTACACAAGGTTCTCTGGGAGCTTCAGGAGATTTGTCACCTTTGGCACATTTGTCTTTGCCTTTAATAGGATTAGGAAAAGTATATTATAAGGATGCAATAATTTCATCCGAAGAATTGTTAAAGATATTTTCTTGGGATAAAATAAAATTGCAATCAAAGGAGGGTTTGGCATTGTTAAATGGAACGCAATTTATGTCTGCTTATGGAATTCACTGTCTGTTAAAAACATATAAATTATCTTATTTAGCGGATGTAATTGGTGCCATTTCTTTAGAGGGTTTTGATGGAAGAATTGAACCTTTTAACGAATTAATTCACTTCGCTAGACCACATAACGGACAGATAAAAACGGCAAAAAGAATTAAAGATTTATTGGAAGATAGTGAGCTGATTTTGCAAGAAAAACAACACGTGCAAGATCCATATTCTTTTAGATGTATGCCGCAAGTTCATGGTGCAACAAAAGACACCATAAAGTTTGTAACCAAGACCTTTTTAACGGAAATAAATTCAGTTACCGACAATCCTAATATTTTTGTAGATGAAGATGAAATTATTTCTGGTGGAAACTTTCATGGACAACCTTTGGCTTTAGGTTTAGATTTTTTAGCAATTGCAGTATCAGAATTAGGAAACATATCCGAAAGAAGAACGTATCAATTAGTTTGTGGCCATAGACATTTACCACCTTTTTTGATTTCAAATCCTGGATTAAATTCAGGTTTTATGATTCCGCAATACACGGCAGCAAGCATTGTAAGTCAGAATAAACAATATGCAACACCCGCAAGTGTAGACTCTATTGAGTCAAGTAATGGGCAAGAAGATCATGTTTCTATGGGTGCAAATGCCGCGACAAAATGTAAAAAAGTTGTTGATAATTTACAAACCATTTTAGCGATAGAATTGTTTACAGCATCACAAGCTTTGAGTTTTGCAAATGGAAAAACTTCGCCATTTTTAGAAAGTATCGTTGGTTTGTTTCGGCAAGAGGTGACCATTGTAGAAGAAGACAGAGTATTACATTATGATATTGTAAATGCTTCTAATTTTATTACTTCTTTAGAAATTGATAGTTTGGAGTTGTTTGAGTAGGGTTTACTGACTTAATACTGATATGATTACGGTGTTATGACTTATATCAGTCGTTAGCGAAGTTATAATTTTTAGGTAAAAAGGCAATAGGTAAAAAACCTTTTTTTTTGATGCAAAAAAATCCCAAACTTTCGTTTGGGATTGTATTACTTTAAGATTTTGTCTCTGTTCTCGTTTCAGCTTTCTTTTTACCTTTTTTAATGTTGATGGTGAGCTCGTTTTTTTCTTCATCTAAATCCATTGAAATGGTGTCTCCTTCAGAAAGTTTCGAGTTTACAATTTCTTCTGCTAAAGCATCTTCAATGTATTTCTGAATTGCTCTTTTAAGCGGTCTTGCTCCATACTTTTTATCAAAACCTTTGTCTGCAATGTAATCTTTAGCTTTATCACTTAACTCTAAAGTATACCCTAAATCAAAGATTCTACTTAGTAATTTACCTAACTCAATATCAATTATAGAATGTATGTCTTCTCTTTCTAATGCGTTAAAGACAATTACGTCATCAATTCTGTTCAAGAATTCTGGCGCAAAAGATTTTTTTAAAGCACCTTCAATTACAGATTTTGCGTTCGCGTCTGCTTGCGCTGTTTTAGATTCAGTTCCAAAACCAACTCCGCCGCCAAAATCTTTTAATTGACGAGAGCCAATATTAGAGGTCATAATAATTATGGTGTTTCTAAAATCGATTTTACGACCAAGACTATCCGTAATATGTCCGTCATCTAAAATTTGAAGTAACATATTAAATACATCTGGATGCGCTTTTTCAATTTCATCTAACAAAATGACTGAATATGGTTTTCTTCTAACTTTTTCCGTTAATTGGCCTCCTTCTTCATAACCAACATATCCTGGAGGTGCACCAATTAAACGTGAAATAGCAAATTTTTCCATGTATTCACTCATGTCAATTCTAATTAAAGAATCATCAGAATCAAATAATTCACGTGCTAAAACCTTCGCCAATTGTGTTTTTCCAACGCCGGTTTGTCCTAAGAAAATAAATGAACCAATTGGTTTGTTTGGGTCTTTTAAACCAACTCTATTTCTTTGAATTGCTTTTACAACTTTCGTTACTGCTTCATCTTGCCCAACTATTTTTCCTTTTATCAGGGATGGAAGTTCGTGCAATCTATGCGTTTCTGCTTCTGCAACTCTATTTACAGGAATACCTGTCATCATAGAAACTACTTCTGCAACATTGTCTTCTGTAACAATTTCTCTATTTAATTTAGAGTCATCTTCCCATTGTTTTTGGGCCGAATTTAGCGCAGCTTCAATGTTTTTTTCATCATCACGTAATTTGGCAGCTTCTTCATATTTCTGACCATTTACGGCTTTCGTTTTCTTATCTCTAATAATTTCTAGTTGAGATTCTAATTCTAAAACTTGTTTAGGAACCACAATATTTGTGATGTGAATTCTAGATCCAGCCTCATCTAAAGCATCAATAGCTTTGTCTGGCAAATAACGATCTGTCATATACCTGTTCGTTAATTTCACACAAGCTTCTATGGCATCATCTGTATAATTTACATGATGATGTTCTTCATATTTGCTCTTAATATTTTGTAAAATTTGTATTGTTTCCTCTACCGTTGTTGGGTCTACAAGAACCTTTTGAAAACGACGTTCTAATGCACCGTCTTTTTCTATATTTGTTCTAAATTCATCCAACGTAGTTGCACCAATACATTGTATTTCACCTCTTGCCAAAGCTGGTTTTAACATGTTAGAAGCATCTAAAGAGCCCGTTGCACCACCTGCACCAACGATAGTATGAATTTCATCAATAAATAAAATGATGTCATCATTTTTTTCAAGCTCATTCATTAACGCTTTCATGCGTTCTTCAAACTGTCCACGATATTTTGTACCCGCAACTAAACTCGCTAAATCGAGAGAAACAATGCGTTTATCAAATAAAATTCTTGAAACTTTACGTTCAACAATTCGCAATGCTAAACCTTCTGCAATAGCAGATTTACCAACACCAGGCTCTCCAATTAACATTGGATTGTTTTTCTTTCTACGACTTAAAATTTGAGAAACACGCTCAATTTCTTTTTGTCGTCCAACAACAGGATCTAATTTGCCTTTTTCTGCTAAATCAGTTAAATCTCTACCAAAATTATCTAAAACTGGCGTTTTAGATTTTTTTAAATTTTTCCCTTTTTGAGATTGGTCAAAAGGATTTGATTTTTCTGATGCATAGTCCTCATCATCCGAAGGCGTCTCCGCAATTGGATTAGAAGGTAAATCGGCTTCAGTATTATCTACATGTAGCTGTTTATATAAAGCTTTTGCCTCATCATAATTTACATGGTATTTTTGAATCAACTTTGTAGTTGGGTCGTTTTCATTTCTTAAAATACACAGTAATAAATGCGCCGTATTTATCGATTCGCTTTGATACAATTTAGCTTCTAAAAATGTTGTTTTTAAAGCTTTCTCTGCTTGTCTTGTTAAACTCAAGCTAGGTTTATCTGTAGCGTCTATAAATGAAGGATTGGAAGGATTTAATTGTTCTAATCGCTTGCGTAATAGGTTTAAATCAACATCAAATGCTGTTAAAATTTCTATTGCTTTTCCTTCTCCTTTTCTAATTAAACCTAATATTAGATGCTCAGTTCCAATAAATTCGTGGCCTAATCTTAATGCCTCTTCTTTACTAAAAGTGATTACATCTCTAACCTTTGGTGAAAAATTATCGTCCATATTTCTTTCTATATTGATGTAAATTTAGTCCTTTTTTTTTTGAATAATTACAAAAAATATGCCAATACATAAAATACTGACAGTTTGACTATTTTTAACAAGATAGAAAACTCTTGGAAATCAAGCAAATAAATTGATGTTAAAAATCATTAAAAAATGTTGATAACTCTCACTAATTAGAGTGCTTAAAACCTTTGAAAATATCATAAGAAGTAGTATCTTGCCCTGTTTTAAAAATTTGAACAAATATTAATAAAATATATATGGCAGAGGGAGAAAAGTTAATTCCTATTAACATTGAAGATCAAATGAAAGCTGCATACATTGACTATTCAATGTCAGTGATTGTTTCAAGAGCATTACCAGATGTAAGAGATGGTTTAAAACCAGTTCATAGAAGAGTTTTATTTGGAATGCATGAATTAGGGATTAAAGCAACTGGATCGTATAAAAAATCAGCAAGAATTGTTGGGGAAGTTTTAGGTAAATTTCACCCACATGGAGATACTTCTGTGTACGATTCTATGGTAAGAATGGCACAACCTTGGAGTGTGCGTTATATGATGGTTGATGGCCAAGGTAACTTTGGTTCTGTTGATGGCGATTCTCCTGCAGCTATGCGTTATACAGAGGTTAGAATGCAGAAAATATCAGAAGATATGTTAGCTGATATTGATAAAGACACCGTAGATCACCGTTTAAATTTTGATGATACTCTACAAGAACCAACTGTTTTACCAACAAGAATTCCTAATTTATTAGTAAACGGGGCTTCTGGTATTGCTGTAGGGATGGCAACTAATATGGCGCCTCATAACTTAACAGAAGTTATAAATGGTACTATTGCTTATATTGACAATAGAGATATTGAGATTGATGAGTTAATGCAACATATTACTGCACCAGATTTTCCTACGGGAGGAACTATTTATGGTTATGATGGCGTAAGAGAAGCTTTTCATACGGGTCGTGGACGAATTGTAATGCGTGCCAAAGCGATTATCGAAGAGGTAAAAGGGCGTGAATGCATTATTGTTACAGAAATCCCTTATCAAGTAAACAAAGCAGAAATGATTAAAAAAACTGCTGAACTTGTTAATGATAAGAAATTAGAAGGAATTGCAAATATTAGGGATGAGTCTGATAGAAATGGTATGCGTATTGTTTATATCTTAAAACGTGATGCAATACCTAATATCATTTTAAATAAATTATATAAATACACGCAATTACAAACCTCTTTTAGTGTAAATAATATTGCTTTGGTAAAAGGTAGACCAGAACAATTAAACTTAAAGGAGTTAATTCATTATTTTGTTGAACATAGACATGAAGTTGTTGTTCGTAGAACAGAATTCGAATTAAAGAAAGCAGAAGCTAGAGCGCATATTTTAGAAGGGCTAATTATTGCATCAGATAATATTGATGAAGTAATAAGAATTATTAGAGCTTCTACGAATGCTGATGAAGCAAAAGAAAGTTTAATTACACGTTTTGAGTTAACAGATATTCAAGCAAAAGCAATTGTAGAAATGCGTTTGCGTCAGTTAACTGGTTTAGAACAAGATAAATTAAGAGCAGAATTTGACGAAATTATGTTAACAATTGCTGACTTAAAAGATATTTTGATAAACGAACCAAGACGTTATCAAATTATAAAAGACGAATTATTGCACATTAAAGATAAATATGGTGATGATCGTAGATCTGTAATAGAATATGCAGGTGGTGATATGCGAATCGAAGACATGATTCCTGATACAAAAGTAGTCGTTACTATTTCTAATGCAGGTTATTTAAAACGTACAAATCTTGATGAATATAAAGTTCAAAATAGAGGAGGAAGAGGTCAAAAAGGAGCAACTACAAGGAATGAAGATTTCTTAGAACATCTATTTGTAGGTACAAACCATCAATATATGTTGTTCTTTACCCAAAAAGGAAAAGTATTTTGGATGCGCGTTTATGAAATTCCAGAAGGTGGTAAAAACACCAAAGGTAGAGCGATGCAAAATTTGATCAATATTGAACAAGATGACAGCGTAAAAGCCTTTTTAGTTACAGAAGATTTAAAAGACGAAGAGTACATTAATAGTCATTATATAATAATGGCAACTAAAAAAGGTCAAGTTAAAAAGACTTCTTTGGAACAATATTCTCGTCCAAGATTAAACGGAATTAACGCAATCACGATTAAAGAAGGTGATGAGTTATTAGAGGCAAAATTAACAAATGGAAAAAGCCAAGTAATGTTGGCTTTAAAATCTGGTAAATCTATTCGTTTTGAAGAAGCCAAAACCAGACCAATGGGAAGAACTGCGTCCGGTGTTAGAGGTATAACTTTACAACACGATAAAGATGAAGTTATTGGTATGGTTGCTGTAGATGATATGAACAGCGATATTCTTGTAGTTTCGGAAAAAGGGTATGGAAAACGTTCTAGTGTAGAAGATTACAGAGTTACCAATAGAGGAGGTAAAGGAGTGAAGACTTTAAATATTTCTGAAAAAACAGGTAATTTAGTAGCTATTAAAAACGTAGATAATTCTAACGATTTAATGATTATCAATAGATCTGGTCTTACGATTAGAATGGCTGTAGAAGATTTACGTGTAATGGGTCGTGCAACGCAAGGTGTTCGTTTAATTAAAATTAAAGCCGATGATCGCATAGCAGCAGTAGCGAAAGTTGTGCATGAAGAGGAAGTTGAAAACGAAGATGCTGATGATGAAAATGAAAGTGGCACGGAAATTGAAAATGATACAAATGAAAATCAAGAATAACAATAAATCAAATTAAACACTCATAAAAATGAAAAATCAAATTTTAGCGCTTTCTATCGGATTGATCACCCTTAGTGCATTTTCGCAAAAAGACGAACTAAAGGCTGCTGGAAAAGCACTTAAAAACGATGACTTTAAAACAGCTAAAGAGGCGATACTTCCGCTAGAAAGTATCGAAGAAACAATGGATTCTAAATACAAAGCAGAATATTATTTTATAAAAGGGCAAGCTTATGGAAAATCTAATGTAGAAAAGGCTGCGGAGGCTTACAATAAATTGTTTGCTTATGAAAAAGAAATTGGTAAGGATAAATATACTAAAGATGCACAACCAAAATTAAATGATTTAATTCAGTATGTATCTAATTTGGCAATAACGTTTTATAATGATGACAAAGATTATAAAAAAGCTTCTGAGAATTTTTATTTAACGTATAAATTAAGTCCTTCGGATACTTCATTTTTATATAATGCAGCAGTAAGTGCTTCATTGTCAAAAGAATATGACGCTTCTTTAAGTTATTATAAAGAATTGCAATCTGTAGGCTATACAGGAATAGCTACAGAATATTTGGCAACAAATAAAGAGTCTGGAGAAGTAGAAAGTTTAGGTTCTAAACAGAATCGAGATTCAATGGTTAAGTTTGGTCAATATATTAATCCAATTCAAGAAACTTCTGAATCTAAACAAAGTGAAATAGTTAAAAATATTAGTTACATTTTAATTAATCAAGGAAAAACAGATGAAGCAATTGTAGCAATTAAAGAAGCAAGAAAAGCAGATCCAAAAGATTTAAATCTTTTATTAAATGAAGCTCAATTGTATATTCAATTAGAGGAAATGGATAAGTTTGGTTCATTAATGCAAGAGGCTATTAAGTTAGACCCAACAAACCCAACTTTGTTTTTTAATTTAGGTGTTGTAAACGCTAATGAGAAAAAAACTGAAGATGCAATTGGGTATTATAAAAAGGCTATTGAGTTAGATCCAGATTACGGGGATGCTCATATGAATTTAGCGGTTGCAATTTTATCTGGAGAACAAGAAATAGTTGTTGAGATGAATAAAAACTTATCTAATATTAAAAAATATGATGAGCTAGAGTTACAGCAAAAAGCTTTATACAGAAAAGCGCTACCGCATTTAGAAAAAGCGGATGAAATTAAAAGATCTCTAGATACTGTAAAATCTCTTTTAAATATTTATGATATTTTAAGAATGAATGAGAAAGCAGCTGTTTTAAGACCAATTTATAAAAAAATGAGAGAACAATAAGAATTCTCTTAAGCTATATGAAAAAACCGAAATTATTAAAGTTTCGGTTTTTTTATATCAGTTTTTTAATGACTCTAAGTTTGTGTGTGTGCTTTTGTAAATCGGCATTAAAAATTCCACTATGATCTAAAGTGTCAATTCTAACTTTTCCGTGTGCATGTATAATATGATAATCATTTAGAATAATACCAACATGTATAATTTCTCCTTCTTCATTATCAAAAAAAGCCAAATCTCCAGGCTCACTTTCTTCAATAAAGCTCAAAACCTCGCCCTGTTTAGCCTGTTGTTTCGAGTCTCTTAATAACTTATGACCACAAAGTTTGTAAGCCATTTGTGTAAAACCAGAACAATCAATTCCAAAAGGCGTTTTTCCTCCCCATAAAAAAGGCGTATTTAGATAGGTAAATGCCTTTTGAATGATTTCGTTTTTAGGCAATATTCCGCTAAAAATGGCGCCATCATATTGATATTTTTTAGCGTTTATCACAAACTCATTTTGGCTAAAATTAGGCAATCTTGCGCCTAAAGGAATCGTAATTAAATCATTGGTAGAACTTGTAATAAAATCGATTATTTCACCAGAATAAATAGCTTCTTTTGTTGATAGTTGATGAAACAAATCTTCAGAGATTTCTTCGTATTGTTTATTATCAATATAGCCCTCATATTGATCAAAAAACAACCTAATTTTACTCCAATATTTACCTCTTTCAAGTACAGTAAAATGATCGCCAAACAGCATCTGACTTGTCATTTCTGATATGTCTGAAGCTTCCGCTCTTACAGGGATAATACTTAGGTTACAAATGCCGAAAATCAAATTTATATTTTTAAATTCTTTCTATAATTAGTGCACTTGCACCACCACCGCCATTACAAATTGTTGCAGCACCAATTTTGGCATTGTTTTGTTTTAAAACAGAGGTTAAAGTAATTACAATTCTTGCTCCAGAAACACCTAAAGGATGTCCTAAAGAAACAGCACCACCATTTACATTTACGTTTTTATCTGTAAGTCCTAAAATTTTCATGTTCGCCAAACCAACAATTGAAAAAGCTTCATTAAATTCAAAATAGTCTACAGCATCTAAAGAAATATTTGCTTTTGCTAATGCTTTTGGCAGTGCTTTTGAAGGTGCCGTCGTAAACCATTTTGGTTCGTGAGCAGCATCGGCATAACCTAAAATTTTTGCAATCGGAGTAATATTTAATTCTTTGGCTTTATCAGCAGACATTAAAATTAAAGCAGCTCCACCGTCATTTATAGTTGATGCGTTTGCAGCAGTTACGGTTCCGTCTTTTGTAAATGCAGCTCTTAATGAAGGAATTTTTTCTATAATTACATTTTTGAATTCTTCGTCTTCAGAAAAAATAATTGGTTCACCTCTTCTTTGAGGGATGGAAACAGGTACAATTTCATCAGCAAATTTACCTTCGCTCGAAGCTTTTGAAGATCTTTGGTAGGATTGAATAGCAAATGCATCTTGATCTTCTCTAGAAAACTCATATTTAGTAGCGCATTCATCGGCACAAACACCCATGGCAACATTTTCATACGCATCAACTAAACCATCTTTTTGCATACCATCTTCCATAGCAATTGGTCCAAATTTAGAACCATTTCTAGCATGTTGATAATGCGGAATTGAACTCATGTTTTCCATTCCACCAGCAACAACAATATCAGCATCACCCAAAGCAATTGCTTGCGCAGCTAGCATAATAGCTTTCATACCAGAAGCACACACTTTATTAACGGTTGTGCAAGGTACAGTATTTGGAATGCCAGCACGAATTGCAGCTTGTCTAGCAGGTGCTTGTCCTAATCCGGCAGAAACTACATTTCCCATAAAAACTTCATCTACTAAATTAGCATTTAAATTAATTTTTGCTAAAGCTCCTTTTATGGCGGTTGCTCCTAAAATTGGAGCAGGAATTGAAGATAAACTTCCCATAAAACTGCCTATAGGTGTTCTTGCTACTGATACTATTACAACATCTTTCATACGTTATGCTTTGTGTTTTTTATCCAAATTTTTTATCCAAATAACATATGGCTAAAATAACCAATTAATATCAAAATGAAATCTTAATAGATGTGTAATTTTAAGCTTCATAATTTTACTGTAAATTTGTTATAATAAGAGAAATACCAATGAGTGAAATAATAAATAAAATTTACAGAAACAATACCTTCATTTATAAGGTGTTTTTATTTTTACTTACAACTGTAGCTATTGTGTATTTGTTCCCAAAAGGAGGGCAATTTAAATATGATTTTACTAAGGGAAAACCTTGGCAGTATGCTAATTTACAAGCTCCATTTGATTTTGCAATTCAAAAAACACCAGAAGAAATTGTTATAGAAAAAAAGAATATTGAAACGAATGCAAAAAAGTATTTTCAATATGATATAAGTGTTCCTTCTGATGTAAATAAAGCCTTTAAGAATAGAATAGATTTTATTAAACCATCCGAATTTTTTACAAAAGCTGAAATTAGCGAATTAAAAAAAGTAGGGGAAAAGGTTATATTAGGTGTCTACAGTGTTGGTTTTTTAGAAGTTGCCAGTGAGAGTAGGGTTTCTAAAAAAGATGAAATAATTGCACTCATAAAAGACAATGAAGTACAAGATGTGTTGTTTAAAAACTTACTAACTTCTAAAAATGTTTTAGCAATTATCAACATTAATTTAGGGAAAGAGCCCTATTCTTTGGGGCAAAAACAAATACTAAATCTTTTAGCCAGTATTATAAAACCCAATGTTTCTTATGATAAGGAATTTACTGATAAAATAATAGAAAACGACATCAGTCATATTTCTTATACAAAAGGAAAAGTAACTTCGGAAGAATTAATTATTTTAAAAGGAGATATCGTAGAAGGGAGAAAATTAGCCATACTTAATTCTTTAAAGAGCGAATTCGATTCTAAAGTTTGGTCAGATTCTAATTATAATTGGATCGTATTTGGATACACCATATTGGTTTCGTTAGCTTTGTTGATGTTACTATTATTTCTTCATAAATATCGAATAGAAATATTTGAAAACAATAACAAAGTAACTTTTATATTCTTTAATGTATTTGCCATGATTTTTATTCAAACATTGGTGATCAAATACAATTCAGACTACTTATATATCGTGCCATTAAGTATACTGCCAATCATTTTAAAAGCCTTTTTTGATGCACGCTTAGGATTATTTGCGCACGTTTTAACGGTATTGCTTTTAGGTTACATTGTGCCAAATAGTTTTGAATTTATTTATTTACACATTATTGCTGGTATTGTTACGATACTAACAGTTTCAGAATTGTATAAAAGAGCTAATTTGTTTATTTCGGTGGCACAGATTACCCTGATTTATATGATTACTTATTTTGCTTTTTCTATTATAAAAGAAGGAAATGCATCGCAAATAAATTGGGATTATTTCATGCTTTTTGCAGCAAATGGCTTGTTGTCATTTTTGTCAATTATATTAATTTATATTTATGAAAAAGTTTTTGGATTGGTTTCTGATGTTACGCTTTTAGAACTTTCAAACACAAACACGAAGTTATTAAGAGACCTAAATGAAAAAGCACCAGGAACATTTCAACATTCTATGCAGGTTGCAAATTTGGCAGAAGCTGCAGCCAACGAAATAGGAGCAAACTCAATGTTAGTTAGAACGGGCGCATTGTATCATGATGTTGGTAAAATGTTAAATCCAATGTATTTTATTGAAAATCAATCTACAGGAGTAAATCCTCATAATGATTTATCGCCAAGAGACAGTTCAAAGATAATTACAGATCACGTTATAAAAGGGGTTGAATTGGCTAAAAAGTACAATTTACCAGATCGAATTATCGATTTTATAAGAACACATCATGGAACAACATCTACGTATTATTTTTATAAAAAGGAACAAGAATTAAATCCAGATACAATTGTAAATATTAAAAATTTTCAATATCCAGGCCCTATTCCTTTTTCTAAAGAAACCGCAATTTTAATGATGTGCGATGCAGCAGAAGCAGCATCAAAAAGTATAAAAACACCTACAGCCCAAACAATCAGTAATTTAATAGATAAAATTATTGACAAACAGATGGCAGATAATCAGTTTTTAAATTCAGATATTACATTTAGAGAGATTAAAGTTATAAAAAAAGTAATTAAGAAAAAGTTGATCAATATCTATCATTTGAGAGTGGAATATCCAGAATAAAAAAATATAAAAAAAAGACTAAAACAACTTGCTAAATTGTTTTTTGAATAGTACATTTGCACTCGCAATTTTAAATAAGTGCGAATAAGTTCTAAAATTAAGGAGAGGTGCCAGAGCGGTAATGGAGCAGATTGCTAATCTGTCGACGGGTGACTGTCGCCAGGGTTCGAGTCCCTGTCTCTCCGCAAAATTTTACACTTTCGGGGTGTAGCGTAGCCCGGTCATCGCGCCTCGTTTGGGACGAGGAGGTCGCAGGTTCGAATCCTGCCACCCCGACCAAAGTTGTCGTAGCAACTTAGAAACTACGGGCTCTTAGCTCAGTTGGATAGAGCACCTCCCTTCTAAGGAGGCGGTCGCAGGTTCGAATCCTGCAGGGCTCACTTAAACCACACTATTTTTAGTGTGGTTTTTTGTTTTCTATAGGTTTTGTATCGGTTTATTGTACTTTACATCATTTTCAACATTTACTTCAGAATAAACTAAATCTTTAATAAAAGGGACACTTTTAGGTACCCACTTTTTAGAAAAGGTACCCACTTTTTAAAAAACTAAAAACTATGAATAACTTCAAATTATCAGTATTATTTGTTTTTCAAAAAATCAAAATGAATAAGAAAGGGCAATGCCCTATAAAGTGTAGAATTACATTTTTAAAAAGTAGAAAAGAATTCTCTACAGGTATTTTTATCAATCCAGACTTATGGGACAGTGTTAAGCGGAAAGCTTTACCTGATAGTAAAGAAAATACAATTTTAAACAACAAATTAAGCCTCATTAGTCATCAGATTAATGAGGCTTTTTTAATGCTTCAAATCTTACCTAATGACTTTGATGTAGATGATATTCATAAAAAGTATAGAGGTAAAGACTCTAAAGAAGAAATTACCATTTTAGAAGCTTATGATTTACATAATAGTAAGGCTGAAAAACTAATTGGAATAGATTTCAATCAATTGTCTTGGACGAGGTATATAGAGAGCAGGAGGAAAGTAGCTTTGTTTATTACTAAGTTTTGTAAACGGAAGGATTTGAGATTGAAAGACTTGGACTTAAAATTTATTCAAGATTTGGAGTACTTCTTTAAGACAGAATTAAAACTAAAACAAGCCACTCTGTATATAGAAGCATCCAGAGAGTAAAGAAGATCATTCAGTTTGCTATTGCGGAGAATTACCTTCAGAAAGATCCTTTCCATTTGTATAAGAACAAGAAATATAAGACTGTAATTGTCTATTTAACGGATGAAGAGTTGAAACAATTAGAGAAGTATCCTTTTAGTCAGTTAAGGTTGCAGTAGGTAAAGGATCTATTTATCTTTTGTTGTAATCGGGTTTTTTTACTAAATGTTTAAGGAATAATCTTGAGTTGATCACTTAAAGGCTGATTCAAAAAATTATCATGAAAATCAGCTAAAAGTACGGTAGAAGAATTCCCAAAATGTTTTGTAAAAGATCCTTCAAAACCTAAATCATTTAAGTCCTTAAAAAAATCTGTTTTATATGTTTCTAGAGTTGTTCTGTCAATTAAATAGGCGATAAACCATGCTCCTAAATCATAAGCAATACTTCCTCTGTCACCATGAGGAATGGTATTTATTTTTTCACCAGAAGTAAGTCTAGATTTGGAATCCATTTTCCAAGTCATTCTTTCCTTTAAACGTTCTGAACCAACACCAGGCTGCTGCGAATATAATAATTGAGACATGTATTCAGCTCCTCCTTCCATCCACCACGGATTTATTTGGTTTCTACTGTCTCTTTCTGACCTAATTTTACTAAAAACATGAGCATGTTGATAAACATGAAAATATTCATGAAGCAAAATTTGTTTGTAATCGTCTTCACTCGGACTAGGGTGTTTAGAAGCCATAGTGATAATGAATCCAGACCATTTCTCACCAGTATTTCTTCTCGTATTTAAACCAGCCTGTCCATTTTTCGCATAATCTTTGAAACCATGATTTCTGTTCAAACAATTATCTGTGTTACTCCCTACTTCATCTCTTCTATCACAATAAATAATATCTAACGCTGCTGCAGCAGATTCACTAGTTCCAATAACCCACCATTCTAATGGACCATAGCTCCCCCAATTTGTAGCGCCTAAAGAATAATATTCTTTGACCAAATCTAAATGATCAGTAGAAACATCACTAGTAGTAAAATAACTCGGAGATTGAGTGGTTATTTGACCCCAATTATCATTAGGATCTATAACCTCAACTTCTTCATCAACAGCACCACTACATGAACTAAAAATTGTTAAAACAGTAAGCAAATAAAAAATTTTCATAATAAAATATTTTTTGTAAATATAACAAATTTTATCTGTTAAACTTTACTTGAAATCATCGTTGTCTTATAAAAAACGCGCTAGTTTTTAGTCGTTTAATTAACGTTTTTAACTGATAATCAAAAAAAACCTCCTCCTGGAGGTTCAGGACTTTGGGCTTGTGCTTTTTGTGGGCTAAGTATTAAATAGGTTCCTAAAGCGGTTAAAGCGGCGTATTTACCATAACTACCAATCTTTTTTAAAGCTTCTTTACGATCAATATTTTCTGTATGTTTTTTATTCATAATGTTTCTTTTTAAAAAGGAAAGGGGGTTATTGTTGGTTTAAAGTTATTTTTTTAGTGATCGTACCTAAACTAGAATTAAGTTTTACAATGTATATTCCAGTACTTAAAGAAGGTAAATTAACTTTACTTACTGCGTTAGCAGCAACTTTAGTTTGTAGTACTTGTTTTCCTAATAAAGAGAACATTGTAAAAGTAGCCTCTGTATTTAAACCCGTAATAGTTATTTCGTTAGAAGAAGATTTATAAACACTAATGTTTAAAACATATTATATAATAAATAGCGTCCTATTTATTATTTTTATATGAGGGACAGGACAGTGATTAAAAATTAAAAAAGGCACACTTTTAGGAGTACCTTTTTTCCTACTTCTCCAAAAGAGGTTGATTTATTAACAATAGTCTCGCAGGTTCGAATCCTGCAGGGCTCACTTAAACCACACTATTTTTAGTGTGGTTTTTTGTTTTACGTAGGTTTTGAAAGGGTTTACAAGGATTTCTATTCTTTTCTATAATATTATTTCAATCATTTTATTAACCACCTTACGCCTTTTTAGGTACACATCTAGGTACACCATTTTTACTTCGGGTACACCATAATTAAAAACTACAAAACATTATGAACGACTATAAATTATCAATTTTATTCTTGCTTCAAAAAGTAAGAATTAATAAACAGGGAAAATGCCCAATTAGATGTAGGGTAACATATCTTAAAACAAGGAAAATATTCTCTACAGGATTATTCATTAATCCAGACTATTGGGATAATGGTAAGCAGAAAGCTTTACCAGAGAACCAAGAAAATACCATTTTAAACAACAAAGTAAGCCTTATTCGTCAACAGATAGATAAGGCTTTTTTAATGCTTCAAATCTTACCAAATAACTTTGATGTAGATGACATTTATAGGAAATATAAAGGGGAAGATTCTAAAGAAGAAATTACAATTTTAGGAGCCTATGATTTACACAATAGTAAGACTGAAAAACTAATTGGAATTGACTTTAATCAATTGCCTTGGAGCAGGTATATGGAAAGTAGGAGGAAAGTAGCTTTGTTCATTACTAAGCTTTATAAACGGAAGGATTTGAGATTGAAAGACTTGGACTTAAAATTTATTCAAGATTTGGAGTACTTCTTTAAGACAGAATTAAAACTAAAACAAGCCGCTGTATATAGGAGCATCCAGAGAGTAAAGAAGATAATTCAGTTTGCAATTTCAGGGAATTAAGACCGTTGCAAAAAGCGAACTTAATTAATTTTACTTTTTAGAGTTCCCTTTTTTTTAGCTACAACATCGATTATGCTATTTTTTTTCTATTTTAAGTGAGTAAATGCCTTTTTTAGGCTTCATTTTTCCTTAATTTTTACAATTAGACGCAAATATCCCTGGACTTCGATATAAATTATAGCACATTGCCTCCATCAAATTTTGTGTATGCATTTTTTTCATCCCTCTATATCTTGCAATTCCACCTTTAAACCATAATTTTATTCCTCCAAAAGTACGTTCTACTTTAAACCTTGTTTTTCCTATTAATTTATTGAATCTAGTTTCCCATTTTGTTAACGGTTTATTTTTTACCGCCTTTTTAAGGATATGATTCTTTAAATTACGCTTCTTTAAAATCGCAACATTTTTCTTTGATTGGTACCCTTTATCTGCCTTTAGAGGGATGCCTTTTGGTAATGCTACATTTACAGTTTCTAGAACTTCCTCCAAATTTGCAATCTCATTTTTGCTGGCAGTTGTGGTTAGTACTCCTAGAACAAGTCCTTCGTTATCCGTTACATGATGCTTTTTAAACCCAAAATGGTACTTTCCTCTTTTCTTTAACCAAGTACCCTCTTTATCGACACTATCTGGATATTCTTTGTGTACTTCTACTTGGTCTGCACAGCGGTCTTCGGTTACCTTAAAATTTGTTTTTCCTTTTGGTCTAAGTGGCGTATCTATTACACTAGCGTCTATTATTAAACCTGTTTTTACAATGATATTATGTGCTTCTAGCTGTTTGTTTATGGAGGTAAATAATTTTTCGAAGGTTTGTGTTTTGGTTAATGCGGTTCTAAACCTACTTAAAGTACTATGATCTGGAGCAACCTGTTCAATGGTCATCCCACAAAAATAACTAAAGGAAAGACTGTCATTTATTCGGTCTTCAACTTCATAATCGCTTAAACCATACCAACTTTGTAAAAGACACATTTTAAAAAGTAATGTCCCATCATAAGAAGGCTTGCCAGTGGCACTTTTTCCTTTTAAATAATCATTATTTATTAGGATAGAGATCGTATCCCAATCGATAAGGGTGTTTATTTGGGTGAAAAATGTCTTTTTAATTTTTCTTGCTCGTAAATCACAAATGCTATCGGCTAAAGTTGGTTGTTTTTGTATTTTCATACACTAAATTTACAACTTAATATACTTACAATCAAATATTTAACATAAATAATTACGTGTTATTTTTGTGCTTTTTATTAGGTACTTCCTTGCAACGGTCTTGAATTACTTAAAGAATGATCCATTTCATCTATATAAAAATAAGAAATATAAAACTGTAATTATTTATTTGACAGATGTAGAATTAAAGAAGTTAGAGAAACATAATTTTAGTCAGAAGAGGTTGCAACAGGTAAAATAGTTATTTATTTTTTGTTGTTATACAGGATTGGCTTATGCTGAAATGTCAAGTTTAACAACTAACAACATAGAAATTGGTTTTGATGCTAAAGAATGGATCCAGATAATTAGGAAGAAGACTAATGGGAATATATCTGTACAAGTTTTACCAAAAGCTAAACAGATCTTAGAGAAGTATAAACATGAGTTGCCTAGTATATGCTGTTTTTTTATTGAAGGCAGTTAATTGTTTTGATTCTTCTTGCCCTTGTGGTGAGGGAGTTCATTTCATTTACTTCTAACCTTTCTAAATATTTTACGGATAAGAATAGAAGGATATACCATATTTTTCTATAGTTTAGCAATAGCGTTAAATTATTTTTAAAGCTTTTAAAAAAAAATAAACTAAATATATAATGAATAGAATTAGATTTGTTTTCCAACTATTATTTTTAGTCCCTTTTATTTCTTTTGCACAGATAGCAAGCTATTCATTCGATGAGAATCTAAATGATGCCATTAATAATCAAACTGGACTTTTTAATCCAAAGAACTGCTGTGATTTTTATGGAACAGGACATTGTGCAGACATTAGCACTATTTTAGGAATAGACGTATGTAATTTACCGAAAGAAATAAGTGCTGAAAATTTTATTTCTGAAGGAGATAACAAGATATTAAGTTTGGGATTATTTGACTATGTAGAATTACCGAATTCTGTAAACGACCAAATAGACATAAGCAAGTCGTTTGTACTAGATTTTAAATTCAAAATTCCTTCAACTGGATGGTCTGAAGATAATTCTAAAGAGTATATACGAACAATTGCGGGGAATACTCGTTTTGACCAAAGAGCAACCGGTTTTACAGTTTCAATTGTTAAACATTACGATGATGGTGCACCTAAATACGATCTATTAGTTTTTGTAGGGGGAAAAGAAGACCCTCTTGCCGATGTTGCAGGTCAAAAGTTTATGCTCAAACGTATTGATTTAGATACTTGGGTAGACTTTTCAATGACCTTTGTATTTGATGAGCAATTTCCTAACATTATTTTTAATATTGATGGGGTTCGTCAAAAAATGTTTTTTGACGAGGAATGGCCTAATATTGAAATGCCTCCTTTTAAAAAAGCGTTAAATGAAGAACAAATTTACATTGGAACAGACAAGTTGTTGCGTTTTTATGGGAGAGAAGAAGGAGTAAGAAGTGGCCCTGTATTAATTGATGATCTCAAAATTTATTCTCCCAAACCACCAGGGGACTCAAACATGATCAAAAATATACTTACTCTTTTTAAGAACAGTATACTCGGCAATCAATCTTTAACGCAAACTGAAAAAGAATCTTATTACTCAACATTTATAGATAATTGGGACAACAATTATGAACCCGTATTTACTGAATTAAAAGACTATATGAAAGCTTATGAAGATAATTATGGCCCCATATTTCTTGAAATGGATAAGAAAGATCCAAAAGAATTCCCTGAAGAAACTAAAATTCAATATTTAATTCAACAATCTTTACACGATGTTTATTTTACTGCAGACAACATAAAGAAAGCGTCTTTTGAAAATTTTATTTATGAAGATGCTAGCATATGGCCAGGTCCTGTTTCTGAGGCTGCTCCCAGAGTAAGCTCTGAGGTTACCATAGATGGAAATTACAACACAGATGAAAAGTATGTTTTAAACGGACAAGCGGAAGTCTATCGCATGACAGGATATTATGCAGCCCCAGGAGAAATTGTTTCGGTGTCTATTGACGCTAATATTATAGATGCAAAATTAAAAGTAGTCATAGGTACTTCTGAGTTTAATATAGAGGGGGAACAAATTAATCGTTTTGCAAGAGTCACTAAAGGGTTTGAATTAAATAGTACTGCAACAAAGATAACAAATCCTTTTGGAGGCCCCATTTATATTAAAGTTCCAGAAAATACAAATCTTGGAGCTATCGCAATAGGTTTCTCAAATGTTGTTAAAATGCCACATCTTTCCATTAAGACAGGGGCTGAAACATCGTTAGCGGAATATCAGACAGAATTGGCAAAAGACCATGTGAAGTGGGTTGACTGGGAATCGGATAATTTTATGACAACCATAACGCGCCCAATGGCAAATTATGTGAATGACCAATTAACTGACCCGACAAATATATTGTCAAAATGGAGTGAGACTTTTCAAGTGTTTCAAGATATTTCAGGAAGACCTTCAGAAAGAATAAGAGCGGAGTATATTCGATTTGATCGTATGAATCCAGCACCGGGTACATGGGCGGCTGCATCCTATCCTATGTTTCTCGAAGGGAACGACCCAATCGCACTGGGAGATGCAAATAGTCAGACGCATGTGATTAATGTTGGTTTTCAAGCAAGTGATATCTATGCCCAAGGAGAGAAAGGATATGGAGGTTCCCATTTTATAATCCTGCATGAAATGGGACACCTACATAATTTACCAACACTTATTGGTGAAGTAGAAAGTAATGTAAACTTTCCTGCAGCTGCAGTATATAATTTAGTTTTTGATGAAACTATTGACCGATCCTTTGAATATTCCATTCAGCAAAACTACAATAGAGAAGAGGCGATGATGGATTGGTTTATTTCTCCAAATTTTAGAATCGGTAATGAAATGCGTATCGATAGACCATTCGATTTAGGAGCACCTGATTTTAGTGGAAACGAAATGATGTACCAGAGCAGAGGGCATGGAAAATATATTGAAATAGCGGCGCTATTTGGTTGGGATGCTGTCAGGAAAATTAATCAATATTATTATAATTTAGGTATTAGTTATGGAATTGAACGTGATGATTTTATATTAAATGCTTCAAAACAACTAAATATTAATCTAGCGCCATTATTACATATATGGGGTTTTATTCCCTCGGAGGAAACTTTAACCGAATTGGTAGCATTACCATCCTCAAATGAAATTAAAGAAAGAATAGAACATTACAGAACAATTGTTCCAATAAATAAAGAAGATTTTGTGGCTTATTTTAACGCAATGATAAAAGCTGGTAAAAACGGTGATGGGAACAAACAACGTTGGGAAGCTATGGCAGGAGATGGTTATGCAGCGTATCCCGAATATTCTAGCGCCATTGCAGACGAAATTATTACTGAAATAGATGCTATTCTTTGTGCTTATTATACAACAAACTGTAATGGCGTGATGGGTGTAGAAGAGACTTTAATAACAAAAAATATCTCCTATTTCCCCAATCCAACAAACAGCATATTGTTTATAGAAGGTAATGAAGGCCCAGTAACAGTATCTATTTACAATGTATTAGGTAAAGAAGTCATTTCAACAAAAAACACAAATAAAATAGATGTAAAAGCATTACCAAGCGGAGTATATATCATTAGGATTTCAGATGGTGTGAGTCAAACGAACAAAAAGTTTATTAAAAACTAAGCATAATTAAATTAAAACAAATTAATAAGCCCACAGTAATGTGAGGCTTTTTTATTGTTCTAAACTTTCTACGATATACAGTACTTCACAACATATTTAATCTTTCTACATTTTAGTTAATTTTTATTTTTTGAGACAAGTAGGCTTTGACTGTAAAAATGGTATAATTTTTCCTTTTTAAGGAATAATTTTCAATGCTTCAACTTTTTCTGTATTTAAAAAAGCATCAAATAAAACGAGATATTCGTCTGAAGTTTTTCCGAAATTATTTTTGAATGAGCCTTCAAACCCTAAAGAGTTTAAATCCTTATAAAAGTCAACTTTAACTTTTTCTTCCCCTTCGTTATGAGTCAAATAAGCAATAAACCAAGCTCCAATATCATATCCAATGCCGTCATCATACGTGATTTCCTTTAAACTTTTTCCTAATGTTTTATAATCAGCAACAGCGTCATACTTAACCGCCATTCTTTCTTTTAAGTATCCGCTTGAAACTCCAGATTGTCTCGAATACAGTAATTGAGCCATATATTCTGCGCTACCTTCAGCCCACCAAGGTTTATTTTTTCCTCCCATTTTTATTGTTCTTAAATCGTCATCTTTGTCAGAAATGTGAACATGTTGATAGGTATGAAAGACTTCATGTAAGGTTACAGGCTTATAGTCATCTTCTTCAGGACCAGGATATTTTGCTGACATCGTGATGGTTAGAAATCTGTTATCAGTATAATCTCTAATATATGTACTCACCGCAGCACCTCCCTCAGTAACATATCTGTAAAAGGGAGACCAACCAGTTCCTGCTCCGTAAGGGTCTCCATTGACACAATCCCAAGTGGTATCCCATTTAGCATCTTTTGCTGCCCTTAGAGTGCACCAACTGATGTCTAATGCTTTGGCAGCATCAGCACTCTCTCCTACAATCCAAATTTCAATATTCCCATAATTACCCCAAGCATCCGTAGCAATTTTATACCATTTTAAAGTCAAATCAATAGTTGCCTGCGAAACATCAGATGCTGCATAAACGATTGGCATTGTTGTTGTTGTTGTTTGGCCCCACGTATCAGGTGTGACAACGGGGTCATCTGGATCTGGAATTATCGCATCTGCACTACAACTAAAGATGAATAACAGTCCTAATAAGAACAGTGTAAGTTTTGATTTCATAATTTCTGTTTTTTATTGATAAGTATGTGTACTTTATACGAGTTTTAAAATAAAAAATAAACCCTTTAACTGCCTTATTGAGTTTTCGGATAAACCACGTTGTCTTTGTTTATCAACGTATTACTTTTTTACTATTTTTAAGGTTACTGGAACTGCCAACTGTACTTTTGCCAAATAGATTCCTATTGGCTGGTTTTTGATATCTAAATTAACTTTCCCATAACTTACAGGATATTTCTTTTGTGAAAGTAATTGACCATAGATATTGTAAATGACAATAGACACTTCCTTCTCTGAAATAGGCACTGCGATTTCAAAAATGCCATTACTCGGATTCGGATATGCTAGCACAGTGTCTGCATCATTCATCACAACATCATCAACATGAAGGCTTGAACTATCAGAAATAGTTATCGTAATGGTAGTTGTTATTCCTGCAGCCAACGTTGCATTTTTCGCCCCAGTTGGCGTGAGTGAAATGATTTCATCACCGTCATCATTATTGTTGTCATCTGAAGTAGGTCCCTTTTGGCTTGTTCGGGAATCGACTCCTTTGGAAGCACTTGAAGTATCTTCTAGACCGGTAACTTGTATGCTACCTGTGACTTCTCCTGCTGCAATGGTAATTTCTGGGGTGTAGTAGTATTTTTGGATTCGGTGATTGTTTTTGTCTGCGATATATACACTACCAGTAGCATTTACAAAAACACCTGTAGGAGTATTCAATTGAGTGTCATCATTGCCTTGTCCATGACCTCCTGCTACCGTTATACCTCTTGTAGCGCCTGGTGCCCATCTTTGGATTCGGTGGTTGTTTGTGTCTGCGATATATATACTCCCAGTTGTATTTACAAAAACACCTGTAGGAGTATCCAATTGATTTGCAGCATCTCCTGTGTCATTGCCTCCAGCTACCGTTGCTCCTTCTGTAGTTTCCGGCAGCCATTTTTGAATTCGGTTGTTATTTGTGTCTGCAACATATACATTCCCTAAGGCATCTACATACACACCATGAGGGCTGTTCAATTGATTCGCAGCATTGCCTTGCTCATTCCCTCCAGCAACAGTTGTTGCTTCACTAGCTCCTTTTAGCCACTTTTGGATTCGGTGATTATCTGTATCAGCTATGTATATATCTCCTGAAGTCGTTACAAAAAAACCATGAGGATTATTAAGTTGATTTGAAGCCTCCCCTATCATGTTGTTTGGTACTCCTCCTGCAGCGGTATCAGCTCCAATTGCCCCTGGCGCCGCTCTTTGTATGCGATGATTTTTCATATCTGCTACATACACATTTCCTGAAGCATCTACAACAACCCCTGTAGGTTCTCTTAATTGTAGATTTCCAGATCCATTCCAATTTCCTCCTGCTACGGTAATACCTTTACTAGCACCAGCTGTCCATTTTTGAATACGGTGCGTATTTTTATCTGCAATATAAATATTTTCAGAAGTATCTACAAAAACACCATAAGGATTGTTTAGTCGGTCGGGAGTAGCACCTTGTCCGCTCTCTCCGGCTGCTATAGTAACATTTCCTTTTATGATAAACTCAGTATCATAGTCACTATCATAAATAGCTGTGCCCGCCATATCAAGCAAAATAGAGACTGGCTTTGAAGTCGCTTTATTGATCGTTGCCGTAACAATTGAAACACCGTTGTTTTCTTGAATGTTTGTTTGATCAACTGTAATTGAAGTAACTGTAGGATCGTCCTCACTCAATATGTTTAAGGTAATTGTATCTGATGTGGTGGTTGCATTGGTCATGGTTGCAGTGAACACAATGGTTTCTGCGATCTCTATAGCATCATCATCCAATCCGCGAGTACTTAGCGTAAGATTCCCTGAATTCACACCAGCAGGAATGGTTATACTCGTACTACTTATCGTATATTCTGTAGCTAGTGTAGCCGCACCTGATAGGGCAAAATCAATGGTAATTTCTTTGTTTGAAGTTCTGCTCAACGTAGCGGTAAGGATCACATCTCTATCCGAATTTTCATCAATGCTCTCAGCGCTCCATTTAAAACTTACAACTGGCGGTTCATCATCATCTACAATGGTGATGGTATGTGTGTCGGTGTGGCTTGAATTGGCGTTGGTCACAGTTGTTGGTGTAATCACAATGGTTTCATTATCATCATCTGAAATGTCTTCAACAGCAGTTACCGTTAACGTTCCTGTAGTTTCTCCTGCAGGGATGGTAATTTTAGGTACATAATGGTATTTTTGAATGCGGTGATTTTTCATATCTGCCACATAAATATCCCCAGCAGCATCTACAAAAACACTTTTTGGACCATCCAATTGATTGGCGACTGCACCTTGTCCATTACCTCCAGCTACCGTTGTTCCTTCTGCAGCACCTGGCGCCCATTTTTGAACACGATTGTTTTTATAATCTGCCACATACACATTTTTAGCAGGATCAACAAAAACACCTTTAGGATTATTCAACTGATTGGCATTATTACCTATGTTATTTCCTCCAGCTACCGTAGTAACATGCAGCCCTTCCAATTCCCATTTTTGAATGCGATAATGTTCTGTGGCAACAATATAGAGATCTCCTAAATCGGATATAAAAATTCCACTAGGTTTATCTACCCTGTTTTCATAAGTTCCTCCTGTAACCTCCACTCCTTCTGCAGCACCTGGTGTCCATTTTTGAATACGATATGCTCCCGTGTCTGCAATATAAATATCACCATTAGGCTTGACAAAAACATCGAGAGGGGTGTTCAATTTATTTTGGTCTTTTGCTCCAGCAGAAGATAATTCAGCTTGCCCATTACCTCCAGCTACCGTTGTTCCTTCTGCAGCACCTGGCGCCCATTTTTGAATGCGGTGGTTTTCTGAATCTGCGATATACACATTTCCCGACGTGTCTACAAAAATACCGTGTGGCTTGTTTAATTGGTTAGCGTCAGCACCTGCGCCATTACCTCCAGCTACCGTAATGCCCTCAATAGCCCCAGGTGCCCATTTTTGTACGCGATGGTTTAATAAATCAGCCACATACACATTACCTGCGATATCTATATGCAAACCACTTGCAAAATTGAATTGATTGTTGGCAGTGCCTGCGCCATTACCTCCAGCTACGGTTGTTATCGTATATTCACCGGTACCAGTATAATCAATGCTGTAATCCGCAGTTCCTATAATATCAAGTGCAATGTAGGTTGGTTTTGATGCTGGCGTATCTATCTCTGCCGTAATCACTGAAACACCGCCGTTTTCAATAATACTGGTTTCAGAAGTGGTGATGGAAGTCACTGTAGGATTGTCATCACTCAGAAAATTCAAGGTCAACGTTTCTGTATTGGTCGTAGCATTGGTAACTGTTGGCGTAAATACAATGGTTTGTAGTACTTCTATTTCATTGTCATCCAAGCCATTAGTGCTAATAGAAATTGCTCCTGATTGAGCACCTGCAGCAATGGTGACGCTCTGGCTACTCACCGTATAATCTGTAGTTTCTAAAGCGGTGCCTGATAAGATAAAATTAATGGTAACAGTTTCACTTGACAACACATCAAGGGTAGCAGTGAGGCTTACATCAGTAGCCGAGTTTTCATCAATACTTTCTTCGCTGAATGCAAAAGTAACGGTAGGGGTACCATCGCTATTGGCAGCAATACAATTGTTGTTGTAGTATTTGCATAAAAGCACATCAATACGCGCTACGATAGAATCGGAAACCGCCTCATTGTAGGTGTTTAACATATTGTCATATCGTACATCATGAACGTCGCCTAATTTAGCAGTCATATTATCATACACCACTTTAAAAGCAGTATTATCAGCAGGCACTATAGATCGATAATGTAGCAAGCGGTCTTTAATTTTATCATCTACAGGCTTGCCTTTTAATTGTTCAACCAATTGATCAGAAGGGATTATTCCCCAAAACTCCAAAAGCGGCGCCATATTGGTATTCAATTTTTCTGAGGCTGCGTTGATATAGGTGTCATCTTTAATATTATCATGTCTATATGATGAATTTATCGATCCTTCCTTATAAAAATATTCATGAATTTCCCCTAGTTTTTCCCAAGAGTATAATTGAGCAATGTCTGCGTATTTAGCATAACCTCTAGTTTGGTAGGGTAACATATCTACCCCTATTCTTTCTCCTGCTCTAAATGGTAGGGGTAGCATCCAATCTAAGGCAGCTTCATCAAAATTTAATCCTTGGAAAGAATACTTTAAAGCATCATCCATAGATTGTCCAAATACTCTATTGTATGCAGCTACAGCAGGTAAATTGACCATGGTTTCATCTTCGTTAGCTAAGAAAGGCATGTGGAGTAAATGCCCCATTTCATGAAGTATTACGGCGTGATTTACTCCATTTATAGGGCCAGTACCATTCATAAAAGCATTGCCATTAATAACGTTTATGGGTATCATGGTTGGGTCAGCTTCAAATATATTATCTGCAACTAGAAGCGGCATTGGGTATATAGCTGGAGCAGTAGTCATACCGTTCAAGTTTTGACTGTCTATCAATAAATATTCTGCTCTAAAGTTGTCTAACGGCCTTCCCAGAATAACATTAAACATGTTGAAAGTTTGATCCCAAAGTGTAATGACCTCATCAGGATTGTTTACCGTAGTTGCTGCAGGCGCAGGGAAGGTGGTCATAAATTTTAAACTTTCCCAATCTACCCATTTTACATAGCTGTTTGCTAAGTCGGTTTTATAATCGGCAAGCGACCTTTCAAAGCCTGGCTTGGTAGAATAATAAGGTGATTTTACCGCACCGCTTATTTGACAAGTTACCACACCATAATTAGCTCCATCAGGAAATGTTACATAAATAGCACCACCAAAAGGATTGGCTACGGTCAACGAAGTGGCAGTGACATCATAAAGGGTTGAAATTCTAGGAAAGCGGTTAAAACTAGTTGAATACTTTGCTAAATTATGCTGATGCGCACCTACTCTTACTTTAATACCTTTATTTATAATGTTTTCAGGAAATGTAAGGGTGACCAATTCTCCAGGAGCTGCATAGTATCCCGTAGGGCGAACTACTGCTTCTGGATTCGAAAGTTTAAATCCTGAGTCTGTTTTGTACGAGCCGTCCACATTAAAATTAGCAGCATTTACCCTTGGAGCAGTATTACTTACAGCCCCTGGAAAAGCAGTATGATCTAAAAAAGAGATGCCTGACATTTCTGAAGTATTGGCAGTGGTGTATAGGTTGTCTGTCATCCATTCTTGTATGGTGAATTGTATGCGCTGTGGTACGGGCATGTCACTAACTTCTATTCTGGTTTGATCTTCAAAAATCACCCCATATGTTGAGTTACAGGTTTCTAAATAGGATGCTACAATTGCTTTATTAGAAGCATAACTACTGGGATCCCAATTGAGCAAAAAATTAGTGTACAAGGCGTCTTTTTCTGCATCGCTCAATGTGGTAGTTCCATTCATGCCGTCAATTAAAGACGAAAGTAGTGCGTTGATGATGGTCGGATCACTTAGGGGCACTGCGTTATAAAAAATTAACTTATCTATGTTCACCTTGGCATAAGGTGATTGCCCCCAACGCATCGCATCATTAACATCTGTGCCAATCCATATTTTTTGGGTATTAAGACTAGCTTTAAAACGATCAATATCAACAACTTTGGGGTCAAAATTAAAAATTTTCGTAAAAGCACCTCCTTCATCAACACTAATAACGTATTGAATATAAGGGACAGGAACATTAAAATACATTTTTACCGTTATCTCATACCATACTCCTACTTCAGCACTAGTTATATTATATTGTTGGCCATACTGTAGTACATCGTCTCCATAGGTTGCTACTATACTAGAACTGCCCAACGAGGTTCTATACAATAAATTAAAACCTAAGCCGTTAGGATGCATTGACTTGTTAGCGACTAGTACTCTTATAGGTGACGTTGAATTTTCGCCTTTGTATGGGTTGGTGAGATAGTCATCCGTAATTTTAAATCGGATGGTGTACATAAAGGTTTCATCTGTTTTGATATGAGTGCTCAATTCAGAGGGTAAACTTAAAAACTCATCACCTTCTAACTCAATGACAGAGCTACTGCCGTCTGTTATATAGCTTGGAAGAACATAGGTGTTGGCATGATACCCATTGACGGTATCATTGGCATTGGTGTCAAACGAGTACGACGCAAATTGCGCTTGTGTTTGGTTGAGAAATGTGAAAAATAAGATTGCGAATAGGGTGGTAATTTTTTTCATGTGCTGAATCGTCTTTAATTATTTAATGCTAAACTAAAAAATATATAATCTGTGCCTTTATTCCTGAAAAGATGTCGAATGGTTGATTGCGAAATATCTCGTGTTGATCGGTATAAAAAATCAACTGATTCCATTTGGTACAATTTTTCAAAGTAAATTTATATTTAATTCAGGACATTTGAACTATTCTGCATCAATTAATTTACGAAATATTTGAGAATAAGGGGATTAAGGTGTTAAAATATAAAAAGATCTATGTAACGTATTTCGCATTGAGTAGAATAAATAACATATAAATACCTCATTTTTAATATAATAACTTTTTATTGGTCACAAAAATAGTTACAACTATGAACTTTAGTGCATTTCGCTTTAGCTTCTAAAAACTTTTATCTTTGTTGAATGGGAAATCAAAGAACTAAAGGTGATACCGTTTCAAGATTAATAGTTCATATTGTATGGATCACCAGGTATAGAGATAAAGTTTTGGTTGGAGATATTCAACAGCGTTGTAGAAAGTTAGCAGTTATTAATGCAAATTTGTGATTCAGCAGATATAGTTATATTCAAAGGAGTTGTCTCAAAAGATCATATTCATATGCACATTGAATATCGTCCGTCACAAGATATCATTAGTATTGTTAAGAAGTTAAAAGGAAGAACATCTCGAAAAATTCAACAAGAATTTCCATTGTTAAAGTAACAATATTTTGGCAGATATTTTTGGGCAATCGACTTTGGATGTTGGAGTAAAGGCAATATTAAGGATAAAATGGTAAATGAATAGTTAGAACATCAACGTAAATCAGACAATGATACGATCGATTTTATCCTTGAGTAGGCAATCTAGATTCCATACACCTGACTTTAGTCAGATTTAAACACCTATGGACTTCAAGTCCATAGGTGTTTAGTTAGTCCCTTTAGGCATTTAAATATCAATCTTTGACGATCATTATTTTTCACTGGCCAATTGACAAGCAGTGCTCAGTGCTTCCATTGCTCGTTCAATATTCGTAAAACTATCTTGCTCGTCAATTGTTTTTAGTCTTTCAAGTGCTTTTTCTATCGCATTTTTTTTGTCCCCAGAGAGGGTATCCCCAAATTGGTTTAACTGTTTTTCTGTTTGTAAGATTTGTATGCAGGCCTTATTTTTTTGGTCTACTTTTTCCATCATCTCTTTATCTGCAGCCTCGTAAATCTTGGCTTCCTCCTTTATTCTTGTAATTTCTTCAGGAGAAAGTCCTGAAGAGGCTTCAATACGAATATCTTGTGATTTTTCTGTTAATTGATCTTTTGCCGTAACATTCAGGATGCCATTTACATCGATATTGAAAGTTACTTCTATTTTTGGAATGCCTCTGCTTAATAGGGGAATACCATCAAAATGAAATAGACCAATGCTCTTATTTTGTTTGGCCATTGCTCGTTCTCCTTGTAAAACGTGTATTTCTACAGAGGATTGGTTGTCTGCGGCCGTTGAAAATATTTCTGATTCCTGAGTAGGAATGGTTGTATTCGCTTCAATCAATCGCGTTGTCACGCCACCTCGAGTTTCGATACCTAAAGACAATGGTACAACATCCAAAAGCAATACATCTTCCACCTTACCTGCAAGCACACCACCCAATATAGCAGCACCAACAGCTACAACTTCGTCTGGATTAACACCTTTAGAAGGCTCTTTTCCAAAAAAATTATGCACCATTTTTCGAACGGCAGGAATTCGAGTTGAGCCACCCACAAGAATAATTTCATCTATATCAGAAATCTCTAATTTTGCGTCCTCAAGAGCCTTCTGGCAAGTAGCAATCGTTGCTTTCAGCAATGTATTGGCCATGTCCTCAAATTTAACTCGCGTAAGTTTTTTTGTTAAATGTCTAGGAACTCCGTTAATTATTGTAATATATGGCAATGTGATTTGAGTTTCTATTGATTTAGACAATTCGATTTTAGCCATTTCAGCTGCCTGTCTTAATTTATAGAGCACTAAAGCATCTCTTAATAAATCTTCTCCTTCATCTTTTTTGAATTCATCCACCAACCATTCAATGATCAGTTGATCAAAATCGTCACCCCCTAAATGTGTATTACCATTTGTAGATTTCACCTCAAAAATACCGTTACCGAGTTCAAGAATTGAAATATCGAAAGTTCCCCCTCCAAGATCATAAACGGCAACTTTAATATCTTTATCTCTTTTATCCAAACCGTAAGCAAGGGCGGCAGCAGTTGGTTCATTAATAATACGTCGAACAATAAATCCAGCAATTTCGCCAGCTTCTTTTGTAGCCTGTCGCTGCGAATCACTAAAATAAGCAGGAACTGTAATGACTGCCTCTTTAATTTCTTGTCCCATATAATTTTCAGCATCTTTTTTCAACTTCTGTAAAATAACACTTGAAATCTCTTGGGCAGAATACAGTTTATTTGAAATGTTAATAAGAGGCGTGTTCTTTTGGGATTTTGAAACCTGATATGGAACTGTGCTCATCTCTTTTAGAACTTGGTCATAGGATTCTCCCATAAACCGTTTAATGGAGAAAATTGTATTCTTTGGGTTTGTAAGTGCTTGACGTTTTGCAGGAGCACCAACTTTGCGTTCACCACTATTCATAAAACCAACAACTGAGGGCATTGTTCTGTCTCCTTCACTGTTAGAAATAACGATCGGTTTATTTGCTTCAATAATAGCCATGCAGGAGTTTGTGGTTCCTAGGTCTATACCAATAATTTGACTCATTATAATGTATTTTTTATGGTTTTTTGTCAGACTTTGTTCCTTAATTATTGCCTAATGTACCGATATTGATGTTTAAATCCCCGTATAAGACAAAGTGCTTTTCCCTATCCAAGCGCTTAGTACATAAGCTGTTTGTGCAATAGCAGTCGCATCAATATTAAATTGTTGCATTCATTTGGCGGCTTGATATTCAGCTATTTATATAATTTTAATATCTATCAAAATCGATGAAAATTTTATACTCTTTTAATCATGTATTGTGTAAGTTGTTTAAGTTGATGGGGTGTAGTTTTAGAAAAAGATTGAATTGCTCTATGATATTTTCTGATTTTTGCAATTTCCTTCACTTCAATTACGGTAATATCTTTGGGCAGCCTTTTCATGATATTGTGATAAGCTCCGATAAAAAGAATTCCCGTTTCCTTCTGGCCCAGCGTTTCGGCTATCCTGCTGGCAATAAATTTATCTCTTCTCAATAAAAATATGGGTTTTAAAATCCTATACCTGAGCAACAAAAAAAGTTTTTTGATATTGATTTTTGATTTTAAGATAGATTGAAGTCCATCGTATTCATCTTTGACCATTTTAAAATCTTCCGTCTTGATAAGTATTGCCCCCTGACCGATAAGATTTGAAAGAATTTCAGAATTTTTGCTTCCTGATTTGATACCTTCGTCTATAATTTTCATTGCATAATCACCATCAACAAACATTCCGTCCTGATATATTTTTATCCCCTTGATAGCTATATCAATGTTTTCAAAATAGTATTCAATTGCCTCCCAGTAACCTTTTACAGTATCTGCGTGCTTTTGCCATTTATTTTCCCCAAGTTTGGAAACAGTTTTGCGCTTAAGCTCATCTCCAAGGGAGCCCATGTCGGCACTTGAATGAATAATGGGAACATATATCAGTGTCTTCATTTTGAAATATTTTTAGCTTTATTCCTTACATTAAGTTACCTAGAGGGCCTAGGTTAATATTTAGGTCTTCATCAGTAAGGTTAAAGTGCTTTTTAAGCTCTTCCATTTTCATTTCTAATTTCATAAGAGTTTCTCCCATTCTTTCAATTTCGTCATCGTTCAATGATCCGCCGTCGACTCTTCTCATGGCCTGTTTTTCTACGAGTTTACGAATAAGATCAACCAAGGTGAGTACCAGTTTGGCTAAACCAGATTCAGCGTTGTTTGGACCTAATTCAAGCTTGGATTTTTCATTATTTGTTAGTTTTTCCATCTCCTCTGAAATCTCCTCAAATGATCCGCTATTAAAAAGTATTTTATTTTCACTCATATTAAAATCAATTTATGGTAATATCTACAAAATTATAAGGTGGCCAAGGACCCGTTAACATTAAACGAAGTCCTGTATGTTTGTTTTGTAAATCTTTTACAGTAGTAATCAAATCTTCTTGTTTGCTTTTTTTAATCAGAAAGACAGCATCTATAATTTTTGATTCTGATTCCATTTTTTTAAATTTATGGATTGGATTCATTTTTGATAATCGTGAAGTGATGTCTTGAATGATTGTATCCACATATTCTAACAATAATTTTTCCAATTGATGTTCTTTTAATTTTTTATCTATGTATTCTTTATAAATTGAGATTTTTTGTTCTTGTATGGATTTTGGCACTAAATCGAGCTCTAGCTTTGTAACTAGTTCCTTCTTTATTTTTTTGGAATCGCAAAAAACCTTTAATCCAAATTCAACTTTATTTTCAACTTTCTCAAGGTTTTCGTGAAATTTAGAGTAATTTTTTTTAAGCATGTTTTGAACTAGTTCATTAGATTCCATAATTGAGCCATACTGAACAGGAAGTACTGTAAATTCTTGTGCCACTATTTCTATAACCTTAGCATACTCAACAACATTTGATTTGTCTGTAAGAGTACTTGTTTCTTTAATATCACTCACTATGGCCATAATTTCACCAAATAAAACGACAGATAAATTAGCTCTTAAAATTCCTTTTAGACTCGATAAAAGTTTAATAAACTTCTCCGAATCTTTTTTTACAAGTACTAAGGAATAAATTATTTTACCCATGTCTACCTTATTAGTTACTATTTATTCTCCTTTAACTTTTCCATAGTTTCAACTGAACTTAACATCAACTTAACGCCCAGGTATACCAGATCAATATCTGCCACTGAAATAACAACATCTCCAGCTATGATTACCCCTTTGTTTAAAACTCGGTCGAGCATTTCTAAAAGGGTGAAGTCTTTAGAACGATTGATTATATCGTTGTGCTGTATATCATTATTTTCAGTGTTCTTTTCCATATCGTTCATTCTTATTTTTCTTTAATGGAGATAAAATTAAAAGGAGGCCAAGGTCCTGTTGTCTCAACGCAAAATCCGATATGTATATCTTCATTTGCAAAATCATTTGCTTTTTTTATAAAATCATCAGAACTTCTATTGCTCACAAGGAAAGTTGCGTTAAGGATCATAGTATCTGTTCTTCCCGAAGATTCTTTCATAAGTAAATTTGCAGTATTAGAGGAGACGCTCATGTGACTAAATTCATTATAATATTTTTGACCATACTCACTACAAATTTTGTCCATTTCGTCTTCTAAAAGAGCTGTTTTTTTTGATTTTAGTAAATACGCTTTTCCTGGCGAGCTAGCTGCAATCGTTTTATCTAAACTTTCTATTTCCTTACTCAATTCACCCATACGTCCAAGTAGAACTTTACGATCACAGTAAATTTTTACTGCATATTCTTCCTTTTCTTTGATATATTTGAAGTTTTTAACCAACGAATCAGAGTAATCTGTGATAAATTTTTTCAAACTTGTTTTAGAATTAAAAATAGTGCCAAATTTAAAGGGTATCACAGCGCCGAACTCCATGGCTGCAATGATTACCCCCATGTGTTTTCTTGAATTAGTTTCCAACCATTTGATATCTAAAAAATTATTTTCAGTATAATCACTTTCCGAAACTAATTTATAAAGCACGTTAAAGTCATTAAATATTAGAGACTTTAGTCCTCTGGATACTATTTCACTAGGCACCATAAGGGGATTATTTGAAATACAATAAACATATAAAAGATTGGTAATCATTGTAATTTTTGTTTAGTAAGATTACTCATCATTCATATCGATGTCTTCCATGGAATTCATTCGTTCAAAGAATATAATATCAAGTTTCTCATCCATTTTAATCCAATAAAACATTCTAATTTGTTTCATTGGAAGATTCATTGATTTTAGAAAGGAATCGTCTTCATATATCTCAGCGACAGCATTCCAATTTTCTTGAATTTTTTGTATTTTAACTACTGTTATGTGATGGCAATTAATATTCTCTTTCAGAAACTTAACTGCTGTTTTTTTTACATCAATAATATTACTCATATTGGTCTATTTTATTTTATTTTATTTTCTTTTCTGATGTTTTCTAGTAAGCCTAATAATTCGTCCTCTCTTTTATCATATTCTTCTTCATCAATTTCGTCCATTTCAAATTTCAATTGCAATCCCATCAATCTTTCTTTAATGGTACCTTCGTCAGACGTTTCTTTATTTATTACTTCATTTACTTTCTCTGCGATAAAAATAACTCCTTTTAAAGGAGCTAGCAGGACACTATCTATTAAAAACATATTCTATCTATTTAGTATCTATTACAAGGGTAACAAAATTATAAGGCGGCAATGTTCCTACAAATTTGAAGGTCATAAAGTTTCCATATTCCTCGTCTAAATCTTTTACAGCCTCATCAAATTTAGATTCATTATCGCTATTAACTAGAAATGCACCATTTAATATCATCATTTCTCCATAATTGTCGTTAATTTTTATGTCTTCGAAAAATGGGTCTAAGAAATCAATAATCTTATTTTTATAGTTTTCGATTTCCGTTTTAAGTGCTTCCGCCACCATTTCCCCGATTTTTGTCCGTTCGTAATGTGTTTGGGAGGGGGGAAGGTTCAGTTTTATCAGTTTTCTACGCATGCTTTTAATTGCGTCATATTTATCAACAATACTTTCATAAATTCGTTCTTCATTGGCCAGTATTTTTAGTCCAAGCTCCTTTTTCCCTTCCATCTTAATTAACAGTTTGTCAAACTTTTTATAATCTTTCTCAAGAATTCTTAGGATTCCGTCATCATTATTGTGTTCGGATATTGTTGAAAACTGCGCAGGGAGTACTGTAAATTGTTTCATAACCTCTTCCAAGACCTTTTCGTGCGCAATCATATTTACTCGTCTAACTTCATATTGTATAATTGGAGAATTACTAACAATGGCACAGATATTATTGAAATAGACTCCGTAAACTAAATCAGATCGTTTTCCAATACCAATGAAACCAAAGTCTATTGGACCTTCATGTCTAATAATTCCATAAATATATTTCCCCTCATTTACTATTTCGTTTTTGCTAGTCATATCTATTATCCATTAAGTTTTTTTATAATTCCCATTTTTCTGGAAATATTTTTAGATCAACGAAATTATAAATTGGTAACTGAGTTGAATATACAAAATCACTTCTATCCCCATATTTAACTCCGAGATCATTCATAATATTGTCAAATTCTTTCTCTCTTCCACTATTTACAAGAAATGCAATATTCATAAACTTATCATCTCCGTTGGTTTTATTAACTTTATAATCGAACACCGATCTTCTAAAAACATCAATAATATTGTCTGCTTCTTCTTCTTTCTTTTCCTCGAGTGCTTGTTGCACGAATACACCAGCTTCAGAAATTTTTAGATTTCTTTTTTCTAAATCAAGTAGTTTATCAATTTCCTTTCTAATTTTTTGCAAATTACTATGTTTTTTATCAATTTCATTGTAGATGTCTTTCATGTTTTTCCATGTTCCACAAACATTGAGTTCTACTTTATTTTTAAACTGCAAGAGTAATTCTTTAAACTCATTATGTCTGCGGCTCAGTAGGTTGCGTATTTCGTCAGGAGTTGCTGCGATTGTACCAAATCCTATTGGGATAACACTGTCAAATTCTTTCATTACTTCTTCAATCACTTTTTGATGCGCGATCATATTTTCAGGGGTCATTTTAAAATCATTGATAGGGTGGTTACTAACCACCATACAAACCCCATCAAAACCTATAGTAGAAACTAAATCTCCGTCGACACCCACGCCTATTGGACCAAGGTTAATGTCGTAATCGGATTCAATAATACAATAAATATATTTTCCGTCTCTCTCCATATTATTCCTTTATTTTTACTAGTATTAAGTCTTCCAGCTCGCTTTGCTTTTGTTCAGATGTTACATGTTCTGTAGAGGTGCCCCTTGCTAGTCCTGAACATTCAAGCAACATTTTATAAGCTTTATTTATTTTAGTGAAACCCTCCTGATTGATGTTTTTTTGGTTAGAATCTGGGTGTAATTCCTTTGCTTTTTCTTGGTATGCTTTTTTTATTTCGTCTGGGGAGGATTCTTTTGTCAAACCAAGCGCTTTTTCAGCCTGGATTACTTGCAAGTGATTTATTTTTTTTACTTCAATGGTATAAAAACTATAGCAAGGCAGTGGACCTATCAGTTTGAAATTTAATGTTTCGTTATACTCTTTATCTAACTGGTTAATTGTTTCCTCAAACTTTTCTATGTTATTTTTCTCAAGGAGAAAAGCAGAGTTCAACACCATTTCATCGTTCATGGTATCATGTGTTCTTTTATCAATACAGATGGATGCCAGAGAATTAACAATGTTTAAGGCAACTTGAGTGTTTTTGTTTATTAATTCTTCCTGCACTTTTATACCTATGGCCACTTGCTCTATTTCTGTAGGCTTCTCAGTTTTTTCTATTAATTTATCTCTCATAGCGCTAATTTCAGGATGGTCGGCTACCATACCAAGTGTCTTCGAGAAATCTGCCCAAACTGCAGCAACATTAAATTCGGTTAAGTTGTTTATCTTTTGGAGAGAGGCTAAAATTAAATCATACCCATTTTGAAGGATGGTACAAACCTCTGCTTTTGATTGCGAAAATGTGCCCATTTGCATAGGAAGAAGCATCGAGAAACCTACTTTTTGAAAGTATTCAATTTTTTTTTGGTGATCTACAAGTAAATGACCAAGTTCTTGGCGGTCTAATTGCTCAATTTTGTGTTCATCTCGGTCCGAAGCAATAGCAAATAGATTTTTATAAGGAATCAAATAAATTCCTATATTTTCAATAGATTTAAACATCTCTTCGCTGTAAGAATTAGGCACAATTGCGTAGAGGTATATTCCTTTTGTTTTCATAAAATTAAAGTTTGGTTTATTATATTTTATTCCCTAATTTGGGCTAATACCAAAGCAATTGCGTTTTCAAAATGTTTCATCAGAATTATAATATTCTGAGTATTTTCAAATGCCTTTTCACTATTTTTACCAACTAATTCCTGGATTGAAAGCATTGCGGCTTTGCGGCAAATAAATTCGATGTCAGCACCAGTTAGCCCTTCTGCTTTTAAAGCCAATTTATTCAGGCTTACATTTTTGTCAAGTGGTTTATTTCGGGTATGAATACCAAATATTTTTTCTCTAGTTCTTGAATCAGGAAGAGGTAATTCAAATATCAAATCGAACCTGCCACTTCGTAGCAAAGCAGGGTCAATTAAATCTATCCTATTGGTTGCAGCGAGCACAATGACTCCTTTAAGTTCTTCGATGCCGTCCATTTCGGTAAGGAATTGGCCTATCACCCGATCGATTACTCCTGACCCAGAATTATCATTACTACGCATAGGAGTTAGGCTGTCTATTTCATCAAGAAACAAAATACAAGGCGAGGCTTGTTTAGCCATTCTAAAAAGTTCTCGAACCCCTTTTTCTGATTCTCCAATGTAGCGGCTAAGAATCTGTGGTCCTTTTACAGATATAAAATTCACACCGCTTTCGCTTGCCAGTGCTTTTGCCAGATAGGTTTTTCCTGTCCCTGGTTTACCATGAAGGATAATTCCTTTGGATGGTTTGGTATCAAATTTTTTGAAAAGATCTGCATATTTTAAGGGCCATTCCACCGTTTCCATTAAAGCTTCTTTAATTTCTTCAAGTCCACCAACATCTTCCCATTTCACGTCGGGAACTTCCACAAAAACTTCCCTAATAGCAGAAGGTTCTACTTCTTTCATCGCATCCATAAAATTATCCATGGTAACTTCTAAGGACATTAAAATTTCGTAAGGGATTTCTGCCATTTCGAAATCGATTTTTGGGAGTATTTTTCGCAGTGCAGTCATCGCAGATTCACGGGCTAAAGCTTCTAGATCGGCACCCACAAAACCATGAGTAATTTCTGCAAGTTTCTCCATATCTACATCCATCGACAAAGGAATGCCCCTTGTATGAATGTGAAGAATTTCTAATCGACCCTTTTTATCTGGAATAGAAATTGAAATTTCGCGGTCGAACCGTCCTGGTCTTCTGAGTGCAGGATCTATGGAGTTCGGTATATTGGTAGCTCCAATAACAATAACCTTTCCTCTCGATTCCAGGCCATCCATTAGTGACAACAATTGTGCTACCACACGCTTCTCTACCTGTTTTTCCCCTCCTAAATCTTCTCTCTTGGGTGCAATGGCATCTATTTCATCAATAAAAATAATAGATGGCGCATTAGCCTGAGCTTCTTCGAAAATTTTTCTGATACGCCCTTCACTTTCTCCATAAAATTTCCCCATGATCTCAGGGCCTGAGATATTGATAAAATAGGCATCTGTTTCATGAGCCACAGCTCTAACAATTAAAGTTTTTCCGGTTCCGGGAGGACCATACATAAAAACCCCTTTGGGCGGCTGAATTCCAAGCCGTTCAAAAATCTCAGGATATTTTAAAGGGAGTTCAATCATCTCTCTGATGCGTTGGACCTGTTGTCCAAGTCCTCCAATGTCTTCGTAAGAAACCTTTCTTTTTTGTTCTCCTCCGGGCTTAGCCGATTCAAGCTGAATAATTGTATTTGAGTGTATCAGTATTACTCCCTCAGGACTAATGCTGGTTACAGTATAATCAACCGAACGTGACCCAAAAAGAGTCGCTCTGATTTTATCTCCTTTTGTTACCGGTAAACCATTAATAAGTGAGCCAATGTATTTAACATCATCAGCCTTGTATAAGGAATTGGATTTTGTATCAGGTTTGAGTTTTATTTTTGAAGCCTGACGATAGGTAGTTTTAATAATCTTCACTTTTTCGTCAATCCCAACTTGGGCATTTTCTCTGGTGATGCCATCAATCTGAATTATTTTCTTATCCCTATCTTCTGGATAACAAGGCATAATCTTGACTGGTGTGGCTCGTTTGCCTTCAATCATTATCACATCGCCACTTTCAACGCCTATCAACTTCATGTCTTCTGGATCGATTCTTGCAATAGCTCTTCCAACATCTTTGACTAAAGATTCTTTTACCCGTACTATGATTTTTTCTATGATTTCAGACATGATTTATTGTTTGATTAACGGATCTTCAAAAAGAAACATCCTCATTTTATCTAATGAAGCTAACCCTTTAATTTCTTGGGAAAATTTAGGTATTTCAACTGAATTTAAAGCGCTAAAACTATCCTTAATTTCCCTTAAGTAAGGCGCCTGAGAAATCTTTACTCTTTTACAAAACTGACCATCATCTGAAACCATTACGTTATTCACAACAAGTTGCTTCGCAAATATGTCATATGTTGCAAGTTTATCGATTAATCCTCTTGTTTCTCTAATCGCCATTGCTTCGGGAATACAAACTGGAATGAATTCACTTTTGGTTTTGTCACGCAATATGTTGTCAGTTCTTTTGACCATTTTTTTTAGATTGAGTAAAAAAGCTCCAACTTCATCTTGTTTATATGAACCAGAAAAACGAGTAACCATATACCGATACTTCCACCTCATTCTTACAGATACCTTAATCCAATTATCCAACATTTCTGGGGAAGATATTAATCTTAGCGCATGTCCGGTTGGAGCAGTATCTACCACGTATTTATCATAGTGACCCTCTTCGATAAGATCCATTATAATTTTAAAACTCATTATTTCGTCAATACCTGGTATTGATAATTTTAACACTTCTTCAATATCCTGACTATCGAGATATGTAGAAGTATTGAAAAGTTTTTTAAAACGCTTTGGTGCTCTAATTTCCAATTATGCAATGCTTTATTAGCATCTATCTCTATAGCGTCTAAATTTTCTTTTCCTTTTACCTTGTGAATCTGGAAACCAACCTCTTGTTCTAGACAATCCGATATAGAATGAGCTGGATCCGTAGAAATAAGAAGTGTTCTGTGATTTTCAGATAATTCAAATGCTGTTGAAATGGCCGAAACTGTTTTTCCAACACCTCCCTTGCCCCAAAAATTATAAGCTTTAAATCAACATTTTCTAGGCCCGAGAGTGCCATAATACTATTTTTTTATCCTAATTTCAAGAATACCATTTGTAAATTTATGACTTAAATTTTGTTTGCTGACTTTAACCGATAGCAATAATTCTTTTCTGTATTTTCTGTTTTTGTTTACTGCCGAAAATTCAAGAATATCTTCATTTAAGTCGATAGTTATGTCATTATATTCAATGCCTGGCATTTCGGCAATAACAACAATCTCATCCTTTTCATCAAAAATATCAGTTAAAGGTTCTCGCTCTTCATCCACCTTAGGCCCTTCAGGTGTTTTTTTTATGTTCCCAAAAGTTTTAACTTTTGGACTACCACCGCCGGCGGTATTAATGGTGAAACCATAAACTCCTTTCATTCCTTTTTTAAGATGGTCTAAATTAATTTTACCTTCGCTGCTAACGCCACCCTTTTCCTCAAGTTTGTCTGCAAGGTCAACCAATTTTTCTATGCCTTTGAACAAACTACCTAATCCGAAAAGATCAAAATCAGAATTCTGATTTTGATCCTTATTTCCATTTTCGTTCATATCGTTTTGCTTTTATATTACATTATTATTATATTTTCAATATAACTCTTTATGACTCAATTAAAATTATACTAATTTAGTATTGCTGTAGTGCATTTGATGCATAAAACAATTAATCTGAATTAATTTTTGCCTCCAGTTGTTCAAGCCGCTTAACAACATCAGATTGGTTTTCCTCTAATTGCTTTTCTCGTGCTTTAGTTGAAAGACTGGGGTCTTCCTGCCACCAATTAATACCCATCTCTAACGCTTTGTCAACGGAACAAACTAATAGTCTTATTTTAATGGTTATTAGATCAATATCCGCTATTTGAATTTTTATATCGCCTGCAATCACCACTCCTTTATCGAGCACTCTTTCGAGAATATCGGCTAGACCTGTTGCGTTAATAGAATGTTTTGGTTGAGACATAATATTATATTTGTTTTTTATTAATAATCAATTGACATGGTTTGCCAATTTTCTTTATTGTTTCTGTCTGTCTTTTTTGTTTTCTCAATGTGCTGTTTCAAATCTATATTTTCATTGCTAATTTCTTGTATCTCATTCAGCCTTTTTTGAATAACTTCAAGCCTATGTATAGCTCTTATTTCTTCTTTCTGTAACCGACCTTTTTCTTTATCTAAAATATACAGTTTTAGAAAGTCAGAACCCTCCTTGTTCGGGATGCCCGATTTATTAACAGTCTGCATCGATTTGATATTCTGAAGGCCTTTAATTGAGTTTGATAATGGCATGATATATGGAATTAATTATATAGTAATTGAGGGTAAAAACTTAATCTTATTTCGTGTATTTATCAATTAAGAGATCCACAATTCCTCTCACTTTTTCTTGATTTGTTTTAGACCCAACTCGACTTGTTTCCGAAGTAAGAATGTCTTGGCAAATTGTTCTAAACGTTTCTTTTGATTTTAATGGAGTTGTATTTAATGTTGCAAGCGTTTTTGCAATCATTATTGCGCCACGAACTGTTGGATCAAATTCAACCTTCCCCGATTCGCGCAATCCTCTAACCACCTTCACAATTATTTCTGTTTCCTTTAGTGTCAGTTTAGATTTTGCCTGAGTAATTCTCAACTCAGTATCGTAATCAAAATGATCAAGGTCTAATGTCACCATACGATCTCTCAGGGCATCTTGCGTTCTATTAACGCCTGCGTATTCCTCTGGATTTGATGTAAAAATTGCACGGAACTCTGGATGCACTTTCATATAGTAATCTTCCTGTTTTGAAGCAGATGTAGTCATCATCCCTTCTTGCAGTATGGGAAGTAGAATATTATTAGCCTCAGCACGTGAGCGTGTAAATTCGTCATAGATAAGAGTAAAACCGTTTTTAACTGCTATAGTTAGACGGTTATTTACCCATTGTTTTGTCATTTCTTCTTCTTGTTTATGAACTGTATGTATAAACTTATCATCTAATTTTTTAAATTTATAACCCGACTCATTACCTACCAAATCAGAAGTTTTATACTCTGAGTCACCATGAATGATTATTACAGGTCTTCCAATTTTGCTTGCCAAATGCATAGCAACTGTTGTTTTACCAGTACCCGACGGTCCCCTGAAATGAACGGGAAATCCCGCCTTTATGTACGTTAGTCCACGGTTAGTAATGTTTTTAATATATTCTGTCTCAACAAAATCTTGCATCGGCTTGAGCTCAAGTACCGTATTTGTCTCATTGTTACTATTATTCTTATTCATGCTGTTGCGTTTGATTATTAAAGAAGTTTATTATTTGTTAGTTGTTCAAGCGTACGATCCCAAACAGTTTTTGCTTCTTCTATTTCTTTTAATATTTCTCTTTTGGTCACAAAGAAAGCCTCATTCATCGCTTTAAACTTATTTAATGCGTCTTGTCTTTTTAATAAGCTACATCTTATGGTTTCTCCAGGGTTATTCATGAGTTTTATTTTAAACCTATACCACCACAAAGGGTGCAAGGCAAATAATCGCTGCCATTTCCTGTTCCTTTGCACTGATTGCAATCAATTTTATTATGAACATTATTGTTCCCCTTGCCTCCACAAACAATACACGGCACCCGGGCGCCAAGTTTATTTTCACCAGAACCAGAGCAGTAAACACATGATATAAAAGGTTCTTTTATATCAACCAATTTAGAGCCTTTACATACTTGACATTTTGATATCGAAGAAAGGAGACCAAAAGGGTCTATTCCGGTTCCATTACAGAAAGCACAATTAATTTTTACATTCATATTTGATATAAATTTTAAAATAAAACAAGGAAACTCGCAGGACTTATAAACTGAAAATGTAAGTTTCCTAGACTCTATAACATGTTATTTCTTTGGATAATAAAGGTTGTCAATTTTTCTTATCTGTCCTAATTCAAGTAATTTTTTAGCAACAAAGCCTAAACGCATTCTAGTTTCCTTAAGAGGCTCTTCCATTTCTGAAACTTTCACTCCTTGGCTATTACTTTTGATATAAACTAAAATTTTCTCTTCTAATGATAAAGGAGCCACAGTTTTCTCTGCTTTTTTAGCAGGAGGCGCTACTTCTTTTACTTCAGATTTGTCTGAAACTGAAGTTTTTTTGTTTGATTTACTAGGTTTTGGAGTAACAGTGTTTTCCGGAATTAACGTGACTATTGTATCTACGACAACATTCGAAACTTGTTTAGTTTTAACTTTTTCTTTATTTCTTGTTGAACCCACAACACCTTGCTGGATTTGACGAATTTCTTCCTTCATTTTACTCCATTCAGTGGCAGCTAGACTCCTATCTGTTGAAAAATCAGCAATCATTTTTAAAGTACCCTTCATGCTTATATTTACACCTTTTCTAATATCTTCAATTGATGCTTGGATCGCATTGATTACTAAATTATAGTTTTTAATTCGCTCCACATCGTTTAAAGCTATATTTTCCTGGCTATTTGCAAGAGTCTCTCTCATTTCTTTAGCTAGTTGCTTATTTTCTTTACTTATTTCAGCGAGACTTTTCTGAAATCCATTTACCAGTGATCGGGTATATTCGACTCTTTCTGATAAATTTTTACTCAATTCTGTATTAAGGTCTGCTGACATTTCTTGGTGCTCTTTTTCGAATTTAGCAAGCAAACCATTTGTATTCGTTAAGATAGTTAAAACCTCACTATTTATGCTTTTTAGGTCAGCATTAATAGTTTTCATTAATCCTCCAAAAGATTTAATTCTTATTTTATTATTCTCGGCTCTGTCTTTTTGCCCTTGAGCAAATAAATTTTCTAGTTCTACAGCGATTTGAGCCCTGTTGGCACCAAATTCATTTAATAAGTTAAATGTAGAACTTTGGATATCTGAAACATCTTTCTGGATAGAACCAATAGTAACTCGTATACCAGACATTAAATTATTATAAGTGCTTAAACGCTCTTTTTCACCGCCTTTAAGATTATCTCTTAAAGCAGTCGCTATTTTCTTACGGTCTTGACGAATATTATCAAGAGTGTTGTGAACTTCATTAATAAATTGCGCATTGTTTTTTACACGATCTTGACTTTCCTTAACCCTTTGTTTGAATGAGATAAGAATTCCTTCACTTAAACTTTTCATTTCTGATGATAATTTCATTTGTTTTTGTTTTATATGGTTTGGATACTTAAATTTCTAGTATTAGTTAATCTCTCTAATAATCTTTTTTTTAATAAATTTTATATCTTTTACCTGAATATCATCTCCTTTTTTTAATAAGTCTTCTAAATTTAAGACTACTCGTTTGTGCATTTGTTGAAAATCCGTAAAAGATTTAATGACTTTCTCTTTTTTTGATCCCTGTAGTTCTGTGATCTGAGAAACTTGTTGTTTAATAATTGTAATTTTTTCACTACTCTGTTGATAATTTACATCTTTAATATCTAACAGCCTGTTTTTTAATGATTGCGTAGCTTCCTTTAGTTCTTCTATAAAATAAAAAAACTGTGTTTCAGTATCTAATTCTTTTTCATTAAATAAATGAAGAACATCACGCATCATTAAATTGTAATCTTTTTTTCGCAGCGAACCATTTTTTGCCACGGCTTCGCTGAGTTTAGAATTTAATGCTTCCCTTTCTTTTTTAAGACTATTTAAAGAGTTCTGAACATTGGCAAAAATTAAGTGAGTTGATTCTGTAATATTTTCTGAAGATTGAAAAGCCGTTTGAATTTTTCGGATCCGATCGTCATAAAACTTAATTACACTTTCTTTTAAAGAATAATTTTGCATGTTTTAAAATATTAAACCTTTTTTTTAAATTCTTTATTTTATGAGTAATTCTTGGTAAAACGTGCTGGAGCTGTTACATCAACGTAAGGACTTCTTAGCAAGAATAATTACTTCACAATAAACTGAATTATGCTGCTTTTGCAGTTAATCCAATTGCTTCTGCATACTTTAAGTATGTCTCAACTGAAGCTACTGTAATTCTTGCTTCAATTGCAAGAAGTTCAATACCTACTAATGAAACTCTTACCCATGCGTCTACAACAACTCCTTTGTCTAAGATACGGTCAATCACTTCTACTAAACTTGATGAACCTACTGTCTTTTCTACTGCCATTTTAAAAATATTTAATTAATTTATATAAACCGTACTTTATTATGAGGGACGGCCTTTCCTCTGTCTGTTATTATGCAAATACAATGCCAAAAGTATTTTAGTGGTTGCTAATAATTATATAAACATTTAAAATAATTATATAAGTACTAAAAAGAACTGTTTGTGAGCAACTTAAAATTTTTTTTAAATTATATTTAAAAAATAAATAAATACAGTGACGTGTACTATTTAATATAAGTTTAAAATTATCGCACATATGTGCTAAAATGAGGGCTTAATTTCCATTTTATGCTACGTCCTTTTGTTTGTTATTCTTTTGGTGGCTGTGACAAAGTATTTTACTCTTGTTACTAGAAACCTTATTTAAGAAGATTTATTAAAGTTGAACTTGTATTAATGTATTCAATCAAAAGTACTCAATAACAAAAGAATGTTTTTTCTTATTGCAAAACATAAAAAAAACATTTCACCCCATTCTTAGATTATATGAATAATTTATGGTCTTTATGACTCTTCCTGCGAATGCTTGTTTATTTCATGTTTTTTCATTTTTCGAATGAGTGCATCTCGACTTATTCCAAGAATCTCAGCAGTAGATTTTTGATTATATTTGGTTGCCTTTAGCGCTTTTTTAATTAAATTAACTTCAACACTTTTTAGATTTAATGAATCAGAATTATTCTCAATTTCAGAGGCCTTTTTTGATTCTATAGGAAAATCGTCTGCACCAAGTAATTCGCCTTCACAAAGAATAACGGCTCTTTCAACCATGTTTCTTAATTCCCTCACATTTCCCGGAAAATTATATTTCATCAAACCTTTAAATATAATATTATCGATTTTTAAGTTGGGTTTATTAAATTTAATTTTAAAAGAGTTTATAAAGTAAATGAGTAGCGGTTTAATATCTGATCGTCTTTCTCGCAGAGGGGGGATATGTATGTGTAAGGTATTTAGTCGATGAAGAAGATCGAGTCTAAATTTCTTTTTATTAACATTTTCTTCAATATTCACATTTGTGGCAGAAATTATTCGGAAATCTGTATGAATCGGTTTGGTGTCTCCAACCCGTATAACTACTTTTTCTTCAATAGAACGCAGTAGTTTTGCCTGTAGATTAAAAGGCATATCAGCAATTTCATCCAAAAACAATGTTCCTTTGTCGCAGAATTCAAAATAACCTATTTTATCTGCGTTCGCCCCTGTAAATGACCCTTTTTTATGTCCAAAAAATTCACTTTCTAAAAGTGACCCTGTAATAGCATTGCTGTTAACTGCTAAAAGTTCGTGGTCTCTCCTTGAACTTGAATGATGTATAATTCGTGCAATATTTTCTTTTCCCGTACCACTTTCACCTGTAATCAAAACATTAGCATCAGCGTAATTTCCAGCGAGAAGAGATTGTTTTAATACTTTTTGGATTTGAGGGCTGACACCAATAAACTGTCTGTCTATTTTTTCTTTAAGACTTTTTGAAATTAACGAGTTCTTTTCCTCTAAATGATTAATCTTTTGATTGAGTTCGTGGAATTTTTGAGTACGCTGAATTGCAATTTGCATATCGAGATGTCTAAAAGGTTTGCGCAGATAGTCAAATGCCCCAAATCGAATGGCTTTAATCACTGTATCCATATCTCCGTGAGCTGAAACAACAATCACTTCCATCTTAGGGAATTTAATCTTTACTTCTTTTAAAATGTCCAAGCCACTTACTCCAGGGATACGTACATCAAGAATAAGAAGATCTATCTTTTGAGAAGATAAAATTTCTCTTGCTTTCTTTACAGTGTTTGCCTCGTAGGCTTTATATCCTGAATTTTTAAAAAACTCAAACAATTCTTCTGTAAAACCTATCTCGTCATCCAGAATTAATACCTCCATTTTTTGTTCCAAAATTTTATTTTTTTACAACTTTTAAACTTATTCGGACTGTTGTTCCCTTAAATACATTGGGTTCTAACTCAATTGTTCCGCCCAATTCTTTTATTATTCGATATGAAATAGACAACCCGAGGCCTGTTCCATTTCCGGTATCTTTTGTTGTGTAAAAAGGAAGTGTTACATTTTCAATATCTTCTTTTTTAATTCCTTTCCCATTGTCAGCTACTTCAATTATCATATATTCATTTTCCATAAATGAGCTGATTTTAATAAACATATCATGGTGTGAACTATTTTGGCTATTTTTTTCAAGTAGGGCATCTTTTGAATTTGATAACAAATTAAGAATTACCTGCTCAAAAGTAAAGGTGTTTCCGAGAATGAAGAATGGGTTTTCATCTAATTTCAGAATTAAGTTTATTGAATAATGCTTTAATTGTTCAGTCATCATGTTAATGGCATTATTAATGCTTAAATTAAGATCAAAGCTAACCGATATATAATCAGATTGGTCTCTTGAAAAAGCCCTAATATGGTCAATAATATTTCTGATCCTTATGATATTTTCAAAAATTTTATCGGTCTTTTTCGTAAGGTAATTTTTGTCTATATTCTCATTTTCTGTAACCTCGCGTAAAACATTGTCCATGATAAGCGATACCGTATTTAAAGGCACGTTAATTTCATGAGCAATACATGAGGCCATTTCTCCAAGACTAGCCATACGGTTGGCATGCATCATTTTTCTCTCTATTTTCCTTCGGGTAGTAATATCGCGCACAGAAATCATAAAAAAGAAGGGTTCCCCAAGCGGATATTGTATTAATGTTGTGCTAATTTCACCCTGAAAGATAGATTTATTTCTTCTTTTAAATTTTACCTCAATATTTTGAATAATTCCTTCATCTATTGTTTTCGAAATAACCTCTCTAATTATGTTTTTCTCATCAGGTGCTACTAAATACAAATAATGTTTTCCATGTAATTCTTCTTTATTATTGAAACCGAATAATTCGAGCCCGATTTCGGAAACTTCAATAATAATTCCTTTGCTATTAATTAATACAATGCCGTCAGGAGAGGCATTTAGCATTATGTTGTATTTTTTTTCGCTTATTATCTCAGCTTTATCCATACTATTTTATTTGTATTATTATGAAAAAATTGTAAAAACGATAATTAAGATTAGGATAATACGCAATTCTAATCAGAACTTCGATAACTTTTCCTTTTTTGTTTTGCTGTTCTATCTCACTAATTTCAATTCCAGTTTGTAATACTTTTTTAATAATTTGATTTGTAACTCCAAAATCATTTTTACTTTCTAGATCTTAAAGAGTTTTTGTTAATAATTCTTATTTAGTATAACCGGACATAATCATAAAAAACTTGTTCACACTGAGAAAACGACCAAAAGTACCTGTTATAAAAAAGCTATCGATTGAAGCTTCTTGAATTGAGTTATGTTTTTTACACCATAACTAACGTTCCAATTATTAAGAACCCCATACCCAATACTAAGGCACATACCATCACCTGGATATATAGACGAACACGTATTGATGAATTCTATTAATTTGTGAGGGGGCTCTGGATGTATGCATACAGCAATAAAGAATAAATTTGATGAAATATTTATCATAACCAAAGAATTTAAATCAAATGTAGTCTTATTGTGAGGATAATTATGTAAATAACTATTTTAATTATGTAGGCAATAATAGCTATACGTGCTCATAATTAAAGGTTCTTTGTTTCTTATCATTATTCTTATGTTTAATTTTAAGTTAGCAAGATAATTGTAGCGTTTAGAGGAAATAGCTTGTTCTTTATTTTTCTAAAATTTACGAAATCGAAAAATTAAAAAAAGAGTTCTTAGGGCAAACTTCAGTCAGTTTTCCTTTTTCAAATATTCATTTCCAAAAGCGGTAATTGTAATAATTTGTACTAAAGTTACTGTCATTCTCTGTTTTTTTAAGATATGACGGGGAGATGCAGAGGTTCATAAAGGTTAAAGGCAACATAATAATTTCTTATTTTAATTAAATTGTTCCTTTTATTTCTATAAAACACTTGTCAAGAAATATAAATACCGATAAACTGTTGCAATTAGAACTATATGCAAACAATTTAATAGCACTGCGAAACGCTTTTTGCAACGGTCTTAACTTTAAAATTAATAGCATTTTTTTTTAAGCTTTGAAATTCTACGTCTTTTAGGTTTAAACTAAACTTTTCTTTAAAATGGTCTTGCAATAATTTTGTTGATGTTTTACTTTCTTAGGAGTTGATAATTATTGCATTTTCATCAATAACAACATTACTTCTACCAAACTAAAAGTCTTATGGTTTCGGAATAATATTAATGTCTTGTGAGTATGTTGTCAAAATTAGAATAAAAAGAAAAATGATAAATAGTGGAAGGATTTTATATTTCATGTTTATTGGGCTTTTATTTTAAAAAAAAATAAGGCTTTTATATCAATTCATTTTTAAAAATGACAAATGATAGGTAATTCCGAGATTTATAAAAGGGCTACTTAAATTTCCTCCTTTTGCTTCTACATAACCACCAGCAGTTCTAATACTTAAGGTTTTGTTAAGTTGGTAGCTAAAACCAGCACTTGGTTTTACAATTAATCCTTGGCCTGTGCTAATATCTCCACCACCTGCAGCGCCGCCTAAAACTTGGGTAAAAAAGGTTGTTTTGTTATTAAAAAAAGGATTTGTGTTAAATCCAAAACCAACAATTCCTTCTGCATAAGCGCCAGCGTTTCCAAAGTTTGCAAAAGAAGTTTGACCAGCAACATATAAGTTTTTATTCAAGTCTAAATTTATTTGTACAGATATTTGATGCAAATTTTCTGTAGGATTAGTATCTCTTTTTGCATTAAAGTAAAGATCGTGTTTGGTAAGTACCTCTATTCCCTTAAAAGTTCCTTTTGAAAAGGAATTTCCATCAGAAATAATACCATTTCTTTCTACGTAATATTTTAAACCAAGACCAAAAGAGGAAGTGTAAAAATGTGAATTGGGCGACATTACAAATCCTTTGTTAAGTGATATAAAAAAAGCGTCAAAAACTTGTTGCTCAATAGAAATATCTGGATAATTTAAAAAGCCTCCTTGGGAATCTACGCCGCCGCCGCCGCCAGCACCAACTCCAAATTTAGCAAGAATATTGGTTCGGTTTTTATTGAATGCGAAATGATATCCACCGCCTAAAAATACATCCATATAACCTGCTTTTATACCATCAAAAGCGCCATCAAATTTTACAAAAGCAAACCAGTTTTTAGAAAAATAAGAAGCAATTTCAAAACCAGCAAGTCTTATTGTTGCTCTATTAAATCGCTGCACATTTACATTTGTGTCATCACCTTTTATCATTAAATTATTGAAATGAAGCATGAGTGATGTTTTTTTAGAATTTACGTTCCAATTTGATTTTTGCAAATCTTCAAAATCATATTCATTTTCGGATACTTGGTAATCAGCATACGAATAGTCTAACGGAACCTCTAAACCAACATTTAATTGATGACCTTTTATCTCTCCGAAATCAAAAAAATTAACATAGCTCCAACCCGAATTTATAGAAAAATATTTAAAATTGTATCCTACGTTAATGTGCGGTAAAATAAATGCACCCCCACCATCTGGTGCGGCAGCCCCACCGCCACCGCCAAAGTGAAAACCAGTATCTAGGTAAAAATTTTCTGTAAAATATTTTTTAATTCCAGCATTGACACCCAAAGTAAAAAAACCACCTCTTTCGCCAGTAACTGCTCCATAAATCCCTAAACCAGCGTAGGACCAATCATTAATCATTAAGTTATAATGAATTCCTGTAAAACCCATGTTTAATTCATTTGGAATCGTAATATCTGGCATTTTAATAGAAAGAAAATCTATTTTTCCGAAACCCTTTTGAGTTTTCGTTTCTGGAATATTTTCATTCTGTGAACGTATAAATTGACTTGTAAAAAGCAGCGCGAATAAAAAAATATACTTTTTCATAGATTTAATTTATCTTTTTTTAATAGTAATAATAACAGCTTTTGAAGTAGGAGTATTACTAATGTCTGCAGTGCTTTTTAAAGGAACTAAAACATTTGCTTCAGGAAAGTAAGTTGCTGTGCATTGTTGCGGAATGCTATACGGTATTGCTAAAAATCCTTTTGCTTCTCTTTTTTCGTTCTTAAAATGACTCGTTAAATTGACTAAGTCTAATTTTTGTAAACCGGCTTTTTTCATATCCTCAGCATTCATAAAAATAACTCTTCGTTCGTTTAAAACACCTCTATATCTATCATTTAAGCCGTAAATGGTAGTATTAAATTGATCATGAGTTCGTATCGTCATCATTATAAATTGGTCTTTTTCTAAGGCAATTTCTGAGGGCTTATTAATACTAAAATTTGCTTTTCCTGTTGTGGTAGGCTCAAAATTATTGTCTCTGGCATTGTTTGGTAAATAAAATCCGCCTTTAATTCGGACGCGTTTGTTATAGTTTTCAAAACCAGGAATTGTAGCTTCAATTTTATCACGAATTAAATCGTAATTAGAAGCTAAGCTAATCCAATTTGTATTTGAACTTTTTAGAGTAATGTTTGCCAAATTAGCAACAATTGCTGTTTCGCTCAATAATTTTTCAAAACAAGGTTCTAAATGTCCTCTAGATTGATGAACGATTCCCATAGAATTCTCAACAGAAACAAACTGTTGTCCAGAAGTTTGATAATCTTTTTCTGAACGCCCTAAACAGGGCAAAATCAAGGCTTTTTTACCTGTAATTAAATGACTTCTATTTAGTTTGGTAGATACTTGGACTGTTAAATTACAATTGCGCAAAGCATCTGCAGTAAATTCTGTGTCTGGTGTTGCAGAAATAAAATTGCCTCCCATTCCAAAGAATATGGTTGCTTTTTTCTGATGCATAGCTTCAATAGCCTCAACAACATCTAAACCGTTTTTTCGGGGTGCTTTAAAATTAAATTCCTTTTCTAAATTGTCTAGAAATGAAGCTGGTGGTTTTTCCCAAATCCCCATTGTTCTATCTCCTTGCACATTAGAATGACCACGAACCGGACAAGTTCCTGCACCTTTTTTGCCAATACTTCCTTTTAAAAGCAGAATATTTACAATTTCACGAATGTTATCAACGGCATTTTTATGCTGCGTTAAACCCATCGCCCAACAAATAATAATATTTTCATTGTTAATAATCAGTTCTGTTGCTTTTTCTATCTCCGCCAAAGTGATACCAGTTTGAGGTACTAATTCTTCAATGGAATAGGTGTCTAAATCTTTTAATAAATTTGTAATTCCTGCTGTTTTTTCTTTTATAAATTGATGATTAAAAACCGAATTTGGTTTTAAATCCTCTTGTTTTTTCATCAATTTTAAGATGATTTTTAACAAAGCAACATCTCCATTTATTTTTACTTGTAGAAATAAATCTGTTAAATCTTGTCCAGAACCAAACCACTTTAAGGGATTTTGAGGATCTTTATAATTCATCAATCCAACTTCTGGAAGCGGATTTATAGTTATAATTTTTCCGCCTTTCTTTTTAGTATCACTCAATGCTGTTAGCATTCTTGGATGATTTGTGCCAGGATTTTGCCCAATTACAATCACCAAATCTGCATGATTAAAATCATCTAAAGTAACAGAACCTTTGCCGATTCCTAAAGTTTCAGAAAGTGCTGCACCACTAGATTCATGACACATATTAGAACAATCGGGTAAATTATTTGTTCCGAATTCACGCACAAACAATTGATACAAAAAAGCGGCTTCATTACTTGTTCTTCCAGAGGTATAAAAAAGTGCTTCGTCAGGAGAATTAAGTGCATTTAGTTCATCAGCAATTAAATGAAAAGCTTTGCCCCAAGAAATTTCTTCGTAATGAGTTTTTCCTTCCGCCAAGTACATTGGATGTGTAATTCTACCACTTTTACCAATTTCATAATCAGATAATTTTGCTAAATCGATAACAGCATGTGTAGCGAAAAACATGGGAGAAACTATATTTTTAGTAGCTTCTTCTGCAACTGCTTTTGCTCCATTTTCACAATATTCAGCTAAAAAAGCACGTTTTTCGTCAGGATCTGGCCAAGCGCAACCGGGGCAGTCAAAACCATCTTTCTGATTTACCTTTTTTAACAAACCAATCCCTTTTAAAATGCCAACTTCATCTTTAATATGTGTTAAAGCCGAAGCAATTGCTTTTAAACCAACAGAAGATTTAGGTACCTCAGTTAATTGAATCCCTGTTAATTTCTCGGATGGTTGGGCGGTTGTTTTTTTAGACATTTTCTAAATTATTGAGATAATTAGGGTTCGAATAAATGGTCATTTTTTGATCTCTGGAAAATCCGATTAAACAAATTCCGAATTCTTTTGCAAAATCTACCGCTAAAGATGAACAAGCAGAAACAGCAACAATTATAGGAATTTTTGCAATAAATGCTTTGCTTACAATTTCGTACGAAACACGGCCACTCACTAATAAATAATTTCCTTTTTTTAGACTTTCTTTTTGTAGCAAATCCCCAACAGTTTTATCAACCGCATTGTGTCTGCCAATATCCTCTTTAATCGTTAATAAATTTTGATTTTTATCAAAAATGGCGGCTGCATGACTGCCTCCTGTTTTTTTAAAAGTTTCTTGAAAAGTAGTCATTTTAGCAAACATTTTATGCAAGTTTTCTGATGAAAAAAGAATATGTTCTAGTTTGTTTCCGGCTACTTTGATGTCTTTTAATTCTTGTTTTCCACAAATACCGCAAGAAGAAACGGATAGCAAAGTTCTTTTATTTAAATACCCTTTTCCTAAATTTTCTTTAGAAATATCAACATTTATAACCGAAATAACTTCAGCATCCTTTTTTATTATTTTATAAGGTAAAGGAGCTGTTTTTTTATAAATATCTTCAGCAAAAAGTAAGCCTCTAACCAACTCAACATCATCATCAGGAGTCCTCATCACAACTGTATAAGGGGTGTTATTTATGTTTATTTGAAGCGCTGCTTCTACCACTAAAAAGTCATCAACTTTTTGTTGATTATTTGATGCTATTTTAAAACCTTGGTACTTTATAGTTTGCATAAAAATTAAAATACTACTTTCTATACAAACTTACTGAAAAATGGTAGTATAAAAAAAAGCCTCGAAATTAAATTCGAGACTTGATATTACGTGGATTAATTCCCTAAAATTAAAACACATTAACTTAGTAAATTTAATGAAATTATTACAATTATGCAGCGTATTTAAGGTTTTTTACAAATAATTACTTTTAAATCATTTTTTTCATCAGTTGTAAAAAACAAATAGTTATTTCCACCATCCTTTAGATTGGTCTCTTTTCTTATCTGTGCAACTGGTTTTGGGAAGTTTCGTATAGTAATATTTGCCTTATTTTCTGATAAAAGAGTTTTTATTTTTTCTTATCATAATTTAAAACTTCAATAACTTTAAAACATCTTCCAGGAAAATTAATTAATTTTTCTGAGGTATATAAATGAGAATGCTGATGAATTTTAAACAGATTTAACTGTTTCGATATTTGATGAAATCCGCCAGATTTTAAAATGGCAGCATTTGGCTCGTATAAATAGGAAAGTGGTTGATGATAATTAGAAGTAGCTTCGTCTTGCAAGTTAAATTCAAATTTTTGAGAATCCTCATTTAGAAGGTTCGTTGTTTTTATTTGGACGTCTTTTTCATAATTTTTCTCTAATAAAAATAGCACTTCTTTAACTTCGTTTTTAATAGCGATAACATGAATTTCTTTCACAAATTTTAATTCTGATATAGCACTAGAAATATCTAAGATAGGAGAGTTCTTTATTAAAATTTGATTGGTTTTTGTAAACAAAAAATCGATGTTTTCTGGCACATTAGGTAAGCAGTCGTTTAGCAAAAACACCTTTCCTTTTGCATCATTTCTTCTTGAAGGATCTATGTAAATACAATCATAGATTTGTTTTGTATTTTTTAAAAAATCAATTCCGTCGCCAGAAAAAACCTCAATATTTTTAATGTTTAATTGTTGATAATTATGCTTTACAATTGTAGATAATTCTGCACTAATTTCGCAATGGGTTACCTGCTTAAATTGCTTTGAAAAGTAGTAGCAATCTATCCCAAATCCACCAGTAATATCAATAATTGAAGCCCCTGAGACTAATTTAGCTTTGTAAGCAGCCGCAATTTCTGAAGAAGTTTGTTCAATACTAATTTTTGGTGGATAATAAATATTTTTAGCGGAAAACCACGTGGGTAATTTTTGTTCAGATTTTTGCTTGGCAACAATTTGATTCGCCAATTCTTGTGCTGAAACTTCATCAAAAGGACTTCCTTTTAAAATCAGTTTGGTAATATCAGATTTTAAATTATCAACAATAAATTGCTGAACTTCTGCTTGTAAAATTGATAGCTTCAAAATTGATTAAAGATCTTTTGTTAAGGATTTTACAATTTTATTTTCTGACAAAAACTCCTTTAAAATCACTTTTAACGCGGTGTAACAAGGCACCGCCGTAATCATGCCCATAACACCAAACAATAAACCGCCAATAATAATAATTAAGAAAATCTCTAAAGGATGCGATTTTGTGGTTTTGGAAAATATTAAAGGCTGACTTACAAAATTATCAACCAGTTGTGCTAATCCGTAGCAAAATAAAATCCATAAAGAAGTTGGTAAAATTATAGCTTGAAAATCTTGACCAATATTGCTTATCATCGATAAAATAAACATAACGAATGCACCAATTAAAGGACCTATATAAGGAATTAGGTTTAATAGCGCACATAAAAATGCGATCACAACAGGGTTCGAAATGCTGAAGCTAAGTAATATAATTGTATAAATAATAAATAGCGTTGTTATTTGTATAATTAAACCAATAAAATAATTGGATAATAAGTTATTGATGGTTTCTAGCGATTTTGAAAGTCTTCCTTCGTTTTTACTCGGAATTAAGGTCAATAAGCTAGTTTCTAGTATTTTGCTGTCTTTCATTAAAAAGAATGAAATAAATAAAATAGATAATAAACCAACACTTAACGAACCTAAAGCACCTAAAACTAAGTTTAGTATATCTGGAATAGCTTTAAATTGAGATATGAAATTTATATTTTTAAGTTCGCCTAAAATATCAATACCTTTTGATGAGAGATAGGCTGTAATTTCATTAAAAAGACTTTGAACACTCGCTTGCAAATCTTCTACATGTAAAAGTGACAAATTTGTTCCTTGCTCCAAAATTAAAGGAATAAATAAAACCACTAAACCTGTTAATAAACTAAGCATTAAAAGCATCGTTGTAATTACCGCAATTGTATTTGGAAATTTTAATTTATATTTTAAAAATCGTATAATAGGACGACCAATTAAAGATAAAACCGCTGCAATAACGATGTAAACAATTACTGACTGAATTTCGAATAAAAAATAAAGTAAAAGTGCAATTCCTGCGATAATTGCTAAGGCTCTTAAAATTCCGTTTGAAATGTGTTTTGAATTCATTAGTTATATGCTTTTACTTCTCCCATACTTAGCTTATTTCCGCTATCAAAGGTGTGATTTGTTGGTAATAAAGCACCGCTTTCTGTGGTGATCCAATCTTCCCAAGTAGCATGTACGCCGTTCATTTGCATACTCGGAACAAACATTTTATAGCTTTTCGGAACATAATTCTCATCTAAAATCCATATATAAGAATCTCCCGGAGTGGAACCTCCTGTTGTATATTTCACTAAAAGAGCATCTTTATTATCAATTTTTTTAAGGCTTCTAATGGTTCCGTAATCAAATAATTTATGAGGAGCAACTAACCAGAAATTATCGTTGTTAAAAATATTTAAAGCTTTTTTAACAATTTTATCATCAGCGGTTATTTGTTGTTTTTCGTTAAAGAAAACAACACTTCTTTCCAAATTGTCAGGTTGTAAATTTACCTGAATGGTGTCCCAAGAAACAGCCGCAATATTACTTTCTTTATCCCATTTAAAACTTCTTTTTCCAGCAAAACTCCATTCTAAATAGCGAGTTTTTTTGTATGAATCATGGTTAATGGCTTTTAAAATTCGATTAGCCAAAATATCTGCTTTACTATTTTCTGATTTTACATCGCCCATATTTATTTCTAAACCAAACAAAGAAAGGGTATGTTTTGTTGGCAATTTTATTCCTGTTTTAGTTGATTTCCAATCAGACCAAGTAGCAGAAACGCCGCCTATCGGAATTATTGAAGTCCACATTTTAAAAGAAGTTGGAATATAATTTTCATCTAAAATCCATAAGTAAGAATCTCCAGGAGTTGAGCCTCCAGAGGTATAGGTAATTAGCAAGGCATCTTTACCTTCATGTTTAACGATGCTTCTTTCTGTACCAGCGTCAAAAATTTTATAAGGCGCCACTAACCAAAAAGAATCGTTGTTAAAAAAATCGGTTGCTTGTTTAAAAATTTTAGGGTCAGGATTTTTTATTTTTCTTCTTCCTTTATCAAAAAGCATATTTTTCTCTGGTTGATTTGGAAATAAATGAACAATATGATCATCCCATTTTATAACAATACTATTTTCTCTTTTAATCCATCTATAATGATGTTCTCCTCTAAAACTCCATTCTATAATTTCTGTATTCTCAAAAGCTTTGTGGTTTATGGCATTAAACATTTTAATTGCTAAGGCATCGGCTTCTTTTCCTTTTTCACCTTTGGGCAAAGCTTCATTATTTGCAAAATAATACACAGCAATAGCGGCAAACATGACCAATAAAACGATACCAATAAATTTAAAAAACTTTTTCATTTTATAATTTAAAAATTAAAAAGCTAATTTAATTCTTTTTTAGAAGACCTTATTTGTTTTCATCATAATAATCTAAAACATGTTTTGGAATTTGCATATTTTCTGGTTTTCCTTTATCCGCAATTGGGTATTTTGCTACTTGTTTTATGGGTATAATTCCTGCCCAAATAGGTAAATCGTAATCTTCTGGTTCATCAAGAACACCAATATCTCTCACTTTTGCAGAAGCCGTTACAATAGTAAATTCTACCACCAAAGTTCTGTCTAATTCTTTTTGATACATTGGTCTTAAAGTATCCCATTGATTAGGCATCATTTGATCTACAATCCATTTTAAAATTTTAGTTTTATCATGATCTTTTTCAACTTTTTTTAAGCTACCAAATAACGTTGCAGATCTGTAATTTACGGAATGGTGCAATCCAGAACGGGCTAAAACCAAACCGTCTAAATGCATTACCGTTATTGAAGTTTCTTCGCTTTCTAAAATGGATAACAACATTCTATTTGCAGTAGAACCATGAATGTAAATTTTATCTTCTCTTCTAGAATATGCCATCGGAATTGTAATGGGTTTTCCATCATAAATATAACCTACATAACATAGAAATCCAGCATCTAAAATCGTGTTAATTTTTTCTACATCATACGTTCCTCTGTTTGCGCCTCTTTTAATTCTATTTATTTTTGATTGCGGATATTCTTTCATTTTTATCTTTTTTCTGTTGAAATATTCTTTATTTTTTCTGAAGTAATTTTTGCTAACTCTAAATACTTTGGTTTAAAAATTCTTTTTTCTGATGCAGGATATTTCTGTATCATTTTTGATGTGCGAACTGGACGTTCAACAAAATTACCAGAACAACTTGGGCAAACATTTTTAAAAATTTCTAAAACACAAGTTTTGCAATAGGTGCATTCAAAAGAGCAAATCATGGCTTCTTTAGAAGTGTTTGGTAAATCTTGGTTACAATGCTCACAATTTGGTCTAATTTCTAACATATTTTTTTATTATTTAGGATACTCATATTGTATGTAGACCAATATTCTTGCCTTATTTTTATATTTTCTTTCAATAAACCTTCAATTTCGAAACCACACTTTTGATAACATCTTATAGCATTTTTGTTAAAATCATAAACTCCTAAATCTAATCTGTGCAAATCCATTTTTTCAAATGCAATTCTTACAAGTTCATTAATTATTTGGCTTCCATAACCTTTATTTCTAAAATTTGCATCACCAATTAAAACTCTACAAATTCTTGCATTTTTATCAATAAAATTAATGTTATTTAGTTCTGCATGACCAATTATTAAATTAGAATTTATATGAATTACCTTGTAAACAATTCTATTCAAATTATTGGTGTATGTATTTAATTGTGAATGTGTTATTGGGAAAATAAAAAGTTTAGCACTAAAAACATACATTAGGTTTTCAGAATTTATCCAACTGACTAATCTATCATAATCAGAAGTGTCAAATTTTTCTAATTTTATCATCTTTTGTTCTTTTCTGATTCAAAGTTAGTATATTTATGGACTGTGATAATAATCCAGTTTGTAAATAAATAATAGTCCAGATTATGTTTCCATATAAAACCAGTTTTCAATTAGATAGAAAAAGTAAAAAACCATTGTATTTGCAATTGGCAAATCAATTTATAGAATTGATAAAAGACAGAAAATTAGTTCCTGATACAAAATTACCTGGAAGCAGAGTTTTATCAGAATTATTGCAAGTTCACAGAAAAACAATTGTGGCTTGTTATGAAGAATTGCATTTGCAAGGTTGGGTAGAAAGTGTTGCCAAAAGAGGAACTTTTGTGCACGCAAATTTACCAGAATTACAGCAACAAGAATATTTAGAAAAAGAAAGTGAAAATCAGCAAAAGTCAATCGGTTTTCACTTTTATAAGGATGAAATTTTAGCAAGAAAGTCTTTAGAAATTAAAGATGGTTTTATGTATTTAAATGATGGAATTTCTGATGTTAGATTAACACCAACGAATTATATTGCTAGGATTTACAGAAGAATTTGTAATAGAAAAACAATACACAAAGAAATGTCTTATGGTTCTATTTTTGGAAACGAAAAATTAAGAAAAACACTCTCTGATTATTTAAACAAAACACGAGGTTTAAACACATCCAAAGAAAATATTTTGATTACAAGAGGTAGTCAAATGGGCATTCATTTATCTGCTAAATTATTATTGAAAAAGGATAATATTATTGTTGTTGGTGAAACGAATTATACATCAGCAGATACTTGTTTTCTTCAGCAAAAGGCAACACTTTTAAGAGTAAAAGTAGATGAAAATGGTTTGGTTACAAAAGATATTGAAGTGCTTTGCAAACATCAAAAAATAAAGGCGGTGTATGTTACTTCTCATCACCATCACCCAACAACTGTAACGCTGTCTGCAGAAAGAAGAATTCATTTATTAAATTTATCTAAAACTTATAATTTTGCAATTATAGAAGATGATTATGATTACGATTTTAATTACCAGCATTCGCCAATTTTGCCTTTGGCAAGTCATGATACAAACGGAAATGTAATTTATATTGGTTCTGTTTGTAAAACTGTTGCGCCAGTTTTTAGAATTGGTTATGTAGTTGCGCCAAAAGAATTTGTTAATGAAGCTGCTAATCATCGTCGATTTATTGACAGACAAGGAGATGCTTTGTTAGAATTAACTTTTGAAGAGTTTATTAAAAATGGTGATTTAGACAGGCATATTAAAAAAGTGATGAAAGTTTACAAGACCAGAAGAGATTTGTTTTGTCAGCTTTTAAGTGAGCAATTTTCTGATGTTTTTTCTTTTGAAACTCCAAAAGGAGGAATGGCAGTTTGGCTTACTTTAAATAAAAAGTATTCTTGGAAAACTGTTGCTAAACTTGCGAACAAATACAATTTAGAAATAGGTGAGTGGCAACGTTATGACAATGCAAACATTGGTCACAATTCCATAAGAATGGGTTTTGCAACGTATAATGAGACAGAAATTTATGAGTTAATCAATAGAATGAAAAAAATATTTACAGAACTTACAACAGAAGTTCTATAAATATTAGTTGCACTATTTATCGTTTTTATAGCCTTTAGGTCTTTTCGAACGAATTGGTGCTTTTGGTTCTGGTTTTGGAAAAAACTCGTTTATTTTTAATAAACGCAAAGCTTCTGCTACTGCCATTTCTAACTGTGGATCTTGCCCTTGCAGAACTTCTTTTGGTGTTTGGTGCACTTCAATATCAGGCGCAACTCCTTCTCCTTCAACAGCCCAATTACCATCAACATCGTAAAAACCACCTCTTGGAGCAACCATTCTACCTCCATCAATAAAACGTGGAGTATCCCAAGTTCCAACCAAACCTCCCCAAGTTTTTGTACCCACTATAGGTCCTAGTTTTTTTTCTTTAAACATATATGGAAGTAAATCTCCACCTGAACCTGCTCTTTCGTTGATTATCATCACTTTTGGTCCCCAAATCCCAGCCATAGGTGTTGTCCAAGGTCTTCTACTTTCAGATTTACTATTAAAGTAACCAATTACTTCTCTAGACATAATATCAATCATGTAATCAGCTGCAGAACCACCACCATTATTTCTTTCATCTATAACAACACCTTTTTTATCTTGTTGTGAAAAATAGTATCTATTAAAAGAAGTAAACCCTGGATTACTGGTATTTGGAACATATACATAGGCTAATTTTCCGCCAGAAAGTTGATCAACTTTTCGTCTGTTACTCTCTACCCAATCAATAGAACGCAAATCTCTTTCGCTAAAAGTTGGAGTTATTAAAATGGTTCTTGCATCTTTTTCTGATGGTTTGTCATTCACTTTAATATAAATTTCTCTGCCTGCAGTTTGTTCTAATAACTGAAAAGGATTCATGCTATCTTTTAGTAAAACACCATTGATTGCTATTAAATAATCGCCTTCGTTTACATTGATTCCTGGTAAACCAAGAGGAGCATCAATATCCGGATTCCAACGTTCACCTTTGTATATTTTTTTAAATTGATATAAACCATTCTTTTTTTCTAAATCTGCACCCAACAATCCTACTGGAATTCTATTTACATCAGGATAATCTCCTCCAGAAACATAGGAATGTCCAATAGCAACCTCGCCACTCATAATATCTACAACATAATTTAAATCAGATCTGTGTTTTACATCATTTATCCAAGGTGAATACCATTCGTAAATAGCATCCCAAGGAGCTCCATGAACATTATCTACATATAAAAAATCACGCATAAAACGCCAACCTTCTTTAAAAATTTGATGTGCTTCAGCTTTCGGGTCTACCTGAATCTTCATGTCGGTTTTTAAAGATTCTTTCCCTTCTTTTTCTTCCTTTGTGTTAGACAAACTCCAAGTACCTTTCTTAGAAATTAAAATTGAATTTCTATCAAAAGAAGCATTCATAGATGAAACGCCTGTCGCAAATTCTAATGCTTTTTCTTTTTCGATATCATAACTATGTACTGTTAAACCAGAAGTATTTGGAATTGATTCTGCAATAAATATCTTGTTTTTTGGACCTTCTAGTAAAGCAACATAATTTCTTAAAGGTAGCTTTAAAGGAACAACTCTGTTAAACAATCCATTTTCATCAATAACTGTCTTGTTATCTGTTGTTTTTTCTTTTTCCGATTTTTATCGTCTTTATTTTCTTCCTCTTTTTTTAATTCTTCTTCATCTGTTTTTGGTAAAATAGGTGCTTTATCATTCGCACTTAAAACCACAGCGTACAGAGCTCTTGTTACACTTGAATCGTAAGAGCTCATATCTAACCAACCTGTTTGTAAACCATAATCAGTGCTTGCTAAGGTGTAAATATATTTTCCAGAAATATCCCAAACTGGAGAAATAGCATCTGCAATTGGGTCTGTAATTTGAACAATTTTTTTGGTACTTAATTGATACGCAAAAATCGATTTATAATTATTTATATTTTGTTTTGCATAGGCAATCCAATCTCCATCAGGAGAAAATTTCGGATTCATTGTTCTGTTTGGATGTGCATAGCCATCTGCATCTACTTTTGTAATTTTTTTGGTTTCTATATTGATGAGCCAAATCACAAAATTGGTGTCTGTGTACGCAATGTGTTTTTCATCTGAAGACCAATCTGGTTGAAAATAAAAAGTAGGATTTGGTAATTTTATAAACTCTTGATTTTCGCCATCTTGATTTGCAATTACCAATTCATATTCGCCATTTTTATCAGAAAACCAAGCTACTTTATTGCCTTTTGGAGACCAAATTGGAGAACGATCTGCAACTCCAGAAGAGTTTGTTAAATTTCGCCAAGTACCATTTTCTTTAGGAACTGTAAAGATCTCTCCTCGATATTCAAAAATAGCTCTTTGTCCATTTGGGGAAACATTTGGGTTTGTTAAATCTTTACCAGAAACGTTCATCCATCTTACCCTAGAATAGTTTAAATCTCCTTGAACAGTAATGTTAATCTGATTGGTTGCTTTCGTTTCTGGGTTTAATAAATGCAAATATCCACTATGTTCGTAAACGATTCCGTTAGAATTTGCATCGATGTTTTTAATATCAAATTTTTTGTGAAAAGTAATTTGTTTGTCTTCTTTTGTTTTGATGTTGTACGACCAAATATTGGCTGTGTAATCTCTTTCTGAAATATAAAAAACATCACCTTTAAACCAAACAGGATTTACATGTCTTTCTCCATCCAATTGAGGCGTTTTTATCAATTCTTTGGTTTTTAAATCTACAATCCAAATTGGCATTGCTTGTCCACCTCTGTAATTTCTCCATTCAGCATCCCAACTTGTGATTGGTGTGTAAGCAATGTATTTATTGTCATCAGAAACTTTCCCATAAGCAGCTCTTGGAATTTCAAAAGCTTCTGGCGTGCCCCTTTTGTAGAAATTGTGTAAAACTTATTGGTTTCTGTTGGTCGAGATTCTCTATCTGAACGAAATAAAATTTTTCCATCAGGTGTCCAACCTTGCACATAATCTTTGGATGGATGGTAGGTTAATCTTTTAGGTTCGCCACCATTTATCGAAACTAAAAAAACATCTGTATTTCCATCATATTCTGCTGTGAAAGCAATCCATTGTCCATCTTTCGAAAAATGTGGATCAGATTCATTTCCAGTATCACTTGTTAACCGAATTGCATTACCACCATTTACTGGTACTTTCCATAAATCTGCGCCATAAACGAATACAATATCTGTTTTAGAAAGTGTTGGTTGTCTTAATAAACGAGTATTTTGTGACAGACTCATATATGACATGAAAATTGATATTAAAATAAGAATTTTTTTCATGATGATAAATTTTAAGTATGTGACTCTAAAGATAAAAAAAAGTAATTTAAAAATATGGGTATTTTAAAAGCTATTAATCGATTACTTTGCAAACAGTTGACTAATGTCTTTAAATGCTTTGAATTCTAATGCATTATTTTCTGGATCGTTAAAAAACATAGTAGCTTGCTCACCAACTTTTCCTTGAAAACGAATTCCAGGTTCAATAATAAATTTTGTATTTGCAGCTTTTAAACGATCAGCTAAAGTGTGCCAATCTTCCCAAGTTAAAACGGCTCCAAAATGAGGAACAGGAACATCATGGCCATCAACAGGATTTGAAATTCTTTCGGGTTTAAAGTCTTCCTTCTGATGAATCACTAATTGATGTCCGAAGAAATTAAAATCTACCCAATGTTCAGAACTACGCCCTTCTTCACAGTTTAAAACATCTCTATAAAAAGTTCTACATTTTTCTAAGTTTTGTACTGGAATTGCTAAGTGAAATGGTTGTGTTGTCATATTTTTAGTTTCAAAGTTTAAAAGTTTTGTCTAAAGCTTAAAACCCAGCAGCTGCATCATCACCTCTTTTATCTGCACCTCCTTCTAATTTTCCATTTGGTAAAACTAAAATAGCATCTACTTTACCAATAATAAGAGAATTTTTTTCGTAAATATAATATCCTAAAGATTCTAATTTTGTCTTTGTTATTTTATCAAAACCATTTGGTTCCATTCTAATAATATCTGGCAACCATTGGTGATGAAATCTAGCTTTGTCTACAGATTCTTGCATGCCCATATCATACTCAATTACATTCAAAATATTTTGTAAAACAGAAGTTATAATTGTAGAACCTCCAGGAGTTCCAACAACCATTTTTAACTTACCATCTTTTTCTACAATTGTGGGAGTCATAGAGCTTAACATTCTTTTTTCTGCTGCAATTGCGTTTGCTTTAGTACCTACCAAACCATACACATTTGGTACACCCGGTTTGCTGCTAAAATCGTCCATTTCGTTATTTAAAATAAAACCAGCACCTTTTACAACCACTTTAGAGCCATACCCAGTATTTAGTGTTGTAGTAACTGAAACAGCATTTCCAAATTGATCTACAATAGAATAATGTGTGGTTTGATCACTCTCATATCCTAAAATATTCCCTTGTGAAACTTCGGATGAAGGAGTTGCTTTATCCCAAGAAAAATTTCGCATTCTTTTATTGATATAATTCAGATCAATTAAGCTATCTACAGGTACTTTTACAAAATCTACATCGCCTAAATAATGAGCTCTGTCGGCATAACTTCTTCTTTCTGCTTCTGTAATTAATTGTACATATTTTGTTGAGTTATGTTCATATTTAGACACATCATAAGGTTCTATTGATTTTAAAATTTGCGCCAAACAAATTCCTCCACTAGAAGGTAAAGGCATTGTTGTAATTGTATGATTTTTATATGCAAAGGTGATTGGATTTCTCCAAACTGCTCGGTATTTTTCTAAATCTTCGTGTGTAATAATTCCACCTAATTCTGTAATATAGTTTACCAAAAAATTGGCAGTTTCACCTTTGTAAAATCCGTCTTTTCCAAAATCGCGAATTCGCTCTAAGGTTTGTGCTAATTCTTCTTGTTTAAAAACATCGCCTTTTTTCCAATCTTTTTCGAAAATAGTTTCATAGTTGTTCACGGCTTGAAACGCTTTTTTTGCATCGCTTAAACCTTCACTTTGATTTTTAGTAATTGTAATTCCATTTCTTGCTAAATCGATAGCCGGCTGAATTAAATCTTTAAAAGGTAAGGTTCCAAATTTTTGATAGACCTCAAAGATTCCGGCGATAGAACCAGGAACCCCAACTGCATTTGCACCAAAAGTACTTCTACCTTCAATTACATTGCCAAGAGAATCTAAATACATGTCTTTATGAGCAGCTAAAGGTGCTTTTTCTCTAAAATCTAATGTGCCTTTAGTACCATCTGCATTTCTATATACCATAAATCCACCACCTGCAATATTTCCAGCCACGGGATATGCAACTGCTAAAGCTAAATGAGTGGCAATCATTGCATCATAAGCATTTCCGCCTTTTTGTAAAATAGCTGAACCAATTTTAGAGGCTTCTTCTCTAGCAGAAACTACCATAGCTTTTTCTGCTATCAAGCCGATAATTTTTTCTTTTTTAGTTGCTGTTTTGCAGTTTATCAACAATAAAGAAAATGCGAATACTAAAATTATTTTTTTCATCTAACAATTTTTAATTTCTATTAATTTTTGATTAGTGTGCGCTATTAAATCTTTGAAGAAAATCGTAAAATCATCTTCAAATTCTCTGTGCAAAATTTTTAAATCTTCAATGGCTAAATTCATTTGAGATTTTCCTTGGGTTCTGTTGTTCATTCCGTTTAAAACTTTTTCAATTCCGTCTTCAAATTGATAATTGAAAAGAATGTTATATTCAATCATATATTTAATAAATTGTTTTGATTTTACAGGTAACTCTGATGAAATTTTATCGAAAAAATGATTGATGGAATTTGTATACAAATCCAAAGGAATAGCGGAGTAATCTGCCCAGTTTTTTGCTAAAAAATGATCGAAAAAAATATCGATAATCACACCATCATAATGTCTGTAACGTTTGTGTAAACGTCTTTTGCTTTTTCTAACAATTTTATGAGCGTCTGTAAAAGTGTCTATTTCTCTGTGTAATAGAATTCCTTGCTGAATTTCTTTAGAAAATTCTTCATAATTATTACCCCTAATATGATCTGCTATAAAGTTGCCAATCATAATATTGGGGTTATTTTTTGATAAATATAAATGGGCTAGGAAATTCATTTGCTAAATGTAAACAAAAAACCACAACTAAAAAGTTGTGGTTTCAAAATATTATGGATTCTTTTAAACGCAGAAATGATTTATCACTTTAAGGCAAAAAAGACTAAGTATATTAATTATTCAACATGACGGGCATTACAAGCATTGTAACTTGCTCACCTTCGTCAGTTCCATCTATAGGAGTTAAAATTCCTGCTCTGTTTGGCAAAGACATTTCTATTAAAACTTCGTTAGAATTTAAGTTGTTTAACATTTCGCTTAAAAAACGAGAGTTAAAACCAATTTGCATATCATCACCTTGATAATCACAACTTAAACGTTCATCTGCTTTGTTAGAAAAATCTAAATCTTCAGCAGAAATATTTAACTCAGTTCCTGCCATTTTTAAACGAATTTGATGTGTTGTTTTACTAGAGAAAATAGAAACACGTCTTACAGAGTTTAAGAAAGAAGCTCTATCAACAGTTAATTTATTCGGATTTTCTTTCGGAATTACAGCTTCGTAATTTGGATATTTTCCGTCAATTAATCGACAAACTAACACCACATTATCAAACGTGAATTTAGCATTTGCATCATTATATTCGATGGTAACTTCGCTATCAGAACCACCTAAAATTCCTTTTAATAAATTTAAAGGTTTTTTTGGCATAATAAATTCCGCAGTTTGATCTGCAGTAACATCCGTTCTAGAATATTTCACCAATTTATGAGCATCTGTAGCAACAAAAGTTAAACTTTGTGAGCTAAATTGAAAAAAGACTCCGCTCATTACAGGACGTAAATCATCATTTCCAGCAGCAAAAATTGTTTTCGAAATTGCAGTTCCTAAAATATGTGCAGGAATTACAGTTTTGCTTGGTGATGGTAAGGAAACCGCTTTAGGAAACTCATCTCCTCCAAAATAAGCCATGTCATATTTACCTTGATCAGAACTAATTTCAATGGTGTTTGTACCTTCGGTTTTAAATGTTAAAGGTTGATCTGGAAATGTTTTTAAAGTATCTAACAACAAACGTGCAGAAACGGCTATTGAACCAGCACTGTCACTTTCTACATCGACTAAAGAACTCATTGTTGTTTCTAAATCTGATGCTGAAACTTTTAACTGATTTTTAGAAATTTCAAATAAAAAGTTATCTAAAATTGGTAATGTGTTGTTGCTATTTATAACGCCACCTAAAACTTGTAGTTGTTTTAATAATTGCGAACTTGATACAATAAATTTCATTTAATTTTTTTCTTGATTCGAGTTACAAATATATTCTAAAAAAGTGACTTTAAAAATTATTTTATCAACAGGTTATCCTTACTTTGTTAATGAATTTAAAATGTTATAATTATGTTAATTAGTGGCTTTAGGCCATAAAAAAGCTATTTTTGTTAGCTTATCAAACTAAACAAATGAAAAATATCTTTTTTTTTACTCTTTTTTTGCTACTGATTTTTAGCACAGTTTCTGCTCAAAAGCCTCAAAAATTAACATCAAACCAGATTTACGAAAAGATTCAAAAACTTAATTTTTTAGGAACTGCTTTATATATAGCTGCACATCCAGATGACGAAAACACACGTTTAATTGCCTATTTAGCAAATAATGTAAAAGCAAGAACTGGTTATTTATCGATTACTAGAGGAGATGGAGGTCAGAATTTAATTGGTCCGGAAATTAGCGAATTGTTAGGTGTTATAAGAACAGAAGAATTATTGGCTGCAAGGAATATAGATGGTGGCGAGCAATTTTTTACAAGAGCGAATGATTTTGGCTATTCTAAACACCCAGATGAAACCTTAAAAATTTGGGATAAAGAAAAAGTTTTAAGCGATGTTGTTTGGGTAATTAGAACTTTTAAACCAGATGTAATTATTAATCGATTTAATCATAAAACACCCGGTTCAACGCATGGGCATCATACAGCTTCAGCCATGTTAAGTGTGGAAGCTTTTGATAAAGTTGGCGATACTGCTCAGTATTCTAATCAGTTAAATTACACTAAAGTTTGGCAACCAAAACGTTTATTTTTTAACACATCTTCTTGGTTTTATAAAAATCAAGAGGACTTTGATACGGCTACAATTGGGAAGTTAACTTCTTTTGATGTTGGTGTCTATTATCCTTTAAAAGGGTTGTCTAATAATGAGTTAGCGTCTATGGCAAGTAGCCAGCATTTGTGCCAAGGTTTTGGAAGAGTAACCACGAGAGGAGAGCAGACAGAATATGTAGAGTTTTTAAAAGGTGATCCTTTAAAAGATAAAAATGATATATTTTCAGGAATTAATACAACATGGAATCGTATTAATAACGGAGGAGAAGTTGGTGCTATTTTATATGATATTGAAGAAAAATTTGATTTTGTAAATCCGTCTAAACATTTACCAAAATTGATGGAAGCTTATAAAATGATTGAGAATTTAGAAGATACTTATTGGCGGGAAATTAAAGAAAAACAACTTAAAGAAATCATTGAAGCCAGTGCAGGTTTGTATTTAGAAGCTTCAGCAACAAGTGCTTCTGGAATACCAAATTCTAATATAGAAGTAGAGTTTGAGGTTTTAAATAGAAGTAATGCAGCAATAGAGCTTACCTCAATTACATCAACTATTGATGAAAAAATCCTGTATAAGGGTTTACAATTATCACAAAATAAAAAGGTAGTTTTTAAAGAAACTATTTTATTAAAAACGGATGAATTTTCTGATCCTTATTGGTTAAAAGAGCAAGGTACTTTAGGGATGTATAAAGTAGATAATCACCAATTAATAGGGCAGCCAGAAGCTTCAAGAGCTGTAAAAATAGATTTTAATCTGATCATAAATTACATGACAATTTCAATTTCTAAAGATGTTGTAGTGCGATATGCAGAACGAGATAAAGGGGAAATTTATGAACCTTTTGAAATTTTGCCAAAAATAACTACAAAAATAAAAGACAAAGTACTTATTTTTTCTGACAGCATTCCTAAAAAAATTGGTGTAGAAGTAAGGGCGGGAGAAAACTACGTTAACGGAAGATTAAGTTTACAAGTTCCAGAAAGTTGGAGTGTATCACCCAGAGAAATAGCTTTTAGTATTGAACAAAAAAATGATAAAAAAACGGTTGAGTTTTTAGTAAGTCCGCCAAAAAATGAATCAGAAGGAAAGTTGAAGGTTATCGCAACTTCAGGAGAAAAAATATATCAAAAAGAATTAATTGAAATTAACTACAATCACATTCCGAAACAGGCTATTTTATTAAATTCTGAAGCCAAAATTGTTCGTTTAAATATAAAAAAATCAGGAAGTTATATTGGTTATATAAATGGCGCAGGCGATGCAATTCCTGAAAGTTTAAGACAAATAGGATATACGGTTGTAGAAATAAATCCATCAAAAATAGATGAAAATAACTTACAGAAATTTGATGCAATTGTTCTAGGAATTAGAGCTTATAATGTTGTTGATGAACTAAAATTCAAACAGAAATTCTTATTAGAATATGTTGAAAAAGGAGGGAATTTGATTGTGCAATACAACACAGATAGAGGCGTAGATGTTGGTGCTCCATATTCTTTAGGATTATCAAATGACAGAGTTACAGACGAATTTGCGGAAGTTGAAATTATAGATGAAAATCATGAAATCTTAAATTTTCCTAATAAAATTACAAAGGATGATTTTAATGGTTGGGTTCAAGAAAGAGGCTTGTATTTCCCTGATTCTTGGAGCGAAGAATATTCGCCAATTTTTTCTATGAATGACAAAGGAGAAACGGCTAAAACCGGAAGTTTATTAATCGCAAAATATGGGAAAGGAAATTACATTTATACAGGTTTAAGTTTCTTTAGAGAGCTGCCTGCTGGAGTTTCTGGAGCGTATAAATTATTTGCAAATATGTTGTCTGTTCAAAAACGGGAGATTGAAATAAAAGAAGAAATCAAGGAGTAATGACAAGCCCAAATAGATAGGTATAGCCCTGATTGAAACGGCATCCTTTTTGCTTTTTCAGCAAAAAGATATAGTGAAAAGCGGGAAATAGCTTCAAAAAAAAATCACATAAAAATGAAAGAACAAAAATACACTTGGAAAAAAGAATACAGTTTTGTGTTAATTGCAAATCTTGTGTACATCATTATATTCTTTTTGATCACTAATTATTTTACAGTTTAATTGATGGATATTACGAGCAAATTACATTATATAGATTGGGTAATTCTTGCAGGAACACTTTTGTTTATTGTAGCTTACGGAACGTATGCTACCAGAAAAAATAGCAACGTAACAGATTATATAAAAGGAGGAAACGACTCAAAGTGGTGGACCATTGGGCTGTCAGTCATGGCAACGCAAGCAAGCGCAATTACGTTTTTATCAACTCCTGGACAGGCTTTTCATAGCGGAATGGGTTTTGTGCAATTTTACTTCGGATTGCCAATTGCAATGGTAATTATCTGCGTGGTTTTTATCCCAATTTATCACAAATTGAAAGTATACACAGCCTATGAATTTTTAGAAGGAAGATTCGATCTAAAAACGAGAAGTTTAGCGGCCATTTTATTTTTAATTCAACGTGGTTTATCAGCGGGAATTACCATTTTTGCGCCGGCAATTATTTTAAGCGCAGTTTTAGGTTGGGATTTACTAACTTTAAATATTATCATTGGTTTTTTAGTAATTATTTACACCGTTTCTGGCGGAACAAAAGCAGTAAATGTTACGCAAAAACAACAAATGATTATCATTTTTATAGGGATGGTCATTGCTTTTTATATGATTATGAGTCAGCTTCCTGCGGATATTACGTTTACAAAAGCATTAGAAATTGCGGGTGCAAGTGATAAAATGCAAGTGTTAGATTTCTCTTTTGATTTGAGTAATAGATATACGGTTTGGACAGGAATTTTGGGAGGAACCTTTTTAATGTTATCCTATTTTGGAACAGATCAAAGTCAGGTGCAGCGCTATTTATCAGGAAAATCTGTTAGAGAAAGTCAGTTAGGTTTAATTTTTAACGGATTGTTAAAAGTGCCAATGCAGTTTTTTATCCTGTTAATTGGTGTGATGGTTTTTGTTTTTTATCAATTTAATCCGTCGCCATTAAATTTTAATCCAGGAGCAAATGAAGAAGTATTAAAGTCTAAATATGTTGAGGAATATCAACAATTAGAAGCAGAACATGTTACTATTGAAAACACTAAAAAAGTAATTTTTAGGGATGGTTTTCAAGTTGCTGATAAAGAAGAAATTCAAGACTTAAATGCAAGAGATTTAGAAATTAAGGAAGCTGCGAAAGAAATTATCGATAAGATTTCTAATGAAAATGACTTAAAAAAAATAGAATCGAATGATAAAGATTACGTGTTTATTCATTTTATTTTAAACAATTTACCCAGAGGATTAATCGGACTTTTATTAGCTGTAATCTTATCGGCGGCAATGTCATCTACAGCGTCCGAATTAAATGCATTGGCAAGCACAACTGCGATGGATTTGTACAAGCGAAATGTAAAAGATGAGAAGAGCGAAGGGCATTACGTAAAAGCATCAAAATGGTTTACGCTGGCTTGGGGAATTCTCGCGATTTCAGTGGCTTGTATCGCCAATTTATTTGATAATTTAATACAGCTAGTAAACATCATAGGTTCTATTTTTTACGGAAATGTTTTAGGTATTTTCTTGTTAGCATTTTTTATCAAATTTGTAAAAGGGAATGCTGTTTTTATAGCGGCACTAATTACACAAGTTCTAATTATTGGGGTTTTTATATTAGACTGGTTGCCATATTTATGGTTAAATTTATTAGGATGTGCTTTGGTAATGGGCATTGCAATTCTATTGCAGTTTTTTATTCCTTCAAACGGTAGTAAAATTGAAGAATTAGAATCAATAGGAATTGAGTAAATTATGGAAAAAAGAAAAATACGTTGGGGAATTATAGGTTTAGGAAAAATCGCCCACAAATTTGCAACAGATTTAGCCACTTTAGAAAACACTGAATTAGCAGCTGTTGCTTCTAGAAATCAGCAAAGTGCTGACGAATTTGCACAGAAATACAAAGTGAAAAAAGCATATAATTCTTATGCAGCATTGGCAAAATATGCGAATGTTGACGCTGTTTATATTGCTACTCCGCATAGTTTTCACAAAGAACATTCCATACTTTGTTTGCAACATAAAAAAGCAGTTTTGTGCGAAAAACCATTTGCCATGAATTTGCAAGAAGTTACAGAAATGATTACTGTTGCCAAAGAAAATAAGGTGTTGTTAATGGAGGCTTTATGGACGTTCTTTTTACCACATTTTAATTACGTTTTAGAGATTGTTAAGAATGAAAAATTCGGAAAGTTAAAAAGTTTAGAAGCTGATTTTGGTTTTCATCCTATATATAATAAAAATGGCAGAGTTTTTAAAAAAGAAGTTGGAGGTGGAAGTTTGTTAGACATCGGAATTTATCCAATTTTCGCAGCATTATCAACTTTAGGAGTTCCTGAAAATATTGAAGCAAAAGCTTCTTTCTTTGAAACAGGAGCAGATTCAGATTGTAATATGATTTTTTATTATAAAGGAGCCAAAGCAACTTTAAAAAGTTCGTTATTGGAAGAAACAAAAACAGAGGCAATTTTTACTTTTGATACAGCAATTGTGAAAATTAATACACAATTTCACGCGCCTTCAACAATAACTATTATTGAAGGTAAACATGAAGAAATTATCGATTTTGGCTACAGAACCATTGGCTATGATTTTGAAGCGGCACATTTTAATCAATTGTTAAGAGAGGACAAAAAAGAAAGTGATGTGATGACTTTTGAATTTTCTAAAAACTTGATACATACCCTAGATTCCATAAGGAATATTATTGGTTTGGAGTATTAGGGTGAAAAAACGCCCTATTAAGAAAATTTAATTGCTTTTATTTTTATTGAAGAGCAGAAGAAATATAGTTTTTTTTAAGCAAAAAAATCTCAAGCTTTCACTTGAGATTATAAAATTCGATGTTTTAGAACTTAATTAGTTACATCAATTTGTACACCAACGTAGGTGTTTTCCCAAAGTAAACCTAAAACCGTACTTGTGTCTTTCACATCATCAAACATAATCGTAAAAGTTTCAATAGTATCAGGAACTGACATTACTTCCGCAGAAACTTTTGCTGCAACTTTAGCTTCATCCCATTCTTTTGGACCTCCCCAATTTTTAGTATCCGTATAAAAAATAACATCCCAAGATTCTTCATTTGGTATGGTATACAAAGCATACGTACCAGCTGTTAATTTTGCATCACCAACCATCACATCTTTGCTGAAAGTTATTTTTGTACTAGCATTTGCGCCTGTTCTCCAAACTTGACCAAAAGGAACTAAATCCCCAAAAATAGTTCGGTCTTTTACGCCGGGTCTAGAATAGTCTACAGATATTGTTGTAAAACCTATCGTTTGCTCAATTTTCTGAGACGGACTAGCAGGTACTTTTTTTTGTGCATTTGTAGAAAAAGCAATTGCTACTACAAATAAACTTAATAGTATTTTTTTCATGGTATTTGAATTTATTAATTTTGATAAATCTACGATTTAAAAAAAAATAGAATTGTTAACAAAACCTTAAAATAATGGATTGTATCTTTGTTAAAGATAAGAATTTAAATAATGGAATTTAGATGAAAAATGTTAGTATCTTAGGTTGTGGTTGGTTAGGGAAATCATTAGCTATTTCTTTGTTAGATGAAGGCTATGCTGTAAAAGGTTCTACCACAACGGAAGAAAAATTAGCCCTTTTAGAGCTCAATCATATTGATCCTTATATCGTTGATATTTCTGACTTTGAAGAGTTTGATGATTTTTTAAAATCGGATATTTTAATCATAGCAATTACTTCAAAGGATATTGATGGTTTCGAAAATTTGATTGTTCAAATTGAACGTTCTAGCATTCAAAAAGTGATTTTTATTAGTTCTACTTCTGTATACGGAATGTTAAATAAAGTAATCACAGAAGAAGATGAGGTATTAAAAACTCCGTTATCAGAAATTGAAAATTTATTTAGAGAAAACACTTTTTTTGAAACAACAATCATTCGTTTTGCTGGTTTGTTCGGTGATGAAAGGCATCCTTCAAATTGGTTCAAAAACGGTCGAAAAATTCCGCAACCTAAGGGTTTCGTGAACATGATTCATAAAGAAGATTGTATCGAAATTATTCATGAAATTATTGCTCAAAATTGCTGGAATGAAACTTTTAATGCGTGTTCTAATCATCATCCAACGAGAAGAGAATTTTATACAATAGCTAAATTAAGTAATGATTTTGAGGTTCTTGAATTTGAAGATAATGAAGTGTACGAATGGAAAATTATTAGTTCTAAGAAAGTGCAAGTCGTCCTAGATTATACTTTTATTCATGATGATTTGCTTAGTATTTAAGGTTGAGAAGTAACAAAGTAACAAAATTTCTGAGTTTTAAAGTTGAAGAGTTTTGTCATTCTTACGAAATACGAGGAAGAACATCTTTATCAATTATCTTTTTATAAGAGATTTCTCAATCGCTTAAAAAAGCTCATTTCGAAATGACAGTAAGTTTGTCAGTTCGAGTGATTTTCGATTTTTAGATAAAATTGTATCGAGATTTTTTCATTTTCACCAACAACGAACAACCAACAACCGCTAACTATATTTCCTTTTTCTCAAGTAATTAAAAATAAATCCAAAAGTAAACAGTAAAATAAGCGGAAAAGCAACATTTAAAAACTGCCAAAATATTCGCTCTTTGTAGGCTTTTTGTTTGTCTAAAATACTAATTTTTAGAGTCTTATTTCTTAATTCGATTAAACCAGTATCATCCAACAAATAATCAACAGAATTTAAAAGAAAGTCTTTATTTCCAAATTCTTCATTCGTCCATTTATCTCTCGCTAAATCCGTAGGTTTTCCTTTTAGAACCTGATTTTTAGCAATATCTCCATCCGCAATAACAATCATTTTATTAGTGCTTGAATTCTCTTTAAAAACTGGGGTTTCGAAAGGTTTTATACGGTTTTTATAAGCTGATTTAAAATTGCCTTCTAGTAAAACAGCAAACAATTGATGCCCTGAAACATACTCTTGTTCCAGAGGCTCATCAGCAATAGATTGCAACTCAATAATTGTGGGCGTTCCTATTTTTTGAGTTAAAGGAGAACTCATTAATAAAGGTGTTTTTTAATATTATTTTTAAGCGTATCAATCTGATTTGCAAATTGTAATCTTACAGGAACAATATTTTTTGTGATCGCATTATTTGGATTTCCGCTTACTAACGGATGGTAAAACCAATCTAAATTTTGAAACTGAGTTTGGTTGCCAACTTTACCTGTTGCTAGCGCAATTTTTGCGGCATATAAATCTTTAATGAGTGTTGTGTTGATTCGAATTCCGTACGAAAATAATAAATCTGTTAAATCTAAATCTCTTGGATATGCCAACATTTTCCCAGTGGTCAATAAGCTATCTTGATCTGCTTGAACATTGTCTATCATCCACAATGTTTTACCGCCGTTTACAATAAATTGATCTAAAGTAAACTTCTCTTCGGTAGTAAACTTTTGAGTTGGTTTTGCAATAATTGCCAAATCAAAAGCGTTTAATTCTTGCAAGGTTTTCTGCGGATTTTTAACTACAGAATCCAACGTAAATTTTGCTAATTTGTATTTTTTAGAAACTTTACTTAAAAACTAATCAAATAAATATCTGCTAATTGTCCGTTTCCACTTAAAAAAGCAATTGTTTTTTGTTCTTTTTGAGTTATGGAACTTATAGCATTGCTAAAACTATACTCTAAATTTTCAATCGCTTTTTGCAACTGTTCTTCTTGACTTGCTACGATTGCAGTTGGCAATAAAGAAATCGTTTTTGTTTGATAGCCAAAGTTAATTTCTGCCCAAGGAAAAATAATTGCTTCGGATAATTTACCCTCTTCTTCAACGGTTAATTGACTTGGCATCATTCCTCTTTTTATCAAGTCTTCGCGTTGTTCATCAGGGTTTTCGAAATTGATGATGATGTTGCTGTTTTTTGCCACTAATTCTTCTAAATATTGAAGCGTTTCAACTTGTAATCTTTTAAATTCGGACGGAAAATCACCTTCCAAATAAACAGTTATAAAAAGTGGTTTATCAACCTTAGAAAGAATGGTTTTTGTAGTTTCAGAAAGGGTGTAACGTTGGTCTTGGGTTAAATCAAAACGTTGGTAAAATGATTGATTGATGACGTTGATAGCGATTAAACCAATAATCAGAAATAGACTATTTTTTAGCTTCTTATTCATTTTCTAATCTCGTTTTAGTAATGAATAAAAAAAAGATAGTTACACTTAAAAAGTAAATAAGATCTCTTGTATCAATAACGCCTCTAGAGATACTTTTAAAATGTTCGTTAATTCCGAGGTTTTTAATGGTTAAACTGCTGTTTCCAAAAGAGGTCGCAATTGCATCAAATCCGAAGAAAAGGAAAAATGTTATGAAAATGCCTAAAATAAATGCAACAATTTGATTTTTTGATAAAGTAGATGTAAATAACCCAATCGATGTGTACGTAGCCGCTAAAAAAAGCAAGCCAATATAAGAACCAATAGTGCTCCCAAAATCAATGTTTCCGGTAGGATTACCTAATTTATAAACGGTATAAACATATATAAAAGTAGGGATAATTGCAGTAATAACTAAAAGCAGCGATGCTACAAATTTACCCAAAACGATTTGCCAATCAGATACAGGTTTTGTTTTTAAAAGTTCTATGGTTCCGTTGTTAAATTCATCAGCAAAACTTTTCATGGTTACAGCAGGAATCAGAAAGAGAAAAATCCACGGTGCTAAATAAAAAAATGGAGTTACATCAGCAAAACCAGCATTTAAGATGTTGAAATCGTCGTTAAAAATAAATAAGAATAAACCATTTGTCAGCAAGAAAACACCAATCACTAAATAGGCAATTGGCGATGCAAAAAATGAATTGAATTCTTTTTTTAAAATGGCAATCAAGTTGTAATTTTTTATTTGTTTAAAATACACTTCGACAATCTCAGTATGATATTTTAACTTTTTTTAATCTAGTTACAATTAATAAATAAAATGTCAGCCTGAGCTTGTCGTGGACTATTGTATAAGTCGATAACTAATATTATTTTCAAAACCTTCATCTTTAATATCTGGTTGAAAAACAAAATCTTGTTTCTTTAACAACGAAATAGAATCAGAATTATTTTTGTGCGTAAATGCTTCTATGGTTTTTAATTCCATTTCTTGAAATCCGAATTCTAAAATTGCTTCAAAAGCTTCACTCATAAAACCTTTTTGCTGATAAATTGGATCTAATTCATAACCAATTTCTGCATACTCTTCTTCATCTTCAAAATTACGTAAGCCTATGGTTCCTATTAATTGATGGTTGCTTTTGGATTCAATTACCCAAAAAATACCTTTATTATTTATCGTTAAACTAGAAATACGATCTATAAATGCTCTTGTTTCAGAAAGGTTATTTGGTGTTTTTCTATCAATAAATTCATTAACTTCTTTGTTGGTTCTTAAACCAAAAATTGCTTTAGCATCGTCTAAATTTAATGCTCTTAAAGTTAATCTTTCTGTTTCTAAAACAGGAAAAGGGGTGAAATTGAAATCCATCTTTATAATATTACTTAATGTTAGTATTTATTGCAAGCTCACTTTTTTATCAACACTCCAAGCTTCTGGTTTATCATTAAAAAACGTTTTAGTTTCTGCCCAAACGCTTTTAAATAAACTTGAGTTTCTATAATTTTCTAAATCACTTTGGTTTTCCCAATAAGAATAGGTGAAAAATATTTCTTGGTTTGTTTTATCCTGATATAATTCAAGTAATTGGCATCCATCAGAGTTTCTAATGAATTCTTTTTTTTCTTCAAACAGTATTAAAAATTCATTAATATGTTTGGAGTGAAAACTCATTTTAACAATTCTAACAAACATAGTTTTAAGTTAAAAGGGTGTATTCTGTTTTGGATTGCATAAAAAACTCGATAATTATTGGGTCTCTATAATCCAAGCCTAATAAACTTGAAGCACCACCAACCGTATTTAAATTACTTCGGTAAATGGCTATTTCTAAAAAACCAGCAGAGTTAAAAATGGCCAATTTATTGCCATCAAACTGTCTTGCATCTTGCAGGTCGTTACCGGTAATTTCATTGTATTTCTTATAGATTTTATTAAAAGAGTACCGAGATGCACTTACTTTATAAGTTCGGCCTTTACCAATGTCATTAAACATTTTATTACTGATGTTGCTAATTACATTTCCGTAATTATCTATATAAACAACACCACCAATTATTTGTGTTTGCGCTTGATTTACTTTTGGCTGAATTTCAACCAACTTTTTAAACTCCGTAATTTCTTTGCCTATAACCGTTAAATTTCCTCCTCGTGCAATAAAACAGGCAACTTGCACAAAAACATCTAATACAGGGAAACTACTTTCAATTCGATCGTGAATATTAATTTCTACAATTTTTGTTGGCTGAATTTCCGATGCTATCATTGAGATAATTCCGTTATCAGGGCATACAAAAAAATGTTTATCTAGTTCAATTGCAATGTGTTTGTTGTCTTCACTTAACTCTGAATCCACGCCAACAATATGAATCGTTCCTTCGGGAAAACTTTTATAAGAATTCTTTAAAATATAAGCCGTTTCAGTAATATTAAATGGAGATATTTCGTGCGTTATATCAACAATTTTAGCATCAGCTAGCTCAGAATAGATAGCTCCTTTTACAGCCCCAACAAAGTGGTCTTTCGTTCCGAAATCTGTAGTTAAAGTGATAAAAGGCATTGAATTTTTTGCTGTTAATTAGTTGTGTAAAAGTTGTTGATTATTTTACGCAAATCTAATCAATTTACTAGTTTTAATGACTATTTTTAAATTAATAATTCTTACTAATAATCTAAAAAATTTAAACATTTGAACGAACGCATTATAGAGTTAACAGACATAAGTGCAAAAGACTTTTTTGGCGCACAAAACAGTACTATTGAGCAGTTAAAAAGGTTTTTTCCAAAAATAAAAATAGTTGCTCGTGGATCTAAATTAAAAATTTTTGGTGAAGCATCCGTTTTAGATGAATTCGAAATCCGTTTTGAACGATTAATAAAGTACTTCAATAAATACAACAAGTTGGATGAAAATAGCATTGAACAAATTTTAACGTCCAATGGAAATGAAGAAAAGTCGGTTGCAACAAAATTTGCAAAAGATGTTTTAGTGCATGGTGTAAATGGGAAATTGATAAGGCCACAAACAGAAAATCAGCGTAAAATGGTTACGTTAATGGCAAAAAATGACATGTTGTTTGCAGTTGGTCCTGCAGGAACTGGTAAAACCTACACTGCCGTTGCTTTGGCGGTTAGAGCATTAAAAGAAAAAGAAGTTCGAAAAATTATTTTAACGAGACCTGCTGTAGAATCTGGCGAAAATTTAGGTTTTCTTCCGGGTGATTTAAAGGAGAAATTAGATCCTTATATGCAACCTTTATATGATGCCTTAAGAGATATGATTCCGCATGAAAAACTTGAATCTCATTTAGAAAAAGGGATTATTCAAATAGCACCTTTGGCATTTATGAGAGGTAGAACTTTAGACAATGCGTTTGTTATTTTAGATGAAGCTCAAAACACAACCCATAACCAAATGAAGATGTTTTTAACGAGAATGGGTAAAAGTGCAAAATTCATTATTACTGGCGATCCAGGGCAAATTGATTTACCAAGAAAACAAGTTTCTGGTTTAAAAGAATCTTTGTTGGCTTTAAAAGATATTAACGGAATTGCGCAAGTATATTTAGATGATAAAGATATTGTAAGACATAAATTAGTGAGGGAAATTATAGCCGCTTATAAAAGTATTGAGACAGAATAGTGATTGGTTTTTAGTTGTTGGTTAATTGTGTTTAGTTTATTTTTGCAGCCATCAACAAAAAAACCATCAACAAACAACAACATAATAAATGAATACAATTAACGAAACCAATTTTAATTTTCCAAATCAGAAATCAATTTACAAAGGGAAAGTTAGAGAAGTTTATAATATCAATAACGACGTTTTAGTAATGGTTGCTACGGATAGATTATCTGCTTTTGATGTTATTTTGCCTCGTCAAATTCCTTTTAAAGGTCAGATTTTAAATCAGATTGCAACAAAAATGATGCATGAAACTGCAGATGTTGTTCCGAATTGGTTATTGGCAAATCCTGACGAAAATGTTGCCGTTGGTTATTTATGCGAACCGTTTAAGGTAGAAATGGTAATTAGAGGTTATATGTCTGGTCATGCAGCACGCGAGTATAAAGCAGGAAAAAGAGTTTTATGCGGGGTGCAAATGGCTGAAGGATTAAAAGAAAATGATAAATTTCCTTTACCAATCATTACACCATCAACGAAAGCAGCAAATGGCGAACATGACGAAGATATTTCTAGAGAAGATATTTTAGCAAACAGAATTGTTTCAGAAAAGGATTATTTAGTTTTAGAAGATTACACGCGAAAATTATTTGAAAAAGGAACTGAAATTGCCGCAAAACGGGGTTTAATTTTGGTAGATACAAAGTATGAATTCGGAAAAACTAAAGAAGGTAAAATTGTGCTGATTGATGAAATTCATACGCCAGATTCTTCGCGTTATTTTTATGCGGATGGATATCAACAAAGACAAAACAAAGGCGAATCTCAAAAGCAATTATCTAAAGAATTTGTGCGTCAATGGCTAATAGAAAATGGTTTTCAAGGACAAGATGGACAACAAGTTCCAGAAATGTCTGATGAGAAAATAATCGAAATTTCTAATAGATATATAGAATTATTTGAACAAATTACAGGCGAAAAGTTTGTAAAAGCATCCACAGAAAATGTGATGGAGAGAATTGAAAATAATGTGAATGCTTTTTTAGCAAACTAAAAACAAAAACAATGATTATAGAACCAAGAACGAGAGGATTTATTTGTCTAACGGCACACCCAACTGGTTGTGAGAAAAATATTGTAGATCAAATAGCATACGTAAAATCGAAAGGAAAAATAAATGGCGCTAAAAAAGTTTTAGTTTTAGGTTCATCTACAGGATTTGGTTTAGCGTCAAGAATTTCTAGCGCGTTTGGATCAGAAGCTGCTACAATTGGTGTCTTTTTTGATAAACCATCCGCTCCCGGAAAAACAGGTTCTGCTGGTTATTACAATACAGCAGCTTTCGAAAAACACGCTCATGAAGCTGGTTTATATGCAAAAAGTATAAATGGTGATGCATTTTCAAACGAAATAAAAAGACAAACTTTAGATGTAATCAAAAAAGATTTAGGTCAAATTGATTTGGTAATTTATAGTTTAGCATCGCCTGTAAGAACACATCCAGATACTGGAGAGCGTTTTAAGTCGGTTTTAAAACCAATTGACGGAGTTTTTTCGAACAAAACGGTAGATTTTCATTCAGGAAAGGTCTCAGAAATTTCTATAAACCCAGCAGAAGGAGATGATATTGCAAATACAGTTGCGGTAATGGGCGGTGAAGATTGGAAAATGTGGATAGACGCTTTAAAAGCAGAAAATTTATTATCAGAAGGCGCGACTACAATTGCCTATTCATATATTGGCCCAAAATTAACGGAGGCTGTTTATAGAAAAGGAACCATCGGTGCGGCAAAAGATCATTTAGAAGCAACTGCTTTTACGATCACAAACGATTTAAAGTCGATTGGAGGTAAAGCCTATGTTTCTGTAAATAAAGCGTTGGTAACGCAAGCTAGTTCTGCAATTCCTGTAATTCCTTTATATATTTCATTATTGTATAAAGTGATGAAAGGCAAAGGAATTCATGAAGGTTGTATTGAACAAATTCAACGTTTATATAGTGAAAGAGTTTTTGGAGGAAATTTAGATTTAGACGATAACGGAAGAATTAGAGTTGATGATTGGGAAATGCGTGAAGATGTGCAAGCAGAAGTTTTTAAATTATGGCAAATTGCAACATCAGAAAACTTGGCAGAAATTGGAGATTTAGAAGGTTATAGCAACGATTTTTTTAATCTATTTGGATTTAAAGTTGATGGAATAGATTATAATGCCGAAGTAAATGAAATGGTAGAAATACCTAGTGAAAAATAATATATTTTAATAAAACATTACTGTGTCTGCTCGAGCACAGTCGGGAGGCTTTAGTAGTTCTCGGCTTTGCTCTAACTGGCATTTTATTTATATCAAAATTTGAAAGCCGTAACCATAAAACAACTTAAAGACGAATTAACTCATAAATCTACAAGTGAGTTGAAAGAGTTGTGTTTGCATTTATCGAGATTTAAAAAAGAAAATAAAGAACTACTTACGTATTTATTGTTTGAATCTCATGATGAAAATGCGTATATTCAGTCTATAAAGGATCAAATGGATGTGCATTTTTTAGAGATAAATACAAAGAGTTTTTTCTATATCAGAAAAAGTGCTAGAAAAATTTTAACGCTTACCAAAAAATATATTAGATACTCTAAAAAGAAAGAAACGGAAACTGAATTGTTATTGTATTTCTGCAAGAAATTAAAAGAAATGAAACCATCAATGACGAGAAGTGCGCGATTGCAAAATGTTTTTGATTCTCAAATAAAAATGATCAAAAAAGCCATCGAGAAATTACATGAAGATTTACAATATGATTATCAATTAGAATTAGATACATTATTAGATGAATAAAAAAGAAAGACCAATTTTAGCAGACTTAGTAAACGCAGGAACCTTAGATATTGAAAAATTTCAAAATGAAATACTTCGACCTATTATAAAAATGCAGCATCATTTATTAATTGCTTCTTTTGAAAATTATTTAAAGAAAAGAAAAATTGATTTTTCTATTTTAACAGATCAGAAAAAGAGAAGTAGAGTTTCAGCTGTTTACAAAACGGATAACAATTTTAAAAATTTGACTTTAGGTTTAATTATTGGTCATTTTTCTTTGAATGAATTTACGTTTTATACAGCTAATTTATCCGAAGTTCATAAAAGGATTTTACAGATTACTGCGCAAAGAATTAAAGATAGTATTCTAGATCTAAAATTATAAAACCGCTACAATTAAGTAGCGGTTTCAATCAATCAACCAAAAAACTTCTTTTATTGTTTTGTTTGCAGTGTATACAAATAACTTAGAGAAGTAATATTTTAATTTTAGGGAATGTAAATTTATTTATCCAAAAGTAAGAAATTTTTGTTTAAAAATAAGAATAAATCATTAAACAAAATAGAATTTTATTATTTCAGTATAGGTAAACTAAATAGAAAAAAAAGCACTATTAAGTAGCGTATTTTGCTGGAAGTCTCTAAATAATACATTTACAATAGTTTATGTTATTTTTTAAAGATGAATATATAATATGCAGTTGTGTTTTTTATTTTGCTAGTAGGACCAATTGCCGCTAAAATTGAATCAAAATAAATAACCAAATTCATTAAAACAATACTTGTAATAACTGTGTTAGAAGATTATTTTGCTACTAGAAGTTCCACCCGCAGAATGCTCTAAATCGGTAGTTCCAATTGTGTGTCAAATTTCTTTAATAGCTGTTTAAATAATGAATCCGCCACCTAATTACACTATTATTTTATGGCTGTTAAATACAAATTTTACAACATTCGCAATACTGCCAGTTTTAAAAAAAGGAGCTTGAAAGAAGTCAATGATAGAAACAAGTAGAAACAACAATAAAGTTTTTAAAAAAATCATATTAAAATTCCAAATTTTCTAACTTTATTTTGATTCCTTTTTGTTGCTTTTGTTGATTCTAAAGAAATATACAGTAAGTTAGTAAAACTAATAAAAGCCTCTAATAAAATCAACATAAATAGGGTGAAAATAATTGATAATATTTTTTTCGATTAATTTTGTGCTATAAATATATTTTAAAAGGTAGAAATATCCTCTTAAAAGGTAGTTGTATTTTTTTCATTATTGGTGAAGTCGTAACTTATTAGCCTTTAGATCGTCCTATAGAAAACAACCAACTTAAATTTTATACATGAAAATTCACTCCTTTTTAAAAGCGTCAGTATTAATTATTAGTTGTGCGCTTTATTTCAATAGTAGTCAAGCACAAAGTTTAGAAGCTAAAATAGATAAAATTTTAAGCAATCAGTTTAAAAGTAATGAAACGGGTGTTTCTGCTTTGGTTGCAAAAGATGGAAAAATTTTATATCGAAAAGCTTTTGGAAAAGCGAATTTAGAACTAGATGTAAATATGACTTCAGAAAATGTTTTTGAAGTTGGTTCTATTACAAAACAATTTACATCAGTTTCAATTTTGATGTTATTAGAAGAAGGAAAATTAAGTTTAGAAGATGAAATCACTAAATTTATTCCTGATTATCCAACAAACGGAAAGAAAATTACCGTGCATCATTTGTTAACGCATACATCAGGGATTAAGAGTTATACGTCCATTCAAAGTTTTGGAAAAGTAATGACTATTGATGAAACTCCGTTAAAGTTTATCGATTTTTTTAAGAACGAACCAATGGATTTTGATCCAGGAGAAAAATATTTATATAACAATTCAGCCTATTTTATATTAGGTTACATTATAGAGAAAGTTAGCGGAACCTCGTATCCGAAGTTTATTCAAGAAAGAATTTTTGATAAAATAGACATGAAATCTTCCTATTATGGAAGTCATACAAAATTGATTAAAAATAGAGCTTCTGGTTATGAAAAAACAGATGAGTTTGTAAATGCGCAATATATTAGTTTAACATTGCCTTACGCTGCAGGATCAATCATGTCTTCGGTAGATGATATGTTAAAATGGCAAACCGCAATACATACCAATGTTTTTGTTAAAAAAGAAACTATAAATAAAGCATTTACCAATTATAGATTAAATAATGGCGATAAAATAAATTATGGCTATGGTTGGAGTCTTAATGAAATAAATGATGTGCCAACAATAGAACATGGAGGGGCGATTCCTGGATATTTATCCATGGGTATTTTTGTGCCGAGTGAAAATGTATATGTAATTGTATTCTCTAATTGTGGCTGTCAATTACCCGAAGCCAAAGCTCTAGAAATTGCAGCTTTAACCATTAATAAACCTAAATTTGATATAAGTAGCGCGGTAAAATTATCAAAAGAACAATTAAATAATTGGGTTGGAACCTATGCGTTTGATAATCAAATTTTACGTTTTATTACTTTAAAAGAGGGGCAGTTATTTAGTCAAAGAGAAGGAAGTCCAGAATTATTTAAGATATATCCAACTTCGCCAACTTCTTTTACATTTGAAGAAGGTTTTATTTCTTATGATTTTTCTTTAAAGGATGGAAAAAAAGTAGCGTTATTTAAAAATAGAATTAACCGAGAAACAGGGGTTTTTACAGATGAAAAAGCACCTAAAGAAAAAGAAGTTATTACAGTTTCTGCGGATGTTTTAAAAACGTATGAAGGTGTTTTTGAAATTCAGCCTGGTTTTGATTTAACAATAACTGCTAAAGAAAATCAATTGTTTGCGCAAGCAACTGGGCAAGCTCAATTTGAATTGTTTGCTTCATTAGAAACTAAATTCTTTTTAAAAGTAGTAAAAGCAGAGGTTGAGTTTCATAAAAATGAAAAAGGCGAAATAATTGCATTAACTCTATATCAAGGAGGAAATGTGATGAAAGCGACGAAAAAATAATTAAAAAAAATACTTTATTAAAATTCTAATTCCTACAAGGGCAATCAAAATAGCGGTTGCCTTTTTTAGTTGAATAGGAGTAAAGTAATTGTTGCTCATTCTACTTCCAATTTGTCCGCCAATAAAAACAGTAATTAATAATATGGATGTTAAATTCCAATCGATATAAAAATCAGGATTAGAGTATTGCCCCAATAAGCCAGCGATAGAATTTACCAGAATAAAAAAACTAGCGGTTGCTGCAATTTTCTTTGGAGTATCCCAATTTGTTAAATGCAAAAGGGGCGCTAAAAAAATGCCTCCACCAATACCAACCATTCCAGAAATAAAACCAATAACTCCACCAAAAGAAGCATTTCTCGTTGTGTTTATTTTTGAGGACTGTTCATCCGAAGAAATTATTCTTTTTGAAATCCACATGGTAATTGCCGCAAAAAGTAGCGTAAATCCTAATAATATAAAAAATAAATTCTGACTTATTTTTAATTTCCCTCCCAAATAAGCTAGTGGAATACTTATAAAAACTAAAGGAATTATTTTTTTCCAATCTAATTCTTTCCCTTGAATAAATAAATAGACATTACCGGTTACCACTATAATGTTGCACAATAAAGCCGTTGCTCTAATTTGTGTAAAAACGATTCCTGTTAGTGCTAAAATCGCTAAATAGCTTGAGCCACCTCCAAAACCTACGGAAGAGTATAATATTGCGACTGCAAAGAATAATAGAATTATGTGCCAGTATTGCACTAAGGTTTCAAAAATTAGTAGATTTTCAATCAATTAGTATTTTTTAAGTAGATTGTATTTTAATTATTTAAAAATTATTACTGATAAGGTATAATTTGGTATTTTTTAGTCATCTTAGTACCCTTAATTAACTGATTTTTACATGTAGAGATTAATATTTATTTTTACCACGTTATTAATTAATTGAACTATCCAAAAGAAAAATTTGGTTAGTTAAAAATATACTATTTAATTTAAATTATCATAAATAAAAACGAATCAATTATACGATGGAATCAGAAAATAAAAAAAAATACTGGAAAGAAAACTTAAGATACCTAACCATACTGTTGTCTATTTGGTTTTTAGTTTCTTTTGTTTTCGGGATTTTATTAGTAGAAGAATTGAATACTATTAGATTTGGAGGCTTTAAGTTAGGTTTCTGGTTTGCACAACAAGGAGCCATTTACGTATTTGTAATCTTAATTTTTGTCTATATAAAATTAATGAATCGATTGGATAAAAAATTTGGATTTTACGAAAAATAGATAAAATTATGAGTATTCAAATTTGGACATGGATTTTAGTCGGAATCACTTTTGCATTGTATATAGGAATCGCAATTTGGACCAGAGCAGGTTCAACGAAAGAGTTTTACGTTGCAGGTGGAGGCGTTTCGCCATTAGCAAACGGTTTGGCAACAGCCGCAGATTGGATGTCTGCAGCCTCATTTATCTCAATGGCAGGTCTTATTTCTTTTAGTGGTTATGATGGTTCTGTGTATTTAATGGGCTGGACAGGTGGTTATGTTTTACTGGCTTTATTACTAGCGCCGTATTTACGAAAATTCGGAAAATTTACAGTTCCAGATTTTATTGGAGATAGATATTATTCTAATGTGGCTAGAAGTGTAGCTATATTTTGTGCGCTTTTAGTTTCATTTACATATGTTGCAGGTCAAATGCGAGGTGTAGGTTTGGTTTTTTCTCGTTTTTTAGAAGTAGATATTAATACGGGTGTTATTTTTGGGATGATCATTGTGCTTTTTTATGCGGTTTTAGGCGGAATGAAAGGAATAACCTACACACAAGTTGCACAATATTGTGTGCTAATTTTTGCGTTTATGGTGCCTGCGATTTTTATTTCTATTCAAATGACGGGAAATCCAATTCCGCAATTAGGTTTTGGTGGCGCTGATGAAAACGGAGTATATTTATTAGATAAATTAGATGGTTTGCACAAAGAATTAGGTTTTGCAGCATACACCTCCGGAAGTAAAACTACTTTAGATGTGTTTTTAATTACCGCGGCGCTGATGGCAGGAACGGCGGGTTTACCGCACGTAATTGTTCGTTTTTTTACTGTAAAAAAAGTTTCTGATGCTCGTAAATCAGCAGGTTGGGCATTGTTATTTATTGCGATTTTATATACAACGGCACCGGCGATATCTTTGTTTTCAAGAACTAATTTAATAGAAACGGTAAGCAATAAGGAATATGCAGGACTTCCAGAATGGTTTTCAAATTGGGAAAAAACGGGCTTAATTGTATTTGATGACAAGAACATGGACGGTAAAGTTCAGTATTTAGCAGATGCTGGCAAAAATGAGCTAATAGTAGATAAAGATATTATGGTTTTGGCAAATCCTGAAATTGCAGGATTACCAAATTGGGTAATTGCTTTAGTAGCGGCAGGAGCTTTAGCAGCCGCTTTATCTACAGCAGCAGGACTATTATTAGTAATTTCGGCGTCTGTTTCACATGATTTAATTAAGAAAATGATCAATCCAAATATTTCTGAAAAAGGCGAATTAATTGCAGCAAGATTATCTGCGGTAGTAGCTGTTTGCGTTGCGGGTTATTTCGGAATTAATCCGCCAGATTTTGTCGCAGCCACGGTAGCTTTGGCTTTTGGGTTGGCTGCAGCTTCCTTTTTTCCTGCAATTGTTTTAGGTATTTTTAGTAAAAGGATGAATAAAGAAGGTGCTATTTTAGGAATGGCAGTCGGAATTTTATTGATGCTTTTTTATATGATGAAATTTAAATTTGATTGGTTTGGCGGCGGAACAAAGGAAGATTGGTGGTTTGGTGTTTCACCAGAAGGATTTGGAACTGTTGCAATGATTGCTAACTTTATAATTTCTATCTTAGTCTCACGATTTACTCCTCCACCGCCAAAAGAAGTGCAAGAAATTGTGGAGAACATCAGAATTCCCAGTGGCGCAAATGATGCACAATCTCACTAATTACTATCAACTAAAATTTCACGACAAATAATGAGCAATTATCACATTAAACATTTAGAAGAATATTATCAAGTTTATAGAAAATCGATTCGTGAGCCTGAGAATTTTTGGGAAGAAATAGCTGAAGAGCATTTTATCTGGAGAAAAAAATGGGATAAAGTGTTGGAATGGGATTTTAAAAAACCCGAAGTAAAATGGTTTCAAGGCGCAAAATTAAATATTACAGAAAACTGCATTGACAGACATTTAGCAACTCGAGGAGATAAAACTGCCATTTTATTTGAACCCAACAATCCGGATGAAGCTGCAGAACATATTACATATCTGCAGTTATCAGAAAGAGTAAATCAGTTTGCAAATGTTTTAAAAGACCACGGAATAAAAAAAGGCGACCGAGTTTGTATTTATGTGCCCATGATTCCAGAATTAGCCATTGCAACTTTAGCATGTGCCCGAATTGGAGCAATCCATTCCGTTGTTTTTGCAGGTTTTTCATCCACTGCATTATCAACTAGAATAAATGATTCAGATTGCAAAATGGTCATTACTTCGGATGGTTCTTATAGAGGTGCAAAAACAATTGATTTAAAAGGGATTGTTGATGAAGCTTTAGAAAGTTGTCCAGGAGTAGAAAATGTGTTGGTTGCAAAAAGAATCAATTCAGACATCGACATGAAGCAAGGTAGAGATAAATGGCTGCAACCTTTGTTAGATGCTGCATCAACAAAATGTGAAGCAGAAGTGATGGATGCAGAAGATCCATTATTTATTTTGTACACTTCTGGTTCTACAGGATTACCCAAAGGAATGGTGCATACAACTGCTGGTTATATGGTGTATACGGCGTACACTTTTAAAAACGCGTTTCAATATAAAGAAAATGATGTGTATTGGTGTACCGCTGATATTGGTTGGATTACCGGGCATTCATATATCGTTTATGGCCCTTTAGCAAACGGAGCGACGACAGTACTTTTTGAAGGCGTACCAAGTTATCCAGATTTTGGACGCTTTTGGAACATTATCGAAAAACATAAAGTAAATCAGTTTTACACAGCTCCAACTGCAATTAGAGCGCTAGCAAAACAAGGAACTGGATTGGTAGATATCTACGATTTATCCTCTTTAAAAGTTTTAGGATCTGTTGGTGAGCCAATTAACGAAGAAGCTTGGCATTGGTATAATGACAATGTTGGAAAAAAGAAAAGTCCGATTATAGATACTTGGTGGCAAACAGAAACTGGGGGAATTATGATTACTCCAATTCCGTATGTTACTCCTACAAAACCAACCTATGCAACCTTACCTTTTATTGGAATTCAGCCTGTATTAATGGATGAAAACGGCGAAGAATTAAAAGGCAATCAAGTTGATGGACGCTTGTGTATCAAATTTCCTTGGCCAAGTATTGCAAGAACCATTTGGGGAAATCATGAACGTTACAAAGAAACCTATTTTTCAGCCTATAAAAACATGTATTTTACGGGTGATGGCGCTTTAAGAGACGAAGTTGGATATTACAGAATTACGGGTAGAGTGGATGATGTAATTATAGTTTCTGGTCATAATTTAGGAACTGCGCCAATTGAGGATGCAATAAACGAACATCCTGCAGTAGCAGAAAGTGCAATTGTTGGTTTTCCTCATGATATAAAAGGGAGTGCTTTATACGGATATGTAACTTTAAAAGATTTTGGCGAAACTAGAGTTCACGATAATTTAAGAAGAGAAATCAATCAAATAATTACAGAGCACATTGGTCCGATTGCAAAATTAGATAAAATTCAGTTTTCTGAAGGATTGCCAAAAACACGTTCAGGAAAAATTATGCGTCGTATTTTACGTAAAATTTCGTGTAACGAAATGGATAATTTAGGAGATACAAGTACACTTTTAAATCCGGAAGTTGTGCAAAGTATTATTGATAATCGATTGTAATTTATAGAATATAAGAATAAAAAAGTGGCTTTTAGTAAGGCCCTTTTTCTGTGAAAAGGTTAATATCAAAACCCTTTGTAAATTTTTAAAAATTCTGTCAATTCGAGTAAGTTTTACGATTGAAATGAGTGAAAATTGTATCGAGAATAACAATTTTAGCTTTTATAGAGGTTCTCGATATAATTTTTTAAAGAAAAAATCACTCGAAATGCCATCTTAACAAATATTATAACCCAAAATGCACAACTGGTAGTATTATTATAAAGTTATAAAGGAATATTTCCATGTTTTCGTTTTGGTCTTTCTACTTTTTTATTTTGGAGCATCGCAAAGGCTTTTATTAATTTTCGTCTCGTATCTTTCGGTAAAATTATTTCATCTATAAATCCGCGTTGCGCGGCACTATAAGGATTCGCAAAAAGTGCGGCATATTCGGCTTCTTTTTCTTTCCATTTTTCTTCTGGATTTTCTGCGGATTTAATTTCTTTTTTAAAAATAATTTCAGCCGCTCCTTTTGCTCCCATAACTGCAATTTCTGCACTTGGCCAAGCAAAATTCATATCTGCTCCAATATGTTTAGAGTTCATTACATCATAAGCACCACCATAAGCTTTGCGAGTAATACCAATTTAGTTAATAAATGTCGCATTAAATGCATTTAGAAAATGATGATTTCCAGTTATAGATTTAATCGTTTCACTATCCATTTTCGTGACGGTTTTATGTAGCCATTCTTTAAGGTTTTCCATTTTTTCAAAGCGTTGATTTTTAAATCTATTTTTAATGTATTGCCAAACTTGTTCACAAGGATTTAACTCTGGATTATAAGGGGGATTCTTAATAAATGAATATTTTCAGGTATTTCGATATTCTTTGTTGAATGAAAACCTGCGTTATCGATCACCACAATTTTATATTCCTTAGGCTTATATAAAGAGAATTCTTTAAGATAGGCTTCGAATATTTTAGTATCAACACCATTAATTTCCCATACAAAACAATCTCCATTGATTGGGGAATAACTTCCATATAGATAAGTTGTTTTGAAAATATGCTGATAAGTAACTATTGGTTTGACTCCACTAGCTGTTAAATATTTTCCTAAATGATTCATCATTCCAAATCTAGCTTCGTCTTGAAAATATAGATTTACCTCTTTGTATTTATTTTTATTTAGACTTAATCTAATGTTGTTTAGCGTATTAGGTAGTTTTTAAAAAGGCTTTTTCAGCCTCTACATTTTTTTTGTAATGAGATTTTCGCGGGCTTTTAAGTTTTGTTTTAAAATGTTGCTTTAAATACTCTCGAATACGTTGATATTTTATCTCAATCCCATAGGTTTCATTTACCCATATTTGCGCATCCCAATATCCTAAAAAAGGGTTGAGAGGGTCATTAACTCTTTGCGATAAACCTAAATGAATTTCAGAAGTAATAATTTTTGATTGTTTATTTTTTGGCTTATCACTAATCATTTGATCAATTCCAAATAATTTATAGGTTTCTACCCATCTTTCTAATGTTCTGATGTGAACTCCTACAGAAGCTGACACTTCTTGTCGAGTTTTAAACTTTTTTGTCTTTATATAAATTAAAGATTTTACTCGCTTTTCCCCTTTTAATGTTGTTTGCTTTGACACTAGTTCTTTAAGCTCAATTAGTGATTCTGAAATATCTAAACTTGCTATTCTTCCCATAACGTAATATAATGAAAATACACGGCATTAAAAAACTATTTTGGTATAATTACGGTAATTCTAGGCACGGTTGCTTCACTAAATGCATATAATAATTTTGCTCCGTTTACAATAATACCGTTCCATTCTTGATCTGTTCCTGGTAAAAATCCCGGAACATCTTCTAAAACTAAAAGCGGAATATTAAAAGCATCGCAAAAACGGACAAAACGAGCTGCTTTTTTTGAACTATTTACGTCTAAAACACCCGCTAAAAATAGCGGTTGATTTGCCACAATACCAATACTTCTCCCTCCTAATCGTGCAAAACCTACAATAATATTTTCAGCATAGTCTTTATGAATTTCGTAAAATGAATCTTCATCTATGATTCCAGATATCACAGCATGCATATCATAAGGTTTGTTGGCATTGTCAGGAATGATGGTTGATAAGCTTTCTCTTATTTCATCCTGCAATTTAAAAGGCAATATTTTAGGTGTTTCTGTATTATTTTGAGGTAAATAACTTATAAGTTTTTTTACGTCTTCTAAACATTCTACGTCATTTGCAGACGTTTTATGTGCCACACCAGATTTGGTAGCATGTGCACTTGCACCACCTAATTCTTCACTAGACACTTCTTCGTTCGTTACAGTTTTCACTACATTCGGACCTGTAACAAACATATAACTAGTGTCTTCTACCATAATGGTAAAATCTGTCATTGCAGGTGAATACACAGCTCCTCCAGCACAAGGACCCATAATTGCAGAAAGTTGCGGAATTACGCCAGATGATTGTACGTTTTTGTAAAAAATATCTGCATAACCACCAAGCGATCTAACGCCTTCTTGAATTCTAGCCCCACCAGAATCATTTAAGCCAATAATAGGTGCTCCAACTTTAAGCGCTAAATCCATCACTTTGCAAATTTTCTCTGCATGTGTTTCTGATAAAGAACCTCCAAAAACGGTAAAATCTTGTGCAAAAACATAGGTTAATCTACCATTTATTGTTCCGTAACCTGTTACAACACCATCTCCGTAAAAAACTTCTTTTTCCATCCCAAATTCTTTCGTTCTGTGGATAACTAAAGCTCCGATTTCTTCAAAAGAACCTTCGTCTAAAAGATATAAAACTCGTTCTCTTGCTGTTAATTTTTTCTTCTGATGTTGATTCTCTATTCTTGCTTGTCCGCCGCCTAAATAGGCTAGTGCAAGTTTTTCGTTAAGGTCTTTTATTTTGGATTCCATTTTATATGCTTTTTTCTCGCAGAGGCGCTAAGGCACAAAGCTGAATGTAATTTTTCTATTTTGTTTGATAATGCTTTAAAAAAAAACACTATTTTTAGGTATATTTTTTAATTTTGCTATTGCTATTGAATACTAAAAAAAAATCTACGAAGGCAATCGCACTAATTTCAGGTCTTCAAGATACTGTTGTACAGCAACAAATGCAGCAATTTTTGCTTCTTCTTCCTGCTTGCTTTTTAAAGTTTCAGGAGAATAGTATTTTTTCACAAAATGCGTATCAAAATTACCTGAACGGAATGCATCGTGATTGCATACAAAACTACCGAAAGGTAGTGTAGTTTGAATACCTTCAATTTGATAATTTTGTATAGCAGTAATCATTAATTCGATAGCTTCTTCTCGAGTTTTTCCGTAGGTTATTAATTTAGACAACATTGGGTCGTAATAAATAGGAATATCCATTCCCTGTTCAAAACCATTATCTACGCGAATATTTTTCCCTTCGGGTAATTTATAAACTTTTAAATTACCTACACTTGGTAAAAAATCATTTAAAGGATCTTCTGCATAAACACGCAATTCTAAAGCATGCCCATTAATTTTTAAGCTTTCTTGATTGATAGGTAATATTTCGCCACGAGCAACACGAATTTGTAATTCGACTAAATCTGTTCCGGTGATCCATTCAGTAACAGGATGTTCTACTTGCAAGCGTGTATTCATTTCTAAAAAATAGAAATTATGAGCGTCATCTAACAAGAATTCAACAGTTCCGGCACCTAAATAATCGCAAGATTTTGCTACTTTAATTGCCGCTTCGCCCATTTTTGTGCGTAATTCCGGAGTTAAAACGGATGAAGGAGCTTCTTCAATTACTTTTTGATGACGACGTTGTATACTACATTCGCGTTCAAAAAGATGCACGACATTGCCATGCGAGTCTGCCATAATTTGAATTTCGATATGTCGCGGTGAGGTTACATATTTTTCTATAAAAACAGCTCCATCACCAAATGCAGAAGTGGCTTCGCTAATTGCACGGTTCATTTGTGATTCAAATTCTGATTCTTTTTCTACGATACGCATTCCTTTTCCACCACCACCTGCAGATGCTTTAATCAGAATAGGAAATCCAATTTGGCGCGCTATTTGTTTTGCTTCAGGAATGTCAGTTATGGCTTTGTCTGTTCCAGGAACCATCGGAATATAATATGCTTTTACGGCTTCTTTTGCTGCTAATTTACTTCCCATAATTTTAATCGCTTTCGATTTTGGACCAATAAAAATGATGTTATTATTTTCGCAAGATTCTGCAAAATTTGCGTTTTCAGACAAAAATCCATATCCAGGATGAATAGCATCTACTCCTAATTTTTTAGCAACTTCAATAATTTTATCGCCTAATAAATACGATTTATTGGAAGGCGCTTCGCCAATTAATACAGCTTCGTCTGCAAAGCGAACATGAGGTGCATTTCTATCCGCAGTTGAATATACTGCAACCGTTTTTATGCCCATTTTTTTTGCAGTTCGCATTACACGAATGGCAATTTCACCTCTATTTGCTATTAAAATTTTTTTTATATGCATATTTTTAAAGATCAAAAGTGTGCTAATTTTATACAGATTGATATACAAAAAAGTATATTCTGTGTCTATTCAAATTCAATTAAAAGCTGGTTTTTGTTTACAGTTTCGCCTTTAGTGATTGAAATAGATTTTATAATTCCGTCTCTTGGTGATGTTAAAACGTTTTCCATTTTCATGGCTTCTAAAACTAAAAGTGCATCATCTTCTTTAACTTCCTGACCAACTTTTACATCAACCGATAGTATTAAACCAGGCATCGGAGCCTTAATTTCGTTTATTTTTTTTGTAGCGCCAATTTCAAATCCCATTTCTTTGATTAACGCATCTAATTCGTTAAAAATAGTTACGTTATAAGTGTTGTTATTTACTTTAACCGAATAAGATTTCTGATTAAAATTAGCGTTAATAATTTCCGTTTTGTAAGAGGTGTTATTTTGTAATATATGAAATTTTAAATCTGAAACTTCTAAGGAATCGAGGTTTAAAACAGCTTCTGTATCAATCTTAAAATCGAAAGTATTGTTTACTTTTACCTGGTAAGAATTCGTCACTTCTTAATAATTTAGGGATGCTTTGTAAATATAAGCATTATTAAGCTTTCTATTTAAATGATTTTTATAAGATGGTTAATTAAGAGGGGTTATTATAAAATGGGCACACATCATTTGTCAATTTCTTGCAATAATGTCATGTTCATTTGAGTGGCATGTAAATTGATATTAGTTGGTAAATTATATTTTTAAATTAAATTATGCAGCATCTTAAAGATTCAAAACAAGATAAAAAGAAACCAAATGTTTCTATATTAAAAGCGTTTAAAACCATTATTTGGCCAAAGCGGAGATTGGTTTTTGTCGGTTTAATTTTGATTGTTATCAGTAGATTATCGAGTCTAGTTTTACCCTGGAAAAGTAAAGCGTTGCTAGATGATGTGATTCCGAATAAAGATTACGATCAGCTTTACAGTTTATTACTTATTGTTGGAGTCGCAATTTTAATTCAATCAATTACCTCTTTTTTATTAACTCGAATTTTAAGTGTGCAAGCACAGTTTTTAATATCAGAATTAAGAGCTCAAGTCCAGAAAAAAGTATTGTCATTGCCCATTAGTTTTTTTGATAATACAAAATCAGGAGCCTTGGTTTCTAGAATTATGAATGATGTTGAAGGTGTTCGAAACTTAATAGGAACTGGTTTGGTTCAATTAGTAGGCGGAACAATTACCGCAGTAATTTCGATGGTTTTGTTGATAGGAATCAGTCCATCGATGACATTTTTTGTGTTGCTTCCTGTGGCAGTTTTCGGAGTTGTCGCTTTAAAAGCATTTAAATATATACGTCCAATTTTTAGAAATAGAGGAGTTATCAATGCCGAAGTAAATGGTAGATTGGTAGAAACCTTGTCCGGCGTTAGAGTGATAAAAGCATTTAATGCAGAAGCACAAGAAAATGAAGTTTTTGAAAAAGGGGTAGATAAATTATTTCAGAATGTGAAAAAGAGTTTAACAGCCACTGCTTTAATGACGAGTTCTTCTTCTTTTTTATTAGGAATCGCTTCTACCGGAATTATGGGAATTGGTGGTTATAAAATTATAACAGGCGAATTAACAGTGGGAGATTTTCTTTCTTTCACGTTATTACTTGGTTTTATGATTGCACCAATTGTACAAATGAGCAATATTGGAAGTCAGTTAACAGAGGCACTTGCTGGTTTAGATAGAACAGAAGAGCTCATGAATATGTCTGCCGAAGAAGATGATGAAGAAAGAACAATCGCTTTAGAAAACATAAAAGGAGAAATTATTTTTGAAGATGTTTCTTTTGCCTATGAAGAAGGAAAAGAAGTGATTAATAATATTAGTTTCAATGTTCCTTCAGGCTCTGTAACTGCTTTGGTAGGAAGTTCTGGATCCGGAAAATCTACAATTGCTGGTTTATCAGCTACATTTTTAAATCCGCATTCAGGTACAATTACGATTGATAGTCAAGATATTTCTAAAGTAAAATTATCAAGTTATAGAAAACATTTAGGGGTTGTTTTGCAGGATGAATTTCTATTTGAAGGAACGATTAGAGAAAATATTTTATTTCCAAGACCAAATGCAACAGAACAAGAATTACAAAATGCAGTAAAAGCTGCCTATGTAAATGAATTTACAGATCGTTTTGAAGACGGTTTAGATACTTTAATTGGCGAAAGAGGAGTGAAACTTTCTGGTGGTCAGCGTCAAAGGTTGGCCATTGCTAGAGCTATTTTAGCAGATCCAAAAATTATTATTTTAGATGAAGCAACGTCTAGTTTAGATACAGAAAGTGAATCATTAATTCAGAAAAGTTTATCAGAATTAGTAAAAGATAGAACTACCATTGTAATTGCCCATAGGTTAAGTACTATTATGCAAGCAGATCAAATTTTGGTTATTGAAGCGGGTAGTATTGCAGAAAGAGGCACACATAATGAGTTGATAGCTGCAAAAGGTAGGTATTTTGATTTGTATACGTATCAATCAAAAATTTAATAAATTATAGAGTATTGGTTGTTTGTAAATATCCGTTTATAAAACCGACTACTTAAAAAAGCAATATCATAGTCAAATGAATAAAATAATTATATTAATATTAATCGCAACTATAGTATCCTGTAAAAATGATGCAAAGCCTGCAACTCAAAAAGTAGAAATAAAAAAAGAAAATTTTCCTGATGAACTTGCAAAGGTTTTTGAAAAGCACGGAGGAATAGCTACTTGGAGAAAAGCAAAAACATTGTCTTTTAATATAGGAGAAGAAGCACATACGTCAGATTTACAAACGCGGAAAATTGTGATTAATTCATCAAAATATTCTTTAGGTTTTGACGGGAAAGAAATTTGGTTAGATCAAGAAAACGCTGCTGCTTTTAAAGGAAATAAAGATTTTTATTACAACCTCTATTTTTACTTTTATGCAATGCCTTTTGTGTTGGCTGATGACGGAATTATTTATGAAAAAACAGCGGATTTGATTTTTGAAAACACCCAGTATCCTGGGTATAAAATTTCTTTCAAAGCAAATATTGGCACTTCTTCTGATGATACTTATAAGGTGTATTACAATCCAAAAACATATCAAATGGAATGGTTAGCATACACGGTTACATTCAAAGCTAAAGAACCGAATAATGATTACCATATTATAAAATACAATAAATGGGAAAATGTAAATGGTCTTATTTTACCTTATGAGATTACTTGGTACAAAATGAATGAAAAAGCAATGCCAACAGAACCAGCTAGACCTTCAACGGTATTTACTTTGCCCTTAGTAAGTGAGGTTAAATTAGGGACTTCTTTTTTTGAGAAGCCTAAAAACTAATCCATTATTAAATCCATATTTTAATAACATTTTAATTATCTACAAAGAAGTATTTTAAAAAAATTTTTGTTTTAGTTGTTTAAAAAATAAATTTATTTGCCATTTAATTTTATATAAAGCAGTTAAATAGACTCTTAAATCAAATAAATTAGTTAAAAATTCAAATTCTCTTTTATTTACGCTTTCATAAAAATTCAATTTTCTTAATTTTAATATGGTTTTTTCTTTACCTTTTTCTACATCTACTTCAATTACTTGATCTTCCAAAACTCCATTATGAATATAAGCTGCGACCTCTAAATCTTTAATTTTTCTAGAAGAAGCGTTCTGTTTTATTAAGCTTTACTAATCGGTGTTTTTTCTAGATCATAAACTGCAGTAGAAACATCGATACGAAACCATTCTTTAAACATTTTATAAGTACGTTTTTGTGGCCATTCTTTTTTATTGGTATGCCAGCCATCTAATTCTATCATAAAATAACGGTCAAATTTCTTTTTTAAATAAGCTTCAATATCATCAAAATTACTGTTGTTAATCAAATAAATAGTAACTTCATTAAAGACAGATTCATCAATTTTAGAATCGGGATAAATAGCATTGTGCCAATCTATAAATGGCTGTAAAGGTTTTAACGAAATTGCAGATCTATTTATAAAGTTTTCTTCAAAATCATCTTTATTAGATTCCGGTTCTGAAGTTCCCACCAGCATATCTATCATGTATTTTTCTTCTTTTTCTGTAACTACCGTTAGTTTTAAAACGCCGTTAATATCTAGAATATCAAAATCAACAATAAAATTAGTGAATTCTTTAAATTTTGAAACTTTGTGAGCAATCAACTTTTTTAATAAAGGATAATTAATATCATTTTCTTTTGCCAATGATATTACTTCTTTAAACTCTTTCTCACCTAAAAGGGATTTTATGTTTCCAAAATTCCAAGCGTCTAAAGCAATATCAAATACTTCTTCTTGGTATTCAAAACTACTAAAATCAGTTGTAAAAGGTAAAATGAATTCGTCTAAAAGTGCAGCGTATATATCTTCTGTATTTTCACCAGTTTTGTTATTCTCAAATAAATTTAAAACTTTTCCTTTTTTCATTTTGATGTAATTTTTATAATTTCATTATATACTGAACAATAATACTCATGAAACCTTGAAAGCAAAACGTTTTCAAGGTTTTTTGTTTGTTTTAAAACTGTCAAGTTCCACAATTTTAAACCTGCAACTTCTTCTTCCTGCATGGTTAATGCTGAAACAGGAACTTTTAATTCAGCGACATAAACATGATGATGCTCGTTATCTTGAATTCCGTTTTCATGCGTAACTTGATGAATTCTTGTCCCAATTTTGAGGAGATCTTTATCTTCTAATTTCAAACCAATTTCTTCAAAAACTTCTCTTTTAGCACCTTCTAAAATAGCTTCACCTGCGCCAACATGGCCCGCCACAGAAATATCCCAAATTCCGGGAAATACCTTCTTTGTGAGCGCTCTTTTTTGAAGCAGAATTTTTTCATCCGAAGTAAATAACCAAATGTGCACAGTTGCATGAAACCAACCGTTTTTATGCGCTTCAGATTTTAAGGCTGTTTTTCCTGTAAGTTTTCCATCAGGAGTAAGTATGTCTAGTAGTTCGTCCATATTTTAGAATTACGAGTTATACATCCGTAATTCATAATTTTAAATTCGTAATTATTTATTTAAAATAAGAAAAAGTTTCTCCGTCTTTAATTTTTAACAACGTTTCATAAATCATTTTAATTACGTTTTCTACGTCTTCTCTATGCACCATTTCTACCGTGGTGTGCATGTATCTTAAAGGTAAAGAAATCAATGCAGAAGCAACGCCACCATTGCTATATGCAAATGCATCTGTGTCTGTACCTGTTGCTCTAGAAAGTGCAGAACGCTGAAAAGGAATGTTTTTTTCTTCGGCAGTTTCTGTAATTAAATCACGCAATTTTTGTTGAACCGCAGGTGCATAAGCAATCACAGGTCCTTTGCCCATTTCTTGATGACCAGCAGCTTTTTTATCAATCATTGGTGTTGTGGTGTCGTGTGTAACATCCGTAACAATTGCCACATTTGGTTTAATAGTATGTGTAATCATTTCTGCGCCACGTAAACCAATTTCTTCTTGTACAGAGTTTGTAATGTACAAACCAAAAGGAAGCGTTTTGTTGTTTTCTTTTAACAAACGCGCAACTTCAGCAATCATAAAACCACCCATTCTGTTGTCTAAAGCTCTGCAAACAAATTTATCGCCATTTAAAATATGAAACTCATCTGGATAGGTAATTACACAACCCACATGAATTCCTAATTCTTCAACTTCTTTTTTTGTTGCACAACCTGTATCAATAAAAATGTTATCTGGTTTAGGAGCTTCTTCTTTTGATTTATCTCTTGTATGAATTGCTGGCCATCCAAAAACACCTTTTACAATGCCTTTTTTTGTATGAATATTTACAATTTTACTGGGCGCAATTTGATGATCTGATCCACCGTTTCTAACAACGTAAATTAAGCCATTATCGGTAATATAATTTACATACCAAGAAATTTCATCAGCATGACCTTCAATAACCACTTTATATTTTGCATCCGGATTGATGATTCCAACCGCTGTGCCATACGTATCCGTAATAAATGTATCTACATAAGGTTTTAGATATTCCATCCAAATTTTCTGACCTTCCCATTCATAGCCTGTTGGCGCTGCATTGTTTAAGTATTTCTCTAGAAATGTAAGCGATTTTTTATTTAAAATTGATTTTTTTGCCATTATGTAAGTTTATAAAATTTTAATGTAAAAAGTTTAAAAGTAAAAATGTAAGTTAACATACTTTCTTTTGATTGAAATGAAAAAAGAAAATGTATCTAAAACATTTATCACTATTTTATGTAAAAATAATGCGATTTTTTATCATTTCTATTAAAAAAAGCACAAAAAAATGTAACAAAAGGGCTTACTTTTGTACTTATTAGAAAGTAGAACCTAAAACCAAACAAAATGAAACTAGTTATTAAAAATTTAACAAAGACTTATAAAAACGGCGTAAAAGCAATTGACGATTTAAGTATCGAAATTGGTACAGGAATGTTTGGTTTATTAGGGCCTAATGGCGCAGGGAAATCGTCTTTAATGAGAACGATTGCGACTTTACAAAGTCCGGATTCTGGTTCTATTATGTTTGGTGATATTGATGTTTTAAATGATAATATGTCTTTGAGAAAAGTGTTGGGGTATTTGCCACAATCTTTTGGTGTGTATCCAAAAATGTCTGCAGAAGATTTATTAGATTATTTTGCAACTTTAAAAGGGATTAGTAACTCATCCGAAAGAAAAGCAATTGTAAAAGAAGTTTTAGAAATTACTAATTTATATGAGGTTAGACGCAAAGATGTTGCTGGTTATTCTGGCGGAATGAAACAACGTTTCGGTATTGCGCAATTACTTTTAAACAATCCAAAATTAATTATTGTTGATGAACCAACTGCTGGTTTAGATCCTGCCGAAAGACATCGTTTTTTAAATGTTTTGCGTGAAGTTGGTACAAATTGTACCGTTATTTTTTCTACGCATATTGTAGAAGATGTAAAAGAATTATGCAACGAAATGGCAATTTTAAATGGAGGTAAAATTTTAAATCATACAACACCACAAGAAGCTACCAAGAAAATTGAAGGTGCTATTTGGAAGAAAACCATTAACAGAGATGATTTAGAAGAGAATGAAAAAATGTTTGATATTTTATCATCAAACTACAACCAAGACAATACATTAAATATTAGAGTGCATGCTTTAGAAAAACCTTCGGATGATTTTGTAGCTGCCACTCCGCAATTAGATGATGTATATTTTATCGCCTTAAAACAAGATGAACCAATTTTAGTTTAAAAGTTTAAGGTCTAAAAGTTTAGAGTTAAAAAGTACGTTTGTTTAGTAAGCTACTATAAACAATCAACCAAAAACCATCAACAAAATTATGTTTTCAACTATTTTTAAACAAGAATTAAAATACTGGTTTCACAAGCCTATTTTTTATATTTATATTTCTATATTTTTCTTAATCTCTTTACTTTTATCTGCAACCACTGCAGGTATATGGGATGCAATAACAGGAACAACGGGTTCTTCCAGAATCGTAAACTCACCGATTGGTGTTACAGGTCTATTTAATGGGTTAACTATTTTAATTTTCTTCTTATTTCCGTCAATTATTGGTGTTGCTATTTATAGGGATTTTAAGAGTGAAATGCACACTATTTTGTATTCCTATCCGTTTACAAAAGCCAATTATTTATTTGCGAAATTTTTTAGTGGAATTACCGTCGTTTCTGCCATTGTTTTGGTAATTGCATTCGGAATGAGCATCGGTTTTAGGTTTCCAGGAACAAATTCTGAAATTGTAGGCGATTTTAATATTATGACCTACTTGCAAACGTACTTAATTTATATTTTACCAAATATCTTGTTTTTTGGTGCTGTAGTTTTTGCAATTGTTACTTTTTCTAGAAATATAGCTGCAGGTTTTATTACGGTTATTATTTTATTTTTTGTACAAGGAGCAATAGCAAGTATCTTTTCTGATCCAGAACAAGCAAGTTTACTAGCTATTTTAGATCCTTTTGGTTCTGCTGCTGCAGATTATTACACAAAATATTGGACGGTTTCTGAACAAAATGAATTGCAAATACCAATTAAAGAACTAATTATTTATAACCGTTTTTTATGGTTGGCAATTTCATCTTTAATTTTCGGATTGGTTTATAGATATTTTAAATTCGGTCAGAATGCAATTTCTATTTCGTTTAGAAAAGTAAAATCAGAAAGAGTTACCAAGAAGAATTTTAGCGGAATTACAAGAATTACTTTACCAAAAGTATCACATGATTATTCTTTTGGTCAGAACTTAAAAACAACTTGGCAATTATCGAACCTCGATTTTAAATACATTTTTACAAGTTTGCCATTTATTTGTATTCTATTGGTTGGTGTTTTAATGTTGGTTGGTACTTTGTTTAGCTCAGGTGAAATCTTTGGCACAAATACATTGCCCGTAACTTGGCAAATGTTAAGCGGAGGAAATATTTTTAGTTCCCTAATCATTAATTTATGCACCTTTTTGTATGCAGGAATTTTAGTGGAAAGAGCAAATACAGCTAAAATAAGTCATTTAGTAGACAGCACGCCAATTCCTGATTGGACGTTATTGTTTTCTAAACTAATTGCTTTGTTAAAAATGCAATTGGTTTTATTGGCTGTAATTATGGTTTCAGGGATGCTTTTTCAAGTTTACAAAGGCTATTATGATTTTGAAATAGGTCATTATATTAAAGAATTATTTGGTTTAAAATTCTTGAACTATGTAATTTGGGCATTCTTGGCAATTTTTATTCAAACCTTGGTTAAAAATCAATATTTAGGATTTTTTATTCTGTTGATATTGGCCATCGGTATTCCTTTTTTATCCTTAATAGGAATAGAATTATCAGTCTTTAAATATAATGAAGGACCAGGTTTTAGTTATTCGGATATGAATGGATATGGTTCTGCACTGTCAAGATATTTATGGTATAAACTGTATTGGGTTTTAGGCGGAACGTTGCTTTTAATTGTAAGTTTACTAACGTGGGTTAGAGGTTTGCCAACTTCCTTTGCAGAAAGAGTTTATATTGCAAATCAACGTTTTAAAACACCACGTAAAATTGGTTTTGCGCTTGTTTTAGTCTCTTTTTTAACGTTAGGAATTACAATTTATCTAGAAACAAAATCGGATGATGAAAACTCTACTTCAAAACAAGCGGAATTAAATGCCGTGAAATGGGAGAAAACGTATAAAAAATACGAAAATTACAAACAACCAAGAATTGTAGCTGTAAATGCAGAAATGCATATTTATCCGAAGAAAAAAACCTACAAAGCGAGTGCAGTTTACACTTTGGTTAATAAAACAAACCAAGCAATTGACAGTATTTTCTTGAACCATAATTCATTAGAAAGTACCTTTGTGTTTAATAAACCAAATAAATTAGTTTTAGAAGACACTATTTTTAATTTTGATATTTATAGGTTTGATAAAAAAATACTACCAGGAGATACTTTACAACTTACAATTCATGTAAAAAGTAAAGAAAACACGATGTTTGAGTTGAAATCTTCAATTGTAGAAAACGGAACGTTTATTAATAATTCTTCGATGTTTCCTTCTTTAGGATATGCAGCAGGAGGTGAATTAAGAGACGATAAAACGCGTGAAAAATATAAATTACCAAAAAATAATTTACGTCCGGTGCCAACGGATTCAACCGCTTTAGGAAATACGTACATCTCTAAAGATTCAGATTGGATTGATTTTGAAGCGACGGTTTCTACATCAAAAGATCAAATTGCAATTGCGCCAGGATATTTGCAAAAAGAATGGACAGAAGGTAATCGAAGATACTTCCATTATAAAATGGATAGTAAAATATTGAATTTTTATGCCTTTAATTCAGCAAGATATGAAGTTAAAAAAGAAATGTGGAAAGGCATTAGTTTAGAAATTTACTATCACAAACCACACGATTATAATTTAGACAGAATGATGAAAGGGATGAAAGCTTCCTTAACTTATAATGCAAAAAACTTTAGTCCTTATCAGCATAAACAACTAAGAATTATAGAGTTTCCAAGAACGCAAGGCACGTTTGCGCAATCATTTGCAAATACAATTCCGTTTTCTGAAGGTTTTGGTTTTATTGCTGATGTAGATGAAAAAGATCAAAATGGTGTAGATTATCCTTTTGCGGTAACTGTGCATGAAGTTGCACACCAATGGTGGGCGCATCAAGTAATTGGGGCAGATGTTTTAGGCGCAACCATGTTATCAGAAAGCATGTCTGAATATGTTTCTTTAAAAGTTTTAGAACATCAACACGGGAAAGCCAAAATGCGCACATTTTTAAAAGAAGCTTTAGACGGTTATTTAATACAAAGAACTTTTGAAAGCAAGCGTGAAAAACCGTTGATGTATAATGACGGACAAGGATATATTCATTATCAAAAAGGCTCGATGGTTTTCTATGCTTTAAGCGATTATATTGGAGAAGAAAAATTAAACAAAGCCTTAAAAAGGTATGTAGAAAAGGTGAAATTCCAAGAACCACCGTACACGACTTCTTTAGAAATGCTAAGCTATATTAAAGAAGTTACACCAGATTCTTTGCAATATGTACTTAAAGATATGTTTGAGACAATCACGCTTTATAAAAACAGAATTGTAGATGCAAAAACAACCAAATTAAAAAATGGTACTTATCAAGTTGATATTGAGTTTGAAGTTTCTAAATACAGAAATAACGAAAAAGGGAAAATGGTTTACGGCGAAAAAGTGGGTGATACGTTAACGTATACCTCAAAAGAATCTACCAAACCAATTTTATCCGTTCCGCTAAAAGATTATATAGATATTGGTATTTTTACCGAAGAAGAAATTGATGGTAAAAAGAAAGAAGTTGAGCTCTATTTAGAGAAGCATAAAATTACACAAATTCATAATAAAATCACGATTATTGTCGATAAAAAACCAACAGAAGTTGGCGTGGACCCTTACAATAAACTAATTGACACAAAATCTGACGATAATAGAAGAAAGTTTTAAATCATGACAAAACAAACGAAAACAACAATTGCTTCTAGTATCTTTTTAGCAGTTGTTGTTTTACATATTTTTGGAATTTTAAGTAATCACTTCTTAGCCTTTATTAGCAAACCATTTATAATAACAACCTTGGTAATTATTTATTTGGTTTCTGTGAAAAAGCCTAATTTCTGGTATGTTTCGGCCTTGTTTTTTTCCTTTTGGGGTGATGTTCTATTACTCTTTAAAGATCAGTTTTTTCTATTTGGATTGGCTTCTTTTTTGTTAGTTCATATTTTGTATATCAAAATTGTAGCAAAATTTATAAAGAAAATTAGTTTGCAAAAGTTGTTTGTAGTTTGCTTGCCATTTTTAGTTTTTCTATTTTCATTCTTATATCTTTTAAAAGACAATTTAGGTGAAATGACAATCCCCGTAATTATTTACGGAGTTGTAATTTCTTCTGTTGGCGCAATTTCTTTACTGAATTATATTCAAGAAAAATCTACAGTAAATTTATGGTTGTTTTTAGGAACCATTATTTTTATAATTTCTGATGGTTTAATTGCGGTTCATAAATTTATCAATCCAAATGAAATCTATGAAATTTGTATTATGTTCACGTATATTGTTGCGCAATATTTAATTTGTAAAGCAATAATTGTTAAAACTTCGGATGAAAAATAAGTGAGTTTTTTACTTTGATTGATTTTATGGTGAATTATTTTATAGAAATAAGCTTTTAAAAACAATAAAAAGAGCTCTTTCCAGTCAGCTATTTTGATGATTAAAAAATTTTATTTTCTGGTACTTTTTGCATTTCATTTTTGTCTTGCAATAAGACAAAGCAAACCAAACGGGTCTTTTTAGACGAGTATGTTTTAGCGGATTCTATTCAATTTAAAAATACGATTATTGGTGGTTTGTCAGGTGTAGATTTTGCAAATAATCAGTATTATTTTGTAGTTGATGATGCTAAAAACCCAAGAATTTTATCAGCAGATATTAGTATTTCTGATAATAGAATACAAGCAGTTAAATTTAATGACATTCTCTTTTTATCGGATGCAACTACTAATTTTTATCAGCAAAATGCATTGGATTTAGAATCAGTTTTTGTGGATGAAGCAACCAATGAATTTTATTTAGTAAGTGAAGGATCGATAAATAGTAATAAACTTCCTTTTGTTTTTAAATCTGATAAAAAAGGACGCTTTTTAGAAAATTTTCAGTTACCTAAAAATCTATCAAATATAAAGACTATAAAGCACAATGGCGCTTTTGATGCATCTTCAAAAAGTGTTGATAATAATGGGTTTTGGGTTGCAATGGAAGCGCCTTTAAATGTTGATGACGAGGAACCAACTTTTGCCAAAACATCATCACCAATTAGAATTACGTATTTTGATAAAACAGCAAAAAATTAAAAAAAGAGTAGTTTTTAATTTTGATGATGTAAAAGAACAATTAACCGATAAGATTATTGATAATATTGAAGGGATTACTTTTGGCCACTATTGCCAAATGGTAATAAATCGTTACTTTAAATTACTGATGATAATTTTCAAGTTTATGGTAAACAATTAAATCAATTTATTTTGTTAGAATTGCAGAATAATTAATAGTATTTTTATAATTCAAAAAACTCCAACTTTTACGAATATGATACCATTTAAAAAATATTTTTTAAGAAGGCAGTTTCAAAAGAAGCTTATTGAGAATGCGGTTCATAGAACTGTAAGTCAAAAAGAAATAAAAACGGTTGGTATTATTACAACCGATGAAATTTCTAAATGGGTAAATGTAAAAGAAGAGGTAGAAAAAATACTGAATCTTAAAAATGTGAAAATTTATAGTTTTAGACCTCAGAATAAAAATAGTAATAAATATTTTTCTGAAAAGGATTTTAATTGGCAAGGAGATATCTACAAAACAGACTTTAAGAGTTTTATAGATGAACCTTTCGATTTGTTAATTGGTTATTTTAATAAGAATAATTTGTTTTTAGAAAGTTCAGTTTTACAATCGAACGCTTTGTTTAAGGTAGGTATTTCAGATGTAAATCAAGAATTGTATGATATAGAAATCGCTGAAACACCAATTGAAACTGAACGCTTTTTTTTAGAGCTAAAAAAGTACTTAACAATTTTAAGAAAACTTAAAAATTAAACTTCAAATAAAAAGTTGTGTATTCTTTGTAAGAAATGATTATTTCACTTTTTAATCAATTTGAAAATTGTAATTTTACGCTCGTAAAAATTAAAAATAATGCAAAAATTTATTGGTACTGGTGTTGCTTTGGTTACTCCGTTTAAAGAAGATTTAACTGTTGATTTTGACGCGCTAATTAAATTAGTGAACTTTAATATAGAAAATGGTATAAAGTATCTAGTAATTAATGGTACAACTGGCGAGAGTTCAACGATTACTAAGGAAGAAAAAGAGCAAATTATTGAGGTTATTGTAAAGACTAATAATAAACGCTTGCCGCTGGTTTTAGGTATTGGAGGTAATAATACGTTAGAGGTTGTAAATGAATTAAAAGCAAGAAACTTGTCGGAAATAGACGGTATTCTTTCTGTTGCACCTTATTATAGTAAGCCAACTCAAGAAGGATTTTATCAGCATTTTAAGGCAATTGCAGAAGCAACTAACAAGCCAATAATTTTATATAATGTTCCTGGAAGAACTGCTAAAAATATGGAGCCAGCAACTACTTTACGTTTGGCAAAAGATTTTAGCAATATTGTGGCTATTAAGGAAGCAGGGAACAACCAACAGCAATACAACAGCTTATTAAAAGACAAGCCAGCAGAATTTTTAATAATTTCTGGTGATGATGATTTGGCTTTAGGAGTTGCTTTGGCCGGAGGTTCTGGAGTTATATCCGTTATAGGACAAGCATTTCCAAAAGAATTTTCCGAAATGATTCAATTAGGATTGGAAGGAAAAAACATAGAAGCTTATAAAATCCATTTTAAAATGATGGATATTGTTGATTATATTTTCGCGGAAAACAATCCTGCAGGAATTAAGACAGTTTTACAAGAATTAGGTATTTGTTCAAATATAGTTCGTTTGCCTTTGGTAAAAGCAAGTACAGAATTACAAGCTAAAATTGCAAAATATGTAGCCGATTTTTAGTTTTATTTAGGTATGAGGATCAAAAAAATACAACTTTTAGAAAGGTTGTATTTTTTTTTGAAATAATCTTAACAAACTTTTAGTACCATTTTGTGTGTTCTTTAAGTCTTTTTTGTTGAATATTGTAACGCACAATTTAATGTGTAAAAAAGCGTTTTAATTTTAATAGTTTTTTTGAATTCAAAACATTTAAATTTCCATAGAAATTAGCACACTGAACTTACTTATGCTTTACCAATTTCAGTATTTGAGGAACTAAAAGGGAAGAATTTTTTACTACTAAATAAATTCTTTTATTATCCATAATTAATTAGTAATTTTGCCCAATGCAAAAAATTAAAAATTTAGCGTATTTATTGATGTTAAGCCTTTTGTTCTTTTCTTGTGGGGAATATCAAAAAGTACTTAATAAAGGTAACGTAGAAGACCAATATAAAATGGCAGTAAAATTGTACGAAAGTAAAAAGTACGGTAAAGCTTTACGTTTGTTTGAAAAGGTAACACCTGCTTATAGAGGTAAACCTCAAATGGAGCGTGTTCAATTTATGGTTGCTCAATCTAATTTTAACGAAAAAAATTATAGTCTTGCTGGTTATTATTTTGATCGTTTTACAGTTAATTACCCTAAAAGTTCTAAAAAGGAAGAAGCTGCATTTTTATCTGCTTATAGTTTTAAATTAGCGTCGCCAGTTTTTAGTAAAGATCCTACAGATACAAATAAAGCATTAGAAGCTTTTCAAAGTTTTATAAGTACGTATCCAGATTCTGATAAAATAGACGAAGCAAACAAGCATTATAAAGAAATACGTTTAAAGTTACAGAAAAAATATTTTGAAATAGCCAAAACTTATTATACAACAGCAGATTATGATAAAAGAAATTACAAAGCTGCAATTCAGGCTTTTGATAATTTATTGTCAGATTATTTAGGTTCTGAATTTAAAGAGGAAGCGTTGTATTACAGATTTAAAGCTGCGCATGATTTTGTTTTAAAAAGTTATGATAGAAGAAAATTAGAGCGTATTAAGGATGCTCTCGAGGCTTTTGAAAAGTTAGAGAGAAACTATCCAGAATCTCAATTTATGGAAGATTCTAAAGTAATGTTATTAACATTACAAAGTGAACAAGTTAGAGTAGAGGCTATTATTGAAAAAATAAAAGTCGAAGAAGAATTAGTAGAAAAAGAAAATTCAAAAGATAAATAATAAATTATGGACTATAAAGATACCCAGGCTGCTATAAGTACAATTACTTATGACAAAAACAAAATTGAAGCTCCAACAAATAATATTTATGAAGCGATATCTATTATTGCTAAAAGAGCAAGTCAAATAAGTTCTGATTTAAAAACAGAATTAGTAGATAAACTAGATGAATTTGCAACTTATAACGATAGTTTAGAAGAAGTCTTTGAAAATAAAGAACAAATTGAAGTTTCTAAATTTTACGAACGTTTGCCAAAACCAACTGCATTGGCGGTTGAAGAATGGTTAAACGGTAAAGTATATCATAGAACTCCAGAAACAGAATAATGTCTGTTTTAAGCGGAAAAAAAATTCTTTTAGGCATCACAGCTGGGATTGCCGCTTACAAAACAGCTTCATTAGTTCGATTGTTTATAAAATTAGGCGCAGATGTCAAAGTAATTATGACGCCTGCGTCTAAAGATTTTATAACACCTTTAACACTTTCTACGCTTTCTAAAAATCCTGTTCATTCTACTTTTTACGAGAAAGAAGATGAAAACGAATTATGGAATAATCACGTAGAATTAGGGCTTTGGGCAGATTATTTTTTGATTGCGCCCGCTACTGCCAACACGCTTTCTAAAATGGTAAATGGAACTTGCGACAACTTGTTATTAGCAACTTATTTATCAGCAAAATGCCCAGTTTATTTTGCACCAGCGATGGATTTAGATATGTACAAACATCCATCAACCAAAGAAAGTTTAGCGAAATTAAAATCTTTCGGAAATCTTTTAATTCCTGTAACTTCTGGCGAATTAGCGAGTGGTTTAGTTGGTGAGGGAAGAATGGCAGAACCAGAAGATATTATTTCTTTTATAGAAAATAATATTCTTTCAAAATTGCCACTTCGTGGGAAAAAAGTGTTGATTACAGCCGGTCCAACTTACGAAGCAATTGATCCTGTTCGTTTTATAGGAAATCATTCTTCAGGTAAAATGGGATTTTCCATCGCAAAAGAAGCAGCCAATTTAGGAGCCGAAGTTATTTTAATTTCTGGGCCAACTCATCAACAAATAAAACATTCTTTCGTCAATAGAATTGATGTGGTTTCTGCGGATGAAATGTACAATGAAGCACACAAATATTTTAATGAGGTTGATATTGCAATATTAGCAGCAGCAGTTGCAGATTACAAACCAAAAAATGTTGCACATCAGAAAATAAAAAAGCAAGATTCTTCGTTAACAATAGCGTTAACGCCTACAAAAGATATCTTGGCTTCTTTAGGATTGATTAAGAAACAGCAGTTTTTGGTAGGTTTTGCATTAGAAACCAATAATGAAATTGAAAATGCAAAAAGCAAGATTAAACGTAAGAATTTAGATGTAATCGTTTTAAATTCTTTACAAGATAAAGGTGCTGGTTTTGCAACAAACACAAATAAAATTACTATTATTGATAAATATTTGAATGAAAAAGCATTTGAATTAAAATCGAAAGCAGATGTTGCCAAAGATATTATCAATGAAATTATTTTGAGAAGTAAGAATCAAGATAGTTAGAAGCAGAACTATTTACAATTTTTTAGTTTTGATTCTTGATTCAAAAAAATCTAAAACTTATACATGTTATGATGCGTAAATTTGTTTTTCTTTTTGCATTATTTTTGATAACTATCAATGTAAATTCACAGGAATTAAATTGTTTGGTAAATGTGAATTTCGATCAGATAGCGGGTTCTAATCGACAGGTATTTATAACCTTACAAAAGTCTTTGACAGAGTTTATCAATCAAACAAAATGGACGGATAGAGCCGTTAAATCAGAAGAAAGGATCGATTGTGCAATGACGATTATTATAACTTCAAGAGAAGATAATACCTTTACAGCAACTTTACAAGTACAATCGTCAAGACCTGTTTATGGTTCTAGTTATGCAACGCCAGTTTTAAATTTAAGGGACAACGATTTTACGTTTAAATACAATGAATTTGATCCTTTAATCTATAATAAAAACGCATTTGAAAGTAATTTAATTTCAACGATTGTTTTTTACACTTATACGATTATAGGAGTTGATGCTGATACTTTTGCTGAATTTGGTGGAGAAACCGAATTAAAAGAAGCCCAAAATGTAATGCTACAAGCACAACAAAGCGGATTGTCTTCTTGGCAAAATGTAGTCGGCAAACAAAATCGTTTTTTGTTGATAGATAATTTGTTGTCATCGAAACTAAAAACGTACAGAAATGCTATGTATGAGTATCATATAAAAGGATTAGATACTTTTGTAAATAATAAAGATTTTGGAAAACAAGCAGTTGAAGACGCCGTTTTATCAATAGAAAATATTTACAATAAAACGGTAGGTAATTTCTTAATACGCATGTTTTTTGATGCAAAAGCAGATGAAATTGTAAGTATTTATTCTGATGGACCAAAAACAAAAAACGCCGATCGTTTAACAACTTCGTTAAAAAACATTTCGCCGAATAATAACTCGAAATGGAGAAATATTGAATAGTGTTTTTCTTTATTTTTTCTGAAATTAATTCACTAATTTTAATCTCTAAAATTTAGAGAACTTGCTTACACAACTTTCCATACATAACTACGCATTAATCAATCATTTATCTATTGATTTTTCTTCTGGTTTATCAATTATTACTGGTGAAACTGGTGCAGGAAAATCTATATTATTAGGAGCTTTAGGCTTGGTTTTAGGTAATAGAGCAGATTTGTCTTCTTTAAAAGACACTTCAAAAAAATGTATTGTAGAAGCTAAAGTTGCCGTCTCGAACTATAATCTAAAAGAATTTTTTGAAGAAGTAGAACTCGATTATGAAGACATCACTATTTTAAGACGTGAAATTTTGCCTTCTGGTAAATCAAGAGCTTTTGTAAATGACACTCCTGTAACCTTAACCGTTTTAAATGAGTTAAAAGCTAAATTAATAGACGTGCATTCTCAGCATCAAACGATGCAACTGTCAGATACAAGTTTTCAATTTACGGTTTTAGACGCTTTAGCTAAAAATACGGCAAAAGTCGGTTTTTATAAAAGAGGTGTAAACCAACTTAATAAGCTTCAAAAAGAACTAGAGAGTCTTGAGAAAACTCAAAAAGAGATTAATTTGCAATATGAATATAACTTGCATTTATGTAATGAGTTAGAGCAAGCAAAGTTGCGAGTTGATGAACAAGAAGTGCATGAAGAAAAACTAGAAAAATTAAATAATATAGAAGATATAAAACTCAATTTATCCGAAGCTTTAGAAATTTCTTCAAATGAGCAAATCGGAATTCAAGATTTATTATATACGCTAGAAAATAGATTGTCTAGAATTGCTTCTTATTCTAAAGAATATCAAGAAATATCAGAAAGGATTACAAGTGTAAAAATTGAAATCGATGATATTATCGGCGAATTAGAAACAGCAAATGAAAACGTTGAATTTAATCCAAATGAGGCAGAGGAAATCAATGATAGACTGCAAGTAATTTATAATTTACAAAAAAAACATGCTGTAAATTCTATTCGAGAATTGTTGCAAGTTTTTGAAGATTTATCAGATAAAGTAGGGCAAGTAGAAAATGCTGGCAGTATGATCAGTAAAAAGAAAAAAGAAATTGCAGAAGTATCAGAAAAATTAGATGCCATTGCTTTGAAAATTTCGGACGCTAGAAAAAGTGTAATTCCTAATTTAAAAGACAAATTACAAAACTTATTATCAGATTTAGGAATGGAAAATGCGCGTTTTTCAATCAAAATAATAGACACAAAAAACTATTTTTCAAACGGAAAGGATGAATTAGAATTTTTATTCTCTGCTAATAAAGGCGGTAATTTTGGTGAACTTAAAAAAGTAGCTTCTGGCGGAGAATTATCAAGAATTATGTTAGCGGTAAAGAAAGTTTTATCAGAAAACACGCAACTGCCAACTATTATTTTTGATGAAATTGATACCGGAGTTTCTGGTGAAGTTTCTAATAAAATTGCAGCGATTATGCAAGAAATGGGCAAACACATGCAAGTAATTGCTATTACACATTTACCCCAAATTGCAGCGAAAGGCATCAGTCATTATAAAGTTTATAAAGAAGAAATTAATAGTGTAACCACCACAAATTTAAAACAGTTAACAACTGAAGAAAGAATTGTTGAAATTGCAGAAATGTTAAGCGGTAAAGATATTTCGGCATCGGCGCTTACACACGCAAAAGAGTTATTAAATTAAGTTTATATTTATATAATTGTAGTAACAAATAGCACACATATATGTCATATAATTTATTAAAAGGTAAAAGAGGAATTATTTTTGGAGCGTTAAACGAGCATTCAATCGCTTGGAAAGTAGCAGAAAGAGCGTATGAAGAAGGCGCAACTTTTGTGTTAACAAACGCACCGATTGCTCTAAGAATGGGAGAATTAAATGATTTAGCAGCAAAAACAGGTTCTCAAATTATTGGAGCAGATGCAACTTCTATAGATGATTTAAACAACTTGGTTGAAAAATCTATGGAAATTTTAGGCGGAAAAATAGACTTTGTTTTACATTCTATTGGGATGTCTGTAAATGTTAGAAAAGGAAAACATTATACAGATTCTAACTATGATTTTACAACAAAAGGTTGGGATATTTCGGCAGTTTCTTTTCATAAAGTAATGAATGTTTTATACAACAAAAAGGCCATGAGTGAGTGGGGTTCTATCGTTGCATTAACGTATATGGCAGCGCAAAGAGTGTTTCCAGATTACAATGACATGGCTGATAATAAAGCTTATTTAGAAAGTATTGCGCGTAGTTTTGGCTATTTCTTCGGTAGAGATTACAAAGTTAGGGTGAACACAATTTCTCAATCTCCAACGGCAACTACTGCAGGAAGTGGCGTAAAAGGTTTTGACGGATTTATAGAATACGCAGAAAAAATGAGTCCGTTAGGAAATGCAACAGCTTTAGAATGTGCAGATTATACAATTACTTTATTTTCAGATTTAACGAAGAAAGTAACTTTACAAAACTTATTTCACGACGGAGGATTCTCGAATATGGGAGTTAGTGATCCAGTAATGGATAAATTTTTGGGCGAAGAATAAAACAGTTTGAATAAAATTTTTTAGAAGCTATTTCCTGCTTTCGCTACTCGCTTCCCGCTAAAAAGCGAGAGAGCTCAAACAAGTCACTTAATCAGGGCTAGGCTTATGTAAGAGCTTTTAGAAAATTTAAAACGAATAATTTTTTTAATAACTTTTAAAAATGTAAATCAATTTTGGTTTGCATTTTTTGTTACTTTTCATTTTTATATATTTACAAGCTAATTTAATTTTATACATGGGGTTTTTTAAGAAAATTGATAAAGTATTTGCAGCATCGGAAACTTTTAATCTGATGGAGCGAACTGAGGTAGACATTGAAATTGAAGAGAATATCAAAAAAGTGGGTATCAATAAATTTGCAGAATCTGAATATGGTGATTTATATTTGAGAGTTAACGAATTAGGAGGGTTTTTAATTTTAGAAACCATAATGGTTAGTGCTACCAATTTGAAAAGTAAAAAAGGAACGATCCTTACTTTTACTAGTGGAAGTGAGGTTTTAAAATTAGAATCTGATGAAAATAAAATTGAATCTGATTTCTCGAATGCCGTAAAAAAGTCAATTACTAAAATAGATTATAACATTTCTATTGAAGAAGCAGATAATTTTAAAGAAGAAAAATATGATGAAGTTCGTTTTGAAATCAATGGAAATGAAATTTTATTTTCTGTTCTAACATCCTAAATATTGAAACTATCCTTCTCAATCATAATTCCAGTTTACAATCGTCCAAATGAAATTGACGAGTTGTTAGAAAGTCTTACAAAACAAGATTTTACTCATGATTTTGAAGTTATAATGATTGAAGATGGCTCAACTCAAAAAAGCGATACTATTGTTGATACCTATAAGAAGCAACTCAATTTAAAATACTTTTTTAAAGAAAATAGTGGAGCAGGAGCAAGCCGTAATTTTGGAATGCAAAATTCTTCAGGAAATTATTTTATTATTTTAGATTCGGATGTTCTTGTTCCATCTCAATATCTATTCGAAGTTAAAAAGGCATTAGAACACAATTTTACAGATGCTTTTGGCGGTCCAGATGCTGCACATAAAAGCTTTACAGCACTTCAAAAAGCAATTAATTATGCGATGACTTCTGTGTTAACAACTGGCGGAATTCGTGGTAAAAAGCAAGCTGTTGGTAAATTTCAACCAAGAAGTTTTAATTTTGGATTGTCGCAAACAGCTTTTACTAAAACAGATGGTTTTTCAGATTTAAAAATAGGAGAAGATATCGATTTAACTTTTCGTTTATGGCAAAACGGATTTGAAACGCAGCTCATAGAAAAAGCGTTTGTGTATCATAAGCGAAGAAGTAGCTTGCAACAATTTTTTAAACAGACTTTTGCGTTTGGAGCGGGAAGGCCAAAATTGAATAAACGATATCCAGGAAGTGCAAAACCAACCTATTGGTTTCCAAGTTTATTTATTATCGGAATTGCATTGAGCATTGTTATAGCAGTTTTCGGCCTTCACCAATTTTTGTATTTCTATGGATGCTATTTCTTGCTAATTTTCTTAGATTCTTTATATCAGAATAAAAACATATGCGTTTCTTTTTTAAGTATGTTCACTTCTTTTACCCAATTTTTAGGATATGGTTTAGGATTTTTACAATCTTGGGTTTTTAATAAAAAGTAACAATTATAAGTCAATGGCACATCGAGTGATTCTGATTTTTGACCAGAATTATATCGAGATGTTTATGTATAGGTTTTTGTGACCATCCTTTCCAAAAAGACATTACTCGAACAAACGACATTCTTTTAAATTTCATTCAATGTTTTTAGTTTTAAATCATCCAAAGAAGTAGCACTTGTTTTAAAATAAATTGTTCTGGTCTCATTTGGTAATAAATCAAAAAAGTTATCAGAAAAATGCCCTTTTTCATTTGTAAATAAAAACACATCTTTTTGTAAAACAGCACTTTTTAAAGTAATTGAAAACCCGTTTTTTAGTCTAATTATTTCTTTAGCGATTTCACCTTTTGCTAGGATTAGTTCTTTTGGTTTTACAAAGTAGAAATACGATTTTTGATTGTTAAATTCTGTTACTAAAACAGCCGCTTTTTTATCCATATTTTTCATAGAAAAGCTGTAAAATTCTTTACTGCTATTTTCTAAAACCTCAATTTTCAAAGAATCAGATTTTATTTCTTTGCCATAAAAATCAATTACTTTTATTTTTAAATTTCCTTTAATAGTATCAAAAGTGTCATTTATAATAAAAGTTTTTACATTATTTTTTTCTCTAATCGAAGAAATTAAAATGTTTTCAAAAGACTTTTTTGCTTTGTATTGCAATGCTTTCCAATTTCCAAAATAGTCAATGCTAGACCAAGAAATTGCTGGCCAACAATCGTTTAATTGCCAATATAAAGTACCCATGTTTTTAGGTTTGGCTCTTCTGTGCGCTTCAATTCCCATTATAATTCCTTTGGCTTGTAACAACTGACTTACATAGGCGTAATCTTCATCATTTATTGGTTTTTTATAGTCACGTATCATATATTCATCAATTAATCTAAAACCTTTAACATGTTTTTGATGCGCTTTTATAGCATCAGTATTTAAGTTAATAGTATCATTTTGATTGATATATTTTAAAGTTTCAAAACTAGGAAAAGATTGAAACCCAAACTCGCTCATAAATCTAGGAACTCTCTTTTCTAAATATTCAAAATGATATTCATCATGCCAAACCCACCAATCATGGGCGTCACCTTCAAATTCATATAAAGGATTTCCTCTTCCGTATTTTGGTGAAGTTTCCCAATAATCTGTTTCGCTAAATTTGGCAACTATTTTCGGTAAAATGGTATCAAAGACAACTAAATAATCATCCCAAATTTCTTTTTTCTCTTGATTTGTTCTATTTTCTTGCCATCCCCAGCGATCCCAAGCTTCAGAGTTTTCGTTATTTCCACACCATAAAGCAATTGAAGCATGGTTTCTTAATCTTTTTACTTGCTGCTCAGCTTCTTCTTTTATATTTTCTAAAAAGGCTTTATCTCCAGGATACATTGCGCAAGCAAACATAAAATCTTGCCAAACTAAAATCCCTTTTTCATCACAGATGTCATAAAAAACATCATTTTCATAAATTCCTCCACCCCAAACACGTAACATATTCATGTTAGAGTCTGCAACATCAGATAATAATTTTTCATAATGTTCATTGGTAACTTTATTCTGAAAACTGTTTTGCGGAATGTAATTTGAACCTTTTGCATACAAAGCTTTTCCGTTTAACTCAAAATAAAATGATTGACCAATACTATCTTTTTTGCTGATTAATTTTATAGTTCTTATCCCTTTTTTTATAATTTTCTCATCCTTTATTTGACCATCAGAAATAAGTTGAAAATTGAAATTATACAAATATGGATTTCCTAAATTATGCGTCCACCACAACTTCGGATTTTTAATTTCTAAAGGAATTTTATACGTATGAATTCCTTTGCTGAGCTCAATTTCTCGGATGGTTTCTTTTTCATTAATAATTATTTTAATTTCTGATTGAACTGTTTCATCAGGTTCTAAATCTAAATCGCATTCAATAATTATTTCGGCAACAAGGTTTACTTTTTTAGAAGTCAGTTTTTCTTGACGAATAAAAATATCATCAATTTTAAAATCATTCCAAGCTTTAATAGAAACGTCTTTCCAAATGCCGGATGTATTTAGTTTTGGTCCCCAATCCCAACCATATTGAAACTGAGCTTTTCTTGTGAAAATTCTTCTTCCTTCTGTTAATTTATATGGATTTTTTCTTTCAGCAACTTCTTCTTTTTCATCGGTTTTTGTAAAATAAATATAGAGTTCATTCTCTTCTTTTATAAGCTTCTTTATATCAAAAGCGAAGGTTTTAAAAGCATTATTACTTTGACCGATTAAAGAATCATTCAAGAAAATGGTGGCATATGTATCTAAACCTTCAAAGTTTAAATGGATGTTTTCTTTTTTTAAAATGCTATCATTTAAAGAAAAAGTAGTTTTATATTCCCAATTTTTAGTAGCAATCCATTGTGCTTTTTCTTCATTGGTTTGAATAAATGGATCTTCAATAATTTTATGATCTAATAAGTCAGTCATTACATTTCCAGGAACAGAAGCAGATTTCCAATCTAACGTGTCAGTTCCTTTAAATTGCCAGTTTTCAGAAACAGAAATATGTATAGGCATGTCTTTTTTTGATTTACAGTTCCAGATTAAAATCAAACTTAATAGCATTAAAGTTTTACGCATTTTTTATCACTTTTAAAATTCCTTTGATTTTTGAAATATCAGAAATTGTTTGAACATTCGCACCAAAGAAAGTACTTTTTTCTATTTGTATTATTTTTGATGCTGAAGTATGAATTTCTTTAAAACCTGCTTCTTTAAAATGGAATGCGTTTTTAGAATTAATACCACTTCCTGCTAAAATTATCAGTTTATTTTCAGCAATTTTCTGCAATCTTTTAAGGAGTTCAATTCCGTCTTTGGCTTTTTCTTCTAAACCGGAAGTTAAAATTCTATCCACACCAATTTCAATTAAAATTTCTAAAGATTTTTCAGGATTTAAAACACAATCAAAAGCTCTATGAAAGGTGAAAGATAAAGGATTTGAAAGAGTAATTAACTCTTTTGTTCTTTGAATATCAATTGAATTATCAGCATTTAATACACCAGAAACAATACCATTAAAGCCAAATTTTTTACATAGTTTAATGTTTTTTTTCATGATTTCAAATTCATCATCAGAATAACAAAAATCACCACTTCTTGGTCTAATCAATACGTTTACAGGAATTTTAATTTCTTGAGATATTTTTTTTAATAATCCATAACTAGGTGTAATTCCACCAACTGAAAGTTCAGAACAGATTTCTATTCTGTCTGCACCAGCTTTTTGTGCATTAATTGCAGATTGATAAGAGTTTGCGCAAATTTCTAATTTCATTATTCTATAATTATTTCATCAATAAAAGTCCAAGCTTTATGTCCTGCGCCTTGTTTTCCTTCTGGGATAATTCCGTAATTTGGAATGGTTAATTTTATAGAATTTATTTTTTCTTTCTTTGGATTTAATTTAGTGAAAATAAAACTGAAATTTACTAATATTGAATCATTCTTGGTTAATTTATTTTTAAAAAAAGCTATTTTACCGTTCTCTAAATCTAATTGTATATTAATTTCTTTTGGCGCATAAATCCATTGCCCATTTCCATTGTAAAACCTTGTTGACATCTTATTTATTTCTGTAGGGGTATCAAACGCTATTATTATTTCAACATCATCACCAGAAAAACCTAACCATTCTTTATCTCCATAACGTCTGTTATTGCCAGAAACTCCGTTTATTAAAGCTTGTTTACCACCAGAATTATAAGCTTCATTTGGCAAAATATTTAATGAAATTTGTTTACCAACTGCTTTGTGTAAGTTTATCCTTTGTTCAAAAATAGTTCCTAATTGTTTTCCATCAGTATTAAAAACTACAGCTTTAATGGTTGTTGATGTGTCAATTTTAATTGGTTCGTCATATTCTTGATATAATAAATTAACGGGCTCTTTTCCGTCTAAAGTATACACTATTTTCTTATTTGTTATAGTTTCTAATCTATAACTCAATTTTCCATTATCATTTAATAACTCACCATTTACTTCATACAAATGATTGGCATAATTAACATTCATAGCATCTAATCTTTTGTTGAAAACCTCTAATCTATTTATAAAATCATCATAATTTTTATGTACAGATGAACTCCAAACAGCTTCACTCAATGCAATTGCTCTTGGGAAAACCATATATTCTACTTTTTTTGGAGTGGATAAATATTCTGTCCAAACATTTCCTTGTGCTCCCAAAACATATCTTGCTTCTTCTTTAGTGAGTTCTTTAGGAATTGGATTAAAGAGATACACTTTTTCTAAAGGTAAAAATCCACCAATTGCCAAAGGCTCATTTTCGTTTTCAGATTGGTAATGATCAAAATAACAATGAGATTGAGGTGTTAAAATTACGGGATGTTTTTGTTTTGCAGCTTCAACTGCGCCATTAGTTCCTCTCCAAGACATCACAGTTGCATTTGGCGCTAAACCACCTTCTAAAATTTCGTCCCAACCAATTATTTGTTTTCCTTTTGAATTGATATATTTTTCCATTCTTGTAATGAAATAATTTTGCAATTCATGCTCATCTTTTAAGCCTTCTTTTTTGATGAGTTTCTGACAGTTTTTACAATTTTTCCAATGAATTTTTGGAGCTTCATCTCCACCAATGTGAATATATTTTCCTGGAAAAAGTGGAACTACTTCATCAATTACATCTTCTAAAAATTTAAAAGTTTCTTCTTTTGTGCAATAAATATCTTCGAAAACACCCCATTTTGTAGCTACTTCAATTTGCTCTCCTGTGCAACCTAATTCTGGATACGCCGCAATTGCAGCTTGAGAATGTCCTGGCATTTCAATTTCTGGAATTATAGTTATTTGTCTTTCTGAAGCATATTTTACAATTTCTTTAATTTCTTCTTGTGTGTAAAAACCCCCATATTTTTTCCCGTCAAATTTTTGAGGTTGATCATTATAATGACCAATTAATGTTTCATTTCTAAAAGCTGCAATTTCTTGTAGTTTTGGATATTTTTTAATCTCAATTCGCCAACCTTGATCTTCTGTTAAATGCCAATGAAAAGTATTCATTTTTAACATCGACATTAAATTTATGTATTTCTTGATAAAATCCACAGAGAAAAAATGACGTGCAACATCTAAATGCATTCCTCTATAAACAAATTGTGGTTCGTCTTTAATTTCTAAACATTGAATTGCAATTTCTTTTGAATCTGTTTTAATTGGTAATAATTGTGTTAAACTTTGAACTGCATAGAAAGCTCCTTTTGGTGTTTTTGATGAAATGGAGATGTTTTTTTCTGTTATTTTGAGCTGATAACCTTCATCATTTTTAATGGAAGAATCATTAATAAATAAAATTTGGTTATTACTTTTCATTAGTGTCCGATAAAACTACAAATTTTAATTAAACCCATTTTTGAGCCCAGTAAACACGTTCTATATTTTTCTTTTTGAGTTAGCAAGGTGTCTATTTAAAAAGTTGCAGTTGTATATCTGGAGGTTTTGATGTGAGTTCCCACCATTGTTTGTTTGGGTTTTCGAGAAATTTAAACAGATCAATGTAGGTCATCAGATGAAATCTCATCACAGAAACCATATTTGAATATGCCCATTTTCGTTTGATTTTTCTTTGTATCACAAGCATGATGAGTTGAATGATTAATGCTGACCATATCTGAATCTCTATTGCATTTTGATTATCTCCAAGAAAATATTTAAGGGGAAAGTTCTGCTTGAGTCTTTTAAACATCGTTTCAATCTGCCATCTGTGTTTGTATATATCTGCTACTTGGTCTGGAGATATTTCTGCATTATTGGTGATAAACTCATATACCTTTTCTTTTGTAGCATCCCAATAAGCAACTCTTCTTATTTGAATAGATTTATCGTCTTTTTCTATCAATATAAGTTCATCTTTTAGTATTGCATCACTTGTTTTGTCTGCTAAATCAAATTCTTTAATGCTTTTATAGACAGCATTGTCTTTTTGGCGAGTTACAAAGTAAATATCATTTAAAGTCCACTCTAAATATTGGAGATAATCATTGTATGCTTTATCAAAAACGACAAAAGAATCTTTCTCTAAATTTAACTCTTTTAAAAAAGTGTGGTCGTGAGTAGCAGCACTGCTAAAACGTATCAGACAAGGTACATCTTCCAAAGCATTTATCATTGTGTGCATCTTTATACCTCCTTTTTTCTTACCTGTAATAGGATTACGACCAACTCCTTTTAAAATATCACTAAATAGGCTGATTGTGGTAGAATCTACAATTTTTAAATTCTTTACAGGAGATTTTAATGGACTGCTGTCCGATAAAAATGGAGCGTAGCGTTTGTATAATTTTGAATAAATTGCTCCAAAGACTTCACTGGTTCTTTTCTTGTTAGCATCTGACAATGTACTTCGCTTAGGGAAATGTTTTAGATTTAAATGGCTGATACGCCCTTCACAAGCTAATAAAACGGTCGACAACTCTCTAAGTGAGGAAACTCCACTCATTGTGGCATAAAGCATCGTGACTAAATGGTCGTAGGTTTTAAACTTTTTGTAGTAGCGGTCACTGTTATAGATTTTGGCTGTCCGAGTAATATCTGCTTGTGGTATATATTTTAAAATCTGTTTAATTATTGGTGTTCCGCTAAAGTGTGTACTTTTGTTCATATCTCAATTTTGTGGTAAAAATCAAGATATAAATAAAGCAGGAAATCCAACTATGGAAATCCTGCTTTTAAAATTATTTATCGGACACTAATGATTACTTTTATTTGAAGGTAATTTAAAATTATATGTTTCTGAAAAATATGATTTCAAGAAATTAGCTACATTTTGAAAATCACCATAAGAATCTATAGAGGTATTTTCATCCAAAATAAAAACTCCTTTTTCAATTTTTTGAAAAAGAGGTTTCGGAATAATGTTTGGCTCAATTGGTTTTGCAGGTTTATTGTTACATCCGAAGAAAATAATAATAAAAATAATGAATAAATAATGCTGAAATTTCATTTTCTGTTATATTTGAGACGAATTTAAGATTCTATTTTGATGAAACTCCAATTATTCTCTTTTTTTATTGTCGCATTCGCAATGATTTCTTGTGATGTAAATTCTGAAATTATTACTACAAAAAGTGATGAAAGTCTAATTTCTTATGTAAATCCGTTTATTGGAACTGGTGGACATGGTCATACATATCCTGGAGCAACAATGCCTTTTGGAATGATGCAACTCTCACCAGATACTCGTTTAGATGGTTGGGACGGCTGTTCTGGTTATCATTATTCTGATGATGAAATTTATGGATTTTCACACACACATTTAAGCGGAACAGGAGTTTCTGATTATGGAGATATTTTATTAATGCCAACAAATAAGCAAGTTTTTAATAATGGAGCTGATGGAAAAGAAGGTTATAAATCAAAGTTTTCTCATAACAAAGAAGTAGCAGAACCTGGTTTTTATAAAGTGCATTTAGAGGATACAAATATTGATGTGGAGTTAACCGTTTCTAAAAGAAGTGGAGTCCATAAATATAGTTTTCCTTCATCAGAGAATCAATTTGTAATTTTAGACTTGTTGCATCGGGATAAAGTTTTAGATGCAAAAATTAATAGAATTTCTGATACAGAACTATCTGGATTTCGTTTTTCTGAAGCTTGGGCAAAAGACCAACGTTTATTTTTTAGTATAACAACATCGCATCCATTTTCTGATGTTTTACAATCACCAGAAAAAGAAGGAATGCGAGGCGCACAAAAAATAGCATTGAAGTTTATCAACCCTAATAACGAAGCAATAATTATTAAAATAGGGATTTCTGCTGTTGATATTGAAGGCGCAAAAAAGAATTTAAAAGGAGAAATAGGGAATCAAACTTTTGAAGAAGTAAAAAAAACTGCTCAGGACTTTTGGGAAAAACAATTAGAAAAAATTGTGGTTGAAGATAAAAATAAAGATAATAAAATAAATTTTTATACTTCTATGTATCACGTTTCCATTGCCCCAAATTTGTATCAAGATGTAGATGGAAGATATAGAGGAATGGATAACGAGATTCACAAATCTGTTGGTTTTGATTATTATACAGTATTCTCATTATGGGACACTTACAGAGCTGCACATCCTTTATACACAATTATTGAACAAGAAAAAACGAATGATTTCATCCATACTTTTTTAGCTAAATATGATGAAGGTGGCAAACTACCAATTTGGGATTTAGCGGCAAATTATACAGGTTGTATGATTGGTTACCATGCAGTACCGGTAATTGCAGATGCTTATTTAAAAGGGATCAGAAATTATGATGTTGAGAAAGCTTTTATAGCGATGAAATATTCTGCAACTAGAGATAAATTAGGTTTAGATTCCTATAAAAACTTTGGATTTATTTCTGTTGAAAAGGAAAGTGAATCTGTTTCTAAAACTTTAGAATATGCTTATGATGATTGGTCAATTGCACAAATGGCAAAATCTTTAGGAAAAGAAAATGACTATAAAACCTATTCAGAAAGAGCGCAATATTATAAGAATGTTTTTGATCCATCAACTCAATTTATGCGAGGACGTTTTAGAAATACTTGGTTTTCTCCTTTTGATCCTTATGAAGTAAATTTCAATTATACAGAAGCTAATTCTTGGCAATACAGTTTTTATGTTCCGCAAGATATTTCTGGATTTATAAAATTACTAGGAGGAAAGCAACAATTAGAAAATCAATTGGATAAATTATTTACGGCAGAAGATAAAACTTCTGGTAGTCATCAAGTTGATATTACAGGTTTAATTGGGCAATATGCGCATGGTAATGAACCAAGTCATCACATGGCATATTTGTATAATTTTATAAATAAACCTTTTAAAACTCAAGAAAAAGTTCGTCAGATTTTAAGAGGATTGTACACAAATACTCCAGATGGAATTTCCGGAAACGAAGATTGTGGACAAATGAGTGCTTGGTATATTTTTTCTTCTTTAGGATTTTATCCTGTTACGCCCGGTTCAAATCAATATATTATTGGAAGTCCGCTTTTTGAAAAAGCAACTATTAGTTTAGAAAATGGAAAAGCATTTACTATTGAAGCAAAAAATAATTCATCAGAAAATAAATATATAAAATCTATAAAATTAAATGGTAATAATTACGAGTTTTCTTACATCAATCATTCTGATATTATAAATGGTGGAAGTCTCGTTTTCGAAATGACAAATAAACCATCAACTTGGGGAACAAAAGATGAATTTATTCCTTCAACAACAATTGATGAACATTTAATTGTTGCAGCACCTTTTATCGCCAAAGGAGAAATTGCTTTTAAAGGAAGTACAGAAATTACTTTAAAAAATGTAGATAGCGAGGCTGTTATTTATTATAGACTAGGTTATAAAGGCGGATTTAAAAAATTTGATAAACCTTTTGTATTAGATAAGCATATCAATCTTGCGGTTTATGCACAAAAGAATGAGGTGAAAAGTGCAGTAATTTTAACTGATTTTTATAAAATTGATCCAAATATCAAAATCGATTTAAAAACTGAATATGCTAACCAATATAATGCTGGAGGACAAAATGCTTTAATTGATGGAATTGTGGGTGCAGAAGATTTTAGAACCGGAACTTGGCAAGGATATTTTGATTCAGATTTAGTGGCAATTGTAGATTTAGGAAAAGTAAAACCTATTAAAAATGTAAAAGTATCTTTTTTAAAAGATCAAAAAAGTTGGATATTTTTACCAAAAGAGGTTGAGATTTACAAATCTAAAGATGGAGTTAATTATGAATTAGAAACAAATTGGAGCTTTAAAAACAGCGAAAATACTGATGAAGTAAAAATAGAAACAGTTCATGTATCAAAGTTAGGAGAAGTAAGATATATAAAAGTAATAGCAAAGAAATTAGGCAAACTTCCAACCTGGCATTTAGGAGCAAAAGATGATGGTAGAAGTTGGTTATTTGTAGATGAAATTCAAATAAATTAATAGAAATGAAAAGACGAAACTTCATAAAAAAAGCATCGGCAACAGGTTTAGGATTGGTTGCCATTTCATCATCATTTATAAGTTATGATGAAAAATTAGACAAAAAAGAAATTTTAGTTTCAAATTTGAATCCAGTTAAACCATTAGTTATTGCAACTTGGAATACTTCTTTGGCAGTTGAAACAGCTGCAAAAGTTCTACAAAATGGAGGTTCTGCTTTAGATGCTGTAGAGCAAGGTTGTAGAATTGAAGAAGCGAATGAAAAAAATCAAACTGTTGGTAAAGGAGGTTTGCCAGATAGAGATGGAGATGTAACATTAGACGCTTGTATTATGAATGATAAAGGCGATTATGGAGCAGTTTTAGGTGTAAAAAATATTACACATGTTATTTCTTTGGCAAGAAAAGTTATGGAAGAAACGCCTCATGTTATTTTAATTGGTGATGGAGCAGAAAAGTTTGCTTATGAAAAAGGATTTGAAAAAGAAGATTTATTAACTGAATCCTCTAGAAAAGCATGGGAAAAATGGAAAGAAACATCAGAATACAAACCAATTATCAATATAGAAAATCACGATACTATTGGTATGTTAGCTATTGATAAAAAAGGAAATATTTCTGGCGCTTGCACCACAAGCGGATTGGCTTATAAAATGGCTGGTAGAGTTGGAGATTCGCCAATTATTGGTGGTGGTTTGTTTGTTGATAATGAGATTGGTGGTGCATCTGCAACTGGTTTAGGAGAAGAGGTTTTAAAGACAGTTGGTAGTTTTTTAATTGTAGAATTAATGCGACAAGGAAAAAGTCCGCAAGAAGCGTGCGAAGAAGCAATTAGTAGAATTGTGAATAAACCAGGTAAGGATTTTAAGAATTTTCAAGTAGGTTATATTGCCTTAAATAAACAAGGAGAAACGGGTGCTTATTCTATTCATGAATGGTTTAGTTACAATATATTTAAAGACGGGGAAAACAAAAACATCAAATCAGATTATTTTACTAAAGCATAAAAATGGCAACAACAACAGCTAACAAGTCTTTCAAAAGTGCATTTATATTTTTAACAACCTTATTTTTCCTTTGGGGATTTATCACTGTTTTGGTAGATAGTTTAGTACCAAGATTAAAAGATGTTTTCGAAATGTCTTATGCAAAAACAGTTTTAGTTCAGTTTGCATTTTTTATGGCATTCTTTCTGTTTTCTGTACCATCAGGATATATTTTATCAAAAATAGGTTACAAAAAAGGAATCGTTTTAGGATTGTTAACAATGGCTTTAGGTTGTTTGTTATTTTATCCAGCTGCTGCTTATCGAGATTTTTCTGTTTTCTTAATAGGATATTTTACGCTTGCAGGCGGAATTACTGTTCTTCAAGTTGCTGCAAATCCTTATGTGGCTTTGTTGGGGAGTGAAGATGGCGCAAGCAGTCGTTTAAATTTATCACAAGCATTTAATTCTTTAGGAACCACAATTGCGCCTGTTATTGGTGCCTTATTTTTATTAAGTGATTCTGTAAAAACATCCAAAGAAATTTCTTTTCTAAGTGACATCGAAAAGACAAATTATTATATAAATGAAGCTTCAGCTGTGCAAACGCCGTTTTTATTAATTGCCTTTTCAATTGCAGTTTTGGCAATCGTTTTTGCTTTTATAAAATTACCACAAGTAATGCAAGAAAGTCCAAAAGGAGGTTATTTTACCTTGCTTAAAAATAAGTTAATGTTAATGGGAGCTATAGGAATCTTTGTATATGTGGGTGCAGAAGTTTCAATTGGTAGTTTCTTGGTTAACTATTTTTCAGACATGAATTTAGCAACCGTAGTTGCTCAAAATGAAACTATGATGCAAATTGCAAACACAATTGCAAATACCTTTAATAAAACATTTTCTGGTTCTGATCCTAAATCTTTATTAGGAATTTTTGTAATTTTTTATTGGGGAGGAGCAATGATTGGTCGTTTTATTGGTGCTTATTTAACAAAAATAATTTTTCCCGGAAAAGTGTTAGCAATATTTGCAAGTTTGGCAATTGCCATGATTTTAATATCTATTAATACAGATGGATTACTTTCTATGTGGTCTATTTTAGCCGTAGGGTTGTTTAACTCAATTATGTTTCCAACAATTTTTACGCTGAGTTTAGAAGGACTTGGTGATTTAAAAGCTCAAGCTTCTGGTTTATTATGTATGGCAATTGTTGGTGGTGCAATTATTCCGTTTGTTTTTGGAAGCTTAATTGATGATTTTGGTTTTAAAACAGCTTTTGTTTTAACAATTATTTGCTATGGATATATTTTGTTTTATGGGAGATATAAAGCAAAAAAAGTTTAAACTATAATATAATCAAGAGTAAAAAATCTATCAGAAAAAAAAACTGGTTGGTAAGTTTTTAAAGATGTCTTAACGTTATAATTCTGCACCAGTTATATGGAGTACTTTTATGAAAGTTAAAAAAATACTATAAGTTCAGATTTATTTTCAATGTAAGTGTATGAAACATCTTTAAACTTTAAAGATTTTAATTATGATATAAAATTTATAAAATGGTCTTCAATTGAGTTTTTAAACTCAAACGAAGTTCCTAAAGATTATAAAACCTATATTTTAAAAGGTGGTTTATATACTGTTTTTATTCACAAAGGTCAAGCAGGTGGGTTCTCAAAAACATTTGAGTTTATTTTTAGTGATTGGATACCTAACTCTAATTATGAACGTGATAATAGAGAGCATTTTGACCTTATAGGTATAAAATAGAGTAATTTTAGAAAAGACTCCGAAGAAGAATTTTGGATTCCGATTAAAAAGGATTCCGATTAAATATAAAAAAAACCGAAACAATTAAGTTTCGGTTTTTTTATTTTCATTTGTGCGAACTGCTTATTTTTTCTTCTGCTGAGCTTGTTGTTCTTGCGCTTGTTTCATAGCTGAATCAATTCTTTGACGGAACTTACTCTTCGCTTTTTCTGGACGCTTTTTGTTCTCTTCAATTTGCGCATGAATTTTATCTTCATCAATTACATAATGTTTAATTACTAACATAATTGCAATCGTTAATAAGTTAGAAACAAAGTAATATAAACTTAAAGAACTTGCATAATTGTTAAAGAAAAACAGCATCATAATAGGAGAGAGGTAAATCATATACTTCATCATTTTACCCATATCTGGCATTCCTTCTTGTGTTGGCGCTTGCATATTTGCTTGCTGACTTTGGTTCATTTTCATGTAAAAGAAAATTGCAACAGAAGCCAAAATTGGAAATAAACTTACGTGATTTCCATAAAAAGGAATCGTGAAAGGTAGCGTAAAAATAGTATCGTAAGAAGATAAATCTGGAGCCCATAAAAAGCTTTCTTGTCGCAATGCTAAATTTGTAGGAAAGAACTTAAATAACGCAAAGAAAACAGGCATTTGTAACAAGGCGGGTATACAACCAGACATCATGCTTACTCCGGCTTTTCGCTGAATGGCCATGGTTTCTTGCTGACGCTTCATTGCATTTTCTTTTCCGGGAAATTTCTCATTTAATGCTGTTAATTCGGGTCTAATTACCTTCATCTTTGCACTAGATAAATACGATTTATAGACCAAAGGAGACATAATTAATCGAACAACAATTGTCATCAGAATAATAATTAATCCAAAGTTTGATAAATATCCTTGTAAGAAGTTAAATACAGGATAAAATACAGTTCTGTTTAAGAAACCAAAAATTCCCCAACCTAAATCTGCAGTTTCCTCTAAATCTGTTCCTTCATATTTTTTTAATAAATTATAATCACTTGGTCCGTAAAACCATTTCATATTATAATTTAATTCGCCTGCTGTTAAAACTAAAGGTGTTTTTAATTCGAATTTTTTAGTAAAAACAGTATCAATTTGTTCATCTTTTACTAGGTCAGTAGCACTAATGGTCGCACTGTTAAAAGGAGTATCCGTTAATAAATTACTCGTGAAAAAATGTTGTTTATAAGCAACCCAAGCTAAATCATTTACATTGTCTTCTTTGTCAGCCTTGAAGTAATCAACATCATTTTCTGACTTGTAGTAGTATTCTGTATACATCGTATTTTCTGTACGAATACTTTTTTCATGTCTAAAACCCTTTAAAGACCAATCTAAATTAATAGGATTCGCGGAATTAATAACATTGCTTAATCCTTGAGAACGGATAGAAAAATCAACCATATATTTCTTTGGTTTCATTTCATATCTATATTCTAAAAATTGAGATTCAGAAACTTTTAGTTTCATAGACAAAACTGAATTGTCTCCATTTTTAGTTAAAACAGGTTCAAAAAATAATTCTTTTGTATTTAAAATCCTGTTATCTGTGGTTCCAAAATTAATATTAAAAGACGAGTTGTTGTCTTTTATCATATATAAAGGAAGAGAATCATGCGTTTTATAATTCTTAATTAGGGCCTCAATAATTTGTCCACCTCTATTATCAATGGTTAATTTTACTAAATTATTTTGAATTACAGAAGTTCCTTCAGCACCATTCATCGCACTTAAAGCGAAAGCACCTAATTTATTTTGATATTCGATTTGCTGTAAAGAATCATTTTCTAAAACAGGCGTTTTAGTACTTGTCTTCTGAGTTTCAATTTTACCAGAATCTATAATTTGTTCTGTAGTAATTTCTTCTGGGTCAATTTCTGGCTTATTTGTATTAAAATACCAAAGCATAATTCCTGCAAGAAGAATCATTCCTATAAAAGAATTATAATCGAATTTTTTTGTTCCATGTGTAAATTTAAAATGTCATTTTGTCTATTTTTTTTTTCATTCTTGACGAAAAACCGACAAATGTAGCTAAACTGTATTGTTTTTAGTTGTTTTTACTACTGTTATTGTTGATAAACTTAATAGTTCAAATAGTATTCCCTTTTTAAAACTTCAATTATTGAACTTTAAATTTTAGATTGTTTTAAAGCAGCTTTGATAAAAGCCACAAATAATGGATGTGGTTTTAACACCGTACTTTTATATTCTGGATGGTATTGCACACCTAAAAACCAAGGATGACTTGGTATTTCTACAACTTCTACCAAACCAGTTTTTGGGTTTGTTCCTGTGGCTTTCATACCTTTCAATTCAATTTGATCTAAATACTCATTATTAAACTCATATCTGTGCCTGTGACGTTCGCTAATATTTTCAGTTTGATAAGCGTTATATGCTTTTGAATCTTTTAGAAGTCTACAATCCCAAGCACCTAAACGCATGGTTCCACCTTTTTCGGTTACATTTTCTTGACTTTCCATTAAGTTGATAACCGGATTTTCACAATCGCTCTTCATTTCTGTAGAGAAAGCATCCACTAAACCTAATACGTTTTTAGCAAATTCAATAACAGCCATTTGCATTCCTAAACAAATTCCGAAGAAAGGAATATTATTTTCTCTAGCATATTGTACTGCTTTAATTTTACCATCGATCCCTCGATCGCCAAAACCTGGGGCAACTAAAACTCCGTTTACGCCTTTTAATAATTCTTCAAAATTTTCGGGAGTTAAACTTTCAGAGTGTATCCATCTAACATTTACTTTTGTTTCATGGGATGAACCTGCATGAATAAAAGCTTCTGTAATAGATTTGTAAGAATCTTGCAACTCAATATATTTACCAATTAAAGCAATTTCTACTTCATATTTTGGGTTTTTATGTTTTCTTAAGAATTCATTCCAAACTGTTAACTTAGGTTCTTGTTTAGAGGCTAAGTTAAATTTCTTTAAAACAACGGTGTCTAAACCTTCATCCAACATTAAATTAGGAACGTCATAAATTGTTTCTGCATCAATAGATTGAATTACATCTTCTTGTTTTACATTACAAAACAAGGCTAATTTTCTTTTAATATCTTCAGAAATCTGATGTTCTGTTCTACACACTAATATATCTGGACTTACACCACTTTGCATTAACATTTTAACAGAATGTTGTGTAGGCTTTGTTTTTAGCTCACCAGCAGCAGCTAAATATGGTATTAAGGTTAAATGAATTACAATAGCATTTTCATGCCCTTTTTCCCATAGTAATTGTCTTACAGATTCTACATAAGGCAACGATTCTATATCACCAACGGTTCCTCCAATTTCTGTAATTACAATATCATAATCGCCAGTTTCACCTAAAATTTGAATTCTGTGCTTAATTTCATCGGTAATATGCGGAATAACTTGCACCGTTTTTCCTAAAAATTCTCCTTTTCGTTCCTTATTAATTACAGATTGATAAATTCTTCCTGTAGTAACATTGTTCGCTTGACTTGTTGGAATGTTTAAAAAACGCTCATAATGACCTAAGTCTAAATCGGTTTCTGCACCATCATCAGTAACATAGCATTCCCCATGCTCATAGGGGTTTAAAGTACCTGGATCGATATTAATATAAGGATCTAATTTCTGAATAGTTACAGAAAAACCTCTTTCTTGTAAGAGTTTAGCCAAAGAAGCTGCAATAATTCCTTTTCCTAAGGATGATGTTACGCCTCCTGTTACAAAAACATATTTAGTGTTGTGCATGGTTATTTTAGGTTTGCGCAAAAGTACTAACTATCGTTTTTATCACAAATAAAAAAGATGAAAACATTTAAAAAATTATTTATTTGTTTGTTATCTTTGAATAAAAAATGAAAAAGTATATTGTTTTAATGTGTTTATTTGCTTTTTGTGTCTCTAATTCTCAAAATTCAGAGGTTAACATAGAAAAATCTTTTGTTACTTTTCAGTTAGGAACGGTAGGAGTTTGGATAAATAATGAAATAAGACTGTCTGATGAAATTGCTTTAAGAACGGAAATTGGTTTATACACTGAAATTGTTAAAGGTATTGGTTTTTTTATGGCACCAGAAATTACCTTAGAACCAAGATGGTATTATAATATTAAAAAAAGAGATTCTAAAAAATTAAATATTAAAAATAATTCAGCAAATTTTTTCACTCTAAAAACAAATTTTAGATCTAGTATTTTCGAAATTTCTAATTATGATAATAAAAGAGCAGAAAATAGTTTTGCTATTATTCCAAAATGGGGAATAAGAAGAAATTTAGGAACAAATTTTAATTACGAACTAGGTTTAGGTATTGGTTATTTATCATTTATAAATCAAAAATACTTCACTGTAAGTGATTCAGATGGAATAATAATTGACCTTCATGTAAGAATTGGTTATAATTTTTAGTTTTGAAAAAAATTTATATACTATTTATTTGTTTGTTTCTGAGTTCTTGCTCTATACTTTTTCCGGAAGGAATTACTTTTAATCCTGCTAACTATAACTACAATTATCTAACTTTTAATAAAAGATTAGATTATAATAATGAAAGTTATTTGCTGTTTCCAACAAGTTTTGGTGATTCAGATTTTAATAATAATGCTAACTTAAATTATGTAGTAGATTTCTTTAAAGAAAAATTAGGTAATAAAATTTCTTTAAAGAAAGATTATAAGGATGATAATGGAAAACTAATTATACCTTTTATTTCAGGTTATAATATTACCGATGAAGAAATTTTATTTTTAAAAGAAAATACGGACTTAAAATATTTAATTTTGTCTAAAATTTTATATCTTAAAAATTTAAAAGATGTTTCTTTTCCTGGAAATAGCAAAGGAAGGTTAAATGATTCTAAATCTGGTGCAATGTCTTTTATTAAAATAGTAGACATTAAAAGTAATACTGTTTTATTAGAAATGAATTGTGTTGGTGAAGTTTCAGTTTCCGAAAATAGAGATTTGGCTACAGGGGAAGGTAAATTACAACCAAAAGCTATCTATAAAGATTCTTATTCTTTAGGGGAAAAAACGATGAAAAAACTGTTGAAAAAGATAAAGTAAAAATATTTTAATTTTTTTCAAATACTGTTTGTCAAAAATAAAAACAATTGTATATTTGCAAACGCTTTTAACGACGTGAAAAGTTAAGCGATAAAATTAATAAAGAAGATATTTAAAAATACAGATAATGCCAAAAAGAACGTACCAACCATCAAAAAGAAAGAGAAGAAACAAACATGGTTTCATGGAAAGAATGGCTTCTGCTAATGGTAGAAAAGTATTAGCTCGTAGAAGAGCAAAAGGAAGAAAGAAAATTTCTGTTTCTTCGGAAACTAGACATAAAAAATAAATGATTAACAAATGTTAATATATTAGGTGTTGCTTTTTTAAAGTAACACCTTTTTTTATACCTAATACCTAATTATTTTCACAAACTAATAAAAAACAACTATTTATCATGCCAAAAAGAAAAGACCTCAATTCTGTATTAATTATCGGATCTGGACCAATTGTTATTGGGCAAGCATGTGAATTTGATTATGCTGGCTCTCAATCTTTACGCTCTTTAGGAGAAGACGGAATAGAAACCATCTTAATTAATTCGAATCCTGCTACAATTATGACTGATCCTTCAATGGCAGATCATATTTATTTGTTGCCTTTAACAACGAAATCAATCATTCAAATTCTAAAAGAACATCCTCAAATTGATGCAGTTTTACCCACAATGGGTGGTCAAACAGCTCTAAATTTATGTATCGAAGCAGATACAAAAGGAATTTGGAAAGATTTTAATGTTAAATTAATAGGTGTTGATATCGACGCAATTAATATTACGGAAGATAGAGAACAATTTAGAGAATTAATGTTAAAAATTGGTGTGCCAATGGCGCCTCAAGCAACCGCGACATCCTTCTTAAAAGGAAAAGAAATAGCACAAGAATTCGGGTTCCCATTAGTAATTAGATCCTCTTATACCTTAGGTGGTGCAGGAGCTTCAATTGTATATAAACCGAGCGATTTTGACGAATTATTAAGCAGAGGTTTAGAAGCATCACCAATTCATGAGGTGATGATTGATAAAGCAATGATGGGCTGGAAGGAGTATGAATTAGAGTTGCTGAGAGACAATAATGACAACGTAGTTATCATTTGTTCTATCGAAAACATGGATCCAATGGGTATTCATACGGGAGATTCTATCACCGTTGCGCCAGCAATGACATTATCTGATAAAACCTACCAGAAAATGCGTGATATGGCAATCCATATGATGCGTTCTATTGGTGATTTTGAAGGTGGTTGTAACGTTCAATTTGCGGTTTCACCGGATGAAAAAGAAGATATTATAGCTATCGAAATTAATCCACGTGTTTCGCGTTCATCCGCTTTAGCGAGTAAAGCAACAGGGTATCCTATTGCAAAAATTGCAACAAAATTAGCAATTGGTTATACTTTAGATGAATTACAGAATCAAATTACTAAATCTACTTCGGCTTTATTTGAGCCAACGTTAGATTATGTGATTGTGAAAATTCCGCGTTGGAATTTCGATAAATTTGAAGGATCAGACAGAACTTTAGGATTGCAAATGAAATCGGTTGGTGAAGTAATGGGAATTGGACGTTCTTTTCAAGAAGCACTTCACAAAGCAACACAATCTTTAGAGATAAAGAGAAACGGTTTAGGCGCAGATGGCAAAGGGTATACAGATTACAATCAAATTATAGAAAAATTAACCAATGCAAGTTGGGATCGTGTTTTTGCTATTTATGATGCTATTGCAATCGGAATTCCGTTGAGCAAGATTCATGATATCACAAAAATTGACATGTGGTATTTAAAACAATATGAAGAGTTATTTCAACTTCAAAAAGAAATTTCTACCTATAAAATTGGCACTATTACTAGAGATTTATTGCTAGAAGCAAAACAAAAAGGATATGGTGATAGACAAATAGCGCACATGTTGGGTTGTTTAGAAAGTCAGGTGTATAATAAAAGAGACGAGCTAAGAGTTCAAAGAGTTTATAAGTTAGTAGATACTTGTGCTGCCGAATTTAAAGCGCAAACACCTTATTATTATTCAACGTTCGAAAATGAAATTGAAACAGCAAACGGAGAAATTATTATAGCAAACGAAAGTATTGTAACGCCTAAAAAGAAAATTATCGTTTTAGGTTCTGGACCAAACAGAATAGGACAAGGAATTGAGTTTGATTACTGCTGTGTTCATGGAGTTTTAGCCGCGAAAGAATGTGGTTACGAAACGATTATGATTAACTGCAATCCTGAAACGGTTTCTACGGATTTTGATACAGCTGATAAATTATATTTCGAACCTGTTTTTTGGGAACATATTTATGACATCATACGTCATGAAAAACCAGAAGGCGTTATTGTACAATTAGGCGGACAAACTGCTTTGAAACTAGCGGAGAAGTTAACAAAATACGGAATTAAAATCATAGGAACTTCTTTTGAAGCGCTAGATTTAGCGGAAGATAGAGGAAGTTTTTCTACCTTATTAAAGAATAATAATATTCCTTATCCGGAATTCGGAATTGCAGAAACGGCTGATGAAGCGTTGGTTTTAGCAGATGAATTAGATTTCCCAATTTTAGTAAGACCTTCTTATGTTTTAGGAGGACAAGGAATGAAAATTGTCATCAACAAAGAAGAATTGGTAGAGCATGTGGTTGATTTATTAGGGAGAATGCCTGGTAATAAATTATTGTTAGATCATTATTTAGATGGTGCAATAGAAGCAGAAGCAGATGCAATTTGTGATGCGGATGGTAATGTGTACATTATCGGAATTATGGAGCATATAGAACCTTGCGGAATTCATTCTGGGGATTCGAATGCAATGTTACCCGTATTTAATTTAGGTGATTTGGTAATGCAACAAATTAAAGATCATACACATACAATTGCAAGAGAATTAAAAACTGTTGGTTTGATAAATGTTCAATTTGCAATTAAAGACGAACTTGTATACATTATTGAAGCAAATCCTAGAGCCTCTAGAACGGTTCCTTTTATCGCAAAAGCATACAAAGAACCGTATGTAAATTATGCAACGAAAGTAATGTTGGGTCATAATAAAGTAGCCGACTTTACTTTTAATCCGCAATTAACAGGGTATGCAATTAAACAACCAGTTTTTTCTTTTAACAAGTTTCATAATGTAAATAAGAAATTAGGACCAGAAATGAAATCTACTGGAGAAAGTATTTTGTTTATTGATAGTTTAAAAGATGATGAATTTTACAACTTATATGCAAGGCGTAAAATGTATTTGAATAAGTAACAATAAAAATTTTAACATATTAAAAACATCCAATTCTCAATTTTGAATTGGATGTTTTTTTGTTTTAGGGATGATCATTTTTTAAGACGCTATTATTTTGTTTCATAATTTTAACAAAACTTTAAACAAGAGTATGAAAGAGTAACGATTCATTACTTTTATCTTTGTTTTATATTAACACTCAAATTCAAAAAAAAATGAAAACAAGAAATTTATTTATGGCTGTTGCGATTATCGGACTCTTTGCAACTGCGTCATGTAAAACATCAAAAACTGAAGAAGCTAAAGAAGAAACAGTAACAATGGTTACTGATGTTCCAGAAACAGTTCAAACTCCGAATATTGTGGGTGTTGCTGCTAGTAACGAAAATTTTACAACTTTAGTTGCAGCAGTGAAAGCGGCGGGTTTAGTAGAAACATTAAGTTCAGCAGGTCCATTTACAGTTTTTGCACCAACAAATGCTGCTTTTGCTAAATTATCAGAAGGTACAGTAGCAACTTTGTTACAACCAGAAAATAAAGCAACCTTAACAAGTATTTTAACGTACCACGTTGTTTCAGGAAAATTTGATGCAGCTGCGGTTGTAGAAGCAATAAAAGCAAACAATGGCGCATTTACTGTTACTACAGTTCAAGGTGGTAAATTAGTAGCTTCTTTAATGGAAGGAAATGTAATGTTGAAAGATGAAAAAGGAAATATGTCTACAGTAGTAATTGCAGATGTTGCAGCTTCTAACGGAGTAATTCATGCAATTGATAGTGTTGTGATGCCAAAATAATTAGTATCAGAAATTTAAATCAAAGAAAACCTTCAATAAATTGAAGGTTTTTTTGATTTGTTACATGTTTAAATATCTAGATCTAGTAAATAAACATATGGTAGAAAAAGGTTATGACTTTTGTAATTAGAGTAAAATATCAGTTAATTTTACCCAGTTATCAACTTTGATGCTAAAAAAGCGATCACAAATACTAGTCTAGATGATTTAATGAGCAAGTTAGAAAACAACTTATTCTTCCGAGCAAATCTTCAATTTATTATTAGTATTATAGCCATTTATAAAATTATTAGATACGGTAATAGTCAATTAAAAATTTTAACTTCTTCAAAAGATGACGTAGAAATTATTATTAGTAAAAACAGGGCTACAGATTTTAAGCAATGGTTAAAATAGCTAGAAAATCTAGTTTACTTAAGGGTAATTTTTCCCTTTTAGCATGTATTTTTTCCCTTTCAGTCATTTTGTTAAGGTGAAAATTATTTATTTTTGTAAAACAATTAAAAACCAATTGAAAATGAATATCAATGTAAACAATTTAAAGTTATTTTTAATTTTTGCTTTAATTAGTTGTCTTTTTTCTTGTGAATATCACACAGAAGAGGATATAATTGCCATAGAAATTTCAAATGAGGATGATGGTAATGGCAATAATGAAGGTACTCCTGGCGCAGCAGCAACTTTTTCTGCGAACGTAAAACCTATTATAGATAGTAGATGCGTTAGTTGTCATAATGGAAGTCGTTTTCCAGATTTACGAACTTATGACGGCATTAAAAATAGTGCCGCAATTGTTAAAAGTGAAGTATCAAGTAGATCTATGCCTCAAGGGAGTTCTTTAACAAATGCCCAAATACAAGCAATTGTTAGCTGGGTAGATGACGGAGCTCAAAATAATTAATAAGATGAAAGCGAAAAAAATAATTTTATTTTTATCTATATTGATTTTTCTTGGTGGATTTATTGCTTACAAAATGTATAATAAACCACACGTAAATGTTGGAGAAACTTCTTCTGATGTTACCTTAGAAGCAGCAAAAATTGTTGACGATTTTTCTTCTGATGAAACCTTAGCAAACACAACCTATTTAGATAAAATAGTGCAAGTTTTAGGCATAATTAATAGTATAAAAGCGGAAAATGAAACGGTTATTGTTGCCTTAGCAGGTAATGGTTTTGGTGATGTATTATGTTATTTATCTGAGGAATCAAAAACTAAAGTCAATACGCTAAAAGAGGGACAACAAGTTGCTTTGAAAGGAATCTGTACAGGATTTCTATTAGATGTTGTATTGGTAAAATGTGTACTAATCAACTAAAAAAAACAAATAAAATGAAGATTATTTACACCTTATTTTTTGTCTTATGTATCGCTAATTCGGTTAGTGCGCAAGACAGATTTTTAACCAAAAGTGGAAAAATAACTTTTTTTTCTTCTTCACCAGTGGAAGATATTAAAGCAGAAAATAATCAAGTATTAAGCATTGTAGATTACTCAAATGGAGATATGGCTATTTCTATTTTAATGAAATCATTTCAGTTTGATAAAGCCTTAATGCAAGAACATTTTAATGAGAATTATGTAGAGTCAGATAAATTTCCGAAAGCAACTTTTAAAGGAAAAATTCAAGATTTTGAGAATTCTAAAAACACAGAAAAAGTAACTATTTTAGGAGCAATCACAATTCACGGTGTATCTAAAGAAATTACTATTGAGGCAAATTCAAAAAATACGAAAGACATTATTGCTTTAACGGGAGTGTTTTTTATAAAATTGGCTGATTTTGATATTGCCATTCCTGCAGTAGTCGCTAAAAATATTGCTGAAGAAATTAAAGTTTCTTTTGAGTTTAATCATAAACCATATAAAAAATAAATAATGATAAAGAAATTTTTAGGATTGCTTTTTGTTGGATTATCATTACAATTATCAGCACAAGATTTATTTGATGTTTTAGAAGATGAGGCGCCAAAAACAACTGAAGCGGTAACCGCTACTTTTAAAGGTACAAGAATCGCTAACGGACATTCTATTGAAAATAGAAAGAACAAGGAATTGGAATTTATTATCAGCCACAGATTTGGTAGAGTAAATACAGGTTTTTATGACTTGTTTGGTTTAGATCAATCGAACATACGATTCGCTTTAGAATACGGAATTACTGACGATTTAACTGCTGGCCTTGGAAGAAGTAGTTTTGAGAAAATCTATGATGGGTTTTTAAAATACAAACTAGTAAAACAAAAAACTGGCGCAAAATCATTTCCTATTGCTATTTCACTATTCGGAAGTGCTACTATAAAAACTCAAGAATCTTTTGATCCAAATTTTGATCCTTCCTTTAGCGAACGTTTGGCTTATGTTGGGCAAGTTTTAATTGCAAGAAAATTTAGTCCGTCTTTGTCTTTACAATTAACACCAACTTTTGTCCATAGAAATTCTGTGGTTTTAGATGCAGATCCGCACGATATTTTTGCTTTAGGTTTTGGTGGAAGGGTAAAGTTGGGTAAACGCGTTTCTTTAAATGCGGAATATTACTATGCTTTTGATGAATTAGAATCGTTAACAACTACTAATTCGCTGGCTTTTGGTGTAGATATAGAAACTGGTGGACATGTTTTTCAAATCATCTTATCCAACTCAATTACTATGATAGAAAAGAGTTTTATTACAGAAACTACCGGTAATTTTTTTGGCGGTGATATCCACTTAGGCTTTAATATTTCAAGAACTTTTTAATTTTTTACTGAGATATTTTAATCGTGATATATAATTTTCTCCGTAAAAAAGTCTATAAGTTGCCAATTGTTTTCGATAAATTTCACTTGTAAGTGACTTTTTAATTCAAATAGCAAAGTCTTTATAGTTGGCTGAGGATGTGGTATCATAAAAAGAGAGCTTTATTTTTTTGTCTAAAATATTCTGGATCCGTTTATCTTTTTATTTGTATCTATTAACTTAACTATAAAACTAATTTGCAGCGTATCACTTACAAGGTCTTTTTGCACTTGCTTATAAATTTATTTTAACTCTTTTTTGCCGTACGTTCATTATCCCATGTATTGGTTTAAAGTGCTAAAATTATTCCGATTAGAACAAGTGTAACTTTTTCGATTGGATAGGTAAAATATTTTCCAAACTTATTTTCAGACAGTTTTTTGTCTAATTTTTATAAAGAATTTTATTATTGGTTATCGGTTAGTTATCCCAGAGCGCAACTAATATTAATAAAACGAGCCTAGTAAAAAAGACTTTATTTCAATTCTATTTTAGAATTACTGTTTTCAAAAAGATATAAATAATCATCGGTTTTAAAAACTTTAGTACTAAAACGAGATGTTCTGTTCTTACTCTCTTCTTGTCTTTTTATACTTCTGGCAAAACGTCTAATTTCGCTTTTGGTAGTTAAAATGATACCAGGAATTGACGTGCTTTTTCCATTTTCGTCTTTCGCAACCATCGTAAAATACGAAGAGTTACAATGTTTTTTTTCTCCGGTTCTAATATTTTCAGATTCCACCCTTAAACCAACAACCATAGAAGTTCTTCCCGTAAAATTAATAGAAGCTTTTAAGGTAACTAATTCACCTACTTCAATAGGGTTTAAAAAATCAACCTTATTTACAGAAGCGGTTACACAATAATTTCCAGAGTGTTTAGAAGCGCAAGCAAATGCAATTTGATCCATCATGTTTAAAATATGACCTCCATGTATCTTGCCGCTAAAGTTAGAATGAGAGGGTAACATTAACTGGGTTATTGTTACTTGAGATTCATTAATATGTTTAAATTCTTCTTTTGTTCTTGGCATGATTCAAAAATACAAATCTTTTTTTCCGAAATGTTTTTTAATCGAATAAAAAAGTAAGATGTTCAAGTAAAATAATTCCTTTATTAAAGATAATTTTCCCTTTAAGCTTGTTTTTATTTTAGAATTCTCTCAAAAGTATTTTATTTGTAATGAAATTAATAACGAATTTCATTATCTTTAGAAAATGCTTTCAAAATAATTACGACAAAGAATTAAACAATTAAAATCTTTAAATTATGATTAAAAAATTACTTTTTATTACTTTATTTTTTGCTTCAGTAACTCTTGTTGCGCAAACGAATACCATAACTATAGAATGGAGATTTAATTCAATTCCTACAGCTTCTGGTGATGCAAAATCAAGTAGAACCATTGAAGTAGGTGATACTGTTATTTGGCGATGGATTGGCGATGATAGCCACAATGTTATAAGTAAGGAAGGCTCAAATGAAAGTTTTGAAAGCTCATATTCTTCTACTAGTGGGTTTAAATTCTCAAAAACTTTTACAAGTGTAGGAACAAATGATTATGTATGTTCTCCCCATTCAAGTATTATGTTTGGAACGATCTCTGTTGTTGCAGAAGGCACTTTAAGTATTGATACTTTTGATGCATTAGGTACTATTAATATGTATCCAAATCCAACGAACGCTAACCTTACAATAGATTTTCAAATTCAAGATATTGAAAAGCTAAATGTTAAAGTTTTTAATTTATTAGGTAAAGAAATGTTAACGAAGCAAATTTCTAAAAATGATTCTTCTGTAAAAGTTTCAAATCTAAATGATGGTATTTATATTGTAAGAATTACCTCTTTAAATGGTCAAAATTCAATTACAAAACGTTTTGTAAAAAACTAATTTGTAAGTATTAACTCATAGATTTAAAATTTTATTTTAAGTCTTTTACTAAATCTTTGTTTTTTTAATCCGATTTTTATATAAAAAATACCTTTTAAAAATCACAAAGATTTATATTTGTAAAAAGCTTTTTTATGAATTATATTTTATTTGATGGCGATGTTAGAAAATCGTTATTGCCCTTTACATATACAAAACCAGTTGCAGATTTAAGAGTAGGTATTCTAACCATTAGAGAAAAATGGGAAAAATATTTGGGCGCAACAACTACCACTGTTACAGAAGAATATTTAGAAGAAAAATATCCAATGGTTGAGTTGGAAGAGAATATTTTGATAAACGCTTCCTTTTGTCCTACAAACAGTTTGGTAGAAAAAGTAAAAAATTTATCAAAAAATGAAGCTATTTTTAAAGGGGAAGATGTAATTGCTTTTTTTACTTCGGATACTCAAGAAGAAATAAATTTTGATGAGTATACACAAATAGAATTTGATGAAGATATTCTTCAAATTAAAAATACCTGGGATATTTTTTCATTAAATGATAAAGCTATTCAGCAAGATTTCGACCTAATTACAGAAGGTAGAACATCACAACCAATTCCGGAAGGAACTAGATTCTTGAACAAAGAAAATATTTTTATAGAGCAAGGAGCAGAAATTACTTTTGCAACTTTAAATGCAACTGATGGCCCAATTTATATAGGTAAAGATGCAGTTATTATGGAAGGTTGTGTAGTTAGAGGTGCTTTAGCTATGTGTGAACATTCTGTATTAAAAATGGGCGCAAAAATATATGGAGCAACTACTCTAGGCCCTTATTGTAAAGTAGGAGGTGAGGTAAGTAATTCTGTTTTATTCGGATATTCGAGTAAAGGCCACGAAGGATATTTAGGAAATTCAGTTTTAGGTGAGTGGTGTAATTTAGGTGCAGACACAAACAATTCTAATCTAAAAAATAATTATGCTGAAGTTAAATTATGGGATTATGAAACTAGACGCTTTGCAAAAACAGGACTTCAATTTTGCGGTTTAATGATGGGAGATCACTCTAAATGCGGAATTAACACTATGTTTAATACAGGCACGGTTATTGGCGTTTCTGCAAATATTTTTGGAACCGGATTTCCAAGAAACTTTATCCCTTCTTTTAGTTGGGGAGGAGCTTCTGGGTTTACAGAATACAAAACTGATAAAGTTTTTGAAGTTGCAACTATCGTAATGAAACGTAAAAATATTGTTTTTGATGAAGTTGAACAACGAATTTTAGAAAACGTTTTTGAAGAAACGAAACAATATAGAAATTACTAGCTTATAATATCATTTAGAAAATGATTACAAAGTAAAAAACCATCTCATTTGAGATGGTTTTTTAAGTTATAAAATAATTTTAATTTAGAATTGTCTCTTCTCTTGGTAAGAGATTAGCAGTTATACAGCGTGTTTATGAGCTTTGTAAGACGACCGCACTAATGGGCCACTTTCTACATACATAAAGCCCATTTCTAAACCAATCGTTTCGTATTTTTTAAATTGCTCTGGAGTTATAAACTCTTTTACAGGTAAATGTTTTTTTGAGGGTTGTAAATATTGACCAATAGTTAAAACGTCTAAATTTACAGCTTGTAAGTCTTTCATTGTTTGTAAAACTTCTTCCTCGGTTTCACCTAAACCAAGCATTAAACCTGTTTTTGTGCGCATTCCTTTTTCTTTTAGGTATTTTAAAACACCTAAACTTCTATCGTATTTTGCTTGAATCCTTACTTCACGTGTTAATCTTCTTACAGTTTCCATATTATGAGAAACCACTTCTGGATGCACTTCAATAATTCTGTCAATTTGATTTGTATTTCCTTGAAAATCAGGAATTAATGTTTCTAATGTTGTAGTTGGATTTGCTCTACGGATTGCATCCACAGTTTCTGCCCAAATAATAGAACCACCATCTTTTAAATCATCTCTATCTACAGATGTAATTACAGCATGTTTAATGCTCATAATTTTTATAGAACGTGCCACTTTTTCAGGTTCGTCCCATTCAACCGTTTCAGGTCTTCCGGTTTTTACACCACAAAATCCGCAAGAACGCGTACAAATATTTCCAAGAATCATAAATGTTGCAGTTCCTTCTCCCCAACATTCGCCCATGTTTGGGCAGCTTCCACTTGCACAAATTGTGTTTAGTTTGTATTTATCAACCAAACTTCTTAGTTCTGTGTATTTTTTACCAACAGGTAATTTTACACGAAGCCATTTTGGTTTGCTTAGTCTTTCGGTAGGAATTATTACAGATTCTATTGCCATTTTATATCTTAATTTAATTACAAATTTACGAAGAAAATAAGGAATGAAATATGTTAAAAGATATAGAATTTAGATTGATTTACTTTTTTTAGATAAGTCAGTTTTAATTTTAAAATTTCTGCTTTTTTTTTGTAATCTAGAGGGTTAAACAGATTGTTGAATTTCTTTTATTTCTGATTGTGAATTTTCTTATGCGATACTCAACAATCTTTTTGCTGATGCGTGAAATTGATTCATATCTTTCAATTCGTAAAAACCACCAAATAAACCTGCTTTAAAATCATCTCAATCAGAGACAATAGATCTAAATACAAAAAACGAGCTAACAAAAAGAACTACTCGCCATCTCATTTTTTTTTTCATTAGGGTCCGATTAAAAATAGTTTAGTTTGATAGCCCCTTTTTAAATAAGAGGTTATATTCATTTTGTAAATGAAAACTCGCTTTTTCAAAACAATTTCATCGAAATAAAGGATACAATTTCATTTTAAGTTTTATCTGTTTGTTAGATAGTTGCAATCAATTATTGTTTCTTGTTTCTATAAGTGAAGCGTTATTGAGTCTTTTATTGAACAACATTTTTTATTATTATAAATACCTTAAATGTTTTATAAACTCATTAAAAACCAAACACTAAATCCGATTAAAAAAATAATACCAAGAACACTTAGTATTTTTAAATAAATGCTTGGTTGGTATCCTTTTGGGGTGTGCTTTCCTGTGATTAAAACATAGTTTAGAATAGCATAAAAAGGTGCCGTTAAAAAAGATAGAATTGTTGCAATCTTTATCAAAACACCCATATTACCTATAAAAAATTGAAGAATAATAAATGTGCCAAGAAATAAAAAAATAATCCAAAACCAATAATTGAGTTTTGTTTCTTTATCAAACAATAAATTTGTTGTTTTTGTCATTGCTCTTGGGGAAGCATCTAACGTTGTAATTGTAGTGCTAAACATTGTTGTAAAGGCCGCAATAGCAATAAAAATATATGAAAATTCGCCTAAATTTTTTGTGTATAAAGTAATTAGTTGCGATGCAAATTCACCTCCGTTATTAGAAAAAGTTTCACCTGAATTATGCATGACTAGAGCACCTAAAAGCACAAAACAAATCCCTAAAAAAAAAGTACTAAAATAGCCCACATTAAAATCAAAAATAGCCTCTTTTGGTTTTATTTTAGCTTCACTGTTTTTATCCTTTTCAACAGACCAAATTGAATGCCAAATAGAAACGTCTAAAGGAGCAGGCATCCATCCTAAAAAAGCAATTAAAAATGTAATTTCTATAGTTCCTGATGGTAAAATTTGATTCATATCAAAAGGTTCCTTTGTGCTAAATAAAGCTACCGAAACTGCAATGATGGTGCTTATAGTTAAGATGATAATAATGTATTTCATTAAATTATCTAACAATTTATATTTCCCAACCATTAAAATAAACATACTAATTGCCATTAAAACTGTTGACCAAATAACTAAATTATTTGTGAACCCAAAAAGTTGTGAGGCCAAACCAGCAGTTACTATAGTAACTGCAGCTTGTATGGTAAACATGGTGGCGAAATTTAATAGATAATAAATAACCAAAACACTTTTGCCAATTTTTTTGTAACCATCTAACAACGTTTCTCCTGTTGCAGCCGCATAGCGGGGACCAAATTGAAAAAAAGGGTATTTAAAAAGATGTACCAATAACAAAGCCCAAAGCAAACCTGTTCCAAATTCTGCACCCGCTTTTGTAGATTGCACTAAATGAGAAACACCAATTGCCGCACCTGCAAATAGCAAACCAGGTCCTAAAGAATTTGAGAATGATTTTTTCATTTTTTAATTCCTCTTAATAATTTCAGATAACAGTTTTTTAGCACGCAAAAGTTTTACTTTTACATTGCTTATGGGCTCATTAATTTGTTTAGAAATCTCTTTATAAGTCAGTTCTTGAAAGTAACGCAATTGAATGACTTCTTGGTATTTAGGTTTTAATTTTTTAATGTCTTTTAATAGATTTGCCAAATTTTGCTCTCCAATAATTTTGTCTTCTGGAGTCGGGTTTTCATCTGCAATTAAATACACTTTTTCTTCTTGTCTTTTTGTAGTTTCAATAGAGATAGAAGCATTTTTTTTACGCAATAGGTCTATGTGAACATTTTTAGAAATGGTAATTAACCATGTTTTAAAAACGTACTTTTCATCAAAAGTATGTATTTTATCAAAAGCCTTAGAAAATGTTTGAATGGCAATATCTTCAGCATCATTTTCGCTTTTTGTTCTTTTTAATTGATAATTGTAAACGGCTGCCCAATATTTCTCTAATAAAAATCTAAATGCTCCTTGATTTCCTTCTTTAGCTTTAGAAATATTTAGTTCAAGTATTTTATCGTTTATTTCCAATGGGATGGTTTTGAAGTCAAATTAGCAATAAATATACTAATTTGAAACAATATTAAACCAATTTCTAAAAAAGGTAAGAAAAAAATAATTTGAGGCTCTTTAAGTTTTTTGGCGGAATACCCTATAAGAATATAGTTTACAATAAAGTAAAGTAGAACGATTGATAGTATTATTTTATAGGGATAAGTGAAAAATAAAATGATTGCAAACACATAAAAAAGGGTTTTTGTGAAAGCGAATAGGTTTAATAATAAACGATGTTTGTATTTATACTTTTTTTTGATGTAGGCTGCTTCTTTCTTATCATAAAACCATTTAGAAAATGATGTAGGCGCATCTGTCTCAATAAAACTATTTTCTGATAAACAAAAAGTTGTATTCTCTTTATTTGCAGCGTCTTTAATGAATAAGTCTTCTAAACCAGCATTTATTTTCATGTGATTTATAAAACCGTTTACCTTAAAAAAAGTTGCTTTATTAAAAGCTAAATTACCTTCAAAGGCCATAAAAGGAGAGCCTTTTTGAACAAAACCAAAGCATTTTATTGCAGTAAGTGAGTTTTCAAAACGAACGAAAAGATTAATAAAAGAGTTTTCTTTCCTATATTTTTTATACCCTAATACAATTGTTTTTTTAGAAGTGAAATTTCTACTCATTTCACTAATCCAATTTTTGGAGACCGGCTTGCAATTGGCATTTGTAAATAACAAATGATCGTATTTAGAAGCTTTAATACCTAATGTTAGTGCGTATTTTTTACTTGCCCAAAAAGCTTCATTATTTTCAACCTCTACAACTTTTATACAAGTATGTTTTTCTGAAAAGGATTCAATAATATCATTTGTTTCATCCGAAGAAGCATTATTAATTAAGACAATTTCGAACATAGAATGCTCTTGGTCTAAAATTGATGGAAGTAATTTTAGTAAATTTTCGCCTTGATCTTTACTGAAAATTATTACAGAAATCGGAATTTCTGTTTTGTTTTTTCTACCGTATTTTGATTTAGAAAGAAATGAAAAAAAAGTAACTAAATATATTATTTGAAGTACTGTACATGCCACAAAAACGCAGAAAATTACAGATAAAACCATTCGTTTTTATAGAATTAATTATGTTGTGGTTCTGCACAACTATCAAACTTATCTGGAGTTTTTCCACAAAAACCACAAGCCTCTCCGTTTTCATTTAGCATTGGGTTTTGGCTTGCGCAAGTACCTGCAAATTTGCCATCTTTTTTCGCCCAAATTTTAATAGCAATTCCTGCAACCGCAAGTGCTAATAAACCCAAAGTAAGAAATAATAATTTCATAAAAAATAATTAGACTGTAAAGATATGAATTACTTCATTTATTTTTGATGAAATCAAGGAATATATAGATATAATGATATAAGTTTAGACTATTTTATTTTTTAAAAAGCATATCTTATATTTTGGATATTGTTTTGTAATTTCACATTTTACAAGTAAATAATGAATCTAAATTTTTTATAAAGTAATATTGTAAAATGCTTCCTCACGAATTAAATATAAACTACAACTATAGTCTTGAAAGATTCTAAAAACATAGATATTTTTTTATGGTCAAAATTAAAGGAAGGTAATACCTCCGCAATTGGCGATTTATACAATAACTATGTACATGAATTATTTAGATACGGCATTCAATTTACCACGGATAAAACAGAAGTGATGGATAGTATTCACGATCTTTTTTTGAACTTATACAAGTATCGAAAAAAGTTGGCGGATACCAATAATGTTCAGTATTATTTAATGAGATGTTTAAAAAATGAAATTTTAAAAAAGTCTAAAAATAAAGTCTTCAAAAATTCATCTCCTTTAGATGAAAATATGCAAAGTAATCAATTTTGTACCTCTATTGAAGACACATTAATTGCCGAAGAAATAAGTAATGACAAGATTTTTCATTTAAATACAGCGCTTAATTCTTTAAGTAAAAAGCAAAGACATGTTTTGTTTTTAAAGTTTAATGAAGAGAAAAATTACAATGAAATTGCTACCATTTTAGGGGTCTCAATTGAAACTTCAAGAACCATAATTTATAGAGCTATTAAAAAGCTAAGAAAGAACATGTTAACTTTTATTTTAGTTTTTAGTAACTTTTTTAAGAAAAACTGTCTATACAATTTACTTTTCTCACTTATTCAAATAGTAACCAAGTTGAAATGCACTGTTAAACTGCAAACTTGTGTTTAAAAACAATCAATAATGTATCAAAAATCAAATAAAAAAATCAATTTTGAAAATATTTCTGAGGATGAGAAATTAATTCTGGGAAATAGAATTAAACATTCCATACAAAGCTATAAAAGTAGAAAACAAAAATATACATATTATTTGCTTTTTGCAGCCGCTTCTGTAGTTTTAATTTTTTCAGTGGTTACTTATTCCTCTTTAAATGAAAACCATTCTACTATCGAAAAATTTGCGGAATCTGTTAAAAATCAAAAAAATAAGAACGAAGTTGAACTGATTTTAAATGGTGATAAAAACATCAAAGTGAAAGAATCAGATTCTATAATTTCGTATTCTTATTTAGGTAAAAAAGTTTCTATTGGCGCATCTGAAACCATTGAGCAAGAAATTACAAATAAAAATGAAATTACGTTTAATACACTGCTTGTTCCTTATGGTAAGCGAAAAGAAATCATTTTGTCTGACGGAACTAAAGTGTGGCTAAACTCAGGATCTAAACTAATTTTTCCAGCTTATTTTTCTGAGAATAAACGAGAAGTTTATTTAGAAGGAGAAGCTATTTTTGAAGTTGCACACAATGCAGAAAAACCATTTTTTGTAAAAGCATCTCAATATAATGTAGAGGTTTTAGGGACTGTTTTTAATATAAGTAATTATAAAGATGACAATGCAATTAGAACTGTTTTAAAATCTGGAAGTGTAAAAATAAACTATGAAAACAGTAGTTTGTTTAGCCGCACTGAGAATATAAAAATTGCGCCAGGAACTTTAGCTGTTTATCATAAAAATGATAAGGAAATTACGACAGAAGAAGTACATGTTGATAAATATTTTTCTTGGAGAGAGGGTGTTTTTATTTTTAAGAATGATTCTTTAGCTTCTATTATGAAAAAGCTTTCTAGATATTATGATTTAGAAATTATCATTAATGATAAAAATTTAGCGAAGCATACCTTTTCTGGTTATTTAGATGTAAAAGAGAATATAAACCAGATTATGACTACAATTATTACTGCAGAAAATTCATCATTTAAGTATGAGATAACAACGGATAGAAAACTAATTATTAACTAATTACTGATAAAATGAAATAAACAAAATAAAAGGAGATGCGCCAACATCTCCTAAAAAATTAACATCATCTGTCTTAAACAGCAATATTAATCACTAAAACAAAATTATGAATAAAAATAAGAACTATTTTTCTTCGGGAAATGTATATTCTTTAAAAAACTTTTTGGTAAACATTATGAGAATCTTTTTTCTATTAATAACGATGGGTTTAAGTTCTGCTTTTGCAACTACGTCAAAAGCGCAAACTAAAATAGACATTACTGTTACTAATGTAAGTTTAGAAACTCTTTTTGAGCAAATCCAAAAAAAGAGCGAATTTATCTTTTTCTATAAAGATAATGTTATTAATTATAAGGTATCACTAAATTTAAAAGAGGCAACTGTTTCTAAAATTTTAGATATCGCATTAAAAGATACCAATTTAACGTATAAGTTTAATGAACGTCAAATTATAATTTCTCAAAAATCACAAAAATCACAAAATTTAGATACTAAAAATAGCCAACAACAACTTAAAATTAAAGGGAAAGTATTTGATGAAGAAGGGTATCCTTTAGAAGGTGCAAGTATTAGAGCAAAAGGCTCATCAACGGGTGTAACATCTGATATTAAAGGTAGGTTTAGCTACGAATTACCAGCGAATGCAACCGTTTTAATGATTTCTTATATAGGATATGTTACTGAAGAAGTATCTGTTTTAGGTCAAATAGAAATCGAGGTCAGAATGAAAATTGATGTAAATGCTTTAGGAGAAATTGTAGTAATTGGTTTTGGCACAGAACAAAAAGATTTAATTAGTGATGCTGTTTCCTCTGTATCATCAAAACAAATTCAAGATTTACCTTTGCCCTCTGTTGATGGATTATTACAAGGACAAGTTGCTGGAGTGCAAGTGCTTCAAAATTCAGGAACTCCAGGTGGAGAAATGTCTGTAAGAATTCGTGGTTTAAGTTCTATTAGTGGTTCAAATCAACCTTTGTATATTATTGACGGAATTCCTATAACTACTGGAGATTTTGCTCAAATTGGGTATTCTGGTCAAGGTTCTAGTGCACTTTCTGATATTAATCCTTCGGATGTCGAATCGATAAGTGTTTTAAAAGATGCGTCTGCAACAGCAATTTATGGAGCAAGAGCTTCTAACGGAATCGTATTAATTACCACTAAAAGAGGAAAAGCACAAGAGTCTAAAGTGAACGTAAATATTAGTTCTGGAATGCAGCAAGTTTGGAATAAATTAGACATGCTAAATTCAAGACAATGGATGGAATATAGAAATGATTTAACCGGTACTGCTGCTTTTACGCAGCAAGACATGGATAACATTAAAATAGATACAGATTGGCAAGATGTGATTTTTAGAGCAGCACCAATTAGTAGTTACGAGGTTTCTACAACTGGCGGATCAGAAAAAACACAATTTTTTATTAGTGGTAACTTTTTTGATCAAGAAGGAGTTTTAATTGGTACAGACTATAAAAGAGCAAATGGTAGAATAAATATTGATCATGAAATTTCTGATCGATTAAAGATAGGAACAAGTATTGGCTTAACCTATTCTAAAACAAATCGTGTTGAAGGTGACCAAACATTGCAAGGACCATTACCTAACGGAATTTCTACTCCTGCTATTTTCCCTGTATTTAATGAAGACGACAGCTACAATCAAAATGGACCTTATTCAAACGCGGTTTCCATTGCAAATGAAACAATTAATGAGAATTTTTCTTATAGAACAAATTCCAATGTATATGCAGAATATAAAATTACAGATGATTTAACTTTTACATCAAAATGGGGAGTTGATTTTTTAAATTTTAGAGAGCATGCTTATGAATCTACAAAAACGGTGCAAGGAGCAAAATTTAATGGTTTAGGTTTTGAAACCTACAGCAATGTTTTAAATATTGTTTCTAATAATTTATTAAAATATAAAAAACGATTTAATAAACACAGAGTAGAAGTATTAGCTGGATATAGTTTTGAAAAGTATGAAAGACGTTCTTCTTTTATTCGTGGACAAGATTTTGCAGATGATAATTTAGAATATATAAATTCTGCGGCAACGATTGTTTCTGCCAGTGCAAGTGCTTCGGATGCTGGAATTCGTTCTTATTTTGGAAGAGCAAATTATAATTTTGATAATAAATACATCTTTACAGCAACGGGGCGTTTTGATACATCAACAAGATTTGGAGAAAATAATAGAACTGGTTTCTTTCCTGCTGCATCTGTAGCTTGGAGAGTATCACAAGAAGATTTTTTAAAAAATAACAAAACTGTTTCAGATTTGAAGTTTAGAGTAAGTTATGGGTTAACAGGTAACGATGATATTAGTCCGTTTTTATTTTCAGAATTGTACGGGAATAGTTCTTACGGTGGTCAGCCCGCAATTTTTCCAAGTAATATTCCAAATCCAGATTTAAAATGGGAAAGTACTACACAATTAAATATTGGTATAAATTTAGGTTTATTTAAGGATAGAGTTACGCTTACAGCAGACTATTACAACAAACAAACCAATGATCTATTGTTAAGTAGACCTTTGCCAAGTAGTTCTGGTTTTTCTTCAATTACAGAAAATGTTGGTAAAATTGAAAATAAAGGAATTGAAATTTCTTTATCTACTCAAAATATAAGCACAGATAATTTTACTTGGAACACACAATTTAATATTTCTGGAAACCGAAATAAAGTTTTAGAGCTTTATAACAATCAACCAATAGATGATATTGGTAGAGGTGGAAATAGAATTATGGAAGGCCAACCTATCGGAATTTTTTACAGCTACGAATCTTTAGGTGTAGATCCATCAACAGGAGATATTGTTTATGCTGATACAAATTTTGACGGCGAAATTACTTCGGATGATAGAACAATTGTTGGGAATCCGCATCCAGATTTTATAGGAGGATTAACAAATAATTTCTCTTATAATAATATCGATTTAAGTATTTTCTTACAAGGTTCTTATGGAAATGATGTATTTCATGGATCACGTTTATTTTTAGAATCTTTGCAAGGCGGAGATAATCAAATAGCAGCGGTAACAAGAAGATGGAGGCAACCAGGAGATATTACAGACATTCCAAGAGCAACTACAGATCCTGTTGCATCGGTTCAAAACAAACGAGTATCATCAAGATTTATAGAAGATGGCTCTTATTTAAGAATAAAAAATGTAACACTTGGTTACACGCTTGAAGGGGCGAAATTTAAAAAGCAATTATTCTCTAGTTTAAGAATGTATTTAAGCATTCAAAATCTACTAACTTTTACAAATTACACAGGTTTAGATCCAGAGGTAAATTATAGAGGAGATGATAATTCTGTTATTGGTACAGACTTTTTTACCTACCCACAAGCTAGAACATTTACATTAGGCGTTAACTTAAAACTTTAAAATATGAAAAAGATAATTCTAACAGTATGCTTACTACTAACCATAATTTCTTGTGATGTTTTAGATGCAGAACCACAAAGTTCTATAGAAGCAAGCGAAGCTTTTAAAACGAAAAAGGACATCGATAAAGGTATTTTAGGAGCCTATGCATCGTTTCAAAGTTTAAGTTATTATGGTAGAACTTTTCACCTTTTTTCAGATTTATCCGCAGACAATCTTTCGCATCCTTTAGCAGCTACAGCAGCAGTGTATGCCGAAGTGAATAACAATAATATTCTTCCAGAAAATGGTTCTGTAAGTGGTATTTGGTCTTTGGCTTATGACGGAATTAATGTAGCCAATAATGTGGTGCAAAAAGTGCCAACTATTGAAGGGATGACATCAGAAGAACAAGACAAAGCTTTGGCTGAATTGTATTTTATACGTGCATTAAATCATTTTAATTTATTGAATTATTTTGGCGGAGTTCCTATCAAATTAGAACCTACAATTGGTGTGGATAATTTAGATGCACCAAGAAATACGGTAGGTGAAGTATATGCTCAAATTATTGATGATTTAACTTTTGCAGCTGATAAACTTACAACTTCTGGTAATAAAACGAGAGCTTCAAAATTTGCAGCAAAAGCTTTGTTGGCAAGAGTTTATTTGTATCAAAAAGACTATCCAAAAGCAATTGCAATGGCAACCGATGTAATTAAGAATGGTAATTATTCATTATTAACGAATTATCGTGATGTTTTTACGGATGAATCTTCGGAATCAATTTTTGAAATATTTTTCTCTCAATTAGAGAGAAATAGAATTGCAGAATATAATTTTCCAACTTCTTTAAACGGAAGAAGAGAAGTAGAACCATCCGTAGATTTAGTAAGTTCTTATCAAACAGGAGATGCAAGGTTTAATGCAAGTTTGGCTTTTGCAGGAACAAACGCCTATGCTATTAAATATGATGATTTAAGTTTAGGTGCAGACAATGTAATTGTTTTGAGATTAGCAGATATCTATTTAATTAGAGCTGAAGCGGAAGCGAATTTACCAACTGTAAATGATCAAGCGGTTAGAGATGATATTAATAAAATTAGAAATAGAGCTAATTTAGGATCAACTTCAGAAACATCAGTTTCAAAATTGGTAAGAATTATAGAAAACGAAAGACGTTTTGAGTTCGCTTTTGAAGGCCACAGATGGTTCGATTTGGTAAGAACAAACCGTGCAACAGCTGTTTTACCAAATGTTAAAAGTATAAATCAGACGCTTTTTCCAATTCCTATAGACGAAATATTAACAAATAATGATCCAGGAATGGTTCAGAATCCAGGATACTAAAAAAAATTATATAAAACATAAATAGACATCATATGAAAACTAAATTTTATAAATACATTGTTTTAGCTTTTATTTCGCTTACCATTTTTTCGTGTAATGATGAAGAAGCTTTACCACCACAATCGCAAGCAGAATTTACATATAGCGCAACAACTGTAGCAATAAATGAATCAATTCAATTTACAAATAATTCGCAAAATGCAACTGCATATAAATGGAGTTTTGGCGATGGTACAACATCGAAACAAGTATCACCAAAAAAATCTTATGGAGAAAGTGGACGATTTTTAGTGAGTTTGGTTTCAACGGGTTCAGGTGGTTCTACGATTTCTAATGTAGAAATTACAGTAACTTCTTTAAGTTCGTTTATCGTTGAAAATGAAGAAGATTTAAAAGCAACTGTTCCGGTTCAATTTACAAGTACTTCTCTAGGTGCAGATAGCTTTTTGTGGTCTTTTGGAGATTCAGGAAACGGAACATCAACGTTAGCAAATCCTGCTTTTGCATATCCTAATGCTGGTGCTTTTACAGTAACTTTAAAAACGAGTAATGCAAATGGAGAAAATACTGTTACTAAACAAATTACAATTGCAGAGGCACCAGTAAATCCGGGTGAATTATATTATATCGCTTTAAATGATGATTTTATCAGAAAATTTGATTTAGGCGCATCAGGAAGTACTACAGATGTTTTAGATATTGCTGGTAAAGGCGGAATAGGAATGGCGTATGATAATGTGAACAACAAAATTTATTTCAGTGATTTTGATACCTATCCAAATGGAAAAATTTGGAGAATGGACAAAGATGGTTCAAACTTAGAAAATATTTTGAGTAATATAGGTGATCCCTATGGAATAGCATTAAATGTTGCTGCAGGAAAAATTCTTTGGGTGGATGATGATGGAAATGTTTCAAAAGCAAATTTAGATGGATCAAACCCAGAAATAGGTTTTTTAAATATTGCTGGCGCACAATGGAGAGCAATTTCTTTAGATGTTGAAAACAATAAAATGTATGTGTATGATGTCAATGCAGAAAATTTATACCAAGCAAATTTAGATGGTACAAATGCATCAATAATTGTTCCTGGTGTTTATGGGTATGCAATTTTGGTGGATACTGTAAATGATAAAATTTATTTTGATGATCAAAATTCTGATGAACTTAAAATAGCAAATTTAGATGGTTCTAACATGCAAACGGTAAGCACAAAAGCAACTAGAATTTATGGAATGCAAATAGATTATCAAGTAAATAAATTGTATTGGTCTGGCAGAGATACTGGCGAATTATATCGCGCAGATTTAGACGGTTCTAATTCAGAAATTTTACAAACAGGAATTGCAAGTCCAAGAGGAATTGTATTAATTAAATAAAACAAACATGAAAAAAATATATAAACTACTAACCATTCTTTTTGTGGGTATATTGTTTCATTCTTGCGATGATAATGAGTATCCTGTGCCACCAGCAAGCACAGTTCCTTTGTTCGATTTTGTCATAGATAATGAGGATTTAGCACCTGCAAATGTAACTTTTATAAACAATTCTATTGTACCAGCAAATGTTGGTGAAGCTACTTTTTATTGGAATTTTGGAGACAATACGTCATCCAAAGAAAAAAGCCCAATTCATTTGTATACAAATCCTGGGGTTTATATAGTAAATTTAGTTGTTTCAACGGCTACTTCATTAGAAATTAAAGAAGTAACAAAAACAATTGTTATTAAAGATCCAAGCGCAACTGGAACACCTATTTATTTTACAGATGGTTCTCAGCTTTATCAAGCTTTAATTAATGATCAAGCACCAGTTTTTTCAACTATTGGAGGTGTAAATATGCAATCTTCCTACAATATGGCGCTAGATACCGTTCATAAAAAAATATACATAAGTGATTCTGGGGCAGATAAAATTTACAGAGTCAATTTAGACGGTAGTAATTTTGAAGACTTTAGAACAGGCGTTGATCAACCAAACGGCTTGTCTATTGATTACCAAGAAAATCAAATTTATTGGGATACGAGTTCTGGAATTCAAAGAGGAAACTTGAATGATGCCGATGTAAATCAAGTTGAAGATTTTGTGACAGGGCAATCTAATGATCCTGACGGACTTTCTGTAGATGTGCTAAATAGAAAGCTATATTGGATTAATTATAATGGTGATATTGGTGTAAAAAATCTTGACGGAACTGGTGAAAGAATTCTAATTGCCGCTGTTGAAGGCGGAACAATTAAAGTAATTAAAGACAGAATATATTATGATGAGTACATTGGTTCTGGTGATATTCGATTAAAATCAGCTTCTTTAGATGGCACAAATGTAACCACAATTGCAGTTGGAATTGGTAGAGTTGTGTACGGTATTGGATACGATCCAAATGAAGATAAAATTTATTGGGGAGACAGAAGTACTGATGTTTTAATGCGAGCAAATTTAGATGGTTCTAATCCGGAAGCTTGGTTTTCTTCAACTAGCGATACAAGAGGTATTGTAATTGGTCAAAAACAATAATTATGTTAAAAAGAATAAGTATACTTTTTTTACTTTTAGTTGTTGCGCTTCAAACTTCGGTTTCTTACGCACAACAAAAAGAAGTGAAAGGCAAACTATTTATCATAGGTGGTGGTTCAAGACCATCAGCTATGATAGATAGAATTATTTTAGAATCAGGAATTGATAAAGAAGGTTATGGCGTTATTTTACCAATGTCTAGTAGCGAGCCAGACACGGCTGCATATTATGCAAAGAAGCAATTTCTTATAAAAGGTATAACAAATGTGCATGCGTTACAGTTTGTAAAAGATGAGAAATTATCTTCGGATAAAATAGATTCTCTTAAAAACGCAAGTATGATTTATATTTCTGGTGGTGATCAAAATAGATTTATGGAGGTTGTTGCAAATACTGATATTGAAAAAGCCATTCATGAAGCCTATAAAAACGGAAGTTTAATTGCAGGAACAAGTGCCGGAGCTGCAGTAATGAGTAAAATGATGATAACAGGAAATGAATTAAAAAATGCCGAATATTCATCCACTTTTAGAAACTTACAATCAGAAAATATCGAAATAAAAACTGGTTTAGGTATGATTGACAACGTTATTATTGATCAGCATTTTGTGAAAAGAAGCCGTTATAACAGATTATTAAGCGCTGTTATTGAACATCCAGAAAAAACAGGAATTGGTATTGACGAATCTACGGCTATTCTAATTACAGGAAACAAAATAGAGATTGTTGGAGAATATCAAGTAATTGTTTTTAAAAATCCGAAGAAATCAAAAAATATGTATCAAGATAAGTTAGGTGCTCACGGCATTACTTTAGATATTTATTTGCCTGGTGAAACATTTACAATCAAATAAAAACAGCCTTTTATGATTAGATTTAAAAAAATAGTCTTTTTAGTATTCTTAAGTTTCTCAACACTTGTGTTTTCTCAAAAAAACAGCACAGAAAAACGAATTGTAAAATCCGTAGATAAAAATATTGATGATGCTATTGTTTTGTTAAAAAAAGCAATAAACATAAATAGTGGCACTATGAATTTTAAAGGAGTTAAAGAAGTTGGTGCACTTTTTAAAACGGAATTAGATCAGTTGGGTTTTGAAACCAAACAAACTTCTGGTGAAGCATACAACAGAGCAGGACATTTAATTGCGGTTAGAAAAGGTAAGAAAAATGGACCAAAAATTTTAATGATTGGTCATTTAGATACTGTTTTTGAAGAAGATAGTCCGTTGCAAGAATTTATAATGGTCAATGATTCCATTATAAAAGGTCCGGGAGTTGCAGACATGAAAGGTGGCGATGTGATTATTATTTTAGCCATGAAAGCACTAAAAGAAGCCGGTGTTCTAGACGATTTATCTATAGAAATTATTATGACTGGTGATGAAGAAAAAAGTGGAGATCCGATAGAATTATCTAAAAAAGATTTAATTGATGCTGCAAAAAGGGCAGATATTGCTTTGGGTTTTGAAAACGGAGATAACAGAACAGAAACCATTGTTGTTTCTAGAAGAGGTTCTGCCGATTGGAAACTTACTGTAACAGGAAACGCTGCGCATTCTTCTCAAATTTTTACAAAAGAAATTGGTGCAGGTGCAATTTATGAAGCCTCAAGAATTTTAAATGAATTCTATGAACAATTATCCAATGAAAAAGATTTAACTTTTAATCCGGGTTTTGTTTTAGGAGGTACCAGTTTAGAAATTGATACAGATGAAACTGGAGGAACTACTTTTGGTAAAAACAATGTGGTTGCTCAAACCGCTTTTGTTCATGGAGATTTAAGAGCAACATCGCCAGAGCAATTAGAAAAAGCAAAAGAAACAATGCTGAAAATAATCAACAATAATTATCCAAATACAACGGCAAAAATTATTTTTGGGAAAGGAGCTTATCCGCCTTTGGCGATGACAAAAGGAAATTTAGAGTTATTATCGCAGTATAATAATGTGAGTAAAGATTTAGGTTTTGGTGCAGTAGAAGCTGTAAACCCAAGAAACGCTGGTGCAGCAGATATTTCTTTTACTTCTGGTTATGTAGAGATGGCGATTGATGGTTTGGGTTTAACTGGCGGTTCTGGAGATCATACCATTAATGAAATTGGTAACTTAAATTCGGTTGCACAAAAAGCGAAAATTACTGCGGTTTTGTTACATCGATTATTAAATGCCAAAAAGTAAATGATGTTAAAAAAAATTACTTTGCTATTTTTATTTATAATTCAATTTACTTTTTCTCAAAATTATGTTGAATATAAAACAGGAAACACGGAAACTGATGTTGCTACAAATCATAAATCTGGAGTTTGTTTAATGGGCGGAAGAGGCGAACAAAGTGACGCTATGAAATGGTTTTTAAATCAAACTGATGGCGGTGATGTTGTTGTGTTAAGAGCTTCTGGAAGCGATGGTTATAATGATTATTTTTATTCGGATTTAGGCGTTACTATAAATTCTGTAACCACTTTTGTTATTAATAATGTTGCTGGTGCAACAGATGCGTATGTTTTGCAAAAAGTTGCAAGTGCAGAAGCAATTTGGTTTGCAGGCGGTGATCAATATGATTATGTGCGTTTTTTTAAAGATAACGACATGGAAACGGCATTAAATAATTTTATCAATGTAAAAAAAGGAGTTATTGGCGGCACAAGTGCAGGAATGGCAATTTTAGGAACATCGTATTTTTCGGCACAAAACGGAACGGTAACAAGTGCAGTAGCGCAAGCAAATCCGTATCATCCAAGAGTAACTTTGGGTTATGATGATTTTTTAAAAGTTCCTTTTATGAATGATGTAATTACCGATACACATTATGATGATCGTGACCAAAATGGGAGACACACCGTATTTTTAGCTCGTTTTGTAAAAGACAAGAATAAACGGGCTTTTGGTATTGCTGCGAATGAATATACAGCAATTTGCGTTGGCGAAGATGGCAAAGCGTATGTGTATGGAGAGCACCCAAAATACCAAGAATATGCTTATTTTTTGCAAGCAAATTGTATAGCAAATTTCGCGCCAGAAAATAGTACAGATGGCAATCCTTTAAATTGGAATAGAGGAGGAGAAGCAGTAAAAGTTTATAAAGTTCCAGGAACGGAAAGTGGTACAAATTATTTTGATTTAAACGATTGGCAAACTGGAAACGGTGGAGCTTGGCAAAATTGGTCTGTAGCTAACGGATTTTTTACAAAAGTATCAGGAACAAACCCAAAATGCAGCACTTTATCAATTGAAAATAATGTTGACTGTGTGGCAAAAGTGTATCCAAATCCGTTTGATGAAAGTATTCAAATTGAAGCTTTAGAAGAAATTATAAAAACTGAATTGTATGATATTACTGGGAAATTGATTCCTGTTCGTGTGGATAAAAATAATGTAATAAGTACCTTAACTTTGACTTCTGGCGTTTATTATTTAAAATTAAAATCGGCTTTAAAAACACAAACTTTAAAAGTTGTTAAAGAGTGATTTTTCTAGTTTTAAGACTTGAAACCAGATAAATGATTTGTTTATCTGGTTTTTTTGTAAGTTTACTTTTTAAAGTCGATTGGAAGAACAAGAGTTTATTAATCAATTAATACAAGGAAAACAAACTGCATATAGTCAACTTTTGGATGAGTATCAGCAGAAAGTTTTTGTTACTTGTATTTCTTTTGTGCCTAATAAAGAAGATGCAGAAGATATTGCACAAGTGGTTTTTTTAGAGGTTTTTAAATCGATTTCTAATTTTAAAGGAGACTCTAAACTATCTACTTGGATTTTTAGAATTGCCACAAATAAGTCTTTAGAGTTTATCAGAAAAAAGAATACTAAAAAACGTCTTGGGTTTATGCAGAGAATTATCGGTAGCGAAATTCCTATAGATCAAACCAATTATTTTACTGAATTTGATCATCCAGGTATTTTAATGGAAAATAAAGAAAAATCAGCAACAATTTTTAAAGCGATAGATACTTTACCAGAAAGCCAACGAGTAATTTTTACCTTGGCTAAAATTGATGGAAAAAGTTATCAAGAAATTGTAGAAATTACGGGTAAAAGTTTATCGTCTGTAGAATCTATTTTATATAGAGCCAAAAAAGGATTGCAAGTTAAATTAGAGAATTTTTATAAAAATGAGCAATCCTAGATTATTTGTAAAAAAAAAACATAATAGAACGCAAGTTTTTATGATTTCTTGCATCTAAATAGATATAATTGTTTTTAAAATGATTAAAAATGAAAAATAAAGAACAGATAGATAAGCAAGTTGAAGCTGCTTTTAATGCTTTAGGTGCTATTGAAGAAGTGAAAGTAAATCATTTTTTTAAGCACAGAGTACTTCAACAAATAGCGAATCAGAAAGTTGAGAAAGCAAAAGTTTTTACTTGGTTTACACCGCAACTTCAAATAGCTAGTTTAGCCTTAGTTGTGTTGTTAAATGCAAGTGCAATTTTGTATGCATTTTCATCACAAACAACAACTTCTGAAACTAGTTTAGAATCTTTTGCACAAGAATATTCTTTACAATCGGAAACTACTTTTTTACTAAATTAGAAATTATGATATCAAAATTAAGCCCAGTTCTATCAGTGCTTCTTGTTGTATTAAACGGTGTTTTAATCTTTATGTTGATTAACAAATCGCATGAAAATAAAAGACCTAAAGAAGAAAGAAACTTTTTAATCGAGCAACTTCAGTTTACGGATGTTCAAAAAGATAGATTTATAAATTTGGACGATGCTCATAGAGAAAATATGAGGAGTTTTGAGGATGAAATAAGAAAAAATAAAGATGTATTGTTCAATTCTTTTTCCAATGAAACTATCAATATCGATTCACTAAGTAGCGTTATTGGTGCTTTACAAGGAAAAAAAGAAATGGAAGTTTTTGGTTTTTTAAATATGTAAGAAAACTTTGTACAAGCAAACAACAAGAAAAATTTGATAAAATTATTGAGAAAGCTTTAAAAGGAGGGAATCAAGGTCCGCCAAGAGAAGGAGAAATTCCACCACCGCCAAGATAGTTTTTGTTTTGGTAAATTAATAATTCAAGTCTTGTTAATTAGTTAGCAAGGCTTTTTTTTGTTAAAGTTACGTTAATAGCACAAGTTTTAAAAAGAAATGACATCTAAAGAGATGTAACAATTAAAAATAGATATCATGAAAAAATTAGTTTTATCAGTTAGTTTTATAGTATTAGGTTCTTCGTTATTGGTATCACAAGATAGAAATGAGGATAAAAAAAGAGAAGGTCCTCCATCAATTGAGCAAATATTTAAAGATTTAGACAAAGATAAAGATGGTAAAATTTCTTTAAAAGAGGTAAAAGGGCCTTTAAAAAAAGATTTCAAAAAAATTGACACCAATGAAGATGGTTTTCTTTCTAAAGAAGAAATGAAGAAGGCACCAAAACCAAAAAGAAAAGAAAGAAAATAAAATTAACTATTTACCGCAAGTTTTTTCATAAACGTGCATCTAAAGTAATAACAAACAACAAATAATTTTAAAATGAAAAATCAATTTATTAAGAAAATAACACTTTTATCAGTGTTAATTATAGGGTTCGTTTCATGCAGTTCAGAAAGCGAAACAGGTTCTTCAACTACAGATGATGTTGTAACAGAATTACATGCAGCATATGGGCAATTTAATACAGAAGCAACAGATATTTATTTATCAAGTGGAGGCACAAAAGTAACTATAGAAACAACCGGTTTGCCAAATCATACAAGTGTGTATTGGGGTTCTGGAAACGCTTTATATAAAGACGAACCAAATGTAGAAACCACGCCATCATTGATGTCTAGTAATAATAATGCTGCGACAATTACGGTAGATGCAACTCCGAATTTTACAGGAAGTTCTGTTAGTACGCAATTAAATACAATTGGTATTGCAGTAAGTGGCGCATCAATTTTTAATGATCAAGAAGGAAATGGCGCATTAAGTTCTGCTGCAACAAGTTTAGACTGGACTGGAGCTCATATTGGTCCTGGAGTATATCATTACCATTTAGAGCCAAAAGCTTTTACAAATAATGATGCTAATTTAGTTGGTATTTTATTAGACGGAGTTTTTCTATATGGTAGAAAATGTAACTCAACAGGAACATACCCAACTGGTTTAGATGCGTCTGGAGGTCATATAACTGCAACTCAATATACAAACGGAGTGCAAGAATATCATTACCATATTATTAACGAATTGTATTCAACAACTGGTTCTTATATTGCATTTGCAGGTCCATATAAAGGATATTAAAATGGACGTAATGAAGTTATTTTTATTAATTTTTATTTTTGGATGTAATTCTACATCCAAAAATAAAGATTCTATTTGTAATTATTTAGAAACAAAAGTAGTTGATCATACCATGATTGTCCATAAAGATAGTTTGATTTTAAACGGTAATGAAGGCAATTGGTATTTTAAAAAGAAACTTTATAATGGCTTTGCTGTAAAATATTATAAAAACGATTCTTTACAAGAAAAGACTGGCTTTTTTAATGGAAAAAAGAAAGGTGCGTATAAAGTTTGGTTTGAAAACGGAGTACTAAAATTAGAAACACACTACAATCAAAATGTGCTTGTAGATAGTTATAAAGCTTGGTGGCTAAACGGAATTTTAGCTTTAGAGTCTCGTTATATAAATGGTGAAAAACAAGGTATTGAGCGTCAGTGGTATGCAAATGGTAGTTTATCTAAAGAAAGAAATTTATTAGATGGTCAAGAAAATGGTTTGCAAAGAGCTTGGTTGCAAAACGGAAAAATTTATGTGAATTACGAAGCTAAAAACGGGAGAAAATTTGGCATGAGTCGTGCAAATTTATGTTATCAATTAAAAAATGAGAAAGTTGAAGAGAATAAAACAAAATAGCATTTTACTCATTGGAGTTTTACTTTTTTTAAGTTGTAAAAAAGCTAAAAGGGATGAGGCTACGAGTAGAGTAGATGTGCTTCCTTATTATAATGAAGCTTCTTTTACACCCAAATGGATCGATGCTAAAAGTGATCAATTAAAAACATTTCATAAAATTACTGATTTTAGTTTAACAAATCAGGATGGAGAAAACATCACTCAAAAAACATTTGAAGATAAGATGTATGTTACTGATTTTTTTTTTACAACTTGTCCCGGGATTTGCCCAATGATGACCAAAAACATGACTTTGGTGCAGGAGGAATTTAAGGATGATAATGACGTTTTAATGCTTTCACATTCTGTTACACCGACTATAGATTCTGTTGCGCAACTAAAAAAATATGCTTTGGATAAAGGAGTGCTCAATAATTGGCATTTGGTTACCGGTGATAAAAAAGAAATTTATGATTTAGGTAGAAAATTTTATTTTGTTGAAGAAGATTTAGGAGAACCAAAAGGATTGGATGATTTTTTACATACAGAAAACTTCGTTTTAGTTGATAAAAATAAACACATTAGAGGTATTTATAATGGTTTAAATAAAAACTCAGTAATGCAATTAATTGCAGACATTAAAACACTTAAAAAAGAATAGCTCTTATCAAATTTGTCAAATGAGTTTGAATATTGTCAAAATGTCTTTTGATGTTTTCATTTAAAACACATTCACTTCAATTTCTAAAACAACACTAAATTTTCGGAGGATGGTATTCTGGATTTTTTTAGCAAGCTGATAAATTTCAATACCTGTTGCATTTCCATAATTTACCAAAACCAACGCTTGTTTTTCATGTACACCATAATTTCCAAAACGTTTACCTTTAAAGCCTGCTTGTTCTATTAACCATCCTGCAGGAATTTTTATTTCAGTATCAGAAACTAAATAACTTGGAACGGTTGGGTATTCTTTCTGAATTTCTAAAAACTGAGTTATAGAAACCACCGGATTTTTAAAAAAACTACCACTATTTCCTATTTCCTTTGGATCTGGAAGTTTCGATTTTCTGATAGCAATTACTGCATCAGAAATATTTTTTAAAGTTGGTTTTTTTATTTCTTTGGATGTTAATTCGGTTTCAATTGCACCATAAAAAGTATTTAATTGATGCTTATTTTTTGTCAATTTAAAACTAACAGAGGTAATAATGTATTTCCCCTTTACCTCATTCTTAAAGATGGAGTTTCTATATCCAAAATTACATTCATCATTTGAAAAGGAAACTAACCTTTGGGATTCAATTTCTATGGCTTCAACCATAGTAATTGTATCTTTTACTTCAACTCCGTAAGCGCCAATATTTTGAATGGGACAGGTACCCACGTTTCCAGGAATTAAAGATAAGTTTTCTATTCCTCCAAAATTATTAGAAACACACCATACCACAAATTCGTGCCAATTTTCACCTGCATTTACAGTAATATAAACCGTATTATCGTCTTCTCTATCAATAGAAACCCCTTTAATATTTATATGTAGTACTAAATTTTCAATGTCTTTTGTGAGCAGCATATTGCTTCCGCCAGAAATTAGAAAAATATCTTTTTCAATTTTTAAAAGTTGTTGTAATTGGTAAACGGAATCGACAGAAATAAAACGTTTGGCATATACAGAAATACCAAACGTGTTATAATTCTTTAGTGATATGTTTTCTTGAATGTTCACGGTAATAAATTTGTAAGTTTTAGTGCCTTTGAAAGAATTTAAAAACTTTTGACTGCACTCCAACGGACATTTACATTTATGAGTTATATTTATCTAGCGCAAATTTTAAAATTTCTACAGACCTAATTAAGTCTTTTTTGTGTAAAACGTAAGCAATTCTTACTTGGTTTTTACCTTCACCAGGAGTAGAGTAGAATCCGCTTGCGGGCGCAACCATTATAGTTTCGTCATTATTATTAAAATCTTCTAACAACCATTGTGCAAAAACATCAGTATCTTTTACTGGTAATTGTACAACACAATAAAAAGCACCTTTTGGGGTTGCAACTTTTACACCTTCTATTTTTTCTAATTCTGCAATTAGGGTATTTCTTCTCTCTACATATTCTGCTTTTACTTCTTCAAAATAACTTTTTGGCGTATCTAAAGCAGCTTCACTAGCAATTAAGGCATACGTTGGCGGGCTTAATCTTGCTTGTGCAAATTTAATAGCCGTTTTTATAAAGGTGTCATTTTTAGAAACAATACAACCAATTCTTGCACCACACATACTGTAACGTTTAGAAACAGAGTCAATTACAATAGCATTTTGTTCTAATCCTTCTAAAGACATTACAGAAGTATGTTGTAAACCGTCGTAGGTGAATTCTCTATAAACTTCATCAGCAATTAAAAATAAATCGTGTTTTAAAACAATTTGCTTTAGCTTTTCAATTTCTTCTTTAGAATATAAATATCCTGTCGGATTTCCCGGATTACAAATTAAAATTGCCTTCGTTTTTTTTGTGATGAGTTTTTCAAAATCTTCAATTTTTGGCAATGCAAAATTATTTTCAATTGTAGAAATTACGGGAACTACAGTAACTCCAGAAGCAGTTGAAAATCCGTTGTAATTTGCGTAAAATGGCTCAGGGATTATAATTTCATCACCTGGATCTGTAATACTTCCAATAGTAAAAAGTAGGGCTTCAGAACCACCAGTTGTAATTACTATATTATTTGCAGAAACATTGATATTGTTATCTATATAATAATTTGCAAGTTTAGCTCTGTATTCTTCAGAACCCTCAGAACGCGCATATGCTAATGTTTCTATCGTATTGTTTTTTACCGCATCTAGAGCAACTTGTGGTGTTTTAATATCTGGTTGCCCAATATTTAAATGAAATACTTTTATTCCTCTCTTTTTTGCATCTTCTGCATATGGAACCAATTTTCTAATTGGCGATTCTGGCATTTGTATTCCTTTTTTCGATATTGCTGGCATAATAATGTATTACTTGATTAAAGATGCAAATTTGCGAAATATATTTTAGATGAGCATTTTAATTCAGATTTCTTTAAATGTTAAATTTTATTAAAAATGATAAAATCAATATCTTAATTTGGACTTTAATTTTTCCTTTGAAAAGAATATTTACAGTATTTATAATTGCAATATTTATTTTTTCTTTGAATTTTAAAGCACAAAACAGTATTCGTTTTAAAAATTAAAGCACAAAACATGAAAGTATTCGTTTTGAGTTGATTAATAATTTAATTGTAATTCCTATAAATCTAATATGGTAAAGAATTATCTTTTATTTTAGATTCCGGCGTGACCAGGACAATCCTAATGGGAAACAATTGGTTACAAACAAAAAAGCCTCTAAAGATATTTATAATAGTGAGTTAGGTAGTACATATGCGGTGAATTTAACTACAAATTATTCGTATAAATTTACTCCTTCTTTTTTAATAAAAAGGTTTTTAAAAAATTCACCAGCAGAAAAAGTAGGTTTGTTAAAAAGTGATATTATCCTATAGATTAATAATAAGCCTGCTCATAAGTTAAACTTAAATGAAATCACGCTAAAATTTTAAGAAAAGGATCGCAAGAAAATAAAAATTACGGTAGATAGAAATGGTGAAATATTAAAATTTGAATTTCGTTTAGAAAAAAAAAGTATAATCTAATTTTGAGAATCAGAAAGCATACTTTTTTCTTTTTCTAAAGAAACACCATTATTTACAATTCCTTTTATTCTAATCACTTTCGCTGCTTCTGTAGCGTTTGAGAAAATAGTGATAGATTTAGAAAATCCACCAACTCTGTTAGTGTCGTATGAAACTTTTATTTCACCTTTTTCGCCTGGCATAACTGGTTTTTCTGGTTTTTTAGGAACTGTACAGCCACAAGAAGATTGTATGTTTTTTATAATAATTGGCTGATCTCCAATATTTGAAAAAGTAAAAATTCTTTCACCATTAGCTCCTTTATCAATTTTTCCATAATCAATCGTTTCGCTTTCAAATTTAAATTCTTGCGCGTTTATAGAGAATGAAAGTAAAAATAGAATCAAAATAGAAGTAAAGCTTTTCATAATTAGATATTTATAATGTAAAATTATAACTTATTTTTTGTTTTAAAAAATCATTCAATCATTTTCTCTACAAAATAGATAATTGTATTTTTGTCGACTATATTTTAAAAATTATTCCAAAGTATGACAATTCCATCAAAATATGATGCAAGCCAGGTAGAAGACAAATGGTATGCGTATTGGATGAAAAACAATTATTTTCATTCCACGCCAGATGATAGAGAGCCGTATACAATTGTAATTCCGCCGCCAAACGTAACAGGAATTTTACACATGGGCCACATGTTAAACAACACAATTCAAGATGTGTTAATAAGACGAGCGCGTTTATTGGGTAAAAATGCTTGTTGGGTTCCAGGCACAGATCACGCATCTATTGCAACTGAGGCAAAAGTAGTTGCTAAGTTAAAAGAACAAGGAATTAATAAAAGCGATTTAACGCGGGAGGAATTTCTAAAACATGCTTTTGATTGGAAAGATCAATATGGAGGAATCATCTTAGACCAATTAAAAAAGCTAGGAGCTTCTTGCGATTGGGAGCGAACTGCGTTTACCATGGATCCAGAAATGTCTGAATCTGTAATTAAAGTTTTTGTTGATTTATACAACAAAGGTTTAATTTACAGAGGTTACAGAATGGTAAACTGGGATCCAGAGGCAAAAACCACCCTTTCTGATGAAGAAGTAATTCATGAAGAAAGACAAGGAAGTTTATACTATTTAGAATATAAAATTGAAGGTTCTCATGATACTTTAACGATTGCTACAACACGTCCTGAAACTATTTTTGGAGATACTGCAATTTGCATCAACCCTAATGATGAACGTTTTAGACATTTAAAAGGCAAGAAAGCAATTGTGCCTTTATGCAACCGAGTTATTCCTATTATTGAGGATGAATATGTTGATGTTGAATTTGGTACAGGTTGTTTAAAAGTGACGCCTGCACATGATGAAAATGATAAGAATTTAGGAGAAAAGCACAATTTAGAAGTAATCGATATTTTTAATGATGATGCGTCTTTAAATTCCTTCGGATTGCATTATCAAGGAAAAGACAGATTTGTTGTTCGTAAAGAAATTACAGAAGAATTAGAAGAAAAGGGCTTTTTAGTAAAAACGGAAGTTCACACAAATAAAGTAGGAACCTCAGAAAGAACAAAAGCAGTTATAGAACCTAGACTGTCTGATCAATGGTTTTTAAAGATGGAAGATTTGGTAAAACCTGCAATTGAAGCAGTTTTAGGCGAAAATTCTGAAATCAATTTATATCCGAAGAAATTCGAAAATACCTATCGCCATTGGATGGAAAATATTCGCGATTGGAATATTTCTCGTCAGTTAATGTGGGGACAACAAATTCCGGCATTTTTCTACGGGGATGGAAAAGAAGATTTTGTAGTAGCAGAGAATGCTGAAGAAGCTATAGAGCTTGCAAAAGAAAAATCAGGTAACAAATCATTATTAGCTTCCAACTTAAGACAAGAAACGGATGTGGTTGATACTTGGTTTTCGGCTTGGTTATGGCCAATGAATGTTTTTGACGGAATTCGTAATCCTGAAAACGAAGAAATTAAATACTATTACCCAACAAACGATTTAGTTACTGGTCCAGATATTTTATTTTTCTGGGTGGCAAGAATGATTATTGCTGGTTATGAATATAAAGACGAAAAACCTTTTCAGAATGTGTATTTAACGGGCTTAGTTAGAGATAAACAAAGACGAAAAATGTCTAAATCTTTAGGGAATTCTCCTGATGCACTAAAATTAATTGATGATTATGGCGCAGATGGTGTAAGAGTTGGACTTTTATTAAGTTCTGCGGCAGGAAACGATTTAATGTTTGATGAAGATTTATGTCAGCAAGGAAAAGGATTTGCAAACAAAATTTGGAATGCTTTCCGTTTGATAAAAGGTTGGGAAATTGATGCAACTTTAGAGCAACCAGAAACATCTAAAATTGGCTTGGCCTGGTATGAAGCTAAGTTTCAAAAAACATTGGTAGAAACAGAAGATCATTTTTCTAAATATCGTTTGTCGGATGCTTTAATGGCAATTTATAAATTAATTACGGATGATTTTTCTTCGTGGTTATTAGAGATTGTAAAACCGGAATATCAGCAACCAATTGATCAAAAGACATTTAACGGAATTATTGAAGTTTTAGAGAATAATCTAAAAATATTGCATCCGTTTATGCCATTTTTAACCGAAGAAATTTGGCAACATATTGCAGAAAGAACTTCGGATGAAGCCTTAGTTATTGCAAAATATCCAGTTCAAACCAAATTTAATTCAGAAATTATTACTGATTTTGAATTTGCAACTTCGGTAGTTTCAGGAATTAGAACCATCAGAAAAGATAAAAATATTTCTTTTAAAGATGCTGTTGAATTATTTGTAGTTGATAATGAAAAAAACACCAAAGAATTTGATGCTGTTATTCAGAAATTAACAAATGCATCCGCAATAAAAACGGTTTCAGAAAAAGTAGAAGGTGCCTCATTTAGAGTGAAATCGAATGAATATTTTGTGCCAATTTCTGCTGAAAATATCGATTTGGAGGCTGAAATTGAAAAACTAGAAGGCGAATTAAAAAGAGCAGAAGGTTTCTTATTCGGAATTTCAAAAAAATTATCAAACGAACGTTTTGTGGCAAATGCGCCCGAAGAAGTAATTACTTTAGAACGCAAAAAAGAAGCAGATACGGTTGCGAAAATCGAAACTATTAAAAGTAGTTTAAACTCGCTAAAATAATTTTATAAATAGTAGTCAAAAATAATTATTATCCAAAAACAGTAGTAATGAAAAAAACAATTATCCCCATTTTAGCATTAATTTTAGTAGCAACATCATGTGTTTCTAAAAAAAAGTATGTTGCTTTAGAAAATCAGATTACAAATGTTAAAGGGACTCTTCAAAAAACAACCATCGAAAAAGAAGAGCTAGAAGCTAAATTTGCAAATATTGAACAAAGGGTTGCTAATTATTATGAGAAAATTAATTCTTTAAAAATTGATAACGATAAGTTGCAAGACGAAAATGATGTAAAATTAGATATGGTTGGTAAAACAGCAGTTATTTCTAATAAGACAAGAAAAAGTATGAGAGAAACTTTATCTAAAGTAGATCCTGTAATTTTGGCTACAGCAAAAACTTTAAAAGACTCCTTAAACATAGCTATTTCTTATAACTTAAAAAATAAAATGAATTCATCAGACTTAAATGGGACTGATGATATTAATATCAAGATAGAACAAACGGTGGTTATGATTTCTATTTCTGATAAATTATTATTTAACACAGCAAGTTTTAGAGTTAAAAGTGGTGCGTATCCTTTTCTTGAAAGATTGGCGAACCTTCTTAAATTAGAACCAAGTATGGATGTTATGATTGAAGGTCATACAGATTCTCAATCAATTAATAATGAAGATGTGCAAGATAATTGGGAGTTAAGTGCAAAAAGAGCCACTGCAATTGTTAGAATTTTAGAAGGTAAACACAAGGTAGATGGTAGTAGGTTAATTGCCGCTGGTAGAGGGAGTACAATGCCTTTGATGCCTAATACATCCAATGAAAATAGAGCTAAAAACAGAAGAACTAAAATTATAATTTTACCGAATTTAGATAAATTCTTTGCGTTGATTGCAGAAGATAAAATAAAAGACTAAGTCAATAAAGAGTGATTTAAAACCATAAATAGTTCAATTAAAAAATCCTTCAAGTTTAAAAACTTGAAGGATTTTTTTAATTTTCAAAAAAAAACAAATTGTTTTAATGTATTTATTTAAAAAACTCTTTCGATTTTTCCCAATATACGTCCATTTCATCAAGGGTCATATTAGAAAGTTCTTTTCCTTCTTTTTTAGTTTCTTTTTCTAAATATTGAAAACGATTAATAAATTTTTTATTGGTTTTTTCTAAAGCATTTTCTGGATTTACGCCAATAAAACGTGCGTAATTAATGATCGAAAATAAAACATCACCAAACTCTTTTTCGGTGTTTTCTTGGTTTCCAGCTTTAACTTCTTCGTTTAGTTCAGAGAGTTCTTCTTGTACTTTTTCCCAAACTTGTGCTGGATTTTCCCAGTCAAAACCAACTCCTGCAACTTTTTCTTGAATTCTACTAGCCTTTACAACTGCCGGTAAACTTTTGGGAACACCTTCTAAAACAGAATTTTTACCTTCTTTTAGTTTTAATTGTTCCCAATTTCGTTTTACATCTTCTTCATTTTCAACAATAACATCGCCATAAATATGAGGGTGTCTATGAATCAATTTATCAGAAATAGCATTTGCAACATCGCCGATATCAAAAGCTTGTTTTTCACTTCCAATTTTTGCATAAAAAACAATGTGCAACAGAACATCGCCGAGCTCATTTTTTATTTCTTGCAAGTCATCGTCAAGAATAGCATCTGCCAATTCATACGTTTCTTCAATCGTTAAATGGCGCAAGCTTTCTAAAGTTTGTTTTTTATCCCAAGGACACTTCTCACGAAGTTCATCCATAATATCTAACAAACGATTAAAAGCAGCTAGCTGTTCTGTTCTTGAGTTCATTTTATTAATTTAAAAATATTTAGAGTTGCAAAGTTTCAAGTTTGTTTAGTGAAAATTTTTTTCGTCGTCGATTTTTTATTTTCACTAAAAACTAAAAACTAAAAACTAAAAACTATTTACTCTTTCTCAGTTTCTTTGGCGGGAGCTTCTACTTTAGAAAAATCCATTCCTGAAACTACTAATAAATTAAACCACTGAATTACTTTTTTAATGTTAGAAGAATATACCCTTTCCACATCATAATTTGGTAAAACCTCGGCAAAAAATGCGGCTAATTTGTTGCCACTTTCTTTATGGGAAATCGCTTCTTTTCCTTCCGTTTTTGTATACATAGATTTAAAAATAGTTAACAATGGCACATCTTCTTCATAGGTGTAAATTGCAATATTTTCTAGCAAACTAACATTTTGCGTAGAGTTGATTGCCAAACGTTTTTTGTCTGTTAAAGATTCTACGATAATTGCATTTTTAGATTGTGAAACCACTTGGTATAAACCTGGTTTACCGTTAACAGAAATGATTTTATTAAATTCCATATATTTTATATTGTTTTTCTTCTCGATCTCTATCGAAAAGTTATTTTAAATTGAAAATTGATGTTTTTATGAAGTTTGTTTACAATTTATAATCAAATTATTTTTGATTGAAGTACTTTTTAAACAGACTTTATTTTAATTATTTACCTTTTTTTAAATTTGGAAAATTCATTCTATAATCCGCGTTAATCTTTCCTTTAGAAATATTTTCAAGCCTCTTTTTTAACAATCTTTTTTTAAGCGTTGAAAGTTTATCTGTAAATAAAATTCCTTCAATATGATCATATTCATGCTGAAAAACTCGAGCGGCTAATCCTTCTAAAACTTCTGTGTGCGTTTTAAAATCTTCATCTTGATATTCAATTGTTATTTTTGGCTGACGAGATACGTCCTCGCGAACATCAGGAATGCTTAAACAACCTTCATTAAACGTCCATTCTTCACCTTCTTCTTTGATGATTTTTGCATTTATAAAAACACGATTAAATGTTTTTAAAGTTGCTCTATCTTCGTCATCTAAATCTTCATCTTCTGCAAAAGGAGAAGCGTCAATAATAAACAAACGAATTGCAAGCCCTATTTGAGGAGCAGCCAAACCAACACCAGATGCATTGTACATGGTTTCTTTCATGTTGGCAATTAATGTTGCTAATTCTGAATATTCTTTATCTATTTTTGTTCCCACTTTTCTGAGAACAGGATCTCCATAAGCGATAATTGGTAATATCATTTTTAATTTTTTAATGAGTGCAAAAGTACAATTTAGAATTTCGAATTACCAAACTTTGAATTACGAATTTTAATTGGTTTAATTTTTTGAACAGTTTTAACACTTAAACGATTCAATAATTACAGATTAATAACAGGTTAACTATTTATTATACAAATAGGATTGTAAAATAATTGTGGCGCTAATTTCATCAACCAACGCTTTATTTTTTCGTTGATTTTTTTTCAAACCGCCATCAATCATTGTTTGAAAAGCTATTTTAGAAGTAAAACGTTCATCCACTCTTTTAACTTCAATTTGTGGTATTTCTTTGGATAATTTTTCTAGAAAAGGTAATATCAAAGCTTCACTTTCACTATCCGTATTATTCATCTGTTTTGGTTTTCCAACGATAAAAAGATCTACTTTTTCTTTAGAAATATATTCTTTTAAAAACACAAAAATTTCATCTGTATTTACCGTTGTTAAACCAGAAGCAATAATTTGCAATTCGTCTGTAACTGCAATTCCTGTTCTTTTCTTTCCAAAATCAATTGCTAAAATTCTTCCCAAGTTGTATACTATTTCTGCAAAAATATAGTTTATACTTTTAATACAATTAATTAATGATGATATTATCAAGAAGTTAATAGAAAAGGTGTTTTGTATTTTAAACAAAGGATGGATATGTGTTTAAAAAATGTATCTTCGCTCTTAGTTTTTGCAGATAAATTTATATTTGCAAAAATGAATTTATTAAGATGGAAAAAATTAGGAAAATTATAGAATCAGCTTGGGAAAATCGTGAATTATTGCAAGAACAAAACACGATTGATACGATTAGAAAAGTAGTTGATTTATTAGATAAAGGAGAACTTAGAGTTGCACAACCAATTGATGGTGGATGGCAAGTTAATGAATGGGTTAAAAAAGCAGTCGTGTTGTATTTTCCAATTCAGAAAATGGAAACTTTAGAAGCTGGTATTTTTGAATATCATGATAAAATTCCGTTAAAAAGAAACTTTGCAGAAAGAGGAATTAGAGTAGTGCCAAATGCAGTTGCAAGACATGGCGCTTATATTGCACCCGGAACTATTTTAATGCCAAGTTATGTAAATATTGGGGCGTATGTAGATGAAGGCACCATGGTTGATACGTGGGCTACAGTTGGTTCTTGTGCGCAAATTGGTAAAAATGTACATTTATCTGGAGGCGTAGGCATTGGTGGTGTTCTAGAACCCTTACAAGCTGCACCGGTTATTATTGAAGATGGCGCTTTTATAGGTTCTAGATGTATTGTTGTAGAAGGAGTAAGAGTAGAGAAAGAAGCTGTTTTAGGCGCGAATGTTGTGCTAACCATGAGTACTAAAATTATTGATGTTACTGGTGATGTACCTGTTGAAATGAAAGGCGTGGTTCCTGCAAGATCTGTAGTAATACCAGGGAGTTATACTAAGAAATTTCCATCAGGAGAATACAATGTGCCGTGTGCATTAATTATCGGAAAAAGAAAAGAAAGTACCAACAAAAAAACTTCTTTAAATGATGCCTTACGTGAATACGATGTTGCCGTTTAAGATTTGAAAAAGCTATGACAAAGATTACTGCAATTATTCCTACTTTAAATGAAGAAATTCATATCGAAGAAGCTATTAAATCTGTTAGTTTTGCTGATGAAATTATTGTAATAGATTCCTTTAGTACTGATGATACCGTAACTTTAGCAGAAAAATATAATGTAAAAATCATCAAACGAAAGTTTGATGATTTTTCTTCTCAAAAAAACTTTGCAATTGATCAAGCAAAACATCCTTGGATTTATATTTTAGATGCTGATGAAAGAGTAACGCTAGAAGTTAGAGGAGAAGTTTTTGAAGCTATTAAAAACCCAAATGGCAATGTAGGTTTTTACATTAGAAGAACATTCTATTTTTGTAAAAAACGTGTTGATTACAGCGGTTTTCAAAGAGATAAAGTAATTCGTTTGTTTTTAAAAGAGCATTGCAGATATAGTGGGCTTGTTCATGAAAAAATTATTACAAAAGGAAAATTAGGATTTTTTAAAAATAAAATAGACCATTTTTCATACAGAAATTATGATCATTATATTTCTAAAATGAATCATTACGCAGCAATTAGAGCAATAGAGTTGCATAAAAGAGGTGATAAAGTAAATATCTACCATGTACTGATAAAACCGCCTGCTCGTTTTTTTATTCACTATATAATTCGTCTTGGTTTTTTAGACGGATTTACTGGTTTTTTAGTAGCCAAAACTCAAGCATATGGCGTTTTAACGAGGTATATTAAATTGTGGATGTTAAATAAAGGAATTAAAGAAAACTAGTTATTGTTGTAGAACGCATAGTTTCTTACACATCGGTTTAGTTTATAAGTGAAAAGGGCAATTATTTGCCAAAAAGGACGAATGATTTCTCTTACTGCTTTTTTCCAGATAACCATATTGTTTTGCTGAATGGTACTTCCTCCCATTTTTTTGTCAATACTAACAACATATTGTTTATTTGTAGAGTATAAAGGGACTTTGTGTTTGTAAACATCTTGTTTCATTACATCAATCGGTGCATAATAATCACTCAAATTATTGGATAATTTTTTAGCAGCATTTTTGCCAATAATTTGACCAATCATTAAAACCGGAGGCATTAAAAATTTTTTGATTAATTTACTTTTCTCTAAAGAATAAAATCCTTTTTTACCAGAAATATCTAGAAAATCGTTTGTAGTTATTTCTGATAAAAGCTGCTCTAAATCTTTTAAAAAATCGTCATGAAGAAATGCATCATCTTCTAAAACTATTGAGAAATCTTCAGGCTGATTTGACAGGAATTTCCACAATTTAAAATGCGTTAAACAAATACCAATTTCACCGTCATTTGGTAATGGAAAATGCGCTAAGATATTATGTTTTTGTTTTTCCTTTTTTAAGAAACCAGACCCTAACTCTCTACCATAAGTTGCTGTAATTCGTGTAATCGGAATATTCAATTTTTTAAATTGATCTTCCATAAATTCACGTCGTTCAGTGCTTTTATCTAAATTTATAAAGTAGAATTTATATAACATTATATTTTTATCCAGCTTTCGCAAGCAATCTCGTTGTCTTTTTCAAGAAACCATATTTTTGGCGCAATTACAGTTTTATTTTCATTTTTGTTTAACCAAGCTCCCCACCAAGAAAAACTGCTATTTGCTGTAATATTGTGTTTACATAAACTCATTAAAAGCATATCTTCATGTGGCACGGTTGTGTGCTCTATGTAGGTTACATTTTCTGGTTTAATATTCTCTTTTGCCCAAGGAATATCATCAGAAAAAATATAAAAATGGGTGTTATTATGATTCTCAATCATCAATTTAACAGCTTCACAGTAATAATGTAATCCACAAGTTCCATGAATGCTATTTGTTTTTCTGTTTGAAATGTAATCTCCTCGTCTAACATGCAAAGAACAGGAGTTTTCTTTTAAATTTATTTCTTCTGAATAACCTTTTGTAGAATTAGAAAGTTTGTCTTTAATTATAAACTGTGCCAATAAAATGGTTCTTATTTCTGTAAAATATTTCTCTGTTTGAAAATATCCTTTTACATATTCGTTCTTGGTTCTATTTAGATACTGCTCATTAAACAATAAACTTTTCTCTTTAACGACTTTTGTTAAACCTAATTTTGATTTAAAATTTGAAAGTTTAGTAGAAATTTCTAAATCAATTTTAAATTTATCTAATTGATAACCTCCATGTAATTTGTATTTTTTAGATTTAGAGACATCAATTATTACTTTGTAACCTCTTTGTTGTAAGCTTTTTGCATAGGCGTATTGAAACATTTGATTTCCAAGTCCGCCAATAATTCTAACTACAATCATTTAAATTTTATTTATGAGGTCAAACAAAAATACAAATGTTATTGCAATTTTCTTTTATCAATTGATGATTAAAAGTACAGAAAACAATAAATTTGTTTTTTTCTTGAAAACAAGAATATATAATACCCAAGAATTCTAAAGTGTATAAATATTTAAAACTTGAATACCTTTTTTATATCAAATTAAACCAATTCAGTTTTAAAGATTAATAATTTTTGAAGTAGTGACAAGTAGAAATATGAAGTATATAGAAGCAATTTCATCAGAAATCTTTAGTGTAATATCTAAAGCATCACAGCAAATTGAAATAGAAAGTTATGTAATTGGTGGTTTTGTGCGCGATTATTTCTTGAAAAGAGGAACCGCAAAAGATATTGATGTTGTTGCTATTGGAAGCGGAATAGATTTAGCCGAAAAAGTTGCAAGTTTATTACCCAATAAACCAAAGGTACAGATTTTTAAAACATACGGCACGGCAATGCTACGTTATAACGACGTGGAGATTGAGTTTGTGGGCGCTAGAAAAGAATCCTATTCTGAAGAAAGTAGAAACCCTGAAGTTTCTGAAGGAACTTTACAAGACGATCAAAATAGAAGAGATTTTACTATAAATGCACTAGCGTTAAGTTTAAATGAAGAGAATTTTGGTGAATTACTAGATCCTTTTAACGGAATGGAAGATTTAGAAAATAAGACGATCAGAACCCCTTTAAACCCGGATATTACTTATTCTGATGATCCTTTAAGAATGATGCGGGCAATTCGTTTTGCAACGCAGTTACATTTTGAAATTGAAACCGAATCACTTTCATCTATTAGTAAAAATGCTGACAGACTTAAAATAATTACAAGAGAACGAATTGTTGATGAATTAAATAAAATAATGTCATCAGCAAAACCATCCGTAGGTTTTTTACTTTTAGAAGAAACAGGATTATTACCACAAATTCTTCCTGAATTAGTTGCCTTAAAAGGAGTTGAAGAGGTGGAAGGTCAGAAGCATAAGGATAATTTTTATCACACGCTAGAAGTTGTAGATAATATTGCAGAAAACACCAATGATGTTTGGTTGCGTTGGGCGGCTTTATTGCATGATATTGGTAAAGCACCTACAAAAAAATTCAGCAAAACAGTTGGTTGGACGTTTCATGCGCATGAATTTGTTGGCTCAAAAATGGTTTATAAATTATTTAAAAGATTAAAAATGCCATTGAATAACAAAATGAAATTTGTTCAGAAAATGGTGCTCTTAAGTTCACGTCCAATTGTTTTAGCAACCGAAGTTACAGATGCTGCCATAAGACGTTTGGTTTTTGATGCAGGCGATGATATTAACTCTTTAATGACTTTGTGCGAAGCGGATATTACGACTAAAAATCCGAAGAAATTTAAACGTTATCATCACAATTTTGAGCTTGTTAGAACTAAAATCAAAGAAGTTGAAGAAAGAGATCAAGTGCGTAATTTTCAACCTCCTATAACTGGCGAAGAAATTATGGAAGCTTTTAATTTAAAGCCTTGTAGAGAAATTGGTCAAATTAAAGAAGCTATAAAAGAAGCTATTTTGGATGGTAAAATACCAAATGAATATGAAGCTTCGTATCAGTTTATGATTGAAAAAGGGTTATCTTTAGGCTTAAAACAATCCTAAATGAATACAAATTTAGCAACTTGGCACGAAGTAATTTTTAATCAAGATAAAGCAAAATTATTAGAGATTTTAGCGGATGATGTGGTGTTCCATTCACCCGTTGTGCATGCGCCACAAATAGGAAAAAAATTGACTTTCATGTATTTGTCAGTAGCTTTTCTTGTGTTTTTTAATGATACTTTTAAATATGTTAGAGAAGTTGTAAATGATTCTGAAACCTTGTTAGAATTTGAAGTTGTAATTGATGGAATTCTCATTAACGGCATTGATATGATTTCTTGGAATGATGAAGGAAAAATAACTAGTTTTAAAGTGATGTTAAGGCCCTTGAAAGCGGTGAATTTAATTCATCAGAATATGGGTGAACTACTTATTAAATATCAGAAGAAAAAATAGCAAACTTTTTTTTCAAACTTTTTCGACTAATAAAACAATTTTTTAGATTGCGTTTTGTATATTTATTGCGAACATTCGCTAATTAAATGTATAAAAAGAATATGAAAATTAAAAAGGTACTTGTAGCAAATAGAGGAGAAATTGCAATTCGGATATTTAGAGCTTGTTCAGAAATTGGTTTAAAAACGGTAGGTATTTTCACCTACGAAGACAGGTATTCTTTACATCGATACAAAGCCGATGAATCGTATCAAATTGGCGAAGACAATCAACCTCTAAAACCTTACTTAGATAGTAATGCCATTATAAAAGTTGCTTTAGAGAATAATGTGGATGCGATTCATCCTGGTTATGGTTTCTTATCTGAAAATGCTGAGTTTGCTCAGAAATGTAAAGAAAATAACATCATTTTTGTAGGTCCTAAAGTAGCTGTTTTAAAGTCACTTGGTGATAAAATTGCCGCTAAAAAAGTAGCGATTGAGAACGATATCCCTATTATAAAAAGTAATGTAAAACCTTTAGAAAATATAAAAATAGCACTTTCTGAAGCTAAAAAAATTGGCTATCCTTTAATGCTAAAAGCTGCTTCTGGCGGCGGAGGAAGAGGTATGCGTGTTATTAGAGAAGAAGAAGAATTAAAAAAAGCGTATCCAGAAAGTAAAAGAGAAGCTTTAAATGCTTTTGGTGATGATACTGTTTTTTTAGAAAAATTTGTGGAAAACCCCAAACATATAGAAGTACAAATTGTTGCTGATAATTTTGGGAATACGGTTCATTTATATGAAAGGGATTGTTCTGTGCAACGTCGCTATCAAAAAGTTATAGAATTTGCGCCTTCTTTTGGTTTAAAACAAGAAATAAAAGACGCTTTATACAACTATGCAATAAAAATTTGTAAGGCTGTAAAATATAATAATATTGGTACCGTTGAGTTTCTGGTTGATGATGATGACTCCATTTATTTTATTGAAGTAAATCCTAGAATACAAGTAGAGCACACGGTTACAGAGGTTGTTACCAATATTGATTTGGTAAAAACACAATTATTTATTGCAGGAGGATATAAATTATCTGATCAACAAATAAAAATTGCGAATCAAAAATCCATTAAAATTACAGGCTTTGCGTTGCAATGTAGAATTACTACAGAAGATCCTCAAAATGATTTTAAGCCAGATTTTGGTACTATTTCTACCTACAGAAGTGCTTCTGGTTTTGGAATTCGTTTAGATGCGGGCAGTGTATATCAGGGAGTTACAATTTCTCCGTTTTTTGATTCTATGTTGGTAAAAGTTACTGCAAATAGTAGAACTTTAGATGGCGCATCAAGAAAAATAAGAAGGGCTTTAAGGGAGTTTAGAATTCGAGGTGTAAAAACAAATATGCCTTTTTTAGATAATATTTTAAAGCACGATACCTTTAAAAAAGGAGCAATTACCGTAAATTTCATCAAATCAAATCCTGATTTATTTATTTTTAAAGCACCAAGAAACAGAGCAAATAAGGTAATTACCTATTTGGCAGATATTACTGTAAATGGCAATCCTGATATTAAAAAAATAGATAGAACTAAAACATTTATAAAACCAAGAATTCCGAAATTTGACGCTAATGCAGCGTATCCAAAAGGAACTAAAGATTTATTAACCGAATTAGGCCCAGATAAATTTTCTCAATGGTTATTGAATGAAAAGAAAATTCATTACACAGATACTACAATGCGTGATGCGCATCAAAGTTTATTGGCGACAAGAATGCGGACTTTTGATATGTTAAAAGTAGCTGAAGGATATGCGAAAAATCACTCAGATATATTTAGTATGGAAGTTTGGGGGGCGCAACTTTTGATGTTTGCTTGCGTTATTTGCAAGAAAACCCTTGGGAACGTTTGCAGATGTTGCGAGAAAAGATGCCAAATATGTTGTTACAAATGTTAATTAGAGGATCTAATGGAGTTGGTTATACCGCGTATTCTGATAATGTAATTGGTAAATTTGTAGAAAAATCTTGGGAAAATGGCGTTGATCTATTCAGGGTTTTTGATTCTTTGAACTGGATGAAATCTATTGCGCCTTGTATAGAACACGTTAGAACAAAAACGCAAGGTTTGGCAGAAGGCTCAATTTGTTATACAGGTGATATTTTGGATGTAAAAAACACAAAATATAACTTAAAATACTATATAAATTTAGCAAAAGAAATTGAAAATTCTGGTGCACATATTTTAGGAATTAAAGATATGGCAGGTTTGTTAAAGCCTTATGCAGCGTCGGAATTGGTTACCGCTTTAAAATCAGAATTAAAGATTCCTATTCATTTACATACCCATGATACTTCATCAATTCAAGCCGCAACGTATTTAAAAGCGATTGAAGCTGGTGTTGATGTTGTTGATGTTGCTTTGGGTGGATTATCTGGTTTAACATCGCAACCAAATTTCAATTCTATTGTAGAAATGATGAAGTTTAATGAGCGAGAAAATCCTATTAATATCAATTCTTTAAACGAATATTCTAATTATTGGGAAACGGTAAGAGAATATTATTATCCTTTTGAATCTGGTTTAAAATCGGGTTCTGGAGAAGTTTTTCAGCATGAAATTCCTGGAGGACAATATTCGAATTTAAAACCCCAAGCACAAGCTCTAGGACTAGAAAATCGTTTTCATGAAATCACAAAAATGTATGCAGAGGTAAACACCCTATTTGGAAATATTGTAAAAGTTACGCCAAGTTCTAAAGTGGTAGGTGATATGGCGCAATACTTGGTAAGCAATAATCTATCGATTACTGATGTATTAGAAAAAGGAGATGCAATTTCTTTCCCGCAATCTGTAGTTAGTTTCTTTAAAGGCGAGTTAGGACAACCGGTAAACGGATTTCCAAAGGAATTGCAAAAGCTTATTTTAAAAGATCAGAAACCTTTTACAGATAGACCAAATGCACATATTCCTCCAACAGATTTTGATAAAGAATATGCAGATTTTAGAAAAATATTTGAAAATGATTTAGGTAGAAATATTGATTTCACTGATTTTCTATCCTATAAATTGTATCCAAAAGTATTTACAGATGCCTATAATAAGCATTTAAAATATGATAATTTAACGAATCTTCCTACTAAGAATTTCTTCTTTGGAATGGAAAGAGGTGAGGAGATTACAGTTGAAATTGATAGAGGTAAAACATTGTTAATTACCTTAGATTCTATTGGAAAACCAAATTCTGAAGGAATGGTAATTGTCTATTTTAAAGTAAACGGACAAGGAAGAATAGTGGAAGTTAAAGATGAAACAATAAAAGTAGTTACCATAAAAAACACAAAAGTAGATAAAAAGGATGCAACTCAAATAGGAGCGCCTTTACAAGGAATGTTATCAACTATTTTTGTAAAAACGGGAGAAAATGTAGTTAAAAATCAACCATTATTTATTATTGAAGCGATGAAAATGGAAACTACGATTACAGCAACTGAAAATGCAACTATAAAAAAAGTAATTTTAGAGGCGGGGTCAATGGTGAATTCTGATGATTTAATTATTGAATTGAAATAGTTTTGATAACTTAAATTTGTTACTAATTAATTTATATCGCTTCTAAGTAATTAAAAAGCTTCAAAAAATCATACCGATTATTTGAAGCTTTTTAAGTTCTATTTATAGTTTAAAACTAGAATGATCCAATTAAAAAGATTGCATGGAAACCAGTTTAAAATACTCGCCTTTTTTGGCAAGTAATTCTTCGTGTTTTCCTTGTTCAACTATTTTTCCTTTTTTCATAACTACAATAATATCCGCTTTTTGAATCGTAGAAAGTCTGTGAGCAATTACTAACGATGTTCTGTTTTGCATCATTTTTTCTAGAGCAACTTGCACTAATTGTTCAGACTCTGTGTCTAAAGCAGAGGTTGCTTCATCTAAAATCATAATTGGCGGATTTTTTAAAACAGCTCTAGCAATAGACAAACGTTGTTTTTGTCCTCCAGAAAGAGTATTTCCGCTGTCACCAATATTCGTATTATATTTTTGAGGTAAATTTTGAATAAATTCATCCGCATTTGCAATTTTAGCCGCTTCTAAAATAGCGGTATCATTCGCGTTTTGAGCGCCTAGCTTAATGTTATTTGCAATAGTATCGTTGAATAATATGGAATCTTGAGAAACGATTCCCATTAGATCTCTCAACGATTTTTTAGTGATGTCTTTAATATTTTCTCCATCAATCAAAACCTCTCCTTTATTAACGTCATAAAAACGAGTAATAAGGTTTGCCAATGTAGATTTACCACTACCAGATTGACCAACCAAAGCAACAGTTTGGCCTTTATTGATGGTTAGCGAGAAATCTTTTAAAACGTACTCATTTTTATACTTAAATGAAATATTTTTAAATTCAATTTTATTTTCAAGACTCTCCTTTATAATTGCATTAGGTTTGTCAATAATACTGTTTTCAGTATTTAAAACAGTCATAATTCTTGCTGCAGAAGCTTCTCCTTTTTGGATATTATAAAATGTAGTAGTGATTAATTTAATAGGGTTTAAAACAGTGTAAAATAAAAGAATATAACCTAAAAACTTACTAGAATCTAAAGTGCTAGTTTTATTTATAACTTCGGCTCCGCCATACCAAAGTATCGCAATAATTGTTGCAGAACCTAAAAATTCGCTCATGGGTGATGCCAAGGTTTGTCTATGAAAAACGCTGGTCATCAATTTTCTAAAGTTTTGAGTAGAGTTATTAAATTTTTTCGCAATTACACTTTCAGCATTAAAACTTTTAATAATTCGTAAACCTGTTAATGTTTCTTCTATAAAGGATAAAAAGTTACCGGTCTCTTTTTGTGCTTTAGCCGAGTTTGCTTTTAATTTTTTACTGATGGATGAAATAATAAATCCTGAAACAGGCAGTAAAATAAAAACAAACAGCGTTAACTTTAAACTCATAAAAAGCATAATAGTTATCGAAATAATTACTGTTAAAGGTTCTCTAACAATGGTTTCTATAGAAGTTAAAATAGAGTTTTCTACTTCTTGCACATCCGAAGTCATCCGTGCAATTATATCACCTTTTCTCTTTTCTGTAAAGTAGGAAATTGGAAGTTCTACAATTTTATGATAGAGCTTATCACGCAAATCCTTTACAATGCCCGTTCTTAAAAAAGTAATGACATATGAAGCTAAGTATCTAAATAGATTTTTAAAAAAGAACAATGAAAGTGACAACAAGCAAATAAAAAATAAGACATTAATTTCTCCGTCATTTATGATTTTTTGAGAAATAAAATAATTAAAACTATTTTCGAGAAAGCTGCCAATATTCGTTATATCCTCATAAATCGGTTTGGAGATTTCTTTTTTTTCTGTAGCAAATAAGATGTTTAAAACAGGTATAAAAGCTAAAACAGATAAGACATTAAAAATAGCATAGAAAATATTGAAGAGAATATTTAGAAGGGTGAATTTTCTATATTTCTTCTCGTATTTTAATATGTCCTTAAAATAACCCATTAATTCAATTTCATTTCTTTAATAATTCTTTGAATCTTAGCATCCAATTTAGTTTCCACAGTTTTTGCCTCTTCTATAGCATCTAAAGGTGTTTTTACACTAAAATAGAATTTAACTTTAGGTTCCGTTCCACTCGGTCTTGCTGCGATTCTTGTTCCGTTTGCCGTTTGATAAATCAACACATTCGATTTTGGTAAATCTATTTTTGTAACTTCACCTGTAATAATGTTTTTCTTAGTAGAACCTTCATAATCAAAAAGTGATTCTACTTTTTCACCATCAATTTCAGTTAATGGATTGTTTCGCATTTCACTTAACATTTGCTGAATTTCTGCGGCTCCATCCATTCCTTTTTTAGTAATTGCGATTAAATGTTCTTTGTAAAAACTATTTTTAACATAAATGTTTAATAATTCTTCATAAAAAGAACTTCCATGTTGTTTTGCATACGCAGCAATTTCACAGGCTAATAAAGTAGCGGTAACGGCATCTTTATCACGAACAAAATCACCAACCATATAACCAAAACTTTCTTCGCCACCGCCAATAAAATCAAGTTCAGGAAAATCTCTTACCATTTTTGCAATCCATTTAAAACCAGTTAATCCAACTTTGGTTTCAACATTATAATTTGCAGCAACATCATTTACTAATTCTGTAGAGACAATGGTTGAACCTACAAATTGTTTGCCATTAAGTTTCCCTTCGTCATTCCATTTTTTAATCAAGAAATTGGTCATAACAACCATAGTTTGATTTCCGTTTAATAACTTCATGTTTCCATCAAGATCTCTCACGGCAACCCCTAATCGATCACAATCAGGATCCGTACCAATCACAATATCAGCACCAATTTTATTAGCCAAAGCTGTTGCCATCGCTAAAGCTTCAGGTTCTTCTGGATTTGGTGATTTCACAGTAGGGAAATCACCATTAGGAACTCTTTGTTCTTCAACAATATGTACATCTGTATACCCTGCTCTTGCTAGAGTCTCTGGCACAGAAACAATAGAAGTTCCATGTAAAGATGTAAAAACAATTTTTAAATTATCTCTATTAATTTTATCAGATAAAGAACCTTTTTTTACGGATGCTTCAATAAAATCTTCGTCAACTTCTTTGCCAATGATTTCAATTAAATTTTCATTTGCACTGAATTTTATTTCAGAAAAATCCAACGCATTTACGTTTCCAATAATTCCACTATCATTTGGAGGTACAATTTGTCCACCATCAGCCCAATAAACCTTATAACCATTATATTCTGGTGGATTGTGAGAGGCGGTTAAAACAATACCGGCATCACATCCCAAATGACGAACTGCAAAAGACAATTCTGGAGTTGCGCGTAAATCTTCAAAAAGAAATACTTTTATATTATTTGCTGAAAATACATCCGCAACAATTTTAGCGAATCTTTTACTATTATGTCTACAATCGTATGCAATTACAACCTTTAATTGTTCTTTTTTTATGTTCTCTATTAGATAATTAGACAAGCCTTGGGTGGCTCTACCTAACGTATATTTATTAATTCTATTGGTTCCTGCACCCATTACTCCACGCATTCCACCAGTTCCAAATTCCATGTCTTTGTAGAATCTATCTGCTAAATCACCTGGATTATTATCGATAAGATTTTGAATTTCTGTTTGAGTTTCAGCATCAAAAGTTGCGCTCAACCACTGTTTCGCTTTGTCTAAAATATCTTTCATAGAGTGCAAATATAGTATTTAGAAATTGAGTTTTTCTTTAATTGTATAGTGTTTTTCGTCGCTTTTTGTTTTTATGATGAGTTCACCTATAAAACCAGCTAAAAAAAGTAAAGTTCCTAAAATCATTGATGTCAGTGCAATAAAGAACCAAGGATTATCAGTAACTAAAATAGTTTTGGCGCCATTATAAATTTTATACAATTTATATGCGCCAATATAAAATGCCGATGTTGTACCGAATAAAAACATAAATGTTCCCCAAAGTCCAAAAAAGTGCATAGGTCTTTTGCCAAATTTTGACAAAAATGAAATGGTAATTAAGTCTAGAAATCCGTTTACAAAACGATTGATTCCAAATTTAGTTTCTCCGTATTTTCTTGCTTGATGCTGTACAATTTGTTCACCAATTTTTGTAAAACCCTCATTTTTAGCTAAAACCGGAATGTATCTGTGCATTTCTCCGCTTACTTTTATGGTCTTTATAACTTCGTTTTTGTAGGCTTTTAATCCGCAGTTAAAATCGTGTAGTTTTAGTCCTGATGTTTTTCTTGCTGCTGCATTAAATAATTTTGAAGGGATATTTTTGGTAAAAACATTGTCATACCGTTTCTTTTTCCATCCAGAAATTAAATCAAAATTTTCTTCAATAATTAAGTTGTATAAATCTGGAATTTCTTCTGGATTGTCTTGTAAATCCGCATCCATCGTAATCACCACATTTCCTTGAGCTAGTTCAAAACCAGCATCCAAAGCCTGACTTTTTCCGTAATTTTTTTGAAAACGAATTCCTTTTACAGCATTGTTTTTTGCTGATAATTGAGCTATTACATTCCAAGAATTGTCTGTGCTGCCATCATCAATAAAAATAATTTCATACAAATAACGATTGGATTGCATAACTTTTGCAATCCAATCGTGTAATTCTTGTAAAGATTCAACTTCATTAAGAAGTGGTATTACTACCGAGATATCCATATGTTTAATTCAAGGTTTGAAATTTAAAATTCAAAGTTAAGGCTTTAATAAAACTTTGAAAGTTTAACTTGTAATTTTAGTACGTTTCCTCTTCAGATTTTTTCATGATTGCTGCAATAATTGCAGAAAAAACAAAACCTACAAAAGCAGAAAAAGCGAGAATCATTGCAGACACAATTGCTGGACTATTAAATTTTTCTGCCATTGCTACCGAAGCTTCAATTTGATCAGAAGTTAATCCTGCATCTTCCCACGCTTTTGCTTGGAAATCCATTGCTTGTTGTTGAAAAGTCGGTTCAATTATATTTGTAAAAAGAAGTGTGTAAACTACCGCTATAACTGCGCTAATCATTGTAATACCTAAACCTATTTTTACACCTTGTCCCCAAGAAATAAAACCACTATTTATTCCTTTAAATTGTTTAATTCCTATAACAATAAATACAATCATAGTAACAAAACTAATAACACTATTTACCCATTGAAGGGTAAAAACATTTCCAGTAGCCCATAAAGCTAAATGAACGATGATTCCTATTACGCCTAAATATAAGCCATAATTCAATATGATGTTTTTACTGTTTGCTTGATCTTCCATTGTTTTAAAATTTAATTAGTTTTACAAATATATCATTTTCATTTTTTATAGTTTTTGTTTTCATAAAAAGAATAAAAACTTAAAAACATCTTATTAGTATTCAACTAGTTAAAAATGTTACAGAAATTTTCATATTTTTTAATTGTCAAAATAAAAAAAGCTTGTAAATTTGTCACGGCAAGTCCTACACAACTAGCTCCCTTTGAATCCTCCAGGGTGGGAACACAGCAAAGGTATTAGGTTGTAGCAGTGTGATGTAGGTAGCTTGCCATTTTTTTTGCTCTAAAGTTTCGTTTAGAATTCTACTAAAATTTGCACTATTTTATTTTCTTTAAATTTATTTTTTGTTAATTCGTATCTCATAATTAGAACTTAATTTTATGTCTAAAGTAATTTTAGTTACTGGTGCTTCGTCAGGAATAGGAAAATCAATCGCTACTTTTTTATCAAAAAAAGGATACAAAGTTTTTGGAACAAGTAGAAATCCAAAAAATGTTGAGAATTTTTCTTTTGAAATTATTGCTTTGGATGTTTTAAAAATGGAAACAATTGAAAAAGCTGTTGCTTATATCATCAAAAAAGAAGGAAGATTAGATGTTTTAATCAACAATGCAGGAATGGGAATTACCGGTCCAATTGAGGACACGCCTACGGATGAAATGAGAGCTGTTTTTAATACCAATTTGTTTGGTGCTATTGATGTTATGAAGGCTATTTTACCACAAATGCGGGCACAAAAATCAGGACTGATTTTAAATGTAACGTCAATTGCAGGTTATATGGGTTTGCCTTTCAGGGGATTATATTCTGCTACAAAAGGTGCTTTAGAACTGGTAACAGAAGCCGTAAGTATGGAGGTTAGAAGCCTAGGAATTAAAGTTGTAAACGTTGCTCCAGGTGATTTTGCAACCAATATTGCTGCTGGAAGATATCATACACCGGTTTATGAAAATTCTGCTTATAAAGAAAACTATCAAACAAATTTAAATTTGATGGACGCTCATGTAAGTGGCGGAATGGATCCTTTAGAAATGGCAAAAACGGTATATAAAATTATCAATACAAAAAATCCTAAAATACATTACAAAGTTGGAGGATTTATGGAAAAATTCTCCATTGTGCTAAAACGTATTTTGCCAGATAAGTGGTATCAGGAAATAGTAATGAATCACTATAAGTTATAAAATTAATTTTCTACCGAAAAATGTTTTGTTTCAATAGGATTTAAATAGGTTTCCAAAACGGCTATTTATCAATCAAGTGCGTTAAATTTAAATTTAATCCAGCCATAAAACTTTTTATCGCCAAAATACATTTTAACAAGAAAGTAGTCTTCTTTATTATTTTTTAGGATGTTTTTATAAATTTAAGCAAATACATTTATTCTCAATAAGGTAGGGTAATTAAACTTGCAAGAATCATGTTTTAAGTTAAATTATAGGACACAAATTTATAGATGTTTAAAACTTATAATTAATTGTTTAATAATTAAAAATCATTGTGGTTATCTTTGTAAAATATAATTATAATTTTAAAAGATGAAATTTTTCATAGATACTGCAAATTTAGAGCAAATTAAAGAAGCGCAAGCGTTAGGGATTTTAGATGGTGTAACTACAAATCCGTCTTTAATGGCTAAAGAAGGAATTACTGGCGAAGCGAATATTATCAACCATTACAAAGCAATTTGTGAATTGGTAGATGGTGATGTTTCGGCTGAAGTTATTTCTACAAATTTTGACGGAATGGTAAAAGAAGGTGAAGCTTTGGCGGCTTTAAATCCTCAAATCGTGGTAAAATTACCAATGATAAAAGATGGAATTAAAGCGTGTAAATACTTTTCATCAAAAGGGATTAAAACAAATGTAACGTTGGTTTTTTCTGCGGGTCAAGCTTTATTGGCTGCAAAAGCAGGCGCAACCTATGTTTCTCCTTTTATTGGTCGTTTAGATGATATTTCTACGGATGGTTTAAATCTAATTTCTGAGATTCGTTTAATTTATGATAATTACGGATTTCAAACTCAAATTTTAGCAGCTTCTGTGCGTCATACAATGCATATTATTGATTGTGCAAAACTTGGTTCTGATGTTATGACTGGACCATTAAGTGCTATTGAAGGTTTGTTAAAACATCCTTTAACAGACATTGGTTTGGCTAAGTTTTTAGAAGATTATAAAAAAGGGAATTAGTAATAGTTTTTATTCGTTAGTTGGTGGTTTTTAGTACGAACTGATTACTTTAAATAGATTTATTAGAAGCTATTTCCTGCTTTTCATTATATCTTTTTGCTGAAAAAGCAAAAAGGATGTCATTTCAATCAGGGCTAGACTTGTTTAGAAATGTATAGCATAAATTAAAACTAGTTTTTATTTGTTGGTTTTTGGTGTTCACTAATCACTAAAAACCAACAACTAAAAACTTTTAAATCTTAAAAAAGATTTAAAGAATGTATCCAAAAAAAGAACTCGCACAAATGTTAATCTCGGCTTGTCATCAATTTGATATTGATACAGTTGTTATTTCTCCCGGTTCAAGAAATGCGCCGCTTACCATTGGTTTTTCTAATCATCCAGAGATCAAAACGTTCAGTGTTGTAGATGAGCGTTGTGCAGCTTTTTTCGCTTTAGGGATTGCGCAACAAACTCATAAACCAGTAGCAATTTTATGTACTTCTGGTTCTGCTTTGTTAAATTATTATCCTGCAATTGCAGAAGCGTTTTACAGTAACATTCCGTTGGTTGTAATTTCTGCGGATAGACCAAAACATTTAATAGATATTGGCGATGGACAAACAATTCGTCAGGAAAACGTATTTGAAAATCATATTTTATTTTCTGCTAATTTAGTAGAGAATGATAAGTTTAAAACGCGCAACTCTCAATTAATTGGCGAAGCTTTACAGATTTCTGTTTCTCAACAAGGACCTGTTCATATTAATATTCCGTTTGATGAGCCATTATATGAAACGGTAACTGAATTGCAAAAATTTCATTTTCCGCATATTTCTATGAGTTCTTTAGATAATTCTCATATTAATTATGATGCGTTTTCTAAAATTTGGAATGCAGCCGAAAAGAAAATGATTGTAGTTGGTGTTAATTATCCGGATACTGAATTACACAAATTAATAGATTTTTATGCGGATGACGAATCGGTTTTAATATTGACAGAAACCACGTCAAATTTGCATCATAAAAAAGCAATTGATTCGATAGATCAACTTATTTTTTCTTTGGATGAAAGTCAGTTCCAAGATCTAAAACCAGATGTTCTCATTACTTTTGGCGGAATGATTGTTTCAAAAAGAATAAAACAATTTTTAAGAAAATATACCCCAAAACATCACTGGAATATTGATCCAAAAAAAGCAGTAAATACCTTTTTTTGTTTATCTGAATTTATACAAATAAAACCAGTAGATTTCTTTTTGAAGTTTCAAGAAGTTGTTCTTAAAAAAGAAAGTAACTATCAATCTAAATGGTTGCAAATTCGCGATGAAAAACGCGTAAAACACGAACAATACTTATCAGAAGTAATACATTCAGACTTTAAAGTTTTTGGGCAAGTTTTAGAAAGTGTTCCTACTAATTGTCAGTTGCAAATTAGCAATAGTTCCATTATTCGATATGCGCAATTATTTAGTGTAAAAGAGAGTATTACCGTTTTTTGTAATCGAGGAACTAGCGGAATTGATGGTAGCACAAGCACCGCTGTAGGAGCTGCCTTTGCCAACAAAAATCAAACTGTTTTTATAACTGGTGATGTTAGTTTTTTTTACGATAGTAATGGTTTATGGAATAAAAACATTCCGGCTAATTTTAGAATTATTTTAATAAATAATTCAGGAGGAGGGATTTTTAAAATCTTACCAGGACCTAAATTAACAAATGCTTTAGAGTATTTTGAAACACCACATTGTTTAACTGCAGAACATTTGTGTAAAATGTATGAGTTTGACTATCAAAAAGCATTTTCATCAGAAAGTGTTACCAACGAATTAAAAGATTTCTATATAACATCCGAAAGACCAAAAATTTTAGAAATTTTTACACCAAGTGCAGAAAATGATTTAATTTTAACAGCATATTTTAAATATATATAATAATGGATTTACAAGAACACGATGATTTAGAAGAAACAGAAATGAATTTGAAAGAAGGAGATAAAGTGCAATTGATCATTGAAACTGAATCTGCTTTAGGATATACGGTTTTAATTAATGAAGAATTTGACGGTTTGCTTTTTAGGAGTGAAGTTTTTCAAGAGCTGGAAGAAAACATGGAGGTTACTGGGTATATCAAAAATATCCGTGAAGATGGTAAAATTGATGTTTCCTTAAGACCACAAGGTTTTAGAAATGTTATAAATTCTGATGTAGATAAAGTACTTGCAAGATTAAAAAGTAGTAGAGAAGGTTTTATTTTAATTACGGATAAAAGTTCGCCAGATTCCATTCGTTTTCACATGAAAATGAGTAAGAAAGCATTTAAAAAAGCTGTTGGGAACTTATACAAACAAAAATTAATAGTTATCAAAGAAGATAGAATAGAGTTATTGTAGTATCAGTTATCAGTTATCAGTTATCAGTTATCAGTTATCAGTTGTCAGTTTTCAGTGCTTAATTTGTAGTCAATAAATGACCGTTAACTGCTTCTGAAAACTGCCCACTAAAATACAAACAACTTTTTTACTGCCCCCCAAGTCTTAAAATATTTTCGTAAAAAGCATCTGCATTTGGATCTGAAGGATCCATTTTTCCATATCCAATTTTGTATTGTTTTAGTGCTTTTTTAATCATTTTGCCAGTTTCATAATACTTACCAATATAATAATCGCCTAAAGGAGAAGTGGGGTATAATTTTAAAATCATTTTTCCAAAATCGCGCAAACGATCCCCGTTTTCTTTTTCTATAATAATATTTTCAATGGCATAAATATCATTTTTTCTGATGCCTAAACTACTTCCGAACAAAAATTCAATTTCTAAATATTTATTTTCTAAATAAGAAATTGCATCCAACGGAGCGAGGTCTTTAATATTTTTATCGAATTCTTCTTTTGTGATTCCAGAATACACTTCAAAAACTTTGGTGAGCGCTCTTGGTATTGCTTCACTCATTGCAGAAACAGAACTAGACGTATTAATTACATCATTAATTACGTGAAAATTGCTAACTTCTAAGGTTGACAATCCTTTTTGAATTTGATCAATTTGAATTTGTTTATCAGCTGAAAATGAGGTAGAATTATTTGTGTATAAGTAAAAAGTATTGTCTTCTTTGCCGAATTTTAGTAGATCGTATGATTGTAATTCACTGCCAATAAAATCAGAAAAACTAGGATTTATACAAATAAAAGAGTTGATAAATGCCGTGTCTTCCTTTAAAAAATGAGTGATTAAATTAGCAGAATATCCTTGGCCAACCAATGTGATAAATGGCGAAGTTCTGTAATTACTTTCCATATAAAACAAGACTTCATCTCTTATAAAAGTATAGAAACTTTGTGCACTAGAGGTTAATTGCCCAGAATTAATGTCAAAAGAAATGTCAGCACGTTTTGTTTCTTCCATAGAAATTGCAACTACAATTTGATTTGGTGCTTTGTCTTTTTTTGCAAATAAAACAGCGTTGCCAACATAAGCATCAAAGAGATATTCTTCATCTAAAACAATGGTTAAAGGATAATTTTTAAGATTGTCTTTTTCATATCCTTCAGGAATATAAATGCTTATATTTCTATTCGAATTTAAAAAAATTGATTCTAAATTTTTTTGAATCGTTTTTTGTGAAAATCCGCAGAAATAAAAAAGAATAAATAATAATGAGAGTGAGTTCTTAATCATACGTTAGAATGTTTATTTTTGCAAGCAATGATCTATTGTTCTTTTACAAAAACGTACAAAATACAAAATTATGATACAACCGGATTGGAAAACTGTTAAAGAATATGAAGATATTACGTATAAAAAATGCAATGGAGTTGCAAGAATAGCATTTAACAGACCAAATGTTAGAAATGCGTTTCGCCCAAAAACAACAAAAGAGTTGTATGAAGCTTTTTATGATGCCGGAGAAGATGTAAACATTGGTGTTGTTTTATTGTCTTCAGAAGGACCAAGCACCAAAGATGGTGTGTATTCCTTTTGTTCTGGTGGAGATCAAAAAGCAAGAGGGCATCAAGGTTATGTTGGTGATGATGGTTATCACAGATTAAACATTTTGGAAGTGCAACGTTTAATAAGGTTTATGCCAAAAGCAGTAATTGCGGTAGTTCCTGGCTGGGCAGTTGGTGGCGGACACAGTTTACACGTGGTTTGCGATTTAACTTTAGCATCTAAAGAACATGCGATTTTTAAACAAACAGATGCAGATGTAACTTCTTTTGATGGTGGTTATGGTTCAGCGTATTTGGCAAAAATGGTTGGTCAAAAACGAGCAAGAGAAATTTTCTTTTTAGGAAGAAATTATTCTGCTCAGGAAGCCTATGATATGGGAATGGTAAATGCCGTTATTCCGCATGATGCATTAGAAAGTACAGCATATGAATGGGCGCAAGAAATTTTAGAAAAAAGTCCGACTTCGATAAGAATGTTGAAATTTGCAATGAATTTAACGGATGACGGAATGGTTGGGCAACAAGTTTTTGCAGGTGAAGCAACACGTTTGGCGTATATGACTGATGAGGCAAAAGAAGGACGAGATGCTTTTTTGGAGAAGAGAAAACCAAACTTTCCTAAAAGATGGATACCATAGTCAATTAACAGTTTTTCAATTACAAATTACGAAAATTCGTAATTCAAAATTTATAATTAGTAATTAATTACAATGAAATCACAAGTAGTAACTTTTTTAATAAAATGTCCAGATCAAAAAGGATTGGTAGCAAAAATCACTAACTTCTTTTTTGAAAAAGGATTCAATATTTTAAGTTGTCAGCAATATGTAAATTCGATTGAAGACACTTATTTTATGAGAGTTCGTTTAAATGCAGACGGAACAAATATTACAAAAACGGAATTAGAAAATAGTTTCTTAGAATTGGCGCAGCCTTTACAATTTAGTTGGTCTGTAAATTATGGTGATAAAAAGCAGAATGTTGCCATTATGGTTTCACATACAAGTCATAATTTATATGATTTGTTAGAGAGGTCAAAAGAAGGTCGCTTAAACTGCAATGTAAAAATGGTTATTAGTAATCATGATAAGTTAAGAAATATCGCAGAAATGTTTGGGATTCCTTTTTATTACCTACCAGTTACTAAGGAAACAAAATTAGCCCAAGAATCTCAAGTAATTGAGTTATTAGATTCTAATGAAATCGATTTGGTAATTATGGCGAGATATATGCAAATTTTATCTTCGTATTTTATTAATCATTATCCAGAGCGGATTATCAATATTCACCATTCTTTTTTACCTGCTTTTCAAGGAGCAGATCCCTATAAAAAAGCATATGAACGAGGTGTGAAATTAATTGGAGCAACCGCACATTATGCTACAGAAGATTTAGATGAAGGACCTATTATTGAGCAAGATGTAAAGCCTGTAACGCACGAAAGTACTCCAACAACCTTAAAAAGAATTGGTGCAGATATAGAAAAATTAGTTTTGGCAAGAGCAGTAAAATGCCATTTAAATCATCAAATAATAGTCTCAGGAAATAGAGCGATTGTTTTTCCAGAAGCAGGGGAGTAAATTAGTTATCAGTTATCGGTTAACAGTTTTCAGTTAACAGTCATCAGTTTTTAGTAGGTAGTTTGCAGTAGAAAATAAATAAAAGAATTACGAATTTAGATTTGCAACAAATTATTCGTAATTCGTAATTGAGAATTCGAAATTGAATATGAAAATAATTTGTATTGGGCGCAATTACGCAAAACATATAGAAGAATTAGCAAACGAAAAACCAGAAAATCCTGTTGTTTTTTTGAAGCCAGATTCCGCAATTTTGCCAAAAAAGAATCCATTTTTTATTCCGCCTTTTTCTAATAATGTTCATTATGAGGTAGAGGTTTTGATAAAGATTAATAAAGTGGGTAAATACATTGACGCAAAATTTGCTCATAAATATTACGATGAAATTGGTTTAGGAATCGATTTTACAGCAAGAGATGTACAAGATACTTGCAAAGAAAAAGGGTTGCCATGGGAAAAAGCAAAAGCTTTTGATGGAAGTGCCGTTGTGGGTGAATTTTATCCAAAAGATCAATTCGATTTAGAGAATTTACAATTTCAATTGTTTAAGAATGATGAAATTGTTCAGGATGGAAATACCAACGCAATGTTGTGGAAAACGGATGAATTGATAGCCTACGTTTCTCAATACTTCACTTTAAAAAAAGGAGATATTATTTTTACAGGAACGCCGGCAGGAGTTGGAAAAGTTGTAGAAAATGATGTTTTAAAAGGTGTTATTGAAGGTAAAGAAGCGTTTAATATTAGAGTGAAATAAAAACGAAACAGCAAAGAACATAAGGAATGCGCAAAGAACTTAAAGACTTTAATTATTAAATTTTTTCTTTAATCTCTTTGCGAAAACTTTGCGAACTCTGCGTTTAAAATTAAATAATGAAAGCAGAAATTATAACAATAGGAGACGAGATTTTAATAGGTCAGATTGTTGATACAAATTCGCAGTGGATAGGAACTGAACTTAATAAAATTGGCGTTTCTGTGTATCAGATTTCTTCAATTCAAGACGATAAACAACACATTTTAAATGCGTTAAAAGAAGCGCAAGAAAGAGTAGATATTGTTATTCTTACGGGAGGTTTAGGTCCAACAAAAGACGATATCACTAAAAAAACAATTGCAGAATTCTTTCATGACGACGAAATTGTAGAATATCCAGAAGTTTTAGAACATATTAAAGGATTGTTTAGAAAGATAAACCATCCATTTAAAGAAGTACAACGTTTTCAAGCGCAATTGCCATCCAAAGCAACCTTATTAATGAATCATTTTGGGACAGCACCAGGAATGTGGTTTTATGAAAATAATACTGTCTTTGTGTCACTTCCGGGAGTTCCTTATGAAATGAAAGGGTTAATTACCAATCAGGTGTTGCCAAGAATTCAGCAGCAATTTAAATTGCCATTTATAATTCATAAAACAATTATGACTTATGGACAAGGAGAAAGCACCATTGCAGAAAGAATTGAAGATTTCGAAAATAATTTACCAATCTATATTAAGTTAGCGTATTTGCCCTCTTTTGGTAAAGTTCGTTTAAGATTATCCGCCAAAGGCGAAAACAAAGAAATTCTTGAAAAGGAGTTAAACGAAAAAGTAGCTGCAATTTATCAACTTATACCAGAAATTATTACAGGTTTAGACGATGATCGTTCTTTAGAAAAAAGAGTAGGTGAGTTGCTAAAAAAAATAACAAAACGATTGGAACCGCAGAAAGTATAACGGGAGGTAAAATAGCCGCTACCATGGTTTCAATTGAAGGTTCATCAGCTTATTATAAAGGGAGTTTTGTAACGTATTCTGCTGAAACAAAAATCAATTTATTAGGAGTTTTGCCAGAAACGATTCAAAAATATTCGGTTGTAAGTAAAGAAGTAGCGCTAGAAATGGCAAAAGGAGCCAAAGAAAGATTGCAAACTAATTATGCAATTGCCGTTACAGGAAACGCAGGTCCAACAACAGACCATAATGATAAAAGTGTTGGTTTGGTGTATGTTGCTTTTGTATCTGATGAAAAAGAGTTCGTAGAGGAATTTAATTTTGGAGAACCAAGAGAAAAAGTGATCAATAAAACGGTGAGTAAATCATTAGAAATTGTATACCGAGAATTAATATAATCTAGGTTTTTATATCGGATATTTTTTAAGTGAAACAACACAAAATGAATCAAAAATAAATTCTATACACTTCTAATTTTTTTTTAGAAATAGGGTGTTTGCTGATGGAGTCTGGTTCAAGTACTCATAGAATTAGAATCTCTTTAGAGTGTTTATGCTTTGGTACAGAAATTTTGATAACTCATAGAACTGTTTGTGGCAATGTTATTTATTTTTTTTAGAAATGTCGGCTTGGTTAGCCATAGCCGCTATAGTTTTTTCGAAATTATTTAATGTACCCAAAGGTTCATTAATTATAGCAGCAGTTTTAGCAGCTATAGGAGGTTCTTGTAAGTTGGTCTTACTGCATTTTGGTTTGCACATTACGCTGTCAACACTAATTGACGCTATCGTTATTGGTTGCTTAAGCATACTTGCCGCTCACCCAGAACATGTGCCTCCATTTATTTTTTCTATTCGGGCAGTAATACCTATGATTCCGGGTGTTTTTTCATACGAGACAATGTTAGGTTTCTTGAAGTTGATATCAGATTTAGATTTAGAAATTCTTCAAAAAGTTCTAAATCAGACTATAAACAATAGTTTAAAAGCCTTATTTATTCTATTAGCTTTAACAGCAGGACTCTCTTTTACTATGTTGATTAGTAGAGAGGAATCTGCAAAAAAAACATACACTTTAATATAAGTGAAAAATAATTACAAAAGAAAAGCGAAAAATTATAAAAATTGTTTTGTTCACAATTAGAATTAATTGTAGATTTGCACCTCGTTTAGAGATAACACTAAAAATACTGTCAAGATAATGTCTAGAGTTTGTGAATTAACAGGAAAAAAAGCAATGGTTGGGAACAATGTTTCTCATGCTATGAATAGAACAAAAAGAACATTTGACGCTAACTTAATGACCAAGCGTTTTTATATTCCAGAAGAAGATAAGTGGATCACCTTAAAAATATCTGCTTCAGCTTTAAAAAATATTAACAAGAAAGGAATTTCTGCAGTTATTAAAGAAGCAAAAGCTAACGGATTTTTAACAAAATAATCTAAAGCTAGTAAAAACATACAGAGATGGCAAAAAAAGGAAACAGAGTTCAGGTAATTTTAGAATGTACAGAGCATAAAGCTTCAGGAGAAAGAGGTACTTCTAGATATATAACTACTAAGAACAAAAAGAACACTCCAGATAGAATGGAAATTAAAAAATTCAATCCTATCTTGAAAAAAGTGACTGTTCACAAAGAAATTAAATAATTAAAACATCTAGAACTCAGAAGTGAGCATATAGATTAAAAACATTTAGACAATGGCAAAAAAAACAGTTGCATCGTTACAAACTTCATCGAAAAGATTAAGTAAAGCTATCAAAATGATAAAATCTCCAAAAACAGGGGCTTATACATTTATAGAATCGATTATGGAACCAGAAAAAGTAGATGCCTTTTTAGCAAAAAAGTAATATTTACTGTACAAAATATTCAAAGCTACTTTCTAATTTTAGAAAGTAGCTTTTTTTATGGATTATAATTACGTATTTTTGGGCGTTACCTAAAGGTCGTGCTTTACATTCTATCTTTTTTTTCGTACCTCAAAAAAAGGATGCCATTTCAATCACTAACGCGGCTTCTTGAAATGACAAATTGACCAAATAAAATAAATGGCATACTTTTTAGAGTAGTTAATTTAGAATATAAAAACAGGATATGAGTTTTTTAAAAAATATATTTTCAAAGGAAAAAAAGAAACCTTAGATAAAGGTTTAGAAAAATCGAAAGAAAGTTTCTTTGGTAAATTATCAAAAGCAGTTGCAGGAAAATCGAAAGTAGATGATGATGTTTTAGATAATTTAGAAGAAATATTAGTTGCATCAGATGTTGGGGTAAATACAACGCTTAAAATTATTACTAGAATAGAAGCTAGAGTAGCCAAAGATAAATATGTGGGTACAGACGAGTTGAATACGATTCTTAGAGAAGAAATTGCCGGACTTTTATCCGAAACAAATCTTGGGAATGAAACTGATTTCTCCATTCCTTCGGATAAAAAACCCTATGTAATTATGGTTGTTGGTGTAAACGGAGTTGGAAAAACAACTACAATTGGGAAATTAGCAAGTCAGTTTAAGAAACAAGGTTTAAAAGTTGTTTTAGGAGCAGCAGATACCTTTAGAGCAGCAGCAATAGATCAATTACAAGTTTGGGCAGACAGAGCAGATGTGCCAATAGTGCATCAAGAAATGGGTTCTGATCCTGCTTCTGTAGCTTTTGATACGTTAAAATCTGCAGTAACCCAAAATGCAGATGTTGTAATTATTGATACTGCTGGTCGTTTACATAATAAAGTTAATTTAATGAACGAGTTAACGAAGATTAAACGTGTAATGCAAAAAGTAATAGTAGATGCGCCACACGATGTATTGTTAGTCTTAGATGGTTCTACAGGGCAAAATGCATTTGAGCAAGCAAAACAATTTACATTAGCAACAGAAGTAACCTCTTTGGCAGTTACAAAATTAGACGGAACGGCAAAAGGCGGCGTTGTAATTGGTATTTCTGATCAATTTAAAATACCCGTAAAATATATTGGAGTAGGAGAAGGTATTGACGATTTACAAGTTTTTAACAAACATGAGTTTGTAGATTCTTTTTTTAAGTAAAACTCTAAAATTTATAAAACTAAAAATTCCTTTTACAATTTGTGAAAGGAGTTTTTTTTTATGTTTAAAATTTGTTAAGATTATAGTAAGTAGGTTAGTGCTAATAATAAATTACCCTTTGTTATTTTTATTTTTGGAAGTTCATAATTGTTTACAAGAACAGAAGTGGATATATGTAAAATTCGTTCTAGCTTTAGTATCATTTCAAAAGTTATTTTTTTCTTTTTATTTAAAATTTCAGAAACGCTACTTTTCCCAACGAGAACTCCAATCAAATCGTTTTACTTAAGATTTATTTCTTCCATTCTAATTTTCCTATTCCAAAGCCATTCTCAAAGTTTATTTTTAATTTGTCCATTTTGTGGTTAGTTCAGAATTATTAAAGTTAATAATTGCACCCAACGGGTTAAGTCTAATAAATGCAACAAGATTAGATAAATACCACGAGTGCTTTGCTTATGTTTTTAGTGCTTTTAAGATCAATATAGTTATTGTTACCTGTGAGTTCAATAATTTCATCTTTTAGAACATGCTGATGTCTATTTTGGGGTAGTTCTAATTTTTTAATCGTTTTAAATTTAATGTTATTTTTGTGTCTTACCACAAAATAAAGACTACAAATTTAAATAATTTGTATATTTAGTGCCAATTAATAGGTGTTCTTATGAAAAATATTCTTTTTATTTTTGTCTTGACTTTTTTATTAAATTCTTGCAAAAAGCAACAATCTGAAATCATCTTTATAAAATATCATTAGTGTCCGATAAAACTACAAATTTTAATTAAACCCATTTTTGAGCCCAGTAAACACGTTCTATATTTTTCTTTTTGAGTTAGCAAGGTGTCTATTTAAAAAGTTGCAGTTGTATATCTGGAGGTTTTGATGTGAGTTCCCACCATTGTTTGTTTGGGTTTTCGAGAAATTTAAACAGATCAATGTAGGTCATCAGATGAAATCTCATCACAGAAACCATATTTGAATATGCCCATTTTCGTTTGATTTTTCTTTGTATCACAAGCATGATGAGTTGAATGATTAATGCTGACCATATCTGAATCTCTATTGCATTTTGATTATCTCCAAGAAAATATTTAAGGGGAAAGTTCTGCTTGAGTCTTTTAAACATCGTTTCAATCTGCCATCTGTGTTTGTATATATCTGCTACTTGGTCTGGAGATATTTCTGCATTATTGGTGATAAACTCATATACCTTTTCTTTTGTAGCATCCCAATAAGCAACTCTTCTTATTTGAATAGATTTATCGTCTTTTTCTATCAATATAAGTTCATCTTTTAGTATTGCATCACTTGTTTTGTCTGCTAAATCAAATTCTTTAATGCTTTTATAGACAGCATTGTCTTTTTGGCGAGTTACAAAGTAAATATCATTTAAAGTCCACTCTAAATATTGGAGATAATCATTGTATGCTTTATCAAAAACGACAAAAGAATCTTTCTCTAAATTTAACTCTTTTAAAAAAGTGTGGTCGTGAGTAGCAGCACTGCTAAAACGTATCAGACAAGGTACATCTTCCAAAGCATTTATCATTGTGTGCATCTTTATACCTCCTTTTTTCTTACCTGTAATAGGATTACGACCAACTCCTTTTAAAATATCACTAAATAGGCTGATTGTGGTAGAATCTACAATTTTTAAATTCTTTACAGGAGATTTTAATGGACTGCTGTCCGATAAAAATGGAGCGTAGCGTTTGTATAATTTTGAATAAATTGCTCCAAAGACTTCACTGGTTCTTTTCTTGTTAGCATCTGACAATGTACTTCGCTTAGGGAAATGTTTTAGATTTAAATGGCTGATACGCCCTTCACAAGCTAATAAAACGGTCGACAACTCTCTAAGTGAGGAAACTCCACTCATTGTGGCATAAAGCATCGTGACTAAATGGTCGTAGGTTTTAAACTTTTTGTAGTAGCGGTCACTGTTATAGATTTTGGCTGTCCGAGTAATATCTGCTTGTGGTATATATTTTAAAATCTGTTTAATTATTGGTGTTCCGCTAAAGTGTGTACTTTTGTTCATATCTCAATTTTGTGGTAAAAATCAAGATATAAATAAAGCAGGAAATCCAACTATGGAAATCCTGCTTTTAAAATTATTTATCGGACACTAATGATAAAATATGATGAAACTGCTGAATTAGCAGCACAACAAACTCATGAAAGTAATAGAATGAAATTTAAACTGATTCAGTCTAAATATTTAGATATGAATGAAGTTTTTAAACCTTTTACTGATGATTTAGCTTCTTTTTCTGAAGAAAACTATCAAGAGTTGAAACCGTTAATTCTTGAAAAGAATATTCCTTCGCTTCAAAAAAGTGTCAAAGCAGGAACTTTGACGTATGAAAAACTAACACTTTTTTATTTGTATCGAATTAGAAAGTTTGAAAGTGATAGTGCGAAATCTTTAAATGCGATTATCTCTTTAAATGCCGATGTGCTAAAAGAAGCAAGAGAAAGAGATAAAAACCGTAAAAGTGGTTTTCTTTCTGAAATGAGTATTTACGGAATGCCAATTTTATTAAAAGACAATATCAATACCAAAGATATGTCAACCACTGCGGGAGCAATGGCATTGGCAGAGAATAAAAATACGGAAGATGCTTTTATCGTTCAAAAATTAAGAGAAAATGGCGCTTTAATCTTAGGAAAAGTAAACTTAAGCGAATGGGCGTATTTTTTCTGTTCTGGTTGTCCTCTTGGCTATTCTGCAATTGGCGGCCAAACTTTAAATCCGTATGGAAGAAAAGTATTTGAAACAGGAGGAAGTTCAGCAGGAAGCGGCGTTGTAGTTGCTGCAAATTACGCAGTTGCAGCAATTGGAACAGAAACATCAGGATCGATAACATCGCCATCAAGTCTCAATTCTGTGGTTGGATTAAAGCCAACAATTGGTCTGTTGAGTAGAAGCGGCATTATCCCTATTTCTAGTACATTAGACACACCAGGACCGATGACAAAAAATGTGACGGATACTTTTATTTTATTAAATGCAATGTTGGGAAAAGACAATAAGGATATAAGTTCTTTTGAAATTGATAAAGAAAACTATTTTGGGAATGATCAAGAAACAACTTTAAAAGGGAAGAAAATTGGCGTTTTGAGTTCGTTGTTAAAAGATTCAATTTATAAATTAACCATTGATGAAATCAGAAAAACAGGTGCAGAAATTATTGAAATTAATCCACCAGAAATCTCCTTTGACGGTTTTATAAGCCTATTGAATATTGATATGAAATATGATTTACCTAAGTATTTGTATACGAATGCTGATAAAAGCGTCTCGGTGAAATCAGTGAAAGATGTCGTTGATTTTAATTTAAAAGATTCACTAATTCGCTCGCCTTATGGACAACAATTATTTGAAGGAATTTTAAAAGATTCCACGACGATTGTTGAGTTAGAAGTCATCAAATACAAATTAGCATCCGAAGGAAAAAAATACTTACAAGCTTTAGTAACTGAAAATTTAGATGCTATTTTATCAATTAATAATTATCATTCTGGTATTGCTGCAGTTGCAAAATATCCAACATTAACAATTCCTATGGGATACAAAAAATCAGGAGAACCCATTAATTTAACGTTTATTGGATTGCCAAAAACAGAAGGAAAATTATTGATAGTAGGATATGCGTTTGAACAATTAACAAAAGTGAGAAAAATGCCTAAAAACTATCAATAGAAAGAATACCAATCATTTAAAAATCACTATTTTTGCACTCGTTTTAATTTTTTTAACAATTAGAGCAAAAAACTATAAAAATATACAGCAAATAGCGAAGAGCTAAGGGCAAAAAGAGATAGATATGCGCACAAAAACCATCAAAAAAAATAAGATTAACGTTGTTACTTTAGGTTGTTCGAAGAACATTTACGATAGTGAAGTTTTAATGGGACAATTAAAAGCCAATGGAAAAAACGTTGTTCATGAAGATCCAGATGATGATGGAAATATTGTTGTTATAAATACTTGCGGATTTATTGGTAAAGCCAAAGAGGAAAGTATCGACACTATTTTGCATTATGTGCAAAGAAAAGAAGCTGGTGAAATTGATAAAGTTTTTGTTTCAGGTTGTTTAAGTGAAAGATATAAGCCAGATTTAGAGAAGGAAATTCCTAATGTAGATCAATACTTTGGTACACATGATTTGCCAAATTTATTAAAGGTTTTAGAGGCGGATTATAAGCACGAACTAATTGGAGAACGCTTAACTACAACTCCAAAGCACTATGCCTATTTAAAAATTGCAGAAGGTTGCGATAGACCTTGCTCTTTTTGTGCCATTCCTTTAATGCGAGGTAAACACAAATCTACACCAATTGAGCATATCGTAACAGAAGCTACTAAATTAGCAGAAAAAGGGATTAAGGAGATCATGTTAATCGCACAAGATTTAACTTATTATGGTTTAGATATTTATAAAAAAAGAGCCTTAGCACAATTATTAGAAGCGTTGGCAAAAGTAGACGGAATTGAGTGGATTAGAATGCATTATGCTTTTCCAACTGGTTTCCCAATGGACGTTTTAGACGTGATGAAACGTGAACCTAAAGTGTGTAATTATCTAGATATTCCTTTACAACATATCAATTCAGAGATTTTAAAATCGATGAAACGCGGAACAACTCATGAAAAAACAACGGCTTTAATTCATAAGTTTAGAGAAGCTGTGCCAGAAATGGGCATCAGAACTACGTTAATTGTTGGATATCCAGGAGAAACAGAAGCACATTTTCAAGAACTAAAAGATTGGGTAGAAGAAATGCGTTTTGAACGTTTAGGAGTTTTTGAATATTCGCATGAAGAAAATACTGGAGCTTATGTTTTAGAAGATGATGTGCCAGCAGATGTGAAGTTTAAACGTGTAAATGAGATTATGGAAATTCAATCTCAGATTTCATGGGAACTGAATCAACAAAAAATTGGTAAAACGTTTCGTTGTTTATTTGATAGAAAAGATGGCGAATATTTTTACGGAAGAACCGAATATGATTCACCGGACGTTGATAACGATGTTTTAGTAGATGCAAAAGACCATTATGTTAAAATTGGGGAGTTTATAGATATCGAAATTCATGAAGCTGGGGATTATGATTTATATGGAACGCCGGTTAAAAAATAAATACTACTTTACACTATATAAAAATACGGCAATTGCCGTATTTTTTTTGCTTAAATAAATCGTTTAACATTCATTTTTATAAAGGAGCTTCTTTTACTTTTGAATTTGAAACTTATTAAGTAACATCCGTAACTGAAAACATAGTTTCTTTTGAAAAATGGACGTTATATTAAAAGAAGGGGTAAATTATTTAATTAAACCTCAAGAATAGTTGGTTCTAATTGGGAATTGGTGGCAGATAATTTATCCTTTAAACTATATAGCAGATTGTTTCTAAGTAAAAATTGTGCTATAGATTTGCCGATTTGGAAGAATATTAAAGACATTGTAAATATTCCAAGCATATATATTCCCTTTGTTTTAAATTGAGAAAGCGTATCTATTGAATTGTTCATACTAATTGATTCTATAATTTCAAAAGGAGACAAAAAGTAACTATAGATTCCTGTTTTAAAGTTGGTAAAGTAAACGCTAATATATATTATAGAAAATACGTTCCATGCAAGTAAAGCTGAGATATTGCTAATAAATTTAGTAAAAGATATTTTATATTGATTGTAGATTTGAGAAACATACGTTGAATGAATTAGGTTGTTTTTGCAGAACAAGTCTTTGTTAATTAGATTTTTGCTTACTTTGAATTTAAAATAATTATCAAGAGCAAAATAAAATAGGACTACAGGTGTTGCTATTATAATAAAAATGGCTACCGAAATAAAAATTAATAAAAAGTCATTTCCATATATTCCATCATTAATTGGGATGGCAAATCTTCCTTTATTTGGATTGCGAAAATATAGGTTACTGCAGTCATGATATTTTTAATTTGGTTCTTCCTAATTAATTTGGTTAAATCAAATATAGTTAAATAAATGTTAAAATAAATGTTTTAATATTTATTTAATTGAAGATTAGCGTATTGTGATTTATTAAATTTTATTCCTTATTTTGCTAGGAAAGCAGGATGATTTTAAATCTAGTCAGTTGTATAGATAAAAAGATCATAGTTAATTATTTACCATATCTGGAGTATATCCTAAATAAGTATCTATTTTTCTAATTAAAGAACCAATATCAATCAAAGTTTTATTTACTAAATCGATGAAATTTTCTTGTAAAATAAGTTTGGCTTTAACTGCATTAATTAACTCCAGTTTAGATGCTGGTTCTTTTAGTTTGTTTTGTGTAAATAAAGCTAAAGCTTTGTCAATAGTTTCTAAAGACGCTTCATTCGAAGAACTGCTTTTTTCGTGCATAGTAACTTGAGAATATTTATTTAAAACGTGATATATTTCTTTGTAAAAAAGATCATTAAGATAATTATCATTTGCCTCATAAAATAAATAGTAATATATAATTTTAACATTTAAAAATTTATCACTAATTAAATTAAATTGACCAGAATAAACAAGCTCTCTATAGGTTTTATGAATTTTAGAGAAATGATACGAAATAGTTAAATAATTTAATTTATCATGTAAACTACTTATATCAGAGAAACTATAATTTAAAGAAAAGTCTTTTATTATTGATTTGTAAATAGAAATTGATTCCTTACAATAAACGATCATCTCTTTTAATATCGTTTTTTAATATTCTAGATTTTCAACAATATTGTTTAAATACCATTTTTCTTTTTTAGTGTTTTCTTTTTCTTGATTCCATGCGTTAAATTGTAATACTAGTAAAATGCCTATCACCACCAAAGCTATTTCAGTTATTGCTTAAAATAAGTGTTTTTTTAAACTACTATCAAGCAGCAGTTTCTGTCTGATGTTTGAAGATACTAAAAAATATTAAAGTTTTAAAGATGAAATTTATATTGATGATTTATTGCACTTATAAAGTTTCAATCAGGTAAAATCAATTGAAAAAATTATATTTGTAGTGTTAAAATAAAACGATGACATTAATAAAATCGATATCAGGAATTAGAGGTACAATTGGAGGTAAAACTGCCGATAATTTAACACCAATAGATGCTGTGAAATTTGCATCCGCGTACGGGGCTTTTATAAAAAACAGAAATCCGAATAAAGAAAAAATAACAGTAGTGGTGGGCAGAGATGCTCGTATTTCTGGTAAAATGATCTCTAGTTTGGTGGCAAATACTTTGGTAGGATTAGGTATTAATGTAGTTGATTTAGGTCTTTCTACAACACCAACTGTAGAGGTTGCTGTTCCTTTAGAAAAAGCAGATGGTGGTATTATTTTAACAGCTTCGCACAATCCAAAACAATGGAATGCATTAAAATTATTAAACGAAAAAGGAGAGTTTTTAAATGGAGCAGAAGGTGAACAAATTCTTGTTTTGGCAGAAAGTGAAGATTTTGAGTTTGCAGATGTGGATAATTTAGGAACTTATACAAAAGATAATTCGTATTTAGAAAAGCATATTCAAGAAGTTTTAAATTTAGAATTGGTCGATGTTGATGCGATCAAAAAAGCAAAATTTAAAGTTGTTGTTGATGGTGTAAATTCTACAGGTGGAATTTTTATCCCTGCGTTATTAGAAAAATTAGGTGTAGAATGCATCGAGTTATATTGTACGCCCAATGGGCAATTTCCTCACAATCCAGAGCCTTTAAAAGAGCACTTAACAGATATTTCTGAATTAGTCGTGAAAGAAAAAGCAGATTTAGGAATTGTAGTGGATCCAGATGTAGACAGATTGGCTTTGGTTTCTGAAGACGGTTCTATGTTTGGAGAAGAATATACATTGGTTGCCTGTGCAGATTATGTTTTAGGACGTTTAAAAGGAGGGAACACTGTTTCTAATTTATCTTCTTCGAGAGCGCTAAGAGATGTTACTCAAAAACATGGCGGAACGTATACTGCAAGTGCCGTTGGTGAAGTGAATGTGGTTATCAAAATGAAAGAAACGAATACGGTAATTGGTGGTGAAGGAAATGGAGGAATCATTTATCCTGCTTCTCATTACGGGCGTGATTCTTTAGTGGGCGTTGCTTTATTTTTATCGCATTTAGCACATCAAAAAGTATCTTGTAAAACTTTGAGAGATTCGTATCCAAGTTATTTTATGAGTAAAAATAAAATTCAATTAACACCAGAAATAGATGTTGATAAAATTTTAGAAACAATGGCATCAACCTATAAAAACGAAGATGTAAATACAATTGATGGTGTAAAAATCGATTTTGCTGATGAATGGATTCATTTAAGAAAGTCGAATACAGAACCAATAATTAGAATTTATACAGAAGCTAAATCGCAAGATGCGGCAGATGCTTTGGCAATTCGATTTATAAATGAAATTAAAGAAATAATAGCTTAAATGTTTAAGAAAAAACTCTTGGTTTTACTTTTAATGGTTGTGTCATTATCTAATAATGCGCAAGAAAATCAAAAGAAAAAGGTTACTAATAAAGGTAAATTCTTTGCGTATTGGGGTTGGAATTGGGCAAGTTATTCCGATTCAAACATCCGTTTTAAAGGCGAGAATTATGATTTTACGTTGCAAGATGTAAAAGCACAAGATACGCCATCAGCATTTACTTTTAAAAAGTATTTTGGAATTACAAATTTGACCAAACCACAAACAAATGCAAGAATAGGTTATTTCTTTAAAGAAAATTATACGATTTCACTTGGTGTAGATCATATGAAATATGTTGTAAATAATGACCAATTTGTAGGTATTGACGGAACTATAGATATTGGAAATACTACATATGATGGTGTTTATAATGGTGAACAAATTCAGTTAACAGAAGACTTTTTGCGCTTAGAACATACAGATGGTTTAAATTATGTTAACATACAATTGTATCGTTTTGATGACGTTAGCAGTTGGTTTGGTGTAGATTCAGAGAGTTTTCAAATAAATATTACAGAAGGTTTTGGTGCTGGTATTTTGTATCCAAAAACGGATACTTCGCTTTTAGGTCTTGATAGACATGATGATTACCATATTTCTGGTTACGGACTTTCTGCCGGATTTGGATTGAATGTTACATTTTTAAAACATTTTTTTATTCAGGCGGATTTAAAAGGGGCTATATAAACATGCCAGATGTTAAAATAAGTACGAATGCTGCGGATAGTGCTTCTCAAGATTTTTTCTTTCTACAGAATAATATTTTAATTGGAGGTAAATTTAGATTATAATGAAAAATTTAGAGCAATATTTCGATCAATTTAGAGCTAACATTATAGGTGTAAATCAAACATTTACATCTCCTTATGGAATAAAGAATATCATCTACGCAGATTGGACAGCAAGTGGAAGATTGTACAGACCTATTGAAGAAAAAATCAGCAATGAATTAGGACCTTTTGTGGCAAATACACACACAGAAACGTCTACAACAGGGGCATCAATGACACTTGCCTATCACGAAGCTAGAAATATTATAAAACGTCATGTAAATGCAAATTCAAATGATGTTTTAATTACCACGGGTTCTGGCATGACAGCTGCGGTGAATAAATTTCAACGCATTTTAGGATTAAAAGTTGCTGAAAATTTAAAAGACTACACAGCTATTCCGGATGATTTAAAACCGATTGTTTTTGTATCTCATATGGAACATCATTCAAATCAAACTTCTTGGTTGGAAACCATTGCAGATGTAGAGGTTGTTCCTTGTAATGATGAAGGTTTGGTGTGTTTAGAAAGTTTTGAAAAATGCATTCAAAAGCACGAACATAGAAAAATAAAAATTGCTTCAATAACTTCTTGTTCTAATGTTACAGGTATAAAAACAGAGTATCATAAAGTTGCAAAATTAATTCATCAATATAATGGCTTGTGCTTTGTCGATTTTGCTTGCTGTGCGCCTTATGTTGCTATCAATATGCATCCAGAAATAGAAGAGGAATATTTAGATGCAATTTTCTTTTCTCCACATAAATTTTTAGGAGGACCAGGAAGTGCCGGAGTCTTGATTTTTAACAAGAAATTATACAAAAATACAGTGCCAGATAATCCAGGAGGCGGAACCGTGAGTTATACAAATCCTTGGGGACAACATGATTATTTTGATGATGTAGAAACACGAGAAGACGGTGGAACGCCCGCTTTTTTACAAACCATAAAGATTGCTTTCGCAATTCAGTTGAAAAACAAAATGGGTGTAGAAAACATCAGAAAAAGAGAAGATGAAATTAATGAGATTGTATTTAACACGTTAGAGAATTTAGATAATATAAAAATATTAGCTCCGAATCATAAAAAACGTCTTAGTATTTTTTCTTTCTATTTTGAAAAGTTTCATTTTAATTTGGTGGTAAAATTATTAAACGATCGTTTCGGAATTCAGACTAGAGGAGGATGTTCTTGTGCAGGAACCTACGGTCATTTTTTACTAAATGTAGATCAAGAAACTTCAAATAGAATAAAAGATGAAATTTCACATGGTTGTAATACACAAAAACCAGGATGGATTCGGTTGTCTTTGCATCCAACGGTAACAAATAACGAATTAGACTTTATTTGTAAATCGTTAAAAGAATTATCAGAAAATATTGAGGATTGGGCTAAAGAGTATAAGTACGATTCTTTAAAGAATGATTACGTTCATAATACTATAGAATCAATTGAAAAAGAATTAGTTGCTTCTTGGTTTATGGTTTAAAAGCTTTCACTTTTTGCCATTCTTCAAAACTGTTTCTGTGCTTAAATCTTTTATGAGACCATAAATAAAGAGCTGGTTGTTGTTTGATATTATTCTCTGTTAAACGAGTGTATTTATCTGTAATTTGATAATCTTCAAACTCTTTTGGAGTATCAGTTATCAACTGAAATTCTGTTTCATAATACCCTCTTTTAACTTTTCTAGTTATATAATTGATTACCACTAAATCAAATCTTTTAGCAAGCATTTCTGCGCCTGTATGCATCGGTACTTGAACACCAAAAAACTCATTCCAATAAAATGTTTTATGCAGTTGAGGAGATTGATCACTCAGTAAAATATACAAACCTTGCGTTTTTTCGGCAAAATTCTTTTGCATTCCTTTTACCGTTTCACTTGTTTTATAGCCTATAATTCCATATTTTTCTCTAGAACTTCGTATAACTTTTTCAAAATACGGATTTCCTAATTTGGTGTACGCACCACTTACATTTCCGTCTAAAACCAAAGGCAAACTAATAGACCATTCCCAATTTGCTTGGTGTGCAGCAACTAATGCAATGCTTCTGCCTTGCTTTGTGAAATTATTTACCAACTCAGGATTTTTATATGTATACCTTTTTGACATTTCTTTTTCTGATATAGAGAAGGCTTTTACACTTTCCATAATTAAATCAGTAAGATGTCTAAAAAAATCTTTCGCTATTTTTTTTCTTTCTTCTTCGGATTTTTTAGGAAAAGCCAGTTTTAGGTTTTCTAGAACTACTTTTTTTCTATAGCCAATTAAATTGTACATCAAGAAGAAAAAGAAATCTGATAGTGCATATAATACACGCATTGGCAATCTAGAAAGTAGATAGATAAAAGGGTAGGTAATAGCAAAAGCTAGAAATTGCATTCGGTTTTAGTTTAGATACAAATATCTGTATTTTAAATTAAAAGAAAGGACAAAAAACAAAGAGATTTTGTTATGTTTGTAAGATGATGCAAGGTTCAATTCCCATAGTTTTAATTATTATTATAGCCAATGTTTTGTTCTCAATGAAAGGCTTTGATAGTTATTCTTTTTAGATAAATATAAATTTCAAGTTGGTAGAGTTTTAGGAAAAGAAAAAATTAGAATGTTAACTTCTGGTTTTTTACATGTAGATTGGATGCATCTTGGTTTTAATATGTATGCTTTATATATATTTGGTGATATTGTTGCGACTATTTTAGGAACTACTAGTTTTTTAATTATCTATTTTGGAAGTCTATTAGCAGGTAATTTATATACCTTACAGTATCATAAAAACGAACCTTATTACAGCGCTGTAGGTGCTTCTGGAGCCGTTTCTGGAATTGTATATTCTTCTATTTTGTTATTTCCCGATATGCAATTGTTATTATTTTTTGCAATTCCGATTCCTGGGTATGTTTTTGGGGTAGGTTATTTATTATATTCTATTTACGGAATGAAAAAACAGGTAGGAAATATTGGGCATGCAGCTCATTTAGGAGGCACAATTGGTGGTTTTGTATTTACACTTTTACTAAATCCTATTTTGTTTACAACCAATAGTACATTTGTAATTGTGTTAGCGGTTCCAATTATTTTATTATTGCTTTTTGGTTATAAATTAAAGAGTCTGTAAAATAGAAAAGACTTTACAGTTTAGTAAAGTCTTCATTTTTATAGAAATATGAATTTTATTTACTTGCTATTTTATATAATTTTTACATCATAATTTTTATTTTTCCGTAAGTTTAGAGCAAAAAAAAGACCTTATTATTTCTAATAAAGTCTTTTGAGCGAAAGACCGGGTTCGAACCGGCGACATTCAGCTTGGAAGGCTGACGCTCTACCAACTGAGCTACTTTCGCTTGGTAAAGGCTGCAAATATAGTATCATTTTTGAGTTGTACAATGTTTTTTTAATCAAAAGTTAATAAAATTGCTACTGCTCATCTACGATTGAGGAACGATAGCGTTCAGTAGCTTTTTTTAGACTTTCTGAAAGAGATTTTAACCAGCTCATGTGATTGGCGATCAAATAAGCTTCTTGTAAACCGTGAAGCGTTTCTGTATCTAATTCTGTGTTTCCTTTTTTGATGTTTTCATCTCGTAAATTTGATAATTGCTTATATTTATCGAGTAACTTATCTTTTGCATCTTCAACGGTTTCATTCGCAATTTTTTTCTTTATTTCTGCGTGCTCTATAATATCCCATGATGCTTGTAGGTTGTTGGAAATTTTATTGATTAAAACGTTAAAATCAGAAGAAGCAGGTGTCGTTTTATGATTGATGATAAAATTACCGATGGAGGCAATAGCAGAAATCATTGTTTGGTTAAGCGTTACAATTTCATAAATCAATTCAAACTCTTTTTGTTTCGATTTCGGATCTTGTGTTAATCGTTGAAAAGATGCATTTAAATTACTGATAGCTAAAAAAGCATCTTTCCTTACTAAATTATAGGAAAGTTTGTGCATTGCTGGATCTTGATACAATTCTTGGGTTACTAAAAGATATTTTTTATTCATTTTTAAAGCGTTCAGCAGTATCTTTTTTAAATTATTTGCTTCCCAACTTGGCAGAATTAAGTAGTTGGCAACAACCGCAATCAAAGCTCCTACAATGGTATCGATAACGCGATACTGAATCACTTCAAAAGCATTCGGATTCATTAATGAATACACAAAGATGATGCTAATGGTAATTAACGCGGCAGCGGACTTATAATTTTGCTGAATCAATGAAAATGCTAAGATTAACGAAACAAAGGCCAGTACAGCATACACCACTAAATTTTGAGTAATGAACACAATACCAACGGCAATAAATGCACCGATGAGTGTACCGATGACGCGGTCTTTAGAGCGTTCTTTGGTTAAACCATAACTTGGTCGCATAATAACGATAATAGTTAGTAAAATCCAATACGTATTTTGGATGTCAAAAAGAAGACCTAACAGATATCCAAATACGATTGCAATGGTAAGGCGCAATGAATGTCTAAAAATGGTGGAATCTAAACTAAGGTTTTGAGTAAGCACATTTAATCTGTATTCTTGCAATGTTAAAAACTGACTCGAATCTTGCCTTTTTAAGGATACTTTAGAGGCATCTCGAACATTTGCCATTACCCGTCTAATAGCTCTTATTTCTTGCAGCAGTTGTTCTTGGTAATCGTACAGGTTTTTTAACACTAAAGCACCTTCTCGCGCTTCCGGTAATTTTACAGTATCGATGTAATTTGTAATAGATTCGTTTGCTTTTGATAATGCCTTTAATAGAATTTCTTTGTTTGGTATTTTATCATTTTGGATAAGTAATTCGGATAAAAGGATGAGATGGTTTCCCATGATTTTGTTCAACCTTTTCGAAGCTTTTAAAAACTCTTTACGTCCGCCAAAAATTCCATCAATCATTTTATAATCTAAATATTTTGCTTCTATCAGTTCAAAAATTCTGATAGAGGAAACAAAGATTAATAGTTGCTTTTCTTCATAACGTGATCGTCCAGAGCGCTTACGTGCAGTAAGTAGTGCTTCTCGAAGTGTTTCGTGCTTCTCGTTAATCTTATTTTGAAGAACGAAGGTTTGTTTCAGGAGTTCGTCACGTTTTGTTTTTTTTGTTAATAATTTAGCGCGTAATTTTAGATATTCACCAATAAAGAGAAGCGTATCTGACAAAAGTTGATTCTGATCTTTTTTAGGGGCAAGTTTTTGAAAAATAAAAGAGACCAACAAGTACCAAAGACCACCAATTCCCATTAATGCAACATGAACTAAAATATCATGTGCTGTTTCTTTTTGAATGGCAAAAGCTATTACCATTGCTAATAAGCCAGAAAAAGAAACCAAAGAGGCTCTAAAACCATATACCGAAATTAGCGACACAACAAACGAAATCACTGTAAGGACCAATATTAAAAGAGGTAAAAAAGGTTTTGAAAATAGGAGTATAGCGGTAATAACCATCGTTAAACCAATACTGATTAAAATGGCATTGACCTTACGTTTGATACTTCCCGGAATATCGCCTGGAGTATTTAAAACGGCCCCGACAACAACGGCTGGCGCATATTCAAAAAAGCCTAAAAAATACAGTAAAGCAAAGGGCACAGCAATTGCGACTCCAAGTCTGATTCCTCGATCAAAATTGGAACTTTTTAGAAATAATTCTAGTTGTTTGAGTTTTTCTTTCAAGCGGCTTACAATTTGACTGCAAAGTTAGGGTAATTGTATGAAAGTCTTCTTGTAAGCTTGCTTTAGTTGGTTTTAATTGCTGTGCTTAAAGCAATCTTACATCAGAAATAATGATATAAAAACCTTCTGTAAGCATACTTATTTATTGCGTTAAGTTATTGAATGGAGATAACTGAAAATTCGTCTTTTAAACATCTTTTACTTGCTGTTTTTTATTTTAGCATGCCTCAATAAAAATTTTATTCTATAAATATTAATACAATACTTTTAGAAATAAATGAATGAGAAGTGATGTGTTAATTTTAGTTCTTCCTTTAATATCTTGGATCACCAGCAATACTCATTTTTTTAGATTTTATCACGTTCATACTACAAAACCCAAAACGATTTGTAATTTTTCCATAACAGGCATAAACTCCCATTCCGTTAATTGGGTATACGTGAACCACATCAGTAAAATGAACAGCATCAAAATAATTGCCATCAGCATCAATAAAAGTACTTAAACGCATTAATTTTCCTTGTGATGTTTTATTGTGTCTTGTGGTAACTAATTGACCGTATAATAAAACATTCTGATTCGAAAAAACCTCCATTTCTTTTGCTTTTATATGCGGATGAAATGCTTCTGTAACTAATGAAAAATAATCATGAATTGTAAAACCTAACAACTCCATTTCATCATATACATTTTCTAACCAATGTGAATTTAATTTCGGAATTTCATAATTTTTATGTTGTAATTGAAAGAGTTTTACTTGTTGCTGTTCTTGTTCTTTTTTTGTTCCTTTTAATTTAAAAATGGCCTGCCAAAGCAATGCTGTTTTAGATTTATTGGTAAAACGAAACGCATTAATACGAATCAAAATAGTGAGTTGTTCAATACTAATTGCAATGCGATCTATAAAATCATCCAAAGAAAGAAATTGACCATACAATTGGCGTTCTGTTAAAAACCGTTGGATTAATAAATGTTCTATATTCTTTAAATATCCAAAACCAAGATAAATTGTTTTTCCGGTTACACTATTTGCATGATCACTTTTATTGATGCAAGGCAATTCTATAAGTGCGCCACACATTTTAGCTTCATGAATGTAATGTTCTGTAGAATAAAAACCACCACCATTATTTAAAACAGCGGTCATAAACTCAATAGGATAGTAGCATTTTAAAAACAAACTTTGGTAACTTTCTACAGCGTAGGATGCAGAATGTCCTTTTGCAAAAGCATACCCCGCAAAACTTTTAATCTGATTCCAAACCTCAAAAATTAAGTCGTCTTTATGACCTTTTTTTCTACAATTAGAAATAAATTTATCTTCAACTGCTTTAAATTCCTCAACAGAACGGTATTTTCCACTCATTCCTCTTCGTAAAACATCTGCTTCACCCAAGGTTAAATCTGCAAACTGATTCGCAACTTTCATTACATCTTCTTGATAGACCATTACGCCGTAGGTTTCTGGCATAATTTCTAATAAAATAGGATGCGCTTCTTTACGTTTTTCAGGAAAACGATGTCTTTTTATAAATTCATCTTTCATGCCCGACCCCGAAACTCCTGGTCTAATAATAGAACTTGCAGCGACCAAACCTAAATAGTCTTGCGTTTGTAATTTTTGCATCAATCCACGCATGGCAGGCGATTCTACATAATACGCACCAACAGCACCGCCCGTTTTTAACAGGTTATTAATATTTTTATCCTTTTTAAAAGTTTCAACATCCGTAATGTCAATTTCAGGAGCATCAGGATTATTTTCTTTAATGATTTCTAATGCATCTTTAATTTTAGCCAAACCACGTTGCCCTAAAATATCAAATTTAAAAACACCAATATCATCCGCAATATTCATATCAAATTGAACCGTAGCAAACCCTTTTGGAGGTAAATTGGTTGCAGAAAAATAATGAATTGGTTTGTTTAAAATTAAAATTCCAGCAGAATGCACACTCACATAATTAGGGAAACCTTCAATGAGTTTTCCGTATTTTAAAACCAATTTAGAAATAGCATCCAATTGTTCTAAAGGAATTCCTTTGCTTAATTTATCAATTTCTTCTTTTGGCAATCCAAAAACTTTCCCTAATTCTCTAACAACTGCTTTGTATTTAAAAGTAACATAGGTTGCTAATAGCGCCACATTATCAAAACGATCAAAAATATATTGAGTAACGGTATTTCTATCCTTCCAAGAAAAATCAATATCAAAATCTGGAGGAGAAGCTCTAAATGGATTAATAAAACGTTCAAAATATAAATCTAATTCAATTGGGTCAACATCCGTAATACCAATAATATAGGCAACAATACTATTTGCGCCACTTCCTCTACCTACATGAAAAAAATTGTTTTCTTTAGCGTATTTAATAATATCATAATTGATTAAAAAGAAGGAAACAAATTTTAAATCGATGATTACTTTCAATTCCTTTTCAAGTCGGTCATGTACTTTTTGCGTAGGATGTTGATATCGTTTGTGAATTTTATCAGTACACAATTGCAATAACATTTGGCAATCCTCTTCAAAGGTAGTGCAATAGACTTGCAAATTTTGATTTTCACGTTCACTGTCAAATCCAAAGTTAATAGTGCACGTTTGTAATAATGCTTTTGTATTTGCAATAATAAAAGGAAACTCGCTAAAAGATTCTTCTATTTTTATTGCAGCATGCATGCAATCTGTAGGTAAACACTCTTCTGTTGTTGGTAATTTGCTTAACAGCATGTTATTGCCAATTGCCCGCAATAACCGATGTGCATTAAAATCATTTTTATTGCGAATGGTCACTTGTTGCTGTATCACCAATTTATCTTCATATTTTTTTAGATGGGAGAAACGAAGTTTGTTAATTTCGGCAATAGAAATTCCAATAAATTCATTTTCAGCAAAAGAAGTCAAATTCAGTTCCAATACTTTTTCAAAAGGATAAATGATACACACATCTTCTAAATATGTTGGCCTATCTGGAATTGTTTTTTTTGCTTCTAAAAAAAAAGATAAGTATCTATTTATATTTTCAAAGCCAGTATTGCTTTTTGCAAGAGCTACAAATTGTTGCGTATTGCCATTTCTAAAATCAACCCCAACAATAGGTTTTATTCCCCGTTTTTTAGCCTGTTGCACAAAATTTAAACAAGCAGACGTATTGTTAATGTCTGTAAGTGCAATACTAGCAATACCGTTTTCTTTAGCAAGTTGTAGCAGTTCAATTTCAGAAAACGTACCATAACGCAAAGAATAATACGAATGACAATTTAGATACATAGACTATTGTTTTCGATGTGCTAATATTAAAGGCGGTTCTCCGTTAAAAGGATTGCTAAATCGGCCAATAGATTTTGCGCCCATCGCAGCAGCTCTCATTACACTCAATTCGCCATATTTATTTCTGATGGTATCCATAGCGTTGTAGAGATTTAGCATTTGTACATTATCATCAAAAAGATTAATTTGATAATTTCCACTCACAATATCAGAAACTTTTACACCCACCAATCGTATTAATAATCGTCTTTGATATAATTTTTCAAACAATTCTAACACTGTAGGAATAATAATATGATCTGCACTTGTGTACGGAATTTTTATCTGCTTACTATAAGTGTTAAAATCAGAATATCTAATTTTTACACTAATAGTTCCTGTTAATTTATCACCTTTTCTAAGTTGATATGCTAAATTTTCTGCCATTGCAAAAATGGTTTCTTTTAGTTTTTTCATATCAATAGTGTCTTTGTTAAACGTTCTTTCTGTAGATAAGGATTTGCGTTCATGAAAGGCAATAATTGGTGGATTATCAATTCCGTTTGCGCGTTTCCATATCGTTTTCCCGTTAGCACCCAAAACACTAATCATCATTTCTAAAGGCATTTCTTGAATTACTTTTACTTTATCAACTCCAAGATTTCGTAAAATTTGATAGGTTTTATCTCCTACGGATGGAATTTTTCGAATTGATAAAGGTGCTAAAAACGATTTTTCGAAACCTTCATCTATTAACAATTGATTGTTAGGTTTTGCTTCTCCAGTAGCTACTTTGGAAACTATTTTATTCTTTGACATCCCAAAAGAAATAGGAAGTCCGGTTTCTTTGATGATTTTCTGACGCAATTCAGAGGCATATTTATAGCTTCCAAAAAAAGTATCCATACCAGAAAGATCTGCATAAAATTCATCAATACTTGCTTTCTCAAAAACGGGTACTTTTTCTTTGATAATTTCGGTTACTAAGTTTGAGTATTTAGAATATGTACCTGTATTTCCTCGGATAATAATTGCTTCAGGGCACAGTCTTTTTGCAATTTTCATAGACATCCCAGAATGGATACCAAATCGTCTAGTTTCATAACTACAAGCAGCCACAACACCTCTGTCACCAGTTCCGCCAACTAACAACGGTTTTTTTTGCAACCTGCTATCAATCAATCTTTCGCAGGAAACAAAAAAAGTATCTAAATCGAGATGTAAAATATTTTTTTTCACACTGTAAAATTAGCTACAAATTCATACATTTGTTGCTCAATATTGTAGCATTATGAATAATTTATCAAAAAACATCAAACACTTAAGAATCCTTAAAAAGTTAACACAAGAATCTTTGGCGGAAGAACTATTGGTAACAAGATCAAGAATAAGTTCTTATGAAGAAAGCAGATCGTCACCTACCATTGATTTTTTAATTGATTTTTCTACGTATTTTAAAATTCCAATTGATATTATTATTAAAAATGATTTGACAAAAGCAAAAGATGTTTCCTTTATTGAAGTTGGTAATAAAAGAGTATTGTTTCCAATAACGGTGGATAGTGATAATGAAAATTTGATAGAAGTTGTGCCGGCAAAAGCGTCTGCAGGTTATTTATTAGGCTATGATGATCCAGAATATATAGAACAATTAGAAAAAATTAAACTTCCTTTTTTGCCAAAAGGAAAACACAGAGCATTTCCTATTAAAGGTGATTCGATGCTGCCAATGAAAGATGGTTCTTATTTAGTGGCAGAATTTGTGGAGGATATAAAGAATGCAAAAAGTGGTCAATCATACATTGTTGTTACAAAAGATGATGGAATGACTTACAAAAGGTTGTACAATCAAGTGGAGGAGAAGCAATCTTTTTTGTTAAAACCGGATAACTCTTCTTATCAATCGTATGAAGTTCCTGTTACAGAAGTATTAGAATTATGGAAATTTACATGCAGCATCAACACCCAAGAATATGAAGAACACGAATTAAAATTAAGCAGTATTATAAATATGTTTACTGACTTAGGAGTGGAGTTAGAGGCTTTGAAAAAATCATTAGTTTAAAGGTTTCTAATAAAAGAGTACTTTATTTTTCGTAAAAAACGAAGTATAAATTATCGTGAACATTTTTGTTAAATTAAGAGATAAAAAGGTTTTTCACTTTAGTTTTTCTTAATGAATTTTAAAGTTTTTAATTTGCCAGATTCATGAAATATTGATAACAGATATATTCCATTTGTTTTTGGTAACTGAAGATTCGTTAATTCAAGAATGGAACTTTCAACACTAATTAAAACTTTTTTATTGTAAAGTGTTTTACTTAATAGAGCTCTTATTGACAACTTACTTTTCCCTATCATTTTAACTGGAAACTTCACATTCAAATTTTTATCTATTGGGTTTGGATACAATTCAATATTTGGAGAATCAAAAATAGATTCACTAGAACTTTTTTTACCATTCCTCGATTTGGCTGAATTTGATGCAATAGGATGCCCATAAATAAATATTTCGTTTACCGCTGCAAATACACTTTGATACATAGAAAAACGTAAATATCTCGTTGAAATAGCTGTTGTATTTTTACTCCATGTATTGAAGTTGTCACAAGGATCTACAAATAAAGTAGTCCAATTTGATGCATCACCATATGCTACCGTAAAATCTTTTGTATTGTGCATATCATGCAAATTTATTTCTGATATATAATAGTCTTGTCCTAAATCAATAACTGCATGATACGAAGTCTCATTCATTACATAATCTGGTTTCCAAGAGTTACTTGTAGCGTGCTCTGCAGTTTCGATATTTAAATTTTGTTCGTCAAATAAAAATAATGGTGAGTTTACGCTGCCTCCTTGAACTAAATCTGTAATCATTTCTGGTTTGATGCTGATTTTTTGAGGAACTGGATCAAAATATTCAGGTCCGCTAGGTGCGCCCATATTGTGATATTCTATAGGGTTTGCAGTTGTAAGCGAATAATCATTAGTAGCTGGGCCTGTAAATTCAATTTCAGCAATACTTGTTAACGTGTTATTTGCAGTAGTAAAGTTATTCGAGTTGCCAGATTGGTTTAGAAAAATGTAATATCCGTATTATAAAAATTATTTTGAACAGTTACATAATTAATTTCGTTATAATTTTTTATGATTTGATTTCCATTGATAGTACTAAAATAATTTTGGTTGATGTTCATTTGAGCTATGCTATCAGTTATAGAACGGTTATCTACAAAAACCCCCAAATTTGAAGCCAAATAATTATTTGTAAATGTGCAATCACCTTTTCCGTATACAGCAATACTTGTTAAAGGAGTTTCTATAAGAATATTATTGAACACATTTACAACTGAGTTGTCACCAATTTGAAGTATACTAGTTTGATAGTTAATGTTAGCTAAACCTGTATTTAAGAGTGTGTTGTTATAAACTTCTACATCTTCAGCCATATTGGCAATTTGTATCGATTCTCTTAATGTATTTCGAACAATATTATTGTAAATTTTAACGTGTTTAAACTCCATTAGAAGATGAAAAGGGAATTCCATTATCTAAGGAATTATTTAAAACGTCTCCATTATTTAATATAGGCTACCCGTTGTGCATTATAAATAGTTAAAAAAAATTATTCATTTGACTATTAAAAGGCGTATATTTAATTGACAACCAATCGATTAAATACAATGAATAACTTTAGAGCAAATTACAATAAAATTTTAGAAGTCTTAGCCACAATTACAGAAAAGGAACAATTTTTACGTCAAAACAGGAAACCAAAACTAAAAGACATTGAATTAATCGCTATGAATTTAACAGCAGAATATATGGGTATAGACAGTGAGTGTCAGTTGTTTCGGGATATTCCAGAATATTTGTTTGCTAAAATAGAGCGATCAGTTTACAATAAGCGGAAGCGAAAATTATTTTTTGCCATTGAATTTATAAGAACTCAACTCTCCAATAAGTTCACGGAGTTTGAAAACTATTATGTGGTAGATAGTATGCCTTTGGAGATTGTAAAACTCTCAAGAAGCGGGAGAAGTAAAGTTTGTAAGGAGTACTTTTATTCAGCCCCAAATAGAGGTTATTGTGCTAGTCAAAACATGCATTATTATGGCTATAAAATACATGCTGTTTGTTCTATTGATGGCGTGTTTAAAAGTTTTGATATTAGCAAAGCTTCTGTACATGATATTCATTATTTAAAAGACATTAAAAATCAGTTTAATAACTGTGTGGTTTTAGGGGACAAAGGATACCTAAGTGCTGACTATCAGTTAGATTTATTTGAGAGTAAACAAATTAAATTAGAAGTTCCAATGCGTAAAAATCAACAGAATTACAAAAAACAAACGTATATTTTTAGGAAGAAAAGAAAACGAATTGAGACCTTGTTTTCTCAACTTTGTGACCAGTTTAAAATACGGAATAATTATGCGAAAACTTTTGAAGGTTTTAAGACAAGAATTCTCTCAAAATTAACAGCACTAACTATCATTCAATACATTAACAAATTTGTCTTTAACAGGAATATAAACAATTTAAAAGTCAATATTGTTTAAATGCACAACGGGTATAGGCTCTATTATAGTAAGTATTATTGGTGCTACGTTGTATTGTTTGTTTTGGTAGTTATTAATTTAATTATTAAGAAAACTAATAAGCTTACATTCTTTAAAAAACAATATAGATTAGATTCTCCATAATTTTTTTATTCTGATTGAGTATGTTAACACCTTCAAATAAGTAATATCATAAATTATGAGTTTTATAATATTTGCGGGGATTTTGTGGGGATATTATTTAAATAAAAAACCCTAACTAATTGATTTAAAATTAATAGGGCTTTTGTTTTGCGGATAAAGAGAGATTCTAACTTACCTCTAATTTTGATTGTCGGGAAAATATTGGGAAAATATATAAAAAATAAAACTCAACTAAATGATTAACAAATAGTTGAGTTTTTTAAAAGTGGAGTCGGAGAGAACAATTAGAATTTCAGTTATCTAGTGTTTATAACCGTTCTATAGATGTTATTTTTAGTGGTCACCGAATAGGTCTCGATTTGATATACTTTAACTTTTTAATAACAAGATTAATATCATATAGGTTGCATATTGATAAAATTGTATTATATGATTTGACAATCAAAATGAAGTATATCTAAATACTAGGAGGTCACAGGTTCAAATTCAGTTCCTGCTACTTAGGAGAACCTTCCACTTTTTTGGTTGCGGGTTTTATGTTTTTAGAATTTAATGGAACCTGTGTTGAATCTCCTTAAATATTTTTAATACGTTGTTAAACAATGGGTTGATTAGGAGTGTTTTTTGATAGTTCTAACTGATTTACAGTTACGCACATAATATATCAGTTTTAGGGAAAATAATAACCTTTAAAGATCTCTTTTTTTTAAGTTAAAATCTGGTTTTTTTTAGATATCTGATACTCAGATGGGACAAATTCCCTTCATCTCATAACACAAAAATATTAGGCGAATAAAAGCTCCTTTTTTTGATTGGTTTTTAGCTACTCGAAACTGCTGTTATTAATACGGCATCTTTAGTATTATTGATTAGTTGTACTAAATGTTCCCTTGTTGGAACTTCTTCTAAATCGACTTGACATTTTGAAATGTTTCGTTGAATGAAGTGTTTAAATCTATTCTATTTATACCTGTAGTTGTAAGATTATTTTGAATAACTAATATGTACTATTTAGTATAGATTAATATGTATTTTTTAGTATATATTAAAAATAATGTTTACATTTGTATGGGAGCTTATTTTAATCACCACAAAACAAATCAAATATCAAAAATTTTAAAGAATGAAAATAACAGCACAAGACGAGTACGGCTTAAGAATACTGGTACGTATTGCAAAGTGTAAGGTTCAGACTGGCTTGAGTATCCCTCAGCTTAGTGAAATGGAAGGGCTGTCACGTCCCAATGTTTCAAAATTAACTCGAATACTTCGTGTCGAGGGATTGATAAACAGTACCAAAGGACATGTTGGAGGATATGTACTTGCTAGACCTGCCGCCGATATTACGATTAACGATGCTTTGAAAGCTTTAGGTGGACGTTTGTTCGATGAAGATTTTTGTGCGAATCATGTGGGAGTGCTAAAACTGTGTACTAATTCTATCGATTGTTCTATTCGTTCACTTTGGTCAATGGTGCAGTCTTCTATTGATACGCTACTAGATAAGGTGACGCTAGCAGATTTATCGAATAGCGAAAAGGAAGCTAAGTTTACTTTTCAAGGTTTCCTTGAAGAAAATGCCAATTAAAAAAAAATAAAAACACATTATCAATAATCTAATATCTAAACAAAATGATAACAGTTTCAGAAAATGCAAAACAACATGCCTTAAGTTTAATAACAAACGAAAATAGCCCCGAAGGAACATTTATTCGTGTAGGTGTTGATGGTGGTGGTTGTTCAGGTCTTACCTACAAACTCGTGTTCGATACTATTATTACAGAAAGCGATAAGATTTTTGAAGATAAAGGAATAAAGATTGCCGTTGACAAAAAAAGCTTTTTGTATTTAATAGGCACAGAGCTGGATTATGTGGGAGGATTAAACGGAAAAGGCTTTGTATTTGTCAATCCAAACGCGAGTAGAACTTGTGGTTGTGGAGAATCGTTCGGCGTTTAAAAGAGTTTAAAGTTGTAAGGTTAATATTGTTTTGAGAAAATCTGACAACCTGAAAGCCCTTATAACAGTTAACATTATAAAAATATAATAAATGGCAATTATAATTACAGATGAATGCATTAATTGTGGCGCTTGTGAACCAGAATGTCCTAATAATGCCATCTACGAAGGAGGGGATGAATGGCGTTTTTCTGACGGAACATCTATAAAAGGAACTTTCACCTCAAAAAGCGGATTAACTGCCAATGCAAATGAACCGCAAGAACCTGTATCAGACGATGTTTATTATATCGTAGCTGATAAATGTACCGAGTGTGTTGGTTTTCATGATGAACCTCAATGTGCTGCCGTTTGCCCAGTAGACTGTTGTGTGGATGATGATAACTGGCGCGAAAGTGAGGAGGAATTAGTGATCAAGAAAGACACACTACATTTAGTGTAATACCAATACAAGATGAAAATAGTGCTATGCATAACATTGGGTTTATAGAGATGTATTGGATTTGTATGGAATAAATAAGTAGGTATAATAAATTAATCCAGATGATTATTGGAGTTTAAATTTATTAATGAATAACACATAGTAAAACTTAAATAAATAGTAAAACTTAAATAATATGAATGAGGTTATAGAAGAAAAAATCAGCGCGGAATACAAATACGGTTTTGTTACCGATATTGACGCTGACAATGCACCGAAAGGATTGAATGAAGATATTATTCGTTTTATTTCTGCCAAAAAAAATGAACCAGAATGGATGTTAGTATATCGATTGGAGGCATTCCGTCATTGGTTAACAATGGAGGAGCCAAACTGGGCTCATGTTTCTTACCAGAAGCCAGACTTTCAGGAAATCATTTATTACTCAGCTCCAAAACCAAAAAAAGTATTAAAAAGTCTCGATGAAGTTGATCCTGAATTATTAAAAACATTTCAAAAACTTGGGATCTCAATCTTAGAACAAGAGCGCCTTTCAGGAGTAGAAAGTAGAGTTGCAATTGATGTTATTGTGGACAGCGTTTCTGTAAAAACAACATTCAAAGAGACCTTAGCTGAAAAAGGAATTATTTTTTGTTCGTTTGGAGAAGCCATTCAAGAACATCCAGAATTAGTACAAAAATACATGAGTTCTGTTGTTCCTTCTAGCGATAACTTTTTTGCAGCATTGAACTCGGCTGTTTTTACCGATGGTTCGTTTTGTTATATTCCAAAAGGCGTTCGTTGTCCAATGGAACTTTCAACGTATTTCAGAATAGAAGCGGCAGGTACCGGTCAATTTGAGCGTACCTTGATTATTGCAGAAGAAGGTTCGCAGGTGAGTTATCTGGAAGGTTGTACAGCACCAATGCGTGATGAAAATCAATTGCACGCAGCCGTTGTTGAACTTGTGGCTCATAAAAATGCACAAATAAAATACAGCACTGTGCAAAACTGGTATCCTGGAGATAAAGAGGGTAAGGGAGGTGTTTTTAATTTTGTTACTAAACGTGGTATTTGTTTGGAAGAAAATGCTAAAATATCTTGGACTCAAGTAGAAACAGGTTCTGCAATTACGTGGAAATATCCATCGGTTATTTTAAAAGGTGACAATTCGATAGGTGAATTCTATTCTGTTGCAGTTACAAATAACTATCAGCAAGCCGATACAGGAACAAAAATGATTCATATCGGGAAAAACACTAAAAGCACGATCATCTCAAAAGGGATTTCGGCAGGATTTAGTAACAACAGTTATAGAGGGTTAGTGCGTATTGCAAAAGGCGCAGAAAATGCTCGTAATTTTTCGCAATGTGATAGTTTATTAATGGGTGATCAATGCGGTGCACATACATTTCCATACATCGAAATAAAAAATAATACCGCCGTTGTAGAGCACGAAGCAACAACTTCAAAAATTGGTGAAGACCAGCTGTTTTATTGTAAACAACGAGGTATCGATAATGAAAAAGCTATTGGTTTAATTGTAAACGGCTATTGCAAAGACGTATTAAGTCAGTTGCCAATGGAATTTGCTGTTGAAGCACAAAAACTGTTGGAAGTTTCCTTGGAAGGTTCCGTAGGATAAAAGTAAACAATCAAAATTTAAAAAATGTTATCAATAAAAAATCTACATGCGTCAATTGACGGAAAAGAAATTCTGAAGGGAATTAATTTAGAAATAAAAGTGGGAGAAGTACACGCTATTATGGGCCCTAATGGTTCGGGAAAAAGCACATTGGCAGCTGTTCTTGCAGGACGCTCGGAATATGACGTTACAGAAGGCGAAATAATCTATAACGGTAAAAACTTATTAGAACTAGAGGCGGAAGACAGAGCTAGAGAAGGGGTTTTTCTTGCGTTTCAATATCCTGTTGAAATTCCAGGGGTGAGTAATATTAATTTTTTAAAAACAGCTATTGGCGAAATTCTTGCTTACAAAGGTTTAGAGCCTATAAAAGCAAAAGATTTTTTAATGATGCTGAAAGAAAAACAAGAGTTAGTTGAGATAGACCGAGCACTTGTTAGACGCTCTATAAACGAAGGTTTTAGCGGTGGTGAGAAAAAGCGAAATGAGATATTTCAGATGGCAATGCTAGAACCCAAACTTTCCATTCTAGATGAAACCGATAGTGGGCTTGATATTGATGCGTTGCGCATTGTTGCCAACGGAGTAAATAAATTAAAATCGGAAGAAAACGCAACGATTATTATCACACATTATCAACGGTTGTTGGATTATATTATACCCGATTTTGTTCACATATTATACAACGGAAAAATTGTAAAATCAGGATTAAAAGAATTGGCATTAGAGCTGGAAGAAAAAGGATACGATTTTATTAAAGAGGAAGTAGAAGCCTAATTTATTTAACAAACAAAATGGAAACAGTTATTAATACTAGAACGATAAAAGATAAATTAATTTTTGAATTTGAGAACTCTAAATTATTTTTATTTGGCAGTACACAACTTCGTGATAATGCTATGGAAAGCTTTTACAAACAGGGCATTCCAACACGAAATCATGAAGAGTATAAATATATCCGTATGGATTTGATGCTGAAAGGGGAATTTGATTTCTCTACAAATAAAAATTGCAGTGATGCGCAAATTGAGCCCCTGAAATTTTTAAAAGATGCTTATGTTGTAGTTATCGAGAACGGTGTTTTTGTTGAAGGATCATCAAACGTGCAGAACCTTCCAAAAGGCTTAACAATATGTAGTTTAGTTGATGCAGAAAAAAGCAATTCACCTGTTTTTGAAAAACATTATGCACAATACGCAGATGTAAAAACGGATCCATTCATTGCGTTAAATACAGCAATGACTAAAGACGGTGCATTTATTCATATTGCAAAAAACGTAATAATTGAAAAACCGATACATGTCATTCACATTTCAACAACCTCGGTAAACACCATTATTCATCCGCGAAATTTAATCGTTATAGATGAAAATGCGCAAGCAAAAATTATCGAATCCTTTGAAACGGTTTCTGCTACGGCAAAAACAGTTAGCAACGCGCTAACAGAAATTGTAGTAGATAAGGACGCTATTGTTGATCACTATAAAATTCAGGATGAAAAGGAGTTGGGGTATTTAGTGAATACTACACAGGTAATTCAACAAAGACAAAGTGTGTTTTCCACTCATACCTATACGTTGAGTGGTTCGTTGGTTCGTAATAATTTAACAGTAGTGTTAGATGATGAACATATTGAATCGCACTTAAACGGATTGTATTTAACGGCAGGGAATCAAGTTGTAGACAACCATACTGTGGTAGATCACCGAAAGCCAAATTGCAACAGTAACGAGCTTTATAAAGGTATTATTGAAGGGAAATCTACAGCAACCTTCAATGGAAAAATATTTGTAAGAAAAGATGCACAAAAAACAAATGCGTTTCAATCAAACAAAAATATTTTATTGAGTCTAGCAGGAACAATCAATACAAAACCGCAATTAGAAATTTATGCCGATGACGTAAAATGTTCACATGGATCAACAACAGGTAAGTTAGATGAAGCAAAAATATTTTATCTACGCGCACGCGGTGTAGGTTTGGTAAATGCTAAGAAATTATTAATGCATGCATTTGCTTCGGAAGTTGTTAATACAATAAAAATAAAAGCTCTACGCGAATATGTTGAAGAAAAAATTTCCAAAACATTTGAATAATAAAAATAGAAACAAGCACAAAATATAATATTCTCAATATTCAAAAACTCCGACGGGATTTACCTATACTTTCCAAAAAAGTCAATAGCAAATCCCTTGTGTATTTGGATAGTGGGGCAACAGCCTAAACAAGTAACTGATGCTTTACAATACGAAAGAAGAAATTGATGTGCTGGTCAATGGCATATAGAAAGCAATTAAAATGTTAAGATGAGAATAGCCGATATTGAAAATGAAATAATAGAAGAGTTTGAGTTATTCGGTGACGACTGGGAAGGCAAGTATGAGCATTTGATTGATTTGGGGAATCATTTACCATTGATTGACAAGCAACACAAAACCGATGACAGATTAATAAAGGGCTGTCAGAGCAGAGTGTGGTTACACTCAGAATTGTATGACGAAAAAGTTGTTTTTACAGCCGACAGCGATGCAATTATAACGAAAGGAATTGTAGCAATTCTAATTCGTGTATTTTCTGGTCAAACTCCAGAAGAAATCTTGCAAGCTGATTTGAAATTTATTGATGATATTGGCTTAAAAGAATACTTATCACCAACTAGAGCAAATGGTTTAGTGAGTATGATTAAACAAATTAAAATGTATGCGATTGCTTTAAATTTATCACAAAATTCTTAAAATCATGTCAGAACAAACTATGGATATTGAAAAACTAGGCGAAAAAATTGTGCGCGTTTTGAAAACAATTTATGATCCAGAAATACCTGTTGATATTTACGAACTTGGTTTGATTTACGATGTGTTTGTAAATGAAGATTACGAGGTTAAAATATTAATGACTCTAACGTCTCCTAATTGTCCCGTAGCCGAATCATTGCCTCAAGAAGTCAATGAAAAAGTAAAGTCACTTAATCAGGTTAAAGATTCAGAAATAGAGCTAACTTTTGATCCGCCTTGGTCGAAAGATTTAATGAGCGAAGAGGCACAACTCGAATTAGGACTTATGTAAGATGGAAAAAGAAATAATTAATAGAGTCGCAAAAAGTGGTATCATTACCATCAACCTTGAAGAGTTTTACCCTCAGGGAAACCGTGTATTGTTTGATATAAAAGAGCACTTATTTCAAGGTTTAATATTGAAAGAAAAAGATTTCCGTGAGTTTATAAAAAATGAAGATTGGAGTGCATACACAGATAAATACGTTGCACTTATTTGTTCTGAAGATGCTATTGTTCCTACCTGGGCGTATATGTTATTGGCAACAAACTTAGCCCCTTTTGTAAAAAAAGTGGTGTTTGGTGATTTAGAAACACTTGAAACAGTTTTGTATAATGAGATACTAAATAAACTAAATATCAATGCTTATAAAGATGTCCGTATCGTTATAAAAGGTTGTGGCGATTTGCCTGTGCCTAAAGCGGCTTATGTTGAAATTACCAGACTTTTACGCCCTGTTGCAAAAAGTATTATGTACGGCGAAGCATGTTCAATGGTTCCTTTATACAAGCAGCCCAAAAAAAATTAAGTTTAGCGAAAAGAATAGGAAAAATAGAATACGAGTATCATGTAAACAAAACAGATAATCATCGATAACCGCCTAATAATTAAAATAAAGTTGGATTACAAAGCAACAATAACTGTCAGAAATATGGCCGTTTATAAAGTATATAAATATAAATATAAATATCCCGAAGCTATAGTAGTTGAATAAATGGTTTGAATAAAAAAACCATAAAACGGAAAATACAAACGTTATTGCAACTGGACTTGCAAACCATCTAATATTGGTATAAGAACGTATTGAGATGTGGAAAGAAGAGGACAGTTTATAAACAAAAGATCAAAAATTTTCCCTCTACCGATGCGGACATTCACAGAATAAACCGTGTTGCGATGGTTAGCATGAAAGTAATAACCTGCTGAATTACACAAGTAAAAAAGTGTCGGCGTAAATTTTATAAGCAATGAAACTACAAAACGTAAGTCAAAAATTGATTAGTTCTCATCTTATTTCTGGTGAGATGAATCCCGGAAGTGAAATCGGATTGAAAATTGATCAGGTATTATTACAAGATGCCACAGGTACATTGGTCATGCTGGAATTGGAAGCATTTAATTTAAATAAAATAAAACCAGAGGTCGCGGTACAATATGTAGATCATAATCTGCTTCAAACGGATTATAAGAATATGGATGATCATCTATTTCTACAGTCGGCAGCTGCACGATTTGGATACTGGTTCAGCAGATCAGGAAACGGAATTAGCCATGTAGTGCACATGGAGCGGTTTGGTAGACCGGGTAAAACGCTATTGGGTTCAGACAGCCATACTCCTGCCGGAGGAGGTATTGGAATGCTTGCAATCGGCACAGGAGGATTGGATGTAGCGATGGCTTCAGCAGGTGAACCGTATTTTGTTAAAATGCCAAAAGTGATGGGTATCAAACTCATTGGGAAGTTGCCCGATTGGGTAAGTGCTAAAGATATAATTTTAGAAATGCTTCGCAGGTATGATGTGACAGGAGGGCGTGGATATATCTTAGAATATTATGGACCTGGTCTGAAATCTCTGAGCGCATGGGATCGTCATGTTATCGCTAATATGGGTACAGAAACAGGAGCTACAACTTCGGTATTTCCTTCAGATGAAATCACTCATGAATTTCTTAGACAAGAAGGAAGGGAAGACGAGTGGATAAAATTGGAAGCCGATGAGGGAGCAACGTATGATCTTACTATTGAAATAGACCTAGCTACACTAGAACCTTTAATTGCACTTCCTGGCAGTCCAGGAAATGTTGTTCCAGTAAGAGAAGTTAGCGGATTAAAAATACAACAAGTTGTTATTGGCTCTTCTGCAAATCCCGGATTACGTGATTTTTGGATTGCCTCTCAAATTGTCAAAGGTCAAGTTGTTTCTCCTGATGTTTCTTTAGATATCAATCCTTCCTCTCGCCAAGTCTTAGAAAATTTAACAGAAATGGGTGCACTTGGACCGTTGATTGCTGCTGGCGCGCGCCTTCATCAATCGGGTTGTATGGGGTGTATTGGTATGGGACAGGCTCCTGCTACCAATACGATTAGTATCCGAACGATGCCACGCAATTTTCCGGGACGTTCAGGGACACTTGATGACCAAGTATACCTATGCAGTCCAGAAACGGCTATAGCTGCTGCGATTACTGGGAAAATAACAGATCCACGAGACCTCGAGTCTGTAATGAATTTTAGGTATCCAAAATGGGCAGCCCCAACACAAATCAAGATAAATAAAAAGCTGTTGATTGCTCCAAGTGAAATATCTCCGGAATTGGTGAAGGGACCAAACATTAAAACCCTTCCTGATTTTGAAGAACTTCCAGATGAACTGGAAATCCCTATCCTACTAAAAATGGGAGATGACATCTCAACAGATGGCATACTAAAAGCAGGTGCTGATGTTCTGCCTTTACGTTCAAATATTCCAGAGCTTAGTAAATATGCATATTATGCCATTGACCAAAGTTTCTATGAGCGCGCCATTCAAAACCAAAAAACACATACAGGATTTTGCATTATAGCAGGCGAAAATTACGCACAAGGCTCAAGTAGAGAGCACGCTGCACTATCTCCTCGGTATCTTGGACAAAAGTTTGCCATTGCCAAATCTTATGCTCGTATCGGTTGGCAGAACTTGATCAATTTTGGTATAATTCCTTTCGAATTCAAAAATACAAGCGACTGGGACAAACTGGAACAAGATGATGTTTTACGGATAGAAGGTCTGAGGATAGCCGTTAAAAACAGAGATTCAGTAACAGCATTTGTAGTTGGAAAAAATATTAAAATTCCACTTACTTACAATATCAGTGAGAGACAAGTTGAACATATCTTAAAAGGTGGCGTTATTAATTTTGTAAAGCAAAAATAATTTTTCGGCACAGTATTGTTAAATGAGACTTCTAAACATTAGATCTTTTTAGGAGAACGATAAAATAAATGGAAACAATGAAAGAACCGAGTATTGATGTAAAACATATCGCAACACTTACCGGACATAGTGGTTGTGTATATGCAATGGACACAGGTTTCTCTGAGCAAACTATTTTTACAGGGGGCAGTGATCGATATATTGCATTGTGGAATTTAGAAACATTACAAGCTGAAAAATTTTCAGCAGCTTTGCCCGCACCTATTTATACCATTTGTCACATTCCTGAAAAAAATATTTTACTCGCGGGAACAACTACCGGTGCCATTCATATTCTTGATTTAAATAAAAAAGAAGAAATCAAAATACTACAGCATCACAGAGGACCTGTTTTTGATATAAAATATTCATTAAAAACCAATTGCTTTTATACAGCTGGTGGCGATGGTAACTTTGCAGTATGTGACCTTGATACTTTGTCATTGCTTAAAATGAAAAAACTATCACAAAATAAAGTCCGCAGTATTGATTTTAATGACGCAACTTCAGAGGTTGCTGTTGCTTTAGGTGATTCCAATATTCTCATATTTGACCTGCATACATTGGAATATAAAAAAGATTTTATTGCACATCAACTTACAGAAAAAGCTGTGGGAGCAAATATTGTGCGATACAGCCCCGATGGTAAATTGCTTTTAACAGGAGGAAGAGACGCGCATTTAAAGATTTGGAAAGTAGGAGATTATGAATTAGTAAAATCAATTCCTGCCCATAACTGGGCTATTTATGATATCGTATTTAATCCTGATGCAACTTTATTTGCAACTGCCAGCCGTGATAAAACCGTCAAAATTTGGGATGCAAAAACGCACCAAATTTTAAAACGCATCACAAAAGAAAATTTTGAAGCACATACGCATTCTGTAAACAAATTAATTTGGAGTACGTATCATAACTATTTAGTTTCCGTAGGGGATGATAAAATGGTAATGATTAGGGAAGTTAATAGAAAATAACATATAAAAAGATGCCGAAATGAATATAACGAAGGAACAAGTTTTAGAAGCTTTAAAGAATGTAGAAGACCCTGATTTGAAAAAAGATTTGGTAACATTGGGTATGATAAAGGACTTAGAAGTAATTGGTAAAAATGTAGATTTTACCGTAGTGCTTACAACGCCTGCCTGCCCAATGAAAGAAATGATTCACAAGGCTTGTGTAAATGCAGTCTTGCATTATATAGATGAGGAAGCTATTGTAAATGTGAAAATGTCTTCTAATGTAACGGCACGTAAAAATAGTGGACCAATGTTGCCAAACGTAAAAAACATTATTGGGGTAGCATCTGGCAAAGGCGGTGTAGGGAAATCAACAGTGGCTTCCAACTTAGCTTTAGCTTTGGTGAAGTTAGGTGCATCGGTTGGTTTGGTTGATGCCGATATTTATGGTCCCTCACAAACTATTATGTTTGATGTAATGGATGCAACGCCTATGAGTAAAGAGATTGACGGTGTAAGTAAAATGATGCCCATAGAAAGTTTTGGTGTCAAATTATTATCTATCGGATTTTTTGTTGATACTGCCCAAGCCCTTGTATGGCGTGGGCCAATGGCATCAAAAGCGGTTGTTCAATTGTTTCAGGAAGCACATTGGGGGGAATTAGATTATATGATTATTGATTTACCTCCCGGAACCGGCGACATTCATTTATCGTTAGTTGGTGCCGTTCCTTTGAATGGAGTTGTAATTGTAAGCACTCCTCAATTTGTGGCTTTGGCAGATGCAAAAAAAGGAGTTGGAATGTTTCAGTTACCGTCAATAAATGTACCTGTTTTAGGCATTGTAGAAAACATGTCTTATTTCAGTCCGCCAGACGAGCCTGAGAAGCGATATTACATTTTTGGTAAGGACGGAGCGAAAAAACTTGCAGAAGAATTAGAAGTTCCATTATTAGGTGAAATACCACTGGTACAAAGTATCTGCGAAGCTGGTGATTCGGGAAAACCAGCTGTATTGGATTACAATACACCGCAAGCTACTGCCTATATGGAAATGGCGCGTAAGGTAGCACAACAAGTGTCAATACAAAATGCAAAAGAACCAATAGTTAAGGTGGCAGATGTTAAATGGTAAAATATCAAAATGGCGCTTGTTATTTCGCAAAAATCCAATTAACGGACTTATAAAATATAACTTGTATTCCGTTTTTAATATCGGGTCGAGCGAATTACTTATAAATACGAGTAAAAATAAAAAATTATATAGAGTTTATTAGGGTTCTCTTTAAAACCTTGAATTTTATTTTAATTCTTAAATAATACACCATGTATCCAGAACAATTAGTAATGCCAATGAAGGAAGAACTTACCTCTGTTGGTTTTGAAGACCTACAAAAGGCAACGGAAGTAGATGCTGCCGTTAACTCAAAAGGCACCGTGTTAGTAGTTGTTAATTCAGTTTGCGGGTGTGCTGCTGGTGCAGCACGTCCAGGAGTAAAACTTTCATTGCACGCAACTAAGCGCCCTAACCGTATTACAACTGTTTTTGCTGGCTTTGATAGCGAAGCCACTGAACAGGCGCGTAAACATTTTCTGCCTTTTCCTCCGTCATCCCCTTGTATAGGCTTATTCAAAGATGGAAAATTAGTCCATTTTGTAGAACGCCATCATATTGAAGGAAGGTCAGGAGAGCTAATTGCCGAGAACCTAAAGGCCGCTTATGAGGCTTATTGTTAATACAAAAAGGCGATATAAATGATAACCTTTAAAGAGATGCCATTGCACTCACGGGTATGGGTGTACCAATCGATCCGTGAGTTTTCTAAAAATGAAATTACGCAACTCAGAAATAAAACAGAAGGTTTTCTTTCTGAGTGGACTTCGCACGGGAAAACGATGAATGCTTGTATTGAAATCTTTCACAATCGTTTTATTATAGTATGTGTAGATGAAAAAACGACTTCAGCCAGCGGATGCGGAATTGACAAGTCAGTTAAATTCATTCAGCAGTTGGAATCCGACTTCGGCGGAAACACTTCTCTCCTTGATAGAATGAATGTTGCTTACAGAAAGAATATCCACCTGAATAACGAAGTCGGGCAGGGAGAAATTATTTCATGTCCTATTTCTGAGCTCAAAAATGCACTCACATTTCCAGAAATACAAAAAGGGATAACTGTATTTAATAACCTCGTAAATACTAAAGCAGCGTTTGAGCAAAATTGGGAAGTGCCCTTGGAAAAAAGTTGGCAATATGAAAAATACATATAAACATTTAAAAAACAGAATTGCTGTTAGAGGTCGTTTTTCTGGTTTGTAATTCATTTAAAATAAGGATATAAATGATTTCAATGTATTGCTTTTAGATAGATTAAAGCAGTATTAATTTCAACTGTTATCTTATCAGGTTGCTATCGCTCAATTAGAGCCATTCAATATTTTATTCCATTTGGGAAAATAGTTCAGTAAAGAAACAAAATAATGAAAAGTAGGATTGAACAATTGCAAGAATTTTTAAATGAGGATAGCAACGACTCTTTTCTGAGATATGCGTTAGCACTTGAATATGTGAGGGTCGAGAAAAATGATACTGCGAGAGATTGCTTTTTGAAATTGATAAAGGATGATGAAAATTATATAGCGACTTACTATCAATTGGGAAAATTATATGAGTCGCTGAATGACACAGAAAAAGCAGGAGAAATTTATAAAAAGGGAATTAAGATTGCCCAAAAAAGTGAGAATAAAAAAACGCTGTTAGAATTACAGGAAGCTTATAATATGCTCACAGAAATTGATGAAGATGACTTTTAATTGCCACCTCTGTTTATTAAACAGATAAGTTTAGCGTTTTATTCACTCCCGAAAGGGACTAAAAATATAGGTAAATATGGATGATTATTCAACGGAAGGTTCTTCTGTTCTTAAGGGTTTCAAAAGTAATGGGTCGAGCTTTATGTATGGCAGCAGCCAATCAGATGTATATGACTGGATGTCAGATATTGTTATGCCTCCTGATTATAAAGTTTCCAAGATTATAGAGATTAAATTTAAAGGATCCCGCAAGGAATTCTATCTTAATCATCAAAACATATATTTTAAAAATGGAGAATTGGCTGTTGTTGAGGGTACTCTAGGAGGTTATGATGTTGGGCATGTTTCCTTAACAGGTGAGCTAGTTAATATGCAACTCAGGAAAAAAAATGTGCGTACAAAGGAAGTAGTTAAAAAAATCTATCGCAGAGCCACTCCTGGTGATATAACTAAATGGAAGCTTGGCAAAGAGATGGAATTGGATACTTTGTATAAAGCACGTGTTCTAACTAATGCACTTGGCTTATCTATGAAACTAACCGATGTAGATTATCAGGGCGATACATCTAAAGCCACATTTTATTATACCGCCAAAGGGCGTGTTGATTATCGGGAGTTAATTAAAGACTTGTCCAAAGCCTTTCATATACGCATTGAAATGCGTCAAATCGGAATACGTGAGGAAGCCTCTCGCATTGGCGATATTGGTCCTTGTGGAAGTTATATATGCTGTCATACTTGGTCTACTAATTTTAAAACTGATTCTCCTTTTGAGACCCGTTATCAAAACATTTCCAAGTCGGAAGGCCGCAAATTTCAGTGCTACATCAACGATGAGACATTGAATAAAGACGGTAGCATATTGGATGAATTGAAGGATAAAACTCGAAAAAATAGTAAATCTTTAGTAGCCAAGCCTCTTTTTTACACAAACGTTGTAGGCCAGGACAGCATAACTCGTTTTGATAATAAAGAAAAGAAAGGTAAAAAAAATAACAAGAAAAAAATAACCATAAACCTCAATAATAAATCTAACACATTAAAAAAATAATCATGTCACAACATAAAATTAATTTACTTTGGGAAAATGAGTCAGAAGATTTTTCTTATAAAAAGGTGTAATCGTGCGTAAAGTTCCTAATTATAAGGCGGTATTGTTATTAAGGAATCTGCTACTCCAAATATCTTGGTAAAAAGGAATTTATAAACCTTGAAGAGGCTTTTTTCGCTTCATTGGTAAGTTGCCAGATGCCCATCTTTTTTGCTTTTGCGGCAATGAAAAAATACATCATAGAAATTTATGAAGATAATGCGGTAGTTGTGCTAGAAAAAAATCAAGAATGACAATAACAAAACTTTTTTTGAGGCCAAAAATAACATTTATAGTAGATAGAATTATATATAAAACGATAATAAATGAAATGCATCACCGTGAACTTAAAGAATGTTTTATTGTAAACGCGGTTTTAACTGAGATAATTATTGAACGAGTATTTTGATTACATATATTGAGGTCAATATATAAATACGTATTTTAGAATCAATAAACAGGGTGTATAACGGAGATATGTAAAGGACATAATCTGCTTGAGTTTGCTGGCCAGTTTAAAATAGACGAAAAGAGTAAAGGGTCTCTAGCACAAATGTTGAGGCAAAAAGATTATAGAGCTGTAAATATTTTTCCAAAACGTATAACTTTAATTTTTTAACCCATCTTAAATTTTATTTTCATGCAGATGTTTTGTATAGATAATCAGAGTCTTGATCCTTATTTTAACCAAGCGGTAGAGGAGTACTTCCTCAAAAATTTTGATGATAACATTTTCATGCTGTGGCGGAATGACAACGCTATTATTGTAGGTAAACATCAAAATACGCTTGCCGAGATAAACGTAAACCATGTAAAACATCGTGGGATAAAGGTCGTAAGACGCCTTACAGGTGGTGGAGCTGTTTTTCACGATTTGGGAAACATTAACTATACCTTTATAATGGGTTATGGCGAGGAAGGGGCAAAAGTAGATTTTAAAAAATATAATCAGCCTATTATTGATGTTTTAGCGGGATTGGGAGTAAAGGCTCATTTTTCTGGAAGAAATGATATCCTGATTGATGACCAGAAGTTTTCTGGTAATGCTGAACACATCTATCATAAAAAACAAAGAGTATTGCACCATGGTACTTTACTTTATGCTTCTGAAATTCAGGATATATCGGATGCCTTGAATGTAAATCCTTTAAAGTTTGAAGGGAAAGCTCGAAAGTCGGTAAGGAGTAGGGTGACAAATATTTCTAGCCATTTAAAAGACGATATTGGCATAGACCAGTTTCGCCAAAAGGTGATGCGCCACATTACTGAAATGTACCCTGATGCTATTCCTTACCAATTAACGGTAAAGGATAAAGCCGCTATTCAAAAACTAGCGGATGAAAAGTACAGCACCTGGTCATGGAACTATGGCTACTCTCCCAAGTATAGTTTAAAGAAAGGAGTAAAAACCGATGGAGGTCATGTGGAGGTGCACCTAAATGTGTATAAAGGGGTAATTATTGAACTCGATATTTTTGGTGATTTCTTCGTGAACCGCGACATAGACGAAGTAAAACAAGCCTTGATAGGAGTGGAGCACCAAGAGGAGGCCGTATTAGAGAAATTAAAGGAAATTAAGAGCAGCGAGTACTTCGATAATATTTCTGAGGAGGAGTTGGTCGTGTTGTTTTTTTAACGGTGAGTGTTACTTAAAAATGTAAGGTTGCTGAGCAACCTTTTTTTGTATTCTACTCAATAATTAAGACCGTTGCAAAAAGCGAACTTAATTAATTTTACTTTTTAGGGTTCCCTTTTTTCAGCTAAAACATCGATTATGCTATTTTTTTTCTAATTTAATTGAATAAATGCCTTTTTTAGAGCTCATTTTCCCTTAATCTTTACAATTAGACACAAATATCCCAGGACTTCAATATGAATTGTAGCACATTGCCTCCATCAAATTTTGTGTATGCATTTTTTCATCCTTATATGCCAACAACAAACCTAATAAAATTTATTGAGTTATACGCTTAAGCAATTTTATAAAGTGCTTATTATTAGGTATTTATTTTTATTAGTTGCTGTTTCAAGGTGAATCTCTATAATAGTTTAGGTTTTTAAATACAAAACAATACCTCAATCAGCTGATTATCAGTAAAAAAACTAAGTGTATAACTCAAAAAATTTAATCATAATGTAAATAGTATTTTAGAGTTAGTCAGTTAGTTGCCGTTATTTTGTATTCTGTTTTCCAGATAATTAGAATCGACTTTTCTTTAAAAATAAATAAACAGATTAATTGAAGTCTGTAATTATGGATTAAAATTTATGTAAACACTTTTAAACCAAATGAAATATTAATTAAACTATATTGCCTAAGCGTATAACTCAGTAGTTTTTTATCAAAACCATTTAAGTAATCTTATTCTAACTTGCATGGAGACCAAAAAATAGACCAGCAACTGGTTTGAGTTGAAAATAAGATTTAGTTTACAATAATCATGTAATTTATTTATAAAATAATATAACATTTAAGCATATACTAACTAGTATTTTTGAATCCGAATATAAAATATAAATCATATCGTAGAAATAATGCAAATTTACCTGAACTTCTAATTTAGAAAATAGCTAGTTCAAATTATTTTTCGCCTTCTAAACGGCTAAAAAAATACTTTGAACGTTATAAATTAAACCTAAAAAAGGTCAACCTATATAAGTATAATACAGTTTTGTAATTGAAAAAAGAAGTGGGTATTTTGCAAAGACTTTTTGCATAATAAGTTGAATTCTTCAGTCTGTAAAAAAGTGATAAAATGTGAAGTAATCAAAAGAGAACTATTTGCATAGTTAAAACTAATAGCTTGGTTTTTTTCTTAACTTTATCATCTTCGAAAAAAAAACTATAATTGAGAAACATAAACAGTTGCACAATTAGTGCGTATATATAGAAGTTTAAATGATTAACGAACAATACTATGGAGATTAGTGGAAAAACTAAAAGAAAACTTCTAAGTGAGTTGCAGGAATTACGGAAAGAGAATAAGGCTTTAAAAGATGCAAGCGATGATAGGTATAAAAAACTTGAAGCATTCATTAATTCTGTAAAACAATCGTCTCAATATGCACGGAGCCTAATAGAGGTATCACTCGACCCACTTGTTACTATTTCGCCTGAAGGGAAAATTACCGATGTAAACCAAGCATCAACAAAAGTAACTGGAGTGTCTAGAAATAAATTAATTGGCACTGATTTTTCGGATTACTTTACCGAACCAGATAAAGCCCGAGAAGCATATAAGCAGGTCTTTGAAAAAGGATTTGTTGCCGATTATCCACTTACGGTTTGTCATAAAAACGGAAAATTAACCGACGTATCATACAACGCATCCATTTATAAAGATGATAAAGGGAATGTTTTAGGTGTGTTTGCCGCGGCAAGAGATGTTACCGCATTAAAACAATCGTCTCAATATGCACGGAGCCTAATAGAGGTATCACTCGACCCACTTGTTACTATTTCGCCTGAAGGGAAAATTACCGATGTAAACCAAGCATCAACAAAAGTAACTGGAGTGTCTAGAAATAAATTAATTGGCACTGATTTTTCGGATTACTTTACCGAACCAGATAAAGCCCGAGAAGCATATAAGCAGGTCTTTGAAAAAGGATTTGTTGCCGATTATCCACTTACGGTTTGTCATAAAAACGGAAAATTAACCGACGTATCATACAACGCATCCATTTATAAAGATGATAAAGGGAATGTTTTAGGTGTGTTTGCCGCGGCAAGAGATGTTACCGCATTAAAACAATCGTCTCAATATGCACGGAGCCTAATAGAGGTATCACTCGACCCACTTGTTACTATTTCGCCTGAAGGGAAAATTACCGATGTAAACCAAGCATCAACAAAAGTAACTGGAGTGTCTAGAAATAAATTAATTGGCACTGATTTTTCGGATTACTTTACCGAACCAGATAAAGCCCGAGAAGCATATAAGCAGGTCTTTGAAAAAGGATTTGTTGCCGATTATCCACTTACGGTTTGTCATAAAAACGGAAAATTAACCGACGTATCATACAACGCATCCATTTATAAAGATGATAAAGGGAATGTTTTAGGTGTGTTTGCCGCGGCAAGAGATGTTACCGCATTAAAACAATCGTCTCAATATGCACGGAGCCTAATAGAGGTATCACTCGACCCACTTGTTACTATTTCGCCTGAAGGGAAAATTACCGATGTAAACCAAGCATCAACAAAAGTAACTGGAGTGTCTAGAAATAAATTAATTGGCACTGATTTTTCGGATTACTTTACCGAACCAGATAAAGCCCGAGAAGCATATAAGCAGGTCTTTGAAAAAGGATTTGTTGCCGATTATCCACTTACGGTTTGTCATAAAAACGGAAAATTAACCGACGTATCATACAACGCATCCATTTATAAAGACGATAAAGGGAAGGTTTTAGGCGTGTTTGCCGCCGCAAGAGATATTACCTCGGAAAAAACCAAAAAGTTAATTATTGCTAACAAAGAGCTGCTCTTTCAATTCGAAGAAAAGAGAAAACATGCAGAAGAGTTGCTTATAGCCAAAGAACAAGCGGAAGAAAGTGACCGTTTAAAATCTGCCTTCTTGTCTAACATGTCACACGAGATTCGTACGCCTATGAATGGCATTCTTGGTTTTTCAGACTTACTTAAAACACCTAATCTTTCCGGGAAAGAGCAAAAGCAGTACATTAACATTATCGAGAAAAGTGGTAAACGAATGCTTAATATTTTGAATGACATAGTGAGTGTTTCGAAAATTGAATCTGGGCTTATGGAGGTGAATATTCAGGAGGCAAATATTAATAACCAAATGGATTTTGTTTTTTCCTTCTTTAAGCCAGAGGTTGAAGAAAAAGGATTGCATTTTTTAATAAAAAAACCCTTGGTAGAAAAAGAGGCTATTATTCAATCAGACCCTGAAAAAATATATGGTATTATGACCAATCTTGTTAAAAATGCTCTTAAATTCACAAAGGAAGGAACTATAGAATTGGGATACACATTAAGGAATGTAAGTGGTCTTTCAGAATTGCTATTTTACGTAAAAGATTCAGGAATAGGGATACCCAACGACAGACAATTACCAATCTTTGACCGTTTTATACAAGCTGATATTGCGAGTAAAATGGCTTATCAGGGAGCAGGTTTAGGCTTGTCTATTTCTAAAGCCTATGTAGAGCTTCTTGGTGGAAATATTTGGGTAGAAAGCGAAGAAGGAAAAGGTTCTGTATTCTATTTCACACTGCCGTACCTGACGAACCCTAAGGAAAAAGAACTTATAGAAAATGATTAAAAACCCTAAAGTCTCTGGTTTAAAAATATTAATTGCGGAAGATGATGAAGTGTCTGCAATGCTTTTAACAATCAACGTTAAAGAATTCCAAGAACAAGTATTTAGAGCAAAAACAGGTATTGAAGCCATAGATATTTGCTACAAGAATCCTGATATTGATTTAATCTTGATGGATATTCAGATGCCAGGCTTAAATGGAGATGAAGCAGCCCGAAAAATTCGAGAATTTAACAAAGACGTTATTATAATTGCACAGACAGGTATAGCATTACCTACTAACAAAGAAAAACTAATTGAAGCAGGCTGCAACAACTACTTGGCTAAACCAGTTAATAGATTAGAATTAGTCACTTTAATAGAAAGCTATTTCAAAAAGTAGCTATAAATTTATTATATCGTGTAGTTTAATGAAAGTCAGTAGGTTAATAAGCTTAATCCTATTCAGATTGTACAAATTTTCTACAATCTATTTTTATCTACCAATGTAATTTGTGAACAAAGTACAGTTGAAGAATCTTGGATTCAACGTTGTAACGCAACAAAACGTTATTACTTTTTGATGTTACTAAGCTACTAATTTTAGTTCAATATTGATCATTTCAAGAGGTGTTTTATACCCAATAATTTTTCGTGGTCTATTATTAAGTTTTTCCTGAATAATTTGGAGTTGATTTTCGCTAATTTCATTAAAGTTTGTTCCTTTAGGTAGATACCTTCTTATGAGTCCATTTGTGTTTTCATTAGTACCTCTTTCCCAAGAAGAATATGGATGAGCAAAGTAAATTTTCATACCGGTATTTTCAGTAATTTTTTCATGTCTTGCCATTTCAATTCCATTGTCGTAAGTCATAGATTTTTTAAGATTATTGTTTAATTGATTTAACTTTTTAGAAAATTCTTTAGCCACTTCATCTGCTTTTTTAGAGTTTAATTTTACTATTATAGTAAATCTTATTTTGCGTTCAACAATGGTTCCAATAGCACTTTTATGATCTTTTCCAATGACTAAATCACCTTCCCAATGTCCAGCTTCAAGTCTAAGTTCAATATGTCCAGGTCTATTGTCAATACTGACTTGATTGACTATTTTACTTCCTCCACCACGTCTTTTTTTAGAGTGGTTTCTTGTTGTTTTTTTACGAACGAGCAGCTTGATTAGTTTTTTATTTAAACTAGCTTGTGGTCTTGTATAAATGTGTCTATATATTGCTTCGTGAGAAATAGCCATTATAGGATCATTCGGATACAATTCTTTAAGTCTCCCAGAAATTTGTTCAGGAGTCCAATTGGATAAAAGTCCTTTATATACAAAAAATCTTAACAGAGAATATGTACTTATTTTATCTCTATTCCTTTTGTTAGCGTACTCATCTTTTGCATTCCAATGTGCTAGTTCAGCATCATAAATATCATTATTATCTAGCACCCATTTATTGATTTCTCTGGAGATTGTAGAAGGTGCTCTATCAAGAGTTTTAGCAATGTATGTTTTGGTCTTTTTTTCGTTTAAAAGTGTCTGAATTTGGACTCTTTCTTTAAGGGTAAGTCGTCTGTGTTTTTTTACTATCATTTTACAAATCTATAAATTTAGATTTGTTGCGTTAAGTTATTGAATGGAAGTATTTTTTGTCTTATCCTATTATACGTTGACCTTTTTTAAGGTTAATAATTGCTTTTCAAATTTATACTTTATTGCCGGAACATTGATAAGTTTTTTAAAAATTTCCCTTCGGGTTTTAAAAACTTATCAACATTCCTACGGCGCTAAAGTAGTAACTTTAACTCGTTTATAATTTTTGTTTTCATGTTGATTGTATTGTAAATGAACTTCTTGTGGTTTTTTTAAATCTAAACTCCAATGCATTCTTTGGTTGTTGTAAAGTGCTACAGCTTCTTTCACCATTTTTTGAGCGATTTCTACAGATTTAATAGTGTTTTTTAATGCAAATTCGTACTTCAAAATACCATTTATTCGTTCTGCAATTGCGTTTTCATAAGGGTCATACTGTTGGGTTGTGCTTAATATAAATCCTTTATTTTGTGCATATTGTGAGTAATCTGGACAGCAATATTGGATTCCTCTGTCGGAATGATGAATGATGTTTTTGTGATTAAAAATGCAGTTTTTATGAGCCATACTTAATGCTTCTTTTACCATCGAAACTTTCATATTGTCTTGCAAGTTCCAGCCCATAATTTTACGAGAATACGCATCGGTTACAAGGGCTAAATAGGCGTGACCCGAATCGGTTTTAATGTAAGTAATATCGCTTACAAAGACTTGTTCGCTATGAGTTATTTTCAAGTCAGTCAATAAATTAGGCGATTTATAAAAGAAGTGTTTGGAGTCTGTTGTAATAAAATAACGCTTGGTTTTTTTAATCAGCATTCCTCTTAAGCGTAGTAAATCGTTTATGGCATCTCGCCCCATTTTGATATTGATTTCCATTAGTTTTGGTTCTAAATATTCGTACAGCTTTCTTGTTCCAGTTTTGGGTAGTGTTTTTCGGTATTCAAGCACTAAATTCAGCACTTTTTCTCTTGCCAATTCTTTTACTTTTTCCCTTTCAACACCTTGATAATAGGCTTGTTTTGTAATCCCGAGCGATTCGTAAATCCATTTTATTTTGAAAGCTTTTTCTTCTTTCTTTGAATTTCGTTTGCCAATCCCTCGGGCAAGTACTTTTTTGAGAGTTCCTCCCCCGTAACTTTCTCAAATTCAACAATTAATTCTTGTTGAAATTCTTTGATTCCTTCTAGATCCTCGATTCTTTCCTTGAGTTTTTTAATCTCATCATCTTTTGAAATAAAGGTTTTTTGATTGGAATAGTTGCTTAATTTTTTCATCCAGTAGTGTATTGTTGTTCGTGAAATATTGTACTTCTTAGAAGCAAAGTTAGCGGATATTTGACCATTATTGATTTGGTCAATGACAAAAAGTTTGTACTCGAAAGTAACTTTTTGATAGCTGTCTTTTCGACAGGCCTGATTTGTTGGTGTTTCCATAGTGTACTAAAAGTGTTTAATTTTTAGTCAACCTATTTTAGGACGATACATTTTTTAGCATTAAAGCTAACGTGCTTGTATATGGTTTGTTGCGTGTTTAAGCACCTAATTTAGTTAATAAAAACTGAATAGAAAATCCGCGAGGGTTTTCGTAAGTAGGCTGGAACTAGCAATAAATTATATACGGTGTTGCCATTAGTACTTTCAGCGTTATTATTGTCAGTTTATGATTTTAATCCACAAACGTTTCTCGTATAATATCTTTGCATTTCTGTATTTCAGATTTTGATAGTCGGTCAAACTTTTTTAGTATTCTCGATTTGTCAATTGTCCGAATTTGGTCGATTGCAATCATTCCTTTTTTGTCGTTATGCTTGACTTCGATTCTGGTCGGATACTTTTTCAAATTTGTTGTCATTGGCGCAACAACAATTGTCTTCAGAAACTTATTTATTTCATTTGGCGATATAATCACGCAAGGACGAGTTTTTTTAATTTCACTACCAATTGTCGGGTCAAGATTTACAAGTACTATTGAGTATTGCTTTAATTCCATTCCTCAAAGTTTTCATCCTCGAATACATCATTGAAAAGTAATCTGTCGTCATTATTCTCACGCATTTTTTCAAAGGCTTTTTCCCAATTTTTTCTTGGGCTATCAATTGGTTTTAGGATAATTTGTCCCTTTTCCAAAATCATTTCAACTTTGTCTTTTATATTGTACTTTTCCAAAATAGTCTTACTTAAACGCAGACCTTTTGAATTTCCGATTTGTATAATTGCTGTTTCCATAACTTTATTTTGTAATTACAAAGTTACTACATTTTATTCAATCCGCAAAGTTTTTTTCGTATTAATGGCAACGTTGTTGTGTAGGAAAAGTTGCAAGTTTAAGCACTAAATTTAGTAAATAAAACACAAACCAAGAAAATCCCCGAGGATTTTCGTAAGTAGGCTTTTACCAGCAATTTACCATACACGGTGTTGGCAAATCGTTTTTTAATTTTGGTAAGAAGTCAATTTTCCGTTTTCAAAATATAGATATCTGTTTTCATAAACCCATTGTTCGTGAACTCCCCAAGAGCCAACAGTTCTATTGATGTCTTTAGGACTTCCCAATGAGATTGTAGCCATTTCTCTATTCATTCCAATCCAGTAATGTCCTTCTTTTAGTTTATTATAAGTTTTCTGTCCATATTTTTTAATATAATTTTTTTCTAATTTAGCATATTCTGCTTTTTTTAATTTAAGATTACTTTCGTATTCTAATCTTTTAAGTTCTTTTTGTTCTTGCTTTTTTACTTTTATAAATTCATATATTTTTTCGTTCTTTTCAATCCATAATTCGTTCATATATCCACAAATTGAATCAGTGCAAACACCAAAATAGCCATCAAAATAATCCAATAAAGTCACTTGTTTTTTTTCTGTCAACTTGGTGATTATTTTTCCCATTACGTTAGACGATTTTTTTATATAAGCTCCTTTTCTTGCTGTAGAAACTAAAGATGAATCCGAAACCATTTTTTTGATTTCTTTAGATTTCAAGACGGCTATTTGAATGTTAACTTTTTTTAAAGAATCATTTAGCTTATTTATTTCAGAAGTCAAGTTTTGTTTTAACTTTTCCAAGTCTGAAATTCCGATTTCTTGAGAAAAAGCATTTAAAGAAGCTAAAAGTATAATTAAAGTAATAATTTTCATAAATCTTCAATTTTTCTAAATGTTTGCCAACGGTTTGTATATGGTTTGTTGCGTGTTTAAGCATCTAATTTAGTTAATAAAAACTGAATAGAAAATCCGCGAGGGTTTTCGTAAGTAAGCTAGAACTAGCAATGAATTATACACGGTGTTGGCAACAGTTATTCATTAATACGGTAGCTATAATTACTTAAATTTATTTATTACAATGGGCTTATATTGAGTGCCCATAGGTATTTGAGTGTTACCAATATGTACATGCGTAGAGGTAACCGAATCTATTTTAGATAAATTAACGATATAGGATTTTTGAATTTGGATAAAATTTTCTGGCAAAGTATTTAAGGCTTCTCCAATACTTTGTCTAGCCATTATTTTTTTATCGTTCACAAAATAGTACATATAATTTCCGTCTTTTTGAAGGTGATTAATGTCTACAATTTGCAATTGATGTGTTTCTAATCCACTCTTTACAAAAAGAGTAGGGGATGCTTCAAGATTGTTTGGTATAGTACTATTTTGCTGCTCTTGCTTATCGATTAGCTTGGTAATAGTTTTTGAAAAACGCTCCAAACTAATGGGTTTTAATAAATAATCGGTGGTGTTTACATCATAACTTTCTAGGGCATGTTCAGAATAAGCGGTTGTAAATACAATAGCCGTTTTTGGTGCTATCATTTTGGACAAAGATAAACCGCTTAAATGTGGCATATTTATATCTAGAAAAACCACATCTACTGTATTGGTATTAAGAAACTCCAATGCTTTTAAACCATTTCTAAAAGTTGCTACCAAGTCAAAACTTGCGAAATGTTTTAAATAAGAAGCGATTAATTCTAACGCTTTTGGCTCATCATCTACTATGATTACTTTCATCGGTTTCAATTTTTAATTCCACCTTATATTCAGATGTCTTGCTAATTTCTAAGCTATGTTTATTGGGATATGCTAATTCTAATCGATTGGTATTGGATGCGATTCCAAAGCCACCTTTTTCATGATTAGGAGTAAAGGAGGGGATCGAATTTTTTATACTAAAGTTTAATTTATCCTTATTGCTTATGTCTATATGTATGCTAATAAACGATTTTTCTTCGGGTTGCACGCCGTGTTTAAAGGCGTTTTCAATATAACATAATAAGATTCCAGGTTCAATGACTTGTTGGTCGTATTCTCCTTTAATAGTAAAAGTATAATCGATTTCATCTTCTTCAAATCGCAATAAATGCAATTCAGCAAAATTTTGAAGGAAGAGAATTTCTTGTGTGATAGGTACTTTTTCATTTTTAGTATCGTAAACTACATAACGCAATAAACCAGATAGTTTATCAATGCTCTTTGCAAGCTTTGGATTGTTCTTCTGATCGACCATCGCCAATAAGTTATTCATGGTATTGAATAAAAAATGAGGCTGTAATTGGGATTTTAAAAGCTTTAGCTCGGTTTGATTTTTCACCAATTCCAATTGCCTTTTGTCTCGTTCTATAGTAAACCAAACCTTAACAAACCCGTATCCTACGGCGATTGTTGTATAGAAAATAAATATGCCATACCATAGTGAGGGAAACCAAATAACATGGATGTAGCTTTTGAAAAATAAAAAAACAATCGCATTAAAAAGCCCTAAAAATAATAATGCAAACAGGGTAGATTTTATGAATAATGGAAGAATATTCGATCTCTTTTTTAATCCTTGTATTAAATAGACTTGGGCATAAAAATAAATGGCGAAAAAAGGCTGACCAATCATAAAGAAGCTAATTAGTGAATAGCTGTGTTCTATATTCCCAGTAATCACTCCTTCTCGAACTTCTACAAGATGTCCAGTGATGGAAAATGAATACACTATTAGCCATGAGCTAAATATCCAGAACAGAATATTGATAATTATTTCAACCCATTTTTTATTCATAAGGCTAAGATATATCTTTAAATCAATTCATTTTAAGATTTGGTAGCTAAGGGCTAAAATATGTTATGAAAGTCTATAAAAACAAGATATCCCTTTTTTTAAGGGTTTAGTAACCAATACTGGGAAGTATATAACTTTATAAATTTTAAAAGACTAAATGCTTGTTTCTTTGATGAATAATTTAAAATATATAGTAAAATGAAAATTACAAAATTAACCATCCTGCTTGCTTATTTAACTACAGGCACATTTATGGTAACTGCTCAGCAAAATGAGGATAAGCAAGCTATTGATAGAATATCAGCCTATTTACAGGAAAGTGAAAAAAATGGACTAACTGGAGCTGTTCTAATAGCAAGGGGTGATAAGGTTCTTTATAATGAAGCTTTTGGAATGGCAGATAAAGAAAAGAATGTTAGAAATACTACCAAAACAGTTTTTGACATTGGCTCAGTTTCTAAGCAATTTACTGCAACGGCAATTTTAAAATTAGAGGAACAAGGAAAATTAAAAGAGGAAGATCCAATTAGTAAGTTTTTTAAAAATTTACCAGAAGACAAAAAAAATATCACAATTCATCAATTATTAATTCATTCAGCAGGCATTACTCAGGGTATTGGTAATAGTGACTTTGATCATATTTCTGTTAATGATTATTTTAAACAATTGTTTGCAACAAAATTATTACATCAACCAGGTCAAAAGCACGAATATTCTAATGCAGGCTATAGTATTTTAGCAAGAATTATTGAATTGGTTTCTCGGCAATCTTATGAGTCATTTTTAAATGAGTATTTATTTCTACCTGCTGAAATGTATCATACAGGGTATCTGTTGCCAAAATGGGAAAACTGTATTCTAGCTAAAGGCTATAATTATCAAGTTATAAATACAGGAAGTATGGTATCACGTTACCAACAGGATGGTAAAGTATCTCGGGTATTACTTGGAAATGGAGGAATTAACTCTACTCAAGAAGATATGTTTAAATGGTATCTAGCCTTAAGGTCAAATAAAGTGCTATCCAAATCTGCCACAAAGAAGTTAACCACTCCCTATATTCTCGAATTTGAGGGAGAAACAAGTTATTATGCATACGGATGGGTAATTTTTAAAACTCCACGAGGAACAAATATGGTCGCTCATGATGGTAGCAATGCAACTTTCTTTTACGATTTTAGATGGTTTCCTGAGGAAGATATAGTGATTTTATACGCGACCTCTTCATTAACAGATAGTGTGTCTAGAATTGGGTGGTGGGTTGATAAAATGTTTTTTGATCCAACATATACCCCAAAAAACATTGAAGTAAATTTTGTAAGTACACTTTTAGACTTTGCATATCACTATAAAGGAGCACCCAACGAACTAGCATCTAGCATCAAAATGAAATTTGGTGATAAAATAGACAAACCCTTTTATTTGAGTAGATTGGGCGGAATACTTTCGAGAAATAATAAGCTTGATAAAGCCATAATAATCGCTGAATTAAACATTGAATTATTTCCTAATAATAGTAACATATGGGATAGTTTAGGTCAGATATATTATTCTAGTGGTAATAAAAAAAAGGCATTAAAGGCATATAAAAAAGCATTTGCACTGGATTCAGAAAATAGTTATGCAAAAGATATGGTTACAAAACTGGAATCTAAAAATAGATAAGAAAGCACAAATTCTATAATAATTATAGCTCCGGTTTGATTTCTATTCAATTTACGTTCAGCATTAATTGTTGCCAACGGTTTGTATATGGTTTGTTGCGTGTTTAAGCACCTAATTTAGCAAATAAAAACTAACTAGAAAGTCCGCGAGGACTTTCGTAAGTAAGCGAGAACTAGCCATTAATTATACACGGTGTTAGCACCAGTTTTTTATTTCATTAGTTGAATTATAATTCCAAATATTCCAATTATCAAACATAGAGGCGAAAATAATTTTGTGTCCAATTTCCCGAAATCAGTTTTCTTTATACTTTTGAAAAATCCGACATATTTAAATTCCCCAATTGCTCGAAAAATAAATATTATTGGTATTATCCAGCTTCCGTATTTCATAATCCATACAGGTAAATTGTATTCAAAAAGTTCAGATTTAAGAACATAAAAAATTCCGAATGCTGTTAATCCTATTCCAACGATTGCGGTATCAATTTTTTTCGGATTCAATACTCTTTCTCCACTTTCCTTTGTCGGCAACGATGCCTCAATACCAAATTTCCCTCCGAGAACCCAATAGAAATGAATCACTCCAAGTCCAATAAGTATTATGCTTAGTAAAATTGATAAAATCATAGTTTTCAGTTTGTTGCTTTCATATTGGTGCTAACGTGTTTGTATAAGCTTTGTTGTGTTGGTTTAGTAGTAAAGTTACTAAATAATTAGCAACCAATAAAGTCCTCGAGGACTTTCGTAAGTGAGCAAAAAGCCAGCAATAAATTTTATACGGTGTGTGTGCCCAGTATGGGCATCTTTAACTTATCGCAAGATAAGTTATTCATCTAGAGGGTGCAAGTCCCTTATGCACAGGAGTAACGTCTTGAAGCATTAGTAAGTCGCAAGGGTGGTAACTGCGAAGTTACATCTGAAGAAAGCGAGACTACAAAACTCGGTACTGACGAACAGAAATCGTATACAGAGGCATATTTACTTGGGTAAGCAAGCACATCATTGTAACGCCCAAAAGAGTAACAAAAGGGTAAGTATGTAGATACGGCAGGAATTGAGTGAAAGAAGATGCCATTACCTGGGGAGGTCTCTAGAGCCACGAGTTGGCTGTATAGAGAAGTCAGCAGAAGTCATAGTACTTACAGGAAACGAGGAGGGAAAAACCCTCACGGTCTCACAAGTAAGGAAGGACTGAACATTAAATTACGTTGTAATTCGACTAGGAGGCATTGCTAGCCTAGTCTTAGCTCAACAGGAGTAAACAAATTATTTAAAACTATGATTGCCCAAGTATTAGAAGCTACGAATCTTTATAAAGCAGCACGTCAAGTTATGCGCAATAAAGGAGCAAGCGGAATAGACAGTATGTCGCATCAAAAACTCCCTGAATACATTAGGGAAAATAGGTCAGAACTACTGCTATCCATTTGTAATAATAGCTATGTACCACAAGCAATTTTAGGAGTAACGATCCCTAAAGGAAATGGTAAAACCCGACTTTTAGGAATACCAACGGTAGTAGACAGATGGTTACAACAGGGGGTAAACCAACAATTAATGACTAAGTTCGAATACGAATTTGAAACCTTTAGTTACGGATTTCGCCCACAGAAGAACATCCAAAAGGCAGTACTACAAGCCCAGCGATACATCAATGATGGCTATCAGGATATTGTAGATATTGACTTAAAAGGATTCTTCGATGAAGTAGACCATTGCATCCTACTGCAACTTATTTACAACAAAGTACAATGCCGAACCACCTTGCGTTTAATCCGAAAATGGCTTAGAGTTCCCATTTCAATAAATGGAAAACTTTATAAACGCCGAAAAGGAATTCCACAAGGCAGTCCAATAAGTCCATTACTATCTAATATTATATTAGACGTTCTGGATAAAGAAATGCAAAAACAAGGGGTACGATATGTGCGTTATGCAGACGATTTTAGTATGTATGCTAAAAGCAAAAGCGAGGCAAAACGAATAGGAAATAGCATGTATTTGTTTCTTAGAGACAAATTAAAGCTCCCTATAAATGGTGCTAAAAGTGGTATACGCAGACCTGTAAATTTTAAATTGCTAGGACACGGTTTTGTGCCAATCTATAAGAAAGGCATAAAAGGGCAGTATCAACTAGTTGTAAAACAGGAAAGTTGGGAAAAGTTTAAGCGCAATCTTAAAAGTTTAACCAAGAAAACCAAACCAATGTCTTTACTAGAAAGACTCGAGCGACTAAATCAAGTTTGCAGGGGCTGGATGAATAATTACCGATTAACAAACATTTATGCTAAACTTAAAAAGTTGGATGAATGGTTGCGAAATAGGTTACGATATTGCATTTGGCATGATTGGAAAAAACTAGAAAGAAAACGTAAAAGCCTAATTCGATTAGGAATAGAAAACGGACAAGCGTATGCTTGGAGTAGAACAAGAATGGGAGGCTGGGCAGTAGCCCAAAGCCCTATACTTAAAACTACAATTACCCTTTCTATACTTAAAAGAAAAGGTTACAAACCCATGGTAGATTACATAAATAAGAAGCAAACTTCAATTTGGTGAACCGCCGTATACGAGACCCGTACGTACGGTGGTGTGAGAGGCGCACTGGCTACTTTTTGGTAGTCAGCCGTCTACTCGATTGTGCTTAGTATTTTATTTCTATTGAATTTTTAGGGTTTTTTAATTCACATCGATTCTTTTAAAAATCCAATTAGAAATTTCTTTTAAAGCCGTTGGAGAAAATGTTTGCTCTATTTTTCTATATTCATCCATATTTCCTGTCTCACACTCTTGAAAAAAGTGATTTAAATTTTCTAATTCTATTATTTCATAATCTTTATTACCGCCTTTTATCAATGCTTTTCTTATGCCTTCTTGATTTATTTTTGCATTTACTTGAGTATCTTTAGAACCATTTAATGACAATACTGGCATTTGCAATTTTTCAATTTCATCTGCTGGATTATATTGTAAAAAATAGCGTGACCATGGTTTTAAACTTGTTTTTAACTGACTTTCTATAAATAAATTGATCTTCTCTTCTGGAACATTTAAAGACGTTAGAATTGGTTTTATAAAAGCATTATAATGCGTCGTTAATTCATTTTTAATTTCTAAATCACTCTTATTAGAAGTTACAATTGCAATTGCTTTTCTTGTGTTTTTTTCATAAGCTATTTCATCTTTAACAGGAAATTGCCTTAATGTTTTAGATTGCATAACAGACAATTCAGTTCCAGATATTCCTGTAGACGCTAGCAACACCATAAAAGCAACATCTTTTGAGTTATTTGCTACTAATGGAGCTATAATACCACCTTCGCTATGACCAATCAAGCCAATGTTTTTTATGTCTACATCGTTTCTAGTTTTTAAATATGTAATTGCGCTCAATACATCTTTAGAAAAATCTTCTGTTGTAGCGTTTCCAAAATCACCTGTAGATTCTCCATGACCACGATCATCAAAACGCAATACTCCAATGCCTTGTTTTGTTAAATGGTCTGCCAACACTAAAAAAGGTTTGTGTCCCATAAAACTTTCATCTCTATCTTGTGGACCACTTCCGCTAATTAAAATTACCACTGGAAATTTTTCGTTTTTATTTGGTAATGTTAAAGTACCTGCCAACGATACCTTTGCTTCTATATTTTTAAAAACTACGTCTTCTTCATAATATGGATAAGGCTTTACAGGTTCTTGAGGTCTTCTTAAATCTTCTATTTTTATAGCTCCTTTTTTTAAATTTAAGGTCATTTCTAGTCCACCTTCTTTATAAGTGCCTTCAAATTGTTGCGATTCCTTATTAAAAATGCCCTTATAGTTCATTCCAACATTAGAACCATCAATTATTAACTTCCCGTCTATAAAAGTTGTTGTTGAAGGTTTTATACCAGAAACTCTAAAAGTAGGTACACTCATTGTACTTGAATATTTAGAATTCTCCTTTTCTATTTTAAAAACGAAGGTGATTAATTTCTCTCCTCTTTTGGCTTCTCCATTCCAATCTCCTGATATATCTTGAGAGAATGCGCTTACTATTGACATTGTAACTACAATTGCAAATACTATTATTGTTTTCATTTTAGTCAGTTTTTATCTTACCGAAAATTATTCGGCATTTAAATTTTTTGAAAATTAATGTTATTATTAGTGTTTCCTTGAGTGTTGAAGTTTGCTAGTAACTATCCTTCCTTTTCAAATTTTAATTATCAATGTTTAAAAAAAATAGCGTTACTAATCTCTGTAAGGAAATATTTTGTTTAGATGCTAATTATAGCATGTTTCCAGCTGCTTTAACTTCAGCATCTTTGTTACGTCCAATAATTGCACCTACTACCATTCCTCCTATTAAACCCAGTGAAATACCTAAAGAACCAAGATTAGATAAAATAGCAACACCACACATTAAACCGAATGATAATCCTAAACCACCATACAATTGAGTGTAATAGCCTTTGTTAGTTAGATAGAAAGTCTCCTTTAAATAGTTCTCAAATTTATTAAGTGTTTTTTTGAAGAATTTTTTCTGTTTTCAGGATTTGATTCTAATTGTAAACTATCCAATTCTGTTTCTATAGATTGAATTTCACCTTTTAAAAATTCTCTATTTTCTAATTCTGCTAGTGTATAAATAAATTTCTCGTAAATCTTAAGTTCAGATTTTTTAGTTGTTTCAGTTTTTAAACCTTCAAAAAAGTTAAGTGCGTTTTTTAGTGTCATAATTTTTTATTGTTTTCTTGGTTAGTGGTCCATATCAAAAATTATTACATGCAAAACCCGTTTTTTTTTTAAAGCGCTATAATTAGGTGTTTTAAGAGGTGCTTAACTCCTTAGACTTTCTATATCTGTCATTAATTCTTTTAGTTTTTTGAATACTCTTCCATAAACAATATTTAAATCCCATTTATAAATTCGAGCTCCAAAAAGGGCTAGTAAACCAATTATTACTAATGCTATAACGATTCCTATTACTGGAACTCCGAATATGAGATACGTGTCTGGAAAACCAAAAAGAATTTCACTTACAAGCCTTTCACCTAAAGGAACACCTTCTGCATCTTTAAACCAAAAGCCCAAAAGCATTGAAATAAATATAATAGGATACAAAAATCTTGAAATTTTCTTATTGATATCGACTTGTTTTATTATCCATTGATTAAATGCCTTTAAGTATTGATAACTACTTACACCCATATCTATTTTATCCAAATCGATTAATAACCTCTTATTAATAATAACAAGCACAGAAAGTGTGACAAAAAATATGACACCAGTTATTGGTATTCCGACAAAAAATGAGACCACTAAGAAAACAAATGAGAATGCAACAATTGCAATCAAATTTATTTTAAACATTCTTTTAAATTTATCAATAATATGAATTGATTTTTGGTTGTAAAGGTTGTTTACTTTTGGAGCCACTAATGCGTCGCTTTCAAGAAAACCTTCTTTCCATATATTTTCAATTGATTTTTCCATCTAATATTTTTTTTAATCTAATTTTAATTCTTTTAACGCGTACACCAATATTATTGGGGTTAGTTCCAATAATTTCAGCAATTTCCTTTTGCGATTTTTCTTCTAAATAAAGCATAATAACTGCTCTATCTATTTCTGACAGTTTTCTAATAGCATCGTATAATAAATTTAGAGATTCGTCTGAAAACGAGAAGTTGTCTTCGGTTTCTTCATCAGTTATAGAATCAGATACAAAATGTTGAACATTATTTTTCTTTTTCTTAAGTAAGGTTAAACAAACGTTTAATGAAATCCGATACACCCAAGTGCTCCATTGAGATTCTTCACGAAAGTTGTCTTTACTCCTCCAAATTTGTAAGCACACTTCTTGATAATAATCTTCAAAATCTTCTTGCGAGTTAGTATAAGCTCGACATAATTTGATGATTATTCCTGCAAACGGTAAAATGGATGTTTTATAAAAATCGCTACTCAATAGTATTGTTTTTATTAGTTAGTGGCGTAAATTAGAAATTATTACAGGCAAATCATATAATTGTAAATAAGAATATGCTTTGGAGATATATTAAGCACAACGTTGTTTTGTATGGAAAGTTGCGGTTTTGTGAACGAGGAATTTCCAACGGAAATTCAGAAGTTTGCAAAAAAGCAACAAGTTTTAGTTTAAACCAAATATAGCAATTTTTTATACAAGGTGTTGGGTTTAGTGCTTTATTCAATTTCTATTAATTCATAGAATTCAATTATTCCAGAAAGTTTTTCTTCCCAAATTTTAATTTCCATTGGAAAGTTGTTAGGGAAATATTTAGACAAGTTTATTACTGAATGAATTGGTAATTCAATTTGTTCAGTTACATACATTTCATAAATTGTATTTTCTAAATCGCTTTCTTTGTCCTTCTTTATTAAAGTCAATTTGTAACAGTCAAAACCCTTTATCTTTTTTCTGTCTTTTCGGTTTTTAATTATTTTATATTCATAATTTTCAGCAAAAAGGTCATATTTTTTATAATTAACTGATTTGGATTTGTTGTAAAAGTTTAAAATTCCACTATTTTTTTCTATCATTAAATAATCTCCAATCATTTTATTTTTTTGTTCAGTATGACGCCAAATGTAATTATTCTGAATTTCAATATAAATTTGTGTTTCCGGTGTTTGAGTTAGAAATTCATTCATTTGTATTTCTTTAAGTTTTATATTTATCAAAGAATCATTTCCATTTGGTTTATAATTAGTATTAATTAAAGAGTCCGTTTTTGATTTCAAATTAGATATTCCATTTTCGGAAGAAACTATTGATTTTTTAAAAACAAACTTTTTCGGTTGGCTATTTTGTCCGTAAGTCACGGAAATAAATAAATTTAAAATAAGTATTTTCCAAAACTTCATTATTATTCTAAATTTTCGTTTTGTATTAAACCCAACGTTGTTGTGTATTGAATGTTGCGGTTTTGTGAACGAGGAATTTCCAACGGAAATTCAGGAGTTTGCAAAAAAGCAACAACTTTTAGTTAAGCTAAATATAGCAATTTTTAATACACGGTGTTGGGCATAGTTTTTTATTCTTCTAAAACAAACTTGAATGGAATTAGAATTTTTATTCTAACTTTTTTTCCGTTTGCAATTTCTGCTGGTTTCCAATTTGGAATTTTTGATATTACTTCATATGTAGCAAAATCATAATTTTTTTCCAATTTTTCGACAATTTTTATATCAACTACTTTTCCAAGTGTGTCAATAATAAAAGTTGATTTAACTTTTCCTGCAATTTCCTTATAATCTCCTTTTGGTAATTCAAAATTTTTCTGAATAAAAACAGTCAGCGAGTCAAATCCGCCTGGAAATTCAGCCATTTTTCTTAAACTCGAAAATTTTATTTGTTCATTATTTTCTCCCAAAAGCTGATATTCCAAGTTAAGAGAATTTTTAAATTCCACCTTTTTAAATTCCGCTTGAGTTAGTTCCTTTTTTGTTTCAGTATTTTTTTCGTTTCTTTTTTTTCCAAATTCTTGCAAGAATTCAGAAGTAAAAAAGTAAATATAATTCCTATTATTCTATTCAATTTCGGATTTTTCTTAAATTATGCCCAACGTTGTTGTATATGGTTTGTTGCGTGTTTCAAGCAACTAATTTAGTAAATAATTACCGACAAAGAAAGCCGCGAGGACTTTCGTAAGTAGGCTAGAACTAGCAATAAATTATATACGGTGTTGTGCATAGTTTTTTTACTCTTCTTTTAATTCCTTCAAATCAATTTCTCTAAAATATCTATTCTCTTTATAGTTTTTTAAACAATATTCTAAATTAGTTTTCCCTAATCTTTTTTGGGTATTGTTTTCAACAGAAGCCTTAGCTATGAAATAACTGAATTCAAGTTGATTGTCTTTAAATTTCTTTTGACCTTGTTGAAAAAAAGCAATTCCCATTTCGGTATTTTTAAGATCATTAATATAGAAATCATAATAAGATTCCAAATTTGCATTTAGAATTCTATTTTCTAAATCGTCTTTACTGTTCATTATTTTATTTGCAAGATAATTAGCTTTTTCAAAATCACCAATTTGCTTATTATAAAAAAATAGAGTGTGAGTTTGTGTTGGATATCCATTTACTTTTAAATCGTATTCAATAATTTGATTGAGTGCTTTTTTATTTTTGGTATTTATACTCATTTGTATTAAAGAATAAAAATCAACTTCTTTAATTTGAGTTTCAATTCCATAGAGCTTTTTATTCTTTGAATGATAAAGTTTAAGATATTCTCTTATGTCAAAATTTTCTTTATTCGATTCTATATAGAAATCTTCAATGTTTCTGTATTCATTAAAGAGGAATTTTATGCCTTGTATCAAAGATATTGCTGGCATTTCATTATGGTTAGCATTAAATTCACTAATTTTTAAATTGTTATTAAAAACTTTGCCTTTTAAGTCTTTTGCAAATTCATTAAAATCATAATCTTTCGTGCCATAGCCAATAAATATATTTGTCTTTTTATTTGTGGTTAAATAAGGCTCTATTTTTCTTTTAAAATTTTCGGATTCTCCGCTCAATGAAAGTGAGATAATCCCATTAAATGCATTGTTTTTTTGAAATGGTAAACATATTACAAAGTGAGCTGTATTTGAGTGTCCTATAATTGAATTATATCCTGAAGTATTGTATTTTGTGTTTATGTAAGGAACAACATCTTCGAACAAGAAGTTTTTTAGTTTTTCAGAACCCTCCAAATAAATAGTTTCATCTCCATCTGAGTATTTACTAAAATTAGGTGTTGTTTCCTTATTTCTATTATTATGATAAATTCCAACAACTATTGATTGAGGAATGACATCTGTCGCAACATCATAATCATTCTCTATGGTTAGTTTGCTTAATTGGTCAACATATTTTGCTGTTAAATCAAAAAGACTATATCCGTCCAAAGTATAGATAACTGGATATTTTTTTGTGATATCGTAATTTTTAGGCAAAAATATTTTTATAATTCTATTTTCATTTGGAAAATATTCTGATTTTAATTCGACTATATTATATTCTAAAGAACTTATTTCGATTTTACTTTTCGTTTGACCAAAAGCAAATGATGTAATTAGCAAAAAACTAAAAATATTAATTATCAATTTCATATATGTATTCTGTAAAATTATGCACAACGTGGTTGTGTATTGAATGTTGCGGCTTTGTGAACGAGGAATTTCCTACGGAAATTCAAAAGTTTGCAAAGAAGCAACAAGTTTTAGTTTAGCCAAATATAGCAATATTTAATACACGGTGTTACCACACGTTTTTTTTCTTTTCCATAATTATTCCGTTGAACATATATTTTCCAATTGGTAATCGACTTGTATAATTTTCAAATTGTTTTTTTAAGTCAATTTCTTCGTTTATAATTTCAAATATTTTTCTTGCTTCAAAAACTTCTTTTGGTATTTCTACTGAATTTGTTTTGTAGTAATAGTCCAATTCCAATTCCCAGTATGACGCACTTTTATTAATTCCGTTTTTCAGCATATTGAAAGTAATTGTAGTTCCATCCAGTCCAACAATACAATCTGTAATTTCGCTACAGTCTTTCAAGTTTTCATACCCTCTATTCCTCAATTCTACCATTAATTTTTTTACCATTTTTTCAGGTATTCTTATTTTTTGGGTAATTTTTTCTTTTGTTCTTCTTTTCTGTTTGTTTTCCAGACAGAATGGATTAAATCACCTTCAAATTCGCCATTCCTAAGTTCAATTAATTCTAATCTTTGATATTCAGCAACCTCAATTCGATATATTTCTATATGTATAAGATTATCGAATTTGGTCAATTCATATTGAATTTCGGTTTTATTTTGTCCGAATACAGTCGTTCCGATTAGAATTAATGATGCTATGACGATTATTTTTTTCAAATGTGTGGTAACGTTTATGTATAAGATTAGTTGCGTGTTTTAAGCACTAAAGTTAGCAAATAAATCACAGATAGAAAGTCCGCGAGGACTTTCGTAAACAGGCTAGAAACTAGCAATTAATTTTATACGGTGTTGTACAACGTACTTACTTTTCCGTATCCATTAACCAAGGATAAGTAAATTCCGTTGCTTTTGTTAATTCCTTTTTTAATTTTTCTCGGTCTAATTCCAATTCAGAATATTCCGCTCGTTCATAGAGTAGGTTATAGGCTGATTGATGAAGTCCGTATTTCTTTAATGTATAAAAATCTGATTTCGCTTTTTCCGAATTTAGATTGTCGTTGTCAAATTCCATTTTCAATAAGTCAACCAAAGTGTCATTTACAAACTGATTTTCATAATTCAGTTGTTTTTTTCCGATTTTACAGAGTTAAATTCTCGTATTATTTTATAAACGATTGAGTCATTTTTCTCCGCTTTTCTGCGATTCCAAAATTCAGCGTAATATTTGCTTTGAATTTTAGGTTTGTTGTAGGTCAACTCTAAACTGTCCACTACATTCTTAAAATTCCGCTTTATGTAAATTCCTTGAATTAAGAAATGGTCTTCACTTTTAGAAATCAGGTTTTCGAGTTTTCCATATCCGAATTTTTTAAATGATTCGTGAACCATTTTAAGATTTTTTGGTTTTCTAATCCACGAACTTTTTGTCCAATCCGAGTGATTTAATCCGAAAAATGAAGTTTGATTTTCCACATAAAATTCCACTTCTTTTTTTTCTTTACTAACGCAAGAAACGAGTAATAAAATCAGAATATTTAATGTTAGCAGTTTGTTCATTCGTATGTTGTACAACGTTGTTGTATATGGTTTGTTGCGTGGTTTAAGCACCTAATTTAGCAAATAAAAACCGAATAGAAAATCCGCGAGGATTTTCGTAAGTAGGCTAGAACTAGCAATAAATTATATACGGTGTTGTAGCCAGTTTTTCTATCCGATTATTTTTTTCATTACCCATTCTACTGGTCCATTTTTTCTCTTTTTCAGCCAGTAAGTTGCAAACAATACACATAATAAACTAAAAGCTAGAGCATATGCTACTGAAAATTCTATTGGATAATTTCCCATTTTTTCTGGGTTAATTGCTTCAATAATTCCCATTCCTAAAATTACGTGAGCTACATAAAACGTTAGAGCTAATTGTCCCGTTTTATTTAGAGCTAAAATTACTTTGTTCGTTGAAAATCTTTTTCCGATTATGATACAAGCTGATATTATTGATATGGAAATTGCAATTCCATTAAACATATAAATTGGTAATGGTGGCATTGGGTTTGTTCCAATAATTTCTGACAATTCACTTGCAGTTTGTTGGCTTCCTTCTGATAAAAATGAAATGGTCAAGTATGATAAAATTTGAATTACAACAAAAGCAATTGAACTAACCCAAAATGCTTTTTTGATAAATCGGTCGCTTTTCAAATCCTGTTTACCAAACCAAAAGCCAAAAAGCATAAAAGCAGTCCAAGGAATTACTGGGTGAAAACCATTTAAGAATAGGTTTCTGAAAAAGCCATTAAATGTCCAAAAATCGAGATAATCTAAAGTGTCAAAATTCCAACCTGTTTCGTAATTCAAAAAGCCAAAAATTAATGGGTAAAGTAGTATTAATGCAATTGTTGAAATTAAAATTATTTTCTCATTGCTTGATAGTAAAAGTAAAATAACAAGCATATAAATACCATAAAAATGTAAAATGTCTGCTGGCCATATTACTATATATGAAAGTCCGACAATGAAAAGGAACAAGGCTCTTTTTGCAATTCTTATTCGGGCGGTTTTTAATTTTTGACTATCATTATTTCTCAATGCGGAATTTGTCATTAAAGCAAGTCCAACTCCTGCTAAAACCACAAAAGTTGCTGCTGCCTTTCCATCAAAAGCACTTGCAAATGATTTAACCCAACTCAATCCATTTTCGCCAAGTACGACTTTAAAATTAACGATTATCATTCCGATAACCGCTAATGCTCTTGCAATATCAATTCCGATTATTCTTTCTTTCACGATTTTTGTCTTATCCTATTATACGTTGACCTTTTTTAAGGTTAATAATTGCTTTTCAAATTTATACTTTATTGCCGGAACATTGATAAGTTTTTTAAAAATTTCCCTTCGGGTTTTAAAAACTTATCAACATTCCTACGGCGCTAAAGTAGTAACTTTAACTCGTTTATAATTTTTGTTTTCATGTTGATTGTATTGTAAATGAACTTCTTGTGGTTTTTTTAAATCTAAACTCCAATGCATTCTTTGGTTGTTGTAAAGTGCTACTGCTTCTTTCACCATTTTTTGAGCGATTTCTACAGATTTAATAGTGTTTTTTAATGCAAATTCGTACTTCAAAATACCATTTATTCGTTCTGCAATTGCGTTTTCATAAGGGTCATACTGTTGGGTTGTGCTTAATATAAATCCTTTATTTTGTGCATATTGTGAGTAATCTGGACAGCAATATTGGATTCCTCTGTCGGAATGATGAATGATGTTTTTGTGATTAAAAATGCAGTTTTTATGAGCCATACTTAATGCTTCTTTTACCATCGAAACTTTCATATTGTCTTGCAAGTTCCAGCCCATAATTTTACGAGAATACGCATCGGTTACAAGGGCTAAATAGGCGTGACCCGAATCGGTTTTAATGTAAGTAATATCGCTTACAAAGACTTGTTCGCTATGAGTTATTTTCAAGTCAGTCAATAAATTAGGCGATTTATAAAAGAAGTGTTTGGAGTCTGTTGTAATAAAATAACGCTTGGTTTTTTTAATCAGCATTCCTCTTAAGCGTAGTAAATCGTTTATGGCATCTCGCCCCATTTTGATATTGATTTCCATTAGTTTTGGTTCTAAATATTCGTACAGCTTTCTTGTTCCAGTTTTGGGTAGTGTTTTTCGGTATTCAAGCACTAAATTCAGCACTTTTTCTCTTGCCAATTCTTTTACTTTTTCCCTTTCAACACCTTGATAATAGGCTTGTTTTGTAATCCCGAGCGATTCGTAAATCCATTTTATTTTGAAAGCTTTTTCTTCTTTCTTTGAATTTCGTTTGCCAATCCCTCGGGCAAGTACTTTTTTGAGAGTTCCTCCCCCGTAACTTTCTCAAATTCAACAATTAATTCTTGTTGAAATTCTTTGATTCCTTCTAGATCCTCGATTCTTTCCTTGAGTTTTTTAATCTCATCATCTTTTGAAATAAAGGTTTTTTGATTGGAATAGTTGCTTAATTTTTTCATCCAGTAGTGTATTGTTGTTCGTGAAATATTGTACTTCTTAGAAGCAAAGTTAGCGGATATTTGACCATTATTGATTTGGTCAATGACAAAAAGTTTGTACTCGAAAGTAACTTTTTGATAGCTGTCTTTTCGACAGGCCTGATTTGTTGGTGTTTCCATAGTGTGCTAAAAGTGTTTAATTTTTAGTCAACCTATTTTAGGACGATACATTTTCTTAAATTGGCTACAACGTTGTTGTATATGGTTTGTTGCGTGTTTCAAGCAACTAATTTAGTAAATAATTACCAACCAAGAAAGTCCGCGAGGACTTTCGCAAGTAAGCAAAAAGCTAGCAATAAATTATATACGGTGTTGGCAAATCGTTATTTTTCAGATGCTGATTGTTTTATTAATTCCATACATTCCATATAAGTTTTCTCAAACGGAATTCCATTTTCAGGTTTATATTCACTTAACTTGATGTAAATATCTTTTCTTACATCTTTACATTTATTTAGATAAAAACTGTGTCCATCATCTTTTCCGAATTGTCTATAGGACAATAATTCTTGTAAAGGGTAAACAATTAGATGGTCAATTTCATCTTTTATTTGCGTATCGTTACAATTTTTACATAGCGATTTGTATTGATTTAATTCGCCAATATATTTGTCTAATAATTTGTCTGTAAAAAGATGTGAGGTTTCGTGATATAAAGTTCCTCGTCTGTTATTATCTAATTCCAGAATTTCGTTTGTAGTTGTTATACTATCTTTCTTTTCGCAGATGTTTCCTAACAATGTTGCTCTTTTTTTTGGATTGTAGTTATCATAAAAAGAAATGGCTTTATTATTAGAAGAATTGGTTAGTTCAACAAAAACCTCCATTTCTAAACCTTGTTCTTTCGATTGAAAAAAGTTTAAAACATAATCAAAAAGTTTTTCATCATTAACCTGCTTTTCGATTTTTTCGATAGCATTTCCGTAATATTTTTTGTTTTCACTAAAGAAAGTTTTAAAATTAGATATTTTATAAAAGTCAACCAAAAGTGGTTTTAATGAGTCTATTTCGCCTTTTGTAATTCCAAAACTTGAAAGTTCTTTTGAATAAATATTTTCAAATTCAAACGATTCACAATTTTCGTACATTAAACCTATTGTTGCAAAATCGAAATGTATGTTTGGTAATTCGTCAATGTATTTAATAAGTTGATGATTTTTAAATTCCTTAAAGTGATTATTTACACGTTTTGAATAGTCCGTATCGCAAGGAAGCATTTTTGGGTCAATATAGTCTTGAACTGCCAAATTAAAAGCAATTCTTAAAACTTCTATTCGGTCATCAACTTTGAATATGACTTTATTTGGTTCTCTTTTTTCAGAAATTGTATTCTCCTTTCGGTTATTTTCTTTACAAGCAAAAAGTGTGATTATAAAAAGTAGGCTGATTAATAATGATGTTTTCTTCATTGTTTTTTGTTACAAAGACTAGTCTTTTTCTTGTTTGTTACAGTTTTTTTTAATGTTTGCCAACGTTTATGTATAAGAATAGTGCGGTTTTGTGTGAGAGGATTTTCCGCAGGAAAATCAGATGTAACAAAAGCGCACGGACTCTTGATTAAGCAATAAACTAAGCATTATTTTTATACGGTGTTGCCATACGTTTTTATTTTTTCACACGTTTCAAATTCCGTATCGCATAGAATTCAAATCCGTTTATTGGTTTTATTTTCCGTCTTTTTATTCGGTAACTTATGGTCGAATTAATTTCAGTCCATTTTTTGTCCGATTTACTTTCTTTCTCCAGTCTTATATTCAGAATTAGAGTGTCGTTTTCAATTTTCCATTCTCCTTTTAATTCCGAGTAAATTATTTCGTGATAGTGATAGAATTTAGTCCGATGAAAAGTTCCGTTTTCGTAAAGTACTAAACTGTCAGAATCGACATAATTCCATTTAATGCCACTTCCAATTTTTGATTTAGTTTTTTCTTTTTTGAATACATATTCAGAGTGGATTTCCTGTGAAACCACAAAGTTGGTCAGAAGACCAAAAATCAATATTAGAACTGTTTTTCTCAAATGGATGGCAACGTGGTTGTGTATTGAATGTTGCGATTTTGTGAACGAGGAATTTCCAGCGGAAATTCAGTAGTTTGCAAAAAAGCAACAAGTTTTAGTTTAGCCAAATATAGCAATATTTAATACACGGTGTTGGCAACTGGCTTTCTTTACTTCCTTCTTTTCCTTAAATTAATTATTTCATTTTTTAAATCTAATTGCGCTCTGAATTTTAAGTCAGAATCTCGTTTTTCCTGTTTATATTCCTTTTCATATGTTTTTAAAAATTCAGATGTTGCAGTTATATTACTTTCAGGATATTCAAAACTACGAGTTAGTCCACAAGTATTTATTTCAATTTTATTTTCGTACGAATTTGCGTAAATCAACCACTTTCCTTTTCCGTCAATTGTTGGTCCACATTGATTGTCGTAAATTCCACTATATATTTTTCCAATTTCATCTCCGTTAAAAGATTCCACAACTCTAATTTCAAAAGTGTTTTTTTCAGAATCAATTTTCAAAACTTCTCCTATAAAAATACATTCAGAATTTTCAAATTCGTAATCTTGAACAGCTTTCAAACTTTTCGGAATAGAACAATTACAAGCAATTGCTTTTGTAGAAATTAAAGTTATAATCAGAAGTAATATGTTTAATTTATATTTCATTTTTTGCTTGTTGCCAACGGATTGGTATATGAAAAGTGTGTCTTTTGTGGAGACGAATTTTTCAGATGTAATTGTTTTTTAAAAGTAGGGGAGAACTCAAAGATAGCAAAATTTGACACATTTTTTATATACATTGTTGTCCTGACGTAATTATTCATCCTGTAATTTTTTCAGAAAGTTGAATAGAAGCTAAGAAGCTCTCAGGTAAAATGTACGAATGGTAGATAATATCTTGAATTCGAGGTCTTTTTTTAGACACAAACGAAATCAGAAAGTTGAATAGAAGCTAAGAAGTTCTCAGGTAAGATGTACGAATGGTAGCTAAGATCTAGAATTATAGGTTTTTTTAGACGTAAACCAAATCAGAAAGTTGAATAGAAGCTAAGAAGCCCTCAGGTAAAATGTACGAATGGTAGCTAATATCTTGAATCCGAGTTTTTTTTTAGACGCACACCAAATCAGAAAGTTGAATTGTAGTTAAAAAGTTCTCAGGTAAAATGTACAAATGGTAGATAATATGTTGAATTAAAAGCTTTTTATTTTATTCCCCATACGTGCTTTAACAAAGTTGAATTGAAACTATAATTATCTTAGATAAAAACTAAACATTCTTTGTAAGGATTATGCAGGACAACGTGTTTGTATAAGATTTGTGGCGTCTGGCGCAGCGTGCGGCTTGAAGCGGCGAAACCTTTATTATTATTTTTTGTTCCAAAAGTTCCGAGCCGCGTGCGAATCAGAAGGGCAAGCGAGTTCGTATTTATCGGAAGTACAATTTACTATTATTTGTTCAAATTATTCAATTATTGAAAATGTAAGCCATAAATTCTTATACGTTGTTACCCAACGTTCTTGCGATACTTGTTTTCAAGAATTTTCTTTCTCACCATTTCTAATTCTGAATGGTATTTATCATAATTAGGTGTACTCAATCCATTCGATACCATCTCAAGATTAATTACATCAATTTCTTTTAGAATTTTATCAAGTCTTTTATCAATTGCGGTTTGTTGTTTTAAATTTGATATTTGCTCTCCCTGTTCCTTGAAAAATCTTCTAAAACATTTCATTAAACTTTCTCCGTAAAATACACTTAACTTTTCGAATTCTGGTTTCACGAGTAACGCAAGTTCATAATCATTGATGACCTTGTCATAATACGTAGACTTATATTCATCAACTGCAATCTGCAAGTCGGTAATATATCTTTTGTTGTATGAAGCTTTTATGAAAACATCATAAATTTTTTCAACAAACTCAAAACGTGATTTAATTGTATCACTGTTTTTTGTATTATCAATGATATTCAGGCTTTCCAGTAATTGTATTCCTTGCCGCTGAATTTGTATTGGTTCGTAATTAAAATTTTTGATTTCCTCCTTCCTTTGTTCTTGTTGTTGATTTATAAATGGAATAAGTTTTTCAGCGTTTAATTGAAATGTATGTTCCGATGTATTTTCATCTATTGACTTAGTGGAAGTTTTTAAAATTTGTTCAGTCGTTAATTCATTGTGATTTTTACTGTTTAAAATTTTTAACACTGTCTCAGAATCATACTTCGTTTTGGAGGTAATTCCAAATTTAATGTCAATTTTGGTTAAAGCTTTAAAACAATTTCTACACACTCGATTTCCATCACTTAATTTTCCTCCTCCAAAATTTGGTTTGGTGAAGAAATTAAGTTTAGTTCTACATCCAATACAATTATTATTCATTGCTAATTTTTCTAATGTTGGGTAACGGTTTGTGTATGGTTAGTTGCGGTAAATCCGTTAGGATTTTCCGACGTACTCAAAAGTAATTAATTTCGAGAGAATTCCTGCGAAGGAATTCCGTAGCAATTAATTATACACTGTGTTGTAGCCAGTTTTTATTAATTTATATTTCCATTTAGATTCTAAAAATAATAGATAATTAGCTTTCTCTCTATATGACTCAATATTGGTTTTATATAGATTAAATTCGTTTTCAGATATTTTTTCGGAAAATTCAGTTGTGTAATTCCGTTTTATTAAATCAGCTTGTCGTCGTATTTTTTTTAAATATTCATCTTTGGTGTATATGAAAATAGTAATGTCAACATAAGGTAAAAAAGATGAGTGCATTGAGTGCAATCCATCAAAGATTAAGATGTCCGCAGGATTCATTTTCATAGAATCAAACCCCTTTTCTCCATCTTTATGGTTGTAGGGTTTAAATTCAATTGATTTTCCATTTTTTAACTCTATCAGATTGTTCAGAGCTTCTTTTTTATTGTAAGCTTCAATATCATAACCACTCAATCCTTTTTTGTTCCGAGTTTTTCTATCCATAAGATAGGAGTCCAAAGTCAAATGATTCGTTTTTAAATTCCGTTTGCTTAGCGATTCGGCAATTTTTTTTGACAGATATGATTTTCCTAAATCGGCTGCTCCACAAATAGAGACTGTAGTTTGATTGTCAATTTTCGGATAGGATATTATTTCATCACAAAGTTTATCTTCAATTAACATTTGTGTCTTCTCCTGAAATAGGTTGTCAATTTTTGTTATGAATTTTATGATCAAAAATAGTGTTTAGTAATCGGAACATTGATAACTTTTTTAAAAAATTCCCTCCGGGTTTTAAAAAAGTTACCAACATTCCTTACGTATTTAAAATAGATTTTTTCATTTTTCTATAAGATTTGTATTTGTGTTGTTGGTTTTTGTGAGCAAACTCGGGTGTTTTCAACTCTACTGAGTAATGTCTTCTATGGTTGTTATAAATTTCAATAGCCTGTTTGACCATTTTTTGAGCTGTTTTAAAGTTTGGAATCGTTTTCCCTAATCCAAATTCTTGTTTTAGAATTCCATTAATCCTTTCAGCTACAGCATTTTCGTATGGGCTTGAGTTTTGAGTTGTACTTAAAGTCATGTTTTTTGCTTTGGCAAAATCTGCAAAATCAGGACAGCAATATTGTATCCCTCTATCAGAGTGATGAATTGTGTTTTGATGTTTGTAAATTCGATTATTGCCAGCCATTTCCAGAGCATCTTTTACTAGTTTTACTTTCATATTTGTATCTATTTTATAGCCCATTACTTTTTTAGAATAGGCATCCGTAACCAGCGCTAAATAGGCATGTTGTGATGCTAATTTAATGTAGGTTATATCGCTTACAAATACTTGTTCTGCGTTTATAATTTCAAGGTTTACAGTTAAATCTTCTGATTTGTAAAAGCCATGATTAGAGTCAGTTGTAATATGATATTTTTTAGTTTTCTTAATCAATAAGCCATAGTTTCTCATTAAGGCGTAGAACTTGTCACGCCCCATTTTAATGCCGTTTTTGATTAAATCACCCTTGATATCCAAATATACTTTTGCACAACCATAACGAGGCTGTAAAAGCCTAATGGGCTTTATTAGCTCAAAGATAATAAGTGCTTGTTTTTGTTCTAATTCTTGTTTTTTGATTCTTTTGTAATAAGCCTGTCTGCTTATACCGAAGCATTGGTGGATCCATTTCTCTTTGAAAGGTCTTTCATTTTTTTCTCCACTTCTTTGTACAGTGCTTCGGGCAATAACTTTTTTGCGAATCCAAGATTTGTACTATTCTCAAAATCAGCGATTATCATTTGTTGAAAGTCTTTAACGAACTCGAGTTCTTCGACACGTTCTTTGAGTTTTTTAAGTTCTTGATTTTTACTCATTGTTTTAGAATTTTGTTCAAAGGAACGCAATTTTTTCATCCAATAGGTAATAGATGATCGAGAAATTCCATGCAATTTAGCTGCATAATTTACAGAAATCTGACCGTTTGTAATTTGGTCAATGATGGAAAGTTTGAGATCAAAACCAATTTTTTGATACTTCTTTTTTGGACAGGGGTGTTTTTTTGTTAGTGTCATAAGTTGCTAAAAGTGTTTAATTTTTTGTCAACCTATTTCAGGAATTGTCATTTTCTCAAATTGGCTACAACGTTTTTGTATATGGTTTGTTGCTTGTTTCAGCAACTAATTTAGTAAATAATTACCGACCAAGAAAGTCCGCGAGGACTTTCGTAAATAGGCTAGAACTAGCAATAAATTATATATGGTGTTGGCATTAGTATTTATTCAAAATTTGCTATGGACTCGGTAATTTTTGTAACTAAAAATTCAAATGCAATTTTATCTAATTTTTTTGTTTTTGATTTTACTATTTCGAGTTCTAGTTTTTCTTTCAGTTGCTCTAAAAACTGTTTTTCAGGATTTAAATCTGGGTAAACAGACTTTGTATAGCGACTTTTTAAATCAAAACCAAATTCTATTAATTCTGTATTTTTTGCTTTCTTGAATATTGACCAAAATTTGATAAAATTAAATTTAGAAAATATTGGCGAGTATCTTAATTGAGTATTTGGCTCATTTACTTTTTCTAAGAATGCTTTAAAGTCACTTTTAAATAGTTCAAATAGCGACTCTAGTTCTTCTTTTTCAGATTGCGCCTTTATTTTTTTATTTACTTCTATACAGTATTCACCTATCTCTTTTACATCTTCGTAAAATTCAATGCTAGCACTTATTGATAAATGAAAATGTAAACTAGGCTTATATTGAAATGTTCCTTTTTTTATTCCTTTTTTAAATCGTTTTTTAAGATTTTCTAAATTGTAGTTTAGTACATTATTAAACCGAGTTGCATAATGAAATATTGTTGGGTATTGTTCCAGTTTAAACTCAGCACTGTCAACATATTTAAGCATTTCACTTGTTAGCTTTCTGTATTCTGACATCGGTAAGTCTATACATTGCCAGTAAGATAGTTTACCTAAAACTTTCTCTCTTGTTGGAACTTTGTTGTCTTCAATTATATAAATTGATTTTATCTCACTTACCAAGTTACCTATATCAAATGATGAACTACCAGTTATATAGTTGAATATTGATTCAAAAAAACTTTTCTGCTTTTGATTATTTTCGTCAAGATACTTTCGCTTGTAAACTTCTTGGTAAGTTTCGATTTTTTCTTCTTTGGATTTTATTTTAAGGGACGGTTCATCGCTTAAAAAAGCTGATATATTAAATAAGCCTCCAACATATAAGTCCTTTACATCTCCAAAGAATTCTGGTTTTAAATCACCCATTTTATATTCGATTGAAATAGGCAATGTGAAATTTAGTATCAATTCAAATATTTCTTTTTCTAAAGGTTTTAGGTTTTCATCATTTTTTAGATATTCATTTAGTGAATTGAATATTATCTTAAAATGTTCTAAAAAGAATATTAGGTTTCTTAAGTTATTATTGTTTTGTTCAATTCTAGCAATGATATTCTTACCATACTCATTCAAGAAATTGAAATAATCTGGTAACTGTTCCTTATATTTTACATTAATAATTTGCTCATAAATTACTGGAACATTAGTGTTGAATTTTATTGAAACGCCGATAACTTTTTCTCTTAATACAGAATAAGTATCTTTATCTTTTTTCTCTCCTTCTTTTCTTAACTCGTCCTCATTTGCAATAATTATTACTTTGGTATTTGAGTTTTCAACAAGATTATTAATAAACCCGAATAATTCCTTAATCTGCAAATCATCACTTTTTCGGTCAATATCATCAAAGCATAGTAGTAATTTATTATAATTTATGACATCAGAAGAAGAAGTGTCTGCATCAGTTATATATTGCTCAATATCTAATCCTGAGAATACTTTTATTAATGATTTACCAATATCAGAAGCAATTTTTACTCCTTTATTTTTTAATAGTGGGAATAACTCTAGGAATATTTGTTTTTGGATTTCTTCAACACTTTTAATTCCGAAAAGGGAAATTAGCATCGGACGATATTTCTCCTCATTTTCAGAATTTGGAACTGAAGTTTTTCGGACTATTGGGAATAATTTATTTTTAAAATAATAAGTTTTTCCAATTCCATAGTCACCACTAATTATTACTGCATAATTAGTATCAATTTCTAAAAATTGTGTTATTCTTTTAGTTAGGTCTTCTGTCATTTTATATTAATGCCAACGGTTTTGTGTATGGTTAGTGGCGTGTTTAAGCAACTAAGTTAGCAAATAAAAACCGAATAGAAAATCCGCTAGGATTTTCGTAAGTAGGCGAGGACTAGCCATTAATTATACACGGTGTTGCCATTTCGTTGTTTTTTCAGAGTTCAATTTATTCTGCTAAATTCCATTTTCAGATTTTCAGCGTTTGAGTAAATGCAGTCAGCGTTTTATTCCGCAATATTTTCAATTCCGTTTGAGTTAGCAATTCCGTAACTTTCTAAATTCCGCATTCAGTTCGTTTTTAATTTTAGTCGTTGTAATAATTTTGTCCATTTAAGACCATATTTAAATAATAAGAAAATAATGAAAAGATATGCTCCGTAAATTGCCAAAATAACAATGCTAAATGTTCCAAAATTACCACTTAAAAACTCTTTAATACCTAACCACAAATGATTCGGATTTGATAAAATTTTATAAAGACTATATGTTGTAAAATAAGATGCAATTAATAAAAATGCAATTCCTGTGATTTTTTTAATCATATATTATTTTTCGGTTTTGAGCGTTTTCGGCCAATGAATGGCAACGTTGTTGTGTATGATTAGTTGCGTGTTTTAAGGACTAAAGTTAGTAAATAAAACACAGATAGAAAGTCCGCGAGGACTTTCGTAAATTGGCTAAAACCAAGCAATTAATTATACACGGTGTTGGCAACTGGCTTTTGTTTAAATTTATCATATATTCTAAAAAATTCGTCTACTGCTTTTTCTTCATCATTTTCACATTCTTTCAAAATTATATCTTTCCAACCGGCAGATGTTTCTTTCCAGTTATAGTGTTTTATTGTCCATTCGTTTAATCCTAAAAATATATTTTCCTCTTTTATATTATATATATCAAATGAATAATAAATTCCATCAAAAAAACTTTTCAATGTAGATATTCTTTTTTCTCCTATAAACATTGCTGTTCTTATTCGAAAATTTTCAGATTCTAATAAGTGTTTTAATTTAAGTTTTTCATTCAAATTTTTTTCCGATTTTTGCATTCAGTTCAGTTTTTTGGATTATTAGATATGCTAAACATAAAGATGAAATTAGAAATGGAATACTTGTCCAGAAAGCAATTTCATAAACAGAATTATAATTCCAATTTCCAGAAGTTAGAAAATAGACAGAAATCCACAAAAGAAGAATTCCAACAATTTCCAGAATTCGTTCGCACAATTTAGTTTTGAGAAATAAACTAATAATTAATAATATTTTTCCAATTAATGATATAAGTCCGATTGTCATAATTTTATTACTAAATTCTCCATTCAAAGTAAAACCATAATTCTCAATCAAATTTGGAATACTTGCAATATCTATAATTCCCATTATTCCAATTCCGTGACCAACTCCAAGAATTATAAACGAATGTAAAATTATTGTCAGTATTATTGAATTCCTTTTATTTTTCTTCAAGTTTTTATTTTTCAGCGTTCAGATTTGTGCTTGTTGCCAACGTATATGTGTATTAAAAGTTGCGATTTTGTGAACGAGGAATTTCCAGCGGAAATTCAGAAGTTAGCAAAAAAGCAACAAGTTTTAGTTTATGCTAAATTTAGCAATTTTTTATACACGGTGTTGTGTGTAGTTTTATTTTATTAATTTTAAAATTTCACTTTCTATAACTTCATTGTCAGGATTATAATCTTTAAAAGATTTTACAATAATTCCTTTTTGGTTTATTAAAAAACTATTAGGTATAGAAGATATGTTATATTGTCTTGAAATTGGGTCATTAAAACCTTTCAAATTTGAAATATTTACCCAAGTAATATTATCTTTTTTAGAGGCTTCTTTCCATTTTTCTTTAGCATCTTTTTTGTCTAAAGAATAGCTAATTATAACAAGATTTTCATCTTTAAATTTTTCATAAATTTTAGAAAATTCTTTTTGATTCTGTTCATGACAAGGCATACACCAAGAAGCCCAAAAATCTAACAATATAATTTTTCCTTTAAATTTTGATATTGCTATTTCTTTATTATTTAAATCACGTGCAGTAAAATTCTGAATATAATCACCAACTTTTAATTTATCCAACTTTTTTTGTTCAAAAAGAATTTCTCCATTTTTAGATGACTTTAAATTACTATCAAGTAAGTTGTAATATAATTCTAAACTATCATTTGATATTTGACTAGACAATCTTATTATGTTTTCTAATGAAATTTCATTATTTGGTTTTAGGTAGATGAAGTTTATTTGGTCAATTTCAATTAATTTTACTAGCTTTTTAAAAAGTGAATCACCTTTTCCTTTATTTTCAGGTAAAGCTAATTTTCTCTCAAATTCATCACCGTGTTTTTGCATAATATTACTAAATCCAGCCTGAATTTCATTTAGTTTTCCTCCTTTTACTTTTATTGTATCGAAGTATGTATTCTCCTTATTTAATAAACCATCAATAAAAACATCTTCATTTTCAAACCAGATTGTGATATAAGAAATTGTTCTTTTTAAAGAATCGCTAATAACTTTAATTTGATACTTTTTTGTTTTTTTACTTCTAAGGTTCTTAAATTCAAACGAATTATTAATTACTCTTATAGAATCTATTTTGAAGCTTTTTCCATCAGAATCAATACTGTCAAGTGTAATTGAAAATTCACCATTCATTCCTGTAAAATTTCCACTAATTGATTTTTCAATATTTTCGGTTTTACAAGACGAAATTGAAATCAAAATTATAAATATTAATGCTTTCACGATTTTTTTTTAACTGTTGCACAACGTTGTTGTGTATGATTAGTTGCGTGTTTTAAGCACTAAAGTTAGTAAATAAAACACAGATAGAAAGTCCGCGAGGACTTTCGTAAATTGGCTAAAACCGAGCAATTAATTATACACGGTGTTGGCAATAGTTATTTTTTTTCTAAAGTAAATTCCATAATATTCGATTCCGAACAATTCATAGGCACTGCTTTTCCTATTATAATTATTTTTCCCTCATTTTTAATTTTCCCATACAAACTCCAGCCACAACTATAAGAATCATATCGTGCCATATTCTCTCCATTTTCCTTCGGTACTGTTTGATATTTTACAACAGATGGAATTAAATTTCCATTAAACCCATTTTCATCTCCGTTAATATTTACAATTCCTGTAATTAAATTCTCGTCTTTCTTTTTTATGCTTATAGTTCCTCCAGTTTGACCATTTCGCGATTGAAAAAGACTCAATTCAATTTCTCCTCCCTTATTTTTTATATCGGTAAAAGTTCCTATATATTCTCCTGAATAATCTATACTAATTTTGCTTTTACTCTCTTTGTTTTTTTCAACACACGATTGAGTAAATATTGAAATTAATAGAATAAATAATATTTTTTCATAGTATAGAATTTTAATTATTCATTTGTTTTAATGTTGAATTTATGTTCGTCATTTTAATTATTGCCAACGTGTTTGTACAAGATTAGTTGCTTTGGTTAAGTAATAAAGTTAATAAATAATTACTGACAAAGAAAATTCGCGAGGATTTTCGCAAGTAACCAAAAAGCAAGCAATTAATTTTGTACGGTGTTGTAAAACGTTATTTTGTTAATGGTTTTCTTTCTATTTTACTATTTATAGTTGTTTCAAAAATCTCACAATTCTCTTTTGTTAAATGATTATTTATTATTAAATTTTTGAGTTATACGCTTAGCGTCTGTTTTATTTGATTTTGATATATTGGTTTACTTTCTACCATTCTATTAATCGTTTTATGAAATATGCTGGTTTTAAATTGAGAGCGATTAATTCTAAAACAAAACTCATCAAAGTATGCTTGAATATGCCATTTACTTACATGAGTTGGTATTGCTCTCAACCATGACTTAACTTGCATAATCACAATGTGTAATTGTTTGAAATTAGCACCATTATTACTATATATTTGGTCAATGTCATACATCTGTTTTAAAGGTTGGTAACCTCTCCATTTATCAGTTACTATTTTAGCAGATGTGCTTATATGCTCTTCAAATATCGGGGTTAATGATTTTGCAGAATAGTCTTTGATGGATCTGATATAAACTCTTTTAACTTTATTGCCATCTGTTAATTCTACTGCGATAACAGCCTTTTTCTTTTTCGTATCATAACTTCTTCCTTGTTTGCCTTCTTCTTTCCCTCCAACAGTAAATTCATCAACATGGATTAATTTCTCTAAAGGATATTTTTGACTGCTTTTCATTGCTTTACGCACTTTTTGCATGAAATACCACGCTGTTCCTTGGCGAATGCTAAAACGTTTTCCCATTTGAATACTTGAAATACTTTTACTACTTGTACTCATTTCAAAAACCACACAAAAGGCTTTTTGCAATCCAAATTTAACTTTATGAAATAAGGTGTTTGCAGTGGCGCTTTCTACGTGTTGACAGTTATAACAATGGTATCTATAATCTACTTTTTCACAGCCTTTGGTATGACCACATTTCATACAAGTAAATCCATCTTGCCATTTTATTTTGGCTAAATATGCTTTACACGCAGCATCATTTGGTAATTCTTTTATAAAGTTTAGTATATCTTGACCTTCAAATTGTTCCATATCTCTTGTTTTAAAGGTTATAATATATGGAAATTAAATGACTAACTCAATTAAATTTTTTATGTCTGAATTGACTTGATTTCCAAAAACAATTTCCTTTATGGATAAATTCAATGATTGAAGTAGTCCGTCGTTATTAGAATTTTCTTTTATTCGAAGAGGATTCCATGGATATATTAATCTCCATTCCGCCTCATATGACCAAGATTCATCTTTTAACGAGAACGCATTGAGCAATCCCTGTTCTCCGCTTAAGAATTCCTTGTTAACTTTACTTTTATATATAACTGGGAAAAAGCAATCGATTAGATTTTTTGTTTCGAATCCAATGCAAATTCCATTTTGTCCACCAGAATAGTTCGCCCACATTGGCCCAATGTTCCAATATTCGGAGAAACAAGATATTCGACACTTATTAAAATTTTCCGCAACTTTTTTAGATAGAGGTTCAATAGAAAATGAAACTCTAGGGTCTGGAGGAGGAAAACTATTTGCTGCTACATTTACATAGGACATTTCACAAGGGTCGTTCAAGTATCGTTTAGTTGAAAACCATAAAGCTCCCTCAGTTATTGTGTCTAAAATTCTATTTGTAAAACCGTTTTCACCATCATTTCCGAGTTCGAAATATTTGTATAAAATTGGTGGTGTAGAAAGATTTCTTTCAGTTCCTAACAAAAAAACTTGTTTATTTAAAGATAAATTTCTTTTGGATTCAAATACTTTTGGTTTATCTACTCTTAAATAATAATCACTCAATTTTTTAATGTTTTACAACGGTTTTGTGTATGATTAGTGGCGTGTTTAAGCACCTAATTTAGCAAATAAAAACCGAATAGAAAATCCGCGAGGATTTTCGTAAGCAGGCGAGGACTAGCCATTAATTATACACGTTGTTGTGCAACGTTTTTAATTATTCAACTCTTGATTCAGTCGTGCGTTTTCTTGTTCCAAAGTCCGCACTTGGGTTTCAAGGTCGAATAAACTCAATGACATACGTGATATTGTTTCAGATTGTTTTGATTGTAGTTCAATTATTGTTGTTAGGTTATTCTGTTTGGTATTCGATTCATAATTAATCCAAATAGCACATCCAATTTGAAAAATCATTATGAATATGGTGGCGATAATTAAATTACGAGATGTTTTGAATTGTTTTTCAGCTGTTTCGCCTTGCGTTGTTAGAAACCCTAATATTTCTCTAGTAACTTCATCAGGGTCTCGTAAATCCATAAATATTTCAGGATTTATTTTTGGCATTTCGTGTTTTGGAAAATTAAACATTAATTAAAAATTTATGTGTAAAGAAATAAAAGTATTTGTAAAGGAAAGTGATGTTTTTACTTGTCAAGAACTTTATCGAGAAGGTCGTGATAGTCAGATTCGGCTAACTTCCAAACCTTTTTCTCTAAATCGTGAACCTTATCGTAAAAGTTATCGTCTAAATCCGATTCTACTTTTCCTTTTAGTAATTCTTTTATTTCTAATTGCGTTTGTAATATGGTTCTAACATATCTTTGGTTTCGGTTTGAAATTTCGAGAATCCTTAATAAAGCGTTTCCAACGTTTACGTTAAACCCTTTCTCGTTTTTGTCATTAATAAAATCATCTATGTCCATAATCGTATTTCAAATGTTGCACAACGTGTTTTTATAAGATTTGTGCGACTGGGAAATCGGAGATTTTTCGGACGTAGCAAATCGTTTGTTGAATGTTTGTCGGTTCGTTATTTAGTTTAAATGTAAGCATAAATTTTATGAGTTGTTGGCAGCTGGTTTTATCAGAATTCTAATCGATAGAAAAAATTGTCAATCATTTCCCATATTATATCTTCATTTCCATTCATTCCAATCTCTCCATATGGTGATTTACAAATCATCCTCATAATTATCTCTTTTTTCATTTCTGATGAATCTAAATCATAAGTTATACTCATTGTTATTTCTGATATTGCAGGAGTTTTATCCTCAATGTTAATAATTTTAAATTCCTTGAGTATTTTATTTTGAATTTCACTCCTAATTTCTCCAGCTTCTTTGCCAATATTTATTTCACTATCTCCAATTCGATGCAATTGAATCGCAATCTTTCCATAATTTTTATTTAGCCAGTTGTTAGCAATATCATATGCTTGTTTCTCGGGACTAAATTTTTTAAAAGTTAATGGATTAAGATTTAAATCTTCTTTTTTTCTTGGTTTCCAGTCTTCCAATTCTTGCATAATCTTATTATGCTTTATTTTCCACTCATTATGCTCTATAATTGTTTTTTTAATATCTCTAAGACTTTCTTTTAGGGAAAGTTGTTTTTCCGGAGTAGGAGGGTTTTCTTTTTCCTTTTTTAATGCTCTTGCCCAATCATTAATAGCAAACAATGTTGCCCAACATTTTCCTACAACAAGTATATTATCAAACTTCAAATCTCTTCCGTGTAGAATTCCATTTCTATATGGTAAAAAGATTTCTTCAGTATTTGTTTTTTTCCTTGAAGTATTAAAAATATCTCTTATAGCCGTTAATCCACTACTATGAGCAGCAACACTATCCCAAGCAGTTAAATCAGTGTTTTCGGTAAAAAAGCCTTTGCTTTTACTAATATCATTTACAACTCCATCAATTATTATTAATAGTAGCGGTACACACGAGTAAAATCTTCTTTCTAAAGTGTCTTGATATGCTTTTTGGATTATGTCAAATCTAACAGAAAATTCTGGTAAAACTCTAAATCTGTTTTGCAACCATTTTATTTCACTTGAAGTGAAATGCTCTGACAATATTTTCTCTGCTTTTTCGATTTCCCCATTTTCGGCTAGCTCAACAGCTTTCTCCATTAATGGAGAATTCATTGATTCGTGAGAAATCCAACCGCGAGTTGAAAAATGTGAATTGAATTTGTCAGGAATAGTAGAAATATGTTCAATTTGTTTTTTTAAATCAGGAATTTTTAAAAAAACCTCATTTAATTTCTTATTTTTAAATCCAAAGAATGAAATGAATTTTACAATTTTTCGAATTGAATCTGCAGCTTGAACATTATTTCTAATCTCTGAGTATTGTGGTAAATCTGCTATTTTTTCTTTTTCTTTCATTCATTTTTTTACTTGCTGCCAACGTGTTTGTGTATGATTAGTTGCGTGGTTTAAGCACTAAAGTTAGCAAATAAAACACAGATGGAAAGTCCGCGAGGACTTTCGTAAATTGGCTAAAACCAAGCAATTAATTATACACGTTGTTACCAAACGTATTTTTTTGATATTACCAGCTTCGAAATCATTCCTCTTGATTAATATATTTTAACCCTTCGTACAAAGCTACTAATGGTACAGAGCGATGGTTTTCTTTTTCAAAATATTCTATTTCGACATTTTGAGGTTTATCCGATTTCTTTGTTATTAAAGTATAGAGAGAGTCGTGTCTTTGTTTATTCCTTTCGTAATTAGTCTCTCCTTGATTGGCAGTAGCTATATAAAGCTTTTTATCTAATGATATTGAAGAAATAGAATCAACCTTGTTTTTCATCATCTCCTCATTCCACCAAATACTTGGGTCTATAGAAATGTAAGCATTGAATACGCTATTTTTATCCATATAGGAATTTAGTACAAGTAGTCCTCCTAAAGAGTGTCCAACGAGAGTTCTAAACGGTTCTGTCTTATACTTTTTATCAATATAAGGTACTAGTTCTTTCTCAATGAAATTCAAAAAATTCCTTCCACCTCCCATATTATTAGGTCGTTTGGTCTTAATTTTTGTAACGGTAAAATCTCGTTCACGGTCAATATTCTCTATGGCTATAATAATACTTTCAGGCATTAAATTGTTTCGATTCCTATTGGAACTCATAAAATGTACTATTCCAGATGCTGTTTTAAAATGAGTATATCCATCTAATAATATGATAATTGGATATTTTTTATCAACTTCAGATGAATGATTGTATGAATCAGGAAGACTTATTAAACAAGTTCTTTTTTCATCTAAAATATTAGATTTAATAACAAACTTACTTCCTATTATAATATCTGTTTCACTCTGTCCCAATGTGGTTTGTACTCCTGAAATAAAAATATATAAAATTACAAATGTCAAATTTTTCATAGTTTGTGTCTTCTCCTGAAATAGGTTGTCAATTTTTGTTATGAATTTTATGATCAAAAATAGTGTTTAGTAATCGGAACATTGATAACTTTTTTAAAAAATTCCCTCCGGGTTTTAAAAAAGTTACCAACATTCCTTACGTATTTAAAATAGATTTTTTCATTTTTCTATAAGATTTGTATTTGTGTTGTTGGTTTTTGTGAGCAAACTCGGGTGTTTTCAACTCTACTGAGTAATGTCTTCTATGGTTGTTATAAATTTCAATAGCCTGTTTGACCATTTTTTGAGCTGTTTTAAAGTTTGGAATCGTTTTCCCTAATCCAAATTCTTGTTTTAGAATTCCATTAATCCTTTCAGCTACAGCATTTTCGTATGGGCTTGAGTTTTGAGTTGTACTTAAAGTCATGTTTTTTGCTTTGGCAAAATCTGCAAAATCAGGACAGCAATATTGTATCCCTCTATCAGAGTGATGAATTGTGTTTTGATGTTTGTAAATTCGATTATTGCCAGCCATTTCCAGAGCATCTTTTACTAGTTTTACTTTCATATTTGTATCTATTTTATAGCCCATTACTTTTTTAGAATAGGCATCCGTAACCAGCGCTAAATAGGCATGTTGTGATGCTAATTTAATGTAGGTTATATCGCTTACAAATACTTGTTCTGCGTTTATAATTTCAAGGTTTACAGTTAAATCTTCTGATTTGTAAAAGCCATGATTAGAGTCAGTTGTAATATGATATTTTTTAGTTTTCTTAATCAATAAGCCATAGTTTCTCATTAAGGCGTAGAACTTGTCACGCCCCATTTTAATGCCGTTTTTGATTAAATCACCCTTGATATCCAAATATACTTTTGCACAACCATAACGAGGCTGTAAAAGCCTAATGGGCTTTATTAGCTCAAAGATAATAAGTGCTTGTTTTTGTTCTAATTCTTGTTTTTTGATTCTTTTGTAATAAGCCTGTCTGCTTATACCGAAGCATTGGTGGATCCATTTCTCTTTGAAAGGTCTTTCATTTTTTTCTCCACTTCTTTGTACAGTGCTTCGGGCAATAACTTTTTTGCGAATCCAAGATTTGTACTATTCTCAAAATCAGCGATTATCATTTGTTGAAAGTCTTTAACGAACTCGAGTTCTTCGACACGTTCTTTGAGTTTTTTAAGTTCTTGATTTTTACTCATTGTTTTAGAATTTTGTTCAAAGGAACGCAATTTTTTCATCCAATAGGTAATAGATGATCGAGAAATTCCATGCAATTTAGCTGCATAATTTACAGAAATCTGACCGTTTGTAATTTGGTCAATGATGGAAAGTTTGAGATCAAAACCAATTTTTTGATACTTCTTTTTTGGACAGGGGTGTTTTTTTGTTAGTGTCATAAGTTGCTAAAAGTGTTTAATTTTTTGTCAACCTATTTCAGGAATTGTCATTTTCTCAAATGACGCACAACGTTGTTGTATATGGTTTGTTGCGTGTTTTAAGCACCTAATTTAGTAAATAATTACGGACAAAGAAAGTCCGCGAGGACTTTCGTAAGTAGGCTAGAAGCCAGCAATAAATTATATACGGTGTTGCCAGTAGTTTTATTTGGAATATCTCTCCACTTTCAAATGAATTCCAACTCCTACATTATATTTTTGTCTTTTTTTATTCCATTCAAGGTTTGTGTTATTCCTCCATACAAAAGGACCACTGAAAACAGTTGAAGAAAAGAAAATAGTTTTGTTTTCAATTTCAATATTTTCATTGTTCTCAAAATCAATCCATTCTATAGACACTAAAAAATCATTTTCAAATGATAAATATTGATTTGATAGATCAAACTTAATCATTCCTTTCTTTCTTACTTTTACAATATTATCAATTCCATTTGTTTTCAATAAATCAATTTTATTATTTGAAATATTATAAAAATTGATTCTAAAAGTTGCAGATTTATACCCCAATTCATCAATATTAAATTGAACGTTTTTAAATCATAAACTTTATTTTTTCTTACTTTAATTATTTTTCCGACTTCTGTCCCTAAACTTTTTGAAGTAAAAGAAAGCACAACATTGCCACTTTTTGTTTTAGTCCCAACAGTTTTTTCTTTAAATCTTCTTTTTTTATTAGAAATAACAATTTCCTCCAAGTTCTCAACTTTAGATTCGAGTTGAATTTTGTTTATTTTTAAAGGAATTCCGATTGTTTTTTTTTCAAAATTCAAATGCGAAAAAATTAAAGAATCATTTTTTTTGACAGATAAACTTTCAAAAGAAAAATTTCCTTTCATATTGCTAACTGTTCCAATAGATTTTCCTTTAACAGATATATTCACATAAGAAATTCCTTTTCCAGATTCGTCTATACATTTTCCTTTTATTTGAGAATAAGAAGTAAGGGAAAAAAGTAAACAAGAAAAGAATAGTGATTTATAAAGTATTTTCATTTTTTCATATATTTAATATGAAGGCGATTAAAGTTCATTTTTGTTACAATTTTGAATTTGTCGGATTCGGTTTTTAATTACTGGCAACGTGTTTGTGTATGGAAAGTTGCGTGGTTTAAGCAATGAATTTAGTAAATAAAACACGAACCAAGAAAATCCACGAGGATTTTCGTAAGTAGGCTTTTACCAGCAATTTTTTTTACACGGTGTGTGTGCCCAGTATGGGCATCTTTAACTTATCGCAAGATAAGTTATTCAACTAGAGGGTGCAAGTCCCTTATGCACAGGAGTAACGTCTTGAAGCATTAGTAAGTCGCAAGGGTGGTAACTGCGAAGTTACATCTGAAGAAAGCGAGACTACAAAACTCGGTACTGACGAACAGAAATCGTATACAGAGGCATATTTACTTGGGTAAGCAAGCACATCATTGTAACGCCCAAAAGAGTAACAAAAGGGTAAGTATGTAGATACGGCAGGAATTGAGTGAAAGAAGATGCCATTACCTGGGGAGGTCTCTAGAGCCACGAGTTGGCTGTATAGAGAAGTCAGCAGAAGTCATAGTACTTACAGGAAACGAGGAGGGGAAAACCCTCACGGTCTCACAAGTAAGGAAGGACTGAACATTAAATTACGTTGTAATTCGACTAGGAGGCGTTGCTAGCCTAGTCTTAGCTCAACAGGAGTAAACAAATTATTTAAAACTATGATTGCCCAAGTATTAGAAGCTACGAATCTTTATAAAGCAGCACGTCAAGTTATGCGCAATAAAGGAGCAAGCGGAATAGACAGTATGTCGCATCAAAAACTCCCTGAATACATTAGGGAAAATAGGTCAGAACTACTGCTATCCATTTGTAATAATAGCTATGTACCACAAGCAATTTTAGGAGTAACGATCCCTAAAGGAAATGGTAAAACCCGACTTTTAGGAATACCAACGGTAGTAGACAGATGGTTACAACAGGGGGTAAACCAACAATTAATGACTAAGTTCGAATACGAATTTGAAACCTTTAGTTACGGATTTCGCCCACAGAAGAACATCCAAAAGGCAGTACTACAAGCCCAGCGATACATCAATGATGGCTATCAGGATATTGTAGATATTGACTTAAAAGGATTCTTCGATGAAGTAGACCATTGCATCCTACTGCAACTTATTTACAACAAAGTACAATGCCGAACCACCTTGCGTTTAATCCGAAAATGGCTTAGAGTTCCCATTTCAATAAATGGAAAACTTTATAAACGCCGAAAAGGAATTCCACAAGGCAGTCCAATAAGTCCATTACTATCTAATATTATATTAGACGTTCTGGATAAAGAAATGCAAAAACAAGGGGTACGATATGTGCGTTATGCAGACGATTTTAGTATGTATGCTAAAAGCAAAAGCGAGGCAAAACGAATAGGAAATAGCATGTATTTGTTTCTTAGAGACAAATTAAAGCTCCCTATAAATGGTGCTAAAAGTGGTATACGCAGACCTGTAAATTTTAAATTGCTAGGACACGGTTTTGTGCCAATCTATAAGAAAGGCATAAAAGGGCAGTATCAACTAGTTGTAAAACAGGAAAGTTGGGAAAAGTTTAAGCGCAATCTTAAAAGTTTAACCAAGAAAACCAAACCAATGTCTTTACTAGAAAGACTCGAGCGACTAAATCAAGTTTGCAGGGGCTGGATGAATAATTACCGATTAACAAACATTTATGCTAAACTTAAAAAGTTGGATGAATGGTTGCGAAATAGGTTACGATATTGCATTTGGCATGATTGGAAAAAACTAGAAAGAAAACGTAAAAGCCTAATTCGATTAGGAATAGAAAACGGACAAGCGTATGCTTGGAGTAGAACAAGAATGGGAGGCTGGGCAGTAGCCCAAAGCCCTATACTTAAAACTACAATTACCCTTTCTATACTTAAAAGAAAAGGTTACAAACCCATGGTAGATTACATAAATAAGAAGCAAACTTCAATTTGGTGAACCGCCGTATACGAGACCCGTACGTACGGTGGTGTGAGAGGCGCACTGGCTACTTTTTGGTAGTCAGCCGTCTACTCGATTAGGCATAGTTATTTTATTATAAATTCCTTTACTATATCAAACATTGGTGTCGTTGCAAAACTCAATCTTTCTAATGGTGCAGATTTCACATGATGTTTAATTATTAGACTGCTTTTCAATAATCTTAACAATCCAAATAATATGAATTCGTCTGTATAATCTTCTGATATTTTAGAGAAAGAACTTGCTCCGAATACCTTATCTGTATTTATAGTATCAGCATCTTCTAATTCTAAATATTCTGATATTAGTTTAATTAACTTTATATCATTTTCAGTCAATCCTTCAATTATATTTAGTACATCTTCCGCATTCAAATTGTGTTTAAAATCTGAAATTAATGAGGATGTCAAAATTCCTGCGTAAACTTTTATCTTTTCTTTTAAACGTGTCCTAACTGCCAAATTTGATGATTGAAGAAAAAGGTCATAAAACTCTTCTGATTCCAGATACTTGTAGTCCAATTTATTCTCCTCAATGCTTTTTATTTGTTCTTCCAACTCATTGAGAAAAACAAAAACCTTTCATGAGATTTTTTTTGAATACCCGAAGTTAAAAGGATGTCTAACGTTCCGCCAACATATGGTATAGCATTTACTCCAGCACGTAATGATGTATTGTCAGAGTATTTCTTTAATAAATTCCCAATTTTAGTTTTGTTGCTCATTTAATTATGCCTAACGTTGTTTTGTATGGAAAGTTGCGGTTTTGTGAACGAGGAATTTCCAGCGGAAATTCAGAAGTTTGCAAAAAAGCAACAAACTATAATAAAGCTAAATGCAGCAATTTTTTATACAAGGTGTTGGCATTTCGTTATTCTTTCAGTTTAAATTTATTTGTTATGTTTCTATTCTCACTTCCATAAAAAGTAACATCAATAGAAATATTCCATTCCGTTTCAGATATTTTTTCTCCACTTATATTTCCTGTAGGTAAAATATCTTTATCTGGGTCATATTCAAAAAAGCATTCACACGATTTCGATAAAACAATTTTTGAATTAGTAGTTAATTCTTCATTCACAAAATTGAATTTATTAATACTGTTATTAATTTCAAAACGTATAAATTCAGAATATTCATCATCTATAACATCAACGTCTCCTTGAGTTGAGAACTGATATTCAAAAACCAAGTTATTTCCTTCTTTAATTTCTCCGTATTTTATATAAGTATTATCATTTGATACGATATTTAAATTTTTATTCTTAAAAAAACGATAAGTATAAAAATCACTATTATCATCTGACTCTGAACATGAGATGAAAATTAAACTTATTAAAATTATTTTAAATATTTTCATATGTTTTCAATTTTTAATGAATGCCAACGTTGTTGTACAAGATTTAGTTGCGTAGGTTAAGCAATAAAGTTAATAAATAATTACTGACTAAGAAAATCCGTGAGGATTTTCGTAAGTAAGCAATAAGCAAGCAATTAATTTTGTACGGTGTTGCCATTAGTTTTTTTATAAATGTATGATGATTCTCCTAATTTTAATTCCATTATTTTCTTTTTCATTTTTATTATTTCATATTTAAGAGTAATACCTTGTATAATTTCTTTTCTGTCAGAATGTGCTTTTAATGTTACTTCAATTTCATAATTTTTATTCGGAATAATGCTAAAAGGGTAATTTTCAGTACCCATTGATGAAAGCTGAATAAAATAATTAGATTCGGAAAAAGGAATTTTAATTTCAGTATTTCCATTAATTGATTTAATTTGTCCATTTGAGTCTGAAACACCTAAATTTTCAGTTATATGTTTTAAATATGAATGCGGAAAAGGATTTTTGTATTCATCTAATACTTTTACATTTAAAGTTATATTATCTTTTTTATTAGGTGTAGTCTTAATGATTTTATGCGAACTTGAATAGTATTTAGAATTAAATTCAGCACTTTGGTTTTTAAACTTTAAGTAAAGTATTTTGTCTTTTATTTCATAATAACCTTTTCCATATGATTCACTTACACAACCTCCTGATAAATACTGAAAAGTAAAATCTTTTTGGAAAATAATAATTGTATAATCGTCCCCATTTCCGCTTGAATATTCTCCTTTAATTTGAGAATTTATATTAAAACTAAATATAAAAATTAATAGAATGATTTTTTTCATTTCGTAAATTAATGGCAACGTTGTTGTATATGGTTTGTTGCGTGTTTCAAGCAACTAATTTAGTAAATAATTACTGACCAAGAAAGTCCGCGAGGACTTTCGTAAGTAGACGAGAAGCCAGCAATAAATTATATACGGTGTTGTGCGTAGGCTTTTATTGTTTCGTCCATTTTCTCTTTCGGATATTTCCATTTTAGCATTTTATTCGGTGAGCTATTTAGTCTACCATTTAAATCTCTAAAATTCATATTATCATAATCACCAAATTCATATTTCCAATCTTCAAGAAATAACAGACAATTATTTAGAGAACCATTCGTACTTCGGTCATTATTTGTTTCATACAATTTAGTTTCTCCTATTATTTTTTCAACCAATTCATATTCAATTATAATTCCGTCGTAGATTAATTGCGCATAAAAAGTTTCTTTGAAAATAGAAGATAAATTTTTCAAATCAGTTTTTTTTACATTTGGTAAAATCAGAAGATATTTGGTCAGTTTGTTAATTAACAACCAACATTTTTTATGACTTACATAAAATAGAGTAGAAGTCCAATCGCCTAAATATTCGTTTTCAATTTTGTCATTTTCACATATAAATTCTTTCGTAACTTTTTCCAGTTTTCGAGTTGTAAATATTTTAGTTTGGCTCATTAATTTCAGTATTTTACGTTCTGTTTGTCTTATCCTATTATACGTTGACCTTTTTTAAGGTTAATAATTGCTTTTCAAATTTATACTTTATTGCCGGAACATTGATAAGTTTTTTAAAAATTTCCCTTCGGGTTTTAAAAACTTATCAACATTCCTACGGCGCTAAAGTAGTAACTTTAACTCGTTTATAATTTTTGTTTTCATGTTGATTGTATTGTAAATGAACTTCTTGTGGTTTTTTTAAATCTAAACTCCAATGCATTCTTTGGTTGTTGTAAAGTGCTACAGCTTCTTTCACCATTTTTTGAGCGATTTCTACAGATTTAATAGTGTTTTTTAATGCAAATTCGTACTTCAAAATACCATTTATTCGTTCTGCAATTGCGTTTTCATAAGGGTCATACTGTTGGGTTGTGCTTAATATAAATCCTTTATTTTGTGCATATTGTGAGTAATCTGGACAGCAATATTGGATTCCTCTGTCGGAATGATGAATGATGTTTTTGTGATTAAAAATGCAGTTTTTATGAGCCATACTTAATGCTTCTTTTACCATCGAAACTTTCATATTGTCTTGCAAGTTCCAGCCCATAATTTTACGAGAATACGCATCGGTTACAAGGGCTAAATAGGCGTGACCCGAATCGGTTTTAATGTAAGTAATATCGCTTACAAAGACTTGTTCGCTATGAGTTATTTTCAAGTCAGTCAATAAATTAGGCGATTTATAAAAGAAGTGTTTGGAGTCTGTTGTAATAAAATAACGCTTGGTTTTTTTAATCAGCATTCCTCTTAAGCGTAGTAAATCGTTTATGGCATCTCGCCCCATTTTGATATTGATTTCCATTAGTTTTGGTTCTAAATATTCGTACAGCTTTCTTGTTCCAGTTTTGGGTAGTGTTTTTCGGTATTCAAGCACTAAATTCAGCACTTTTTCTCTTGCCAATTCTTTTACTTTTTCCCTTTCAACACCTTGATAATAGGCTTGTTTTGTAATCCCGAGCGATTCGTAAATCCATTTTATTTTGAAAGCTTTTTCTTCTTTCTTTGAATTTCGTTTGCCAATCCCTCGGGCAAGTACTTTTTTGAGAGTTCCTCCCCCGTAACTTTCTCAAATTCAACAATTAATTCTTGTTGAAATTCTTTGATTCCTTCTAGATCCTCGATTCTTTCCTTGAGTTTTTTAATCTCATCATCTTTTGAAATAAAGGTTTTTTGATTGGAATAGTTGCTTAATTTTTTCATCCAGTAGTGTATTGTTGTTCGTGAAATATTGTACTTCTTAGAAGCAAAGTTAGCGGATATTTGACCATTATTGATTTGGTCAATGACAAAAAGTTTGTACTCGAAAGTAACTTTTTGATAGCTGTCTTTTCGACAGGCCTGATTTGTTGGTGTTTCCATAGTGTACTAAAAGTGTTTAATTTTTAGTCAACCTATTTTAGGACGATACAGTTTTTCAGCTTACGCACAACGTTGTTGTATATGGTTTGTTGCGTGTTTTAAGCAACTAATTTAGTAAATATTTACCGACCAAGAAAGGCCGCGAGGACTTTCGCAAGTAGGCAAGAAGCAAGCAATAAATTATATACGGTGTTGTGTGTAGTTTTTTATTTTTCAAAAGTCATATAAGTAGTCGGATTTACTCCAACACTTGGATAGAGGTTTTCAATTTCAAATTTCGAGTTATTCATAATTTCAATTTCAAACTCTTGAGTTGTAGTATTGTACCAAGTCGGTGTTAATTTAATCACGTTTCCGATTATTTCATAATTAAATTCATCTTCGTTTGAGTTATTAGGTTCCGATTTGACTACTGTATTTCCGTTTATAAAATTCAATTGAGATCGTCCGCTTACAGGTGAAGTTTCTGAATAGATTCCACTTAACGTTAGAGGGCTATTATCGTCGTCATTATTACAAGAAGAGTAAATTCCGACTAAAAAGAGTAATGCGATTATTTTCAAATTTTTCATAATTCTATTTTTTTACTAGATGTTCAAATTTCGATTTGGTTGCGTTAAATTACACACAACGTGGTTGTGTATTGAATGTTGCGGCTTTGTGAACGAGGAATTTCCAAAGGAAATTCAGTAGTTTGCAAAGAAGCAACAAGTTTTAGTTTAGCCAAATATAGCAATATTTAATACACGGTGTTGGGCACAGCTGTATTTTTTTTCCATTTTTACATTTTTTCATTTCCCATTTTATTTTTTTCCGTTTAGAAAGAGAAAATTCTGTAATTGCATTATTCAAGTTTTACAAAATTCCGCAAACTTTTTAAATTCAGCGTTTGAGTAAGAATTCCGCAAGAGTGAGAATTCCTTTTTTTGCTCAATTCCGCAATATTGGTTTTTCAGAATTTGAGTGATTTCAATTTTATTTATTACTAAAATTTTTCCAATTCTTGTAAAATTCCATTCGCGTGAGATTTTTCCGTAATTTTTGTTTTTTATTAAAGAATTCAGTTGCTAAATTATTCAGAAATTCTAAATTTTAATTTGTTTAAAAATGTTCTGAATTTTGCTAATTTCCGCAGTTTTGCCCAACGGTTAGTATATGAAAAGTAGGCGATTACGAAGAACTAAACTTTCGGTTAAGTACAAACTTTGATACGAGCCAAAGGCATTGAATTCATTACTAATTCGCCTATTTTTTATATACATTGTTGTGCCTTCGTGCTTTTTATATTATCTCAATACATTCGAAAAAATCTCTCAAAATTGAACCGTGGTCGCCATTTGAAGGATTTGAATCATTGTCATGTAGTTCTATGTTCAAGTCATTACATAATCGTAATAGCTTGTTATAATCTTCTGTCGGATATTTCTCTTCTAAAGAAGTCGTAAATGTTCTTACACTCTTTCTTGATTTAATATCGTCTTCAAGCAGAAAATAATATTTCCGTTTAAAAATGTTTTCTAAAATTACTCTACAATCACCATCGTACTTTTCATTATAGGATTGGTTGTCATGAATTTCCTTTACTCGTTTGATTTTGGCAATTATTTTATCATCTGGGAATTCTTCATCTATATTGCAATAGTCTATTCTACTTGTATTAATACCATCAATTACTTTGTCAAAGTCGATTTTTAAAGTTTGAGTTGAAGAGTCGCTAAAGGACTTAAGATAAACATCCCTATAGAAAGTTTTTTCATGTGTTAGGATAATCTTCTGCAATGGCTTTTTTTCAACCCCTAAATTTTCATATTTAACATCAGCAAGTAATTGAATAGTATCCCTTTTCCTTTCTTCATCAAATGAAGAAAAGGGGTCATCAAACACTAAAATCTTTTTATCTAATCTTTCATCGTGCTTTAAAAGAGAAAGGAAAAAGGCAAATGCCAAAACACGCTTATCACTTTCGCTTAATGAATTTTTGAAGTTTGGAATGTCGTTATTTTCAGAATTAAGACTTACAAGGTGCTTATCATAGAACTTTATAGTGAATAGTCTTTCATCAGAACCTTTGAGCTTCTTTATTGGTTGTAAGTCGTCAATCATAAAGTTTGCCCCATTCGTTTTAAATAGTAATTGATTGATATTTTATGTAAACCAAAGACTTCTAATGAGTAATCTTCTAATTCCTTTCTTTTATTTTCCCTTTTAGTTCTCTTGTTGTTAAATGAACTATTTATTTGTTCAAACTCTTGGCATATGTCTTTAAAAGCTTTGCTAATTCTCTGCTTTTGCAATTCTAATTCATTGATTTCTGAAATGATTTGTGATTGACTTATCGTTTTACCATCCGTAGGAAAATATTTTTCAAGAACTCTTTCAATTTCGTCAATCAGGGTTTTAAGTGGCTGTTCAAATAATATACTATAGTCATTTGTAGGAGTAAAATACAAGTCTCGAAATTTACTTTCAAAGTCCTTTTTCAACGAATCAAACGCTAAGATTATCTGTTCAAAGAACTCTTGGGTTAATTTAGATTCAAGAGAATATTTTTCAAAGTCAGCTTTCAAAAGATTTATAGTGTTTTCGAAATTAGCTGAATCCAATTTTCTTTTTGTTTGTTGGACTTGTCTTTGCAGGAATTGATATTCGCCTTTAAAGAACTGCTCATAGGTTTCTAATAAGCTCAACTCTTTTGCATTTAGGTTTTGACCACAAAACACACAAGACTCCTTTTCTTCTTTTGTTAGGTCAAGTCCCTGTCTTAAAAAATCTTTGCTCGCATCCTTGTTTTTCCAATGTGTCGAAATATGGTGGTTAATTTCTTCAGGGTTGAAATTTATTCTACTAGTTAATATCTTATTGATATCTAAGCCTGTGAGGGAATTGAAAAAAGACAAATGTTTACGAATAGTTGTGGTAATTACTTCCTTGTTTTTAAGGCGTTGTAATTCTTCTTTTTTTGCTTTAATTTGGTAATCAAGGTTGTCTGTTTCAGGTATGGCACAAAATTTTTCAATTGTGATATTTCCATAATCTGAACTAGGCAAAAGCTTGTTAAAGTTATTAGTAAGCTTCCGTTTGTTTTCGGTTAATTCATTCAACTCCTTTTGAAGCTCTTGTATGTCAGAGTTTAATTCGATTCCTTTTTCGCCAATAATAATTTGATTTAAACTCTTTTGGTTGTCGAAGGTAATTTCTTCTCCCTGAAAAACATTCTCAGTAATAAATTGAGTGTCGAAAATTTGAATATTTGGATTTCCTTCCGTCCATCGATTGCTATTAAAATCAAGAATTGTTCTATTGGAGCCATCCGTGAATCGGATTTTTATATCTGGGTCTCCTGTTACTCCGAATGATTTTTTCCCTTCAATTATTTTTTTGTCACCTGTTTGAATCGACCTGAAAATAGCAGTAAGAGTGCTTTTGCCTAAGGTGTTTCGTCCGTAAATTATTGTATTGTCTTGGAATTGCGAACCTGCAGCTTGACAATCAACAAATTTTCCAACTCTTTTAATGTTTTGAATCGCTTCAATCTTATTCATTGATTTCCTTTTTGTCTTCTCCTGAAATAGGTTGTCAATTTTTGTTATGAATTTTATGATCAAAAATAGTGTTTAGTAATCGGAACATTGATAACTTTTTTAAAAAATTCCCTCCGGGTTTTAAAAAAGTTACCAACATTCCTTACGTATTTAAAATAGATTTTTTCATTTTTCTATAAGATTTGTATTTGTGTTGTTGGTTTTTGTGAGCAAACTCGGGTGTTTTCAACTCTACTGAGTAATGTCTTCTATGGTTGTTATAAATTTCAATAGCCTGTTTGACCATTTTTTGAGCTGTTTTAAAGTTTGGAATCGTTTTCCCTAATCCAAATTCTTGTTTTAGAATTCCATTAATCCTTTCAGCTACAGCATTTTCGTATGGGCTTGAGTTTTGAGTTGTACTTAAAGTCATGTTTTTTGCTTTGGCAAAATCTGCAAAATCAGGACAGCAATATTGTATCCCTCTATCAGAGTGATGAATTGTGTTTTGATGTTTGTAAATTCGATTATTGCCAGCCATTTCCAGAGCATCTTTTACTAGTTTTACTTTCATATTTGTATCTATTTTATAGCCCATTACTTTTTTAGAATAGGCATCCGTAACCAGCGCTAAATAGGCATGTTGTGATGCTAATTTAATGTAGGTTATATCGCTTACAAATACTTGTTCTGCGTTTATAATTTCAAGGTTTACAGTTAAATCTTCTGATTTGTAAAAGCCATGATTAGAGTCAGTTGTAATATGATATTTTTTAGTTTTCTTAATCAATAAGCCATAGTTTCTCATTAAGGCGTAGAACTTGTCACGCCCCATTTTAATGCCGTTTTTGATTAAATCACCCTTGATATCCAAATATACTTTTGCACAACCATAACGAGGCTGTAAAAGCCTAATGGGCTTTATTAGCTCAAAGATAATAAGTGCTTGTTTTTGTTCTAATTCTTGTTTTTTGATTCTTTTGTAATAAGCCTGTCTGCTTATACCGAAGCATTGGTGGATCCATTTCTCTTTGAAAGGTCTTTCATTTTTTTCTCCACTTCTTTGTACAGTGCTTCGGGCAATAACTTTTTTGCGAATCCAAGATTTGTACTATTCTCAAAATCAGCGATTATCATTTGTTGAAAGTCTTTAACGAACTCGAGTTCTTCGACACGTTCTTTGAGTTTTTTAAGTTCTTGATTTTTACTCATTGTTTTAGAATTTTGTTCAAAGGAACGCAATTTTTTCATCCAATAGGTAATAGATGATCGAGAAATTCCATGCAATTTAGCTGCATAATTTACAGAAATCTGACCGTTTGTAATTTGGTCAATGATGGAAAGTTTGAGATCAAAACCAATTTTTTGATACTTCTTTTTTGGACAGGGGTGTTTTTTTGTTAGTGTCATAAGTTGCTAAAAGTGTTTAATTTTTTGTCAACCTATTTCAGGAATTGTCATTTTTCTGCATGAGGCACAACGTTGTTGTGTATTGAAAGTTGCGGTTTTGTGAACGAGGAATTTCCAGCGGAAATTCAGAAGTTTGCAAAAGAGCAACAAGTTTTAGTTTATGTTAAATATAGCAATTTACCATACACGGTGTTAGGCAAAGTATTTATTCATTTGTTTCGTTAAATTTCCCAAATATTCTTTGACCATAATTTGTCTTTTGTATTTGCTGAGATAAAGTGTTATAAATCTCTTTAAAATCTTTTTCAGTCAATGTGTTTTCAATAGTGCAAAATGATGGCAATAAGGCTCCGACAGTTGTGTTAGAATTATTAGCGACATACTTTTTAAGTAAGCCAACTCTTTCGATTTGTAAAATTTTATTCAATTTTTTTCCTGTTTTCTTTCGATTTATTGAATCGTTAGATTCTAGATATTTATCATATTCCTCTTTTAATAAATCCCATTTTGAGTTTAGAACTTCATCTTTTTCAAGATATTCTTTCAGTATTTTATCTGACTGTGAACCTGAAACTTTAATACTATCATATTCAATAGAATTTCCTTCTATATGTATTTCAGAGTTTTCAATCATAAATTCAGTGAGTTTGCCTTTAGTAGATTTTCCATCTTTTATTAAGAGTTGGATAAAATATGGCTCTTTTACTTTTCCAGAGTACTCAAATTTATTATTAACAACAGAGATAGAGTCTCCTTCAATTCCACCATTCACAAATTTCAATACTAAAAGTTTACTATTGTTTAAGTTTTTAACATTTCCTTTGATTATGAATCCATCTAACTTTTTCTCTTGAGTATTACACCCAAATAACAATGTTGTTAAAACTAATACTGTAATAATTTTCATATTTTTTTTCATATTTTGCCTAACGTTTTGTGTATGGTTAGTTGCGTGGTTAAGCACCTAATTTAGCAAATAAATCACAGATAGAATATTCCGCAGGAATGTGCGTAAGTCGGCAGTGACCAAGCAATTAATTATACACGGTGTTGGCATTTCGTTATTTGTTTTCAAATTCTTCTGTCCTTTTTATTTGCTCTTCGAGATTCCATTCAAAGTCAAATCGATTTTTCAGGAATTCCGCGATTGGCTCAAGTCCAATTTCAGCTCGTCTTTTATCGATATTTACAGGGTCATAAACTGGCCATATATTAAAACTTTTTGTTTCTGGATAGTATTTCATTTGTCCACCATAGATTTGTAATTCACCTTTATCAGTTGCAATTCTATCTTCAGCACGAACCAGAAACCTTGGCTCTAATTTTTTGTCCAACACAGCTTGTTTCATTAAAGGAATATAATGTTCCCTTGTTTCTTGATCAGCATGTTGAAGAACATTGCAAATAGTTCTATTGCCTTGTTCTCCTATTTGTGTCAATTCAGGCCAATCAGATTTGTCAAGGATTTTTTTGATTTTTTTAATATTAAGAGTGTGATTTTTTCTATATTCTTTTTGATATAGTTCGGCTTCTTTAGATTCTGCTCCATAAATATTTATCAAAGAATCTCTTAACCTTATTGGTGTTTGTTCTTTTTCCCAAATAGTGTCTAAAACTGCAATAAGATTTTCAGTTCTATCAATACTTGTTATGGTTTTTTTTGATTTGTTCTTGTTTGTACAAGATATTGTTATTAGTAAAAAGAGTATAAATATAAATCTCATCTTTAATTCTATATTAGTTCATGTTTCTTAATGAATGCCAACGTTTTTGTATATGGTTTGTTGCGTGTTTCAAGCAACTAATTGAGTAAATATTTACCGACTAAGAAAGACCACGAGGACTTTCGTAAGTAAGCTAAAACTAGCAATAAATTATATACGGTGTGTGTGCCCAGTATGGGCATCTTTAACTTATCGCAAGATAAGTTATTCAACTAGAGGGTGCAAGTCCCTTATGCACAGGAGTAACGTCTTGAAGCATTAGTAAGTCGCAAGGGTGGTAACTGCGAAGTTACATCTGAAGAAAGCGAGACTACAAAACTCGGTACTGACGAACAGAAATCGTATACAGAGGCATATTTACTTGGGTAAGCAAGCACATCATTGTAACGCCCAAAAGAGTAACAAAAGGGTAAGTATGTAGATACGGCAGGAATTGAGTGAAAGAAGATGCCATTACCTGGGGAGGTCTCTAGAGCCACGAGTTGGCTGTATAGAGAAGTCAGCAGAAGTCATAGTACTTACAGGAAACGAGGAGGGAAAAACCCTCACGGTCTCACAAGTAAGGAAGGACTGAACATTAAATTACGTTGTAATTCGACTAGGAGGCATTGCTAGCCTAGTCTTAGCTCAACAGGAGTAAACAAATTATTTAAAACTATGATTGCCCAAGTATTAGAAGCTACGAATCTTTATAAAGCAGCACGTCAAGTTATGCGCAATAAAGGAGCAAGCGGAATAGACAGTATGTCGCATCAAAAACTCCCTGAATACATTAGGGAAAATAGGTCAGAACTACTGCTATCCATTTGTAATAATAGCTATGTACCACAAGCAATTTTAGGAGTAACGATCCCTAAAGGAAATGGTAAAACCCGACTTTTAGGAATACCAACGGTAGTAGACAGATGGTTACAACAGGGGGTAAACCAACAATTAATGACTAAGTTCGAATACGAATTTGAAACCTTTAGTTACGGATTTCGCCCACAGAAGAACATCCAAAAGGCAGTACTACAAGCCCAGCGATACATCAATGATGGCTATCAGGATATTGTAGATATTGACTTAAAAGGATTCTTCGATGAAGTAGACCATTGCATCCTACTGCAACTTATTTACAACAAAGTACAATGCCGAACCACCTTGCGTTTAATCCGAAAATGGCTTAGAGTTCCCATTTCAATAAATGGAAAACTTTATAAACGCCGAAAAGGAATTCCACAAGGCAGTCCAATAAGTCCATTACTATCTAATATTATATTAGACGTTCTGGATAAAGAAATGCAAAAACAAGGGGTACGATATGTGCGTTATGCAGACGATTTTAGTATGTATGCTAAAAGCAAAAGCGAGGCAAAACGAATAGGAAATAGCATGTATTTGTTTCTTAGAGACAAATTAAAGCTCCCTATAAATGGTGCTAAAAGTGGTATACGCAGACCTGTAAATTTTAAATTGCTAGGACACGGTTTTGTGCCAATCTATAAGAAAGGCATAAAAGGGCAGTATCAACTAGTTGTAAAACAGGAAAGTTGGGAAAAGTTTAAGCGCAATCTTAAAAGTTTAACCAAGAAAACCAAACCAATGTCTTTACTAGAAAGACTCGAGCGACTAAATCAAGTTTGCAGGGGCTGGATGAATAATTACCGATTAACAAACATTTATGCTAAACTTAAAAAGTTGGATGAATGGTTGCGAAATAGGTTACGATATTGCATTTGGCATGATTGGAAAAAACTAGAAAGAAAACGTAAAAGCCTAATTCGATTAGGAATAGAAAACGGACAAGCGTATGCTTGGAGTAGAACAAGAATGGGAGGCTGGGCAGTAGCCCAAAGCCCTATACTTAAAACTACAATTACCCTTTCTATACTTAAAAGAAAAGGTTACAAACCCATGGTAGATTACATAAATAAGAAGCAAACTTCAATTTGGTGAACCGCCGTATACGAGACCCGTACGTACGGTGGTGTGAGAGGCGCACTGGCTACTTTTTGGTAGTCAGCCGTCTACTCGATTAGCTACAGGGCTTTCTTTTTCCGCCCATTGTATAACCCGTTTTTTGTCTTGGTCCAAATTCAATTCGGACTATTTTACAACAGTTTACCTCAATTACATATTGAAAATATTCTATACTACCTCCACGACTTCCATAACAATTTTCAAATTCAAATTCACCTGGTAATGCTTTTTGTAATTTAGATAAGTCGTCTCCAACTTTGAATTTCGGAATTGTATTTTTTAATATGTCGTGTCTCACATATTGTGGTACGAAATTGTATGCAATGGAAGGGAATAATTTTGGAAAAGCGAACAAATAAATGAAAAGGAATAAAATCGGTAAAGTGAGAATCGGAATCAAGTGCATTTGTTTTAATTTGTTCCGTTTTTTATTCCAAATCAGATGAAAAGTCAGTCCAAAAATTAGTCCGCAAACAAATGCGTCTAAAAAGACTTCATAGAAATGGTCAGCCATTAAAAAACCCCAACCAACAAGAATTGTAAATCCAATTAGAGCATAAATTCCTGAAAGAAATGTAAATAGAGTTAAATTCAGTTTTTCAGTTAGTTTTATAATTCTCTTTTGTGGTATTAAAATAAAAAGACCATAAAAGATTAAAAGGAAAAAAGAAGCCCAAAATAAAACTACTCCAGTATCTCCTCCTGAAGCATTCTCATATCTTAAATTCGACCAAATTATATGAGTTATAATTAGGCCAATCCAACCTAATGTCAAAGATAAAAATGATGTTTTTTTGAAGTTCTTCATTCGCCTTGTAGCTAACGTTTATGTATATGGTTTGTTGCGTGTTTTAAGCAAATAATTTAGTAAATAATTACCAACCAAGAAAGTCCGCGAGGACTTTCGTAAGTAAGCAAGAAGCCAGCAATTAATTTTATACGGTGTTGGCTTTTAGTGCTTTTTTCATTTCGTGATTTTTTCTTGTATTTTTTTTAGTTAGTTTATTAGTTCTTGTAATCCAAATAGGATTCCTAAAATAACAAAATGAAGAGCCATTGAATATATTAACCCAAGTCTAATTCTTACGTAGCCAAAGGTAACCCCATAAACTACAAAAGGTAAAAGAATTACTGGTGCAAATATTAGATTGTCTTTATTAAAATTAGTTGACATAAAGTGGAATAATGCAAAAAGTATTGCTGAAGAATAAAAGATTATTCCAATATTACTATTCCAAAATTTCTTTATTCCTATTAGTTGATTTCTGATTATCCATAATATTAATCCAATAACTCCACTAATCATAGTACTATAAAAGTATGTTGATATTGAAAATAATAAATATGACGCAGGTTTCCAGAATAGAAAATTTACAAAATAAAAAATCAAACAACCAAAAATTAATGATACTGAGATGATAAAATAATTTAGTTTAAATTTTGTAAGAAATAATCTAAAAGCTGTTTCTTCAAGTAATGGAACTAATAAAATTGATGTAAATATAAAATACGATTTATAATCACTTCTGCTTTCCCTCATTATGTCTAGAAAAACCCTAACTTTATTTGTGGTTTCACCTACAAAATTTAATTCTTTTAGAATTTGAAAAGGTAAACTAGCTATAATTATCCCAACGTATGTAAGAATCAAAATTTTAAAAAGAATAATTATTTTTGTTTTTATTGATGCATTTTGAAGTTTGTCAAAACTTGGTTTTTTAAGAAATCTAAACAAATCTTGTCTTGTCGATGTTTTTTTCATTTATGTGGTTTCTTTCGCATTAAAGCCAACGTTTTTGTGTAAGGAAAGTTGCGTTTTTTAAGCAATAAAGTTAGCAAATAAATCACAGATAGAAAGTCCGCTAGGACTTTCGTAAATTGGCTTTTACCAGCAATTTTTTTTACACGGTGTTGCCCACAGTTTTTATTACGTTCAAATAGTCTTTTATTTCGTCTTTAATTCCATAATTAAATTTTGAACTTGACGGATGAGGCATTACAATAATTGGTAAGTTATAACTAAACTTTAAGAAGTGAATTTTTTCATTTCCATTTATTAAACTTCCATAATTGTCTTTTGGGAAATTATTCCATAATCGGTGTCCCCAGAAAAATATCAAATTCGGTTTTATTTCTTCAACAACCTCTGTAAGCGCATCAAAACTCTGTTTAAATTCCTCTTCCGATGGTGAAATTCTCGGGCCTTTCGTAGGTGCTTGAACATAATTATAAAAACTACTAGATTGCCAAAATTCAACCGTTTCTTTTATAGAAGATTTTTTTCCATTTAGCACATTACTAAATTTAGTAAATGTGTTCATCCAATTTGCGTAAGATTTTCCTGTTTTTTTATAATTCAGATATCCATTCACAACATTATTCGTTATCAGTTCAACTTTTTTATTTCCATCTAAATAATCAATAAAATCCGAACCATTCAAATAATGACTTTCGCCTAATATTAATATTTTAAAATCTTGTTTTTGATATTCTGTTCCGACAAATGGTTTAAATCTAATTGGTAGCATAAATTATGAGTTTTTACTGTTTTCTTTAATTGTGGGCAACGGTTTGTGTATGAAACGTAGCGTGTAAAAAGACGCTAACTTTTCGGATTTAGCACGAGCCGAATTTTTTATTTTTATGTTTAATTTTCTTTTCTAAATATAACCAAATAAAAAATTTGGTGTACTTTGTAAGTATGCAAAAACCTCTCGGAAAGCCTATAATAGCTATGTTTTATACACGTTGTTAGCCACTGGCTTTATTCCGCAAACTTGCTAGCGTTGGCGTTTAAGCTCTTTTAAATTTGTGAGGCACGAGCAAACTTTAAATGTGCTTGAACTTGCGTTGGCTTATCTTATTTTATCTAAAATCATTTTGAGAACTAAATATGCTTCTTTATATACATTCTGTGCACCTTTATTCGGCACAAGTTCTCCGTGAAATAAAACATTTCTTAATTGATATAAAATTTCGATAAGACCTTTTACTACATAAATCGAATAACAACTATTTGTTGGTTCTCTCCGTAAAACATAAGAATCACATTGATAATAATTAATTGGTGATTCATTTTTATTTGTTTCGAGTAAACTTTCAATCCGTATTGGTTTAAGCTCTTGGAACATTATTCTGATTTGTTCCTTTTTTGTATGGCTTAAACTTTGATAATCAGGAAATGATTGTAAATGAGTTATGTCGTATTCAGTATGCGTATAAACAAAAGTATTAGAGTTGTCTGATTTCTTCTTTAAAATTATTCTTATTTCCGATACTTGACCAAGATATTGTCCATCAGTTCGTTTTAGATAATATTTGTCTCTACCAAACTCTCTGTTATCAATTAAATCAACATTATTTTTCTCCTTGAGTGCATCTTCAAACCATATTCTTCCATCACGACCATCAATTTGGTTTTGTTGTAATTGATAGTATAAAGCGGATAAATTACTTTTAAATTCTTGACCTAATTGTGAGTTGGATTCCATTAAAGAGTTAATGCCTCTTTTAACTGTGTTATTTTGTGATTTTATTGCAGATATTTTCTGTCTATCAGAGTTTAATGTTGAAAAAGTACCATTATACCAAGCATTAAAAGGAATCCAAGCTTTAATGAAATGACCTATGTAATCAATATCAGATTGTTCAATCCACATTCTTATATTTTCTGTACTAGCCATTTGTGTTTAATTGATTGTTAATATATTTAAATGCTATTTGTTCATTTTCCTCAATCACAATTTCAACTGCTGTTTTAGCAACCTCTAATAAATGTTCACTTTGTTTCTTTAAAGAAAAACTTTGTTCTATTAAGTTTGCAATTTGTTGTTGTTTTCCAAAATCTATAATTGGAACAACAACATTTTCAATTTCTCCAACTCTCCAGTGTAAAATAATTGAGCCTCCAGCATCTCTTTCTGCTTGCATTTGTACAACTTTAGAGTTTAAGGCAAGTGTTAAATATTCAGGGATAATTTTACTCTTATCTTTTACTTTTAAATGTAAAATTGCACTAGATGTAATTCCATTATAATTTTTTCTTAAATGATAAGCAATTCCAACACTACCATCTTTTGAAAATAAAATCGTTCCTTTTTTTGGTTTTAAATCATTGATTTTATCTTGATTTTCTTTTATAAAATATTTTGAAATATATTTTTGAGGTTCTGATAAACCGTTTTTTGATAAATCTGCAACCCTCATAAATGGTAAACCATTTTCTACATAATTTTTCGAACCTGGTTCAATAGATTTGTCTATTTCAACAAGGTTTTCTAAAGTATCATACGGTTTGGTTTTTACTTTATTTACAACCTGCTCATATTTAAGTTGATAATATTCCGCATCTAATCTACCACTTGTAACAAAGCTATTTTTGAAACTTTTAATATTTACAGGGTCTTTACTCAGTATGAAACTTTGTAAACCTATTTCATCTAGAAGTATGTTTTCAGCTTGGCCATATGTTTGTTTAGACTCTTCTATTGAGTGCTCAGACTTTATTATTAATTCTTCAATTTTTGAAATGAATCTATCTTTAAGAATTGGTATTTCGAATTTTTCTATTTGAGATAAAAAAACGTGTTGTTGAACACTTCCTCTTTGTTCTCTTTTTAAGTAGTTTTGACCATACTTTGTTAATAGAAAAACATACAAATAATAAGAGCTAATGTTTTTATTAGGATGAATTTTAGCAATATCTTGATTTGAGTTTATTGGATATTTCCAATTCTTAGATGCAATTGCAACATCTCCAATTGTTCCAGACATAGACAATAAAACTGTTGATGGTTTTACTTCAGACTTCCAAAGAAGGTCATTAGCCTGTTTGTCAATATATATTGTATTTGAGAAATCAATTCTACCATTTTTCATATTAATTCCTCTGATAAATGGTATTCCTTCCTCTAGGTATGTAACGTGATTGTTTAAAGAATAAGCTCCAAATGATAGTATTGAATTTTCTAACTCAATTAGTGTTTTATAATTTTTATTTCTAATTAAATTTTCATCATTTAAATATACCCTTTTGAAAAAAGTGCTGTCAAATCTAAAGATGTCGCTACTATCTTTTACATATTGAAACATTACCTCACTAATTTCCAGCCCTTTTATTAACTCGTTATATTGAGTTTCGTTAAAAGGGCTTACTACTTTCCCACAAAAGACAGTTTTTCTTTTTTAGCAAATTCTAGAAAAGCTTCTGCAATTCCATCTTCTGTAATATTGTCGTGGTTAAATAAATCGTGTTTTACAATTAAATGTCCGTGAGTGTCTAATAAATATTCGTCTAGATTTTCTGGTGTAGTATCGTAATGGTCTATTGGTTCTGCTACATTGTCATTATTTGCATCTTTAAGTATCGTTCTTGCATTTGGAAAATCCTTTTTCTTAACAAAAATCTTTTCTCCACTATTATCTTTACTTGGTTCTTGTTGTGTTGCAAAGAAAATTGGGTAATCTTCTTTTTTTGGACACAACTTATCGTCCCATTTTTGTATAAAAAGTACAGATGTTTTTGTTCCTGTGTGAGGTTTAAATACGTTTCCGTGTAGTCCTACAACTCCTAAAATTCTGCATTTTTCCGCAATATAATCACGTATATTTTTATCAGAACTATTGTTGAATCTTCCTTGTGGTAAGACAACAGCCATTCGTCCACCAGGTTTTAAAAAGTCTAAATTACGCTCAATAAATAAAATATCTCTACCAACTTTAGTTTGGTATTTACCGTTTGGTTTTTTGCCTAATTCATATTTTGCTAAAATCCTACTTTCTTTAATATCTCCAGCAAATGGTGGGTTTGCCATTAAAACGTCAAATTCAAAATCTCTATTACTGTCTTTCGTTGTTCTTAATTTTCTTAATTTTTTCCAACCTTCATAATAAGTATCTTGCCAATCTTCATCCTCTGTTTTTTCATCCCAACGCTCGTAATCTAATGTATTTAAGTGTAAAACATTTGTTTGTCCGTCTCCTGCGATAAGGTTTAATGTTCTTGCAACACGAACAGCTTTTTCGTCAAAATCAATTGCAAAAACTTTGTTTTGCACATAGTCTGTACATTCAGTTGGTTTTTCTTCTGCTGTAAATAAATGGCTTTTTGGTATCCCCTTTTCTTTAAGAATTTGTTCCCAAACGTGAAAAATTGAGTGAACAGGAAAACCACAACTACCAGAAGATGTATCAATTACAGTTTCTTCTACTTGTGGATTCATCATTTTTACACACATATCAATTACATATCTTGGTGTAAAATATTGCCCTTTTTCTCCTTTACTACTTTTACTAATCAAATATTCAAATGCTTCATCTACTACATCAAGGTTTGAGTTAAATAATTTTACATCTTGCAAAGAAGAAACACAAACAGATAGGTGAGAAGGTGTTAGCATTAATTTACTGTCTTCTGTAAAAACGCCTTCCCATTTGTTTCTTGCATTATCAAAAACCTCTTGTATTTTTTCTTTTAGTTCGGTTTCCGTATCTCCATAATTTCTGAAACGTAAATGGCGAGTTTTGTTTCTGCCACTTTCCATTTCGTCATAGAGTTTTGTAAAAATTAGTTTGAAAAGTTCCTCGAAAACATCTACACCAGCATTAGCCAAAACTTCATCTTCCATTTCCAAAATCAAATCTTTAAGAGATTTTTTTTCGGTAACTAATTTGTCTTTTTTTACTAAATCGTCAATTGTCCAACGTTCTGTTAAAATATCAGATAATTTTTCGGTTGCACTTGGAATTGCAGATAAATCTTCAAAATAATTTGGGTCTTTTCTGTGATAAAAAGAAATTGAATCGCCATTACTCCAGACTCCAATTGGTGCTCCAGTTGCATTACAGTAGGATTTTAGTTGCTCTTTTCCGTCTTTTAATTTAGGTTTTTTAAGTTCAACCATTATATAGATTGAACGTGTATCTTGTTTGTCAAAAATCACAATGTCTGCACGTTTTTTTTCACGCCCAAAACTAACAGCATATTCAATTTCCATTCTGTCAAATGAATAACCATATTGTTCATTAAGAACCATTAAGTAGAGTTGTCTAATAGCTTCTTCTGGTTTTAATTGAATATCTTTTCTTCTAACTAAACAGTTAATAAAAGGCACTTCATTCCCACGAACTTCTTTCAGAAATATTGTGCTTTCTAATTTTTCAATTTGCTCAAGTGAAAATTGCGTTAGTTTGTAGTTACTGTCTCTTAATATTTCGGTTAGTTTCATCTATTTGATATTGTCTTTATGTTCTACTAATAATTCTTTTGCTTCTATATTTAAGATTTTAGCAATCTTGTACAAGTCTTCTAAGCTAGGTTGTCTTTTATTTTGAGCGTATGAGTGAACCATATTGTAACTCTTTCCCAACTGTTCAGCCAGCCAGATTTGTTTTATTCCTTTCTTTTCTAAAACCTCTTTTATTCGGTTCATTTTGAATTTTTTTAATTCAGTTACTAAAGTAGATAACATTTTCAATATACTCACTAAATGAGTATAAAAATTATCATTCCGTATGAGTGAGTGGTGGGTAAAGGCAAGCTCTTTTTATTTTTTGAGGCACGAAAAAAATAAAATGTGCTTGACTGTGCGTTGGCTTTTTAGAGCTTGTGGCTAACGTGGTTGTGTATTGAATGTTGCGGCTTTGTGAACGAGGAATTTCCAAAGGAAATTCAGTAGTTTGCAAAGAAGCAACAAGTTTTAGTTTAGCCAAATATAGCAATATTTAATACACGGTGTTGGGCACAGCTGTATTTTTTTTCCATTTTTACATTTTTTCATTTCCCATTTTATTTTTTTCCGTTTAGAAAGAGAAAATTCTGTAATTGCATTATTCAAGTTTTACAAAATTCCGCAAACTTTTTAAATTCAGCGTTTGAGTAAGAATTCCGCAAGAGTGAGAATTCCTTTTTTTGCTCAATTCCGCAATATTGGTTTTTCAGAATTTGAGTGATTTCAATTTTATTTATTACTAAAATTTTTCCAATTCTTGTAAAATTCCATTCGCGTGAGATTTTTCCGTAATTTTTGTTTTTTATTAAAGAATTCAGTTGCTAAATTATTCAGAAATTCTAAATTTTAATTTGTTTAAAAATGTTCTGAATTTTGCTAATTTGTCTTCTCCTGAAATAGGTTGTCAATTTTTGTTATGAATTTTATGATCAAAAATAGTGTTTAGTAATCGGAACATTGATAACTTTTTTAAAAAATTCCCTCCGGGTTTTAAAAAAGTTACCAACATTCCTTACGTATTTAAAATAGATTTTTTCATTTTTCTATAAGATTTGTATTTGTGTTGTTGGTTTTTGTGAGCAAACTCGGGTGTTTTCAACTCTACTGAGTAATGTCTTCTATGGTTGTTATAAATTTCAATAGCCTGTTTGACCATTTTTTGAGCTGTTTTAAAGTTTGGAATCGTTTTCCCTAATCCAAATTCTTGTTTTAGAATTCCATTAATCCTTTCAGCTACAGCATTTTCGTATGGGCTTGAGTTTTGAGTTGTACTTAAAGTCATGTTTTTTGCTTTGGCAAAATCTGCAAAATCAGGACAGCAATATTGTATCCCTCTATCAGAGTGATGAATTGTGTTTTGATGTTTGTAAATTCGATTATTGCCAGCCATTTCCAGAGCATCTTTTACTAGTTTTACTTTCATATTTGTATCTATTTTATAGCCCATTACTTTTTTAGAATAGGCATCCGTAACCAGCGCTAAATAGGCATGTTGTGATGCTAATTTAATGTAGGTTATATCGCTTACAAATACTTGTTCTGCGTTTATAATTTCAAGGTTTACAGTTAAATCTTCTGATTTGTAAAAGCCATGATTAGAGTCAGTTGTAATATGATATTTTTTAGTTTTCTTAATCAATAAGCCATAGTTTCTCATTAAGGCGTAGAACTTGTCACGCCCCATTTTAATGCCGTTTTTGATTAAATCACCCTTGATATCCAAATATACTTTTGCACAACCATAACGAGGCTGTAAAAGCCTAATGGGCTTTATTAGCTCAAAGATAATAAGTGCTTGTTTTTGTTCTAATTCTTGTTTTTTGATTCTTTTGTAATAAGCCTGTCTGCTTATACCGAAGCATTGGTGGATCCATTTCTCTTTGAAAGGTCTTTCATTTTTTTCTCCACTTCTTTGTACAGTGCTTCGGGCAATAACTTTTTTGCGAATCCAAGATTTGTACTATTCTCAAAATCAGCGATTATCATTTGTTGAAAGTCTTTAACGAACTCGAGTTCTTCGACACGTTCTTTGAGTTTTTTAAGTTCTTGATTTTTACTCATTGTTTTAGAATTTTGTTCAAAGGAACGCAATTTTTTCATCCAATAGGTAATAGATGATCGAGAAATTCCATGCAATTTAGCTGCATAATTTACAGAAATCTGACCGTTTGTAATTTGGTCAATGATGGAAAGTTTGAGATCAAAACCAATTTTTTGATACTTCTTTTTTGGACAGGGGTGTTTTTTTGTTAGTGTCATAAGTTGCTAAAAGTGTTTAATTTTTTGTCAACCTATTTCAGGAATTGTCAATTTCCGCAGTTTTGCCCAACGGTCTTGTATATGAAACGTAGCGTGTAAAAAGACACTAACTTTTCGGATTATGCACGAGCCGAATTTTTTAATTTTCTTTTTATCTTTATTTTACTAAAAGCCAAATTTAAAAATTTGGCGTTATTTGCAAATACATACGAACCTCTCGAAAAGCCTGTAATAGCTATGTTTTATATACGTTGTTGTGCAAAGTTATTATTCATCCTCATCTGTCGGTTTGTCAAATGATTTCTCTATTTCCGTCATTTCATTTAAAACATCAGTTGTTGAATATGAAATTATTACTTTTTGTTGCTTGTCCAGGATTAGCAAACCAATTCCAGCTATTATTGAAACACAAAATATTACCCAAGTTGTCGGCAAAACCCATTTGTCAAGATTTTCAGCCGAATTAAATGCAATTAATGAGAAAATCGCAGAACCAAATATTCCAAACGATATAGACGCTAAAATTTGAAACAGATTTTTGTTAGGTATAATTCCGTTTATTAGTCTTTTTAATCTAGACCAATCAGTTTCTTTTATAGGATAAACTCCTTCCTTTTTTGCTTTGTAGACTACGTAGTCTTGACTAAATTTAAAATCACTCATCTTGTCCTCCTTCTTTAATTTCTCCATCAGGATTTTTTGGGTCAACTAGACCTAATTGAATGGCGTTCATAAATTTAGTATTTCCACAACCAGCACAAGTCAAAGTAATTAGTGGTTTAATTGCTCCACTTCCTAAAACTGTTTTTCCTCCGTGAAATTCTCGTATTTCAAAAAGAGTGTCGTCAATCATCCAGTTATTAGTGGAACAGACATCACAAATTTTGTTTTTCCAAACTTGATTGAGTTTAGAAATTAATTTTTCTTGTTGTTCTTTATTTAGTTTCATTTTCGTTTTTTTCTAATTTTGCACAACGTGTTCGTATATGGTTTGTTGCGTGTTTCAAGCAACTAATTTAGTAAATAATTACGGACAAAGAAAGTCCGCGAGGACTTTCACAAGTTAGCTAAAAGCAAGCAATAAATTATATACGGTGTTGTGTGTAGGCTTTTATTCAACTATATTTTTCCTTTTTTTCCGAACTTTTCAATTCGTTTGTTGTTTTGTAATTTCCATTTTTATCTGACGAATGTATTTTGTAAGATTCCCTTTCTTGATTTTGTTCTTTTCTAATTTCATAGAATAAATTTAAGTTTCCATTCAAAAAGGTAATTCCAAATTCAAGCAATTCATTATTAGTATTTTCTAAACTTGGATTAATTCCTTTTTCATTTGGAAAGCTATATTCAGAAGCTTTCAATTTTGGTTCAATTTTTTGTTTCAGTTTCCATAGAGCGATAGAATTCCAATCATATTCATAAAAATCTTCGCTGTCTCCTTCTCCGAATACAATATTGTAGCAATAAGGATAATCTCTTGGATAAGTTGTACTCGTTATTTTCAGATATTGTTTATTTTTCCGATAAATTATTGTAGAAGAATATTCTTCAATTTCAATTCTGTGCTTTTCAAATCCGAATTTTTCAAATGTAGGAATTAGGATTTCTATGCATTTTTCAGAGAATAGTTTTTGTTCAGGTGAAGGTTTTTCGGTTTTTTCCGATTTAGCTTTTTCTTTTCCTTTTATAAAATCAAATATTCCCATTTTTATTAATTTGATGGATTTTTTTTCAGCTTACACACAACGTGTTGTGTATGATTAGTGGCGTTTTTAAGCACCTAATTTAGTAAATAAAAACCAAATAGAAAATCCCCAAGGATTTTCGTAAGTAGGCGAGAACCAGCCATTAATTATACACGGTGTTAGCTGTAGTTTTTTTCGTCTATTTTCATTAATTCCTGAATATGTTTTTTTGAAGCAAATCTATTTATTATTGCTTGTTGGTTATTAATTAATAAAAATGGAACGGCAATATTTCTTAAGTCTAAAATTTTACATTTTTTAGGTATTCTGAATTCTGTTTTTGTGTATCTATTGGTGTTTCGGGTCTTTTCATTCAGTTCTTTGAATTTCTCGAAATTATCTATGTCAATTCCATTGAAAGGTGAAGTTAAATATTCCCATCCCTCCATTTCTCCAACATATTTAATAGTTTTTTGATTAATAAAACTTAAAAGATGGATACCTCCATTCAAATGTGAATTACCTAAAACTAATCCACCATTAGTACCGTCAAAAACTAAATTTTTATTTTTCAGAATATTAAACTCTTGATTTGTGAATTGAAAAAATGGTTTAGAAAGATAATTCCATTTTCCGATATTCAATTCTTTGCAAAGTTCAATAAATTTAGTTCCATATTCAATTGGAGGATTGGTTGTCTCTAAAGGTTTTTCTTTTAAAATTTTAAATTTATATAAGAGTTTTTTCAGTTTCTTCAGTTTTTTAGTTTTTTAAAAGAGTTTGTTATGAAAGGAATATCTTCATAATCAGTATATTTTCTCCAGACAGCTGTTCTTTTATCAGAATTTGGTTCGGCTGAAAAAAGTTGTTTGTCAATTGGTTCTTTAAATCGGTCTTCAAGTTCTTTTATTATTTCTTCTATTGACTCTCCTAAATTATCAAAAGAGATTGCTACTGATAGGTTTTTTTGTTCATTCCCTTTGTATTTTGGAAAATAGACTGCATTCTTTGTTTTCCTTACTTCAAGTATTAATGTCTGAGTATTCATACAATACCTTAAACTTGTCTCAAATGAATTATTTTGAGAGATGTCAATTAAAAGTTCTGATATAGATTGTTTAGAGTGGTTTTTAAAAGGTAGATAGGCTTGACTTCCAATTATAAATGGAATTGATAACCCTGATTTCCCCTTATCTCTTTGTTCTTTTAGTAAAATTTTCCAATATTTCATCGATTCTAAATTACAGCTAACGTTGTTGTATATGGTTTGTTGCGTGTTTCAAGCAACTAATTTAGTTAATAATTACCGACCAAGAAAGTGCGCAAGGACTTTCGCAAGTAAGCAAGAAGCCAGCAATAAATTATATACGGTGTTGGCTGCTGTTTTTATTTCTTATTTTTTGAATTCAGGACGTTTAATCCATATTTTTTTCTCTGTATGACTAATTGTACACCCCCTTTTTATATTGAAACTTACTAGTAGTCCTTCATTATTTTTAATCAAGTGTGCAACATTACCCCATTTCATAAAAATTATTTCTTCTGAAAGTTGGTTCGATAATTTTTTAATTCTAGTTCTTAATATTAAACCCGGTTCAATTATAACTTCATATTCAGATAATTCATGAGGGAATTTATTTTCAACAACATTACCATTTTGATCGAGTACGTAATAAGCGATTATTCCTGGAGTAGGTTCATGTTCTACATGTAAAAATGCACCTTGTAAGTAATATCTAACTTTTTGTCCGGAAAACTCTTTTTCGTAAAAACCATTTTCTTTGATTGACTCAAAGTCCTCCGAATTTGCAAACATTGAATCAGTTGCCATTTGTTTATTAAGCCTTTCACCAGCTGTTTTTTCAGCTTGATTCTTCCATTCGTTCAGTGATTTTGTTGAATATAATCCGACATCAGTATCTATCAATTTCGAACATGATTGACATAACCATATTCCATTATTTATCGACTTTCTTTGTTCTGACGTTAAAGACGATTCATATCTAGGTCCGCCTTTTGAAGCTGCAGTTATATGAGCCGCTACTCCAATACTAGTAGTTTTAGCAGAATTACTATTTGGCCCAATTGTGACAATATTGCACTTTGGGTTTGAACAAGTAAATGCGACTCGTTTAGCTAAATTATCTTTGGTTTTTTGTATGAAATCGTCTCTCATTCTTTTTCTTTATTCATTTTTTTTTAATTGCTGCCAACGGGTTTGAATATGGCAAGTGCGGGTTTGAAGTCGAACTTTTCATAGCTTGTTATTTTTGTTTAAAAGTACTAAAATTTTCCTATCTACAAGAATTAAGCAATTTGCTATATGCGGGGTTGTAATTTAGCGGCTTTTGTTCCAATTATTCTATTTTGTTCAAATTTCATCTGTTTCAATTAGTTTTTACGTGTCAATTCTCAAATCGGTTGTGATTATAAAAATCGAATATATTTTCAGTTTGTTCTAATTTCTCTGTTTTAGTTTTCCGTTCTGAAAATCAATCTGTTCGATTCATTTCTCAATTCGGACATTTTGCTCAAAATCTGACCGTTTTATTTCTCAAATCTGTGCGATTCAATTCTCATTTTTTTTACGTTTCAAAAATCAAATCCGTTCTTAAAATCATTTTTTACGTTTCAATACTTTTTTTCGGCTCGTGTGTTAGTCAATCTTACAATTCAAACTTATAATGCTCAATAAGGATTTCAGACCTGAAATCCGGCATTAATTGCAACGATTTGAATAAACGCCTGTTTTAATGACGTTTATTTTTTGTTATATGCTTATTTCTTGTTTGATGCTATTTTAAAAAGTTCAGCAAATACAGAACTCAAATTGTTTTTTTCATTTCCTGAAGAATTAATTAAAATAATAATCACCACATCGCTTGGCATGAGATGCAACATAGTGGCTTGAATTCCATCTGAACCTCCTGTTCCACCGAAAAAGGCAATGCCTTTGTCCTTGGAAGAGTTTAATAGAAAAAGAACTTTTTGTGTATCACTACTCAGTAGTTCATGATTTCTTATTGCAGAGAAGAATAATGCTAAGTCATTGAGATTGGATGAAATCCCTCCAGCCGCCCAAGCCCAACTGTTGTATTGCTCGTATTCTTGGCTTAAATTAATGAATTGAGATCCGTTTACTTTTTGTATATCCTTCTTTTTTACTGCTGATTTTAGAATGGAAGAATTTGCTACAGCATAGCTATCAACAGGTTTTCTGCCCTGGCTATCATAGCCTTCTAAAAAAGTATCGTTCATTTTTAGAGGTGTGAATATGCGATTTTGATACTCCATATTCAACGTATTGTTAGTAATTCTTTCAATAATCATTCCTAGCAAAATATAATTTGTATTGGAATAGAGTTTTTTAGAAAAGGGTTCTAATGGCTTACTAACGGGTTTTTTATTTTCGATATAACGAAGTATCTCATTTGGACGCCAGGTTCTTGACATGCCTCCGTTTAGGTAGCATTCTTTCCAAAACCTATTGTTTTCTGTGAAACTATATATACCACTACTATGGCTTAGTAGATGAAGAATAGTAATTGTATTTACATTTGGTATTTTGGTTTGTGTTTCTGCATCTAGGTATTTTGAAATACTGTCTGTAAGCTTTACTTTATTTTCATCCACCAATTGTAAAATAACAATTGATGTAAAAATTTTTGATATGCTGGCCAAACGAAAAGTTTGATTAATATCTATTGGGATTGCATTTTCAATATTTCCGACCCCAGATTTGCCCCTCCATTCTTTTTCACCAGGAGATTGAACTATTGTAGTAATGCTTGGCAAGCCACTATCATGAGCTTTTTCAAGAATTTCTTGATACTTATCACCTTTTGACTGTGAATAAAGTGCATTAACAGATAACAGAGATGCTAAAAATAACAGGCACCAAATTTTATTCATAGCTGGTTGAGTAAGATTAATTTTGTTGTTATCATTTTTTTACGTTTCAATACTTTTTTTCGACTTGTGTGCTAGTCAATCTTACAATTCAAACTTATAATGCTCAATAAGAATTTCAGACCTGAAATCCGCCGTTAATTACAACGTTGTTGTATATGGTTTGTTGCGTGTTTCAAGCAACTAATTTAGTAAATAATTACCGACCAAGAAAGTCCGCTAGGACTTTCACAAGTAGGCAATAAGCCAGCAATAAATTATATACGGTGTTACCTGTAGGCTTATTTCAACTTTCTACTTGTTATTTTTTCAATTATATATTTTGATATTTTTGCTAAAATTAAAACGAATGCTGAAAATCCTAAAAACCAAGCAGTATTATAAATTCCATATTTAAAATCCTTGATTGGAATAAGTCCAGAAAAATGATAACCAAAAAAGATAATTACTAAAAAAATTCGAATGAGTCTTTTATTTAAACTCGGTTTTGTCAGCATTTCAAAGATTCCGATTGATAAAACAAACAGAAAAAGTGTGTCATAATGAATAACTAAATTTATGAGTCCATCAAGTTCAGGATTAGCTTTTCTCCATTCTTGAAGTCCATAATAATCTTTTAATGATAAAATCAATTGAATGAGAATAATAATTATTGAAAAAACAGGTTTGTAAATTTTCATATTATTCCTTTTGCTCATTTTCGTTATTAAAGCTCAATTTGATTCCAATAATAACCATTTGAATAATTCCGATTATCCAATAGGTTGGAAACCTTAAAAAAGTATAAACAACTTCAAAACTGTCCATCCATTCTCCGACAATTTGAAGTTCAATTATCATAGAAATAAATGGAAGGAAAAAACCAAATAAAAGTCCTCCTAAAAGACAACCTTTATTTATCTTAAAATTCGTTTTCCAATATTTGATGTTTAGGTAAATTAAAACTCCAATGATTAAATAGTCAAAATATCCAATTAGCATTTTGTATTCTGATTTTTGTAAATATTCATAATTTTAATTCCTAAATTTTGAAGTTAGCAAAATGTTCGTTTTAGCTTACAGGTAACGTTGTTGTATATGGTTTGTTGCGTGTTTTAAGCAACTAATTTAGTAAATAATTACAAACCAAGAAAGTCCGCGAGGGCTTTCGTAAGTAGGCTAGAAACTAGCAATAAATTATATACGGTGTTGTAACACGTTTTAATTTTTATTTATTTCAATCGCTATTTTCAAATTTTTGTCGTTCAACATTTTTTTAATTTTATTTACTTGTTCAATTTTAGCATTTGGATGTAAATGTATTTTAGTAATTAGGTGCTCGAGGTTGAGATTTAATCTCGTGAATTTTGCGCCATACAAATTGGCTGCATAAATAGCGCAACGAAATTCTTGTTCGTATTCAAACTCTCTTCGCTTGAAAAGTGATGGGAACCAGTAAGTCTCTTGATTAAAAAACGGTTCATCAAAATATCGGATATATTCATATATTAAAGGTAAAGTAGTACTAGTGAAAGATTTTCTTAATTGTCCTGTCGTAGTTTCTATAGCCACAGAATCTGAATTATCTTTTCCATATTCCTGCCACATAGTAGGATTTAAACTTTTGTTCAAATGCCAGCAACATACAAATCCATTCTTTCGATTTATTGATGTTCTCTCATTAAATAATTCCAACTGTTGTTCCATTTCCTCATCGTCAAGTCGGCTTTCACTAAGAATCGAATTTTTGCAGCTTTCTGGAGAAATGCCTTCCAAATTATCCGTAAACATATCAATTCTAGACATATACAATGCGGAAGTTTGAACTAAATCTTCGAATTTATATAAGTCCATATATCGCCAGATTTTATCATCTGGCTCAAATTTTCTAGGAGGAATATAACCTGAATTGATATTCTTAATTGGAGTTTTCTCATACGATTTTATCTTTTTATCCACGACCTTGATAACATATAAAATAATATGGGTTTTAAGTTTTTCGTAAAATTCATCGTTAATTACGTAATAAGGATATTGAACCAACTCATTGTCCTTATTTATCAAGACCATTACATAATAAAAGTTTGGTAGTTGCATTTAGTGTTCTGCCTTATTATTTTCGTGTCTTCTCCTGAAATAGGTTGTCAATTTTTGTTATGAATTTTATGATCAAAAATAGTGTTTAGTAATCGGAACATTGATAACTTTTTTAAAAAATTCCCTCCGGGTTTTAAAAAAGTTACCAACATTCCTTACGTATTTAAAATAGATTTTTTCATTTTTCTATAAGATTTGTATTTGTGTTGTTGGTTTTTGTGAGCAAACTCGGGTGTTTTCAACTCTACTGAGTAATGTCTTCTATGGTTGTTATAAATTTCAATAGCCTGTTTGACCATTTTTTGAGCTGTTTTAAAGTTTGGAATCGTTTTCCCTAATCCAAATTCTTGTTTTAGAATTCCATTAATCCTTTCAGCTACAGCATTTTCGTATGGGCTTGAGTTTTGAGTTGTACTTAAAGTCATGTTTTTTGCTTTGGCAAAATCTGCAAAATCAGGACAGCAATATTGTATCCCTCTATCAGAGTGATGAATTGTGTTTTGATGTTTGTAAATTCGATTATTGCCAGCCATTTCCAGAGCATCTTTTACTAGTTTTACTTTCATATTTGTATCTATTTTATAGCCCATTACTTTTTTAGAATAGGCATCCGTAACCAGCGCTAAATAGGCATGTTGTGATGCTAATTTAATGTAGGTTATATCGCTTACAAATACTTGTTCTGCGTTTATAATTTCAAGGTTTACAGTTAAATCTTCTGATTTGTAAAAGCCATGATTAGAGTCAGTTGTAATATGATATTTTTTAGTTTTCTTAATCAATAAGCCATAGTTTCTCATTAAGGCGTAGAACTTGTCACGCCCCATTTTAATGCCGTTTTTGATTAAATCACCCTTGATATCCAAATATACTTTTGCACAACCATAACGAGGCTGTAAAAGCCTAATGGGCTTTATTAGCTCAAAGATAATAAGTGCTTGTTTTTGTTCTAATTCTTGTTTTTTGATTCTTTTGTAATAAGCCTGTCTGCTTATACCGAAGCATTGGTGGATCCATTTCTCTTTGAAAGGTCTTTCATTTTTTTCTCCACTTCTTTGTACAGTGCTTCGGGCAATAACTTTTTTGCGAATCCAAGATTTGTACTATTCTCAAAATCAGCGATTATCATTTGTTGAAAGTCTTTAACGAACTCGAGTTCTTCGACACGTTCTTTGAGTTTTTTAAGTTCTTGATTTTTACTCATTGTTTTAGAATTTTGTTCAAAGGAACGCAATTTTTTCATCCAATAGGTAATAGATGATCGAGAAATTCCATGCAATTTAGCTGCATAATTTACAGAAATCTGACCGTTTGTAATTTGGTCAATGATGGAAAGTTTGAGATCAAAACCAATTTTTTGATACTTCTTTTTTGGACAGGGGTGTTTTTTTGTTAGTGTCATAAGTTGCTAAAAGTGTTTAATTTTTTGTCAACCTATTTCAGGAATTGTCATCGTTAACAATGTGTTACAACGTTGTTGTATATGGTTTGTTGCGTGTTTTAAGCAACTAATTTAGTAAATAATTACTGACCAGGAAAGTCCGCGAGGACTTTCGTAAGTAGGCTAGAACTAGCAATAAATTATATACGGTGTTGCCATTTCGTTGTTTTTTCAATTTATAATTATACTTTCATTAATTCGAATTGTTTTATTAAGCATCACAAGGAAGTTCTTGAAAATTATCCTCAAATATTTGTTCTTGTTCATTCCATATTGGTATATTGACTTGTTTAGTGCAAATTTCTTCTTCTATGCAACTGCTAAAAGATACAATTATTATAAAAATAAAATTTCGGATTAAAGTAAACTTTCCCAATTTTAAATCTTGTTTTCTAAAACTCATATTTTTTATAAATTAATATTTAATACTGCGGAAAATCTTATTATTGGTTCATTTTCACTTGTAGTTGAATTCCAAGATGTAGAAATACCTGCTTCTAAAAAGTTAAAATTATATAGAAAATCAACTGCAACTTCAGGAGTAACAATTCCTAAATATAACTTGCTGTCTTTGTCGGATGCAGAATTATAGACTAAATTATTTTCATTCATTTTTTCATGATAAATTAGAGTTAAATCTGTCGTTTTTTCTTGAAAAAATGGAATATATAATCCAGCTCTAATTATAAAATTATTGTTATTTAGAATAGTATAAAATCCGCTAATCCTTACTTGTTGAATTCCTGTTTTAGATAAAAAATTCTTTCTTTCTAATCCAGCAAGACTTAAAGAAAGACTAATAGGATCTATTTCATTAAATGAATTAAAGCTATAATAATCTATTCCTAAAAATAAACGAGAGTTTACTCTTCTTTGGAAAGAGATATTGTAATCTGAAAAAGTATTATTAAATAAATTAGAGCTTGGTTTAGATTGATTAAAAATAAGACTATTGTTATCTTTCAGTAAAAGTGTGCTAAACATATTTTTCTTTATACTGATTATATTTTTATATTTTAAACCCGTTGTGCATTATAAATAGTTAAAAAAAGTTATTCATTTGACTATTAAAAGTCGTATATTTAATTGACAATCAATCGATTAAATACGATGAATAACTTTAGAGCAAATTACGATAAAATTTTAGAAGTCTTAGCCACAATTACAGAAAAGGAACAATTTTTACGTCAAAACAGGAAACCAAAACTAAAAGACATTGAATTAATCGCTATGAATTTAACAGCAGAATATATGGGTATAGACAGTGAATGTCAGTTGTTTCGGGATATTCCAGAATATTTGTTTGCTAAAATAGAGCGATCAGTTTACAATAAACGGAAGCGAAAATTATTTTTTGCCATTGAATTTATAAGAACTCAACTCTCCAATAAGTTCACGGAGTTTGAAAACTATTATGTAGTAGATAGTATGCCTTTGGAGATTGTAAAACTCTCAAGAAGCGGGAGAAGTAAAGTTTGTAAAGAGTACTTTTATTCAGCCCCAAATAGAGGTTATTGTGCTAGTCAAAACATGCATTATTATGGCTATAAAATACATGCTGTTTGTTCTATTGATGGCGTGTTTAAAAGTTTTGATATTAGCAAAGCTTCTGTACATGATATTCATTATTTAAAAGACATTAAAAATCAGTTTAATAACTGTGTGGTTTTAGGGGACAAAGGATACCTAAGTGCGGACTATCAGTTAGATTTATTTGAGAGTAAACAAATTAAATTAGAAGTTCCAATGCGTAAAAATCAACAGAATTACAAAAAACAAACGTATATTTTTAGGAAGAAAAGAAAACGAATTGAGACCTTGTTTTCTCAACTTTGTGACCAGTTTAAAATACGGAATAATTATGCGAAAACTTTTGAAGGTTTTAAGACAAGAATTCTCTCAAAATTAACAGCACTAACTATCATTCAATACATTAACAAATTTGTTTTTAATAGGAATATAAACAATTTAAAAGTCAATATTGTTTAAATGCACAACGGGTATTTTAAGTCTTTGGATTGAGAGTAAATATTGTTTTTTGAAAAAAATAACACTAAAATAATTGATGTTAAAATTATACACTTTAGTTTTTCTAATTCTTTTAATTTCATTTTCGTTTTTTTTATATTCATAATTTTTGAAGTTCGTTGGTCAATGAATGGCAACGTGATTGTGTATGATTAGTGGCGTGTTTTAAGCACTAAGGTTAGCAAATAAATCACAGATAGAAAGTCCGCGAGGACTTTCGTAAGTAAGCTAAAACCAGCCATTAATTATACACGGTGTTGCCATTTCGTTGTTTTTATTCAGTTCTTACTTCTCTTTTCCGCTTGTTTTTTTAGACTATTTCGCGTGATAAATCCCATACATATACCAAAAAATAAAGCATTGAATATAAATCTCCAGATTCTAAAATCTTGTCCGTCGGTATAGTCAAACCCAGCCATAATTCCAGCATAAACAACTCCGCCAACGATTCCTCCTTTTATTATTGATTTAGTTTCTGTTTTCATAATTAATCATAAAATATTGTAGTCTGCAAACATTTTCAATCCCGATTGAGTGAGTAATTCCACAACTTTTAAATTCTGCGCATAGTTCAGTTTGTATCAACTGGTTTCAGTTCTGATTTATTTTTTATGTCTTTCTTCTGGTTTTCTGGTTAGCACAAAATATAAAACATACAACCAACTAAAAATACCGTGAAAAAATGCTAAAAGAACTGATTTATTTCTTTCCCAAGAAACCACCACAGCCAAAACACTTCCTAATCCAATTCCACTACTAATTGCTGTATTTCTTATTCCGTTGTTTCCAGAGTCTTGGCTAAAACATTCTAAAGTGAATATTAGTAAAAAAATCAAAGTCAGTTTTATTTTATTCATATTTTAAGATTTTGAGTGCGTTTCGCCAATGAATGGCAACGTGTTTGTGTAAGATTAGTTGCGTGTTTTAAGCACTAAAGTTAGTAAATAAATCACAGATAGAAAGTCCGCAAGGACTTTCGTAAATTGGCTAAAACCAGCAATTAATTTTACACGGTGTTGGCAGTAGTTTTTTATTTTATTTCCGTTGCTATTGCTTCCAATTTTTCGGTTAATTCAACAACCTCAATAATTGTGTCTCTATTTTTTGCGCTAAAATTTTCCATATCAGTAACTCGAATTGCTGTTCCTGCCATACAAACCATTAACATATTTGTACTTCCTGTACCAATTTCATTAAAATCAATGTCAGTTGAAATAACTGCATTTCCTCCTTGTCTCACACATTGTACTCTTAAATCTGCTTTACACAAATTCGTCGCTCTTTCTATTTTTCTGTTCGTAGTTTGTGAGCCAGAACCAAAAAAGTCATTAAAGGACCTTGATAATTCAGTCGCGAATCCTGTTCCAGATGTTGTTTGAGCAGAAACCATTTCTAAAACTTCATAATCCCAATTAACAGGTGAAGGACTTGTCATAACAGGAATATAATGTATTATTTGTTGAAGTCGTCTTTCAATATCTGTTTTTTCCTTTCTAAATGTATCTGCTATTTTCTTTAACAAAGGTTTTGAGCAATTTGTACAATATGCTCCTTTATCTTGTTTCAAATGTTTATTAATGAATTTTACTTTAGACTCAAGAAGTAAATCTGCACTAAAAAACCCATTCAATGATTTATTGCAATTCGGACAATTTTCGTAATTCATGTTTTATTATTTTTGAGTCTGTTTTTATTTAGGTAAATATTCTGGAAAAGCCCACCCTTGTGTAAGTCCTTCTAGCGTAATTGAATCTAAAATTTGTTGATTAATTTTATATTCTTTGATAATTTCATTTTCTCGTACTAATTGCCATTTTTCAATTAATTTTCCTCCTATCACTAAATCCTCTTGAGTACTACCTGCTTTTATTGGATGTATTTTATGCGCCATTTCGGAACCATATCTTTCAGCTAATATTATTTTCTTCCATATTTCTCGCCTTTTTTTATTCGATAACCCCAATATAGATTCTTTTTTTTGGGCAATAGAATTAAGTTGTATTTTATTTATTTTGAATTCAGGAATAGAATTATCATTCATATTTGTTTTTGAAATCATTGCAACCCATTGACCCATTCCTGAATTTGCTTTTTCTTTAGTTAAATAAGCGTAAACTGCTATTGTATTTGGTGTTTCGTGATGAGTAAACCCTGTTCTGTTTTTACGCTCATCGTAAAGTGTTTTTAAAAGAATTTTTAATTTATTTTCGGTTATGCTCTCTTTTTTTTCTAATAATATATCTGTTAAAATTTCAGTTTTTAAGGGTGTATCTGAAATTTCATTCTTAAGTATTGTATAAGTTAATAACGTGTTTGGTGATTTCAATTGTTTTTCAACAAATTTTTGTGCTGTATCATTTGGGTTTTTTTATTAAAATAGTTGTTTTTCTCTTTTTTTGAGTTGAATAAGGTGTTCTATACTTATTTTCTATATGATTATTGTAAATTAAAACTCCTCCAATGAACAGTCCAATTATTCCGAGTACTATTATTATTTTTTTTATTTTATAGAATTTCATTCTTAATTCAATTTTATGTTGATTCGTAATTACTGCCAACTTGGTTTTGTATGGTTTGTTGCGTGGTTAAGCAATAAAGTTAATAAATAAAACACTAACCAAGAAAATCCTCGAGGATTTTCGTAAGTAAGCGATTTGACAGCAATAAATTATACAAGGTGTTGGCAACTGTCTATTTTTTCAGATTATGGTTTTTCATTCCGCCAATTTTAAAGTGAATGAGTTTAAATTCAAAATATTATGAATAATTCAGATTTTATTTCTTCTATGATTCGTTTCGGTTGTCAAGTTCAGGGTTCTCTTCGAGAAAATCAGTCGCCTGTTTCTCAATATCCTCAAAATCGTCTATTGTCTTTAGCATGTATTGAGCGTGCAAAGATTCAACGTTTTTCAAAACTTTTTCGAAATCTAAATTTTGTGATTTTGCTAATAATCTTAATTGTGTGTATTGCAACGCTTTTGTCATTGCAATTTCGTTAGATAATTTTGAGATCATTCCAATTATTATTCCAGATTCTAATTTATTCGCCATTTTTCAGATTTTGAGTGAGTAATAGTTGCCAACGGTTAGTATAAGAGTAGTAGCGGATTTCAAGACTTAAACCTTTTGGACTATAACTAAGCTTTATACAGAGATATAAACTTTGAATTTAGTACTAAAACCGCTATTATTTTTATACATTGTTGGCAACTGACTTTTATCTATATTAAAGGTAAGGTAAAATATGTTTTTCAAAAATTATTTCTGGTTGTTGTGTTTTTCCATTTCTGTAATTTCCAGATGTAATAACAACAACTGTTTGTAAACAAGGAATTACAAAAATATATTGTCCTCCATTTCCTCTTGCTTCAATAGATTTTATGTTCTTTTCGTTAGCGTTATAAGTATTATGCCACCATAAATATCCATAACCGTTTTTATCAGTCACATTCTCTAAATTACGATAGTTTTTAAATGAGTTTTGAACCCATTTTCTAGATATAATACGTTTTGATTTCCATTTTCCTTTATTCAGATAAAGTTCTCCAAATTTCAACATATCTTTTGGAGTGAGGTACATTCCACCTCCAAAATATGGTTTATCTCTTAAATCCGTTTGAATAATGTAATTTGAAATTTCCAATTTTTGAAATAAAAACTTATCAATAAAAAATTCCAAAGGTTCAGAAACAATTGAATCCATAGCAACACCTAGCAAAGAGGGGTTTGCTGAACCATAATTAGCCTTAGTATTTGGCTTATGAATCATTGGAGCTTTTAGAATTGCTTCAATCCAATCAGGTGTTCTTTGGTAATTATCTTCTGTTGCAGAAGATTTTGGATTTGCATTGATGCCATAATCTATAGCATCTATTCCAGAACTCATTGTTAAAAGACTCTGAATATCAATTTTCGTTTTTAGACTGTCATTATAAGTTTGATATTTTTCAGGTAGAAAATCAAAAATAGATTGGTCAACATTTTTAAATAGTGACTTATCTTTAGCTAGACCAACAATTGCGGATGAAATACTTTTTGAAGCAGATTTCATATCGTGTGGAATATTTGCATTGTAACCATCAAAATAATTTTCATATATAATTTCTCCTTTTTTTGAAATCACAACAGAATGTGTATTAGGAAATGAATCCTTTGAAATAAGGTTTTCCATTTCAGTAAGTTTTAGAATGGAAGTGTTCCTGTTGTCATTTTTGAAACCACCAATTTCCCAATCGGTTATAGATTTTTTTAGTTCTATTTCTGTAAGTAAATTGTCTCCTAAAAGTATGCTTAATTGAATTTCATTTTTTTCTAGCTTTCCTTTAAACTGTAATCCAGTTTTAAAATCAATAAACGAAATCAAATTATTTTCTTTTTGAAAATTGTCACACCAAGTTCCTGTAAATCGGTTATCTCCAAAAATTGGATAAGCTTCATACTTATTTCCTTCTCCATTTTCAACACTTAAATTAAAATTTAATGATTTTAACTCATCTATCATTAATATATTCCAAGTACCTAAAAAAGAGTTATTGTCTGATTGTGTAAGTTTTAAGTGATAAAGAAGTATTCCAGACTTTATGAATCCGTTAATTTCTTTGCCATTTTTAGATAACATACCTTTAAAAGAATAATTTTCTGCAAATGGAATTTCTAACTGTTTATTATTCTTTGCTATAATTGGGTAATCAATAATTTTTTTGTTGTTAGAAATTTTAAATTTTGCATTTTCCTTCCCTAAATTTTCTATTTCAACTTTTAGATTGAATACTTTCGGATTTTCTAAAATTCCTTCCCAGCCACTTGTGTATTCTGCCATATCTTGGGCATAGGCTGAAAATGAAAAAAGAGTAGTAATTATTAATATCAAGTTTTTAATTCTCATTTTTAATTGATTTTGATGAATTACAAAGTTGATATTATTCTATTTACCAAAATTGTATATAATTAACATTAGGAAATATTTTTTAAAAATTTTGTTGGTGTTAAATTATAGATATGTTTAAAATTTGAAATAAAATGGCTTTGGTCATAAAAACCACATTGATAACAAATTTCAGTCATCGAAAACTTTTTTGAGGCAAGTAAATGAAACGCTTTATTTAATTTAATCAATCGAATGTAATTGCCAAGACTTGTTCCAAAATACCTATTGAACTCTCTCGATAAATGTATTGGATGGATTTCTAACTTAGAACTTAAACTTTTTAAAGAATAGTCTATTTTTTCCTCAATCAATAAATCTTTTAGTTGGTTTACCCAAATTGGTTTTTTTGAATTCCCTTTCTTTGATTCTTTTATAGTGTTGAATATATCAATCAAATTACTTTCAATACTTAGATTTGAATATTGGTCATTAATTTTAGTCTCAACAAATATATGGTTCATCAAGTTCTTTATAATTGGGTTCTTTAAATTGATGCTTCCTTCAAAATCTGTTATCTGAATATCGAAATTTGAAAACCAATTCTCGTTCAATTCAATGTGAAATCCTCTTGTAAATTCAGGAGGTTTTACATTGTAGTGTGAGTCTTGCCAATTGTGGAATAATAGGTTCCCAGGCTCTAAATAGTAGGATTCTTTTTTGTTAGACTCAAATAATTTCCCTTGAAGTAAATAAGTGAAATATGGATTTTCGTGATAATGCCAATCCACTTTGCTGTGTGTGTATTCTGTATCGGTAATTATTAGATTTTCAAAAGCCGATTTTTGGTAATGCGTTCCGTAAAACTCTCCTGTTTTTAGTTTATTCATTATGTTTCTTCAGCTTGTTGCCAACGGTATTGTATATGAAAAGTAGCGGATTCTTAAGCACTGACTTTTCGGTTAATAACTGACCTTTATTTTATTATTTAACTTTCGTTTAAACACCAAAACCGCTATTTTTTATATACTATGTTGTACGCAGTATTTCTAATTTTTTTTCCACCGAGTAATTCATTTCGTCCTCAAGTTTAGTACGGACAAAGTAATATATAAAATCAGGGATTAATGGGCTTAAAACTCTATTGTGATAAATTCTATCTTGAATTTTTCTTAATAATTCTTCATCAATTTCTGAATTGATATTTACATCTTTCAATTTTGATTCAATTAGGTTTCTCAAATGATTGAGATTGTCAATTGATTCCGTGTTAGAATTGATTTCTTTATATGCAAACATAAAAACAGGTATTGAAGGTAAAATAACCTCAATTAAAAATGTTTGTAAACTCAAATCATTAAATAATGATAATAAAAAAAGCGTAACTACGGTAAGAATTGACAAAACTAGAACAGTACTTTTATATCGTTTTCTAACAGAGTAATCGTAAGTTATATTTGTCCTTTGACAAAGTAAACTTCCAATGTTTGTTTTTACATCTTTAAGATTTAAAGAATACCAACTAGTTACTTTTTGAACTAGAGATTTATTTTTTCTTGCTTTTTTTGAGTTTCTTCTTATGGTTTCCTTATCTATAAAAAGTGAATTTAATGTTTCATTTGTTGGAATATCGAGAACTTCACAATCAAATTGTTCTTGAATTGATGCTGCTATGTTTTTTAATCTTTCTACAATTTTTTCTACAATTTTTTCGCCAATTGCAGCAAAGACAAGATATAAAGCAAAAATATAGCTTGATTGGTCTATTAGTTTTGGGTCTAATTTCACTATAATAGAAATGATTATTGGAAGCGGTACAGTTATAAAGATCAATAAACCTTGATAATTTTTCGCAACAGAATAAACAGTTTTTTGGGCAAGTAAATCATCAATATGATTATCTTGGTTTTGTCGTTTTAATATTTTTTTCCTTTATTAGCCATAAGTTGGGAAATCTGGTCCGAAAATTTCTCGCCATTTATTTATTGATTTTTGTTGGTCTTTTTCGTTTGTTTCTGCATATACTGCTTCTTTAGCTTTTTCGTAAGCCCAATCAGCTTTTTTAGATATTGCTGTTTTTTCTGAAAATGTAAATGTATTTAGGTCTCCTTGATAACCCTTTGGGTCATTTACTGTATTTAATATTGCAGAAGATAGGTAATATAAAAAATCTTTTATATCAAAATCTATCCATTGGCTCAATTCTGTTTTAGAATTAGCAAAATTGATAACTATATTTTCGAATAAGTACGAACCGATTGTATAAGTCGAATTCCTTCTATTCCAATATTTTAATATTCTTATTAGTTGTAATGTTCTTCCATCCTTGGTCTGATTTGCATCTGTAACTCTTTTTTGGTCGATTCTTGGGTCAGTTGGTTTCCAATCTCCGTTTCCGTCAGGAATTAAATACAAATCTATATCTGTGAAAAAGCAAGGAACAATATCAAAGACCCATTCATATGAATTAAGACTTAATGTAGCAGCTTCACCGCGACCATGAAGTTCAGCCGATTTGTATTGACCAATTTGTGATAAAGAGTTTTTTACTTTATTAACTACTCTTCTCGAATTTAAAATATCCGAGTCAGATAAATTCTTCAATCTTTGCCCAGCGTTAGGTGTGTTTATTTTATAGTGATTGGTACTGTATTTTGTATATGTCGCACCATTTGCAGTAAAGCAAAACATTAAATCTACATCATCTAATTCTCTAATTTTTGTTTTTCTTTGAAAAGAACCAAAATTGACGTGTTTGGATTCGTTTTTTAATGGAAAATCTAAATCCTCTTTTGAATCTAATCCATTTAATTGTGTGAACAACCAATCTCGGCTTGTGCGAGCTTTGTCAGTTCTATCTTTCAAAAGATTTACTATGTCGTTATTAAATTCGTTAAAAGCTGAATTTACTGATGTTGCCATTTGGTTTTTTTATATTGCGTACAACTTTGTTGTATATGGTTTGTTGCGTGTTCAAAGTAACTAATTTAGTAAATAATTACCGACCAAGAAAGTCCGCGAGGTCTTTCGTAAGTAAGCTAGAACTAGCAATAAATTATATACGGTGTTGTACACAGTTATTTTTCAATCAGATTCAACCGATTATTCAAGTCATTAAATGTTTTTGTGTTTTCAGGTTTTATATCGATATAATGTTCTAAAACTGTGGAAGAGTTTCTCATTTCAGATGGAGGAAATTTATTTAGTAACATTAAAAACGCTGTCAACGTAAGTTCTCCATAATTATAAATATACAATCCGTTGTCGAATTTTCCATTTAGTTCGAAGTAACTTCCTTTACGAATATTGACAATTAGGTAATGACCATTAATTACTATAAAATCAAATTGTAAATCTCTTTTGAATTGATTTTTCTCATAGAAATCAACAATTTTTTCTAGTAAAAGTTTGTCATTTTTATAAGTTTCAATTGCGAATATAATTGATGGTATTTTTTTTGCATTTGCTAAAGTTTCAGGACTGTGTTGTTTTCCGAGAACTTTTAGATTTAATACGCTTGTTCTTTTTCTTGTTAATCTTTTTACACTTGCTATTTGGTTTAAAGACCTTTCGATTTCTTTGTCTGAATTTAGTTTTGGTTTTACTTCAATAGCAGCATCAACACCATCTGCTAAAATTACTGAAAAATTTATTTCGTCAGAGGTAGTGTAAGGGTGACTTGGATTTAATAAGACGCAGTCGATAGACATACTACTCAAACCGTAACTATCTCTAATATTTCCTTTTGCTATTCTGTATGGGAAAGGGAAAAACTTTTTAAGAAATTTCGTTAATGCAATTTCTCTTCTATCAGAAACTTCTTGAGGTGTACCTTGACCTTCAATACTTGCCTTTTCAAAGAAGTGATTAATTTCTTTTGACTCTGCTTTTAAAAGTCGAATTAAGTTATCCATTTGGTCTTGTTATTGTGTACAACGTTGTTGTATATAGTTTGTTGCGTGTTTCAAGCACCTAATTTAGTAAATAAAACACAAACCAAGAAAGTCCGCGAGGACTTTCGTAAGTAGGCAAAAAGCCAGCAATAAATTATATACGGTGTTGGCAACTGGCTTTATTTTTCCAATTTATTGTTTCATAATAACATAAATTAATTCCTCATAATTCTCTGTTGAAAATCTCTCTATTATTTTTTTTTCTTCTATAGTTTCAATTTCTACTATTTTATTTTCATTTATTTCCTCAAAATCCTTTTTCGATATGATATCTCCATTCAAAACATAGATAATTCTTTTTTCAGGATTGTATTCTTCAATTTGATATATTGTTGATATAACCACTGCTCCGTTCTTTCCACTTTCTCCAAATATTTTTAAGGCATTTTCTTTCTCTAAATATTTTACATTAATAATATTATCTATTGATAATAGGTCGTTTTTAGAAGTGATAAATTCATATTTTTTAAGGTAACCATCAATGAGAATTAGTGGATTCTCATTTAACGATATTTCCTTCTTAATTGACTCAACGTAATTTTCTAAATCCGTTTTGTTAGAATTTTTATTATTACAAGAAACACTTATAAAAATTAGAATTATTATTAAGTAATTATTTATTTTCATCATTTTTCAGAGTTCAGATTTGCGCTTGTTGCCAACGTTGTTTTGTATGGAAAGTTGCGATTTTGTGAACGAGGAATTTCCAGCGGAAATTCAGAAGTTTGCAAAAAAAGCAACAAGTTTTAAATTATGCTAAATATAGCAATTTTTTATACAAGGTGTTGGCAGTAGTAATTATTTTTTCGGATTTATTTTTGGAATTTCTATGTTTCCAACTTTTATTATTAGACTATTTTTATCTTTTTTCAATTCGCTGAAAAATTCTCCGATTTCACCTTCATATGCTCTTTCACTCACAGAAAAGAGCAATAAACCTTTCGTTTCTTCAGTTTCAATATTTGTATATCTGTAAATATTTCGTTCAACTACCAATAATTTTTTTCCGTCTTTTGAACTTACGCTCATTAAAAAGTCAATTATTGTTTCTCCATCTTTTTCTAAAACTGAATAATTAATTATTGGATTCGTTTTTTTCGCATTTTCAAGTTCTTGAATTTTTTGATTTACTAAATCTTTCACTTTAAATTCTCCATTCAGAAAGTCGATTGTGACCATAGATTTAAATCTCTCAAGAGTTTGTTCTTTCGTTAAATATTCTTGTTTATAATAAACTTCATTCGGATGAGTGCTCCAAACTAATTCATAATTCTTGTTGTCAAATTTAATGATCTTTTCAGTTTCAAGATAATTTTCAACATTTTGAGAATTAACTCCAATTGATAAAAATAGTAATAAAGTTGCAATAATTATTTTATTCATTTTTCAGTATTTTTCTTTTAATTTCTGATTTCGGTTTTTTATTACTGCCAACGTGGTTTTGTATTGAAAGTTGCGGTTTTGTGAACGAGGAATTTCCAGCGGAAATTCAGAAGTTTGCAAAAGAGCAATAAGTTTTAGTTTATGCTAAATATAGCAATTTACCATACACGGTGTTGTAAAATGCGGGTTTAAATTTCCTATTTATTTTTTCAGTCTGATTAATTTTCTTTTTTGTAATAATTTTTGTTTCCAATTTTTTGGTTTTCTAAATTGCTAATTTGAGTAAATATTCCACAAATAAAATAATTCCGAAAGTTGCTCAATTCCGTAATTTTGGTTCTTCAGAGTTTGAGTTATGGAGTTTGTTAATTATTCAATCTTTTACACCTTCTTTACAATCTTCAATCGTTAACTTTCCTTCTTTAGAGTAATGGTGCCATATTCCAACTCTGATGCCTTTTTTAAAGTTTCCCTTGTTCATTAATTTACCGGTTCCGTAATAATAAACCCACAAGCCTTCGTATAAATCATTTTCTATATTCCCTTTCATTAAAATTTGTCCACTTTCATAAAAACCAATAAATATTGTTGACTTGACATTTTTAAAGTAAGAAATTGTATTCAAGTTCCCGTTTGGGTAAAATTGGGTTTTTAAACCATACATTTTATCTGTTTTATTATATAGAATTTCTCTTATGTCTCCATTTTTATAATAACTGATTTTTTCTTTAATATTATTATCACTACAAGATGAAGAAAAAACATTAAAGATATTATTAATATTAAATTAATAATTTTTATTCCCCCCATATTTGCTTGATTTTTTTTTAGGTTTAATTTCCTCTTTTGGACTAATTCTCAATTTTTTCTAACTTTAAAAGCAAAAAGTTTATTTAAAGAACTTTCGTTTTAGATTAACTTTTTCGCTAGTTTTTTACAACTGGTTATATGTAAACAAATATATTGGTTTTTGGTTAAATATCGCCGGATAATAAAAGTTTTCCCTTGTCATTATCGCGATTGTTAATTTTCTGTAAAGCCACGTCTAACGGATTTTGAATATCCATTAAATCCTTTCTTTTTACATGTGTATATATCATAGTAGTTTCAGGTTTCGCGTGCCCTAACAACGATTGAATGTATCTAATATCAACACCGTTTTCTAATAAATGGGTTGCATAACTGTGGCGCAATGTATGCGGAGTAACATTTTTCTTAATCTTTGCTTTTAAACAACTCCTTCTTAAAAATTGTCGCACGCTTTCGGCACTATATTTTCCGCCATTTTGCCCCTCAACAAAATAGATTTTTGGTTTATAAGAATTATAGTAGTTAGACAAAAGTGGTAAAAAACTATCCGCTAAACTTACATACCGATCTTTTCTACCCTTTCCGTTTTTTACAATAAGCTGTTTTCTTTCAATATAAAAATCGGCCAACTTCATGTTAATCAATTCGCTAATTCTTAATCCGCAAGAATATAATAAAGCAATAATAGCTCTATGTTTTAAATTTTGAGTGTTTTGTATAATAGATAAAACTTCTTCTTGAGATAAAACACTCGGCAGTTGTCTAGATCTTTTTGGTCGCTCTAAAACCAAATCATTGATTTTTGTTTGCGGATAAAACACAATAAACAACTTTAAGGCACTTACAAATTGACGTTGTGAACTAATCGAATAGTTACGTTCTATAAAAACTTTCTCTATAAAAAGCTCTACATCTCTGTTGGTAAGTTCTTCTAAAGCTTTCTTTGTGTAAAAATTAATGAAATCAGCAACAAAAAAGGTATACGTCTGCAAGGTGCTCGTACTATATCTCTTCCCCTTTAAATAAAGATAAAAATCATTCAAAAGTATTTTTTCACTAGCAGTTAAATTCCGTTTAAACAACTCCTTTTTAGGGAGTTTGTCAAAATTAACAGGGGTAATATCCTTAAAAATTTCAGTAACTAGTTGTATGTTTTCTTGTGTAAAATTAAGATACCAACTTTGCATAGATCTACTCCATCGAGCATCCTTTAACTTTTTTGTTAAATTGATAAGAGTATCATTAAATTCAAACTTTAAAAGTAACTTCAGTTCTTTTTTATGACTCTTTTGTTCTAAAAATATAGTAGGATATGGCACTTCTTTATCATTTTATAGCTCTTTAAAAGTAAAGGTTTTTTTTGAATTATAGATGTTTTAAGAATATTTTTTTAAAAGTGGACGTATTATCAAACATAAAAGGAGCTACTATTAAAAAGTTAGGCAGGCCTTAATAGTAAAAGGGAGTAACAATTGTTAGATAAAGACTTTTTTTTATGCTGATAATCTTGATTAAGTCATAAAAGTGATAAAGTCAGTTGGCAATTGCATTTTGCCTACTTTAGAAAACGCTGAAACCAATTTAAATCAATGTAAAAATTACCAATGATTTTTAAATATTCTATAAACGTATCAACAAAAATAAAAACAAGTGGCTAAACAGGCATGATTTTAGAAATTAGATAAAGAGGCATCTTTTTATGTTTAAGTACGCAATCCTTTTCATTTTTAGAGGAGTTTTTTTTTACTTTATAAACAGTTAAAAATCAGAAAGTTTAGCTGGTTTAAAACACCCCCTTTTCATAGATTTAAACTTGCTTTTTTAGCCTCAAAACAATTTATAGACTAAGTGTCTGGTTAAAATATTTTAGTTGGATAAACATTGTTCATATAAAAAGTAGAATTTAAGAAAAACAAAGAAAGTCTAGATTGCCATCCAAATATTTAGAAACCCATATAATTTTTAGGAGAGGTAAAATGTTAACTATTCAAAGGATACTTCATAGTTAAGTGGTGATTCAGTCAGGAAAGGCATCGTTAGTCCATATCAAGACCACACCACGGCCTTATCAAGTCTATAGTTTGGTCATATCTAATTCTTGTTAAGTTGATGTAAATCTTACTAAAAAGTAATAAAAATAGAAGCAAAGAAATTACTACCCTATAAAATAAATAGACATCGTATTTTAGTTTAGCTTAACTAATTGAAAACTAAATAGATATAAGTCTTTTTAACAGTTGGGGATAATATACTCAAAAGTTGCAATAGCAATAGAACACAATAAAACTGTACTTTTGATAGCTTAGTATAAATAGATTCATAAAAGTTACAAAAAATGGCAAAAACATTATTTGACAAAGTATGGGATTCACACGTTGTTCGTCAAGTTAAAGACGGACCTGATGTGTTTTTTATAGACCGTCATTTTATCCACGAAGTTACAAGTCCTGTTGCGTTTTTAGGATTAGAGAGTAGAGGAAACAGTGTTGTATATCCTGCGCGTACATTCGCAACTGCAGATCATAACACACCAACTATAAATCAACATTTACCGGTAGCAGACCCTTTGTCTGCAAATCAGTTAAATGCCTTAGAAAACAATGCTAAAAAGCACGGAATTACGCATTGGGGTTTAGGAGATAAAAACAACGGAATTGTACATGTTGTTGGTCCAGAAAACGGAATTACCTTACCTGGTGCAACTATTGTTTGTGGAGATTCGCACACATCAACACATGGTGCTTTTGGTGCTATTGCTTTTGGTATTGGTACATCAGAAGTAGAAATGGTGTTGTCTACACAATGTATTATGCAACAAAAACCTAAAAAAATGCGTATCAACGTAAACGGAAAATTAGGTTTGGGTGTAACGCCCAAAGATGTTGCTTTGTATATTATTGCAAAACAAACAACTTCTGGTGCAACCGGTTATTTTGTTGAATATGCTGGAGGTGTGTTTGAAGAAATGTCTATGGAAGGCAGAATGACGGTGTGTAATTTATCTATTGAGATGGGTGCACGTGGAGGTATGATTGCTCCGGATGCAAAGACATACGAGTATATGAAAGGGCGCGCTCAAACTCCTACAGGAGCTGCTTGGGACAAAGCCATGAAATATTGGGATACTTTATATACTGATAAAGAGGCAGAATTTGATGTAGAATTTAATTATGAAGCAGCAGATATCGAACCAATGATTACCTACGGAACAAATCCAGGAATGGGAATGGGTGTAACAAAATCGATTCCAACTGCTGAAAGTTTAGAAGGTGGAGTAGAAACTTACAGAAAATCATTAGGATATATGGCTTTTAACGAAGGCGATTCGATGATTGGTAAGGAAATTGACTTTGTTTTCTTAGGATCTTGTACAAACGGAAGAATAGAAGACTTTAGAGGGTTCTGTTCTATCGTAAAAGGAAGACAAAAGGCACCGAATGTTACCGCTTGGTTAGTTCCGGGTTCACATAAAGTAGTAGATCAAATAAAAGCAGAAGGGTTAGATAAAGTAATCACAGATGCAGGTTTTGTTTTAAGAGAACCAGGTTGTTCAGCCTGTTTAGCAATGAATGATGATAAAGTGCCATCAGGAAAATTATCGGTTTCAACATCCAACAGAAACTTTGAAGGAAGGCAAGGCCCAGGTTCTAGAACATTATTAGCATCACCTTTAGTTGCGGCAGCATCTGCTGTGCAAGGAGTTGTTACAGATCCTAGAACGCTAATGACTAGTTAGCAGTTTACAGTCGCAGTTTTTAGTAAACTGTAAATGAAATAATAATAAGATAATAACTGCCAACTGAAACTGGCAACTGAATACTTAATAAATGGCTTACGATAAATTTGGAGTATTAACAAGTACAGCATATCCATTACCAATAGAGAATGTAGATACAGATCAAATAATTCCTGCTCGTTTCTTAAAAGCAACAGAGCGTGTTGATTTTGATGTAAACTTTTTCCGTGATTGGAGATACAATTCAGACGGAACACCAAAAGCAGATTTTCCTTTAAACAAAGAGATTTATGCAGGCTCTAAGATTTTAATAGGAGGTAGAAACTTTGGTTCTGGTTCTTCTAGAGAGCACGCAGCATGGTCTGTGTACGATTTTGGATTGCGTTGCGTAATTTCATCAGCATTTGCAGATATCTTTAAAAATAACTGTTTAAATGTGGGCGTTTTACCGGTTCAGGTATCTCCTAAATTTGCAGATACATTGTTTGCAGCAATTATGGCAGATCCTAAAACAGAAATTAACGTTGATTTACCAAATCAGAAAGTTACGTTACTTTCAACTGGTGAATCGGAAACTTTTGAAATAAATACGTACAAAAAAGACAATATGTTAAACGGTTTTGATGATATTGATTACTTAAAAAACATCGAAAACGAAATTACCGCTTTTGCCAAAACAACACCATTTTAAAAATAACTTTTAAGGTTGATGTATGGCACGTAGAAAGATTGAAATAATGGATACGACACTGCGCGATGGTGAACAAACATCGGGCGTGTCGTTTTCGGTTTCTGAGAAATTAACAATAGCAAAATTACTTTTAGAAGAATTAAAAGTAGATCGTTTAGAAATTGCATCTGCCAGAGTTTCTGAAGGCGAATTAGAAGCTGTAAAGAAAATTACTTCTTGGGCATCAGAAAATAATTGCTTAGATAAAATTGAGGTATTAACCTTTGTTGATGGAGGAAAATCTATAGATTGGATGCTAGAATCTGGCGCGAAAGTTCAGAATTTATTAACCAAAGGTTCTTTAAATCACTTAACGCATCAGCTTAAAAAAACACCAGCACAACATTTTGAAGAGATCAAAGCTACGATAGAATTAGCGGCGAAACATAATATTAAAACAAATGTATATTTAGAAGATTGGTCTAACGGAATGCGTAATTCTAAAGCTTACGTTTTTGAATACTTAGATTTCTTAACTACTCAAAAAATAGAACGCGTTTTATTACCAGATACGCTAGGGATTTTAACTCCGGATGAAACCTTTAATTTTATCACTGAAGTTCGCCAGAAATACCCAAATTCTCATATCGATTTTCACGGTCATAATGATTACGATTTAGGAGTTGCCAATGTGATGGAAGCCATAAAGGCAGGTGCAAACGGCTTGCATTTAACCATAAATGGGATGGGAGAACGTGCAGGGAATGCGCCAATGGCTAGTGTTATTGCAGTAATTAATGATTTTCTAAAGGAGGTAAAAATTACTGTAAATGAGAAAGCACTTAATAAAGTTAGTAAGCTTGTAGAAACATTTTCGGGCTTTAGAATTCCTGTTAATAAACCAGTAGTAGGTGCAAATGTTTTTACACAAACTGCAGGAATTCATGCAGACGGAGATTCTAAAAACAACCTCTATTTTAATGATTTAATGCCAGAGCGTTTTGGTAGAAAACGTAAATATGCATTAGGAAAAACATCAGGAAAAGCAAATATCCAAAAGAATTTACAAGACTTAGGAATCAGTTTAAATGATGAGGAACTTAAGAAAGTTACACAAAGAATCATTGAGTTGGGAGACAAAAAAGAAGTGGTTTCTCAAGATGATTTACCGTACATAATTTCTGATGTTTTAGACAGTGATAGAATTGAAAAACGTGTTATTGTAGAGAATTATGTATTAGGTCATGCAAAAGGAATGAAACCATCAACGACTTTGCAATTAAGAGTGGAAGGCGTTATGTATGAAGCGCATGCTCAAGGAGATGGACAATTTGATGCTTTTATGAATGCTTTAAAAAAGCTGTATAAAATACATAGTAAAAGAAAAATTCCTAAGTTGATAGATTATGCAGTTAGAATTCCACCAGGCAGTAACTCGGATGCCTTGTGTGAAACGATTATTACTTGGAGAAGAGAAAAACACGAATTTATTACACGAGGCTTGGATTCAGATCAAACAGTATCTGCAATTAAAGCTGCAGAAAAAATGTTGAATATAATTTAGTGTGCAGTTGCGGTTTTCAGTCTTGGATTCGACTGAAAACATGTTGTCAGTTCGAGTGATTTTCGATTTTTTTTAAAAATTGTATCGAGAACATTTTAGTGAAAATAAAAAAATATTAAATAAATTACTAGCTATTTATTTAGCAAATAGCCAAAAGCAAAAAAACAATGAAATTAAAAATCGCAGTATTAGCAGGAGACGGAATTGGGCCTGAAGTGATAGATCAAGCAGTAAAAGTATCTGACGCAATAGCTAAAAAATTTAACCACGAAATTACTTGGAGACCCGCTTTAACGGGTGCGGCAGCAATTGATGCAGTTGGTGAACCGTATCCAGATGAAACTCATGAAATTTGTGCGTCTTCAGATGCTGTTTTATTTGGTGCAATTGGTCATCCAAGATATGATAATGATCCATTGGCAAAAGTTCGGCCGGAGCAAGGGTTATTGAAAATGCGTAAAAAGTTAGGTCTGTTTGCAAATGTGAGACCAACGTTTACGTTTCCTTCTTTGTTAGATAAATCACCCTTAAAAAGAGAGCGTATTGAAGGAACTGACTTGGTTTTTTTACGCGAATTAACTGGAGGAATTTACTTTGGTGAAAAGGGTAGAAGAGATGGTGGAGAAACTGCTTTTGACAATTGTGTATACACCAGAGCTGAGGTTATTCGCTTGGCTAAAAAAGGTTTTGAATTGGCAATGACACGTTCTAAAAAATTGTGTTGTGTAGATAAAGCAAATGTTTTAGAAACTTCAAGATTATGGAGAGAAACAGTACAAGCAATGGAAAAGGAGTATCCAGAAGTTACCGTTTCTTATGAGTTTGTAGATGCGGTTGCGATGCGTTTGGTGCAATGGCCAAATAGTTATGATGTATTAATTACAGAAAACTTGTTTGGTGATATTTTAACGGATGAAGCTTCTGTTATTTCTGGTTCTATGGGATTAATGCCAAGTGCGTCTTTAGGTTCTAATATTGGTTTATTCGAACCAATTCATGGTTCTTATCCGCAAGCAACTGGCTTAAATATTGCAAATCCTATGGCTACAATTTTATCAGCAGCAATGATGTTCGAAAACTTTGGATTAATGGACGAAGGAAAAGCTATTAGAGATGCTGTAAACGATGCTTTAAACAAAGGAATTGTTACAGAAGATATAGCCGATGGAGCAAAAGCTTACGGAACAAAAGAAGTAGGAAATTGGATTGCAGAAAATATCTAATACATACTAATTGTATCTATTTAAAAAAGCGCTCGATTTTGGGCGCTTTTTTCTGTTCTACATTAATTTAAAGAGGATTGTTCTTTTTAGTATAATTTCAAGAACACTCCGAACTTATTCGGGGCTAAACTATAAAGAGCTTAACTGCTCGAGAGATTTTTAGATTGCATCCCGCAGTAAAGAGGTTTTTATGGGGCGTCAAATTTTGGACAAGTGGCTATTATATCAATACTGTCGTTCAATATGCAAATGAAGAAGTTATAAATAAATATGTTCAAGGTCAAGGAAAAGGTTAGCAGTATCAAAAGATACACAAGTCACAGCTTAAATTGTTTTGATACCTCGTGCCCTTGGGTCGAGGTCAATGTCATTAAGTTAACGATTTAAATAACTGATATTCAGATAATTAAATTAGTTATATTCAAATTAATTTCGTATATTTAACTGATAATCAATTAGATGTAAGATGAAAAAAAACACCTATTTTTATTTTTAAAAAGATCGGTAAAGAAATTTTTAGTAGTCAACTTAAAAGAAAGCTTTAGAGTTTCAGAAAAAGATTTTACAAGAACAAGAAAACAATCCTTTTCTAAAACCTTATTACTTATGATGAATTTTTTAACAAAAAGCCTTTCTATAGAAATAGAAAACTTTGTAAATCATTTAAGACGAGACTGCGGTCTATTAAGTTTAAAATCTTTTACAAAAAGTGCTTTCGTGCAATGTCGTAAAAAAATACAACCAGGAGTTTTTAAAAAATTAAGTGAGATGCTCATTGATGAATTTTATACCGATAATGAACTAGGAATAAAATTATGGAATGGATTTAGAGTTTTAGCAGTTGACGGTTCTTCCATTACGCTTCCCTTTACAGATGAGTTGAAAGGTATTTACGGTCTTGTAAAAAATCAAACAGATACAGGCGTCGTTCAAGCAAGGGTTTCTGTACTCTATGATGTTTTAAATAAGTATGTTTTAGATAGTCAATTATCACCAAAAAAAGAGGGAGAAAGGGCCTTAGGATTGCTACATTTGGTAAAAACTAAAGCACGCGACTTGATTATTTATGACAGAGGATATCCCTCTTATGATTTTATAAATACGCATTGCATAAAAAACATCGATTATTTGATGCGAATTAAAACAAGTTTTAGTGGCGTTACTAAAACTTTTATAGCCAGTAATAAAACAAGTCAAATTGTAGAAATTTTCCCAAGTAAAAACGCTGTTGTATCTGATAAACAATATGATAGAAATACCCCGATAAAAGTGAGATTACTTCGTGTGAAATTACCCAGCGGAGAAACAGAATTATTAATCACCTCTTTATTAGATAGCAAGAAGTATCCTAATAAAATATTCAAGGAACTATATTTTAAAAGATGGGGTGTAGAAATTTTTTACGATGAATTGAAAAACAAATTAAAAGTAGCGCATTTTTCAGGCTATTCCAACCAAAGTATTTTACAAGACTTCAATGCAGCTATATTCATTAGTAACGTACAGACACTAATCGTCAGCGATTTAGAAGATTAAATAATAGAGCAAACAAAAAACAGAAAGTTAACTTATAAAATAAACACCAATTTATCTTATGGCTTTTTGAAGAATAAAATAGTATCCTTATTTTTCTCTAATACAGATATGGAAGCTATTGTGGAGCAAATTAAAATACTGTTCAAACAAGAACTAGTCCCTATAAGACCCAATAGATCTTATCAAAGAAATATAAGGAAATATGTTAGAAGAGAGAAACCGAAAGTTACTAAAAATCAGAAAGATAGCATATGAAAATCTCTTAACTTAATGACATTGGGGTCGAGGTAGTTCATTAAATTAAATTTTTCGTGCTTTAGATAAAGGAAATAATAAACGCTAAATTAGTAAAAAACTGAATATTCTCTACAAACAATAAAAACTCTCAAATTTGGAGAGTTTTTATTGTTTTTAAAAATAAAATAATCATTTTATATTCATTAATTCTAAAACAAAATTTGCAGTTGTCTGAACTAATAAGTTGTTATTTAGAAATTTATTTTTTATTATTCTTAAATGATTTATTTGGATATTCAGGAACTCCCGGAACTTCTCTAGGATCATCTTTAATTAATTTTTTTAATAAATTAATTGCTTTCTCTAGTTGTGCGTCTTTGCCGTTAAAAGTTTCATGCGGTAGATTATCTATAACAATATCCGGTTCAAAACCATGCCCTTCTATTCGCCATTTACCATCACCATACACTCCAAACATTGGCGCTCTCGCAAGGCCATTATCACTTAAAGTATTGGCGCTGTTTAACCAAATTTCACCACCCCAAGTTCGGGTTCCAATGGCGGTACCTAAATTAAGCCTTTTAAATCCATCAGCAAAAGCTTCACCATCAGAGTACGTATTTTCATTAACAAGAATTACAATGTGACCTGTAAATGCGTAAGGCATATTCGCATATTGTTGTCCAGATCTTCCCTTCCAATACATCCATGCTTTACGAAGTAATTTCTCTAGAATAAAGCTATCAATATTTCCGCCCCAGTTGTATCGAACATCAATAATTAATCCTTGTCTGTTAAAAACAGGATAAAACTCTCTATAAAATTGATTAATATCATCTTCGCCCATTGCTCTAAGATGTAAATAACCAATAGCGTCATCAGATTCTTTTTCTACATGTAATCTATTTCCATATTCCCAGTCTCCGTATCTTAACTTGAAAGAATTGGCAATAGGAATTACAATGATATCTTTTGAAGTTTTTCCGCTCTTTATACTTAATCGAACTTGTTTCCCGACTTGGTTTCTAATTAATTCGCCAATATCTAAAGCAGATAAAGCATTTTTACCATTTACATGTGTAATGATATCGCCTTCTTTTACATCTAAATAAGGGTCATCTAAAGGTGATTTTTCGTCAGGATAATCTGGGTCAACCTTATAAATATACTCAATTTTAAATCCAGCATTAGCCTCATCACGCACTAAAACGGCGCCAAGATTTGCCACCGGAATATTTTTAGGATCACTTCTTAAATCACCACCTCCAACATTGGTATGTAAGGCCGATAATTCGCCCACAAAACTTCCTATTAAATCAGAAAGTTCGTCTCTTGTTGTAATTCGAGATATTAAAGGTAGATATTTAGCATGCATTGCATCCCAATCTACACCGTGCATATTTTTATCATAAAAATAATCACGTTCCATTCTCCACGCATCGGTAAAAATTTGTTGCCAGTCTTCTATCGGATTTATTGCAAATTTCCAGCCACTTAAATCAATGCTATTTTTATCGCTAACAGTGATTTTTTCTGTTGCTGCTTTTGCCATGTAAAAACCTTTTCCTTTTGAGATAAGAATTTTTTCACCATCAGTAGTTAATTTATAGTTTTTAACATCTTCAAGAATTGTAGTTATACTAATATCTTTATTGGCTATTTTAATTACAGATAAATGAGTTTTTGCATTCAAACCGGTTTCTGATGAAAGCACATATAAAGCTGTCTTGTTGAGCGTTAAGCTTCTGTAATTCCCTGGACTCACTGGCACTTCTATGATTCTTTCTTTAATGCCTTCCGCATCAATTAAAACAGTTACCTCTTTTTTATCACAGTCTTTACATTCTTCTTTGGTGTATAACTCATCATTTGGTCTAAACGGAGATCTTGTACCTTTTTGCAACGCAACATGATATATTTTTTCACTTGCATCAAAATAAGGTTCTGGTTGTCTTGTTCCCCAAGGTCCATCAACGATTGTAGTAAAACTCCTATCGGATATAAAATAAAGAAAGGTACCATCTATACTCCATGCAGGACTCGTGCTATTTGCTCTATCCGTAGTTAAATCGAAACTTTTTTTAGACTCTACATTGTAAATTTTAATTTGAGCCATGGTATTTTCTGCAACTTGCACAAAAGACAACCATTTACTATCTGGCGACCAAGAGTAATCTCTAATACCTTCTTGGTTTGTAGAAATTTTAGCACTTTTACCAGTAGCAATGTTTAAAATAAATAAATGTTCATTCAAATCGCTGTAGGCCATAAATTTACCATCTGGCGAAGGATTTCCTTCATATCTTAAAATTGTTCCGTCTTTAGTGATTGATTTAGAGTCTCCCATACCGTCAGCAGACATTGTAATAAATTCAAATTCACCGCTTTCATCAGAAAGGGTAATAATTTCTTTTCCATCCGAAGAGAAAGCTGCATCTCTATAGCGAACGTTTGATTTATCAGAAAAAGAAATAGTTCTTCCAGTTTCTACAGGAACTACAAATACCTTACCTCTTGCGGTGATTACAATTTTAGATCCGTCTTTATTTGTGTTTACATTGCTAATATATTCTGATGGATTTTCATCCCATTTTTCTCTAAGTTGTTCATGATCAGAAACTAATTTAATGTCGATTTTATTTCCTGTATTTGAAGCCAAATTATGCAGCCATAAATCTGCACCTAATTGATACACAATATTTCCGTTTGATATATTTGCATAGCGCACATCAAATTTATCATGTTTCGTTATTTGCGTTAATTCGCTGCCATCTTCGTTCATCGACCAAACATTCATCATTCCGTCTCTATCCGTAATAAAATATATTTTATTTTGATACCACATTGGGTGATGACTTTCGCCAACATACGCTGTAGTTAACTTTACAGCTTCTTTGTCACCTTCTGTAAATCGCCATATTTGTCTAGCTGTACCACCTTTATATCGTTTTGTTACATTTCCGTGAAAAGCAGGCCTTACAAAATAAACGGTTTTACCATCTTTATTAAAACTAGCTTCACTTGCTTGATCTAGCGGAATGAAACTTTTTACTTTTGATGCTGTATTTATTTTTACTAGTTGATCATCCGGTTTTTTGTTATACGCCCAAGTAGCATAAACAATATCACCATTTGGCGCCCAAGTTGTTGCAACGGATGCATCACTTTCATACGTCCAACGAGTCGTTAAACCACCGTTTATCGGGATTGTATAAATTTCCATTGGACCCTCATAATTTGCCGAAAATAAAACGGTTTTTCCATCCGGAGAAATAAAAGGAAAACGTTCTTCTTCTAAATGTGTGGTTAACCTTCTTGCCAATCCGCCAGAGATAGAAACCGTCCAAAGATCTCCTTCTGCAGAAAAAACGACGGTATTATTGTGTACATCTGGATATCTGTAATAACCTTCAAAGCCTTGAGAATAGGTTGTTGGGCTTAGTAAAAAGGTAAAAATAAATAAATAGAGGAGTTTTTGAATGCTGATGTTTGGTTTTGTGATCATTTGGTTTGGTTATTTTAAAAGTAATTTTCAACTTAATACTTACTGAAATAAAACAAATTAATTTTGGCTATGTATTTTTATATCAGAAGTATCTTTTTATTTAACAAGTAGTTGCGTTAAATTTACAAAATAAAATCTAATAGTCTTTTTAGTTTATTTAGAAAATATGATTACAAAAAAAACTCTCGAATTTCGAGAGTTTTTATATAAAAAAAAGGTAAAATAGTTATTTTACATTCATTAATTCAACATCAAAGATTAAGGTTGCATTTGGCGGAATTGCACCACCAGCACCAGATTCTCCATACGCTAAATGAGAAGGAATCACAAAACGGGCCTTATCACCAACTTTTAACAATTGAATTCCTTCATCCCAACCAGCAATTACTTGGCCAACTCCAATTGCAAAATCAATTGGTTCTTTTCTTTTGTAAGATGAATCAAAAACTGTTCCGTCTAATAATTGACCTTTGTAATGTACAGAAACATTAGCACCTTTTGTAGCTTGTTTACCAGTACCTTTTTGTAAAATTTGGTAACGTAAACCACTTTTAGTTTCTTCGTAACCAGCAGCAACAGAATCTAATAAAGATTTTTGTTTCGCTTTTACTTCAGCCTCTCTTTTTTCTCTTGAACCTTCAAAAGTTCTAAAAGCTTCAATAGCATTAAAAGCCTCTGCATCTGCACCAACTCTAATGATTTCTACTTTCATAGCATCACCTTGGGCAACTGCATCTACAATATCTTGGCTGTCTATAACAGTTCCAAAAACAGTGTGTTTACCGTCTAACCATGGGGTAGGAACGTGGGTAATGTAAAACTGACTACCATTTGTTGCGGGTCCAGAATTAGCCATTGCTAACTTTCCTGGAGCATCGTGTTTTAAATCTGGATGAAATTCATCATCAAATTTATAACCAGGATTTCCTGTTCCTGTTCCTTGAGGGCATCCTCCTTGAACCATAAACTCAGGTATTACTCTATGGAATTTTAACCCATCATAATATGGAGTTCCTTGACTTTTTGCAGAGTTTTCTAAGTTTCCTTCAGCTAAAGCTACAAAGTTACCAACAGTTCCTGGCGCTTTTACGTGTTCTAATTGTACTAAAATTTCACCTTTAGGAGTAGTGAATTTCGCGAATATTCCGTTATTCATTGTCTTAATTATTTTACTATTAGTGTTCTCGAGCGCAGTCGAGATATTTTGTTATTACTATTAGTTCTTGACTGCGCTCGAACTGACATTTACTATAATCTTATAAAAAAGTAAGATTTTTTTTTATTGATTTGATTCTGAAACAAGTTCAGAATACTTTATTTTTTTGAATTTAAAATTGATAAACCATAGCTTAAACCAATATTTATGTTTGATGAATTTACGTTTCCAAAAGGAGACCACATTCGTCCGCCAGCAATATTTAATGATACATCTTTATTTATATGATAATTGATTCCTGCAGTTGGTCTAATTAAAACACCTTCTCCAGAATCTACTCTTCCGCCACCAGCAACACCTCCTGAAGCTTCTGCAAATAAAGAGATTTTATTATTTGCAAATGTATTCGATTTTACACCTAATCCTAAAATACCATGCGCATAACCGCCGGATTCTCCTTCGTACGCAAAAGATGCTTCAGCAGCTATATAGAATCTTCTATTGATGTCGTAAATAATTTTTGTAGAAATTAATTGTAAATCACTATTCGGAATTCCGAATTTTGCAACATCAAAATAGGATTGATTTTGAACTCCTAATTGAATTCCTTGTGTTTTTATTTCTGATGATTTTTCGTCAGTAAAAGGATGTTTTGTACCACCACTTAATCCATAATATTTTAAACTGAAACCAGCGGTGTACGCCTCAAAAGTACCGCCAATTGATCTATGATATCCACCGTGAGTACTTATACCAAATTTGTCTGTAAGCTTTATATCAAATCCTGCACTTGGATAGAATGTTAATCCGTTTTCCGGAAAAATTCTACCACCTGCAGCACCAATTCCTACTTTAGCAAAAAAGTTAACATGTTTGGTTTCTATAACGTTTTTTCCTACTCCAAAAAAAAGATCCATAAATCCTGCAACCAAACCACTATACATTGCATCTACATGTGCGTAGATAAAAGTGTCATCCGTTAAATAACGTTGATATTCAAAACCAACAATAGAAAGCGTATTTGTTAGAGGTTGGTATTGTGGATCTGTACTTGCATCCGATCTAGAATCTCCTGAAGGAAAGAAGTAATCAAAAGTTATTTGTTGCACACTTTTTACGGCTGGTTTTGTCCAAAATTCATCTTTTGATGTGTTGTTTATTGTAAATTTTTTTTGCGCAGCTGCATAAGAACTTGTTCTTAGCAAACTCGGAATTTCAACAAAAAAAGAGACATTATCACTCTTCTGAATTCCTGTAAAGAAGTTTACATAACCATATTGAACCCCAAAAGAATAACCATCCTTTTTGTATTGTAAGCCCGCATTTGGATAGATAATTCCACCTCCATTTACAAGTGAACGATATCCACCGCCACCGCCAAAGTGAATATTTGCATCAAAATAGACGTTTTTATATATGGGCGTATTTACGCCAAAATTAATACCTAATGTAAATAAACCACCTTGATCGCCAGTAATTGCGGTATGAAAACCAGCACCTGTATACAACCAATCTGTTATAGGAATGTTATAATTTAGACCAATAAAACCCATTGTTGGTTGTAAATTGTAGCTAACTTGCTGATGAGGTTGATGCACCAAAATATAATTTAAACGGATGCTATTATGTAATTCTTTTCCTTCAAGTTCCGATAAATTATATGTTTGTGAATAATTTTGTAAACTGATAAAAGTAAAAAATAAAAGCACTAAATTTTTCATGATTCCTAACCTTTAAATTCGCTTGTAAAGTGCAGTTTTACTGATGGGTATTTGCTCTGTGTCATTTGAATAGTAAACTCAGAATCCGCTAAAAAAACTAACTGACCTTCTTTGTCTTTTGCTAAATAGCGTTGTTTAACACGCTTAAATTCTTTGAATTCATCGTTTTTAATATCTTTTGGTTCTACCCAACACGCTTTGTGCACACTTAAATTTTCATACGTACATTTTGCACCATATTCGTGTTCTAATCTATATTGAATTACTTCGTATTGCAAAGCACCAACGGTACCAACCACTTTACGACCATTCATATCTAACGTAAATAATTGAGCAACACCTTCATCCATTAATTGATCTAAACCTTTAGCTAATTGCTTAGATTTCATTGGGTCTGCGTTGTTTACGTATCTAAAATGTTCTGGAGAGAAACTCGGAATTCCTTTAAAGTTAAGTATTTCACCTTCGGTTAAAGTATCTCCAATTTTAAAGTTTCCAGTATCGTGTAAACCAACAATATCTCCTGGAAAAGACTCTTCTACTATTTCTTTTTTCTCTGCAAAAAAGGCATTCGGACTAGAGAATTTTACTTTTTTACCATTTCTAACATGCAAGTATGGCGAATTTCTTCGAAAAACTCCGGATACAATTTTAACAAACGCTAGTCTGTCTCTGTGTTTAGGGTCCATATTTGCGTGAATTTTAAATACAAAACCAGTTAGTTCTTTTTCTTTAGAATCAACTAAACGTTCTTCCGCTTTTTTTGGTTGAGGTGAAGGAGCAATCTCTATAAATGCATCCAATAATTCTTTAACACCAAAGTTATTTAAAGCAGAACCAAAAAATACAGGTTGTAGTGCGCCATTAAGGTATTCAGTTCTATCAAATTCTGGATACACTTCCGTAATTAATTCGATGTCTTCGCGTAAAGTTCCCGCTGCTTTTTCTCCTATAATTTTGTCTAATTTAGGATTTGCTAAATCATCAAAAACAACTCCTTTAGAAATATTTTGTTTATTATCACCAGAAAAAAGATTTAATTTCTTTTCCCAAATATTATAGATTCCTTTAAAATCATAACCCATTCCAATAGGGAAGCTCATCGGCGTAACTCGTAAACCTAATTTTTGTTCCACTTCATCCAATAAATCAAAAGCATCTTTACCTTCTCTATCCAATTTATTGATAAAAACCAACATTGGTATTTTACGCATTCTACAAACTTCAACTAATTTTTCGGTTTGTGGTTCCACACCTTTTGCAACATCAATTACAACAATAACGCTATCTACAGCGGTTAAAGTTCTAAAAGTATCTTCTGCAAAATCCTTGTGACCAGGCGTATCTAGGATGTTTATTTTTTTATTTTTGTAGATGAAAGCCAATACAGAAGTAGCTACAGATATTCCACGTTGACGCTCAATTTCCATAAAATCGGAAGTTGCGCCTTTTTTTATTTTGTTATTTTTTACAGCACCAGCTTCCTGAATTGCGCCACCAAATAATAATAACTTTTCTGTTAAAGTAGTTTTACCAGCATCTGGATGCGAAATAATACCAAATGTTCTTCTACGTTCTATTTCTTTTAAAAAACTCATCTACAAAATTTGAGGTGCAAAGATAGGTTTTATTCTATAATTTTTTTCGAATACAAATGGATATAATAGCGCACATTTAGGTTGATTTCTTTTTTTTGTTTAGATTTGAAACATGAGGAAAATATTGGTTTTTATTGCCGTAGCCTTCTTCTTTGGATGTAGAGATTCTAAGAAGTCAAATAATATAAGTAATAATTCAATTGAAAACATTTCTTATTTAGTGGATTTAGAAGGAAATTCTTATAATAAAACAAAACTTAAAGGAAAAAAAGTATTGCTCAATTTTTGGGCGACTTGGTGTGGTCCTTGTATAAAAGAAATGCCAGATTTACTAGATGCTCAAAAAATATTAATCAAAGATAATTATGTTTTTTTATTGGTTTCTGATGAATCTCAAGAACAGATTTTAGAATTTAAAAAGCAAGCAAATTACGATTTTACGTTTCTGAAAGCAACAAAAACAAACGCTTCACTTGGTGTTTATGCTTTACCAACAACATACATTTATAACGAGAAAGGACAAAAAGTAGATAAAATTATAGGGTTTGTAAAATGGGATTCAGAAGAAATAATTACCAAGCTAAAAAATATTTAATAACAGCTAAAATTTAATTTATGAAAAGAATAAGTATAGTAGTCTGTATTGGTTTAGCAATATTTAGTTGTTCAAAGAAAGCATTGGTAATTAATGAAATTCCTTTTGAATTTGGAATTAATAACGCTGAACCAAACTTAGTTGAACAAGACGGAAAGTTATCTCTTTCTTGGGTGAATTCTATTAGAGGAGAAAAAGCAACTTTACTATACAGTCAATTAGAAAACGATACTTGGAAGAAACCAATTACTATTACATCTGGTTCTGATTGGTTTGTAAATTGGGCAGATTTTCCGGCAAATGCAACTAATGGAGATGTTTTATTAACAAGTCATTTACAAAAGTCAGCTTCAGGAACATACACCTATGATGTCGTTCTTAATCTTCGAAAATTGAACGGAGAAATCATCAAAGAAAACTTTTTATTAAATACAGATGGAATGCAAGCAGAGCACGGTTTTGTAAGTGTAATTCCGAATGAGAAAGATGGTTTTTTAATCACATGGTTAGACGGTAGAAATACGGTGAAGGAAATGAAAGAGAGTCATCATAAAGCGATGACGATAAGAGTAGCAGAAGTTTCTAGTGACGGAACCATTTTTAATGAAACGCAATTAGACGGTAGAACTTGCGACTGTTGTCAAACGTCAATTAGTATGACTAAAAACGGACCAATTATTGTTTTTAGGGATCGAAGTAAAAATGAAATTAGAGATATTTATTTTTCTCGAAGAATCAATAATAAATGGACAAAGCCAGCTGCTGTTTATAACGATAATTGGGAAATTAATGGTTGTCCTGTAAACGGACCTAAGATTGTTTCTAACGCAATAAATACTGCTGTTTCTTGGTTTACTGCAGCAAATGAACAACCAACAGTAAAAGTTTCTTTTCTTTTAGATACGGGTTCTTTTTTAGAGCCGATTATTTTAAATGATGTAGAAGCTTCAGGTAGAGTAGATATCGCTTTTATAAGCTTTGATGAAGTTTTAGTTAGTTATATGGAGTCTGATGCTAATGGCACATATTTGCGTTGTAAAAAAGTAAATAAAAATGGCAAAATATCTAAAGCAGTTACGGTTTCTCAAATTAATTCTGGAAGAAGCACAGGTGTTCCTCAATTAGAAATTTTAAAAAATGATGCGTATTTGGTTTGGACGATTTCTATTGATGAAAAAAATCAGTTAAAATCAGTGAGGTTTAATTTAGATGGTATGTAGTCGTGGTAAAGTATAATATCTTCTGGGTATACAAGTTTACTTAGTGTCGTTTAAATCTTTCTTCTAGTAATTGTTTTTAAAACCTCATTAGCTACTAATTTATTTTACTCAATAATTTCTATGGTCATATTGATGTCATCAATAGGCCATTCATCCTTGCCAACTCTTACTTTTGATATTTTATCCATGGTATCAAAACCAGAAATGACTTCGCCGAAAACGGTATGTTCATTGTCTAAATGATGGGCGCCGTTTCTATCATGAACCATATAAAATTCAAACGGACTTGATAATTTGGTAGGATTATTTTTCAATTCCCGCGCAGCTGCCAATGCGCCATATGTGTGTTTTCTGTTATCTCTAAATTCAGGTTGCATTAAATAATTCCCGTATTTTCTACGCTGTTTTTGCGTGTACATATTATCAGAATTACCTCCTTGAATAACAAAATTTTTGGCTACCCTATAAATTACTGTGGTGTTAAAATATTTAATTTTTGTTAAAAAAATAAAATTTGCTCGGTGTATTGGTACATCTTCAAATAAACGGATTTTTATATTTCCAAACCTAGTTTTTATAAGGACGTTTGTTTCTGGGTTTTGTTTGCCATATTCAGTTAAAAAAACCGCGGTATTTTGACTGTTTAAACTGTCCCATGGTTTTATGATTTCTTTTTCAAGTCCAACTTTTTTCTTAGTTTTTTTCTTTTTAATTTTGACAGAGTTTTCCTTCTCTTTTTTATGTTGATTGCATTGATAAAAGGAAATAATAGTTAGTAAGAATACTATTTTAAAGAAGATTTTCAATTTGTAAGATTTTAATTTTGAATCATCAAATATAAATCATCAAAATAAAACAATAGAAAAAACTGATGATTTTATTATAATTTTAAGTTTTTAACCTATCCGATTGCGTTATATTTGCAGACATGGAAGAACTACTGATTTTAGTTGATAAAAACGACAATCAAATCGGCACAATGCCTAAAATGGAAGCGCATGAAAAAGGCGTTTTACACAGAGCTTTTTCTGTGTTTATTTTTAATAAAAAGGGTGAATTAATGCTGCAACAAAGAGCAGCTCACAAATACCATTCACCATTGTTATGGACTAATACTTGCTGTTCTCATCAAAGAGACGGTGAGAATAATATTCAGGCAGGAGAAAGAAGATTGCAAGAAGAAATGGGCTTTACTATAAATTTAAATGAAGTTTTTTCATTTATTTATAAAGCACCTTTTGATAATGGTTTAACAGAACATGAATTTGACCATGTACTTATAGGTTATTTTGATGAGGAACCAAACATCAATAAAGAAGAAGTGGAAGATTATAAATGGATGTTGCTCGAAGACGTAAAAGTCGATATTGAGAATAATTCATCAGAATATACAGCATGGTTTAAAATAATATTTAAAGAATCATACCAGAAAATCAAGAATTTCAAAATTTAAGTTTCAAAAAAAAAAATCTAAATATGCCTAAAGTAACCGTTCATAGAAAAGCCCATTTTAATTCAGCGCACAGATTATACAGAAAAGATTGGTCTGATGAAAAAAACTTTGAAGTTTTTAATAAATGCAGCAACCCTAATTTTCATGGACATAATTACGAATTGATTGTTTCATTAACAGGAGATATTGATAAAGAAACTGGTTACGTGTATGATTTAGGTGTTTTAAGCAACTTAATTAAATTACAGATAGAAAATAGTTTTGATCATAAAAATTTAAATATAGAAGTAGAAGAATTTAAAAATTTAAATCCTACTGCAGAAAATATATCGGTAGTTATTTACAACAAACTAATAGAACATCTTCCTGATCATTTAGAGTTAGAAATTACCTTGTACGAAACTCCTAGAAATTTTGTAACTTATTCTGGTTAATATTCTTTATCAAAATAAGTTTTTACTCTTGGGCGGTTATTATTTTTATAAGCCGTCCAGACTTTTCTTAAAATAACTGAAATTATAATGGGTAAAACCATCAAAATTTAGATCTGTAGAAGTTTCTATATTTTCTTAACCAAGGTCCCATAAAATTCATTTCCGCAGAAAATACAATAGATACTTGGATTTCTGATTTTATTTCAGAAAGCCATTTTAGTATATCTTGAGCGTATTGAAAGCTTGTATTAATCTTTTCTGCATAAGCATCAATTAATAAACGATCTGTATGATTACTTATTTTTAAAACTTCGCTCTCTTTAAATTTACCAATATAGGCTTCAATTTTTATTGAATGAGACTCTTCTTCTGTAAGTAATTTCATAGTGGTTAACGTGCCTAAGTAAAAGTTAAAGGAACCAACTCTGTTAAAAAGAATTTGACCATCTTTTAAATAGTTTTCGCAATAATACCAAACATTTAAAGAAGCTTTTTCATCCCAATATTCATATTCTAAATTGTAAACATCAAATTTTTCTATTGCCTTTTTTCTAGATTGATTATAAGGGTGAATCGCTTCAACAAAAAACTTTCCACTTTCTCCAGAAGCACTTATTTTTTTAATATTATAATTCAACTTTGCTCCAGAGATAAAACTTGCTAAAACATTTTTTTTAGCTGCGTTCCCTAAAGAGAACCTTTTGTGCACTTTATTAAATTCATAAAGAATTAATGTATGAATATTGTTTTTTTACAAAATTCTAGAAGTTCTTTTTCTTGATTATAGCTACCTAAAATGTTATTGAATTCATATACATATAGTTTTCTTTGAAAACCATAAGAATTTAGAGCCTAAAAGGTTAAAACGAAGGATAAGAAATGGTTTAATATATATGTTTAGTTTTTACTGTATAAATAGTAACTGACAGATTTTTCCAGAATAGAGTAGGAGTGATAACTGAAACTATCTAAATTTATTTTCTTTTTTAAGTTGCTGTATAAACTATTCATTTTCTCAAAAAAATTATTTTCTGCATTGTCTAAACTATCGAGCTTTAGCCAGTATCCTAGTTTATCCATATCTGTAGAAAAAACAATTGAAGCTTTTATTTTGCTATTTGTGTTATATAGTTTTTCTAAGTTTTTCTTAGCAGACGAAAAACATAATTCAGGGCTTTTACCGCGCGCTTATATACTTAATCGATTACAATATTTATTAATTTGTAGTATTTTATTTTGTGTATAATAGCTGATGTATACATCAACTTTTACTACATGTTTTACTACATGTTTTTGATTCTTTGCTAGTAGTTTTAGTGCTTTTAAATTATCTAAAAAGTAATTAAACGAGCCTTCTCTAGTGCAGGAAATTTTATTTTCTTCTAAGTAATTAATACGGTAATAACCATCAATACCGGAAGCATTTTTAGACCAATATTCATATTATAAATATCAAATTTTTCTACGGATTTATTTCGGGTCGTATTATAAAGATCGATTCTGCTTGTAAAAGTTAATAGATTTATCAGACCAGAAGCACCAATATGTTTTATTTTATACTTGGTTTTAGCTTTAGATATAAATTGCGCTAAAATATTGGTTTTTCTCGGGTCGGTTAAAGAATACTGTTTGTCAACTTTGTTTAATTGATATAAAATTAACGTGTTAAAATTATTATTTTCCACAAAGTCTAGAAGCTTGTTTTCATTGTCTGAACTCCCCAGAATGCTGTTAAAATTATCTACACATAAAGTTCTCTGAAAGCTAAAAGTTTTCGTAAAAAAAAAGAAAAAATAAGAGTAGGATTATTTTTTTTTCAATTTTTAAAATATGGCTCTTTAGGGCATTCAAAGATAAATAAAATAGGATAAACAAAACATAAATTTAATCTTCGTCTTTAGTTTTATTATAACCTATAACTAATCGTACTGCAAGTCTTGCAAATAAGATGATTGCAATAACCATAACTATGTTAAATCCGTCCATATAAGGAAGATAATTAATTTTATTGAAGAAAACATCAAAATGTATAAATATTTCTAAAGCTGCTTGTTTTAAATTAGTAAAAAGAGATCTCTAGATTGTTTTTCTATACTGATTTAGTAGCGTTATTCAATTTGGATTTTATATTTTAATTGCAATAATTACGATGCAAAGTAATTAAAATAGCGAAACTATGTATCAATGAGTTATCCTAGTTTTCCATTACCATCTATATCTTTTCCAAGATGTTTTTCTAATATTAAGAGCGTATTTCTTAAAAGTATTTTAGTATCGTTAAGTTCTTTTTCTAAAATTAGAACCTTTGCTTCAAGATCATTTCCTTTTTCACTTTGTTCTTGTATTTCGCTTTACTGAATTAAATCCCAAAAAATTCCCATATATTTATAGTCGAGTTAGTTATACTTTCAAAGTTAATTATTTTTTTATTTAGAATAATTGTTTAGAAGAAGTATTAAATTCGCAGTAAAAAAGAATTTGTATGAAAATAAATCAGCTTATAAAATTTGAACCTATTTTAAAAGATAAAATTTGGGGAGGAGAAAAGTTAGCCTCTTTGTTAAACAAACAATCAAAAAGAAAAGATATCGGCGAAAGCTGGGAAATTTCTGATGTTGAGGGTGATACCTCAATGGTTACAAACGGCCATTTAAAAGGTAAAAATTTAAAAGAATTAATTTCTGAATTTAAATCTGATTTAGTAGGCGAAAAGATTTACACACATTTTGGAGATAAATTCCCGCTTTTAATTAAATTTATTGACGCAAAAGAAGCATTAAGTATACAACTGCATCCAAATGACACATTGGCAAAAGAGCGCCACAATTCTTTTGGTAAAACAGAAATGTGGTATGTAATGCAAGCAGATAAAAATGCTAATTTAATTGTTGGTTTTCAAAAAGAAGTTTCATCAGAAGACTATATAAAGCATTTAGATACTAAATCTTTATTAGATGTTTTAAATGTTGATGAAGTACAAAAAGGTGATGTTTATTTTATTCCAACAGGAAGAGTTCATGCAATTGGTGCAGGTGTTTTGTTGGCGGAAATTCAACAAACATCAGATATTACCTATAGAATTTATGATTGGGACAGACCAAATCCAGACGGAACTTTTAGAGATTTACATACAGAAGAAGCAATTGATGCCATCGATTATTCGGCAAAAGATTCTTACAAGACAATGTATTATAAAAAAGAAAATGCATCCTCAGAAATTGTTTCTTGTCAGTATTTTACAACCAATGTGTTGCCAATAAAAGGCGAGGTTTCTATCAATCATCAAGAAAAAGATAGTTTTGTAATTTACATGTGTGTAGAAGGTAGTGTAATTTTTCAATATGAAAATCAAACCGAAAAATTAAAAACGGGCGAAACTATTTTAGTGCCTGCTTGTATTAAAAACATAAAAATAATTGCTGATCAAGCATCAGAATTATTAGAAGTGTATATCAAATAACAGTTACAGATTTCATAAGATAAATTCTGTGATTACTTAATTTTAGATAAATGAAAATAATTGCCATGATTCCTGCGCGTTATAGTGCAACCCGTTTTCCTGGGAAGTTAATGAAAGATTTAGGAGGGAAACCTGTTATTTTAAGGACCTATGAAGCTGCATTAAACTCTAATTTGTTTGATGATGTATATATTGTTACAGATTCTGATATCATTTTTAAAACTATTGAAAATGTAGGAGGAAAAGCAATTATGAGTAAAAAAGAATATGAATGTGGTTCTGATAGAATTGCGGAAGCTGTGGTAGATATAGATGCAGATATTGTAATTAATGTGCAAGGAGATGAACCTTTTATAGATGAAGTTTCTCTTTCTAAATTAATCGATGTTTTTAAAAAAGACCCCGAAAAAGAAATTGATTTGGCTTCTCTAAAAGTGCAAATTACCAACAAAGAAGATATAGAAAACCCTAATAATGTAAAGGTAATTACTGATATTAATAATTTAGCTATTTATTTTTCTAGAAGTGTAATTCCTTTTCATAGAGATCAAAATATTGATGTAAAATATTACAAACATAAAGGTGTTTATGCCTTTAGAAAACAGGCTTTAATTGATTTTTATCATACGCCAATTACGCCTTTAGAAGCATCAGAAAAAATAGAAGCGATTAGATATCAGGAAATTGGTAAAAAAATTAAAATGGTAGAAACAGATGTTGAAGCTGTTGGAATTGATACTCCAGAAGATTTAGAAAAAGCGATAAAATATTTAAACAAATATGAATTCTAAAATTAAAGTAATTGCATTTGATGCAGATGATACTTTATGGGTAAATGAAACCTATTTTAGAGAGGCAGAAAAAGAGTTTGCACAAATTTTATCTGGGTATGAAACCCAAAATAAAATAGATCAAGAGCTTTTTAAAACCGAAATTAAGAATTTAGCGATTTATGGCTACGGAATTAAAGGTTTTGTTTTGTCTATGGTTGAATGTGCTTTGGAACTTTCTAATTATCAATTAGCGCAAAAATCGTTAGAAAAGATTTTAAATATTGGTAAAGAAATGTTAGAAAAACCAATTGAATTATTAGACGGAATTGAAGAAGTTTTACAATCTTTACAAGGTAAATACAAGTTAGTTGTGGCTACAAAAGGCGATTTGTTAGATCAAGAACGTAAGCTAGAAAAGTCGAATTTACTCAAGTATTTTCATCATATAGAAGTAATGAGTGATAAAAAAGAAAAAGATTACCAGAAATTGATACGGCATTTAGATATTCATCCATCAGAATTTTTAATGATTGGTAATTCTTTAAAATCGGACGTATTACCTTTAGTAGTAATTGGTTCATCAGCAATTCATGTTCCTTTTCATACAACTTGGGCACATGAAAACGTGCCAAAAGGAAGGGAATCTAAAACAAGTTATGTTACTGTTCTAAATATTAAGCAAGTATTGGCTTATTTATAATAAATACACTACTTTTGCATCGTTAAAATAAAATAAAATATGTCAAGTATAAAAAACTTAAAAAAAGATATCAATTACGTTTTGGGTGATGTTATAGAATATGCAATCGATGTTGCAGCTCTAAAAAATCAACAAAAAGAAGGTAATATAATTATTGATGAAGCTATTGAAACATTTGATGCTTTAATTGTTAGTGTAAACACCAAAAAAATCCAAAACAAAAAGGCTCATTTTAAAGCTATAAATGCAGATTTAGAAGTTAAAGCTAAAGGATTAGTAGAAAAAATTAATAGTTTATAAATTTAACAGTTTCTAAACAAAATTTTAAGACCAACATTTGTAATAAATGATGGTTTTTTTATTAAATTTGGTGAAATACTAAAACGATTTAGTTAACGTTTTAATATAAAACAACTTAATTTTTTAAAAATGGCCAGAGCAATGTTTGAGTACACAATAACTGTACTAAAGAAAGTGAGCTTTAATTCAGATTTATTTTGCAAAGAATTAGGAAAAGCTTTAAAGATGTTGTTACCTTATGAAATAGAAGAGTTAACAATTTGGTTAAAACAATTTACAGCAAACAAACCAGAATTGTTTGTTTGTATGCGATTAATAGAATAAAAAAAGGAAGCAAATTTTGCTTCCTTTTTTTATGTTTTTAAGATATTTGTTTTAATCTTTTTTATGTCTGTATTTTGACATCAATTTTCGGCCAAACTCCATTTCTGCAACATGGAGCTGTATAATCTTTTTGAACGAAATTACCTGTTTTACTTTTTTAACAAAATCTTTTTGAGATTCGTGTAATTGTTTGTCAATAGATAATTTTAGCATTAGTAACTTTTCTGCATCACTTTCATTTAAGGCTTCAACTTCATCACTATTTTTAAGAGATTTTTTTAGGTCAGATCTTTGTTTGCTAATTAATGCACGCTGTTCTTGGTCATAAGCATTGTAAATTGGCCAAAACTTTTGTGCTTCTTCTGGAGTCAAGTTTAGTTTCTCTGTTAAGTAAGATATTTTAAGCGCTTTAATTTTCTCTCTAGCGGCTTCATTGTGCTGCGCAGAAATAGAAAGCATACAAAAGAAGCTGATAAATATAAAGGTTATTAAATTTTTCATCATCTAAGTTTTTAGTTTATTTCATTAAATAAAGCAATATTATCTATAGAATTGATATATTCTTCTATAGTTTCATCCTTTATAGTTGTAAAATAGAAGTCATTTTCTTCTAAAAGATCATCTTCAAAAATGATACTAATATCATTTGTGTTTAGTGCATTAGAATCTAGCCAATATTCAATATCAGTGTCAGAAAGAGAATCTAAAGTAAGTTCTTTATTGGTGTTAAAAACAAAAGAATTTAAACCAATAAATAAAACAATAGAAGCGGCTGTAGCATATGGAATCAATTTTAAAATTCTGTCTTTAAAAGAAATAATTTTTGTTTCTTTTAAAGATAACGAAATCTTCGCTAAAACACTATCTTCTAACTTCTTAAAATAAGTATCAGAAACCTTAAACCCATTTTCTTTTGGAAGGTGTTCTTCGTATAATTTTGCGCCAATAACTTCTTCTAAATTATTAAAATAATCTAGAGGAGCAGAAAAACCAGTTTTTTTGCTAGTTTTTTTACTGATGTAATTGATACTATTTTTAATTTCTTTACCCATTATTACTTAGACCTTTAGTTTATAAAAAGGTTTAATTTGTTTCTGTTTTTATATAATTTTCAATTTTTTTAACAGCATGAAAATAAGAAGCTTTTAAAGCGCCTACAGAAGTTTCTAAAATCTCTGACATTTCGTTATATTTTATTTCATCAAAATATTTCATATTAAAAACTAGCTGTTGTTTTTGAGGCAAAGTTGCAATGGCTTTTTGTAAAATAAGCTGAATTTCGTCACCCGAAAAGTGTACATCACTTTCTAAAGTAGATGCTAATTGTTCATGATAATCAGAAATGTCAACATTTCTTTCTTTCGCTCGTTTATTGATAAAAGTAATAGATTCATTTGTAGCAATTCTGTACATCCAAGAATAGAGTTTACTTTGTTCGTTAAACTTATCTATATTTTTAAAGATTTTTATGAAAGTATTTTGCAAAACATCATCTGCGTCGTCATGAGAAATGACAATTTTACGAATATGCCAATACAAGCGCTCTTTATATTTCGAAATTAATATACGAAACGCTTTTTCTTTGGTTTTACCGTTTTTAAGTTCTGCTATAAAAGTAATTTCGTCAGTCAAAAAACTTGTTTTTAATTAGACAGAAAGATAGTGTAAAGGTTTAATTATGGTTGTTTTAAATATTATCTTGTGCCTTTAGCAGCTCTTGTTTTAGAGTAACCAAATAAACGTTTTTGTTTAATAGTGCCAGCAATTCCTTCTGGCAACATTTCTTCCCAGCCTTTTTCGCCATCGATAATCATTTTTAAAACAGTTCTTGAAAAGATGTCTAAGATATTTTTGTCAAAATCTTTTATGTCTAAAAGTTTTCCATTATTTTTAAAGAATTTGTATAATTCTTTCATTCTTGGATGTACTTTTAAGTTTTCGCTATTTATATATTCACCAGATGCTTCATCTAGATAAGGATACATATATACTTTAAGGTCTCTATAAAATAATTTACCAAAAGCCTCTAATATTCCACCACTTAAATCTCTATAATATTTTTCATCAAAAATTTGAATCAGGTTGTAAACGCCCATTGCCAAAGCCATTCTTTCTTTGGTGAATTCACTAAAATATTCTACTAATTTAAAATATTGTTGAAAGCTTGTAATCATTACATTTTGCCCTAAAGAGCATAATAATTCGGCTCTATCCAGAAAATCTCGCTCATTAATTTTCCCTTCATTGGTTAAATTACTCAGGGTAATTTCAAATATAATTTGAGTATTTTTTTCTTCGACTTTGTTTTCTGCAAAAAACATTTTTTTAGACAACTCAAACATATCCATATTTACTTTCGTAACGGGTCTAAAACTACCTCGTAAAGCTAATATGTTCTTTTTGTAAAGTACTTGTGCAGGTAATAAATTATTTCCATCAGGACCAAACATTACGGCATTGGTCATACCATTTTTCAGTAATTGTAAACTCATTAATCGGTTATCTACATACATAAAACGGGGACCCGAGAAATTAACCATATCAATTTCTATTTGATGATTGCCTAAGTTGTCATAAAAAGATTTTACTAATTCTTTAGGACTATCATTTAAATAAAAAGCACCATAAATGAGGTTTACACCCAAAGCGCCAAGAGTTTCTTGTTGCAAACGAGCATCCGTTTCTTTAAAACGTAAGTGTAAAACAATTTCATTATAACCTTCTAAAGGATCTAATTGAAAACGAATTCCTACCCAACCATGCCCTTTAAATTGCCTAGCAAAATCTATTGTTGTTACTGTATTTGCATAACTAAAAAATAATTTATCTGGATGTTTCTGTCGGCTTAATCGATCTTCAATTAAATCAATTTCATGACGTAACATTGTTTGTAAACGCGGTTGTGTTACATAACGTTTATCCTCCTCCATACCATAAATCGCATCAGAGAAATCTTTATCATAAGCACTCATAGCTTTTGCAATTGTACCAGAAGCAGCACCAGATCTAAAAAAATTACGCGCAGTTTCTTGTCCTGCTCCAATTTCGGCAAATGTTCCGTAAATATCTCTGTTTAAATTTATTCTTAATGCTTTACTTTTAATAGTTGGTACACTACTAATTTCTTGATCTCCTCTTAAAGAAATGGCCATATGTGAATGTTTTATGTCACAACAAATATAAGGAATAAGAACACTATCAGTCAATTTTTATCTTACATTTGTCTCAATGAAAAATGATAAAAAACTGTTAAAGGTTACTTTTTTGGGCACAGGTACTTCGCAAGGAATACCAATGATAGCTAGTAATGATCCTGTTTGTTTGTCTACGGACCAAAAAGACAAACGTTTACGGTCTTCCATTTTAATTTCTTGGAATGAAGTTTCATATGTAATTGATTGTGGCCCAGATTTTAGACAACAAATGTTACGAGAAAATGTACAATTAGTTAATGGTGTTTTGTTTACGCACGAGCATTCAGATCATACTGCTGGTATCGATGATTTGCGTCCTTATTGTTACAAAATAGGCGAGATGCCTATTTATTTAAATGAGAAGACATTGCAAAGTTTAGAACAGCGTTTCGAGTACATTTTTAGTAAAGAAAACAGGTATCCAGGAGCGCCAACTGTGCAACCAACTATTGTAAATAATTTACCTTTTTTTATTGAGGATGTTCAAGTTATTCCTATAGAAGTAATGCATGGTAATTTGCCTGTTGTAGCTTATAGAATTCAAGATTTTGCTTATTTAACGGATGTAAAGTCAATTAATAAATTAGAAAAAGAGAAACTAAAAAATCTTGACGTTTTGGTCGTAAATGCATTACGACAAGAGGCACACCCTACACATTTTAATTTAGAAGACGCATTAGATTTTGTTAAAGAAATTAAACCAAAAAAAACCTATTTTACACATATCAGTCACAAATTAGGATTTCACTCTAAAGTCTCTGAAACTTTACCAAAAAATGTGTTTTTAGCTTATGATGGTTTAAAAATAAGTGTTTAGATTTCTATAAAATGTTTTTTAATGAATATTCGTTTATGAGGCTATTTTTTTTGTATCAAATAGTTTACAAATAAAAATCTACAGTAAAAAATACAGAACAAAATAACGAATAAAAAAATCGTATTTTATTGTATTTTAGGTCTTTCCTTTTGTTATTTTATAGTCATTAATCGTCAATACTTTGGCCTACTAAAATAGAGAACTTCCAACCAGTATCGTCCGATTTAATTTTTCGAGTTTGTTTTAATAATATTCCAATAGTTTGCTCTTTAGGATCTGCGAAATATTGAGTATTAAAATAACCACCCCAACTAAATGTTCCGCTACTGCCATTTCCACCAAATCCTTCACCTTTATCACTCTGAACCATAAAGGCTAAGCCATAGAATTCTTTTGGATCTTTTCCCCATAATTCACCAATTTGATTAGACATTATCATGTCTATTGTTGTTCTGCTTAGTAATCTTATGCCATTTAATTCACCATTGTTCAAATACATTTGTAAAAATTTAGCATAGTCTTCAGCCGTGCTTGAAAGGCCAGCTCCACCAGAAAAAAATGTTCTAGCACCTTTAAGTGGGTAATTTGGATCATAAAATGTGGTCGGATAGTTTATCCATTTACCGTCTTCTTTAGTTTGCACCGAAACTAATCTGTCTTCTTTAGATTTTGGTAAATAAAAAGCAGTATTATTCATTTTAAGCGGTTCAAAAATGTGTGTTTGTAAATAAGTATCAAAAGTTTCACCTGATATTATTTCTATAAAATAACCAAGCACATCATAGCTTTCGCTGTACGTAAATTCATCGCCTGGATTATGATGAAGTGGAAGGGAGGCCAATTTTTTAATATTATCGGCAATACTAATTTTTTCTGTCGTGAATAAATCTACGATTCCAGCGTCCTTATATATTTTTTTAAATCGATCATCGCTGTCAATTACACCATAACCAATGCCTGAAGTATGTGTAAGAAGATGTCTAATGCTAATTTCTTTGTCAGCTGGTTTAGTGGTAAAACTTCCATCGGCTAATACAGAATCTAGAACTTGCGGGTTTTTAAATTCTGGAATATATTTTGAAATTGGGTCATCTAATTTAAATTTCCCTGTTTCCCACAACATCATTACGGCTGTTGCTGTGATTGCTTTTGATTGCGAAGCTAAACGGAAAATAGCATCTTTTTTTAGCGCTCGTTGCGTTTTGGCATCTGCTGTTCCAAAAGCTTTATGGTATATAATTTTACCGTTTCTTGCTACCAAAGCAACAACTCCAGGCAAGTTACCGTCTTTAATTGCCTGTAAACACATGCTATCAATTCTAGCCAATCTTTCTTCTGATACACCAACTTCTGATGCATCTCCATAAGTTAAGGCATGAGGATTTTGAATTGATTTTGTTTGTGCTTGTGACAAAAAACAACTTAATACTAAAATTATAATGAATAAAATTCGATGTGTGTGTTTTAATTTCATAGTTGTAGTATAAACTTTGACGAACGTCAAATTTGGTTAATTTATATTTTTATTTAATTTATTGCCAACACAGTACTTCTATATTATCACTAAAAATATTGAAGTCAGAATGAGACACTAACAAAGATTGTTTCATTTATATACTGATTTAAATCTCATAATTCTGATGTAAAGTCAATTTGAACATGAATCTAGTTATGCATTAGTGACTTATATCAGCATTTAGCAAATTTATATTTTTTGAATGAAAAACTTAAGAAAAATATTTTTTTTCACAAACGTGCTTCAACCCAAGCTTTGAAACTATAAAAGTTTTGCGGTGCGACTCCGTGACCCACTGGATATTCAGAATAGATATTTTGGAAGCCTAAATTATCTAAAAAGGGCTTGCTTTTTCTCGCCCATTCAACTGGTAAAACTTGATCTACAGAACCATGAGAGCAATAATAACTGGTTTGTATTTCTTTGGAGATTTCTTTTGGAAGTAATTCAGTGTTTATATAACCACTCAAAGCAATTACATTTTGAACCTTATTTGGGTAAAAAAAGCTTAAAGAATAGCTTAAAATAGCGCCCTGACTAAAACCTAGTAAAAAAGTTTTATCAGGATCTGTTTTATATTTCTGTTTTATTTCATCAATAAAAACAGCAATGATATCAAGAGAAGTTTGGGCTTGTTTTAAATCAGAAAATTTACCTTTTACATCATCAAAATTAATTGCATACCAAGCATAACCGCCGTAACCCATCTCGTAAGGAGCTTGTACGCTTATAATTAATAATTCATCGGGTAATTCTTCAGCAAAAGAAAATAAATCTTCTTTATTGCTTCCGTAGCCATGCAATAATATTAGTAAAGGCGGATTTTGTGTTTTATTTTTTGGTTCTCTAACTATATACTCTAAGCTCATAAATAATTCTATATCAGTAAATTAAAAATTTTGAAACCAATTTTGAAATTGTTGGCCAACATAGGGTACTAATTTTTCTTCGCCTTTTATAGCTCCTATAAAACCAATTACCCATAAAACAACTATTAAAATAAAAGCAACAAATCCTGCAGTTGCTCCTAAAAAATCATACACAATACCCGTTGTGCATTTAAACAATATTGACTTTTAAATTGTTTATATTCCTATTAAAAACAAATTTGTTAATGTATTGAATGATAGTTAGTGCTGTTAATTTTGAGAGAATTCTTGTCTTAAAACCTTCAAAAGTTTTCGCATAATTATTCCGTATTTTAAACTGGTCACAAAGTTGAGAAAACAAGGTCTCAATTCGTTTTCTTTTCTTCCTAAAAATATACGTTTGTTTTTTGTAATTCTGTTGATTTTTACGCATTGGAACTTCTAATTTAATTTGTTTACTCTCAAATAAATCTAACTGATAGTCCGCACTTAGGTATCCTTTGTCCCCTAAAACCACACAGTTATTAAACTGATTTTTAATGTCTTTTAAATAATGAATATCATGTACAGAAGCTTTGCTAATATCAAAACTTTTAAACACGCCATCAATAGAACAAACAGCATGTATTTTATAGCCATAATAATGCATGTTTTGACTAGCACAATAACCTCTATTTGGGGCTGAATAAAAGTACTCTTTACAAACTTTACTTCTCCCGCTTCTTGAGAGTTTTACAATCTCCAAAGGCATACTATCTACTACATAATAGTTTTCAAACTCCGTGAACTTATTGGAGAGTTGAGTTCTTATAAATTCAATGGCAAAAAATAATTTTCGCTTCCGTTTATTGTAAACTGATCGCTCTATTTTAGCAAACAAATATTCTGGAATATCCCGAAACAACTGACATTCACTGTCTATACCCATATATTCTGCTGTTAAATTCATAGCGATTAATTCAATGTCTTTTAGTTTTGGTTTCCTGTTTTGACGTAAAAATTGTTCCTTTTCTGTAATTGTGGCTAAGACTTCTAAAATTTTATCGTAATTTGCTCTAAAGTTATTCATCGTATTTAATCGATTGATTGTCAATTAAATATACGACTTTTAATAGTCAAATGAATAACTTTTTTTAACTATTTATAATGCACAACGGGTACACAATATATTTGTTGATCATCGATAAAAGAAAAATACCAATCATTTGTCTAATATGAAAACTAGTAAAAGAATTCTTTTTACTATTATTCATAAAAAAGGCAATAATAGTTCCAAAAATAGTAATGTAACTAATTATTGCTGCTGTTTTTCCTTCGTTAACCGTATGGTTTTCCATTGGTATTTAATTTATAATTAGTTGATTGTTGGCAAAAACACCATATACTTTTCCTTTTAATTTTTTGTTGATAAAGGCACTATTCTTAGAAGTTGATAAAATGTCTTTACTAGTAAAAATAGTTTCAATCTCTGGATTGAAAAGTGTAATATCTGCCAAATTTCCTTCTTGAATCGAATGATTTTCAATTCCGAAAATTGCTTTTGGTTTAGTCGTAAAACAACCGATGAAATCTGCTAAATCTAACACGGAATTTACCGCTCCAAATGCAGATTCTAATCCTATTACACCCTCTTTTGCTTCGCTAAATTCCACTTTTTTATGTTCAATATCAATAGGATTGTGATCTGATGTTATAATGTCAATAACGCCAGTTTCAACGCCTTTTTTTAATGCTTTTACGTCGTCTTTAGTTCTTAAAGGCGGATTTGTTTTAAAATTGCTATCAAAAGCATGTAATTCATCATCCGTTAAAACCAAATGATGCGCCGCAACGCTACACGTAACTCTCAATCCTTTCTTTTTGGCTTCTTTAATTAGGTTTACAGATTTTGCTGTAGAAATTGTCGGAATGTGTAATTTTCCTCCTGTATACTCTAATAAAAATAAATCTCTTGAAATTTGAATATGTTCTGCTAACGCAGGATTTCCTTTTAGTCCTAATTTTGTGCTGTTAATGCCTTCATTTGCAATTCCTTCTCCAGCAATTGAGTTGTTTTTTGGAAAACTTAACACCAAACCATCAAAATTTTGTGCATATAACAGTGCAATTTTCATCAAGTTGTCATTTTCGATGGATTTGTTGTAATCTCCAAAAGCGATCGCTCCAGATTGTTGCATGTCATACATTTCTGAAATTTCCAGTCCGTCGCTATCTTTTGTTAAGGCGGCAATTGGGTACAATTTTGTAGCAAAATTAAAAGCTTTGCTGATTAAAAACTCAACATCAGATTTAGAGTCTATTACCGGATTTGTGTTTGAGTTAACCGCAATTGAAGTAAATCCGCTTTTAGCGGCAACTTGCAAACCATGCTTTATAGTTTCTCTTTCTTCAAAACCAGGCTCTCCAAGAGAAACACTTGTGTCAAACCAGCCGCAAGAAACATATAAATTTTCAAGCTCTATAACTGTATAATTATCTTTACTTGGAATAGAATTGGCTATTTTTTCGAGCTTTCCATCACTAATTAAAATATCTTTTTTTTGGTAGTGATAAGGACTAGTGGCATCTATAATAGTTGCGTTTTTAAGAAGTGTACTCATGGTTTATAGAATTTTAAAATCAAAATTTCTAAGAGCAAAGATACAATTGCCAAGGACAAAAACCATTTCCAAAGCCAATGAACTTCATTATTTTCGTTCAAATTTTCAAAAATAGCTGATATAGAGGTAAAAATGCTTATGTTAACGTTGTTTTCTCTCAGAGAATTTAAGTCCATAAAATTGAGTAAACTTTCCTCTTTTGGAGTGTTAAAAGCAAGTGTTTGAATCGTGTCTTTTTTTCTTAGGATGTAATAAAAACCAGTATTGTAGGGTTGCTCTTTAATACTAATTGTCACCTTGTTTTGAAATGTTTGTTGATTAGGAATAAAGGAAGCTTCAGAATTTGATATGTTCAAAATTTCATCCTTTTCTAAATTCGTTTCAACATCAATTTTATTTTTAGCATCCAAATAATAATATAATTTAGAATGTTCGAAGCTCATTTTTCCGAAATTATAGAACACAGGCACGATTAAAGGCGAATTAAGGAAGTTGCTATTGTTTTTGTTAATGGCACTTGAAAACAAATAAATAGCATTTTCAGAGGCTTTAATTTGACTTATAAACGGTAAATTATTCTCGAAAGAAACAATTTTACTACTATTTTTTGATGAGATAGAATATTGGCTTTGTGTGTTTGGATATTGAAAATTACTTACTTTATTCTGAAATACATTTTTAAATAAAGGATGTTCATAATTTATAGTTGTGATTTTTAAAGTGTCAGAAACTTTAGATTCCATTTTTGAGTTACCAATCTTTTCAAGAAAATTATTATAGGATTCTATCTCGGAATTCTCATTGGGAATGACAACAATATTCCCTCCTTTATTAGAGAAATCTAAAATACTTTTTGATAAAGTTTCTGGTATTTCATTCAACTCATTTAAGACAATTAATTGCTGTTTTTGAATAGAATTATAATTCACATTTTGCAGGGAAGATTGAGTGAAATTAAACTCATCTTCCGTGTAGATTTTTGACAAGAAATCAGCCTCATTTCCGATACTTAATACGTTTACTTTTTTAGTGGAATTTAAACTAAAATAAAAAGTATTGTCAAAAGAGAAAGTGTCGCTAAAAGTAATTTGTATTTTGCCTAAAAAATTAGCTTGATTCTGGATAATAAAAGGCACCGTTTCTAAAGTGTCTTTTTTAATAGAGTAGGACTGTTTACTAATTAATTTTGTGTCGTTAAAAATGGCAATCGGAATATTTTTTTTGGCTTCACCTTGATTCTTGACGACAACATTTATAGTAAAATTATTGGTATTTCTATTGCTGATAAAAACGCTGTCTATAGAAATATTGGTTTTTGTGCTTGGCGTTAGTTTTATAGCCGAAAAAGTAGGTGTTACATTTGTAAACTTATCGTTATAATTATACTGATAATCAGATATTAATATATTTTCACTTAAAGTGTTCGTTTTATTTTTCGTAAGGTTGTTTATTTTTAAGAAAACGCTATTGAATTCTAGTTTTTTAGCAGTATTTTTAACTTTTAGTAACTCGTCTTTTAATTCGGAATAGGAAATATCTTTATAGAAATCAGTATTGGTTTGTAAAGAATACACCTCTTTTTTAGAAGCATTTTTAATAATTTCTTGTGCTGCTATTTGCAATAAATTTCCTTTCTCACCTTCTGTTTTAGTGCTTAAAGAATTGTCTAAATAAATATAAGTATGCTGATTTTTAGTTGTGTTTTTATTGCTAAAATAAGGTTGTGAGAAGGCAAATAGTATCGCAGAAAACAATAACATTCTCGTGCACAGAATTAACCATTTTTTTATACGAGAGCTCTTACGAGTTTCTTGCACTAATTTCTGCAAAAAAGCAACATTTGTAAAAGGGACTTTTACAAACTTCTGTAATTGAAAAAGATGCACTAAAATCGGTATAATTAATAGTGCTAAAAAGTATAATACTTCTGGGTTCTTAAATTGCATTCAATAATAAAATTAGTATTTAGCAGGTCCAATATTTTCTGAACTTTTTTTGATAAAAACACGTAAATCTTCGTTCGATTTTTCTAAATCTTCTTTACGTAAATACATCATATGTCCGCTTCTATATCCTTTAAAAGTCATTCTATTTCTCATTTTTCCACTAGGATCAATTTTTCCCATAGTGTATTTTGCAACAGAATATGTTGTCGCTCCATCATAATATCCAGACTGCACCAAGACTTGTAAATACGGATTTTGCGCCATTGCTTGTCGAAGATTTTCGCGAGCATCTTCGTTTTCGAAATCCCAATTACCAACAGGGCCAAACATATTGTATTTTACATCCGTTTTAAAATTTAAAATATTTTGAGTATAATAATTCACCGCTGGTGTAAAAGAATGCAACCAAGAGGTTAATTCTGGGCTATAATCCGGACTTGTTCCTATTTCTTCTCTATCAATTCCTAGATATCTGCTATCTAAGCGGCCAATGGTTTTTCCGCTTGTATCACGTAAAAGTTCTTTCCAGAAAAAACTTGGCTTCATTTCTAAATTTTGCTGCAATAAAACGCTTCTTTTGATTCCCGTAAAACGCGCCATTTTATCAGCAACACGATTTCGTTCTTCCGAAGTGATATTTCCTCCTTTTGAGATGGCAGGAAGTAATTCATTATAAGAAAATAGCTCTGCTTCTGGTAAAATTTCTTCTAAATCTTTTTGTTGTAAATCCGCTGGCAACATTTTATGATACCACGCAGTAGCAGTAAAATAAGGTAAATTCATTGCCAAATCTTCCGAAGCACCAGATCTTATAATTTTATAATCTGCAGGCGAAACCATTATTACGCCGTTTAAATACATCCATTGTCTGCTTTGCAATTCGTTTGCTAATTGCATTACACGGGTTCCGCCATAACTTTCACCAATAATATATTTTGGAGATAACCAACGATTATTTCGAGTCATAAAGGTTGTTAACCAATCTGCTAAGTATTTTGCATCCGCATTAACACCAAAGAAATATTTTTCATCTACTTTTTCGCCTTTTTCTACAACAGGACGCGAATACCCTGTATTTACAGGATTTATAAAAACAATATCCGAGACATCTAACACAGAGTATGGATTGTCTTGTATTCCATAAGGCTGGATAGGGTTTCCTTCATCATCAATTTTTAAAATCTTTGGACCAGTATAGGCAATGTGCATCCAAACCGATGCAGAACCAGGACCTCCATTAAAAGACATGATTAACGGTCTTTTGGAGGTGTCTTTAACGTCAGTTCTTTTATAATAGGTATAGTATAAAGAGGCAACAATTTTACCATTGGTGTTCCAAACTGGTTGCATTCCCGTTGTGGCTTTATAAGGAATCGTTTTACCTTTAATTACAACCGAGTTTAAAGTAACAATAGTGGTGTCTATTGGAATTCTGTTGTCTTGCGCAATTGCAGAAAAGCCAAGTAAAACAATACTAAAAATCAGATATTTTTTCATTTTGAAATAATTTTTAAAGGAGCAATTTATTACAATTAAAGCAATATATAAACAGTTGTTAACTTCTAATTAAAACTTTTCAAAAACAATCAAACCAAAAAGTATAAAAATGTTTTTAATATTGGTTTATATGCGGTTAATTACATTTTATATAATTAATACCTTTTAAAAATTCACATAAGATTCTTGAAACTCTGATGCTCATAAATGCTATAAAATTCCCAAAATATTGTTCTGTGTTTGTTTTATTCACTAATTTTGATAATAACAATCAATGTAGTCAAATCGATACCGTATCTTTAGGCTATATTGGGAAAACTATCTTTTAATAATATGGAGTTTCATAAAAAAATTATTGTTGTCGGCGGAGGATTTGCTGGATTAGAACTTATAAAACGTTTAGGTAATTCAAAAAAATACGATATCATTTTAGTTGACAGCAACAACTATAATTTTTTTGCACCATTAATATATCAAGTTTCTAGTGGTTTCATGGAGCCGTCAGCAATTAGCTATCCTTTTCGTAAAATTCTTCGCAATTTTAAAAACGTGCGCTTTAGACTCGGTTCTCTTGAAAAAGTAGTGCCCGATGAGAACAAAATAATTTTAAACAATGGAGAGTTGGCATATGATCTTCTAATCATGGCAACAGGTACAGAAACAAATTATTTTGGTAATAAAAATATCGAGGAAAAATGTTTACCCATGAAAACAATAAGTGACGCCTTGTCACTGCGAAATACCATTTTAACACGTTTAGATTTAGCAACAAGAATTGAGAATGTAGCTGAAAGAAAAAAATATTTAACTTTTGTAATTGCAGGCGCAGGGCCTACAGGTGTAGAACTTTCTGGAATTATAGCAGAGTTGAGTGGTTCGGTTATTATGAAAGATTATCCAGAATTAAAAGAAGAAGAACTTGGAGAAATTTATTTAGTCGACGGTCAAAAAGCGGTGTTGTCATCCATGTCATTGCATGCTCAGAAATATGCTGCTAAAAAGTTGACCAATTATGGTGTGCATCTTTTAATGGATACTTTTGTTGAAGATTTTGATGGTGAAAGTGTAAAGTTATCTAATGGAAAGAACATTGATACTAAAAATTTAATTTGGGCTGCAGGAGTGCAAGCCAAAGTATTTGAAGGTTTTCATCCAGATAGTTTTGGACAGGGTAAAAGATTAAAAACAAATCAAGTTAATAGGGTTTATTTATCTGAAAATATTTATGCTTTAGGAGATTGTGCTTTAATAGATGGGGATAAAAATTATCCTAACGGGCATCCGCAGATGGCGCAACCTGCAATACAACAGGCAAAAAACCTGGCATACAATTTATTGAAAAATCAAGGAGTATGGAAAAATTTTTACTACAAAGACAAAGGTTCATTAGCTATTATTGGAAGAAACAAAGCCGTATTAGATTTTCCAAACCAAAAATATGCTATGAGTGGCTTTTTATCTTGGCTAATTTGGATTTTCGTTCATATTATGGGACTTGTCAATTTCAAGAATAAATTAAGAGCTCTATATAACTGGTTGGGTTATTATATCTATAAAGACCAGTCTTTTAGAATGATTATAAAACCGAATAGCGAAATAAAATAAGAAAAATAAAATATAAAATTAATTTAGATGGCAGCATTTCTTATACTAATTATTGGTAGAGTCAAGGTTGCCATTTTTTTATTTTGCTACTTTTCATGTAAGTTATCAGTGGCGATAATTTAAATAAAAAATTTCAAAGGGTTTTTACTAAACTGTCTGTCTGAAGTCTTAATGGTTCAGCAGACACAGAGGTTCTTGATTGTTTAAAACTTTTCGAAAACTCCGAGTCCAAATAAAGCAAAATCGTATTTTACTGGATCTTTTTCGTCTAATTTTCGTAAGTTTTTGTCTAATTCAGAAAGTGCTTTCCAGTCATTCTGTGTTCTTAAAAGCAGTTTTAATCTTCTTGCAACATTGCCAGAATGAACATCCAAAGGGCAAGACAAGTTTGCAGGATTGTGTGTTTTCCAGATGCCAAAATCAACGCCGGCATTATCGTTTCTAACCATCCATCTTAGAAACATGTTTATGCGCTTCGCCGCCGAATTTTTTAACGGATCAGAAATATGTTTTTGAGTTCTTTGTTGATGTTCCACCTCAAAAAAGATGGTTTTAAATTGATGGATTGCTGTTTGATAAGTTGTTGTTTTGTCCTTAATAGCAAGTACATTCTCCAAGCCATCATGGTTTTGGTAAATATGTTGCAGCGATTTAATAAACTGTTTAAAATCGATATAATTAAAGGTTCTATGTACAAAGTTTTGGAATGTTTCTAAATCCTTTTGCTTATGATTTATGATAAAATCATAGGGGGAATTGTCTAGCAATTCCATCATTTTATAAGAATTTTTAATAATCATCGTTCTATTTCCCCAAGAAATAGTGGCAGTTAAAAAAGCAGCAATTTCAATATCCTCTTTTTTAGAGAATTGATGCGGAATTTGTATAGGATCAGACTCAATAAATTTAGGATTGTTGTATAGAATTACTTTTTCGTCTAAAAATTCTTTGAGCGCTGCTTGTTTCATCAAAAGTTAAATAATTTTGCCGTCAATCATAGTTAATTTTCTATCTGTCATTTCTGCAAGTTCTTCGTTGTGCGTTACCAACACAAATGTTTGACCGAATTCATCCCGAAGTTTAAAAAATAATTCATGTAAGTTTTTAGCAGATTCACTGTCAAGATTCCCGCTAGGTTCATCCGCTAAAATAACCGATGGATTATTTATCAATGCTCTTGCAACAGCAACTCTTTGCTGTTCTCCACCAGAAAGTTCATTGGGTTTGTGATGAATTCTGTGCGATAATCCTAAAAAGTCTAAAAGTTTTTTTGCTCTCGTTTCCGTTTCTTTCTTAGATTTCTTTCCGATAAACGCAGGAATACAAACGTTTTCTAAGGCAGAAAATTCAGGCAAAAGTTGGTGAAATTGAAAGATAAAACCAATATGTTTGTTTCTAAAGTTAGATAATTCTTTATCAGAAAGATTTTTAAGAGAGATATTATTTATTGATAACTCAAAATTTTGCTCTTTTAAAGGCTTGTCTAAAGTACCTAATATTTGGAGCAGTGTTGTCTTTCCTGCTCCAGATGGACCAACAATAGCAACGATTTCACCTTTTTTGATATGTAAATCAAGGCCTTTTAAAACTTGAACATCCCCATAATATTTATGGATATTTTTTGTTGTAATCATATAAAGTTTATCTAAGCACGAAAGTATAAAAAAACGGATATACTTTGTGAAGTATATCGGTTTATATTACAATTGGTGAGTTTTAAAATATTTTTTTATGTTATTATAATCAATAAAATAAACAAACCTTACAGAAAAAGTATGACTTTGAGATTGATCAAATAAATTGTTTAAGTTGTCATAGAAATTCAAGTTAGAATTTCTATCAGAATTAAAAATTGAGTTTCTATAAAATGCAATTAACTGACTTCCAGGTGCAAATTGCCAAATATAGTTTAAGTCTAAATTCCAGCTATTAAAGTTAACGTTATTTCCCGTGTACGTATTATTTAGATCTAAACCACCGTTATTATTTAGGTTGAAATAATCGTTATATTTTACAGAACTCCAATAATGTCTAAAACTTAACGATAATGAGGAGTTTGTGCTAAAACTATAGCTTCCAGAAATGGTATTCGTGTAGTCTTTTCGATCTCTCATGCCAAAAATAATGTTTGTATCATTCTGATTTACAAATCCTTGATCGTTATTTGTTTTGTTGAAGTTTAAATTATATCTTAAAGAAAGCTGATTTGTAAATCGATATCTAGGAGCAAAACTAAATCCATAACCTAATTTAGGATTATTGTTATAGTTTGTGAAGTGCCCGTTTACATTCAGCTCAAATTTATTTTGAGAGTTTGTAGAAATATAAAAATTCACATTTTTATTTTCTGGTTGTAAAAAATAAACTCCGCTTGTAGAACCTTGTCTTGGCTCAAAAAAATCTTTTTCTTGTGTTCCGTAGTTTAAATTAGCTCCATAAGAAAATCTACTTTTTGTTTGTGCGTTGTAATTGAAACCAGCATTATAACCTGTGTAAACGCCAGAGTAATGCTGATAATTAAATTGTTGATAAAAATTAAAGTTAGAATAGTTTAATGTTTTTGTAGGTTGTAAAGTTCTCCAACCAATACTGCTATAGATAGTTTGTTGATTGTTGCTAAAAAGGATGCCAAAATCATTAGGATTAAAATCTTTATTTTCAAAATTATAGCCAATTTCCCAACTTAAGCGACCAGAATTATAGCCAAGACTATTATCAAAAGTATAACCCGTATTTGGGTTGTTTAGATCATCAGAAATATTGCTCATTCTTACAGAACCATCTGCATTGTATTTACTGTCTTTTGTTTCTAAATGCCAATCTAAAGCAGTTACATTAGCATCTCTAAACCTACCATCTCTAGTTACATTTGTGTTAATAAGAGATATTGTTGAGTTTTGATTAAATTGTTGGTCTAAAACCAGAATATTATAATTTGTAAAAGGATTAATCACTTCTTCTCTAGTTTCGCCGGTAGTATTGTTTTTGATGGTTGCATTTGTTTTTTCTGTAATTGCATTAAAAAAGCCAATTCCTAATCCGCCCTTTGTTCTACCAGAAATTTTAACAGCATTCAACATGGTTACTCTATTTGGGTAATCTGTAATTTCTTCATCTGAAGTTAAAGAGTCATAAACGTTAAATTGATCTATTGGAGCGCTACCAATTCTTCTAGAATAAAAAAGATTTCCTATAGTAAAAAGTTCTGTTCCTTCTGTAAAAAATTGTCTTTGTTCTGTAAATTGTTGTTCAAACGGACCTAAATTTAGTTCAATATCATCAAAACCAACTTGACTAAAATCAGGAATTAAAGTCGCATCTAGCGTAAAATTATCTGTTAAACCATATTTTATATCCATACCAACACTCCAATTAGAATCTGTTTTACCTTCAAAAGAAGTTGTAGTAGCAGATGCATATGGATAAAAATTTAATCTTGTTGGTGGTTCAATATCTTTAAACCCTTCGATTAAACCATCATATTGCGTCCATCTCCCAATAGAATTATCAATATGCGTCCAAGTATGTTGTGCGTTTAATTTTTCTAATCTTCGGTGAAAATTAAATCCCCAAGATTGAATTGGTCTATTTGCAAAACGCAAAGCACCATAAGGAATTTTCATTTCAACATTCCAACCCTTATCATCCGTAGAAACAGCACTTTCCCAAACAGCACTCCAATTAAAATCTTCATTTCCGTTAGAAACTTTTGCATCTGCTTGATTTCCGGTAACTTGAACTAAAAATTCAAAAGGGTTTTGACCATCGTCATTAGGGTTTATGGTTACTAATAAGAAATCTGCAATGCTAAAATTATCCCTTACCGCAAATTCTTTTGGAATTCCTTCAGGATCAGGATCATTCATCTGACCAGAAATATAAATTGCATCATCATTATAAATAACTTTTACGACTGTTTGATATTCAGCAGAAACTAGTTTACCATTATCTGGTCTTAAAACCACAAAATCAGTCATTATTTCAGCATTTTTCCAAGCATCATCTTCTAAAATTCCATCTATTTTAGGAGCTTTACGAGCTCTTGTAGCTTTAGTTTTTTTCCTAATTTGATTGTTCTGTGCTGATATTTTAGTTGAAAATACGGCAACAAAGATTAGTAATACTAGCTTTTTAATCATCTTTTTTTTGGTTGATTGTTATCATACATACAATTTCAAACTTTTATAATTTAGAGCGATAAATTAAAATTACATATCTACATTACTAAAGACATCTCAAAATTTAAAGTGTTACAGATTGAGAGTGTTAATTATTTCTTAACAATGTTTTTATAAAACTGATTTGTCATTTATCCAAAGAAATAAGAGAAATGATTCGCTATTTTAAAGATGAAATTATTTTATTAAATAATGTGTAAACTTTTGCCTTTGAATTTGTATTTTTGAACGTTTTTAAAAGAGATACTGATGAATTTACACGAATATCAAGGAAAAGAAATTTTAAACAGTTTTGGAGTTAGAATTCAAAGAGGAATTGTAGCAAGTAGCCACAAAGAAGCTGTAGATGCTGCAAAACAGTTAACGGCAGAAACTGGTACAAGTTGGTACGTAGTTAAAGCCCAAGTTCACGCAGGTGGTCGTGGAAAAGGAGGTGGAGTTAAGTTGGCAAAAAACTTAGCAGAAGTAGAAAGAATCTCTAACGAGATTATTGGTATGATGTTAATTACGCCTCAAACTTCTGCAGAAGGTAAAAAAGTAAATCAGGTTTTAATTTGTGAGGATGTTTATTATCCTGGAGCTTCTGAACCAGAAGAATATTATATGTCTGTGCTATTAAATAGAGCTACAGGTAAAAATATGATTATGTATTCTACAGAAGGTGGAATGGATATCGAAACGGTGGCAGAACAAACTCCGCATTTAATTTTTACAGAAGAAATTGATCCTTTATTAGGAATTATGCCTTTTCAAGCTCGTAAAATAGCTTTTAATTTAGGCCTATCAGGAATGGCTTTTAAAGAAATGACAAAGTTTGTTATAAATTTATACAAAGCATACATTGGTTCAGATTCTTCAATGTTTGAGATTAACCCTGTGTTAAAAACTTCGGATGATAAAATTATGGCAGTTGACGCTAAAGTTTCTTTGGATGAAAATGCATTATTCAGACATAGAGATTATGCAGCAATGCGTGATTTACGTGAAGAAAACCCAATTGAAGTTGAAGCGAAAGCGGCTGGTTTAAACTATGTAGATTTAGACGGAAATGTTGGTTGTATGGTTAACGGTGCTGGTTTAGCAATGGGAACGATGGATTTAATTAAAGAATCTGGAGGAGAACCTGCTAACTTTTTAGACGTTGGTGGTACTGCGGATGCACAAAGAGTTGAAACTGCTTTTGGAATTATTTTAAAAGACCCGAATGTAAAAGCAATTTTAGTTAATATTTTTGGAGGTATTGTGCGTTGTGACAGAGTTGCACAAGGTGTTGTAGATGCTTATAGAAGTATGGGAGACAGAATTAATGTGCCAATCATTTGCAGATTGCAAGGTACGAATGCAAAAGAAGCAAAAGAGTTAATTGATAATTCTGGAATGAAAATTATTTCAGCAACAGAGTTTCAAGAAGCTGCGGATAAAGTACAAGAAGTTTTAGAAGCGTCTTAGTTTTTAGTTTATTTATATATTTAAAGAACGTCTTACTTTTGAAAGACGTTTTTTAATAAGGTAGTTTTTCGTCTTCCGTGAGTAGCAACCTTGCGATGAAGTTATTCTGATACTTAAGAATGATAAAAAACTATTTTACTTATAGAAATTTTATATAATGAATAAGATAAACGATCACAACACTTATAGCAAAACCAAAGGATACAGGATACTTTACTCAAGTCTTTAAAAATTAGTTTGGAAGAGTTTTTAACATTTTTCTTATTCAGAAGATCGTTGATTGCCATTTCGCGACCTGCTAAAACGCCAATAAACGTCCAAGTTGTGCTCATTGGTATCGAGTTGTAATTCCCTTAAATGAAAAGAATAATACCGTAACACAAATCAATTAAAGTTGCCGAACGGATGTTACCAGCATTCACCTTTTTGTTTACAATTTCCTGAATTTTACCACCTTTGCTTTTGAATATATATGCCATCATAGACAGGATTAAAGCAAGCGCCAATAACAACTCAGTTAGAGATAATTTTCTTGGTAAGAACACAAAGATATTTGCAAAATATTGAATTAGCCATTGAGACCGTAAGAAAGCAGTATAAACCCATTGCGCAACAACCCAAAACTTTATGTTTTTACCTGCCTCTAGATTGGCTATCGATTTTTTAGATTTAAAACTCTTTGCGATGATTAAGTTTATAAGAAATGCACAAATAACAGCGATTCCTTAGCCATAAACAGACTTGATAATCATCTTTTCAATGATCTGTTGGCTAGAAAAAATGCTAAGGATCATGAAAGTAGTACTTACAGGTATTCCGAAATGCGTTATTATCAGCAAATTAAGCGGCGCAATTAAATGCCACCACATTATTTTTTCAGGCAAAGGAATGTTTCATAATCTTTGGTAAGAAACATCACCATTGTGAAAATACCATCCATAAATTAGCGTAGCCGATAATATAACAGACCCAAATGTCCATAAAATAGCCCAATGTGTTTTTTTATTTGAGGTTAGGAATGTTCCGATCGTTTGAATCACATCATTCCCGATAACAGAGTAGACTGCGAATAAAAATCCAACATACATTATTAATACTTCCATACGGGTAATCGAATAATTTTTGGGATTAAAAGTAACTACTTTTTAATACACTCAATATTATATAATTGTCATTATTTATGCGTGTAAATTTTCGTTTTAATGATTTAAAAAGTAGTACACTGCAAAGCCTGCTAAATATCCTACGATCGCCAACCAGGAAATCCTTTTTAAATACCAAACAAAATTAATCTTTAGAATCCCCATAATAGCAACACCGGCAGCCGAGCCAATAATTAAGGCACTTCCTCCTGTACCTGCACAATAGGCAAGCATTTCCCAGAAAACATAATCTGGGGGGTATATATCCAACGAATACATACCCATAGCGCCCGCTACTAAAGGAACATTGTCTACTATTGAGGACAAGAGGCCTATGAAAATATTTGTCATGTAGATATTTTGAAAAGTTTCATTTAAAGTAACCGCTAATTGCTCTAAATGACCTGCCGTTTGCAGACTTGCCACAGCCAATAATATCCCTAGAAAGAATAATACACTGGGTGTATCTACTTTGCGTATAATGGTAGAAACGGAAAGTTTGTTTTTGTGTACTTCCGATTTTTTTCTGTGTAAAATTTCTGTAAGTACCCAAAGAACACCCAAACTAAATAGCATTCCCATAAAAGGAGGTAAGTGCGTAATGCTTTTAAAAACAGGAACAAATAATAAGCCTAATACACCAGCAGCTAAAACTAAATTACTTTCTTTTGACGAAATTGTATGAGAATCATCCGTAGCACTTTCAATGATTGCTGGTCTGTTTATACTCTTTTTACCCATAAAAGAAGCGATGACTAGCGGAACTAAAAGACAGACTAAACTTGGTAAGAAAACTTTAGATATAATATTAACAGCGGTTATTTGACCACCAATCCACAACATTATTGTGGTAACATCGCCTATTGGAGACCAAGCACCACCAGCATTGGCTGCAATAACGACCATCCCCGCAAAAAACCATAAATCTTCTTTGTCACTAATTATTTTTCTTAGCAAAGTAGCCATTACGATCGCAGTAGTTAAATTGTCTAATACAGATGAAAAAAAGAACGTGGTGATACAGATGATCCATAAGAGTTTAACCCGGTTTATCGTTTTTATCTTAGAAGTTATAATATCAAAACCATTGTGTGCATCAATGAGCTCGACGATTGTCATGGCTCCTAAAAGGAAGAATAGAATCTCAGCAATTTCGCCAATGTGATGTAGAATTTCTGTATTAATTGAATTCATATCTACATCGGCAGGGAAAAGAACATCTTTACCAAATATGACTAAAACCCAACAGATTACACCTGTTAGAATGGCTGTTGCGGCTTTATCTATTTTTATAGTATGCTCTAATGCTATAAAAAGATAGCCAACAACGAACGTAAGCGCAATTAATATGTACATTTCTATATTTTGTTTTAAATCTTATATAAAGATATTATAAAAATGGTTTACTAAACTATTTTTTATTAGTGCTGGACAAAAATAAAATACATGTACTTTTTCTTTCTAAATAGCAGGTTCTGCTGACGTTTAGATTTTGGTTACTAATGATAAAGAAGTGTTTGGATAGCATGCAATACTGCTAGTTTTAGTTATGGATTCCTTTTTTTTATGAAAATGACGACCTTATTATTGCAATTTATTTTTTGATGTTTTCTAGAATGAGTTTTTCTATATCCTTTAGTATATCCAAAGGGATATTACTTGTAATTTTTGATCACCTTACTTCTATGTTGGCGGTTCTATAGTGTTTAATAGATGATTTTCATCCACAGAAAGGTTGTTGTTTGGATGTTATTCACAAACTAATTTGATTGTATCGTTAGTATCACATCCGAAGTTATTTTAATTAGGTATAGACAAATTTCCGTCTAAACTAAAATAGATGATGTCTACGTTCTTTTGAAGAAAATAAACATCCCCTACTACTTTGGTGCTTAAAAACCAACCCTTTTACAGGGGTTTCTATTTGTTTTTAAAAATTAGGTTCACACAAAACCATTGCAATAACTATTCTACTTATTGGTTGCTATTTTTTTTAATATTAAAGTAGCTCGATGGTGTAATTAGTCTTTACTAATGGCTAACGTCCTACTGTTAGCTATCTTTAAACTTTGATATCAGTAACTTTGTTTAGTTTCATGATATTTCTTGGAGAATTATCACCATAATAATTTTCCTTTTTTGCTGATATATTAAAACCTAACTTTTTATAGATATGAATTGCTCCAAAATTATCTGGATGAACCGTTAAAAGAACACAATCTACACGGAATTTATTTAGTAACGCTTCGCATAACTGTGTACCTATACCGTGTCCTCGATAGGCTATTTTTGTAGCCACCGAAAGAACCCAGCCTTCGTTATTATCTGTGTTGATACCTCCAATTATGTAGCCTAAAATATCCTTGGTTTCATTTTCAGCGATAAGAAATAAATCAGAAAATAAATCATAATATTGTTTCAGCACAAACAGTGGATAATTCATTGGTTCGAATTCTTTTTTATCTATTTCAAAGATTTCTTGAATTTCGGTGATTTCTACTTTTCTAATTTTCACTTTCATTGCATTCAGATTGATGTTTTACGATTTAAAATTATGATTATACTACTTATGTAGCCCGTTTTTTCACAGTATCTCTAAGAAATTAGATCGGTTGCGTTTTAATTTTTTGCAATCAAAGTAATTCATTTCGTAGAAAATAAATTTGTAGAAAAACCAAATTAGGTGATGCATATATCCTTTTTTTTAAGAAAATAGGCATCACCTAGTATTTTGGTGCCAATAAAACCGACCTTTTTACGGTGGTTTCTATTTGTTTTTAAGAATTAAGCACGCACTGTGCCATCACCATAAATATAATATTTATTGGTAACCAATTTTTTTAATCCTAAAGGACCTCTATGGTGCAATTTGTCTGTACTAATTGCCAATTCAGCGCCAACGCCCAGTTGACCGCCATCTGTAAACCTTGTGGATGCGTTTTTATAAACCGCCGCACAATCTACTTGTTGCATAAAGTTGTTGGCATTGTCATCGTTTTTTGTCATAATCACTGCGGAGTGCCCGCCAGAGTGTTCATTAATTATTTCGATTACTTCGTTTAGATTATTTACAGCACCAATACAACATTTTAAAGCTAAAAATTCCTCTTTCCAAACATTAGCTTCCGGAATTAATGCTTCGTCTGTTAATATTTTTTTCACATCCTCATCCACCAAAATAGTTACGTTTCGTTCTTTTAGAACCGTTTGTAGCTGTACCAATTTGGTGTCATAATTAGCAATGTTTTTACTGATCAAAATTTTATCCAGTGCATTACACGCAGAAATCTTGTCCGTTTTACCATTTATAATTACAGACAAAGTTTTGTTCCAATCTGCGCTATCATCAATATATAAGAAGTTATTTCCTCTTCCGCTTATTAAAACCGCACATTTTGCATGCTCTTTTACAAAGTTGATTAAACGTTCGCCACCTCTTGGTACAATTAAATCTAATTGCTCGGTTGGGTTTTTTAAGAATGCTTGCGTTTCATCTCTGTTCATTTGCATTAGTTTGATATAATCTGTACTTAGGTTATTTTCGGTTAATGCTTTGTGCCACAGATCAACCAAAACTTTATTACTAAAGATGGCCTCTTTACCTCCTTTTAGCAAAATTCTATTATTGGCCTTAAAGGCTAAAACAGCTGCTTCAATGGTTACATCTGGTCTTGATTCATAAATAATCATGATGGTACCAAATGGCGCTGTTTTATTGGTTACTTGTAATCCGTTTTCTAAATTTTTATCACTAATAATTTGGTTTACGGGATCTTCTTGCGCTTTTACTTCGTTGATGGCTTTTATCATTCCATCAATTTTTTTATCTGTTAAAATTAAACGATCAAACATCGCTTGATCTTCTTTATGAAAAGCGTCTAAATCTTTTTTGTTTGCGGTTAATATGAGCTCTCGATTTTCATCAAGAATTTTAGTCATACTTTCTAGAACGTTATTTTTTATGTTTGTTTCTAATAATTTCATGGTGTAAATTTTAAAGTGCCACTTTTGTGCCAACGGACTTTCCGTCGATAATATCAATAATGGTGTTGTCTCTTTTACCGTTTGCAATATAGGTAGGAATGTTATTTGCAGCAGCTTCTTGCGCGTATTCTAATTTAGACCCCATTCCGCCACGACCTTCGCCAGGTTTTTTATTACTGTCTTTAATATAACGATCTAAATCTTCGGTAGGATTCACGTTCGTTATTAAAGCGCTATTTTCGGCTTCTGGATGTCCTGAATACAACCCGTCGATATCTGTTAAAATGATTAGTTTATCAGCATTCATTAATTGAGCAATTAAACTCGCCAACTCATCATTATCTGAAAACATAGACATGGTTACTGAAACGGCATCATCTTCGTTTGCAATAGGAATAACGCCTTCTGCCAATAAACCTTCACAACAATTAATCATGTTCTGTCTGTGAATACCGGGACTAAAATCTCTTTTTGTAGGCAACACCTGGGCACATTTCATTCCAAAATCATTAAAAATATTGTAATAATGACGCATCATTCTTGGTTGCCCAATAGCGGAGTATACCTGTCTTCTTTGCGTTTCATTTTGAATATTTGACTCGCCTAAAACTTCTTTACCAGCAATTACAGATCCAGAGGAAACTAAAATACAAATAATACCTCGTTCATAAAGTTCTGCAACTTGTTGCACTAAACGTCTTAAAACAGGTCTAACAATTCTGTTATCTCTGTTTGTCATTACATTTGTACCTACTTTAATTACTATTCTTTCTTTATACATTTTAATGTTCTTTACCTAATTCTACCGCTCTATTAAAAGCAGCAAAAGCAGCGTCTTTAATTAATTCGTTTACATTATTTTCTTTCATAGAATCTAGTGCTGCGCGGGTTGTACCTCCTTTAGATGCCACCTTTTCCATCCAAGAAGTTGGTGATAAGTTCGATTGATTAAAGAGCTCTACAGCCCCTATAAAAGTCTGACTTACTAAAACCGTAGAGTCATTTTTTGAAAAGCCCATTTTTAATGCAGCTTCCATCATACTTTGCATAAAGTAGAATACATACGCGGGTCCGCTTCCAGAAATACCTGTTGAAGCATCAATCAATTTTTCTGTGCTAACTTCCATCGATTTACCTGTAGTATCTAACAAGCTTTCAACGGTTAGTTTTTCTATTCTAGACACTTCTTCGGATGTAACATAAGAGGTTAAACCTTTACCAATTTTAGCTGGTAGATTAGGCATTGCTCTTACAATTTTTGATAAACCAGAGTATTTTTTGATGGTATCAATATTTACACCAGCCATAATAGATACAATTACCTGACCCGGTTTTGTAAAGGGTTTTAATGCTTTAAATAAATTTTCTGCGTGGTATGGTTTTACGGCAATAAATATGATGTCTGCTTTTGGTACACAGTCTTCTAATTCTTCAAAAGCATCAAAATGAGACATTTCATTGAGTTCTTCTAATTTTTCGGCTGATTTGTCTAAAACCATGATGTTTCTTTTCTTTAACAATTTTGATTTAGACATTCCTTGAGCATACGTTAGCCCCATGTTTCCTGCGCCAATTACTAAAATTTTCATTCTATTTTTATTAATTATTATTAATGTACTTATTTAATTTTATGTAAAGTCATTTGAATTTTGTTGGATGTAAATCCTTTTTTTTCAAATAAGTTAATTGCATTGTTTTCTTTATTAGTATTTAGTGTGATATTGCCATTGCAATATGGAATTGCCTTATCAATTAGTTGTGTTGCTACTCCTTTGTTTCTATGCTCTTTATGCACTGCTAAATAGGCTAGGAGATTTTCTGATTGATAGCCGCTCATTCCCGTTTTATTGATTACTATAGCACCAATAATGATATGCTTTTCTTCCATAATAAAAACATAATCGCCTAAACTTGGAATTTCTTTAGCTGCATATAACAGCGATTTTCGAACCGCACTTGCAGAGTCATCGGAATCTTCTAAATGTTGATGTAGAAATTTTGTAATTCTATTAATGTTTAAAAATGACATTCTTGTAAAGGCATCGAAAGTTTTAATAATCATTATTTTTATTAATTTTATTTATCTGAATTTGATAAAATGAATAGCCCAACAGCTTAAAATATCTTTGGATAAAAGATAAATTATTCAGTCAAAAAAAGAGTTAATACCTTTAGTAAGTAATTAAAGTAGTGGGTGAGGAGGTATGAATTTTTTAGATTGAATTCTAAAAACTAAAAAATTAAAGTTGAATATTCTAAAGTTACGCAGTTTATGTATGCTTACTTTCATACTGCAAATGTACGAAAATCGTTAGCCAATGGCAAGTTATAGAGCTGTTATCATTTATTATTATCATAATACTAGAGAGTAGCGTGTTTTTTTAGGGCACTGATAATTTTAGGCTATAATTAGTGTAGATTACAAAATTGAATACCTTTTTTTAAGTCGTTGACGCTCTTTATTAACGATTGAGGGTGAAAAACTTCAAAAATTTGAGGTATTCGATTAAATCCAGCATTTGCGATGTTATTTTTCAAAGTTTATAAACAACTAAAACTAATTTATAAACGCTCTCTCAATACCGCAATTTCATCACGTAGTTTTGCAGCCATAATAAAATCTAAACCTTTGGCAGCAGCTTCCATGTGTTTGCGTTTTTCACGGATGCGTTTTTCGATTTCTTCTTTTGGTAAATACTGTAAATCTTGCTCTGCAGCAACTTGTTTCGCATTGTCATAATGGTAACTAGAAACAGCGCTTCTAGATAAGGTATCATCAATTTTTTTATTGATTTGAGTAGGAGTGATGTTGTGTTCCGTATTATATGCAATCTGTTTTTCGCGTCTTCGATCTGTTTCATCAATGGTTTTTTGCATGCTATTGGTCATTTTATCAGCATATAAAATTGCCAAACCATTTACGTTTCTTGCCGCTCTACCAATTGTTTGGGTGATGGACCGATGACTTCTTAAAAAACCTTCTTTATCAGCATCTAAAATTGCCACTAAAGAAACTTCAGGTAAATCTAAACCTTCTCTTAAAAGATTCACTCCTATTAAAACATCAAATAAACCTTTACGCAAATCTTGCATAATTTCTACGCGCTCTAAAGTATCTACATCAGAATGAATGTATCGACAGCGAATATCAACACGGGTTAGATATTTTGTAAGTTCTTCTGCCATTCTCTTCGTAAGTGTAGTGACTAAAGTACGTTCGTTTTTTTCAACGCGAATCTGAATCTCTTCAATTAAATCATCAATCTGATTTAAACTTGGTCTAATTTCTATAATTGGATCTAATAATCCTGTGGGTCTAATTACTTGCTCTACAAAAACGCCTTCTGTTTTTTGCAATTCATAATCTGCCGGAGTTGCAGAAACAAAAATAGTTTGATTCTGAATTGCTTCAAACTCTTCAAACTTTAAAGGCCGATTGTCCATGGCGGCGGGCAAACGAAAACCATATTCTACCAAGTTTTCTTTTCGGCTTCTATCACCACCATACATGGCATGGGTTTGCGGAACGGTTACGTGGCTTTCGTCAATAATCGTTAAATAATCATCAGGAAAATAATCTAACAGACAGAAAGGTCTTGTGCCAGGTTCACGGCCGTCTAAATACCTAGAATAGTTTTCAATTCCGGAGCAATAACCTAATTCTCGAATCATTTCTAAATCGAATTCAGTTCTTTCTTTTAAACGTTTTGCTTCTAAATGTTTGCCAATTTCTTTAAAATAATCGACCTGTTTCATCATATCTTCTTGAATTTGATGAATAGCATTTTGTAATACATCTGGCGAAGTAACAAACAAATTTGCAGGATAAATAGTGAGGTCTTGAAAGCTTTCTATAACGGTGTTATTTTCTAAATCGAACGATTCTATCTCTTCAATTTCATCACCAAAAAAGTGAACGCGATATCCATGATCACCATAACTGGGATAAATAGTTACCACATCACCTTTTACTTTAAAGGTTCCGCTTTTAATTTCAACTTCGGTTCTAGAGTACAAACTTTGAACCAATTGATGTAAAAATTTTGTTCTGGAAATTTGTTGATTTACCTGGATAGGAATTATGTTTTTCTTGAATTCTACGGGGTTTCCAATTCCATATAAACAAGAAACAGAAGCTACAATTAAAACATCGCGTCTTCCAGAAAGTAGGGAAGAAGTTGCTCTAATTCGCAAGCGTTCAATATCATCATTGATGGATAAATCCTTTTCTATATAGGTTCCTGTAACCGGAATGTAGGCTTCTGGTTGATAATAATCGTAATATGAAACAAAATATTCTACGGCATTTTGAGGAAAAAATTGCTTAAATTCTGAGTATAATTGTGCCGCTAACGTTTTATTATGAGCTAAAACTAAGGTGGGTTTTTGAACTTCCTTTACAACATTCGCAACCGTAAATGTTTTTCCAGAGCCTGTTACACCTAATAGTGTTTGAAACTTTTCGCCCGATAAAATCCCTTCTGTAAGTTGTCTTATTGCCTCTGGCTGATCTCCTGTTGGAGAGAAATCTGATACTAACTTAAATTCCATTTTGCAAAAATACGGATACTAAAAGATTTTTAATTTTTTATCAAAGATTTATTATTACCTAACTAAAGAAAAATGTCCATTTTTCTTTAAGATATTGCCATTAACATCAATTAGAATTGCATTATACCAATAATCGTTTGAAGGAAGTCTTTTTCCATTAAAATTACCATCCCATCCATTATTTATTTTTTGATCAATGTTTTTAAGGATTTTACCATATTTATCAAAAATTTGAAGCCTAACTTCTTTGTAAAAACTATTATCTACGCTTAATATTTTCCAAAAAAGAAGAACATCCTTCTAAAGTGTTTAATTTACTTCCAAATGCAGAGATTGGTTTCTCTGTATTGAAATCTAATGCTGTATTTCGTCCAAAACACCAAAAGTTAGCTTTTTTTTGAGAAAGTACAGTTAATGTAAATATTAGTAGTAAAAAGTATTACAAATCTCTCCTTTTTAACAGTGCATAAGCCATGTAAATAAAGGCAAAAGTCCAGAAAGAAACAATTAAAATAGTTGTGAATTCAACAGCATAGCTTTTTGTGAAAGTTTCCCCCATTGTATTGGCAGCAGATCTTACAGCGCCTAATCTAGAAAAAGGTTCTTTTATTAAATTTGTCATAGATTCTAGCGGTAGAAATTGCATTACTGAGTCTACTTTGTCTCCTGTATTTTCAGCACTATTAAAATACCAATATAAATAACCCTTGAACATATTTTCTATAATCAACCATACAAACATAGCACCAACTGCAAATGCAGAGCGTTTTACAAGAATTCCTAAAAACAATCCAAAAGAGAAAAAGCCAACTAATTTTATAAAAAATGCGAATAAATAATCTAAATCAGAAAAAATAATTGCGACCTCATTATAATCAGAATACACCAATCCTAAAACTAAAGAAACAACAAAAACGAAAAGCGTAGAAACCAATGCAAAAGCAATGACAGTATAGAATTTTGACAAGATAAATTCCTTTTTGCTCAACCCATCAATTAAGTTTTGTTTTAAGGTTTTATAGCTGTATTCGTTGGACATCATTGAGACAATTACCAACAATAAAAAGAATTTTAAAATGGCTGCAACGTAAGTGTTAAAGTGCCATATATATGGGAAATTGAAAATTCCGGCATCTGCTAAATGCAATTTAAAATTACCGAATTGAAACTTTATGGCAGCGATTAATGCAATTGAAGTTAGTAAACCAAAGTAAATGATTGACAATATTTTACTAGCTTTATTGTATTTTAATTTATGAAATTCTATAGTTAGTAGTCTTAACATGACTTAATATTTTTAGTTGATTAATTGTTGTTGGTTAAATCTAAAAATTGTTGCTCTAAACTTGGTTTACGCTTTACCAAATGTGATAAAACAATTCCGTTTTTAAACAAATAAGTATTTATTTCTGCGGATGAGATAGAGCAATTTAAAGTAGCAATGAGTGTTTCATGATCTTTGGTAATTTTACCAATTGCTTCATGGTTTTCTAATAATTTAATTAATTCATCTTCTTTTTCATCAACTTTAAGTTCTAACAAACCGTTAGACGCAGTCATTTGATCAACGCGACCACTATATAATTTTATACCCTTTCTAATAACCACCACATGAGAACATACTTTTTCAACTTCATCTAACAGATGTGACGCTAATAAAATGGTAGTACCGTTTGCCGCAATGGTTTTTATAATTTGTCTAATTTCATGAATTCCTTGGGGATCTAAACCGTTTGTAGGTTCGTCTAAAATTAAAATTTCAGGATCATTTAACAACGCAGAAGCAATTGCTAAACGTTGTTTCATTCCTAAAGAAAACGTGCTAAATTTGCTGTGTCTTCTTTCAAAAAGATTTACAGTGGTTAATTTTTCGTCGATTTTTTCTGTGGATATTCCTTTTATTTTACAAATCAGCGCTAGATTCTGAGTTGCAGTCATATAAGGATAAAAATTTGGTCGCTCTATAATTGCACCAACTTTTTTTAAGGCTTCGTGAGTTGTTAATTTCCCATTAAACCAAGAAAACTCGCCAGAAGTTCTGTTTACAACATTTAAAATAATACCTAAAGTGGTAGATTTTCCGCTTCCGTTTGGACCTAAAATACCATATACATTTCCTTTTTGAATATCAAAAGAAAGGTTGTTTACAGCGTGAACGGCTCCGTATTTTTTATCGAGGTTTTTGAGAGATAAGATTGTTTCCAAAAAAATTGTTTTAGTCGGTTATAGCATTTAGACGACTAATTTACAATTTTGTTACTTAAAAAATGTTTAATTATTTTTTTGTAAAAAGCGTTTATTTGTTTAAAAGTGTAATGGTTTAATCGTGAAATAAAAATAAACGTTTATACAAGTATATGCACAATTAACAGATTACACGTTTTTCATTTACTCTTTTTTGTTAATATTCATTAAAATCGTAATCATCAAAATGCCCATAATTTTCATCTAAATCATCAATATCTTCCTCATCAAACTCATCATTTAAGTTTTCGGAAATAAATTCTTTTTTAGGTTCTTTTTCTGGAATTTCTCCAAAAGATAAAATTGTTTCTGGTAGATTTTCTTTTATTTCTGATGAAATTTCTACTACATCCACATAAAATGTCCACATTTTTAAGAAATCGTAAACATAAATAAGTTTACTGTTTTCTTCTGGTAAAATTTCTTTCACGAAACAAGTTTGCATAGAAATTTCTTCACCAGCCTCTGCCATGTTAAATAATGGAATTTCTTCACCTTGATTCCATTCGTCATCCGTTCTGTAAAAAGAGGCCATTTGTTGCCCTTCAAAACCAAAAGATGCGATAATTGTTGCGTGTAAACTTTCTAAACTAACACTCTCATCAACCAAAATAGTTCTAATAACATCTTCTTTGGTATCTAAAATAATTCGTATTTTATACATAAAATTTAATCAAAATATTAATACAAAAATACAAAAAAAATAATGCGTATTTTTAACCCTTTAAATTTGTTGTTAATGGATAAAATAAAAACCTTAGAAATTTTAAACAATCTTAATAAAAACACCTTAATGGAAACGCTACAAATTGAGTTTGTAGATGTTGGTATTGATTATGTTACAGCAAAAATGCCTGTAAATTCTAAGGTACATCAACCGTATGGAATTTTACATGGTGGCGCAACTGCTGCTTTAGCAGAAACCGTTGGTAGTTGTGCATCTGCACTTTTTGTGGATGTAAAAACAAAGATTGTAAAAGGAATTGAGTTAAGTATTAACCATGTAAAAAGTAAAAAGGAAGGTGTTGTTTATGGTATTGCAAAACCAATTCATCAAGGAAAAACAACGCATCTATGGGAAATTAAAATCGTAGATGAAGAAGATAATTTAATTTCTATTTGTAAACTTACCAATATTATTTTAGACAAAAAATAGTTTGGAAATTTTTAAAAAATTACTACTTTTCTACAAGAAAATAGACCTTTTGTAGTTTATAGAAAACCAAATTCAGAGTATGTTTCTGGTTTCTTTATGAATGTGGAAAGGCTGTTTTATACCGATGATTTTTCTGAATCTGGTTTTGTGTTTGCACCTTTTGATAATCAGCAAAAATCAATTTTATTTCCTTTAGAAACATCGGACTTTATTACAGAAAATATTTCTTTGGATGCTTTTATTGACGAAGAAAAAACTTTTTTTGCGGATGAAGCTGCCAAAGAAACTCATATTAAACTGGTTGAAAAAACAATTGAAGAAATCAAAAAAAATGATTTAAAGAAAGTGGTTGTTTCAAGAACTGAACAAGTTAAAATTGATGATTTTAATTTAGTAGTGATTTATCAGAAATTATTGCAGAATTATAAAAATGCTTTTGTGTATGTTTGGTTTCATCCAAAAATTGGTTTGTGGCTTGGGGCAACTCCGGAAACGCTTTTGGAAATTAAGGATTCAGTTTTTACAACGATGTCTTTAGCAGGAACTCAATTGTATAAAGATACCGAAAATATTGTTTGGAAAAGTAAAGAATTAAATGAACAACAACTAGTTACCGACTTTATAGAAAGTCAATTATCAGGCATTTCATCAAATTTAAAAATTGATAAAACAGAAACTGTAAAAGCAGGTAGTTTGTTGCATTTAAAAACGAAAGTTACGGGTGTTTTAAACGAAAAATCAAGCTTAAAAACGTTGGTTAGCGCATTGCATCCAACTCCGGCAGTTTGTGGTATGCCAAGAGAAAAGTCAAAAAAGTTTATTTTAGAAAACGAAAATTATAAAAGAAGTTTTTATACAGGTTTTTTAGGAGAACTAAACCTTCAAAGTTCAACGTTTAAAACCCCAAGTTCCTCTTTGTTTGTGAATTTAAGATGTATGAGCATCAACAAAAACAACGCATCTATATTTATTGGTGGCGGAATTACAAAAGACAGTAATGCTGCAAAAGAGTGGGAGGAAACCGTTTCAAAAAGCAACGTTATGAAACGTGTTTTATAAAAAAAATCGCAAACAATTAAGGTTGCGATTTCTTAAATATAAAATAAACTAGAATTAAAAATTGTTTATTTAGCTTTGTTTTTTATCAAACTAAATCAAATAGAAAAGGTTTTAGCCCCTAAATATCATCAAAAGAAATGTCTGTAAAACTATCTGTAGAGGTAGTTTCTTCCGTTTCAGTTTCTTCTTTCTTAAAATCTTTTTGATGACGTTCGCTAATTACTTCATTCCCTTTTTCGTTAAGAATGTAGTCTGTAGCTTTACCTAGCATTTCATGAAAATCTGTAAAATCTTCTTTATACAGGTAAATTTTGTGTTTCTGATAATGGAAAGTACCATCGTCATGCGTGAATTTTTTACTTTCTGTAACCGTTAAATAATAGTCATCTGCTTTTGTTGCTCTAACGTCAAAAAAATAGGTTCTTCTTCCTGCTCTTAATACCTGTGAAAAAATTTCTTCCTGTTCAACTCTCTCTGCCATATATTCTTTTAAATAGTTGTTATAAATTGTTTGTTATGCTTACAAATCTAATAAAATATTTTACGCAGCAATGTTAAAGATTAATTTTCTTTTTCTAAAAGTTGCTGTTCGTATAAATCTTTATAGTATCCGCCTGCTGTTATTAATTGATTGTGAGTTCCTTGTTGTATAATTTCGCCAGCATCTAGGACAATAATTTTATCCGCATTTTTTGCGGACGAAATTCTGTGACTAATAATAAAGGTTGTTTTATTTTTCGAAACTTTTTCTAAATTTGATAGTATTTTTTCTTCAGTTTCTGTGTCAACGGCTGATAAACAGTCATCAAAAATTAAAATTTTAGGATTTTTAATAATCGCTCTGGCAATAGAAACACGCTGTTTTTGTCCGCCAGATAAAGTTACGCCACGCTCACCAAGAATGGTTTTATATCCGCTTGTAAAGTCCATAATATTATCATGCACAACGGCATTTTTAGCCGCTTTTATAATTTCTTGTTCCGTTGCATCTTCTTTTCCGAATTTGATATTATTTTCAATTGTATCAGAAAATAAAAAAGGATCTTGAGGTACAAAGCCAATTTGACTTCTAACATCATATAAATTGGCTTCCTTAATTGGTTTATCATCCAATAAAATAACACCATTTTTAGTGTCATATAGCCTTGATAGTAATTCAATAATGGTAGATTTACCGGAGCCCGTTTTACCTAAAATAGCTATTGTCTCTCCAGAATTTACAGTAAAATTAATGTTTTTTAATGCCGTAATATTTGTGTCGTCATAGGTAAAAGTAACGTCCTTAAAAGTTACTTTACCAAAAATTTCTGTAGATAATTCATTTTCGTTTGTAATTTCTGGAGCCTGATTTAAAAACTCATTTATTCTTGCTTGTGATGCATCAGCTTGCTGAATCATAGAAGTTACCCAACCCACGATTGCCACTGGCCAAGTAAGATAATTTACATATAATAAAAATTGAAGAATGGTTCCGGCCTGAATCTCACCATTTATATATTGCAATCCACCAACATAAATAACGATGATATTACTAATTCCGATTAATAAAATTATAGAGGGATAAAACAGTGCATTTACCTTTTCTAAATGGATGTTTTTATCTTTGTTATCATCAGAAATTTCATCAAAATCCATGGTCATAGATTTTTCTATTCCGTAAGATTTTACAACATCAATTCCTGAAAAAAGTTCTTGTGTAAATGTGGTTAATTTGGATAAGTTTTGTTGCACAACCGTACTTCTTTTATGTATAATTTTACTAAGAAAAAATACAGAAAGAGAAAGTAAAGGAAAAGGTAATAATGTATATAAAGTTAGTTTTAAATCTATTTTAATCATTTCTGCAAAACAGACAACAAAAAGCACAACCATATTGGTAGTATACATTACAGTAGGGCCAACATACATTCTAACTTTTGTAACGTCTTCACTAATTCTATTCATTAAATCGCCAGTTCTATTCTTTTTATAAAAATTAAGCGATAATTTTTGATATTGCTGATAGATTTCGTTCTTTAAATCGAACTCGATTAAACGAGAAGTTACAATAATGGTTTGTCTCATTAAAAAAGTTAAAAAACCACTAAAAAGCGCAACACCCATAATGAGGAGTATATTTATGAAAAGCTCATGTTTTACATCTTCGATATTTGTCGTAATTCCGTTTAAATAATCTTCTACAATATTTAAAGAATCACCAACAAGTTTAGGAACTTTTAAAGCGATTATTTTAGAAATAACTGTGATTAAGATTCCTATTAAAAATCGCCATTTGTATTTATAAAAATATTTATTTAAATATTGTAATGCTTTCAAAGAAAATTGGATTAAAAAATAATCTACGAATATACGTGATTCAAAGCGAATCTTTTTCTTAAAAAAGTATTAAAAAGAGGGCTTATAAAACTTAAATAGTACTACTTTTGCCCCGAAATAAAAACGCAATTTATTTAAGTTCTTTACAATGATTAACAGAAGACATATTCGAGTTAAAGTAATGCAATCTGTATACGCAATGCAGCAATCTAGTAATGACGACATTATTAGAGAAGATAAATTTTTAAAACATAGTATTTTAAAAATGTTCGATTTGTACATTTTAAACATTCAGCTTTTAGTTGAAGTTCAAAAATTAGCGGCAAAAAGAATTGCGCTTTCCAAAAAGAAAATTCTTGTTACAAAAGAAGAATTAAATCCTAATACTAAATTTTTAGACAATAAAGTAATCAACACAATTGCAGAGAGCATTAGTGTTGAGAGTTATATTGAGATGAATAATCTTAGAAACTGGGATTTAGATACGGAGTATGTGAAAATTATTTTAGATGAATTACTTAAAAGTGATGTATATCAAATATACATAGCTACAGAAGAAAGCTCTTTTAAAATTGATAAGGCTTTTGTAGTTGATTTCTTCAAAGAGATTATTGCCCCTAATGAAAAGTTAGCAGAGTATTATGAAGACAAAATGATTTCTTGGGTAGATGATATTCCTTTTGTAAATACATGGGTTGTAAAATCTTTGAGCAAGTTTAAAGAAGTTGGAATTTTTGTAGTTGGTAGTTTGTATAAAGACAAAGATGATGAAGACTTTGTATCCGCATTATTCAAGAAAACAGTCTTAAAGCAAAAAACCTACGAAGAGGATATTGCAGAGAAAACTCCAAACTGGGAAACGGATAGAATTGCAGATGTAGACATGATTTTGATAAAAATGGCCATTACTGAGTTTATTAATTTTCCATCAATACCAACAAGAGTTACTATTAATGAGTACATAGAAATTTCTAAAGATTATTCTACCGAAAAAAGTAGTTATTTTATAAACGGAGTTTTAGATAAAATTTCAAAGGAATTTATAAATAATAAAAGAATAGTTAAAATAGGAAGAGGCTTGCTATAAATTATTGTTTTAGAAAATTAATTTAGTATTTTTACAAAAATTTTAAATATCATGAGAAAAATAACAATTTTATTTGCTTTTATTTTGTCAACAAGTTTTTTTACTTCTTGTAAAAATGGAGGTGATGCTGCTAAAAAAATAAACCAAGAAAATATTGATAACGCAAAATCTAGAGATTTAGAAATTGAAAAAGGAACAGCATCTATTTCTTTTGATAAATCAGAATATGATTTTGGTACTGTTAATGAAGGGGATATTGTAGAAACTGTTTTTAAAGTTACAAACACTGGTAAAACAGATTTAGTAATTACAAATGCACAAGCAACTTGTGGTTGTACAATTCCTGTTTGGCCAAAAGCACCAATTAAACCGGGAGAAACAGGCGATATAGAAGTGAAATTTAATACAAACGGTAAGCCAAACAGACAGCAAAAATCTGTTACTTTAACGACTAATACAGAATCTGGAAGAGAGATTTTAACGATTAAAGGAATGGTTACACCAAAAGCAAATCAATAATATGTTTTTAACTATAGGATTACAAATAGGTATGGAAAATTTAGCATCAATGTTACCTTTTGTCGCAATGATTGGGGTTTTATATTTTTTTATGATAAGACCACAAATGAATCGTCAAAAGAAAGAAAAATCTTTTCAGGCAGAGATTAAAAAAGGGTCAAAAATCGTTACCTCTAGCGGTATACATGGTAAAATAGTAGAAATAAATTCTACAGAAAACACTGTAACTATAGAAACTGGAGCAGGAAAAATTATGTTTGAACGTTCTGCAATTTCTATGGAGTTAAGTAAAAAATACCTAACACCAGCTGTTAAATAATACTACTTTATTAAGGTAATTAAAGTGAGCTTTTTCTTTTTAGTGAAAGCTCACTTTTTTGTTTTATATCTTTTTACTAGATTGCACTAAAAACAAGATTTAAGGTGAAAACTTCCAGAAAAATACCAAAAACATTTATAGGTTTTTAATAGCTTCTTTTATTATTTGGTTGTTAATAACCTTTTCTAAAGAGTATTCTGCTGTTATTTCATATCCTGTAGCTTATAAAAATATTCAACAAGATAAGTTGCTGCAAGAAGCACCAATTAAACAAATTGATATTGCCATAAAGGCATCAGGATTTAAACTTCTAGGTTCTAAGTTTACGAATAAAACAATCTATTTGGAATCGTCCATTTTACAACGAAAAAGTAATTCGAAGTTTTATTTATTAGTTAAAAATCAATTTACAAAAATTCAAAAACAATTGCATTCGGGAATTGAATTACAAGAAATTCTTCAAGATACTATTTACTTAAATTTAGGATTATTAACCTCAAAAAAAGTGGCTTTAAAACCAAATTTAGATATTAAATATCAAATTGGTTATGATCTTTTGGGCGATATAAAAGTGGTTCCAGATTCCATCGTTATTTCTGGTCCAGAAGACCAAATAAAAAAATTAGTACATCTTAATTTACAAAGAATTAAATTAAATAATTTAAAAGAAAATTTTTCTCAAAATACAAATATTATTCAGCCATCAAAATATAAAAACCTTAAGTTTACTACTTTAAAAGCAATCGTTTCTGGAAAGGTAGAAAGATTTACAGAAGGTAATTTAACCATTCCTTTTAAAATAAATAATCTTCCTGAAGGTGTTAATTTAACAACACTTTCTAAAAAAGTGGAAGTCGTTTTTGTTGTTGCTTTATCTAATTTCGCAAAAGTTTCTAAAACATCTTTTACGGTGGAATGTGATTTTAAAATATCAGAAAAAAATAATCTTTCTTATTTAATACCTAAAGTAATTACACAACCAGATTTTATAAAAAGCGTTAAAATTGTTCCCTTAAAAATAGATTTCTTAATTCAAAAATAACTTATGATCATTGGTTTAACAGGCGGTATTGGAAGTGGTAAAACCACAGTTACTAAATTCTTTTCGGAGTTTGAAGGTGTTGCGTTTTATATTGCAGATGCTGAAGCCAAAAATTTGATGAATTCGTCAGAAACTATTAAAGAAAAGCTGATAATTGAATTTGGAGAGAGCGTTTTTATTGATCAAAAATTGAATAAAAAATATATTTCTGAAATTGTATTTAAAGATGCTGAAAAATTAGCATCTCTAAATGCAATTGTACATCCGGAAGTGAAAAATCATTTTAAAATTTTTGTTGAAAACAATTTAGATAAAGCTTATATTGTCTATGAAAATGCTATTCTTTTTGAAAGTAAAAGCAACTTAGTTTGCGATTTTATCATTAGTGTATATGCTGATATAAATACAAGGATTAAACGAGTAACAGCAAGAGATACATCAACAAAAGAGGACGTATTTAATAGAATCCAAAATCAATGGAATGATGATAAAAAGTTGTTACAATCTAACTACATCATCAGTAATGAAGATCTTGACGAAACTAAAAAGCAAGTACATACTATTCATAATATTTTAACAGAAAAGTTTAAATACGTTTAAATATTTTTAGTGAACTTGTTAAAAAATTCTTAAAATTGCAGTAAATTGGTTAAATTTATTAAAAAATTGAATTTCAATTTTAGAATAGCTTAATTTTGAATAATGGGCAAAAAAATGTTTGTTCTTATCGTATTTTTAATGAGTGTTTCCCTAATAGGGATTATTTCTGTGCAGCTTTATTGGATTAATAATGCTGTAGAAAGTAGGAAAGAACAATTTAAAAATGACGTTCAAAAATCTTTAGGTAGCGTTGCCGAAAGGATTAATGAAAAAGAAAGAAGTCTTTTCGATAAAAAGTTTGAAGGTATTCTAGAAAGTGCTGTTTTAGCAAATAAGGCTCAAATTAAAAGTCTTTTTTTTCAAGAAATAGATACAACCAATCATCAAAAAATATCTTTTGGATCTACAATATTAGAAGAAAATATTGAAATTCCTGCAGAATTTTTAGGTAGTGATTCTATTATATTTAAAAGGGTTACCGGGAAAAAAGATTTTTTTCAATCAAGATTAATTAAAGGTCCAGATAATTTATTTTCGGCAGTGGATGAAAAAAGATATTCAAATATAAAAAGACTAACAAATATAGAAAATAGTCAGTTTGCGGAATATTTTAAAGACTACAATGTTATAAAACCGATACATCAAAGAGTTAGCAACAGAGAGCTAAATGAAACGATAAGAGACGAGTTAAAGAAAAGAAATATTAGTTTAGATTTTAAATATGGCGTTTACAGTAAAGACGGTTTAGCCACAAAATTAAAATCGGGTTATTACACGATTAATAAAAACGATAGTTATGCGTTTCCTTTATTTTTTGACGCACAAGATGATCCTGAATATTTACTGTTTGTAACGTTTCCAGAGAAAAACGATCATATCTTATCTGGTATTTCAAATATATTATTGCTTTCTATATTTTTTATTTTTATAATTATTGTTGCTTTTTCAAGCTCATTATATCAATTAATTCAACAGAAAAAAATATCAGAAATTAAAACAGATTTTATTAATAATATGACGCATGAGTTTAAAACACCCATCGCTACCATCAATTTAGCGTTAGATTCTATTAAGAATCCTAAGATTATAAATGATAATGAAAAGGTTTTGAGATATGTACAAATGATTCGTGATGAAAATAAAAGAATGCATACACAAGTAGAAAATGTGTTGCGTATTTCTGGGTTAGAAAAAATCAATTAGATATTAGTAAAGAAATAGTTGATATTCACGACATAATAGAAGATGCTATTAGTCATGTTAGTTTATTAATTAACGATAAAAATGGAGTTGTAGAAACATATTTTGAGGCCATTACTGCAGAAATTTCTGGAAATGAATTTCATTTAACAAATGTTATCGTTAATATGTTGGAGAATGCGATTAAATATTCTTCAGAAAAAAGCCCTAAAATTGATGTGTACACAGAAAGTACAAATAAGTTTTTTATCTTTAAGATAAAAGACAACGGAATTGGAATGACAAAAAGTGTTCAGAAACTCGTTTTTGATAAGTTTTATAGAGAACAAAAAGGAAATATACATGATGTAAAAGGCCATGGTTTAGGTTTAGCATATGTAAAAGAAATTGTGGAAAGACATCACGGAACAGTTTTTGTTGAAAGTGAAAAAGGAGCAGGAAGTATATTTACAGTAAAATTACCTTTAATTTAAAAGTATATAAAATGGGAAGTAAAAAGATTCTATTAGTAGAAGACGATCCGAATTTCGGAACCGTTTTAAAAGATTATTTAGCATTAAATGATTATAATGTTACACACGCAAAGGACGGTATAGAGGGTTTAATTATGTTTAAAAATAGCGATTATGACCTATGTATTTTAGACGTAATGATGCCAAGAAAAGATGGTTTTTCTTTAGCACAAGATATTAGGGGAACTAATAAAGAAGTACCAATTATTTTTTTAACTGCAAAAACATTAAAAGAAGATGTTTTAAAAGGGTATTCTGTTGGCGCGGATGATTATTTAAATAAACCGTTTGATTCTGAAGTATTATTGCATAAAATTAAAGCAATTTTACTGAGAAAAGAAAGTGATCAATCTAAAGAGTCAGAAGAATTTGAATTTAATATTGGTTCTCTTTTCTTTAACTCTAAATTGCGTCATTTATCTGCAGGGAAAGAAGGTGAACCAGTAAAGTTATCGCCTAAAGAAAGTAAATTATTACGGATGTTGGCAATTCATAAAAATGATTTGATGCCAAGAGAGCTTGCACTTACTAAAATTTGGAGAGATGATAACTACTTTACTTCTAGAAGTATGGATGTTTACATTGCAAAACTTAGAAAGTACATAAAAATTGATGAGAATGTTGAAATTTTAAACATTCATGGTGAAGGGTTTAGGCTGGTAGACAAGACTTAAAAATTAGTAATTTCCCAAAATATAACTCAACTTGTGTCTTTCAGGTTGAGTTTTTTTGTATTTTTATACTATGGCAGAATTTATTAAATTATATAACGACAACCCAAATCAAAAACAAATAGATCAGGTTGTTAAAATTTTAAAAAATGGAGGATTAATTATTTATCCTACAGACACTGTTTATGGTTTAGGGTGCGATATTACAAACACAAAAGCCCTAGAAAAGATAGCAAAGATAAAAGGTATCAAATTAGACAAAGCCAATTTCTCTTTTGTTTGTAATGATTTAAGCCATTTGTCAGATTATGTAAAGCAATTAGATTCACCAACTTTTAAGCTTTTAAAACGTGCCTTACCTGGACCTTATACTTTTATTTTACCAGGAAGTAACAACCTTCCAAAAGCCTTTAAAAACAAAAAAACAGTAGGTATTCGTATTCCTGATAATAATATAGCGAGAGCTTTAGTGATAAGTTTAGGAAATCCCATTGTGTCTACCTCTATAAGAGATGATGATGATGTTTTAGAATACACAACAGACCCAGAATTGATTTTTGAAAAATGGAACCATTTAGTTGATGTTGTTATTGATGGTGGTTATGGGGATAATTATGCCTCAACAATTATCGATTTAACAGATGGTTATCCAGTTGTAATTAGAGAAGGAAAAGGAAGTCTAGATATCCTTTAGGTTAAATATCCAAAAGTTCAAAGCAATAACGTTAATTTTTTTATCAGTTTGAGTAATTTTTGAACCGTTAAAAAATTGTGTTGAGAACCAGTTTAAAGTATTTTTTTTATTTTAAATCTTTAAACTTTTTTCTACCCAAAATAAAATACTGCCAAACAATGCTTGTGTGTAAATTATAATGAGGTTTTTTCTGTAATACTTTTCGTTTTTTTAAGAACTTATAAAAGTTTGTATAAAAACTAAAATGTGCTTTTAAGATTGCTAACGAATGTATGGGTCTTAGTTCTAACATAAATTTTAATCCGGCAATTCCGTCTAAAAGTAAACGCGAAAAAACCACAAAAAGAAACCATTTTTTAGGCACATTTTTTACCACATTTAACAAACTATTTCTAAAATTTAAAAATGTTTTTTGCGGATCAGTTTCTTTTAACGTAGCACCACCAACATGAAAGACTGTTGAATTTCCTACATATTTTACTCGATAACCAATATTTTGAGTTCTCCAGCACAAATCAATTTCTTCTTGATGTGCAAAATAATCCTCATCAAAACCATTTAATTGATGATACACTTTAGAGCGAATAAAAAAACAAGCACCAGATGCCCAAAATATTTCTGAAATATCATTAAACTGATTTCTGTCTTTTTCTATATCATTAAAAACTCGACCTCTGCAATAAGGATAGCCATATAAATCTATAAAACCTCCAGCAGCTCCTGCATATTCGAAATTTGTTTTGTCTTTAAAAGATAAAATTTTTGGTTGAATAATTGCTGTATTTTCATCAGTATTAAAAACAGATAAAATAGGGTTGAGCCAGTTTTGTGTAACTTCAACATCAGAATTTATTAAACAATAAATGTCTGCATTAATTTTTTGCAAAGCATCATTATAGCCTTTTGCATAACCACCATTTTCTGTATTTTTAACAATCTTTACAGAAGGAAAATGATGTTGTATATAAGAGATAGAAGTGTCTTCTGAGGCGTTATCAGCCACATAAATTTCAGCTTCATCTGAGCTAAATTTTACGATAGAGGGTAAAAACTGTTCTAACAATTTTTTTCCATTCCAATTTAATATAACAATTGCTGTTTTCAAGGTTGCAAACTTACATTTTAAAAATTAGTTTACTTATAAATTTATCCTAATAAAAAGCTGGAAATTAATTTTTATCTTATCCTTTTTAGGATGATGGTAAACTGTTCTATTTAAAACAGTTTTGACACTGATATGCAGATAAACTGGGTTTTAACTTATTGTAATTATAGAATTTATTTATAATCAGGAATTTCTTTTAAAAAAATATAGGTTTCATTTTCAAAATCCATTTTGCAATAAAAATGGTCTAAACCATTAGTTACAATTAAGAAATTAGCTTTTAATTTTAAATTATAACGTGCAATTTGATCAAAAGTGTCTTGTGTAATTTTGATTGATGGCGCTTTACATTCCACAATAATTTCTGGAGTACCTTCAGTGTTAAAAACCAAAATATCGGTTCTTTTTTTGCGATTATTAATAGTTAATTGCTTTTCTAAAGCAATTAATGAAGTTGGATAGTTTTTTTTATCAATCAAAAAATGCACAAAATGCTGACGAACCCATTCTTCCGGAGTTAAAACCATATATTTTTTTCTCAATTTATCAAAAATAAGCGTCTTATTTTCTTTACTTTTGAGCTTAAAATTATAATTTGGCAGATTGAGTTTTATCATCAATCAAAAGTAAGAAAATGAACGAGATAAGAAACATTGTTTCAGATATTAAAAACGGTAACATAAAACCTATCTATTTTTTAATGGGTGACGAGCCTTATTATATAGATAAGATTTCTGATTATATTGAAAAAAATATTTTGGATGAAGCAGAGAAAGGCTTTAATCAGCAAGTAATGTATGGAAGAGATTCCACGATCGAGGATATTGTATCTGCGGCAAAACGCTATCCTATGATGGCCGAAAGACAGGTTCTAATTGTAAAAGAAGCACAAGATTTAAGTAAAAATATAGAAAAATTAGTTTCGTATGCAGAAAATCCGCAACCAACAACGGTTTTGGTTTTAAATTACAAATACAAAAAGCTAGATAAACGTAAAAAATTGCATAAAGCTATTGCAAAATTTGGTTTAATTTATGAAAGTAAAAAGTTGTATGAAAATCAGGTTTCTGATTGGATACGCAGGGTTTTAAGTGGAAAAAAATATCAGATTGAGCCAAAAGCTTCACAAATGTTGGTGGAGTTTTTAGGAACTGATTTAAGCAAAATATCGAACGAGTTAGATAAATTAATGATCATTCTACCAAAAGAAACGGTTATTAATGATAAACATATTGAAGATAATATTGGTATTTCTAAAGATTTTAATAATTTCGAATTGCGCAAAGCAGTGGGAGAGAAGAACATTTTAAAAGCGAATAGAATTATTAATTATTTTTCTGAAAATCCGAAGAATAATCCAACAGTGATGACCATTTCTTTATTGAATAATTTTTTTACACAGCTCTTGCTTTTTCATGGTTTACAAGATAAATCTAAAAGCTCAGTGGCGAGAGCTTTGGGCGTAAATCCTTATTTTGTAGATGAATACTTTTTAGCTGGCAGAAATTATCCAATGCGTAAAGTTGCACAAGTAATTGCTTTTTTACGAGATGCAGATGTAAAGAGTAAAGGTGTAGGAGCAAATCAAACCCAAGAAGATATTTTAAAAGAATTATTATTTAAAATCTTACATTAAAATATTTTTTTGTTGTTGCTAATTTTGGTAAAATTCATCAATCAAACTGTTAGTTACTTCGAAAAATTCCAAAATTGTACAGTGATGCTTTTAATCAGGATAATTGTTGCATCCATAAGGTATAAGTGCACTATGTTTAATTTTACCTCGCCCTATTTTACCATAATTAATAGTGCTCTAAATTTTAGCGAAGGATACAATCTACCAATAAATACCTATTTAAGAAAGCTCGAAATTTCATAAAAAGAATCGTTATCCGTTCTAAAAAATAGGGTAGTTTGATGAAGTGTTTATTTAATGCTTTTTAAATTTACATCAATAAGATTGAAAATATATTTAAAAGTAATTTTCATTTATTTAACAACAATTTGTTTTGCCATACTCTAAAATATGTTCATCGCGTTTATTTGTTTGTTTGTTTGTTTGTTTGTTTGTTTGTTTGTTGAAATGAAATCAATATTTTTAATAAATAGATTCACTTCGGCTTCAGTACTATTCAGTTCCTGAAAAGCCATACTTTAATTAGGAACCCATCTTTCTTTGATTTCTTCTTCCATAATGAGTGTAACATTAGAACTTAGCCTAATAAATTAGTTAGCTTCATTTATAAAAAGTCAAGTATATTTAATGAAAAAGCCATAGGTGATTCAATAATCATAATTAGTGGTTTTACAATTAATTGAAAATTTAAGAAGTCTTTGTGTTCTATTTTTAAAGAAAAAATTCAAAAAACTGGTAGTCAGGGTATTAATTTAACAAAAAATGATTAATATTTTTTATGTAAGTAAAATTAGTTTCGTTAGGTTTCAAAAGATATTTTCAGCTTTTGTTTGTTTATCTTTACTACTTAAAAGGAAGTCAATATTCTTTATAAATTGATTCCTGTTATCAAATTTATAAAATGACACACTCCATGGATGAAGCTTGTGTTCTTTTATCTCCTCTTCAAAGACTGCCGTAATATTAGAGTGTCTTTTTTTTTAATTTTGTTGTATAAATTGTAAACTTCTTCTTTACCTTCAAGCAATTGGAAAAAACCTTGTTATGAAAATACAAACACTCTGTAATATTTTTTGAAGTGTTGTATTTACGGTGCTGTTAAAAGAATATTTGATATAACCTCTTCTGATGGTTCTACTTCTGAAATAAAGTAATAAATAAATTCAATTATCTTTTTCATAGGGAATAATTGTAATACTGTTGAGAAATCAACCCTTTTGTATACCATCAAGTAGCAAGAATATTTTTTTTTATTGCGAGTTTAAAGAATTTAAATTTATTTTATCAAAAAAAACTCCCATAAGAGGGAGTTGAATTATAATTAAGTTATCTATAAATTTTATCATGTAGAGATTGATACATTTTTAGAATTACTTCACGTTTCATTTTCATTGTTGGGGTTAAATGCCCAGCATCTAATGTCCATTCATCGGGTGTTAACTCAAAACATTTTATTTGTTCCCATTTCCCGAAATTTGAATTACAAATATCTACGGCATCTTGTATTTTTTGAAGAACTTTCGGGTTTTTAATTAACTCATCATTAGAAGTAAAAGAGATACTATGTTCTTTAGCCCAGCCCTTTAAAAACTCGAAATTTGGCTGAATAATAGCTGCTGGCATTTTCTCATTTTCACCAATAACCATTACTTGCTCGATAAACAATGATTGTTTTAATTCACCTTCTAATAAAGGCGGAATTACATATTTACCTCCAGAAGTTTTGAACATTTCTTTAGTTCTACCTGTAATTTTTAAGAAACCATCTTTGTCAAACTCTCCTTTATCACCTGTATAAAAATATCCGTCTTTAATAGCTTCTGCTGTTTTTTCTGGATCTTTATAATATCCTAGCATTATATTTGGTCCTTTTACTAAAATTTCACCACTTGCTTCAATTTTTACTTCTACCTGTTCAATAACTTTACCAACTGTACCAACTCTAAAACCTCCATTGTTAACATCGTTTACAGTAATTACAGGGGAAGTTTCTGTTAAGCCATAGCCCTCCATAATTGGCATTCCCGCAGCGGCAAACACACGTGTTAATCTTGGTTGTAAAGCCGCACTTCCAGAAACCATTAATTTTAGCTCACCTCCTAAAGCAGCCTGCCATTTAGAAAAAATAAGTTTACGTGCAATACCCAATTGTTTTTCATACCACCATCCGTTTGCACCATAAGGTTCGTATTTTAGACCTAGATTTAAAGCCCAAAAAAATAATTTCTTTTTAATTCCTGTTAAATCTTCGCCTTTTAAAACAATTTTATCATAGATTTTTTCATACAATCTAGGAACGGCAGTCATCACTTCTGGTTTTATTTCTTGTGCGTTTTCTGTTAATTTTTCAAGGGATTCTGCATAATAAATATCTACACCACAATATTGATATAAATATAAAATCATACGTTCAAAAATATGACAAACGGGTAAAAAACTTAAAGATTTAGAATTCCCGTAATCTAAAGGAACTCGTTTTTTAGAAGATAAAACATTAGAAACAATATTGTTATGGCTAAGCATTACGCCCTTCGGTCTTCCAGTTGTACCAGAGGTATAAATTAATGTAGCTAAATCTTCAGGTTTTACAGCATCTTTTCTTGCTTCAACTTCATGCTGATTGCTTTTATCCTCTCCCAAAGCTAAAACGTCTTTCCAACTTTTTTCTTCTTTTATATCATCAAAAGTAAAAACACCTATTAACTTTGTGTTATCTTTAATTTGATTTAATTTATCTAGAATTAAAGTATCAGAAACAAAACAATACGTAGCTTCAGAATGATTTAAAACATACTCATAATCTTCTTTACATATAGTTGGATAAATAGGCACCGTTTGTGCGCCAGTTTGCAAAATACCAATATCACAAATATTCCATTCAGTTCTATTTGAAGTTGAAATAATTGCAATTTTATCATTAGGTTTGATGCCTAGTTTTAGTAACCCTCTACTAAGTTGATTCGATTTATCCACATATTCTTGTGAAGAAATAGATTCCCATTTTCCGTTATATTTTGTTGAAAATGCTTTTTTAAGATTGTAAGTTTCTAATTGATAATACGGAAAATCAAATAATCTAGTAATTTCTATTGACATAAGGTTTTTTCTAATTTGTAAATGCCAAAGTAATAAATTTACTTGTATTTTACAAATACTTATTAAAAGACTTTATATTTTAGGAATTATATATTTTTTGATATAAATTTTTGTATTTTTCTTTGATTACGTTTCTTTTCATTTTCATTGTAGGAGTTAAGTGCCCAGATTCTATTGACCATTCGTCAGGTGTAATTTCAAACTTTTTAATTTGTTCCCATTTTCCAAATTTTTGATTATGAAAATCGACTTCTTTTTGAACCCGATTAATTAGTTTTTCATCAGAAGTAATATCTGTAATTATATGTTGATGTCGTTCTGCCCATTCTTTAATAAACTCAAAATTTAGCTGAATAAAAGCTGCTGGCATTTTTTCACTTTCTCCAATAACCATTACTTGTTCTATAAAACGAGATTGTTTTAAGGCACTTTCTAAGGCAGTAGGAGCAATGTATTTGCCGCCGGAAGTTTTAAATATTTCTTTTTTTCTATCTGTAATTTTTAAGAAACCTTCTGGATCAATTTGGCCAATATCACCGGTGTGCAAATATCCATTGATGATGGTTTTATTGGTCATCTCTTTATTTTTATAATAACCTAGCATTATATTGTCTCCTTTCATTAAAATTTCTCCATCCTCAGCAATTTTAATTTCAATACCTTCTAAAGGTTTGCCAACGGTACCAATTTTTAAACCATTATTTCTAAGATCATTTACAGATCCTCCAGGTGACGATTCTGTCATTCCATAACCTTCAAACACAGCAATTCCTGCCGCTGTAAAAACTCTTATTAAACGCTGTTGAAGAGGCGCACTTCCAGAAATCATAAATTGTAAATTACCGCCCAAAGCTTCTTGCCATTTTATAAAAATGAGTTTTCTGGCAATATTTAATTTAAAGTTATAAAAAGATCCATTTTTATTGTAAGGCTCATATTTTTCACCAACCGACAATGCCCAAAAGAATAATAGTTTTTTTATGCCTCTTAAATTGCTGCCTTTTGTTACAATTTTATCAAACATCTTTTCTAATAATCTTGGTACAACTGCTAAATAATGAGGTTTTACTTCTTGTATAGTATCACCAAGTTTGTCAATACTTTCTGCAAAATAAATTTCGAAACCCATATATAGATAGTAATAAGAGGCGCTTCTCTCAAAAATATGACAAATAGGCAAATAACTAATAATTCTATTGGCACCGCTTTTTAAATCTATTTTTTGAGCTGTTTTAAATACGGTAAAAACAATGTTTTTATGAGATAGCATAACACCTTTCGGAATTCCTGTTGTGCCAGAAGTGTAAATTATAGTTGCTAAATCTTCGGGTTTTACAGCATTTTTTAAAGCTGTTATTTTTGATTGGCGGTCTTCATTCTCGCCAATTTTTAGAAATGAACTCCAGCTATAATCTGTATGAATTTCATCCAAAGAAAAAACATTTTGTAATTGTGTTTTACTTGCTACGGATTTTACTTTTTGATACAAATTATCATCAGAAACAAAACAATACTTTGCATCCGAATGATTTAAAATATACTCATTATCTTTTTCTGATAGTGTTGCATATAAAGGCACATTTTGCGCGCCAATTTGTAAAATACCAATATCTAAAATATGCCAATTTGGATTATTGCTATCCGTAATTACTGCAATTTTATCGTTTGGTTGAACACCTAAAGCCAATAGAGAATTACTTACTTTATTGGCTTCCGAAATAAATTTCTCTGTAGAAATACTTTGCCAGTTATTATTTTTCTTGAAGTTAAAACATTTTTCCTGTGGAAAATTTTCTAATTGATGATAAGCAAAGTCAAAAATACGAGAAATATTGTTAGACATAGGTTTGGTTTAATTTAGTACAAGTTACTAAATTATTTAATTATAAAAAAAGGTTGACAAATTTATCAACCTTTTTAGAAAAATAATTTTACTACTGTTATCTTTTCTCTAATAAATATTTATCGAAGCTTTTTCCATTAATTTTTGTGTATTTAAAATCTATTTCATACTCAACTTTCATATTTGTAATATTAAAATCACCAGAAACATTCATGTATTTAATATTTAAATCCTTTTTAAATTGGGTGTTTTTAAAGGAAACGCCGTTATTAAATTTTGTGTATTTAAATATTGCAGAATCTTTAAAATCGGAACCAGAGAAACTTACATTTCTACTAAATTTAGCATATTTAAAAGTTGCAATTTCATCAAATTTGGTGTTTATAAAATTAATATCACTTTCAAATTTCGCATATTTAAAAGTACTATCATCAGTAAAAGAAGTACCATAAAAATTTGAATTTCTTTCAAAACGAGAATATTTGAACATTGCTTTTCTTTCGAAAACACAATTTTTAAAAATTACCTCTTCTTCAAAGTTTGCGATAAAGGTGTAGCCAGAATCTTCATCTGGTATATAGGCCAATACATCCTCTTTAAAAGTGCAGTTTACAAAAGATATTTTTACTTCGATTATTTTTTTTATTTCGTTTGTAGAGTTTCCACCGCCCCACCAGCTGCTTTTCTTTTTATTTGGTATTTTTTTTAGTGCTTCATCCATATACGTTAAATCTAAAACCCCGACAATGGTTGCATTTTGATAAGAAATTGATTTGCCATTCTTTATATCTTTTAAGATCTCTGCAGCTTCCACTGTCTTTTGTGCAAAAGAAAAAGTTGTTGTTAAAAGAAAGCAAACTATAAAAGTGTTTTTAATTTTCATTTCGGATATTTTAAGTTATTTTATATAAGGACAAGAATGAAAAGAGTTTGTGACATTTTTAAACAAGAAAAGAGCAGATTTAGATAATAAGCTTTTTGGGTTTATTAGTTATCTGTTTCCCAAAAACTAAAGTAATAATTAATAATCCATAAAATTAAATAACATTATTATAATTTTTATCATTATTGTCCGATAAAAAATAATCGTATGATTTTATTGGTCACAAAAATAGTTACAACTATGCCCTTTAGTGCATTTCGTTTTAGCTTCTAAAAACTTTTATCTTTGTTGAATGGGAAATCAAAGAACTAAAGGTGATACCGTTTCAAGATTAACAGTTCATATTTTATGGATCAACAAGTATAGACATAAAGTTTTGGTTGGAGATATTTAACAGCGCTGTAGAAAGTTAACAGTTATGAATACAAATTTGTTATTCAGAAGATATAGTTATAATGAAAGAATTTGTCTCAAAAGATCATATTCATATGCACATTGAATATCGTCCATAACAAGATATCAGTAGTATTGTTAAGAAGTTAGAAGGAAGAATATCTCGAAAAATTCAACAAGAATTTAAATTGTTAAAGTAACAATATTGGGGCAGACATTTTTGGAAAACGGATTTGGATGCTGGATTGCAGGCAATATTGCGGATAAAATGGTAAATGAATATTTAGAACATCATCGTAAATCAGACAATGATACGATCGATTTTATCCTTGAGTAGGCAATCTAGATTCCATACACCTGACATCAGTCAGATTTAAAAACCTATGGACTTCAAGTCCATAGTGGTTTAGTTAATGATAATGATTTTTTTAAAGTTTAGAGTAAAAGTTACTATTATTATTATTATTATTATTATTTTCTTAACGTTGAATTATATCAGATTTATTTTTAAAACATGGCTTTAATAGCTAATAATTCTGACGAATAAAATGCTAGGTTTACAATCTTTCAATAAACACGTTGTTTTAATACTATATTTAAAGTATACATAAAGTTTTAAAAAATGTCACAAATTAAAAAATAGGTTGTCTTTCATGTAGTTAAACAATCTTTTAAAACTAAACAGTCCTCATAAAAACTAATTTTAAAATAGATATAATGAAAATTAAATTGATTACTCTCTTGACTTCTTTACTATTTTTGAATGGTAATTTAAACGCACAAGAAACAATTAAACTAGAAACCAGTTTTAACAAAATCATTGTAAGTCCGCATATAGAAGCGATTTTTAAAAAAGGAAATACGGCTAGCATTGAAATTGTCGATATTTCTGTACCTGTCGAAAAGTTTACGTACGAATTAAACAAAGGAACACTTCAAGTTTATTTGGAAGGTGCTAAAACGTATACTAAAAGTAAAAAGATAGTTGTTAGAGATTTTGAAACGAAAGTTCCTTTATACAATGGTAGAGTAGTTAAAGTAATTATTACTTATGTTGATGTAAATACTTTTTCTTTAAGAGGAGAAGAGAAAATTACATTTCAAACTCCTTTAATTCAAGACGATTGTAAATTGTTGATTTATGGAAAATCAGAAGTGACCATTAACACCATTGAAGTGGATAATTTATCGGTTTCTATTTATGGTGAGAGTTTTCTAAAAATGGATAACGGAAGCATTAATAAACAAAAAATAACAGCTTACGGTGCAAGTAAAGTAATGGCTTCGGATGTTATTACAGATGAAACGAAACTAACCGCTTATGGAGACGGAATTTTTAAATTGAATGTTTCTAAAAAATTTAAAGTAACTTCTTATGGCGAAGTAACGGTACTTTACAAAGGGGATGCCATATTAAAAAAAGGAATTGTTATTGGTGAATCTACTATAAGAAAAGTGCAATAATTTAATAATTATTTGGGCGTTTAAACGGGCTTTCCGCACTCGCTTTTAAAAAAAAATAAAAAGAGCTCAAACAAAGCTTCCATCCCTAACGCAAAAAAAAATAAGCTTTTAGAATTTTCTAAAAGCTGATTTTTTTAGTACTAAATTTTGTTATTATTTTTCTCAATCCAAATTCTAGTATTTACAAAAGCTTCTAACCAAGGCGAAACTACATCTTTTCTTCCTGCAGGGTAATCTACCCAATTCCATTGAAACGTAGAATATTCAATATCTGGCATGGCTACTAAATGACGATTTAATGGGCGTTTACATATTTCAATTCTAGATATAGTAAGCTAGATAGAAAGTGGTTTGCTATTTTGTGGTTTCGGTATTGATTGTTTTTTTTACTTGGGTAAACAACCAATCATATAAGGCATCTTCATGAAATAAACGTTCTACATTGCCATGATTACCGCCTTTAATAACGGTAAGCGTAACGTCGGCATTGGGTTCGCATTTTTTAACAGCATCGTATATTTTTTGCGATTCTTTAAGTGGCACAATATAATCAGCATCACCATGTTGAATCCAAAGTGGAACAGTAGCCAATCTACAACCATCTTTTTCGTTTCCTCCACCACAAATAGCTACAGCTGCTGTCAATTTATCAGGATATTTTCCAGCAAAATGTAAAGTGCCATATGCGCCTAAACTCATACCACACAAATAAATACGTTGCGAATCGATAGGGTAGTGTTGTTTTAGATAGTCAATCAATTCTAATACTTTATCAGGATTCCAACTACCACTTGCTAATTGCGGCGCTACAACTATAGCTGGTATCTTTCTGCCTTTTTCTATTGCTCCTAATACTCCATAACGCTTTACTTTGTTTAAATCATTTCCTGAGAGGCTTTTACCGTGCAAAAACAATAACAGAGGTTGTTTTTCATTTTCTTGTGCTTTTGATATTTGAATCCAAAATGGATAGGTAGTTTTATTTTGCACTGTTACTAATTGAGAGTGACCAATAAACGTACTGAAAAAGAATACGACTGCATTGATATATGATGTTGTTTTCATTGATAACATGGGTGTTTTTATAAATGTAAAAGTATCATAATTTTTGAGTTAGGATATAGGGCATATTTTAAAATGCTCTTAAAATAAATTGTTGTCGCTAGTCCTGATTTAACAATTGTTATAGCTAAAGTTGTCAAACCTTGGTGATTTTTGTTTTATAAGGAGTTTTAAATAAAAAAAGCCACCCAATACGGATAGCTTTTTTATGTTTATGTTTATGTTTTTGTTTTTGTTTTCTTTTTATGAATGCTTTTCAATCCAAAGTCTCGCATTTACAAAAGCTTCTAACCAAGGTGAAACTTCGTCTTTTCTTCCTTTTGGATAGTTTGCCCAATTCCATTGAAAAGTAGAACGCTCAATATGTGGCATCGTAACTAAATGTCTTCCTGTTTTATCACATAAGATTGCGGTGTTAAAATCAGAGCCATTTGGATTGTTAGGATAGCTTTCATAACCGTATTTTGCAACAATATGGTAGTTTTCTTCCACTTCTGGTAAATTGAATTTTCCTTCTCCGTGCGAAATCCAAACTCCTAATTCAGTGCCTGCTAAACTAGCTAACATTACAGAATTGTTTTCTTGAATTTTTACAGATGTAAAAGAACTCTCGTGTTTATGAGAATCGTTGTGAACTAATTTTCCGTGTACTTTATGGTCTGGATTTATCAAATCTAATTCCATCCATAACTGCGCTCCATTACAAATTCCAACGGACAATGTATCTTCTCTTTTAAAGAAGTTTTTTAAGGCTTTTTTAGCTTTTGCATTGTATAAAAATGCGCCAGCCCAACCTTTAGCCGAACCTAAAACATCCGAGTTAGAAAAACCACCAACTGCACCAATAAATTGAATGTCCTCTAAGGTTTCACGACCAGAAATTAAATCGGTCATGTGTACATCTTTCACGTCAAAACCCGCCAAATACATCGCATTGGCCATTTCACGCTCTGAGTTAGAACCTTTTTCTCTGATAATGGCAGCTTTTGGTTTATCTTTTCCAATTACAGGAAGTTTCCCTGTAAAACTTTCTGGAAATTTATAGTTTAACGGCTGATTTTTATAATTGTCAAATCGGTCTTGTGCCAAACCATTTGCAGTCTGTTTTTGATCTAGTAAAAAAGAAGTTTTATACCAAACATCTCTCATTTCAGCAACATCAAAAGAGAACGCATCTTCATTATTCTTGATGTTTACTTTTCCTGAATTGTTTGCTTTTCCAATATTAAAAATTCAATATTATTTTCTGATAAAATAGTTTCTACCGATGTATCCGCCTGAAAAACAATTCCTGAATTTTCTGCAAATAATACTTTTATTATATCTTCTTCATTTAAAGCAGAAATAGTAAAATCTGCCCCTAAATTCACTTCAGCGAAACACATTTCTAATAGCGTTGTAATTAATCCACCAGAAGCCACATCATGACCAGAAACAATTTTATCCGCTTTAATTAAATCCTGAATTGTGTTAAACGTGTTTTTTACAAAAGCACTATTTTTAACATCCGGAGCTTCATTTCCAATCGCATTTAAAACTTGATGGAAAGAACTTCCTCCTAATTTAAACTCATCCTGAGAAATATTAATATAGTAGATGCTACCACCATCAATTTGTAAAACAGGTTCAATCACTTTAGAAATTTCAGTACAATTTCCTGCTGCAGAAATAATAACAGTTCCAGGAGAAATTACTTCATCATCTGCATATTTTTGTTTCATTGATAAAGAATCTTTTCCTGTAGGAACATTGATTCCTAAATCAATTGCAAATTCTGAAACTGCTTTTACAGCTTTGTACAAACGAGCATCTTCGCCTTCATTTTTACAAGGCCACATCCAATTTGCAGACAGCGAAACACTTTTTAAATTGTCTTTTAAAGGCGCCCAAATTAAGTTTGTTAATGATTCTGTAATTGCATTTCTACTTCCAGCGGCTGGGTCAATTAAACCCGCAATAGGAGCGTGGCCAATTGAAGTTGCAACGCCTTCTTTTCCGTTATAATCTAGTGCCATCACACCAACATTATTTAACGGAATTTGCAAAGAACCAACACATTGTTGTTTGGCAACTTTACCACCAACACATCTGTCTACTTTATTCGTTAACCAATCTTTACAAGCAACCGCTTCTAACTGCAAAACTTGCTCTAAATAGATTTTTAAATTCTTCGTTTTATAACGCGGATTTTTATAATTTCTGATGACAGTTTTGTCCGTCATAATCGTTTTTGGCGAAGAACCAAACATATCCTCTAAAGCTAAATCCATAGGTTTTTCACCGGTAGATTTAGACTCAAAAGTAAAACGATTATTTCCTGTAACTTCACCAACGGTATACATTGGCGAACGCTCACGATCTGCAATTTTTTGTAAAGTATCTATGTGCTTTTCGGCAATTACCAATCCCATTCTTTCTTGAGATTCGTTACCAATAATTTCTTTTGCTGATAAAGTAGGGTCACCAATTGGCAATGTATCTAAGTTTATTTTACCACCAGTATCTTCTACCAATTCTGATAAACAATTTAAATGTCCGCCAGCTCCATGATCATGAATAGAAACAATAAAGTTTTCTTCACTTTCTACCATTCCGCGAATCGCGTTTGCAGCACGTTTTTGCATTTCTGGATTAGAACGTTGCACTGCGTTTAATTCAATTCCGGATGCAAATTCTCCGGTATCTGAAGATGAAACAGCAGCGCCACCCATTCCGATTCTGTAATTTTCACCACCCAAAATTACAATTTTATCACCTTCTTTTGGTGTATCTTTTATAGCTTGGTCTGCTTTTCCGTATCCAATTCCACCAGCTTGCATAATCACTTTATCATAACCTAGTTTTCTAGCTTTAGAAGCACTTACAGCTGAATTTTCTTCGTGTTCAAAAGTTAAAACAGAACCAGTAATTAAAGGTTGACCAAATTTATTTCCAAAATCGGACGCGCCATTTGATGCTTTTATTAAAATATCCATCGGAGTTTGGTACAACCAATCTCTAGCTTCAAATTTATTTTCCCAATATCTTGTATTTTTCACTGTATCTATAGAAGCTTCTAAACGAGAATACGAAGTCATATAAACTGCCGTTCCTGCTAAAGGTAAAGAACCTTTTCCTCCAGCCAAACGATCTCTAATCTCTCCTCCAGAACCTGTTGCTGCTCCGTTAAAAGGCTCAACAGTTGTAGGGAAATTATGCGTTTCTGCTTTTAATGAAATTACCGATTCAAAATATGATGTTTGATAAAAATCTGGTTTGTCTGCTGTTTTTGGCGCAAACTGCTCCACTTTTGGACCTTTTACAAAAGCAACATTGTCTTTGTATGCCGATACTATATCGTTTGGGAATTGTTTGGCCGTTTCTTTTATCAACTTGAATAATGAAGTTGGCATTTCTTCTTCATCAATCACAAAAGTTCCGTTAAATATTTTATGACGACAGTGTTCTGAATTTACTTGGCTAAAACCAAAAACTTCAGAATCTGTTAATTTCCTTCCAATCTTAGAAGCAACACTTTCTAAATAGGCTACTTCTTCATCACTTAAAGACAGTCCTTCTTCTGCATTATAAGCAGCAATGTCATCAATATTTAAAATTGCTTCTGGCCTACTATCAATTGTAAATGATTCTTGGTGTAAACCTTTAAATTTCTCAGAAATCATTGGATCAAAAGTAGAAAAATCTTCTGAAACAGCTGTAAACTCTTCAATTCTGATAATATCTTTAATACCCATATTCTGAGTAATTTCAACTGCATTTGTACTCCAAGGAGTAATCATCGCTGCTCTTGGGCCAACAAAAAAAGCATCTAATGATGCTTCTTCTATTTTAGGTTGATTGGCAAATAGCCAAGTCAATTTAGATATTGTTGTGACAGTTAATTTTTTTGTGGTTTGAACAGCGTATACTTTACTGTCTATATTTCCAAAGAAATGAATCATTATTGTGTTTATTTGGGTATTGTTTTAAAAATGCAAATTTACTTTTTTCAATTTAATTCTGATGAATTATTTATATAGAAATAAAGCAGTTAGGCATGATGTTTTAAATATAAAAAAAAGACCGCCCTTGATAGACAGTCTTTTATATATTTAGATGTTTTTAATAAATTAGTTTTTAATTAATTTTTTAGAAGCAGTTGCATTATTGATGTTCATTTTTACAATATAAATGCCTTTTGCTAAATTTGAAATATCAATTAGATTATTATCTGCAGTTATTGTTGCTTTTTTTACAACTTTGCCTAATAAATTATAAATAATAATAGCTGTTTTTTCTGTTGAAGAAATAGATAACGTATTCCCATTTACAGGGTTTGGATACATTTTAATATTTTTTAAATTTTCATTTTTAATATTTAATGTTGAATAACAAGACCAGTTTAAATCGTCTATAATTACACGGTCTGCACCAGAAGCAGATTTTGCTATTTTTACAGTTATATTTCCAGTAATATTTATATTGGAAATTGTTGTTGTTTGAATTGTTTCATTATAAGGTAAAGTACCAACGACATTACCATTTACTAAAATATCTACTGTACCTGTGCCACCACTAAATGCTCTTTGTGTGGAAGCCGTTAAACTACCCAAACCATTTGCAATCGTAGAGGATGTCATAGAGCCTTCATTTGTTCTAAAATCTATAGCAACGGCTCTTCCGTTTATTACTTGATCTGTTCTTGTTCTAGTAGCATTCCATACTATATTATTTACCCCAGTCCAAGTTCTATCGGAATATGAACCACTATTGTCTGGCATTGTTTCAAAAGTTTCAAAAACACAAGAATCTCCACTACCCGAAGATGCCTCTAATGTTGTTGCATTTATTGATGTACTTAACGAAGAGGTGTTATTTGCTAAATCTGCAGCTAAAACAGAGAAAGAGTATGTTGTTTCTGATGCTAAATTAGCAACAGTTATAGTAGTTGCTGATGAATTTGTAGAAATATAATAGTTACCATCTACATAAATATTATAAGCAGTAACTCCAATATTATCATTAGATGCTGTCCAATTTAAATCTACAGTTGTTGCAGTAATATTAGAGGCAATAATATTTGTAGGTACTGTTGGTGCTTCTGTATCTGCATCAGGATTACTACCCCATCTATTGTTTGCTTGTGAGCCTCCCCAAATAGCAGTTGCTAAATACGGATTATCTATAAAAGGATTTCTGTTTCCTTGTGCATACGTGTTACTAGTATTTCCATGATAATTATTTCTGTTGTCTTCTATAGTAGAAACAGGATCTTGAGCATTCCATTCTAATAATAAGTTAATCATGTTAGGGTCTATAGAATTTGTTGTGCCTACAGATGCAAAAGAAGGTAAACATTGATTACCATACCTAATATACATGTACATAATAATTCTAGCGGCATCTCCTTTCCATTCATCACCAGGATACCAGTTACCGGATACAACACTTGCATTACCAGAACCTGATGTAAACTTTAAATTACCTCTATTTCCGTTCATTATTACATCCGATGGTCTTAAATTATGTGCTTCTGAATAAGGTGGCGAATTTATTCCTGAAGTCTCAAGTTTTGGATTTGCTAAAGAATTAGGAAATGTATGTTCTCTGTTCCAATCTGAACCTTGAGTACCACCGTTTAAATTTTTACTTCTAGATCTGTCTGTAATATAATTTCCATCATTATCATCATATCCATAAATAAGTAAAACATTGTTCACGTTTAAAGGATCTTCGTCTGTTATTTTACTTACATCCCATATTTCTTGATAGCTTAAGTATTTGGTGTGTTTAGCAATAGTTTTAACCGCTAAATCATCAAATAAACTTGTACCCGTTTTATTAAAATCTACACCATTATAATAGGCTTGTAGGTTAGTAGGAACTGTTAATTGACCAAAAGAAATTAAAGAAATAAATAAAGTTAATAAAAGTAGCGTTTTTTTCATTTTTTTTTACAAATAAAAAAACGATTCAATATTATGAATCGTTTTTTGTTAAAATATGATTTTTAGTTTTTAATTAATTTTTTGGTAATAAACTGCTTACCAGAATTAATTTTTAAAAGATACATTCCGGTTGTAAATTTTGAGATATCAATACTATTTTTATTTTTTGTAACTTCTGCTGATTGTATCAATTTGCCTAATACAGTGTATATTTGAATAGTTGCAGCTTCTGTTACACTAAAATAAATCCTATCTCCATTTGTTGGATTTGGAAACATTTTAAAAGCTTGAAAATCAGTATTTTTTGTACTTAAAGTTGATGTATGGCTTCCAATACCTTCAAAAGTATTTTCATCTAAAATATCCCATTCACTTACAGTAAATGTAGTATTAGGAACAGAAATATTTCTGTTTCTTCTGTAAGTCACATTTTCAATATGTTTAGATCTACTAGAAATATCACCAATAACATCTATTAAAATACCATTTTTAAATAATCCTATAGGATCATCTCCATTAAAATTCATAGGAGAACCATATTGAAATGGAGGTGAAGAATTACTTGGAGGTCCAAATAAATCTTTTTCAGCTAAAAGATGCGAGTTACTTGTATTTATATTTACTATTACAAATACATCCCCTGGAACAATACTACCGTTTCCTAAGTCAAAATCATCTACCCATAACCAACCAGTTGATGAAAATTTTTGAATTGAATAATCGGCTAAACTTATTGTAGAGGCTGATAGATTTACAATTTCTATAGCTTTATTATTACCACCTCCAGGAGTACTAGGTTCTACATATTCAGAAATAAATAACTCTGTCACACCATTAGATGTGCCATCTGTCGTTGTTGCATTTACAGTTGTACTTTTAGCAGATATATTAGTATCTACATCTTTTGCTGAAATTTGTACAGCATAAGTTGTAGAAGAGCTAAGAGCTGTAACTGTGTAAAAAAGATCAGTTGTAGAAGCATTTAAACTTCCATCTACATAAACGTCATAACCTGCAACTGCATTATTATCAGTAGAAGCAGACCAACTTACTTTAAAAGAAGAATCTGAAGCATTGCTAATAACAATATCAGCAGGTACAGTTGGTACTTCTGTATCTTGCAATGTTGTGCCGTTTATAGGCGTGCTCGCAGTAGAAAGGTTATTTATAATATCTCTTGCTCTCACAGTAAAACTATAGGTTGTATTTGTGTTTAAGTTAGAGATTGTTGTATTTGTACTTGAGTTTGAAGTTTGTGCTGTTAAAACATCATTAACATATATATTATACCCAGACACGTCAACATTATCAGTAGAAGCAGTCCACGAAACAGCAATTGATGTTAAAGCAATATTACTTAATGTTACATTTGTTGGAGTCGTAGGAGCTTCAGTATCACTACTTGTATAAAATCCCCATCGATCTTCTGCAGAGTTTCCTCCCCAAATTCTTGTTGCCAAATATGGGTTGTCTATAAAAGGATTTCTACTTCCTTGTGCAGCATTGTTAGAAGTGTTTTCATGATAGTTGTTTCTCGCTATTTCAATAGCTGAAACAGGATCTTCTACATTCCATTCTAGAAATAAATCAATCATTTCATCAGGCGTAAATTCCTTACTTCCAACACCAACTGCAGTTGGTAAACAAACCTCCCCGTAATGCATATACATATACATAATCATTCTTGCAGCATCGCCTTTCCAATCATCTCCAGGATACCAAGCATTTGTATTTGCCCCACTTAAACCTGGAAAAGTATCTGTAGAAAAATCAGAATTCCCAGTACCTCTTCCGTATTTTCTGTTGTTTCTTGCAGAATTACGACTTCTGTCTGCTGCTCTTAAATGATGAGCATCTGTCGCTGGCCCAGGTTCATCTGTGTTTAATATTGGGTTTGCCAAAGATTTAGGAAAAACATGTTCTCTGTTCCAAACAAAATCTTCTCCACTTCCATTGTCTTGCAAGTTTTTGTCTCTGGAAAGATCATTTGTAATATCTCCATCATTTCCACTTTCCCAACCATAAAATAAAATAACTTCACTAGTATTAGTCGAGTTTTCATCAGTTGCTCTCGTAGCATCCCAAACATCTGGTGCACCACTTGTATATTCTAGGGCAGTATGAGTTGCTATTATTTTTGCAGCTAATGCATTTTTAAGTTGAATTCCGGTTAATGTTAAATCTACATCACTATAATATATTTCTTGCGAAAAAGAAACAGTGTAAACAGTCATTGCAATTAAAAAGAGTAGTTTTTTTATCATGTTTTTTATTTGTAATTAAAAAATAGGGTACTTCCTTTTTCTTCAATTTTTACACTATATCAGCAATAAATATAGGGTTTTATTTTCTTTCCAAAAGTGCCATGTAAAATCCGTCGAAACCAGAAACATGCGCTAAAACTTTTTTATCTGATACAAATGTAAAATCTTTTCCGGATTCTGATGTTAAGAAAGTCTTAACTTGTTCTTGATTTTCTGACGGTAAAATAGAACAGGTTGCGTAGACCATTTTTCCGCCTGGTTTTACCATTTTAGAATATTGTTGTAAAACTTCTTGTTGTACTTTTTTTATATTTTCTATAAACTCAGGTTGTAATTTCCATTTAGAATCTGGATTTCTACGGATAACGCCTAAACCAGAACAGGGAGCGTCAATTAAAACTCTGTCTGCTTTTTCATGTAATTTTTTAATTACTTTTGTAGAATCTATTACACGCAAGTCTATATTATGAGCACCATTTCTACGAGCTCTAATTTTAAGTTTTTTAAGTTTACTTTCGTAAATATCCATGGCAATTATTTGCCCTTTATTTTCCATTAAAGCAGATAAATGTAAAGTTTTTCCACCTGCGCCAGCACAAGTATCAATTACTTTCATGCCTGGTTTTACATCTAAATATGCCGCAACTAGTTGTGATGAAGCATCTTGCACTTCAAACAAACCATTATGAAAAGCTTCTGATTTAAATACATTTGCTCTTTCTGGTAATAGTAATGCATCTGGATGATTCGGAACAAATTCGGTACTAATATCTTCTGCCTTTAATTTCTTTTGAAGAATTTCTTTAGAAATGTTTAAGGTATTTGTTCTTAAAATTACTTTTGCTTGCTCGTTTAAAGCCGCAATTTCTTTTGTCCAAACTTCTTCGCCTAATTCAGAAACACAAAGCTCATCCATCCAATCAGGAATAGATTCTCTGTATTTTCTGGTTCTTGATAATTCAGCAAAACGTCCTTTAATTCTTCGTTCTGGCACATCACCAACTTGGTTCCAATCTGGTAAAGCAATTCCTCTTAAAATACACCAAACAGAAAATAACCTCCAAATATTATCTCGATCATAAGGGACTTTTACTTCGGCAATTTCTGCATATAACCTATTCCACCGAACAATATCGTAAATCGTTTCAGCGACAAATTTACGGTCTCTTGCGCCCCAACGTTTATCTCTTTTTAAGGCTTTTTCAACGGCTTTATCTGCGTAAACACCTTCGTTAAATATATCTCGAATACTGTCTATAACAGCAAAAGTTAAGTTTCTGTGTAATCTCATTTTTTTAATTATAATAGTCTGCAAAGGTACATTAAATAAAAGGTATTTTGTATTTTCGTTTTTTATATCTTTTCAAATTGAATTTAAGCTATCCAATTACATATATAAACGGAATTAGTGTACAAAGAGCAGCGCTTTTGTGCACAGAATTGGGCATTAAATCGTGTAATGATTTGCTCAATTTTTTCCCTTTTAGATATATTGATAAAACTGCTTTTTACACCATAAATGATTTGCAGCCAAACTCATCCGAAGTACAAATTGTTGGTAAAATAACCAGTATTAAATCAGTTGCACAAAAAAGAGGGAGTAGGTTAGTGGCAATTTTTCAGGATGCTACAGGAACTATGGAATTGGTTTGGTTTAAAGGCCATAAATGGATTAAAGATTCCCTGAAGCCAAATGAACTGTATGTGGTTTATGGAAAACTGAATCATTATAATGGTAATTTTAGCATTCCGCATCCAGAAATGGAATTGGTTACAGAATTCAAAAAAAAGTTGCAATCTAAAATGCAACCGGTTTACCCATCCACAGAAAAATTAACGAATTCTGGCGTTTCTAATAAATTGATACGAATGTATATTCAGAATTTATTAACACAGTTTTTCGACGGAATTCAAGAAAGTTTATCACAAGAAATTATTGATGATTTTAAGTTGATGCATAAAAGAGATGCTTTTTTAAATGTGCATTTTCCTAAAAGTCAAGAAAATTTAGCCAAAGCAGAATACCGTTTAAAATTTGAAGAATTATTTTTTATTCAGTTGCAATTATTGCGCAAAAAACTCATCAACAAAACTAAAATAAAAGGATTTGTTTTTGAAAATGTAAGCGATAATTTCAATGATTTTTATAACAATCACTTGCCTTTCGATTTAACAAATGCTCAAAAAAGAGTGCTTAAAGAAATAAGAAAAGATGTGGGCTCTGGTGCGCACATGAACCGACTTTTGCAAGGTGATGTTGGCTCAGGAAAAACCATTGTTGCATTATTAACTATGCTTTTAGGGATTGATAATGGCTTTCAAGCTACTATAATGGCACCTACAGAAATTTTAGCGTCACAACATTTTAAAGCAATTTCTGAGTATTTAAAAAACACGAATCTTAAAGTAGATTTATTAACCGGTTCTGTAAAAATAAAAAAACGAAGAGAAATTCATAAAAATTTAGAAAACGGAACATTACATATTTTAATTGGTACGCATGCCTTGCTAGAAGATAAAGTACAATTCCAAAATTTAGGCGTTGCAATTATTGACGAGCAACATCGCTTTGGAGTTGCACAAAGATCTAAATTATGGTCTAAGGGTGGAGGATCCGTTTTAACGATTGCTAAAGAAATGGGAATTGAAGTACGCAATCGTTATGAAACTGCGCATCCATTAGTATATAAATTGTTGAAAGAATTGCAAAAAGAAAGAAAAAATCAGTCTGTACAAGCAGAAAAAAATCTTTGGGAGCAATTAAAAACAAATAAATTAGAATTTAAATTTAGAAGACAGCATATTATTGATGAATTTACGGTTGATTTTGCGTGTATTTCAAAACCTTTACTAGTTGAAATTGATGCAGAAAACGACAGTACTACAGAACTGCAAGAAGCAGATGTAATAAGAAATAAAATTTTTGAAGAATTTGGGTACAAAGTTATCAGATTTACAAGCGAAGAAGTTCTTGAAAATATAGAAAATGTAATCGAAAAAATTTCTCAAGAATTAAAAAACCTTCCCTTTAAAAAGGTTGAAGTTACTTCGCCACCACACATTTTAGTAATGACGGCAACACCAATTCCTAGAACCTTGGCAATGTCTGTATATGGCGATTTAGATATTTCTGTAATCGATGAATTGCCTCCTGGAAGAAAAGAAGTAAAAACGGTGCATCGATTTGATAGCAATCGATTGTCTGTTTTTAAATTTATGAAGGATGAAATTGCAAAAGGTAGACAAGTATATATTGTATATCCGTTAATTCAGGAATCAGAAACGATGGATTATAAAGATTTAATGGATGGTTATGAAAGTGTTTCACGCGAATTTCCAAATCCAAAATATCAAATAAGTATTGTTCACGGACAAATGAAACCTGCGGATAAAGAATTTGAAATGCAACGTTTTGTAAAAGGCGAAACTCAAATTATGGTAGCCACTACGGTTATTGAAGTTGGAGTAAATGTCCCAAATGCAAGTGTAATGATTATTGAGAGTTCAGAGCGATTTGGTTTAAGTCAATTGCATCAATTAAGAGGCAGAGTTGGTAGGGGTGCAGATCAAAGTTATTGTATTTTATTATCGAGTTATAAATTATCCGAAGAAGGTAAAACACGTTTAAAAACCATGGTAGAAACTTCTGACGGATTTAAAATTGCTGAGGTTGATTTAAAATTACGTGGACCAGGAAACTTAATGGGAACGCAGCAAAGTGGTATTTTAAATCTAAAAATTGCTGATATTGTAAAGGACACTAAAATTTTAGTTCATGCTAGAAATACTGCAATTTCATTATTACAAGAAGATTCTAACTTATCAAAACCAGAAAATGCGAATATTAAACAAACCTATCTAGAGGTTTCTAAAACTTCTAAAATTTGGAGTGAGATTAGTTAAATTAGTTTTTGGTTCGTGGTTCAATTTTATCTTGTTTCTTATTTCTTACCTTTTGTTTTTTGTTTTTTTAGTTTTTGGTTCGTGTTTCATGTTTCAATTTTATCCTGTTTCTTGATTCAATTTTTATCTTGTTTCGTTCTTACGAAAATTTGATCATCAATTTAGAACGAAAACCATACAATGTTGCCAAGGTAAATTATCGATGTTTTTTTCGAGTTTAAATCCAGCGGCCTTCATTTCTTTTACAGCTTGTTTTTCGCTCATTTTGTGAATTGTTTTAATGGGTACAGCATCATCTTCCGTTCTATATTCTATCAAATAAATTTTTCCGTTTTTCTTTAGAGATTTTTTGATGGATAAAATCATTTCTCTCGGAAAATTAAATTCGTGATACACATCTACCATTAAAACTTTATCAAATTTATTTTCTGGTAAGTTTACTGAAGTTGAATCACCTTGAATTACTTCAATATTTTTAAGTTTCTCAAAATTAGAGTTTAGTACAATAGCTTGTAGCATTTCTAGCTGAATATCAACAGCATATACTTTGCCTTCGCTAGCAATTGGAGCCATTTTAAAAACATGATAACCAGAACCAGCACCAATGTCAGCAATAAAATCTGTAGGCTGAATATCCATATTTTTAATTAATTTAGAAGTGTTTTCTTCTTTTTCTCTTTCAGCACGTTCTAACCAATCAATTCCTTCATACCCCATAACATAGGCAATTTCTCTACCTAAATACCATTTTCCAATGCCATTATAATCACCTTTTTTAAAAGTGTAAATTTCTTTTGGTTGATTTTTTTCTTGAGATAAAACACAAGAAGTCGAAATAAAAATGAAGAGTAAAAAGAATATATTTTTCATGATATAAAAATACGAATCAATTGAATTTTAAAGTGATAAAGAAATTATAAAATTTAGTAATTTGTTTTGAAAAAAAATGTTTTAACATCCACAATATAGTGTAATGAAAGTTGTTTCTATTTTTTCTTCAATTTTAAAATAACAACCAGGAACAGCTTCTTTTGGCTCAAACTTCGAGTTATTTTCTTTCCAAACATTTTCATTATTAGCCATTTTTTCAATTTCATAGATTTTCTCAATCCATGTCATTAAATCTGAACGTTTTATTTTTGGTATTTCTAATTCTATGGAAGTTCCACTTGCTTCTTTACAATCAAAGGTAGAATAGATAATAGTGTTATTAAATTTTTGTTTAAAGGCACATTATTTTGATGTTTCCCATTCAAAAAATTGTTTTTCAAATTTTTCAGATGTAATACTATAATTATTTTTGAGATAATTAAAAATGGGTTCTGTATTTTTTACTTTAGATATTTCTTCTGATAATTCTAAAACATTTGGTTCAATAAAGTTGAAGTTTTGAGCTACAACAAAGCTTGAAAAAGAGAATAAAATAAAGGTTAATACGATTTTTTTCATAATAAATATGGATTGATTAAATTTAGGAAAACTACAACTCCAACAAACGTTTAGCAGCATTAAAAGGTGTTGTTTTTCCGTTTTCTAAATCTTTAATTTCTTTTGCTAAAGCATTTTTAACTTTTGGATTTTGATAAAATCGATTTTTTAATTGCTGATTGATCGTAGAAAGTAACCAATACTTATTTTGCTCATTTCTTTTGATGTCGAAATATTTATTTTCTTTCGTTAAAGAAATATAATCAGTAATCATGGTATCAATTTTTTGAATCCCTAAATTCTGCAAAGCACTTGCTGTAAGAACTTTTGGTTGCCAAGTACTTTCTTTTATTGGGTATAAATGCAAAGCTCTGTTAAATTCAACTTTAGCAATATTTGCATTTTTTTGATTATCGCCATCGGCTTTGTTAATGACAATTGCATCTGCCATTTCTATAATTCCGCGTTTAATTCCTTGTAATTCATCGCCCGCGCCCGCTAATTTTAATAATAAAAAAAAATCAACCATAGAATGCACAACCGTTTCCGATTGCCCAACGCCAACAGTTTCAATAATTATCGTATCAAAACCAGCAGCTTCGCAAAGAATAATACTTTCGCGCGTTTTTTGTGCAACGCCACCTAAAGAAGATCCGGAAGGGGATGGTCTAATAAATGCATTTTTATCAGTTACTAATTCTTCCATTCTCGTTTTATCACCTAAAATAGAACCTTTGTTTACAGAACTACTTGGGTCTACCGCTAAAACGGCCACTTTTTTTCCTTGAGCCGTTAAGTGTTTTCCAAAAGATTCAATAAAAGTACTTTTTCCGACGCCAGGAACACCCGTAATTCCTATTCTCACAGAATTATTTGCGTGTGGCAAACAATGATCTAAAATTTCATTTGCTTTTTGCTGATGTTTCTCATTTGTGCTTTCTACCAGTGTAATTGCTCTGCTTAAAAATGCAATATTTCCTGCCAAAATATTGGATACAAAATCATCAACAGAATTCTGTTTTGCTCTGCTGATTTTTATTTTTTCTGCACTTGATTTACTAGTTGTTCCTGGTTGAGAAACACCTTCATTTTCATGTATTGCAGATTGTTTTTTATCCATTGTAAATATTGAAATGTAAATTTAGAAATAAATAATGAGATTTTTTGGTTTATCAATCTAATAGATTTCTACAAGTTTAATCTCATAAAACGGTTTATTAATTGAAAAACGACCATAAAATACTTCTTTGTAAATCTCTATGAAAATTCTCTGCGATTCTCTGGTACTATTTTTCATCCATTTTGGAACTCATTTAAATAAACAGTAACAAAATTAGGGTATTTTAAAATCAAGTACTTATAGAAGCTTCATTCTTTGCTAAATTTCTAACAAATTCCATTTCGATATTCTTTTTAAAGTTCCTATCTTTATCCGCTGTAAATAGTAACTTTTTTAATGGAACTCTACAAAGAAAATAAACTTAAAGTATACAACTCTCTTAGCAAACAAAAAGAGGATTTTAAAACCTTAACAGACGGATATGTAGGTATGTACGTTTGCGGACCTACAGTATACAGCAATGCACATTTGGGTAATGTAAGAACCTTTATGTTCTTTGATGTGTTGTATAGATATTTGTTGCATTTGGGGTATAAAGTGCGTTATGTACGTAATATTACGGATGCTGGGCATTTAGAAAACGATGCGGATGAAGGTGAAGACCGAATTTCAAAAAAAGCACGTTTAGAGCAAATTGAGCCAATGGAAGTTGTTCAGCGTTACACTGTTGACTTTCATGATGTGTTAAAAAACTACAACTTTTTACCACCAAGTATCGAGCCAACGGCAACTGGTCATATTGTAGAACAGATTGAAATGATTAAAGAAATCATTGAAAAAGGGTTTGGGTATGAAGTAAATGGCTCTGTATATTTTGATGTTTTAGAATATAATAAAAATAGTCATTACGGGATTCTGTCGGGCAGAAAAGTAGAAGATTTAATTCATAATACACGTTCTTTAGACGGTCAATCGGATAAGAAAAACCCACAAGATTTTGCGCTTTGGAAAAAAGCGGATGAAAGACATATTATGCGTTGGCCTTCGCCTTGGAGCGATGGCTTTCCTGGTTGGCATTTAGAATGTTCTGTAATGAGTACCAAGTATTTAGGAGAACAGTTTGATATTCATGGAGGCGGAATAGATTTAAAATTCCCACATCACGAATGTGAAATTGCACAATCTCAAACTTGCAGTGGCAAAACGCCCGTAAGTTATTGGATGCACACAAATATGCTGTTGTTAAACAGTCAGAAAATGGCGAAATCTACAGGAAATTTTATTCTACCAAATGAAATTTTATCTGGGAAAAATCACATCTTACCAAAAGCCTTTTCTGCAAGTGTGGTTCGTTTTTTTAACATGCAAGCCAATTATAGAAGTATTTTAGACTTTTCTGGGGAAGCTTTAGAAGCATCAGAAAAAGGACATGGAAAGTTGATGGAGGCTGTTAATTTTGTTGATAAAATAGAAGCGAGTAAAATATCCACTTTTGATGTTTTAAAATGGAAAAAAGATTGTTATTCCGCAATGAACGATGATTTTAACACCCCTATTTTGATAGCACATTTATTTGAAGCTGTAAAAGTGATCAATCAAATTAAAGAACAAAAAGCAAGTTTAACATCAGAAGATTTAGAAGAATTTAAAACAACAATAAAAGCATTTGTTTTTGATGTTTTAGGATTGATGAATGAAAATTATCAAGACAATTCAGAAAAAATAAATGGAGTAGTAGAGCTGCTGATCAAATTAAGAAAAGAAGCAAGAGAAAATAAAGATTGGACATTATCAGACCAAATTAGAGACGAATTAATTGAATTAGGCATTCAGTTAAAAGATGGGAAAGAAGGCACAACGTTTTCAATTAATTAAGAGATAATTACGAATTGTAAATTATGAATTACGAGTCTTTCAATTCTAGTAATTTCAATTTTTCATAGAAATTGTATCGAGAACTTTTAGAAATAAATAAAGTTTAATTTTTGAAAAAAATACTTTTATATCCATTTATATTGCTAGTTCGGTTTTATCAAACGGCAATTTCACCATTTACACCAGCAACTTGTAGATATAGTCCAACTTGTTCACATTATACAATCGAGGCTTTGCAAAAATATGGTTTATTTTCTGGTGGATGGATGGCTTTGAAAAGAATATTTAGTTGTCATCCATGGGGAGGAAGTGGTTACGATCCTGTGCAAGAAAAGAAAGATTAAAAAATAATGTCATTCACAATGACAAAAAAAGAATAAAAAAGTATGAATTTTTTAGCAATAGAATGGAATCCATCATTAGGAATTGACCTAGGATTTTTTGTAATACGATGGTACAGTTTAATGTTTGTGGCAGCATTTCTATTAGGTCTACATCTGATGAAAAAAATATATATTAAAGACGAAATTCCTGAAGAAAAGCTGGATACGTTGTTTATGTATGTATTTATTTCTATGCTTGTTGGTATGCGTTTAGGAGATGTGTTTTTCTATAGTTGGTCTTATTATCAAAACCATTTATTAGAAATTATTATTCCGTTTAAGCAAATTAACGGAAGCTGGAAGTTTACAGGTTTTACAGGATTTGCAAGTCATGGAGCTGCAATTTCAATTATTATGACGATGTATTTTTATTCGAAAAAGCACTTAAATAAGCCTTGGTTGTTTATTTTGGATAGATTGGCAATTATGGTTGCATTAGCAGGATTTTTTATTAGAACAGGAAATTTTTTTAATTCAGAAATATACGGAAAAGAAACAGGTTCTAATTTTGGAGTTATTTTTAAAGCAAACGGAGAGGATTTTGCAAGACATCCAACGCAATTATATGAAGCATTTAGTTATTTAGCGCTGTTTTTTGTACTTTGGTTTTTATATTGGAAAACCGATAAGAAAAAGCAAGTAGGTTTCTTATTTGGTTTGTTTATGGTTGTTTTATGGTCTTTACGTTTTATTATAGAATTTTTAAAAGTAGAACAAGCAGAAGGCAGAGAAGATGGTTTCTTTAATCTATTAAATACAGGTCAAGTATTAAGTATTCCTTTAATTTTAATTGGTCTTTGGTTGATGTTTAAAAAAACTAAAAAAGCAGTATAATTTTGATAGAAAAATTAAAAAAACGTTGGAATATTGATAACAATTTGTCAATTTTAGCGATTATATTGGTTTTTTCGATTAATGGCTCTTTTGCCACTTGGGTTGCAAAACCGATTACGCTTTTCTTCGGATTGTCTTTAGAAACAGTTTCACCTTTTATTTTTTGGCCATTAAGAATATTGCTAATATTTCCTATTTATCAATTGACGTTGCCAATTGTGGGTTGGTTTTTTGGGCAGTTTAAATTCTTTTGGGCTTTCGAGAAAAAGTTTTTAAGCAGATTAGGCCTAGGTTTTTTGTTTAAAGAATCTACAAAACCTCAATAATAGTTTCATCTTTATTATCCTCTTTATTGATGACATAGGTGTAAATCCACATAATTGTAAAAGTTGGAATTACGTCTAAAAAAGGAATTATTTCTTCTAAAAAACTGATAACACCCGCAACTTTACCTTTGTATCCTTTGTATATTTTTGTCATTATGTAACCAGAAATTGGCGCCCAAATTATATCAAACGGAATTACGGTAAAAAAGCCAATTATATCCAAGACAATACTTAAAATTAATTTTTTATATTTTTTATCCATCATTTTATTTGCTAATCATAAATCAAAAATTCTTGCCAAAAAATATTGTTTTGTATCCTAAAACTATATGTTTGCTAAAAGTAACGAATCAGAATGAATTTTAAAGACTTCACCCAAAAAATTGAAGAGTTAAAGAAGAAGGAATTAGGCGGTTTAGAGGCTCAATTTAAAATGGCTCCTAAACTTCGGTTACAATACGATCAAGAAAAAATAGCCGCTAATAAACCCCGAAAAGCGGCAGTTTTAGTCCTATTTTATCCAAATAAAGAAAATGAAACTTGTTTTCTATTAACGCAAAGAGCCAGTTATAAGGGCATACATTCCGCTCAAATTAGTTTCCCTGGCGGAAAAACAGAGAAATCTGATAAAAATTTAGAACAAACAGCTTTAAGAGAAACTTTAGAAGAAGTTGGCGTTTTGCCTTCATCCGTAAAAATTATAAGAGAATTAACAGATGTGTATATTCCGCCTAGTAATTTTTTAGCAACTCCGTTTTTAGGTTTTGTTGATGTACGGCCTAACTTTGTTTTAAATCACGAAGTTTCCCAAGAAATTGAAGTTTTAGTCAGTGATTTGTTAGCTGATGCGACTATGACAACTGTTACCTTGGATACTTCTTACATGAAAAAAACAGAAGTTCCTTGTTTTAAAATTAACGACCATTTTGTTTGGGGTGCAACTGGAATGATGCTTTCTGAAATTAAAGAACTCTTAAAATAAGAAGTTATTGAATTGTTTTTGTAATTTTGTTAAGTCAACCAAGAAAAAATATACAAATGCCCCTATTTAAAAGGAATCCTTTTGGACATTATTTATTTATAAAAAAGTGGATTATTCGCTTTTTTGGCGTTATTTCTCATAGTAGATATCGCAAGTTTAATAGTCTTCAAATAGAAGGTTCTAAAATATTAAGAGATTTACCAGATAGCGGAGTTTTGTTTATTTCTAATCATCAAACCTATTTTGCTGATGTTGCGGCGATGTTTCATGTGTTTAATGCTGCTTTAAAAGGTAGAGATGATTCTATTAAAAATATTGGCTACATATGGCAACCTAAATTAAATTTTTATTTTGTTGCTGCCGGTGAAACGATGAGAGCTGGTTTGTTGCCAAAAATATTTGCCTATGCGGGTTCTATTTCTATAGACAGAACCTGGAGGAGTGAAGGTAAAGATATAAACAGGCAAGTAAAAAATTCTGATATTTCTAATATTGGTAAAGCGATAGATGACGGTTGGGTTGTTACCTTTCCGCAAGGAACTACGACACCTTTTAAACCAATTAGAAGGGGAACAGCGCATATTATTAAAACTTTTAAACCAATTGTGGTGCCGATAGTTATTGATGGCTTTAGACGTTCTTTTGATAAAAAAGGGCTTCGGATTAAACGAAAAAACGTGCTACAGTCTATGGTTATTAAAGAACCTTTGGATATTGATTATGAGAATGATGATTTTGCTGATATTATTACAAAGATTGAATATGCAATTGAGCAACACCCTTCATTTTTGAAAGTATTGTCTGTAAAAGAGTTAGAAGAACTACGAAATGAAGAAGCGGAATTAAACGAACTGCGAAAATTTTGGAAATCTTAATTACAAAAGTATAAATTTTAACTTTTAAAAGAAAGCATCCATCTAATAAAAAAAATGGATGTTTTTTTGTTTAGTAAATGGTTTGTTTATGAAAAGTAGAAAACCATAATCTTTTTGTTTGTAATTAACTGCTATTTTTTTAATACTTTGTATATCAAGTTATTTATTTTCAAGCACTTTTAAGTTTTGGGTTTTTACTGTTTAATTTATGTTTAAGAATATATATTATACTGCCTAAAATTGAAAAAAAAATATAATTAATAGCCATAAAAAGAGTTCTAATTTTTTTCGTTTTTTAGAATGAGTACTATAGCATAAATAGTAATTGACAAATAGCTAATCACTAAAAATAGAACTCCAAATGGCCCGATAATTCCTGAGAAATAATTAATCTTTTTCTGTTTTTTAATTATTAAAAAGCACAACTTTTTTTTAACATTTAACGTCTTTACTCAACGTTTTAATGTTCTATAAACGTAGTTAGCTAATTTAGACTTTTTCACTTAAATTTTGGTAAATTTTTAACTGTGATTTTACACGGTTTTCATTTATTAAAACAAAGAAACCTCACAAATTTGTGAGGTTTCTTAGAATTATAAGATTTTACTAAAAGAAACTAATTTTTTATTTTCTCTTTAAATTGATCAAATTTATCAGCATCTTTTTTAGGCCAGCTGTTATTAGAAGTATCCACATCTGCAGTTTCCAAATCTGAATCTACAGTTATATTTGTAATTTCTTGAGTAGCGGCAAAAATTCTTTTTACAGAAGTATCATCTTTCATCCATATTTGAGCGGGGAACGTTTGTTTTTCTTTAGAGCCATCTGCATATGTTAACTCAACAATAAGCGGCATTACTAAACCTCCTGGCTTTTCGAATTCTACTTCATAAATAAAAGAAGGCACTTCTTTACCATTTGCATACGTATCCATTGCTTTCGCATTCGCTTCTTCTTTGTTATCCGTAATGTACACTAAGTCTCCCATTCCCTCAAAATATTGCTTGTATTGCTCTTTTAATTTTGCAACTCTTTCACTTGGCTTATCGGTTAAATATAAAGGTTTTACTTCTTTAATTCCTATATCAGTTACATCCGTGGTGTAAAACCATCCTCTAAAAAACCAATCTAAATCCATGCTAGAAGCATCTTCCATCGTTCTAAAAAAATCTTCTGGAGTTGGGTGTTTAAACATCCATCTTTGTGCATAGGTTCTAAAAGCATGATCGAATAATTCTGGTCCCATAATTGTCTGGCGCAGCATATATAAGCCAGCTGCTGGTTTAGAATATGCATTTGGCCCAAATTGTTTTACATAATCACCTTGAGACATAATAGGCGAGATGTTACTTTGGTCTCCGCCCATATATCGTGTAATTTCGTTTGTAGGGTTTGTAGCGAATAATTCTGGATCGTATGTTAATTCTGCTAAAATTTCTACGAATGAATTTAAGCCCTCATCCATCCAAGTCCATTGTCTTTCATCAGAATTTACAATCATCGGAAAGAAATTGTGACCAACTTCATGAATAATTACCCCTAACATTCCTTTTTTAGTTCTGTCAGAATAGGTTCCGTCTGCTTCTGGACGACCAAAGTTAAAACAAATCATTGGGTATTCCATTCCTTGTCTTTCAGAGTGAACAGAAATAGCTTTAGGATACGGATAATCAAACGTTAATTTAGAATATTCTACTAAAGTATGTGCAACTGCTCTTGTAGAATGCTCTTCCCATAAAGGATTACCTTCTTTTGGATATAAAGACACCGCCATTACTGTTTTACCATTTATACTTGTAGCCATTGCATCCCAAATATATTTCCTAGACGTTGCAAAAGCAAAATCTCTAACTTGTTCCGCTTTAAATTTCCAAGTTTTTGAAGTTGTAGCACGTCCTTTTTCTGCTATTTCAGCTTCTTGTTGTGTTACAATTAAAACAGGATCTTTAAATGATTTTCTAGCTTTTTCCCAACGGTTGCGTTGTTCTTTTGATAATACATCTTTTTCATTTTGTAAAACACCAGTTGCGTCTACAATATGATCTGCAGGTACCGTTAAGTTTACTTCATAATCTCCAAATTCTAAAGCAAATTCACTTCTACCCCAGAATTGCATGTTTTGCCATCCTTGTACGTTATCATATACACATAATCTTGGAAAAAATTGTGCAATTGTGTAATTATTGTTTCCATCAGGAAAAGATTCTAATCCAGAACGTCCACCATCTTTGTTGATGTCGTTGATTAAATAGTTCCATTTAATACTGAATTTAAAAGATTCACCAGGAGCTAATGCTTTTGGTAAATTAATACGCATCATGGTACTATTTATAAAATGAGATAATGGTTTACCATCACTTTCTACTTTTTCAATTTTAAAACCAAAACCTTTACTTTCTTTCATAAAAGAAGATTTAAATGTGTCTGGTGTTAAAAAAGCAGCAGCAGCATTAGAGGAAGCTAAAGGAGTTTTAGAATCATCTGCTCTCATGTTTTGGTCTAACTGTAACCATAAATACTCTAAATTATCTTTAGAATTATTATGATACGTAATATTTTCATCACCATAAATTTTGTTCGTACTTTCTTCTAAGCGAATATTCATCATATAATCAACTTTCTGTTGCGTATATTGATGACCAGGAGCGCCAGAAGCTGTATGTTGATCATTAGGAGTTGCCAAAACATCTTTCATTTGTCTGAATTTGTTCTGATCTGTGTGTCCTTGCTTCGTTTTCTTTGCTTCTTGTTTCTCTTGCGCAAAACTTGCCACAGCGACAAAGAATAAAGAAAATACTAATAAAGAAATTTTTTTCATTTGATTTGATTTGAATTTATAGTTGCACTAAATTAGCGATATCTCAGTAAATAGGTTAAAGAATGTTAAAATTTTAACAAACCTTTATCATAAAAAAAAGCAACCTAAATTTAGATTGCCTTTTCTGGGTTTTTACTTTAAAATCTTACCCTTTAATTTTGTTTTTAAACTGATCAAATTTATCGGTTTTATCTTGTGGCCAATTGTTGTTTGTAGTATCAACATCGGCGGTTTCTAAATCTGGATCTATCGCAATATTTTCTATTTCTTTGGATGAAGAAAATACTTTGGTTACTTCTTGGTCATTTAATCTCCAAATTTGTGCAGGATACGTTTTTCGTTCTTTTGTACCATCTTTATAGGTAAACTCAACAATAATAGGCATTACTAAACCACCTGGTTTGTTATACGTAATTTCATAATGGTATTTTTTATGTTTATCAGAAAAACCTAATCCTTCGGATGCGTCTTCTGTAAATACTACTTCTTCATCACCTTCTGTGGTATAGTATTTTTTAACACCTTTTAGGCCAATATCTGTTACATCCGTAGTGTAAAACCATCCTCTCCAAAACCAATCTAAATCTACGCCAGAAGCGTCTTCCATAGTTCTAAAGAAATCTTCAGGCGTTGGGTGTTTAAACATCCATCTTTGAGAATACGTTCTAAAAGCATGGTCAAATAATTCTTGACCCATCACCGTTTCACGTAAAATCCAAAGCGCTGTTGCAGGTTTTCCGTAGGCATTGTTACCAAAGCTATACACATTATCTCCTTTAGACATTATTGGAGCAATTTTAGATTGATCTCCATTCATATAATCTACAATGTTTTTTGGCAAGCCTCTGCTTAAAGGGTATCCTTTTTCATAATCCATCATCGCTAACATCTGTACATAAGAGTTTAAACCTTCGTCCATCCAAGTCCATTGTCTTTCATCAGAATTTACAATCATTGGGAAAAAGTTATGACCAACTTCATGAATGGTTACGCCAATCATTCTATATTTTGTTCTGTCGGTATACGTTCCGTCTGCTTCTGGTCTTCCTGGATTAAAACAAATCTGCGGATATTCCATACCCATTTGTCCGTCTACAGAAATCGCTTTATGGTATGGGTAATCGAACGTATATTTAGAATACGTTTTTAAAGTTTGTGCAACCGCTCTTGTAGAATGATCGCCATATAAAGGGTTTGCTTCTTTAGAATATAAAGAATAAGCCATCACCGTTTTGCCATTAATAGCTACTGCCATTGCATCCCAAATAAATTTTCTTGAAGTTGCAAAAGCATAGTCCCTTACGTTTTCTGCGAAAAATTTCCAAGTTTTTGTTTTTTTAGAATGTCCTTTTTCAATTTTTTCTGCTTCCTCTTGGGTTCTAATAATTACAGGATTGTCGAATGTTTTTCTGGCAGTTGCTAGTCTTTCTTGTTCTTTTTTTGATAAAACAGTACTCTCATTTTTTAAAACTCCAGTGGCACCTAACATGTGATCATCCGGAATTGTAATATTTACAGTATAGTCGCCAAATTCTAGGGCAAACTCACTTCTTCCCCAGAATTGTTCATTTTGCCAACCTTCCACATTATTATATACACATAACCTTGGAAAAAATTGTGCAATTACGTAGTTGTTATTTCCATCTTCAAAATGTTCAAATCCAGATCTTCCGCCTTGTGTTCTATGATTATTGATGTTATACCACCATTTAATATTAAATTTAAAGGTTGCGCCGGATGCTAATGGTTTTGGTAAATTAATGCGCATCATGGTTTGATTAATAGTGTATGATAAATTACTGCCATCAATATTTGTTACGCTCATAATTTTAAAACCACCATCAAAAGCTACTTCTGGAAAAGATTGATCAAATCTAGTTTTGCTTATTTTTTCCGGAATATTATCTGTTTGAATATCTGGAGTTTTAGAATCTGCAGCTCTCATATTTTGATCTAACTGCAACCATAAATACGCCAATTCATCGGCAGAATTATTATGATAGGTAATTGTTTCTGCACCTGTAATTTTTTGTTTTTCATCATCTAAAACAATGTCCATTACATAATCTACTTTCTGTTGTGTGTAGTTTTTTCCGGGAGCACCAGAGGCAGTTCTTTGATCATTAGGAGTTGCAAACTCGTCTTTTAACTGCTTAAATTTGTTTTGATTTGTGTGTCCTTGTTGTACTTCTTTTTTTTGAGCAAACGTGTTCGCTACAAATACAAGAGTTAAAAGGAGGATTCCAAGTTTCTTCATAAGTGTTTGATTTTGATTTGAATAAATATTAATATGTAAATTTTGCTGAATTCTCTTCTTTGGTTAAAAGCACACTTTTATGCTTTTCGCCAAGTTTACATTTTGTTAAATTTTGCTGTTGTGGAAAATGTTCAATTAGTATGTTATTCTCAACTTCAATAGTTTTAAATTGCTTGATATCCGCTATTTCTAAATAAAAATAGACTAAATCTCCATCATATTCTTTGCCGATAAACGTAAATTCTTTGGCAATCCCGTCTATTTTGAAATGTAACTTTTCCTTTAGATATCTTTTAAAATAGACTTCGTTATCTTTTAATTCTTTTTTAGTGGTAAGTTTTAAATCAATATCATAATCTTTATTTAAAGCCAATTCTATATCATCCATAAAAACATTAATAATAATTTGAACGGCTTTTGCTTCTGATTTATATTTAATTTGAGTTAAACTCAAATAATATTTGTGTGCTGAAAAAGATAAAAGTGGAATTATAAATAATAATAGGAATATGTATTTTGTTTTCATAAAATGATAAAAATCGATTATTGAGCCAAATTACTCATTTTTTATTTTATTGAACTCAATTGCTTTATTTTTCATGAAATTTATGAATTCAAATTTATTTTTAGAACGTTCAATTATAAAAGTAGAATCGCTTCTGCAAAAATATAAAAACCGATACTCATCTTCTTTACCAATCTTAAAATCAGTTCCTAAATTGAATTTATATTCGCTGTAAAGCTCTTCGACATCTTCATTATCTTCAATAATTTTCTTTTGATTCTTTAAGTTTTTTATGGTTCCATTAAGCGTATTTAAAATTAAATCTAAAGGAACCAGACCATTGCTAGTGCTTGCTGTATAAATTTTTCGATCAATAGGTTTTAGTTTTGGAATGCCAGCATTTGGCAAGCCAAGTGTAACTGCATTAATTTCGTTTTCTCCATTTTTTACTTGAGATACATCTAAAGCTAAAACTCCTAAAAGGTTATGTTTCTTCAATTCAAATTCATCAAGTTCATACGTTTTTAATTTTAAATTAATTTTAAAATTAAAGCTGACAAAACTGCGCTCACTAACTATAAATTCTTTTGTTTGATGTTGTATAGAACTGAAAACTATAGTATCACCTATTTTAGCATAGATTTTAAATTCTCCTTTTGTATTCGAATTTGTTCCTATTTTAGAACTTTTATTAAGAATGTTCGCATCTAGAACAGGACTAATAGAATCTATAAGAGTACCATAAATAGGTTTTGTTTTTTGGCTAAAAGTATTTAAAGAGATAAGGAAAAAGAGAAAAAAAAACTTTTTCATTCCTTAATAATTATCAGATAAGAAACGCTTTCTGTTCTTAATATTTTAATGATTTCTAGTAGTTTACCTTCTTTATGCATTTTTTCAATACCTAAAGGATTGCAATATTCTAAGAAATGAAAGTATTTTTCAATCGGAATTTTTAAATCATCAAAAAAGAATTTCTCGCCAAGTTCTGAAAGTATTTTAAATGGAAACGCTCTTTTTTGAGCTAATTCTCTTCGCAAAGCCCATAAACGCTCAGAATCTTTAAAAGGTATAGTAACAGATGCACCCGCACCAACAAATCTACTATTAGGATCTGTATTGTTTACTGGCGGTTTTGCTTTTATATTTCCATCAATTGTGAGGTCTTTTTGTTTGAAATTAATATTAGAAAAATCCATCACTTTACTTAATAAAGAATCTTTTTTATTGTTAGGAACGGCTTTTGTGTCAATACCCAATCGGCCACTTAAATCATGTCTTTTTAGCTCAAATGTATCCAAAGTATAAATATTTGAGTTTAGTAAAACTTGTATATTTTTCCCTTTAATAAGCTGTTTCGTTATAAAAATCATTTTAGGAATGTGCTGTACAGAGGAGACTTTTAAAGAATCTCCTTCCGAAACAAAAATCCGAAACAAGCCTTCATCATTAGAAAAAGTGCCTTGTTTTGTTTTTAGGTTGATGATATTAGCGTTTTTTACAATACCAAGAGAATCAGAAACTTTTCCGCTAATAATTTTATTTTTTTCTTGGGAAAAAGAGTGTATAATACTGATAAAAAAGAAAGATATACAAAGTATTTTTTTTATCATGGATGAATTTTAGCTTCTGACAAATTAAACAATTTTAATTCGTACTTTTCATAAACTTAGCTCTAAACTTCTGTTAAAATATTATTTTTTAGAAACTATAAGTGTATCAGCATTTATTTTCTGAGGAAAAGTTTTGCTTTCATCCATCAAAATTTTAGTAACTTTTATATTTTCATTTTTATTGAAATAGGTAACAATATTATTTTTGAAGCAGTAATTTAAAAACGGATTTATATGTTCTTCTTTAATATGTAAATCTGTTATAAAAAAGTCATCCGTAAAATATTTTCTAATTTTTGAAAGTCCATTGTCTTCTAGTGTAATCTTTTGTAATTCCTTTTTCCGCTTGTTATTTCCATTTAAAGAATTGAATAAATTATCTAAACTTATAACGCCGCCAGATCTAAATTTCATAACAGAAAGATCTTTATTTACAATGGTGTTTGCATACGGTAAATTGAGTGTTTTAGCATTTACAATTGGTGGAGGCATCATTTCTGGATCAACGTAAAAGATGCTTCTTGGTTTTTCTAAAGTAAATTCATTTAAAGAATATGTTTTTTCTTCTAATTCAATTTCTAGTTCTTTTGCAATATAGATTTCTGAGGTTATTGTAAAGTGTTTTTCTTTTAAATTTACATGTGTAAATTGCAAGCTATCACCAATATAAACTGGGATTTCAAACCAACCAGTATCATTTGTAATTGTTCCTTGGTTAGAATTTTTATTTAGAATATGAACATCAGAAATTGATGCATTGTCGAACAAAATTTTTCCATTTATAATTGTTCTGTTTTTTTGACTGTAGCCTATAATTGTAAAAAATAGCAATATAAGCAGTAGGTGATCTTTCATAAGGACAAAGAAAAGCGCAAGTATTCTTAAAATTCTACCAAAACAATTGTAAAATTTTGTTAAACAGAATTTGTAAATTCAATTTTATGATGATTTTAAGAACTTGTTTTTCTAAAAAAATATTTATTTTTGAAGTATGAAAAAATTAATTATTGCGAGTACATCGACTATTCACGGAAGTGGATATTTAGAATATTTATTACCAACATTAGCGGTGTTTTTTGCGGATGTAAAAGACCTTCTTTTTATTCCGTACGCGAGACCAGGCGGAATTTCATATATCGAGTACACTAAAAGTGCTCAAAAAGCTTTTGCTAAAATACAAATTGATGTAAAAGGAATTCACGAATTTAAAAATGCTAGAGAAGCAATTCAAAATGCAGAAGCTATTTTTATAGGTGGTGGAAATACGTTCGAGTTGGTAAATCAGTTGTATAAAAATGATGTAATTTCTATATTACAAATGGTTTTAGAGCGCGGAACGCCCTATTTAGGTACAAGTGCTGGAAGCAATATTTGCGGCGTTACTATGAAGAATACAAATGATATGCCCGTTGTCTATCCGCCAAGTTTTACCACTTTAGGAATGATTCCTTTTAATATAAATGCCCACTATTTAGATCCTCTTAAAGATTCAAAACACATGGGCGAAACTAGAGAAACTAGAATTAAAGAGTTTCATGTTTTTAATGAAACAACTGTTTTAGGCTTGCGCGAAGGAAGTTGGTTGGAAGTTTTAGGTGATACCATTTCTTTAAAAGGAACGGAAACTGCACGATTGTTTCAAAAAAATGAAATAGCGAAAGAGCTAGAACTTGGTGTTTTAACTATAAAATAGTACTTACCAATTAATTTTAGTAAGAATAGGGAAGTGGTCAGAATTTTTTTCTGAGAAAGAATTAAACTGATTAATAACTGCATTTTCATCCGTAAAAATAAAATCGATTCTCATAGGAAACCAATAATTAAATGTTTTTCCAAAACCACTTCCTGCCTCCAAGAAAGCATCTTTTTTATCTTTTGAAATTTGATTATAAACCCAAGAATAACAGGTGTTGTTAAAATCACCACCAACAATTTTTTTACCTTTAAAACCTTCTTCATGTGCTAAAAAAATTTTAGTTTGTTCTGCTTGTTTTTTAAAGCGTTCTTTTAATCTTGCTACTAATTTTTCAGAATTAGCTTGACCAAAATTTTCTTTACTTGTATTTAATTGTAGAGATTGTAAATGCAAGTTGTACACTCTAATCGTGTCTTTTTTTCTTATAACATCAGCAAAAATAATATTATTAGAAGTGTGTTCTAAATTTAAAGAACCCTTATTTATTATTGGAAATTTCGAGTAAATTGCCAACCCAATTTTATCTTGTTTATTTTTTGTCTTAATGTATTTATAAGGATAGTTAAATTGCTGCTTTTCTAAACTATAGTATTCTTGAAAAAGTATAATATCTGGTTCTTGCTCCGTTATAAAAGTCTTAATTTTTGCAGAAATATTATCATCTTCTGTCCATCTCCAATGGTTAAACATTCTCACGTTATAACTCATCACTTTTACATCATCATTTAATGAAGAATTATTTTCGGTCAATTTATAAAACGGCGTAGAAAAAAGCCCCCGATTGCTAAAATAATAGAAGATAATAAAAATTGTTTCTTGAGTTGAAGCAACCAATAAAGTGCAAAAGCTAAATTAATAATGATCAAAAAAGGAACAAATAAACTTAAAATCGCAAAAACAGGTATTGTTTTTGGAGAAATATAGGGCAACAAAAACGACAGCAAAAGCACGGTTGCCATGAGAGAGTTTACGATATAAACGATTTTATTAAGGATGGATAAGTTTTTCACTTAATTTTTTATTTTTTCCTTGTCTAAACAAGAATTCTTTTTCAGTTTTTGTTAACGTGTCATAGCCAGATTTACTTATTTTATCTAAAATAGCATCAATCTGTTGTTGCGTAAGATCTGTATTTTTTTCTGGATTTGTTGTTTTTTTTGTAGATTTATAAACTGTTTTTAAAGGTTTTTTTTTCGTTTTAAAAAGTGATGAAATTCCGTTAAATAAATCAATTTCTTTATTGTTGGCTATTGCTATATATAGAAAGCCAAAAAGACTTCCTCCTAAATGCGCAAAATGACCACCAGCATTGTTACCAACTAAAGCAATAATATCTAGAGCAAGCCAAAAAGCAGCTAAATACCACAGTTTTACAAAGCCAATAAATCGTAATTTTAACTGATAATTCGGCATGTAAGCAGCGATACCTATAAATATTGCAGAAATTCCTGCGGATGCGCCTACTAATAATGATGATTTCCCTTCAAATAAAGGAAAATAATTCTGACTAAAAATAAATAAAAGTCCGCCAAAAAAAGTTCCTAAAATATAGAAACTAAGCAATTGTTTTTCTGTAAAAAAAGCTACAAATAAATGACCAATAAAATGCAAAACGAGTACGTTCATTAAAATATGTAAAAAGTCTGCATGTAAAAATCCGTAGGTAATAATAGACCATGGTTTTTTTAATAAAGAACTATATTCATCATCCAAAGAAAACCACGCTACAATCCAATTTATTTCTCCTTTATACAACCCTTGTAAAACACTTATTAAAAGCGTTAAAACAAAGACAGCAATATTTATGTAGATTAATTTATCTACAATATTTCCATTAGAATAGCGATTTTTAAGATTGTCTATAAAACTCATTAGTTTACTTTAAATTGATTTTTTTTCCAATACCAAGCAATTAAAAATCCTATTAAAGCGCCACCAATATGTGCAAAATGGGCAACGTTTCCAACAGAGTATTTTGTCATTCCAAAAAATAAATCACCTAAGATCATTACAGGAATAAAATATTTTGCTGCAATAGGAACAGGGAAAAATATCAATGCTAATTTAGCATCTTTAAAGAACAACCCAAATGCAACTAAAACCCCGTAAATTGCTCCAGAAGCTCCAACGGCTGGCGTGTTGTATAAGGATGTTATTTGGTTAAATTGTTCTTGACTAATAGCACCTACAACGCGAGCATCATTGGTACTGCCACTTTTTAAAATGGAGAATACTTCAGCGTTATTTAAACCTGCATTTATAAAGAGTTCATAAAGGTTGTTAAACTGATAATAATTAACTAAAGTATAAATTAAACCCGCTCCTAAACCTGCAGAAAAATAGAAGAAAATAAATTTCTTTTTTCCCCACATTTGTTCCAAAGGCGTTCCAAAAGCCCATAAACCATACATATTAAATAAAATGTGTGCAAAACTACCGTGCATAAACATGTGCGTAACATATTGCCAAATTCCAAAATGCTCATTCATTGGAAAGTGCAAAGCCAGCATGTTGGTAAAATCTAATTGTAGCAATTGTGGTGCAAGAAATACAATTACATTTATAATAATTAGGTGTTTTATAGCGTCTGTTAGATTGTTCATTTTTAACTATTAAATAGGTTGTCTATCTCGTTTAAAGTGAGTGTTTTAAAGGTCGATTTTCCGAAGGGTGAAATAGAAGGTTCTTTGCAAGAAAATAGATTATTTACCAAACTTTCTTGTTCTTTTTCTGATAGTTGCGTTCCTGTTTTTATGCACAAGGTATTTGCAAATGATTTTGCCATTAAATCAAAATGACTAAAACTTGCATCTGGCACTTCCAAATTTATGTCGTTTAAAAGTTCTTCTAAAATGATGGTAATTTTACTTTCAGTAACAGAAACTGGAATACCTTTTATCGTTACACTGTCTTTTGTAAATTCATCAAACGAAAAACCAGCGTTTTCTAATTCAGTTTTTATCGTGTAAATCATTTCTATTTCTTGTGATGAAAAAGATATTTTTACAGGAAATAATAATTGCTGACTATTTGCTTCTTTTACAGTGATACTTTCTAAAAAATCTTCATACAAAATTCGCTGATGTGCTAAAGATTGATGAATTAAAACCACCCCAGATTTTATCAAACTCATGACATATTTACGCTGAATTTGAAATGTTTTTTGGGTTCTTGATTCTTGTTGATGTTCAAATAATTGAGACTGATTTCTTTCATCAGAAAAACCAGTAGAAGTGTATAAAGATTCCCAGCTTTGGGTGTTTTGTTCTTGTTTGTAAGGAAAAGTGATCTCTTTTTGTTTTGCTTCTCTAAAAGGATTAAAATCTGGATCTACAGTTATTTTTGGTACAGAACCGTTTACCGCGCTTTTATTTAAATGATACGAGGTATCTAAATTAGAATCTCTATTAAAATCTAACACAGGCGCTACGTTATATTGACCTAAACTGTGTTTTACAGTAGCTCTTAACATCGCATACAATGCCTTTTCATTATCAAACTTTATTTCTGTTTTTGTGGGATGAATGTTAATGTCAATTGTGTTTGCAGGTACCGTTAAATATAGAAAATAGGAGGGATGTGCGCCATATTCTAACAAACCATCAAAAGCATTTACAACCGCATGGTTTAAGTACGAACTTTTTATAAAACGATCATTTACAAAAAAGAATTGTTCCCCACGTTTTCTTTTGGAAAACTCAGGTTTTGCTACAAAACCTTCAATAGTCAGAATATCTGTATGTTCGCTAATTGGTACTAATTTTTCGTTCATTTTAGAACCAAAAATAGCTACAATTCGTTTTCTTAAATTACCTCCTTTTAAATGATAAACTTCATTGTTATTGTGATGCATTAAAAATGAAATTGTTGGATGCGCTAAAGCAACTCTTTGAAATTCATCAATAGAATGTCTGGTTTCTACTGTATCCGATTTTAGAAAATTTCTTCTTGCAGGAATGTTATAAAATAAGTTTTTTACAGCAATACTGGTTCCTGTTGAAGTAGAAACGAAATCTTGAGAAATTATTTTGCTTCCTTCAATTTTTATGGAAGTTCCTAATTCTTCATTTTCTTGTTTTGTTTTTAGCTCAACATGCGCAATTGCAGCGATAGAGGCCAAAGCTTCGCCTCTAAAACCTTTGGTGCATAAATTAAACAGATCTTCTGCTTTTTTAATTTTTGAGGTAGCATGTCTTTCAAAACACATTCTAGCATCTGTAGTGCTCATTCCTTTACCATCGTCGATAACCTGAATAAGTGTTTTACCAGCCTCTTTTAATAGTAAAGTGATGTTTGTTGCACCAGCATCAATAGCATTTTCTAACAATTCTTTTACCACAGAACCGGGTCTTTGAACTACCTCTCCTGCAGCAATTTGATTGGCTACATGATCTGGTAAAAGTTGAATGATATCTGACATTAGTTTGAATAGAATATAGACAAATCAAAATCTATGATGTACAAGAAAATAAGAACTAAAATTAAAATGATGTAGACTACCGTTTTGTTTGATCCTTTTTCTGCGTTTTTAAGTTCATTAATTGCGCTAGAAAATTTAGTTTTTAAACCTTTATTTTTTCCTGTGGTACTTCTAAATTGGTCTAGTTTGTGTTCTATTTTAAACGGGCTTCCATCTCCCTTATAATAGCGAGGTTGGTAATCAAATTTCTTATTTGTTCGTTTTAAAAATCCCATAATGATAAAAAATAATTGGTGATTATTGTTCTACAAAATAGCAATTACTATACCAATTTTAAGCAATTCAAATTTAAAGAATTAAAAGGGATTCATCAAGAAATGATGTTAAAAGTATTCTTAAAAAAAAAGAGCACGAATTTTTTGAATTTTCACGAATTAAAAAATAAAAAGATTTTAATTAGAGAACTATTTTAAAATAAAATCGCACTAACTAAAATGATTAAAGTCTTTTTTTTGTGTCAATTGATGTCTATAAAATTGAATTAAAAACCGATACTTCCAGCTTTTCTATCTATGTTTTTTAGAGCAGCCATTTTAATCGCAGCAACAGCACATTCTGTACCTTTATTACCTAATTTACCTCCAGATCTGTCTAAGGATTGCTGTTTTGTATTATCTGTTAATACACAGAAAATTACAGGTACATCATGTTTCACATTTAAATCTACAATGCCTTGCGTAACGCCTTCACAAACAAAATCGAAATGTTTTGTTTCTCCTTGAATTACATTTCCAATTGCAATAATTGCATCTACTTTTTGAGATTGAATCATTTTTTTACAACCATAAACCAATTCAAAACTACCAGGAACATCCCAAGAAATAATGTTATCTTTTGTTGCGCCACAATCTAATAAAGTTTCAATTGCGCCTTTTTTAAGGTTTTGTGTAATTTCTGGATTCCATTCAGAAACAACAATCCCAAATCGAAAATTCTTCGCATTTGGGATTGTTGCTTTATCGTAAATTGATAAATTAGTTGTTGCCATTTTGTTCAGTATTCAGTGAGAAGTATTCAGTGAACAGTATTCAGTCGGCTATTTACTGCCAGCTGCAACCGTTTTGCTGCATACTATTTTTTATTCAGCGTATTTAGCAGCGTTTATAAATTTATCAATATCTATACCTTGATCAGATTTTGAATACTTTTCTTTTATTTGCGTAAATAATTGTGCTGCTTTGTCGTATTCTTTTAAAGACATTGCAGTATGACCTGCTTTGTATAAAAATAATGGAGTTGTAAACTCATTTGATTTTTTGTTAGCTGCTTTTTCATAATATTCTAAAGCATCTTTAGGTTGATTGATATCAGAAAAGGCATCACCAATTGCTCCTAAAGAAACAGGACCTAGCATTTCGTCATCAGAATTAAATTTACTTAAAAATTCAATTCCTTTCTCATATTGTTTCATTTGTAAATAAGAAACTCCAGCATAATAGTTTGCTAAATTTCCTGCATCCGTTCCGCTAAAAGATTCAGCAATATCCAAAAAGCCATATTTACCATCTGCACCTTCTAAACCTAAATTTAGTAAAGAATCTATTCCTGAACCTGCAACTGCAGCTTCATCAAAATGTTTTCTTGGAAACGCTAATTCGTTAGAAGCTTCTAATTGATTTGGTTCAACTATATATTTGTTATAACCTAAAAAAGCTAGGAAAATAATCACAACACCTATTAAAGAATAAAATAAAGGTTTGCTATTTTTTTCGATCCACTGCTCAGATCTTGTAGCTGTTTCCTCTAAAGTATTAAATACTTCAGCAGTTTCAAACTTCGCATCGTCTAACTGATTTTGCTCGTTTTTATCTTTTCCTTTAAATCCTTTTTTCTTGTACGTTGCCATATTTCCTTAAAAATTAGTGGCGACAAAAATAGTTTTTTTAATTGGATTTTAAAAGAGGTTATTTCGCTAAATTTTCAATAATTTGCAATCCATTTTCAAACTTGTTTTTTATTCATGTATTTACAGAAAATTTCTTTAGTCAATTTTAAGAATATCGAATCGCAAACTTTTGATTTTCAGCAGAAAATAAATTGCTTTGTGGGTGATAATGGTGTCGGTAAAACCAATGTTTTAGACGCTATTTATTACTTGTCTTTTGCAAAAAGTTACTTTAATTCGGTCGCAATTCAGAATATAAAACACAATGAGCCTTTTTTTATGATTGAGGGCGAGTACATTTTAAACGACAGAACAGAGAAAATTGTCTGTAGTTTAAAACGTGGACAAAAGAAAGTGCTGAAAAGAAATGGTAAAAATTACGAGAAGTTTTCTGAGCATATAGGGCAAATTCCTTTGGTAATAATTTCGCCAGCGGATAGGGATTTGGTAACAGAAGGAAGTGATACCAGAAGAAAATTTATTGATGGTGTAATTTCTCAACAAAATAAAACGTATTTACAAGATTTAATTTTTTATAATAAGGTCTTGAGTCAGCGAAATGCATTGTTAAAATATTTTGCGGCAAATAGAACTTTCGATGCTTTAAATTTAAGCGTTTACAATGAGCAATTGGCAATTTACGGAACTAAAATTTATGAGGTACGAAAAGACTTTTTAGAAAAATTTATTCCTATTTTTAATGAAAAATATCAAATAATTTCAGGGGATAAAGAAAGTGTAAATCTTATCTATAAAAGTCAGTTGCAAGATTTTTCGATGTTAGAGGCTTTAAAAAAATCATTAGAAAAAGATAAAATTTTACAATACACAACATCCGGAATTCATAAAGACGACTTAAATTTTGAAATTGAAGAGTATCCTATAAAAAAGTTTGGTTCTCAAGGGCAGCAGAAATCGTATTTAATTGCTTTAAAATTGGCGCAATTTGAGTTTATTAAGCAACAATCAAATATAATCCCTATTCTATTGTTTGATGATATTTTTGACAAATTGGATGAAAATAGAGTTTTACAAATTATAGAATTGGTAAATAATGATGAATTTGGTCAGATATTTATTACTGACACACATTCCGAAAGAACAGAAAATATTGTAAAACAGAGTAATAAACCGTATAAGATTTTCAAATTATAGTTTCAAAGTTTCAATTTGAAAAAAAAGTATTAATTATTTAATTAGCGAAAGGCAAATAGCCAAAAGCAAAAAGCTACATAAAAATGGCAAAAAGAGAAAACGATTCATTTTCAATTCAGGATTTAATGCAAAGTTTTATCAAGGAAAATAACTTGACCAAAGGAATGCATAAAATTAAAGTAGAAGAAACTTGGACTAAAATGATGGGCCCCGGAATTGCAACGCACACTACTTCTGTAAAATTACAAAATAAAACATTAATCATTCAATTAAATTCATCCGTTTTACGTGAGGAATTAAGTTATGGAAAAGATAAAATAATAAAAATGATGAATGAAGAGTTGGGTGATGAGTTTGTTACTAAATTGATGTTGGTTTAGATTTTTCGCTAATGTTTTTGTACAAGATTAATTGCGGTTTTTAAGCATTAAAGTTAGTAAATAAATACCGACCAAGAAAGTCCGCGAGGACTTTCGTAAGTTGGCTAGAACTAGCAATTAGTTTCACATGGTGTTGTACTTTAGTTATTTAACGCTAGCCTTAAAAAATAATATCCAAAATAAAATTACATTTTTTTAATTTCTTCAGATATAAGTTGCTTCAATTCTTCAGAGGTTTTGATAATATTTTTCAATTTCCTGACCATCAAGTTACTGTGTATTTTTAACAAAATAGTGTACTGTTGATAGTAAAGATAGTGTTGAGATTGAGGATCAAAAATCCAAGGATGATTAGCTATTGCTTTTTCCGGATTTTGTTGGTATAAATGACTAAAGTTAAAAAAACCTTCGTAGTATTTTTCTTGTCGGTTTGAAACTGATTTTCCCATTTCTAAATTATAAAAAGATTCTCGCTTGCAGAGTTGATAGTATTCTTGAATTGAACTCACTAAACTATCTGACCCTATAGCATACAAGCTTCCCGTGTTTTTAAGTTCTTCAAATATGTTGGTGTTCAGATTAAATGGAGCGGTAAAATACCAAGGCTCACTAGTTATGAAATCTAAATCTTCAATAGTTATCCCTTTGTTTAAAATTCTCAAAACACTATCCGCAGATATATAGCGATTTTTAAAACCACCACTTATAGAATCCATAAGTATAGATCGATCTATATTTTGGTCTAATTCTTTTGAGAGTTTAACCAAAAACTGGTGATTTCTGTTCTTTTGATTTCTTTTTGAGTTCCAATTGCTTATCGCCAATGCAATCAAAATTCCTATAACAACAAGCACAATTTCACCAACTGCATATTTAAAATATTTTCCAGTATTCTTCTTCTCCATAAGGTCGTATCGTTTTTTTCTAAATACTTTTATCATTGTTTATTCCTTGGTTATAATGAAATACAACGTAATGATATAAAATTGTTTCAATGTTTTATATCCGCAGTTAGCGAAGCTACACTTTTCTATGTTTAGAAGCAAGCTAAATTATTTCCACAAAAAAACTCACAACTTTCGGTATGAGTTTTTCCTAAATATATTGTAAACTAAGCATTAAAAATCCTTAAAATTGCTCTCTTCCAGAAAAGTGAAAGTTTCCTTCAATTTGAGCATTCTCATCAGAATCAGAGCCATGTACAGCATTTTCTCCCATAGAAGTTGCGTATAATTTTCTAATTGTTCCTTCTGCAGCATCCGCAGGATTTGTAGCACCAATTAAAGTTCTAAAATCGTCTACAGCATTCTCTTTTTCTAAGATTGCAGCAACTACTGGTCCACGTGTCATGAATTCAACTAATTCTCCAAAAAACGGACGCTCATTATGCACAGCATAAAAAGTTTCAGCATCAGCTTTGGTCATTTGAGTTTTCTTTAAAGCTACAATTCTAAATCCTGCAGCATTTATTTTTTCTAATATTGCGCCAGTATGTCCGTTTTCGACAGCATCTGGTTTAAGCATTGTAAATGTTCTATTTGTTGCCATTCTGTTTTTTTAATTTTTTGCAAAAGTAGGTCTTTTATTATAAATAGCAAGCTATGGATAAACTTGATTGATTTCTTGTAGTATTATGTTGTCTTTACCTCTCATTTGCATGCGAACAGATTTGGTGTTAAAATTAAACGCTAACAAACCAAAGCTAATTTCAGAAACTACATTTTGAACTCTATATTTATTTGGTTCTGAAACAAAAGTAGCATAAGCGTGTGTTAATCCGCTAGACGTAAAATCGATTAAAGGATACTCTAAATTGTTTACGGTTGTTTTTGAAAATTCGGAAATATGTCGATCTCCCGATAACATAAAAATACCTTTTGCCTTACTTTTAACGATAGTGTTTTTAAGTTTTTCGACATCATTAGGGAAATTGCCCCAAGTTTCGAATCCGTGTTCAGAAGATAAAACTTGAATACTACTTACAATAATATTAAAATCTGCTGTAGAACCGTTTAGCTCATTTTCAAGCCAATTCCATTGCACAGTTCCTAAAACAGAACTGTTAGGATCTGTATTTGGTATATATCTCTTTTTTGATTCATCGGATGCTTTTATGAGTGCGGTTCTAAAATAACGAGTATCTAAAACAATCACTTTAATGGTTCCTTTTGCTGTTTTGAATTCTTTAGCAGTATAAACCCCTTCTTGTTTTCTGCGCGGACTTTTTTCATCCACCTTAAAAAAATCTAAAAATAATTTTTGCGCTTCGTCTTTTTTGGAGCATTCAATACCACTATCATTAAAACCGTAATCATGATCATCCCAAGTAGCCATCACAGGTAAATTTTCTACAAGTTCTAAATAACCCTTTTGTTTTTTTAGTCCTTCATAGTCTTTTTGCATTTTAGACATATCATCTGTATCAGAATAAATATTATCTCCTCCCCAAATCCATAAATCTGGGTTATTTTTTTTAATTTCTTTCCATAAAACATTTGGTTTATATTGTTTATTACAAGAGCCAAACGCAATTGTAAAATCAATTTTATTATTAGAAACTTCAACCTCTTTTTTAGGGAGTGTTTTGCAAGAATAGCAACTGAGCAGTAAAAGAACGCATACTAGTAGTGTCGTATTTTTCATGAATTTTTATAAGAATTTATAACAAAGGTATCATAAAATTTATTTTGAACAATGTTAATAAATTGTATATTCGCAACCTATGATTTTAAAAAAAATTGAAGAGTTAAAAACCTTTCTTGAAAAACCAAGAAGCATTGTAATCGTAGGACATAGAAATCCTGATGGAGATGCAATGGGTTCGACGCTGGCATTAAAACATTATTTGACTAAAAAAGGTCACAATGCAACCGTAGTTGTTCCTAACGAATATCCAGAATTTTTACATTGGTTACCAGGTTCTGACGGTACATATAGATTTGATTGGCAAAACAGCCAATCTCAAAAAGCCATAAATAATTCTGATATTATTTTTCTATTAGACTTTAATGCATTGCACAGAGTTGGTTCTGATATGCAACATACTTTGGAAAAATATCCAAATGATTTTGCCATGATCGATCATCATCAGCAACCAGATGGCGTAAAATATATGTTTTCTGATGTTGAAATTTGCTCAACAAGTCAAATGGTGTATCAATTTATTGAAATGAATACGGACTTAGATTTAATTGATGCTGATATTGCAACTTGTATTTATACAGGAATTATGACCGATACTGGCTCTTTTAGATTTAGATCGACAACCAGTACAACGCACAGAATTATTGCAGATTTAATTGATAAGGGCGCTCAAAATGATAGAATTCATAACAATGTATATGATTCAAATTCATACAACAGATTGTTGTTATTAGGACAGGCTTTAAGTAATTTGCAAATTTTACCAACTTATAAAACAGCATACATCACTTTAACTGATGAAGAAAAAAAACGTTTTGATTTTCAAAAAGGAGATACGGAAGGCATCGTAAATTATGCATTGTCTTTAAAAGGAATTATTTTTGCAGCCATTTTTATTGAAGATCTAGAGCAGGGAATTATAAAAATATCTTTTAGATCAAAAGGAAATTTTTCGGTAAATCAATTTTCTAGAAATCATTTTGAAGGTGGAGGGCATGATAATGCTGCGGGAGGAAAATCTAATGTATCATTAGCAGAATCAGTTACTAAATTTACAGCATTAGTTGCAACTTATAAATCTGAATTAGAAACCTCTTATGAAGAATAATTATTTATTTTTTTGATGCTATGTTGTTTTTCTTGTTCTAAGAGTATTCCAAGAAAACCTATCAATCCGAAGCCATCCACAACATTATATAAAGAAACTATTAAAAAAGCTATCTCTTTAAATAAGATTGAAGACGATAAAATTCTTCAACTGATAAAAAATGATTCGGCAAAAGTATATGTTCAATCTTCCCAAGGATTTTGGTATACATACATCCATAAAATAGAAGAAAATGCACCAATTCCAGAGAAAGGAAATGAAGTAATTTTTGAATATGAGATCAGAAATTTGAATGATTCTATACTATATAGCAAAGAAGATTTGGGAATTAAAAGTTATGTAGTTGATAAAGAGGATTTTATTTCTGGATTACAAAAAGGAATAAAGTTGATGAAAATAGGAGAAACCATTACATTTGTACTTCCTTCTTACAGCGCTTTTGGCATAACTGGAGATGGAAATAAAATAGGAATTAATCAATCAATAATTAGTACAGTAACATTAACAAACATTAAATAATAGAAAAATGAGAATATTAAAAGGTTTAGTAATTATGGCAGCAGTAGCGTCTTTGACTTCTTGTAAAGGGCAAAAAGCAGATGTAAAATCTTTAGAGACAGAAATTGATTCTGCGAGTTATGCTTTAGGGATGGATATGGCTATCAAAGTAAAAGCAAATTTTGATGAAGCAAGTACAGATTTATTTGTACAAGGGTACAGAAACGGAATGGATTCTACGAATCTATTAATTGCAGAAAAAGATTTAAATGCATTTTTAAGAGATTTCTTTCAAAAACAACAGGTAGCTAAGCAAAAAGAAGCACAAGAAAAATCGGCTAAAGATGCGGAAGCAAAATTTGCTGAGGTTAAAAAAGCAGGTGAAGATTTTTTAGCTGTAAATAAAACAAAAGAAGGCGTAGTAACTACAGACAGTGGTTTGCAATATGTTATTTTAAAATCAGGAACTGGAGAGCAAGCAGTACCAACTTCAAAAATTAAGATTCACTATCATGGAACAACTATTGATGGTCAAGTTTTTGATAGTTCTGTAGACAGAAAAGAACCTATGGAGTCTAATGCAAATCAATTTATACCTGGTTTTAACGAAGGTTTAGCTTTAATGAATTCAGGTGCAAAATATAGATTCTTTATTCCACAAGATTTAGCTTATGGAGCTCAACAAAGAGGCGAATTAATTAAACCATTTTCAGCTTTAATTTTTGAACTAGAGTTATTAGAGATTATAAAAGAGTAAATGAAAAACGGTATTTACATTTTTTTTGCTTTTGTTTTAATAACGGGGTGTACCTCTAAAAAATATAAAAACTTAATGGATGGTTTGTATGCAGAAATACAAACCAACAAAGGGAATATTCTTTTAGAGCTATATGCAGACGACGCACCAATGACTGTTGCTAATTTTATTTCTTTAGCAGAAGGAACTAATACGAAAGTTTTAGATTCTTTTAAAGGAAAAAAGTATTACGATGGATTAACTTTTCATAGAGTTGTACCAAACTTTATTATTCAAGGAGGAGATCCAACAGCAACAGGAACAGGTACTGCTGGTTATATGTTCGGAGACGAACTTACAAAAGACAAAGATGGTAAATTACTGCATGCTCATGATGATGCCGGAGTTTTATCTATGGCAAATAGTGGCCCAGAACGCAATGGAAGTCAGTTTTTTATTACCCACAAAGCGATCCCTCATTTAGATGGCAAGCATACTGTTTTTGGTAAAGCAATACTCAATAATACACAACTAAATACCTTAAAAAAGCAAATAAAAGGTACTGTAAAGCTTAAAAATGCTATTGATTCTTTAAGATTGGTAGTTGTAAATAAAATACAACAATCAGACACCATACTTGCTGTAAAAATAATTAGAATAGGAGCTAAAGCAATATCTTTTGATGCTGCTTTAGTTTTTGATAAAGAGCTAATTAAATATACGGAAAGTAAAAAGGATCGAGCACAAAGAGAAATGGAAGCAGACATTGCTAAATATGCTAAATATTTAGAAGATAAAGCTACATTTTCATCAAAAATGGATCAATCAAAAGCGGTTAAAACAGATTCTGGTTTGGGCATTTTAATGCTAAAGAAGAATCCGAAAGGGGAAAAAGTCGTTAATCATAAAGCGATTAAAACTGATTTCACCTTGTATATTGCTGATGGTACAAAAATCCAATCTACAGAAGATAATGGAGAGCCATTTGTGTTTCAGTTAAATGATGCTTCAAAACCAATGATAACTGGTTTTAAAGAAGGAGTTGCCACTTTAAAGAAAGGAGAAAAAGCAAGGCTTTTTATCCCTTACTATATTGGTTTTGGTGAAGCAAAATATGGGCCTTTTCCAGCTAAATCTGACCTAGTTTTTGAAGTAGAAATCTTAGAAATTGGAAAATAATTTGTTTGACTCAATAATACAAAAAGATAAAGAATTACTTATTTTCCTAAATAATTTAGGAAGTGAACAATGGGATTCATTTTGGTTGATAATTACCAACCAATTTAATTGGACCCCTTTGTTCCTTTTTATTATCTATCTAATATTTAAGTCTTTTGGATGGAAAAAAGGAGGTTTTATAATCGTATCGCTAATTATATTAGTAGCTTTTTCAGACCAATTTGTAAATCTAATTAAGGATTCTATGGAAAGATTAAGACCTAATAATGATCCTGAAATTCAGCATTTATTAAGGCATTTAAAAAATCCACAGAGTTTTAGTTTTATTTCAGGTCATGCCACAACATCTACTTTTTTCTCCATATTTATAATATTTTTATTAAGAGAAAAATACAAATACATTTATTTAATTTTATTCTTTCCTTTACTATTTGCGTATAGCAGATTGTATTTAGGTGTGCATTTTCCATTAGATATTTCTTTGGGAATTTTAACCGGTATTTTACTCGCAAATGGATATTATTTCCTTTTTAAAAAGATAGTTAAAAAACTATTTGTCTAGCTTTTTATTATTGAAATATAAATACTTTGTAGCATTGTAATATGCAGATAAAAGACTGTCCATTTCTTCAGCTTTCTTAGGATATTCGTCTTTCAAATCAATCAAAACTTTACTATTTAAATTGTACAAACTTTTTGTTTTAGTAATGTTTGTTCTGGAATAATACATGCTATCTTGCAACAAACCAACCGCAGGTTCTCCATTAATTTTTAAATATATAAATGAAGATGTTTTCATGCTACTTAAGAGATTGTTACCTAAAGTATAATTTGTATAATCCATTTTTAGCAAACTTAATACTGTTGGAAACATATCAATTAATTTTCCATTTTTAGTAATTTCTCTAGGTTTTACAAATTGTGGTGCATGAATTATAAAAGGAACATGTTGCAATTGAATATTTAAATCATATTCGTTTGTGTATTGATCTGTTCTATTCATAGCCGTATTATGATCGCCAAAAAATACAAAAACAGTATTATCATAATATCCAGATTTTTTCGCTCTTTCTAAAAACTTGCCAATATTAAAATCTAAATAACGCAAAGCATTTAATTGAGCAACAGATTTAAATCCTGATTTTTCCAATAATATATTAGAAATAGAATCCTCAGAAAAAGGAGTGAAGCTTTCTTTTTTATCCGGAACTGTAAAAGGCATATGATTAGATGCAGTTTGAATATAAGCGACAAATGGCTGGTTTTGGGCATGTAATTTTTTAAGCTCTTTGTCAGATTCACTAAATAATTCATAATCATCAATTCCCCAAACATCAGCTCTGTTTTCAGTACTATAACTTCCTTCTTCAAAGATTCTTAATCCTTTGATATTCGATTGAAAAATACCTCGAATATTTGCCCAGTTCGCACTTCCGCCTAAGAAATATAATTTTTCATAGCCATCAAATTGATCAAATAAAATACGTTGATCAATAATCATTGGGTTTCTAGAAGCCGTATTTACATCATCAATATCTGGCAAACCCGTAACACTTGCAAAAACACTTGCAGCGGTTCCAGATTTGTGAACGTAAAAGTTGGAAAAACTCAAACTCTCCTTAATTAAGGAATCGATATTGGGTGAACTGTTTATGGCGTTTCCATAATAACTTAACGGTTTTACACCTACAGATTCTAACATTACAAAAACAACATTTGGTTTGCTGCTTAAAGAGTCTGTAAAAACCACTTTTCTTTCAAAGGAAATGGAGTCTTTTGGTAATTGTAATTTTTTAGCAATTACGGGGTAATATTTTTTAAACTCATCCATATTTACAGCTTCACTTCTAAAAGCAAAACTATCAAAAAAGTATAAAACAGGATTTAAAGCAAACTGATTTACCTTATTATTTTTAGAGAAAAAAGCTTCACTCCATCGCAAAGGATAATGATTAAAACTGTTGTAAACACTGAAAGCTAATAGTAAAAAAGTAGCAATAAAATAGATAGCTTTTATCTTTTTAGAAATATGCTTTTGATTATTTTTGAATTTAGAATAAATAAATTTTGACAATTTGTAAATCAGAAAACCAAGAATTAAGAAACCAATCAATCCTTTAAAAACAGGGTAACTTTCCAACAAAACTTGTGATGAAATTTTTAAATCTTCCAAAAATCGTAGAGAAGCAGCATCTAATCTTATGGATAAATAGTCATAATATCCGAAGTCAATTGCGTAAAATACGGTTAGAATAATGTAGGTTAAAACGAGATAAATGTTTGCAAATTTTCTGTAAAAGGAATTGGTAAAAAAGCGTTTATTGACGATTAAAACTAAAAGGGATAAAGGAAAAATTGCAATAGCTGCTAGTTTAATATCAAAACGAAAACCTAACCAAAAAGCATTTTGTACTTCGGATGAGGTTGCGGTTTCTAATTCAGCAAAAAAAGAATAAAACAACATCCTAAAAATTGTATTAAAAACAATTAATAAAATGAAATTGGTGAAAATATATTTTATGTAATTAGGTGTTCTTTGTAACATTGCTTTTAATTAAAATACAAAGGTATTTATTTTGAACTTGGTAAAATCAATAATTATTAATTATGATTTCTTTGTTTTTACTACTTTAAAATTCATTAATTATTTTTACAGCTTTAAAAGGTAGGTTATATCTAAACGTATTTTTAATCTTACAGCAGTTAATTTTATCCAAAGTAATCATTTTTATGAGCATTAAAAAGGTGTGTGAAAAGCTTTTTTTATTTCAAAAATAAACCACAATTATTTTTTGCTTTACATTTTTAATAGATTGCCATGAGTACTTATTTGTAATTATTTTGATGTTTCAATTTCATAATAAAGGGATACTAAAAATCTGATTATCAGAATAAAAAACCTCATTTATTAAATTTTCAATAATCTTGGTAAGCACAATAAATTATAAACATTTTTAAATGGGATTTTGTGTTAATTAAGTTGATAAAAAACTTTAAATTTGCAGCATTAAAATGTTTAAAAAAACAAATGAAAATATCATATAATTGGTTACGACAATTTTTGCAAATTAGCGAGGAAGCTACCAAAATAGGTGAATTATTAACCGATTTAGGTTTAGAAGTAGAAGGTATCCAAACGAAAGAATCTATAAAAGGAAGTTTAAAAGGCGTCATAGTTGGTAAAGTTTTAACTAGCATACAACACCCAAATGCCGACAGATTGAAAATAACTACCGTCGATTTAGGTGATGGGAAACCTTTACAAATTGTTTGTGGTGCTACAAATGTTGCTGCTGGTCAAAAAGTACCTGTTGCTACCATTGGCACAACTTTATATGATAATAAAGGCGAAGGTTTTATAATTAAAAAAGGTAAAATTAGAGGAGAAGAAAGTCATGGAATGATTTGTGCCGAGGACGAATTAGGTATTGGAACGAGTCATGACGGAATTCTAGTTTTAGATGAAAATATAAAAGAAGGAACCACTGCAGCAGCAGTTTTTAAAATAGAAACAGATTACGTTTTTGAAATTGGTTTAACTCCAAACCGATCTGATGCGATGAGTCATTTTGGCGTTGCTAGAGATTTAAGAGCAGGATTAATTCAAAAAGGAAATAAATTAGAATTGATTTCTCCTTCTGTCAGTAATTTTCATGTGGATGAAAGAACGTTGCGTTTTGATGTAGAAGTTGAAAACAAAGAATTAGCACCTCGTTATTGTGGAATTTCAATTACAGATATTACTGTAAAAGATTCTCCAAAATGGATTCAAAATAGATTAAAAGCCATCGGAATTACGCCAAAAAATAATATTGTAGATATTACAAATTATGTGCTGCATGAGTTAGGGCAACCGTTACACGCGTTTGACGCTCAGAAAGTTAAAGGGAATAAAATTATTGTTAAAACGTTAAAAGAAGGCACTAAGTTTACAACTTTAGATGGAGTAGAAAGAACGCTTTCTGCAGACGATATTATGATTTGTGACGCAGATTCCAATCCCCTTTGTTTGGGAGGTGTTTTCGGCGGATTAAAATCTGGAGTAACAGAAAACACGACTGCTATCTTTTTAGAAAGTGCCTATTTTAACGCAGTTTCTATCAGAAAAACTGCAAAAAGACACGCTCTAAATACGGATGCTTCTTTTCGATTTGAACGCGGAATTGATATAAATAGCACAGAATATGCTTTAAAAAGGGCTGCTTTGTTAATTGAACAATATGCAGGAGGTAAATTGGCTTCGGATGTTTCTGATTTTTATCCTGTTAAAATTGAAGATTTTCAAGTATTCTTTTCTTATGAAAATGCGTATCGTTTAATTGGGCAAGAGATTGATAAAGAAACTATTAAGAATATTTTAGCTTCTTTAGAAATTAAAATTAATAGTGAAACAGAAAGCGGGTTAGGGTTAACAATTCCTTCTTACAGAGTTGATGTTCAGCGTGAAGCAGATATTATTGAAGAAATTTTACGTGTTTTTGGGTATAATAATATTGAGTTTTCTCATAAATTAAATACTTCAATTTCTTTTGATTCTAATACTGATATTAAGATTGAGAATGTTATTGCAAATCAATTAAGCTCCTTAGGGTTTAATGAAACAATGGCAAATTCTTTAACAAAAGCAGCATATACAAACTTAACAGAAAACTTACAGGAAGAGGCAAATGTTGTGATGTTAAATCCTTTAAGTACTGATTTAGGTGTCATGCGTCAGTCTTTGTTATTCAGTGGTTTAGAGTCTGTTTCTTACAATATAAATAGAAAGAATAATTCTTTAAAACTTTATGAATTTGGCAAAACATATCATAAGTACAATGACAAGTACCAAGAAGACAAACATCTAACACTTTTTGTAACTGGAAGTAGAACAAAAGAATCTTGGAGGACAGTGGCTAACATTTCTGATTTCTTTTATTTAAAAGGGGTAGTGACATCAGTTTTAAGTAGATTAGGCATTGAAAATTTAAAAACTTCACCAACTAAAGAGGATATTTTTTCGGAGGGGATCACTTTAAGTTTAGGTAAAATTAAATTAGTAGATTTTGGAGTTGTAAATCGTTCTATATTGAAGGAATTCGGAATTAAACAAGAAGTTTTATTTGCGGATTTTAATTGGGCAAATGTTTTAAAAGTATCAAGTAATAAAAATAGTAAAGTTTCAGAATTATCAAAATTTCAATCTGTTAAAAGAGATTTAGCCTTGTTGATTGATCGTAAAACTGAATTTAAGGAAGTATACAATTTAGCTTTTCAATCAGAAAGAAATTTATTAAAAGAAGTAGATTTATTTGATGTATATGAAGGGGATAAATTACCTGAAGGTAAAAAATCGTATGCAGTTAGTTTTGTTTTACAAGATGAAACTAGAACATTAGAAGACAAACAAATAGATGGAATAATGCAAAAGTTACAGCAAACTTTCGAGAAAAATTTAGGAGCCGTTCTAAGATAATAGTATTTAAATGTAACAATTAAACCTCATAAGTGTATAAATTAATCATAAGGCCAATTTTATTTCTTTTTGATCCAGAAAAGGTTCATTATTTTACATTCTCTTTAATTAGAATTTTATGTAAAATTCCTTTGGTTTCAAATATTTTTAGAACTTTATATCAAGTCAATGATAAAAAATTAGAACGTACTTTATTTGGATTGACTTTTAAAAATCCGGTGGGTTTAGCTGCAGGATTTGATAAAAATGCGGTTTTGTATAATGAATTGGCAAATTTTGGCTTTGGTTTTATAGAAATTGGCACCGTAACGCCGAAAGGTCAAGTTGGGAATCCGAAGAAAAGATTATTTCGTTTAAAAGAAGATCAAGGAATTATTAATAGAATGGGGTTTAATAATGAAGGTTTAGAGGTTGTCATTCAACAATTAAAAAAGAATAAAGGCAACGTTATTATTGGTGGAAATATTGGTAAAAATACGGAAACATCGCCAGAAAATTATACTACAGATTATCTTGAATGCTTTAAAGGTTTGCATCCATACGTAGATTATTTTGTGTTAAATGTAAGTTGTCCAAATGTAGGAAGTCATGCAAAATTAAATGACAAAGCGTATTTATTAGAGTTGATTTTCGCTTGTCAGAAATTAAATATTGAACTTTCTTTATCTGATGCATCAAAGTTGAAGCCCATTCTTCTTAAAATTGCTCCAGATTTAAATCATCAACAACTAGATGAAATTATAGAATTAGTTGCAGAAACTAAAATTGACGGAGTAATAGCTTCAAATACATCTACGAATAGAGTTAATTTAAAAGCATCTAAAGAACGTTTAGAAGAAATTGGTAATGGAGGTTTGAGCGGACAGCCAATTAAAAATCAGAGTACAGAAGTGATCAAATATTTAGCAGATAAATCTAACAAATCTTTCCCTATAATTGGAGTAGGCGGTATTCATTCAGAAAAAGATGCATTGGAAAAAATAAAAGCTGGTGCTGATTTAGTGCAAATTTATACTGGTTTTATTTATGAAGGCCCAGGTTTGATTAAAAAGATTAATAAAGAGATTCTAGCTACTTCATAGTTTTTTATTTAAATATAGGTGAGATTATATAAAGTTTTTAAAACAACCTATTTTATATAATTTATCATTAGTGTCCGATAAAACTACAAATTTTAATTAAACCCATTTTTGAGCCCAGTAAACACGTTCTATATTTTTCTTTTTGAGTTAGCAAGGTGTCTATTTAAAAAGTTGCAGTTGTATATCTGGAGGTTTTGATGTGAGTTCCCACCATTGTTTGTTTGGGTTTTCGAGAAATTTAAACAGATCAATGTAGGTCATCAGATGAAATCTCATCACAGAAACCATATTTGAATATGCCCATTTTCGTTTGATTTTTCTTTGTATCACAAGCATGATGAGTTGAATGATTAATGCTGACCATATCTGAATCTCTATTGCATTTTGATTATCTCCAAGAAAATATTTAAGGGGAAAGTTCTGCTTGAGTCTTTTAAACATCGTTTCAATCTGCCATCTGTGTTTGTATATATCTGCTACTTGGTCTGGAGATATTTCTGCATTATTGGTGATAAACTCATATACCTTTTCTTTTGTAGCATCCCAATAAGCAACTCTTCTTATTTGAATAGATTTATCGTCTTTTTCTATCAATATAAGTTCATCTTTTAGTATTGCATCACTTGTTTTGTCTGCTAAATCAAATTCTTTAATGCTTTTATAGACAGCATTGTCTTTTTGGCGAGTTACAAAGTAAATATCATTTAAAGTCCACTCTAAATATTGGAGATAATCATTGTATGCTTTATCAAAAACGACAAAAGAATCTTTCTCTAAATTTAACTCTTTTAAAAAAGTGTGGTCGTGAGTAGCAGCACTGCTAAAACGTATCAGACAAGGTACATCTTCCAAAGCATTTATCATTGTGTGCATCTTTATACCTCCTTTTTTCTTACCTGTAATAGGATTACGACCAACTCCTTTTAAAATATCACTAAATAGGCTGATTGTGGTAGAATCTACAATTTTTAAATTCTTTACAGGAGATTTTAATGGACTGCTGTCCGATAAAAATGGAGCGTAGCGTTTGTATAATTTTGAATAAATTGCTCCAAAGACTTCACTGGTTCTTTTCTTGTTAGCATCTGACAATGTACTTCGCTTAGGGAAATGTTTTAGATTTAAATGGCTGATACGCCCTTCACAAGCTAATAAAACGGTCGACAACTCTCTAAGTGAGGAAACTCCACTCATTGTGGCATAAAGCATCGTGACTAAATGGTCGTAGGTTTTAAACTTTTTGTAGTAGCGGTCACTGTTATAGATTTTGGCTGTCCGAGTAATATCTGCTTGTGGTATATATTTTAAAATCTGTTTAATTATTGGTGTTCCGCTAAAGTGTGTACTTTTGTTCATATCTCAATTTTGTGGTAAAAATCAAGATATAAATAAAGCAGGAAATCCAACTATGGAAATCCTGCTTTTAAAATTATTTATCGGACACTAATGATAATTAATTTGAAGACACATTTATTTTGGTTGGTGGTAAAGTAAAAATTTACAGTAATTAAATTCAGTAAAATCCATTACAGAACCAAATTTAAAACTCCAAAAAAGATAAGCTGACTAACAATAATTACGAAGCTAACTTTTGCATTTATTTTAGGGCGAAAAAAGTAAATTAAGCCATGAATAAAAATGCTCGTAATAAACCACATCAGGTAATTTTGTAAGGGAATAATTTCGTTCTCCCAATTCCAAAAATCTAATTTTATGGCAACCGGTTCGACTAAGAAATCTAGGGAAGTCATTAATACTGGGGGTACTAAAATAAGCCACAATGCTTTTTTTGTGAAGTATTGAACAACTCCATATGTGCTGAGTGCTAAAAACAACCAATTAACACCAATCATAATGGGGGTTTCAAAAATTTTGATTCCAAAAAGATCTCCATAAGCATAACTTCCAAATAAAACACCTGTAGTAACTCCGATTGCTTCCACTGAAAATCCGATAAGAAAAATAAGGAAAGAAAGGATTAAAAATTTGTTGCTATAATCTTCGTTTACTTTATAAAAAACTACTAATGTAAGTAATAAGTTAAAGGGGGTAAGTGGCAAAAATAAATCTCGATATTGCACGAAAGAAATGCCGAGTAACCCGAAAAAATAGAACAAAAGCAAAAGCCCAATCCATCGATTTTCTAAGGAGATTATTTTTGTCATTTTATAAATTTAGCAATGATTTTTGCTGATGAAAGCGCCAGTGGAATTCCCCCACCAGGATGTACACTTCCCCCACAGAAATAAATATTTTTGTATTCAGAAGAGAAGTTTTTATGCCGTAAAAATGCCGAAAAACGAGTATTACTTGATGTACCGTATAAAGAACCTTTAAAAGAATTTGTTTTATTCTGTATAAGTTGAGGGGTTAATTGTTCTTCAAATTCGATAAGTTTTTCAACGTTTTCGCCTAATACTCTGGAGATTTTAGATAAGATATTTTTTCTTGCAACTGCAATCATGTGGTCCCAATCTTGACCATAAACAGAAGGAACATTAATCATAACAAACCAATTTTCTTTTCCTTCTGGAGCATCTTTTTTAATATGTTTGCTTGTAATATTGATGTAAATAGTTGGATCTTCGTAAATAGTTTTGGAATCAAAAAGATGGTTAAATTCAGTTTTATAATCCTCAGTAAACAAAATATTATGGACATCTAAATCAGGGAACTCTTTGCCAATTCCCCAGTAAAAAATAAGAGCAGAGCTTGATCGTTCTTGTTTATCAACTGTTTCTAGTTTTTTTGCTGACGGAATTAATTTATCATATACAGTATGGATATCTGCATTGCAAACAATAATATCTCCTTCGTAATTTCCTGACTTTGTGACTACACTTTTTGCTAATTTATTGTCTGTTTCAATAGCCGTTACTTCTTCATTAAAATAAAATTTTACTCCGATTTCTTTCGCCAGTTTTACCAAACTATTTGTAATCTCGTGCATGCCACCTTTTGGCAAATAAGCGCCTAATCCAAATTCTAAATGAGGAATAATATTTAAAATACCAGGAGCTTTATATGGATTAGAACCGTTGTAAGTAGCATATCTATTGAATAATCGAATTGTTTTAGAATCTTTAAATGCTTTTTCATTCACTTGATTCATTGAACTAAAAATATTCAGAAAAGGAAGTTTAAAAATAGAAGCAAGTGTGGAGAGAGAGAGAAACGATTCTATTTTGTGCAGTGATTTGTTTAAAAATTGTTGTTCAGTAGCCTTATAAATAAATTGACTTTTTTCTAGATGTTTTTTTACATTCTCAGCAGAATCACAAGTTTTTTTTTCAATTTCATCCGCAAAAATTTGTATATCTGAATTTGCGGAAATACGTGTTCCGTCTTCATAAAAGTAATTACACAATATATCTAGTTTATCAAAATTGAAATAATCAGAAGGATTCTTGCCAGAAATTTCAAAAAGCTCGGTAACTAAATTAGGCATGGTAAAAAGAGAAGGGCCTGCATCAAACCTAAACCCATTTCCTTTAAGTTGTGTAAGTTTTCCGCCGGGGTAGGCGTTTTTTTCAAGAACCTGCACAACATAACCTTTGTTTTGCAGTCGAATTGCAGATGCAATTCCAGCAATTCCAGAACCAATAATAATGACTTTTTTCATTAAGCTGTAGCCTTTTTAAGTTCTTGTTTGAGGTATTTCCAAGGCACTATTAACATTCCAAAACATTCTCCATCTTCTTTTCCAATATGTTTGTGGTGAATTTTATGCGCTCTTCGAATGGCTCTTAAATAAGTGTTGTCACTATTTCTGAACCATTTTAACCTTTGGTGAATAAATACTTCGTGCACTAAAAAATAAGCAATTCCGTATGCTAAAATTCCAAAACCAATATACATAATCGTCCATTCGGCAAAAATAGAACCTAACATAATACACAACCAAGACGGAATTGCATAAATCAAGAAGAAAGCATCATTTTTTTCAAAAAAACGGGTTCTTTTTGGCATGTGATGATCTGAATGTAAATTCCATAAAAAGCCATGCATCACAAGCTTATGTGTAAACCAAGTCATGAACTCCATTGCCCAACAAGTAGTAAAAAGGATTAAAAAACCCATTAATATTTTATTTTAAAAAATTGTCAACATTAAATATTCTTTTTTTGCACATTTATCTATTATGACCATTCAGAAAGCAGTCAATATGAAAAAATAATATTTGCAAACAAGAATTATTTAAGTAAATATTAGTTTATTCTCTCTCTAGAATTTCAATTTATTAAACTACTTTACAAAGGTAATATATTTAAGAGTTAAGAACTTATTTTTGTTTAGGTTTTTAGTACTTGTGTCAAACAAAATTGTTTTAGTATTTGTTTTTAAGTTTGATGATAAAACAGATCAATTACTAAAACTAAGATTATAAAACTTTGAAAAAACGAAAGGAACAATAGATTTTGTTTCAATAGGATGTACAAAAAAGTGTATTTTTACTGTAATGATAGAAACTCTTTTATCTTTTGCATTCGCAACTTCTATTTTAGCAATCTCTCCAGGGCCAGATAATATATTTGTTTTAACACAAAGTATTGTAAATGGTAAAAAGTTTGGTTTAGCAACTGTTTTTGGGCTAATTTCAGGATGTTTAGTTCATACAACTTTGTTGGCCTTTGGAGTTTCAGCAATCATAAAGGAATCAGAAAATTTATTCTTTGCCATTAAATTATTTGGTTCATTTTACTTAATTTATTTAGCTTTTAAAGTCTATAAATCCGATGCATCAATTATTTTATCAGAAGATAATGTGGTAAAAAGAACTACTTTACAGTTGTTTAAACAAGGATTTATTATGAATGTTTTAAATCCGAAAGTGTCTATCTTCTTTTTAGCATTTTTTCCAGGCTTTTTGTTTTCTGGTAGTATTTCTACGGTACTTCAGTTTTATGTTTTAGGATTGTTGTTTATGTTAGTTTCACTTATCATTTTTTCTGGAATTGCTATTTTAGCAGGAGTGATATCCGCAAAAATTAAAGAAAATAAAAATATTGGTTTGTATCTAAAATGGACTCAAATAATTATTTTTGTGTTGATAGCAGTTTTTATTCTCATATAATATTATTTTTAGTTTAAAATAATAGTCTTTACTTTTTTAAATATATTTAATTGTCAAAATTCGTTTATAAAATAGGTTGTTTAAGGTGTTTTTTAGCGATTCAAATTTGTATTTTTGCAAACCATAATTAAAAATAAAAGTGAATATTACTCAGTATACATCAGAATTTAAATACAATTGGAAACTTGCAGCGCCTGTAATGTTGGGAATGTTGGGCCATACTTTTGTTGTTTTTATTGATAATATTATGGTTGGGCAATTAGGAACTGCAGAATTGGCAGCAGTTTCTTTAGGAAACAGTTTTATGTTTATTGCAATGTCTATAGGAATAGGGTTTTCTACAGCAATAACCCCTTTAATTGCAGAAGCAGACGCATCCGATAATATTAAACAAGCAAGATCTACGTATAAGAATGGATTGTTTTTATGCACTGGTTTGGGCATTGTATTGTTTCTAGGAATTTATTTTTCGAAACCATTAATGTATTTAATGAAACAGCCAAAAGAGGTAGTAGAATTGGCAATTCCGTATTTAGATTTGGTAGCATTTTCGTTAATTCCTTTAGTTATTTTCCAAGCTATAAAGCAATTTAGTGATGGAATGTCTATGACAAAATACCCAATGTATGCAGCTTTACTTGCTAACGTTATAAACATATTTTTAAATTACGTTTTAATATTTGGTAAGTTAGGATTTCCCGAAATGGGTATTGTTGGTGCAGCTTATGGTACACTTGTTTCTAGAATCGTTATGGTTTTTTATCTGTGGTTTTTGTTGCGTTACAAAAAGCGTTCTGCACAAATTGTAAAAGATATAAAATTCTTTGTTTTGGATATTTTAATGATAAAAAAGATTGTGAATTTAGGTTCTTTAAGTGCGATGCAAATGTTTTTTGAAGTAGCTATTTTTACATCAGCAATTTGGTTAAGTGGTTTATTAGGCAAAAATCCGCAAGCAGCAAATCAGATTGCATTAAATTTATCTTCCATGACATTTATGGTCGCTATGGGTTTAAGTGTTGCTTCTATGATTAGAGTTGGTAATCAAAAGGGGTTGCAAAATTTTAATGAATTACGAAGAATTGCATTTTCAATATTTCTTTTAGGATTGATTTTAGCGACGTTTTTTGCGATACTATTTTTTATTTTCCATAAAAGCTTGCCAACTATTTATGTTGATTTAAATGATAAGGTTAATTATACCGATAATATGGAAGTAATTTCTATTGCATCAAAATTACTAATTGCGGCTGCATTTTTTCAAATTTCAGATAGTATTCAAGTTGTTGTTTTGGGCGCTTTACGGGGCTTACAAGATGTTAAAATACCTACAATTCTTACCTTTATTTCTTATTGGGTGGTAGGTTTTCCTGTTTCTTACTTTCTAGGTAAAGAAGAAATGTATGGTAGTTTTGGTATTTGGCTTGGCCTATTAGCAGGATTAACAACGGCATCAATTTTATTATTTATTAGATTTAATTCGTTAACTTTAAAGTTAATAGAAGATAAACCTGAACAAGGCTCAAATTTCATTAATTTGCACAAATAAAAGAACACCTTTTTCGAAAACAGAGTAGTATAAAAAAAGCCAGAGATTCTAGAATTATAAAAGGTTGAAATTCGGGAATTTATGGCAAGAATAAAAAATAAATAAAATGGATTTACCTAAATTTTTACTAGCTGATAACAGCAACTTTCCTGAAGATATTTTTGTCTTACACACAGAGTTTCCACGTTTTTTAATCAATTTAAAAGACGACGAAGTAGAATGGTTCGAAGATTTAACTGGAGAAAATGAAGAAGATATTGCCACTGAGCTAGCTGATTTAATGAACAAAGCTGGTGAGTTTTATGATGAAGAAATGAAGCAGTACAATTAAAGCTCCTGAAAGCTACGAATAAATAACTAGTAATTCTTTTTATAAAACAAGCGTTTTGTCTAATATTTACTTAAATTTGTTAAACTAGATAAAAACAAACTTATGAAAATTGTATATTTTACGTTGACTTTTTTATTCTTATCACTAATATTTCCGAAAAATAATCAACCTGAAAATAAGCTGAATTTAAGTAAAGATTTTCAAGGAAAAGCTACTTATATTTCTAAAACTAAAATGGATTTAGGTAATTGGGGCGCAAAACTAACGGAAGTTCAAAAAAAGCAAATTGAAGCAAGAATGAAGAATAGGTTAGAAAAAACCTACACACTTACTTTTAATAATCAAGAATCTTTTTTTAAAGAGGATGACAAAATAGATGCTATTTCTGGTGCTACGGATTCTTGGGGTAAATATTTTACTCCTGGTGATCAGTATAAAAATTTAGTAACAGATACTCAAATTCAGAGCCAAGAGTTCTATGGTAAAGATTTTTTAGTAAAAGATAAATTACAGCCAATAGAATGGAAGTTAGGAGACGATACAAAAATGATAGGAAATTACGTGTGTTTTAAAGCCACTGCTATGATACCTGCAGAACAACTAACTTGGTACTCTTTTTCTTGGGACAAGTTAAATAATAGAGAAAAAAAAGAGAAAGATGATTCATTAGAAGATGCAATACCATATACCGCAATCGAAGCTTGGTATTCTACACAAATACCAGTAAATCATGGACCACAAGAATTCTGGGGACTTCCGGGTTTAATTTTAGAGGTAAGTTATGATAAAACTACTTTTCTTTGTTCTGAATTAGTTTTGAATACTTCGGGTAAAGTAACAATTGAAGCTCCATCAAAAGGAAAAGAGGTTAATAAGATGGCATATCAAGAAATTATTTCTAGTAAAATGAAAGAATTTCGTGAGATGAACGCGGGAAGACGCGGCAGGTAATTTATAGTTTCTGTTTAAAAAAAAATTACTTTATGAAGTTAAAAAAATAAAATTACTAAACTTATAACACCTGTGATTTTTCTGATTTTAAAACTTAAAAGTTTTTGATTCTAATTTTTTATTTCCTTTAATGAATTGTCTAGCTATATTCAAAGTATACCTCCACAGGTTATGGCCTGATTCATCAGCTGTATGGAAAGTTCTTCTTTTTCCGTGAAGAAATCAAGAAGGAAAACTACTTTATTAAAATGAAAAAACCTCACAAATGCGAGGTTTTAATATATGGAATAAGTAAAAACTTATTCTTCAGCTTCTTCTTTTAAAACTGCTTTATCAGCTACAATTCTTGTTTCTCTGTTTGCAACTTCCCAAGCTGTATGAAAAACTAAACGTGTTCTGTTTTGTAACAATTCGTAATTAATTTTGTCTGGTGTATCTGTAGGTCTGTGATAATCTGCATGTGTACCGTTAAAATAGAAAATAATAGGGATATTATTTTTTGCAAAGTTGTAATGATCAGATCTATAATAAAAACGATTAGGATCCTTTTCATCATTATATTTATAATCTAAATTAATATTCATGTATTTTTTGTTAACAGCTTCTGAGATGTTGTGCAACTCTGTACTTAATTTATCAGAACCAATTAAATACACATAATTTGGGTCATCTTTATGTCTTTCGTCAATTCTTCCAACCATATCAATATTTAAATCGCAAACTGTGTTTACTAGAGGAAATAAAGGATTTTCAGTATAATATTTAGAACCTAATAATCCTTTTTCTTCACCTGTAACATGTAAAAATAAAATAGAACGTTTAGGTCCTTTACCAGCTTCTGCTGCCATTTTAAAGGCTTCAGCAATCTCTAAAAGAGCAACAGTTCCCGAACCATCATCATCTGCGCCATTATATATTTCACCATCTTTTATACCTTCATGATCTAAATGTGCAGAAATTACTACAATTTCATCAGGTTTTTCTGTTCCTTTAATAAAAGCAACGACATTCTCTGAATCTTTTAAAGTTCCACCACGTGCATTTTTATTTAACCATTCTGCGGGTACTTCTTGAAAATAATCATTACCTCCAATTGCAGAAGCAATACCTTGATTCATATAAAAGGTTTTTAAATATTCAACTGCTTTTTTTTGTCCAGGCTCACCTGTATTTCTGCCTTCAAATTCATCGGAAGCATAAATAAATAAGTGAGTACCTAAGTCTTTGGCAGTAATAGAAGCAGCATATTTTGCAGCTTGATCTGCGTTAGCATCGTTTTCTTTTGACGCATCTTTACTAGAACCGCAGGCCATAAAAGCCAATGCACTAGCAGCATAGAGTATTTTTTTCATCGATTAAAAAGGTGTTTGATTTGATTTTACTATTATTTCAAAAGTAACAATAAGTTACTGTATCCTCAAAATTACTTTTTGTTAATGATAAACTGTTGTAAATTTCTGTTAAAATTAACAATTTCTTTAGGAAATAAATTATCGAAAGCATTTTTTTCAATCAATTCTGATGGAGTTCCCGTAAATATTTCATCATCCGTAAATAATATAATTTCATCAGCAAATTTGATTGATAAATTTACTTCATGTGACGACATAATAATTGTTTTGGATGTTTTTTCTACCAAACTTCTAAGTAATGAAAAAATTTTGATAGTGTGATGCATATCTAAATGTGCCGTTGGTTCATCTAAAATGATAATTTCTGTGTCTTGTGCCAGGGCTCTAGCAATTAAAACTCTTTGCAACTGACCATCACTCAATTCATAAAAGCGTTTGTCTTTTAAGTGATTTATTTCAGTTTCATCAATTGCCCAAGTTATTTTTTCTAAATCTATAGCAGATAATTTATCAATCCAATTTGTATACGGTTGTCTACCAAATGCAACGAGTTCAAAAACGGTTAATTGACTTTCTGGAAGTCTTTCTGTTAGAACCATGCTCAAACATGTTGCTAGTTCTTGATGTTTGTAGGATTCTGAATTTTTATTATTGATGAAAATCGAGCCACTTAAAGGCTTTTGGACTTTAGCAATAGTCCTTAATAAGGTCGATTTTCCAATTCCGTTTTTACCCAAAACAGTAACTAATTTCCCCTTTTCAATAGATAAGTTAATAGCGGAAGCTACAATATTTTGTGCTTTTTTAGATTGATAACCTATAGATAAGTTTTCGGTTTTAAGGACGGTATTTTTAGTATGTGGTTTAATCTTGTAATTTTTTATTTGTTTAACTTTTTTGGATCAACAGATTTTTTTCTCATTCTAATTTGAAATAATTTTTATAGCTCCGATACGCTGTAACTTTGATTCTTTTATCTATACAAATATCCTTTTTTTTCTCATCAACAACCAAATAACAACCGGTGCTCCAAAAAGGGATGTAATAGCGTTTATTGGTAGGGTAAATTCACTTGTTGGTAATTGTGCAATCGCATCACATATTAATAGCACAATGGCGCCAATAATTGCGGTTGACGGAATTAATATTTTATGATTAGAAGTAGAGAAAAGCATGCGTGCAATATGAGGAACAGCCAAACCTACGAAAGCAATTGGTCCAGAAAAAGCGGTAATTACACCGGTTAATAAACTGGTAATAGCTAAAATAATATTTCTACTTTTTTTGATATTGATTCCTAAACTTTTAGCATAATTTTCACCTAATAAAAAACTATTTAAAGGTTTGATGACCGAGACGGTTCCCGCAATTCCGATAAAATAAATGATTGCAAAAACACTAATTTCATTCCAACTTAAATTACCCAAACTGCCAAAACTCCAAAATAAATATTGCTGAATTTGAGCAGCTTCAGAAAAATAAGCCAAAACACTTATAACTGCTGATGTTAAGCTACCAAACATTAAACCAATAATTAAGATTGACATGGTATTTCTAACTTTATTAGCGGCAATAATAACGGCTGATAAAACTAAAAATGCACCCAAACTAGCTGCAATTGGCAAAGACCAATTAGAGATTGAGGCATTTAGTAAAAATCCTCCAAAAATAGATGAACCTAAAATTAATAAAGCAACTCCTAAACTTGCACCAGAGGAAATACCTAAAACAAAAGGTCCTGCCAAAGGATTTCTAAAAAGTGTTTGCATTAATAATCCGCAAATAGACAATCCAGAACCAACCAAAACAGCTGTAATTGCTTTTGGTAATCTAAAATTTAATATAATAGTTTCCCAACTTTCTTTTGCAGGAATCCCGCCGATTAACGTCGTAAAGATTTCTTTAAACGGAATTGAAACAGAGCCTAAACTAATGTTTATAAAAAACAAAACGATCAGTGAAGCTGATAAAAAAATAAATTGTTTTGAGTAGTTGGTCTGTTTCATAAATGAAGATTAGGTTGCTTGCATTCCAAACCTAATTTTAAGATTTCTTTAAAAATTGAACTAATTTCTGAATTGCAATTCCCCTATGAGAAATTTTATTTTTTTCTTCGGATGACATTTCGGCGAAAGAAGTGCTGTACCCTTCAGGTTTAAAGATAGGATCATATCCAAAACCTTTTTCTCCTTGTATTCTTGTTAAAATTTCCCCTTTACATATTCCCTCAAACAAATATTGGTTTTCATCAATATTAAGACAAATAGCAGTTCTAAATTGTGCTTTTCTGTTAGTTTTGTTTTCTAATTCTGATAATATTTTTTGGATGTTTTTTTCAGAATTGCTAGGTTCACCAGCAAAACGCGCAGAATAAACGCCAGGTTTTCCTTCTAAACCGTCAACTTCTAAACCAGTATCATCAGCAAAACAATTGTAACCAAATTTTTGTGTGATATAATTGGCTTTTAACTTTGCATTTCCGTCTAAAGTGGTTTCAGTTTCTTCAATTTCGTCAAAACAATTGATGTCTTTTAAACTCAATAATTCAATTGAGTTTGGTAACATTTCTTGAACTTCCGCAAGTTTGTTAAGATTGTTGGTTGCAAAAACGAGTTTCATTATTTCTTTGTTGTAAAATTTTAAAGATTCAAAGTTACAAAAGATAAGACACGAATTTTACAGATTTTTACGAATTAAAAAAATCAAAGGTATTTTTGGTTTTAAAATAAAGTTTAATCAATATTTAAATTTTTATAAAAAAAGGATGTAATATTTTTTCTTTAAAGGTTTTAAATCGGAAATGCTTAGAGCATTCATTGAGTTTTTTTAGGTATAGTATGTTTATATTGTGAGTTTTATAAATTATTTTTTGCTCGGCATTCTTTAGATAAACAATCTCAAAATATAAATTTTCTTAGAATTTAGAAGGTATTTAAAAAATAAAAGGAATGAGTAGAAAAAGAATTGCTAAAATATTTTGAACAAAAATTAAAAATAAACCTATCAATATTAGTTTTGATTAGAATATTAGTAAGGCTATTTAAGCTTTCCCAAAAGTTAAATACTTAACGTGATTTTGTGGTTATTCATGATGATAAGGTTCATTTTTTAAAATCGTAAAACCTCTGTAAAGTTGTTCAACAATAAAAAGACGTATCATTTGATGGGAAAAAGTCATTTTTGATAATGATATTTTTCCTTGAGATTTGTTGCAAACGGCATCAGAAAAACCATAAGGACCTCCAATTACCAAAACTAATTGTTTAATTCCTGAGTTCATTTTTTTTTGTAAATATTTAGAAAATTCAATAGAAGTGAAGTGTTTGCCTTTATCATCTAATAAAATCAATTCATCTGTATTTTGCAATTTTGATAAAATTAATTCACCTTCTTTTTCTTTTTGTTGTACTTCGCTTAAGTTCTTAACATTTTTAATATCAGGAATAATTTCTAAGTCAAACTTTATATAATGTTTTAAACGATTTTGATATTCATCAATTAATTTAATTAATTGTTTGTTGTCTGTTTTTCCAATTGTCAGTAGTTTAATTTTCATTTTTTCAGATCTGTTCGTGCGCAGTTGAGAATTAATTATTTTCTTGATTATAATAACTTTAAGCGCTACAAATTTATCAGTTTTTAAAACATAAATTCGCTATAACAGACTAAAAGTTCAAAATCATTGCTATTTTTACATCAGAATTAAAAAAATATGATATCAAAAGAACAATTTGACAACGAATTAGACCTCATTATAAAAAATGCCATTCGAGAAGATATTGGTGATGGAGATCATACATCACTTTCTTGTATTCCTGCAGATGCTGAAGGGAAAGCAAGATTATTGGTAAAAGACGAGGGAATAATTGCCGGTGTTGAATTTGCGAAACTAGTTTTTAAATATATTGACGCTGATTTACAAGTTGAAACTTTTATAAATGACGGAGAAAAAGTTAAATATGGCGATATTGTTTTTCATGTTTCTGGGAAATCGCAATCTATTTTAATGGCAGAAAGATTGGTTTTAAACGCGATGCAGAGAATGAGTGCAATTGCTACAAAAACTGCTTTTTTTGCTGATTTATTAAAAGGAACCAAAACAAAAGTGTTGGATACCAGAAAAACAACTCCAGGAATTAGAGCTTTAGAAAAATGGGCTGTAAAAATTGGAGGTGGAGAAAATCATAGATTTGCTTTGTACGATATGGTCATGATTAAGGATAATCACATCGATTTTGCAGGCGGAATTACAGCTGCAATTTCAAAAACTAAAGAGTATTTAGCAGAAAAAAATATAGATATTAAGATAATTGTAGAAGCAAGAAGTGTAGATGAAATTAAAGAAATTTTGTCTAATAAAGGTGTTTACAGAATTTTGATTGATAATTTTAATTACGAAGACACTAGAAAAGCGGTTGCTTTAATTGGTGATGCATGTTTAACAGAATCTTCGGGCGGAATTAACGAGGACACCATTAGAAAATATGCAGAATGTGGCGTTGATTTTATTTCATCGGGCGCATTAACACACTCTGTTTATAATATGGATTTGAGTTTAAAAGCATTATAAAATTAGAGATTTTAAAAGATAAAGTTCAAAATTTAAAGGGTATCACAATTAAATATTTAACATTAAATTTAAAATTTTGAACAAATAAAAGATGGATGATTATTTTGAAAGTGAAGAATTCTCAAAAATTGATTTTAGAAAAACAACAATCAACAAAGGAGAATACGATAATTGTACATTTATAAATTGTAATTTTGAGGGTATTCGTGCTTCAAATATTCAGTTTGTAGAATGCGTATTTATAGATTGTAATTTAAGTAATACTGCTGTAAAACACAACGCTTTTAAGGATGTATATTTTATAAATTGTAAATTATTGGGTGTGAAATTTAATGAATGTGATGCGTTTTTATTACAGCTTTCGTTTAAGGAATGTCAGTTAAATTTCTCATCATTTTATCAGTTAAAAATTCAGAAAACAAAATTCAGAAATTGTAATTTAGAAGCAGTAGATTTTACAGAAACTAATTTATCTGGTTCAATTATAGATAATTGTGACTTAAGGGAAGCTATTTTTGAAAACAGTAATTTGGAAAAGTCAGACTTTAGGACAGCGTTTAATTTTAATATCAATCCAGAGAAAAATAATTTAAAAGGAGCAAAGTTTAGCAAAGAAAATATTGCAGGGCTTTTATCAGCATATAAAATTAGTATAGAATGAAAAATGTAAAATTTTATGTATTAGTAGTGATTTTTGTTGTTTTTTCTTGTGAAAGCGAGCAGAAGAATATTTTGGTTTTTAGTTATTCTTTGCAAAATGATAGCATTCAAAAACTAAAGTTGAATATCAATAAAAAAGGTGATTTAAAGATTTTTAAATATCAATACTCCCAAGATTCTATTAAAAGTATAGATTTGAAATATAATCTTGATCGTGATTTTTTAATAACCGACATTGATACTTTTCTCGTTCAAAAAAACCCATACAAGTCTAAAAGCTTAGCGTTTAAAATGTATCAAACAAAAGAAGTTACAAGTCATAATAGAGCCTTAGTCTTTAATGAGAGTTATGGTCTTTTAGCAAGCTTGGCGGTTGGTGCAGACTTTATATTTTTAAAAGATTCCTTAGCCAATAATGATAAAAATGTGATTTTTAAAGAAATATTTTTAAATTTAAATAAAGTAAATATAGAATAACAGCATGCTAAAGTTCCAACGATGCATAGTCACAGGCTACTCTTTGTACTTTTGCAATTATAGTTAATTTTCTAACTTTTAAAAAAGATATGAAGACATTTAGAGATGTATTAGTCTGGCAAAATGTATGAGTTTTATTACGGAAATTTATACAGTCTCAAAAACCTTTTCCAAAAGAAGAAACTTTTGATTTAGCGTCTCAGTTAAGAAGATCTACTGTTTCTATTCCTAGTAATATTTCTGAAGGTTATGTAAGAGAAGGTTTGAATGATTATCTTTGTTTTTTGAATATTGCAATTGCGTCACTTTTGAATTAAAAGCTCAATTAGAAATTGCTTTTAATTTAGATTTTATTCAGAAAAATTTGATGAATTACATGAATTATCTAAAGAAATAGAAAGAATGTTATCAAGTTTTATAAGAAGTATTAAATCAAAATAAAATTAATTTTGAACCTTGCTACTCCATGTAATTTTGAAACTTTGCCCTTAATTAAATGACAAAAGAAATAGAAAAGAACCTCTCTAAAGTACCAATTTTAAATTTATTGGTAAAATTTGGGAAACAAATAAAAATACCAGGTTTAGAAGGAATGTCTTTGTACGACGTTCTAGAGATGTATGGTATTGGTATAATTAGAGGAGCATTAACATCGCGTGCTGGCGGAATTGCATTTAGTTTTTTTATGGCAATTTTTCCCTTTATGCTATTTATTTTAACGTTAATTCCATATATCCCAATAGAAGGTTTTCCCGAAGGTTTATTTTCATTTATCAAAGATGTTTTGCCACCGCAAACGTTCGAAGCTGTCGATTCTGTTTTAATTGATATTACAAATAATCAATATGGGGGTTTATTATCTTTCGGATTCTTAGGTTCTATCCTCTTAATGACAAACGGCATCAATGCTATTTTTGGTGGTTTTGAATACTCCTATCATGTAAGCGATAATCGTAACGTTTTTAAAGCCTATTTAATTTCATTAGCAGTTTCTTTATTAATCTCTTTATTTTTAATTATCACAATAACTTTAGTGATTTTATATCAAGTAGCATTAACAAAAATGAATGATAAAGGTTGGCTAAATACAGAAGATTTAAATCTGCTAAACTACGGTAAAAACATCCTGTTTTTAATTATGATTTTCACAACAGTCTCTTTGTTATTTAGGTATGGAACAAAACAAGTAAAACAAGTAAAATTCTTCTCCGCAGGAGCAATTCTAACGACTATTTTGTCTTTATTTACTTTTTATTTATTTGGAATTTATGTAGTTAAATTTGCACAATACAATCAGTTATATGGTTCAATTGGTACTTTATTAATCTTAATGTTATTTGTTTGGTTAAATGCAATTATTTTGTTACTTGGTTTTGAGTTAAACGCCTCATTGTTTATGTTAAAGCAATTAAATAAAACCGATTCTACTAAGTAATTTTACTCCTTTTTAACGATATTTGTGGCATAAATTGTCAAAAGCTAAGTATCATTTATCAATAAAAAATAGATTGGTAAATAAAAATAATTGATAAAAGAACACTGATAACTAATTTTTATGAAGCCCAGCATACCAAAAGGAACAAGAGATTTTTCGCCAACAGAAGTAGCAAATAGAACGTATATCATGAATGCGATTAAAGCTTCTTTTGAAACTTTCGGCTTTCAACCAATAGAAACTCCGAGTTTTGAAAATTCAGAAACTTTAATGGGTAAATATGGTGAAGAAGGTGATCGGCTTATTTTTAAAATTTTGAATTCTGGGGATTATTTAGCCAAGGCTGATGATAAATCGTTATCAGAAAAAGATAGTTTAAAAGTAACTTCTCAAATATCAGAAAAAGCATTGCGTTACGATTTAACGGTGCCTTTTGCAAGATATGTTGTGCAACATCAAAATGAAATTACGTTCCCTTTTAAAAGATATCAAGTGCAACCTGTTTGGAGAGCAGACAGACCACAAAAAGGACGTTTTAGAGAATTTTTTCAATGTGATGCAGATGTTGTTGGTAGTACATCTTTATGGCAAGAAGTAGAATTTATTCAATTATACGATACCGTTTTTAGTAAACTAGGTTTATCAAAGACAATTATTAAAATAAATAATAGAAAAATTTTATCAGGAATTGCAGAAGTTATCGGCGCGCAGGATAAATTAATCGATTTTACGGTTGCTTTAGATAAGTTAGATAAAATAGGGAAAGATGCCGTTGTAAAAGAAATGCTCTCAAAAGGAATTACGGAAGAAGCTATTGAAAAAGTACAACCGTTATTTAATTTTACGGGTTCAAATTTAGACAAATTAGCTTCTTTAGAAAGTATGTTGCAAACATCTGAAGAAGGAAAAAATGGAGTAGAAGAGTTGCATTTTGTAATACATGCAGTTGATTCTTTAGGTTTAGAATCGGCTAATTTAGAGGTTGATGTAACACTAGCAAGAGGTTTAAATTATTATACGGGTGCAATTTTTGAAGTATCAGCGCCAAAAGGTGTCAATATGGGCTCAATTGGCGGCGGTGGAAGATATGATGATTTAACAGGAATCTTTGGTTTGAAGGATGTTTCTGGAGTGGGAATTTCTTTTGGATTAGATAGAATTTATTTAGTTTTAGAAGAGCTAGGCTTGTTCAAAACGGTAGATAACCCAAAACCAAAAGTTGTTTTCTTAAATTTTGATGCAGCTACTGATCTACTTAAAATGAAAGCGTTAAAATTTTTAAGAGAAAATAATATAAAATCAGAGTTTTATCCTGATTTAGGTGAAAGTAACAAGCAACAAAAACGACAATGGAAATATGTTACTACTAGAGAAATTAAATTTGTAGTTTCTAGTGTAGAAAATGATGTTTTCACCTTAAAAAATATGATTTCAGGTGATCAAATTGATTGTTCGTTATCAGAATTAGTAGAAAAATTAAAATAGTCCTTTTAAATAAGTTTGGATAAGTTTCTACTGATAAGCCTTTTTTAAATTGGTATTTAAGTAGTTTTTAAAATTTTGTTAAATGCTCTTTTTGAGATTGTACTGTAATAACTCGCTGATTGAAGTATCAGTTAAATTTTAAAATAATTGGTTAAAATAGTATTCAATCAGTTATGAATAAAGAGCAAAAGCTTAATTGATTTTAAAAATGTTAAATTAGGCTTGTTGAAGTCTATTGAATAATAATTATAATTGATATAAAAATTAAAATAATACGATGCAAACACGTAAATTTGCACCTTAATAACGATTGAAATGTTTGAATTGAGCAGCAAAATGAATGACGAAAGAATTAATGAAATAGGAGAAAACCATGTGGGAACCTCGGCACAAAACCCGATAAGACCAGATGCTTTTGATATTTCTGATGAAGAAAAGATTAAAAAAATCGAAGAAAGTGTTAAAGATATTTTAAACACTTTAGGGATGGATTTAACAGATGATAGTTTACAAGGAACTCCAAAAAGAGTTGCAAAAGCGTTTGTAAATGAACTATTTATGGGATTGAATCCTAAGAATATGCCAAAACCATCAACTTTTGAAAATAACTACAGTTATGGCGAAATGTTGGTAGAAAAAAATATTGTTGTGTATTCTACTTGCGAACATCATTTATTGCCAATTATTGGTAGAGCGCATGTTGCTTATATTTCTGATGGAAAAGTAATTGGTTTATCAAAAATGAACAGAATTGTAGAGTATTTTTCTAAAAGACCACAAGTTCAAGAGCGGTTAACAATGCAAGTTGTGCAAGCAATGCAAGAAGCTTTGGGCACGCAAGATGTTGCTTGTGTAATTGATGCAAAACATTTGTGTGTAAATTCAAGAGGAATTAAAGATATCGAAAGTTCTACAATTACCGCAGAATTTGGTGGTAAATTCAAAGAAAAGGACACAAAAAGAGAGTTTTTAGATTACTTAAAAATGAATACTAAATTTGATTAAATTTTAAATTCTTAGTATTTATAAATCAATATAAATAGTAAAAATCCGTTAAGAAATTTCTTAACGGATTTTTAGTTTTTAAAGAATTTAATTGATCGAATAATTTTACTTTTTTTCGAAAAATTGTATCGAGAACTCTTTACTATTATGTCGATTAATTATTAACAATTACCCATTCTCCTTTTTCAATTAAAGGAATCGCTTGTTTAAATTTCACTTCTTTTTGTTCTCCACTTATTACCTGTTTAATGGTAACTTTTTCATTTCTACCAATTTTAGGCTGATCTCTTACAATAGTCTCAACAGGTTCTTGCGGTTGTTTTCTAGAGTTTTGAATAGCTTGTTCTGTAGAGTTTTGAACATCAGCTTTGGTGGTATTTAAACGTTCTCTTTTTTGGCTTCTAGCTTCAGAAATTTGTTTTCTATCTTGTGCAGGCAATTCACCTTTAAATAAGAAGGATAAAACTTCTTTATTAATTTCATCTACCGTTTTCTTAAACAATTCAAAAGCTTCAAATTTGTAAACTAACAAAGGATCTTTTTGCTCATAAGATGCATTTTGAACCGAATGTTTTAGTTCATCCATTTTACGTAAATGATCTTTCCAGTTTTCATCAATAATTGCTAACGTAATGTTCTTTTCAAAATCAGTTACTAGGCTTTTTCCTGCACTTTCATAAGCTTCTTTTAAGTTAGTTACAACTTGTAAAGATTTAGTACCGTCTGTAAAGGGAACTACAATTCGTTCATATTTATCGCCTTCATTTTCAAAAACATCCTTAATTACGGGGAAAGCTAAAACTGCATTTCTTTCAATTTTAGTTTTGTAATGTTTTGATACAATATCATATAATTTATCTGTTAACTCTCTTTCTGGTAATTTCTCAAATTCTTCTTTAGAAAAAGGAGAAGTCATAGAAGAAAAACGAATCAATTCAAACTCAAAATTTTGAAAATCTTTCACAGCCTTATTACTGCTGATGATAGATTCGCAGGTATCAAAAATCATATTTGCAATATCAACTTGCAAACGTTTTCCGTCTAAAGCGTTACGTCTTCTTTTGTAAACAAAAGAACGTTGCGCGTTCATGATATCATCATATTCTAATAAACGTTTTCTAATACCAAAGTTATTTTCTTCAACTTTCTTTTGCGCTCTTTCAATAGATTTTGTTATCATAGAATGCTGAATTACTTCACCTTCTTTTAAACCCATTCTATCCATCATTTTGGCAATTCTTTCAGAACCAAAAAGACGCATTAAATTGTCATCTAAACCTACATAAAACTGTGTTGACCCAACATCACCTTGTCTTCCTGCACGTCCCCTTAACTGCCTATCTACGCGTCTAGAATCATGTCTTTCTGTACCAATAATTGCTAAACCACCCGCTTTTTTAACATCTTCGGTAAGTTTAATATCGGTTCCACGTCCCGCCATGTTTGTCGCAATTGTAACAACGCCAGGTTTACCAGCTTCAGCAACAACATTCGCTTCACGTTTGTGTAATTTTGCATTTAAAATATTATGTGGAATTTTACGCATTTGTAACATTCTACCCAATAATTCTGATATTTCTACAGAAGTTGTACCCACTAAAACTGGTCGTTTCTGCTCAACTAATTTCACGATATCTTCAATGACTGCATTGTATTTTTCACGCGCAGTTTTATAAACTAAATCTTCTTGATCATCTCTCTGAATCGGTTTATTTGTAGGAATTTCTACAACGTCTAATTTGTAAATTTCCCATAACTCACCTGCTTCTGTAACCGCAGTTCCAGTCATCCCAGAAAGCTTTCTGTACATTCTAAAGTAATTCTGTAAAGTTACGGTTGCAAAAGTCTGAGTAGCATCTTCAATTTTTACATTTTCTTTAGCTTCAATTGCTTGATGTAATCCATCAGAATAACGACGACCATCCATGATACGTCCTGTTTGCTCATCAACAATCATTACTTTATTTTCCATCACAACATATTCAACATCTTTTTCAAAAACCGTATATGCCTTTAAAAGTTGATTCATGGTGTGAATACGCTCGCTTTTGATGCTGAAATCGTTGTAAAGTTCTTGTTTTTGAGACACTTTTTCTTCGGATGTAGTATCAGCCGTATCAATTTCTCCAATTTTTACACCAATATCTGGTAAAACAAAGAAATTATCATTTTCAGTTTTATCTGATAAATGAGCAATTCCTTTATCGGTTAAATCAATTTGATTGTTTTTTTCTTCAACAACGAACAATAAATCTTCATCAACTTCTGGCATCAACTTGTTGTTGTCTGCCATGTAATAATTTTCTGTTTTTTGTAAGATTTGTTTTATACCTTCTTGCGATAAATACTTAATTAATGCTTTATTTTTAGGTAAACCTCGGTAAACTCTTAACAATTGGAAACCACCATCTTTGATATTTCCGTCTGCAATTAATTTTTTAGCTCCTGCTAAAACGCTTATTAAATGTTTGCTTTGTATTGAAACGATATCTGCAACTAATGGTTTTAAATCGTTAAATTCATGTCTGTCTCCTTGAGGAACAGGTCCAGAAATTATTAACGGAGTTCTAGCATCATCAATTAAAACAGAGTCTACTTCATCGATAATTGCATAATTTGGAGGTCTTTGAACTAAATCGTCTTTAGAACTAGCCATATTATCACGTAAATAATCAAATCCGAATTCGTTATTGGTTCCGTATGTAATATCTGCGTTGTATGCTTTTCTACGAGCATCAGAATTTGGTTGATGGTAATCGATACAATCTGTAGATAAACCATGAAACTCAAAAATAGGTCCCATCCATGCTTTATCACGTTTTGCCAAATAATCATTTACGGTAACAAGGTGAACTCCATTTCCCGTTAATGCGTTTAAATAAACGGGTAACGTAGAAACCAATGTTTTTCCTTCTCCAGTCATCATTTCAGCAATTTTACCTTGATGTAAAACAGAACCACCAATTAACTGAACGTCATAAGGAATCATGTCCCAAACAACAGGCTTACCAGCAGCATCCCAGGAATTTGCCCAAAAAGCTTTGTCGCCTTCTAATGAAACATGATCTCTTTCTCCTGATAATTCTCTGTCAAATGGAGTTGCAGTAACCTCAATTTCTTTATTATTTACAAAACGTTTTTCAGTTTCTTTGATTACGGCAAATGCTTCTGGCATTATATTTAATAGGGTTTCCTCAGAAACCTTGTATGCTTCATCTTTTAAAGTATCAATTTCTGCATAAATATCTTCTTGTCTGTCAATATCAGCATTTTTAGCTTCTATTTCTAAAGCACTGATATTATCATCAAATATTTTTGTTGCAACTTTAATCTTATCTTTAAACTCTTGTGTCTTTGCCCTTAATTCATCGTGAGAAAGTTTAGAAATTTCTGCTTCAAACTTTCTTACTGCTTCTACAATTGGTTGTAAAATTTTTAAATCTTTTTGTTGTTTATCACCCACAAAAAGTTTTATAACTGAATTTAAAATGCTCATTGTACTTAAATGGTTTAGAAGCTAAAAATGATTAGCTTTATTATTTTACTGTAAATCAAGTTTTTAAAAGCTTGATAAATAAATATCTTTTTCTTCCTAAAAAGAAAACAAAAAAAAAAGCCCCTTTAGAGACTTTTTATATTTTAATTGTTTTATTTAATATTCATCCTCATTCCAAAGATAATCATCTTCGGTAGGATAATCTGGCCAAATTTCAACAATTGAATCATATGCATCACCTTCATCTTCCATATCTTGTAGGTTTTCTACTACCTCTAATGGAGAACCAGTTCTAATGGCATAATCTATTAACTCGTCTTTGGTCGCCGGCCAGGGCGCATCTGCTAAATAAGATGCTAATTCTAATGTCCAATACATTTCTTAATTGTTTAATTTTGTGCAAAAATAATTTTTTTACTCAATTACGCAAGTCTTTTTTAAGAAATATAACATTAATAAAAAAAGAACTTCATTATTTTTTCTCGGGAATCCACTTTATTTCCTCTATTAGTAAGTCTTTAGACAACTTTCGTGCCAACACAAAAAGAAAGTCAGAAAGGCGGTTTAAATATTTTAAAATGTCATTATTTAAAGTTTCATGGTCATTTAGTTCTACAGATAAACGTTCCGCTCGTCTGCAAACGCACCTTGCAATGTGACAAAATGACACAGCTTGATGTCCTCCAGGCAAAATAAAATGAGTCATTTGAGGAAGTTCTGCATCCATTTTATCAATTTCATTTTCTAAATAAAGGATAGAATTTTCGTCAACTTTAGGAATATTTAATCGCTCTTTTCCATTTTTTAGGGTTTCTTTATCTGGCGGAGTTGCCAACATACTTCCTAAAGTGAATAATTCATTCTGAATTTTCAATAAAGAATCTTTTATTGTAATGCTAATTTCTTGGTCTTTAATTAAACCAATATAAGAGTTTAATTCATCTACAGTTCCGTAACTATCTATGCGTAAATTGTATTTTTTTACTCGTGTACCACCAAATAATGAGGTGGTTCCTGTATCTCCAGTTTTTGTGTATATTTTCATTTTAATAAGTTTGAAAGTTTGTAAAGTAGCAAAGTTACAAAGTTTGAAAGTTGTAATGGGAAACGTTAGCAAAGTTTAACACTTAAACAATTACACGAATAAATAAGTAAATCTTTTAAACCCTAATATTAAAATGTTCTTTTACTTGTTCTTTTCTGAAGAATATCAATCCAAAATAAAATAAATCGATGGTAACTTTTGCCTCTTTACTTTTGATGATTTCTTGCCACCTTAAAGTTGTTTTTTTCTGTTGATGAATTCCGTGAATAATAAGAATATCTTTTGTTTTAAAGGTATTTAATTTTAATGATTGGATTTTCTCTATGGTTTTGAAATAAATGATTTTGTATTCTTTATCTTCGGATTTATTTGAGGATTTAACATCAAAATAAAGTTGATCAATCTTAAAATATGCTATAATTTTCGAGAATACTTTTTGTTCTTTTTTAGAAAGTTTTTTAAGTTCAGAATACTCACTAATACTATTATTTTTGATTTCTTTTGTATACAATCCTTTGGTAATAAAATTGTATACAAAAGGTGAATGCACTCCATGCTGATTTGTAGATCTTATAAGAAATTGGATGTATGAGATTGTTTTAAAAAGCATTAAAATATATTTCCTTTAATATAAACTTCGTCAATTAAATTAGAGCCAAAACTGTAGGGAATAAATCCGTACGAAGGTATTTCTTTAGTGATGATAAAATTTGCTAATTTTCCTTTTGTAATACTTCCTACTTCGTTGGACACATTCATAGCAAAAGCACCGTTAATTGTTGCGGCGTTTATAGCTTCTTCGGGCGTCATTTTCATTTTTATACATGCAGTTGCAATTACAAAATTCATATTTCCGGAAGGCGTAGATCCTGGGTTATAATCTGTTGCTAGTGCTAGCGGTAAATTAGCATCTATAATTTTACGCGCTGGTGTATACGGAATTCCCAAGAAAAAAGAACAGGAGGGAAGCGCAACAGGCATTGTTTCTGATGCTTTTAAATGTGTTAAATCTTCATCGGTTAAAACCTCTAAATGATCTACAGATAGTGCTTTGTGCTTTGTGGAAACGGCAATTCCGCCAATACTATTAAACTGATTTGCATGAACTTTAGCAATTAAATTATATTTTTTTGCAGCTGTTAAAATCCGATCAGTGTCATCCACAGAAAAATAACCAACTTCACAAAAAGTATCTACAAATTCAGCTAAATTTTCAGCAGCAATTTTGGGCAACATTTCCTCAATAATTAAATTGATGTACCCTTCTGTATTATTTTTAAATTCAGACGGAATTGCATGTGCTCCCAAAAAAGTTGCTTTGATAGGAATGGAATAATTTTCTTTAAGTTTTTTTATAACTCGTAACATTTTAAGTTCCGCATCCAACGTTAATCCATAACCAGATTTTATCTCAATGGCACCGGTTCCTAAAGCAATAACTTCTTCCAACCTTTTTGCAGATTGAGCGTATAAATCGCCCTCTGAAGTTGCTTGTAATTTTTTAGCTGAATTTAAAATTCCACCTCCATTATTGGCAATTTCTTCATAAGACAAACCATTAATTCTGTCTACAAACTCTTGCTCTCTATTACCAGCAAATACTATATGCGTATGAGAATCGCACCAAGTTGGTAAGATCATTTTTCCTGCACAATCTATCGTTTCACCCGAAGTACAAGTTGGTATTTCACGCATCAAACCAAAATCTTTAATAAAACCATCTTCAATCAATAAAAATGCATTTTTTAAAGTTGGTAAAACACCCATTTCTTTTCCAGAAACTTTCTGAATAGAAGCATCCCTAATTTGAATTAATTCTTTTATATTGGTGAATAATTTTGTCATAAAAAATGATTAAATTAATTTTAGCAAACATACATAAATCTATTGAGATGATTCCAGAAAACGAATACGCACCTTATTATAAACAATACATTATAGGTATTGAAGAAAATAAAAAATCGATTATTGATAATTTAATTGATTCTCAAAAAGAGTTTGAAAAAGTTTTAAAAAGTATCCCTTTAGAAAAGCAAAATTTCGCATATGCTGAAGGCAAGTGGACATTAAAAGAAGTGATTCAGCATGTTATTGATACTGAACGGGTTTTTAATTACAGAGCGATGTGTTTTGCTAGAAATGATAAGACATCTTTACCAGGCTTTGATCATGATCTTTTTGTGGAGAATGCGAATATGGGTGCCAGAGATTATACCGATTTGTTATACGAAATGGAAGTTTTAAGGAAAAGTACCATATTGCTTTTTAAAAGTTTTTCTGAGGAAGCTTTGTTAAGAATTGGCATTGGGTCTGGAAATAAAATGTCTGTTAGAGCATTGGGTTATTTATTTTCTGGACATCAAATGCATCATATAAATGTTATAAAAGAGCTCTATTTATAATGATTTCTAATAGCTTGTAATTGCGTAAAAGTACGCGTTTAAATTTTATTTTTTTGAATCTAAATAATTGAAATTGTGTAATTTTACACTTTAAATTTTTAAAATTAATTTGATATCTATATATTGAAAAAAGATTAGCACAAATGGTATTCCGTATGCAATCGATTTTAGCAATCCCGCACCAGGTGCAGATATCAATTCTTTAGGAGCAGAAAATTTTGAATGGATTTTAGAAAATGCTGCAAATATGGCAATTGAAAAAGCAAAACAATACAAAAAAGGGCAAATGAACCTTACTTGGGGATCTTTTTTTACAGATCAAATTGTTGCGAAAAAGCTAGCTGTAAAAAAGCATCAGTAAAAAAAGTAGTTGCTAAAAAAGAGGCCGTTAAAGCCATTCCTTTTAAAAAAACGAATGGTAAAAAAGTAGCAGTAAAAAAAGCACTGGCTAAAAAAACGGAAATAAAAACTAAAGCCACTAAAAAGTAAATTGTTTATCCTCATTATTAATTAAATAAACCTTTTCCCAATGAAATTTACATTAGGTATAGAAGAAGAATATCAAGTAATTGACCCTGTTACAAGGGAGCTAGTGTCTCATAATCAACATATTGTAATAAATGCATCCAAAGTTTTAAATGATCAGGTAAAAGCAGAAATGCATGAAGCTGTTGTGGAAGTTGGCACAAATATTTGTAATGACATTCAGGATGCAAGAGAGCAAATTACACATTTACGTAAATCAATTTCAACTTTTGCAGGCGATTTAGGATATAAAATTGGAGCTGCTGGTACGCATCCATTTTCTAAATGGGAAACACAAATGATTACTTCAAATCCTCGTTATCATGAAATTATTGATGAATTGCAAGACACCGCAAGATCAAACTTAATTTTTGGGTTGCATGTTCATGTGGGTATGGAAGATAAAAATATGGCGATGCATTTAGTAAATGCCATGCGTTATTTTTTACCACATTTATATGCTTTGTCTACAAATTCACCCTTTTGGGAAGGTAGAAATACAGGTTTTAAATCTTTTAGATCTAAAGTTTTTGATAAGTTTCCTAGAACAGGAATTCCGGGTGTTTTTGACAATTATGCCCAATATGAAAACTATGTAAACCTTTTAGTGAAGACTAAATGTATTGATAATCCTAAAAAAATATGGTGGGATATTCGTATTCACCCAGTTTTCCCTACGATAGAAGTACGAATTTGTGATGTTCCACTTACGGTAGATGAAACCATTTGTATTGCTGCATTAATTCAAGCTTTAGTTGCTAAATTACACAAACTTAGAACTCATAATTTAAACTTTATGATTTATCACAGAGCGCTAATTAATGAAAATAAATGGCGCGCTGGTCGGTACGGAATTGAAGGAAAAATGATTGATTTTGGTTTAGAAAAAGAAGTTGAAACAAAACTTTTGATGCGCGAATTTGTTGAATTTGTCGATGATGTTTTAGATGAATTAGGATCAAGAAAAGAAGTTGAATATGTTTTTGAAATATTAAAAAACGGAACAGGAGCAGACAGACAACTAAAAGTTTTTGAAGAAACAAAAGACTTAATTAAAGTAGTAGATTTTATTACAGAACAAACCATTTTAGGTTTATAATTAGTTGAATAAATGACGAAAGAAAAATTAAAATTAGCAATTTTAGACATGAACAACGATGAGCCTAATCAAGGTTTGCGTTGCATCAAAGAAATTGCTGATTTTTTTAACGATGAAGTAGATATTACGGTGTTTAATGTTAGGGCTAAACTAGAAATACCTGATACTTCTTTCGATATTTATATTTCAAGTGGTGGTCCTGGAAGTCCTTTAGAAGATGGGGTTTGGAGAAAGCCATACCTGGAATTAATGCAATATATTTGGAATTATAATTTTTCAAATTCTGAAGCTAAAAAGCACGTATTTTTTATCTGTTATTCTTTTCAAGTAATGTGTCATTATTTTCAGTTGGGAGAATTAAAACCTAGAAAAAGTACTTCTTTTGGTATTTTGCCAATTCATAAAACTAAAAAAGGAATTAAAGACCTACTTTTAGAAGGATTAAATGATCCTTTTTATGCTGTAGATTCTAGAGATTGGCAATTGGTACAACCAAGATTAAAAGTTTTTAAAGAACATGGTGCATCAATTTTAAGTTTAGAAAAAATTAGAACTCATGTAGAATTAGAACGTGCAATTATGGCGGTTCGTTTTTCTGATGAATTTGTTGGTACGCAGTTTCATCCAGAAGCAGATCCAATAAGTATGGAAGTTTATTTTTCTTTAGAAGAAACAAAACAAAAAATAGTTAGAAATTTTGGGGAGGCAAAATACAATCAAATGATGGAAAGAATGGATGATCCAGATAAAATTAGTATGACGTATGCTACTATTTTACCAAAATTTATTTCTTCAGCGATCAATAGTATTCAAGAAAATATACTTTCTTAATTTAAGATGATCGATAAAAATAGAAAACTTTATAATGAGCAGTTTACTGAGGAAAAATACCAAGTTTTTCTTCAAGATATCATTAATCAATTTCAATATGTACCTCAGTTCAAAATATCTGAAACTCCAGCTTTTATTCCAAAAGAGTTAAAAAACAAATTAATTGAAGCTTGTGGAGAAATTATGGCGACTATTAATCAGCCTAATTTTAAAGAATTAACAAATGGTGCTTTTTTTGACAAGAATCCAATTGTACCAAATGAAGACGAAAATGCAAAGTTTATTCAGTTAGATTTTGGTATTTGTAAAGATGAAAATGGTGATTTAGTTCCTAAATTAATTGAATTACAGGGTTTTCCTTCTTTATATTTCTTTCAAGAATTATTAGGAAGAAAATATCGTGAGCATTTTGGAAATGCAATTCCAGAAAATTATTCTCAGCATATAAACGGAATGACAAACCCAGATTATATTGAATTATTACGTCAAGAAATTGTTGGTGAAACAGATCCGAAGCAAGTAATATTATTAGAAATTGAACCAGAAAAACAAGCTACAGCTGTTGATTTTTATGCAACAGAAGCTAAATTAGGCATTAAGATTTTATGTATTTCTAAACTGATTAAAAAAGGAAAGGAACTTTTTTATTTAGATGATGAAGGCAAAGAAGTAAAAGTCTTAAAAATCTACAATCGAATTATTTTTGATGAGTTGTTTCAAAGAGATGATCTAAAAAGGGAATTCGATTTTTTAGATGAAGTTGATATCATTTGGATCGGCCATCCAAATTGGTTTTACAGAATTAGTAAATATACAATGCCTTTATTAAAAGGAGAATTTGTGCCAAAATCATTTTATTTAGATGAATTAATAGTGATTCCAGAAGACTTAGAAAATTATGTATTAAAACCATTGTATTCTTTTGCTGGCGCAGGAGTTCAAATACATGTAACGCGCAAGATGATTAATGATATTAAGAAGAAATCAAACTATTTATTACAAGAAAAAGTAGCGTACGCTCCAATTATAGAAACAATGGACGAACTTGCAAAATGTGAAATTAGAATGATGTTATTGCATAACTCTAAAACGAATAAAATAGAAATTGTTAGTAATTTAATGCGTTTGAGTAAAGGGGAAATGGTTGGGGTAAAATATAATAAAGATAAAACTTGGGTAGGAGCAAGCACTGGTTTTTTTGAGAGTTAATAAAAGTCATGCTTGTTGATTATAAGTTGTGAACTGCAAAATATAAAAACCTTGTAGTTTTATATTTATTTACAAAGATTTATCAGGAGCAGGAATACTTGCGTGAAATTCAGAAGCTATTCTTTGGGGATAAGTATCTAATAATTCTAAAACACGTTCACTAGAATCAGAAACTACAATTATACCAATATGTCATTTTTTATCCATTTTCCAAACAATTTCAGAGTCTGTAAAACTAAAAGTGTCAGGATTATCAAATCTGCTTAAATAAACCACAATTCCTGGATATTTATTATGGATAGTTGGTAATGTATAGGTTTGTTTTCTGATTTTTGCATTTTCAATTTTTGCCCATTTGTCCCAAAGATTTACACCAGAGGCATATTTAACCATTTCGCATTTCGGCCAAATTTACACCACCAACTCGAGAAGAAGTTTCTAAAAGAACAATTCGCCAGTTGCTTTAGTTTGAATAAACTCAGTATGCGAAGCGCCAGATAGCACCCCAAAAGCTTTCATTACATTAGCATTCATTTTTTGTAATCCTTTTTCAACATCAGAACCAATTTTAGAAGTTACAGATCTAAAAACACACCTACATGAGCAACATCAAAAGGCGTTGCTACATATTTACCAACTCGCGCAAATACTACTTTTCCGTTTACATTTAAACCAGCCGCATGAAAAAACTTTTTTTTAAAACAAAAAAAACCTCATTTTCATGAGGTTTCAATTATTTTAGTATTCAATTTTATCTTGTTTTTCAGACCATTTAATAAAAGGTTCTAAAGCAATTTCTCTACCAATTTGTTCAAAAGGAATACTTCTTTTTTCGTAAGGCAATGGAATTTCTTTATAAATAAATTCGTCATCAAAACCAATATCGGCGGCATCTTGCTGATTACTTCCATAGTACACTTTGTCTGGTCTTGCCCAATAAATTGCGCCTAAACACATGGGGCAAGGCTCGCAAGAAGTGTAAATGATACAGCCATCTAATTGAAAAGATGCTAAATTTTTACAAGCATCTCTAATTGCAGTAACTTCTGCGTGTGCAGTTGGGTCGTTTGTAGAAGTAACTTTGTTATTTCCGCTACCAATAATTTTACCGTCTTTTACAACAATACAACCAAAAGGTCCTCCTTCATTATTGCTCATTCCTTTTAAAGCTGCTTTTACAGCTTCACTCATAAATTCTTCGTGATTGTTCATGTTTTTTATTTTATGGTTTCTCGCAACGGCGCAAAGACGCAAAAGAAAAATAAGTTTTGCGAGTGCGACTGCGAACTGCAGACTAAAACACTGCTTACTTATTTAAGCCCTCCAATCATTTCTTCTGGTTTTACCCATTCGTCATATTGTTCTGGAGTTACATAGCCTAAACGTACCGCTTCTACTTTTAAAGTTGTTCCGTTTTCATGTGCTGTGTTTGCAATTTCAGCAGCTTTGTAATATCCAATTTTGGTATTTAAAGCAGTTACTAACATTAAAGAATTATTTAATAATTCTTTAATTCTTGTATAATTTGGTTCAATTCCTGCTGCACAATTTTCATCAAAAGAAACACAAGCATCTCCAATTAATTGAGCTGATTGTAAAACATTTGCAGCCATCATAGGTTTAAAAACGTTTAATTCATAATGGCCTTGAGTTCCGCCAATTGTTACCGCAACATCATTACCCATCACTTGTGCACAAACCATTGTTAGCGCTTCACACTGCGTAGGATTTACTTTACCCGGCATAATTGAAGAACCTGGTTCGTTTGCAGGAATCATGATTTCTCCAATTCCAGATCTAGGCCCAGAAGCCATCATTCTAATATCATTTGCAATTTTATTTAAAGAAACTGCTACTTGTTTTAAAGCACCATGAGTTTCTACAAAAGCATCGTGTGCTGCTAAAGCTTCAAATTTATTTTCTGCCGTAATAAAGGGTAAGCCAGTAAATTGTGCAATATATTTTGCCACTAAAACATCATAACCTACAGGTGTATTTAAACCTGTACCAACCGCAGTTCCTCCTAAAGCTAACTGACTTAAATGTTCTAAAGTATTTTTTAAAGCTTTAATTCCGAAGTTTAATTGTGCAACATAACCAGAAAACTCTTGGCCTAAAGTTAGCGGAGTCGCATCCATTAAATGTGTACGTCCAATTTTTACAACGTCTTTAAACGCTTCGGATTTTGCTTTTAAGGTATCTCTTAATTGCTCAATTCCCGGAATTGTATTTTCTATAATTTTTTTATAAGCTGCAATATGCATTCCTGTTGGAAATGTATCATTTGATGATTGTGATTTGTTTACATCATCATTTGGCTGAATAGTTTTTTCTCCTTCGCCGATAATTTTACCAGCAATTTCATGCGCTCGGTTTGCAATAACCTCATTAGCATTCATGTTAGATTGTGTACCAGAACCAGTTTGCCAAATTACTAACGGAAATTGATCATTGTGTTTGCCAGCTAAAATTTCATCACAAACTTGTGCAATTAAATCTCTTTTTTCGGATGTTAAAATACCTAACTCACAATTCGTATATGCAGCTGCTTTTTTAAGATATGCAAAACCATAAATTATTTCTAGAGGCATAGAAGCAGCAGGACCAATTTTAAAGTTATTTCTAGAGCGCTCAGTTTGTGCTCCCCAATATTTATCAGCAGGTACATTTACCTGTCCCATTGTGTCTTTTTCGATTCTATATTTTGTCATTATGAATGTAATTTTAGGAATACAAATTTACGAAAAGAAAGCCAAAAACGGTACTAACCAAAGTGAAAATTGTAATGTAAATTATCGTTTACTCAGCTCATTTATGTTAATATTTCTATAATTTGAATAAGATTGATGAAAAATAAATAAATTAAATAGTGAGATTTAAAATATATATTATTTTTGCTAGATAAAAATTATTACAAATACAAGCAAATGTTAGATTTTTCAGAATTTTCAGGATTAGTTTTATTCATGTTTATTTTTACGGCTGGTTTTTGGTTGTTAATTTTTTTATTAACTTTTGTAGTACCTTATTGGATCGGTGGTACAATTTGGGAAAACATGAAGCTGAAAAAAGAAGCAAAAAAAGCTACTGAAGAAAAGTAGTTTTTAAAAATATATTTACATTAAACTCATTCAATAAATTGAATGGGTTTTTTTGTTGATTTTATTGTAATAATGATTGAATTTAAAAATAGTCTAGTTTTATTTGTATTGAAATTAGTTTCTTGGATTTTAATGTATAAAATAGATAAAAATAGTACTTATTGGTCAAAAGATTACTTCCGTTTTCTGAAAAAGAAAACTTTGTAAAGACGTTGATTAAGATTAATGATTTTATGAAATACAAAAAACTCGTTCAAAAATTGAACGAGTTTTTTATAGGTTTGAGCAAGTGCGTTAAGGGTTGAAACATTTGTTTAAGCTCTTTTTTATGCTAAACTAAATTAGATGTTTTTTCGATGAACAAAATCGATAGCAAAGATTTACAGATGCTTAAATAAATTCAGTATTAGAAAAAGCGAGTGTTGAAAGCCTGTTAAAACGCCCAAAAACTATCCTTCATAATCTTCTCTACCACCATTACCTTCTCTGTTTTCTCTATTTGCTTTTTTCTTTTGATTAAAACGATATACTAAACTTACTCTAACTTGTGGTTCTCTCCATTGAAACTCTGAATATTGATCTAAAAAACCCGGTAGATTTGTAGTTCTTCTGCTAATTGCACCATTAAAAACATCGCTAAAATTTAAGCTTATAGATGCTTTTTCTTTTAGGATATCTTTACTAGCCGCAAGATCTATACTAAAAACTCCTTGGCTTTTTGTTTGCGCATTTCTATTTGGACCGCTATAATTTGAGTTAATTTGTAAATCGATTTTAGATGGCAATGTTATTTTTTGATTCAATCTTATAAAAAATGCAGTATTTTTAAAATCGAAACTTTGTGAAATATTTGTTGTTGGATTTGTATAATCTCCATCAGTTTTTACATTGAATAAGTTAAAATCGCTATTAATATTCCAAACTTTAAATGGTTTGTAATTTAAGGTAAACTCAAAACCAAATCTTTCTTCGGTAGATAAGTTTACAGGAAACCTTCTTGTTATTGGATCTCCGTTGTCTGTAATTTCACCTGTATCTTCTTGAATTCTTTCCCAATTATCATTACTAATATTGTAGTAAATAGAAGTACTTAAGGTGACCTTATCCCAACGTTTTAAATATCCTAAATCTATGGCGTCTGTAATTACAGGATTTAAATTTACGTTACCACTGTAAGTATTACTTTCACTAGATCTGCTTGGAAATGGATTTAAACTTCTTCCTCTTGGTCTTCTAATTCTTCTATTATATCCCAAAGTAAAACTATCACCACCTTTTAATTCGTAGCCAAGATTAATAGTAGGGAATAAGTTTCCATACGACCTTTCATCATTTGTAGTAGATGTTTGTTGTACAATTTCAATGGATGTATATTCGTAACGTAAACCTGCTAAAAGCGAAATATTATTAAATTTTTGACCATATTGAAAGTAAGCTGCATTTACAAATTCTTCGTAATTAAAAGAGTTGTTTAAACCAGCATCTGGTATTAATCCTCCATTAGGAAAAGTTTTTCTTTCTGCTAAATAAAAACTGTTAAAAATATCTCTATAATTACCTCTATAACCTGCTTCAAATTGAATATCTTTTCCAACTGGATGCACATAATCTATCTGCAGTAGACCACTATTTTCATCTTGATCTTCTAAAACCAACTCTAAATCATTCAAAAGATTTGCTTGTGTGTCTACTTCTGTAATATTATTTAATTTGTCTTCTGCTTCTGTAGAATATTGTAAATTGATAGATAATTTTTTTCCAGTATCATCAAAATTATTTACATAATCTAAAGTATATTGTATTCTTTGCTCGTCTTCACCTTCACTTTCTGTTCTATAGGTTGCTTCATTTATTGCTCCTTGTGCATTAAATCTTTCAATATTATTTGAATTTACATCATCATCATTTCCTTTACTAAATACTATATTCCCAATAATACTTGAGTTTTCAGTTAGATAATATTCTGCTCCAAAACTTGTAAATATGGATCTTCCTAAACGATCAAAATTTCTTTCTTCTACAACTTTTGCATTTTGTGCAGAAGAGGAAAGGTAATCAGAATCTGAAAATGCATTACCAGGAGTTTCATTATATCTGAAACCTGTATTTGTAAACAAGTTCCATTTTTCGGTTCTCCAGTTTGCATTAAAAGCATTACCAACGCTCGCAGGAACTCCTAAATCTAATTGTAAAGAACCATTAAAACCTATTAATTTATTTTTTCTAAGAATGATGTTTAAAATACCAGCTGTTCCTTCTGCATCATATCTTGCAGATGGAGAAGTAATAACTTCAACCCTTTCAATTGCTTCTGCAGGAATTTGTCTTAATGCTTCTGCACCATTCATACCTACTAAAGCACTTGGTCTACCATCAATTAAAATAGTTACGTTTTCATTTCCACGTAAACTAACAGCTCCTTCAACATCTACTTGAACAGAAGGTACGTTTCCTAAAACATCACTTGCATTACCACCTCTAATAGATAAATCTTTACCAATATTATATACTTTTTTATCTAAACGAATGTCTACTGTTGTTTTTTCTGCTATGACTACAATTTCATTTAAACTGCTTTGATCTTCAGTTAATTTTATAACTCCGAAGTCTTTATTTTTACTGATCTCTTGTGTTGGAAATTTTTTGCTTTTAAAGGATATATATTCTATGCTAATATCATAGGTTCCTTTTGGTGTTTGAACGGAAAAACTCCCAGTACCATCTGTAATTCCTCCTGTAATTTTTAGGGTTTTAAGATCTTTTAAAATGATTGTTGCGTATTCTAAAGGTTGATTTGATTTAGCATCAACAACTTTACCTGTTAAAGTATTAGTTTCATCGTCTTTTGAATTCTGTGAAAACAAAAAAGTAGCCGAAAATAGTAAATAAAAAAGTAATGTAATTTTTTTAGTCAAAACGAGTTATTTTTTATTAAGACTACAAATCTTATTAAAAGTTTAGTTTAATTTAGTTAAACAAAAGTTAAACAAATTATGAAAAGTAATTCTAAATAATTGTCAGGATATTTTCTGATGGTCTCCCAATCACCGCTTTATTTTTATTGATGATAATTGGTCGCTCAATTAACTTTGGATTCTGGAGCATCGCAATGATAATTTCTCTGTCTGATAACTCTTTTCCTTTATAATTCTCTTTCCAGATTTTTTCATTTTTGCGAACTAAATCGATAGGAGCGATATTTAATAATTGTACGATTTCTGTCAATTCTTTTTCTGATGGAATTGTATCTAAATATTTAACAACTTCAAATTCTTTTCTCGAATTTTCTAAAATCGCTAAACCTTGTCTAGATTTAGTACAACGTGGATTGTGGTATATTTTTATCATATTAGTTTCAAAGTTTCAAAGTTTCAAAGTTTCAAAGTTTCAAAGGGGAGATTTCTGAATCGCATAAAAAGCTCATTTCCGAATGACATCCGTTCTATTTTTTTAGTTTTGCTAACAACCAACAACCAACAACCAATTTCTAACTATTTTTCTGCCCATTCAACATTAAGTACGCTTTTAAAAATGAGCTGATATTTCCATCCATAACGGCATCTACATTTCCTGTTTCGTGCGCAGTTCTAACATCTTTCACCAACTTATAAGGATGCATTACGTAATTTCTAATCTGACTTCCCCACTCATTTTTCATTTTACCAGCTTCAATGTCATCTCTTGCGGCTTGCTGTTTTTGCAGCTCAATTTCATATAATTGTGACTTTAGCATTTGCAAAGCGGTCGCTCTATTTTCATGTTGTGAGCGTGAATTTGAACATGAAATCTGAATTCCGGATGGTTTGTGAGTCAGCTGAACTTTTGTTTCCACTTTGTTAACATTCTGACCTCCAGCACCACTAGAGCGCGCCGTAATAATTTCTATATCCGCAGGATTGATATCAATCTCAATAGAATCATCAGCAACAGGATACACATAAACAGACGCAAAACTTGTGTGGCGTTTTGCATTGGAATCAAAAGGAGAAATTCGTACCAATCTGTGAACGCCATTTTCACCTTTTAACCACCCAAAAGCATAATCGCCCTCAATTTCTACCGTAATTGTTTTTATTCCTACTGAATCTCCCGCTTGATAATTAAGCGTTTTTAACTTAAAACCTTGTTTTTCAGACCACATCGAGTACATTCTAAACAACATCTCTGCCCAATCACAACTTTCCGTTCCGCCTGCACCCGCAGTAATTTGAATAACTGCAGAAAGAGAATCTCCTTCTTCAGAAAGCATGTTTTTGAATTCAATATCTTCTAAAAATGAACTCACTTTTTCAAATTGTTCGTTCATTTCACCCTCTTCAACGTCGCCTTCTTTATAGAATTCAAATAAAACAATTGTGTCCTCATTTAAAGTGATGGCTTTTCTATAATCTTCCACCCATTTCTTTTTGAAACGCAATTCTTTCATAAAAACTTCTGCCTCTTTTGGATTGTTCCAAAAATCAGGATTGATCGTTTTTTCTTCTTCATTGGCAATTTCAATGAGCTTTTTATCAATCTCTAAATAAGATTTTAATTTCTCAATTCTTGCAGCTATATCTTTAAGTTGGTCTAGTGTAATCATAAGTTGTACAAAAATAAATTAATTTTTAGGATTTCAAGTTTTTAAAGCTGACAGATATTAAAAAAGGAGAACACAAAGATTCGCAGAGAAAACGCAAAGATTCACAGCGTGCTGTTACAAATTCTCTCTGAAATTTTTGAAAAACTTTGCGTAACTCCTTTAAATAACAAAAATTAAATGAATTTTTAGGTTTTAAAGTTTAAAACTGATGGATATTTTATAGATTTAACCAAAATATTTTTAAAATGAAAAAATCAATACTTTTATTAGTTTTTATTACTTTTTATTTCGACGGATTTTCTCAATTCTTCAATGAAAAAGCAGGTAAAACTCTCGAAAAAGGAATTACAAAATATGAAGGCTATTTTACTTTCTATTATGATGATAATAACGATAAAATCTTTCTTCAAATAGAAAAGTTAAATGCAGATTTTCTTTATGTACATTCATTATCCGAAGGAATTGGTTCTAATGATATCGGTTTAGATCGCGGTCAATTAGGCGACGGAGTTGTAGTTCATTTTAAAAAAGCTGGGAATAAAATTTTATTGATTCAGCCAAACCAAAATTTTAGAGCAATTACAGACAATATAGAAGAAATAAAATCGGTGAAAGAGGCATTCGCGAAATCAGTTTTACAGGGTTTTATCATCAAAGAAGAAAAAAACGGAATGTATTTAGTGGATGCAACAGATTTTTTGATGCGAGATGCCCACGGTGTTGCTTCAACTTTAGCAAATAATAATCAAGGAAATTATAGTTTAGATAAGAGTAAATCTGCTTTTAATATAGAAAGAACAAAGGCGTTTCCTAAAAATGTTGAGTTTGATATTATGCTTACTTTTAGTGGTTTACCAAAAGGATACAATATAAGAAGTGTAACTCCGGATGCAAGTTTGGTTACTGTTCATCAACATCATTCTTTTGTAGAATTGCCAGACGATAAATACAAGCCAAGAAAGTTCGATACACGTTCTGGGAGTTACGGAATGTCTTACTTAGATTATGCAACACCTGTAAACGAGCCAATTACAAAACGATTTATTTATAGACATCGACTAGAAAAAGTGAATCCTAATGAAACAGTTTCTGAAGCAAAAGAACCTATTATTTATTATTTAGATAGAGGAACTCCAGAGCCAATAAGAAGTGCTTTATTAGATGGTGGACGTTGGTGGAATCAAGCTTTTGAAGCTGCGGGTTATAAAAATGCTTTTCAAATGAAACTATTGCCAGAAGGTGCAGATCCTTTAGATGTTCGTTATAATATGGTGCAATGGGTGCACCGATCTACAAGAGGTTGGAGTTATGGCGGAAGTATTTCTGATCCAAGAACGGGCGAAATTATTAAAGGTCATGTAAGTTTAGGAAGTTTAAGAATCCGTCAAGATTTTTTAATAGCTCAAGCATTGCAGGCCCCTTATAGAAATAATTCTTCGGATGATGATTTTGCTTTGCAAATGGCATTGGCAAGAATAAGACAATTATCTGCACATGAAATCGGACATACTTTAGGTTTCGCTCATAACTTTGCAGCGAGTACCGTAAACAGAAGTTCTGTGATGGATTATCCGCATCCAAAGTTTACTTTAGAAGATGATAAAATTGATTTTTCTGATGCGTATGATACTAAAATTGGTGCTTGGGATAAGGTTATCGTAGCCTATTCTTATCAAGATTTTACTGATACTGAAAATGAAACGGAACAATTAAATAAAATTTTGCTGGATGCCTATGCAAGCGGATTAAAATATTTATCAGATTCGGATGCAAGATCAGAAGGAAGTGCAAGTATTTCTGCCCATTTGTGGGATAATGGAGACAATATTCAAGATGAATTAAACAATCTTTTAAAAATCAGAAGAACAGCAATTGATCATTTTTCTGTGGATAATATTAAAACGAATGAACCGTATTCTGTATTGGAAGATGTGTTTGTTCCTTTATATTTTTTACATCGTTTTCAAACGGAGGCTGCGGTAAAAATCATTGGAGGATTAGAGTATAATTATGCTGTAAAAGGCGGAAATCAAACTGTGGTAAAAAAAGTATCCGGGGAAATAGAAAGAAATGCGTTACAAGCAGTTTTAAAAACAATTGCTGTGGATGAAATTGCAATTCCGACAGAGAAATTAGCGCTTTTTCCGCCAAGAGCATTCGGTTATGAGAGAACTCGAGAATCTTTTAATAGTAAACTAGGAGTAGAGTTTGATGCTTTTTCAGCCGTAGAAACTGCCACTGAAATGACCTTGAATTTACTGTTAAATCCGCAAAGAGCATCAAGATTAATAGCACACAAAAGTTTAGACAAAAGTCAATTGGGATTAGAAGAGTTAATGGATGAACTGATTGTAAAAACAATCAAAAAAGAATACAAAGATTCCTATTATCAAGAATTACAAAACGTAATAAATAACCAAGTTTTAGAGCAATTATTTAATTTAGCTGCTGCTGAAAATCAGTATAAACAAGTAAATGCCATTGTGTTTTTTAAATTGGATGAAATAAAGTTAATTTTACAAAATAAAAAATCCGAAGGAATTCAGAAAATATATGGTGCTGCCATGATTAAAATGATTGAAGATTTTGAGAAAAATCCGACTTCTTTTAAAAAATCAGGGGCACCTCAAATTCCGGATGGTTCGCCAATTGGGAATTAATGATTACACAGAGATTCTTGATAAAATAAAGAGATTTACCATAGAAATAATGTTAGTAAAACTATTTGTTTTCTATGTGCATTTCCGTTTAACAGTGCTAATAATAGTTTATAAGAAATGATAATAGATTTAATTTCAGATACAGTTTCCAAACCAACAAAAGGAATGTTGGATGCAATGATGCATGCTAAAGTTGGTGATGACGTTTTTAAAAGTGATCCAACAACAAATGCTTTGCAAGAAAAAGCGGCTGCTATGTTCGGAATGGAAGATGCGTTGTTTTTTCCGTCCGGAACGATGGCAAATCAGACTGCTATAAAACTACATACGCAACCAGGCGATAAATTAATTTGCGATAAATATGCACACGTTTATAATTATGAAGGTGGTGGAGCGGCTTTTAATTCTGGTGTAACTTGCAAACTAATAGATGGCCATAGAGGAATGTTTACTTCAAAACAGTTGGAAGAAGCCGTTTCTGGACGATCTGATATTCACGTGCCTTATTCAAGATTGGTTTGTATTGAAAACACTACAAATAAAGGAGGAGGCGCTTGTTGGGATTTTTCTGAGCTAGAAAAAATTCAGAAAATATCAAAAGAAAACAACTTGGCTTTTCATTTAGATGGTGCTCGTTTATTTAACGCTTTGGTTGAAAAAAATGAAACTCCCAATCAATATGGACATTTGTTTGACACCATTTCTATTTGTTTATCAAAAGGTTTGGGAGCGCCAGTTGGTTCTATTTTATTAGGTTCTAAAGAGCATATCGCAAAAGCGTTAAGAATTAGAAAATTATTTGGAGGAGCCATGAGGCAGGTTGGTTTTTTAGCTGCAGCAGGAATTTACGCGCTAGATAACCATGTTGCACGCTTAGCAGATGATCATCAAAAAGCAAAAGAAATTGGTGTCGTTTTAGAATCTCTTTCTTATGTTACAAAAGCGGAAACAATAGAGACCAACATCGTTATTTTTTATGTGGATGAAGCAATCGGAGACGCAAATTTTATTAACAAAATGAAAGAAAAAAACATTTTGTTAACGCCAATGGGCGAAGGGAAAATTAGAATTGTTACGCATTTAGATTATACAAATGAAATGCACGAAACTCTTTTAAAAGAATTGAAAAATTTTTAAAATAAAAACGAACTATTGGCGAAAAAGCCAATCTATACACACTTTTATTTTTATCATACAAAACATCGTGTCTTATACCAAAAGGAAATTGTCCGCTATTTTAAGCAGTACCTGCCTACACAATGCAGGAAAATTTGTGTTAATCCTTCGAAAACGATCTGTTTGTTTGACAAAAGAGTATTTATATTCTCCAGAAAGTTGGATTCCTATATTAGGGATTTGATATAAAGAAATAATACTACCGCCATAAACATTGGTGGTGAAATCGCCAATTTCAATCTAAATATAGGTCAATCCTGTTCCTAAAGAAAAGCCATTTTGAAATTCATAAATAGCACTTGGAGTAATTTCAATAGTGGTTTGTGTGCCAAAACCTAAGGTGAAAGCACCTCCAAAACGAACGTTATTCCAAAAGTTAGATTTTTGTTTAGAAGTGATTGTAAGAGAGCACCCAAAAAATAAAAGAAGTAAAAAATTTCTCATAAAACACTTAATTTAAGTCGTCTAATTTAATTAATTCTTTATAATTTGTATTTAACTTTCTAAGTAATATCCCATATAATAATTTGTAAAATAACCAAAGAAATACTAAAACAACTAATAATACGATAATCTGGGTTATAATAGTTATGGTTAGAACTTGGCTAATATCCATCGTCAAATTCGTAGGATTCATATTTTTTAGTAATTTATCAGAATTAGAAAACATTGTGATATTCACAATAATGCTTATTAAAAAGACCATTGCTAAATTATAAATAACATAATATTTTACAGTTTTTCTAATTTCTAAAATACTTTTTATCAATCTTTTTGTATTATCAATGAGAGAAATTCTTTTGTAATTCTTGTAAAATAAAAAAAGAAAAGCTACAATTATGAAATAATGAAAAATCGTAAAAATATTGATAAAGTTCATCAAATTTAAATCGCTGTATATTTTATAAAAATCTTCGGGCATAAATAGATTTAAAGAAGACCAAAGTACAAACTCTAAAAGCGCAATAATAAAAATCCATTTTACTACGGATGACGATTTTGAGTGTGCTAATTTATATATTTCTAAAGCCGAAAACGTGTCAGTTTCTTCTGGTTGATTAATCCATGCTTTTTTATATTTGTCTAATAAATCCATATTTATGGGTTTAAAATATTTTTCAACTTTTCTTTTGCTCTGTTCATTTTTACTCTTGCATTTACTGATGATATACCTAAAGTATCAGCAATTTCTTTGTAAGGTTTGTCTTCTAAGTATAAAAAAATCAACGCTTTTTCAATGTCATTCAAATGATGAATTGCTTTATATAAAGCTGCCAATTGCCTTTCTTCCGTGTCATCGTAATCTGTTGCTTTAATTCTGTACGCAAAGTCACTAAAATCTTCTGTTTTTAAAGTTCTGGTAGATTTTCTATATAAAGAAATTGCAGTATTTAACGCAACTCTATACATCCAAGTACTAAATTTTGAATCACCTCGAAACTTTGAATAATTTTTCCAAAGCTGAATGGTAATCTCTTGAAATAAATCTTTGTGAGCGTGGTTATTCGTCGTATAAACTCTACAAATTTTATGCGCTATATTTTGATTTTTTTCAAAGTCTGATAAAATTTAGTTTCTAAGTCTTTTTGCACTCTAAATTCTATAGTTTAAATTATTAGTAGTGTAAAAGTATAAAATGTTACATTTTTCAAAAAATATTTTTGTAGTTAATTTAATTCATTAAATTTGTTGGACATTAAAAGAATAAAATTGAACAATATTAAACAAGATTTTACAATAAAGGACCTTGAGAATATTTCAGGAATTAAAGCACATACGATAAGAATATGGGAAAAACGCTATAATTTATTAGAACCTAAAAGAACTGAAACCAACATAAGGTATTATACTCCTGTAGATTTAACGAAACTTTTAAATATTGTTTTATTAAATAACAATAGCTTTAAGATTTCTAAAATTGCAGAAATGTCCGAAGAAGACATTACTTTGAAATCTAGAGAATTAGCATTTGAGACAGCCACGAGTGATGAAGCCATAAATACTTTTAAGTTATCTATGTTTCAATTTGATAAAATTCTTTTTAATAACTCTTATCATACTTTATTGCATAAAAAAACGTTTAGGGAAATCTTTAAAGATGTTTTTATTCCTTTTTTGGAACATATTGGTTTATTGTGGCATACAGAGACCTTATTGGTTGCACATGAGCATTTTATTTCAAATTTAATTGCACAAAAAATACAAATAAATACAGAAAAATTACAATATAATATTATTGATACAAATAAAACGTATGTGTTGTTTTTACCTGAAAATGAAATTCATGAATTAGGGCTATTATACTTGAATTATGAATTAGTTTTAAGGGGTTTTCACACCGTTTATTTGGGACAAAGTTTACCTTTAAATAATTTAAATTATTTTTTAAAGAGTGAAAGAGAAATTTGTTTTATCGCGGCGTTAACTATTCAGCCTTATGACGATAAAATTGAAGCTTATTTTACAGAGATTAATACAATTATGACCAATACTAAAAATCAATTTATTGCAACAGGAAGAAAGGTTGATAAAGTTAGGCATCTTAAATTAAATGCTAATATTCAATTGTATGATTCTATTCGTGATTTGTTAAAAGTCATATAAATTTGTACTCTTTCGCATATAGCTGTTCAATTAATATCTATATTTGTTAGACAAAATAAAAAATGAAGAAAAATATTCATATAATTGGTTCTGGTTTCTCAGCTTTATCTGCTTCTTGTTATTTAGCTAAGCAAGGTTATAACGTAACTGTTTTAGAGAAGAACGATACTTTAGGAGGCAGAGCAAGACAGTTTAAAAAGGATGGTTTCACTTTTGATTTAGGTCCTTCTTGGTATTGGATGCCAGATGTTTTTGAACGCTTTTTTGCAGACTTTGGCAAAAAACCGTCAGATTATTATACTTTGGATAAATTAAGTCCTGGTTACGAAGTATATTTTGGTGAGAGTTCTTCCTTAAAAATTTCTGATAATTTAGAGAACATTTATAAAATGTTTGAGGAAGAAGAAAAAGGAAGTGCAAAACATCTAAAAACATTTCTGGATTCAGCTAAATCAAATTATGATACGGCTATAAAGGATTTAGTTTATAAACCTGGTGTATCGCCATTAGAATTAGTAACTACAACCACTGTAGCTAGAGTTACTCAATTTTTTTCAACAATAAGAAAACAAGTTAGAAAAAATATAACGAGTCCGAAATTAATTAAAATTTTAGAATTTCCTGTATTATTTCTGGGTGCAAAACCTAGCAATACCCCAGCATTCTATAATTTTATGAATTATGCAGATTTTGGTCTTGGCACTTGGCATCCAAGAGGAGGAATGTATAAAGTTGTTGAAGGTATGGTTTCATTAGCAGAAAGTTTAGGTGTAAACTTTTTACTGAACGCTAATGTTGAGAAAATTAATACCGATGATGCTGATAATGTTATTGGGCTGCAAGTAAATGGAGAAAATATTGAAACAAGTTTAGTTTTAAGTGGTGCAGATTATCATCATACAGAAACTTTATTAGCTCAAAATTTAAGACAATATTCAGAAAATTATTGGGACAAAAAGACTTTTGCGCCCTCTTCGTTGTTATTTTATGTAGGTTTTGATAAAAAGATAGAAAATGTATGTCACCATACGTTATTTTTTGATACTGATTTTGACTTACATGCCAAAGAAATTTATGACAATCCACAATGGCCAACAGATCCACTTTTTTATGCTAACTTTACGTCCATAACAGATAAAACTTCTGCTCCGGAAGGAAAAGAAGCAGGCTTTTTCTTAATTCCGTTAGCTCCAGGAATTGAAGATACTGAAGCGCTAAGAGAAGAGTATTTTCATAAAATTATAGATAGATTTGAAAAATTAACAAATCAAAAGGTTAAAGAACATGTTTTGTTTAACAGATCGTTTTGTGTTAATGATTTTAAAGAAGAATATAATTCTTATAAAGGAAACGCTTACGGAATGGCAAATACACTTTTACAAACGGCCTTTTTAAGGCCTAAAATAAAGAGTAGTAAAGTGAAAAATTTGTTTTTTACTGGTCAATTAACAGTTCCTGGTCCAGGAGTTCCACCTGCATTGATTTCAGGTAAAATTGCATCAGAATTAATTATTAAAAATCAGAATTAGTATGAAGGAATTATTTGATAGAGTCTCTAATGATTTTAGTAAACTAGTTACAAAAAGCTATAGTACATCATTCTCTTTAGCGGTAAATATGTTGTCTACAAAAATTAGACAAGACATCTATAATATTTATGGTTTCGTTCGTTTTGCAGATGAAATTGTAGATACTTTTCATGAATACGATAAAAAGCAATTAATGGAACATTTTGAAAGGGATTATTATCTTTCAAAAGAGCTAGGTATTAGTTTAAATCCTATTTTAAACTCATTTCAGCAAACGGTTAGTAGATACAATATACCCGATACAATGGTGCAAGCTTTTTTAAAAAGTATGAAAGCCGACTTGTACAAAACTGAATATGAGACGAAAGCAGAGTATGACGAATATATTTACGGTTCTGCCGATGTTGTTGGTTTAATGTGTTTAAAAGTTTTTGTTGATGGTGATGATGTAAAGTATGAAGAATTAAAAGATGCTGCGATGCGCTTGGGTTCTGCTTTTCAGAAAGTAAACTTTCTAAGAGATTTAAAAGATGATTATGAAGTTTTAAATCGTTCTTATTTTCCGAATATAAATTTAGGGGAATTGGATGCTGCTTCAAAACAGATGATTATTGATGAAATTGAATCAGATTTTGATTTTGCATATAAAAACGGAATTCTTAAATTGCCTGTTGAAGCAAAATTTGGAGTCTATATGGCATACAGATATTACAGAAGGTTATTAAAGAAATTGAAATCTGTGCCATCAGAAAAAATTATGGATACTAGAATTCGAATTTCAGACCCAATGAAATTAAATTTATTGGCTAGAAGTTACGTAAAATATAAATTAAATATTATAAAATAATGTTTTTATTTATTACTCTTGGCGTTTTTTTACTGATGGAAGGAGTGTCTTGGTTTACGCATAAATATATAATGCATGGTTTTGGGTGGTATTTACATGAAGATCATCATCAGCCAAAATACCAAGGTTTTGAAAAAAATGATGCTTTCTTTGTTGTTTTTGCAATACCAAGTATGCTTTTAATTTATTTTGGATCAAATACAGAATATAATTATTTATTACACATAGGTTTTGGAATTTTATGTTATGGAGTTGCTTATTTTTTAGTGCATGATGTATTAATTCACCAACGTTTTAAATGGTTTAAAAATACGAATAACAATTATTTAAGAGGACTTAGAAAGGCACATAAAATTCATCACAAAAACATGGGCAAAGAAGATAGCCAATGTTTTGGAATGTTATTAGTACCTTTTAAATACTTTCAAAAACCTAAATTATAACTTTTTAATTATTCTAAAAACAAGACCTATTTGAATTAAATTAAATAGGTATTTTATTTTTATTAAATTTACTTCATTACAACTATAATGAACTATTACGACTACATAATTGTTGGTGGAGGTGCATCTGGTTTAATGATGGCTTATAGAATGTCAAAGGATACTTTTTTTGATGATAAGACGATATTGATATTAGATAAAGAAAAGAAAACCTTAAACGACAGAACTTGGTGTTATTGGGAGGATAAAAATGATGAATGGAATGATGTTGTAACTATTTCTTGGGATACGATTATTTTTAAAAGTGATGTTTATAAAACCGAACAGGCTATTACTCCTTATCAATATAAAATGATCCAAAGTAAAGATTTTTACCTTAAAATCTGGAATCATTTAGAACAGAAAACAAACGTTACTTTTCAGTCTAAAAATGTTACCAGTATTCGTCAACTTAAAGGCGAGGCAGAAGTAATAACAAGTAATCAAGTCTTTAAAACAAAGAAACTTATTAATAGTATTCTTTTTAATAATGAATATAGAAAACAAACTAAATATCCTGTTTTACAACAACATTTTGTAGGTTTTTTCATCAAAACTAAAGAAGATATTTTCGACGATAGCGCTGCAACCTTTATGGATTTTACAGTAGCTCAAAATGGAAATACCCGTTTTATGTATATTTTACCATACAAAAAAAATGAAGCTTTATTTGAATATACCTTATTTTCGGAAGATTTATTGAAGTACGATGAATATAAACTAGCAATAGAAGAATATTTAGAAAGTAAAAATATTACCGACTATGAAATTGTAGACAAAGAACAGGGTTCAATACCAATGACATGTTATAAATTTTGGGAACAAAATTCAGAAAATATTATTAATATAGGTACAGCTGGCGGTTGGTCTAAGGCAAGTACAGGATTTACTTTTAAAAATACTACTAAAAAAACAGCTAAACTTGTTGTATATTTAAAACAAAATAAATCTTTAGAGTGTTTTCATAAAATTAATAAATTTTGGTTTTACGACTTGCTTTTACTAGATATTTTACAAGAAAAAAATCATGTAGGTGCTGTTCTTTTCTCTGATTTATTTAAAAGAACTCCTTCTAAAAGAATACTAAAATTCTTAGATGAAGAAACTTCATTATTTGAGGATTTACAGGTTATTTTAAAAATGCCTCCTAAAAATTTTATTCGAGCTATATTTAAAAGGATTTTCTAATTATTATTTAGGATATTTCTCACGAATCTTATCCAAAGATAAATTATGAATACTACCAAGATGTGTATGCTGTTTTCCTAAATCTGGTTTGTAATTTTTTTTATAAATTGATTACTATTGTTTTGATAGTGTTTTCTGTAAGATATTCCTTCAATTACCAACTTCTTAATGTTAGCAACTCTACATATAGATTTATGTTTTTCATTATTCAAATTAATAATCCTTTTTTATAACCGTAAGGTTTTCTTTTTTTTGTCGTCTATAACATAGATAGTTTTACTTCGAATTAAAAAACAGCATTAAAAATAAATGAATTTTTTAAAAATCATAACATTATTTGCTATTACAATAACGTTCACGAACTGCGACAATTTTTTTGAATATAGCGTTTATGAAGCAAATGTAAAAACAGAACAAAAAAATACGACAGCTAAAAATTTAAAATTACTAGAGAAAATTAAAATAGAATCTCAAGATTTTAAATTCGCTTTTATTACAGATACGCATTATTTTTATGATAATCTTAGAACCGTAGTTGATGATATTAATAAAAGAGATGATATTTTATTTGTAATCTTTGGCGGTGACATTGCAGATCAAGCGCTTTTAAAGGAATATGAGATTTTTTATGATATAATGCTAAACCTTAACAAGCCGTATTTAACAGTTATCGGAAATCATGATTATAATTCAAATGGAAGTATTATTTACAAAGAAATGTTTGGCGATTATAATTACTCCTTTGAGTTTAATAACAACAAGTTTGTTCTTTTTGATGATATAATTTGGGAAAGCAATAAAGATCCAGATTTTGATTGGTTATCATCAGAATTAAGTGACGGAGTAACGTTTAACCAAGTATTTGCATTTGCACATATTCCTATTGTTGTTAGCAATAATCTATCTGCTAAGATGAAAGAAACATATAGGTCAATAATGATTGAAAACAATGTTTCACTTTCTGTACACGGGCATACTCACAGTTATTTTTACGAAGAAGGAGAAGTAAGTTATTTAATCGTACCTGCCCTTAAAAATCCTACATATGGTGTCATAAATGTCAAGGATGATACTTTTAATATTGAAATCATAGAATTATAAATTGAAATGAAAATTAAAAAAATATTTTCAGTATCCGTAATACTATTATTTTTCATCAAATTATACGCACAGGAACCTAATTTAGTAAAAGACAAATCTTGGTATGTGCCAGATTATGTAAAAGTTCAATTTGCAGGAAATATTGGTCTTGTTGCTGTTGGTGCAGGTTATCAGTTATTTAATAAAGTTTTGTATACTGAGTTGTTATATGGTTTTGTACCAGAATCAGTATCAAAATCAGATGAAATACATTTAATTACCATCAAGAATACATTTCCTGTTTTTAGAAAAGAACTTGGTAAGAACTTCACAATTTCTCCAATTGCAGGTTTTGCAACAACTTATGAAATAGGTACAAATTCATTTACCACGCTTCCTAGTATTTATCCTGAAGGATATTATGTTCCAAATGCTTTTCACTTTACATTTTTTGGTGGCGCTATGGTTCATAAAGATTTTAAGGATTCAAAAATGATAAAAGGAGCTGATTTTTATTTTGAAGTAGGCACTGTAGAAACTTATTTGTGGTATGTAATTACGTCAAAAGAAGTGAGTACTAGTGATGTCTTTAGTACAAGTATTGGTATCAATTTTTATTTCTAGAAAATAAATTATTGCTGATTATTAAAAGTTAAAAACCTTGTTTACAAAATGTAAGTGAGGCTTTTTAATTTTATGTAAGTAAAATATTAAACCTAATTATAGAGAACAATAATTAGTTTTTAGGATATTTCTCACGAATCTTATCCAAAGATAAATTATGAATACTTCCCACATGGGTATGTTGTTTTCCTACATCTGGTTTGTAAGTTCCTGTTTGTACTTGACCCCCAACTTTCTGATAGGCTTCTCTAAAGCTCATGCCTTCAATTACTAAATTATTGATGCTGTCAACCGTAAATAAATACTGATATTTTTCATCATTCAAATCGATATCTTTTACAATTACTTGCTGAATTGAATAATTAAAGATGTCTAAAATATCTTTTACGTCTTCAAAAGCATTGATAATATTTTCTTTTAATAATTGAAAATCTCTGTGATAACCCGTTGGTAAATTATTCGTAATCAGTACCATTTCTGTGTGTAAAGCCTGAATTTTATTACATTTTCCACGAATTAATTCAAAAACATCCGGATTTTTCTTGTGTGGCATAATACTACTTCCTGTTGTTAATTCGTCAGGAAAAGAAATGAAATTAAAATTCTGACTCATATATAAACAAACATCCATCGCAAAACGAGACATCGTATTACACAATCCGCCTAAAGCAGAAGCAATAGAGCGTTCACTTTTTCCTCTGCTTAATTGTGCTGCAACCACATTGTATTTTAAGGTATTAAAATTTAGTTCTTTAGTCGTTAATTCTCTATCGATAGGAAACGAGCTTCCATAACCGGCCGCAGATCCTAAAGGATTCTGATCTACAACTTTAGAAACTGCATTTAACATATAAACATCATCAATTAACAACTCTGCATAGGCAGAAAACCACAATCCAAATGATGAAGGCATCGCAACTTGTAAATGCGTATAACCGGGTAATAATGCTTCTTTGTGAGTTTCAGCTAAACCTAAAAGTGTGTCAAAAAGTGTTTTCGTTTTATCAGTTATTACTGATAAATTTTCCTTGTAATAAAGCTGAAGAGCAACTAAAACTTGATCATTTCTAGAACGAGCCGTATGAATTTTCTTACCAACTTCACCTAATTTATTCGTTAACTCCCATTCAATTTTAGAATGTACATCTTCAAATGATGCTTCGATAATGAAGGTTTTATTTTCAATATCAGCAGCTAATTCTTGCAAACCTCTTTTTAAATCTTTCAATTCATCCGCAGTAATAATGCCAATAGATCCCAGCATTATAGCATGTGCTAAAGAAGCTTGTACATCATATTTTGCAATATGCATATCAATTTTTCTGTCATTACCAACAGTAAATTTTTCTATTTGTTTATCTATTGAAAATCCTTTATCCCACAACTTCATAATTTCTATATTTTTTTGTCATTGCGAAGAATGAAGCAATCTTTCTTTTTTAAAGTGAGATAACTTCATCATATCTTCCTCGTTATGACGTTTTGTTACTTTTTAAACAATTACACGATTCAACAATTCTACGTATATAATAATTCCCTCTTCAATTTCTGCAAGATAGATAAATTCATCGGCAGAATGAGAACGAGTGCTGTCTCCAGGACCTAATTTTAAAGATTTGCACGTTAAAACTGCTTGATCAGATAATGTTGGCGAACCATAGGTTTCTCTGCCCATTGCAATTCCTGCTTTTACTAAGTCGTGATCTACAGGAATAGCAGAGGAGTTTAATCGTAAACTTCTGGGAGTTATTTTTGTACAAGGTGATTTTTCTTTCAAAATGTCTGCAATTTCCTGATTAGAATAGGCATCATTTACACGAACATCAACCACCAAATCTACATGAGCAGGCACCACATTGTGTTGAGAGCCAGCAGAAATTTGAGTTACCGTCATTTTTACATCACCTAAAGCATCCGAAGTTTTATCGAATTTAAAATCTTTAAACCATTGTAAAACTTCAATCGTATTATAAATTGAATTGTTAGTATTTGGATGCGCAGCATGGCTAGGAGTGCCTGCTACAACTGCATCAAAAACAACCAAACCTTTTTCTGCAACCGCTAAATTCATTAAAGTGGGCTCGCCAACAATGGCAACATCAATACGCGGAATAATTGGTAACATACTATTTAATCCATTTTTACCGCTATTTTCTTCTTCTGCGGATGCAACAATAACTAAATTATATTTTAGATTTTTTTGCGTGTAAAAGTTTGTAAAAGTGGCAATTAAAGAAACTAAACATCCACCAGCATCATTGCTTCCTAAGCCATATAATTTTCCTTCTTCTACAATCGCTTTAAAAGGGTCTTTTGTATACGCAGAATTTGGTTTTACGGTATCGTGATGTGAGTTTAACAATAATGTTGGTTTGCTATCATCAAAATACTTGTTGGTTGCCCAAATATTATTTTTTGTCCTTTTAAACGGAATTTCATTTTCCAAAAACCATCCTTCAATAAGTTTGGCAGTGTTTTCTTCTTCTTGAGAAAATGATTGTGTTTCAATCAAATTTTTTAAAAGAGAAATTGCGTTTTCTGATAATTTTTCGATTGTCATATTATAAAGTTATAGTTGTAAAATTATCGTTTTCTTTTGTCAACATCGAAGTGTTACCCATTTTTACTTGATGAACTCCATTTTTTAAAGCATCAAAACAATTTTCTAACTTTGGCAACATTCCGTTAGCAATAATGCCGTCATTCAATAATTCTAGATACTTTTTAGAATTGATTAATTTTATCACTGAATTCGTATCACTAAAATCTTGTAAAACTCCATTTAGTTCAAAACAGTAATAAATGGATGTTTCGTAGAGTTTGCTCATTCCGATTGCAACTTGACTTGAAATGGTATCGGCATTTGTGTTTAATAATTGTCCTTTTCCATCATGTGTAATTGCACAGAAAACGGGCGTAAAATCGGCCTGAAGTAGTTTATTAATAGAATTTGAAGCAACTTCCTTTACATCACCCACAAAACCAAAATCAACCTCCTTTACAGGTCTTTTATCAGATTTAATGCTGTTAATATCTGCACCTGTTAAGCCAATTGCGTTTGTGTTTATAGCTTGCAATTTAGCCACTATATTTTTGTTGACCAATCCTCCATAAACCATGGTAATTACCTCTAAAGTTTCAGCATCTGTAATTCGCCTGCCATTCACCATTTTCGACTCAATTCCTAATTTTGAAGCCATTGCAGTTGCACGTTTTCCACCTCCATGAACAAGAATTTTCTTTCCTTCTAAATTAGAAAACAATTTTAGAAAATCATGTAAAGAAGTTTCATCTTCAATAATGTTTCCGCCAATTTTTATGATTGATAGTTTTTCCATTTTTATTGTATTGTTATTGCTAGGAACGAAGCAATCTTTTTATTAAGTAACAGATTGCTTCGCACTTCGCAATGACGTTAGTTGTTTTCTAAAATCTTCTTCAAAACCAATTGAGCTGCAAAAGTTCTATTATTTGCTTGTTCAATAACTAAAGAACCATCAGAATCTAAAACAGCATCTTCTACAATCACATTTCTTCGAACAGGCAAACAATGCATAAATTTAGCAGTTCCAATTTTCTCTTTGGTAATCATCCAATTAGGATCTGTGTTTAGTACTTTTCCGTATTCATCATAAGAACTCCAGTTTTTTGTATACACAAAATCAGCATCTTTAAAAGCTTCTTCTTGATTGTATAAAATAGCTGTATTTTTTGTGATTTCTGAGTTTAAATTATATCCTTCAGGATTTGCAATTACAAACTCAACATCCATTTTTTGCATCGCTTGCACAAAACTATTTGCAACGGCGTGTGGCAACGCTTTTACATGTGGCGCCCAACTTAAAACAACTTTTGGTCTCTTTTTTGTACTGTTTTCAGAAATTGTAATAGCATCTGTTAAACCTTGTAAAGGATGCTCAGTTGCACTTTCCATACTTATAATCGGCACAGAAGCGAATTTCACAAAAGATTTTATAACATGTTCAGATTCGTCTTTTTCTTTGTCTGTTAAAGTTGGGAAAGCTCGCACTGCAATAACATCACAATATTGAGAAACTACAGCGGCAGCTTCTTTAATATGTTCTGCAGTAGTGCCATTCATGATGGTTCCATCTTCAAATTCAATTCCCCATGCATCACCAGAAACATTCATCACAATCGGATTCATTCCTAAATTTAAAGCTGCTTTCTGTGTACTTAACCGCGTACGTAAACTCGAATTAAAAAAAAGCAAACCTATGGTTTTATTTTTGCCTAATTCTATGTTTTTTAAAGGATTTGCTTTGATTTCTTTGATTTCTTCAATCCAAGAATTGATATCGTCAATATCGTTAATCGATGTGTAATGTTTCATTCTTATTATATTTTTATACCTGTAAAGTTTTCAGAAATTTGCTTGAAAAATTATTTGATTTTGGTAAAAGGTACTTTATTTTCAAAAGCATTTGTGATAAAATGATCTTCCAAACCGTTTACAATCCAAGTTTCTATGTTTGCTTTTTTACTTAAAGCTGCGGCCTCAATTTTAGATTGCATTCCTCCACTTCCATGCGTAGATTTTAAGTTTACAACTTCTTTTAATAAATCATCAAAATTAGTAACTTCTAAAATGGTTTTAGGATCGTCATTTTTAATAGATTCTTTTGTGTAAATTCCAAATGTATTCGTAGCAATTATTAACAAATCAACCTCTAATAAAGTCGCCGTTAAAGCAGCCAATTTATCATTATCACCAAACTGAATTTCATCCGTAGCAACGGTGTCATTTTCGTTGATAATCGGAATGTAATTATTCTGTACCAAAACATTGATGGTGTTTACAATATTGACTTTACTTTGTTCTCTTTCAAAATCTGAATAAGACAGTAAACATTGCGAAGTTAACAGACCATATTCTCTAAAAATTTCTTGATAAATTCTGATTAAATGTGGCTGGCCAATCGAAGCAAGGGCTTGTTTTACAAATACTTCTTCATGTTTGCTTTCTAATTTTACAAACTGTTTTGCAACAGCAATTGCGCCAGAACTTACAATAACAAATTCGCAGGTATCTTTTAGTTTTGCAATCTGATTTGCAATATCTTCAATTTTTCCTCTAGAAATATTATTCGTTTCTTTTGTGAGTGTATTTGAACCTACTTTTAGTAAAATGCGTTTCTTTTTTTGCATTGTATTTAATTCATGTTTTGCTTTCTAATTTTCAATTTATATTGTTCTCGAAGAGTCGCGAAAGCGCAAAGTTTTTTACTGCCAACTGCGACTGAAAACTATAAATTAAAATATTTAACTTCTGATTTGTCCATTTCCATGAACATACCATTTATTAGTTACCAAATGTTGCAAACCAATGGGTCCACGTTGGTGTAACTTATCTGTACTTATTGCCAATTCCCCGCCTAAACCTAACTGACCACCATCTGTAAAACGTGTGGAAGCGTTATGATATACAGCGGCATTATCTACATTTTCCATAAATACTTTTGCAATAGCATCATTTTTTGTGATGATTACAGATGAATGACCGCCAGAATAGTTGTTAATCATTTCAATGGCAGCTTCACTGGATAAAGTTTCTCCAAGTACCATTTTGTAATCTAAAAATTCTTCAGACCAAACATCGTTTGAGGAAATTTTTTCAAGTTGATGATTTTCTGATGTTCTTTCATCACCCAAAACCTGAATTTTAAATTCATTCAATTTTGATATTAATTTGTGAATGAATTCCTTTTTATTCGGAAGATTTTCATCAATCAAAACTTTATCGACAGCATTACAAGCAGATATTTTTGATTTTCCATTGAGGATAATAGCTATTGCAATGTCTAAATCTGCTTCTATATGAACATATACAAAATTATTTCCTCGACCGCTAATAATAACCGGACAAGTAGCGTGTTTCTTTACAAAAGCAATTAATTTTTCACCACCTCTTGGCACAATTAAATCTACTTTCTGAGTTGGTTTTTCTAAAAATACTTGAGTTTCTGTTCTGTTAAATTGTAAATATTCAACCCAATTTGACGAAGCATTATATTTTTCTATAGCTTTATGCCACAATTCAACAATCTTTAAATTTGAATTTAAAGATTCTTTTCCGCCTTTTAATAAAATTTTATTTCCTGATTTAAAAGCAATTCCTGCAGCTTCCACCGTAACATCTGGTCTAGATTCGTAGATAATTAAGATCGTGCCAAAGGATGCAGTTTTATTATATACTTGCATGCCGTTTTCATGCTTAAAACTGAAACGTTCAACACCAACAGGGTCTTCTTGTGAAGCTAAATGTTTAGCCGCCGCAATCATTTCATCAACTTTTGCATCATCAACTTTTAAGCGATCATACATAGAAATATCGGTACCTTTATAAGCCTCTAAATCCTTTTTGTTGATGTTGATAAGTGCTATTCTATTTTGCTCTAAAAGGGCTGCCATTGTTAGCAAAACATTATTTCTAGTTTCTATGGATAAAAGCGTGTTCATTTTTTTTAGTATTCAGTATTCAGTTGCAGTTTTTAGTAGATCTTTAACTTTAAGCTTTTGCGACGCTGCGAGATAAATAAACTTCGCGTCTTTTGCCGTTTAATTATTCATCCAAAGCATTTACCAAAGCTTCAAAAAACTGATTGATATGTTTTTTTTGAATGGTTAACGGAGGTAAAATTCTCAATACTTTTTTATTCGATGCTCCTCCAGTAAAAATATGATACTCGTAAATTAGTTTTTTTCTTAATTCGCTCACCTCAAAATCGAATTCTAAACCAAGCATTAATCCTTTTCCTTTAATCTTTTTAATTTGAGGAATGGTTTCTGCCATTTTAAAAAAGTATTCAGAAATTGTTTGAACATTATCGATTAAAAAATCATCATGAATTACATTTAAAACTGATAATCCTGCAGCACACGCCAAATGATTTCCGCCAAAAGTGGTCCCTAACATCCCGAATTTAGCTTCAATAGTTGGATGAATTAAAATTCCGCCAATAGGAAATCCGTTTCCCATTCCTTTTGCAATCGAAATAATATCCGGAGTGACATTGTAGTGCTGAAAAGCAAAAAACTTTCCAGAACGACCATAACCAGACTGAACTTCATCAGCAATAAAAAGCGTGTTATTTGCTTTACAAAGCACATCTACTTGCTCAAAGAATTCTTTCGTTGCTTGGTCTAAACCACCAACACCTTGAATAAACTCGATAATAATAGCACAAACATCTTCTTTTTCAAGTTCAGTTTTTACGCTTTCAATATCATTTAAATCAAGAATAGTAACTTTTTGTTGTGCGTTAATTGGCGCAATAATACTTTTACTATCAGTTACTGCAACAGCCGCAGAAGTTCGCCCGTGAAATCCGTTTTTAAAAGCAATGACTCTTGATTTTTCGGTTTTAAAAGAAGCTAATTTTAAAGCATTTTCATTTGCTTCTGCACCAGAATTACATAAAAAAAGTTCGTAGCCTTTACAACCAGAAACTGCTTCTAATCTGTCTGCTAATTCCTCTTGCAAAGGATTCTGAATGGCATTTGAATAAAAACCTAATTTTGCAACTTGATTCGTAATTGCTTCTACATATTTTGGATGTGCATGTCCGATAGAAATTACAGCATGACCTCCGTACAAATCTAAGTATTCTATTCCTTTTTCATCATAAACATATACATCTTTTGCTGAAACCGGGGTGATATTATATAGCGGATAAACGTTGAATAATGACATTTTTTTATTTTTTAATTTGATTGATTTTATCAAATGATTTATTAATTCCTTTAATTAAAGAAGAGCTTAAACCTTGGTGTTCCATTTCGTTTAAACCTTCTATAGTACAGCCTCCAGGAGTGGTAACTCTGTCTATTTCTGCCTCTGGATGATTGCCTGATTCTTTTAATAAACTGGCAGCTCCAAAACAAGTTTGCATTGCTAAAACATGTGCTTCATGCGCTTCAAAACCCAGCTGAATTGCGCCTTGCGTTGTTGCACGAATTAAGCGCATCCAAAAAGCAATTCCGCTAGCACAAATAACCGTTGCAGCTTGCAATTGTTCTTCGGGTATCTCCATAGTTTGTCCTAAACTATTAAAAATAGTTTTAGCCAATGCTATTTTTTCTTTCCCTTTTTCATTTGCAGAAATACAGGTCATCGATTGCCCAACCGATGCAGCCGTATTTGGCATTGAGCGAATAATAAATTGATCTTTACCAACAATAGCTTCAATTTTTGAAATAGAAAATCCGGTGATTACAGAAATTAACACATGATTTTTAGTTAGAAACGGTTTTAAATTTTCTAAAATATTTTCAAAATGTCTTGGTTGAACCGCAAAAATTAAAATATCAGCATTTGTAACAGCTTCTCCATTATCCGAAGTTAAAATTACTTCCTTAGAATCCTCAAAACTTTTGATAGAACTTGTATTTCTCTTTGCTAAATAAAGCGATTTTACAACTTTATTTTTCAAAAGACCTTTTGCGATCGATTGTCCTAAACTTCCGGCACCAATTATTGCTACTTTCATAATTTATTATTTTTGGGCGTTACCTAAAAGTCGCGCTTTACACTGTATCTTTTTTTTCGTTCCTCCAAAAAGGATGTCGCTTCAATCGCTAACGCGGGCTCGTAAATAATCAATAACCATTTTCTTACTATTATAATTACGAGGCAATCCTTTGGGAAATAAATCTTTGGCTATCGCCCTGCGATTAAAAATAATTCGCTTTTAAATTCAAACCTAACGTTTCTTCAAAGCCATACATTAAATTCATATTCTGAATTGCCTGACCAGAAGCTCCTTTTAATAAATTATCTATTGTACTAGTAATTAATAATTTATTAGTATGTTTTGCTAAATGAATCAAACATTTATTGGTGTTTACGACTTGTTTCATATGAATATCAACATCAGAAACAAACGTAAAAGCGGCGTCTTTATAATACTCTTTGTACATTTTTTTAGCAGCTTCAATTGAACCATCAAACTTTGTGTACGTAGTTGCAAAAATTCCTCTTGAAAAATTACCTCTATTCGGAACAAAATTAATTTCGGATTTAAAATCAGTTTGTAATTGATTTACAGTTTGATTAATTTCTCCTAGATGCTGATGATTAAATGCTTTATAATTAGAAAAATTATTATCTCTCCACGTAAAATGAGTCGTTTCAGATAAAGAAGTTCCTGCGCCAGTTGCACCAGTAACGGCATTAATATGAACATCATTTTGTAACAAACCATTTGCTGCTAAAGGTAAAATAGCCAATTGCAAAGCCGTTGCAAAACAACCCGGATTTGCAATATGTGTTGCTAATTTTATAGCTTCTTTATCCAATTCTGGTAAACCGTACACAAACTCCTTTCCTTCAAAATTTTTATCAGCAGTTAACCTAAAATCATTACTTAAATCAATGATTTTTGTGTTCTCAGAAAAAGGAGTTTTTGCTAAAAAAGCAGTCGAATTTCCATGACCTAAACATAAAAATAAAATATCCACTTCGGTATTGATTTCATTGGTGAAATTAATTTCTGTATCACCAATTAAATCCTGATGCACTTTATATAATTTGTTGCCACCATTCGAAGTGCTGTACACAAAATTAATGTTCGTTTCAGGATGATGTAACAATAATCTAATTAATTCTCCAGCTGTATAACCTGCGCCACCGATAATTCCTATTTCTAAATTCTTCATATTTAAAAAGTGTATATGTTTAATTGTTTAAACGGGTAAGTGTCAGTTACACGATTAAACAATTACACAATTCAACATTATTTATTTACTTGCTGGTATATTTTATTTTGATTTCCTAAAATTTTGATAAATCCTTTGGCATCATCCGCAGTCCAAGCCTTGTTTTCTTCGCCATACGTGCTAAATTCACTAGACATTAAATCGTGTTTAGAAACAATACCATCCAAAGAAAAATGATACGGTTTTAGAGTAACAATTACATCGCCTGAAACCATTTTTTGAGAGCTTTGTAAAAAAGCTTCCGTATCTCTCATTACGGGATCTAAATATTGACCTTCGTGCAAATGCATTCCGTAGAAACTAGACAAATATTCTTTGTGTTGCAATTGCCATTTTGTTAACGTGTGCTTTTCTAACAAATGATGTGCTTTTATGGTAATTAATGCAGCAGCAGCTTCAAAACCAACTCTTCCTTTTGTGCCAACAATGGTATCACCAACATGAATATCTCTACCAATTGCATATTTTGATGCAATATCGTTTAGTTTTTCAATATTGATTTCAGGTTTGTTTTCTGCACCATTAAAAGCAACAAATTCGCCATTTTTAAAAGTCAACGTTACTTTTTCTTCATCTTCTTTTACTAATTGAGAAGGATATGCTTCACTAGGTAAAGGAAGTTCTGACTTTAAAGTTTCAACACCTCCAACACTTGTTCCCCATAAACCTTTGTTTACAGAATATTTAGATTTCTCCCAAGACATGTCAATTCCTTCGGATTTTAAATACTCAATTTCCTCTTGTCGGGTTAATTTTTGGTCTCTAATTGGCGTGATAATTTTGATATTTGGCGCTAAGGTTTGAAAAATCATATCAAAACGTACTTGATCATTTCCTGCACCTGTGCTTCCGTGCGCAATATATTCTGCATCAATACTTTTTGCATATTCAACAATTTCAATAGCCTGAATAATTCTTTCTGCACTTACAGAAAGTGGATATGAATTATTTTTTAAAACATTACCAAAGATTAAATATTTTACAACTTTTTGATAAAAAGTGGTAACGGCATCAATATTTTTATACGTAGAAACACCCATTTTATAGGCATTACTTTCAATGTTTTTTATTTCTTCTTTAGAGAATCCGCCTGTGTTAACGCTAACTGCGTGCACTTCATATTCTTTTGATAAACTTACGGCACAATAAGAGGTGTCTAAACCTCCGCTATATGCAATTACTAATTTTTTCATTTTATTTATGCAAATTATTTATTTCAATTTTCTTATTTCAGCCTCAAAACACGGGTTTACAAAATACTTGTAACTTAACTCGTCTCTTAATTTGCCTAATTTTTCTAGTTCTTCAACTAATACTTTAGACATTTGAGCCAGGGTAATATGTGTCATACCTAACAATTGGTTATAATGATGCACTTTTGGAGTTTGTGCAATAGAAATCATAAAACTTTCTGTAAATAACTCTGTCATTCTGCTCATTAATAACAACCCGAGATTGTAATTTCTAAAATCACGATTTACCCATAGACAAGAGCGTTCAAAAACAGAATATCCTCTAACAAGATGCTCATGTGCAAAAATATGCCCATAAATTATATTGTCTTTTATCAATATAAAACAACCATTTTCTATACGTTTTCTTAATAAATCTAAACTTACATAAAATAAAGTAGGCAGTTCTTTAGATCTTTCAGAAATAATTTCTAATTTTTTTTCTGGCAATTTGTAGACAAGTTCTATTTCTATTCCCTCTTGCGCACAATACATTTCTGCCTTTTCTACAACAATTAAAAAATCTGTATTCAATAATATATCCATTTTATTTTATGTCTTTAAAAGACACAGTTTTATTCTATCTAAAAAATAGAAATTAATAACATTTATTTTTATAAAAACGAAAGATTGAAAGTGAATTACTTTCTAAAATTGAATAGCCCCTTAGGGACGCATTATAGGAAAATGCACAGCGACTGTTTTAGTTTGTTCTACTAAAACAAGAGAGATAAGAGATATGTTGTTTTCTGTTTTCACTGAATAACTACCTTAACTATTAACTCTAAATCGTCGGCGAAAGCCCCTTTCGTTAATACAAGCCGCGAAATTACAATTTATTGTGAATTAAACAACATTTATAACTCAAAAAAAATGTTTCAAGTATTATTATTATTATTATTATTACAAATTACAATTCATCCTTTAAAAATTACAATTCGGTATTCTTTACTTTTAAAATTTGTAGTTCTGTTGCAAATTTGTACTATAATTAATCATAAAAAATAAACAACATGAAATTTTTAGTAGCAAGTTTAGTAACAGCAGTTTTATTTATTTCTCACACAATAACTGCACAAGAAAATGTAAGTATTACCGCAACAGTTGTAAATGCAACCTCGGATGTGGGAAAAGTAAGTTTTGCTTTATATGATAAAGAGAACTTTAGAATGAAGCCTTTACAAGCCGTTTCATCAGAAATTAAAGAGGGAAAAAGTGTAGTAATTTTTACGGATATTCCAAGTGGTGAATATTCAATTATTTGTTTTCATGATAAAAATGAGAATAATAAAATGGATTTTGCTCCAAATGGTATGCCCTTAGAAAGTTACGGAGCTTCTAATAATGTGATGAACTTTGGACCACCAAAATATGAAGATGCAAAATTTGTGGTTACCAATATAAATGTATCTTTAGAGATTAAATTTTAGTAAAAAATAATATTGAATATGAATTCTAATAGCAGTGTAGCCAAAAGACAGTTTAAAGAAGGAGTAATCGTTAGTCTAAAAATTACGCTCATCTTTGCGTTATTATTCACATTAATTAATCAAAATTTTTCTTTAAAAGCTATTGGTTATACGCTCTTAATATCTGCAATGTATTCTTTTGGATTAGGGTTTATACAGGGCATTATTAATGATTCTTTAAGTAATAAATGGGATTGGATCGAGCATACGAACACTAGGATTTGGGCAGGTATTGTCACCACAGTCTTATATACAGTTCCTGCTGTTTTACTTATAGATTATGTGAATTTTATTGTAATTTCTGGTCATAATATAGATCGTTTTTTTACAGGAGCATATCTTTGGCAACACATTTTTTATATCATTCTCTCTTTTGGAGTCTCTGCATTTTTACATGCAAGAGGATTTATGATGCAATGGAAGAATTCTGTAAAACAAGAAAGTACAAAACAAGAAATTGTAGCCAAAACAGAAACAGCAAAGTTTGAATCTTTAAAGAATCAATTAGATCCGCATTTTCTATTTAATAGCTTAAATGTATTAACGAGTTTAATTGGTGAGAATCCTTTGCAAGCAGAAAGATTTACAACAAAATTATCTAAAGTTTACAGATATGTTTTAGAACAAAGAAATAAAGATTTAGTGCCAATTGAAGAAGAGTTAAAGTTTGCAAAAACCTATATGGAGTTGTTGGGAATGCGTTTTGAAGATGCTGTTAAATTTAATATTCCAGATTCAATCAGCAATGATGCATTAAAAATTGTACCACTTTCTTTACAGCTTTTGTTAGAGAATGCAGTAAAGCACAACGTCGTTTCGTCTTCGAAACCATTAACGATAAATATCTATGAAGAAGGTAATTATTTAATCATAGAAAACACCATTAACCCGAAAGAAGCAATCGGGAAAAGCACCAAGGTTGGTTTGCAAAATATTGCTGATAGGTATGGGTTAATTACAGATAAAGGTGTTAAAATAGCAAACAATAACAAAACATTTAAGGTGAGTTTACCTCTCTTATATAAAATGAATAATATGATGTATACAGACGATTTAGAGAACAGTAAATATGTAAGAGCAGTAGAAAAGGTAGAGAAATTAAAAGAATTTTATCAAAACTTGGCCTCTTATTGTATCGTAATTCCGTTTTTAATTTTCATCAATTTAAGGTTTTCACCTGGTTTTTATTGGTTTTGGTTTCCAATATTTGGATGGGGAATGGGGTTGGCTTTTCATTTCTTAGAAGTAAATAATTATAATATTTTCCTGGGAAAAACTGGGAAGATAGAAAGATTAAAGAAATAATGAAAGAGGATAAAAACTAGAAATAATATGGAACAAGAATTTACAACAGCGCAAAAATACGTACTAGCAAAAAAGCGAGTAGAAAAAATAAAGGGGTTTTACACACATCTAACTATTTACTGTTTTGTGATACCAATTATCATTTTTGCAAATCTAAAATTTGAACCACATTTTCATTGGTTTTGGTTTTCTTTACTTGGGTGGGGAATCGGTGTTATAGTTCATTGGTTATCTGTTTTTGGATTTAATTTATTAGGTTTCGGTAAAAACTGGGAAGACAGAAAGATTAAAAAATAATGGAAGAACAACCTAAAGAAATATAATAATTATGGATAATATGTTTAGACAAAAAGATAGTTTTATAAGGGCTAAAAAGAGAGTGAAAGCAATTAAAGGATTTTATATTCACCTATTTGTTTACATTTTAGTAAACATTTTTATAAGTGGAATTATCATATTTGGATTAATGAAAAGTGGTTATAGTTTTGAAGATGCTTTTTCTCATTTTGGAGTATATTCTACTTTGGTTTTCTGGGAATAGGAATGTTTTTTCACTGGTTAGGGGTTTTTGGATCTACCGTATTCTTTGGTAAAAATTGGGAGCGGAAGCAGCTAGAAAAATATATGGACAACACTAAATTTTAATAATGAAACCAGACAATTATTTACAAGAACAAAAGTACATTAGAGCTAAAAAAAGAGTAGAAGAATTAAAAGGATATTATTGGCATTTAGCTGTTTATATTGTTATAAATCTATTTTTAAGCGGTGCTCAAGTTGTAGACGGAATTTCTGAAGATAAATCCTTTATAGAAATATTTTCTGATCTTGGTATTTATGGAGTTTGGATTATGTGGGGAATCGGTTTGGTCTTTCACACACTAAAAGTTTTTGGATTTCCTTTTTTTATGGGAAAAAACTGGGAAGAGCGTAAAATAAAAGAATACATGAATAATAAAAGATAATTTATATGGAATCTACTATTAAAAAGAGCACCTATAAACAAGCAGAAAAAAGAGTAAAAAGAATTAGAGATTTTTACAATCATTTACAAATATTTGTAATTATAATGGCACCTATTTTATTATTTTCTAATGCTATAATTGGTTTTTTTGAAAGCTATATTGATAATGGAAATACTTTAGAATGGGTAAAAGTAAATATTTGGATAAATACATTATTGTGGTTTATTGGTGTCGCTATTCATGGTCTTTTTGTTTTTAAGGTTAACCTTATAGACAAATGGGAAAAGAACAAAGTAGCTGAATTTATGAATAGAAAGGATTAAAATGATGGAACAGAACACGCAATCAGAAAAATACGCAAGAGCTCAAAAGAGATTCACTGAAATTAAAAAGTTTTACAAACATTTAGCTTTTTATCTACTGATTAATTTTTTATTTATAGGGAGAAGAATATATAGCGACATTTCACACGGAGATTCTTTTTTAGAAGCATTTACAGACATCGATAACTATAATTTTTTCTTTTGGTGGGCGTCTTTTTAGTATTTCATGCGGCAAAAGTATTTGGTTTTCCAAACTTATTTAATAAAGATTGGGAAGAGAGAAAGGTTAAAGAGTATATGAATAAAAAGGATTTAAATTAGGATGACTGTAATTATTATAGAAGACGAAAAACCGGCAGCAAGAAGGCTTAACAGAATGTTACTAGCGCTCGGGATAGAAGCTAAAACAATGTTGCATTCTGTAGAAGAATCTTTAAACTGGTTACAGAACAACGAACATCCAGATTTAATATTTTTAGACATTCAGCTTTCTGATGGATTGTCTTTTGATATTTTTGAAGAAATTGAAGTAAAATCTGCCGTTATTTTTACAACGGCTTATGATGAATATGCGCTAAAAGCTTTTAAACTAAATAGTATCGATTATTTACTAAAACCTTTAGATGAAGATGAACTTAAAGTTGCGGTAGATAAGTTTAAAGAACATCAGCCAAAACAAACTGATATTCGTAAATTATTGGTGAATCCTGTGGATTGTAAATTCAAAAAAAGACTGACCATTAAAATCGGACAGCATATAAAAATCATTCATATAGACGAAATTGAATGTTTCTATAGTGAGCACAAATCTACGTATATTCATACCAAAGAAAACAGAAATTACCTCATAGATAATTCTTTAGAATATTGGCATGATCAATTAAATCCAGAACATTTTTTTAGAGTGAACCGTACTTTTATTGTGCATATAAATGCAATAAAAGACATCATTGCCTATTCTAATTCTCGTTTAAAATTAGTGTTACATTCTTATACCGAAACCGAAATAATTGTAAGTAGAGAGCGTGTTAAGTATTTTAAGAATTGGATTGATTGACGCAATCAATTTTTATATTCTAGTTTGTTTTTCAATTTTGGGGATAAAAGAAGACAATGCCTGCTCACTATATCAGTAAAAGCAATAAGTTTTTAAAATAGTTCCCAACAATCTTCTAATAATTTAAAATCCGTTAAACTCTAATTACTTCCTTCTTCACCTCAATAATTAACCTAACTTCGCACTTTCTTAAAAAGATACAATTGCTAACGTATTTGCAATTGAAAAACACACTACATGAATATTTATAAACAAATTGAAGCAGAAATTCAAGCTGCTTCTCATATCGTTATTACAGCACACAAATCTGCAGACGGAGATTCAATTGGTTCATCTTTAGGCTTGCTTTATTTTATAGAAAAGTTAGGTAAAAAAGCGGTTGTTTGTCATCCAGACAAAGCTCCTGATTTTTTAGGTTGGTTAGATACTTCGTCAATTATTTTAATGGATGAAAATCCTGGAGAAGTTACCTTACAAATCCAAAAAGCAGATTTAATTTTCTGTTTAGATTACAATGCAACCAATAGAGTAGGGCCAGAAATGCAAGTTTTGTTAGAAGAAGCAACTTGTAAAAAAATAATGATAGATCACCATTTAAATCCTGAGGAATTTTCTACAATAACGGTTTCTGAAACATCAGCCTCATCAACATCACAATTAATTGTAGATTTAATAGAGCAATCTGGACATTTAGATTTGTTAGATGAAAAAATAGGAACGCCTTTGTATTTAGGGATTTTAACAGATACAGGGAGTTTTAGATTCAATTCTGTAAAACCAAGAACGCACGAGGTTTTGGCTAAAATTTTAGCAGCTGGAGTAGAACATCATTTAATTCACGAAAAATTAAGCGATACTAATACAGAAACTCGTTTGCGTTTGCAAGGGTATGCAATGAGCGAAAAATTAGAAATTTTATACGATTATAATGTGGCTATTATTTCTTTATCAAAAGAAGAATTAGCAAAATATCAGTATAAGAAAGGAGATACAGATAGTTTAGCAAACTTGGTTTTATCAATAAAAGGAATGAAAGCTGCGATTGTATTTACAGAAAGAAACGGAATTATGAAAATTTCTTTCCGTTCTAAAGGTGCAGAAAATGCGGTAAATGTTTTAGCAAAAGAACATTTTAATGGGGGAGGTCATGCAAATGCTTCTGGCGGAATGAGTGATTTATCAGTTAGTGAAACTTTAGAAAAATTAAAAGTATTGATTCCTGAGTATTTTCCAAAAGGATAAGAATTGTATTTAAAAAATCATTAATATCTAATAAAAAACTAAAGACTGCTTCGGTTTAAGAAACAAGAAACAAGAAACAAGAAGGATGAGTTGTTTCTAACTATTTAATAATAGATGTAATTTAAAATAAAAAAGGTGCTGACTTTATCGTAAAGTCAGCACCTTTTTTTATGTACATAGAGTGTTAAAACCTATTCTTCTTTCTTTTTAGGTTCTCTTTTTTCGTCTTTAAGCGCTTGCATTAGCATCCATTCTATTTGTCCGTTTGTAGAACGAAACTCATCTGCAGCCCATTTTTCAATGGCTTTCATCATATCTTCATTTATGCGCAATGCAAAAGCTTTTTTCTTTGCCATGTTATTTCTTTACAAATTCAACAATGGTTTTTATTAGTTTTTCTGATATAGGAAAATCAGGAGAAAAATAAGAAGTCATATTGTCTTCCTCTTTTTCTATGTTTTTTAAAACATGATTCATATTTTTAATGATTACCAATTCTGCATTTGGTTTTGCATTTTTCAAGTTTTCTGCATCTTCAATTTTAACTTGTAAATCTTTATCTCCATTTATAATTAAAGTAGGAATCGTAATTTTTTTAATTTCTTCTGTAGGATTTATTTGCATCCATTCGTGTAAAAATTCTTGATTTTGTTTTGCAAAAATATTCATCAAAAACGGATTTACGGTTTCAATTTTTCCTTTTGCTTTTAAAGTGTCAAATTGTTTTTGAGCAGCTTCTCCTAAAGTAAGATTATTTTTACTAATTTGTTTAACAATTGTTTTATCAATCGTTTCTCCTGCACCTGCAAGAGAAATATATTTATCAATATTTTTTGAAGCTAACATAGCAATTAAAGAACCCTGGCTATGACCAACTAAAGTAATTTTTGTAAAACGGTTGTCTTTTTTAAAATGATTTACAATTAAATCAATATCTAAAGCAAAATCAGTAAATTTTGTATCTTTTAAATACGCACTATTATTTTTAGTAGCAGTTCTTTTATCAAAACTAAAAAAAGCAATATTTTCTTTATTTACAGCATCTCTAAACTGTTTAATATAGTTTGCGTTTACATTTTGTGCTGGTTGATTTCCGTTTCTATCTACTGGGCCAGAACCATGAACCCAAATAATTAAAGGCACTTTTTCCTGAGAATACGTTAGAGTTCCAGGAAGCTGAATTGCTTGATTGTTAATTGTAATTTCTTCGGATTTTATTTGTGCAAAAGAAATTATAATTCCGAAAACCGAAACGATTACATAAGAGATAATTCGTATCATACTATTTTATTTTGGTAGGTTTCTAAAACACTTTTTGCTTCGGTTTGTTTTTGTGTTCCTATTAATAATTTTTGCCCGTTTTTAAATTCAAGTTGAATTCCAATATCACCAGAAACATTCAGTGCTTTTCCTTTGCCTTTGTTTCCAAAAAAACCACTTCTAAAACCCCAACCACCAAATTCCGAAAGCGGAAGGTAAGTTCTCACTTTTGCAGCTTTTAGTTCTGACCAGTTAATAGTTTTTAAAGAAAAATGAATAGGAAAAAACTGATAATGAATCCCAATTTCATCAATTTTAGTTGTTAATTTAAACAGGAAAATTAGGATTGAAAAGCACAACATTACAAAGGTGAAAAACAGCAATCCTCCGTCAGACATTGGTTTATCTCCAAAAGGTTGATTTAAAAATAGTTGCTGTATAATTCCGTAAACGCCAAAACAAAGAGGTCCAATAAGAGCAATTATCAGAATAATAATCATCCAACTTTGCGTAAAACGTTGTTCTTCTTTAAATACTTTCATTATCTATTTTTATCTCTTTCAAAAACGACGCTTGTCCAAGTTTGGTTAATATTAACGACCTTCCAACCTTCTCGCGCATATTGATTTAACTCATCTTCAAAATTTTGCATCCTATTTCTAAAACCTAATTTTGGAGTAACTATTCTATATTCTTTCATCTTCTATTTATTTTTTCTATTTAGTGCGGGTATTCTGCTGTAAGGGAAATTATGAATGGATTTTAATGACTTAAAGTACCTGTATTTACAACAGGCGAAGCTTCTTTATCACCACATAAAATAACTAATAAATTGCTAACCATTGCAGCTTTTCGTTCATCATCAAGTTCAACAATTTGTCTTTTACTTAGTTCATTTAACGCCATTTCTACCATCTCCACAGCACCTTGTACAATTTTATGTCTTGCAGCTACAATTGCAGTTGCTTGTTGTCTTTTAAGCATGGCGCTTGCAATTTCTTGAGCGTATGCTAAATAACCAATTCTTGCTTCTAAAACTTCGATTCCTGCAATCGATAAACGTTCATCAATTTCTTTTTCTAAAGCTTCCGAAACTTCATTTACACTAGAACGCAACGTAATATCTTCATCAGAACCTTCATCAGCAAAATTATCATAAGGATACATACTTGCTAATTTTCTAACGGCAGCATCTGTTTGTACACGTACAAAATTCTCGTAATTATCAACATCAAAAGCCGCTTTATATGTGTTTGTAACCCTCCAAACTAAAATGGTAGAAATCATTATTGGATTTCCAAGTTTGTCATTTACTTTTAAACGTTCACTATCAAAATTGCTCGCTCTTAAAGAAATTGCTTTTTTTCCGTACAAAGGATTTGCCCAATACAAACCATTTTCTTTTATGGTTCCTACATATTTACCAAAAAGTAAAATTACTTTTGACGTATTCGGATTCACTAAAATAAAGCCAAAAAAACCAAAGAAACCTATGGCTGAGGCTAAAAGAAAAACAGGGGTTTCGCTAATTATAGACATTGTTATTCCGCCAAAGAATAAAAGTAAAACTACTAATAACATTAAATAACCATTTGCAGGTTTGATAATTTTTTCTGATTTCATCGATGTTTAGTTTAAATTGATATTATATTGATATCACGAAGATATAATATTATTTTTAATAATAACAAATTTTTACGTAATTTTTTTATACTTTAGCTGAAAATTAATTTCAAAATATTCAAATGAATTTCAAAATCCTTTTATTGATTCCTTTTCTTTTCTTTATGAAATCTTCTTCGGATGAAGCTGTGTTTTGGGGAAAAAACGGACATAGAGTTATCGGTAAAATAGCCGAAAAACATCTTACGAGAAAAACTAAAAAATGTGTTGATAAAATACTAAAAGGGCAAAGTTTAGCTTTTGTTTCCACGTTTGCAGATGAAATAAAATCTGATAGAAAATATAGTGAATATTATCCGATGCATTATGTAAATATGGATTTGGATCAAACGTACGAGCAGGCAGAAAAGAATCCAGAAGGAGATTTAGTAACAGGTATTCATAAATGTATTGCTATTTTAAAAGATAAAAATAGTACTGAAGAAGCGCAAAATTTTTATTTAAAAATGTTAATTCATTTTATTGGCGATTTACATCAACCGATGCATATTGGCCAAAAGGAAGATAAAGGTGGTAATAGTATACAAGTTCAGTGGTTTGGTAATGGTACAAACTTGCACAGTGTTTGGGATAGTAAAATGATTGATGATTGGGAAATGAGTTATGTAGAATTGGCTGAAAATGCAGACTATTTATCAAAAAAACAAATTGAAGCCATTGAAAAAGGTACTATTATTGAGTGGGTAAATGAAGTACATATAATTACAAAAGAAGTTTATAATTCAGTAAAAGTAGGAGAAAATTTAAAATATAATTATTCTTATGATCACTTCGGGACCGTAAGAACACAATTACAAAGAGGCGGAATTCGTTTGGCAAGATTGCTGAATGAAATTTATGATTAACTAGTTGTAAAATAGATTTTTAAAACCTCATAAACTAGTTTTATGAGGTTTTTTGGTTAATTAAGAGTTAATTAGTTTATCTGAATATTTAAAAATTAGTATTTTTATCAAATGATTAAAAAAGCGATTTTTATTCTTTTTATTTTTATGGGATTTTTTTCTTGTAAAAAAGAAATTGTTAAAGGAACGGGCACCCAAAAAGCTGTTCAAGTTTCATCAGTTAAATCATATAACTACAAGCAGTTAAAACCTTTTTTAGAAAAGAAGGATGGCAAAATTTATGTGATAAACTTTTGGGCAACTTGGTGTGCACCTTGTGTAAAAGAACTGCCTTATTTTGAGAAAATTAAACAAGAATATGCAAATAAAAATGTAGAAGTTTTGTTGGTAAGCTTAGATTTTCCGAAACAAGTGGAAAAGAAATTAATTCCTTTTATCAACAAGCACAAAATACAATCAGAAGTTGTTTTATTAGACGATGTTAATGAAGATGTTTGGATAAAAGAAATTGATGAAAGTTGGAGTGGCGCTTTACCTGCAACAATTATTTACAATAAAAATAACAGAAAGTTTTATGAGCAATCTTTTGATTATAAAACTTTAGAAAGTGAATTACTAGCATTTATTCAATAAAAAATTATGAAAATAATTAAAACATCTGCGGTAGTATCAATTTTTGTCTTTATTACCCTTGCTTTTACTATGAAAACGGATGCTGGCTATAAAGTAGGTGATAAAATAGAAGATTTTAAATTAAAGAATATAAATGGTAAAATGGTTTCTTTGTCAGATTATAAAACCGCTAAAGGATTTATTATCATTTTTACGTGTAATACGTGTCCATATTCGGTTGCAAATGAAGACAGAATTGTGGCTATAGATGGAAAGTATAAAACAAAAGGATATCCAGTAATTGCTATAAATCCGAATGATCCAAATGTTTCTAAAGGCGATGGTTTTGAGGATATGAAAGTTAGAGCGACAGAAAAAGGATTTACATTTCCGTATTTATTGGATGCTAAACAAGAGGTTTTTCCAAAATTTGGTGCATCTAAAACACCACATGTTTTTATTGTGACTAAATCAACTATGAAAGTTGAATATATTGGTGCAATCGACAATAGTTCTAGAAATGCAGATGCTGTTACAGAAAAATATGTAGAGAATGCGCTAGATTTTTTATTAGTAGGTAAAACGCCAGAAAAAACAGAAACAAGAGCAATTGGTTGCTCTATAAAAATTAATAAAAAATCTTAATATAAACTATTTTTTAGTTTTCAGAAAAACAGAAAATCCCAAGCTAAAACTTGGGATTTTTCTATTAATTTTAAATCGTATTGTTATCATAAAAAAAAACTAACTTTTTATAAATTTAGAGGTGTTTCCGCCCAATAAGTTAGCTACCTCTTGCAATTTGATTTATATCTCGAGGAACTGTATATTTAAGTGCACAAGAAACTATTGTTTGGCTAAGTTATCTTCTAAAGCTTAGAAATAAATAAAACTATTTCCGTTTCAAAAAATCTGAATATGAGTTTTGAGTAATTGCTTTTCCCAAAGAATCTAGTTTTGTAGTGTTTTTACCTGTTTCCAAAATTGGTTTTTCACTTGTATAATCATATAAAAAAAGCCCCTCTTTTGTAAGTGTTCCAAAGCCTTTATTAAACGTATAATGTGCAAATTGCTCATCCGAAGTATTAAAAATATTTTTGCTAAAAATAAAGTCTTTATTGTCTGCTTTTAATAGATCTAGTAAAGTGTAAGGAAAATCAACTTGACTTGCAATTGTATTAATTTCTTTGATGTTTTTATTTATAGCTCCGCCTAACCATAACATCGGAATTCTAAACTTTTTAGGAGAAAAATAAGGTGGTTTATGTTTTGGAGAACTATGGCCATGATCTGCCATAATAACAATTAACGTATTTTTATACCAATCCTGTTGTTTTGCAAATGCTATAAAATCGCCAATTACTTGATCTGTATAATGATGTGCGCTTCTAAAATTATTATCCTCAGTATCATTCCCAAATACATATTCGCCTTTTATTTCATAAGGTTCATGACTTGTTAAAGTAAGCGCAATTTTAAAAAAAGGTTCACTTTGTTTGGTTGATAAATCTTTTGCAAAACGCTTCATAAAAACATCATCATAAGCGCCCCATTTTGAATTCCAATCTTTTTTATCAAATTCACTTCCGTCAATAATATCTGTGATTCCTGCATTTCGTATGTAGGTATTCATATTACCAAAATTTAAATCTCCTCCATAATAAAACGAAGTTTTGTAGCCTAAATCTATCATTTTTTTCGGGAGCATAGGCAAACTTCTAGTTTTATTCGGCATGCGCATAATTCTCTTAAAAGGCAAAGGATAATAGCCACTTAAGATTGCTGGAATCCCTTTGTCTGTTCTGTCGCCGTTTGCATAGAAGTTGGTAAATAAAATACCTTCTTTAGACAGGTTGTTTAAATTAGGGGTAACATTTGGTTCGCCGCCTAAAGAACCTACAACTTTCGCACTTAAACTCTCCCAAAGTATTAAAATTACATTGGGTTTAGAGGTAGTTAAAATTGAATCAGTTCTATTTGAGTATAAGAGCTTATTTCTAGTTTTGTTGATGATATGTATGGCTGTTTCATCATCAAAATATTTGTACGGATTTTTACCATCAGTTTCGAAAGTAAGTGTGTTAAAAAAGTTCCAAATGAAATTGATAGCTGCATGATTTGCAAACATTTTATCAGAGAAATAGACATTACTTTGATTTACAGGAATTGTTTGAAATCCGCCTCTTACAGGAATTATCAAAGTTGCTGTGATTAATAAAAAAATCGGAATTTCTAACCAACTTCCAAAATTGAGTTTTTCATTATTTTTCTTATGAATTTTGTTGTAAAGTTTGATGAACAGAAATGTAGTTAACCACCAAGCGAACACCCCAAAAGCCAATTGAAATGTTGATGCCGATGAAACCATTAACAGTGGTGTGTTAAGGTAAGCTAGGAGCGAAGTGTCTAAGCGAATTCCCCAAGCTTGGTACAAACCTGCATCAATCATTAGCATTAAACTGATGAAAATAAGCACAGGAATTGTATACCATTTTATAATTTTAAAATGATTTTAGGGTTGATAAAAGTTGAGAAAATAATCAACAAAAAAGGTATAAAGGAAAGGTAAGCTGTAAAAGAAATATCTAATTGTAAACCATATAAAAATGTTTTTAAAATCGTATAAGTATCAAGTTCTTTTGTTTTTTCAAAATAATAAATAAGAAAAAATAGACGTGCAAAAACGAAATAAACAATCCAAAATAGAAAGTAATAAATATTGAATAAAAGTCTGTTTTTAAAGTATTTCACTGAATTAAAATATTTTTAAAGTTTATATTGATTTTTTTTAAACAATTTAAATTTGTGATAAAAACTTTTTATAGGTTTATTCTGTAACTTTTAAACGCGCTTTTGCTGTTACAGAAATATCCGCATACGTATTGTCTAAATATTTTAAATATCCAGTTATAGCAATCATTGCAGCATTGTCTGTGGTGTATACAAATTTAGGAATAAAAGTGGTCCAACCAAAATGTTTTTCGGCCAATTCCAGTCTTTTTCTAATTTCTGAATTTGCAGAAACTCCGCCAGCAATTGCAATCTGTTTTATTCCTGTTATTTTAACTGCTTTTTTTAATTTATCCATCAGAATTTCTGCAATTGTATATTGAATAGACGCACAAATATCATTTAAATTTTCTTCAATAAAATTAGGGTTTATTCGCACTTGTTTCTGAATAAAATATAAAATTCCAGTTTTTAATCCGCTAAAACTAAATTCTAAATCGCCTACTTTTGGTTTGGTAAATTGAAATGCTTTTTCGTTTCCTAATTGTGCGTATTTATCGATTAATGGTCCGCCAGGATACGGCAATCCTAAAATTTTCGCAGATTTATCAAAAGCTTCACCAACTGCATCATCCATCGTTTCGCCTAAAATTTCCATTTTAAAGTAATCAGAAACTTTTACAATTTGGGTATGTCCGCCGCTTATGGTTAAACAAATAAAAGGAAAAGTGGGTTTTTTACTGTTTTCATCAACAATAAAATGTGCTAAAATATGGGCTTGCATGTGATTTACATCAATTAAAGGAATTTGTAAACCCAAAGCCAACGATTTGGCAAAAGAAGTACCCACCAATAAAGAACCCATTAAACCAGGTCCTTTTGTAAATGCAATTGCAGACAGTTGTTCTTTTGTAATGTTAGCTTGTTCTAAAGCTTGTTGTACTACGGGCACAATGTTTTGTTGGTGCGCTCTTGAAGCCAATTCAGGAACAACTCCGCCATATTTTGAGTGTACTTCTTGGTTTGCAACTACGTTACTTAATACTTTTGCATCACAAATAACGGATGCACTCGTATCATCACAAGAAGATTCAATTCCTAAAATATAAACAGGTTTATTCATCAAAAGAAAGTTAAATTTTTACAAAACTAAGTATAATTTTAAGGATGCCTTATTTTTTTTAGGAATAGATATTTAATTCTTTGTTAAATTTGCACGTTCTTTGTAATAAGTGGCAACATTTTTGATTATAAATTATGTAGTTTTATAACTAATTTAAATAAAAACATCATCAAAAAAGTAGGAAAAAAAATAGTAAAATGGCTAGGGTACTTTGTGCTCTTTTTGCTATTGATTAGTATGATACTTTCTATACCTGCAATCCAAACCAAATTGGGGCATTATGCAACGAATAAAATCAATGAAGATTTTGGTATAAACTTAAATATTGAGAGAGTTGATTTTTCTTTTTTAGGAAGTGTGCAGTTAAAAGGTGTTCAAATTAGAGATCATCATAAAGACACGTTGATTTTTGCAAAAAATGTGAGTACCTCAATTTTAAATGTTAAAAGATTTTTAGATAATGAAGTTAATCTAAAAAGTATTTCTTTAGATGGTGTAGATTTTAAAATGAAAACTTACAAAGGCGAAGAAAACGATAATATGTCTATATTTATTGCATCTTTTGATACAGGAAAACCAAATGATTCTTTAAATCCGTTTATTTTAAGAACTTCTAATCTTTATCTTAATGATTTAAATTTTAAATTAATTAACGCTAATAGCATAGATTCTCTTATCTATGCTGTTAAAAATGCTGGTGGAAATTTGCAAAAATTAGCTATTGTAGGTTCTAATTTTTCATCAAACATAAGAGGTCTCTATTTTGTTGATAAATATGGTCTAGAAGTAACTAATTTAACTACAAATTTTGGATATTCAAAAACTGCAATGCGTTTTAAAAAAACCACATTGCAAACTAAAAATACGGATATAAAAGGCGATATTGATTTTAATTATAAAAGAAAAGATTTAGCTAATTTTAATGATAAAGTAAAAATTAAAGCGAAATTTAATGCAAGTAAAATAGCAGTGCAAGATGTTAAGAAATTTTACAGTGAATTAAGCGGAAATGATATTCTAGATTTTAATGGAAATTTAGAAGGCACAATTAACAGTTTTGATCTAAATAAACTTAAGCTATATTCGAAAGGAGGTATAAAAATTGAAGGAGATTTATCTTTTGTAAATGCGGTAAGTCAGGAAAGAGGTTTTGTTTTTGAAGGGAATTTGAATACTTTGTCCGCTACTTATCAAGAATTAAAAAATATTTTACCAAACGTTTTAGGGAATACCTTGCCATCAGAATTTAATAAATTGGGTGTGTTTGATTTAAAAGGATATATAAGAGTTACACCTGATCAAATACAAGCAGAAATTGAAATTAAATCTCAAATAGGTTCTGCGATTTCAGATTTGCAAATTACCAATATTGACAATATTGATTATGCTGTTTATGATGGTGTAATTCAACTTAAGGATTTTAATATTGGTGCTTTTTTTAGTGATCCTTTATTTGGAACCCTATCTTTAAAAGGTAAAGTTAAAGGAAGCGGATTTAAATTAGATAACATTAATACCGCTTTTAACGGAAAAATTTCTAAAATTAAATTTAAAGGATATCCCTATAAAAATATTGTTGCAAATGGGCAATATCAAAATAATAAATTTGATGGCGATATTACCATAAATGATGAAAATTTTAAAATGAATTTTAATGGTTTGGCAGATTTATCATCTGAGGTAAGAAAGTTCGATTTCAAAACAAATATTAGCTATTTAAATTTAAAAAAAACCAACCTTTTTGTAAGAGATAGCATTGCTGAATTGAAGGGAATTATTGAACTAGATATTGAAGGGAATACTTTTGATGATATTGTTGGTCAAGCAATTTTTAAAAATGTTTTTTATACCAATCAAAAAAAAGAATATCGTTTTGAAGAGTTTAAAATTTTATCCACAGTAAAAGAAAGTATTAAAAGAATTGATTTAGAATCTAAAGATATTGCCAATGGTTATTTAACAGGTAAATTTATTTTCTCTGAAGTTTCTATGTTAGCTCAAAATGCTTTGGGTAGTATTTACACCAATTATAAACCCTATAAAGTTGCACCAAATCAGTTTTTAGATTTTAATTTCACCTTATACAATCAAATTGTAAATGTGTTTTTTCCAGAAATTTTTATTGATGATAATACGAAGATTAAAGGCAAAATAGAATCTGACAAAAATCTATTAAAACTTACGCTTTCATCGCTAAGAATTGATGCGTATGGTAACGAACTAAAGGATATTCTGTTAAGGACAGATAATCAAAATCCTTTGTATAATTCTCATATTACGGCATCCGAAGTAAATACAAAATATTACAATATTTCTAAATTAAACTTGCTGAATTTAACGCAAAATGACACGCTTTTTTTTAAATCAGAGTTTAATGGAGGCATCAATAAGAATGAAAATTTCAATTTAGATTTTTATTACACGATAAACAAAGAAACCAAATCTGTAATTGGTTTTGAAAAATCAACTTTTGTTTTTAAAGACACTGCTTGGGATATTAATCCGAATGAAAAAAATACCGATAAAATCACCTTCGATTTAAAGAATGAAGAATTTAATTTTAGTCAGTTTGAATTCGTTTCTGGATTCCAAAAAATTGAGTTTACTGGAAACCTAAAAGGCGATTCTGAAAAAACATTACTAGCGGATTTTACCAATGTTAAATTGCAAAGTTTTCTGCCAGAAATAGACAGTTTATCTTTGCGAGGTCGAGTTTCTGGGAATCTAGATTTTATACAAAAAGGGAATGTTTATAGTCCGGAAGCGGTGCTTGTAATCAAAGATTTTCAAGTTAATAAATTTAAACAAGGAGATTTAGCAATAAATATTAGTGGAGATAATTCTTACGAAAAATATACTGTAGATTTATCAATAGATAATGAAAACGTAAAAAGTATTGCGGCAATAGGTTCTGTTGATTTTTCTAATTTAAGACCAATAATAGATTTAGAAGTTTTTTTAGAAGACTATGATTTAGAAGCTTTTAGTCCTTTGGGGCAAGATGTAATATCTTCTTTAAGAGGCAGTGTTTCTGGGAAGTTTAATTTAAGTGGATTTTTAGGAAATCCGGATATGGATGGAACTTTATACCTTAAAAATGCAGGTTTAAAATTCCCTTATTTAAATGTAGATTATGATTTTGAAGGGGAATCGACCATTTCATTATTTCAACAATCATTTAATTTAGATGATATTAAATTACTAGATACAAGATATAAAACGAGAGGTAAATTATTAGGAGAAATCTCTCATCAAAATTTTGATAAATGGGTTTTAGAATTAGAAGTTGATACTAATAATTTATTAGTTTTAGACACAAAAAACACCGAAGAGGCTGTGTATTATGGTACTGCTTTTATGGATGGAAATGCAAAAATTACGGGTTTGACAGATCAGTTAACTATAGATGTAAATGCTAAAACTAAAGCAGGTACTAAATTCGTGGTTCCTTTAAAAGATATTGAAACTGTAGATAATTTTAAGTTAATTCATTTTAAATCTGATGAAATTAAAGTAGAAGATAGACAAAGAAAATTAGCACAAGAGGCGGTTAAAGGGTTGTCTTTAAACATAGATATTGAAGTAACAAAAGATGCGGAAGCACAAGTGGTTATTGATGAAATAAATGGAAGTCAATTAACGGGTAGAGGCCAAGGAAATCTTCAAATTAGAATTGATACCAGAGGTAAATTTAACATGTTTGGAGATTATACCATAGATAGTGGTGTATATGATTTTAAATATGGAGGTTTTATTAGTAAACCTTTTTTAATACAAAAAGGAGGTACAGTTTCTTGGAGTGGAAACCCTTACGAAGCCAATTTAGATGTAACTGCAATTTATAAAGCGAAAGCAAATCCGGCAGTTTTACTAGAGAATTTTAATTCTAACAGAAAAGAACAAATTGATTTAGTTACAAGAATTTCGGGTGGTTTATTTAGTTCTAAACAAGAATTAGATATTCAATTAACAAACGTAGATCCAACGATTGCAAGTGAGTTGGAGTTTATTTTGAATGACAATAACATAAATGAGAAAACAACACAATTTATTTCATTATTGGCTTTTGGTACATTTAGAAATCCAGATAAGATTAATTTTGATGTAAATAATACACTTACAAACACTGCTTCTAGTGCAATTTCAGCAGCTTTTTCTAGTTTATTAAATAGCCCAGAAAGTAAGTTTCAATTGGGATTTGATTATCAGCAAGGAGAAAGAGGAAATGATATTGATCGATTAAATATTGATAATCAAGTAGATTTATCTGTAAGCACACAAGTGAGTGACAGAATAATTATTAATGGTAAAGTTGGTGTCCCTGTCGGTGCACAAACTCAATCTAGTGTTATTGGGGAAGTAAAGGTTGAAGTTTTATTAAATAAACAAGGTAATTTTAGAGGGACTATTTTTAACCGTCAAAATGAGATTCAATATTCTACAGAAGAAGAAGGGTATACACAAGGTGTAGGATTATCGTACCAAGTGAACTTCAATAAATTAGCAGATTTATTTATGAAATCACATTTTAAAAGTAAAGTCATAAAGAAACGTAAAAAAGTGATCGAAAAGGATACTTTAAAAATCAATAAACCCGAATTAATAAATTTTGAAGGTAATTAATTTTAAAGATTATATTTTTAAAATTACTGAAGTAAGAATGCGAAAAAGTTTGAGAGCTATTAACTCAAATTCCTTTTAAAATAAGGCTTTTAGACTAAAACGATTTCGTAATCTTTTTATTTTTAATCATTAAAAAGAAGTAATTTTGTGCTGTTAGAATATGGAGAAAATTAAGAAAATAGGAGTAATGACTTCTGGAGGGGATTCTCCAGGAATGAATGCTGCAATTAGGTCTGTGGCTAGAACTTGTGCCTTTTATGAAATAGAATGTGCGGGAATTTACCGTGGGTATGAAGGCATGATAGAGGGAGACTTTATTGAATTAAATGCACGTAGTGTAAAAGGAATTATTAATAAAGGAGGAACTTTTTTAAAATCGGCAAGATCTGTAGGTTTTAGAACGCCAGAAGGAAGACAAGAAGCTTACAATCAATTAAAAAAAGCAAATATAGATGCTTTGGTAGTTATTGGTGGAGATGGTAGTTTTACCGGTGCATTAATTTTTAATCAAGAATTTGGTTTCCCTGTTATGGGAATTCCTGGAACGATAGATAATGATATTGCAGGAACTTCGCATACTTTAGGGTATGATACGGCCCTAAATAATGCAGTAGAAGTAATTGATAAAATTAGAGATACTGCATCCTCACATAATAGATTATTTTTTATTGAAGTTATGGGGAGAGATGTTGGTCATATTGCCTTAAATGTTGGTATTGGAGCAGGAGCAGAAGAAATTTTAATCCCTGAAGAAGATTTAGGATTAGAACGTTTGTTAGAATCTTTAAAAAAAAGTAAAGAATCTGGTAAATCTTCTAGTATTGTAATTGTTGCTGAAGGAGACAAAACAGGTAAAAATGTTTTTGAATTAAAAGATTATGTAAATGAACATTTACCAGAATATGATGTTCGAGTTTCGGTTCTTGGGCACATGCAAAGAGGTGGGTCCCCATCTTGTTTTGATAGGGTTCTTGCGAGTAGAATGGGTGTTAAAGCTGTCGAAAGTTTATTAGATGGTAAATCTAATTTAATGGTAGGATTAATAAATGATAAAATTACTTTAACGCCTTTAGTAAAAGCAATAAAAGGTCAATCAAAAATAAATAAAGAATTAATAAGAGTATCAGACATAATGTCTACATAGAAAAAATTAAAATTAAAATAATGATAAAAATAGGAATAAACGGATTTGGAAGGATTGGAAGATTAGCATTCAGATCTGCAGTAAATAGAAAAAACGTTCAAGTAGTTGCAATCAATGATTTATTAGATGTAGATTATTTAGCTTATATGTTAAAATACGATTCAGTTCACGGAGCATTTGATGGAACTGTAGAAGTAAAAGATGGTAAATTAGTTGTGAATGGTAATGCAATTAGAATAACTGCAGAAAGAGATCCAGCTGATTTAAAGTGGAATGAAGTTGGAGCAGATTATGTAATAGAATCTACAGGATTTTTCTTAACAGAAGAAACTGCTGGAAAACATTTATTAGCTGGTGCTAAAAAAGTAGTTTTATCTGCACCTTCTAAAGATCATACACCAATGTTTGTGATGGGAGTAAACAATACAGAATTAAAAGCAGATCAAAAGATTTTTTCTAATGCATCTTGTACCACAAACTGTTTAGCGCCAATTACGAAAGTTTTAAACGATAATTTTGGTATTATTGAAGGTTTAATGACAACTGTACATGCTGCAACTGCAACTCAAAAAACAGTTGATGGTCCTTCTATGAAAGACTGGAGAGGCGGGCGTTCTGCAATTCACAATGTTATTCCTTCTTCTACTGGAGCTGCAAAAGCTGTAGGAAAAGTAATACCCGCAATGAATGGTAAGTTAACTGGTATGGCATTTAGAGTTCCTACAATGGATGTTTCTGTAGTAGATTTGACTGTGAGATTAGAAAAGCCAGCAACATATGCTCAAATCTGTGCAGCAATGAAAGCAGCATCAGAAAGCGGACCAATGAAAGGTGTTTTAGGATATACGGAAGATTTAGTAGTTTCTCAAGATTTTGTTGGTGATACTCGTACTTCTATTTTTGACGCTAATGCAGGTATTGCATTAAACGATAACTTCGTAAAAGTTGTTTCTTGGTATGATAATGAAATGGGATATTCAACAAAAATTGTTGATTTAATTGAATATGCTGCTACTTTATAGTAGAAGTAAATTTCATATAAAGTAAAACCTGATAGTTGAAAAGCTGTCAGGTTTTTTTATGTCTTGTAGAGAAAAGAGAAAAGAAACTAGAGAATAAAACACGGAGTTTTTACTGTGATTATCCAAGATTTTTTTAATTTTCGAAAACAGTATACTGCATGCTCAATGTTTCGTGTTGAATACTTGATATTGTATATTCAATACCTTATAATGTGTATTGTGTATTTTGGATTACGAACTGAATACAAAATGCTTCATGTTGATTATTTAATACTGCAGATGGCTCATTAAATAATGTATAACAGATAGTACATATTACTTACTAAATATTGCACACTGAATGCTACTTCACGGCAATCATACTAATTTCTACATTTACAAATTTTGGAAGATTTGCAACTTCTACAGTTTCTCTTGCCGGCGCAGTTTCTTCATTAAAGTAACTACCGTATACTTTATTTATGTCAGCAAACTGATTCATATCAGAAATAAAAATTGAAGCTTTTACAACATTTTCAAACGTCATATCAGCAGCGGCTAATACTTCTTTCATGTTGTTCATTACTTGCGTGGTTTCTGCTTGTATTGTATCTAAAACCAGCGCTCCAGTTTCAGGGTTTATTGCAATTTGACCAGAAGTATATAATGTGTTTCCGCTTAAAATTGCTTGATTATACGGTCCGATTGGAGCAGGTGCTTTTGTAGTTGTTATTATTTTCTTCATTTTATTTATGTTTCAAAGTTTCACAGGTTCAAGACGCAAGGGTCATAAGTTATAACGATGGATGTAAATGCTAGTCTTCAAATTCTTCATTTTTAAAAACCAAAAACCAAAAACCAAAATCTAACAGTTAAAAAAGTCTTCTATCTGGCGGTTTGTTTTTATCCCATTTTAAATCTGATAAAGTAGAAGATTTTACACCAATAAAGAAAGTGTAAGATGAAATTGATCCGAAGGGAACCCAATTAAAATTGAATTGCCAGCTATCTAAATCTCTAGAAAAGTTAAATCTTGAGAAAGAAAACGCACCGTTTTTAACATCATACCCAGAAGAATACCCAACTTTCCATTTTGGCGATAATTCTAAATCCCCACTAAAACCTACCGTATGCACTCCAACATTTCCGGGCACAACGCCATTGTTACTATAATTAGCAGAATACACTAAATTAATTGTCCAAGGAATTTTTGATTGATACAGTTCGGTTTTTGAAGTTTTATTTTTATCGTTGTTTTCTCTTCTTCCTTGATTGTTCGTAGGGTCAATATTCGCGCCCATCGTATCTGTAGGATTATTCGCGCCATTTCCGTTTTTATTGTCTTTCTGATCACCCTTTTTACTCTTATCAAAATCAGCACTAGAAATAGAGTAGTTTGCCGTTAAATTCGCGCTTTGTAGTCTAAAAATATTCGGATTAAATTTATTAATATTTCGACCTTTAGCATTTACCTGATACGGATCTAAAGAGCCATTAAAATTCAACGCTAATTTGTCTTTAAATAAGCGTGTTCCGGCAGAAAAACTAACGGGAGACCAACGTAAACTATCCGCAGCTATGTTGTAAGACGAACTAAAGTTTAAGTTATTTAAGAGCGTAATTTTTTCATCTTCCTCATCACTATCAGGATCTTTAGGTGCAACTTTTGCTTCTAAAACATTGTTTAAAGAAATACCAATAGAATTGCTTAATCCAGGAGAAGGTGCACCATAAATACCTTGATCAAAAACTGTATAGGGTAATAAATCTGTAGAAAGTGCACTTTGTTGTACTTCTTTAATATATTTATCTTTAAAATCAGGTCTGTAAGAATAAGAAACTGTTGGCCTAAAAGTATGTCTAATTGCTTTTAATCGTCCTTTTTTAAAGTTGAAGGTTCCGTAAATATTTGTAGAGAAACCAACACCCATATTATACTCTCGAAAGGTTTTAAAACCCCTTAAAGTATTCGTTACAACCACCTTGTCGATACTATCATATTCTTTGTTAATATAATCAAACTGCCAAGTTTCTTCATAATTTGCACTTGGTGATAATGTAAAATATTTAAATGCCTTAATATTTGTATTTGTACCTGTTTTGTGCTGCACACCAGATCTTGCTGATTTAAACATTTTACTGGTAAAAAATTCATCATCTGTAGTGTTAATTAAATACTGACCTTGCATATTGTAATTAAATCCTAATTTTTGAATTGGGTTCTTTTTAACGCCATCTTTGCCAGTAAAAGGATAAATTCTATTCATATTTACTGTTAATGACGGCAAAGTCATTGAAATACTTTCTGTGTTTGTGTTTTGTTGATGAGATGCCGTTACCGCCATATTAAAAGGAGTATCAACAAAAGTTTTACTATAATTTATGGAGGAGTTTAAGGTGTTGTTTTGGGTTTGAGAAACATTAAATTGATTTAAAGATTCTCTAAAAAAACGGCTACTTCCTAAATTTACGGAAGCTGTAAATCTTGAATTAGGGCTTGCTTTCGCATCTTGACTATGAGACCATCGAACATTAAAGTTATTGGCCTTACTATAATCATCAAAACCACGAATTCCGTTGATAATATTTTCAAAATTAAAACTAAAAAGCCCATTAAATCTGTAGCGTTTTCTATAGTTTGATGAAACTCTTGTACCCCAACTTCCATTGGAATAGACATCGCCTAAAACGGTTAAATCTGCATAATCGCTTAAAGCAAAATAATAGCCACCATTTTGAAAACCAATTCCTCTATTACTACTCCCAGTATCAAAAGCAGGAATTAGAAACCCAGAAACGCTGGTTTCTGTCATCGGGAAATATGCAAAAGGTAAAAATAAGGGTGTGGGTACATCCGCCAATACAAGATTGCTAATACCAACAATAATTTTCTTTCCAGGAACTAATTTTGCTTTATCCGTAGAAATATAATAATCAGGTATTTCTTTATCTGAAGTTGTAAATCGTATTTTTCTAATATAAACGGTTGAATCATTTACACGTTTTGTTTTTTCACCATAGGTAAACATTTCGCCTTGTTTGGTTTTTAAACCATAAATTAATGCACGTTTACTTTTAAAATTATAAATGATAGAATCTTGTTCAGATTCTTGGCCACCCTGCTTAAAAACAGGCCTTTGAACATAGCCTGTGCTATCTTTAATTCCTTTTGCAAAAAGTGAGTTTTTTTTGTAATCAATGACTATAATTCCGGCTTTTAGATCAATATCAGTGTAGGTTATATTAGCTTCATCATACAGCGTTACCGTTTTATCTTTTGCATTTTGTATGGTATACTCTTTAGCGATATGAACTATAATGTCTTCGAGAGTTTCTTTAGGTTTTAAAGAATCATTAGAAATTGTATCGTTCTTTTTGGAAAGTAGACTGTCTATTTTTGTGCTAAATAAAGAATCTTTTTTCTTTAAAAGCATCGTATCCTTTTTAATTAAAGGAATTTCTGTTTTTTGAGCAGACTTAATATCCTGAGCAACACTTATCTTTATAAAAAAGAAGCAGCAAAATAAAAGAATGTATGATAGGTTTGTTTGCAATGCTTAAAATACTATTTTTGTATGAAAGTAAAAGTATGTCCCAATAATTGGAACACCAAATTAATGTTGTCAAAATTAGTTAAATTTTATCGATGTATTTTTACAAATCCATAAATTTATTATCAAATTGAAAAAGCTGTTTAATATTTTAATTATCGCCACATTTTTAGTTGCTTCATCAACATTTATTTTTGCTCAAAAAAGCTACACTATTGTTTTAGATGCGGGTCATGGAGGAAAAGACCCTGGAAACCTAGGTAACGGTTTTAAGGAAAAAGATATTGCTTTAAAAGTAGCACGAATTATTGGTGAAGATTTAGAAAAGCATGCTTATATTAAGGTTTTATACACAAGAGATGAGGATGTTTTTATAGATCTTTGGAAAAGAGGTGACATTGCAAATACTGCAAAGGCAGATTTGTTTGTCTCTATTCATTGCGATTCTCACACATCAAGTGCATATGGTGCGGGAACTTTTGTTTTGGGTTTAAGAGGAAATAAAAAAAACTTAGAAATTGCAAAAAGAGAAAATGCAGTTATTCTTTTAGAGGATAATTACAAAGAAAAGTATGTAGGTTTTGATTCAAACTCAGCAGAATCTGTCATTGGATTGTCACTTTTGCAAGAAGAAAATTTAGATAAGAGTTTAGAAATAGCAAGTATAATTCAAAATAACTTTGCAAATAAATTAAAAAGACTAGACAGAAAAGTAAAACAAGACAATTTTCAAGTTTTAAGAGAAACGATTATGCCAAGTGTTTTAATTGAGTTAGGTTTTCTAACGAATAGAAGCGAAGGTGCATTTTTAGATTCTAACTCCGGACAAAAACAGATGGCAAATGCAATTGTACAGGCTATAGAAAGTTATGTAGATCATTTAAAATTAAATACAGTTAAAGCATCAAGCAGAAGTAAAGTAACTGCAAAAGAAGTTAAATCTGATTTTGTAACTAATACTGATATTGAATTTAAAGTTCAAATTGCATCCGGTAGAAATTTAATTTCAACAGAATCTCATAACTTTAAAGGATTAAAAGAAGTTCAAAGAGTTGAAGTTGGTCTTTATTATAAGTACTATTTCGGCAATACCGCTCAATATAAAGAAGTTGTAGAATCTTTAAAAACAGCAAAACAAAAAGGATTTGTATCCGCATTTATTGTTGCCTTTAAAAATGGAGAAAAAATTTCGATATCCGAGGCTAATAAAATGGAGTAGTTTTGGTAGCTTCAATCAAAAATTATCAGTAATTTTGTTTTTAAATTTCTATTCATGAGTAAAGAATTAAAAACAGGTGTTGTCCTGATCGTAATTATTGTCGCATTTATTTGGGGTTTTAATTTTCTAAAAGGACAAGATATTTTTCAGCCAAATAGTAGATTTTATCAAGTAGAATATCCAAATATAGCCGGTTTAACAGAGTCTAGTTTAGTAACTCTAAATGGATTAAAAGTAGGGAAAGTTGATGATATAGACTTTAATGAAAGTCCTGAAAAAATGGGTCAATTAATCGTTAAATTTTCTATGAACAACGACTTTAAATTTTCTAAAAATAGCATTGTTAAAATTTATTCACCAAACCCGTTATCGGGTTCAAATTTAGCTATAATTCCTAGTTATGAAGGTGCAAATGCAGTTTCTGGTGATTTTTTAAAAGGAGAAATAGAGTCTAGTTTATTTACATCAATTGGTGAGCGATTAGATCCTATTCAAGCTAAACTTGAAAAAGTGCTAGTTGGTGCAGACACACTTTTTCAAAGGATAAACCATGTTTTAGACCAAAAAACTTCTGAGAGTCTTAGAAGATCTGTTCATGAACTAGAACTTACAATGGTAGATTTTAGAACAACTTTAGGTTCTGTAAATTCTTTGATAGATGGAAGTGCTAAAGATTTTAAAGAATCTGTAAAGAATACAAAAAAAATCACCGCAAACTTATCTAAAGTAACGGACACTTTGGCCAACTCAAATATTGGTGAAATTATAAGGAAAGCAGAAATGACTTTATCCTCTGTGAATTCTTTATTAGAGGGGATGGATCAAGGAAAAGGAACTTTTGGTAAACTGGTGAATGACGAAACTTTGTATAATAATTTGGCAACAATGTCTAAAGAATTAGAAGAGTTGTTGCAAGAAATGAAGTTGAATCCTAAAAGATTTGTGCATTTTTCTTTATTTGGAAAACGGGCAAAACCATTTAACGAAGAAAATAATAAAGTTAACAAAACAACTCAATAAAAGTTGTTTTAAAATACAAATTAGATATTATGGAATACGTACCAAATCTGTTTTTTGCATTGGCATTAATTGCCGGTATTGGTTTTTTTGTGATGAATATTCGCAAATTATTTAGAAATATCAATTTAGGAAAAGATGTAAACAGATCAGATAAAAAACCTGAGCGGTTAAAAAATATGATGAAGATTGCTTTAGGGCAATCCAAAATGGTAAAAAGACCACTTTCTGGTTTTCTACATATTATTGTGTATGTAGGTTTTGTTATTATTAATATTGAAGTTTTAGAAATAATTATTGATGGTTTATTAGGAACTCATAGAATTTTTCTAGGCTTTTTAGGGAATGCTTTCTACGGATTTTTAATTGGTACTTTCGAAATTTTAGCAGCATTAGTTTTTGCGGCCGTTATCCTTTTCTGGACACGAAGAAATGTGTCAAACATTAAACGTTTTTTAAGCAAAGAAATGAAAGGTTGGCCTAAAAATGATGGAAATAACATTCTGTATTTTGAAATGGTTTTAATGACGTTGTTCTTAGTGATGAACGCTACAGATACTGCATTTCAAGAAGCCGGAATTGGGAATACCATTAGCCAGTTTATTGTTCCTTTATTTGATGGATTCTCTGCAGAGACAATACATATAATAGAAAGAACTAGCTGGTGGATTCATATTTTAGGAATTTTAATTTTCTTAAACTATCTGTATTACTCCAAACATTTACATATTTTATTAGCGTTCCCAAATACCTATTTCGCAAATTTAAATCCGAAGGGACAATTCACAAATTTAGAATCTGTTACCAACGAAGTTAAATTAATGATGGATCCAGATGCGGATCCTTATGCAGCTGCAGAAGAAGTGGCAGAAGAAACTGTGCCAGAAAAATTTGGTGCTTCTGATGTTGCTGATTTAAATTGGGTGCAATTATTAAATGCATATACCTGCACTGAATGTGGTAGATGTACATCCGCTTGTCCTGCAAGCCTTACAGGTAAAGAATTATCGCCAAGAAAAATCATGATGGATACGCGTGATCGATTAGAGGAAGTTGGTAGAAATATGGATATCAATAAAGGAGTTTTTGTTGATGATGGAAAGCAATTATTAAACGATTATATAACTCCAGAAGAATTATGGGCTTGTACAAGTTGTAACGCTTGTGTAGAAGAATGTCCTGTAAATATAGATCCATTGTCAATAATTATGGATATGAGAAGGTATTTAGTGATGGAAGAAAGTGCTGCACCACAAGAATTGAATATGATGATGACAAACATAGAGAATAATGGCGCTCCTTGGCAATACAATCAACAAGACAGGCTAAATTGGGCAAACGAAGAGTAGTTTCGTAGGGATTTTTTAAGATGTCGTTTTCAATAAACATCACTTAAATAGTACACATAAAATTTAAAACATTTGGAAGACTTTTTTACTAACAACTAAAAAATAAAGAAATGATAGTACCAACAATGGCAGAAATGATGGCTCAAGGCAAGCAACCAGAAGTGTTGTTTTGGGTTGGAGCAGCAGGAAGTTATGACGATAGAGCAAAGAAAATATCAAGGGCATTTGTTAAAATATTACATCAAGCAAATGTAGATTTTGCGGTTTTAGGAACCGAAGAATCATCTACAGGAGATGCAGCAAAAAGAGCAGGAAATGAGTTTTTGTTTCAAATGCAAGCGATGATGAATATTGAGGTGTTGAATGGTTATGAAGTTAAGAAAATTGTTACATGCGATCCTCATTCTTTTAATACTTTAAAAAATGAATATCCGAGTTTAGGAGGAAAATATGAAGTGTATCATCATACACAGTTTATACAAACCTTAATTAAAGAAGGTCGTTTAAAAATTAACGATACTACTTTAAAAGGTAAAAGAGTTACTTTTCACGATCCTTGTTATTTAGGACGAGGAAATGAAGTATATGAATCTCCAAGAGATTTAATTAAACGATTAGGTGTTAATTTAACAGAAATGAAGCGCAATAAATCTACCGCTTTATGTTGTGGAGCTGGAGGTGCACAAATGTTTAAAGATGCTGAAAGAGGAGATAAAGAAGTTAATGTTTTAAGAACAGAAGAAGCTCTAGAAACCAAGCCAGAAATTATCGCAACAGGCTGTCCTTATTGTAATACGATGATGACGGATGGTATTAAATTTAAAGAAAAGGAAGCTGAAGTTGTGGTAAAAGATATTGCGGAATTAATCGCAGAAGCAAATAACCTTTAAGAAATGAAAAATAGTACTACTTTATTATTTTTTTTCCTACTAGTTTTTTCTTGCACAAAAAAAGAAGTTAAAAAAGAGAAGCAAGAAGTTTTAGAACCTATTTTAAAAGATCCCATAGTGCAAATTGATTATGAAAGTAAAGAAGAAGTATCAAAGCTTGTTTTTACAGTTCAAATCGCGGCTTTAAGAAATTCAAATGAAAAATTTGCGAACATAGCTAATGTAAGTTTACATCAAGAAAATTCGTTAACAAAATATAGACTAGGAGCTTTTGAAACTTATAAAGAAGCGAGAGAATTTAGGTTAAAAATTAGTAACGAGTACAAAGGCGCATTTGTGCAAGCTTTAAAAAATAATGTTCCAATTTCTATCACAGAAGCTTTACAAAAATAGTTTTTATGACAGATATTTTTCAAAATAATACAGTTACTACTTTTCCTGATATCACAAAAGTTGAATTTATAAAAATAAACAAGAACTATTTAAAGGTAATTTTAATTAATTTCTTTTTGTTTTTTATTCTGTTTTTTGCAGGATTAGCGCTCGTGCATCAGTTTGTATTTCCGCAAGAAGTCAATGAATTTATAATTCCTATATATAGTGTATTTATAGCTATTTTTGGATTTATTATTTTGTATTTAATCTTAAGTTTTACAAAGAGAAAATATGCACTAAGAGAAAAAGATATTTCTTATAAATCGGGTTTGTTGGTTAAGAAGTTAACGACAGTTCCGTTTTCAAGAATTCAGCATGTAGAAACGGATGAAAAACCAATTTCAAGAATTTTTGGTTTATCATCTCTAAGTGTTTACACTGCGGGAGATAGCAGTGATGATTTGGTAATTAAAGGAATTACAAAAAAAAAGGCGTTAAAAATTAAGGAATTTATCACTACAAAAATTAATGAATAATTCTTTTGATTTTTCTAAATTTTCAAGACAATCACCAAAAGGTATTTTAGTTATTTATATAAACCTTATATATAAAGTAATTAGAGTAAGTTGGTTATTACTTTTTTTACTTTTTAAAGATTTCACTAAAGTATCATCTAAAATAGGAGCATCTTATATTTATTTAGGATTGGTGTTTCTTTTACTTTTCTTATTGGCTAGAGCATATTTAATCTATAAAAATTTTCAGTTTAAAATAGCCAATGAACATTTTATTTTAAAACAAGGAATTCTAAAAAAAACCAATACATCTGTCTCTTTTGATAGAATTCAGAACATCAATTTTAAACAGAATATTATTCAGCAAATTATTGGTGTATTTGAAGTTAGTATAGAAACTGCCGGTTCAAAAGATACCGAAATTGCAATTAAAGCATTGCCTTTATTAACCGCAGAGGCTTTAAAAGAAATGGTTTCAAAAAGTGTTGAATTTAACACAAAAGAAATCAATGATTCCGATAAAAAACCACTGGTTAGAATCGGAATAAGGGAGCTTTTAAAAGTAAGTCTTACCGAAAATCACCTCCAAAATTTAATGTTATTTTTAGCAATTGTTATTGGTTTTTTTCAGCAAATAGAACAAATTGTTGTTACTTTAGGAAGAACTGAAGTTTTAGATGGTTTTATAATTGAAAGTACAAATGCTTTTTCTGTAAGTTTTTTCTTTGTACTTATTTTGTTAATTTTTTTAACAATAATAGCTTTATTAAGTTCATTTGTTAAAGTGTTTTTAGTTCATTTTAATTTAACAGCTTATTTAAAAGAAGACGCTTTTGAAATTAATCAAGGCCTATTTACCAAAAAATCAATTGTTTTAAAAAAGCAAAAAATTCAAAATATTACAATTTCTACAAACCCTTTAAAACGATTAATTGGTATTTCTTTTATCACCTTTAAACAAGCGGTAAGCGGAAAAGAAAATGTTAAAAAAGATAAATTAATCCGAATTGTAGGCTGTAAAATAGCCCAAGTCGAAAGGATTAAAACAAGTCTATTTAATGTTACTCAATTAGAGTATGGAGAAAAAATTTACCTCAATTCTTATTACAAGCGTAGATTATTCATATTTTCATTTTTGTTTATAATTGCGTTATACTTAGTTTTGTACCTAATTTTTTCGCAGGTAGAAATTTTTTACACGGCTATCTTTGTTTTTCCTTTTAGTACATTTCTGATACTCAAAAAAGTAAAGAAACGCTTTTATAAAGTAACAGATACTATGTTATTAGTTGGCAGCGGCCTATTAGAAACGCACTTAACCTATTTAGAAATTTTTAAGGTTCAGAATATAAAAATGAAACAAACTATTTTTCAAAAGAGGAGTAATGTTGCAGATATTATTATGCAAACGGCTTCCGGGAAAATTAATATTCCGTGTATTCGTTTAGAGGATGTCATTAAAATTTATAACCATACTTTATATAAAGTAGAAACTAGCAAGACTTCATGGATGTAAAAAGTTTTATAAAAGCAGCACGTTTACGAACATTGCCTTTATCAGTCTCGGGAATTATTGTTGGAAGTTATTTAGGAAACGACTTTGATATTCTTACAGTTGATTCAAGTTTTAAAATAGATCAAAATGGTCCTGTTTGGATGACAACAATTTTCTGGCTAGCAATTCTAACCACAATTGGTTTTCAAGTATTATCTAACTTTGCTAACGATTATGGAGACGGAATAAAAGGTTCTGATAAAAACAGAACAGGAGAAGCAAGAATGGTTTCATCAGGAACAATTACTCCTAAACAAATGAAGTCAGCAATGATCATTACTACAATTATCACATTAATTATTGCTTTAGTTTTGATTTATGTTGCTTTTGGGAGTGAGAATTTCGGCTATTCTATCTTATTCTTCGGATTAGGAATTGCTTCAATTGCAGCGGCCATTAAATATACGGTAGGTAATTCAGCTTACGGATATAGTGGTTTTGGAGATGTTTTTGTATTTATTTTCTTCGGATTGTTAAGTGTTGTGGGCAGTTATTTCTTGTACACGAAATACATCAATTTTGAAATATTTTTACCGGCAATTTCTATAGGATTGTTAAGTACAGCAGTTTTAAATTTAAATAATTTAAGAGATCAAACAGAAGATAAAAAGAACAATAAAAAAACCTTAGTCGTTAAATTAGGAAATGAGAAAGCCAAAAAATATCATTATTTTTTAATTTTGGGAGCATTAGTTGTCGCTCTTATTTATGTTTTTTTAGATTTTACATCTGTTTACCAACTTGTCTTTTTAGTTGCTTTTATTCCGTTGATTAAAAATATGAAGACCGTTGCTCAAAATATAATTCCCGCTGAATTAGATAGTGAACTTAAAAAAGTAGCATTGGGTACTTTTTTGTTTGCCATCCTTTTTGGAATAGGACAAATTTTTTAAATATAACTTATGAAAACAATAAAAATAATTTTAGGAATTATAACGGCTTTTGTTGTTGTATTCTTGGCAACTGGTTTGTTGATAAAAGAAACCAGTTACACAACTCAAATTGATATAAATAAACCTATAGAAGAAGTTTTTGAAACATTTAGTAATTCAGAAAATATAAAAAAATGGATTCCAGAAATAAAGTCTTTTGAGGTAATTAACGAAACTATTGGAAAAACAGGAAGCAATTATAAAATTATTATTGATAATCAAGGTCAAGATATTGAGATGACTCAAAGAGTAATTGCGTATGTTAAAAATGAAAAAGTAACCTTATTTTTTGATGCTGAAAATATGTTAAAACGTGATGATTATATTTTTAAAGAAAAAAATGGAATTACAACAATCACATCAAATTCTAGTTGTCAAAGTGAATCGTATTTAATGGCGTGCATGTTTCCTTATTTTAAAGGAACTTTCCAAAAACAAGACCAATCGTATTTGAATAATTTGAAAACGTATATTGAGGAAAGAAAGCCTTCAATTGATAATTTTTAGTACTATTTTCACGCTATTTTAGTTGGAATGCTTTTTCTCCTTTTGGAGAAAAAAGATACCTAATTTAAAACTATTAATACTTTATAAATTGATAAAAGCCAGTTATAAAAGATATATTCTTAATTTTAAAAACCCTAGTGGAACATCGCGTGGGGTTTTAAAAACAAAAGAAACGTGGTTTATCATTTTAGAAGAAAATGGTAAAAACGGAATTGGAGAAACAGGATTATTCCGAGGTTTAAGTATCGATGATGTTCCTAATTACGAAGAAAAACTAAGTTGGGTTTGTAAGAATATCAACCTAGGTTTAGAAAATTTAGTATCAGAAGTTTTTAACTTTCCATCAATTCAATTCGCATTAGAACAAGCTTTTTTATCACTTAAAAGGGATGATAAGTTTGAGTTATTTCCATCAGAATTCACAAAAGGAAACGAAGCTATTGCCATAAATGGTTTGATTTGGATGGGCGAGAAGCAGTTTATGAAAGATCAAATAAAAGAAAAATTAAAAACAGGTTTTTCTTGCATCAAAATGAAAATTGGTGCCATTAATTTTGATGCGGAAATTGAGTTGCTAAAATCCATCAGAAAAGAATTCTCATCCAAAGAAATCGAATTAAGAGTGGATGCAAATGGAGCTTTTAACCCTAAGAATGCTTTAGAAAAATTAGAACGATTATCAGCATTAGAAATCCATTCTATTGAACAACCCATAAAACAAGGGCAAGTTCAAGAAATGGCTGCATTATGTGCTAATACGCCTTTGCCAATTGCGTTAGATGAAGAATTAATTGGAGTTTTTAAATCCGAAGAAAAAAAGGAATTATTACAAACAATACAACCGCAATTTATCATTTTAAAACCAAGTTTAATTGGGGGTTTTGCTGGCAGCCAAGAATGGATTAATTTAGCAAAAGAAAATAGTTGTGATTGGTGGATTACATCCGCACTAGAAAGTAATATTGGGCTCAATGCAATTGCACAATTTACCTATACTTTAAAAAGTAACTTGCCACAAGGTTTAGGAACTGGCGGTTTGTTTACAAATAATTTTGAGAGTCCTTTGCAGGTTAAAAACGGAACATTGACATACAATTCAGTGTTAAATTGGAACTTTAATTTAAAGTAATTAAATTTATACATAAAAAAATGAATTACATACAACAAGCTTATAAAGGAAATAATGAATGGTATCATTGGATATTTACTATTATTTTAGTTTTTATTGGATGGCAAATTTTAGGTGTAATTCCTTTAGTAATGACGGCTTTTGCGTCTACTGAAAATATGACTGAGTTTGCAAATGCTGCCGCAAATAATTTTATGACCTTAGGCATCAACAAAAATTTATTTTTATTTTTAATGCTTTTTATGTTTGCTGTAGGATTGGTTTTTTTACTAATTGGTATTAAATATATTCATAAAAGAACCATAACATCTTTAGTTACGAGTAGAAAAAAAATTGATTGGAAACGGTTTTTGTTTGGATTTTTAAGCTGGGGTATTTTAGTTGTGGTACTCTCTGTAATCGGTATTTATTTAGCTCCAGAAAATTATACGTTTAATTTTAACGCAAAACCATTTTTTATTTTAGTAGCAATTTCAATAGTATTTATTCCCTTGCAAACAAGTTTAGAGGAGTTGTTGTTTAGAGGTTATTTTATGCAAGGATTAGGGGTTTTAGCAAAAAATAAATGGGTTCCTTTAGTTATAACTTCGGTTTGTTTTGGCTTGTTACATGGTGCAAATCCTGAGGTTCAGAAATTAGGAAGCATACTCATGGTTTTTTATATTGGAACAGGGTTTTTCTATGGAATTACAACTTTAATGGATGAAGGTACAGAGTTAGCGCTTGGTTTACACGCAGCAAATAATATGATTGCAGCATTTTTAGTAACTACAGATTGGATGGTTTTTCAAACGGATGCTTTATTTATTGATACATCAGAACCTTCTGTAACTTGGGAAATGTTTATTCCGGTTTTTATTCTATATCCTTTAATTTTATGGATGTTTTCAAAAAAATATGGCTGGAAAAATTGGCTGGAAAAATTGACAGGGAATGTTAATGACCCAGTAAATTTAAAAGATAATTATAGCGTTTTAGATGAAATCGGAGCAGATTAAATTTCATAAAAGTTTTCAATTAAATGGATGTTCATTTACTTCTGTGGATGAAATATTAGCGCATACAAAAGGTTTTTCTGACGAAATTCATCACTTTTTAGAAAGTTGGTTTTCTTCGGATAAAAACATTACAGTACAAACTTCTGGTTCTACAGGAAAACCAAAACTTATTTTATTAAAAAAAGAATTTGTTTTAAATTCTGCAATTGCAACGGGTAAATACTTTGATTTACAAGAAAACACAACTGCTTTGTTATGTTTGCCAACTGCGTATATTGCCGGCAAATTAATGTTAATTAGGGCTCTTACTTTAGGCTGGCATTTAGATGTTATAGCACCAAATTCACATCCTTTAGAAAAAGTTGATAAGGAATATGATTTTTCCGCAATGGTACCTTTACAATTGGAAAATTCCATTTTTAAACTCTCTAAAATAAAAAAATTAATAGTTGGTGGCGGAGTAGTTTCAAAAGAGTTGAAAACTAAAATTAAAGATGTTTTTACTGTAATTTTTGCAACCTACGGGATGACAGAAACCATTACTCATATTGCAGTCAAAAAGTTAAATAATTTTTCATCATCGAAGGGTCGAATCACGAAACAATCATTTTATAAAACGTTACCAAATGTAACAATTTATATAGATGATAGAAATTGTTTGGTTATTAATGCGCCAAAAGTTTCCGATGAAATCATTTTTACAAATGATGTGGTTCAGTTGATTTCTGATACTGAATTTGAATGGTTAGGGCGCTTTGATACTGTTATTAATTCTGGCGGAATTAAATTACACCCAGAAGAAATAGAGGAGAAGCTATCAGAAATAATTACAAACCGTTTTTTTGTTGCAGGAATTCCTGATAAAAAATTAGGCGAAAAATTGATTTTAATTATTGAGTTAGATAGTTCTAAGAAACTTGATATTCAATTGTTTATAAAAAAAGAAGTTCAAAATTTAAAATCATTATCAAAATTTGAAATTCCGAAAGAAATTTATTGTTTAAGAAATTTTATAGAAACAGGTACAAAAAAAATCCAACGAAGAAAAACATTGGATTTATTAAAATTATAAGATTTAGAACTTTATTTAAACATCAATTCTAACGATAAGGGATCTATAAAACCATCCGCTAAAACATTGTTTTTTTCTTCAAATTCTCTAATAGTTTTTAAAGTTTGTTTCTATAAACACGGTCAACTTTTATTTTGAACTAAGGATACAACTAATGATTTTTATGTGAATATAGACAAGCGTTTAGTTAAAATTGACTTGTCTACTATTTATTTAATAGAAGTAAAAGGAGATTATGTCCATATAAAAACAGATGAAAAAAATTATGTTGTGCATTCAACGTTAAAGAAGATTGAAGAAAAACTACCAGATTCCTCTATTTTTAAAGATTCATTGCTCTTTTATTATTAATATTCATTAGTGTCCGATAAAACTACAAAATTTAATTAAACCCATTTTTGAGCCCAGTAAACACGTTCTATATTTTTCTTTTTGAGTTAGCAAGGTGTCTATTTAAAAAGTTGCAGTTGTATATCTGGAGGTTTTGATGTGAGTTCCCACCATTGTTTGTTTGGGTTTTCGAGAAATTTAAACAGATCAATGTAGGTCATCAGATGAAATCTCATCACAGAAACCATATTTGAATATGCCCATTTTCGTTTGATTTTTCTTTGTATCACAAGCATGATGAGTTGAATGATTAATGCTGACCATATCTGAATCTCTATTGCATTTTGATTATCTCCAAGAAAATATTTAAGGGGAAAGTTCTGCTTGAGTCTTTTAAACATCGTTTCAATCTGCCATCTGTGTTTGTATATATCTGCTACTTGGTCTGGAGATATTTCTGCATTATTGGTGATAAACTCATATACCTTTTCTTTTGTAGCATCCCAATAAGCAACTCTTCTTATTTGAATAGATTTATCGTCTTTTTCTATCAATATAAGTTCATCTTTTAGTATTGCATCACTTGTTTTGTCTGCTAAATCAAATTCTTTAATGCTTTTATAGACAGCATTGTCTTTTTGGCGAGTTACAAAGTAAATATCATTTAAAGTCCACTCTAAATATTGGAGATAATCATTGTATGCTTTATCAAAAACGACAAAAGAATCTTTCTCTAAATTTAACTCTTTTAAAAAAGTGTGGTCGTGAGTAGCAGCACTGCTAAAACGTATCAGACAAGGTACATCTTCCAAAGCATTTATCATTGTGTGCATCTTTATACCTCCTTTTTTCTTACCTGTAATAGGATTACGACCAACTCCTTTTAAAATATCACTAAATAGGCTGATTGTGGTAGAATCTACAATTTTTAAATTCTTTACAGGAGATTTTAATGGACTGCTGTCCGATAAAAATGGAGCGTAGCGTTTGTATAATTTTGAATAAATTGCTCCAAAGACTTCACTGGTTCTTTTCTTGTTAGCATCTGACAATGTACTTCGCTTAGGGAAATGTTTTAGATTTAAATGGCTGATACGCCCTTCACAAGCTAATAAAACGGTCGACAACTCTCTAAGTGAGGAAACTCCACTCATTGTGGCATAAAGCATCGTGACTAAATGGTCGTAGGTTTTAAACTTTTTGTAGTAGCGGTCACTGTTATAGATTTTGGCTGTCCGAGTAATATCTGCTTGTGGTATATATTTTAAAATCTGTTTAATTATTGGTGTTCCGCTAAAGTGTGTACTTTTGTTCATATCTCAATTTTGTGGTAAAAATCAAGATATAAATAAAGCAGGAAATCCAACTATGGAAATCCTGCTTTTAAAATTATTTATCGGACACTAATGATTAATATTAAAGAAATTATCGATATCCAAGATAATAGTGTTCTTATTAAAAAGGATGTAATTCCGGTTAGCAGGTCTAAAAGAACAGAATTAATGAAGCGCTCAGATTTACTTAAAATCTTCATCTAAGGCAATCAAGCCTTTTGTCGACAGTTAAATGGTATAGAACGAAAATAAATAAAATATTTTTAATTCGTTGCTAACTTTGTAAAAGTAGTTTGACACACTGAAAGAATTACTGCTAATTTTGATAAAAAGAGATATTACAACTTTACAAGCCAATGAATTTAAAAATAAGTAAAGTAGTTAATCAATTAGTTCAAATACCCTGTTATTTTAAATAAAGAGTAGCATTCAAATATAATTTCTTCCTGTCATTAATAAATAATTATGAACACTTAAAAGATTAATTAATGAACTCAGGAGTAATTATTGTTTTTTCAAATGATGAAAGTGAAATAAGTCGTTTTGATAAAAGATATTTATCAAGTATTAATACAAATAAAATTTGCTTTGTAAATAATGCAAGTTCAGATAATACTTTAAGCTTATTAAAAGATATTCAATTTAAATCAAAAAAGAGTATTTCTATATTAGATATAAAACACGATAAAGGTTTGAAATCTGCGATAAAATCGGGTGCTAGATTATTATCAAGTGAAACAGAATTTGATTTTATAGTGTACTTAAAATCCAACATGTTAGAATCTTTAATAGGTTTAACAGCATTTCTAAAAAACTTTCAAGAAAATAAACAAGATTATAAAGCTTTACCAACGAGATCTAACAGAAATGTATTATTTAATGTTTTTTCTATTAGCGAATTGCTAAATAAAGAATGAATTACTTAACAATTTTGAACCTTGAACAATCAATCTTTGAAATTAGATATCAAAATAAAGTTATTTACCATAAGAGGATAGTTCATTTAATGCAACTCAAAGATATTTGAGAGACTGGCGGCTATTCTTTCTTTTTAAAATACAAAGAAACCAAACTAAAAGTTCGGTTTCTTTGTATCAAAAATTAAAGTTTATAAATAAGGTATTTCAAGGAATATTAAAATCTAAAATCAAATCCTGCATAAGCTCCAAATGGATGTCCAGGTCTTAAACCTGCGGGTACTCTAGATACAGCATATGTAGTGTCTAATAAATTGATAATATTTGCAGTTAGCATAAAGTTTTTAGTCAAAAAATATTTACCAGATACATCTATTATAAAGTTTGAATCTACTCTTGCATTATCAGGGATACTTCCAGTTCCAGCTAAAGTTCTAAACTCTCCGTTAAATCTCGCGTTTAAATTAATTTCAAACGATTTGTGCTCTAAAGACACAGCGGCATTTAATTGATGTTTTGGTATATAAGGCAATTCATCCCCTGTGGCAACAACACCCCATAAACCATCAGAACTACCAAAACTATTTTGAAATTCAGTATTAGTAAAGGTATATCCGAAAGAAATAGGCCAAGAAAATCTGGCGTTTTCATTCGAAAAATTATAGTTTAAAAGGATTTCAATTCCGTTTACATTTACTTCACCTGCATTAAATTGGTCTAAAGAACCTGTTCCGCCGGTTGCAGCTAAATCACTACCTAAAAGGTTTGAATAATCGTTAAAGAAACCAACGAATTCACCTTGAAGTTTACCTAAATTAAAACGGGTACCTAATTCGTAGTTGATACTTTTTTCTGGCTCTTGACCTTCTTGATTCCCCGGAGGAGAAAAGCCTTTATGAACGCCACCAAATAAAGAAAAATCATTATTAAATTTATAATTTGCACCCATACCTGGTATAAATACACCAACCGAATTTTCTCTAGTGACTAAATTTACACCACTTCTTTTTATATCACTTTTACCAAAATCCGCTCTTGTTAACGTTATGTTTTCATATCTAACGCCAGGAGTAATTGTCCAATTATTATATTTTAATTTATACGTTATATAAGAAGCAAAAGCTTTTGCACTCGTTATTCTATTGGCATCTGTTCCCGGTAACCCGGCAGTTGTTAAAGATAAATTTCCAGTATTTGAAATGCTGTAATTATCTAACCATTGAAAACGATCTTCTTCATCATAATGATAACGAGCACCAATTTCTAGATCATGAAAAGAATCACCTTTATACCAATGATAATCTAGTTTTGTTTGGATACCTTGTGCCAAGTATTTTCTATTATTTGCTTTAATTCCGATGGCATCTGCATCAGAATTAACACTTCCATTAACAATATTAAAATGATTTGATAAAGTAGTAGGGTCCTCTAAAATAGCGGCAATAGATTGTTTATTACCGTTAAACGTAATATCATTTAGTTTGTACCAATTTCTTGCAAAATAATTTTGATAAGCTGTTGTCGTTATAACAGTATTTTTTGATACTTCTAATTTATGAGTAAACATGTACTGGGTATGATTTGTTGTCATTTTATCTTCATTAGAAGAGGCATATCTAGAAAACGGATTTTCATTAAAATCATTTTCTGATAACCCTAAATAGGTTTCATTACCAAGTTCATCCGCATATTGAAATTTAAACTCTACAGATTGCTTTAATGCTGCATTTGGAAATAAATTAACGGCAATTTTAGCCACTAAATCATTTTTATTGAAACCTGTATTTTTACCACTTGGTAAGGTTTTAAATCCGTCTGAACCGTAGTTTACATATTGCACCATGTAGCCAACTGTTTTATTTACACCACCAATTTTTGCATGTAATTGATTAGAATTAAAGCTACCATAACTCGCTCTAACTTGACCGCTAAATTCTGAGGGAATTTGAGCCGAAATCATATTAATAGCGCCACCAGTTGTAAAAGGACCAAATTGTATTTGACTGCTACCTTTTAAAATCTCTACGGCTTCCATTCTTGCTATTGTTGGAAAATAATAAGCAGAAGAAGCACTATAAGGAGCAGGGGAAATTAAAACGCCATCTTCCATTAAGGTTATTTTAGAACTTCTTTCTGGTGATGTACCTCTTAAACTAATATTTGGTCTTAAACCAAAGCCATCTTCTTCATAAATTGTAACTCCGGGTACTGTTCTTAATGCTCTATTAATGTCAGTAAAACCAAATTTTTGGATTTCTTTAGGTGACAAATAATAGGCAGAGCCTGTTCTGTTTTTTGCCATATATTTGTTACCAAAAATAGCGTTGCTTGAGATAAATATTTCATCCAATTTTTGTATAGAGTCTAAGGATTTATCTTTTTTATTCTTTTCTTGTGCACTTAAATTTAGCGTTAATAATAGTGTTAATGCAATAATACTCGATTTCATTTTATTTAGATTAATTAAGAACAGTCTCTTTTTTCAGGTGCAAATATACAATCCTATCAAACATTTACAAAGATTATTTAGCATAATTATAGACAATAATTTAATTATTTCAACAACTATTTTAACAAAACCGTGAAAATGTGAAAGAATATAAACCTGTAATTATTTCAAAAAAAATAAAACATTTTGAGAAGCTATATGAGGTTTCTTCTTTTTTAAAAATGCCTTAATAGAATAAGAATAGTAGAAATTTAGGAGTACTAAGAAAATATGAAAGTAAATATAATAGCATTATTCTATTTACTGTTAAAGTGGATAGGGTATTATTAAATGAAGTCTAATAGAAGCTAAAATAAATTTCAGCGTAAAAATTAAAGTGATACATTTTAGAATATTTTATTTTATTTCTTAAAGTATAAATTAGTAGTTATTTTCTAAAACGATTATCGCGTGCTCATAAAATAGTAACTTTCTACAAAAGAGAGGGTAAGTTGCTGTTTAGGATCAAAATAAAGTTTGGTCATTTATAAAACCTACATAGTTTCATTTTTATTTATTCAGATGAATTTAGATCACTTGTCTAGTAATTAAATTCCAGTAAAAGTCTTTTTTTGCATGTACAAGATATATTTATTGTTTTTTTTTTAATTACTTGTGTCAATAAAGTTTTGATTAATAGCGTTGTAGTGTAGGTGTTGTTTATTATTTTAATTTATTCTAAATAAAGATTGCAGAACTAAATATCAATAGTATATTTGCAATCAGAAAAACACACTATTTTTAATTAATCTAAATAAAATGAAAAAAATATTATTATCCTTATCAATTGTAGCGTTATTAATGTCTTGTAATAACAGTAACGAAGAAATTAATACGGTAGCTCCGGCAACTTATAATTTTGAAAGAAACGGCAGTTCTTCTGTAAGTTTTGACGGCCAAATAACTAGAATTAAGATGGCCGATGAGTTGGCAAAATCTTTATTAATGTCGTCTATAGAAACATTGGCTTCTTTGAACGGTAAATTTGATCACAATGCTGGAGAAAATAATTTTGAGAATGCAGATTTAAATCTGTCATCAAAAAATATTAGAAGTAAAGTTGCATCCTCTGCAGATTTCTTCCTTTCAAATACTACAGATGCAGCAGCAATAAAAGCAGATTTCGATTTTTGGATTTCAGCTCAGGTAAATGAAGTTTTTCCTAAATGGAATGAGGTAGCTTCTAAAGGAAATGCTGGTCAAATTCAACAAGCTGGTGGTGGTTCTGTACGATACGTTAATGCAAAAGGTTTAGAATATAATCAATTAATTACTAAAGGTTTAATTGGAGGTTTAATGGTAGATCAAATTTTAAACAACTATTTAAGTACTGCCGTTTTAGATGCAGGAACAAATATTACAGATAATGACGGAAATGTTTTATTAAGTGGTGAAAATTACACTTCTATGGAACATAAATGGGATGAAGCTTTTGGTTATTTGTATGGTAACGAGACAGATATAACCGCACCAACCTATGAGGCAGATAAGTTTTTAAATGAATATTTAGGTAGAGTAAAAACAAACTCAAATTTTACGGGTATAGATGTAGCTGTTTACAATGCTTTTAAATTAGGTCGAGCAGCAATTTCAGAAAAAGATTACATTACTAGAGATATGCAAGCAGAGATATTAAGAGAAAAAATTTCTACTGTTATTGCAGTAAGAGGAATTTATTATTTACAAATCGGTAAATTAAAATTAATATCAGATAAAGCAGCTGCTTTTCATGCTTTATCAGAAGCGTTAGGTTTTGTTTATAGCTTGCGGTTTACAAGGAAACCAAATTCTACAGAATCTTATTTTACAAAAGTAGAAGTAGATGGTTTTATGACAAAATTACTAGCTGGTGATGGCTTCTGGGATATTACAGAGACAACTTTAGATGAAGTTTCTAATGCGATTGCTTCCAAATTCAATTTTACAACAGAACAAGCAGGAATATAAATTATTGAAGGTATTTAGATAGCGAAAAATAATCATTACTGATTGCTTTTTGCTATTTTTACATCTTTTTTTAGAAAAATAAAAATAATATGTTTAGAAAATTTTCACTCTTTTTTGTATCAATAATTACACTTTCGGGTTGTTCTTCATCAGAAGAAAAAGCAGTAATTGCAGCAGATAGTTTTGATAGAAGTACACTATTGGAAAATATTGCAGATAATATAATTATTCCTGCTTATGAAGACTTTAGTATTAAAATGAGCGCATTAAAAACTTCGGGAGAAACTTTTACAACAACGACCACGCAAACTAATTTGGCAGCTTTAAGAGCTTCTTGGTTTGCTGCTTATAAAACTTGGCAGCACATAGAAATGTTTAATATTGGAAAAGCAGAAGAAATTCAGTTTTCATTTTACATGAATATTTATCCCTTAACGGTCAAAGATGTAGAAGATAATATTTCGAATGGAAATTATGATCTAAATAGCTTAAATAACCAAGATGCACAGGGCTTTCCTGCATTAGACTATTTACTATATGGTGTAGCAGATACAGACGCTACTATTTTAGAAAAATATTCTACAGGAGTAAATAAAGAGAATTATAAAAAATATATTACGGCGGTTTTAAATCAAATGAACACCCTAAGTATTCAGGTAGTTTTAGATTTTAAAGCACAAAGAAATACATTTGTTAACAATACTTCAAATACTTTAACAGGATCTGTTAATGAATTGATTAATGATTATATTTTTTATTATGAAAAACGAGTAAGAGCTGGTAAGTTTGGTATTCCTGCAGGAGTTTTTTCATCAAATCCTTTACCTGAAAAGGTTGAAGCATTTTATAAAAATGATATTTCTAAAGAATTATCATTGGAGGCTTTAACCGCTGTAGAAAATTTATTTGAAGGTAAACATTATACTACTGTAACTAAAGGTGTAAGTCTTAAAGACTATTTAATAAAGCTTAATAGAGCCGATATTGCAACTGCGATTTCTAGTCAATTTGAATCTGCAAAAGCAGAAGTTAACAAATTAAATAATAGTTTTTCCATACAAATTAATTCAGATAATACAGCAATGACAAAGTCTTACGACGAATTACAAAAAGCCGTAGTATTATTAAAAGTTGATATGTTGCAAGCTTTTAATGTAAGTGTCGATTATGTTGATGCTGATGGGGATTAGTCTTAAGATTATAAATTAAATAAATACCTGGTTTCTATCGAGAGATCAATAAAAATTAGGTTTTTTATGTTAATAGAAAAATAAAATATAACTTTAAAGAACAAACAAGTGCAGCTCCATTGGCAATATTTCGTTTGTTTTTTGGGTTAATGATGTTTGCAAGTATTATTCGTTTTTGGTTAAATGGTTGGATAGAAAAACTCTACTTAGAGCCAAAGTTCCATTTTTCGTATCTTGGCTTTAGTTGGATACAACCAATTGGGAATTACACGTATCTATTGTTTATTATTTGTGGTTTGTCAGCACTTTTTGTCGCTTTTGGATATAAATACAGAATTTCAATTATCACTTTTTTTCTATCATTTTTATACATAGAATTAATGGATAAAACTACGTATCTAAATCACTATTACTTTATATCTATTCTTAGTTTTTTGTTAATTTTTTTACCTGCAAATGCTTATTTTTCAGTTGATGCTTTTATCAGGAAAAAGCAATACAAGCAAATTCCAAAATGGACAATAGATAGTATAAAATTATTGTTAGTAATTATCTATTTTTATGCAGGTTTAGCGAAACTAAATTCAGATTGGTTGTTTAGAGCGATGCCTTTAAAAATTTGGTTGCCATCAAAATACGATATCCCTTTTATTGGAGAAAACCTGATGCAACAAAACTGGTTTCACTTTGCCATGAGTTGGTCTGGCATGTTATATGATTTGGCAATTCCGTTTTTATTGCTGTATAAGAGAACTCGTTTTGTTGCTTTTTTAATCGTAATTTTCTTTCATGTATTTACAAGAGTACTGTTTCCTATTGGGATGTTTCCTTATATAATGATTGTTTCTGCGCTTATTTTCTTTGATGCTAGCTTTCATAATAAAATTATAAACTTCATTAAGAAACATGTTCTAAAGTCTAAAAAAACTATTTTAATAGTCACTGATTTTCATTTTTCAAAGATTAAGAGAAAACTAGTTTTAGCAGTATTTGGTGTGTTTTTTGTAATTCAAATTTTAGTGCCTTGGCGCTATTTAGTTTATCCTGGAGAGTTGTTTTGGACAGAGGAAGGCTATCGTTTTTCATGGCGTGTAATGTTAATGGAAAAAGCAGGAAGCACTAATTTTAAAATTGTTGACCTTGAATCAGGTAAATACTTTAGAGTTAATAATACTGATTTTTTAACTTCATTTCAAGAAAAACAAATGAGTTATCAACCTGATTTTATTTTGGAATATGCACATTTTTTAGGAGATCATTTTACAAAACAAGGGCATAAAAATGTTGGCGTTTTTGCAGAGAGTTATGTAGCTTTGAACGGTAGATTAAGTACTGAATTTATTGATAAAAAAGTAGATTTATATCAACAAAAAGCATCTTTTAAACATAAAAAGTGGGTAGTCCCTTTTCAATCAGAAATAAAAATTAAAGGAATATAAATAATGAAATCAAGAATTTTAGTGCTCTTTTTACTCTCCTTACAATCCATTGTTTATAGTCAATATAAAATATCAGGAACAGTAGTTTCAGAGCTCAATAAACCGATAAATAAAGTTCAAATTTATAATGAAACGGGCAGTTTGTTAGGGCAAACAGGTATTTTAGGAAAGTTTAATTTTTCTACAGAAAAAGAGGCATTGCAATTAATTTTTTATGTTGAAGAGTATCAACTTAAAAACGTTTTTATTCAATTAAAAGATTTTGTAGATCTAAAAGTGACTTTAGAAACTTTTTCGCAAAATTTATCAGAAATTCAAATTATAGCAAGAAAAGAAAAAGTTTTTGAACTCAAGAGATTACAAGACGTAGAAGGAACCTCAATCTTTGCTGGTAAAAAGACAGAAGTTATTTTAGTAAATCAATCTACGGCAAATTTAGCAACTAATAATGCGCGTCAGATTTTTAATCAAATTGCAGGTTTAAATATTTATCAAAATGACGATGCAGGTTTGCAATTAAATATTGGCGGTAGAGGTTTAGATCCAAATAGAACGGCTAATTTTAATACGCGTCAAAACGGATATGATATTAGTGCAGATGTTTTAGGGTACCCAGAAAGTTATTATACACCCGCTGCCGAAAGTCTCGAGGAAATTCAGGTAATTAGAGGTGCAGCTTCACTACAATATGGCACCCAGTTTGGTGGTTTGGTAAATTTTGTCACTAAAAAACCAGCCAAAGAACAAGAAATAGTTTTTAGAAATACTGCGGGTAGTTTTGGTTTGTTTACCAATTTTACAAGTTTAAGTGATACGCAAGGAAAATTTAGTTATTATACGTTTGTAAATTATAAAAAAGGAGATGGATTTCGACCAAATTCTAATTTTGAATCTAAAAATGCTTTTCTACATTTCGGATATCAGATTAATGATAAAAGTAAACTTTCTTTAGAATTAACCGGTTTAGATTATTTGGCGCAGCAAGCTGGCGGATTAACAGATGCGATGTTTAATGAAAATCCGTATCAAAGCAATAGAAATCGGAATTGGTTTCAGGTAAAATGGTTTTTGTACAATCTAAAATGGGAGCATAAATTCTCTGATAAAACTAATTTTTCTTTTAGTTTCTTTGGATTGGATGCTTCTAGGGACGCTCTTGGTTTTAGAACAAATAGAGTAAATCAAGCAGATCCTAATTCTGAAAGAGATTTAATAAAAGGAACTTTCAAAAATTTTGGGTTTGAATCTAGATTGTTAAGCTCCTATAAAATATTCGATAAAAAAGCTACTTTTCTAATTGGTTCAAAGTTTTATAAGGCGAATAACACGAATATGCAAGGGCCGGGTTCTAGTGGCTCGGATGCAGATTTTGAAATGAGTTTAGATGAATACCCAAATTATCCGAGACAATCTGATAGTAAATTCCCTAATTTGAACCTTTCTTTATTTGGAGAAAATATTTTTTATATTAATGATAAACTTTCAATAACTCCTGGTTTTAGACTAGAATATATCAACACCAAAAGAGACGAAATTATAAAAGATATAGTTACCGATGCTGCTGGAAATGTAATCAATGATAATTTACGAGATGAAGAGGAAAGCAATGAAAGAAATTTTATACTTTTAGGAATTGGAACAAGTTATAAGTTCAATAATTTATTAGAATTTTATGGAAACATTTCTCAGAATTATCGATCTGTGACTTTTTCGGATATCAGTACAGCAAATCCAGCTTTTGAAATTTCACAAGATATTACCGATGAAAAAGGATTTACAATTGATGCAGGGCTTCGTGGAAATTATAAAAATTACTTTTCTTATGATGCCAATGTTTTTGGTGTTTTTTATAATGATAGAATTAATATTTATACACGCGCAGATGGGAAAGCAGAACGCGATAATATTGGAGATGCAAGAATTTTAGGAATTGAAAGTTTAATTGATTTTAATATGAAAAAATTCTTCAAGATGAATTCAAACTATGTTTTTAACTATTTTATAAATTCGTCTTTTATTACTTCAGAATACACCTCTTCTGATATAAACGGTGTTGTAGGAAATGAAGTAGAGTTTATTCCGAATATAAATATTAAGACAGGAATTAGGTTTGGTTATCAAAACTTTTTATCAAGCATTCAATACTCGTATTTATCAAGCCAGTTTTCTGACGCTACAAATGCAATAGGAGGCAGTATTAGTGGGGTAACAGGAGAAATTCCTGCATACAGTATTTTAGATTTTTCTACTTCTTATTCCTACAAGTTTGCAAAAATAGAAGCAGGTATAAATAATCTGTTAGATACTTCTTATTTTACAAGAAGAGCAACAGGGTATCCAGGACCAGGAATCATTCCTTCTGCACCAAGAAATTGGTATGCAGGTTTAGAATTGAAGTTCTAATTTAATCGCCATCATTATCTGTAAATGTAACTGTTATAGATAAAGCACTAGCAACATCTACTTTTATTAAAATAATTAAATCTTTAAGATGATTGTATAATTCGTCTACAATAAAATTATTGTTTTCAATGGCATTCTTTAAAGTAGTATTTGATAAGGAGGTGATATTATTTTCTATAGCTGAAAATGCAATGGCAATCGCGTCATTTATATTTTCATTATTGGTTATTGTACTTACATAAGTATCTAATCCTTCCGAACTTCCATAATAAAGAGTTTTTACAGCAGCTATATTTTCCTTGATAATTTCTAGAGATATTTCACTTTTATGTGCTTGTAATAATTCAGGGTTTATACCCGTAGAGTTTTCTAATCCAGCAGGTTCACCAACTTTAAAACGTATTATATTCTCTAATAAAAATTTACTTGATTTATTATTAAATTAATACTTCCGTTGATGTCTGTAGCTGTATTGTTGATAAATGAAGTACTATAATTTTCCCATTGTTCTTTTAAAGAAGAAGATTTTATAACTAAGTTGGCATTAAGAGCTAGGAGAAAATCAATTCTACGTTGATTAGAAAAAGAGCTTACGGTGGTTGATAAATCAGTATCAAATAACAAGTATTCAATAGCACTTAAGCCCCTAGCTTTTGTTGGTAATCCATTTATATCACTTTGATTCATAGTGTCTGTAGCAGCAATAAAGTTCTCTATTTTAGTTTCATTTGCTCCCCAACTATACAATGAAAAGTAGATGGCAGAAGTTTGAAGATCTCCTAAATTACCAACTTCTGTTTTAGAAAATGAAATAGCGGTATTTATCCATAATTTTTTTAAAATTGATACGTTTTCTTCATTTGTATTTTCGACGAAATTTGCAGAAGCTTCATTTAAGTTTTTTACATCTAAAATAAATTCAGTTACAGCAGGTATCATTAAATGGGTTACAAACTCTTGCTTATAATTTAAAACATCGAAAGCGTTGTTTTCTTCAGCATCATCTTTATTACAACTTGCGAGTAAAATACAAATAGCTAATAAAATAGAGGTTGTTATTTTTTTTTCATATTATAAAGAGTTGACAAAAGCAAGTACATTTTCTCTGTCTTGCTTTGTTTGTTTTTTGTACTTATTTTTTGATTCTTCAGCTTCACCACCATGCCATAAAATTGCTTCTTCTATATTTCTTGCCCTTCCATCATGTAATAAAAACGTATGACTATTTACTTCTTGTATCATACCAATACCCCACAAAGGTTGCGTTCTCCATTCATTTCCTGTCGCTAAAAAATCAGATCTATTATCTGCTAATTCAGCTCCCATATCATGTAATAAAAAGTCTGAAAAAGGTCTTATGGTAACATCTTCTAGAATTGGGTTAAAAGGATAATTATTAGAAGTTGTAAATACTTCTGTATGGCAAGTAGCGCATTTCATTTCTCTAAATAACTGTTTTCCCTTTAATACATTTTCATCTTCATAATTTCTTCTAATAGGCACAGATAATGAAGAGGCATAAATCATTACATTATCCAAAGACCTATCAGTAACTTCTGGATTTCCTCCGTTTAAAGCGTCTTTGCAATCTTGTTGAGGAGAAGGACAATTTTGTTCAGGGAATATAGAGGTTGTTAAGCCCATATCTCCACTAAAAGCATCCGCAACTTGTTGCCTTAAATTTGGTTGATTTGCTTTCCAGCCAAATCGTCCAACATCTCTTCGATTTAAAATATGATTCCATACATAATTTGCTTTTCCAGAAATTCCGTCTTTATTAGTATCAAACTCATCTTCATTTAATAATATATCATCAGTAGAAATGGCATCTACTAAACCCAAACCAATAACCTGCTGCCCAACTCTGGGAGATGTTAATATATTTTGTAGAGAGCCAAAATTTTCATTTTCTATACTGTAAATAGGTTTTTTTAGTTCGTAAGCATCACCATCACTAAAGGTTCCAGCAATAGTTTCATATCGAATACGCACACTAGCTTCAGAATAAACACCAAGATTTGCTCTATCTTGAATTTGGGTGCCATAACCAGTAACAGCATTTGGTCCTCCAAAAGTAGTAGTACCTTCCGTACTAATACGCATTAAAAAACCTGCGGAAAATCGGTCTCCATTTTGCAAAGGTAGGCCTCTACCATCTTTATTATGACAAGCACTGCAAGCCCTGGCGTTAAATGTTGGTCCCAGCCCGTCGCGGGCAGTTGTTGAAGCGGGTGAACTTACCCAATTTTGTTTAAACAAAGAATTACCAACAAAGAACAATAAGTCTGTATTAATTGGCAAACCAGGAACCGCTTGATCAAACGCATTAGCGCCTAATAGAGTAGTTGTTAACTTTCCTGCAGATAATTCTTCTCCTATTTCATAGGAGTTGTTTAAATCTATATAAGCCTCGTCTTTGTTACAAGAGATAATGCAATAAACAAGACACGATAAAATAAATATTTTTTTCATTTTTAAAACTGTAAAAACCAAACTATCTTTTTTTAAAAAAGACAGTTTGGTTGATTAATAATTTTTAATTAAAAAAAAAGCTCAACTACACACTTGGGTCTATGGTAGTTCCCGTAATTGTTTTACCAGCTTGCGCAAGCGCATCTCCTTGTTGTCTTAAAGTTAATACCGCAGACATAACAGGGTTGTTAAAATTATCTATTGTCTCTCCCATAATCTGATTGTCAAAATATTGAGCATTAGAAATTATAGTAACTTTAGTCATAACTTCTAGAGAAATAGTAGTTAAACTTGTCGCTTCTGTAGCATTTATTAATTGTAAAACAGTTATTAAAGAAGTACCAAATATTGTAGTACCGTCTATTCTTTTGTAAGTCCCGTTGATAATATTATGAATAGATTGTGCATTTAAAAATACGTCTCTATTTGTATTATCAGAAAAACAAGAATGCTCATCTTCCTGCGCTTGGTTCTCTACAGCTACAGCCATTCTTTCTCCTGCTAGTTCTCCTTTACTTAATTTTGCAGCACCTATTAGAATCATATTTATAGAAATGTCTGCAGTTTGTGCTAAAAATAATGGGCGGTATGCACCGCTTGGTTTCCATTGATCTACAACAGATTTTAAATCATCTACTAAAAGGGCTGTTACTACTTTTAAATAGGCTCCTCTTCTTATTGAATTTGTAGCAGTTGTATAATCTGTAAAGGCTCTTTGACCAGTCATTTTTGCAGAAGGCGCCGTATTGTCTTGACCCCATAAAAGAAACTCTATCGCATGAAAACCAATGGTAACATTCGATTCGTTATCACTGTAACCAGAAATATCTTTAAGAGTGTTTTTTGTTAATGTTGGATATTCGCTTTCATTATTTATAATATTTTGTCTAACGTCAGACAAATCTTGTCCACCAGTGCCATCTGAAACATAATCTATTAATGCTTCATCTAAAGGCCATGCATTAATATAACCTTCAGGTTCACCATCTGCACCATCAATAGGACCGTCATAAAAACGGTAAGCTTCGGTTTGACCATAAGGCTCTCTAGATGCTAGCCAAGCGTCTTTGGCAGCTTGAAAGTTATTTTCATTTGGTGTTGTTACAAAAATGTCTACTGCAGTTTTTAATTCGTTTACTTTAGTCATAGCATCTTCATAACTGGCTAAAACAATGCTAGCATAGTTTTCTACAAATTCTTTCTTTTTAATGTCAATGGCAGCTGTAGGGTTAATAGGGCCTTCGTTATCAGAACAAGCCATGCCTATAATTGTAAGGCTGGTTAATACTAGTAATGTTTTAATAGTTTTTTCATTTTAATTTATTTAGATTAATTATAAATAATAGTTAATTAATGCGCAAATTTACAACCTAATTTATGTAAATCAATTTTTATTTAGAATAAATAAAAATAATAAAATTAACCAACTGAAATACAGTTATTTAATTTAACTAAAAGTACTATCTAGTGATACATAATTGCTTTTGTTCGTACTTTAGATCACAATCTATAGTCCTAAAATAAAAGTTTATGATTGTTTAGTTTGTCAGATAAAATAATAAATAAACACTTCGACTGCCAAATTTTCTTCATATTAAAAAATAGTTACCTTGCTATATATTATAACGATATAAGATGTTTTTAAGGAGATTGGTTTTTAGGATACTCTTGTTTGTTTTCTAATATATGGAAGGATATCGATACATAATTTTGCCTTTTTGATTAAGGGGCGGACGTACTTTAAATATTTTAGATATGTTCAACAGTGAATTGGTTTTTTTGAGTAGGATAAGTATAGATTTGCTAGTATCAATAAAAAACAGCTGATTTGTCTGCATATGAAAAAGCAGTCAAAAAATATTTAAAGTATCAAGAAGTACAGATGCGTAAAAATATTCACGTTTTATAGTTAATGTTATTTGATACCTTGTGCTCTTGAAACGAGGTCGTTATAAAGTACTTGTTTCATGAATTCTTATTATTTCTTATATTTAAACGAAAATAAATAATTCAATATTAAATCAATAAAATATTGTAAATTTGTAGGCAATTATACCTTAATTGCAACATGATAGCACATAACAACAAAATTTTAGGAGAAGGCTTAACATACGACGACGTCTTACTTGTTCCAGCTTTTTCTAAAGTACTTCCAAGAGAAGTAAATATTCAAACAAAATTTAGTAGAAATATTACAATAAACGTACCCATCGTTTCGGCAGCTATGGATACCGTTACAGAATCTGCTTTGGCAATTGCGATGGCAAGAGAAGGCGGAATCGGAGTGTTACATAAAAACATGTCTATAGAGCAACAAGCTCAAGAAGTTAGAAAAGTAAAACGGGCAGAAAGCGGAATGATCTTAGATCCTGTAACTTTGCCTTTAACGGCAGTTGTTTCGGATGCTAAACAAAACATGAAAGAACACGGAATTGGAGGCATACCAATTGTTGATAAAGACGGGATTTTAAAAGGAATCGTAACCAATAGAGATTTACGTTTTGAACATGATGGCACTAGACCAATTGTAGAGGTAATGACAAGTGAAAACTTGGTAACTGCGGCAGTTGGAACATCCTTATTAGATGCAGAAAAAATTCTTCAAAATTATAAAATAGAAAAACTTTTAATTGTTGATAAAGATTACAAACTAAAAGGATTAATTACTTTTAGAGATATTACTAAGGTTACTCAAAAACCAATTGCAAACAAAGATTCTTTTGGTAGATTAAGAGTGGCAGCCGCTTTAGGTGTAACCAGTGACGCTGTTGATAGAGCAGAAGCATTAGTAAACGCTGGTGTAGATGCAGTTGTTATCGATACGGCTCACGGTCATACAGAAGGTGTTGTCAATGTTTTAAGAGCTATTAAGGCTAAATTTCCAAATTTAGATGTAGTTGTTGGTAATATAGCAACTCCAGAAGCTGCACAATTTTTAGTTGATGCAGGTGCAGATGCTATAAAAGTTGGTATTGGTCCGGGTTCTATTTGTACAACTAGAATTGTTGCAGGTGTTGGATTTCCTCAATTTTCTGCAGTTTTAGAGGTTGCAGAAGCTATTAAAGGAAGTGGAGTTCCTGTGATTGCAGATGGAGGAATTCGTTATACAGGTGACATACCAAAAGCAATTGCTGCTGGTGCAGATACAGTAATGTTAGGGTCTTTATTGGCAGGTACAAAAGAATCTCCAGGAGAAACAATTATTTACGAAGGAAGAAAATTTAAATCTTACCGAGGAATGGGGTCTATTGAAGCGATGAAACAAGGCTCAAAAGATCGTTATTTCCAAGATGTAGAAGATGATATTAAAAAATTAGTTCCGGAAGGAATTGTAGGGCGTGTGCCATATAAAGGAGAATTGTTTGAAAGCATTCACCAATTTATAGGAGGTTTGCGCGCTGGAATGGGATATTGCGGCGCAAAAGATATTGAAACGCTAAAAGAAACTGGTAAATTTATTAGAATTACCGCAAGCGGAATTAATGAAAGCCATCCTCATGATGTGGTAATTACTAAAGAATCACCAAATTATAGCAGGAGGTAAGTATTTTGTTTCAAATATATTTTAAAAAAAAACCAAGCAATTTAGCTTGGTTTTTTTTAGGATTAGTTAACTTTAATACTGATTTCACATCTGTTTTAATCAATAGAATTCGCCTAGGCTCTGCCCTGAGTGTAGCGTAAATACCGTAAATAGTATCGTTTATATACTAGTGTATCTTGTAATTATTCAGGTTTATAAACTTCAAGTTCAATTTCTATCATAAATCCTGGTAATGCCAATTCATTCACTCCAAGCCAAGAACCTGTCGGAAATTGTTTTGTGTAAATGTAATTTCGATATTCTGCATTTTCAAGAAATAGTTGCATGTTTGTAGTGAAAATATTTTCTACAATTACATCATCAAATGTACACCCAAAATGTTTTAAGACCTTATCTAAATCTGCATAACAGTTTTTCATTTGTTGTGGGAAATCTCCTATTGCAATTGGGATTCCCTTATTATCCATACTTACAGCTCCAGAAATTTTAATCTCATTTCCAATTTTCACTGCGTGCGAATATCCGTATGCTTTTTCAACTTCAGGACGAAGTGAAAAATATTCGGGTTTTTCTGTTTCAATAATTAGTTGTTCAATTTTTTTGGTTTTTCATTTTCTTTTTGTTGGCAACTCTGAAACACAAATGTTAATAAAAAAAGAACTATAATTAAGGATAATTTTTTAGTTAAATTATTTTGCTTTTTCATAAGGTATAATTTTTTTGCCTCCTTTTTTCGGTTTTCAGCGTTCCCGTTTTTATTCTGAATGTATTTTAAAGGTATTTTGAATAGGTGAAGTTTATAAAAGTTAAATTTTATGGTACTTAAATATATTCAATATATTAAGCTAAGTTAAGTAAAAAAAATCAAACAAACTCTTCAATAGTTTCAATAATAATAGTACATCCTATTATTAATTCTTCATCAGAAATAGTTAACGGAGGGGTAATTCGCATTGCTTTTCCTTCAAATAATAAGAAGAATAAAATCAATCCTTTTTCCAAACATCTTAGAATAATTTTTGCTGCTAATTCAGGTGATTCAACAAGAGCAATTAACATCAATCCTTTTCCTCTAATTTCTTTTATTGATGAATGTTGTAAGTGTTTTCTGATAATTTTTTCTTTTCGTAAACTTTCTGAAAGTAAGTCCTTATCTAGAATTTCTTTTACTGTTGCATTTGCAGCAGCAGCAATAACAGGATGACCTGCAAAAGTAGAAATATGCCCTAATTTAGGATTATCTTGCAACAAACGCATGTGCTCAAAAGATGCAATAAAAGCACCAATTGGCATTCCGCCACCCAAACCTTTTCCAGCAATGATAATATCCGGAACAACATTGTAATTTTCAAATCCCCAAAACGTACCCGTTCTTCCTATTCCGGATTGTATTTCATCCAAAATCAACAAAGCACCAACTTCTTGGCAACGTTGTTTTACTTTTGTTAAATAACCGTTTATGGGTTCTATAAATCCTGCGCCTCCTTGAATCGTTTCTAAAATTACAGCGGCAGTTTTGTGCGTTATTTTTTGCAAACAAAAGTCGCAATTAAAAGCAATAAATTTAATACCCGGAATTAAAGGTCTAAATGCAGCATTTTGTTTTTCAACTCCAGAAACACTCATGGCACCTTGTGTATTTCCATGATAAGAGTTTTTTGCAGCAATAATTTCTGCTCTGTTTGTAACTCTTTTTGCTAGTTTTAAAGCCCCTTCTGTTGCCTCTGTACCTGAGTTTGTAATATATACGGATGTTAATTTCCCTGGTAATGTTGATGCTAATAACTTGCACAAATCCACTTGTGGTTCTTGAATAAATTCACCATAAACCATTACGTGAGTATATTTATCCACTTGATTTTTAATAGCTTCAGAAACTTTTGGATGATTATGACCCAAACTATTTGCGGATACTCCGGCTACAAAATCTAAATATTTTTTTCCGTGAATATCATAAATATAACTTCCTTTTGCGTGAGAAACTTCAATAGAAAGTGGGTGAGGAGAGGTTTGTGCTTGGTATTTAAAAAAATCTGATTTCATGTTATTGTTATTTAACTGAAACAGTTAATTCATTTCTTTGTTAAACTTTTTATTTTCGATGGATTTCTCATCAAGAATTGCTGCCGATTTTTTTAAACCACCTTTCTTTATAGGAGCTTTTTTTTCATCAGTATCTTTAATAAAAATATCTTCCATTTTTTTGGGCTGCTCACTTTCTCGCCAAATAAAATCTTTTAACTTTTTTACATCTTCTGGCAACATAGATGGCGGATAGGTTTTTCCTTCTGAAGCTGTTAAATATTTTATAGATTCTACGATTCCGTTTTCAAAAGTGAATTCAATATTGCTAGAAATTTCTTTTGTAATAGTCTCAATAATATTGGTTTCTTCATTTCTATTATAATAAACAGATTCTGCATTTCCTTTTACCAAGAGCGATTTTAACTTGTTGTCTTCAAATCTACCAAACATATTTCTACCCTTAATTTGATTGAAATCGTCTATGGATAATGAATCTTTAGAAATTATAAATGCATTATTAAATACTTTTAAAGAGTCTAGTTTTTCTGTGTCAACATTCGATTTTAGGTAAATAGTATCACCAGTAATTTGATTTTTATCAGACCAAATAACAGGATTTCTATACATTTTAGTTAAACCAGTTGCTTGATTTGTGTGAATAGAATCGCACTTTCCTTGCAAATCGGATTTAAATATTTTTACATTATGATAGGTTCTAACAATACGTTTTTTCGTTTTACCAGTAACCAACAAAGTATCACCATGAATAAACATAGAATCCTTTTCTATAATTGAAATTGCCACCGCTTTTTTGATGATAAAAAGTGAATCTTTTAACTCAAAAATTTCAGCATAATTCCCTTTGGTAATAAAATTCTGAATCGTGTCAATTACGCGAATATTATTGGTAGCAGATGCAAAACCTTTTTTCTTATCGTAATACAAACTATCGCCTTCAACAGTTCTTTCTTTTAGATAGAGTTTTGCGTTTTTTACAAAGTAAGAAATATCTGTCTTTGTGTTATAAAATCCTTTTTCGCAATAAATTTTATTGTTATTTTTTGTATTTGTAATGGTTGATGGTCCCCATAAATATGTAAAACCAGTTTCTGTGTAATAGTCTAAATGATCAGATACTAAATTGTGCTCAGGATTTACGATGGTTACTCTTGTAGTGGCAATAAATTTTTTATTTTCTAAGTAGTAATTTCCTACTTTACTTTTTAATGTATTTGTAGCATCTTTAATGGTAGCGTACGTTTTGTAATATAACTTTTGATTTATTCTATCAAACTGTAAAGTATCTGTGGTTAAAGTCATCGTTGGGTCTTTCAAAACTACATTTCCCCAAGAAAGTGCTTGCTTAGAATTTGCATCATAATCAGCATAATCACTAGTTTGCGTAATGGTATCACCTTGTTTTATAAAAACGTTACCAATGGCTTTAAAAAAGTTTTCTTTTTGATAATACAACGCTCGCTGACATGTTAAATCGATACCTTCATGGTTCATCTTAACATTACCTAAAAGCATCGTTGCTCCTGGATATTTTTCTTCATCCGCTTCTTGTTGTTCAGCATAATATTCAATTTTTCTTTTTTCTTGAGAAAAAGAAATTGATGTAAAAATGATCAGTAATAAAAAAAAGAATCTTTTCAAGATATTTTATTTGAAGCAAAAATAATGAAAAGAATATTGTTGATTACTAAAGAAAAGTGAAAGTTCGTTTTATTTGTTAATCCTTCTAATTTAAGCTGTTTAAACCTCTAATTAATTTATTAAATTGATGATTTTTTATAAAATGATATTTATTAGCTAATTTGAGTTTTACATCTTGTAATTTTACCAATAAATAAAATGATGAAGCTTTTTTTTTGATTTATCAATAGAAGAAATGAAATCTTATGGTTACAAAATTGTAGATTTAATTGTGAGCTATTATGAGCATATAGAAAGTAAAAAACCAGTAAGTGCAGCTTCTAGGAAAGAAATGGATACTATTTTTTTACAAGAAGCTCCAGAAAAAGGTATGCCCTCGGATAATGTTTTAGACTTTGCAATGGAAAATGTTATGCCAAATAGTAATATTTCTATTCATCCAAAAGCATTTTCTTTTGCACCAGGACCAAGTAATTTTATTGGTACTATGGCATATTCTTTAGCCACTGGTTTTAATATTTTTCTGGAGGATGGATCGTTTCTCCGGCTGCTGCAGAATTAGAAATTGTTGCGTTAAATTGGGTATTAAAAATGGTTAGTTTACCAGTAACAAAAGGGGGCGGATCTAAAATGTATGGAAAGCGTTCTTTAGAAGTTTTAAAACGAGGAGAAAGTGATTTAAATAATTCGAGGACTTGGGTAATGATTACTTTTAAGCGAACTCTACAAACATCAAAATAAATGATTTAGTTTTAATTAGAAAAAGTATCTTTTATAATTTATTAAAGGTGTTTTTTTTGATTCTTTCAAGTTATTTAGTGATAATGTCCATGTATTTCAAAAGCAAATAATAATAAATTGCAACCAATTGAAAATTAGTTAAAAATTAAATAATGAAAAACATACATTCATTTCACATTCCTTTTTTGGGAATTGGTTTCACAATAGATTCACCTTTAAAAGTAGTACACTGCAAAATTGATTCTGTTATTTCTCTGGTTGATAATATTTTAGTAGAAAAAATGCGCAAAATTTACAGTGAAAAGTTGAAGTTACTTGTGGAGAAATAAAAGATAAAGTTGAAGATTTTAGAGCAAAGAGAATTACTTCTTACTAAATTTATTACATGAGTAAATGGAGCAAAAATTTAAGTAAATGAACCTCGAGGCAGAGCCATCGAGTTAGTTCATTACGCTTAAAGAAAATACAAAGGATTCTGAAAAACAATATTTTATTTATAAAAATAGACCAGGAAGTTCATGCTCAAATAGATTTATCGCTTTAAATACAGAATTTAAAGAATCAGATTTATGCACAGCTTATTTATGCACAGCTTAAAGAGAATATCAATACTTATAATTAAAAGAGTTGGACAGCTTAGAACTCTGTGGCGAAGAAAAGGAAAGAAGATACAATCAAATTACATAGAAGTTGTGTATTTGTTTAGGTATAAGCACGTCTACTCTAATTTCAAATAACATAAGTACAAAGAAAACAGGTATAGCATTTTCTGTTTGTCAAGGAGCAAATATGGCATATTTTGATAAAGTTATGAGTTTATAAAATACTATAGATCATATTTATGGCAGAGATACAATGATATCAAGAACATATAGGCCAAATATATTGTCTCTTTATAGTTTGTATTCACAAGAAAAAGTGGACGATGTAAAAACTACTTTTGATAATAAAAAATTACGAGATCTTTCAAAATTTAAAAATAATTTAGAGGAAGTAATTCGGTATTACAATGATTTATTTATAGCATATAAACTGTCTTTTGTTGAGCATAAAGAAGCAATTTTACATGCATTACAAATGGAACAAAATAAATTAAATTTGATCGGCATAGAAATATAAAGTTTTTAAAAATAAATATTCAACACAAAAAAAGCATCCTTCATTATTTGAAAGATGCTTTTATATTTATAAAATTTATTGTTAATTATCTAGAAATCGTTTGTTTTCTATCTGGACCAACAGAAACTATTTTTATAGGAACTCCAGTTTCTTTTTCTATAAAAGCAACATAGTCTAGTAACTGTTTTGGTAATTGATCAGCAGAAGTCATTTTTGTTAAATCCTCTTTCCAACCTTTAAATTCGGTATAATTCACAGAAACATTTTCTGGTTCTATATTATAAGGAAAATGTGCAATTTCTTTTCCTTTGTAGTTGTAAGAAGTACAAACTTTTAAGGTTTCAAAACCAGAAAGGACATCTCCTTTCATCATCATTAATTGCGTAACTCCGTTTACATCAACAGCATATTTTAAAGCAACTAAATCTAACCAACCACATCTTCTCGGTCTGCCAGTAGTTGCGCCAAATTCATTCCCAATTCTTGCCATTTCTTCGCCATCTTTATCAAATAATTCAGTAGGAAATGGGCCGGAACCAACTCTAGTTGTGTACGCTTTAAATATACCAAAAACATCACCAATTCTATTTGGAGCAACTCCTAAACCGGTACAAGCACCAGCTGCAGTTGTATTTGATGAAGTTACAAAAGGGTATGTTCCAAAATCAATATCCAATAAAGAACCTTGCGCGCCTTCTGCTAAGATTGTTTTCTTATTTTTGATTGCTTGATTTAAATACTCTTCACTATCAATAAATTCTAAAGTTCTTAATTTATCAATTCCTTTAATAAACTCTGCCTCTAATTCTTTTAAATTATATTCAATCTGAACATCAAAAAATTCTAACATTTTAATATGTTTTGCTGTTAAAGCATCATATTTTTCTTTCCAATTTTCTAGTTCTAAATCACCAACACGCATTCCATTTCTACCAGTTTTATCCATATAAGTTGGACCAATTCCTTTTAATGTAGAACCAATTTTAGCTTTTCCTTTTGATGTTTCTGAAGCGGCATCTAACAATCTATGAGTTGGTAAAATTAAATGCGCTTTTCTAGAAATTAATAATCTTTTTGTATAATCTATGTTGTGTTTGTCTAAATTTTCAAGCTCTTTTTTAAAAATTACTGGATCAATAACAACTCCGTTACCTACAACATTTAAAGCAGTTTTATGAAAAATTCCTGAAGGAATTGTGTGTAAAACATGTTTAAATCCGTCAAAAATTAAAGTATGCCCAGCATTTGGCCCTCCTTGAAAACGCGCAATGATGTCGTAATTTTTGGTAAGAACGTCTACAATCTTACCTTTACCTTCGTCTCCCCATTGCAATCCTAGTAATAAATCTACAGCCATTAGTTGTGTTAATTTGTTGTTTGTCTTTTTTGTATTGTTATTTGTTACTCTTTTTTCTTTTTAGTTCCGTAAAAATATAATGAATGATTTTGAATATCAATATCAAAAATTTCTTCAATTGTTTTTTTGATAACTTGAATTCTTGGATCACAAAATTCTTTGACTTCACCAGAATCTGTAAAAATTACGTGATCATGGTTTTTATCAAAATAACTTTTTTCATATCGTGCCATCGATTGCCCATCAAACTGATGTTTTCTAACTAGATTACAATCTAACAATAAATCTATGGTATTATAAAGTGTAGCTCTGCTAACTCTATAATTTTTATTTTTCATTTTAATATATAAAGATTCTATATCAAAATGTTCCTTGGCATCATAGATTTCTTGAAGTATCGCATAACGCTCAGGTGTTTTTCTGTGCTTATGCTCTTGTAAATACGAGGTAAATACTTTTTTAACTACTTCTTGGTTGTCAAGAGAATTACTCATGGTTTTATTTTTACTATAACACAAACTTACAGCTATTTCTTAATAAAAATAACCTTTTTTAGAAATGATATTTACAAACTATTAACACGTTCTATTTTTTTAACTCCTTCCACTTTCTGAATTTTTTTTATCAGTTTATTTAACTGAGATGCATTTTTTACACTTAATGATATTTTTCCGTCAAAAAAACCTTCATCGGCAGCAATATTAATACTGTTAATAAAAACGCCCAGATTATTAGAAATGATTCGCGTTACATTGTTAACTATGCCTTTATTGTCGATACCTGCAATATGTAAAATTGCTTTAAAATCTTGCTTTGTAGAATCAATCCATTTTGCCAACATAATTCTGTAAGCATAATTTGATTGCAAGGAAATTGAGTTTGGGCAGTTTTTTTTATGAACTTTAATACCATCATTAATCGTTACAAATCCAAAAACTTTGTCACCTGCTATAGGATTGCAACATTTAGAAAGTTTATAATCAAGCTTTTCTTCTTCTTTACCAAAGACTAAAGCGTCATATTTATGAGTAACTTCATCAACGGTTTCTGGTATCTCTTTAGGAGTACTACTTCTTCTTAATTTAGATTTAAAAAAGTTTACAAAAGCTCCATTTCTTTGAGCTACAAATGCTTTTAACTGTGTATTATCAATAGCGCCATTTCCAAGTCTATAAAATAAATCAAAACTAGTTCTTAACTTAAAATAAGACACTAATTCATTTACTACTAGATCGTTAAAAGTAATTTTTAAATGACGTAATTTACGCATTAATACCGCTTTTCCTTCTTCTGCTACTTGCTTTTCGTCGTCTTTTAAAGCAACTCTAATTTTTGTTTTTGCTCTAGCGGTAATTACAAAATCTAACCATCTAGAATTTGGTTTGTTTGCAGCACTTGTTATTACTTCTATTTGATCTCCACTTTTTAAAGTATGACTTAACGGAACTAATTTTCCGTTTACTTTTGCGCCTCTACACTTTAAACCAACATCCGTATGAATTGAAAATGCAAAGTCTAAGGCAGACGCATCCTTTGGAAGTGATTTTAACTCCCCTTTTGGCGTAAAAACATAAATTTCTTTTGAGTATAAATTCAGTTTAAAATCCTCAACAAAATCAACAGCGTTTAAACTCTGATTCTCTAAAGTTTCTTTTAATTTATTTAACCAATTTTCTAAACCACTCTCTTTTTCATCACCTTGTTTGTATTTAAAATGAGCTGCATAGCCTTTCTCGGCAATTTCATTCATTCTTTCAGAACGAATTTGAACCTCTACCCATTCAGCATCCGGACCAACAACAGTAATGTGCAAAGCTTCATAACCCGTAGATTTTGGCTGTGAAATCCAATCGCGTAAACGAGCAGGATTTGGCTTAAAATAATCTGTTACAATTGTATAAATTTTCCAAGCATCAAATTTATCATCATTAGAAGACGGATAATAAATAATCCGAATTGCATATTTATCATATACTTCTTCAAAAGTTACATTCTGATTGCGCATTTTTCTTCGGATAGAATAAATAGACTTAAATCTACCTTTTATCTCATAAGAAAAATTCTCTTTGTCTAGCCCACTTTTAATCGTGTTGGTAAAACGTTCTAAATAATTTTTTTGATCTTCTTTACTCTCTTTTATTTTATCAATAATTTCTTCAAAAACTTCTGGTTCTGTGTATTTTAAACCTAAATCTTCAAGCTCTGCTTTTATGTTATATAAACCTAATCTGTGCGCTAAAGGGGCGTAAATATATAAGGTTTCTGAGGCAATTTTTAGTTGTTTGTCTGACGGCATTGCATCCATCGTTTGCATATTGTGCAACCTGTCTGCAATTTTTATTAAAATAACTCTAACATCATCATGTAAAGTTAAGAGCATTTTTCTAAAATTTTCAGCCTGAATTGATGCATCCTGTTCTTTATTCAAACGCGAAATTTTGGTCAAACCAAGTACAATTCTTGCAATGGTTGTTCCAAAAAGTTCTTCAATATCTTCTACAGTATATTTCGTATCTTCTACAACATCATGCAATAAAGCAGCAGCTATAGAAACGGCTCCTAAACCAATTTCTTTCGCCACAATTTTTGCAACGGCAATTGGGTGATAAATATAAGGTTCGCCAGTTTTTCTGCGTTGAGAAGAATGCGCTTCCACAGCAATATCAAAAGCTTTTCGGATGAGTTCTTTATCTTCTTTTGATAAAATTTCATACGTGCCTTTTAGCAAATCTTTATAACGATGTGCAATCTCTTTATTTTCTTCTTCTACGGTTACTGTATACTCCATAAACTTAGGGACTAAAGTTTTTATTTCTAAAGTGAAGTTAGGAATAAGAAATTGAACAACCAAAAATTAAGGATTCTAAATTTGATTAAAAAAAGTTGCGTATTTCACAGGGTTTCTCAGATCCGAAATTGAGTCCAATTAATCTGAGTAATCCGTGTCAAAACCTTTTTTTGCAATTCATATCCAAACTATTTTTCTAGATTTTCAATTCTTTCCAACAAAGTTGGATGTGAATAATGCATAAAAACATACGCTTTATGCGGCGTTAAATTACTCAAGCTATTTTTTGATAATTTTTTTAGAGATGTAATTAAAGGTTTTGCAGCAAAAGTTTCTTTGGCAAAATTATCTGCCTGATATTCAAAAACTCTAGACAAATAATTCATTAGCAAACCTGTAATTTCAGATATTGGCGAATATAAAATTCCGAATGCAATTAAGCCAATATGAATACTAGGAATGGAAACACCTAATGCCTCTGATAAAATAGAAGAATTGATAAATAAAGATAAAATAAATAAGGTAAAACCTGTTATTAAGATGGAAGAAGCTAAATTAAAAATGATATATTTTCTTTTATAATGGCCAACTTCATGTGCTAAAACAGCCACAATTTCATCAGTTTCTAAGTCGTTAATTAAAGTATCAAAAAGTGTAATTCTTTTTTGGGAACCAAATCCAGAGAAATAAGCATTTGCTTTTGTAGATCTTTTAGAACCATCAATTACAAAAATATTATTGATTGTAAAACCAACCTTTTTTGCATATTTTTCTATGGCAGTTTTTAACTCTCCATCTTCTAAAGGAGTTTGTTTATTGAATAAAGGCACAATTAGTTTAGCATAAAATAGATTAATAAACAAAGAGAAAACGGCGACTAAAACCCAAGCATAGATCCAAAAATTTTCTCCAGAAATTTGATAAAACCAAATGATTAGCGATAAAATTGTGCCCCCTAAAAGAATGCTCATCAACCAATTTTTCATTTTATCGAGCCAAAATATGTTTTTTGTTGATTTGTTAAAACCAAATTTTTCTTCAATTACAAATGTTTGATAATAAGAAAACGGAGTTGTTACTACATCTGAACCAAACATAATTATACCAAAGAAAATTAGTGCTACTAAAATAGGATTATCTGTAAATGTTCTTGCAAAATTATCAACGTATTTAAATCCATCTAAAAAAAAGAAAGCCAATGTTAAAATGATTGAAAACGTAGACGTTAAATTTGAAAATTTAGCATTGGTTTTTTTATAAGATTGAGATTTTATATATTCATTTTTATCATAAACATCAGCTAATTTTTCTGAAATTTTATCATTAAAATGGTTAGAATTTAACGTGTCTAAAATTTTATCAACGATAAAACTAATTATGATAATTGCAATAAAAATATGGAATAGAGTAGTGGAGTTCATTTTAATTTATAAAGTTTATTGAATAACTAAAAAAATGTTAAGCTTTAAAAGTTGGTGTATAAAGAACAACAAAGTTGGAACGTTTTTTTTATTCCAGCTTTGTGCTTGTCTTTAAAAATTTTATAATTTTATTTATTGTGAAAGCATCAGTATCATATTATCAAAAACTTGTTTCTGAATTTCGCGATCTTTTTCGGTAATAGTATCTCTACCATCTAATCTAGTTACAACATGAAGTTTAGAATCGATCATTTGTATTGCAATCTTTGATCCATCATTATTTTTAAGACCTTTATATAATAACACTGCACTAACAGCATCAGCAACATCATCTTTTGTGGATTTATAAACTTTCAATTGGGTGTTTTGAGGTAAATTAAATCCTTCTTGAAGGTCTTTGCGTACTTTATTTGTTAAGTTCAATAATTCTTTTAATGTTTCTTGTGGTTTAAAACGATAGTAATATTTATCTTCTGTAGTTGTATTTGTAGATTCAAAATAACCTAGCATTGGCCCAACTAAACCTATAAGTGTAAGTGATTTATCCGAAGGAATAACTATTGGATCGATTAGAAAAATATGCTTCATTCCATTATCCGCTATTTTATTTGTCTTAATTAAATCTAACATTAAAGCACATGCTGTAGATGAACCTGCAAAATTAATATTTGTATATCCTTTAGTTTTTAGGGCATTATATTCGGTCATAATTGGTTCTTGCCAATCTTGCCATGTAGAATTTTTAAACGATTCATAGGTGCGACCATGACCTCCTAAAAGTACTTGCGAAATTAAAATAGTTGCATTTAAATCGCTATAATTGCGAAATTCATCCCACTCAAAAGTGCTTGCAGAATACCCATGAACAGCAATTACAACGGGTGTGTTTTTTTGATTAGTACTAGGATTATCAATAGCTTTAGATACCAAGTAATTTTCTAGATTATAGAGTGATGCATCAAAAATCTGATCTCCATCTAACATTGTTGCATTGTCAATTTCTGGCTCGTTAGAGCAGCTAGCTACTATCAGTAAAAAAACAGCTGAACATTTTAAAAATATATTTTTAGTTTTCATTTTGGTTATTTTTTGAATATGTTGTAGAAAATACTCATTTGATAAAAAACAGGAAATAAAGTTCCTGGTCCAGATGCACCCTTTCCACTATTTAAATTATAGCCAGCACTTAAATGAAGTGTAATTGGCGCATTAAATTTATAAGACAAACCCGTATCTATTGATAGAAGCAACGCTGTATTAGGCAATTCATCAAAAATCTCTGATTCATAATCAGCATAAAAAAAGCCAGTATTTAAACGTGTAAAAGGTTGCAGTTTTTTTTCATTTCTAAAGAAGTATCCTACATTTAATAAGAAATTATCTTGCTTTATAGCATTTGTACCCACGGCACTTCCAAGTCTTGTAGATACATAACTTAATCCAAAATGAATATGTTCGTTTCCAATTTTAGGACTTGTAAAATCTAAAGCCAATCCGTTTTCCCAATATAATTTTTGAGCTTTTTGCAATCTCACACCAACTTTTAAATCTTTGATCCATTTTTTTTCTGAATCATAATTTTGTGCTTTTAGATATAAAAAGGAGGCTGTAAAAAGTAACGATAATAAAAGTTTTTTCTTCAAATCAATTTTTTTTCTCTTCACAGCAATATTTTTTTAGATTCATTAAAATTATTTTTGGCTTTTTTACCAACGCTTCGAAAAGTACAACCTTTTGATCTAAAATAGTGCTATATTCTTTTTGTAAATTGGGTTTAGGGCTATTATAATTAAAATTAATAATTTTATTTAGAATGAAAACAGCAATAGATTATAATAGCATTTAGTGTAATTATGTAAAATCATTTTCCCAAAAGTAATCGAAACAAATAGGACAAATTGTATAGCCATAATTGTATGGAATTTTTTAAAAATAGTACCTTTTACTTTGTTTTATTGTGCAAAATTAATCCACTTTGTGTTTTCATAAATTAATTTTAAATCTTCTGAAAGTCCGTAAATTGAATGTTTTCCATTTTCTAATGTTTCAAAATCAATTCGATTTAATTTTGAGGGAAAATTTTCCATATATCTTCTTATTTATACTATTACATATTTTTTTTAGAGTTTTAATAAAGTAGTTTTTACAACTTAATTTAGAAGTTAGCGATAATATGTTTTTAAGTTAAGGAGCAAACTAAATTAATCGAAACCACTTTTTTATTTTTTTATTTTTTTACTAGCGTACATTGCCGCACCAATAATACCTGCATTATTTCTAAATTCTGCAACTTTCACTTTCACATCTGAGGTTAAATATTCTTTAAATCCATCATATCTTTTGCTAATTCCACCACCTAAAATAATTAAATTAGGAGAAAAAACTACTTTGGCATAATTCAATAAAACATCAAAACGCAAAGCCCAGTTTTTTAGTGTTAAACCTTCTTTTTTTCTAACAAAATCAGAAGTAAAATATTCAATAATTTTTCCATCAGAATGCAGCATTTTTCCAATTTCTAAATTGGGAATTAACTTTCCGTTATAAAATAATCCGGAGCCAATTCCTGTTCCTATGGTAATTACAATAACAACTCCTTTTTCATTTTTTCCTGCTCCTAAACTTACTTCGGCTAAACCTGCTAAATCAGCATCGTTGCTAACGTAAAATGGTATTTTACATTCTTTTTTAAATAATTTATCAACTTTTACATTTAGCCATTTTTCACTTAAATTACCAGAGTGAATGCATTTACCGTCAACAATCGTAGTAGGGAAACTGCAGCCCACAGCTTTCGTCCATTTAAAATGGGTTATCATTTGTTTTACAACTTTTGCCACAGCTTCTGGGGTTGCCGGTTTTGGAGTATCAATTCTGTGTCTTTCAGAAAGTAATTCTCCTGTTTTTGTATCAACAACAGCCGCTTTAATTCCTGTTCCACCAATATCAATTCCTAGTATTTTCATTTCTTATAATTTAAAATCTCGTTGTCTTTTCGCTTCGAAAACAACAATTGCAGCAGCTACAGAAACATTCATAGAATCTATTTTTCCTTGCATGGGTATGTTTATATTCTGAGTTGCATTTTCTCGCCAAATTTCTGATAAACCTGTTGCTTCTGTTCCAACTACAATAGCTGCAGAATTTGTATAGTTTTCTTTATGATATTCATTTGAATTCTGTAAAGTTGCCGCAAATATATTGATGTTTTTTTCTTTCAAAAAAGCAATCATTTCTTCGGATGAACCAACCGCAATTTGATTCGTAAAAATACAACCTACACTTGAGCGAATAATATTTGAGTTGTACAAATCACTTTTAGGATTTGCAATAAAAACAGCATCTACATTTGCCGCATCCGCAGTTCTTAAAATTGCGCCCATATTGCCTGGTTTTTCGATACTTTCAGTAACTAAAATTAAAGGTTTTTCGTTTTTAAAATGAATGTTCTTTAAGGAAAAATCCTTTGCTTTTGTAACTGCAATAATCCCCTCGGTAGAATCTCGATACGCCAATTTTTGATACACTTCTTTTGAGATTTCAATTCTGTCAATATTTTCATTAAAAAGATGTAAAACTTCATTTTCTGAAATTAAATCAGCATAAAACAAGATCGAATCAAAGGCATATTCAGCAGCAATTGCTAATGATATTTCCCGTTTACCTTCAATAATAAACAAGCCTTGTTTTCTTCGTTCACGAGCTTTTTCTTGAAGTTTTAGCAAGTTTTTTATATAAGAATTTTGAATGCTAGTAATTTCCTTCATAGCTACAAATATACCTATTACTAGGTATTGTTTTATATACATCTAATGATAATCTTTGCCTAACATTAATTTGTGCTCTTGTTATTAATTCTTTGAAAAAGAAAAAGTAACATTTAAAAGAGAAAGAATTTTTAAGTTTACAGTATTATTGGTAACTATTTTAACCAAAAAGGCTCGCAATTTGCGAGCCTTTTTTCTTATCAAACCATTATATTAGTGTTAGTTAAATTCTAGCTTTTACTTGGTTTTATATTTGTTAGCATAGCGTTTCCAAAGTTTTGTTTGATGCGTTTCTAAGCTAATTTTTCTTCCTTGTATAAAAGCATCCGTTAAAATATTTGTTCTCATATCTAAAGCATCTCCTTCAGAAATAAATAACGTTGCGTCTTTACCAACTTCTAAGGTTCCAACAAAATCATCTATTCCTAGAATCTTTGCTGTATTTGATGTTAACAGCTGTAAAGCAACTTCTTTATCCAAACCAAAAGCAGCAAATGTACCCGCATAAAAAGGTAGATTTCTAGTATTCATTCGTTCCATTTGTCCTTCCATTCCTAAACTTACTAAAACACCTTTATCGGTTAAAACTTTTGCAATTGTATAGGTATAATCATATGCATCATCTTCCTGATTTGGGTTTCTATGAGGTCTGTCTAATATTACAGGAACATTATTTTTTACTAACAAATCTGAAATTTTATCAGCTTCCAGTCCATGAACAATTACAATATTTTCGATACCTACTTCTTTAGAAATCGTTATGGCATCTGTAATTTCTCTTTGTCCGTTTACATGAATAAAAAGTTTTTGAGAGCCATTAAATAAACCTTTTGTTGCTTCATAAGGCAAATGTATCTTCGTTTTTTCGCTTGCTAAATAATTTTTCGCATTTGAAAAATACCTCTTTATATTGTCAATATTTTCCGTATATTTTTCGTCAACTTTTAAGGCTGGGTCTTCTCCTAACCACCATCTTCCGCTTTTAAAACTTCCTGGCCATTCCATATGAATTGCATCATCAATTTTAATAGCTGCGTCTTCCCAGTTCCAAGCATCTAATTGTACAATTGATGAAGTTCCAGAAATTATACCGCCTCTTGGTACTATTTGTGCCATTAAAACGCCATTTGGTCTCATAGATTCAATAATCTTACTTTCCGCATTATAAGCGATTAAACTTCTAATATGTGGATTGTTAGCACCTATTTCGTCTTCATCATCACTCGCTTTTACTGCATCAATTTCTACCAAACCTAAGGTTGCATTAGCAGCAATAAATCCAGGATATACATGTTTACCGTTTGCGTTTATAACCGTTCCTCTTCTTGCAATTTTTACGCTTGTATTTCCTACAAAAACAATTTTCCCTTCGCTAAACATAATCAAAGAATTTTTTATGATTTGTCCGTTTCCTAAATGTGCAGTTGCTCCTTCAATCGAATAATCAGAACTTTGTTTATCTGCGGGAGTTTGCTGTGCTGTGATGTTTCCTGCTAAAAAGAAAAACATCAAACTATATATTATTTTTTTCATCATTTTTAGTTTTTAAGTTCTTCTAAAGTATCACATTGAAAGTTGATGTCTTCTCTTTTCTTAGGTGCTTGTGTTTTACCACCACTCAATTTTTCTTTCAACATCATGGTAACTAATTTACTTTTTTCTTGAGTGATTGCCTCACGTTTTTTGATGTCTTCATTTCTGTCAAAAAACACTTTGCCTTCAATAATTGTTTTTTCAGCTTTTGCGTAAATAGACATTGGATGATCGCTCCATAAAACGACATCTGCATCTTTGCCTACTTTTATGCTTCCAACTCGGTTATCGATATGTAATAATTTTGCAGGATTTATAGTAACCATTTTCCAAGCTTCTAATTCAGACATTCCACCATATTTTACAGTTTTCGCTGCTTCTTGATTTAACCTTCTAGACATTTCTCTGTCATCAGAATTGATGGCAACCGTAACACCTGCATTGTGCATAATTGCTGCATTATACGGAATAGCGTCAATAACTTCGTATTTATACGCCCACCAATCAGAAAATGTAGAGCCTCCAACGCCATGTGCTGCCATTTTATCAGCAACTTTATAACCTTCTAAAATATGTGTAAAAGTGTTGATATTAAAATTGAATTTCTCAGCAACTTTCATTAACATATTAATTTCTGATTGCACATAAGAATGACAAGAAATAAAACGTTCACCGTTTAGAATTTCTACCAAAGTTTCCATTTCAGCATCTTTTCTATATGGTTTTCCACTTTTCACTAGTGCTTCATATTCTTGAGCTCTAGTAAAATAATCTGTAAATAGTTGTTCAACACCCATTCTTGTTTGAGGAAAACGTATGCCGTTAGAGCTTCTAGACTGTTTTACATTTTCGCCCAAAGCAAATTTTATAAATTTTGGAGAATTATCATAAATCATATTTTCTGCATTTTCTCCCCATTTTAATTTGATAATTGCCGAGCGACCCCCAATTGGATTTGCAGAACCATGTAGAATTTGAGCAGTAGTTGTTCCACCAGAAATATTTCTATAAATATTAATGTCATTAGGATCTATAACATCTTCAATGGTAACTTCTGCCGATGAATTTTGTGCACCTTCATTAATGGATGATGCTGCAATATGTGAGTGTTCATCAATAATTCCGGCAGTTAAATGTTTGCCTGTTCCATCAATTTCTGCAGCTCCTTTTGAACTTAAGTTTTTACCAATTTTGGAGATTTTACCGTCTTTCAGCAAAACGTCTGTGTTTTCTAAAATTCCGTCTTTTTCACTAGTCCAAACAGTAACATTTTTAATGAGAAGCGTTTCTGTTTTAGGTTGCGTAAAGTTTCCAAAACCAATATTAGGATAACTAACAGGTAACACTAAAATTTCTTTTTCATCAGATTCATCGTTAGCATCTTCGTTTGTTTTTTCTTTTGATTTTTCTTCTACTTTCGTTTCTGATTTTGTTTCACCCTCTTTTTTAACTTGAATACTTGCAGACCAAGAAGATTTTTTTCCTTCCGCATCAAAAGCATCACCTTGCATTGCGTTGGCATCATTTATGACTTTACCTAACATTCTTGTAAAATTATCATCGTCATTTAAAGTAATAGAAATCCAACCATCACTATAAGAGAATTTAGATTTAAGTTTTTTATCACCTAATTTAATAGCGCCAGTTTGTTTTGCTCCTTTTCCTGTAATAGCTAAATCGTAATTTACATTATTAACATATAACATATAATTACCAGTAATATCTTTAATGTTAATGTCATTAATTACATTTTTACCACCTTGAACCCAGTTTTCAAAAATTATTGTTTTAGCATCAAAAACATCACCAGAAGTAATTATAAAATTAGCATAACTTCCTGTTTTTAAATTTCCTATAGAATTATTTCCAATAATAGATGCAGGAATTGTAGTTAAAGCAGCCAATGCTTTTTCTTTGTCAAAACCATATTTTATGGCTTTTTGTAAATTTTTATGAAACGATTTTACATCTTTTAACTTGTATGTTGTCAACGCAAAATTTACATTATTTTTAGCAAGCACACTTAAATTGGATGGTTCTTGATTCCATTTACGCATATCTCTTAAAGAAATATATTGCGTTAATAAAGGATCTGAAACATCATACGCATCGCTAAAATTAATCGGAATTATAAAAGTTGCATTTGTAGATTTAATGTCATTAATTCTTTCAAATTCTTCTCCGCTTCCAACAATTGTATATTGAATTCCAAATTCATCACCCACTTTATCAGCTCTTACAGCATCTAAAACATTATCGGTTTCAAAAATCTGAATTAAATTTTTATTTCTATTTAAAGCTTCTAAGGCTAAATCTTTATTTTTCATATTTCCTTTCGCATACCAATCTGCATCATTATAAACTTGACGCAGTAAAGCCATCGCGCCCATTAATGAACTTGGATATGCTTGGCTAGATTTATTACTTTTAGAAAAAGATAAATATTGTGCAGATTTTGTATCTAAAACTCTGTAAGCATTAGTGGAATTAGGATTTAAAGCAACCAATAAGCCACTTCCACGAATAATTCCGTCTTGTAAATGCGTATTTACCACTCCAAAACCAGCGTCAATAAAACTCTTTGCTTGTTTGGCATCAAATTTAAAATCATCTAAAGAATTTGTTTCTGGTCTAATATGATCGTTCCAATAATACCCTTCGCGTTCAGCCTCATATTGGCTGCCTCTAGAACCGCCGGACTGTCTTTTTGGTTTTTCTATTCCGAAATCTGAATAAATATCAATAAAAGAAGGATAGATTGTTTTGCCTTCTAAATCGATTGTTTTTGTGCCTTTCGGAATCTTTACCGATGCACTAGCACTAATTACTTTACCATCTTTAATAAGCAAAGTCCCTTTTTTAATAACCTCACTTGGCGTTACATAAATTGTCGCATTTGTAAATGCAAAAGTGGTACTCTCGGTTGTTTTTACTCCAGCATCCGTAGGAAAATAATCTTGTGCATTCGTGACAGAAAGCGACAAGAAAAAGAGTAAGAAGAATAGTTTTTTCATGTAGTCTGATTTTATTTTGAATTTTAGCTCAATTTATAGCTACGCTTTTTTATAAAAGTTAAATATTAATATTTTAACAATAATTTAAGAAATCTAAATTTCCTTTGAAGTTTCGAAGTAAGAAATTAATAAGTCAACAACGTAATTATAAGACTGCACACCTTTGTCTTGCTTGTTGGCCTTTAAGTAGGCATTGTAACCTTTTTTAACGAGTGGTTCAAACGGATTTTCATATTGCTTCCAGAACTCATTACTTGCGTTAAAATCTTTGAGAACTCCTTTATTTACCAATTGTATGAGCTCTTTCGATTTATTGCTGTCACGTTTTCTCATTTCCGAAAAACAATACACAAAAGCCATTCTATAACTTGCATATTTAAAATATACATTGTCATTATAATTGGAAGCTAAAAAGCCTACAAAATTAGCTTCATTTTCTGCAGCAAAACCTATTTGATGCGCCATTTCATGACAGGTGGTTGTTGGATAACTCGTTTTAGGAATTCTATCATTTACTTGCGCTTCACCGGTTAAAGGATTCAAATAACCAGAAGTCCCGTTATAGGTTTGCAATAAACTCATTAAAGAGCTTTTTACTGATGGATATTTATATTTTAACTGAGGAAAATCTTCGGATAAATTTTTATAACCAGCAACTGCCATTGTGTACATTTCTTTTTGCGGATATGGATTTTCTACAAGTAAAGAGTCATTTTTTGTAATTTCTAAATGGTAATAATTAAGCTTCGTTATGATATGTTCTGTAACTTTCTGAAGTTCTTCTGTAGTATATTTCTGCGGATGATAATTCAAGTTTTTAGCCAAAGGTTCTCTGTAGTAATTCAATCCCCAGAAAAGATAAAAGCAAAAGTAAATGACTGATAAAATTGCCGTAAAATGAATCATTTTAGGAATAAAATTTTTGAATTGCGTTTTTATCAAACGATATAAAAACCGGATTAAAATAAATAGTCCAAAACCCAAAAGCAAATCACCCACAGAAAAAGGAATCCAACCTAAAGCAATCCTAAAGAAGGAGGAAACGAAAGGGTACATTCCGTTTGAATAATACCGTTCTATAAATGCAGGATTGTTTGCTACAACTTGCATTAAAAGAAGTTGAATTGGCAATAGAATTGCGATTATTATATGTGATTTATTCCATTTCATTTGTGTAAAAATAGGGATTCAAATTAGAAGTTGACTGTTTATTAACATGATAATAACATTTTTGTTTACAATAAATGTTTACAAATTAAAGTTACTAATTACAAAGCACATTGAACCTAAAAAAGTACATTTGTAACTATGGAGAAAACGAACCCTTTAGTAGGTACAAAAATAGATAAATCGAGAATTATTAGTCTTGAAAAAGGGAAGATTCCGCCACAAGCAGTAGAATTAGAAGAAGCTGTTTTAGGGGCAATGATGATTGATAGAAAGGGAATTGATGATGTTATTGATGTCTTAAGTTCGGATGCTTTTTATGATTCCAAACACCAAGAAATATATGCAGCAATTTATGAATTATTTCAAAATTCTGAACCTATAGATCTTTTAACTGTATCAAATTTGTTAAAAAAGAATGGGAAGTTAGACTTTATTGGTGGTGATTTCGCCTTAATTCGTTTAACTCAAAAAGTAGCTTCTTCTGCGCATATTGAGTTCCATGCTAGAATCATTTTACAAAAATACATTCAGCGTAAATTAATCTCAATTTCATCAGAAATTATAGAAAACGCATATGATGATGGTACTGACGTTTTTGAATTATTAGACGACGCAGAAGCAAAACTTTTTGAAGTTACACAGGGAAACTTAAAAAAGAGTTCAGAAGATGCAGGTTCACTGGTAAAGCAAGCTTTAAAAAAGATTCAAGAAATTGGTAATTCAGAAGGAATGTCTGGATTAGAAACAGGTTTCACCAAATTAGATGCACTAACTTCTGGTTGGCAACCATCCGATTTAGTAATTATTGCTGCACGGCCTGGTATGGGGAAAACAGCATTTGTAATTTCGATGGCAAAAAACATGGCTATAGATTTTGGTCATGGTGTTGCGGTGTTTTCATTAGAGATGTCCTCTGTACAGTTGATTACACGTATGATTTCTTCAGAAACGGGTTTAACATCAGAAAAACTAAGAAAAGGAAATTTGCAACCTCACGAATGGGAACAATTAAATGTAAAAGTTAAGAAATTATCTAATGCACCTATTTTTATTGATGATACACCATCTCTTTCTGTTTTCGATTTACGTGCAAAAGCAAGACGTTTGGTTTCGCAACATGGTGTTAAAATTATTGTAATTGATTATTTACAATTAATGACTGCAGGAGGAAAAGCAGGAGGAAATCGTGAACAAGAAATCTCAATGATTTCCAGAAATTTAAAAGCATTAGCAAAAGAATTAGCAGTTCCTGTCATTGCACTTTCACAATTATCTCGTGCTGTAGAAACGCGTGGAGGAAGCAAAAGACCTTTACTTTCTGATTTACGTGAATCTGGAGCAATTGAGCAAGATGCAGATATTGTATCGTTTATTTTTAGACCAGAATATTACGGAATGACAGAATGGGATGATGATGAACACACGCCGTGTGAAGGACAAGGGGAATTTATTGTAGCAAAACACAGAAATGGTGGCTTGGATAATATTCGTTTAAAATTTACCGGTCATTTAGCAAAATTCTCTGATTTAGAAGAGAGTTTTAGTTCTGAATTCCAGTCTTCTATGAATGCGGATGTGTCTCCAGATCATAGAATTGAGCCAAAAGATGCTTTTGGTGATGATGACATAGATGATGTTCCCTTTTAATTTCATATTTTTAAGAAATGAATGAATTAGAGAAAAAAGTTGAAAAATGGATATTAAAAAATGGATATCCATTTGAAATGAAGGTTGCACAAGCTTTTAAAAGTGAAGGTTTTCATGTGTCTCAATCAATACTTTATAAAGATAACGATTTAAATAAATATAGAGAAATTGACATAATTGCCCATACTAATAAATTTGTTAATGGAGTTTGGATTAATTTGACATATGTTGTTGAGTGTAAGAAAAGTACAGACAAACCTTGGGTGGTTTTTAAAAACAAAGACCTTTTTAATCTACAATCAAATAGATATAGAATTTTAGGAAGTAAAAATTTGGATAAATTAATTTCAAAAATACCTGAAGAAAAAAGAAAGACGAAAATCTTAAATTTATTTTTCCTTCAATTTCAGAATGTGGGTATAATGTGGTAACAGCTTTTAATGAGTCTAAAGATTTGGCTTATTTTGCATCAAAAAGTTTACTTAATGCATGTAATTATTTGGTTGAAAAATCAAATAATAGTAAATTGAAATTTTGTAATATTTATATTCCTGTAATTATTATAGAAGGAATTCTATATGAATCTTTTTTAAAAAATAATGGAACTCTTAGTTTATCAAAGGTTAATTATTCAACAATTGCAAACACAAAATCATTTGATGATAGTGCTTCAAGTATTCTAACGATTGCTTCTTCTTTAAAATTAAATAACTTTATAAAGGAGTTAAGAAATAATAATGATACATTTTTTGATAAGTTTATTGAATTATTATAATAATTATTTTTTTTGAATGAAAAAACTCATAACAATTCTTACATTTCTATTATTATCAAACTCAATTTGGGCATCCTTTATTTACGTGCCTATGAATGATAGGAATCAAAAAAATCATTTAAAAGCATACGGAATTGTTTTCTACGCTTTAGAAGCTGGCATAAAATCGAAATGGTTATTAAACTATGATGGCGGTGCGTTTTTAATAGAAAACAATAAATTGATAGAAAACGAATGTAAAATTAGAGGTGTTTCGTACCAAATAATTTCGGACGCAAAAGCACAAATTATATTAGAAGAAATTTCTTCGCCTTCGTCAAATCAAGATGCTGTAACTTTAGAGAAAGCACCAAAAATTGCGGTGTATTCTCCAAAAGATAAAATGCCTTGGGATGATGCTGTAACGATGGTTTTAACCTACGCAGAAATTCCTTTTGATGTTATTTATGACAAAGAAGTGTTAGAAGATAAACTTTTATTATATGAATGGTTGCATTTACATCATGAAGATTTTACGGGGCAATATGGTAAATTTTATGGCGCTTTTAGAACGGCGCCTTGGTATATAGAGGCAAAGCTAGCATCAGAAAAACAAGCCAAAGAATTGGGTTTTTCTAAAGTATCCGAAGAAAAATTAGCGGTGGCTAAAAAAATTAGAGATTATGTGATTGGCGGCGGTTTTATGTTTGCGATGTGTTCTGCAACAGATAGTTTTGATATTGCTTTATCTGCAGAAGGAGTGGATATTGTAGAAGCAATGTTTGATGGTGATGCAACAGAACCTAATTATCAATCAAAAATAAATTATAATAAAACGTTCGCTTTTAAAGATTTTGATTTAGTTAGAAGTCCAACAACCTACGAGTTTTCTTCCATTGATATGACAAGTAAACGTACTATACCTAAAACTTCAGATTATTTTTCATTGATAGAATTTTCTGCAAAATGGGATCCTGTACCAACGATGTTAACACAGAATCATACTACTTTAGTAAAAGGTTTTATGGGACAAACTACTTCTTTTGATATAGAAACTGTAAAAACGAATGTGTTGGTTTTAGGAGAAAATAGAACGAACAGAGAAGCCCGCTATATCCACGGAACAAAAGGAAAAGGAATGTTTACATTTTATGGAGGTCATGATCCAGAAGATTATACGCACAGAGTTGGTGATCCAAAAACGGAATTAGATTTACATCCTACTTCGCCAGGATATCGTTTAATACTTAATAATGTTTTGTTTCCAGCTGCTAAGAAAAAGAAGCAGAAAACGTAGGTTTATGCCCCAAATTAAAAAAATAAGTAATTAAAAAAAATAGCTTTAACTTTTTATTACTTTAATTAAATGAATACTGTTAATAATTATCTAATAAATAATAAATTAATTCTATTCAAGTTCAATCACTTTTGTATTTTTGCCATCAAATTAAAACAACAAAATGCCGACAACACAAAAATTACAAGATTTTACACAACAAGTACGTAGAGATATTTTAAGAATGGTACATGCAGTAAATTCTGGTCATCCAGGAGGTTCATTGGGATGTGCTGAGTTTATTACTTGTTTGTATCAAGAAGTAATGGAGTATTCCACAGATTTTACAATGGATGGGAAAAAAGAAGATTTATTTTTTCTTTCAAACGGACATATTTCTCCTGTTTTTTATAGTGTTTTGGCGCACAGCGGATTTTTTCCTGTATCAGAATTGGCAACTTTTAGATTGTTAGATTCACGTTTACAAGGACATCCAACAACACATGAAGGTTTACCTGGAGTAAGAATTGCTTCTGGTTCTTTAGGGCAAGGAATGTCTGTAGCTTTGGGGGCTGCACAAGCTAAAAAGTTAAATGGAGATTCTAAATTAGTATACACTTTACATGGTGATGGCGAGTTGCAAGAAGGTCAAAACTGGGAAGCAATTATGTATGCATCTGGCAAAAAAGTTGATAATTTAATTGCTACAATCGATTTAAATGGAAAACAAATTGATGGTTCTACGGAAGAAGTTTTACCAATGGGAAGTATCAAAGCAAAATTTGAAGCTTTTGGTTGGGATGTTTTAGAAGTTAAAAAAGGAAACGATATTGAAGCTATTTTAGCTGGTTTGGCAAAAGCAAAATCATTAACAGGAAAAGGAAAACCAGTTTGTATTTTATTATATACAGAAATGGGTAATGGTGTAGATTTTATGATGCATACTCACGCTTGGCACGGTAAAGCACCAAGTGATGCACAATTAGAAAATGCATTAGCTCAAAACCCTATAACCTTAGGAGATTATTAATACGAATTAGGAAATTATTAATACTAAACTTATTTTAGTATCTTTTTATATAAACCTACAATTTCTATTGTAGGTTTTTTTTGTGAATTTCTTTAGAACGAAACTGTAAGATTACCTTTATCTTTACAACTAAGAGATAAAGTTTCTAAATTTAATCTGTCAATTAAAATATGAAGATCGGAATTGTTTGTTATCCCACCTTTGGTGGAAGTGGAGTAGTAGCTACTGAATTAGGAATGGCTTTGGCTGATAATGGTCATGAAGTTCATTTTATTACGTATAATCAGCCAGTTCGTTTAGATTTTTTATCGCATAAATTGCATTTCCACAGAGTTATCATTGAAGAATATCCGTTGTTTCAATACCAACCTTATGAGCTAGCGTTATCTAGTAAAATGGTTGAAGTTGTTGAGAAATATCAGTTAGAAGTTTTGCACGTGCATTACGCAATACCGCATGCCTATGCCGCATATATGGCAAAACAGATGTTGCTAGAAAAAGGAATTCATATTAAAGTAGTCACTACCTTGCATGGCACGGATATTACACTTGTTGGTAGTCATCCAACATATAAAACTGCCGTAGAATTTAGTATTAATAATTCTGATGTAGTAACTGCGGTTTCTAATAATCTAAAGCGAACTACAAATCAGCTTTTTAAAATCAAAAAAGACATTCAAGTTGTTTACAATTTTATTGATATTGAAAAATATAGTAAAGCAGAAGAACAAGAATGTAAAAGAGATGCATTAGCCGAACCAAATGAAAGAATTTTAACCCATATTAGTAACTTTAGACCTGTAAAAAGAGTTGAAGATGTAATCAAAGTTTTTTATGAAGTTCAAAAAGAAATTCCTTCTAAATTACTAATGATTGGTGAAGGTCCTGAAAGAGAAAAAGCAGAAATTTTGGCTAAAAAATTGGGAATAAAAGACAACGTATTTTTTTTAGGTAATAGCACAGAAATTGTTAAAATTTTATGCTATTCTGATGTGTTTTTATTGCCCTCTCAAACAGAAAGTTTTGGTTTAGCGGCTTTGGAAGCTATGGCTGCAAAAACGGCAATTATATCAACAAATACAGGTGGTTTACCCGAAGTAAATATACATGGAGAAACTGGTTATTTAAGTAATTTAGGTGACATAGCGGATATGGCTAAGAATGCAATTTCAATTTTAAAGGAGGATGCTGTTTTAGAACGTTTTAAGCAAAATGCTAAAGAACACACCAAACGATTTTCTATAAAAAATATCTTACCCGTTTATGAAGATATTTATAAATCCTGTTATAAAAATAAAGTATAAGAAAAAAGCTCAAAATTATTAATTTTGAGCTTTTTTTTATTTCTTACAACTTTATTCTTCTAATTTTCTGCTTAAATTTATTTTCCAAAAAGGTCACCTAACATTCCGACAATTTCGCCAGATTGTTTTTTATAGTCTCCTAAAAACATTCCTGCAACATCATCAATAATACTTTAATCACTATCTAAATCTAACATTTGTTTTAGAAAATTTCGCTCATTTTTAGGATCACTTCCTACTAACAAACCAACTAAAAGACTACGTAAAACTCTAGAGTTACTGCTATTTTGTTCCTTTTTGTTTATTTCCTAATATAGAACTTAAAATTTCTGCACCATCTTGATTCACAGATTTATCAACGCCACCAGCAAATAAACTAACAAGATAGTCTAAAATACTTCCATCATGTTTTTCTAATAAAGAGCCCATTAATTTTTCAGTACCTTCTGGTGTTGCAGCATTTCTTTCCATCGCTTTCATTAAAACGGGTAAAGCTATCGTTAAAATACTACTCGTTTTGTTAGGATTTGTATTCGCAGAACCAGCTAATAATGATATGATTGATTTTCCTAGATAACTATTTAAGATGTCTGAAATTCCAGTCATTTTCAACTTTTAGTAATTATTACAAAAGTTTTCTACTTTTTTGACACAATATATGAACAAAGTCACACTCAATTTTAATTTTTTTTTTACCTTTCAAAATATTTAAAATTTAAATCGACTACATGAAAAATATGGCATTACATTGGAAAATTTTAATAGGTATGGTTACCGGCATCCTTTTTGGATTAGGAATGATAAGTGTAGATGGTGGTGCTGTATTTGTTTCTAATTGGATCAATCCCTTTGGAAATATTTTCGTAAAACTATTAAAATTAATTGCCGTTCCTTTAATTATTGCTTCTTTAGTAAAAGGAATATCAGATTTAAAAGACATTTCTAAATTTAAAAATATAGGTTTAAGAACCATCTCTATTTATATAGGAACTACTGTAATTGCCATTACAATTGGATTATTACTTGTAAATTTAGTGAAACCTGGAGACGGAATATCTGAAGAAACAATTAATAAACTTACAGAAACCTATGCAAATAGTGGAGGCGTACAATCTAAATTACAAGAAGCTTCTAACCAAAAAAACACCGGACCTTTACAGTTTTTAGAAGATATGGTTCCAGACAATGCTTTGCAAGCTATGAGTGATAATACGTCTATGTTACAAGTAATATTCTTTACTATTTTCCTAGGGATTTCTATGTTGTTAATTGGCGAAAAAAGATCGAAACCTTTAAAAGACTTCTTTGATTCTTTAAACGAGGTAGTTTTAAAAATGGTCGATTTAATTATGCTTTCTGCTCCTTATGCAGTTTTTGCATTGTTATCAAATGTGGTGGTCTCCTCGGATGATCCAGATTTATTATTAGCATTATTAAAATATGCTTTAACTGTGGTTACAGGATTATTAATAATGATTTCTTTTTATATGGTTTTAATCAGCATTTTCACAAAAAAGAATCCGCTTTGGTTTTTAAAGCAATTAAGTCCGGCGCAATTATTGGCGTTTTCTACGAGCTCAAGTGCAGCAACTTTGCCGGTAACAATGGAAAGAGTTGAAGAACATATTGGTGTAGATAAAGAAGTTTCTAGTTTTGTTTTACCAGTTGGAGCAACTATTAATATGGATGGAACTTCTTTATATCAAGCAGTTGCAGCTGTTTTTATTGCACAAGCTTTAAATTTCGATTTAACATTTGCGGATCAGTTAACAATTGTTTTAACGGCATTGTTAGCATCAATTGGTTCTGCAGCAGTTCCTGGTGCAGGAATGGTAATGTTGGTAATTGTTTTAGAATCTATAGGATTTCCTGCTGATAAATTAGCAATTGGTTTAGCTTTAATTTTTGCTGTCGATAGACCTTTAGATATGTGTAGAACCGTAATTAATGTCACGGGAGACGCAACAGTTGCTGCTTTGGTCGCTAAATCTGTAGGTAAATTACACGATAATCCATTACCTAAAAATTGGGATGATAATTATGATGAAGTAAAATAAATGGTTTTAAAAATCAATAAACCGGTAGTTTCTGTTGAATGGTTGTTTAGAAATTTAGACAGCCAAAATCTTATTATTTTTGATGCTACAATTCCAAAAGTAACTGCTAAAAAAGAGGTTTCTTCGGATGAAAAACAGCAAATAAAAGATGCTATCTTTTTTGATATCCAAAAAACATTTTCTGACGAAAATGCGCCTTTTTCGAATACAGTTTTATCAGCAAAGGCTTTTGAAGAAAAAGCGCAACAAATAGGAATCAGCAAAGATAGCTGCATTGTTGTGTATGATGATTTGGGCATTTATTCTTCGCCAAGAGTTTGGTGGATGTTTCAATTGATGGGTTTTACAAATATTGCTGTTTTAGATGGCGGATTTCCTGCTTGGAGTTCTAAAAATTATCCCACAGAAAAACCTACAAATCATCAGCCTAAAAAAGGAGATTTTATCGCTAACTATCAATCAGAAAAAATAAAATATACTGCAGATGTACTTTCTTCTATTGAAAGTGACTCATTTTTAATTGTTGATGTGCGCTCAAAAGGCCGTTTTTTAGGAACCGAACTAGAACCTAGAAAAGATGTAAAAGGAGGACGAATTCCCAATTCTGTGAGTTTGCCTTATTCAGAAATTGTTGAAAATAATTTTATGAAATCAGAAAAAGATTTAAGAAGCGTTTTTAATAAAATCAACCCAAAAAATAAAGATTTTATTTTTTCTTGTGGATCCGGAATTACCGCTTCCGTTTTAGCTTTTGGAGCAGAAATTGCAGGTATAAAAAACCACTCAGTTTATGATGGCTCTTGGACGGAGTGGGGAAGTACAGAAGGATTACCAATAGAAAAATAAGATGAAAAAATTAGATTGGACTAGAAAAGAATTTGAAGCTTATGTGCTTTTGTATGCTGCACATTGCAATTTTTTTGAATCAAAAGAAGAGCAAGAATATATATATTCTAAAGTAGATAAAAAAACGTTTCATAGAATTCATACAGAAGTTGTTGTCGATTCAGATGAAACTAATTTGAATAAAATTCAACAATATCTATCAGATAATAATTTACATCAAGAAGAAAAAGACGAATTAATTAGACATATAAAAATGGTCTTTTTTGCGGATGGTTCTGTCGATGTTTTAGAAAAAAAAGTATTTAGTATTTTAAATAAAATTATAGAGTGATACTTTTAAATTTTGTTAAAGTTCTGTTTTAACTTTAATATTATTATATTATTTCTTTTAATAAACTAAAATCATCAATAACAAAATCAGCATTTTCTAAAGTTTGATCTTTAGCCATCTTATTTCTGTAGCCAAAAACAAAAATACCAGCATCATTTGCAGCTTTTATTCCGTTGTCAGAATCTTCAATAACAATACAATTTTTTTTGGGAGTATTTCCTAAAACGGCAGCTTTTTCAAAAATTTCTGGATGCGGTTTAGAGGCAGTTAATTCTGCGCCACTAATTTTTGCAGAAAAATATTGGTTCAAATTAAATCTGTTAAAAACTCTATCAATATTAACCATGGCAGAAGAGGATGCTAAAATTAAGGTAAAACCTTTGTTATAGCAATATTTTATGAGTTCTTCAACGCCATTTACTAAATGCAAAGTAGGGTCGTTTTCAAAGAAACTTACATAGCGTTTTCTTTTATTAAGAACCAACTCTTCAGGGTTTAAATCTAAGTTAAAGTGTGTTACTAATCTCTGAAAAGCATTTATAGTAGAAGAACCTGTAAGTGTTTTGTAAAGATCATCAGAAACATCTGCGCCAATAGAAATAAACGTTTCATAATAGGCTTTTTTATGAATTTCTTCAGAGTCTATTATAACGCCATCCATATCAAAAATAACGCATTTTATTTCTTTTGGTAAAGTCATTTTAGATGAATAATTTTAGGGTACCCATAATATTTTCAACAATTATATAAAGAATTGTGCAAACAAATATCTCCAATATTAAAACCGAAAGAACCCTTTTAAAGGTTGAAGGGTTTTTCATTTTTTTTTACTGCTTTATACAAACCAAAAACAAAATAAAGCCACTATTATGTTTAAAAATTAATGATTGTTGATAATATAAAAATTAGAGGAGTTAAATTGATAACTTAATATTCCAATAAAAACAAATAATGATAAAATAATAATGGGTAGCTTAATTTTAAAATATGTGTTAATCTTAAATTTTTTAATGGGGGAAGGGGGCTTTTAATTTAAAAATTTAGCTTTCAATTCAGGCGTTGGAATCATACAACTTTCTTTTTTACCAAACCATTTGTATCTGTTTTTGGCAATATAATCATAAAAATAATCTCTAATCGGTGTTGGTAAAATTTCGAAAACTTGGGTTAAAACCCAAAATCCTCCAAAATCTTTCATAATTTTTAATGCTGCTGTAGATTTAATATCATAAGCTACACCAGGTTCGTACAATATGATGGAATCAATTTTAGAAACATCTATTTTTAAATAAGTTATAATGTCTTGTCCGCTTTTAGATTGCAAAGCAACAAATATAAAATGATCTTTTTTATCATATTTTATGACTTTTAACACTGCATCATTGCACAAATTGCAAATGCCATCAAAAAGAATTATTTTTTTATTTTTTGGAATATCAACCATTTAGATAAAGTTAAACGTTAAGATTGTAAAAGTACTTTATCTTTCTTTAAAAATCGTGTAACATTTTTTTATTTCAAACGTCTTACTTGTGTATTGCGATATTACTACTTGCTTTTAACAAAAATTTAGTAAGGGCTATCAGGAGCAATAAGTAATTTTGTAAAAAAGTATCCAACTTAATGATTAAAATAGAAAAAATGCACAAATCTTATCCTATTGGAAAAGATTCTCTACATGTTTTAAAAGGTATTGATTTACATATTAAAGAAGGCGAATTTGTCGCTATTATGGGGTCTTCTGGCTCAGGGAAATCGACACTTTTAAATATTGTTGGTTTATTAGATATTCATGATGAAGGTAACTACTATTTAAATGGGAGTTAATTAAAGATATGAATGAAAAAAAAGCAGCCATTTTACGAAATAAATTTTTAGGATTTGTTTTTCAATCTTTTAATTTAATATCATACAAAACTGCTTTAGAAAATGTTGCATTGCCTTTATATTATAAAGGAATAAACAGAAAAGAAAGATTAGAAATTGCCATGGATTATTTAGATAAAGTTGGTTTAAAAGAATGGGCCAATCATTTACCTAACGAACTTTCTGGGGTCAAAAACAACGGGTTGCAATTGCAAGAGCATTGGTTACAAAACCAAAAGTTGTTTTGGCAGATGAGCCAACAGGAGCTTTAGATTCTACAACTTCAGACTCTGTAATGAACTTATTAAAAGATATTAATAAAGAAGGAATGACCGTTTTTGTAATTACTCATGAGGAGGAAATAGCAGAACAAACTAAAAGAATTGTACGTTTAAAAGATGGTGTAATTATTAGTGATGAATTAACATCAACAGGAAAAGCAAAAGCAGTTTAATATGTTTGATTTAGATCGTTGGAGAGAAATTTTTCAAAGCATAAATAAAAACAGGTTACGATCTGTAATGTCTGGATTTACCGTTGCTTTTGCAATTTTACTTTTTACACTTTTATTTGGTATTGTAAGTGGTTTAAGTAACTCGTTTACAAGTGCTTTTGCGGATGATGCACAGAACTCAATGCAGGTTAGAGTTCGAGAAACTACGAAACCTTTTAAAGGATTGCAAACAGGTAGAGCCATTCAATTAAGGAATGATGACTATAATTTTGTTAAGGAAACTTATGAAAGTAAAATTCAATATCAATCTGCAAGAATCTATAAAAACTTTACTTTAAAGTATAAAAACGAAGCAAATAGCTATAATGTGAGGGCTGTAAATCCAGATCATCAATTTTTAGAAAAAACAATTATAGAGGAAGGTCGCTATTTAAATGAAAGAGATTTAAACGAAAAATCTAAAGTAATTGTTATTGGCCGTTTGATAAAAGAGGATTTGTTTGGCGAAAAACCAGCACTTGGTAAAAGACTAAACGTAAATGGAAGTTCCTATTTAATAATTGGTATTTTTTCGGATGAAGGAGGAGATAATGAAGAAAGATTGGCATACATCCCTGTAACGACAGCGCAAAGTATTTATGGCAATAATGATTATATAAGTCAAATTAATTTAGGATACAATCCAAATTTAAGTTTAGATGCAGCAATTGCATTCGGAAATAAAATGGAGCGTGATTTGCGTGAAAAATTAAATATTCATCCAGATGATCAAAGTGCGCTTTCTGTTAGAAATATGGCAGAAGCAAACAAAGGTATTGGTATGTTTATGGGAGCTTTGTATGCAATCGTAATACTAGTGGGTTCGGGAACTTTAGTAGCAGGAATTATAGGAATTAGCAACATTATGATTTTTGTAATTAAAGAACGAACTAAGGAATTCGGAATTAGAAAAGCGTTGGGAGCAACACCTTCATCTATAATTGGTATGGTTGTGCAAGAATCCGTTTTAATAACCACCATTGCAGGTTATTTAGGATTATCGTTAGGTACCTATATTTTAAGTTTAATAGGCAATAGTTTAGAAAAAGATTATTTTATTAAAGACCCAAGTGTAAGTCCAGGAATTGTAATAGCAGCAACGGTAGTTTTAATTTTATCAGGATTAATTGCAGGCTATGTGCCAGCAAAAAGAGCAGCAAATATTAAACCAATTGAAGCATTAAGAGCAGACTAACTATGAACTTTTTATTTGAAGCAGATACTTGGCAAGAAATTTACGGAAGCATTCGTAAAAACAAAATAAGAACCGTAATTACAATTATTGGTGTTTTATGGGGTATTTTCTTGTTAGTTGTTCTTTTAGGCGCTGCAAGAGGAATGGAAAATGGCTTCAAAAAAATATTTGGAGATTTTGCAACCAACAGCGTTTTTGTTTGGACGCAAGCGACAGACACCCCTTTTAAAGGATTTCAAGAAGGAAGAACATTTAATTTAAAAACCAAAGATATTGAGGCTTTAAAATCTGAATATTCTAACCAGATTAAACTTTTAGCACCAAGAAATCAAACAAATAATTTAATTATTCGTGATTTTAAATCTGCTAATTATCAGGTTAGTGGTGATTATCCTGTGTTAGATAAAATTCAAAAAAAGAGTCTAATTTATGGACGCTTTTTGAATGAAAATGATATGTTATCAACGGCAAAAGTTACCGTGATATCAGAAGAGATGTATAAATTTTTATTTGATAGAAATGAAATACCAATTGGGGAATACATCAAAATAAACAGTATTAATTACAAAGTTATAGGTGTTTATGGGCCTTCAAATGCTATAGATTTAGATGGTGATACCGCGTATATTCCGTTTACAACATTTAAAAGAGTATATAACACTGCCAATAATATAGATTGGATGGTAATTACCGCTAACGAGGGAATTGATATAGAACAAATGGAAAAAGATGTGCTTTTAACTTTGAAAAATTTGCACAATGTACATCCAGAAGATAAAAGAGCATTTGGTTCCTTTAATTTAGGAACACGAATAGCAAAATTTACGGGCTTTTTAACCGGCATGCAGTTTCTCACTTGGTTCGTGGGTATCGCTACTTTAGTTGCAGGAGTTTTTGCCATTGGAAACATCCTTTTAATTACCGTAAAAGAACGCACGAAAGAAATAGGAATTAGAAGAGCTTTAGGTGCCACACCAAAAGATATTCGTCAGCAAATTATATTAGAATCTGTTTTTTTAACAACAATTGCTGGTATGCTGGGTATTATTTTTGGAGGTTTTGTTTTATTTTTGATTGATTGGAAATTTGGCCAAGGAGAAGATGCAACCCTTATAAACCCTACAGTAAATATACCAATTATTATGATCGCATTTGCCACATTAATTGTGTTAGGAACCTTAATAGGCCTAATTCCTGCACACATGGCAACAGTAGTAAAACCAATAGAAGCATTAAGAGAAGAATAAAATAAATTAACAAATTATGAGTAAAAGATCAAAAATTATTTTAATAATTATAGTAGCACTGTTTATAGTGGCATTAATTTGGTTCGGTAAAAAGAACTCGAAAAACGTTGTTGACTTCGAAACGGAAACACCTTTCAGAACTACAATTGTTAAAAAAACAGTAGCAACCGGTAAAGTTATTCCCTTGGAAGAAATTGAAATTAAACCTCAAATTACGGGAATAATTGATAAAATTATGTTGCTAGAAGGCGCGCAAGTGAATAAAGGCGATTTAATTGCAACTGTTAGAGTGGTGCCAAATGAGCAATCTTTAATTAGCGCAAAGGGTAGAGTAGACAATATTAAAATTAGTTTAAATAATGCCGAAGTTTCTTACAAAAGAAACAAAGGTTTATTTGAAAAAGGCGTTATTTCTAGAGCAGAATTTGAAAATATTGAACTTACTTACAAACAAGGAATACAAGATTTAAAGAATGCACAAAATGATTATCAAATTATTAAAATAGGGTCTTCGGGTTCTGGTGCTTCTGCAAATACCAATATTATTGCTCAAATGTCTGGTATAATTTTAGAAATTCCTGTTAAAGAAGGGGATCAAGTTATACAGTCTAACAATTTTAATGCGGGAACCACAATTGCTTCTATTGCTGATATGAGTAAAATGATTTTTGAAGGAAAGGTAGATGAGTCCGAGGTTGGTAAATTAGTGAAAGGTACCGATATTGAGGTGTCTATTGGTGCAATTGAAGGCGTAAAATTCCCTGCGAAACTTAACTTTATTGCTCCAAAAGGAACAGAAGAAGGAGGGGCTGTTCAGTTTAAAATTAAAGCAGATCTTTCTTTAGATACTAAATATTTTATTAGAGCGGGCTATAGTGCAAATGCGGATATTGTTTTAGAGGAAAAAGACAATGTTTTAGCGATTAAAGAAGCCCTTCTAAAGTTTGATAAAAAAACAGAAGATCCTTACGTAGAAATACTAATGCCCGACGGTAATTTTGAAAAGAAAACTGTGAAATTAGGTACTTCGGATGGTGTAAATGTAGAAGTTTTAGGAGGTGTTACCAAAGATGATAAAATCAAAATTTGGAACAAAGCTTCTAAAGACGATGAGAAAAAAGTGAAATAATTATAGAAATTAATATAATTTAAAAAGAGGAACTTAAATTTTTAAGTTCCTCTTTTCCATTAGTGTAATTTAGGTTTTTGAAATAGGAATAAGATGTGATTTATTTTGATGCAAGAGCCAAGAGATAAAAGAGAATAGGCAAAAAATTTGTTTTCTATGTGCGGATATGTTTATTTTTTTTTAATTTTCAAGAAACAAAAGACAAGACAATTGAAGTAAATACATGGTTGAAGTTATGTTTAGAGAAGCAAGCTAGAATTCAAAACTCTTAACTTTGAAAGCACTACCACCACACTAAAAACAACTTATTAATTTCTCCATTTGATTTTTTTATCCAACAAAGTGGCGAAAATTCTCTTTCTAAATATTCATAGGATTTTTCCTTAAACTGATGAAAATTCTCCCAGTTTACATTTTTATGAGGAATAATTAACCAATCCTTTTTATTTGGGATGAAAAACTTACAATCTTTAAATTGTTCTAATTCTTTTTTGTTGATGTAAAAGCCGCCGATACACTCTTGATTTAGTTTAATTAAAACAATGTTTTCTTCTGATAACGGAACAAACAATTGTGCTTTAAAATATACTTGTTGTTCAATTTTATCAACATCTAAATCAATAGTTTTTAAATATTCTAAACATTCCGCAGAGTAGAGAAGAGGCAACTGTTTTTCTTTCAATTTCGTTAATTTTTCTACTAAAGAATCTTTTCTATTTGGACCGATAAAGTGAGCTATTTCAGTTTCTCCAACTGAAGGATCGTACAAATAAAACTTATAAATAATTTCTAAATGAATTGGTTTTTCATCCTTTAAAATAATACAATCTAATTCTCCTAAAGTAATTTTTTCTCTCTGAATTTGAACATTCTCACTTATAACCGAAATGCTTTCTTCTTGCTGTAATTGATAGGAAATAAACCGTTCAATGTATTTACCTAACCGTAATTTTTCATCAATTTCAATATTTATTTTTGAGGATACAGCAATAATTTCAAACGCATGTAATTCATAAACGGTTTTGCCTTTCCACAAACAATTTGTCTGTAAAAAACCGTCATATCTTTTCTGAATTATTTTTGTTTTTTGATGCATAGAATGTGAGAAGCTTATTGCACGAATTTACGCAAATAAAAATGCTCTTCTCTAATTTTTATTCTTGAATTAGTGACTGTATTTTTATAGAATAATTCGTAAATTGAAATTTTAAAAATTCAACTAAATGCAATTCGAAAAATCGACATTTACATACCTGCAAGATTTACAAAAAAACAATAATAGAGATTGGTTCGCAGAGAACAAACCTACCTATCTTAAGGCGCAAAAAAATGCAAAAGATGTTTTTGCCGCAATACACATTAAATTACAAATGCATGATGAAATAGAGAAATCGAAAATGATGCGTATTTATAGAGATGTTCGTTTTTCTAATGATAAAACACCTTACAAAGCTCATTTTGCAAACTCTTATTCAAGATTAGGTTCCTCTCTAAGAGGAGGCTATTTTCTTAGAATAAGACCAGGAGAGTCTTTTTTAGCTGGTGGATTTTGGGAACCGAGCAAAGAAGATTTATTCAGAATTAGAAAAGAAATAGAACAAGATGCCTCAGAAATTAAAGGTATTTTAGAAGCAAAAGAATATAAAAAGCAGTTTGGCGGACAATTTGAAAGTTTTAGCGAATTAAAAACAGCACCAAGGGGTTTTGATAAAGAACATCCAGATGTCGATTTACTTCGTAAAAAGGGATTTATATCAAGTAAGAGTTTTACTGATGAACAAGTTTTATCAGAAAACTTTATTGATGAAGTAGATAAAAGTTATGCAGCTTTGCGTCCGTTTTTTAATCTATTTAGCGATATTTTAACGACTAACTTAAATGGGGAATCTTTGGTTTAGGTTTATTATAAAGCGCTTCAATTGGGGTTCCTAAAGTTAAAAAATTTTGACGAATGTTAGAGAATAAACATCCTTATTTTTTATTTTTCCTTAAAAACTTAAACCAATTTATTTAAGATTCTTATCAACCTCACGTTTTAAAATCCAAATTGTAATAATTGTAGAAAGCACATCCGCAATAGGAAAAGACCACCAAATACCGTTTATCCCATAATATTTAGGTAAAATATACGCTAACGGAATTAAAAAAATACCTTGTTTTAAAAGTGTTAAAAATAATGCAGGCATCGCTTTCCCGGCTGCCTGAAAATAAGCAGAACCAATTAATTGCATCGTAACAATAGGAGTTACTAAAAATACAATCAACATTGCATTCGGAGTTTCCGCTAGCAAAGAGGAGTCATTGGTGAAAACCCAAATAATTTCTTCTTTAAAAATTACAATTCCTATAAAAATAATAGTTCCTAAAATAGAACCAAACCAAATGGCCTTTTTAATCGTTTCTTTTACTCTGGCATTATTTTTTGCACCAATATTAAAACCAGCAACGGGCAAAAAACCTTGTGAAACTCCTAAAACAGGAGAAAGAGAAAACATCATTACTCTGTTTATAATTCCGAAAATTGAGATGGAAATTTCGCCGCCATATTTGAAAAGTGAGTAGTTTAAAACAATCATTAAAATAGGCTAAGTTCTAAAAAGCATATTGTTTATAGCTATTTCTTTGAATTGTATCCAGACTTGATTAGAAGCTAATGCAATACTAGCAAGTGTTGCCATTTTATTGGTCTTATTCTTTATTTTTTCTAGTACCAAAAACCAGTTTAAATAATTTTGCAGATATTTAGTTGCTACACCATTAAAGGATTCCATAAATTTCCTCAATCTCATATCCATATTATTCACATTCTGAACATGATATATTTTATCAACTGTTTTCTGTCCTTTTGATGCGTTGAACTTCTTATGAATAATTGTATTAGATTTTGCAAAGGCAGCATAACTTCTATGACTGTCACTGCAAAGTACTGTTGCTTTATCGAGCTTACCTTGATACACCTTGTTTAGGTCTTTTTTACTAATTCGTCCTGTTGTAACCACTTCAAAATCCTTATTTCCAGAACGATCGCAGGTAGCAATTACGGCTACTTTTTCATTAGATATACCTGCTTTGCTAGCTTTTTCTCCTCGTTTCTTAGGTTTTCTTTCTAAAGTACGATTCCCTTTTTCTGAAATTGGAAAAAACAAATCATCACTCTCTACAATACCTTCAAATTCGGATACTGAAACGCTAGAAAATGAGGTTAATAATTTATGACGCCAATCAAATGAGGTCTGAATTGAGATTCCTGTTTCCTTTGCACTTTTTCTAATACTATAGCCCGATAGTAAACAATAAAGATACTTGTTAATCTTGTCTTTCTTTTTTAATGCAAACCAAAATTTCCCTGTCGTTTCACTAAAGTTTTTACCACAACCATTACACAAATAGCGTTGTACGCCTTTTAATGTACCGTTTGCACGTATGCGTTCGCTTTTACAATGAGGACAAGTAACTGCTTTTCGTTCTTTATCTTCTTCTAAATGTGAACCCGATGTTGATAAAGACAGTAAAGAGTTTACAATATCTTGTTGGATAATTAAGCTACTGCTCAAAAAATAATCTCTAAAATCAGATGGTATCATAAATGTTCTTTTTTGCTAAGATAACACATATTTAATTTAGAACTTAGCCTTAAAATACTAATTGCACCTTGTCTAACAATAGAAACTCCGCCCAATTTTATGATTTCATCTACAATTTTAAAATCTAATTTAAAGTTTTTTGGTATTATTTTTAATTCACTTTTAGAAGATAAAAAGAAGTATAAAATGTACAATCCGCAGCTTGCAAAAGAAATAGAAGTCGCTAATCCTGCGCCCCACATTCCCCAATTGAACAATTTTATAAACACAACATCTAAAACAACATTTAAAACTGCGGGAATCATCATTGCATACATAGCAAATTTTGGTTTTCCTTCTGCTCTAATTGTTGGATTTCCCATCATCGCGAAAGCTAAAAAAGGAACACCATAAATTACCACACTAAAATATTCGGAAGCAATAGGTAAAATAAGTCCTTTTGCTCCAAATAAATTCAAAATAGGAACACTAAAAATAGTACCTAATACTACAAAAAGTAAGGCTAATATAACGGTTAGTGAAATCTGATTTCCAAAAGTTAAAAATGCTTTTTCAGGTTTACTTGCTCCTAAAGCTCTTGATATTATAGAACTTCCACCAATTCCAATTCCCATTCCTATAGAAGAAATTAAGAATACAATTGGTAAAACAACGGTAATTGCCGCGATTGCTAAAACCCCAATCCATTGTCCTACAAAAATGGTATCAACAATCATATTTAAGGACATTACAAGAATTCCGATAGTAGCAGGAACTGCTTGTTTTATCAATAATTTGCCAATATTTTCTGTACCTAATTCGTTTACTAGTTTATTCATAAAAGTTCTGCAAAGAAACAGCTTATTAATTATTTTTTTTAAAATGAAACATCAATAATTGTTATAGAACTATTAAAATTTTTATTTTTGCTAAAATTGATAAATATGGACAACGTTTTTGAATTTAAAATCAATGTAACAACCGCAGATATTGATGATTTAAATCATGTAAATAATGTGGTATACGTAAAATGGATGGATGAAGTTGCCTTTCATCATTGGGCATTCTTAACTAAAGAAATTCCTTTACCAGAATATATTTGGGTAGTGGCAAGGCATGAAATTGATTATAAAGGGCAAGCGCTTTTGGGAGATGAACTTGTTGCAAAAACTTGGGTAGGAGAGACCAAAGGTTTTACTTCAATGCGGTTAATTGAATTTTATAAGGATGATGTTTTGTTAGCAAAATCAAAAACAACTTGGGCAATGTTAGACGCAGAAACCTATAAACCTACTCGAATTAGAGAAAATGTTTTAAAAGTATTATCGCCTCAAAAATGATCAAAATTCAAATCAATATTTTTATCCTAGATTTTATAATGGTGATCTTTAAAAATTACATTTTTTTAATCTGTGCAAATTCGTGAAATTTGTGTCATTAAACTTTAATAAAAGTATCTTTGCACAAAATTAAGAAACAATGTCAACATTTTCTGCATTAGGAATTCGCAAAGAATATATACAATCAATTAAAGAATTAGGGATTTCTACACCTTCAGAAATTCAAGAAAAAACGATCCCAATTTTATTGCAATCTGAAACCGATTTTATTGGTTTGGCGCAAACAGGAACTGGAAAAACAGCTGCTTTCGGCTTGCCAGTTTTACATCACATTAATACAAACGAAGGAAATATTCAAGCATTAATTTTATCACCTACAAGAGAATTAGTGCAACAAATTAAGAAGCAGCTTTTTAAGTTTACAAAATATAATGAAGATAAAATTTTTATTGAAGCTGTTTTTGGTGGAGAAAAAATTGATCGTCAAATAGGTAATTTAAAAAGAACAACCCATATTATTGTAGCAACTCCGGGAAGATTAATCGATTTAATAGAGCGTGGAAGTATTGATATTAGTCATGTAAAGACAGTTATTTTAGATGAAGCTGATGAAATGCTAAGCATGGGTTTTAAGCAAGATTTAAATAGAATTTTAAAATTTACGACAGAATCTAATAGAAAAACTTGGTTGTTTTCTGCTACAATGCCAGAAGAAATCAAAAAAATTATAAAAACATATATGGATGCAAATGCATCAAGAGTTGAAATTAATAGAAATTCTTTGGTAAATGCAAACATCAGACATCAATTTGTAAAAACAACCATAAAAGATAAACCGGCAGATATTATTTCGTATTTAGTAAAAAGAGAAGCAAGTAGAGGCATCATTTTCTGCAGAACAAAAGCGGGAGCTCAAAATTTAGCAGCTCATTTAATTGAGGAAGGTTTTTCTGCTGCTGCCTTAGAGGGCGATATGCAACAAAAAGAACGCGATAAAGTAATGCGTGCTTTTAAAAATGAAAGCTTGCAATATTTAATTTCTACGGATGTTTCTGCACGTGGAATTGATGTGAGCGGATTAGAATTTGTAATTCATCATCAATTACCAGAACAATTGGAATATTATACGCATAGAAGTGGTAGAACTGCCAGAGCAGGAAAAACAGGAACTTCTTTAGCTTTTATTTTACCATATGAATTGGAGCGCATTCATGAAATTCAAAACGAATTAAATATTAAATTTACTGAAGTTACTGTGTAGTATGAGTGTTATTTATGTTATTGATATTTTAGGAACTTTTGCTTTCGCTGTAAGTGGTGCTTTGGTAGCCTTAGATAAAAAATTTGATATGTTTGGCGTACTCATCATTGCTTTTGTGACCGCTGTTGGAGGAGGAATGTTGCGTGATGTTTTAATTGATGCACACCCAATAAATTGGATTGGGAATTTAGATTATTTATATACCATCTTTATTGCGGTCGTTTTTACGTTTCTTTTTAAAAGTAAAATAGCACACTTAAGTAAAACCATGTTTTTGTTTGATACTATTGGTATTAGTGTTTTTACATTATTAGGTTTAGAAAAAGGATTGTCATTTAATTTGCATCCTATTATTGCAATAATAATGGGCGTAATTTCCGCCGTTTTTGGTGGTGTTTTACGTGATGTATTAACGAATAAAGTTCCCTTAATTTTTGAAAAAGAAATTTATGCTTCCGCTTGTTTGGCTGGTGGAATTATCTATTTAATTCTAAATTATTTTAATGTTGAAGAAAATATAAACTTTATAATTTCTGCCGCTGTAGTTGCAATTATTAGAGTAATCGTTGTAAGATTTCATTTAGAACTGCCTAAGATTAAAGACGATATTTTTGGTAAAGCATAAAAAAAAATGAAGGGCTGCTTCACTTTTTTTTATGCTTAAATTTTAAGATTTTAATTTACATCTTTTAATAATTCTTTTATAGATCTTAATAATTGTTGGTCTATTCCGTTGTCTATTTGGCCAGGCATATTTTTTACTCTTATCATTGGTTCTGTTTGATTGTTTTCCATCCATTCACCTGCTTTATTTTTTGCACTTATAGGCACAACTCCCCAATAAGAACCATTTGGCAAACTTTCCCAACCGGCAAAACTACAGGTACCGGGAACCGGCATCCCTACCGTTTTACCAATTTTTAAATCAGTATAGCCAGAAGCATAACAATGTCCATCCGAATACATACTTTCATTAAAAATAGAAAGAGTTGGTTTTGTAAAACGTGAAGTAGGTTCACCGCCTACAACTTTCGCTTCTGTTGCATACGTAATAAAAGGAACTCCTGTAAAAAACATTGCTAAATCAGCTACTAAATCTCCCCCGCCATTAAAGCGAGTATCTACAATTACGCCTTTTTTATCTGAATACTTCCCCATCATATCTTGGTAGATACTTCTGTAAGGGGCATCACTCATTCCGGGAATATGTACATAACCTAACTGCCCGTTACTTAAACTATCCACTTCTTTTTCATTAATTTTTATCCATCTCGTATATAAAAGACGATTTTCTTCTCCCAAAGAAATCGGTTTAATCGTAATTGTTTGCTCTTTGTTAGTTTTGGGATTTAGAACATCTAGAAGCATAAACGCATCTGTTTTTCTATTCAAATATTTAGAAACATCTTGATTTTTAGCTATTAAAACGCCATCAATTTTTTTGATGATACTTCCGGGTTGGATATCAAATTTAGCTTTATCCAATGGACCTCTAGAAATAACTTCTTCGATTAAAATTCCGTCATCCTTAAAATTATAATCCATAAAAATACCCAAAGAGGCTGTTGCATCTCCATTTGAAACGTTCGTTCCTCTAAAACCAGCGCCAGCATGAGAGACATTTAATTCTCCTAACATTTCAGATAATAATTCAGAAAACTCATATTCATTTCCAACATGTGGTATGTATTTTTGATATTCTTTTTTCATGTTCTCCCAATTGATCCCATGAAAATCTGAATGATAGAAAATTGCATTTGTACGCAACCAAACATGATCGAACATTGCTTGAATTTCGGCATTTTCATCAAATTCAATTTCACTTTTAATTTCTACCGGTTTACTTTCACTTTTATCAGGATTTAATTTTGTTATTTTACCACTACTTAAAAGATACAAATTATCCATTTTTTTATCCCATTCTAAACTTCCTGATGATGAATTTAATTTCATGACCATTTTAGTTTCTTTGGTTCTTAAATTGGTGCTCCATAAGTTTGATTTTTCTTCAAAACTTGCTAAATAATACAATAAATCCCCTTTTTTAGAAAGTACCGCATCGCCTAAATCAGAAGAATGAATGGTTAACCTTTTTGTTCGGTCTTTCATCTGTTCCCAATCGAATTCTAAAGGTGTTACAGTCTTTTTTTCTTCCTCTTTATCTTTATCCTCTTCTTTTTTATCTCCTTTCTTTGACTTTTTTGTATCCTTTTTTCTTTCTCTTTTTCTTTTTTTCTTCTTCTTTAATGGCTTCCATTAATTTGAAATCTTCATCGCTCAAATCAAATTCATCCCAAGCATCTTGCGTAAAAAACATACCATACACGTCATTTTGAGTTGTACCGCTAGTTGCGTATGATTTTAATCCGTTTTTGTTGCTAAACCAGATCATTTGTTTACCGTCATTTACCCATTTTGGTTGCCCATCATAATATCCACTTTCATTTAAGTTTACTCGTTTAGAACCATCTGCAGCCATTAGTAAAACTTCACTATTGCTTAATGTTTTTCCCCAATCGACCAACAACCACTTACTATCTGGGCTCCATGTAAAGTATTTATCACCATCACGCATGTGAAATAAATCTTTTGGAGTTAATAAGATAGTTTCTTTTTTTGATGCTATATCCATCACTTTTAGCGTTCTTCTGCCTTCAATAAAGGCTATCTTTTTTCCGTCAGGTGAATATTGCGCCAAATAATTGTCAACTTTATTTTCTAGTATTGGTTCTTCTTTTAATAATGTGGATGCATAAAAGAAAGGTTCTTCGGATCTTACTTTTTCGGTTTTGTACACGCTCCATTTTCCATTGCGTTCACTGCTATAAACAACAGATTTTCCTTCTGGACCCCAAGAAACAAAACGCTCGTTTTCGGGAGTATTTGTGAGTCTTTTTGTGAATGATTTATCCACAGAAGTCACAAAAACTTCACCTCTTGCTATAAATGCAATTTCATTTCCGTTTGGTGAAACAGCCATTTCATTAATTCCGCCATTTACAGAAATAAACTTTTCTGAATTTTCTTTATCCTGTGTAATAATGTTTACATCAACTTTTTTAGGTGCAGTACCTTTGGTCATTGTGTACAATTCGCCGTCATATCCAAAAGAAATAACTCCATTACCCATGCTAAGAAAACGAATAGGGTGTATCGTAAAATTAGTTAATTGTTGATCTTGCATCGGGTTCTCTAATGAAAGTTCATGAACATTAAAAGTCCCACTTCTTTCACTTAAATAATACATGCTTTTTTCGTCTTCACTAAAAACAGGTTGTCTATCCTCCGCATTATTAGTGGTAATCATTGTATGCGCTTTTGTTTTGGTGCTATACAGCCAAATATCTCTTGTGATGGCCGATGTGTGATGTTTTCTCCATTCATTTTCGCCGCCTTTTTTATCCTGATATAACATCTTTGCTCCGTCTTTTGAAAACTGTACATACTCAGCAGGAATTGTTAAGAGTTGGCGAACTCTGCCAGATATAACAGGAACACTGTATAACTCAGACTGAGAACCATGAGGGTATTGTCGATGGTTTGCGACATCTTGTCTTAATGCTCCAAAAACAACTTCTGTATCGTTTTTAAAAAATGAATACGGATGTTCGTCGTTTGAATGGAAGGTTACTCTAGTTGCATTTCCACCATTTGAATTCATTACAAAAACATCAAAATTTCCAAATCTATCGGATGCAAAAGCAAGTTTAGAGCCATCTTTACTCCAAACAGCTTCATAATCGTGCGCACTATGAAATGTTAACTGTTGCGCATTTCCACCATTTACATTTACTTTATACAAATCTCCTTTATACGTAAATGCAATTTGTTTTCCATCCGGAGAAATGGAAGAATGTCTCATCCATTTTGGAGTATTCTGGGACAACATTGAAAATGAAAGCAACGTAAAAAAATAAAAAAGTAGTTTCATATTTAGATAATTTTTGACTAAATTAAGCATTTGAAATGAAATATTAATTTGTAAAATAAAAAACATGAAACCATTAGTTTTTGAAAATTTTTCGGAGTTTAAGTTGATGATCGATAAGCAATTACCAACAGGGAGTTGGTACACGATTTCTCAGCAAATGATTAATGATTTTGCAAATGCAACTTTAGATAAACAATGGATTCATGTTGATGAAAAGAGAGCAGCCAAGGAGAGTCCTTTTAAAAGTACCGTGGCGCACGGATTTATGTCGGTTTCAATGATTTCTAAATTATTAGAAGAATTATTTTCTATTAAAAGTGTAAAAATGGGCTTAAATTACGGATTAAATAAAGTTCGTTTTCCGAATCCTGTTCTAGTAAATAGTGAGTTAAGAATGCATACGATTGTAAAAGAAATTGAAGATTTAGCGAACAACGGAATTAAAGTTACCTTCTCTTGCACAATAGAAATAAAAGGACAGAAAAAACCCGCCTGTGTTGCAGAGTTTTTAGCCGCTTTATTTGAATAGTAGCGCAATAGAAAATAAGTTTGATTTCTGTAGAAAGTAATTTGAGGACTTTTCACAAAAAGTATTTACTAAGATAAAATTCCGTCATCTGCACATTTCTTTGTAAACCAATACAGAAAAACGCAGTCACATTTGAAAAAGTCATCTATTTGCGGTTATTATTTTATTCAGAAATAGAAATCACAGCTGCTTTAAACAAATCGGCTTTCGATTGAAAGAATGAATTTTCTAATACAATTGCTTTTAGCTTTGTTTCTATCAATTTAGATTCCCGATAATTCACTAAAAACAAAGAGCTTTCGCCTAAGAAAAACTTACGTTCCTCAGCCTTTAATAAGGTGTTATAATCTTTAACGATATTTGTTAAAAAATCGCTCTGTATTGCGAAGGAAGACAATTCTTGTTGTAAAGCATCCACCTTATTTTTTATGATAACTTTAGTTGCTTCATTTTCATAAGTTGCCTCTTGTAATTTAATTTTAGCAAGTTTAAAATCTCCCCTTTCTTTTCTTAAAAATAGGGGTAATTTAAAGTTGATTCCTGCTTGATAATTATCAACATTTAAAGAATTAGAGACTCTTGGAGTCTGCGTTAAAAAATTATATTGAACATCTAATTGTGGCAATAAGTTGTTCATTTTAAGTTCTCTATCAATATTTAAACTTTGAATTTTAAATTCTAAAGATTTTATCTTCGGATGGTTATTAATATCAAAATCAGCGATGTTAAACAATGCAATATTAAAAGTTACATCGATTGAATTTAGCGTTTCTATATTTGGTATAATATGATCTTGCAATTCAACAGGTGTATTATCATTTAACCATAAAAAATTAGAAATTTCTAAAGAAGCTTTTACTAATTTTATTCGTGCTTTTTCTAAATATAGTTTTCTTTCATTTAATGTAATCCCGGCCTCTAAGGTATCAATTGCCGGTTTATCTCCTTCTATAAAAGCTCTTTTTGTTCCCTTAAAACGGATTTCTGCATTTCCTAAAAAATCTTGATATACTGCTTTTTCATTATAGGTTTGTAGCCAATTAAAATAGGTCAAAGAAGCGTTGTATAAAATTTCATTGACCAATAGTTGCTGATCTTCTTTTGCCTGATCTAAAAAGAATTTGGCCTGTTTTAAAGATGCCATTCTTTGGTTGATTAAAAAACCCTTTAATAAAGAAGCAGAAACGCCAACAGCATACAAACCATCGGTTGGCAAGGTTGCTTCAGGATTTAAAAAAATACCCTCATTATTTTCAAAATTAGCTTTAAATTCCAAACCATAATATGTAGGTATTTTAAAAGCACCATTTAATTGGTTGTAATATTCCTTTTCTTTGAATTCTTTTTTATCAAAATCAACCTCAATTTTTGGATCGAAAGCACCTCTCGCTTTTAATAATTTTGCTTCACTAGCATTCATGATAAGATTTGCCTGTTTTACAACTGGATGATAGGCTTTAACGTAGCCTAAATACTCCGATAAGGTCATCACAGATTCCACCTTTTCTTGCGATGAAAGCTTAGCAAACAGTAATAAAAAAAGAATTAAAATATATTTTTTCATTTTTTAATAATCTAAATATGGATTCCTTTTTATTTCTTTTTTGAATCTGATTTTGCTTTTTCTGGCTGATAATAGTTGGGAGGGAAGCTGTTTAGTTGTCTCCATAATTCATACCAAATAGGCACATCTTCTAGCAGCGCGATGGTTCTTGCGCCAGAACCCACTCTAACTTCTGGCCATGTATGATCTTCGCTATCAGGAGATAAAAGAACTCTATATTTTCCATTATCACTAATAAATCTTTCAATAGCAATAACTTTGGCACCATACGTTCCATAAGAAACATTGGGCCATCCAGAAAACACAATTGCTGGCCAACCATCAAACTGTACACGTACTTTTTCATTAATATGTAAAAGCGGTAAATCGATAGGTCTTACAAAAGTTTCTACAGCCAAATCGTATTTTGAAGGCATAATACCCACTAAATCGTCACCTTCTTTAAAAGTACCACCAATTCCGCCTTTGATTGCTTTGTTGATATACCCATTTTGCGGAGCAGTGATGTATAAAAGACTGTTTCTAATTTTATAATTACTATTGTTGTTTTCTAATTTAGAAACCTGCACTTTGGCATCAAATCCGCTAGATTGCGCTGTGAATTTATCACTTTGTGCTTTAGAAATTTTATCTGCGTAAGTAGCACTTACCGTAGAAATTTCGACTTTTGAGTTGATAATTTCATTTTTAGCAGCTAATAATTTATTTTCTTGGGATATTAATTTTGCTTGTGTTTCTTGCAGTTTTAATCCTTTTTCTTCCACATCTTTAACAGCCATTAATCCTTCATTCTGCAAAGTTTGAGTTCGGTTAAATTGGCTTTCTGCAATTTTTATATTTGTTTTTGCCGCTTCAAAATCAATACTATCACTTTTTGCTTTTAATTTAGATTGTAAAAGTTTATTCTTAGCTTGTTCTAACTTTAATTTCATTTCTTCATTTAATGCTATAATTTGTCTATTTAAAGCATCTTCTTTAAATTGATAAGAATCTACTGAAGAAGTTTTTGCATTAATTTGCTCGTTGGTTCTTTCAATTAATTTGGTATCAAAATAATCACTTTTAATTTCAGAAATTCTTAAAATAGTATCTCCTTTTTTAACAAGGTCACCTTCTCTCACAAACCATTGCTCTATTCTACCAGGAATTTGCGATTGTATCGTTTGTGGTCTTTGCCCTGGTGTTAATGTGGTTACCAAACCATTGCTGGTTATATTTTGAGTCCAAGGTAAAAAAAGTACTATTAAAACAAGAAAAGCAAACGCCAATAAAAATTTATTAAAAGACTTGTAATAGCGCTTACTAAAAATTAATTTTCCAGATTTAAACTGATTTAAATCTACTATTTTATTTAACTCATTGTTAGAAATATTTAACATCGATTTTTTAATTTATAGATTTAATTTTACCCTTTTCCAAAGTAATTATTTGAGTACATTTCGATTTCCAACTTTTTTTACTGCTTGTTACAATCAATGACCAAGGTCTTTTTGAGTCTGTTAAATAATTTATGATTTCTAAGGTTTCTTTTAAATTAAATTGATCTAACGGATCTTCTAAAATCATTATTTTTGGCTGCTTAATAATAGCTCTAGCTAAAATTATTTTTTTAGAAATCGTATAAGACATTTGTTTTCCTTCAGGATTTAAAATAGTTTCTAAACCATTTCGCTGTTCTTTTAGAAACGAACTTAAACCAACAATTTTTAATGCTTCAAAAATTACATCATCATTTACATCTTTATTACCAAAAACTAAATTATCTCTAATACTTCCTTCAAAAGGAGTCTCTTCAGACATCGATAAACCTAATTGAGATCTATAATGGTTAAGATGTACGCTTTTTAGTGATAAATTATTAACATAAATAATACCAGAAGTAGGTTCTATTACCCCAGAAATTAAGCGTATTAAACTAGATTTACCAGCACCACTTTCTCCTACAATTAGAATTCTACTTTTTGCATTAATCTTTAATGATATATTTTTGATAATTGGTTTTTCTCTGTTTTCCACACGATATGAAACAGCATCTAGTTCTACAATTAAATCTTCTTTAAAAATAGGTCTTTCGCCTTCTTGTGATTCTAATTCTTTGTCTACAACTTGTCCTAATTTTTCTATAGACGTTAATACATCATAAAAAGATTCTAGACCTATAATTAACTTTTCTACGGATGCAATTACTAAAAGAATAATGATTTCTGCCGCAACAAATTGCCCAATATTCATTTCTTGATTTAAAACTAAGGCACCTCCAATTAATAAGAGACTAGCAGTTACAATAACTTTAAAGCCAATCATTTGCATAAATTGTAAAATCAATACTTTAAAATGATTTTCTCTTGCTTCTAAGTACTTACTTACTAAATCATCATTTTTAGTTACTGCTAAATTGGTGTTTCCAGAAAGTTTAAAACTAACTACTGTTCTTGCAATTTCTTGAATCCAATGCGCAACTTTATATTTTATTTGAGATTCTAGTAAACTAGTTTCTAATCCTTTTTGAGCGGTGAATTTAAAAACAATATATATCAATAATAATAAGAGAATACCAAAAATGATAAAAAATGGATGGTAAAATGATAATAAAATTAATGAAAAAATGATTTGTAATAATGCAGTAGGAACATCAATTAAGATTTTTGATAATCCTTTTTGAATTGTAAGTGTATCAAAAAAACGATTGGCCAATTCCGGGGGTAATAATTGCGCAATTCATTCATTTTAATTTTTGGAAAACGGTAACTCAATTCAAAAGAAGCTCTTGTAAAAATTCGCTGTTGTAAGGTTTCTATAATTCTTAATTGCATTAATTGCAATGCACCAGTAAACATAACGCCAATAGTAACTAAAATAACTAAAACTATCCATGAGGTTGATATTTGCGCACCTTGAATTAGGTTTATAATTGCCTGTATTCCAAGAGGTAGGGATAAAGATACAATTCCGCCAAAAATAGCATAATAGAAAATCTGTAAAATGTCTCTTTTTTCTAATTTTAATAACCCTACTAGACGTTTCCAAGGAGTTATTTGTTTGTTTTCCATAATTATTTTAAAGTATTGTTAACTAAATATATAAAAAATTTAGTTGGTGTTTCTTCATTTTTATAATTTGTAATTGAAGGAAAATGTTCGCCCAAAAAATGTTGATGCAAACTACCTTCTATAATTGTACTCGCTAAACTTAAACCATATTTAAAATTGGGGTTAACTGCAAGTATCATTTCTTCTAATCTTCTAATTAAACGCTTATAAATTTTAAAATAGCCCTCTTTATTTTCAGAATCTACTTCTTTCGTTAATATGGCTTTAGAACTTTCGTTTACAATAATTTTATATAACAATGTTTCATTAATATGAGAAAAATTACTATCTTCATGTATCGTTCGAGTAACAATTGTAATCGCTTTTTCTAACTTTTCTTCCGGATTTGCAATACTAAATGTTTCAATTACCAATTGATATTCTATCCAAGCCCAATACCAAGAAGACAAATATAAAAGTAACTTGTGTTTGTTTTCAAAATATCTATAAATAGAGCTCTCATTAGAACTTATTTTGATTCCTAATTTTTTAAACGTAAAACTTTCAAAACCTATTTCGCAGATTAAGATAATACCTTGTTCAATTATTTTTTTTCCTAATTCTGAGGTTTCTGGGTCTTTGATAAAAATTTTCTCGGGTACAGAAATCTTTAAAGCAGATAACAAGTCTTTCATTTTAAAATCATTTTGGACACAAATATAATAGTAATACTATTATACTGAGATAATAAAACCATTATTTAAAGTTTTTTTAACATAATTTATAAGAAATTAAGAAAAATATCTTTTTAAAATATTATCTTTGTATCCAATAAGACAGAATACACTTCACACATTAAACAAGTTAAAAAAAGTTTGATTTTGAATTTCGGTTAAGTATTTTATCTTACCAGAATATTAATTTAAAATAGTAGTATATATTAATGGCAAAATCGCAGCAAACATTTAGTAAAAGTGAAAAAGAAAAGAAACGTTTAAAAAAACGTTTAGATAAGCAAAAGAAAATGGACGCAAGAAAGGCGGACAGAGATGAACACGGATCAACGGGAATACAATTTGCATATGTAGATCATAATGGAAATTTATCAGATTCACCCCCAGATCCAGATTTAAAAATAGTGTATGAGTTAGAAGACATTCAAATTTCTGTCACTAAAAAAGAAGATTTACCCGAAGAAGACCCAGTAAGAAAAGGAAAAGTTTCGTTTTTCGACTCTTCTAAAGGCTTTGGATTTATTATAGATTTAGAAAATAACGAAAAATATTTTACACATATTAGCGGTATCATTGATGAAATTATCGAAAACGATAAAGTTTCTTTTGAATTAGAAAAAGGAATGCGTGGTTTAAATGCTGTAAAAGTTAAGAAAATTTAATTCTTTATACACACATAATAAAAAAATCCTTCTATATCTATTTAGAAGGATTTTTTTTATGCTTTTTTACAAATTATGAAGAAGTAGTTTGCTGAAGAATAAAATTGAAACGTACAATAAAATTTCTGACTGTAATGATATTAAAATTTATTCCTCTCCAATAAAAGACTCAAGATGACTGCGTTTTAGAACCAAGAACCAAAATTTGATTGGAACTACCTTACAAACTGCTTTAACTTAAAATAAAATTAGCTACTTTATATTGATGAAATTAATTCGAAAAAAGCAAGGTGCCATGTAAGAAAATTCTAAAATATTTTATTTTAAGAGGGTTCATCAATTTATCAGCTGTTAAAATTACAACACAAATCAAAAATAAAACTACTAAAAAAGGATGTTTCTCGAAAAGCTCTTTTTATAGTACTAACCTAATAAAAAGAAACAAAAAGTAATAAATACATTGTTGAGATGTTTATTTTTGAGATTAATTAATAAATAATTAAAACTTATTTAATTTTTTAGCTAAACAGCTGATTAATTTAGTTGAATTAATTTATAACTTAGAGAAAACCAAGTTTAATGAAATTTAAAAAATATCTATTTTTATTAATAACACTTATTGCAAGTCAGTTTATAACAGCTCAATTAACCGGAAAAATTATTGAAGCTAATGAAGGCTATCCTTTACAATATGCAACTATAGCTTTGTATAAAACAAATAATAAAGTACTCGTAACTGGTGTTGTAACTAATTTTGAGGGTCTATTTTCTATTGAAGATATAAAATCAGGTAATTATTATATAGAAGCTTCCTTTATTGGGTATCAAATAAAGACAATTAAGGAAATTACTATTAATAAAAAAGGAGAGAAAAAAGATGTAGGAACACTAACATTGGTTTTAGGTTCTGGAAATCAGTTAAATGAAATTGTTGTAAAATCAGAAAAAAGTGCGGTTTTACATAAAATTGACCGACAAGTTTTTGATACAAAAAAATACCAAAGTACTGTTGGTGGAAACGCTGTAGATGTTGTTAAAAATTTACCTTCTGTAACCGTTGATGGTTTAGGAGAAATTAGTGTAAGAGGTAGTAAAGGTTTTTCGGTTTTAATAAACGGAAAACCAACGCAAGGTGATGCAAGTGCAATTTTAGCACAATTGCCTGCTAATGCTTTAGAAAGTATCGAGTTAATTACAGCACCTTCTGCAAAATATGATCCCGAAGGAAAAGGTGGTATTATAAATATTATTACTAAAAAAGGAGCAATTAACGGAACCTTTGCCCAAGTGAATATTAGAGGAGGTTTTCCTGCAATTGAAGATTATGATACAAAAGTAGCTGCAAAAAGATACGGAATTGATGCAACTATTAACAAAAGAACAGATCATTTTAACATCTCTGCAGGCGCAAATTACCAAAGAAATGATCTATCGGGTAGAAGAGAGGGTGAAATGTTTATTGTAAATACACCAGAAAATAAAACTACTTTTTTACCTTCAGATGGTGAGCGTAGTTTTGATGAAGTTACCTATAATGGGAGATTTACTGTAGATTATACACCAAATGAATCGGATACCTATTCGGTAGCTTTTTTTGCAGGAAAACGTAACAAAGAACGTTTAGCCGATATTGTGTATACTGATAATCATGCTATTTCGCCAATTGATAGTGATAATCGTCAATATACATTTGCTTATTACAACCACAATCTAAGAATTAGAAAAGGAGATTTTGCTTTAGGTAGCTTTGAGTATGCGCACAAGTTTGATAATAAGTCAAAAATTTCTACTTCAATCTTATATGAATATACTTTTTTAGGAGGACCAACAGAGAACGACAATTTAGGGTTTCCTCGTGCTACTATTGTGTATCAAAAAGAATACAATACCAATGATAATCCTTTATACGGAACCCGTTTTAATTTAGATTATCAATGGAAACCTTTCTCATTCGGTACTTTAGAAACAGGTTATCAATTTAGAGATTTAGATCATACAGGTAAATTTGTGTATGAAAGAGATGGCACTCAGGTTCCTGAATTTTCTAGCGATGTAAGCTTAAAAAGAAGCATTCATTCTGGTTATGCACAAGTTACAGGTTCTAAAAGTAAATGGGAATATGCTGCTGGTATTCGGTTAGAGGCTATGGATAGAAAATATAAAGAGGCTTTAAAAAGTGAAAACGCAGAAAACGTGTTTGAGTATGATTTTGTGAAATTATTTCCTTCAGCGTCTTTACAATATAAAATTGATGATAAAACAAATATAAAAACGGCTTATAGTAAAAGAGTTGAACGCACAGCTACTTTTATGATGAATAGTTTTGCAGAACGAGAGCATTCAGAAGTTTTTGAACAAGGAGACAACACGTTGTTGCCAGAATTCATAGATTTAGCTGAATTAGGAATTACTAAAAGATTAGAAGGAGGAAACGCTTTGTATGCAACTGCTTATTTTAGACATGTAGATAATGTTATTAATCGCGTAAATACATTGGCTTATGAAAAAAGTGGTGTAATAATAGACAGTATAATTAATAGAGTATATTCTAATGTTGGTATAAGCAACGCTATTGGTTTGGAAGTTGGAGCTACTCTTAAACCAACTAAAAACTGGTCGAATACATTAGGGGTAAATGTGTATAAGTATGCAATTGATGGGGTTTTAAACTTTAAACATAGAGATGGTGTTGAAAGAAGTTATGATATTGATTCTAAAGCAACTATTTACTCCTTTAATGTAAATTCTACGTATAATTTCTGGAAAAATGCTTCAGTGCAATTTACTTTTAATTATTTGTCTGATAGAAATACAGCTATGGGTGCAGATTCTCGTTTTTACTCACCAAACTTATCCTTTATAAAGAAGTTTATGGATGATAAATTAACAGCTACTTTGCAATGGCAGAATATAGATATGGGCTTGTTTAATACCAACGAACAACGCATCACAACATCAAGTCCAAATCAATTCTATACAAGTACAAATTATGTATATGAAGTTGATATGGTTACCTTAAACCTTTCATATACTTTTAATGCTGCTAAAAATAAATCGAAATTTATTGATAGTGAATTCGGAAAGAGAGAGTTTTAGAGCACAACTTTTAGAAATAAAACAAACCCTTTAATTTTAAAATTAAAGGGTTTGTTTCTAGTTTATTTATAATTTTTTTATTGGTTTAATAAAAACACTAAGAATTATAAAACGCCATACTTTCAATAATTAATTCATCAGATACTTTACAATCTAATTTAAAATCTTCAAAATCTTTTAAAAGCACAAAGTTTACTTGACCGTTAACGTTTTTCTTGTCGTGTTTCAATAAATCCATAATGGCTGTAAAGTCTTCTTTTAAGAGATTCGTTTTTGTATAAATGGATACAACAACTTCTTTAACTTCAGCTACTTTTTTAGCAGGAAAATCTAATAATTTTGATGACATATAGCACTCGCAAACCATTCCAATGGCAATCGCTTCGCCGTGGGTTAAGTTTTCTTTGTCTTCGGATTCTAGGTAAAAAGATTCAATTGCATGCCCTAAAGTATGTCCAAAATTAAGAATCTTACGCAAGCCTTTTTCTTTTGGATCTTGTAAAACAACTTCGTTTTTTATCTCTATGGATCTATATATTAAATCGCTGATTTTCAAATTTTTGTTGCTTCTTATTTCATTAAACAGTTTCACATCATACGTAATACCATATTTAATAATTTCTGCTGTACCAGATTTAATTTCTCGTTCTTCAACAGTTTCTAAATACGTAGTATCTACTAAAACCATTTCAGGGTTTGCAAACAATCCAATCTGATTTTTCAACACGCCTAAATCTACACCTGTTTTTCCGCCAACTGAGGCATCAACCATAGACAATAATGTTGTTGGTATGTTTACAAAATCAATTCCGCGTTTAAAGCAAGAAGCCACAAAACCGCCTAAATCTGTAATAACTCCGCCGCCTAAAGTAATTAATATACTTTTTCTATCTCCGCCTAATTCTGTAATTGCGTTCCAAACTCCAATACAAGTTTCAATATTTTTATTGATTTCTCCGGATTCAATTTCTATAACTTCAATTCTTTTATTCGTAGATAAATTAGGAATAAATTTAGGATAACAGTGCTCAATAGTGTTTTCATCCACTAAAATAAAAATGGTTGAGTAGTTTTTTTTAGCAATCAAATTAGAAAGTTCTAGGTAACTTTTAGCATGAAAATGAACCGGATATGTTGCTGCTTGTATGGTTTTCATCTGTTAATTTATTGGGTTACAAATTAAACAGAAATAATTGAATTATACACCCTTATCGACTATATTTGTTCTCATTTAAAAATCAATTTTATGAAACTTTTTGACAACACAAAAGTTGCTTTTGCTTTAAAAACGGATTCACAATTAGAACGTGCATATTTTCTTTTTAGAATGATACAAAACCAGCCCATGGTAAAAATAGGCAGCGCAGTTACAAACTTTGCTTTAAAGGTACACTTACCCATAGAAGGTTTAGTTCGTTCCACTGTTTTTGATCATTTCTGTGGCGGAGTTAATGAGGAGGATTGTTTGCCAATTATAGATAATATGTTCCATAATGGTAATGTGCATAGTGTTTTAGATTATTCGGTAGAGGGTAAAGATAAAGAAGTAAGTTTTGATGGTGCTTTAGAAAAGATTTTAAAAATTCTTAGCTTTTGTGAAGAAAAAAAATCAATTCCGTTTGCTGTTTTTAAACCAACAGGATTTGGGCGATTTGCTTTGTACGAAAAAGTATCTGCAGGAAAATTATTAACGGATGATGAGCAAGCAGAGTGGAAAAGAATCGTTGCGAGGTATCATAAAGTTTGTCAAGCAGCTGTAGAAAAAGATGTTCCTTTATTAATTGATGGAGAAGAAAGCTGGATGCAACTATCTGCGGATGTCTTGATTGAAGAATTAATGGAAACATATAATAAAGAAAAAGCCATTGTTTTTAATACACTTCAAATGTACAGACATGACAGAATGGAGTATTTAAAAGCGTTGCATGAAAAAGCAAAAGCGAAAGGATTTCATATTGGTATGAAAGTTGTTCGAGGTGCTTATATGGAAAAAGAAAGAGCTAGAGCTGAAGAAAAAGGGTATCCTTCGCCTATTTGTAAAAATAAAGAGGCAACAGACAAAAATTATGACGCTGCCACAAGATATATGATGGAAAATCCTAAAATGGCATTGTTTGTTGGCACACACAACGAAGACAGCTCTTATTTAGTGATGGATTTGGCAAAAAAATACGATATCAAAAAAAATAATAGTAATCTTTGGTTTGGTCAGTTATTTGGCATGAGTGATAACATAAGTTACAATTTGGCAAATGAAGGTTATAATGTAGCAAAATATTTACCATTTGGACCTGTAAGAGATGTAATGCCTTATTTAATTAGACGAGCAGAAGAAAATACATCAGTAGCAGGACAAACAAGTCGAGAATTGAACCTCTTAAAAACAGAACGTAAACGTAGAAAATTATAATGCCTAAAGTACCTACAGTAGAAGATATTAAAATTCTATTAAGAAAAATAAAGAAAGCTTATTGCAAGAATTAAGACAAAGCAAAGAAGCGATGCGCTTAATTAAAAAATCAACTCGCACAACTTTAACCGATTTAGAAAAAGAAAAAATTAAAATTCAGTTAATAGATATTTGTAAATCGATCCCTGCTTTAACCATTTTTTTACTTCCGGGCGGCACTTTATTACTACCTATATTAATAAAATTAATTCCAGATATCTTACCATCAGCTTTTAGAGATCAAAATGACAATCTGCGTCTACCGGCATCAAAATAGGTGTGGTTACGCTATTTACTCTAGATTTATTGATAAATAATAAGGTAGAATAGTAACGGTTATTTGAACCTTTACTATCGCTACTTTAATGACCTACTAATCTTTAGAAAATCAACAAAGACAAGTATTTTTATTTACTTATAGTTTATAAATACGATTTTCTATAAAAAAGAATGTTAATGATTATTTTAGAGATACCAGAATAATTGAAAATAAATAAAAGCTCCCTTGGTATTAACTATTATGCATTTAACATAGGTTCTATAGTGTTTAAAACACGGCTTTCTCCTCGAATAATTAAACAATAATTTTCATTTTTTAGCTCATTTAAATAGTTGTTAACCTCTTCAACATCAATTCCCAGCCCTTTAAATATTCCTAAAAGACCCGTTGGTAATGAAGCGAGCTCTCTTTTATCAATTTTATTAAGGAATGTTGGGGTTAAATGACCTGCAATAAATAAGGAGCCAATCTCAGGATTATGAAAATAACCAAATTGAAATTGCTTTCCTAATAGAGCACTTAATTGCTGTTTTATATCGGCTATTATTTTTTTAATTTCTTTTTTAGTAATTCCCTTTTCGGTAGTAAGTTGACCCAAGATTGATAGCTGAAGTGGCACATTGTTTTTCTTAGCAATAGTGCTTAATATTGTCGCTATTTTGGGTAAGTCAGAATATGTTCTTATAAGGAATCGTTTTTGTGGTGCTTTATGTTCTTTAAAAGACATGCTTTAAATATTAGTTTAGTTCTAAATTACTGCTAAATTAATAGAAACATTCCTTTTCTTCAATGACCAGGGTCAATCAATCTAGTTTTATCTAAAAAGAGCAATATCTTTACGACCATCAATTTTATGTTTTTCTTGATTTTAGTCACATATTTCTCAAGTTTTGAATGGCAGAAGTCCGCATGGCACAAAAGCGTTCTAAATTCGTGCGATGCCATAGAACAAATCGTGAGTTTAATTCGTTAAGTTCCGGTTCTTTTTTTAAAGCTTTTATAGCATCTCTTTCATTTTTTTTTGTGTTGTGATATCGCGGTATAAGAATAAGACACTTGAAATAATGGTATGCTCAACAACAATCGTTTTTAAAATATTTTTTTTTTAGTTTTGTTTTTTGTTTTTTAGAAAAGATTGCGATTTCATCAGCAGTTGTATCTTCAAAAATCATTTTATCTAATCCTAATTTTATAATAGCTTCAACTTCTATAAGCAGTATTTCAAAATTTGGGGTAAAACAATAATAAATTCATTAGGGAAATTCTCAGCAATTTCCGAGGATAAGGATTTATTAACAATAGCTTTTTTTGGCCTCTTGAGTTTCCTGTATTTGATTTTAGAGACTTAAATTCGAAGCTACCAGTTTTTGAACTCTAGTGCTTAGTTCATTGGTTCTACTGGCTACTTCTCTCTTCTCTCTCTTCTCTCCTCTCTCTCTTCTCTCCTCTCTCTCTCTCTCTCTAATTATTTAGAATAGCTTTTTAATTTGGCTTGACGAATTAATTTGGCTTGACGAATGTTTAGTCTTTTTCTATTTTTTTTCGCTTCGAAATATCAATTAAAAAAGCTATTACAACTTGTTTTTGCTTAATTATTATTAGCGTTAAACTTATTTCTAATGGGAATTGAGAGCCGTCTCTTTTTAGTCACCATAACTTTAGGTTATTAGCCATCCTTTGGGCCTTTGGATTTAATATATATCCTTCTCTATGATTTTTTTTGAATTTATTTGAATTTATTTGGAATAAGTTTTTCTACATTATTGGCTAAGAGTCCACCTTCATTATAACCAAAGAGTTCTTCACTGCTGGGTTGGCTTTCATAAGGATGCCATCTGCTTTAACAACTAAAATGCCTTCTACAGATGATTTAAAAATGTCTTAAAAAAATGCTAGACATTGTATTCCTTTATCCATTATTATAATTATATAAACTTAGGTTTCTTAAAATGTAGACTATTTAAAATGGCATAAGTAATGTTATTTATTTGATTTTTCATAATTTAGAAATACTGCTCTAGGTCAATTTAATTTACAGTTTATTTCTGTGATTTCTGATTTTTTATTACTCCTTATTTAGCTGAGAAAACTTTGTAAAATATCCATTTTTTGGATAAAACAGATCCAAACTGACACAGGTCATGCTTCATTATTAAACCTTTCTATAGATTTGTTCCAGATACAATGTTAATTATCCAATAATTGTAAAATTCAATAATCATGTCTAATGAAATTATTCCAGTAAAAGAAATCTATTCGAATGGCGCTTGGCCTAAAAATATATCAATAATGAAAGGTTTAATTTGTAATGGGTCAGGAAAGATTTTATATACGGATGTATCAAAAGCCAAAAATGAAAAGCCAACAGATGCTGCTGTAAAAATAGTTAAGACCACAATATGCGGAACAGAATTGGACATATTACAAGGTAAAACACCTAGTGTAAAGCCTGGAACTATCCTTTGTTATGAAGGTGTTGGGATAATAGAGGAAGTAGGAACTAGTGTTGGTCATTTTAAAAAAGACAATTTTCCCCAATTGGACTTAGAATTAGTATATCGTTTTGGAGAGCAAGAACAATTCTACATAGCAGAAAGATATAATAGTATAAAATCCACATTAATAAGGAATGAAAAAATTATTTATGAATTGCAAAAAATCAATGACGTAAATTTTGGTAAAGTAGAGAACAATAATTGAAAATAAATAGCTTAACAAGAGTTTGGCCTTACTAATTAGATATAGCACTACACATTAACTACACTGAATATTAACTTTAAAAACAAAAATTATGGGAGCAATACAAAACAAAAGAAAATTTAAAATAAAAAAGAAACAAACTTTCCCAACAAATCCAACAGGGAATCCAAAAATGGATAATAAAGAGTTCGAAATAAATAGAAAAACTATTAAAGAAAATAGAACAAAGGAGTAATTGATAAAAAATAGTTACCTCCTTTTAAATTAAAAAAAACGCTTACAATTATGAAAATAAGAGCACAATTAAAGGTAGAAATGAATACAATACTGTAAAATTAAATATTGACATTATTGCTAAAAGAATAAGAGTTTTTGGTCTGAAACCATCTATGAGTATGACCGAGATTTTAGCCATATCTGAGATAAAAAAAGTGAAAACAGATGAAATAACAGCAATAGGTATGACCACAGAAGTGTTAAAAGGTTTTGATATTTTACACAACAAAATGTTTGATTTAGTAAATGCAGCTCTTAATGCCGGCGATAATGTTACCGAAAAGATTGTAACTGACTTAATGAGGTATCTCGAAAAAAGAAATTGGATGTTTACAGCTTAAAGTAAATAAATTTTGTTGCGTGGTTAACGAATAGTGACTTTCTCCAAAATCCTTTATTACGCGCACGCAATGACCATTGTAAACAATTTTTATATTAATAGTTTTAATTTCAATACAAAAGAGTTATGTCAAAAAATATATCCGATCAAATAGTAGAAATGCTTGTAGAGATTGGTGTTAAACGAGTTTATGCTGTAATTGGGGATAGTCGTAATCTGGTAAATGATTCAATTCGAAGAAGATGGCAGACTCCAATGGATACATGTAAGGCACGAGGAAGCTGGGGCTTATGTGACTTTCATAGAAGCGGAGTTAAGTGGTACTGGTCTATTCATCCTTTTAATAATAGTCTCGATTCTAGCATTAATTTTTATTTAAAAACACTCAACTTGACCTAGGTCATTACAAGAAGTAACTCCTATCCATAAATTTGAACTTATTAATAATCGTTTAATAAGTAATACAAGATAAATGGAACAACAGAAATAAAAGAACAGAGTACCTAAAAAAAATATTTAAAATAATTAACTGGAATAAAGTGAAAGCCATAATGATTTAATTTTTTAAAAATTTTACGAACGAACGAGGTGCACAATCACGTACAGATGATATTCTTAATCTGGACACAAGAAATTTCATAGCAAATAATGACATCGAAGAGGCTGCATGCACCAGTAACAGAATACCTGAATCATCCGATTCATTGGCAAAGATTTATGTAGGTCGTGATAAAATCTAGCAATTGATATTGAAATCGGCGAATAAACAGACGGCATATATTGGTAGAAAGATACTGAATTTTCGATTTAAACGTATCAATTATGTTAGGAAGTTTGGGATCCTGTTTATGAGGGCATGAAAAGTGAACGTTTATGTATCCGTGATAATTTTCGCTCAGAAGGTCAGAGAGAAGCCACACGTATTAATGTTGAGAAGGCGCGGAAACTTAAAAACATACAATCCTGAGGATACTGAAATGATCAAAGGTAAGGCAGATGCAAACCAGGCCTTGATTTATGCGAAAGCTTATGATAAGTCAATTCAATCGAAAATCCTTTATGGCTATCTGAAATCAAGGAGAACATTTGAGAAGACTTTTGATGGAAAAACATCCATTTTCATTTCAACAGATTGCGAATTGTATAAGAGCCTAAAAAAGATGGAACGACGTTCTATGAAAAAATAGATAGATGACCGCATTTTGTTAAACTATAAAGTCAAATGAAACTAATTAAAAACAAGAACTAGTGAAACAAGGAAAAGAGGATTTTAAGTTTGTAAAAAACGAGAAGGATAAAACACAAAACTATCTGTTACAAAAAGATAAATTGACAAAAGTTGGTTTCTATATTATTGTAATTGTAATTGTTGTTTCCTTTATAGTATTCGTTATAACTTCTGCCGACTTATTTTAAAATAGTAAATAATGCTATAAAAAAAGACGGTTACTATAATCGTATGATTGAGATTAATTTCTTAGAGGAAAAAATAATAGATTTTGATTAGCACTTTTATATTTGCGGACCGCCACCCTTTGTGGAGGCTATTTAAAGCATTTACCAGTTCAGGTACTGAATCTAGTGCTGTAGTGTTTGAAAAAAGTAGATTGCACAGTAGATTGGACTTATAAGGGAAAGTTGGACAAAAAGTTAAGACTATTTCGTAGGGAGATTCTGGCTATACTGGTCGGTCATTTTTATTTCATATAAATTTTAGATATAAATAAATAACACTTTAAATATCACAATAATGAAAGCAATATACACAGCAGAAGCAACTGCAACAGGTGGTCGAAATAGCTACGTAAAAAGTAATAATGATATTTTGGACCTGCAAGTAAGATTGCCTAGAGCAATGGGCGGAGCAAGTGACGATTATCCAAATCCTGAAATGCTTTTTGCAGCAGGTTATTCAGCTTGTTTCGATAGTGCCTTAAACTTAGTTATTTCTCAAGGCGCAATTAAGTAAAAACATGAAAGAAGAAGAATTCAAAGTACTAGCAAAACAGAGAATAGATGAAGTATCTGCGAAAATCAATGAGTTGAAAGCAAAAGAAGAGTCTTTACAGGGCGATGCCATATCAAAATATGAGGAATCTCTAAAAGAATTAGAGTTAAAAAAAGCTGCTCTTGAGGCAAAATATATCGAACTGGAAAATGCATCAGAAGAGAAATGGGATGAAGCGGAAAATGCGTTTTCATCAGCTTCTGAATCTTTTAAAGAAGGATGGAATAAAATAATTTCCTTGTTTTCAATTGTATTCGTTTTATTTTTCTTCGCCTCTTGTGGATTGTTTGATAAAGAAAATAAAAACAACGGGTGAAGACTTAAAGGAAGAAGTAAGTGATGCGGTAGATATATCAAAAGATTATACTGTTGAACAATGGGACAAGATGAATACAGAAATTGATGAAAAGATGCAAAAAGTCAGCAATGAATATAATGAGCAGAATGAAGAGTTTAAAGATAAATTTAAAGTTAAGAAAGCTGAACTTAACAAACAAAAAGAGCAATTACAGGACAAAATAAAAGAGTTAAATGAAGCTGTCGATGATAAAAAAGAAGCTTTAAAACAGGAAGTAAATGAGATTAAAACTTCATTAGATCAAAGTTTAACAACCTTTCAAAAAGAAATGGATGTAAAAAGTAATAGTTTAAAATAATGATATTAGAAAAATGACAAATTTAAATAAACAAGAGATTCAGGACAGAATGAAAGAAATTGATGTTTTGTGGATTCTAGAAGGTAAATTCATTCATAGAGAAATTATTTTCAAGGATTTTGTCGAAGCATTTTCGTTTATGACAGCAGTTGCAATGATAGCTGAAAAGTCAGACCATCATCCAAATTGGAAGAATGTATACAACAACGTGACTATTAGTCTTAACACTCATGATGCAGACGGTCTCACAAAAAAGGATTTCCAATTGGCAAAAGGTATTGATCAGATACTAAAAAATTATTGACAATAAAACCTATAATCGATAGCTTCCACTGGGACGCCAATGCTCATAGCCAAGTTAAACTAACTAAATAAATATTATGATATTCACCAATACTGATAAAGAGATAACACTAATTTATAATTCTGATGAACACATAGGCCGGCAAATTCTGGCTTATGCGCAAACTGAAACCATACCTATTCGTGACATAGATCTGAAGCATATGAAATTAACTACTACACATTGGGCAGAATTGGCTTCTAAGATGAAAGTTAATGTTCGAGACTTAGTGAACACGGAACATCCTAACTTTTCTCAAAAGTACGGACGGTTAAATCAATTATCAGATGAAGATTGGTTAGATCTATTGATAAATAATAAAGACATATTGAAGGCACCTATTGTTATGAAAGGTGATAAAATAATAATGATGAATAACCCACAGGATATGCTTTATTTCGTTAAATAAAGCCACTAACATTAGCTTCATATCTCGATTCTGATAGTGCTCTTTACAATGGTATAACCTTAAACCATTATAACAAATTTGAATAACCATCTAAGTAAAAAAAATGTCAAAAAATATATCCGATCAAATAGTAGAAATGCTTGTAGAAGCCGGTGTTAAGAGAATTTATGCAATAACAGGTGACAGTCTGAATCCAGTTAATGATGCCGTACGAAGAGATGGAAGACTCCAATGGATACATGTAAGACATGAGGAAGCAGGGGCTTACGCTGCTTCCATGGAAGCAGAGTTGAACGGCATAGGTTGTTGTATGGGAAGCAGTGGTCCAGGGCATATTCATTTGGTCAACGGACTATATGACGCCAACAAGGCTGGAAATCCTGTTATTGCCATTGCTTCAACCATTCCTACTGAAAAAATGGGATTGGAAAACTTTCAAGAGACGAAACCTGAATATCTGTTTCAAGACTGCTCCAAATACGTTTTTCAAGCAAATACACCCAAACAAGCCATAAATGGATTGCAAACTGCTATTCAACATGCTATAAGCATGAAGGGGGTTGCTGTTTTAGCACTCCCAGGTGATGTAGCGTCAGCTAAGCTAGAATCTGTGCATACATCTAATAATAATTTTTATACGGAGCCAAGAATAACCCCAAGTCATGAACATCTTCAGGAACTAGCAAGCATCATCAATAATCATGAAAAGGTGGTGCTGTTCTGCGGTCATGGTTGTCGTTTTGCCGTGGATGAAGTCATGCTATTGGCAAAAACTCTTAAATCGCCTTTGGGATATAGTTTTAGAGGAAAAATATTTTTTGAACGCAAAGAAAATCCTTATGCTGTCGGATTAAATGGACTTTTGGGTAATAAATCTGGCTTTGAAGCCATGCATCAGGCAGATGTTCTTTTGATGTTGGGTACAGATTTTCCTTATAGTGAGTTCCTTCCTGAAAAAAGTAAAATTATCCAAGTTGATACTAAACCTGAAAGATTAGGGCGCAGAGCGAAAGTAGATTTTGGGTATTGTGGTGATATTAAATCAACGTTGCAAGATCTAATGCCCCTCATTCAAGCAAAAACTTCAACTGATTTTCTTGACAAAATGCGTTCATTACATCAAGAAATTGAAGAAATATATGATAGCTATGTGGAAGAAAAGGGATCTGAAAAAAACATTCATCCAGAATATGTTGCCTATTTGGTTGATAAATTAGCAGATGATGATGCTATATTTACTGTTGATACAGGCATGAGTGCCGTTTGGGCTGCACGTTATTTAAAGGCTGGAAAAAACCGTTATCTCACAGGATCGTTTAATCATGGGTCAATGGCGAATGCTATGCCAATGGCTATTGGAGCAGGATTGTCACATCCCGACCGGCAAGTGATCGCTTTTTGTGGAGACGGTGGTATCTCCATGCTTTTGGGTGATTTGATGACGATTAGCCAATATCAAATTCCTGTTAAAATTATCATTTTTAATAATCGTTCTCTGGGTATGGTAAAGCTTGAAATGCGGGTAGAAGGCTATATGGATTGGCAGACTGATATGGTAAATCCTGATTTTGTAAAATTAGCAGAATCAATGAACATTTCAGCATGGGAGGCTAAGGAATCCCAAGATGTGGAAGAAGCGCTCTCAAATGGATTCAAGCATGAGGGGCCAGCAATTATAAATATTTTTACAGATCCCAATGCCTTGGCCATGCCACCTTCCCTCAATCTTGACCAAGTAAAAGGTTTTGCACAATCCATGGGAAGAATGATGGTCAATGGAAAATTTGCTGAAATAGTAGATACGACCAAGAGTGAACTAAAATACTTACGAGAATTAATTTAAACCATTATGAAGCAAGCTATTAAATTTACAATAATTGCCTTCCTGATTTTTGCCGTACTTATATGTGCATTTGTATGGCCTTTACCTGGTTTTATTGGTCTTGTAATCTTACTCGTGACGCTTGGGTTCTATGATCTATTTCAGAAAAAACACACGATACTAAGAAACTTTCCTGTAATTGGTCATATGCGATACTTATTAGAAATGATTGGTCCTGAGCTTCATCAATATTTTGTCGAGTCCGGTACAGATGGTAAACCCATTGATAAGAACCACCGCACCTATATCTATGAACGCGCCAAAGAACAAACCCAAACACATCCATTTGGTACCGAACTTAATGTAGATGCTGATGATTATAAATGGATGCAGCACAGCATCTATCCTGCAAGGAAAATGGAAACAGCACCACGCGTTGACATTGGCGGGAAAGATTGCCAACAACCCTACAGTGCCAGCCTTTTTAATATTTCAGCAATGAGTTTTGGAGCTTTGAGCAAAAATGCCGTAATGGCTTTAAATATGGGTGCAAAAGCAGGTGACTTTTTCCACGACACAGGTGAAGGAGGCATATCAAAATATCATTTACGGGGAGGAGATTTGGTTTGGGAAATCGGCACTGGTTATTTTGGTTGTCGAGCATCGGATGGAAAATTTGACGCAGAAAAATTCAAAGAAAAGGCCAATTGGGAGCAAGTAAAAATGATTGAAATCAAAATTTCACAAGGTGCAAAACCCGGACATGGAGGTGTCCTTCCTGCAGCTAAAAATAATGAGGAAATTGCTGAAATTAGAGGTATTCAACCACATATTGATATCATTTCACCTCCTGGTCATTCAGCCTTTAGAAATGCTGAAGGATTATTGCAATTTGTGAAGCAATTAAGACAATTATCTAACGGAAAACCAGTAGGCTTTAAACTTGCTGTAGGAAGCAAACAAGAGTTTATTGAAATATGTAAAAAAATAGTAGAGACAGGTATAAAACCGGATTTCATAACTGTGGATGGTGCCGAAGGAGGCACGGGAGCTGCTCCCATTGATTTCTCAAACTATGTAGGTATGCCTTGGGAAGATGCACTGATTTTTGTAGTGGATACACTCAATGAATACAACCTAAAAAAGAAATAAAAGTCATTACCGCCACCAAGATTTTTACGGCTTTTGATATTTTTAAAGCCCTTTGCATTGGGGCAGATGTCTGCAATTCCGCTAGAGGAATGATGCTCGCTTTGGGTTGTATTCAAGCGCTGAAATGCAATACCAATGAATGCCCTACAGGCGTAACTACGAATAACCCGAAACTTGTGAGAGGTTTGGTGGTCTCTGAAAAATGGAAAAGAGTGAAGAATTACCACAAAAACATATTGCAAGATTTTTTGGAATTATTGGCCGCATCGGGCTGTAATTCACCAGAAGAAATGAATAGGAGTTTAATTTTTAAAAAGGTGAATAAACAATGGCTTTCCTATGCTGAAGCGATATATCTAAAAAAGCAAAAATATTAATGACTAAAATCAAACCAAAATAGTATGATTGAAGAACTAAAAACTTTTAAAGAAAAAAATTAATGAAGGGCATTAGAAGGTGAATGTTCTAGTAAAACTTGACGAAATGAAAATTATTCAGAGTAGTACAAAGGTATTTATGAAAGACATGACATGGGTGCTAAGAAATTACAAATAAATGGGCAATCTTACCATTGTAGCACATTCCAAAATTCTAAAAGAACTAGTGCCAATAGATAATTTTTTCTTTGAAAGGATGCAAAAAGGATATGAAGATCAATACTTTGATTTTTCACAAATTCACAAAGCAATCGAGTTTATAAGCAGGAAAGAAAAAAACGGATAACTACTAAAAGTAGCTCAATGCTTAAAGGATCTGTTGCTCTTGGGACTAGTCTTATAATTGTTGCCGGAATATTTGTTCGATTAAGTCAATTAGTTGAATTATTAGGAACACGGTTTTTAGATTGGAAAGAAGATGAATTTTAAAAAGAATAGAGTATAAAACCGCTAAAAACAAACACATAGCTAGAAGCGAGAAAAGGTTAAACCACACGCATAAAGAAAATGAACAACGCATATAGAAAACGAGCACAAAGTGATTTAGCAAAATAGAAGTCAAAATAAAAATAAGATGAAACAACATATTGTAAAAATACAATCAGTAGAAAAGGTAACTCATGATGTATTGAAAATTGTTACTGAAAAACCTAAAAAGTACGCCTTCGTACCTGGTCAAGCCACGGACGTTTCCATAAATAAAAATGGTTGGAAGGATAAGAAAAACCCTTACACTTTCACTTGTCTACCAGAGGATAATTATCTTGAATTTATTATTAAAATTTATCCCTCGCATAAAAGTATGACAAACGAATTATCTCATCTAAAAATAAACGATGAGTTAATTTTACACCAGGTTTTTGGAGCAATCAGTTACAAAGATGAAGGTATATTTATTGCTGGAGGTGCAGGATTTACTCCATTTATTTCAATTTTTAGAGACCTTGATTCAAAAAATGAAATAGGGAATAATAAACTCATTTTCGCAAATAAAACCAAGAAAGACATCATACTCGAAAAAGAATTTAAAGCATTATTAGGCACTAATTTCATTAATATTTTATCAGATGAAAAAGTGGAAGGATATCCTAATGGACATATAACCAAAGATATCATTCATGCTAACAGCATCGGAATAAATAAACTGTTTTATCTCTGCGGCTCTCCGCCAATGATGGAAGCAATTGAAAAACAATTAGCAGATTTGAACGTAGATAAAAAATCAATTATAACAGAAACATTTTAGATAACTCAATAAATAAAATACACATGAACACAAACAGACTATCAAAAACTATTGCAGCAGCATTGAATGCACAAATGACAAAAGAAGCGCATGCTTCGCAAATATATTTGTCTTATGCTGCTTGGGCCGATAAACGGGGATTTAGTGGTATCGCCAATTTTCTTTTCAGACATGCACAGGAAGAACGGAACCACATGATGAAAATATTGGAATATATTTTAAAAAGAGGTGCTGAAGTGGAGGTGTCAGCTATTCCCGCCCCACCAAAAAATCCGGTAAGTATAAACAACTGCTTTGAAAAAGTATTCGAGCACGAAGTAGATAATACAAATGCCGTTTACAAACTGGTAAAAATGAGCCATGATCAAGAAGATTGGGCTACATGGAATTTTATGCAATGGTTCGTTAAGGAACAAGTGGAAGAAGAAACGCTTGCCATGAATTTATTGGATAAAATGAAAATAGCAGGAGGTGAAAATATGAACAGCAATGCTTTATATTTATTTGACAAAGAGATGGAAGAAACACCAGATGAGGTGATACTTGCACAGGAGGTAACAGCAGAGAATCCCTAAATTTTTACAGATTTTCTGATAAAATGCACTATTTGAGTGCAACGCACCTATCCAAACAATTTAAACAAATTTCAGGGTTAACTCCTACTTTTTACAAATCTCTTCCTAAAAGAGAACGGATTAATTTAGAGGATTTGTAAAATTCTAAAAAGCTAATCGTACAATAATGATTTCTAATTGTGTAAAACAACCCAACCTATAATTCCCCAACTTGGATAAAGTTTCTCGAAAGGTATTTAACAATATTTGACTCAGAAATAAGTCTCAAAATTGAAGCATGCTTTTGAAAATTCTTTCAAAATAGTAAAGGAATATTTCCTCATACTAAATAATTAAAAACACAAACAATATGTCCATTCAAACAGTTAATCCAAATACAAATAAAGTAGTAAAGTCGTTCGAAGAAATGACTGAGAAGACCGTTGACGCCAAGGTAGCGAAAGCTCAAATAGCTTTTGCTGACTGGAAAGAAACGAGCTATCAGCAAAGGGCTGATCTGCTTCATAAAGTAGCCACCCTTATGCGAGCTAAAAAAACAGCACTAGCAAAAACCATTACATTAGAAATGGGCAAACTCCTTGCCCAAGCAGAAGGAGAAATCGATTTGAGTGCTAATATTCTTGATTATTATGCAGATAATGGAGAAGTGTTTCTTGCCGATAAAGTACTCGACCCAGAATATGGATCGGCGATAATTCGTAACAGTCCCATTGGCTCCTTATTAGGTGTAATGCCTTGGAATTTCCCTTTCTATCAAGTAGTGCGATTTGCAGCACCTAATATTATGGTAGGTAATACTATTTTACTTAAACACGCCTCCAATGTTCCACAATGTGCTGCTGCCATTGAAGAACTCTTTGAAGAAGCAGAGGCTCCTAAAGGATTGTATACGAATCTATTCATCTCAGGCAAACGTGCATCAGCATTGGTTTCTGATAAAAGGATAAAAGGCGTTTCCTTAACAGGAAGTGAGGAAGCCGGTGCAAGTGTTGCTATCGAAGCAGGAAAACACTTAAAGAAAGTGGTATTAGAACTGGGTGGCAACGATGCGTTCATTATATTGGAAGATGCTGATATGGCAAAAATAGTAGAATGGGCAGTTGTAGGAAGGATGAATAATAATGGTCAAAGTTGTATTGCTTCTAAGCGGTTTATTGCAGTGGAAGCAATAGCCGATGAGTTTATTCAAAAGTTTAAGGATGCATTATCAAAATTGAAATTAGGGAATCCGATGGATCCTGATACTCAATTAGGTCCCTTAAGTAGTGAAGGAGCAGCCGAGCATCTGGCAGATCAGGTCAATCGTTCAGTTGAAGGAGGGGCAAAAGTGCTACTAGGCGGTAAACGCGCAGATCGTAAAGGAGCCTTTATGGAACCTACCATTCTTACCGATTTGAAGCCAGATATTGCTGCTTATCATGAAGAATTATTTGGCCCCGTTGCTTCCTTTTATGTGGTAAAAGACGAACAGGCTGCTATTGATCTGGCGAATGATTCTAATTTTGGTTTGGGAGGTTCCATATTCACACAAGATATTGAACGTGGAAAAAGAATAGCTGACCAAATAGATTCGGGCATGTTATTCATTAATCATCCTACCTGGACACAAGCCGATTTTCCTTTTGGTGGAACAAAACAATCAGGTTTTGGCCGTGAACTATCTGAGTTAGGGATTCACGAGTTTGTGAATAAGAAACTGATTCGAGTAAGCGGACTGAATGATCCGTTTTAATAGGCACAGCAATAATAATAATAATAATAATAAAACCATTAGTAACAATGCTTCATTACGATGTAAACCATTGAAGCAGATTGTTGTTACTATTACATAATTAATAACAAAAAATATCATTATGAATTTAAAACACTTATTTTTTTCAGTTATCACTTTGAGCCTAATTGCTTGTGGACCTAAAGTAAATACTACTAAGACCACAGGTAAGGATTTGGGTACTTACAAAACGTTTGCGTATCTGCCAAATAGCAATTTTGAGGATTTGGATAAGGGATACGGCAACAATAATATCGGAACGACTGTTATTGAAACCGTCAATACCAACATGCAGCAATTAGGATACACGTTAGACCGAACCAAACCAGATTTATTAGTACTATTAAGCACCTCAACAGATTTGGATACGAACGTAACAAAAGAACCTGTTTATGCAACTTACCCCAATTATTATGGAAGTTCATATGGTGTGAGCCCATATTATCAAAATTATTATTATAATGGCTATTCTGACTATAACCGATTGATTGGTTATGATACAGATGTTAATACTTATAAGGAAGGCACTTTGAGATTGAGTTTAGTGGATAGCGAGACAAAAAATATTGTTTGGAAAGGCACAGCCTCCAACAGTATTTATAAAAGCGAAAATGAATCTAAAGCTATTGCAAAATTTGTGGATGATATGTTCGCTAAATTCCCGAAAAATCGCTAATCCAACAGACTTCTTCTTTGGAAATAATAGATTCATTAAATAGAAATACGAAAACAAATAATTAATACTAAAATCAATATTATGAAAACTAAATTTTTTACAACCATCACTATCGTGGCAACATTTATTTTCAGTTCAAGCGTTTTTGCGCAGGTGGATGGCCCTATCCTTAGCGGAGTAGACAACACCAGCGAGTATAAAACAATCGAGTTAATAAATATGGACAAAGATCTCTCGACCTTTGCAAACTTACTGACGCTTTCTGGGCTCAACCTCTCTTTGGCACTTACCACAGAACCCCACACACTGTTCGTTCCTACCAATCAAGCTTTTTCCAAAATGTCCATAAAACGGTTTGTGGAATTGACCAATCCAAAAAACAAGACAGAACTGACCAAATTTATGAATGATCATTTTTTAACAAAAAAATATACTAGTCGTGAGTTTAAGAATGCAGATGTCATCAGTACAGGGAATAATACTAAGATTCAAATTTACCAGGACGATTATTATTTGTCTTTTGGAGGGGCAAAAGTTCTACAAGCAGATATCAAATCAAAAAACGGAATGATTTTTATAGTAGATGGCTTTATAGAACCTTCCCGTTATTAGGAGCAATTCTAGTCCTTAATCGTTCAGCAATTTGTGGCTGTCATTGAAGAGCTCTTCTTTGGAAATAATAGATTTTTTAAAAACAAATACGAAAACAAATAATTAATAATAAAAACAATATTATGAAAACTAATTTCTTTATAATTATCACTATCGTGGCAACATTTATTTTCAGTTCAAGCGTTTTTGCGCAGGTGGATGGCCCCATCCTTAGCGGAGTAGACAACACCAGCGAGTATAAAACAATCGAGTTAATAAATATGGACAAAGATCTCTCGACCTTTGCAAACTTGCTGACGCTTTCTGGGCTCAACCTCTCTTTGGCGCTTACCACAGACCCCCACACACTGTTCGTTCCTACCAATCAAGCTTTTTCCAAAATGTCCATAAAACGGTTTGTGGAATTGACCAATCCAAAAAACAAGACAGAACTGACCAAATTTATGAATGATCATTTTTTAACAAAAAAATATACCAGTCGTGAGTTTAAGAATGCAGATGTCATCAGTACAGGGAATAATACTAAGATTCAAATTTACCAGGACGATTATTATTTGTCTTTTGGAGGGGCAAAAGTTCTTCAAGCAGATGTCAAATCAAAAAACGGAATGATTTTTATAGTAGATGGCTTTATAGAACCTTCCCGTTATTAGGAGCAATTCAAGTCCTACATCGTTCCATAATGTGCGGCTGCCATTGAAGAACTCTTTGAAGAAGCAGAAGCGCCTGAAGGATTGTATACCAATCTATTCATCTCTGGAAAAAATGCATCAGCATTGGTTTTGAATACGAAGAATTATTTGGCACGGTAGCATCCATTTATGTGGTGAAAGACGAACAAGCTGCCATTTACTTGGCTAATGATTCTGATTTTGTTTTGGGCAGTTCTGTATTTACACAAGACATCGAACGTGGAAAAAGAATAGCAAATCAAATAGATACAGGTATGGTATTTATTAATCATCCTACTTGGACACAGGCAGTCCTTCCTTTTGGAGGAACAAACCGCTCGGACTTTGGTCGTGAACTATCAGCGTTAGGGGTTCAGGAATTTGTGAATAAGAAACATATTCGTGCAAGTAAGCTCAACGATCCTTTTTAATTGTTTAATTAATAACTGATGTTACGCAGAATTATAAAAACTTTAAAAAAAACAAAATTATGTTTCGTTTTGAACATGTAGAACATCAAAAAGGTAGTTTATATGTTCGCTAAATAGACAAAATAGAATTTCGTTTTATCGAAAACACTATTGCATAACATCAGTTAATAAAACATAAAATCATGGAAAAAGAAGTCAACACCTCACTAACACAAAATATTTTTAGAATACTATTAGCACTATTTATGGTCTTTGCCGGCATTAGTCATCTTACTTTTAATAGAATTGATTTCCAAGCTCAAGTGCCAGATTGGGTTCCATTAAGCAAAGATTTAGTGGTCATATTATCGGGTGTTGTTGAAATAGCGCTAGGCCTGATTTTACTTTTTTGGAAAAAGCAACGCGTAACTATTGGATGGGCTTTGGCCATATTCTTTATCCTGGTTTTTCCGGGTAATGTGGCCCAATACCTTGATGGAAAAGATGCTTTTGGAGCTTTAAACTCTGATACAGCGCGATTAATCCGACTTTTATTTCAACCTGTTCTCATCGCTTGGGCGCTTTCGTCTTCCGGCGCATGGCGGTCATGGAGAAATTCTAAAAAGTAAATAGCACGCATAATAAAAAATTAATTTAAACTCAAATAATATGAAAGCTTTACAAATAGTAAAATACGGTGACCTTAAAGAAAGTTTAGCCATTGTTGAAATCGAAAAACCATCGGTGAAGCCAAACGATATTCTTGTAGCAGTCAAAGCAGCCTCCATAAACCCTATTGATTATAAAATAGTAGAAGGAAAGCTGAAAGACATGCTAACCTTAAACCTACCAGTTACTGTTGGTTACGACGTAAGTGGCATTGTGGTTGAAAAAGGTTCTGATTTTCTCAATTTCGAAATTGGTGATGAAGTATATGCCAGAGCACCACAGGAACAAATGGGCACTATAGCAGAATTTGTAGCAGTAAATAAGGAACTGGTTTCTTTAAAACCAGAAAACATATCTTTTGAACAAGCATCTGGATTACCATTAACAGGACTAACAGCAATCCAAGCTTTAGAAAAAGTTGGAATTAAAGAAGGCGACAGAATACTTATTCATGCTGGTTCCGGTGGCGTAGGGAGTTTTGCTATTCAGTTTGCGAAGGCGAAAGGGGCGATAGTTTATACCACCACCAGTGGCAAAAATGCAGACTGGGTTAAAGCGTTGGGAGCCGATCGTGTGATTGATTATAAAACGGAGAATTATAACGAAGTAGTTACTAATTTAGACATTGTTTTCGATACATTGGGAGGTAATTACACCTTCGATGCTTTTAGAATTATAAAAGAAGGTGGAAAAGTTACCACCATAGTAGGTCCTCCAGACGAGGAAACCGCAACGCAAATGGGTATGACCAATTATAAGCTACCTGAAAAACTATCAAAATTGATTGAAGAGAAATCAGCTGTTTATAAATATACTTGGATGCAACCTAATGCAAAGCAACTCAATGATATTAAAACGATGGTTGAAGAGGGAACGATAAAACCAATAGTAGATTTCATATATTCTTTCGAAGATGGAATCAAGGCCTTTGAATATCTGGCAACTGGAAGAGCAAAAGGAAAGGTTATCATAACGCTTACTTAATTCTCCAAGAATGGAGATAAGAAGTGTAGTATTTATTTAAAAGAAACAAACATGAGTGAAATAAAAAATGTATTAGTGGCAGGTGCCAACGGAACCACCGGGAGAATCATCATCGATTTATTAAAAAAATCAGAGACCTATCAGCCTATTGCGATGGTCAGAAAACAAGATCAAAAAGACCATTTTGAAAAACAGGGCGTATCTGTGGTACTTGCTGATTTAGAAGAAGATTTAAGCCAGGCTGTAAAAAATGCAGATAAAGTAATTTTTGCGGCCGGATCAAAAGGTGAAAATATAATAGATGTAGATCAGGAAGGAGCAAAAAGGTTAATCGATGCAGCTAAGGAGGCTGGACTTGAGAAGTTTGTGATGTTGAGTTCCATGGGAGCAGACGAACCAGCAGTTAGTAATGATCTTGAAGATTATTTGAGAGCAAAGCAAAATGCAGATGATTATCTAAAAGCAAGCACTTTGAATTATAGTATTGTTAGACCTGGTGCGCTAACAGATGACGATGGAACGGGTAAAATCGAGTTAAAAGAAAAGTTAGAAAAACGAGGAAGCATTGCAAGAGCAGATGTGGCTAAAACATTGGTAGAAGTATTGGATGACAAGCTAAAGAAAAATAAGGTTTTTGAAATTCTTGCAGGTGACACTCACATTGAAAAGGCCGTTCGTTCCTAAGAAGTAATAATTTTAAACGAAGCTATTCACTGAAAACTTATGTCTTATTTTTTAGTTATAGTTAATTCTAGTTATTAAAAATTAACTATAATCTTAAGATTACACTAGTTTTAATTTTTAAAATAAATATTTATTAGCTACGAAGTGTTATTTGATATCATACACAAATGCACGATATTTAAGCAAGGCTACAAACACAGCACCACCCAATGCATTGCCAATAAGTGACACGCTTTGAAATGCACCATAAGCGCTCCATGTTATTTTTGGCGAACTAATCAATCCCGAAAACACCTCAACATTCCCAACAATACTATGATGTAAGCCTGCGAAAGCCAATACAGCTGTAATCATAAAAATAATAACGATGCGACTTAAGGTGTCTTTTGAGGCCGCTACCAACCACGATAAGAGTCCCATTAGCCAACCGGCTAGGATGGAACTTGCTAATATCACCCCAATAGGATATTGGCTAACGTGAACTGCAATGGCTTCAATACTTTGTAAACTAAATATTTCGAGTTTCGGACCAATCCAAACCAGGATGAATGCCATTAAACAACCGCCAACAAGATTTCCTACAATAACCAAAGACCAAAGTTTTAATAAGCTACGCACTGTTCGTTTTTTGTTTAATACAGGCAAGGTTAATAAAGATGTTTGTTCTGTAAAGAGAATCGATTGGCCCAAAATCACCATGATAAATCCTATAGGATAGACAAAGGACATTAATTTAAAAATAGTTTCCTCTTCTACTTTTCCGAAAAGAAAACCATACAAAGTACAAAGCAACAAATAACTAAACCCGATTTCAAGTCCTGCCGTTAGAGAACTTAAAAGAATACTCACAGGTTGTTTATCATACGTTTCCTGCCCCTCAATTATTTGTTGTTTGAGAATTTCTCCGTGTGACTTCGGACTGTCGCTTTCAGATTCTACAGACTTTTCCAGTTTTTTATCTATATTCTTTTGATCCTCTGCTTTTTCTTTTTGGTCAGCTTTCATTTGATTCTTTGTTAAGTTATATCATAATAATTAATTGTTAGGTCACTGCCTATTTACGGACATTGCTTAAACCAGTTCATTCCTCCTTTCTCGCAGACTTTTTTCGATTTTTATTTGCTAAATTAGTTCTTTAAACACGAACCACTTGAACTGGCGGCGACAACTATTAAAATCAAGAAATTTTTATTAGGCATTTTATAAAAAATGACCTTGGCAAAAACGAACTAAGGAAAATAATAAGCAAAACTAAACCAGTCATAAACACTTTACCTGCATTGCATCTGTGGCAATTACGAACCTGCAATTAATGGGTTTTTAATACAATTAAATTGACGCTTCATCATATCCACTCTTAAGCTTCCAATACAGATGAATTTCAAAATACAACCAATTATTTTTTGAAAACTATAAATTATGGCACAGGGAGAAACATACCCAAAATCATTTTCCCATATCGGAATTACAGTAACGGATATTACCAAAGCGGTTCAATTTTATTCAGCTTTGATTGGCTGGTATATCATCATGCAGCCATCCAAGGTGAAAAGAGAAAAAGATACTGCCATCGGGTAAATGTGTATCGATGTATTTGGAGATGATTGGGAAACATTTTAAATGGCTCATATGTCCATATCGGATGGTATTGGCATCGAATCGAGTTGTTTTCATTCCCAAATGGGTTGAAAAAAGTTTCTGAATTCTCAATCATCAAATTTATTGGTTTTTCTATTAAATATTAAGTCACAAAGGTTGGCTATTTAATCTTATTTACTGATGACCCAGGTCATTTTACATGTCTTATGAGTCACTTAATTTTGAAGTATTAAAATAAATATTAATATGTAACACCTTCATGCAATAATAAGAATAATGAAATTAAAAGTGCAAGCAAAAAAATTAGGTGGAAAAATAAGTATGAAAAGCACAGTAAATCAAGGGACAAAATTTACAATAGAGTTAATTCCATAATTCAGCCCAAAGAAATGAATAAATAGGAAACATAAAAATGCTTTATAGTTTTTAAAACAAAAAGATCATGATAATTCAAATAAATACCGGTAAAAATATAGCTGGAGACGAGAGACTTGAAAGTTATTTGAATATAATAATAAAAGATGAGTTATCTCATTTTAGCGATAATATAACAAGAATTGAAGTGCATCTTGCAGACGAAAATAGTCAAAAAAATGGAGAGGACGACAAACGTTGTATGATTGAAGCGAGGATTGAAAACAGACAACCCATTGCTGTTACCAGCCATGCTAATACTGCAAAAATAGCGGTGAATGATGCGCTTGAAAAATTAAAGGCTTTATTAGAAACTATAGAAGGGCGCTTAGAGAATTATTAAACTTAAAAATATGGAAAAGGGAGCATACTTAGAAAAATTAGATTATGAATATGAATCTCATTCATACGAAGAAGATCAACCACAAATACAACAATCAGGGTTGTTAGAATAATTTTGACTTTTACCAGCCAAATGCGAGTTATTATTTCACCAAAAATTCCATTGGGAAATAGGGCATTGTGCCTGCAAACAATGCGAAAATGGCTGATCTAATATTAAAGACTTCATTTGAATCCATAGAAGGGTGTCTAAAGAATTATAAAATATTAAACTCTGGAACATGAAAAATACAAAAGCAACGATTAACTTATAATTTGTGATGAAAAGCTTGTCTATAAAAATTTTAAAACATGAATAAAGTAATCATTTTGAACAAACGTCCACACGGAAAACCGGCACTGAGTGATTTTGAAATTACCAATGAAGAGATTCCTCTTGCCAAAGACGGTGCCATTCTATTAAAAACAGTTTATGTCTCAGTCGACCCCTATTTGCGAGGCAGGATGAATGATGCTAAACCATACGTTCCCCCATTTGAATTAGACAAACCCATACAATCGGGAATCATAGCCGAAGTGATAGAAAGCAAACAGGAAAATTTCAAAAAAGGGGATTTTGTTTCTGGTAATTTAGAATGGAAGGAATATCAAACCTCGGAGGGAAAAGGTTTACATAAAGTAAATCAAAATGAAGCTAAATTATCAAGCTATCTTGGGATTTTAGGAATGACCGGACTTACCGCTTATTTGGGTTTAACGGAAATAGGATTGCCGAAAAAAGGCGAAACACTTATAGTGTCTGGAGCGGGTGGAGCTGTTGGAACAGTCGCGGGACAGGTTGGAAAATTGCTAGGCTGTAAAGTGGTTGGAATTACGGGTTCAGATGAAAAAGTTGACCTACTTACATCAAAGTTCAATTTTGATCACGCCGTAAATTATAAAACAACACCTAATTTAAAAGAGGCTGTCAAAAGTGCCTGCCCAAAAGGGGTAGATATTTACTTTGACAATGTAGGCGGGGAGATTTCAGATGCTGTTTTAGCTAATATCAATAAGTACGCTCGATTGCCGGTTTGTGGTGCTATATCACTTTATAATAAAACAGAGGTTCCGATAGGACCTAGATTGCAACCTATTATCCTCACTAAAAGCGTTACTATACGTGGGTTCATTATCGGTGATTTAGCAGAAAAATTTCCAGCGGCTACCAAACAGCTAACGGCTTGGCTGAAAGCCGATAAACTAACCTTTAGCGAAACCATTGTTGAAGGGTTTGACAACATTCCGCAGGCATTTATTGCTTTGTTTGAAGGAAAAAATAAAGGAAAAATGATTGTGAAAATTTAATATTAACTCAATATAAAACTTAATAATATGGAATGATTAATGGTATTGAAATCCCACAGCGCATTGAGAAATACAGAAGAAAAAACAGATGAAGTGATACCCGCACAAAAGATAACAGCAGAGAATCCCTATATATTTAAATATAAAAACCCGTTGTGCATTATAAATAGTTAAAAAAAGTTATTCATTTGACTATTAAAAGTCGTATATTTAATTGACAATCAATCGATTAAATACGATGAATAACTTTAGAGCAAATTACGATAAAATTTTAGAAGTCTTAGCCACAATTACAGAAAAGGAACAATTTTTACGTCAAAACAGGAAACCAAAACTAAAAGACATTGAATTAATCGCTATGAATTTAACAGCAGAATATATGGGTATAGACAGTGAATGTCAGTTGTTTCGGGATATTCCAGAATATTTGTTTGCTAAAATAGAGCGATCAGTTTACAATAAACGGAAGCGAAAATTATTTTTTGCCATTGAATTTATAAGAACTCAACTCTCCAATAAGTTCACGGAGTTTGAAAACTATTATGTAGTAGATAGTATGCCTTTGGAGATTGTAAAACTCTCAAGAAGCGGGAGAAGTAAAGTTTGTAAAGAGTACTTTTATTCAGCCCCAAATAGAGGTTATTGTGCTAGTCAAAACATGCATTATTATGGCTATAAAATACATGCTGTTTGTTCTATTGATGGCGTGTTTAAAAGTTTTGATATTAGCAAAGCTTCTGTACATGATATTCATTATTTAAAAGACATTAAAAATCAGTTTAATAACTGTGTGGTTTTAGGGGACAAAGGATACCTAAGTGCGGACTATCAGTTAGATTTATTTGAGAGTAAACAAATTAAATTAGAAGTTCCAATGCGTAAAAATCAACAGAATTACAAAAAACAAACGTATATTTTTAGGAAGAAAAGAAAACGAATTGAGACCTTGTTTTCTCAACTTTGTGACCAGTTTAAAATACGGAATAATTATGCGAAAACTTTTGAAGGTTTTAAGACAAGAATTCTCTCAAAATTAACAGCACTAACTATCATTCAATACATTAACAAATTTGTTTTTAATAGGAATATAAACAATTTAAAAGTCAATATTGTTTAAATGCACAACGGGTATATAAAATTATTCAACTTCTATAATTTTTAAAAAGAATATCACAGTTGAAGAATTTAATGTTATTCTAAAAACATTCACTTCTTTATTTCTTAAAATAATAAAACAAAATGTTTGAAAAAATGTAATTATAAATTTAAAAACAAATAGAATGAAACGAAAAATTAAAAGTCTTATTGGGTACACCATACAGGCCACAGATGGAGAAATAGGCAAAGTAAAAGAGTTTTACTTTGACGATATAACTTGGACGATACGTTATTTAATTGTTGAGACAGGAAGCTGGCTCTTTGGTAAGAAAATATTACTGTCACCGCAAGCTTTGCTTAAACCAGATTGGGAGAAGCACACTTTTGCTGCAAACCTTACCATGGCTGAGATAAAGGACAGTCCAGAAATTGATACGGATAAGCCTATATCTCGTCAGCATGAAATGGACTTATATGGGTATTATCCCTGGGGAAATTATTATTGGGGCAGCGGCATGGATATTGGAGGCATGGGTATGCCATATGCTTCGTCTATAGATCAAGTAGCACAAAAAGAAGCAGATAAATCAGTTGATGATAACTCGAATGAGGATACTCATTTAAGAAGTACAGAAGAGGTAATTGGTTATAACATTAAAGCAACCGACGGAGAAATTGGTGATGTAGAAGGTTTCATAATCAATGATCACACTTGGTCAATTGTTTTTATGGAAGTTAATACTGGTAATTGGTTTCCTGGCAAAAAAGTGTTGGTAGCTCCAGAATGGATTAAGCAAATAAACTGGAAAACTTCTTTGGTGCTTGTAAATGCTTCTGAAGATCAGGTGAAAAATAGTCCGGAATATGCTCCAAGCCAGGAACTAAGTAATTCTTATGAAGCCGATCTTCATAAATATTATGGATTTAATACGCACAAGTAAAATTGTGATTCTCATTTTAAAACAACATTAAAAATTAAAAATTATGAAAATATTAATGGTACTTACATCCCACAGTGAATTGGGAAATACGGGAGAAAAAACGGGTTTTTGGATAGAAGAATTTACAAGCCCTTATTATGTTTTAGCAGATGCTGGAGCTGAAATAACGATTGCGTCTCCAAAAGGAGGTCAACCACCAGTTGATCCAAAAAGCGAATTAAAAGACGCGCAAACTCCGTCAACAGAAAGGTTTTTTAAAGACTTTGAAGTAATTGATAAAGTAGCGCATTCACTAAAACTTAGCATTATAAAGGAAGCGGATTATGATGCTGTTTTTTATCCAGGAGGACACGGCCCATTATGGGATTTGGCTACTGATAAAAACTCTATTCAATTAATCGAAGCATTTTACAATCATCAAAAACCAATCGCTTTTTTATGCCATTCGCCAGCGGCTTTGGTTAATGTAAAAGCGAAAAATGGAGAATCACTGGTAAAAGGTAAAGCGGTAACAGGTTTTTCAAATACGGAAGAAGAAGCCGTTAAATTAACGAAAGTAGTACCTTTTTTACTGGAAGATGAACTCACAAAACGTGGTGCACATTACTCTAAAGGAGATGATTGGGCGTCGTATGTAAAACAAGACGGGTTATTAATTACAGGTCAGAATCCGGGCTCTTCTGAGGCAGTAGCGAAATTGATTTTAGAAACTATTAGAAGGAAAAAATAGAATCTTCAATATTAATTTTAAAACTATTAAAAATGAAAAGATCACTAATTACTTCAATATTTATATCAATTAGAATAGTACTGTTTACAGCATGAGAAATCAATTAATGCAAGATGGACGGATATGGCACACATCGTTGAGGAATGGCATAGAGAATGTATTTTATACCAATTCTTATCATTTTAGTAATCCTATATTTTTTAAGAATTAAAAGAAGAAAATGAAAGACGAAATCAGAGTAGCAATTGTGACTGGAAGCATTGGAGTGATAAGCGCAACCTTTATTCCTAAAAGAGCAACCCATTAAATAAAAGTAAATTTAGAATAGCGCAATGATAAAGAACATACAAGAGCAAGTGGCAGAACCAATACAAACGGTAGTGCAAAAGTTAGATAACTGGCTTGATACCTTCATCAACATGCTTCCAAATATGGCAGGGACCTTGTTATTATTAGTAATTTTTCTTTTACTTGCCAGATATGGAAGTAAACCGTTTAGAAAACTTTTCTACAAAGCATCAAATAACGAAGCAATGGGACATTTGTTTTCCACTGTTGTTTATGGCACAATCCTAAGTATTGGACTTTTTATTATCCTTGGTGTTCTTGGGTTACATAAGGCTTTAACCTCAATACTAGCAGGAATTGGTGTGATCGGTTTGGCATTGGGTTTTACTTTTCATGATTTCGCTGCAAATTTTGTTTCGGGTATTATCTTGGCTTTTAGGAGACCTTTTAAAATTGGGGAAATCATAGCGGTAAAGGATATAATGGGTAAAGTAACCAGAACTTGCTTGCGCGATACGGCTATCGAGACTTTTCAAGGTCAAGAAGTTTACATTCCAAATAAATAATTTTTACAGAATGCCTTTTACAATTTTACTTTCTTAGAAAAAAGGCGGATTGACTTAAGTGTAGGAGTTTCTTACGCAGATGATCTTGAGAAGGTCTAAGATGTGGTTCTAAGCGCAATTAAAAATTTGAAAGGGGTTATAGAAAAGGATATGATAATTTTTGACTAAGCTAAATTCGACTCTAGTTCGATTAATTTTAATATTCGATTTTGGATCGAATTCCTTAGAGAACTCGGCTACTTGGCAATGAGAAGCAAAGCAATCAAAGCTATTAAGAAAGCATTTGATGAACAAGATATCACGATTCCTTTTCCAATTCGAACATTGGACTTTGGAATTAAAGGTGGGTAAAAACGCTCACAAATGGAATTGAATACGAAAGAATTACAAAAAAATAAATACAAAATAGTTTAATATATCTGTAACTCTGTTTTTTACTCTTCAGCTTCTAAAATTTTAGGATTCATTTAAAATGAAAACAGAAGGTAAAAGAATTTCTATGAAAAACAATTTTATACAGAGCATCACACTTATCGTGTAAGGATTTCTTATGCGAATGATAAGGGTTGAAAATTTTTTAAAATGATAAGAGAACAAACTAAAAAATTGGTAAAGAGAGTTTTGAGTCCCTTCGAGCGATTCTTAAAAAGACAGTCATCGAGCGGAATACTATTGATAATAGCGGCGATTATTGCTATGGTATGGAGCAACTCATCGTATGCAGATATGTATTTCGGTATTTGGGATACTGAGTTCACTTTAGGGCACGGTGTGTTTCAAGTATCGGAACCTTTGAAACTCTGGATAAATGATGGCCTCATGGCTTTATTCTTTTTTGTTGTTGGTTTGGAAATAAAACGCGAAGTAATGGCCGGGGAATTATCGACAGTTAAGGATTTAGTCTTGCCTTTGACTGCTGCCGTTGGGGGAATGATAGTTCCTGCAATTATCTTTCTGTTAGTAGTAGGAAATACTGAAGGTGGGAATGGCTGGGGCATACCAATGGCCACCGATATCGCCTTTAGTTTGGGTGTCCTAAGTCTTCTGGGGTCTAAAGTACCAATAGGTCTAAAGGTATTTCTTACTGCCCTTGCCATCATAGATGATATTGGGGCAATTCTGATTATCGCATTTTTTTATAGTCACGAAATCCAATGGGTGTATCTTCAGGTCGCAGCTGGTTTATTTTTGGTGTTACTGATTTTCAATTATTTTTACCTGCGCGCTGTTGCACTATATATCTTGGTTGGCTTATTTGTATGGTTTTGCTTTCTGAAATCTGGGGTGCACCCAACTGTGGCCGGGGTGCTCGTGGCTTTAACAATTCCAGCAAGAAGAAAAATAAAAATGAACAATTTTTTAGAGCAAGCTAAATCTAGCTTGATGAAATTCAAAAATGCCAAATGGCCAAATTCAAAAATTTTGTTGGGAAAAGAACAAATTTCAGCAGTTGACTGCATCGTAGAAAGTGCGAAAAAAGTACAATCGCCTGTTCAGAAGTTAGAGAATTCGTTGAGTAATTTCACTGCCAATCTAGTAATGCCAATATTCGCACTAGCGAATGCATCTGTTGTCATTGTAGCAGCTGAGTTTAATTTGTTGGACAGAGTGACTTTGGGCGTAGGACTTGGTTTATTGCTAGGAAAGGCTCTAGGAGTTAGTTTGTTTTCCTGGTTAAGTATTCGTTTGGGATGGGCACAATTGCCTTCAGGCGTTAGTTGGGCTCAAATTGTAGGAGTTGGTTTTTTGGCAGGAATAGGTTTTACTATGTCCTTGTTTATCTCCAATTTAGCCTATACTGATGCCGAAGTGATTAACGCTTCTAAAATCGGAATAGTAATAGGCTCGATAATAGCAGGAATGATAGGTTTTGTAATCCTGAAAATTATTTTTTTAAAAATGAAAAAAACCTAAAAATCTAAAAGTAGGTCTTTTTCACAATTTCTGTATGATGATAATTATTTGATAATAAATAATTTAACACAGGTTTGGCAGCGTTTATTAGTCATACTATTCATATTTCATTAGATTGAAAGATAACCTTAAAAACAAAAATCATGGGAATAATAAACGACAAAAAAAATTTAAAATATCAAAGAAACAAACTTTTCCTACAAACCCAACAGGAAATCCAAAAATGGATAACAAAAAGTTTGAAATAAAAAGAGATACTATTAAGAATAGTAAAACAAAGGAATAATTGGGTAAAATGAAAATAATTATATCATTTGAACTTGAGAATTTTAAAGACCACCTTACATAAAACTGTTTGGTGGTTTATTTTATTACATAAATTTATCAAATACTACAAAGGCTGTTAAATCATCTATCACAATAACTGCAGTTATAAACATTCCTAAAATACAATCAATTCCTTTAATAATAATAATAAGACCATCAATAGGGATTTCTGCACTTTGTAAAACTGTTGTAAGTATAATTACTCCAACTCCGGGAATGGTTGGTTTTCTTAAAGTAGCAGCTACAACAGTAAATATAATTAATAGAAGGCTCATTATTGACAACTCAACTCCATAAACTTGAGCCATAAATAAAGTGGTTACGCATTGAAACAGTGGTGTTCCATCCATATTGATTATGAATCCAACTGGAATTATAAAATCACTACTAACTGATTTTATAGGAAACTCCTAATTTTTCATCTGCCGTTTTCATAGAAAGTGGTATAACAGCTGCTGAACTGGCAGTAGAAAATGCCAATAGTTGGGGTTTTTTTATCGCTTTTAAAAATTTAAAGGGTTTCTTTTGGTAACAGCCAAAACTAAATATTTAGTTTGATAAACCCTTTTCTAATAAAGTTTTTAGGAATTTTTTAAATAACACCTTCCTATTTCGAAATAATTTTATCGAGATAAAGTAGACCATTTTATTTTACGCTTTATCTGTTTGTCAGGTAGTTAGAATCAATGGTTGTCTGTTAGCTCTAAGAGTAAAACGGTCATGTATTTTTTATCGGACAACAATGAAAACCAATAGAAACTAATTTTTTAATTTTAAGGAGATTAAAAATATTTACGTATAATTAGTGTAAATCACTTCTAAATAATTACTTTTGCACAAAATTTAAGAATACATAAATGCAACCAATTAGAAATATCGCTATTATAGCCCATGTCGATCACGGTAAGACAACCTTAGTAGATAAAATTATAGATCAAGCTAAAATCTTAGACGACCGTAAAGAACGTACCGATTTATTGTTAGATAATAATGATTTAGAGCGTGAAAGAGGAATTACGATTCTTTCTAAAAACGTTTCTATCCAATATAAAGGAACAAAAATCAATGTAATTGATACTCCTGGTCACGCCGATTTTGGTGGTGAAGTAGAGCGTGTATTAAAAATGGCTGATGGTGTTTTATTATTGGTTGATGCATTCGAAGGTCCAATGCCACAAACTCGTTTTGTATTAGGTAAGGCTTTAGGCTTAGGTTTAACTCCTATTGTTGTTGTAAATAAAGTAGACAAAGAAAACTGTACTCCTGATATCGTTCATGAAAAAGTTTTCGATTTAATGTTTGCATTAGAAGCAACTGAAGAGCAATTAGATTTTGCAACTGTGTACGGTTCTGCAAAAAATAATTGGATGAGTACAGATTGGAGAAACCAAACAGACAATATTATTCCTTTATTAGATGCAGTATTAGAATCTATACCTGCAACGAAATACAACGAAGGGACACCACAAATGCAAATAACTTCTTTAGACTTTTCTGCTTTTACTGGTAGAATTGCTATTGGACGTGTATTTCGTGGAGATTTAGAAGTTGGCAAAGAATACATGTTATGCAAGGCGGATGGTTCTACTAAAAAAGTAAGAATTAAAGAATTACACGTATTCGAAGGAATGGGTAAAGTTCAAGTAGAAAAAGTACCTTGTGGTGATATTTGTGCAATTACAGGTTTAGAAGGATTTGAAATTGGTGATACAATTGCAGATTTAGAAAACCCAGAAGCATTGCCAAGAACAGAAATAGACCAACCTACAATGAGTATGTTGTTTACCATTAACAATTCTCCTTTCTTTGGTAAAGAAGGTAAATTTGTTACTTCGCGTCACATTCGTGACCGTTTGTTTAAAGAATTAGAAAAAAACTTAGCACTAAAAGTTGAAACTACTGATAGTGAAGATAAATTTAACGTTTTCGGACGTGGAGTTTTACACTTGTCTGTTTTAATAGAAACAATGCGCAGAGAAGGATATGAATTACAGGTAGGTAGACCACAGGTAATTTTAAAGGAAATTGATGGTAAGAAACATGAACCAATGGAAACATTGTCTATTGATGTGCCAGAAGATATGGCCTCTAGAGCAATTAATTTAGTATCTCTTAGAAAAGGAGATATGTTAATTATGGAACCTAAAGGGGATTTACAACACTTAGAATTTTCAATTCCTTCTAGAGGACTGATTGGTTTAAGAAACAGAATTTTAACAGCTACAGCAGGTACTGCAATTATTAACCACAGATTTAGTGAATATGGTCCTTACAAAGGAGATTTTACTGAAGAAGTAAAAGGAGCAATCGTTTCTTCTGCAGCAGGTAAAGCAACAGCGTATGCATTAAATCGTTTACAAGATAGAGGACGTTTCTTTATTGATATAAACCAAGAGATTTATATTGGCCAAGTAATTGGAGAAAATAGTAAATCTGATGAGATGGCTGTAAACTTAATTAAAGGAAAGCAATTAACAAACATGCGTAAATCTGGAACAGATGAAGCGATGAAAATTGCGCCAAAAGTAGATTTCTCTTTAGAGGAAAATATGGAATACATTAAAGCAGATGAGTATTTAGAAGTTACTCCATTAAGTTTACGTATGCGTAAAATTGTTTTTAAAGCTTAATTATTTATAGAAAATAAATTTCTCTAAATAATAGGTACTACAAAAAAAGCTCAAGTTATAACTTGAGCTTTTTTTTTATGTCTTTTAATACAAATTATTTTTATTCTTTCAATGCATCAATTTCTTCAATCATTTTTATAGCTTCTGCTCTTGGGGGATATTTTTTTGATACTATAAACCCAACAAGTATTGCTGCGATAAAAGAAGGAGCAAGCACATCAAGTGCCACAAAATATGGCCCAATATCGGTCATTTCTTTAAATATAAAATTGAAAATAATTACAGACATAAACCCAGAAATCATAGAGGCAATAGCTCCTTTCTCTGAATATCCTTTCCAAAAAAGTGAGAGAATAATTACAGGACAGAAAGTGGCAGCAATACCAGACCAGCCAAAAAGTATAACCCAGAATATTTGTCGATCAGGGGATACATAGTTGATAATCATAGCAATTATCAACGCTACAAAAGCCATAATCACTGTAGAAATTCTAGATATTTTAGTTAAACTTTCATCTATTATGTTGGGTTTAAATATTTTCTGATAAAAATCTCGTGTAATAGCACTAGAGGCTAATATTAATAAAGAATCTATTGTAGACATGATTGCTGATAACACAATGGCCACAAAAATAGCCACTAAAATTGTAGGTAAAAATTCTTCGGTAATCATGCTCAACACATTTTCACCACTATTTCCTAAAATAACTTCAGGATCTTGACCTTCTTTCGTGAAATAGATGCGGGCAAAAATCCCAATGGTGACCGCTGAGGCATCCGTAAGTAAAGTAAAAGCAGTTGCCACCCATTTTCCTTTATCGATCTCTTTTTCATTTTTTATAGACATAAACCGAACATATACTTGGGGAGAACCTAAAAAACCTAAACCAATCATAGAAAATCCTAAAATTGTAAAAAGGTTCATCCAACCGTCGTTACTCCTACCCATTATTTGGGTTAGCGTAGGGTCAATAGCGTTCAATCCGGCAGTAATACCTGCCCCTTGATCCATAGAAAACCAAACGACTATGGGTAGTAAAACCAACCCCAAAAACATAAGTAATCCCTGAAATAAATCTGACCAAACTGCCGCCACAAAACCGCCAATAAAGATATAGGCAAGCACAATAAAAAATCCTATCAATGCGCCTATTTTGTAATCTATTCCTAGCATCGATTTAAAGGCAACACCGGTCACATCTATTTGTGAAGCCACATATATTACAATAAAGATTACGAGAATTGCAGCTGCAATAATTCGAAGTGTGTGCGTTGAAGACTTAAAATGACTGCTTAAATAATCAGGAATCGTAATTGCTCCGTAGGCATCAGATCTTTTTTTGAAACGTTTTGCCATAAATTGCCACGAAACAAACACACCAAGTAATTCGCCCACTACAACCCAATAACCAGAATATCCTGCCATTGCGCCCATTCCTGTTAATCCTATTAATAACCAGCCAGATTCTCCTGTGGCTCTTGCAGAGAAAGCAACCGCCCAAAAGCCCATCTTTTTTCCACCAACATAATAGTCGCTCATGCTTTTTATCCGTCGGGAAGCTAAAATTCCGATTAAAAATAAAATGCCAACATAAACAGCTAATACAGCTATTTTGATCATAAAATTTGGGTCTTGCATATTAATTCATTTTGAGGTTAGTTTGTGAACCACTTTTCATCTAATAAAACTTAAAAAAGGAAGAGAGATTAAGTTTTTAAAATGTTTAAAATAGTTAAAAAATTAGGAAAAAGGATGATTTCTAAAGTAAATCCTTTATAAATTGCTGAAAACAGACTTTAAAAAGGTAAAATTTCCTATATTTGTGAAATTGGTATTATTTAATTAATCCGAATAATTTAGTTAGATTTAGGGAATGACCTTGGATTTGTGCATTAAATGAACAAAAAAAGAGAGATATTATTTTGAACACTAACGAAAACAGCACCACTGCACCTCAAACCTTAGACGACCTAATAGTAGCGCTATCAGAAGGGGAGAGGGCAACCTACAATCACATTATACATTCCGTAAAATTTTCTTCAAACCCTTTTGAAAAGTATGTTTCGTGGTCCGACGAATGTTATACTCGAAATTGCATCTTTGATAGCGAGAAATTTGAATTAATCTTAATTTGCTGGTGCGAAGGGCAGGGCACACCAATTCACGATCACAACGGAGAAGAATGTTGGGTAAAGGTTCTTGAAGGCGAATTTAAAGAAACGATTTACAAAGAAAATGAAAACGGAGCTTTAACTATTGTAAAAACATCCACTTCAACACTGAATCAGGTTACTTACATGAAAGATTTTATGGGCTTTCATTCCTTAGAAAACCTATCTAATAAAAAAAGCATGTCACTTCACCTGTATGCAAAACCCATTCGTGCATGCAGAATATTCGATGAAGAATCAAACACTTTTGTACACAAAGAACTAGAGTACGACACCATTGCGTCCTAATAAGTTAAAAGAAAAAGTATGTCTACTATAAATAACGATCTAGTATTATTTAATGAACTTGTTGAAGTTTTAATTAACGAAGAGGAGAAAAATCCCGTGGCAAAAAGAATTGATTCTAGTTCATTATATGAGACCATTGATCTTTCGCTAAAGGAAGGGGCAATGATTGATACTAATTTTAAGTCTTTATTGAAAGAAGTGCTTATATCAACTCCAAAAACGGCAACCAATTTATTTTTTAATCAACTTTTTGGAGGTAGACAAAGCAAAGCAATTTTAGGAGATTTATTAGCTGTTATGCTAAACAATAGCATGTACACCTATAAGGTAGCCGGCCCACAGGTTGGCATTGAACAAGAAATTATTAGACAATCCTGTAAGCTAATTGGGTATGGACCCAATAGTAATGGTACTTTTCCAACGGGTGGTTCTATGAGTAATTATATGGCGTTGCTAATGGGGCGTGACGCCAAAGATCCTTCTTGTAGGTTAGACGGCATGTCGAAACCGCTGATTATTTATACTTCTAAAGAATCTCATTATTCAAATGCTAAGAATGCTAGTTTTGCAGGAATCGGGAGAAATAATATCCGGTATATTAAATCGGATTCTAAAGGAAGAATGCTTCCAAATAAATTAGAAGAGCAAATTTTAAAAGACATTAAAAATGGCGGAATTCCTACCTACGTAAATGCAACTGCTGGAACAACCGTTTTAGGCGCTTTTGATCCAATTGATAAAATTGCTGACATCACAGAAAAGTATAACATATGGCTTCATGTAGACGGCGCATATTGTGGAAGTGTCATTTTTAGCGAGAAATATAAACATTTGGTAAAAGGAGTAGCAAGATCGAACTCTTTTAGTTACAATGCACATAAAATGTTAGGAACCCCTTTAACTTGCTCTATTATCTTAGTGAATGATAAAAAACACTTACACGATTCGTTTAGCAATGATGCCGATTATTTATATCAAACAGATGGCGACGATTTTAACTTAGGTAAAACTTCTTTTCAATGTGGCAGAAGAAATGATGCCTTAAAGTTTTGGACGCTCTGGAAATCTATTGGTACAGATGGTTTAAAGCAGATAGTGGAACAACAATTTTATTTGGCAGATGTGGCTTTAGCCTATATTAGAAGCAATCCTAAGTATACGTTATATAGTTATGATGATTCAATTTCGGTGTGTTTTAATTATAAAAATGTAGATCCAATGGCGCTTTGTACGGCTTTGTATGAACATCAAATTACCGTGGTTGGTTTTGGTTCCTTTGAAGAAGATACCTTTATTAGATTGGTAACCATAAATGCAAATAACGAAAAGCAAGACATCTTGAGTTTCTTTACAGTTTTAGAAGACTTTGTTGAGAAAACACCAAGTTTATTAAAAACAGAAGCGATGAGTGTTTAAACTGATAACATCCTTTATACGATCATCAAAACTACACGCTAAAAAAAAGGCAATTTTAATTCATAAACTAAAAGCTCAAAAATATTCTTGGAATTTTAATATGAACACCTTTTGTCTATTTTGAATTCTACTACGCGCTAGGTTGCCTGTTCGAGTGATCACGCTCTTGGTCGTGATTATGTCTAAAACCAATTTAACAACTAAAATAAGTATTATCTATAGTACATCTTAAAGTCATGGGCGAAGCACTTAATAAAACTTTATTAAAAGTATTAAATATTACAAAATCACTTTTAATAAAAGGAAAGGAAATTGATATTAAAAGCGATGGTGCATTTGATAAAAAGATAAAAATTTCATATTAATTATCAACCGTATTTAAAGTTGAAAAAAATCACAAACGAGTATTGATGTTTATAAAGAAGGTAGGTTTTCATTGGTTAATTTATACAAGACATCTAAATGCAATCCCACCAAAAAGTTGCATTAATCAATGTAAAAGTGATGATTATAAGCACATATCCTCAGTAACTTTACTTTCTAATTTCTCAAAATCATAGAGATTCTTATCTAATAAATGCGATGGAAATACATTCTGCAAAGCATTCATCATAATGGCATTTCTATTTGGGAATTCTGTTTCCCAATCAGTAAGCATTTGCTTTACATTATTACGTTGTAAATTCTCTTGAGAACCACATAAATTACAAGGGATAATAGGGAAATCCATAAAATCAGCATATTCCTCGATATCACCTTCTTTACAAAAAGCCAAAGGTCTTAACACCACTAAATCGCCTGCATCGTTTTTAAATTTAGGTGGCATGGTTTCTAGTTTTCCAGAAAAAAAGAAGTTTAAGAAGAAAGTTTCTAAAATATCGTTTCTATGATGTCCCAAAGCCAACTTATTACAACCTAAATCCTTGGCAGCTTCATACAAAGTGCCTCTTCGTAAACGCGAACACAAACTACAGGTAGTTTTGCCTTCGGGTGTTTTTTCCATAACAATTTTGTAAGTATTCTTCTCTATTATTTTGTAATTAACGCCTAGTTTGGTTAAATAAGTAGGCAACACTTCCACAGGAAAACCAGGTTGTTTTTGATCTAAGTTTACAGCAATGATATCAAAGGAAATAGGCGCTACTTTTTTAAAATATAGCAACATATTTAGCATTGCATAACTATCTTTTCCGCCAGACAGGCAGACCATAATCTTGTCACCTTCGGCAATCATGCTATATTGCTGAATGGCTTCTGCCACAGAGCGCTGTAATTTCTTTGTAACTTGTTTTAGGTCTTCCATGAAGGCAAAAATAAGAGTTTGCAGAGGAAAATGGAAAAATAATTGACAAAAAAAACAGAAGTAGTTTTGAGTTGTTTTGCATCTGAAGTTATTCCTTTCATCTCCCTATTACGTATTAAATTTCAAAAAAAAATCAATACTAAGAAAAGAACTATATTAACACCTGATACATTATTTGAATTAGCACTTTCATAGATACTTTTAGACAGAAATCATCCAATAAAAGCAACTGTAATTATAGAAATATGAAGTATAATAATTCCGTTTGATAAAAATATATTTTCATTAAAACTTTTTAGTTCATCTTGAATGTACCATAACAATTCGTTCGCTAAAAAAGTTATTATGGTAAGATTAAATAGGGTGTTTTGAAGTACCAATACTTATAGGTTTATTAAAATTAAATTTGTGTTTTCCCAGTTAGGCATGATTCCGAAAAAAATGAAGATAAAAATAAAGTAAGCAAATAAAATAAATACTTTATCTCTTTTAACTAAATAAAAACCAATTTTAAGTAAGGTTCTTAAAAATTTAGAAAACCAAAACAAGTAAATAATATAAGAGACGCTTTTTTGATTATCAACAATCGTTATCAAGGTAAAAAGGGTCATAAAAAACAAAGAAATACAATCTGATATCAATACTGATTGTAGTTTCATTTTAATAAAAATTTTTTTTTATCAAATTTTTTTTTAATAGTATTAAATAGGGCAGATGCCATATTTTAAAAAAAGAGTAAAAAAAGAGTTTTAAACATATACTTATTGTTTAAATGCACAACGGGTTATACTTATAGATGATCAAAGTAGGAGGTCTTATTAGCTTATATCTCATTAATAGGAATATTTCCCTCATTTTCTCTATATAAGCATCATAGTTATTTGCAGTATTTATTTCTTGCACAAGATTGGTTACTATTTTGTCTTTTCCGCAACCTATCTAAGAATTTCAATTGCTTATATGATCTCTTTATTAGTCTTCTTTTTAATTCTATTGGCATAAAGGCTAGTATTTTGTAACTTTTAGTAAGCTGTTGCTCTGTATCTCTTTTATTATAAGCATAAAGCGATAAAATAAAAAAAGTTTTAATTTTAAACAAATGTTAAGAAATTGATAAATATTATTATTTGTAATAATTTTATAAAGTTCAATTGGTTTTTACAAAATAAAATTCAGATATTTGCAAAGAAATAAACAAGAAATGACTTTTATTCAATTTTATCATCATCATTTTTATAATTGCAATCAGGCGATTTAAAAATGTATTGAATAAAAGCAAAATATTTATAAACCCGTTTGAGCAAATCAAACGGGTTTTTTCAATTTTAAAACCTATTTGCTCAGGCATAAAACAAATCAAAAAATGAGTAATTTAAGAATTGCAGTACAAAAAGCAGGAAGATTAAATGAAGATTCCATGAATCTTCTAAAAGACATCGGAATTTCTATTGACAACGGAAAAGATCAATTAAAAGCGTCTGCAAGAAACTTTCCTGTAGAAGTTTTTTATCTAAGAAATGGCGATATCCCTCAGTATTTAAGAGACGGAGTAGTAGATGCAGCCATTATTGGTGAAAATATTTTAATTGAAAAAGGAGACGATTTGGAGTTTGTAGAACGTTTAGGATTCTCTAAATGTAAAGTTTCAATTGCAGTGCCAAAAGAATCAGATGCCAATTGTTTAAAAGATTTAGCAGGAAAAAGAATTGCAACATCGTATCCGGAAACGGTTAAAAAGTTTTTAAAAGCACAAAATATAGATGCCGAATTGCACATTATTACGGGTTCTGTAGAAATAGCGCCAAATATTGGTTTAGCAGACGGAATTTGCGATATCGTTTCTAGTGGTTCTACACTTTTTAAAAACGGATTAAAGGAGATTGAAGTTTTATTAGAATCGGAAGCTGTTTTAGCGGTTTCCTCTAAAATTTCTGATGAAAGAAGAGTTATTTTACAGAAAATTCAATTCAGAATTCAGTCTGTTTTAAGAGGAAGAAACGCTAAATATGTATTGCTAAATGCCCCAAATGATAAACTAGAGAGTATTTTAGCATTGTTACCAGGTATGAGAAGTCCAACAGTTTTGCCATTGGCAGAAAAAGGGTGGAGTTCTGTGCATACCGTAATTACCAAAAATGAATTTTGGGAAATTATTGAAGATTTAAAAGCAAAAGGAGCAGAAGGTATTTTAGTGTGTCCTATTGAAAAAATGGTATTTTAAGTATGAAAACAATTATAAATCCACTCAAAAAAGACTGGAAAAAAATAGTAGAACGACCTACAAAAACGGTTGATGATATTGAAAAAACCGTCAATCAAATTTTTGACGACGTTAAAAGAAATGGTGATGCAGCAATCAATAAATACACACAACTATTTGATGGTGTTTCTTTAGAAAGCAACTTGGTTTCTTCGGATGAAATTCAAGATGCAATTTTGTTAGTTTCTGAGGAGTTAAAAGGGGCTATTAAATTAGCAAAAGAGAATGTTACTAATTTTCATATTGCACAAAAAACAGAAAAAGTAAGTATAGAAACTACAAAAGGTGTTTTTTGCTGGCAAGAAAAAAGACCAATTCAGAAAGTTGGTTTGTATATTCCTGGCGGAACAGCACCTTTATTTTCAACAGTTTTAATGTTGGCAGTTCCTGCTCAGATTGCAGGTTGTAAAGAAATAGTATTGTGTTCGCCACCAAATAAAGAAGGTAAAATACACCCAGCAATTTTATACACTGCGCAATTATGCGGTGTTACAAAAATCATTAAAGTTGGGGGAATTCAAGCGATTGCAGGTTTTACCTTTGGAACAGAAAGCATTCCGCAAGTATATAAAATATTTGGCCCTGGAAATCAGTTTGTAACTGTTGCAAAACAATTGGCAACTAAATTTGGCGTCGCGATTGATATGCCAGCAGGTCCGAGTGAATTATTAGTTGTTGCCGATGATTCTGCGAATGCAAGTTATGTAGCATCCGATTTATTAAGCCAGGCAGAACATGGCGCAGACAGTCAAGTTATTTTGGTGTCAACATCCAAAGAATTGATTCAGCAAGTATCCGAAGAAATAGAAAAACAACTTTTAGAGTTGCCTAGAGTTGATATTGCGCAAAAAGCAATACACAATTCGAAATCCATATTTGTAGAGAATGACGCAATTGCGTTAGAATTGATTAACGAATACGGTCCAGAACATTTTATTGTGTGTACAAATGATACTGATTTTTATGTGAACAATATAGAAAATGCAGGTTCTGTTTTTATTGGAAATTATACGCCAGAAAGTGCAGGAGATTATGCTTCAGGAACTAATCATACCTTGCCAACAAACGGATTTAGCAAAGCGTATTCGGGTGTTAATTTAGATAGTTTTACCAAAAGTATTACGTTTCAAAAAATAACAAAAGAAGGGATAAAAAAAATAGGAAATGCAATTGAGTTAATGGCGGCAGCAGAAGGTTTGCAAGCACATAAAAATGCAGTTTCAATTCGTTTAAAAGATTTAAAATAATATACTAAATATTTAGACTGATTTTGTCAAAGTTTTATTGAATATGAAGAATTTTAACATCAACAACCTAATTAGAGAAAATATTAAATCTCTAAAACCATATTCGTCTGCAAGAGATGAATACAAAGACGCAACTACTGCCGAAATGATTTTCTTAGATGCGAATGAAAATCCGTTTGAAAATGGTGTAAACAGGTATCCAGATCCGCAGCAAAATAGCGTAAAAGATGTTTTATCAAAAATTAAAAATATTGATAAAAAGAACATCCTTCTGGGCAATGGAAGTGATGAAGTTTTAGATTTAATTTTTAGAGCTTTTTGCGAACCAAAAGAAGATAACGTGGTTACGTTGCCGCCAACCTACGGAATGTATTCAGTTTTGGCTAATTTAAATAATATAGAAAACAGAAAAGTTTTATTAAATACCGACTTTCAGCCAGAAGTAGCTGCTATTTTAAATGTAGTGGATGCAAATTCGAAAATTTTATTTTTATGCTCGCCAAACAATCCTTCGGGAAATAGTTTTACAGCAGAAAAAGTAGACTATTTATTGACCAATTTTAAAGGTTTAGTAGTCATCGATGAAGCGTATATCGATTTTTCTGAACAAGAAAGTTGGTTAAAAAGAATGGAAGAATTCCCTAATTTAGTGATTACACAAACGCTTTCTAAAGCATACGGAATGGCAGGAATTCGTTTAGGAGTTTGCTATGCATCCGCAGAAATAATTCAAATTTTAAACAATATTAAACCGCCTTATAACATAAATCAGTTAACGCAACTAAGAGCAATTAACAGACTTCAAAATTTGAAGGAAGTTGAGAATGAAATCTCGCAATTAATTAGTGAAAGAAATCATCTTAAAAAAGAATTAGAATTTTGTGTAGATTTTATTGAAAAAGTGTACCCAACAGACAGTAATTTTATACTGATTAAAGTTGATGATGCTGCAAAACGTTACAAGCAATTAATTGAATATGGTGTTGTAATTAGAAACCGTACAAATGAACCTTTGTGCGAAAACTGTTTGCGAATTAGTGTGGGTATTTCTGAAGAAAATGAGAAGTTATTAAGAACTTTAAAAGAGATACAATAGTATAATATAGACGCTGAATTAAGTTTAGCGTTGATTCACAAGTTTATCATGAAAAAAGTATTATTTATAGACAGAGATGGCACTTTAGTATTAGAGCCCCCAGTAGATTATCAATTAGATAGTTTAGAAAAGTTAGAATTTTACCCGAAAGTATTTCAATACATGGCAAAAATTGCTTTAGAATTGGACTACGAATTGGTGATGGTTACAAATCAGGATGGATTAGGAACCGCTTCTTTTCCCGAAGATACTTTTTGGCCAGCACAGAATAAAGTAATGACTGCCTTTCAAAAAGAAGGTGTTATTTTTACGGATGTTTTTATTGATAAAACGTTTCCGCATGAAAATGCTGAAACTAGAAAACCAAGAACAGGTTTGTTAACCAAGTATTTTTCTGAGGAATATGATTTAGAAAATTCTTTTGTTTTAGGAGATCGAATTACAGATATGGAGTTGGCGAAGAATCTAGGAGCAAAAGGTATTTATTTATCCGAAGATCCAGAATTAGGTGCTGATGAAATAGAAACTTCAAAACAAGAAATTTTGGATTGTATTGCCTTAACAAGTAACGATTGGTCTCAAATTTATGAGTTTTTAAAGTTAAAAGACAGAGTTGCAGAAATCACTAGAAATACCAATGAAACAAAGATTTACATTAAAGTAAATTTAGACGGTTCTGGTAAAAATGATATTCATACAGGGTTATCTTTTTTCGACCATATGTTAGACCAAATTGGTAAACATGGAAATATGGATTTAACCATAAAAGTAGATGGTGATTTAGAAGTTGACGAGCATCATACTATAGAAGATACGATGATTGCTTTTGGCGAATTATTTAACAAAGCGCTGGGAAATAAATTGGGTATTGAACGTTATGGTTTTTGTTTGCCAATGGATGATTGTTTAGCCCAAGTTGCAGTAGATTTTGGTGGTAGAAACTGGTTAGAATGGGATGCTGACTTTAAACGAGAAAAAATAGGAGATATGCCTACAGAAATGTTTTATCATTTGTTTAAATCGTTTACAGATAGTGCAAAATGTAATTTAAATATTAAAGCTGAAGGAACAAACGAGCATCATAAAATAGAAGGTATTTTTAAAGCTTTTGCAAAAGCAATGAAAATGGCGGTGAAAAGAGATGTAAATAAAATGTTTTTACCAAGTACAAAAGGAGTTTTATAATTAGTTGTTAGTTTCTGGTTGTTGGTTGATAGAACAAACCAACAACCAACAACCAACAACCAACAACCAAAGTAATGAAATTAATAATTATAAATTACGGAGCAGGTAATATTAAAAGCATTCAGTTTGCCTTTAAGCGTTTAGGAGTTGATGCTATCTTGTCAAATAATATTGATGAAATTAGAACTGCGGATAAAGTTATTTTTCCAGGAGTTGGTGAGGCGAGTACAGCCATGAAGATGTTGCAAGAAAGCGGATTGGATAAAGTTATTCCGACGCTAAAACAGCCTGTTTTGGGAATTTGTTTGGGAATGCAATTAATGTGCAACTCATCTGAAGAAGGAGATACAAAAGGATTAGGGATTTTTAATGTGAATGTAAAGAAATTTTCTAAAGTGGTAAAAGTTCCGCAAATGGGTTGGAATGTTATTTATGATTTAAAATCAGACTTATTTACCGGAATTAAAGAAAAAGAATTTATGTATTTGGTACATAGTTTTTATGCAGAAAATTGTGAAGAAGCAATTGCAACCACAGATTATGAAATTGAATACGCATCTGCTTTGCAAAAAGATAATTTTTACGGAGTGCAATTTCATCCAGAGAAGAGTGGAGTGGAAGGATCAAAAATTCTAGAGAATTTTTTGAATCTATAATTCCATTCTGAACTTGTTTCAGAATCTGTTAATTTAAATGATTTGAAAAGTAAACTATTATTGTTACATATTATCAAATAAGAATAAAACGGTTCTGTACATTGTTGCTGCAAAAGATTTAGTAGAAAGAATTAAAGTTCATAAGTCTGGAAAAGGTGCTAATTTCACGAAAAAGTATAGTGTCTTTGAACTCGTCTATTTTGAATTACATAGTGATAATAAATCAGCAAGAAAAAGAGAGAAACAATTAAAGAATTGGCATAAAGAGTGGAAATGGAATTTAGTAAAGAAATTTAACCCAGATTTAATTACGTTAGAAATTAAAAACAGACCCTGAAACAAGTTCAGGGTTGATTAACAAATGAATCAATGAGAATAATACCAGCCATAGATATTATAGACGGAAAATGTGTTCGTTTAACAAAAGGCGATTACAATACAAAGAAAATCTATAATGAAAATCCATTAGAAGTTGCCAAAGAATTTGAAGCTGCAGGTATCGAATATTTGCACGTGGTAGATTTAGATGGCGCAAAAGCCAGTCAGATTATCAACTATAAATTATTGGAACAAATTGCGTCTAAAACTAGTTTAAAGATTGATTTTGGTGGTGGTTTAAAATCTGATAAGGATTTAGAAATTGCTTTTAATTCAGGAGCAAATCAGGTGACTGGCGGAAGTATTGCTGTAAAAAATAGTGAAATTTTTGAAAGTTGGATTGAAAAATATGGTTCAGATAAAATTATTTTAGGAGCTGATTTTTATCCGGATGCATCAGGAGGGAAGATTGCAACGAACGGTTGGCAAGAAGAAAGTACTTTAGAGTTGATTCCTTTTATTTCTGATTATCAGCAAAAAGGAATTCAATATGTAATTTGTACCGATATTTCTAAAGATGGCATGTTACAAGGACCAAGTTTTGATATGTATCAGCAGATTTTGAATTCAACTGAAATGTCAGTTCAAGTGCAGTCGAGAACTAATAATAACCTTTCGACTGCACTCAAGGAGACTTCTAATTTAAAACTAATCGCTTCTGGAGGAATTTCAACATTTGATGAACTGCCTAAATTAGCAACATTAGGTTGTGAAGGTGTTATTATTGGAAAAGCGATTTATGAAAATAGAATTAGCTTAAAGCAATTGGAGAAATTTATACTAAATAACTAAATGTCATTGCGAATGAAATGAAGCAATCTGTTAATTAAAATAGAGATTGCTTCGTACCTCGCAATGACGAAGACAGAAAAAAATGTTAACAAAAAGAATAATACCTTGTTTAGATATTAAAAATGGAAGAACTGTAAAAGGTATCAATTTCGTTAATTTAATTGATGCTGGAGATCCTGTGATTTTGGCAAAACAATATGCAGATTTAGGCGCAGATGAATTGGTTTTTTTAGATATTTCTGCAACTTTAGAAGGCAGAAAAACCATGTTAGAAATGGTTTTAAAAGTTGCTGAACAAGTAAATATTCCCTTTACGGTTGGTGGTGGAATATCTTCTATTGAAGATGTTGATGCACTTTTAAAATGTGGTGCTGATAAAGTTTCGATAAATTCATCCGCAGTAAAAAGACCCGATTTGGTAAACGAATTGGCAGATAAATTTGGGAGTCAATGTGTTGTGGTTGCTATCGATGCAAAACAAATTAATGGCGAATGGTTTGTACATTTGGCAGGAGGAACGATTCCTACAAAAATCAATTTATTTGATTGGGCAAAACAAGTAGAAAAACGTGGCGCGGGAGAAATCTTATTTACGTCCATGAATAATGATGGGACAAAAGCTGGTTTTGCAAATGAAGCGTTGGCTAAATTATCATCAGAATTAAATATTCCAATTATAGCGTCTGGTGGAGCAGGAACGGTGCAACATTTTATAGATACTTTTACAGTAGGGAAATCGGATGCAGCCTTAGCAGCAAGTGTTTTCCATTTTGGGGAAATTGCGATTTTAGAATTAAAGGAAGCATTGAAGAAAAAGAATATTCCAGTAAGAATCTAAATCTTTTAAAATAGAAAAATGAAAGATTTACAAATTAGAAAATACGAAGATAGATATCATCAACAGTTTAAAGAAATCTCTTTAGACTGGTTGCATAAGTATAATTTATATGAAAAAGCTGATGATGATTTATTAGACAACCCTAACGAGTATATAGAAAAAGGGAGTTTAATTTTTTTGGCGCATTTAAATGATAAAATTGTAGGTACAATTAGTTTAATTCCTATTGATAAATATAAGTACGAAATATTAAAATTAGGTGTTGCTGAAGGTCATAAAGGTTTAGGAATAGGAGCGAAATTAATGCAAGTTTGTATTGACATTTGTATTGAGAAAAAGGTAAAAACAATTACATTAGAATCTAGTAGTCGATTAAAGAGTGCTTTAAAATTATACGAAAAATTAGGGTTTATACATATAGAAGTAATAGATGCTCATTTCGAATCTGCAGATGTAAAAATGGAGTTAAAATTAAGATAATGAATATAGATTTCAATAAAAATAGAGACGGATTAGTACCTGCTGTAATTCAAGATGCAACAACAAAAAATGTATTGATGTTGGGATATATGAATCAAGAAGCACTCACAAAAACAGAAGAAACAAAATTAGTTACTTTCTTTTCAAGAACTAAAAATAGGCTCTGGACTAAGGGTGAAGAAAGCGGAAATGTGTTGCATTTAGTAAGTATGAAGCTAGACTGCGATAATGACACGTTATTGATTCAAGTGAACCCAAATGGACCAACATGTCATAAAGGAACTGATACTTGTTGGGAAGAAGAAAATAAACAGAATTATGGTTTCTTTTCTACTTTAGAAAGTGTTATTACAGAAAGAGTTGCAAATAAAGACACTCAAAAATCGTATGTGGCGAGTCTGTTTGAAAAGGGAATTAATAAAATAGCTCAGAAAGTAGGTGAGGAGGCTGTTGAAACCGTTATCGAGGCGATGGATAACAATGATGAATTATTTTTATATGAATCTGCAGATTTGTTATTTCATTATTTAATGTTGTTACAAGCAAAAGGCTTTACTTTAAAAGATATTGAAGCTGAATTAAAAGGTAGACACAAATAGTGTATTTATAGAAAAAAAATCTCACAATTTTTTATGAGGTTTTTAGATTAAAAAGACCACTAAAAATCTAATAATTATTCATTAAAATTACTTTTAAATTCAAATATTTTTTTGAATTCTTTTTCTAAACCAATTAAATGGGTAATACCAGCAATAATTACTTTTTTTATTTTTTTTGATGTAATAACTTATTTAGCACTGTTTTTGCCATTCTCATATTTCTTTCTTCAAAATATAAAACAATTATAAATTTTATTAAACAGAAAATATAAAGAGTACTTTTACAATAATTAATACAATTCAATTGAAAAATTCTAAAGTACTTATAATCTTCGCCTTTATTGCTATTTATGTAATTTGGGGTTCTACCTATTTATTTAATAAAATAGCGGTTACAGAATTATCACCGTTTTTCTTAGCCTCTATTCGTTTTTTAACAGCCGGTTTTTTAATACTGATTATTGCAAAAGTGCTTAAAAAGTCGCTAGTAATTTCGAAGAAGCAATTGCTAAACACTCTAATATCTGGATTTTTATTTTTAGTGTACGGAAATGGTGTTTTTGTTTGGGCTTTAAAATATGTAGATTCTGGTTTTGCTTCACTATTAGCATCAACGCAACCGCTTTTTGTATTGTTATTATTGCGTTTAATAGATCAAAAAAAAATGCAAAAAAAATCGATAATTGGGGTTTTATTAGGTGTATTTGGGATGTATTTATTAGTAAGTCAAACAGAAATTGCGGTTTCTAAAGAAAGTCTTCTAGGAATATTTATGATCTTTACTTGTGTTTTAAGTTGGAGTTATGGCAGCGTATTTGTATCCAAGGCAGATTTACCAAAAAACTTTTTCGTAAGCACCGGGTATCAAATGATTACAGCAGGAATTGTGCTGATTATTGCCAGTTTAGGATTTGATGAAGCTTGGCTAGCACCAACATCATGGAGTTTTAAAGTACAAGGTTCTATGCTATTTCTTATTACTTTTGGAAGTATTCTTGCTTTTACATCTTTCAATTATTTATTGAAATCAGTTTCACCAGAAAAAGTATCAACATCTGCCTATGTAAACCCTATAATTGCCATGTTTTTAGGGTGGTATTTTCTGAATGAAGAATTTACAACACAATCTATAGTTGCATCTGTAGTTTTATTAACAGGTGTCTATTTTATTACTTCAAGAAAAAGGCAGGTATAATCAAAAAGGAACTGTTTTCTAGAAGTTGTTTTTAAAAGATTAGGATTATTTTTATACTATTTAATTTTAAGCATCATTAAGTTCTTATTGATGTTGATCTTTAAGTAGGTTTTAATAAAAGATGCTTTTCGTTTTTAATTGGTGAAAAAGTTCTAAAAAATAGAAATTGATAATGATATAAACATTATTTTCTTATTTTTATGCTCTCAATTTAAAATCAGGAATGAAAAAATATAAAATAGCAGTAATTCAGTTAAACTTAAACGATGTTGCCAAAAACAACTTAGAGAAATGTTTACATTGGGTTAAAAAAGCTGCAGAAAAAGGTGCAGAAGTTATTAGTTTACCAGAATTATATAGCAGTCATTATTTTTGTCAAAGTGAAAACGTAGATAATTTTGCGCTAGCAGAACCTTTATATAGCGGTTCTTTTATCGCTTTTAGTGCTTTAGCGAAAGAGCTTGGTGTTGTAATTATTGTTCCTTTTTTCGAAAAAAGAATGGCCGGTATTTACCATAATAGTGCTTATATTATTGATACGGACGGAACAGAAGCCGGTTTATATAGAAAAATGCACATTCCGGATGATCCTCATTTTTACGAGAAATTCTATTTCACTCCAGGTGATTTAGGTTTTATAAACTCACCAACAAAAAAAGGAAATATTGGCACTTTAATTTGTTGGGATCAATGGTATCCCGAAGCTGCAAGGCTTACTGCATTAAAAGGATCCGAAGTGTTGTTTTATCCAACAGCAATTGGTTGGCATCCCCAAGAAAAAGAGCAATATGGTGTAAATCAATACAATGCTTGGATGAATGTAATGAAAGGACATGCTGTTGCGAACGGAATATATGTTGCTGCCGCAAACCGAATTGGTTTAGAAAAATACTTACCAGATACTGCGGGTATCGAATTTTGGGGAGCTTCATTTATTGCAGGTCCTCAAGGAGAAATATTAGCACAAGCGTCTCATGATAAAGAAGAAATATTAATTGCTGAAGTAGATTTGGATTTACAAGAAAATGTGCGTCAAAATTGGCCGTTTTTTAGAGACAGGCGAATTGATGCATTTGGAGATATTACTAAAAGAGCCATAGACTAATGAGAAGATTTCCAGCAGAATGGGAAAATCAACAAGGTATATTGCTTTGTTTTCCTGATAATGGTAGCGATTGGCCAGGAAAATACAGTGCTGTGCAATGGGCTTTTATAGAGTTTATCGAAAAGGTTTCTTTGTATGAAGAAGTTTTTTTAGTGGTTGCTAATGAGAAATTAAAGGTCAAGGTTACAGAGATGATGATACAGGGGAATATCAACCTTAAAAAAGTATCTTTTATTCTTCAAAAAACCAACAGAAGTTGGATGCGAGATTCAGGGCCTATTATTGTAAAAAATAACAACAAAAGAGAAGCATTACAGTTTAAATTTAATGGATGGGCAAAATATGCGAATCATAAATTAGATAAAAATGTACCCAAAAAAGTGGCAGGCTTTTTAAACATTCCATTAACGCAAGTTACGTATAAAGGAAAACCTGTTGTGATGGAAGGTGGCGCTTTAGAGGTCAACGGAAAAGGAACCTTAATTACTACAGAAGAATGTTTATTACACCCAACAATTCAGGTAAGAAATCAAGGTTTTCTCAAAGTGGATTACGAAGCTGTTTTTAAAGAATATTTAGGAATTACAAATATTATTTGGTTAGGCAATGGCGTTGTTGGCGATGATACGCATGGTCATATTGACGATTTGTGCCGTTTTGTAAACGAAAATACTGTAGTCACCGTAATTGAAGCCGATAAAAAAAGTGCCAACTATAAACCTTTGCAAGACAATTTAAAAATACTACAAAATTCAACTTTAGAAAATGGTGAAAAATTAAAAATAATACCTTTACCAATGCCTAAAGAAATTATTTTCGAGGAACTGTGTTTACCCGCTAGTTATGCTAATTTTTTAATCTTAAATAAATGTATTTTAGTACCAACTTTTAATGATGCAAATGATCGAGTTGCCTTAAATATTCTTTCTGATTGTTTTCCTAGTAGAGAAATCATAGGGATAAGTGCCATCGATTTAATTTGGGGATTTGGAACTTTACATTGTTTAAGTCAGCAAATACCAAACTAAAATTAGGCTTAAATTCTTAAATACCCTTTGTGTCATTATTTGTATGGTTCTTGTATAGGGCTTTAATTGTCGATTTTTGGTAATAATTAGTATTTTTGAAAAAAAAATTTCCCGATGAAAATCAATTATACTTTAATAATTATCATTTTTTTAATCTATTTACAACTCAATAGTCAAGAAATGCCAATTGATTTTACAGATTCTGCTGATACCTTTATTACTTTTGATGGTGCTGGTTTTTCAACAATAAATGACCCAAAAGATTTGGGCAATAAAGTTGGTAAATTTTTCAATAATGTTGCAAACGCTAGTCAAGGTTTTTATATAGATGTTGCAGTTAATTTAGATATTCAACAAAAAATAACCTTAGATTTTTATTCTTTTGATCCAAATTCTCATAATATCCTTTTAAAACTAGAAAGTGCCACGAATACGAATGTTGAAGTTAAAGAAACATTTACGGTTCCTTCGCCTTCGAATTGGAAAACCATTAGTTTCGATTTTTCTAATGCTAAAAATAGCGCAAATGGTGCAAATATAAATGCAACGGGAACTTATACTAGACTTTTTGTAATTATTGATGACGCTTCTAAAACTCCTGGAACTTATTTAATAGATGATATTACAGACGGAACAGCACCAACAAATCCAAATACGTTAGATGTTATTTACACCGATTTAGTTTGGTCTGATGAGTTTGATGGAAATGGCGCTATTGACGGTACAAAATGGTTTCAACAAACAATAGGTCCAAATGGAGGTAAATGGTATAATGGCGAATTGCAACATTATACAGATCGCACTGAAAATGCTAATGTTACTGATGGATACTTGAATATTGTTGCTAAAAAAGAAGATTTTACACAAAACGGGGTTGCTTTAAATTATACTTCTGCAAGATTAACCTCTAAATATGCATTTACACATGGCAGAGTAGATGTGCGCGCAAAACTTCCTTTTGGAAACGGAATTTGGACTGCTATTTGGACTTTAGGTAAAAACGTGAATGAACCAGGATCTTATTGGTATGAGCAAGGTTTTGGAACGAAAAATTGGCCAAGTTGTGGTGAAATCGATATTATGGAACATGGCTTACATGCAACAAATAATGTTTCAAGTGCTTTGCATACACCTTCTAGTTTTGGAAATACAGTGAATACTTCTACAAAAACACTTACTAATGTGGCAGAAAATTTTCATATTTATTCTATGAATTGGTCTCCAAATCAAATTACGTTTATGATTGATGGTATTGGTTATTATACCTATAAACCATCTACAAAAAATGATGCAACTTGGCCCTTTGACAAGGAGCAATTTTTGTTGTTAAATATTGCTGTGGGGGTTATTCTAGCACTCCAGACGCTAATTTCACAGAAAGTAGTATGGTTATAGATTATGTAAAAATATATCAAAAATAATCCTTTAAGCGTTACCGATGCTTTTGAGATACGTTTTCTGTTTACCCGAATCCTTTTTCAGATTTCATTGCGATTAGAACAAATAAAATGATCCAAAAAGTGCTACTATAAAATACTTTAGGTCAATTAGTAATCGATAAAAGCACTGCTACTAAACACCTAAACACAAAGTAATTAACTGCTGGATTATATCTTTTGAAAATTTATGCTGATAATTAAGCAGTTACAAAGAAAATTATAATTGGTACCTAAATAGCACCGTTTTAAAATTTATGATATCGCTGAAACGCATAAGGTTTAAGCAAAATTGATAAATAAATGATTTTAGAGTGATTTTAAATTCACCTGTTATTACTAAATTTAATTAGCAAAAAAAAATGCTCACAAGAATATAAAAAGTCTTGTGAGCATTTTTTTAATATCTAAACTTCAATTATTATTTTTTAAGCTTAATCGGTTTTAACTGAATAAAACCAAAAGAATTTAATACTATTATAATTAAATAAGTAACGTCAACTTCGTGCCATTTTACCCCAAAATTAGCGCTACTTGAGTATTTATGGTGATTATTATGATATCCTTCGCCCATCATTAAAAAATCAAAGGGAAATAGATTTTTACTAGTATTTTTCATTTTAAAATTTGCATACCCATAAATATGTGCAAACCAGTTAATGATTACGCCATGAATTGGTGCCATTAAAAAGGTTATTGGTAATAATAACCATTGCCACCAAGCGTTTACAAAAAAAGCAAAGAATAATACGTATTCTGTAATCCAAAGTATGCGAGAAAGTTTTGAGCCAGCAAATGCATCAAATGATTTCCATTGGGGTACATTTTTAGTAAAACGTTCATCAACAGCAATGCGCTGTGTATTAATATCCTGATAAATATTTTTTGTTTTCCACATCATCGCAAACATATTTGGATCGTGAGATGGTGAGTGAGGATCTTTTTCAGTATCCGTATATGCGTGATGCATTCTATGCATAATTCCGTAACCATATGCGCTTAAATAACTAGAACCTTGAAAAATCCAAGTTAGAATAAAAGTAATTTTTTCCATAGTTTTCGACATTGTAAACACCTGATGTGCTGCATATCGATGCAAAAAGAAAGATTGAAAAAACAAACCTCCATACCATAGAACTAGAACAAAAATAACAATAACCATACGTTTTTTTTACAAAGATAATTGGATGTTAGCTTGTAAACAATGAACCTAAATCAATTAAATACGTTTTCTTATTCTACTTAAAGCCTGCGCGGTTACACCTATATAAGAGCTAATATATTTTAGTGGAATTACTTTCAAGAGCTCTGGACGCTCTTTAAATAATCTCAAATAACGTTCTTTTGCTGATAAATTTAAAAGATTTTGCTCTCTTTTAGATTTTATCAAAAACAAACGTTCTGCAGTTAAACGGCCAATTAAATTACCTATTTGCGTTGTTTTATAAACTTCTTGTAAATCGGCATAGGTTATACTTACAATCGTAGTTTCGGTAAGTGATTGCAGTTGGTATGCGGATGGTTTTTGAGTTAAAAAAGAATCGTAAGCACTTATAAACTGATTTTCAAAGCTAAATCCAAAAGTAGTTTCTTTGTCTGGATCTTCGTTAGGAATAAATAAACGAACGACACCCGATTCAATAAATGAAATATGATTTTCTATCTCATTAAGTTTTAAAAAAATAGTTTTTTTCTGAAATACGCGACGCTTTAATTTGGAGTTGAAGAAATCCCAATCAAATTTAGAAATGGTTGCTATTTGATCTAAATATTCTTTTATCTGTTCCAAATTGTTTCTGAAAATAGTTTTATCAAAGATACGGATTCAGACTGCCTTTACGGATGTTAATATAGATATAAAATCGCGCTTTTTTCTAATTATCAATATTCTAAATTCACAGGAATCATTTGTTCATTTACCAAGAACCTTATTAGTACCTTTGCAAAAAAATTATTTGATGTCAAAATCGTTTTCAGAGTTAGGGATTCATAAACAATTGCAATATAGTTTAGCTAAGTTAGAAATTTCTGTTCCTACAGATATTCAGACAAAGACAATTCCTGTTGTATTAAATCAAAAAGAGGATTTGGTTGTTTTAGCAAAAACAGGAACGGGTAAAACGGCTGCTTTTGGATTGCCTTTGCTGCAATTAGTTGATTTAGAAAACACTCAAATTCAGACGTTAATATTAGCGCCAACGAGAGAATTAGGGCATCAGATTTATGATAATTTAGTTTCTTATTCAACAGAAATTCCAGAAATATCTATTGCTTCTATTTGTGGCGGAATACCCATAAAACCGCAAATAGAACGCTTAAAATCAACGACTCATATTGTAATTGCAACTCCAGGTCGTTTGGTAGATTTAGTAAAACGTGATGCCATCAATATTAAAGAAATCAAGTATTTCGTTTTGGATGAAGCCGATGAAATGGTCACTGCTTTAAAAGAAGAGGTAGATGCTATTATCAAAGAAATTCCGAAATCAAGAAGAACGTTGTTGTTTACGGCTACAATGCCAGGAACGATCAAACAATTAGTTCAAAATTACATGGCGAAACAGGTAATTCATATTGAAGCGGATATGGGAACTGTTGGTCATCAGGGAATTGATCATCAATATGTTGTTGTAAAACCGATTGAGAAATTAGAGGTCTTACTTCATTTTTTAAGTTCTAAGGATGGGAAACGCGGAATTATATTTTGTAAAACGAAAGCTGCAGTTAATAAACTAGCAAAAAATCTAGCCATTAATAAATTCTCTTCTGGGGCTATTCATGGTAGTTTAACGCAAGGAATTCGTGATCGAATTATGGGGCAATTTAGAGAAGGTAACATTAATATTTTAGTAGCTACGGATTTAGCTGCTCGTGGAATTGACGTAAAAGAAATAGAATATGTGGTAAATTATCATTTACCAGACACGTATGATACGTATGTTCATAGAAGCGGACGTACAGCAAGAGCAGGAGCAAAGGGGCTTTCTTTAAGTATTATTCAAGATGATGAAGTGCAAGATATTCCTGAATTTGAAAAAGTATTAGGCATTCAATTTCATCAATTTAAAAAAGCCGATTCAAAAAGTATTGAAGAAAACAATGGTTTGTTGTGGGCCAAAAAAATATTTAAAACGAGGCCGAATCACGACGTTTCTCAAGATTTTAAAGCACAAATAAAAACAATATTTCATCATTTAACAAAAGAGGAATTAGTTGATAAAATATTGGCAAATTACTTAGCACAAATGGCTTCTACAAAAACAAAACCGGAAGCACCTAAAAAGAAAAAAAAGAAATAACGAAATCTGTTAATTAGTATTAAAAGTTAAATTGTCTGTTAAAAGGTAGTGTAAGACTATTGATACATTTAATTACTGATTTACGTCTAATAGAACAAAATAATTATGGCAAATAACATTAAGAATCAAGAGGATATATTAGCAAAATTAAATATTACTGCTTTAAATTCGATGCAAGAAGAGGCCGTTTCTGTCATAGAAACAACTACAAATACCATTTTATTATCGCCAACAGGAACTGGAAAGACACTTGCTTTTTGTTTGCCATTGATTGATTCTTTAGATCCAGAATCAAATGAAATTCAGGCGTTAATATTGGTGCCATCCAGAGAATTAGCGATACAAATTGAACAAGTTATCCGTACAATGGGTTCTGGTTACAAAGTGAATGCAGTTTATGGTGGCCGACCAATGTCTAAAGATAAAATTGAATTAAAACACATACCTGCAATTTTAATAGGAACCCCGGGTAGAATTGCAGACCATTTTGCCAATGATCGTTTTTCTAAAGATTATATTAAAACCTTGATTTTAGATGAGTTTGACAAGTCTTTAGAAGTAGGTTTTGAATATGAAATGAGAGGAATTATTAATCAATTGCCTGCTTTAAATAAACGCATCTTAACTTCTGCTACTCAAGGTGTTGAAATTCCTGAATTTGTTAAATTAGACAAGCCAACAATCATTAATTATTTAAAAGAAAAGAGAACGTCGCAATTGGCTATTAAAACAGTAATTGCTCCTGAAAAAAATAAATTAACAACTTTGTTGGATCTAATTCAGCATATTGGGAATGATCCCGGAATTGTTTTCTGTAATTTAAAAGACAGTATTGAAAAAGTAAGTGCTTCTTTAGATCGTAATAATATTAGTCATGCTTGTTTTTCAGGCGGAATGGAGCAAAAAGATAGAGAGCGTTCTTTAATTAAATTTAGAAACGGAACCTGTCAATTATTAATTGCGACCGATTTAGCTTCTAGAGGAATAGATATCGTTGAAATTAAATATATTATTCATTTTGAATTGCCGCAGCATGAAGAAGATTTTATTCATAGAAATGGAAGAACGGCAAGAATAAATGAAAAAGGAACGGCTTATATTTTAAAATGGGAAAAAGAAACTTCGCCAGATTTTATTAAAAATTCAAAAGGTGAAAACATTTCTAAAAAGGCAAAATTAGAACCTCAATATTGGGAAACGTTATTTATTTCTGGCGGAAGAAAAGATAAAATTTCAAAAGGGGATATCGCTGGTTTATTTATAAAACAAGGCGGTTTGACTAAAGACCAATTAGGTACGATTGAATTAAAACCCGATTGTGCGTTTGTTGCAATTCCACGAGCACTTGCTAATGGTTTGGTAGAAAAATTAAATAATACGCGATTAAAAAAGAAAAAAGTCCGAGTTACTGTTTTATAGTAATTGTTTTTTAATAGATTTTTTTTAAGTAATAATGCCAATTTCTATGAAATAGAAAAAGGCATGGAATCTGTTATAAAAGAATATTTTGCATACTCAAATGATTATCAGTTTTGCGCAGTGGGGTTTTATATTTTTAATACTCATAAAATTATGAGAACTACAATTTTAAAAACAACTGGATGCAAGCAACTTGACTTGCAATCAGTCCACTATTATTTTTTTACATCAAAAGAAATCGGTTTAACTGTGCTGCATTAAAAATTACGAATTCATTTTACAGCATCTATATCTTGGTTATAAAATCTTAAAAAATAAAGCATCTTTTTGAACACAATACACATCAAGTTTTACCATTTAATAAGTTTATGGTAAGATTGATAAAGTCCTTTCTCTTTTCAAGCTTACTAATTGCATTTTCTGAGCTATATGGTCCATTGACTGCAATTACTTTGCTAATATTTCATGGATTTATTCCTTTTACAATGCCTCTTTAATTTTAACAGGATTGGGTCCAGTAGATGAAATGCCTTCAGATAGCGTGAAACTATTCGCTTCATTTTATGCGGTATTTAGCGGAATTGCTTTTTTAAGCACAGTAGCCGTTATTTTTGAGCCCATTGCCCAAAGATTATTACACATTTTACACATAAACGAAGATGAAAATTAATATACCAAAAATAATTATTATTGGCGCCGGGTTTGGCAGCTTATCGCTAGCAAAAGCACTAAAGGACTAAAATGCAGATGTTCTTTTAATGGATCAAAATAACTATTATAATTTTCAACCGTTAATGTATCAAATTGCTACAGGTGGTTTAGAACCGGATAGCATTGCATACCCAATAAGATGAATTTTTAAAGGTTATAAAAATGTAACTTTTAGAATGGCCAAAATGAATGCTTTAAATACCGTTGAGAACGAAATAGAAAACTTCAATAGGTGTATTTCCATTTGATTATTTAATCATTGCCACAGGTAGTGAAACTAATTATTTTAATTTTAAAATCAATTTTGGATGCTTTAAATCTTAAGAGTTTTATTTTTTAAAATTTAGAAAAGGCATTAATTAACCAAAAGGACCAATCTCTTGAAGAAATATTGAACATTGCCATAGTTGCTTTAGGACAAGCAGGAATTGAATTAGCAGAGGCACTCGCAGAAATGAAACGCCTCATAATTCCTAAAGATTTTCCGTTTTAGATATTTCAAAAATGGAAATTAATTTAGATGAAGCTTCACCAAAAGTATCATCAGTAACTTCTGAAAATGCTTCTCTTAAAAGTTATGAGTACCTAAATGAATAAGAAATTAATGTAAATCTAAACGTAAAAGTTGTAAGTTATGACGAAACTTATTTAACACTCGCGGATGAAACACCCTTTAAAACAGACACTGTAATTTGGACGGCAGGCGTCAAAGGAAACCCAATTAATGGATTGACAGAAGAGACTTTTGTTGGTAATAGAATTGTTATTAATGAGTTTAATCAGGTTTTAAATACCCGTTCAATTTTTGCAATTAGGGATGTGGCGAGTTATATTTCAAAAGAAAACCCAAAAGGATTTCCAATGTTAGCGACCGTTGAACAGCAATATGGAAAACAGTTACCAAATAATAGTATCAATCTAATAAAAGAAAAAGCATTACAATCTTTTGCATATAAAGACAAAGGTACAATGGCAACAACAGACCGAAGAAAGCCGGTTGTGAACCTGACGAATTGGTAATTTCAAGGGACTTTTGCATGGTTAGTTTGGATGTTTATTCACACTATGTCATTGATAGGTTTTAGAAATAAAGCGATTGTTTTTTTAGATTGGATGAATAATTATTTTATATATGGTAGGCCTTTAGGATTAATTATAAGACCTTATAATAGAAAATAAATACTGATACTATTTGTTGATTTTTTACTTTTTAAGGGATCTTTTTGGACGCATAATTTTAGTCGTTATCATTTATAATTCCAGGTTTATAGATTTTATGAAGTATTTGGGTTGTAATCAAATTGGCAGTTTTTCTACTATTTTAGATGATACTATTTATTTTTATGTAGAGAAGGATCCGCATAAAATAAAATAATTAAGAAGAATTAAGAGAACTATTTTACTACACTCATTTGATAAAAAGAGCCATCAAAAATTACTTTTCTGATAAAAATAAAAGCCTCTTTAAAATCTTCTGAAGGTAGATTTAAAATATTATGACCTTTATTTTTATATCCATAAAACATAAAACTTTTGTGAAGACTTTCTAGTTTTTCAACTATATTTTTAGAACCATCCATTACAAAATATCCCTTATCTAATGGAGAGCAAGAGCGATGTGCTCCCTGATAATAAGGTATAACTTTATCTTCTGTTCCGTGATAAAACACACCAGGTACTGCATTTGATTTGTTTATTAAAGTACTATTTAAAATAGCACCTGAAATGGAAATTATTCCAGCAATAGAAATGTTTTTATACCTTTTAGAGCGTTTGCCTAATAACTGTTTGTTGTAGGCGATATTTAGCAATGTTTCTGCGCCTGCACTTGTGCCAAATAAAATAATTTTTTTAGGATCAATTTTAAAGTTACCCCTTAAAATATAGGATATTGCCTCCAATACGTCTTCTTCTGCATTTGAGTATATTTTTAAAGCTTCATTAAAAGGTAAATTACAGTTAAAAATTGTCTTTTTATCTAAAAGTCTATAATCTACAGATGCCACCACAAATCCTTTTTTTGCAATTCCATTAGCCAATGATATAAGGGATTTATCATTTCTGGCTCCTGTTTTAAATCCTCCTCCATGAATGATAATAAATAAAGGTCTTTTTTTAAAATCATCATTAATTGGTTGATACAGATCTAATTTTAAACTGTCTATTTTTTTTATGGCAAACGTATATGTTTTTGAACTTACTGTATCAAATACAGCATCCACATATCTAGTTTGAGAAATTATGAATTGACAATTGAAGATTAAAATCAGTAAAAATAGGACCTTTAATTGCCTTTTATTTTTTAAATATTTCATAAAATTAAATAATTAAAAGAACTTCTCTTGCTCTTCTACATAATTGGCAGAACTTTTAAATCCTTTGATGCTTGGTGTCGCCAGCGCAAAACCAAAAAACAATGCATTTGTAATACTGCCATTTGTAGGGGTTTTAAAGTTTGTAATTAGGACTTCGAGTCCGTTATTGAAAATAAAGTAAATACAAAATAAGCATAAAATAACTAAAGAGGTTAAATGAAAAATAAATATAAAAATTATCGGAATTACTACCCATGAACTGCTTAGGTATTTTATAGCCTCACTGGTAGATATTACCGCCGTTGCCACGTAAGATAAACCAGTTAGTGATGCGGCAAAAGAGGCGGTAAATTTTTTAGTAGTATTTAACAGCGCATTATAAGCACCCCCATTTAAAGGCAAAGCACTCAACACTTCTCCGTAAATTTTTCTAAATAAAAATAAGATAAAAGAAACCGATAATAAAGAAATCCAAGCATATTGTACTGCATAAACAATGGCTAAAGCAGAAACATACAAGCAAGAAGAACTAATATCATTGCCACAAATTGCGGTAGCAGCTAACTGGTTTAGTTTCTTCTTCATCATTTTAAAATTAGATAACAAAGATAATTATAAATTATGCTATCATTAATTGTATACCTAAATTTAAAGTGAATTATTTAGCTCCGTTTTTACATGAAAACATTTATCAGTTCTATATCAAACAGAGAATAGTAGGAATCAGAAAAAGTACTAGGTAAAAGCATTAGGAAATCAATATTTGATCTTATTCTAAGCGAATTTCCTAATTTTAATTTAAAAACTGTCATTTCTATTTCTGAGTTAAATCAATACCGTCAGAAATACATTGCCCTGTATTTATTGAATGAAGTAGGGGAGTTAAGTAACTTAAAAGAAGACGTGCTAATAACTCTTATAATCAAGAAACACTTTCTGCTGAAATTAATACAAAATCAGAGAATTCTAAATTTACTTTAGGACAGCGTTTAGCAGATAAAATTACGTCTTTTGGTGGGCGTTGGAAATTTATTATGATGTTCGGAGTATTTATTTTTTGAGTTATACGCTTAGCGTCTGTTTTATTTGATTTTGATATATTGGTTTACTTTCTACCATTCTATTAATCGTTTTATGAAATATGCTGGTTTTAAATTGAGATCGATTAATTCTAAAACAAAACTCATCAAAGTATGCTTGAATATGCCATTTACTTACATGGGTTGGTATTGCTCTCAACCATGACTTAACTTGCATAATCACAATGTGTAATTGTTTGAAATTAGCACCATTATTACTATATATTTGGTCAATGTCATACATCTCTTTTAAAGGTTGGTAACCTCTCCATTTATCAGTTACTATTTTAGCAGATGTACTTATATGCTCTTCAAATATCGGGGTTAATGATTTTGCAGAATAGTCTTTGATGGATCTGATATAAACTCTTTTAACTTTATTGCCATCTGTTAATTCTACTGCGATAACAGCCTTTTTCTTTTTCGTATCATAACTTCTTCCTTGTTTGCCTTCTTCTTTCCCTCCAACAGTAAATTCATCAACATGGATTAATTTCTCTAAAGGATATTTTTGACTGCTTTTCATTGCTTTACGCACTTTTTGCATGAAATACCACGCTGTTCCTTGGCGAATGCTAAAACGTTTTCCCATTTGAATACTTGAAATACTTTTACTACTTGTACTCATTTCAAAAACCACACAAAAGGCTTTTTGCAATCCAAATTTAACTTTATGAAATAAGGTGTTTGCAGTGGCGCTTTCTACGTGTTGACAGTTATAACAATGGTATCTATAATCTACTTTTTCACAGCCTTTGGTATGACCACATTTCATACAAGTAAATCCATCTTGCCATTTTATTTTGGCTAAATACGCTTTACACGCAGCATCATTTGGTAATTCTTTTATAAAGTTTAGTATATCTTGACCTTCAAATTGTTCCATATCTCTTGTTTTAAAGGTTATAATATACGGAAATTAAATGACTAACTCAATTATTTTTATTTGGATATTTTTAAACATTTTTTTGATAAACAAAGGTTTTGATACGTATCCTTTTATCTTATTAAACCTTATTCTGTCTTGTTTAGCCGCGTTGCAAGCGCCTTTTATTATGATGAGCCAAGGCAGACAAGAAGAAAAAGACAGAGATCGCGCAAAGCAAGATTATATAGTGAACCTTAAATCGGAATTAGAAATAAGGATGCTTCACGAATAAATAGATCATTTAATTATTCATCAGCAACAAGAACTGTTAAACATTCAAAAGGTTCAGATAGAGATGATGAAAGATATCATGAAACAACTAAGTACAAAATAATAATAGAAATACAATCGATTTAGTTCTTTCAGGTGCAGGCGCAAGAGCGCAAGCCCATATAGGCGAGCTTCAATCATTAAATAAACAAGATTAGAAAAATTTACTAGCGTCTCAAAGAAACTAAGAGAAAGTACGGGTAAGACCTTTTGGTGATATTTCTAATTCTGGTGCTGCAATTCCAGTTCCAAAAAAAAACTACGAAGAGCTATTACAGAAGGTTTGGTTGAAAGTTTTAAAAGTTGGTAAAAGCAATTAATAACTATAAACAAATCTTATTATTTGGCCATTTGGGTGGATTAATCTACTATAGAAAATTGCCAAGTTGTTTATATAACAGATATTTTTTAAACTTTTATAATATTACTTTTTACCGTCCAGAAAAACAAGGAAAAAGGTCTACTCAGAATCATGGAAAACTAAAAAAAGAGTTATACAATTTGGATTGGATTTATGCTTTGGAAAAAAAATTATTTTACCAATGAAGATTTCGAATTAGAAGAAAATTCTTCTACCCCATTAAAAGAGCATAAATCAAGTTAAAAATGGTATTAGAGAAAGCTAAAAGAAAATCATAGAAACTGCACTAATGAATTTGACCGAACGACTTATTATACTAAAAAAGGTGCTAATTGGATTGGTACAAGAAAGTCGAGTGATTATATCCGTATTATTCGCTCGCTCTTTTAATAATATTTTCAGGAATTGCTTTTTTCGCTTTGGCACCCATTTTTTTTAATTTTTCAACACTACTAATTAGATTTCCTCTTCCGTCAAAAAGTTTATTCATCGCATTTGAATATTCTTTTTTACTTTCATCAATTCTTTTACCAATACTAATTAAATCACTTAAAAGACTTTGAAATTTATCATATAAAGCTCCGGCTTGTCTTGCTATTTCAATCGCATTCTTTTGCTGCTTTTCGTTATTCCACATAGAATCGATAGTGCGTAAAGTTGCTAATAAAGTCGTTGGCGTGACAATAACAATATTTTTTTCGAAAGCTTTGTTGTATAAATGATTATCAGCATTAATTGCAACTGCAAAAGCGGGTTCAATAGGAATAAAAAGCAATACAAAATCTGGCGATTCTATTTTGTAAATATCTTCATATTTCTTTTCTGATAATTGATCTACATGTCGTTTCAAAGAAACAACATGTTCCTTTAAAAATTGTGCTTTTAAAGTTTCATCATCTGCATTTACATATTGCTCATAAGCGGTTAAAGAAACTTTAGAATCTACAATCATTTTTTTATCATCTGGCAAATGAATAACAACATCTGGTAAAATTCTTTTGCCATCATCACTAGTGAAGCTTTGCTGCACATAATACTCTCTATTTTTCTCTAAACCAGATTTTTCTAAAACTCTTTCTAGAACTAATTCGCCCCAATTCCCTTGTGTTTTATTATCACCTTTTAATGCTTTTGTGAGGTTAATGGTTTCCTTGCTCATTTGCAAATTCATCTCTTTTAAACCTATAATTTGCTGACGTAAAGCGGCATGATAATCGATACTTTCTTTATGAGTTTTATCTACTTTGTCTTCAAAAATTTTTATTTTTTCTTGAAGCGGATTTAAAATTATTTTTAAGTTTTGTTTGTTTTGTTCTGTAAATTTAGTTGATTTTTCTTCTAAAATTTTGTTGGCGAGCACTTCAAAATCATTTGTAAACTTTTCCTGTAATTTCTCTACTTCCGCTTTATGTTCATCCAACTTTAGTTGTAAATTTTTATTTTCTGATTCTTGCCTAGAACTTATCGTAATTAATTGTTCTTTTTCTTGCTGATTGTTTTTCAACTCCTTTTGAAGTTCTATATAATTATCTTCAACCATATCTTTAGATTGCAGCAATAAAGCAACGCGTTCTTCTAGTGTAGATTTCTCTTTTTCTACAGTGGTTTTCTCTCTTTCTAAATTTAATTTGGTTAAAAGATTGCCAATAAGAAATCCTACAAAGCTAAATATCAGTGCAATTAACAAGTAAATAATCAAATTGTTCATCATATCAAATTAAGTGCTTAAATTTATCACTTTTAAAACAGACAATGAAAGCAATTGCAAGATTTATATTATACACCATTTTAGGTTGGAAGCTAGATGGCGATTTCAATAAAGATATAAAAAAATATGTTGTTATTGCGGCTCCACACACAAGTTGGCAAGATTTTCCTATTGCTATTTTAGCAAGAACGAGTTCTGGAATTATGGTGAATTTTATAGGTAAAGATTCTCTTTTTAATGGTCCTTTTGGATTTTTCTTTAAGGCTTTAGGTGGCACCCCAGTTGATAGGAGTAAGAGCAATAATTTGGTAGATGCCATAATTCAGATTTTTAATGCTAAAGACGAATTTAGACTGGGTTTATCACCAGAAGGAACTCGCAAAAAGGTTGATAAATGGAAAACTGGTTTTTATTATATAGCCAAAGGTGCCAATGTGCCTATTGTGATGGCAACCTTAGATTTTGAGAAAAAACAAGTACAACTTTCTGACCCTTATTATACCACAGATGATAAGGAAAAAGATTTTGAGGTTTTTTATGCTTTTTACCACAATGTTAAAGGTAAAAACCCAGATCAATTTTAAGAGGGGTTTTAAATCTCTTTCAATTTCATTATACCTTGTATTTATTAGCAACTTTGCTTGCAATTCCTATAATTACTTCTATTGCTTTTATCATAGATTCAACCGGAACGTACTCAAACCGTCCGTGAAAATTATGTCCGCCAGCAAAAATATTAGGACACGGCAACCCTTTGTAAGAAAGCTGAGAGCCGTCTGTGCCGCCTCTAATTGGTTTTATTAACGGTGTAATGCCTATATCTTTCATTACCTCTTCTACAAGGGCTACAATATGCATCACAGGAGCCACTTTTTCCTTCATATTAAAATATTGATTCTTTATTTCTACCTTAATTACATCTTGCTGTAAACGTTCGTTAAAATCAAACGCAATCTTTTGCATTAAGTATTTTCTTTTTTCAAACAAATCTAAATCGTGATCTCTAATAATATATTCTAAAATCGTTTCCTCTACATTTCCGTTCATGTCGTGTAAATGGAAAAAACCTTGGTAATCACTCGTTTTTTCTGGAACTTCGTTGGCAGGCAGTGCTCCAATAAATTCAGTTGCAATTAGCATGGAATTGATCATTTTTCCTTTTGCATACCCAGGATGTACAATTTTACCTGTAATAGTAACTTTGGCGCTTGCGGCATTAAAATTCTCGTATTCTAGTTCCCCAATTTGACTGCCATCCATGGTGTATGCCCATTTTGCGCCAAACTTTTCTACATTAAATAAATGTGCACCTTTGCCAACTTCTTCATCAGGTGTAAAGCAAATTCTAATTTTACCGTGTTTAATTGTTGGGTTTTTGATTAGATATTCCATTGCCGAAACAATTTCTGTAACCCCGGCTTTATCATCTGCGCCTAAAAGCGTTGTTCCGTCTGTGGTAATAATTGTCTGACCTATATATTGTAATAAATCTTCGAAATAATTGGGAGATAAAACAATGTTTTTCTCTTTGTTTAGAATGATGTCTTTTCCGTCATAATTTTCTATTATTTGAGGATTTACATTTTTCCCTGTAAAATCTGGACTCGTATCAATATGTGAAATAAAGCCAATCGTTGGCACTTCATAGTCCAAATTACTTTGTAAAGTAGCCATGATGTAACAATTTTCATCCAACTCAACATCTTGTAACCCAATTTGATTGAGTTCTTTTTCTAAGATTTTGGCTAAATTCCATTGTTTTTTTGAACTCGGAAAAGTAGGGTTGTTAGGATCTGACTCCGTATCAATGGTTACATATTTTATAAAACGAGCTATAATGTGTTGTTTATTAATCATTATTATGGATGAATTTTAATGTTTTCTATTAATGAAAAAAAAGAACAGAACCTTTAGTTATCCAACGAATCGCCATAGATTTCTGTTTTTGAAAGGATGAAATTTTGAGCATTTACTTTTATAAAACTTGGATTCAATTTTTATAGTTGCCAACGACCTTGATAAAATACATTTTAACTTTTGTTGGTGGTAGTTATTTTATTAATTCTTCAAAAGCGTATTTTTTGAGTATTTCGTGGCCTCCTTCGAATAATGTTAGTTTGACATTATTCGTTTCCTTACGAAGTATTACTTCTCTTCCTGAAATTTGTCCAAATTCACCTAGCGGTTTTCTGAATTCAAGGAGTGCTAATTTTTCGGTATCTGAAACATACTTAGTACTATCAGGCACACTGAGATCCCTAAGTAATTTATTATAGAAGTTAATGGAATGGGTAATAGGAATAACACCATTCCCAATCATGCCGTCATATATTCCTGTTGATATTTCTAATGTTGAATAATTCAACTTATCAATAGGTGTTTTCCAGAATATTGGTGATTTCTGCTTCGCAATTTCCTCATTTAAAACGTCACCTTCAGATTGGGTGCAAGCAAGAATTTGAGGAGCATATTCAAGTTTGAGGATTTTAGTTTCTTCATGCCATTGTATCAAATCCACCAAAGGAACCCAGGATGAGAATTTTTTAATTTTATGTTTCGATTTCATAAACATTGCTAAAGTTGCATATCCGCCTCCACTCATTCCAATTACATAAATTCTTGATGTATCTACGTTTGCATTTTCTATAGCAAAATCTATTGACGCATCAATGTCTGATATTACCATTTCACCGCAACAAGCATCTTTCGTATTGTTGGCACCTCTAAAATTTGGATGGATATAGTTGTAGTCCTTTTCAAATGAAAAATCATTTATTGAATCGTACTGAGTGTAAGTGGCACTCCATGTGTGAAGACTAACTACTAAAGGTTGTGGGTCAAGCGATTTAGTTTTGTAAAAATATGCGGATTGCAGCGTTTCATCTATGGGAGATTTAATTTCCACAATATTAAATTCATCACTCCATTTTGGAGCTTCTTTGATTTCAACATTTTGGTCTTCTTTGTTCAGGAAATTTGGTAATATATCAAACTGATTTTCAATAATTACCCCGACACCTAGAGATATTATAATGATTAGCAAGGAAGTCTTATTCATAATTTTATTTTATTCGGATTACCGCCAAGGATTTTCGGCTTGCAGAAGTTGCGAACTTCGTGACCTTATAATTTTCTACTAAGATAGAATTTCTTGCGAAAGAAATTTATCAATCTTGCAAAATTCTCGCAATTTCTGCAAACTGCTGTTAGCGGATAGCACTTTTATTTATTCAAATATTCGATGTTTAAATAAATCTTTCATTTTTTCAAAATTTTGTTTTGGGTTTTTGCAAATGTATATTCTCTGATGCAGTTCTTCTTCGTTGTCTAAGTATGGATTATAAATACTTTTGACAAGAGTTACTTTTCCAAAATAAGGATTGAAAAACTCGCCAACTTGATAACTTAATGCAATTACAGTATTTGGCATTTCTCCACTTGGTGTCCAACTATAATAATTTCTGTGATAGGAGAATGCTTTTGGCAAGTTGTATTCTTACCCAAATAGATTAACTGCTCCTGTTTGAGCATAATGTTTGCCCCAAATTTTACAATTTTGCTTTTCATTTTCTGGCAAACTATCAAAAACTTTTTTTAATTCACTCATTGTTTTTTTCTATTTTTATTGAGTATAATATTCGTCATATTTTACACCATCAATATCTTTCTTTTCAAATTTGTAAATGGAATGCAAATAATGATTGAAAATATATAAACCGGCATTTCGAATGAAATTAATATAGAACCTGAAAATAAAAGAAATATTATAGGAAACAAAACCATTAATGATTTTGAATTACTTTTTGTTCCCAAAATATTCCTGCAAAGGGCAAGATTGTTAAAATGATTGGAAAAAAATAATATGATTTTCCTTTACTAAATAGCAATAAAAGAAACGAAAGCATAATTGAAAATGCTAAAGGTTTATAAAGTTCGATTTTATTAGATTTGAATAGAAAAAATATAGCAGGAAAAACCAAAATAAGCGAAATTGGATTGGAAGCAAGAATTAAATTTTTCAAATTATCAATTCTCGAAATTTTATCTAGTTGCGTTTCGTATAAGCTACTAAACATTTGAAATACAGGAAAATTATTTGTGTATTGCCAATAAATATTTGGCAGAATTATTGTAAAAGTAAGCACTATAAGTAATCCAATATTTTGTTTTAATTTAGTTTAATTCAATATCCATATTTGGATGCTAAGGTTTATTGGGCCTACAGCTATACGTTTTCATGCCTTGCGATTTTACGGACTAAAGAAGCCTAAACCTTTTGGTTAAGAACTGACTTCAAAAGCACAAAAACCAAAATAGCGCAAAACCTATGTTAGTGGTTCATTCTTTATTAGACAGTTTATTTATTAAATCTGCTGTGTTAACTAAAATGTTATCTATATCATGCCCTTTTTATTCGTCAAGTTGATTGTTTACCATTTCAAATTTGGAGATTATGCTGTCTAATTTTGCTCTTTGCTTATTTATTTGCTTTGGTCTTAAATAGAACCAATTAAATAAAATCCATATAAAAGTAATACCATAAGTTACTATTCCCCAAATTGTTTTCATTCGGGATGTATATTCATACATGTATAGACCAATCCCTATTGAAAGTAAAATGAAATACAAATTCAATATGGTTGTTTCCATAAATTTTTGCTTGGATTTAATTGCTATTAAATTTTTTAAATAATCACTATTACTTTGTGAGTTCTTGTAATTTTTAAAAAGAGAATAGCTTTTGTTATAAGCTAAAAGAAAAATTACCATTGCTAAAATGATTAATATAATTCCAATTTTTGTTGTGATTAATTGTGGTTGATAATATATCCAAATGCAGATTATAAATATAGAGTGAGTAAATAATAATAGGTTTGTAAATACTAATTTTTTAAAATTAGATTGTTTCATTTTTTTAATATCAGCTATTAAATTTTCCGGATTAGGTGCAACGGATGTTTGCTTAGCCCACAAGTCTTTAAAATTAATATTATCGTTCATTACTAGTAAATTTCTGGTTTAATTTTTCTTTTATTCTGTGAATCTTTACTCGTATGTTGGCTTCTGATAGCCCAACGATACTTGCTATTTCGGCTTGTTTTATTTCTTCAAGTTCCAGTGAAATAATGATACGGTCAATTTCCGGAAGTTCAGCAATACATTTGTATAAAAACTGAATTTGAGGTTCAATATTAGGTTGCTTCTCTTCTGTTAAATTTAATGGTAATTGTCCTTTTGGAAAACGATTTTGTTTTTCAATTTGTCTCAAGCAGTTATTGGAAGCAATTCTAAAAATCCAAGTTCCTATGCTGGATTCGTTTCTAAATTTAGGAAGTTGTTCCCAAACACTTAAAAAGGTTTCCTGTGTAAGGTCTTGTGCAAGGGCATGATCGTTTACATACCCCATGCACAAGCGAAATATCTTTTGCCAATAGCTTTTATATATTTCTTCAAACACCTGCATTTATCGTTTGATTAATTTTATTTTAGACGCTAAGCTAAAGATTAAAATTAGAACAATACCTACTGCAATATTTTTTGTTGCTATTCCAACTGCGGCCCCAATAATGATTCCTTGCTTAGTTGGTATAAAATAGTTTAATTTTTTCATTGTAATTAATTTAAAAAGTTATTTAATTGGTTCAAATACCATTCTTTGTCATCATACATTATAAAATGTAACCCCTTGGTTGAATACTCTAAATTGGCATTTTTTAGGTTTTTGTATTGTTCTTCTATAGCTGGTTTTATAGTTTTAAAAGAGTCTTCCAATAAAATTAAGGATGGACATTTTATATTTTCTATTTTTTGTCTTAAATCGGTATTTGTGAAATCGCAATACATTTCTGCAAATGTTTTTCTGTCTGAATTTACACTCCAACCAATAACCAATTCTTGTTTTGAAGTTTCAGCAACAAGTCTGGAAATAGAATTTGTTTGTATTTGATAAAATTGCTCTTGTGTTAGTGCAGTCATTTGATTTACAAGTTGAGAACAATCTGGGTTTTCAATAGCTTTAAAAGCTGGATTTGAAAGTGCTTGTAAACAAGGTAGTGCATCAACGACTACAATTTTTTTAATAAGATCAGGATAATCTGAGGCAATTGCTAATGCCAAACCACCACCCATACTATGACCGATTATAATTGGTTTTTCAATTTTATTTTCTTTAATGTAATTGACAATACTAGTTTCCCAATTTGTGAATGTTGCATTTGGTTGTGGTTTTACTTCTGCAAAACCCGCCATAGTCAAGGTGTAACAAGTGAAATCTTTTTCGTAAGTTAATTTTGTTTCGTTCCAGACTTCTCCAGAACTTGCAAAACCAGGAATAAAAATGATGGATTGTTTTCCTTTTCCGCTAATTTTAACATCAAAGGGATAGGACTTGGTTTGTGCAAAAACCATTGAACTTATAAATGTAAATACAAATGGTAAGAGTAAGAATTTGATTTTTTTCATCTTGATTATTTTTTTGTGTTCGTCTTTTAGATACGAGGATACCTAAAATGTTACAGTCTTATAAAAAATAATTTCAAAACGCTCTAAAATGGCTATTCGGTAGATCTTGGATTCAATGAATGAATAGTTTCATACGTAAAGTCACCTTTTTTTCCTTTATAAACAATATCAACAGATGGTTTATCTAAAAGTGTAATTTCTTTTAATTTTATTTTGATTAAACCTTTCGCTAATTTTTCTTATTCTTGTTGAATCATAAAGGCATCATCAAAAGTAATTTTATTTTTGATAAAAGTAACATGAATCAAAACAGTTTCTGTCAATTGTTTTGTGGTGTTTGCTGCAAAATGGAAGATTATACTTCATCTTGATATAAATTGATTTTCCAATTTTTGGGAAGCTGTAAAGAAAACAAGTTTTTTACATCATCAACTTTTTCTAGATTTTTATATGCTGTAGTTAAACAATTAAAATCTTTGCTAATTTCTGACTGTTTTGCGCAAGAAAAAAGTAGGAGTGAAGCTATTAAAAGAACACTATATGTTATTTTGGACACGGGTTTCATAGATTTATACGGATGATTGTTCATTTAAATTTTACGGATTATACTTTATTGAGTTTAAAATCATTTAGGACATGGAGAGGTTATAAAAGAATACAATGTCCGTTTTTGACACAGATTTACACGGATGATTTTCATTTAAAATTCAGGAATTGATACAACCTAAAATATCATTATAGATAAGTATGAAAAAGAAACTTTGCACCTTTGTGAGAAAAATCTCACAACTTACTCTAAAACCAACTTACCAATTTTTTGATTGCCACTTAACCAAGCCATATGTTCATTTACAAATTGAATGGCATAAAACGTATCGGTAGAAACTTCTTTCCAAGAAACGCCACCATCATTCGAAAAAGAAACACCAGTTACGCCAACTGCAAAAACTTCTTGCCCGTTTGTGTTTGGTACATATTGCACACAACTTTTATAATTAGGATTTTTATTATCTGCAACTAAAGTCCACGTTTTACCACCATTTTTCGTAATCGCTTTATTTGCTTTGTTTTCTTCTGGTTTAGAGTAATCGCCACCAATTATAATTCCGTTATTTTTATCGGCAAAATCAATAGAATAAATTCCTTGAGATGCTGTTCCGTGAATTATTGGCGTATCAAAAATTTGCCATGTTTTCCCAAAATCATCCGACTTTAAAACACGTGCTTTTGCTCCTCCAGAAGCAATCCAGGCTGTACTTCCTAAAGTTTTTATGTTGGTATTACTTGCAGCGAAAAAAGCTTCACCCTTTTCAAATTTGGGTAAATCTTCACACGAAATTTTACTCCAAGAATTCCCACCATCCGAAGTTAAAATTATGGACGCACAATCTTCTGTTGGATCGCCAACTGCAATTCCGTGAAAACCATCATCAAAAAATTGAATTGCATCATAAAAAGTTTTTTCATGATTCTCTTCATATACCAATTCAATTTTATCTGCTGTCTTTTTATATCCTAGTTCAGTTTTAATTTTAGATATTTTATACAATAAAGCGGGATTTTCAATTGAAAGCGCAAAAAAAGCATCCCCATTTTTGGCTAAACTTCTAAAATGTGGAATAATAGAATCTTGAAAAGTAATATATTTTACAGACCAAGATTGTCCTCCATTGTAAGTGTAACCAAAATCACCTTTAGAACCTGCATAATAGACCGTTTTTGCATCGATTACTTGAATAGCCCTAATGCTTGTGTTTTTAATTTTAAGTTCATTTATTTTAATATTTTTTGAAGTTTTTTGTTTTGAACACGATATAATCAATAGGAATGTGAAAATTAGTACTGATATTCTTTTCATTTTTAATATTTTTATACTACTAAGTTAAACAAATCATTTGTAGTTCATGAAAAAAGCATTGGTAATTTCTGGTGGAGGAAGTAAAGGAGCATTTGCAGGCGGTGTTGCCCAATACTTAATGAAAAAAGAAAACAGATCGTACGATTTGTTTGTAGGCACATCTACAGGTAGTTTAATGGTTTCTCATTTGGCTTTGGGAATGCTTGATGAGTTGCAACATTTATATACGAATGTAAATCAAGAAACTATTTTTAGCAATAATCCTTTTAGAATTAAAATTGTTGCTGGCGAAAAAGTAATTAGTATTCGACATTTAAATACCTTATGGAATTTCTTAAATGGAAGAAAAACTTTTGGAGAAAGCAAAAATTTACGCACTTTAATTAAAAATAACATCACTGAAAAGATGTATGAAGAAATTAGAAAAAGCAACAAAGAAGTTGTGGTAACGGTTTCTAATTTAACTACAAATCAAATTGAATATAAATCTAGTAATGATTGTACATACGAAGATTTTGCAGATTGGATTTGGGGATCTTGTAATTATGTACCTTTTATGAGTTTGTTAGAAAAAAATCATTGTCAATATGCAGATGGTGGTTTTGGATCTTTAGTACCAATTAGGGAGGCAATTTTAAGAGGAGCAACAGAAATTGATGCTATTATTTTAGAGACGGAAGTTACACAAACAAATAGAGTACCTTCTAAAAATCCTTTTACATTATTGTTTGATGTGTTTGATTTTATGCTAACACACGTAGAAAGGCATAATATCACTATTGGTAAATTGGCTGCAAACAATAAAAATGTAAAATTAAATTTATATTATACCCAACGGTATTAACCACAAATTCTTTAATTTTTGATAAAAAATTAATGCATACCTGGTGGAAATCTGGTTACAGATATGCGAAGTCAAAAAGAGAGGTTTTAATGAGCGAATTTAGACCAGATATTTTAACAGATAAAGAAGCCGTAGAAGGAATTGATGATGTTGAGAAAATAGATTTGTAGTTTTACATCTCTATTTCTTTAAATCCATAAACATATTGTCTTTTGCAGGTGTGGCTAATTTAGAATTGAATATTTCATTAAAATCAAAGGTCTTACTTTCATTATTACTCGATTTTGCACCAGTAGTTATATAAACTAAAGTTCTGTCTAATAAAGGGTCAGAGCGCTCGCCAAGTACCCCTAAATTATTGTAATCTTCACCTAATTCTACTCCTGGTAAAGTTATTCCAGGTACAATTCCGTTTGGATAATTTTTATTATCTTTATTACTAATCTCAAAAACCAAAGGTTGCATTGCATATCTATGATTTGGGTTTAAATTGTTTCCGGTTCTTTGTAAATTATCAGAATCATACAACGTAATAGAACCCACTTGTTTTCCTCTAGTTGTTTTACCAACTACTTTTACATCGATATAAGAACTTAAAGAATTTATAACCAATTCTGATGCAGAAGCTGTGCTATAAGTGGCTATAAAATATACTCTATCTAAACCCAAACTGTTAAGGTTTTCTTTCAAAATTACGGTTCCGTTAACATCTGTATTGCTAATTTCATCGGTAAAATTATTTATAAAACTATTAGCAGAAAATGCATTTCTAATTTTATCATTCCAAACTTCTTGCGAATATAATTGTCCTGTAAATTGTCCGGTAATCATACCTCCCAAATAGGTTGCAGTGCGCACAGAACCACCTCCATTATAGCGTAAATCTATAATTAATTCAGTAATATTTTCTGATTTTAAATTCGCAAAAGCAGCATTTAATTGTCCATCATAATTTCTTGCAAATTGATTGTATAATAGGTATCCAATTTTTTTTGTCCCTTCGGTAAAAACTTTGGTTATTGCAATTGGGTTTTCTTGAATTTCAATTTTTGATAACGAAACGGATGTAGTATTGGAAACGGGATTTCCATCATTATAATCAGCAAAACCTACTATATAATTTGATGTATCACTAAATAATAACGCTTGATAATTATCAATTGTTAATTGAGAGCCATTGATATTGTTGAAAAGCATGCCTCTAGAAACAGCCTTTGTAGCCGCATCAGAATTCGGGATAACATAACGTACATAGCCATAGACATTATTAGAACCGTTTTTATATTGAACTAAGCCAAACTCCATTCCGTTACTAACATTAATTCCTTGAAAGGAATTTTCTAGCGCAATATAATCTTCAACAATCCATGAAAAACGGTCTGTAGGTTTGTTTAATAAACTTTCAAAAACGGCTTCGGGTGAAGAATATCCTCTAAAATAAAAGTGTAAATCTTCTGAATTCACGAATTTATCATCCGCTAAATCTGGTACCTCTTTTTGCCATAAATAATAGACATTTAAACCATTCCATATAAATTGGTGGAGTTTGTCATTTATGGTGGATTCGATTGAATATGACTTTTGTTTTTCACAAGAAGTACATAAAAGAACAATTGCTAAAACACTACTTATAAAGATTTTCTTCATTCTTAAAGGGTATTAGGTAAATTTTGATTAATAAAAATGCCTTTGTCAATTTCTCTCTGACGACTGATACTGTTGAATAAGTACTCGAAATTACTAGGATTACAAATTGAATTTGCACCCGAGCTTCCTGTTGAAATATAAGTTAAAACTCGATTTAAAATAGGATCTGATGCTTCTCCTAAAACGCCTAAATTTAACAAATCTTCATTTTGACACAATATAATGTTTGGCTCAAATCCGTTGCTGTAGGTTTGATCGTTTTTATTTAAAAAACTTAGCACGATAGGTTGTAAAGCAACTGTATGTGTCGTATTTCTTAAAGGAAAATCATAATCAATTGAATGGTATAAAGAAATAGAACCCGTATTATTCCCAGCTGTTTTGTTACCTATTATATGCACATTTATATAAGGTTTTAAACTGTTTATTAATAACTCAACCGCTGATGAACCCGAAAAATTAGTTCCGTTTAAAATGATATATACGTCCTTTAAATTTAAACCATTAATTGGTGTAGTTGCATTTAAGTTATCTGGAAATTTAGTCAATAAGGAATCTGGTTGATTTGCTAAAAACCAAGGTTGTGCTTTTGAATTCCATTCTTCTTTTATTAAAACTTCATCTGTGAATTGACCAGAAATCATAGCAGCAATTTGTGAGATACTTTTAACAAAACTTCCACCGCCAATATTGTATCTTAAATCGATAATTAATTCGGTAACATTTTGATTTTTAAGACTTAAAAAAGTATTATTTAAATCATTCATATAACTAGAAGAAAAATCATTATTGTAAGCTACATATCCAATTTTATCTGAACCCTTAGTAATTATTTTCTCTAAAAAAGTAGGAGTATAGTAGTAGTTTTGTTTTTCTAAGGGTACTATTTTAGCATTTGGAATACTTGCTGTTCCGTTAAAACTTGCCATTTGTAAGGTGAAATTATCTGATCCGTTTACCAGTAAATCAAGATAATTTGTTTTTGTAAGTTGTATTCCTTCAACTGCGTGAAAAAATTCACCTCTTGTAATGTTTTTGTTTGCTGCATCAGAATTTGGTAAAATATGAGTTACATACCCTAAAACATTTTCTGTATTATTTGGTTCTGCTATAATTCCGAATTCCAACCCATTTGCAAAAGCAGTTCTTAACTCGCTAGTATGTATCGTGTTGTAATCTTCAGTTAAACTTGATTTTACATCGGAAGAAATTAATAAACTTGAAAACAACGAATTATAATCCGGAAAAGTACTCAAATAAGTGTTTAATTGTTGATCAGAATTAAAGCGGGTATCGGCTAAATCAGTTATTTCATGTTGGTACAAATAGTAAGCGTTTAAACCTTTCCAAACAAAATCGTGTACAACCAAATCTTGAGGTACTTCATATTCTTTAGAGCAGCTTGCAAAAATTGTAATGAATATTGATAGGTAAATAATTTTTAAAAAACTCCTCATGTAAGTAAATATTATTTGTAGTAAATTTAACGCAATTTAAACATATTTAGTATTTTTTTAAAATATCGTTGTAACAAAATAATTTATGCATCGTCTTCATTATGTACACCTGCTATAAGAGATGAAAAAATAGCAGACAAACAGATAAAAAAAATGAACCAATCAGACTTCCTTAGAGTTGTTTTACCTTTTAAAGATAAGGTCTTTAGATTAGCAAAAAGATTATTAGTTTCTACAGAAGAAGCTGAAGATGCTACTCAAGAGTTGTTTTTTAAATTGTGGAAAAGTAAGGACAAAATAGCTGATTATAATAATGTTGAAGCATTTGCAATGACCATGACAAAGAATTATTGTTATGATCGTTTAAAAAGCAAACAAGCAGGTAATTTAACATTAGTACACAATAATTATAAAGAAAAAGATACACCTTTAGACAAACAATTGGAATATCAAGATAGTGTAAACCAAGTACATTTATTGATAGAAAAATTGCCAGAACAACAAAAAATTATTATTCAACTTAGAGATGTAGAAGAATATGATTTTGATGAAATCTGTAAAATGGTAGATATGAAACCTACCGCAGTAAGGGTTGCATTATCTAGAGCAAGAAAAACAATAAGAGAAGAATTAACTAAAAAACACAACTATGGAGTTAGCTAACATAGAAAAATTAGTAGAAAAATATTTAAATGCAGAAACTACTTTGCAAGAAGAAACAACCTTGAAAAACTATTTCACAGAAGGTTCTGTTGCACCACATTTGCAAGAGTATGCGTATATGTTTACTTATTTTGCTACTGTAAAAGATGAAACCTACACAAAAACCATTGCGTTAGAACCTCAGAAATCTAAAAGAAGAAACTACAAATGGTTATCTGTAGCAGCATCAATAGTGCTATTGTTTAGTGTGTTTATTGGTAAACAAGAATATGAAAGATACCAAGCATTAAAACAATTTGAACAAATAAGTAAAGGATTAAGATTGCTTTCTCAAAACCTAAAAAAAGGAGAACAAGCAGTGGCAACTTTATATACTTATGAAAACACTGTAAATAAAATATTAAAATAAAACCAAGTAAAGAATAGTAAAACCAAGTAAGCACAGAAATTATGAAAAAAATAATAGTATTAATAGCATTAATAGTTGCGCCACTAGTAACGAATGCACAGTCTTTTTTTGATACTTTAGAAGACACAGAAGGGGTTGATATGGTAGTTGTTACCAAAGACGCTTTTGAGTTAATCTCTAAATTTAAAAATGTAAAAATTGATGACAATGAAGGCATGAAAGTCTTTAAAATGATTCAAGAATTAAAAGAATTTAAAATGTTTTCTACTGATAATGCATCGGTTGCAGACAAAATGGAAAGGATGGTTAATACCGCAATAAAAACACAAAACTTAACACAATTAATGCGTATCAAACAAGATGATTCTCGCATTAAGATCTATGTAAAATCAACAAAAAACAAAGATTATGTAAGTGAAGTTTTAATGTTTATTAAAGGTTTGAGTAAGAAAACAAACCAAGCATCCGAAGCGGTGATTGTTTCTTTAACCGGCAATATAGACATTAACAAAATGTCTGAATTAGCAGACACTTTTGTAAAAGAGGGTAACAAAAAATAAAACCAAGATTAGAAAGTCAGGTGATTACAAACCTGACTTTCCATTAATTAAAACATACAAAATGAAAAAAATAACCACACTATTTTCTTTCGTCTTTTTAGTACTATTTGTGAGTTCTTGTAAAAACGAAAAATCATTACAAAGTTACTTAGTAGATACTAGCGGAAAAGAAGGTTTTTTTACAGGAGATTTACCTGTAGGTTCTTTAATTACGGCGAAAGCAGCTGTTTCTGATGAAGTAAAAGAAACAATGAAAAGTATCAAAAAAATTAATGTTGCTTTTTTACAAAAAACAGCAGATAACACCGTTGCTTATGAAGCAGAAAAAACTACTCTGAAAAATATTTTCACAAATAAAGAGTATAAGAGCTTAGGAGCCGTAAAAGCAAAAGGTATGAATGTAAGCGTTTATTACACAGGTAATACAGAGTCTTTAGATGAAGTGATTGCTTTTATGTATAGCAAAGATTTAGGCGTAGGAGTAGCAAGATTATTAGGCGAGAATATGAATCCTGCAAAAGTAATTGAAATGCTGAATAGCATAAAAATGGATGGAGATAATTTAAAAAATTTAGGTAGTATTTTTACCGGAAAATAATACTTTTTTAAAAGAAATTTACAAGTTGGAAGTAGAGAGTTGAACTCTTTAACTTCCAACTTTCTTTTTTTTTTAAAGAAAACAGTAACTTCTAACTGCGTGCTTATTTTAACGGCTAATTAACAGCTACTGTCATCAGATTTCTTATTTTTGAGTTTTTATAGAACGTTTTATGAAATATCAGAAAATAGTAGTTTTTTGTTTTGTATTGATAAGTTTATTGTCTCAAGCGCAAAGTAAAGTGTATCAATCAGAAAGAGAAAAAATTCACGATTTAGTGCATACAAAATTAAATGTCGATTTTAATTTTGAAAACAAAACGATGAATGGTGAAGCTTGGATTACTGCAAAACCACATTTCTACAGCACAAATTTTATCACTTTAGATGCAAAAGCAATGCTAATTCATCAAGTTTCAATGAATAACACTGCTTTAAAATACACCTATGAAGATGGTTTAAATTTGATTATTAGCTTACCAAAAACCTATCAAAGAGAAGAAGAATTTACTATATATATAAAATATACAGCACAACCAGAAAAGGTATATCAAAAGGGAAGTGTTGCAATTACAAGCGCCAAAGGATTGTATTTTATAAATGCAGATGGATCAGAAAAAAACAAACCGACTCAAATCTGGACGCAAGGAGAAACCGAAGCAAGTAGCTGTTGGTTTCCAACAATTGATGCTCCAAATCAAAAAACATCTCAAGAAATTTATATGACCGTTCCGGATAAGTTTGTAACACTTTCTAACGGGGCACTTATCAGTCAAACAAAAAAGGGAAATAACAGAACAGATTACTGGAAATTTGATCAAAAACATGCACCGTATTTGTTTTTTATGGGAATTGGTGAATATGAAATCATTAAAGATTCCTACAAAAATATTCCTGTAAATTATTATGTAGAAAAAGAATTTGCGCCGTATGCAAAAGATATTTTCGGATTAACGCCTGAAATGATGGGGTTCTTTTCTGAGAAATTAGGTGTAGAATATCCTTGGAATAAATACAGTCAGATTGTTGGTAGAGATTATGTTTCTGGCGCAATGGAAAATACAACAGCTGTAATGCATGGCGAACAAGCCTATCAAAAACCGGGACAATTAATTGATGAAAACGTGCAAGAGAATACGATTGCACACGAACTTTTTCATCATTGGTTTGGCGATTTGGTAACCGCAGAAAGTTGGTCTAATTTAACGTTAAACGAATCTTTTGCCAATTATAGCGAGTATTTATGGAGAGAATATAAATACGGAAAAATAAATGCGGAAATGCATTTATTTGAGAACGTAGATGCCTATTTGAACGGACAAAGTGACAGTAAGGATTTGGTGCGTTATACCTATGACGATAAAGAAGATATGTTCGATTTGGTTAGCTACAATAAAGGTGGCGCTATTTTGCACATGTTGCGCACGTATTTAGGTGATGAAGCTTTTTTCTTGGGATTAAAACAGTATTTAAATATCTACAAATACCAAGCTGCAGAGGTAGATCAGTTAAGATTGATCTTTGAAAGCTTAACAGGCAAAGACTTGAATTGGTTTTTTAATCAATGGTATTTTGGAGCTGGACATCCAAATATTGAAATTTCTTACGATTACAATACCTTACGTAAAACGGTGACTGTAAATGTGGTTCAATTACAAACAGCTGCTTTTAAATTCCCTTTTGTTATTGATGTTTTCGAAGGAACAAAAAGAACGAGACATACTGTTTTTGTGGATGCAAGAGATGCTTCGTTTACGTTTCCGTATACAAAACAACCAAATTTAATTCAGGTAAATGCAGATAGATCTTTGGTTTGCGAAATAAATGAAAACAAAGTTTTAAGCGATTATATTTTTCAGTTAAAATATGCTGATAATTATGCGCATAGACGAGAAGCTTTCTTAATTATCGCCAAAAAACAAGAGGATAAAGACGCTTTCAACGCTGTAGTTTACGCTTTGGACGATACCTCTTATAAAATCAGAATTTTAGCTTTGCAACAAATCGATTTAATCAATAAGTTCTCTAAGAAAGATGTGATTCAAAAAATTATGGATATTGCCAATACGGATTCAAAAACATTGGTGCAAGCTGAAGCAATTAATACGTTAGGTAAATTAACAGACCCTGCATTAAAACCAATTTTTGAAAAAGGATTGCAAAGCAAATCGTATTCGGTGTTGGGTAAATCCTTAGTTTCTTTGTATTATGTTGATAAACCGTCTGCAATTGCTAAATCTAAACAATTACCAGATGAAGTTCGTAAAATTTTGGCAACCCCGTTAACAAGAATTTTTATTGAAGAAAATGACGAATCAGAATTACCGTTTGTAGCAAAAAGTGTGTTGTCTGGAATGTATTTAACCGGCGATGACGCAACAAAAGTATTGTTTCAAAAAGCATTTAAACAAATTTCTGAGACCAACAATTCTGAGGCCATTCAAAATCTAGTGGATGATATGATTGAAAAAGGAAATCAGTATAAAGGCTTTAATTTTGATAAAGTGGTCATTAATTTAATGCGAGATATGATCAAGGAGCAACAGAAAGCGAACAAACCAAACAGAGAAAGAAATATAGATATTATTAAAACTGCTATGGCGAGATTATTATAGGTTTTACTTAGTTATATCGATATCATTTTAAAAAGTTTTACAAATAATATAATTCATAATGTCTTTCTGAACCGGCATAAAGCAGGTTTAGAAAGACATTATTTTGTTGGTGACTTTCTAAACAATGAATAGGTATTTATAGTTGTAATCACTTCTGTTTAATCCTAAAATCATAAATATACTTCGTTTTTAACAATTGAGTCTTTTACATACTGTTTGCAGACATTAGTAGTAACTGAAATAAAAAATAGGCTTTGAGCGAAGTTCGGTTTTTACATTTAGAAAATCCACAAAGAAAAAACCCTTTTTTAAATCAAGGTTTTCCTAAAAAAAAAATGTCTGTTTTTTAAATAATTTACAGAAATAAACACTTCCAATAATTAGCTCTGAATTCAATTCCTAAACTTAAAATTATGGATCAGTCTCATTTCTTCTTTATCAATTGTCAATTTAAATAACTCTTTATTATAAAAGTTTACAGTCATAAATTTTCAAGTTTAAGTCAAATCGATTATTTTTAACAAAATAAAATTTCTACATGAAAAAACTATTAGTATTTCTTTTACTACTCACAAACTTTGTTGCTTTCTCTCAAGATACCAAGCGTGAAAATGTTAATGGAAAAGTTATTGTTGAAGGCAATGATATCGGAGGTATAGCAATTTATAATCCGGCATCAAGTATTGGTACCGTTACAAATGAAAATGGGGAGTTTATAATTGCAGTGGCTTTAAATGACTTGTTAGAAATTAGAGGTTTAGAGTATCAAAACTTTGATGTTAAGATTAATGAATCTATACTAGAATCAAAGAAGATACACATTTTTTTAATTGAAGAAATTAATAAATTAGACGAGATAATTGTAATAACAACAAAAAAGCTTAGTGGTAATCTTTCGACAGATCTTAATAAGGTAAATACCTTTAACCAAAAGCTTGATGCTATTTATTTTAGTATAAAAAATGATGATAGCTATAAAAACATTAGCGATTCCAGAAATCAAGTTAGAAAAAAAGTAATTCCGTCAGAAACTCAAACAATTACTGATGGATTAAATATTGTAAACCTAGTAGATCAGCTATTGATTCCGCTTTTTAGATCTAAAGTAAATAATAAAGAAGCACTAGGAATGCCAGAAGTTCCAGCAAAATTTGTTAGACACTATTTGGGTTCTAATTTCTTGATTCAGAATTTTAATATTCCAGCGCATCGAGTAGAAGAGTTTATTAGATATGTAGAAGACGATACGTTTGATTTTAACTTGTTAAACTATGGTAATGAAATAGAATTCCTTGAGTTGATTAATAAAAAAGTAAAATATTTCTAAAACCCAAAAAGTAATTTTTATCTTATATAGTCACATTGATGTAATTTGTTGTTGTCTAAGATTAAATGGCTTTTTAAATCGATAATAATCACACATAAAAATAAATAAAGCTTAGTAAGAGTAACTTATAGTTGTTTTTAGTCCAGCTAGGATTTTTCATTGAGAAAGTAAATCAGGGAAAACCTTTTTTTTTCAAAGAATCTTTTGAATACCAAACACTTTTTCAAGTTAACAACAAAAACCAACCAAATTTTTACTCACTTTTCATAATTCAGATAGTATCTTTACACTTTATTTATTTTTATGTCTATAAACACGCTTTTAATAACGCCTCCTTTTACACAATTAAATACAGCCTATCCTGCCACTCCATACATCAAAGGTTTTTTAGATTCTAAAGGTGTACAAACAACTCAAATGGATTTAAGTATCGAGTTATTTACGGCTGTTTTTACCAAAGAGTTTATCGACGCAATTTTTAAACAAGCAGCAATGCTAGGCAATAAAGAGTTGCCTTTGGTTTGGAATCAAAAGGAAGAATACATCAATAAAGTAGATTCTGTCATGAATTATTTACGTGTTCAAGAGGTTACCGCCGCGTATCAAATTGTACATAAAGATTATTTACCTCATGGCCATCGACGCATAAAATTAAATAAAGATTTAACAACCGAGTTTGGAAAATTAGGGATTTTAGACAAAGCAAAACACATCGCAACGCTGTTTGTAGAAGAATTGGGCGATTTTATAAATGCTAACGTCGATGAGTTTTTCTCTTTTACGCGCTATGCAGAACAGCTGGCAAGAGCAGCCTCTAGTTTTGATACCATTGATGACTATTTGCAATATGAAACCACCTTGGTAGAAGATGAAATGTTGTACTTGTTGGATGAGAAAATTAAGCAAGATAAATATGATTTAATCTGTTTTACAGTTCCGTTTCCTGGCAATTTATTTGCTGCTTTGCGATGTGCGCAGTTCATTAAAAAACAATATCCTACGCTTAAAATAGCAATGGGCGGTGGCTATTGCAATACAGAACTTAGACGTTTATCAGATCCAAGAATTTTTAATTTTGTCGATTTTATTACTTTGGATGATGGAGAAGGTCCGTTGTTAAAAATAACGGAGTTTTTAGATGGTAAAATAGGTGAGGAGTCTTTAGAGAGAACTTATATCTGCAGAGATAACAAAGTGCTATATGCTAATAAATTTCCAAACACCATTTTTCATCATAAAAATTTACCAGCACCAAGTTATATTGGTTTGCCAACAGATAAGTATTTGTCTTTTTTGGATGTGATGAATCCGATGCACAGAATGTGGTCTGACGGAAAATGGAATAAGCTCACTATTTCTCACGGCTGTTATTGGAAAAAATGTTCTTTTTGTGATGTTAATTTAGATTACATCAGCAATTATGAAAATACGACCGCAGATGATTTGGTGAATAAAGTTGAAAAAATAATATCAGAAACGGATATTACAGGTTTTCATTTTGTGGATGAAGCTGCGCCACCAAAAATGCTAAGAGCTTTGGCTAACAAATTAATAGAACGAAAGGTGTATATTACTTGGTGGACGAATATTCGTTTCGAAAAAACCTTTACGGCTGAATTGTGTTCTTTATTATCTAAATCTGGATGTATTGCTGTTACTGGTGGTTTAGAAGTTGCTTCGGATAGATTGCTGGAGAAAATGAAAAAAGGAGTTGATATTGCACAAGTAGCTAGAGTAACCAAAGCTTTTTCTGATGAAAACATTATGGTTCATGCTTATTTAATGTTTGGTTTTCCAACAGAAACAGCACAAGAAACCATCGATTCTTTGGAAGTTGTTCGTCAGTTATTTCAAAGTAATTGCATCCAATCTGCTTTTTGGCATCAGTTTGCATGCACAAGTCATAGTCCGGTTGGTAAAAATCCTGATGAATTTCAAATTAAGATTACAGGACCAGAATTTAAAGGTTTTGCAGAGAATGATTTGTACCACGAAGATCCAACAGGAGCAGAGCATCACCTATATAGTGAAGGCTTAAATACTGCCTTAAATAATTATTTGAACTACAAAGGATTTGAGATTCCTTTACACAAGTATTTCGACTTTAAAGTTCCTAAAATAACCTTAGAAAGTGATTTGATAAAAGGATTTTTGAAAGTTTAGAGTGCCCTTATTTTTTTATTTTATTACACCAAGAATATCTTATTAATTAGTAATGGTTTTCATTTTAGAACAAGCCAAGGGTAATTGCAACAAAGTAAAACTATCAATAATTTGCTGAACTAAAATTGTTTGCGAAAATCCAAAATGTAAAACAAACAATCCAGCAACACTTGTCCAAAATGAGGTTTTATATATTTTTTTAAATAAAAGTTCATAGGACAAAAAAAGTGATTTCTCACCTGATAATTATAAATATTTAACTGTTTTTTTTAAAGCTTTTCGGAGAAACAATCTCAGCAATTAAACCCTTATAATTTGTAATGAAATTAGGTTGTAAAATTTGTGATTTTCACTCAGAAAGTTAACTAAATCAAACCAACTTTTTTAATGAAAAGCATCTTCTTCACAAAACATACTTTTCAAAAATACCATGCAATTCTTTTTCAGGACTTTCACACAATCCAGAATGCGTTTTAGAACTCTGAATAATAGTGCTTCTGCAAGCTGCAAGCCATCTAAATCTGTCTGATATTTCTAATTCGCCAATTTTACCAGCAGCAGCTGTTCCGTCGCAAATCAATTTCCAAGCATTTAAATACTGGCTTAAACGCTCCAATTCAATTTCTGATGCAAAAGCTTTTAATTTATTTGGGTTGATTTCAAATTTAATATCCAAGAACTTTTTACGTTTCGAAAATAGAATTACGCCGATATTAAAGAATTCTTCGCGTTCTACTTTTGGCACAAGTCTTATGATTGCATACTCAAAGGTAACTTTATCTTGCATCTGCGGCTTCTTTAACTAATTTATCTATCAGTAACAATTTGGTGTTTAAAAAAGAAATATAGGCAGCTCTCATTTCATTGGGATTTAAAAAATCACCTTCACTCAATAACCAATCTTCCGGAATATTCGCAATAATTTCATTTATTACATCCGCATTTATGAGTTGTTTTATTTCTAATGAAGCTTCTTTTAAAGAAGTTGCTTTCGATAAAAGCACATGGTCTTTTATCAGCGGGAAGGTTCTTGTTAAATGGTTTTCCCAAGTTTCCCAATTGTGATGAAAGTACAAGCTTGCACCATTGTCAATAATCCAAAGTTCTTTGTTCCAATTTAGTAAATTGGTGTTTTTAGCGGTTCTGTCAATATTGCTAATCAAACTATCTAAAAGTACCACTTTCGAAGCAGTTAAAGAATCAATATCGGAAACCAAAGGATCGTAGGTGATGGCACTGGATAAAAAATGCAAACCCAAGTTTAAGCCAACACTGAATTTTAGCAAATCCTGAATTTCTTCATCAGGTTCTGTTTTGCTAAAAGAATCATCAAGATTCATAAAGACGAGCTCCGGAACCTTTAAATTCATGGCTCTTGCCAGTTCGCCACCAATAAATTCTGATATCAAGGCTTTCTTACCTTGTCCGGCACCTCTAAATTTTAGCACATATAAAAACCCGTCATCCGCTTTTACGATGGCCGGTAAAGAACCGCCTTCTCTAAGAGGTTGTAAGTATTGAGTAACATTTACGGTTCGAATATCAATTTTATTCATAAGTACTAAAATATGCTATTTAAATAAGTTCTTTGCCAAAACGGAAACTTCATTTTTATTTCGTTTATCACTAAACTTCAAACTTTCTTCATCTAACTATTTTTGATATTCCTCGAAAGTTCCATCCGTATAAAAAACAACAATTCTTTGAATTCGTTTTCCATCATTTGAGGTGTCTGCAAATAAAGTTGAAGAAGCAGTTAGGTTATCAGTTTCTTCATTTTTAGGGAAAAAACCTTTTCCGTTTAGCAACCAATGAATATCTACATCCTTAAACTCTGAGGTTATTTTTAAAATAAAATCCAAACTTGGTTTGTTCCTTCCAGACAAAATATGAGAGATGCTTGAACGCTGAACGCCTATTCTATCTGCGAATAAAGAAGCCGTTAAATCATGAAGATCCATCACTTTTTTAATCCTAGTTGTAAATTCTAAACTGTTTATCATTGTAACCTCTTATTGTATTACAAATGTAAATTAAACTTTGTAAACAGCAAAATGGATTAAATAGATTGTTCATAAATAGGTGCTTTAGAGATAAACCTATACTTTAATTAATATGTATAATATACTAATAAATAGAATTTTATAGGCATTATAAATTGATATAAATTCACCTAAAGTGTTTGCCTGTTGTTTACAATGTTTTAGAAACGGTTTCGGTTTACAAAAGTAAATAAAATCTATAACAATCAAATTTACAATTGTAATATTGATATAATTTACAATTGTAATATTGTAATTGGTAACTTATTTTCAAAGTTGTAAATTTGCATTTCTAAACAGGATAAACCCGTGCAAATTTTATCATTAGTAGTACTAAAGAAAATTTTTAAAAACCAAAAAGAAACTAGCCTTTTTGGTAAATGGATTACTTTCAAGAATATCGAAAAGCTATTTTTAAAACATCAAGAAGTATTTGAAATTACGCAACTAGGTCTTTCTGAACAACAAAGAACTATCTATAAGTTAAAAATAGGATCAGGAAAAAAGAGAATTCTATTGTGGTCGCAAATGCACGGAAATGAAAGTACTGGCACAAAAGCTTTGTTTGATATTTTTAATTGCTTTTCTAATTGTAACGAACAAGAGTTTAAAACAATTTTAAAAGAATGTACACTTGTTTTTATTCCGATGTTAAATCCCGATGGATCTCAAGTGTATACCAGAGTCAATGCAAATAACATCGATTTAAATAGAGATGCCGTTGATAGAGTTGCTAAGGAAAGCAATCTTTTAAGAAACTTTTTAGAGGAATTTGATCCGCAGTTTTGCTTTAATTTACACGATCAAAGAACTATTTTCGGAGTAGAAGGCACCAAAAACCCAGCAACTATTTCTTTTTTAGCACCATCAGAAGATGAAACTAGAACATTAACAAATGGTAGAAAGCAAACAATGAACGTTATTGTTGCTATGAATTCATTGTTGCAAACCATTATTCCTAATTTTATAGGCAGATATACGGATGAATTTTATCCGACGGCTACTGGAGATAATTTCCAAAAATTAGGGTATAATACTATTTTAATTGAATCTGGTCATTATCCTGATGATTATAATAGAGAAGCTTCTAGAGAATATACGTTTTATTCAATCTTGCAAGGATTACATCATATTGCAACAGCAGTAAATTTTGATGCTTATGGGCCTTATTTTAACATACCTAATAATGATAAAATCTTTTATGACGTTATTCATCGTTTTTCAGACGCCAAAAAAGAGGTTGCGTTTCAATATAAAGACGAAATTAAAAATGGAAAATTACTTTCAAAATTACAGAAAGTAGATGAAAATGACTTAAAAATGAAATTTGGACACCACGAAATCGTTTTCGAGAGTGTTAATAATTAAATATTTCTTATATTATTTTGAATTTAATTAAATTAAATTCATAAATTTGTATTATTAATTGAATAATACACAAAAATGAAAAAATTTACCTTAGATGAAATTGATCATCAAATCTTAGACGTTTTAATAGAGAATGCAAGAACTCCTTTTACGGATATTGCGAAACAGTTATTAGTGTCTGCAGGAACTATTCATGTTCGTGTTAAAAAAATGGAGGATGAAGGAATTATTCAAGGTTCTACATTGACCTTAAACTACGAAAAAATGGGCTATTCTTTTATAGCGCATGTAGGAGTTTTCTTAGAAAAAACCTCTTTGACACAATCTGTGATAGAAAATTTAAGAAAAATAGAAAATGTCACAGTTGCCTATGTTACTGCCGGTAAATATAATATTTTCTGTAAAGTAAGAGCAAGAGGGACCAATGATGCTAAGGATATTATTTATAGAATTGATGATATTCCTGGTGTAAATAGAACAGAAACGATGATTGCTTTAGAAGAGAGTATCAACGATAAAAAAAGAATGATGCACGCAATTTTTGCTGATTTATAAACGCATATTTTATAACTTTTTTAAAAAATCCTTATCATTAAAAATGATAAGGATTTTTTTATGGAATCATATTCTTAATCTGTATGTTTGTTCTAAATTATGAAATATATAATTTATGAACCCTTTAATTGATTATAATATAAAGTACGAGCTCGATAAGGCACTGTTCCTTAGTTTGTATAAGAAAATGCTAAAACCGCGGTTAATTGAAGAAAAAATGCTCATTCTATTGCGTCAAGGAAAAATTTCTAAATGGTTTTCTGGTATTGGACAAGAGGCAATTTCTATAGGTGTAACAGCCGCGCTAGAAAATGACGAATATATTTTGCCAATGCATAGAAATCTAGGCGTTTTTACTTCGAGAGAAATTCCTTTGTATCGATTATTTTCTCAATGGCAAGGAAAAATGAATGGCTTTACAAAAGGCAGAGAACGAAGTTTTCATTTTGGAACCCAAGAATATAATATTGTAGGAATGATTTCGCATTTAGGTCCGCAATTGGGCATTGCAGACGGAATTGCACTTGCCAATAAACTGAAGAACAACAACAAAATTTGTGCTGTTTTTACAGGTGAAGGCGGCACAAGTGAAGGTGATTTTCATGAAGCATTAAATGTAGCTTCTGTTTGGAGTTTACCTGTGTTATTTTGTGTTGAAAATAATGGTTACGGCCTGTCAACGCCAACATCCGAACAATTTAATTGCAAGGATATTGCCGATAAAGGAATTGGTTACGGAATGGAAAGTCATATTATAGACGGTAACAATATTCTTGAAGTATATACAAAAGTGAATGAAATAGCAAAAAGTGTTCGCCAAAATCCGAGGCCTATATTATTGGAGTTTAAAACTTTTAGAATGCGCGGACATGAAGAAGCGAGCGGTACAAAATATGTTCCTCAAGATTTAATGGATTTTTGGGCAGCAAAAGATCCTTTAGAAAATTATAAAGAGTTTTTAAAACAAAAAGAGATACTTACGGAAGAAATTGAAGTTTCTTATAAAAAAGAAATTATTCATGAAATTAACGAGCATCTTCAAATTGCTTTTGATGAAGAAAAAATTATTGCAAACCTAGAAACTGAACTCAATGATGTTTATAAATCTTTTGAACATGAAGAAGTGCAGCCTTCATCTCAAAAAAAGAATATTCGTTTTGTTGATGCGATTGCTGAAGGATTAAAAGAAGCGATGCAAAAACATGAAGATTTGGTAATTATGGGTCAGGATATTGCAGAATATGGCGGCGCTTTTAAAATTACAGATGGTTTTTTAGACGCTTTTGGTAAAGAAAGAGTTAGAAATACACCAATTTGTGAATCTGTCATTGTTTCTGCTGCGTATGGTTTATCAGTAAACGGAATAAAATCGATTGTAGAAATGCAGTTTGCAGATTTTGTTTCTACAGGTTTTAATCCGATTGTAAATTTACTGGCAAAATCTCATTATAGATGGTCGCAAATTGCGGATGTTGTGATACGAATGCCTTGTGGAGCAGGAGTAGGAGCTGGGCCTTTTCACAGTCAAACAAATGAAGCTTGGTTTACAAAAACACCTGGTTTAAAAGTAATATATCCTGCATTTCCTCAAGATGCAAAAGGATTGATGATCAGTGCTATTAACGACCCAAATCCGGTGTTATTTTTTGAACATAAAGGATTGTATAGATCTGTTTATCAAGAAGTTTCTGAAGGTTACTTTACAACAGAAATTGGTAAAGCAGCACTTTTAAAAGAAGGAAATCAGTTAACAATTATAAGTTATGGAGCTGCAATTCATTGGGTTTTAGATGCTTTAGAAAATTTATCAGAAATAGCTGTGGACGTAATTGATTTAAGAACTTTGCAACCTTTGGATGTTGAAACGATTTACGCATCCGTTAAAAAAACAGGAAAAGCACTAATAGTTCAAGAAGATTCTATGTTTGGCGGAATTGCAAGTGACATATCTGCTTTAATCAATGAAAATTGTTTTGAATTTTTAGATGCTCCTATTAAAAGGGTAGCTAGCTTAGAGACACCAATTCCTTTTCAACCTGATCTAGAAAAACAATATCTAGGAAAATCAAACTTAACAAAAGCAATACAAGATTTACATAATTATTAAGTATATTTAGCAACAGAAAAAAACATAGCAGACATGAATAACAAACAAATCATATTTAAAAAACGTCCTTCTGGTGTTCCAGATGCAGCTACTTGGCAACTAGAAAATAATTCTGTTCCTGAATTACAAGAAGGAGAAATTTTGGTGCAACAGCATTATATTTCTTTAGATCCTGCAATGCGTGGTTGGATGAATGATTCAAAATCATACATTCCTCCGGTTGCCATTGACGATGTAATGAGAGCTGGTTCTATTGGAAAAGTAATTAAAAATAATGGAAATCCTAAATTCGAAATTGGAGATTGTGTTACAAGTTGGGGCGGTGTGCAACAATTTGCCATTACAAACGGCGATGGTTGGTATAAAGTAGACACACGTTTAGCGCCAATGCAAATGTATATTGGTACTTTAGGTATGCCCGGAATGACTGCTTATTTCGGAATTACAGAAGTTGGTAAAATTAAAGAAGGAGATATTGTATTGGTTTCTGGAGCTGCAGGTGCAGTTGGAAGTGTTGTTGGACAAATTGCAAAAATTAAAGGCTGTACCGTAATCGGGATTGCAGGCGGAAAAGATAAGTGCGATTATTTAATCAACGAGTTAGGTTTTGATGATGCTATTGATTATAAATCAGAAAATATTTATACTGCTTTAAAGAAAAAATGCCCAAACGGAGTTGATGTGTTTTTTGATAATGTTGGTGGTTTAATTTTGGACGCAGCTTTAAGCAAGTTAAGAATGCACGCAAGAGTTGTTATTTGTGGCGCAATTTCTCAATACAATAACAAGTCTAAAATTGATGGACCAAGTAATTATTTATCTCTTTTAGTTACACGCTCTACCATGCAAGGAATGGTGGTGATGGATTATACCAAAAATTTTGGTGAAGCTGCAAAACAAATGGGAATTTGGATGAAAGAAGGCAAACTAAAATCTAGAGAAGATATTTACGAGGGAATTGAAAACTTTCATGAAACGTATAACAGATTATTTTCTGGTGATAAAAACGGAAAATTAGTTTTAAAAGTAATAGAAGAATAAAAGTGGAGTTAGAGCATTTTTTTCAGTGTCCTCATTGTTGGGAAGAAATTTCAATGATATTAGATTCGAGCGTTAGACATCAAACATATATTGAAGATTGCGAAGTTTGTTGCAATCCTATAGAAGTGTCGCCTAGATTTGAAAGTGGTGAACTTATTGGATTTGATTCTCAGTCTATAGAGCAATAATAAGAGCGGATATTACGCAGAGATACACAGCATTTTACATAGAGATTCACGGAGGTTTTTTTAAAAATTTCTCAGTGAATCTCTTTTTTTTTTGCTGAACGAATCTCTGTGTAATCGTATTTTAATCCAATGGATTTTCCCAAGAAAAAGCTTCGAATGAAGCAGTCCAGTCTTTTGGAAAAGAAGCTTTTAAAATTAATTGTTCTGAAGAAAAAGGATGTGTAAACTCTAATTTCCCTGCATGTAAAAAAAGATTTTTCCAACCAAAATTCTCCTCAAACATGAGGTCGTGATTTTTATCACCATACTTAGCGTCGCCAATTAAAGGATGACTTATTTTATTGGTATGCACTCTTAATTGATGCATTCTTCCTGTTTTTGGCGATAATTCTACCAAACTATAACGCGAAGAATCATACGGTTTTACCGGAATATTTAATGTTACTTTCTCTAGGGTTTTTAAATAAGTTAAGGCTTCTTTGTGAACATTTGCATCACGTCCTTTAACAGGAGTATCTATTGTTTTTTCGTCTGGAGAAAATCCGCGGACAATGCCGTAATAGGTTTTTTGAATTTCGCTTTTTGTAAATAATTCTTGAAACTTTGAAACGAATTCCTTTTGTTTTGCGAGTAAAATAATTCCTGATGTTTTTCTATCTAATCTATGAATAGGGTAGACTTTTAAACCTTTATCGTGCTCTATAATTTGTAAAAGAGAATCTTCATCAGCAACATTTCTAGAATGAAAAGCATGATGCACTAAAACGTTATTAGGCTTGTTTACACAAAGAAGATATTCATCTTCAAAAATTATCTTTAAGTTCATTTTTATTAATTATTAAAAATAGATTATGCAGGTTTTGAAACTATACTTTCTTCTTTTCCGTAAATTTTAGAAATGCAATTAATGTTAAAGAAAGAAATCCACAGACAAAAAAACCAATAAAAAGAGGTAAGGCCCTGTCGTTTATAAAACTACCTATAAATGTAGCTATAGGTACCGCCATAATTGTAGAACCAAAACCGTTAATTGCGGCTCCAACGCCGGCAATATGACCAATCGACTCCATGGCTAACGCTCTTGTATTTCCAAATAGAAAACCAATAGAAAAGAATTGGATTCCAAAAAATAGAAGTAAAATATAAATGCTAGGATTGCTTTCTCCAGAAAAAAGTAAAATGTAAAAAAAAGGAGCAATCGTAAATACAACGGTAAAAATTGACACCAATTTATACATCCCAAGCCGTACTACTAGATTTCCATTTAAAAAAGTTGCCAAACCAATGCTTATTGCTAAGCCTGAAAAAATAAATGGAAACTCTTCTTTTAAATCATACTGTTGCTCAAATATTATTTGGCTAGCACTTAAATACACCATAAAGGAACCCGTAATAAAACCAGAAAATAAGGTAAAAATCACAGCATTTTTATGTTTAATAAATTCTTTTGCCCCGTCTATAAATAGCGAGAATTTAAACTTCTTTTTATTTTCTGGTTTTAAAGTTTCTGGTTGACGTTTCCAAAACCAAATCATTACAAAAAAACCAAATACTAATTGACTGTAAAAAATAGATCGCCAACCGTACGCATCTAACATCAATTTACCCAATGCAGGTGCAATAACGGGTACAAGAATAAAAATTACAACAATAAAAGACATCACCTTTGCCATGTAATTACCACTAAAACGATCTCTAACCATTGCGATACTTATGGTTCTTGGCGCAGAAAGACCAATACCTTGCAAAAGTCGACCAACAATCATCATTTCTAGACTGCTTGCAAAAACACAGATAAGACTTGCGAGGGCAAAAACAATGAAACCGACATAAATTACTGGTTTTCTGCCAAAACTATCGGACAAAGGACCAGAAATTAGTTGTCCAAATCCTAATCCTAAAAAAATCATTGTAATGAATAACTGATTATTCTTAAGGTCTACGATGTGTATTGATTTGCTAATATCTGAAATTGCAGGTAATAAAGCGTCTATAGATAATGCTACTAATGACATTAAAGATGCCATGATGATAATAAATTCTAACTCTGTTTTTTGTCTAATTTTCACGGTACAAAAGTACCTTTATTTAAACTCTAAAGGAGTTTGAAACTCTTAAAATATATTAAAAACTTTATGAAATTCACAAGAATTATTCAAGACCAATTTGATTTATAATGCTTTCATTTCCAATTCCTTTAGGATTTTCTCCCCACTTGTTTGAATTGCTTTCTCCTTCTGTAACTAATAAAACAAGCAACCAAATCCACCCTATGATAGGAATAAATATTAATAAATAATACCATCCGCTTTTACCTACATCATGAAGTCTTCTCACTGCTACTGCTAAACTGGGAATAAATACCAAAAGCGAGTATACTACCGAAATAAGGCTAAAAAAAGTTGTTCCAAATATAAAATCTAATGATCCTAAAGACCAGGAAATAATTAAATTCACCAAAGTAAACATCCAATATTCTTTTCGTCTTGCTCTTCCACTAAAATCTAAATAGTGCTCTTTTAATACTTTTAAATACCAATTCATTTTTTTTGTTTTGTTGATAAATGCTAAAATATAAAAAAATATTTAAAAAAGACCTCTCGATTTTAATTCTAAATATTTGTTAATCGTATCGCCAGTTAAATCGGCTGGTTTTGTTAATACAGATTGAATTCCGTATTTTTTTAGCTCGGATACAATTTGTTTCTTTTCATACATAAACTTTTCAGCAATAATACTATCGTATACTTCTTGAATCGTTTCTGCTTTTGCATTTGTTAAAATATCCAATTCCGTATTTTTAAAAAAGACCACCAATACTAAATGATTTTTAGCCAATGCGCGTAGATAAGGAAGCTGTCTGTTTAAAGCATCAATAGTTTCAAAATTGGTAAATAAGATCAGTAAACTTCTATGCGTAATTTTTCTTTTAACGACTGCGTATAAAGTGCTGAAGTCTGATTCTGAAAAGTTTGTTTTAATAGTATGCAAAGCTTCTGATATCAGCCTCATTTGTGAGTTTCTTCGTTCTGCAACTACCCAATCTTCTAGTTTTGTAGAGAAAGACAGCATGCCCGCTTTGTCTTGTTTTCTTAGGATGATATTACTAATTGCCAACGTTGCATTTACGGCATAATCTAACAAACTCAACCCATTAAATTGCATTTGCATCGCGCGTCCTTTATCAATAATAGCGTATACAGATTGCGATTTTTCTTCCACATACTGATTCACCATTAAATGATTCCGTTTTGCGGATGCTTTCCAATTTAAAGTTCTTACATCATCCCCAGAAACATATTCTTTAATTTGTTCAAACTCTAAAGAATGACCAATTCGCCTTACTTTTTTTGTTCCGTAAGAAATGGTCGAATTGTTAAATGCCTTGATATTAAAATCGCGTAACTTTAAAAAAGAAGGATAGCATTTTAGCGCTTTTTCTTCTCCCAGCCTATATTTTTTAGTAGCTAATTGTAACGGAGAACTGGCATACACATTAATGCTACCAAAAAGATAGATACCTCTTACTTTTGGAGTTAGATTATAATGAATGGTTTTTTCTTGATTTGTTTGTAATTGTTGGTGAAAGAAAAAGTCTCTTTTTTGAAACTGATACGGCAGTTCCTCAATCAATGACAAATGCGCTACAAATGGATACTTGTTTTTAAGTTCTAAAGTGATCTTGTTTTCATCACCGTTGGATAGTCTTTCTGGCAAATTACGTTCAATCTGTATGGCATTTTTAGTTTTGTATAGTAAAAATACATCCACAATTGTTAAAACAGTTAGTACCAATAACAAGACTTTTGAAACCTCAAAAAAGATAGGCGCAAAGAAGCCCACAATGAATAATATCGCTATGGTCGCTATTGCATAGAAAAATCTATTGTTTATAAATAAGGTGTTGTAAAAGTCTTTCAATGTTTGTTGTGTAAGTGTGTTATTGTTGTCATTGAGAGGCACGAAGCAATCTCTAGCTTATAAGAACGAAACAATAAACGGATTGCTTCGTTCCTCGCAATGACTTTTGCTTATCTCGGAATCTCTACAGCCTCAATAATTTGTTCTATAATTTGTTTACTGGTTAAACCTTCCATTTCTCTTTCTGGGGTTACAATAACCCTGTGTTGTAAAACCGGAATTGTAGCTCTTTTAATGTCTTCGGGTGTTACAAAATCACGTCCTTCAATCGCTGCGAATGCTTTTGATGCCGATAAAATAGCAATACTTGCTCTGGGCGACGCACCTAAATATAAAAAGGAATTCGTCCTTGTATTCACAACAATATTCGCAATGTATTTTAATAAATTTTGTTCAATCTTAATTTGTTTTACGAGCGCTCTGAATTCAATGATTTTAAAACCATCAAGTACCGTTTCTATCTTGCTGTCTTTGGTCGTGTTTTCCAAGGCTTGCTCTCTAATTATAATTTCAAGTTCCTCATCCGCAGTAGGGTAATCAACGACTATTTTAAACAGAAAACGGTCTAATTGTGCTTCTGGCAATCTGTACGTTCCTTCTTGTTCTATGGGGTTTTGAGTTGCCAAAACGATAAAAGGCTCCACCATTGTATAGGTAAAACCATCTATCGTTACTTGCTTTTCTTCCATTACTTCAAACAAAGCCGCTTGTGTTTTTGCAGGCGCTCTATTAATTTCATCAATTAGAATCATGCTAGAGAATATAGGTCCTTGTTTAAACTCGAACTGAGAAGTTTGTACATTAAAAATAGAGGTGCCTAAAATATCCGAAGGCATTAAATCTGGGGTAAACTGAATTCTACTAAAACCTACATTTATAGTTCTAGAAAGTAGTTTTGCTGTGATGGTTTTTGCCACTCCAGGAACGCCTTCAATTAAAACATGACCGTTGGCAAGAAGTGATACTAACAGTAGATCCATCATTTCTGTTTGCCCGACAATTACCTTTTGCAATTGCTGTTTTATCTTAAAAACACTTTCTTGTAATTCAGATAAATCTATTCTATTTTCAAAGGATAAGTGCTCTGTATTTGTTTCGTTATTTGGTGTTTCCATGTGCTTGTTTATTAAAGAATTTTTCAATCATTTTATGAAGGATAAGTAGTTCTTCCTTAGAACATTCGGACCTTTTATATAAAGTGATAATTGTATTTATTAAATAGTTGGTATTTTCGATTTCATTGCCTGATTTAGCAGCTAAATGCTGAATGAATTCCTTGTTTAAATTGCTGGTATTTAGCAAGTATTTTGTTCTTACCTTTTCTAAGAAAAAGGCTATTTTTTTATCTGCTACATTCTTGTGATCCTCCTCTTTTAAATACAAACTAGCAATGGTTTGTGTAAATGCTACTGTGGTATTTTCTAAGGGATGGATAATGGGAATTGCGCGTTGTTTTCTGCGCGCATTGAACAACATAAATAACAAAACACCCCAAAAGAAACGTACAAAAACCAAGTTAAGGTTTTATGTTGTAAAAAGAACTTGAAGATCGACGTGTTGTCTTTGTCTGAATCATCTGCATATTTACTGCTTTTTATCTGTGAATCCCAATAAACGGTGTTTTCTGGCAGGTAAGAAAATATATTCTCTACATACTTTTCTTTGTCTTTTAATAGGTAATAATTAGTAAAAATTATTGGATTTGTATGCAGATAAATAGCGCCTTTTCCGTGATAGACTTTGATAAAGTTCGGCACTTTCTCGCCATCAATCTTTGTGGTTCCTAAAACAATGGTTGTATTTTCATTATAAGTAACCACATAATTTCTGCGGATGTTTCTATCAAAAGTATACGGTTGATTTTCAAAAGAGGCATTCTCTAAATAGAATTCGCCTTTTAACGCTTTTAAATTTTCAACTCCAAACACCTCTTTGTCTAAATTGTTCGTTTTAAATCCTAACTGCTCTCTAAGCTCATCAGAAAAATAATTGAGTGCCAAAAAGGCGTTATTTCCTTCCCAAACCTCAGACAATAGGGTGTTTACGCCATCCTCTGTAAGTTTACTTGCATTACTTTTTATACATATATAATTAAATAACTGGTCTGTAGCATTGTCATTGGCGTCATATATATAGTCGTAAAAGTTCTCTTTTAAGTACACAATTTCTTGTTCTTTAAAAAGCTTATCCGCCTCATTATAAACAATATACGTCCCGAAAGGGCTTTTCTCTTTTTCCCTAAAATTCTCATCCCAATTGGTTTTTTTACAACAAGTTAGCTGCAAAATTATCCCCAGAAAAAGCATTCCTTTTAGTATGTGTAGTGAAGTTTTCACAGAATGGCGTTTAAAAAGGATTGATACTTGTTTTGTGCCGCCTTAAAGTGCTGTTCATCCAAGGGGAATTCTCCATACCATACATACGTATAGATGTAGGAAAGGTAGGAAAACTGACTTTTTAACGCCTTGTTTTCTATCTCAAAAAGATATTCTGAATTTGTTTTATCTTTATGATAGTCAATGATTCTTTTGGTTGATAAGCCTTTTAAAGACGATAAATAATAATATCGAATCGCTAATCTAAATTCCTTTTGATCAATAGATTGCTTTAATAAAGTTTCTAAATCTATTTCATCAAGGTCTTCATCTTCATAAATTAATTTCTCTTTTTTTCTTTTGGATGTTTGGTTGGCTTTCCAAAATTGCAAATCAAACCCTAACACTAGTTTTAAGATGATAAAGATGAGAATTCCGGCTAATACATAAGGAAAAATCTGACTCATAAAGAACACCAACGCGTTTATAATCCCTAAATTAATAGGAGCGGAGTTGCTTTTTTTCTCTGGAGTATTCTCTTTGTATTGGAAGTCTTTGTCTGAATATTTGTCTTTTAAGTTGGATGAAAATTCTTTTTCTTTACTAATATTCGTATTTTTAGTATAAACGATGGTCGCTGCTTTTTCTTCGATAATAGTATTGATATCTTCTTGTGCATGCACAAAAATACTCATCAATAAAAGGAGGGAAGCGATACCTTTTTTCATTTATCTCAATCCGTGTTTTTTAGCAACTACAAATGGCATCACCAAATAATAGTAACTAATGGTTAGTAGACTAAATATAATAATAGCAAAACAAAAAATAGTGGGCATTGTATTGGAATAGCGTGTAATATATCCTTCTAAAAAAGCCGCTATAATTGTAAACGGAATCGTACTTATAAAAATATAAAAAGCATCTCTCATTCCGATTTTAAAAGACTGAAAACGCTTTAATGTCCCAGGAAATAAAATACTTGCCCCAATAATGTAGCCTGCGGCGGCTTCAATAATCATCCCAAATATTTCGTAGGTTCCGTGAATCCAAATGCCTTTTAAACTATCAAACAAACTGTTATACTGATAAAAAAAAGCCTGAAAGACTGCCACCATAATGGCGTTGTACACAACATAAAAACCGGTGCCGATGCCTAAAAATAAGCCTGATAAAAACATACTCAAGCCCACTCTCTGGTTGTTGTCATAAATACCAATAAAGGTGCCCCAGTTGCTACCACTTTTGTAAATAGCCATCGCATCGCCACTTTCTATGTTCTCTAAGGTCTGGTCTACATAGGAATTCCCTAATATTTGACGTGCAAAAGACTCGTCATTAAAAGTAGAAAGCAATCCTATAAAGAAACAAATGAAAAAGAAAATAAACGAAATGTAAAAGTATTTTCGGTATTTGTAAGAGAGTAGTGGCACTTTATCTAAAAAGAAGGCTACAAACACATTTTGATCACTTCTTTTTGAGTCATATATCTTATGAAAACTAGTTTTCGCTAACTTATTTAAATAGCTAGTAACCTTGCTTTTAGGGTAGTATGTTTGCGCATATACCAAATCGTTCATAATTTTAATATGCAGGTTGGCAACGTCATCCGGACTTTTTTTCTCTTTATTTGAAAAACCTAGTTCGAATTCAAGCCATTTTTCTTTATTTTGCTTTATAAAAGCGACCTCTCTCATATAAGGCTAATTTACCACTTGCATGAAAACACTCCAAATAAAAACGGCACAAAATGTAAATATAAAATTTACAGTGGCTACAGTATTTCAAAGGCTATTTGCTTTTGTAATTGATTACCTTGTAAAATTTGCCTATTTGTATTTTGCCAATAGATTGTTTGGTTTTAGTATGTTAGATTCCTCGTTAAACGGCGATGGTTGGACTATCAAAGCGGTAGAAGTCTTATTTTTAGTTCCGATTACGTTTTATTCTTTGTACTCAGAAATTTTAATGGATGGACAAACCATAGGCAAGCGCTTGTTACATTTAAAAGTAATCAATGTAGATGGATTTAAACCGTCAATTACAGATTATATCATGCGCTGGTTTTTAAGAATTGTAGATTTTAACTTGTTTCTATTATTGTTTGTGTATGTTGCTTCTTTGGGTTTAAATGACCAGTATACCTTGTTAGTTGTTCTTTTTCTATTTGGTAAATTGGTGGGTTTCTTTCTGATTTTATGTACGAATAAGAATCAACGTTTTGGAGATATCATTGCAAATACTATTGTTATTTATTTAAAAGATACTGTTAAATTCTCTGAAACCATTTTAGAGGATATTAAAGAGAATTATATACCAACGTATGCAAATGTGATTAAATTATCTGATAACGACATGCGCATTATTAAAGAGACGTATAAAACAGCCGCGAAACAAAATGATTATAAAACACTTATTAAGCTTCGTTCTAAAATATTAGAAGTTACAGATATCAAATCGATTCATAAAAGCGATTTAGAATTTATAGATACTGTTTTAAAGGATTATAATTATTATACACAAAGTATGTAGGGTGTTGGTTTTGAAATATGTTTAGTACAAATCTTATTTTCTTAAATGAATACCTCAGATGAATTGAAGGAGTAACAAAGATTGGTTCTATTTGGAGTGTGAAATATTCTATTTTACATAATATAAATTATAGTACATTTATGTAGTAATTTCTGTATAGCCGTATTTCAGGCTATTTAATCATAATATCAGATATAATGTCTTTAGACTTATATCGATAGATATTATGTTAAAAGAAATTACGGCTAATTAACTTCTAGCTTTTAAATGATAACTATAATTCTCTATTATGTAAAATATCCCAGAAAGTCTTGTAAGCACTATAAATATTCGTTTGGGGGTGTTTTACAATTCGTCAACAAGTATTCATTAAACTTGTTTATAAATCTCATATTTAGAAAAACTAAAGATAATTCTTCAAATACGTTATTATAAGAAAATTTAGAATTATAAATCTGTAGCTATAATTCGACATTATGTAAAATTGCCGCTCGCAAACGCTCGATTGCTTTTTAAAAATAATTATGCTACGCAGTAATTTTTTTAAACACAATTATCCATCGCTTGCCACCGCCAAAAAAAAGCTAACCTTTTAGAATTCTTTAAAATTTGTAAATTCAATTAAAATATTGCTGTATTTTTTTTCTAAATACATTTTTGTAAACTTCCCACAAGAGTATAAAATTTAAGAAAAATAAATTTCTATACACTTGTTCTAATATAGAGTTTGTATAATACTTTTTGGTTTTTAGAATTTAATAAAATTTAGAATTGGAAATAGAATTGTTAGTATTAAGAGTTAATTATTATCTTTTTTCTTGATAAAAAAAGAAACAAAAAAATCAAGGCTCACATATAAATTTGGAAACAATTACGGCTCAATCACTATATTTTAGAATAAATTCTAACTGATTAAGTTTATTTTGAAAAGGTTTTAACCTTGTGATTATCAATAGTATTTATTGCTAACTCTCTAAAATATTACGCTCATTCGCCTATTGTTTTTCCAAATTTATATTAGGCCGTTTGCCAACGCTTCATCTGGGTAAAAACGTACTAGTTCTATTTTACATAATAATTATAAAACTAAATTTTTAGTTTATCTATAATTTATACTATTTCACTGGAAATTGTAATTGAATGGTAAACAAAATGTTTCATCATAATACCATCCAATTCTTTTTCATCGTTTAACCAAATTTGGCGAACGTTTTGAAAAATATTTTTATCCAATGGAATATTAGCGTTCGGATTATGATAGACTGTTAAACTTTCATTCCAGTCTTCAGTAGATTTTCCTTTTTCTATTTGATGAGCAAATTCCTTAGCTTTTGCATTTGGTTTATTATCATCGAATTTGTAACCAGAACGTATCATTATTAGTTCCTTTTCAGACAAGCTGTGTTCATATCCCATTCTATTGAATTTATGTAAATCACAATTGTTAGAAAAAATTATTGCACTAATGTTTTCAGTATCTGGATGTGAAAAAAAGTTTGAAGGGATTTTTTTCTCTTTATGGATATGCTCTACAACTGTCTCATCTTTAATATGTAGAAGCTCATCATCTGTTTCTTCTGTTATTACTTTTATACCATATAGATATTCAGTTATTTTTGAAGGTGGTAGAAATTTTGAAATGTAGTTGTGAGATGGTGTTATGGCGAATACCAATGGTTTATTTTGAACCCAATCCAATTCCCAGTATTTTTTATTTAATTTAGAAAATAGAACACTCCCAAGTCTTATTGAGTAATAATCTGTTATTTTTTTCTGAATTTCTAAATCTTCTTCTTTTACAGATTTTTTTATAAACTCTTCAGTGTATTCTTCATCAATTTTTTCTGCCGATAAACTTGCCTCGATAAAAAAATCACAATCACCTTTCTTAACGTGAAAGTCTGGTCTGTCTACATCATCTATAAATTTGAATTTGTTTTCAAATAGAAATATGAACAAATAGATTTCCCAAAGTCGACCATCAAAACCAGTACTTTGAAAATCCTTAATAAAATTCCCATCTTTATCATCAAACAATACACATATATTATCAATAATGTTCTTAGCTGGGTCGAATAGAGAACTTTCTGTTAGTAGTTTAAACTTTCTGTTTAATTTTTCTTCTGAAACTAATGGTTTAAGACCGTTGCAAGGAAGTACCTAATAAAAAGCACAAAAATAACACGTAATTATTTATGTTAAATATATGATTGTAAGTATATTAAGTTGTAAATTTAGTGTATGAAAATACAAAAACAACCAACTTTAGCCGATAGCATTTGTGATTTACGAGCAAGAAAAATTAAAAAGACATTTTTCACCCAAATAAACACCCTTATCGATTGGGATACGATCTCTATCCTAATAAATAATGATTATTTAAAAGGAAAAAGTGCCACTGGCAAGCCTTCTTATGATGGGACATTACTTTTTAAAATGTGTCTTTTACAAAGTTGGTATGGTTTAAGCGATTATGAAGTTGAAGACCGAATAAATGACAGTCTTTCCTTTAGTTATTTTTGTGGGATGACCATTGAACAGGTTGCTCCAGATCATAGTACTTTAAGTAGGTTTAGAACCGCATTAACCAAAACACAAACCTTCGAAAAATTATTTACCTCCATAAACAAACAGCTAGAAGCACATAATATCATTGTAAAAACAGGTTTAATAATAGACGCTAGTGTAATAGATACGCCACTTAGACCAAAAGGAAAAACAAATTTTAAGGTAACCGAAGACCGCTTTGCAGACCAAGTAGAAGTACACAAAGAATATCCAGATAGTGTCGATAAAGAGGGTACTTGGTTAAAGAAAAGAGGAAAGTACCATTTTGGGTTTAAAAAGCATCATGTAACGGATAACGAAGGACTTGTTCTAGGAGTACTAACCACAACTGCCAGCAAAAATGAGATTGCAAATTTGGAGGAAGTTCTAGAAACTGTAAATGTGGTATTACCAAAAGACATCCCTCTAAAGGCAGATAAAGGGTACCAATCAAAGAAAAATGTTGCGATTTTAAAGAAGCGTAATTTAAAGAATCATATCCTTAAAAAGGCGGTAAAAAATAAACCGTTAACAAAATGGGAAACTAGATTCAATAAATTAATAGGAAAAACAAGGTTTAAAGTAGAACGTACTTTTGGAGGAATAAAATTATGGTTTAAAGGTGGAATTGCAAGATACAGAGGGATGAAAAAAATGCATACACAAAATTTGATGGAGGCAATGTGCTACAATTTATATCGAAGTCCAGGGATATTTGCGTCTAATTGTAAAAATTAAGGAAAAATGAAGCCTAAAAAAGGCATTTACTCACTTAAAATAGAAAAAAAATAGCATAATCGATGTTTTAGCTAAAAAAAAGGGAACTCTAAAAAGTAAAATTAATTAAGTTCGCTTTTTGCAACGGTCTTGGTTTATATATTTCGTACATCTTGGTTAGTATTGTGGTCAACTATTGATTATCGATATATTTGAGTATTTCCAATTAAACAATCAACTCCTTCCCTCCCATTTGGTTTTGGTGTAAATTTTAAATCAAAATTGTATAATTGAAATTCCACAAATTCTATCATAAAATATTACAAGTATTCTTGGATTATTTGCATATGTAATTCGTGAGAAAATTCACCTTTTTCATAATCCGAAATTATATTATCAATATCTTCAATAGTCTTGCTATATGCTATGTTTAATTTAGTATCAGGAAAAGAATCTTCAACGATTAGCTTAATAAAATCAAAAAGATGGTTTAACATAATTACTCTTGTTTTCCTGAATTTCAGAGCTCTTAAAGTAGAATAGTAGTTTGAAAACTTATCTCGTGATGAAAATTGTTCTCTATGATGCCAAGATATTTTACGTGTGAGTTTCCTTAGAATAATATCTAGTTTGTCTCTATGCTTCATTCCATCATAACCTTTTACTTTACTTAAATTTGAGGAATTCATAATTGAGAACATAGGGTCTTTCGAATCTATTTTTACCATTTGTTCTAAAATATATTTAAAATCTTTACTAGAGCAAATTTCTTCAGGAAATTCAAGTATAAAACACTTAGCTTTAGGAATAAATACTTTGGTTTTATAATTAATTTCCTTTGCTATATTAGCCGGAATAATTTGAATTACATTTTTTCTTTTAATGATAACTTCTCCTCTAACGACTTTTAAACAAATTAAATTACCATCTTCATATATTTTTTCTATAATACAATTTCCATTGTGTACTAATTTACTTGATATAGTTTCTAACAACTCTAATACAGCATCATTTAAATTCAATCTATTTCCCCAATTATTTCTATATCGAAATGTGGTTATTTTGTTTGATAAAAAATCAACTACTTCATCTTGTATTTTAGATTCTAAAGAAATTGTTAAGAATTTCTCTTTAATAGAATATTTAGAAAACGATAAATCCTGTATAAACATAGAAGAATTATGCTTTAAGAGAAAATCACTTCTTGGAGTATCAAAATCTAAAGATATTTGGTCAGTTTTACTTTTTTCCATATTTATCTTCTATTATTCTATTTATATCAAAAAATATTGACCTTCTTCCATTTTCTTCTATTTCTAAAGCTCCTTCTTTAGCATCTAAAAAAGTAAATAAATACATTTCTAAAAATATCTCTTCATAGTTGTCATCAGTATGTATTCCGTCATCTACATATCTTCGAATTATACTGTTTATATAATCTGTTGCATTAATTTTTTTATCTTCGATTACTTTTGATAATCGCTTTTTTCTATTAAAATTATCTGAAAAATTAATGCCAGTTCCAAGCTTATGATTCGTATAGAAGTTATAGGATGATATTATTAATTTTATTTGATTCTCATCCATTTTTATTTCATCCCAACATTTAGTTATTTCTAACCAAAATGATGAATTATATAGTTCAGAATAAATATAGCCAAGTCCAGATAACTGCATTAATTCTATATGCACTTGATATATTATTTCTAAGTGATGATGATATCTATCTTTATATCTATCGTGGTAAAGTGTATAAAAAGAGGCTAGTGAACTTCTTAAGAAACCGGGAAATATCTTTTTAAATTTCTCTACATCATTTTCAATAAAAGATTTATTTATCTCGCTAGAGATTATAGAAAATGATTTAGCAAAAATATCTGGACTGTTTTCATCCCATTTCAAAGTGTATATATCTTTCATAGTCTCCGATATCTCTAAAATGAATACTTCTTCCAATTTGTCAAGCTCTAAATAAGCATCTTTTGAATTTAACTTTGTCCAAGTGTGTGTTCCTTTGTGCAAGTTATTTGAATCAAATTCTTCAATAATTTTACTTATTCTTGGTATTCTGAATTTTATTTTATCAATTAATTCTAAAGCACATTGACAAGTAAATGCAACAGCTAAATGATTGTTATTTTCCTTACAAGTTTCTAAAAGAGGTAATACAAATGATTTTATCTGCTCAATTGTTTTATTAAAGTTCTTCTCTACTAAAATTAAATATTCAGCTGTGATATGTTGTGTAATATACCATACAGGAGTAATTTGTTGATTTTCTACAAGTTTCTCATTTTTAATATAATTAAAATATTCTTCGAAGAAAGAATTGAGTTTATATGGCAAGCTCAATTTATATAACGAAGATTTTTCATTCCAATCTATTTTAGTAATCTCAGCATTAAAAGCAGTTATATTAAGAGCTTCTACTGAATTAAAAAAACTTAAATGATAATCCCTGATACTTGAAGAAATCATTGTTTCGATTAAGATTAAATTATTCTCAGAATTTCCATAGGTATTCTTCTCTTTATGGATTAATGACCCTTTAGTTATAGATAAATTTTCTAAAAGTAATTTGTTAGCTAAATCATATTCAAATGAATACCCAAAATATTGTAAGGCTCTAGTTGATTTATTTAAATACTTATATCTTATTTCTTGATTTTCTAGTAAGCTAACTTTCTTACCTATTTCACTGTAAATAGTAAAGATTTGTTCTTCAAACCAAAAGTTATTTGAAACTTCGTTAGTTACGAAATATGATCTATTGCTAATAGATAATTCTCGATTATGCATATCAGTTTCAAAATATGATTTGTGTTCTCTTTTATTTTTAAACCATTTACTTTTTAAAGGGATGTTATTTTTTTTATTTAGATAAAACTCCAAAAGGCCTAAAGTTTGAGTGATTGTGTTTAGAAAGGATCTTTCATTAATAGAAACACCCTCAATACTTATAACATTTAATAATCGTAAAATTTCAAGGTCTTTCTCTACTTGTCTTCTAAAAAAAAGTTGAAAATTAGAATTATTCCAATATGCACTATGAATTGTAACGTTTTTTATATTATCAACTATCTGTTTATTAGCAATTTTAGCCAATGTGTCAGGTTCAAAAAGGCTATATACTCCAGAACCAATTTTTAATAAGTTAAATAGGCTTATAAGACTTAGGATTGCCAAAAATGTAAGAATCAAATTCCCAGGATAAAATCCAAATGTTACAAATAGAAAAACGCAGACAGAATATGCTGTTAAGAAAGCTAATCTTCTTAAATAGTTTTGTGTTATTGGCTCTAAAAACAACAAATTTCTAATACTAGAATTAACTTTTGCATATCCAGAACTCGCTATTGTCGCTAAAATTGGGTAAAACAAAGCCAGTAAAACACCAGAAATACTAGCTAATAGAGAAATAAACCCATTAACAGCATCTTTACTTTCTGGATAATTAGGTTTAGGGATTATATCGATTATAAGTCTTAACCAATCTGGAAAACTATCAACGTATTTTAAATATGTGTTTTGAGAAAAAAACTCTATAAGATATAAGAGAATAACAAAAAAGAATGCTATTATTATATTCTTGATAATTTCAAAAAGATAAACTTTTCTAACTGATAGCCTTTCTTTTTCTAAGAGGTATTTATTCTTAGCTTTGAATTTAAAAACATTAAATTTTAAATTAATATTTTTAAATATCTGTTTTGTTTTCCATAGTAATTTATAATCGTAGATTTTATGGTTATTCAATGTATAAGGTTAAAGTTGTTCTCTCAAATATACAGAATTTTAACAAGTACAGATTTACGGAATTCCGTATTTAATTAAAATTTATAGATAATAATCCCATTCCATACACATTCCCACTTCGCTCCTATCGTCACTTCGGGCAAAGAGTATTTCATTACATTTTTAAAGAAACTTTTGGAAAGAAAAAAATAAAAGAAAGTTTGAGCTAAGAACTTCGCTTTTTACCAAAGCAAAGTAACATAACGCAGAACATTATAATACAAATTCACTTCGTAAATTGGATAGCTATAATTCTCTATTATGTAAAATATCCCAGAAAGCTCTGAACATTCAATTAACATTTGTTTGGGGGTGTTTTACAATTCGTCAACAAGTATTCATTAAACTTGTTTATAAATCCCATATTTAGAAAAACTAAAGATAATTCTTCAAATACGTTATTATAAGAAACTTCAGAACTATAAATTTGTAACTATAATTAGTCGTTATGTAAAATTGCCGCTCGCAAACGCTCGATTGCTTTTTAAAAATAATTATCCTGTCGCAGTAATTTTTTTAAACACAATTATCCATCGCTTACCAACGCCAAAAAAAAGCTAACCTTTTAGATTCGTTTTAAACTTTACGTTGGCGAGGATATTCTCGTTAAATTTTTTTCCACGAGCTTTTCGTTAGATTGCCACAAGAGTATAAAATTTCCCAACCGCTAAATCCTTTCTTAAATTTCTATACACTTGTTATATCTATAGCTCCGATTAAACTTCTTTTTCATATTTCATTATCTTTTGTATTGAAACAAAAGAAACAAAAATTCAAGACTGCATATAATTTTGGAAAGAATTACGGTTCGTTACGCTATATTTTAGGAAACAGGCTAACTTTTTTAAGACTGCTCTTAGAGGTATTTAAAATTATAACTCTTAAGGGTATCTATTACTAGACCCCTAAAATATGGACGCTCCACTCACCTATTGTTTTTACCAAAATTAGTATGAGGTCAAGTTAAACTTCATTGACTAATTTTTTAATTGTTAAGTGCCAGTATTGCTAATTTAATTGCAGTTTTTCGTGGGCGATTGCAAGTGCAATTCGATAGTACAGCAACAAAAATATCTTTTCTAGGAATATATAGCGAAAATGTAAGATACCCTGAAACAGCACCACCATGTAATATTACTTTATTATTTTTTATATTGTTTATATCCCAACCATATCCATATCCCGTTAACTCCCCATTATTCAATTTGTATGAGCTATGTGCCTTATCTAAAGTTGATTTAGATACAATTTTGTCATTAAATATTGCGTTATTCCATTTATACAAATCATCTACTGTTGATATTAATGATCCTGCAGCATATGGATTAGACATATCTATAAAGTTAGCGTTTTTGTACCTCCCTTCCTGTTTTTGGTATCCTTTTGCACGGTTTTTTACTAAATCTGAAGTTGATTCATAAAAAGAATTATTCATCCCTAAAGGTTTGAAAAAATTCTCATCGATATATTCCGAATATTTCTTTCCCGACACAATCTCAATGATGTATCCCAAAAGAATATACCCTGAATTATTATATTTAAATTTTTCTCCTGGAATAAAATCCATAGGCTCATTTTTAAAGAAATCAACCTTTTCTTTTGGAGTAAAATGCCTTTTTCTCAATTCAGCCGTCCAAGTTTTCATACTTGTTAAATTTTTGATGCCAGATGTGTGGGTAAGTAAATGTTCAATTGTTATACTATGCCCTTGTGTTGGGTAATCCTTAATGTATTTGGTAATATCATCTTGTAAATCAAGTTTTCCATCTTCCATTAGCTTTAGAATTGCGGAAGCTGTAAATTGCTTAGTGATTGAGCCAATTCTTAAAATGTTTTCTGGAGTCATTTTAACATCTAATTCCATATCAGCCATTCCAAATGCTTTTCTGTACAATACTTCACCGTCTTTAACTACTATAGCGATTCCTCCTGATCCGTTTTCCTCAAAAACATCTGACATTAAACTATCTGCTGCATTATTTATTTTTTGGGCACTTGCTAGAAATGAAACAATTAAAGCAAGTATTGTGAATTTTATTTTTATCATCTTAATTTTATTTAGTTTTATACTTAATATTTTATTTCAAATTTTAATTGTTTTCCTTTTTCCTTAACTTTTAGGTCCAACCCTGTTCCAACAGCGAGTCCAAATCCAAATCCTATGGGTAGTCCTATTCCAATAAAAGCCATATTACCCATAATAACTCCAATCGCTATTCCTATTGGAACACCCAAAGCACCAATTCCAAAGGCTAACCATTTATTTCTATAATAATTTTTTGTAACTAATTTAAGTTCATTCTTTAGAAGTTTTAGAATTTTTGATTGCTCACTTTTTAATTGTTTTCCTAACTTTTTATCAAAGTCGGATAATGAATTCATTGTATCGATAGCATTATTTAAAGAATGTTTAATTTCAATATTTAATACCATATCTCTTAATTCAGATATGAGTTCTTGAAATTGAAGATATTTCTTATTCAATCTACTTTTTTGAGCTAAATCTGGTCTTTTATTTAAATATTTAATTTTCATTTGTTGTCAGTTTATTCAATGAGAAATGCAGGTTATTGATTTTAATTTATCAAAATTAAAACATAGACATAGTGTTCAATATAATATGAGCAATAATTACAGGCCATAAATTCCTGCCAAACTTCACATATGCAATTCCCATAATAATACCAATTAATGCTACTGTAACAGAACGTTCAGAAAAATCATACGAATGTCTAAATCCCCAAATACAAGCCTGAATAGCAATTGCAATTGCTGTTTTAAATCGTAAGTTCCCCATTAAGCCTTCTAACCAAGTAATAAGAAATGCACGTTCTAACAATTCTTCTAAAGCAGATTGTATCCACACAAAAAATAAAACGATACTAAAATTGATATAATTTACATCTTTAACTGAAGCGTGTAAACCTGTATTTTCATTTGGAGTTGTACTATTAAAAAAAGAAAATGAATCTGCAATAAATTTAAATGTAAGAATGGTAATAATTATAGTTATAAATATGATTCCTGATTTTAAAAGTGTTTTGGGTATACTTTTGGGTTTTCGCAATCCAATAGATTTCCAAGTAATTCCTCTTCTTCTCATTTGCAAAGTTGCTAGAACTAAAGTAGTCCCAGAATACAAAAAACCTGTGACTAGATAATGTGTATTTGGTATAGAGGTTTCTCTAATCAAAAACATAATGGCTATGTAAATGATTAAATCGAATGCAAAATGTATTGGCTTATTTATTTTAATACTTTCTTCCATAATTAATGGCGTTTAATTATATTTTCAGCAAACTTATCTTCAATATTATAAAGTTGAAAAAAAATATGACTAACTGTGCTGTTTTCATTTTATAAACACAATTAAAACGCACAACATATAGTTGAACATTAAAACAATATTGTTTGTGTCAATAAAAGAGGTGTTTGTCATTTCATATTTTTATATCATAATATTTACGTATTATTGGTTGATATGAAACAATGGATTGCACTTAATTTTAATATTCTATATTTATTACAGCGATGTTAGAATCTCAAAAAAACATATGGTTAATTATTGTATTTTCAGAGTTTATTGTGTTTTTACTGGTATATATTTACTTAAAATTTAGAAACAGAAATAATATTAATGAAGATGAAAATATCATTAAAAAATGGGGGTTGCTACGTTTTTGTTTTCGAATGTTTTTTATTGCAGTTACTGTACTTTTAGTAGTTACCGTTATAAAGGAATACAGCTTTATAGAAGACATTTTAGATCCTTCTTATTTTATTCTCTTATTTGTATTTTTAATAGATCTTTTAATCCATCATATTAACACTACAGTCCGATTAAAAAATGAGCAAACACAAGCAGAATTATTGCATTTAAGAAGTCAGTTAAATCCACATTTCTTTTTTAATACGCTAAATAACCTATATGGATTGACCATAAAAAACTCTAAGCAAGCTCCTGAAGTAATTTTAAAACTATCTGAAATGATGCGTTATACCATTTATCAAGGTGAAAAAAGCAGTGTTACCATAAAAAATGAAATAACGTATTTAGAAAACTACATAGAGTTACACAAAATAAGATATAAAAAGTCCGTTTTAATCACTTTTAATCAGGATATTGATAAAACTTTAACCATTGCACCTTTGTTGTTTATTAATCTCTTAGAAAATGCTTTTAAGCATGGCGTAGAAACTTTAGAGGAAGATGCTTTCATCAAAATTAATTTAACTAACGATGCTAAAATCATCTATTTTTCTATTGAAAATAATTTTGATGAAACAAAGAAAAACCAACCTAAAGGTATTGGACTAACAAATTTAAAAAGAAGGTTATCTTTACTTTATCCAAAAAAACATACACTAGAATTCACACGTCAAAGCAATATTTATAATGTGACATTAACAATTTCTCTATGAACACATATATTATCATTGATGATGAGCCAATAGCGCATGAAATTATAGAAGAATATTGTAATATGCTGCCTCATTTAAAATTAGAAAAAAACTGCTATAACGCCAAGGAAGCGATACTTTTTTTAAATGAAAACACGATAGATTTCATGTTTTTAGATATCAATATGCCTAAATTAAGTGGCTTAGATTTTTTGAGAACATTAACCAATCCACCAAAAGTAATTATAACCACTGCTTATGAAGAATTTGCTTTAGAAGGGTTTGATTTAAGCGTAAACGATTATCTGTTAAAGCCTTTTAGTTTTGATCGTTTAATGAAAGCCATTAATAAAGTAATTACTAATGATAATCATTCGCCTAAAAAGGAAGGTATTACAGAAGTAGATTCCAGTTCCAGAAAACAGAAATTCTTTGTAAAAGGAGATAAAAAGCATTATTATATTGATGCTAATGAAATTCTATTTATTGAAGCTTATGGTAATTATACTAAATTGTTTTTAAAAAATGAAATGATTATAAGTAATGAGAAAATTTCTTATTATGAAATTTTTTTAAAATCTAAAAACTTCATAAGAACACATAAATCTTTTATTGTTCCATTGGATAAAATAAGACTTATTGAAGGTAATAGGATTCAAATAGAAAATCATAGTATTCCAATAGGACTTACGTATAAAAGTACTATTAGTAAACTATATAATAATTAATCCCATTCCATACACATTCCCACTTCACTCCTATCGTCGCTTCGGGCAAAGCGTATTCCATTACATTTTTAAATAAACTTTTTAGAAGAAAAAAATTAAAAAAAAATTGATATAATAACTTCGCTTTTACCAAAGCAAAGTTACATAACGCAGAACATTATAGTACAAATGTATTGTTTAGTTAATAAGAGTGGTTTATCCATTTGATAGCTATAATGTAGTATTATGTAAAATATCCCAGAAGCATTCGTTTTCATTAGAATAATTGGAACTTTGGTCATTAAACTAATAAGCGGTTTGCTTCGCAGCGTTTAAAAAACATTTGTATCTATAATTAGTCGTTATGTAAAATAGCCGCTACCAAGCGCTCGATTGTTTTATAAAATCAAATTGCTCTGGCAATTTATTTTACACACAATTATCCAACGCTTGCCACCGCCAAAATAAAAGCTAACTTTTTTCATCTTAATAAAAATCGCGTATTCGATAAAATGTACGTAATAAAAAATTTTAGACGATTATCGTAAGCTTGCCACAAGAGCATAAATTTTAAGAAATCGAGTTTTTACGAGATTCACGAACACCATTAAAATTTTTGCAAATAATTAAATAAGTGAGTAAAAATAAAATTCTATGCACTTGTTATATTTAGAACTTCAATTAATCATTTTTTCGTGTTTCATAATCTTTTGTCTTGAAACAAAAGAAACAAAAATTCAAGGCTGCATATAATTTTGGAAACAATTAACGGCTCATTCGCTATATTTTAGACTATTTGGCGTTAAGAAAATGTACGGTGTACATTTTTAACAAAATACGATTTGAAGTTGTATTTCATTCGAATCATCCACAGGATAATTCTCTTGAAATAGCCTATTATTTTAGCCAAAAGTTCTATGAGGTCTTTTCAGTAATATTAAATTTTATCCAACACAGCTTTCCTGTAAGATTTCCCAATTGGTAATTTGGTATCATTTTGAAGTACAATTTGGTTTCCATCAATTAACTTCAACTCATTAAAGTTTATTACAAATGACTTATGAATCCTCATAAAGCTATTTGGAAGTTTTTCTAAAAAATCAGAAAGTGTTTGAGATGTTAAAATCATTTTATCTGTAAAAATTTTGATAAAATTCCCATAGGCTTCAATATGACAAATTTCTTCAAAATTGATTTTAATAATTTTCTTGTCGCTTTTTACAAATATTGATTTTGAAATCTCTTCTTTTACACCTTCAGTTGTTTCTAGTTTTATAACAGGTTTATGCTGCACTTTATTTACTGCCTGTAAAAAGCGTTCTAAAGAAAACGGTTTTAACAAATAATCGGTTACAGACAATTCAAATCCTTCAACAGCAAATTCAGGATATGCCGTTGTAATAATTACATTTTGCTTTTGTTGCATAGTTTTTAACAAACTTAAACCAGAAAGCTTTGGCATATTAATGTCTAGAAATAAAATATCAACTGGTTTTTCTTGCAAAACCTCCATTACTTCAAAAGCATTTTTACAAGAAGCTATCAATTCTAAATTTGGAATTTCTTCAATATAATTTTCTAGAATTTGACGCGCAATTGGCTCATCGTCTGCTATAATGCATTGTAGGTTTTTCATATTATAAATTAAGAATTAATTCAACAATATAAGAATCATTATTCTTATTTATAGTTAACTTATGTTTCTCTGGATACATTAAGGCTAAACGTTTTTTAGCATTTTGTAAACCAATACCACTTTTCCCTTTTTCTAAATCATTATTATCTTTTGAATTTAGAGTTTCAATAGTGTTTTTACTTGTAAAAAATAATTTATCATCTTGCTCTTTAATTGTAACAATCACTTCTTTTTTTTCTTTATTAAACCCTAAGTGTTTAAAAGCATTCTCAACAAAAACAATAAGTAACATTGGTGCTATTTTTTTTGATGATAAATTGCCTGATTTTTCTAATTGAATTGTTGTTGTATCTTCTAATCTTATTTTTTCTAAAAAAATATAATTCTCTAAATAAATAATTTCTTTTTCCAACGAAACAAACGTTTCTTTTGTTTCATATAAACTATACCGTAATAAATCGGATAGTTTTAACATTAAATTGGGTAGTTTATCAGATTTTATAACAGATAAACCATACAAATTATTTAATGTATTAAATAAAAAATGCGGATTTAATTGTGCTTTCAACAACTTTAATTCGGCTTCTTTTTCTTGTTGACGTCTTGTAAAACTGTCTTTTGCCAATTTTATAGAGGAGGCAAAAACTAAAGCCAAAATCATTATTCCAAAGAAATTAACAAACATTCTCAATTCAAAAGCTTGCTCGGTAAATATATTAACAAGTATTACAGAAATTATAGTAAAAAGTATTGTGTTTAAAACAAAAAACAGAAAAAATAAGAGGTGCTTATTTCTAAAGTAAGGAAGAATTAAAAGGTTGTTTATATATACTGCTGGCGCTAATAAAAGTATAATAAATAAAGCAGCTACTACTCTATCTCCATTAGATATTGTAGTTAATAATATCAAAAAAAAGAAAACCCATATAAAGAGGTTTTGAATAATCTTATTATCTATCCAAGAATCTAATTTCGACATTTTTAATGGTTTTATTAATCTACTCAAAAGTAGTAATTCATCAAGAATCTACCATTTTTTACTGACGAAAACTGCTTATTGATATGTAAACAACTCTTTTTTACTGATAACAAGGGTTTTTAGCCTTTGTCATTTTAAGAAACACGCTTGTCATTCTTTTTTTATAGTAGTGAATAATTGTAAGAGTTTTGAATCAAACTTTAAAGCAAATTAAATTATGAAAACTCTACAACACATTACAATCGTACTTTTATTACTTATTCAAAGTGTATCATTTGCACAAGAAAACAAACTAGATATTATTAAGCAAAAATTTGACCCTTTGTTAAAAGAACAAAATAAAGGTATTGCAATTCTTATCAAAAAAGACAATCAAATAAAAACATTAAGTCTAGGTAATTTTAATTTAAATGAAAACCATGTTTTTAATATAGGTAGTGCCACCAAAACCTTTACTGCAATTCTATTTCTTCAAGAACTAGAAAAAGGACATTTAAAATTAACCGATAGTATAGGAACTTACCTATCACCAATTACTAATGTTGATGGTAAATTAACCATTGAAGCCTTATTAACACATGAAAGTGGTTTAGATGAAATCATTGGAAAAAATCTACAAGAAATTTTCTACGCTAAAAAGTATTCATTGTACAATGAATACTTATTAAATCAAGTTGAAAAGAACAATCCAAAAATGATTGGAAAATTTGATTATTGCAATACTAATTACTTCATTTTAGGAAAAATTATTGAAAAAGTTACTGATCAAAGTTATTTTGATTTATTGAGAGAACGCATCATCATTCCTTTAAAAATGAATAACACCTATCCTTATGTGCATAAAAATTTACCAAATTTAGCTACACCATTTCATGAAGGAAAAGATGTAACAGCTTATTTAGACTATCGTTACTTTGCAAATATTGCTTATGCGGCTGGTAGTATTGCCTCTACGTTAACTGATATGGAACTATTTTATAGATCTCTTTTTGAAACGGAAACGCTTCTAAAAAAAGAAACAGTAAAACTAATGTTAACATCTGGTAATGAAACTTACGGTTACGGAATTTTTAAAGAACAGTACAATGGAAAAAAATATTATGAACACGGCGGAAATAATATAGGCTACTCTTTTAGAAATACATATAATCTGGAAACTAAAAATTTATTTTTATCATTTACAAATTCTCATAGAATGCCTTTAGGAAAATCGTTAAAAAATGATTTGCTTTCTTATTTAAACAATGAAGACATTGAAGGATTTAATGCCGTTAGTATTTCTGATTTTAAAGAAATAACAGGTAAATATTTATTAAAAGAAGCAAACTTAATTTTTGAAATAACACAAGAAAAGGACAAACTATTTTTAATCGTAGAAGCGCAAGGCGTAAAAAGTGAATTGACTCAAAAAAATGAAACAACGCTTATTGATACAGTCGTTGGAGCAACTTTAACTAAAATAGAAGGCTCTACCGATAGTTTAGCATTTAGCCAAAATGGGTTTACAACTACCATCGATAAAATTAAAGCTAAAAACTAAACTTATGAAACTAGATATTCAAAATGTATCTAAACGATACAATAGAAACAAATATGGGTTAAAAGACTTCTTTATCACCATAGAAAAAGGCATATTAGGTTTGTTAGGTCCAAACGGTGCTGGAAAATCTACTTTATTAAAAATGATAGCTACTGTTAGCAAACCCACAGATGGAATCATTTCATTAAATAAAAACAACATTGCTAAAGACCCTAATTATATGCGAAAGCAATTAGGTTTTTTACCACAAGATTTTGGTGTATATCCAAACTTGAATGCCTACGAGTTTTTAGAGTATATGGCAGCAATGAAGGGTGTTGGTGGAAATAATTTGAAACCCAGAATTACACAATTGCTAGAAGGCTTAAACCTAATTGATGCTGCAAAAAAACCAATAGGTAGTTATTCTGGAGGAATGAAACAACGTGTTGGTATTGCACAAGTATTATTAAACAGTCCAAAAATTATAATTTTTGATGAGCCAACTGTTGGTTTAGACCCAGAAGAACGTGTACGTTTTCGAAATTTAATTTCTGACTTAGCAAATGATTCTATTGTTATTCTCTCTTCACACATCGTTTCAGATATCGACACTATTGCTGATAAAGTGGCAATAATGAAAAATGGCGAATTACTTTCTCATGGAAATCAAGAAGAAATTATACTCCAAATAAAAGATAAAGTGTTTGAAACCATAATTTCAAAAGAACAACTAACATCCTTTAAAACTTCTAAAATAGTAGTTAGTACTTCTCGTAAAAAAAGTCAATTATTAGTGAGATATATTGCTGATAAGCCTGTTGAAAATTCAAATAAAAAAGAAGCGAATTTGGAAGATGCATATTTATACTTAACAAAAATCAATTAAGTCTTTTCTCAATAAAATTTTAAATTATGAAATCATTTATTACTATTATAAAATTAGACTATTTACAACGTACAAGAAGTTATACTTTTTTAGTTACATTATGTGCCAGTTTAGCAATTGCATATACATTTGTACCTGAGCCTAATGCTACCTATTCAACAATTAGAATTGCAGATTATGTTGGGTATTATAATTCGGCTTGGTTTGGCTATGTTACAGCAATTATGACGAGTATTTTTTTATCGCTTATTGGTTTTTATTTAGTTAATAGTAGTATTAAAACAGATATAGATACTAAAGTAGGTCAAATTATAGCTGCTACTAAAATTAATAACTTCAAGTATTTGTTTTCTAAAATAATAAGTAATTTTTTACTCTTGCTGACAATCATTTTAGTAGTTTTTATAATGAGTATTATACTCTTTTTTCTATACAATGATGATTATGCATTAGAGATATTTCAATTTATAAAACCTTATGCACTCATCACAATTCCTGCTATGTTTTTAATTTCAATTTTTGCTGTCGTTTTTGAAATGTTTTTAGGAAAATATTCAGTAGTACAAAATGTCATTTTCTTCTTTATCTTTTGCTCTCTAATGTTGTTTTCGCCTAAAACAGAAACTCAATTTTCGTTTGATATATTTGGAAGCAAAATTGTAATGCATCAATTAGAAGAAAGCGTTCAAAAAATCACAAACACAAACGAAAGTACTGATTTGGCAATTGGTTATGTTCTAGGAAATGTCGAAAAGGCTAATAAATTTCAATTTGATGGAATAGATTTTCCAATTTCATTTATAATAAGTCGTTTTATTTGGATTGTTTTAGGCATACTTCTAATATTTATCGTTTCTCCTTTCTTTCATAGATTTAATATAAAAGAACGCACTTATGCTAAGAAAGAATCTAGTATTAATAATCTACAAAGTATTGTAAATGATATTAGTTTGTTAAGTTTACCTAAGGCTCAAATAAATTATAACATCTTTCCTTTATTAAGAACCGAATTTTTATTACTCTTTAGAAAAGGGAAAAGATGGCTTTGGTTTATAAATATTGTTGTTATGATATTACTTGCTATTCTTCCTTTAAAAATAGCACATCAAATAGTATTACCCATTCTATGGTTTTTACAGGTTAGTCGATTATCAGTATTAACAACAAAAGAGCTGGATTATAATGTTCAGTATTTTGTTTTCACATCAAATAAACCTATTAGTAGATTGTTGTTTGCGCAGATAGTTTCTGGCATTCTTTTAGTGCTACTATTGGCATTTCCTTTACTAATTCGTTTAGGTATATCATATAATTTCGTAGCAGTAGTCTCAGTACTATTAGGCGGTGTTTTTATTACTCTATTTGCAGCAACATTAGGTATCTTATCAAAAGGAAAAAAACTTTTTGAGGTACTGTTTTTTATAATTACATACGCAAATATTAACGGAATCATTTTTGCAGATTATTTTGGAGGCTACATTCATAATTCATTCTATTTAATTCGGCTTGCTATCCTTATTTTGCTTTTAGGTAGTATAAGTGCTTTTATGAAGAAATATGAACTAGACAAATAATCGGTATTTTTCCATTTCATACACATTCCCACTTCACTCCTATCGTCGTTTCGGGCAAAGCGTATTCCATTAACATTGTAGAAGAAACTTTTTAGAATAAATTTTTTAAAGAACCTGTAGTAATAACTTTCGCTTTTATCCAAAGCTCAAGTTACATAACGCAGAACATTATAGTACATTTTATGCAAAAAAGTATTTTATTATTAATACACAATTATCCATCGCTTAGCAGCGACAAAATAAAAGACCCCATTTTAGCTAAGTTTAAAAAATCGCGTATTCGATAAAATGTACGTAATAAAAAAATTTACGCGATTCCCGTGCATTGCTTCAAGAGTATAAAATTTAAGAATTATAAATTACATTCTAGAAAGAACATTTAATAAATTTTATTTCTAGATAACTTTAAAGTATCTTACCAAAATAAGAGCTAAAATCTTTATTTAATTTATAATTAATAGATTTTAAAACAAGGTATATGAACGTTGTATAATAAGGTTTGAGTTTATAACTTTCGCTAGTAAAAGGTTTTATTATCCAGTGATATTTAACCAATAACACATACTTTTGTTATTATATAACCAGTTGTGTTTAATGCAAAACGAACATTCAGAATAATATGAAAATTTGGAAAATATTAATTTTAAGTTTATCAATTTCCGTGATTTATGGGCAAAATGAACAATCTGAAAAATTAGGAATCGGATTTGCTATTGCTGAAAATCCTTATTTTTATGAAGATATGTCACATCCGAAAGATATCTTCTCAAATAGTGAATTAACGAACGAAATTCAGACAACTAAAATATTTCCGTTTTTCTACAAACCTGATTATGGACTTTATCATTTTATCTGTCTTGAAAAAAATAGTAAATATTTCAAAATACTAATTAACGATTCGGAAATTGGATTTATTCCAAATAATGGAAAATATATTTTTAAAACCTGGGAAACAATATTAATGTCTGCTTCAGTTGAACGAATTGACAAACAAAATTTAATTAGAAATAGTCCAAAAGGAACAGATGAAAATACAATTACGAACAATTGTGAATACGAAACTCTGAAAGTGACAGATATAATTGAACGAAATGGAGAATTCTGGCTTGAAATTACTTTTGCGGAAAATTGCGAAGCTTATCCAACTGAAAACACTAAACTAAAAACTGGATGGATTAAATGGAGAAATTCGGAAATTTTATTAGTCCGAATTCAATTACTATGTTAGAAAGCACTAAACACAACACCGTATATAATTTATTGCTGGCTTTTTGCTTACTTATGAAAGTCCTCACGGACTTTCTTGGTCGGTAATTATTTACTAAATTAGTTGCTTGAAACACGCAACAAACCATATACAACAACGTTGCCATTCATTGGCGGAACGAACCCAAATCGAAAACAAAAACATATGAATAAAAGAAATTTTTTATCAATAATTATAATAATCGCAAGTATTTTAAGTATTCTAAATATAGATTTTTCGAATATATCGGAATCAAAACCATTTTGGTCGCTGATTTTATCTTCTATTGTTATTATAGCAACATTAATTTCAATTTTCAACAATAAAAAGGAAAATAACAAAAAACTGAATTGAGTAAAGCAAAACTGAATTATATCATGAGTTCAAAACTCATTAAAATTTTAATCTCATTCTGAATTTGCTTACTCAAGCAGAATTGAAAAATATTACGAAATAAACTCTGAATGAATTTACTCAAGTAAAACAAATCGAAAAAAAAACATAAAATGAAAAAGTATAGTAAAATGATTTTAATAATAATTGTTGGGCTTTTTTTAATGGAAATATGCTACTATTTTTTTAAAGGAACTTTTTCTCCATTTACTTCAAATTAACATCGATATTTACTGAGAATACAAGAATTTAATCAAATACTTGAAATTGTAAAATAAATTTGACGGATAATTTGAATTCTGAAAAAACAACGAAATGGCAACACCGTATATAATTTATTGCTAGTTCTAGCCTACTTGCGAATGTCCTCGCGGACTTTCTTGGTCGGTAATTATTTACTAAATTAGTTGCTTGAAACACGCAACAAACCATATACAACAACGTTGGCAAACATTAAAAAAAACTGTAACAAACAAGAAAAAGACTAGTCTTTGTAACAAAAAACAATAAAGAAAACATCATTATTAATCAGCCTACTTTTTATAATCACACTTTTTGCTTGTAAAGAAAATAACCGAAAGGAGAATACAATTTCTGAAAAAAGAGAACCAAATAAAGTCATATTCAAAGTTGATGACCGAATAGAAGTTTTAAGAATTGCTTTTAATTTGGCAGTTCAAGACTATATTGACCCAAAAATGCTTCCTTGCGATACGGACTATTCAAAACGTGTAAATAATCACTTTAAGGAATTTAAAAATCATCAACTTATTAAATACATTGACGAATTACCAAACATACATTTCGATTTTGCAACAATAGGTTTAATGTACGAAAATTGTGAATCGTTTGAATTTGAAAATATTTATTCAAAAGAACTTTCAAGTTTTGGAATTACAAAAGGCGAAATAGACTCATTAAAACCACTTTTGGTTGACTTTTATAAAATATCTAATTTTAAAACTTTCTTTAGTGAAAACAAAAAATATTACGGAAATGCTATCGAAAAAATCGAAAAGCAGGTTAATGATGAAAAACTTTTTGATTATGTTTTAAACTTTTTTCAATCGAAAGAACAAGGTTTAGAAATGGAGGTTTTTGTTGAACTAACCAATTCTTCTAATAATAAAGCCATTTCTTTTTATGATAACTACAATCCAAAAAAAAGAGCAACATTGTTAGGAAACATCTGCGAAAAGAAAGATAGTATAACAACTACAAACGAAATTCTGGAATTAGATAATAACAGACGAGGAACTTTATATCACGAAACCTCACATCTTTTTACAGACAAATTATTAGACAAATATATTGGCGAATTAAATCAATACAAATCGCTATGTAAAAATTGTAACGATACGCAAATAAAAGATGAAATTGACCATCTAATTGTTTACCCTTTACAAGAATTATTGTCCTATAGACAATTCGGAAAAGATGATGGACACAGTTTTTATCTAAATAAATGTAAAGATGTAAGAAAAGATATTTACATCAAGTTAAGTGAATATAAACCTGAAAATGGAATTCCGTTTGAGAAAACTTATATGGAATGTATGGAATTAATAAAACAATCAGCATCTGAAAAATAACGATTTGCCAACACCGTATATAATTTATTGCTAGCTTTTTGCTTACTTGCGAAAGTCCTCGCGGACTTTCTTGGTTGGTAATTATTTACTAAATTAGTTGCTTGAAAAACGCAACAAACCATATACAACAACGTTGGCAACAATTAAAAAACCAACAGAGAAGTATAGAAAGTTGTTTGAATTAAAACGACAAAATGGAATATAAGGATATAGAAGTGGATTCTAAACTTGAAAAGTATTTAGAAAAAAGTATAGAAAATATGGAAAAAGAGTTTTCAATTAAGCACTTTAAAAAAATGCTCATTGAAAAAATTAGTGGTCATCCGAAATTACACTATGACGAAAAATATCTTATGTTAGACAAGTATATAACTCATAAATTTGCTAAGAGTATTTTATTTGACTAGTAGTACTATCATTTACAAGAGTTCTAGTGATTAATTTAACATAAGCAGGAAGGACTACTTTTGAAAAACATTTGAATATATCTAATTCAGTGTTTCTTGAATATGGTGAAAGTTCTTCTATAAGTTCCTTAAACTGATTGCTATTTTGAATTAAAGTATAGGAATAATTTGCATTACTTAATGAAATAGGAGTATCTTTTATAAAACTAAAAGAAAATAGAAAATCATATTTTTCACTGTAATAAATATCACCTATAGCTCTGAATTTTTGATAATCTCTACGAGTTTTACAGAATAAAGAGATTTCTTCTTTGGCATTAAATATTTCAGACATAGTTTGAATTTTTAGCTAAATTAGTAAAATGAAAATAGAAACAAAGAAAAAATAAAATGAATAATCAAATTGGCATTGGAATTCTTGTTGGGTTGACTGTAACATCAACAATTTATATTTTACAATCAAATTACTTTACAAAAGTTCAGAAAGTAATTTTAGGAATATTATTTATTTTTCCACCTGCTCAATGGATTTTAGCAATTACAGTTGGTATTTGGAATAGTTATAATAATGCAACTGTAGGTTTTAGAATAGACCAAAACGAAAAGCAAATTGCCGAACTTCAAAATTTCAAAGATAAAGGTATATTGTCAAAAGAGGAATTTAAGGAAAAATCAAAAGCAATAAAACGAAAAAATAATAAAGAAATTTTAATAAACACAAAAGAATATAAATCTCTAAAGAAACTGAATGAATCAGGAATATTAACAGATAAAGAATTTAAACAAAAAATAAAATTACTAAAAAACAGTAAGGCGGAATTTGAAGAAGATAATAACTCTTATGAAGTTTACATTGGAATGTTTATATTATTAATAGTTGTAATATTTATTGTAGGTGGAATTTTAGAGGCAGTAGGTTTGTTAAAATAAATATGAATATGAAAATACTAATAATACTAATCCCAATTATAATACTTTTAGTAAGCACAATAAAATTAGTACAGTTTGAATATTGGTATTACAAACAAATTAATTACAGTTCGGATAGAGAGTTTTATAAACGGAAAAACAAAATAATAAAAGAGACAGAACTATTGAAAGCCAAGATATTCGATAAGCCCAAAGTGAATGGTGTAAAGCCTTTTTATAGTTTTCTAATTCGGATTTGTAACCTCCTTTAGAGAGGAAAATAATACCTTCAAAAGAAATCCTAATTTGATTATCTTGCATTAAGATTAAGTTTTGTTCTTTTAAGTATTGACAAGCAATTTTCAAAGAGTTTTCGTTATCTAAATTATAGTTTGTCACAAATATTGATTTTTTAAGATTAGTGAGAAATTCATAATAATCTTTCTGAAACTTATAGCCAGAAACCTCTTGGTGTAACTGATTAAAATTAAGGCAATAGTTTTGTGATTTTTTAAGAGATTTTAGAATATCATCCAGGTAAGTTATTTCTTTATTTTTCATATAAACTAATTGAGTTATACGCTTAGCGTCTGTTTTATTTGATTTTGATATATTGGTTTACTTTCTACCATTCTATTAATCGTTTTATGAAATATGCTGGTTTTAAATTGAGATCGATTAATTCTAAAACAAAACTCATCAAAGTATGCTTGAATATGCCATTTACTTACATGGGTTGGTATTGCTCTCAACCATGACTTAACTTGCATAATCACAATGTGTAATTGTTTGAAATTAGCACCATTATTACTATATATTTGGTCAATGTCATACATCTCTTTTAAAGGTTGGTAACCTCTCCATTTATCAGTTACTATTTTAGCAGATGTACTTATATGCTCTTCAAATATCGGGGTTAATGATTTTGCAGAATAGTCTTTGATGGATCTGATATAAACTCTTTTAACTTTATTGCCATCTGTTAATTCTACTGCGATAACAGCCTTTTTCTTTTTCGTATCATAACTTCTTCCTTGTTTGCCTTCTTCTTTCCCTCCAACAGTAAATTCATCAACATGGATTAATTTCTCTAAAGGATATTTTTGACTGCTTTTCATTGCTTTACGCACTTTTTGCATGAAATACCACGCTGTTCCTTGGCGAATGCTAAAACGTTTTCCCATTTGAATACTTGAAATACTTTTACTACTTGTACTCATTTCAAAAACCACACAAAAGGCTTTTTGCAATCCAAATTTAACTTTATGAAATAAGGTGTTTGCAGTGGCGCTTTCTACGTGTTGACAGTTATAACAATGGTATCTATAATCTACTTTTTCACAGCCTTTGGTATGACCACATTTCATACAAGTAAATCCATCTTGCCATTTTATTTTGGCTAAATACGCTTTACACGCAGCATCATTTGGTAATTCTTTTATAAAGTTTAGTATATCTTGACCTTCAAATTGTTCCATATCTCTTGTTTTAAAGGTTATAATATACGGAAATTAAATGACTAACTCAATAAACTAATATAGAAAAAAGAATTATATTCACATCGGAAAACAAAGGAAAAAATAACTGTAGCCAATCGAGTAGACGGCTGACTACCAAAAAGTAGCCAGTGCGCCTCTCACACCACCGTACGTACGGGTCTCGTATACGGCGGTTCACCAAATTGAAGTTTGCTTCTTATTTATGTAATCTACCATGGGTTTGTAACCTTTTCTTTTAAGTATAGAAAGGGTAATTGTAGTTTTAAGTATAGGGCTTTGGGCTACTGCCCAGCCTCCCATTCTTGTTCTACTCCAAGCATACGCTTGTCCGTTTTCTATTCCTAATCGAATTAGGCTTTTACGTTTTCTTTCTAGTTTTTTCCAATCATGCCAAATGCAATATCGTAACCTATTTCGCAACCATTCATCCAACTTTTTAAGTTTAGCATAAATGTTTGTTAATCGGTAATTATTCATCCAGCCCCTGCAAACTTGATTTAGTCGCTCGAGTCTTTCTAGTAAAGACATTGGTTTGGTTTTCTTGGTTAAACTTTTAAGATTGCGCTTAAACTTTTCCCAACTTTCCTGTTTTACAACTAGTTGATACTGCCCTTTTATGCCTTTCTTATAGATTGGCACAAAACCGTGTCCTAGCAATTTAAAATTTACAGGTCTGCGTATACCACTTTTAGCACCATTTATAGGGAGCTTTAATTTGTCTCTAAGAAACAAATACATGCTATTTCCTATTCGTTTTGCCTCGCTTTTGCTTTTAGCATACATACTAAAATCGTCTGCATAACGCACATATCGTACCCCTTGTTTTTGCATTTCTTTATCCAGAACGTCTAATATAATATTAGATAGTAATGGACTTATTGGACTGCCTTGTGGAATTCCTTTTCGGCGTTTATAAAGTTTTCCATTTATTGAAATGGGAACTCTAAGCCATTTTCGGATTAAACGCAAGGTGGTTCGGCATTGTACTTTGTTGTAAATAAGTTGCAGTAGGATGCAATGGTCTACTTCATCGAAGAATCCTTTTAAGTCAATATCTACAATATCCTGATAGCCATCATTGATGTATCGCTGGGCTTGTAGTACTGCCTTTTGGATGTTCTTCTGTGGGCGAAATCCGTAACTAAAGGTTTCAAATTCGTATTCGAACTTAGTCATTAATTGTTGGTTTACCCCCTGTTGTAACCATCTGTCTACTACCGTTGGTATTCCTAAAAGTCGGGTTTTACCATTTCCTTTAGGGATCGTTACTCCTAAAATTGCTTGTGGTACATAGCTATTATTACAAATGGATAGCAGTAGTTCTGACCTATTTTCCCTAATGTATTCAGGGAGTTTTTGATGCGACATACTGTCTATTCCGCTTGCTCCTTTATTGCGCATAACTTGACGTGCTGCTTTATAAAGATTCGTAGCTTCTAATACTTGGGCAATCATAGTTTTAAATAATTTGTTTACTCCTGTTGAGCTAAGACTAGGCTAGCAATGCCTCCTAGTCGAATTACAACGTAATTTAATGTTCAGTCCTTCCTTACTTGTGAGACCGTGAGGGTTTTTCCCTCCTCGTTTCCTGTAAGTACTATGACTTCTGCTGACTTCTCTATACAGCCAACTCGTGGCTCTAGAGACCTCCCCAGGTAATGGCATCTTCTTTCACTCAATTCCTGCCGTATCTACATACTTACCCTTTTGTTACTCTTTTGGGCGTTACAATGATGTGCTTGCTTACCCAAGTAAATATGCCTCTGTATACGATTTCTGTTCGTCAGTACCGAGTTTTGTAGTCTCGCTTTCTTCAGATGTAACTTCGCAGTTACCACCCTTGCGACTTACTAATGCTTCAAGACGTTACTCCTGTGCATAAGGGACTTGCACCCTCTAGTTGAATAACTTATCTTGCGATAAGTTAAAGATGCCCATACTGGGCACACACACCGTATAATAAAAATAAAGGTCAAATTGCTTGCCTAAACAAAAAGCAAATTTAAAAACAATCACAACAACCGAGGTAACTGATTTTCAATCCTTTACTTTTAATATACAACAACGTTACCTACCATATGAGAAAACTGATTTTCATAATATTAATTTTAGTCGGAAATATAACTTTCGGACAAGAATCAAATGCGAAATGGAACAAACTCGATAAATCCATAACGCTTAAAAGTTATGTGGAAAATCAAGCATATGAATATTTGGAATTTAACGCTGAAAAGAAGGATTCGATTTCTGAAAGAGGAGTAAAAATATCTCACGAAGGAGTCAATACAGAAATAATTGTTCGTGATTTAATGACTGTAAAAAATCCTTTGATAATTATTAATCAATATCCTTTAGAGAAACTAAATGTTTTGGAATTTATCACTTTAGAGTATATTGAAAAAATAGACTTACATAAACCGACTGACAAAATATGTGAATATTATGGTTCACAAGGAAAATATGGACTGATAATCATTGTGATGGACAAACGGAAATGGAGAAAACTGAAAAGGAAATACGGTAGGTAACACCGTGTATAATTAATTGCTTTGGTCAATACTTATTTGGAAAATTCCTTCGGAATTTTCTCTGGTTCGTATTTGTTTACTAATTTAGTTGCTTAATCGCGCAACTAACCATACACCAAACGTTGCCCACAATATGAAAAAACTGCTCACGATAATATTTAGTTTGACAATTAGTCTTTGTTTTTCGCAAACAAAAGAACAACTGACTGACTCTATAGTTAAAGTTAATAGAGTGGAATCTGATTGTGTCGGATATGGCTGTGTGGTAAGTCCACAATACACAAGATTTCAAAAATTAAAGAAAAAATTATCCGACAAAGAACTAATCGAATTATCAAAACACAAGAACCCAACACTTCGGACTTACGCTTCGATTGAACTCATTCAGTCTCAAAAAGGAAACGTTCCTGAATTACTATCAACTGAATTACGGAAAAATGAAATGGTTGAGACTTTCGAGGGTTGTATAATGGACGTCGAACCTGTTTCATCAATCATTTATCACGAATATTGGAATAAAATCAGAATAGAAGCGTCTCGAAAAATTAAAGGCAATAATTATGAACAGGATTTAGCAATGCAAAAGGCACTTGCTACTGACTTGACAATGGAAAAATTGGATAGCATAATTATCTATTCAGAAAAAGAAGTTTATTGGCTACTTTATGACAGAACTTTTGAGAATAGAAAACATAAAAAAAGCTATTTACCACGAATTGAGGAATTGGCTTTTAATAAGAATAATTCATATGCATTTGATTATTTAAGAAAATACTACTCGTCTGAATACTCGCAGGAATTGGAAAACTATTTGAAAACTGACTTTCCGAAAGCTAAATTTCAAACCGAAAATGAAGTATTCTATTTGCACTCATTTATAGAAACATTATTGGAAAGTAAAAAAGAAAAATTTAAAAAGATTGCGATAGATAAATTAAGAACAGATGACGTTTGGAAAGACCGAAAAGGTTGGTTTAATACGACTTTAAAAAAATACGGAATTGAACTCTGAAAATAAAATACTGTGGGCAACACCGTATATAATTTATTGCTGGCTTTTTGCCTACTTACGAAAGTCCTCGCGGACTTTCTTTGTCCGTAATTATTTACTAAATTAGTTGCTTGAAACACGCAACAAACCATATACAACAACGTTGTAACCAATACAAATAACCAACTTCTAAAGCATATTTCATGGCTTTTTTTATTGAAAACAAAGAATTATTTAAACTACAGCCAGAAAAAGGAAATGGACTTAGAAAGTGTCAATTAGGTGCAGTTTGGGCTTTAAAAAGCCATTTCACGACATCATCAAATGAAATAGCCTCTTTAATCAGTATGCCAACTGGTTCTGGGAAAACTGCTTTAATGATGGCTACTTGTTTTGAATTAAATCTAAAAAAAACACTAATAGTAGTACCTTCAAAAATACTTCGTAGGCAAATAGCTGAACAATTCAAAACTTTACAAGTATTGAAAAATGCTAACTGCTTACCAAATGAAATTGATGGTGTAAAAGTTTTCGAAGTTACAAAACGCAAAAAGACACGTGAACAATGGGAAGAAATATTAAACGAGCATGACGTTATTGTTGCTCATCCCAATAGTATTTCCCCATATTATAAAGACATTGAGCCAATTCCGGTAGATTTAATAGATGCGGTCCTAGTAGATGAAGCTCATCATGAACCAGCAGAATCTTGGAGAAAACTAAACGATTTTTATTCTGAAATAAAAAGAGTCTTTTTTACCGCAACACCCTTTAGACGCGATAGAAAAAGAATGAAAGCTAAATTGATATATCATTATTCAATTGATAAAGCTCTAGAAGATAATATAATGAGAGAAGTTAATTTTGTTGGAGAAAAAATTGGCATCCTAAACACAAATGAAGCTTTAATGAAATCAGCTTTTGATGTATTTCAAAGAGAAAAGGAATTAAATCCGAATGCTTCAATCTTAATCAGAACTGATAGAATTGAGGATTCTGTTATATTAACAGATCTCTATAATAAAAATGGTTTTAATGTAGATTTTATTCACTCAAAACGTTCAGCTAATATTAATTCTCTACTCGTCACAAAGGTTAAAAATAATGAGTTAGATGGTTTAGTTTGTGTTGGAATTGCCAGTGAAGGGTTAGATATTCCAAATTTAAAAGTTGCAGTTTTACATGCAACACCACGTTCTATTCCTTATACAATTCAATTTCTTGGCCGAATCTCTAGACAACCTGACGGTCAAGTAGGTAATGCTACACTTATTGCCAATAAAGATGAAGTCAAAGGTGAAGTCTATAAACTATATAAATCAGATGAAACCTGGGGAAAACTAATTCCACAGTTAATTGACGAACAAATGCAAAGAGCTAGACATTATAGGTCTAGTCAAGCAAAAGAACTTGATTTTCAAATGCCAGAACTCAATGTTTTTTTCAGTGCTTTGGTATATGAAACAACAGATGATTTTGAATTTGAAAATGTTGACGAAATCAATGCAAAAGCCCCTTTTGAGATTCTAAGAATAGAACAGCAAAATGATGATTCACCATTAGTGATTGTTACTGCCTATCATAAACCTTTAGATTGGGCAAATGGTGAAATTTATATAGAGGACTTTTTAGATGTCCATCTATTATATCATCATTCAGATAGTAATCTTTTATTTGAGCTTACAACTAGTGAAAAGGCTCTTGCCTCATTCAAAAAAGAACTTATTAAATCTGACTTAAGAAGATTACCACACAACAGGCTTTATAAAACATTATCTCAATTTCGACAAAGTGATTATATTATGGTTGGTATGAAAAATGCTGTTTCTCAAGGAGCATCTCAGCCATCATATAAAACTGTAATTGGAAGCGGAGTTCAAGCTTCGGTAAGAGCAAGCGAAGGAAGAGTTTTTAGTACAGGTCATGCATTATTAAAATTAGGTCCAAAAACAACTTGGGGAATAGCTACCAAAAACGGACGTATTTGGGCAATGAAAAGAGGGACATCCGAAGAGTTCAAAAATTGGTGTGATTCATTAGTGGACTTAATTCAAGAGGGGCCAGTAATAACTAATTTACCTGGACTTTCATTTTTAGCTAGTTCTGAACCAATTAGCAATATTGAAGATTTCCCAATAGCTATAATTCCAAACGATTTATTCTTCCGCTCCTATTCAACAATTATTCATATAAATGATATTGACCCAATAAGAAACTGTATTCCAGAAATAACCCCATTAAACTTAGATCCAGATAATAATTTATTAGAATGTAAAATTCTAATAAATGAATTTGAATTTGATTTAGTAATGAATCTATCTGAAGATAAAATTTGGACAATAATTACGGAAAATGATATTCGAGTTAGAGCTGACAAAAGTGAAACTGACATCATTGAAAAATCACTTGAAGAAATACTTAATGAGTATTATCCTTCTTTAATTATGCCTACTGGTTCAGTAATTGAAGGCAGAAATAAAATAACTCCAAATAGAAATATGGAAAACTTACCTTCTCGTATTTGGAAAGTGAAAGATTGGAGCGATTGTAATATTTGTGCTGAAAGATATATTCAAGTTCCTATAGCAGGTGCTCTTCCTGTAATTAACAAAACAATTGAATTGATTAGACCCGATTTTGAAATTAATAGTGATGTTTTAATACTTGATGATGGTGCTAATGAAATTGCAGATTTAATTTGGTTTCAACAAAGCACTAAACAAGTACATTTCATCCATTGTAAAGCTTCACATGGAGAAAATCCAGGTCGTAGGAAAGCTGACTGCGATATTCTCTTTACTCAAGCAATGCGAAGTATTCACTGGGTATCTTCTGTTTCATTAATAGATAGACTTAAAGAACGAATCCAAGGTAATTCAGAATTATTATTAACAAATCAAGCTACTTGGGAAACGTTAGCGGATAACTTCAAAATTAATAATTGGAGTTATAATATAATTTTACCACAACCAGGTTTTGATATACAACAAGTTTCAGTCCGAGATAGAAATAATAACAACATATATGAATTAGCTATTCCTATGTATGAAAGAATTTTAGGCAGTATGGCAGAATTAGAAATTTGGGGGTCATAAAAGTACTGGCTACAACAATGTATATAAAAAATAGCGGAGCAAGTGCTAAAACGAAAGATAAATAATAAAATAAAGATTAGTAATAATCTGAAAAGTTGGTGCTTAAAACCGCAACTTCTCTTATACTAGAACGTTAGGCAACATTATGAAACATGTATCGTCCTAAAATAGGTTGACTAAAAATTAAACACTTTTAGCACACTATGGAAACACCAACAAATCAGGCCTGTCGAAAAGACAGCTATCAAAAAGTTACTTTCGAGTACAAACTTTTTGTCATTGACCAAATCAATAATGGTCAAATATCCGCTAACTTTGCTTCTAAGAAGTACAATATTTCACGAACAACAATACACTACTGGATGAAAAAATTAAGCAACTATTCCAATCAAAAAACCTTTATTTCAAAAGATGATGAGATTAAAAAACTCAAGGAAAGAATCGAGGATCTAGAAGGAATCAAAGAATTTCAACAAGAATTAATTGTTGAATTTGAGAAAGTTACGGGGGAGGAACTCTCAAAAAAGTACTTGCCCGAGGGATTGGCAAACGAAATTCAAAGAAAGAAGAAAAAGCTTTCAAAATAAAATGGATTTACGAATCGCTCGGGATTACAAAACAAGCCTATTATCAAGGTGTTGAAAGGGAAAAAGTAAAAGAATTGGCAAGAGAAAAAGTGCTGAATTTAGTGCTTGAATACCGAAAAACACTACCCAAAACTGGAACAAGAAAGCTGTACGAATATTTAGAACCAAAACTAATGGAAATCAATATCAAAATGGGGCGAGATGCCATAAACGATTTACTACGCTTAAGAGGAATGCTGATTAAAAAAACCAAGCGTTATTTTATTACAACAGACTCCAAACACTTCTTTTATAAATCGCCTAATTTATTGACTGACTTGAAAATAACTCATAGCGAACAAGTCTTTGTAAGCGATATTACTTACATTAAAACCGATTCGGGTCACGCCTATTTAGCCCTTGTAACCGATGCGTATTCTCGTAAAATTATGGGCTGGAACTTGCAAGACAATATGAAAGTTTCGATGGTAAAAGAAGCATTAAGTATGGCTCATAAAAACTGCATTTTTAATCACAAAAACATCATTCATCATTCCGACAGAGGAATCCAATATTGCTGTCCAGATTACTCACAATATGCACAAAATAAAGGATTTATATTAAGCACAACCCAACAGTATGACCCTTATGAAAACGCAATTGCAGAACGAATAAATGGTATTTTGAAGTACGAATTTGCATTAAAAAACACTATTAAATCTGTAGAAATCGCTCAAAAAATGGTGAAAGAAGCAGTAGCACTTTACAACAACCAAAGAATGCATTGGAGTTTAGATTTAAAAAAACCACAAGAAGTTCATTTACAATACAATCAACATGAAAACAAAAATTATAAACGAGTTAAAGTTACTACTTTAGCGCCGTAGGAATGTTGATAAGTTTTTAAAACCCGAAGGGAAATTTTTAAAAAACTTATCAATGTTCCGGCAATAAAGTATAAATTTGAAAAGCAATTATTAACCTTAAAAAAGGTCAACGTATAATAGGATAAGACAGATAAATGAATCATACTAGATTATGAATGAACTAAAGGATTATTTCAATGCCATATCAACACTCAATGAATCAACTTGGAATAAAATATTTCCTTTTTTTAAAGAAGATAAACTTTTAAAAAACGAATACTTTGCTAAAGAGAATAAAACTGCTCGTCAAATGGCTTTTTTAAAAACAGGAGTGGTAAGAGCGTTTTTCATAAATCAAGAAGGTAAAGATTATAATAAACAATTTTTTGTTGGGCAAAGCATCATTGGGGCTTACACTTCATTGTTGACTGGAAATTTAAACTTAATTGCTCAACAGGCTTTGACGGACTGTGTTATTTATACTTGTGATTATGCATCATTGGCAAAACTTTATGACGAATGCCCTGATTTAGAAAGGTTTGCAAGAAAAATAGCGGAGTATTATTTTTTAGAAAAAGAAAAGAAAGAAATTGAAATAGTATTACTTGATGCATCTCAAAGATACGTCCTCTTCAAAAAAGAATTTCCAACCCTTGAACAACTTATTACTCAATTTCATATTGCGTCATATTTAGGTATCTCTGCCACACAATTAAGTAGGATTAGAAGACAGTTTCCATCCAATTAATCCGAAATTCATTTCTTTACATATGTAAATGAATTTTCATTTACTTCATCGTTGCTTTGCATTATAATAATTAAAAACAATATAATGAAAACAGTAAAAATGATTTTTGTGGCATCAACTTTATCTATGTTAATGCTTAGTTCTTGTGCTCTTAAACCTTTGGCTTATCAGCCTGAAACAACTCCAGCCTTTGAGGGCACAACACAACTCAATGATAAGTTAGTAAGCAGTGATAAAATTCAATTAGATGGTTGGTTTGGACCAGAAGATATCTTGTTTGATGGTTTTGGTAATCTTTATACAGGTGTACATAACGAAGATTTTAGTGATGGTAGAATTTTGAAAATATATCCATCAGGCAAGATTGAAGAATTTTATAATTCAGGTTCTTGGGTCGCAGGAATACATTTCGATAAAGAGCAAAACCTGATAGCCTTAAGTCACAAACAAGGTTTAATTAGTATAAATACAATGAAGGAAGTCAAAATTTTGGCGGCAACAGATGAAAATGGAAAACCATTTTTTATTCCTAACGGACTCGATATAGCTGATAATGGAATGATGTATTTCAGCAATACATCAGAAATCTCATCATACACAATAAAATACGGTAGAAAAATTATTATGGAAATGAAACCTCTAGGTGGTTTATATAGCTATAATCCAGAAACGGAGGAAATAAAAACACTTATTGAAGGTACCTATTTTGGTAATGGTGTTGTGATTTCAAAAGACCAAAACTATCTGCTGATGGTTGAAACAACCAAATACAGAGTTATTAAATATTGGTTATCAGGAACAAAAGCAGGGCAAACTGAAATATTCATTGACAATCTTCCTGGTTTTCCCAATGGGATTTCAATCAGGGAAGACGGTAGCTATTGGTTAGGATTTTCAACGAAGAGAAATGAGGCCTTAGATAAAATACATTCTAAAAAAGTAATGAAAAAATTTATATATAGTTTGCCAGAATTTATGCAACCAAAAGCAGAGACTTTCGGAATGATAATGAACGTTTCAGAGGAAGGTGAAATTATAGAATCTCTTTTTGATACCAATGGGAAAGTTTTACCAGAAGCAGGGGCTGTAAAAGAATTTAATGGACATTTATATATTGGTGGTGATGTGCTTCCTTATGTTGGAAAATACAAGTTATCTACAAGTAAATAATTATAAACCTATGATAAAACTAGGCGACACAATTGTCAACATTCGTACGGGACAAAAAATGACATTTTTGAAAACCTGGTAGAAACAAACGGTACACAACTCAAGATTGAATGCATTAGCCCTGTCACACCAGCAAGAGAAAAAATAGAATATCTAGTAAATCGTAGCTTTAAAAACGCTACTTTCCATATAGGCCAAGTTGTGCGTTATACGGGAAAGCAAAATTAACAATACAAAAATGGGAAAGCCGATAACCATCGAAAATAAGCAACAAATAAATATCATTATGAAAAAAACAATATTCATATTCTTCTTTTTTGCTTCTATTAGCAATGTGTATTCACAGTTTGAAAAAATAGAAACATTCCAGAAAAATCTTATTGAAGATGAAATTACTGCAAGTAATGTTGCTTTAGTTTTTAAAGATAGTGAAATACTATACCATCATATAGAAAATTCCAAGAATCCTAATGCAAAAGCAATAGACAACAATACTATATTTCCAATATGGTCAATGTCAAAACCGATTACCATTGTAGCGATGATGATACTGCATGAAAAAGGGTTAATTAATTTTGAAGATAAAGTATCTAAATATATTCCAGAATTTGAAAATCTTAAATGTAAAGGAGACGACGGAATTTACAAATGCAAGAAAGATTTGACTTTATTTCATTTAATGACACATAGATCTGGATACAAATATTATGATAAACCAGAATTCTTTACAAGTACTTTAAAATACGATAACCTAAAAGACTTTGCTTCAGATGTTGCAAATCACCCTGTAGAGTTTGAGCCTGGTTCAAAGTATGAATATGGTATTAATATGTTATTAATATGGCAATACTTGGAAGAGTAGCGGAAGTTGTGTCAAAGAAAAATTTTTATGAATTTTTAAAATTTGAAATTTTTGATCCCCTTGGAATGAATGAAACAAAATTTCATTTAACAGAAAGTGATCGAGAAAATTTTCAACCACTGTATATTAACAATGAAACTATTAAGGGTTTTACGAATGAGCTTGACGAGCTAACCTATGACATCAACAATAAAGCATATTTTGGTGGCGAAGGTTTAGTTTCTACATTAAATGACTATTCAAGTTTTTGCCAGATGTTATTAAATGGAGGAATATTTAAAGGGCAAAAAATAATATCACAAGAAAGTATCGATATGATGACAAAGCCCTATTCAAAAGATGATGACAACGGTTTTGAGATAGGTTTTTCTTTTTTTGTATTAACAGATCCAGATCGTGACGGAACAAATTCACCAAAAGGCATCTTTGGATGGTCTGGTTATCATAATACTCATTTTTGGATTGATTTAGAGAATGATTTGTATGGTGTATTTATGACTCGAGCAAGAGACTTCTCTTTTGAAATTTCAAAAGATTTTAGAAGAGCAGTTTATAGTTCATTAAAAAGTGAAAAATAATATCGTTTACGGTAAAAGAACTGGTGCTGCAAATATTTATGGTTCAAATTAAATTAGAAGTACAAACGCACAACAAAGTACTGTGGTAAAAAACAAGTAAAATCTCATTAATTTTTCACTAAAGTACTTCTGTAGGTGTCTTCATATATTAATCCTGATTTTGCTATGGCAAATGCCTTTTTTAGTAGCTTATTACAAACTGCAATTAAAGCTAATTTTTTACGCTTACCTTTTGCGACTATTCTATCATAAATTGCCTTACACCCTTTATTATATACGACCCTTTCGAAGGAATTTCAATTGAAAGAAATTGTATTGTAATTAATCATTTTGGAGGAAGTCGGCAAAAATGGAAGTACACTCATAGATTTAGATTTCAAAGCGGAGAATTTCAATTAATCGGAGCCACTGTCAATTTTGGTTCACCTTGTGATTATTTCTCCAATTTTGACTATAATCTCTCAAATGGTAAGATACATTACGAAAAAGAAACCGAGGATTGTGCGCATGAAAGTTCAAAAATAGAGAAAGAAGAAATGATTATAAAATTGGAAACTCTGCCGACAATGAATCGTTTTTATCCCGGAAATAACGAATTGAAATTTCCGAAATCTGAAACGACTATCTATTATTAAATTAAAATACTGCTTGCAACAAAGAAATGAGTTAAAAAACAAGATTAACCTTTCAACTTTGAAATCATTGATTCGTTGTTATAAGCACAATCATTATTCAAATGCTCTTGAAGAAATGATTTAATCTGCTTTAGTGAGGTTATCTTATTTTGTACTTCAACAATTTTATTACTAATAAATAACTTTCTCTTATTTGAGTCCATTTCATCATTAACTAATGCCTCCATCACTCCTTTGCATTCTTTTAATTTCAGGCCAATTCTTTGCATCTCTTTAATCATATGAATACGAAACACATTCTCAATTCCATAATTTTTATAATTATTATACTCATGAGGTCTTGTTACGTCGTTTAACAGCCCTAGCCTTTCATACAACCGAATTGCATCCCTTGAAACACCTGTTCTTTCTGCTATTTCACCTATTTTCATAAAAGTAATTGAATTTTTACTAGACCGTTGACCATAGTCCATGGTTTATATTTGTCGAAGATAAATAATTAATAAGAAACAATTAAAGCGCAAGCATCATGAAAATCACAAAAAAAACAATGGTATCAGAAATTCTAAAAGAACATGGAGATATAGCAGGCATTATGGAAATATTTGGAGTAAAAAGAGTGGGTGGATATGGTTTTAGAAAATTAATAACTAGATTCATAAGTGTGAGAACAGCCGCTTTCGTCCACCGCGTAAAACTTAAGGAATTTATAGGAATGGTAGAAAATGCCATAGCAAAAAAAAATAATTAGAATACATACTGTTTATTTTTGATTGCTTTTTACACTATTTTTCCAATCCATCAAAAATCCTTTCGAAAGTATATTCAAATTTAATGTAGTGAACGATATCTATTAAATTGCATCTGTATAGCTTAAAAGAGAGACGCTCCACGCACCTATTCTGTTGGAGTTAAATTTCAATGATGCCAAGTTTCTCCTCGAATTATAAAATAATAACACGTGCGCTAAACAAAAAAGCAAGGCTGCATACGCAAGCTCGTAAGAAAAGGTCTTGAAGACCTTTTTAGAATTGGATGGCTTGCCGCGCTGGAGAAACAATTAACGGCTCATTCGCTATATTTTAGACTATTTGGTGTTAAGAGAATGTCCTGTGGACATTATTAGCTGAATACGATTTGAATAATATTTTACTTACATGTTGTATCCAAGCCAAATCATCCACCGGATAATTCTATTGAAATAGCCTATTGTTTTAGACAAAATTTTATGAAGTCGGGTTTTCCATCCTATCATAAGTAGACTTACAAATAGTAAACGTTAAAAATATGTTAAATAAATACAGACTTGTCTGTTTGTAATAAAAACTATATATATTTGTACCATGAAAAAACAAGGAGTAAAAGAACGCATTATTGAAACGGCTTCAGATTTGTTTTACAATAACGGTTATAACCAAACTGGTATTAACCAAATTATTGCTGAAGCAGGAGTAGCAAAAGCAAGCATGTATCAGCATTTTAGATCAAAAGAAGATATTGCAGTTGCTTATTTAAAGCAGCGACATATTAATTGGATGGGTAGTCTACAAGATTTTGTTTCTTCTAAAAAAACGAATAAAGAAAAAGTAATAGCCAGTTTCGATTATTTAGAAAGTTGGTTGAGCTCTGTAAACTATAGAGGTTGTGGGTTTCAAAATATTATATGTGACCTTCCTCAAGACCAACACAAAATTAAAGATCAAGTTCTATTGCATAAAACGGATGTAAAAAAATTGATTGACATTTTATTACATGAGGATTCAAACCAAGAAGATTTGGCTAATGAAATATTAGTATTGTTAGAAGGTGCAATTATTTTATCTCAAATTCAAAAAAACAGTTGGCCTATTAAAGCTGCAAAGCGTGCTGCTATAAAGTTGTTAGACTAAATCTAATTTCTCTTTTTAAATAAAAAAACAGACTTGTCTGTATATTACATATAATTATGAAAAAAATAATTCCTCCTTTTACAAAGCAAACAGCAATAGCTAAAGTACAAGCAGCAGAATATGCCTGGAATAGTAAAGATCCCGAAAGAGTATCCTTGGCTTATACGAAAGATTCGCAATGGAGAAATAGAGATCAGTTTTTTACTGGTAGAGCTGCAATAGCAAAATTTTTATCAAACAAATGGAACAAAGAACTACACTATGCATTAAAAAAATACTTATGGTCATTCACAGATAATAGAATTTCTGTGCGCTTTGAGTATGAATGGCAAGCTGCAGATTCTGGTCAATGGAATCGTACCCATGGAAATGAGCACTGGGAGTTTGATGAAGATGGTTTAATGCAAATTAGAGATATGAGTGCTAACGATATTGAAATAAACGAAGGAGATAGAAAATTTAAATAACAGAAAACATGAGAACATTAAATAGTAACCAAATTACAAGAAATATAAATAAGTTTTAAAACAATAAAAATCAAAAAATTATGAAAACACAAATTTTAAAATCAGCATTTACCCTATTAGTTGTAATAGGATGGAATTCAAACGTATTTGCACAATTACCAGATCCAGGATTTGAAATAGATAGAACAACAGCCATTGTAATAACTGATCCACAAAACGATTTTTTAAGTCCCGATGGGGTAACTTGGGGTGTAGTTGGTGAAAGTGTAACTGCTAATAATACCGTTGAAAACTTAGAAACCTTATTTCAATTAGCAGAAGCTAACGGAATTAAAGTATTTATTTCTCCTCATTACTATTATAAACATGATCATTCTTGGAAATTTGAAGGTGCCTTAGAAACTTTAATGCATAAAATAACAATGTTTGATCGTGGAGATCAACTATCTACAGAAGGTTTTGATGGTTCTGGTGCGGATTTTTTAGAACGATATAAAAAATATATTGATAAAGATTTTGTAACAGTTGTTGGTCCTCATAAAGTTTTTGGTCCTGAACAAAATGATTTGAGCCTACAATTAAGAAAGCAAAAAATAGACAAGGTAATTCTTGCAGGAATGTCAGGGAATTTATGTGTAGAATCTCATTTGAGAGAATTACTAGAGGATGGATTTGAAGTGTCAGTAGTTGGAGATGCAACAGCATCTGCAATAATTCCTGGATATGATGGGAATGCAGCGGCACAAACAAATTTTAGATTTATTGCAAGTCACGTTTATACGACAAAAGAATTAAAAGAGGAATTACAAAAATAATTAATAACAAAAATGAAAAAACTTAATTTAGAACCTAAAACATCAGAAACGACCAATCCGATAACAAGTGCAATATTGGATGAAGCAAAAAAAGCAATGGGGTTTGTACCAAATATGTATGCCGGAATGGCCAACAATACAGCACTGCTAGATTCTTATATACATTCATATAAAACCTTTCGCCAAAATTCAGGTTTTAATTCCGTAGAACAAGAAATTATTTTCTTGTCTGTAGCGTATGAAAATGAATGTGATTATTGTATGGCAGCTCATAGTTTTGTTGCCGACAAAGCTTCAAAAGTTCCTACTGAGATTACAGATGCAATTCGGTCAAATGGAATCATTAATAATGTAAAATTGAAAGCTTTGAGCACGTTCACAAGAATAGTAACAAAAAATAGAGGGCATGTTACTAATCAAGAAATAGCCGATTTATTAAACGTTGGCTATGATGAAAGTCACGTATTAGGCGTTATAACAGGTGTGGGAGTAAAAACCTTTAGCAATTATTTTAATCACATTGCAGAAACACCCCTCGATGATGTTTTTAAGTCTAGAGTGTGGTCAAGAAATTAGTACAAACAATTAAATAATAAATACAAAAAAATGAAAACAATGAAATCAATTTTAGGAGCTTCACTTTTAGTAGTGCTAGCTATGGGAATCTTATCTTTTAAATCAATCGAAAACGAGCCCGTTGCTTTAAAAGAAGTAACAGCAAAAACAACTTATAATACTGTTAAAGTTAATGGAGTGGATATTTTTTATCGTGAGGCAGGAGATATAAACAAACCCACTATTTTATTATTACATGGTTATCCAACATCATCTCATATGTTTCGTAATCTTATAACAGACTTGTCTGTTCAATATCATGTATTAGCTCCTGATTACCCAGGATTTGGAAGAAGTGATCAACCTAAAATAGCAGATTTTGATTATACATTTGACAATATGTCAATGATTGTTGAAGGATTTTTAAAGGAATTGAATGTAAATAAATACAGCATTTATTTAATGGATTATGGAGCACCTATCGGATTTAGAATTGCTGCAAAATATCCTGAGAAAATAGAGTCGTTGATCATTCAGAATGGAAATGCTTATGATGAAGGTCTAAAAGATTTCTGGATTCCTATTAAGAAATATTGGAATGATTATACGCTTGAGAATGGAAAACCATTAGAAGGATTTCATTCTCCAGAAGGATTGAAATGGCAATATACGCATGGAGTGCAAGATGTAGATAAAATAAGTCCTGATAACTGGAGTATTGATTTGCAACACTTGACAAGAGAAGAAAATAACGAAATTCAATTGGCGATGTTTTATGATTATAGAACCAATGTTCCTTTATATCCTCAATGGCAACAATACTTTAGAGACCACCAACCACCAACATTAATTGTATGGGGAAAAAATGACTATATATTTCCTGCTGATGGAGCACATCCTTATAAAAGAGATTTGAAAAATGTAGAAACTCATTTACTAGATACAGGACATTTTGCTTTGGAAGAAAAAGGAGCTGAAATTGCTGATTATATTTTAGAATTCTTGAAAAAGAATAATATAAAATAGATTTTAAGTTAATCTGTGTGGTAGCAAATTCAAAATCGAATTGCTGCCAGACAAATAAATAAAAATCATGAAAACATCAACGAAACAAACCGAAGGGAATTCTCAAACAAGATTTGAGAAACTGGTAACTTCAAAAAGAATCATCTGGAATAGAAAAAGACACTATTCTTATCTAACTCAATATAAATTTAACAACTAAACGGCAGAAACTATGAATACGACAACAAAAACAATCAATTGGCAAAAAGCCATTATAGCAGGAATCTTAGGAACAATATTATTTGATATCGTAGGATTATTATTAACAGGAAAATGGTGGGATATTCCAGGCTTACTTGGAGCGAAAACAGGATTAGGATTTGCATATGGATTAGGAGCTCATTATGGAAATGGAGTTCTATTAGCAGTTCTTTTTGCAGGAATAGCCCCTTCACTTTGGGGGCCAAAATGGTTAAGACCAATGATTTTTATTACAGCTCAAATGATTGCGTTGGTATGGTTATTTATGTTGCCATTATTAGGCGCTGGAGTAGCAGGACTTGATGCGTCACCAATGATGCCAGTAATTACATTTTTACGACACATAGCTTACGCTATTCCTTTAATATTTTTAATTCAGTACGACATTAAAGCAATTATAAGTAAATAAAAACATGGAGTATTAGGAAGCTAAATATTTCTAATACTCCTAAATTTCAATAAGAATGGGACGTCCAGCAAAAAAGCCAAAACCTTACGAAATGGTTTTTACATCGAAATAAGAAATAAAAATTCAAATGCGGTTGTAAAAATTAGAAGAGGTAATAAGCACCAAATGTTATTTGCTGCCAAGAACTATGAACGAAATAAAAAGGTTATCCTGTTAGGTGAGATTAAAACGGGAAACTCATAAACCAATAAAACATAAATAAATAAAAAAAACGATGAATACTATTAAGACAAAGACTTTAGAACCAAAAACAATTGAAAACTCAGATTCAATATCTAGTAAAATTCTAAAAACAGCGCAAAAAGAAATGGGAATGATTCCCAACATGTATGCAGGTATGGCAAATAACACAGCTTTATTAGAGGGTTATTTTTATGCATACAATTCATTTAGGGCAAATTCAGGATTTTCATCTAGAGAGCAAGAAGTTATCTTCCTTTCTGTGGCTTATGAAAATGATTGTGATTATTGTATGGCTGCGCATAGTTTTGTTGCAGACAATTGGAGTAAAGTACCTGTTGAAGTAACAAATGCTATTAGAAGTAATTCAGAAATCCCGAATGAAAAGCTGAAAGCATTGAGTGTATTTTCAAGACAGATGACAGTAAAAAGAGGACTTCCTTCTGAAGATGATATTAATAATTTTCTAAGTGCTGGTTATACTGAAGAAAACATTTTAGGAGTAATTTCTGGCATAGGTGTTAAAACCATGAGTAATTATTTTAATCATGTGTATAAAACACCAGTAGATGATGCTTTTTCTAGTAGAGTTTGGATAAAGCCAAATTAATAAAAAGGAAAAGATAAAAAAACTTAATTAATTACAAGGATCATGAAATTAAAATTTTTATTATTTCTATTATCGGTTATCATTTTAAATAGTTGTAAAAACGTTAGCAATCCAAATATAACTGATGTATCAAGAATTACCAATAATCAAACTCTGATAGACTCTTTGATGAAGGTATCCTATGAACGTGGTGTTTTTAATGGAAATATCCTCGTAGCAAAGAACAATAAAATAATATATCAAAATGAGTTTGGATATTCAGATGGCTCAAAATCAAAAGAGCTTAATCCAAACTCAATATTTAACCTTGGATCTATAGGAAAAGAATTCAACGCTGTCGCTATAATGATGCTAAAAGAAAAAGGATTACTTAATCTAGAGGATAAAATTTCGAAATTTGAAATGCATCTTCCAGAATGGTCAAATACGATAAGTATTAATCATCTTCTTCAGTATACTAGTGGATTGCCAAGAGTGAATTGGAGGAATGTTAAAAATGAGAAAGACATTTTTGTTGATTTAAGTAAGATAAAACAGTTGAAATTTAAACCTGGTTCTGGTTATACTTATAGTATTAACAATATTATTCTTCAAAGAAAAATTATTGAAAAAGTATCAGGAATGAGTTTCATTGATTTTGTACAGTCAAACATTCTTAGTCCAAGTAATATGAAAGATGCTCTTATTGACCCAAGAAGTGATAACCCTCAATTGGCAACACCATTTAATAATGATTTCATTAATGATAAGCCAATGGATATTGAAATCACAGGTTGGGTTCATCCTACTGTAAATGATATGTACAATTGGATTGTAAGTTTACATTCTGGAAAGTTAATTTCTGAAGAATCTTTAAATCAATTATTCAATTCGTTCTCTGAAAGTAGCGAAGCAGCACTAGGAGGTGGAAAATTTAAAAACAATAAGTTACTTATTCATCAACATCAAGGGTCATCTTTCAACTACGAATCTTTTATCCATTATAATGCAAAAGAAGATTTGGTAATCGTTTTAATGACTAACAATAAAAATTTTAAACTACGGGAAATTGCTGAATCCATTGAAAATATTTCGAAAGGAAATTCCTTTTTAATACCTCAAAAGTCTGTTTATCTTACGATAAGACAAAAATGCTATGATGATGTAAATGAAGGGATACAATTATATAAAACCTTAAAAAAGAACTATCCAGACACGTATAATTTTTCAAATGAAACTGAATTAAATCGAGTAGGTTATAAATTAGTTGAGAAAAATCAGATCGAAGACGCAATTGAAATCTTTACATTGAATGCACATCTTTTCCCCAAAAGTAGTAACGCATTTGACAGTCTAGCGGAAGCCTATGGATTGTTTGGAATGACTTCTGAATCCCTAAAAAATTATAAAATTTCGCTAAGACTCAATCCGAATAATACAAATGCAAAAAAACAAATAGAAAGGCTTAAAGAGAGTTTGAAAAATTAAAAGAGAATAAATAACATGGCTAAAAACTTTGCAGAAATAGCATTTACAGATGCGGTAAAAAAATTACAGGAGAAGTACGGTAGTCGTAAAAACTATGAGCGCATGGAAAAATTTAGTGTGATTGATGGATTGACTGATAATGAGATGACATTCATTGAAAACCGAGACAGTTTTTATTTGGCCTCCATAGGAGTCAAAGAATTTCCATACATACAACATCGCGGAGGCCCAAAGGGATTCTTAAAAGTACTAGATACAAAACGCCTTGGTTTTATTGATTTTATAGGAAATAGACAATACGTTTCTGTGGGTAATATGGCAACCAATAATAATGTGTCTCTTATTATGATTGATTACCCTTCTAGATCACGGTTAAAAATATTCGCAAAAGCGGAGACTGTTGCGCTTGATGATAATTCTGAATTATTTAAAACATTAAATCTAGACAACTACAAGTTTCGCCCAGAACGTATGATGGTGTTTCATATCGAAGCCTATGATTGGAACTGTCCTCAGCATATTAAACAACGATTTACATTAGAAGAAATTGATGAGATAACAAAACCTTTACGAAATAAAATAAAGGAGTTGGAAGAGAAACTTCATAACTAATTAAAACAACAAATTATGAAAACTTTAAAACGAATACTAAAATACATTTTGATTCTAACTATATCATTAGCTATTTGGACTTTTATTATAGTAACAGGAACATTAAAAGGATGGTGGCATACACCCATCTCTCAAAGTAATACCGGTGATGGATTCATTGAAGCTGTTAAACAAAAAACACAAAATGAATTTGTTGGTAATTTTGCGGTGGTAACCCTAGAGAATGGTAAAATCTCAAATGAATATTATACTTCAAAAGGAGCAGCAGTTAATAGAAATACCGTTTTTCAATTAGCTTCTTTAAGCAAATGGATTTCCGCCTATGGAGTTATGAAACTTGTTGAAGAAGGTAAGTTAGACTTAGATATGCCGATAAATAAATATTTAACTAGGTGGCGTTTGCCAGAAAATGGATTTAATAATGATAGTGTAACCGTTAGAAGGCTATTAAGTCATACGGCAGGTCTAACAGATCAATTAGGATATTCAGGTTTTGATCATATTGAAGATGCGCAAAGTCTCGAGGAATCGTTAACAAAAGCAAGTGATGGCGATGAAGGAATATCTGGAGAGGTTAAAGTTGGTTTAGAGCCTGGTACAGAATTTAAATATTCTGGAGGCGGGTACACTTTACTTCAATTAATTGTTGAAGAAGTTAGTGGTCAGTCATTTTCAGAGTATATGAGGAGTTCTGTTTTCTTACCGTTAGGGATGGGGAACACGAGTTACCAGTGGGAGGATATTTCAAACAATCATTTAGCCGAATTTTACAATGCTGATGGTTCTGTGGCGAAGCATTACCGATACACATCATTGGCTGCTACTTCATTATACTCCTCTATTTCAGATTTGCAAATATTCTTTAATGCAAATCTAAATAATACCACCAATTTAGTTTTAAGCAAAGAAACGATTAAAAGCATGAGAGAACCGCAAGCCTCTACCATGGGTATGGATATTTGGGGTTTGGGAACTATTCTATATGCCAAAAAAGATGGAGATTATATAATAGGACATGACGGCAAAAGTACACCGCCAATAAATACAGCTATTAGGCTAAATCCAATAACTGGAAACGGGATTATAGTGTTGGAAACCGGAAATACACTTTTGGCCTCTTCAATAGCGAGTGAGTGGGTTTATTGGTCTGAAGGTAAAATAGATTTGGTTCTTTTTACAATGAAGAAAGATTCAATGGTCTCAACAATTTTAATAGGATGGTTAGTCATAATAATTCTGCAAATTATTATTGGTGTAATGAGATATTATAAAAGAAAAAAAATTAGACATATAAAATGAAAAATGATAAAAACAAAACAGCTATAATTATTGGAGGTACAAGTGGTATCGGATTGGCAACTGCTAAAGCCTTATTGAGTGACGGAGTAATAGTGCATATTGTTGGTAGAAATATTGATAAAGTTGAGGACCTAAATAATTTAATCAAACATCGAGTCGATATTAAAGATGGTGATCAGGTAGCTAAATTTATCTCAGATATTGAGACACTAGAATCTATTGATTATTTAGTTAACGCTTCTGGAATATTTCTACCAAAATCATTTTTAGAGCATACCATTGAAGATTATAATTCTTACTTAGACTTAAATCGTGGCTTCTTTTTTATAACACAAGCTATCGCTAAGAAAATGAAAAAGGCTAATGAAGGCTCCATAGTAAACGTTGGTTCTATGTGGGCAAAACAAGCTGTAAAAGCAACGCCATCTTCTGCATATTCAATGCAAAAAGCAGGCTTACATTCTTTAACTCAGCATTTGGCTATGGAATTGGCCGACTTTAATATTAGAGTGAATGCTGTTTCGCCTGCTGTAGTTAATACACCCGTTTATCATGGCGTATTTGGAGGAAGAGATGAAGCTGAAAAAGCTTTGGAAGGATTTCACACTTTTCACCCTATAGGTAGAAATGGAACACCCGAAGATATTACAAATAGTATTTTGTTTTTGTTGTCTGATAAAGCATCATGGATTACAGGTGCAATTTGGGACATAGATGGAGGTGTAATGGCGGGAAGAAATTAATTTCTATAAAAAATAATTTAAACGATCATGGTATGAACACAACAGAAGCAATTCAAAAAAGACGGTCTATACGTCATTATGACCCAGCATTTAATATTTCTGAAAAAGACATTAGAGAACTTATTGCGTTAGCAATGCTTTCAGCAACCTCCTATAACATTCAACATTGGAAGTTTGTTGTTATTACAGATCCAAAGCTTCGAGAAGCAATAAGAGCAGCATCATTTGACCAATCACAAGTAACAGATGCTTCATCTTTAATTCTTGTATGTACAGACATCAAGGCTTGGGAAAAGGATATGCCAAGGAAATGGAAAGATGCACCTAAAGAGGTTAGCGATTTTATGGTAGCTAGATCAAAAGTGTTTTATGAAAGCAAAGACCAATTACAACGTGATGAAGCCATTAGATCCGCATCGTTTGCTGCACAAACATTAGTGCTATCCGCGATTTCTAAAGGCTATGAGACTGGTATTATGATAGGTTTTGAACCAGAAAAGGTTGCCAAACTTATCAATCTGCCTAATAATTTTATCATTTCAAATTTTGTAGTCATCGGAAAAGGAATTGAAGAACCATTTTTACGAGGAGGACAGTTACCAATTGAAGAGGTCTTAATTAAGGATAGATTTTAAGGAATGTAAATGTACAGGCTAATTTATAAAAATTTAATCCGAGTGTATATAAATAAACTTTAAAGATTATGAATAGAAGGTTACTAGGAAATATCTTAATTATAACATTTTTAATTCTTTCAGTATCAGGGATATTAATGTATTTTATACCCTTTGAAAGGAGTGTGGCGTCAATGCATACTTTTTTTGCTTTACTTTTTATATTGGGAATGGTATTCCATATTAGAAATAACAAAAAACCACTAACAAATTACATAAGTGGTGAAAAACAAAAATCGTTTAAAAAATTTCAAAGTCTATTTATTTTTCTAATTATTTTGTTAGTTTCTATAGGTGTTTATTTTGACGCTCCAATTTTAAGTTCTGTTTATAATTTGGGAAATGAAATTAGAAATAATCAAATAGGTAAGTCAGAGGAAACTTTTGATTATCAAATTATTGAATTGGATAAAAAGATAGGTAGTCATAAAATTAACATCGAATTAAAAAAAGGTGAAGGTTTTCAATACCCTTTGTTTGCTGTTTGGGTAGAAGATTCCATTGGTAATTATATAGAAACTTTATATATATCAAGAGTAATCTCTTCAAGCACATTTGATTATGGAACAAAGATTGGTAAAAAATGGGCGGCAGCCATTAAAAGAAGGCCAGAAGCAGTTCCATATTGGTCTCATAAACGTGGTATAAAAGCTTCGGATGGTCTTTACGTACCGCTTAATAATTCTCCAGATTTGGATGCTGTTTCTGGAGCGACTCCAACAAGTAATTTTATTTTAAAATCTAAAAGTAGCTTTGAAAGTTCAACTAATTATAAAATATTACTCGAGGTAAATCAATCATATGATTGGAACGAATATTATACGAACCATAAATTCCCCAATGATTTAATTTACTCGGGAACTGGTCAAGTAGGACAACCTTCGTTAATTTATTCGGTTGAAATTAATTCTGATGAATTTAAATCAACATCTCATTATATAATGAAATTGATTGGACATGGACATTGTTTTGACCCCTATAAAACAAGAGTATTCTTTTAAATTTCGATTATTAATTAAGCGGTTAATTTTTTCATTATAATTAGGTTTTTATCAGCATTCCATTTTTCCATTGGTGTTATTCGTCCCAACAAGCCGTGTAGCCTTCTATTGTTATAAAATTTCACATACCGTTTTAGTATCTGTTCTATTTCTCCAAAATATTGATAGTCGAACCTTTTAAAAACTTCTTTTTTTAATATTCCGTGATAGGCTTCTATATGTGCATTTTCCTCTGGTGTTGCAATGTGTGTAAATTCTTGTTGTACTCCTATTAAGCCTAAATATTCACGTACATTTTTTGCTATAAATTGGCTTCCATTATCACTTCTAATGACTACATTATTAGGGTAATCATAATTTTCAAATAACTCAGAAAGTAGCGCTATAACCTGATTTTGTTTAATATTAAAGGAAAAATAGTCTTTTAATATTCTACGTGTGTGAACGTCTATAATTGAGAGTAAATAAGCATTCTTTCCTACACTTGGGATCCAAACCATCTTTATATCCATCTCCAAGCATTCTAAAGGTCTAGAAGTGTAAACCTTTCTAAACTTTACAAACTTGCGTCCAGAACCACTTCTGTCTATCCTATTATCAAGCTTCAATAGACCTTCTTCTTTCATAATTCTATATAGCTTTTTATGATTGATAGTGTAACCATCTCTACTTAAATAGCTGGTCATTAGTCGATATCCACAATCTATAAATTCGTGTTTTAAAATCTCCTTTACAGCCGCAACTACAACATTTTGTAATACAAACCCTTTAGTCTTGTGAAAAGTCTCTGTAGAAGGCTTATTTCCTTTTTTACCCCCACTAGGCACTCTATAATAACTACTCGCTACAATACCTACCATCTTTATGATCTCTGATTTACTGCACTTGTATTTTTTATAAGTTGTATCTACTAAATCTTTCTTGGATCGGACGTCCCAAACTTTTTTTTTAAAAGCTCACGTTGCACTTCAAGCTCGATTTCTCTGTCGCTCAACAATTTTCTTAACACTCTATTCTCTTCTTCAGCTGCTTTAAGTTCTTTACTTTTAGTGTTATAGGTGACTTTTAAACCTGCTTCACCTTTGTGTTCAAACTTCTTTTTCCAACTGTAGAAAGTGCCAGTACTCACGCTGTATTTTCGGCAAGTTTCAATAATTCCTATTTCTTCTGAAATAGATAGTATTTCTAACTTCTGTGCTAAGGTCCATTTCTTGTATTTCATATCTCAAATATATTAGTTTTGAAATTTAAAATATCACTCCGAACTTATTGGGGGCTAAAATAGACATCATTCAGGAAAAAACGGAGAATTGTATACAGATTTAAGGAATATAACAACAGCTAGGAAGATTGCTGAAAGAGTAATATTAACTTTAGAATAAATCTATAAATGATAAATTTTGATAATTATACCATAAGACCATTAGAAATTAATGACTTAGTAAAATACTTTGATTTGGTTGGCAGTATCTCATAAACTGTGTAAGTTTCAAAATCTCAGGATTATATAATCCTAAGATTTTTTTATTAACTTATAACTTTAAACACAGTAATTATGAAACCAGAAGAAATTTTAAATGATGATTTTTTAAAACAATTTGAAAATGGAGCTGCTCTTACTAGTTTTTTAGAACAACTTCAAAAACGCGGAATAGAAAAGATTTTAGAGGGCGAATTAGACGCTCATTTAGACTATGAAAAACACCAAAAACGAGTTGCTAATAATGCTCGAAATGGATACTCTAAAAAACGTTTAAAAACTACTTTAGGAGAAACCCAAATAGAAGTTCCTCGTGATCGTGAAAACAGCTTCAATCCCATGCTTATAAAAAAACGCCAAAGCAGCGTTGAAGGATTAGAAAATATTATCGTTTCATTATACGCAAAAGGAATGAGTGTTAGTGATATTGAATCGCAAATACACGAAATGTATAACTTTGATATTTCTACATCGACCATTTCAAGAATAACCGATAAAATAACTGGAGATATCATTGCCTGGAGAAATAGACCTCTAGAAGAACTCTATTTAATTGTTTGGATGGACGGTATTGTTTTTAAGGTCAGAGAGAACTCAAAAATCATTAACAAAACGGTGTACATTGCAGTAGGCTTGCGCACTGATGGTAAAAAGGAAGTGTTAGGACTATGGCTAGGGAAAACCGAATCTTCCGCATTTTGGATGGGTGTTTTAACCGATATTAAGGCACGAGGAACACAAGACATCCTTATTACTGCAACCGATAATTTAAATGGATTTACAGACACTATAAAGACTATGTTCCCCAATGCTGTAACTCAAATATGTGTCGTTCATCAAATTAGAAACACGATGCGATATGTTGTTTGGAAAGATAAAAAAGCATTTGTAAACGACATGAAACAAATCTATACAGCACCCACAAAAGAGGCTGCAAAAGCGGCGTTAGAAGACTTTAAAATCAAATGGAATTCGCTCTCAATTTAAAACCAGCATATTTCATAAAACGATTAATAGAATGGTAGAAAGTAAACCAATATATCAAAATCAAATAAAACAGATGCTAAGCGTATAACTCAATCTTTTTTATTCAATTCTTTGATTATTGCTTTCAACATTTTTGGAACAATTAATTTATGGAAAGGTCGAATAGGTAGAAAATATAGTCTTCCAAACCAATTATTAAATTTAACAGTTGTGGATATTGTAACTTCTTTTTTTATTGGTTGAGTATTTAAGTTTTCTGTTAACAAAGAAATCCTAAAATTCAAGTGTTTATCATCTTCTCCCAGTATCACTTCATTTTCAGTTTTATTAAATACTTTAAAGAGACCTAATCGTTCATTTGGTTCACATTTGAAATTGTTTAATTGTTGTTGCCTGTTATTTATCTTATTACCAGTTTTAAGTCCAAAAATAGTTACAATTTTGTTTCTAAGAACAAATAATATACCAACCCATTTTGGTCCAGAAGCAAAGAAGGCTTTTACTATATCAGTAGAATGAATTTTATTTTCCTTATCGATTAGAACTCCTTTATAACTGTCAGAATAATCATACTCTTTATGATTTGTATTTAATATTGAATTTTCAGGAAATTCAGTTTTAAGAATTTTCATTATTCTCTTATTTAGTTAATTATATGAAGATTATAAGGTATGACAGAACATAACAAATCAAGGTTATTAATATTCCGATGAAAGGAATTTTAAACCAATACTTTTTTGCTAACCAAACATAAAAACCAATTGTTAGAATATTAAATAGAAAGAAGAAGTGGTCGGATTGAAAAAGAGTAAAATATTCTAAAGCCAAATAAAAGTTTATAATTCCAATAAACATTGCTCCACTACTATGACTGGCATTAAATCCTATCCACGCTTTCCATATTGTGGTTTCTTTTGTAAGATTCAGGTGAGATGATTTCATTTCATCAATTACATTTTTATTTCTTGAAGAAAACTTATCAGAAAAAAAGTGTGTAAGAGATGTAAGGTTCCAAGAATTACAAGAATTGATGACCCAAATTCCCAAAGATATTTTGCATACATAATATTATTTATTTAAAAATGATTTCTCGTTCTTTCGTTTTTCCAAATGACCGCTAACGTTTGGTATATGAAAAGTAGGCGATTTATAAGCACAAAACTTTCAGTTAAGCACTTACTTTGACACGAGCTAGAATGAATTAATTAACTACTATTCCGTCTATTTTTTATATACATTGTTAGCCTCTGTTAATTTTTTCTTTAGTGCCTCAATTCTTTCTTTATAGGAATCATCTCCACTTATTTCATATGCTTTAGTTACAAATTTTATAGCCTTATCATTATCCCCATTTCTTTCATAATAATCGGCCATAGAATCGTAGCTATTTGGGCTATTTGGGTAATACTCAATGGTAAGTTCAAAAAACATCTTAGCTCTTTCCATTTGATCCATATCCATACTCATGTAACCCTGCATATTTATTAAGAATTCGGGAAAAGGAGGTACTGCGTAGCCGAAATGCGTTTCAAGTTTATGTTGTCGATACCTAACAATCTTATTAATTTCATCTGCAGTGGTAGTTGGCATATTATATTTGTCAACATTTTCCATCTGGTACCATTCAAAAACAGAAATTAAACCATCCATAATGGAAGGAAAGGAAATAGTACCATGTAAATCTCTTGGATAAAACTTCCATTCAAAAGCTAATTGATTTTGCTTGTTTTGATTCAATATTTCAGAAAAAGCAATATTAGATCGTGAAAATATGGTAAAGTCTGTTGTGTCTTTTTTTATTTCATTTAAGGGCATCCCTGAACCTCCCAGAGACATAAATAATGACTTCCCTTTGTAATCAGCACTTAAAACTTTATCTTTTGCTTCCTTAATTAATCGTTGATTATCCCAATCCAAACTAGGATCAATCGCCAAATAATTGGAAAACAACTCTGGGTGATGAATTAGTGTGTAAATAGTAAATAAGCCTCCATAAGAGTGACCAATTAACGTTCTAAAATTAGTAACAGGATATTTATTTTCTATAAAAGGAATCAGTTCTGTCTCAATGAATTTACTAAAATTAGCAGCTTCTCCGTTTTCTTGTTTAAAAGGACTTCCATACATCTCAGTTACTTTTGAAGTTGTTAAGTCACGCATTCTGTTTTTATCGTTTGAAATGCCAACAATAACCATTTCGGGTGCAAAGCCACCACTATAATAGTTTTGTACATCATTCACTGTAGGGAGAAATACTTCACCATCTAAAACAAAAACTACTGGGTATTTTATGTTTTCATCGGGTTTGAAATCCGCAGGGAGTTGTACATAAATTTTTCTAGTTTCTTTTAGCGTATTAGAGTAAAGACTATCAATAGCACCTACTTTTTGTAAAAACTGTTGGTTTTGATTTGTTTGTGAGTTTGCAAATTGTTGTAAGAAGATAAAAAGTCCTGTAATTAATACTGTTTTAATGCTATTTTTCATTTGTTTGTGTTTAATTGTTAGTTAACTGCATTATGATTTTGTTTCAAGAATACAAATAATATAAACGTCATGTTGTTAAAGTCCGTCCACAAATTGCCGGAATGAACTCATAAATAATTCCTGCTCTTCTATATATCCTTCATGAGCGCTATTTTCGAGGATTACCATTTCTTTGTTTGTAAATTCAGGGCCACCAATGCTATTAAATGCATCAAATCCCATTTCAATAGTGTTTACTCCATCGTGTCTGCCCCAAATAATTAATGTAGGAATTTTAATTTTGGCCATTTGCGCACTTAGATTTAATTCCAATATGTTAAAGCGCTCAGCAAGATATTGTCCATTAAAGAATATTGCCAGCGAAAGGTATGAATTCATAACTCCCGCGGCGCTTACCTCAGGGCCTTGCACTACTTGATCTGGATCGTAGCGATAAGCATTTGTATTAACCAGATAGTCGTCATATTTAAAATAGTTGTCAACTATTGTCATATCGGGAACTGTTGCACACCAGTCACGTGCTTCCGTCCAATAGTCAACATTTACACCACTATCTATTTGTTCCTGCGCGTAATTCTTTACAAATACTACAGATTTTGGAAGTCCCTCAACCAAGTTATGCCCACTATCCATGTCGATAAATCCGGCCACTTTATCCTGAAAATTGCCGGTACTCAAATATGCGCTTCCCAGTGCACCGCCCCAGCTTATTCCATACAAAACAATTTTAGGATAGTTATGACGCACATTAATCGCATCTATTACAAGATCAAGATCATCTACAAATTGCTCAACAGTAAATGTACTCCGATCTGGATTACCTTGAGATAGCCCTGATGCACGCTGATCCCAATAGGCAAAGGCATAATCATTCTCCAACTCTTTCGCTACCGGAAGAAAAGATGATAGCGAAGCATTACCGCCGGGTCCGCCATGCACAAAAAGGATAAAGACATTCGATTCGATATTTCCTTTTATATAAACGGGCATTTCCGCTCCTGCATTTTTAACGAAGAAATGATCTCCAACATAGAAATTTTCTTTTTCACAAGAGCTGATGAAAAATACTGTTGATAGAACAAATATTAAAACAAGATATCTCATAATAGTTATTTTTTGAATTTATAGGTAAATCCCACTTTTGCTGCTACATGTGGTATAAAAGTATGATTAACAGCTGATTGCAAATAAGCTTCAGCTCCAATATGAATACTAAACGGTAAATTAGCTTTCCGGCTTCTATCCCAACCTAGCAATACCGAAAAAGTGGGCATAAAATGAGCGTGGCCCCAGTTAGGCGCTTTTTCTACACCTCCATCTGCTGACCTTTGATAAATCTTTCCGGCTGGAAATGAGTGCATGTATCCCGCGCCTAAATTTAAATCTACGAACATGTATGAAATAGGAAACCTTGTTCCAATAGAAGTTTTAGCAAATAGTGCCGTATTATTCCATCGATGCCAATAGCCCCCTAATTCTGTATCCCAATGAACGGTCACCCAATTTTTAGATGATAGTGTATAATCAATCCCAAGACTTATGCCCGGATGCAATACCAATTCACCAAAGTAATCGAATTTAACAGCAACTCTTTCATTATGTATTATTCGTGAGAATAGGCCTTCCCGGTTGGTATTTTTATCCATCCTTTGCTGCGCCATTATCTGGCTTTGACATTGTCCCAGTGCGATCATGAAAAATGTTACAAAAATCTTTTTTATCATTTTTTTATGGTTTATTCTAATAATCATGTGTATGACTATTTACTCAAGAGAGAAGGTTTTGGTAATAACCGCCTCAAATTTTCATTAGTAAATTAGTTGCTTGACGAAATTCATAACTTTCAATGTTGCTTAAAATCTTCTTCTTCTAAATTATTGCTAATTCTTAAGTAAAGATTTTTTATCAAATTTAATTCTGTTTCTCAAATTGACTTCTTATACCATCTTCTTTATTGTCAAGGCTGCCGCAAAAGTTTCATTATTTTTAAATTGATCAAAATAGCCATCTAACAATTGAGTCTTTAGGTGCTCTTGAGTTAACTTAGCAACCTCTGGAAACACATAATAATCATTCATTAATTTTGAGAGACTTTGAATTACGTTTTCTTTATATTCCTTGGTAAATGTTTTATCCTGTGCTATGGATAAACTCATATTAAAAACAAATACTATAAACAGTATAGATAATCGGGTATTAACTTTCATTTTTATCATTTAGTTCTTGGTTTTGTTTCTCCTGAACACAAGGCATTGTGTTAAGTATAATTGATAGTAATAAGTTTTTTAATGTTTTCATTTGAGGTTTGATAAAATTTTATTCAAGGTAATGTCAAGCTGAATTAATTCTTCTTCTGTAATCCCTGAAAATGCTTTTTTTCTATTGGCCACTATCACAGGCTCCAGTTTGTTTAATACATCTTTTCCTTTGGGAGTAATTTCTATTTTAAATCTCCTGCGATCTTCATTATTCATTGATCTTTTGAGGAATTGTTTATTAACCATGAGGTCAATCATCCGGGTTAGTGAAGCATTATCCTTAAAAACCAATTCCGCTATTTCTTTTTGGTTTAATTCAGGGAAAGAATTAAGATATTGCAGGATTAATTTTTGATCAATGGTGATATCATCAACCACTTTTAAAAAATTATGATTTGCGAATTTTCTATAACTTTTTATGGTTTTTTCAATGGTATAAAAAACTGTTTTAGATGGAATCTTCATATTTATATATTTGATGCAAATATAATTGATGTATCAAATAAAAAAATATTTCTTTCTTTTTTTAAATTTTCATCAGGATTATTTAATTTACGAGTTGACAACATGTTTGCGTAAGATTTGTGCAACTGGAAAATCGGAGATTTTTTGGTTGTAGCAAATCGTTTGTTAAATGTTTGTTAGTTCATTATTTAATTTAAATCTAAGCCTAAATTTAATGAGGTATTGGTTGCTGGCTTTTATTACTCCGCTTTCGGTTTATACTCTCCGCTTTAAAATTTATGGAACCATCTTTTAATATTAATCCCTTATTAGATATTGTTATTTTTAAATCTTGCATCCCACCATTTTGATGCCCATTGATGAAAAATTCATTTTTACTTATTGGAATTAAATATACCTTGTCAATAGGATTTGTTTTAACGGAATCATCCATAAACATTCCTTGTATTTTATGGTCAGGATTTATACTTAATACAATTCCGATATCAACTGTTTCAAAATGAAATCTGATATGAACATTTTTAACTTCATCTCCTTCAATTTTATAAATATTGTAGGACATAAATTTACCGGCATTTTGTAAAAAATTAGACCACATTCCTTTTAATTGGCCTAATCCATGCCAACCCATCATAAGTGCCTTTATAAGCAGATAAAAGATGATCCGTATTGTCCAAATATGCCACAACCCAATTCAAACTTTTAGGAGCATTTTTCTCAAAAGTCTGAGAAAGAGCTTTGAATTCGGTTTTAATAAGTGAGTGCTCCATTTTACCTAAGGAAAGAAATATTTGATTGGTTAATTTTTCATTCTTAATTAAGAAATCGCTTAAAGCTGTTGGCAACTGAGGAGAATAGTGAACAGAGGGACTTAGAACTATATAGGAAGAAAAAGATTCAGGGTATTGCATAAATAATTGTAAAACAAATAATCCTGAGAGTGAATGACCAATGATAAATCGACCACTGTTAGTTCTGTAATTATTTTCAATATATACGAGTGCTTCCTCTCTTATAAACTTTGAGTAATTTTGAGCTTGTTGGCTTAACTCCAGACTGTCATCCTCCTTAAATGGGAAATTATCATCACTGTAGTTTCCGTTATGAGGAAGTCCCACAACGATCATGTCTTCTAATCCATACCTAGAGGCTTGAATATCAAAGATACTACTCGCCCAAGTAAAATTATCCTGATTATTTAGTGTAATCAAAACAGGATAATTTTTTAATGAGTCTTTGTAATAACTCTCAGGAAGGCGAATCATCACCTCTCTTGTTTCATTCAACGCCTTTGATTCTAATTTTATAATCTTTATACCGTGGTTCGCAAATGCAGTGAAGGAGTTAAAAACTATAAAGGCAATAATTACATTTCTAATCATATTCAATTACTTTCTATTCATAAATAAATCAGCCATGTTTTAAATTGTGGATAACTCTGTTCTAGATTCATATCATATACGTCTTAAATTAACAAAGTTGTTAATTTAATGCTTCGCAGCAAATTCCGCTAGTTCTCTTGTAATCTTGGTTGGTGAATTACAATCACAGTTATTTAGCGCAATAACATAAATATCTTCATTAGGTAGATACACACCCATTGATTTGAATCCAAAAATAGAACCACCATGTTCAAAAGTTCGAATATTATTTATGGTTTTAATATGCCAGCCATAACCATAGTCGATATGCTCTCCATTATTCAATGTATAATTTGTAAATGCTTTTTCCGTAGTCTCTTTAATAATTAAAAGGTTGTTTTTTATTGCTTCTTGCCACTTAAACATATCATCCACTGTAGACATTAAAGAACCTGAAGAATATGGTAATGTGAAACTAATTTCTCGGCTATTCATATAACCTTCTTTATTTTGATATCCTGACGCTCTATTTTTAATTACCTTTTTATGGCTTGCATATTGCGAAGATGTCATCTCTAATTTTTTAAAAATTTGTTCTTCTACAAAATTAGCATAACTCTGCCCGGTTATTGTTTCAATGATATAGCCTAAAATTATATATCCTGAATTGTTATATTTGAACTGTTCCCCTGGAATAAAATCAATAGGCTCATTTTTGAAAAAATTAATTAATTCTGAAGGAGTTAAATCTTTTTTTGATATATCATTGAGTCCTTGTGTTCTTGTGAAGTCTCTTATTCCAGAAGTATGAGTCAATAAGTGGTGTATTGTTATCTTATGTCCATTAGTAGGATAGTCAGGAATAAACTTGGTTATTTCGTCATCCAAATTCAGTTTTCCTTTTTCTACAAGTATTAAGATCGATATTGCAGTAAATTGTTTTGTCATCGATCCTATCTCGAAAACATCATCAGGTTTCATTCTAACATTTAACTCAAGATTTGAAAGGCCGAATGCTTTTTTATAAATAATTTTACCTTTTTTGGCGATTAAAAAAGTAGTGCCAGGTACATTTGGTGGATATTTTTCCTGCAATAAACTATCAATCTTGGATTCGAAATTTTGTGAGTAAATTAGAGATTGCGAATTAAGAGATAAAACAGTAATTACGATTAATAGAGACTTTAAATAAATTGCTTTTTTCATTTTTTATAATTTAATTTCCAACAAAATAACAGTCCTTTTTAATTGTTACAAAATGAATGTCACCAACGCCCCATTTTAGTACATTAAAGCAGTCAATACCTAATTTATTACCAAATTCTAAAGACATGAGCCGTTTGTGACAAATAGGAAGCCTTCATGCCAAAAATTATAATTGAAATTTATAAACCCTTATATTTGTGAGCTATGGGCATAACAAAACATATAAAAGTTGGAATTATTGAGGCCTTATTAATGGTTTTATTATTCAGTGTTTTTATTTATCCAAGATTACAGGATATGGGAGATTATGTGTTTATATACCCTTTTAACCTTAAGGATGGTAGTATATATTGGGCACTTTTCTTTTCAATATTATTTGGTGGGCTGCTATTTTTTCTAAATATATACTATGCTATTCCTAAATACCTTAAAAATAAACAGGTTCATAAATACATTTTGAGTATTATACTATTGTTTTTCGGATTACTAGGAATCGAATTACTTACAAAATTTCTACTACAAGCAATTTATAATTTACCAGAAAATTTTGAAACGTTATATGGAGCAAATTATGATAATGTTCCTATGAGGAGAAGTCTTAAAATTCCTCATGTAATAAGAAACCTAGTGTTTTTAGTATTATCCTTTGGTTATCGATATGTTAAAGATTGGAAACAGCTTATGGAAGAACGCACCCGACAGCAAACTATTTTAGCAGAAAAATGGAAAGTAGAGCTCAATTATTTAAAATCTCAAGTAAATCCACATTTTTTATTCAATAATTTAAATAACATATATGCCATTACGAAACGGAATAATGACACAGAAGCTTCGGAAGCCTTAACCAGACTCTCCAGTCTAACTCGTTTTATGCTCTATGACAGTAGTTCGAAATACATTCCTATTGCTAAGGAAATTAAGTATATCCAGGATTATATTGAAATGCAACAATTACGTTTTGCAGATGAGGAAGTAATTGTAAACTTAAAACTGGAAGGTGATATAGAGCATACAAATATTAGTCCTTTAATGTTAATCCCTTTTGTTGAGAATGCTTTTAAATATGGTGTTAAAATACATCAAAACAGTATTATTAGAATAGAAATTAATATCATGAATGGTAGTTTGTTTTTTAAGGTGCGAAACAAAATTCAGCAGAGTAAAAATAATCATGTATATTCAGGGATAGGAATTGCAAATGTTAAAAAAAGATTGGAACTTGTGTACGCAAATAGTTTTGAGCTCAACATAAATAATGATGAGAATTACTTTGAAGTACAGCTACGAATAGATAATTTATGATTGTAAATTGTGTTATAATTGATGATGAGCCAGCAGCCATAGAAGTATTAGCAGATTTTGCTGATAGAACTCCAAATTTATCCCTTTTGAGTACTTTTCGAAATCCATTACAAGCTTTGAGCTTTTTAAGAGATACTAAGGTTGATCTTATTTTCTTGGATATTAATATGCCTGAACTCAATGGTATGGAATTATTAAAAGTATTGATTCATCCACCACTAATTATTTTCACTACAGCTTATACTGAATATGCAATAGAAAGTTATGAAAAAAATGCAGTGGACTATTTACTAAAACCAGTTACTTTCGAGCGTTTTCTTATCGCGGTTAATAAGGCACAAGGTCGTTTAATGAATAAGAATCCTATGGTCATTGACACAACTCAAACTTCAAGTGCAAATGAAGAAATTATCTACCTTAAAAGTGGGCCAAAAACACATCGTATAGTACTTAATGACGTTCGCTATTTGGAAAAAGACGGCCATTATATTAGCTTTTACTTAAGCGACAAAAAAGTGGTTGCACGTTTAAGTATGAAAGATGTTTTTGAAGTAATCTCAAAAGCAAAATTCATTCAGGTGCACAAGTCGTATATAGTTTCAATCGCCTATATAAAAATTATTGAAAGACATCAAATAAAAATAGAAGATTCTTTTATCCCCATTGGCAAAACCTATCGAAAAGCGGTTCATGAGTTTTTTAAATCCGATTTTTATAACTAATTAATCTTTCTCAATTTCTTGATAGAATTATAAAAACCGTTAAATCTCAACCAAAACCTTTCACATAAAAAGATTCCAAAACTAATTGTCTTGAAACCTTTAGTCTATTCTTAAAAACAAAAAAGCCTTAATAACTTAATGTTAAGACCTGTTTTGCTCCCCTTCTTGACAAAAGCTGCAGCTGGAATTCCATCATCCAATACTCAATTATAAGAAAATTAAGGAGTTAACTTTTTATCATTCTAAAAGATGATCAACATTTCGCAAATTTACGTTTATTGAATGTGTGATTTTTTATAATAAACACTCTAAGTATAAATCTAAATTATCTTGAAGACATGCATACTTTTGCTCTTCTAATGGATAATAATTCTTCTACATCTCTATAGCTAAGACTAAACCTTAATTTAAAATAAACCGCTTGTAATAAGATTGCTTTGGGGAAACAGTGACCTTTGAACATATTTTTTTAAGGAAAGAGGGTTGTTTTGATTTTTACTTTCACAGATGAGACAGAACCTAATATATACCGTTTATAATTTTTATTGTCTAGATAAACTCCTAAATAATCTTAATTAATTTTTAACTCACTTACAGATTCAAAAAGTTCCGTGATTATGTGTTGTTGATTACTTGGTGTAACTTCTCTAAAATAACCGATCAGTTCTTTACTTGTTGTATAGTTATTTGTATGCGTTTTTAATTTTCCATCTATGGTGTTCCAATCTTCAAGAAACCGTTTTAACGCTAGATTCACTTGGTCTTCGCCTATTGCCTCTTGTAAGGCGAACATATTTATAGCACCTTTTGCATAATAAATATAGTCTTGATTATCCACTAATGCTAGCGTTGGTTCTACTCCAGATTCTCTGCGCTTGCCTTCTTCGTATTTCTCTAATTGCAACTCTAAAAATTGCTGAACCTTTTCTTTTGGATAGTGCTCTTTTAAAACCATCATTGCTGCATATTGAGAGAGTGTCTCTAAAATAAGATGTCGCCCTTTTACATTTGCTGCGGCTACTTGCATACCAAACCATTGGTGTGCAATTTCGTGTGCAGTCACATAAAATGCCATATCTACATCTGTTTCATCATCAATATCTAAAACAAACCCTATAGACTCCGAGAATGGAATAGTTCCTGGAAATGATTGTGCAAATTGTGCATACCGCGGAAACTCCATAATACGTAACTGTTCATATTGATACGGACTAAAATGCGTACTGTAATAATCTAACGACACTTTCATAGACCTCATCATTCTATCTATGTTATACTCATGACCTTTATGATAGTAAATTTCGAGAGCTACTTGCTTTGAGATAGCATCGGATTTTGAAATCCATGTGTCTTTTTTTAATTCATATCGCGCTGAAACCATCGCATAAAAATTAACGATAGGCTGCTTCATTTTATAATGATAATAACTGCGGTTATTCTCCGTCCATTGTTTTATTAAGTCCCCTGGAGCTATCGCTGTTTGGTCTATTTCCGTCCCAATGACCATCTCAAAATTAATACCATCAGAATCACCACCAGATCTTGCATTTTGCAGTTCATTCACCTCTTCTCTATTAGCTCTATTTTTTCTTTTAGCTAATTGAAATTCTATACGTTTCTTTTTATCTTGAAGCTCATACTTTTTAGTATATCCTAAAGTTGGAAAGTTTTCGTTATTGAAAAAAGTCCCGTTTTCTACAATAGCCGTGTTAGACCCTGACGCCAGGAATCCTTTAGTTGTATACGTTTGTTTGAAACTCATTTTAATGGAATCACCTGGTTTTAAAAGGGTTTTTAGTTTGTGAATGGTATAATAATATGTACTGTATTCGCTATTTATTGTAGCTCCACCATCAAAAGAAACATCGTTTATAACCACATTGTCTTCTATTATTTTTTGAATATGCACCTCATTAATAGTAGCTTCATTTGTGTTTTTTAAAATGTAATAGCCTTCCGCAGAATAATCTCTTGATGATGGATACAACTCAACATTTAAATTAACACTAACAATTTTTGGTTGTGGTATATATTCAAATTTCTTTAATGCTTTTTCATAGCCAACTCTAAATGCTGTAGTTTCAGAATTAGTCCAGTGCTTATTTAAAACATTAGTGTTGTAAAAAATGAAACTCCCAAGCAAAATAAATAGCGTCATAATAACAATTCCAAAGATAAAGAGTGGTTTGCTTATTCTTTGTTTACTGATTTTTAGACGTTTTATGAGATTAGTTTCTGTGCCTCTTACTATAAAAAGTGAACCAATAATAAGTAATAGTATCCCAAAGAGAAACCAATAGGATTTAACGAATAAATAGGGCTTCAAAAAGTGACCATAGCCATTCATGTCAGAATATATTCCTAGAGAACGTCCACCAAAAAAATACAAATCGTGATCGAACCCAAATACACCCAAGGTAATGATCGAAATAAATAAAATAATGACCACCATAATACCCACAAACTTGTGGTTTACCAAAGCTTGAACAAAGAATGCTACAAAAGTGAGTACTGCCAAAGACGGTAATATTTCAAGAAAAAATCCAGAGAAATATACCGAAAATTCGTAGTTATAATAACCACTTAGCGTCTGAAAAAGAACTCCAGAACTAATCAAAGCGAGCATTAACAACACATAAATAAGATTAAGCCCAATGTATTTGCCTGCGAGGTTTATAAAACTTGACATTGCTGAAGCATCGTAAATCAAGTTTAATTTGGCGCCTCGTTCTTTCCAAACCAATTCGCCAGAGTAAAACACCAAGATGATGATGAAAAAATATATTGATGTTTCTTGTAGTTCTTCTACAATAAAATAGGTTGCAGGAAAACTGTCCACTCCATATACGGTTCCCAGGTTTACCGAATTTATAAGAATGATGATCATCCCACAAATAACAATACCCCAGAATGGCGGCTGCTTGCAAATACTTACAAAGTAAAACCAAGAAAACTGTTTTAATTGTGTCCATTTAGAGCGCATACCATATTGCTTTTTAGCAACTGGGATCGCTATAGCACTAGCATCGTTAACAGATTGAATATTTGCTGCTTGCACTTGTTTTCTCTTAGATCGCTTGTTTTTAACCACATTAAAGTTGAATTTTTTATAGCCATACAACAACCCTACTATCCCTAGAGAAGCCCAAAACAATTTGTTATACATAAGCGCTCCTCCAAAAAATGGAATGCTTTCTGTCCCCTTTTCTAGCACAGACCAAGACTTTGTAACAAAAGTTGTTGTTGTTAATGAAAATGGATCCAAAATGGCTTGCCAAAATTCGTTTGTAATCGCTTTGGTTAACATAAAGACCACAAACAAAATGATGCCTTGTGTATATACTACCACTAGATTTCTACTTAATGCACCCGTGACAAAAAATAGAGATGCTCCAAAAAATAAGGTTGGTAAGGTTACCATTAAAAAAGTCTTTACATAAACTAGTGCATTAAAATCTAATAAATCGTTTGGATTATGCCAAGGCATACATTCGCCTAACATCGTTCCGAATAATACACCAGAAAATACGAATAGCAAAACAGTAAACGAACCTAAAAAACGACCCAATAAATAATCCTTTTTCTTGATTGTTGTAGAAAAAATAAGTGATTCAATTTCATATTCAAAATCTCTTAATACAGAAACGCCCATAATCATGGAGGCTAAAATCATAAATACGCCAGTAATTGCTCCCATTGTTTTTGCAATTACAAATGGCGAATTTTTTTTCATAACTCCAAAATCGAAACCTTGAAAAACAAAATCGACACCAACAATAGAAAAGAGAAAAAGAAATAAAAAGAAAACATACGTGTCTGGTCGCTTAATGCGATATTGTATTTCGAACTTAAAAATGTTATACCACATGACTAATTTGATTTAAGGTTTGTATTGCTAAATATTTGCGAGAAATACACATCTTCTAAACTAGTATTAACACCTATGAAACCATCACCTGGATCATTATCGCTTACAATGTGAATCGTTGGCTTTCCAAGAAATAATTTTTCACTGATGACTTGATAGTTTTGTTTATAACCATTTAATTCGGGCTTTTCAATTGTTTTTTTATAGACCTTGCCTTTTAAGTCTTCCATTATTTGTATTGGATTTCCTTTTAAACAAACTTGACCTTGATTGATAATAGCCATATTAGTGCAGAGTTCTTTAACATCATCTACAATATGCGTAGATAGTATCACTACGGTCTGTTCTCCTAATTCACTTAACACATTATAAAAGCGATTTCGCTCTACAGGATCTAATCCTGCAGTTGGTTCATCCACAATAAGTAGTTTTGGGTTATTCAATAAAGCTTGCGCGATACCAAAACGTTGTTTCATTCCACCAGAATAGCCTTTAAGATTTTGTTTTCTTACTTCATATAAGTTGGTTTTTTGTAAAAGTGCTTTCACTAATTCTTGACGCTCGCTTTTATTCGAGATTCCCTTTAGTACTGCAAAATGATTTAGCAATACTTCAGCAGATATTTTAGGGTATAAACCAAATTGCTGTGGTAGATAGCCTAATACCTGCCGCAACTCGTTTTTTTGTTTTAACACATCTATGTCTCCGAGAAAGACAGATCCACTGTCTGCTTCTTGTAGTGTCGAGAGGGTTCTCATAAGTGTCGATTTCCCAGCACCATTTGGTCCTAGTAAACCAAACATACCTGTTGGTATCTCTAATGAAATGTTTTGTAATGCTTTAATTCCATTTGAATATGTCTTTGATAAATTATTTATTGTAAGATTCATCGTGTTCGTTTTTTATTGTTAGTTAATTTGGATTGTTTCTATATGTTTTGTAGGAATTGTTGAACCCAATCAGAAATAATATGATCCTTATTTAAATAAAGGAGTGTTATTCCTACGGTATCATATATTCCATGAACTAACACAAGTAATAGTAAGTTATTCCTGTTTTTATTAAATATCATTGCAATACAGAAAGCCCACAAAAATGAAGACACCATTCCAATAGTTCCTTGATAACCGTGAGATACGCCAAAATAGATTGAAGTAGTAATTGCAGAGAGTAACCAAGCCTTATTGTTATTACCTAATAACTCTGCTAATGCTTTCATATAATAACCACGAAATAGAAACTCTTCGCCAAACGCAGCAAACACCCACACTATGATCATTAAAGCTATATAACCTCCAAGATTACCTCTTACATCATCTAAAGATGACAAATCATATTCACCAAGAAACATTTTTAATATGGGGTCCAATAGTATGTCAAAACCAATAATAAGTAGTATCGTTATTAGCAAACTCTTTAAAACTGTTTTCCAGCTAATTTTTTTTCCAATCCCGAATTTTGACCAATCAAAATTACTTCCCCATAAAATTAGAAAGGCAATACCTAGTCCGAAAAAAAAGACGAAGTTTCTATCAATAAACCCAAATATTGGCGCAATGAGCATTATTAAAACGACTACATAGGGTTTGTTTAAATAATTGTGTATTTTAGTTTTCATTTCTGTTGCTTTTTTTAATTGATTAGTATTATTTATTCACTTCAGTTTCTAATGGTAATTCTTTACCCAAAAGGTTCCCTCTACTAAAAGAACCATTTTGCCACAATAGCAATTCTCCCATTGTTCCACTTTTCATATTGGCATCTATCACTATTACCCTGCCGTCATAGTGCATTTCAATGTGCTTATGTGTGGTATGACCAACGACAATATTTGAGATATTAAAATGGTTTAACAACGCATCTATTTGTAAATCTGTAGCCAATTCCCCTTGAAAATAACCTCTATAGTAGATTGGACCGTTTTGCCTATGCAGAAAGTTTCCAACTTCATTACGTTTTTCAGCCATTTCACTTTCTACTAATTGTAATTTGAATGCATTATTTATGTCTTCTATAGACAAGCCTTTCGTTACTAGATCAGGATGTAATCCGCCGTGTGTAAATAGAATGTCATTTACTTTTACTAAGACTGGACGGGTGCGTAACCAATCTCCTAGAACAGTGCCTTTATTAAAAAGAGTGTTGAAAGGTTTTTCTAAAATCTTACCAATTTCAGTGTATTTTGGGTGTACCGAACGCAAATTTCCATTGAGCACCATAACATCATGATTTCCAAGCAGCACATGTAACTTCCCTCCTTTTTCTTCCGCTTGTTTTTCTAAATCATATAAAAACCACAACACTTCGGTAACCTGTGGACCTCTATCAAACATATCTCCTGCAACCACAAAATGCCCGTTTCCAAAACTCCATTTCTCCTGATTATCAATAACACCATTATTTTTTAGGAGTTTCATAAATGTGTCATATTGACCGTGAATATCGCTTACAGCTCCAATTTTGAAATTTCCATTATACACGAGTTGTTTAACTTCCTTGGGAGTGTTATTCCATAGTTTGGCTTTCACACCATTGTATTCAATACTTTGAGAATCTTTGGATCTGATTTTCTGGGTGTGTATTTCGCCCTTATTTACCCAAGTTGCAGTACGACCTGTTTCTGTTTGCATTACATAAGGACCATCACTAACGCCTTCGTATGGAATATTAAGAACTTCTAGAATCTCCTTAATATTCTCTTCCTTTGCTAAATCTACGGCAGAATAATCCTCTTTAAGAGGTATACTAGGATCGGCACCACCATCCATTAATAATTTTAGTATCTCTGCATTCCTTCCTTTAATAGCAAATACAATCGCTGATTGCTTCTCCTTACTAATAAAATTCACATTAGCCTTATACCCAATAAGTTCCTGAACCATCGCAGAGTTTTGATATGCAGTAGCATACATCAGAGGTGTTAAATCATCAGTTACTAAATTAGGATTAGCACCATTTTCAAGTAAATACTTCGCCACTTTATATGTTCTGTCTTTTTTAATGGCGTAAATAAGCAAAGTTTGTCCTTCTCCATAAAGGGAATCTATCGCATTGCCTTTTGATAAAAAAGTTTTAACAGCTTGCACATTTCCAAGGGCGATCTCTTGTTGAATGTTAATTTTATCGCCATTCGATGATTTGGTAAAACGTTTGCTTAGCTGTTCCTGTGTTAATTCTCTGGCCATATAAATCACTAATTGCTTGCCGCTTTGTGAACTCCAAGTGCCTGTTATTCCCGTTTCTGAAATTAAACCTGAAAAACTGCCCTGAGAATGAATAGAGAAACTAAGAGTCGTTTCGGTAACCTTAAGATCTTGCATAGGAATTGTCGCTGCTCCTTTTGAAGCAGGTCCCATGAAGCCAATAAGGGTTCTTTCTTCCGTGGTTTCGAAACGCCACATAATTCCAATGGACTTATTCTCATTAATTACTAAATTACCTTCCCATTTACCTTCTATAGGTATGCTGATTTTTTCGTTTTGAGCTAATTCTTGTGGAGAGGTGTTTGAATTAATAACAAATAGTGTTATAAGTGAACACATAAAATTAATTAGTTGTGACATTTTAATAGGTTTTAAATGGTTAATGAGTTTTAAACTATTCCTTTTTTTGATTGATAGAGACAAAAGTATCAAGTACTTACATGTCTAAAAAAGATTTGGGATATATAGCAGTTAGCGAGTGACACACATACGGTTAAATGTTATAAGAGCATTATATAACGACACAATAGACGTTTATCCCTCGTTACAGACAGTTTATCAACTTATTTGTATGAAGGGATTTATTTCATTAATATTGACCTATGAATTACAAAATATCAGATAAAAAAAAGAAAACCATAAAGCGCATTTATAAAATAGCGCTAGTCTTTATTGGTATTATCATCGTTATTTTTAATGATACTTTTGGCAAACTAGAAGGGTTTGTAGAGTTTATTGCATTTTATTTCATAGTTCTATTTATCACTATTTCATATTGGTTATTTAAACAAATCAAATCGATTATTCGATTAAAAAATGAAAAGGCTCAAACAGAACTCATGCACTTAAAAAGTCAGGTAAATCCTCACTTTTTTTTTAATATGCTTAATAACCTTTATGGTTTGGTAGCTAAAGATTCTAAAAAAGCACAAGAGCTTATTTTGAAACTATCAGATATGATGCGTTACAGTATCTATGAAGGGCAAAAAGAAACGGTGTTACTTTCTGAAGAAATCACCTATTTACAAAACTATATTGAGTTACATAAAATGCGTTATCATAAAACTATAGATGTTCAATTTAAAATAGATATAAAAGAAAATGATTTTCAAATAATGCCACTTCTTTTTATCATCCTTTTAGAAAATGCATTTAAGCATGGTGTAGAAAATTTGAGGAACAATGCATATGTTCATATAGATATGAAAACAGAAAACAATCAAATAAATTTTGATATAGAAAACAATTTTGATAATACCATTATTAATGAACAAGGAGGTATTGGTATGAATAACCTAAGACGTAGGTTAGAATTGGTGTACCCAAAAAGTCATACCTTAACCATAACAAAAACGGATACTGTTTATAAAGCCCAATTGAATATTAGAAAATTATGATCAAGTACCTTATTATAGATGATGAACCTATTGCTCACGATATCATAAAAGGGTATTGTGACATGCTACCAAACATGAAGTTTATGGCAGATTGCTATGATGCTATTGAAGCTTTAGACTATTTGAACAAACAGCCTGTAGATCTTATTTTTTTAGATCTAAACATGCCTAAGTTAAAAGGTTTTGAGTTTTTAAAAACCTTAGCGTCTCCTCCAAAGGTAATTGTAACAACGGCTTATAATGAGTTTGCAATTGAAGGTTATGAGCTTAATGTTGTAGACTATTTATTAAAACCCTTTAGTTTTGAACGCTTTTTAAGTGCTGTAAATAAAGTAACTGCTTCTACTCCACAATTAAAACAAGTGCGTGTCGAAAATGAACAAGCATCTGCAAATCAGCTGTTTTTAAAACAGAATAACAGCCATATACAAGTTGATGTAAATACCATCTTATATATTGAAGCTTCTGGAAATTATACAAAAGTTGTTACTACACTCGATACAATTACTATAAGAGAAAAAATATCTACTACTTTAGAAATGCTCCCAAAAGAGAAGTTTCTTCAAGTTCACAAATCTTTTGTAATTGCTACAAAACATATTAATAGAATTGATGGAAATAGAATATACATTGAAGACCATACAATTCCAATTGGTAAATTATATAAAGCCAATCTTATTCAATTATTGAAGTAAGTTACTATTTTTCTAATAGTTGCTATCGGGGTTCTGTCGGGTTCTGCATCTGTTGAAGATAAATATAAAAGTTTGGAATAATTCAGTTATTTAAGAAGCCAGTGAGATAAATGATTTGTAGGTTGATCTTTTTCGGTTGCATCTTCTAAGACCGTTGCAAAAAGCGAACTTAATTATTTTTACTTTTTAGAGTTCCCTTTTTTTTAGCTAAAACATCGATTATGCTATTTTTTTTCTATTTTAAGTGAGTAAATGCCTTTTTTAGGCTTCATTTTTCCTTAATTTTTACAATTAGACGCAAATATCCCTGGACTTCGATATAAATTGTAGCATATTGCCTCCATCAAATTTTGTGTATGCATTTTTTTCATCCCTCTATATCTTGCAATTCCACCTTTAAACCATAATTTTATTCCTCCAAAAGTACGTTCTACTTTAAACCTTGTTTTTCCTATTAATTTATTGAATCTAGTTTCCCATTTTGTTAACGGTTTATTTTTTACCGCCTTTTTAAGGATATGATTCTTTAAATTACGCTTCTTTAAAATCGCAACATTTTTCTTTGATTGGTACCCTTTATCAGCCTTTAGAGGGATGCCTTTTGGTAATGCTACATTTACAGTTTCTAGAACTTCCTCCAAATTTGCAATCTCATTTTTGCTGGCAGTTGTGGTTAGTACTCCTAGAACAAGTCCTTCGTTATCCGTTACATGATGCTTTTTAAACCCAAAATGGTACTTTCCTCTTTTCTTTAACCAAGTACCCTCTTTATCGACACTATCTGGATATTCTTTGTGTACTTCTACTTGGTCTGCACAGCGGTCTTCGGTTACCTTAAAATTTGTTTTTCCTTTTGGTCTAAGTGGCGTATCTATTACACTAGCGTCTATTATTAAACCTGTTTTTACAATGATATTATGTGCTTCTAGCTGTTTGTTTATGGAGGTAAATAATTTTTCGAAGGTTTGTGTTTTGGTTAATGCGGTTCTAAACCTACTTAAAGTACTATGATCTGGAGCAACCTGTTCAATGGTCATCCCACAAAAATAACTAAAGGAAAGACTGTCATTTATTCGGTCTTCAACTTCATAATCGCTTAAACCATACCAACTTTGTAAAAGACACATTTTAAAAAGTAATGTCCCATCATAAGAAGGCTTGCCAGTGGCACTTTTTCCTTTTAAATAATCATTATTTATTAGGATAGAGATCGTATCCCAATCGATAAGGGTGTTTATTTGGGTGAAAAATGTCTTTTTAATTTTTCTTGCTCGTAAATCGCAAATGCTATCGGCTAAAGTTGGTTGTTTTTGTATTTTCATACACTAAATTTACAACTTAATATACTTACAATCAAATATTTAACATAAATAATTACGTGTTATTTTTGTGCTTTTTATTAGGTACTTCCTTGCAACGGTCTTCTTCTATGAAAAATTCTAAAATTTAAATTTAAGAGTTGCAGGCGCCCCATTCACTCCAGAGATTGTCTCTATCTCTATGCCTGTAAGGTTTTAGAAAATTCTAAAAACAAACAAAAGATCATTTCTAATCTCTTGTTCACTCTTGCTCCCCTTCTTGGCAGAAGCTGCAGCTGGAATTCAATAATTCAATACACAATTATAAGAAATTTAGGAGTTAACTTTTTATCATTCTAAAAGAGGACTAACATTTCGTAAATTTACCGTTACTTGAATGTGTGATTTTTATAATAGTTATTCTCTAAGTACAAGTCTAAATTACTTTGAAGACATAGATTTTTTGTTGATGATTTATAGTTAAAATATAAACTAAACTTTTAGGCGATTAATATTGCTATAACTTAGTAATATTATCTACCAAATTCTCATCAGATCTTGTTCCATAAGGGTCAATTGCAATATATTTAGGTAATTCTTTTACAATAACCTTAAAATTAATTTCATTTTTATTTACCAACAATGGTTTTAAATATAAAATAGATGATTCATCTGTTACATTTTCCGGATGTTTTCCAAATACTCCAATTGTAATTGGCTCATTAATAGCAATTCCTTTTATTTCTCCACTTGCGAGTGTTTCCAGACGTTTTGCTTTTATTTGAACCGTTACCTCGTAAGTGCCGTTTTCCAATTCTTTATAAGAGCTTTGTGTAATTCCTAAATCATAAGTTATAACGCGTTTAAACCAATCATTTATTAATTTATGTTGCTCCTTTGGGCTAACTTTATAAATCTCTTCTAATAATTCCAAAGAATTGGCTTCTAATTTATCATTATTCCTATGTCTATCTGTAATCGTTTTTAAAACCTGATTTACTTTTTTCTCTCCAATTAAATCTTTTAATGCCATCATAACTGTAAAAGCTTTTCCATATGAAATATAACCCTGACCCTGAATCATATATACAGGAGGCTCAACAGAATTAGCAAAAGATCTTCCTGAAAAATAGATACTTCGAGCTCTTTCACTTAATTGAAATAACACGCCTTTTCCATACATTTTCTCTAAAACAACAGCCTCTGTATATTGTGTAAAACCTTCAACAAAAAGGGACCCACCAGCAACAATTTTTGGAGATAGAATATGTCCCCACCATTGATGGGCAACTTCATGAATGGTTCTTTTGGCAGCCAAATTAAAAGAAGCTTTATCCCTTAAATCTGTTAAATATAACCTATCTTCTACCATACTAATCATCCCTGGATGCGCAAATCCACCAAAAGACCAGTGGCTTGGAACTTCAGCAACACGAATATGATTGAAAGGATATGCGCCAAAATTTTCAGAACAATATGCTAATGTCTGCTTTATACTTTCTTCAACTATTTCAATATTAAAATCATGTTTTGCATCATAATATTGTTCTATTTGAATCCCTTCAAAAGAAGATAACTTTGTTGAATATCTTGCAGAAAAATATCCAAGCATTGGTAAAACTTTTGAACTTGATTTGTAATGATAATAGTTTCTATTATCATTATGCCATTTATTCACCAATTTTCCTGAGGCTAAGGCTATTTGATCTTGTTGCGTAGAAATTATTGTTTCATAATTTACCCTACCTATTTTTTCATCTTTTAGTGCAATATGTGCGTCCGTTTGGTCGTCAACTTCTTTTTTTGGTAATCCATGTTTTTGACGTTCAAAATTATTTGAAATTTCTATTGCGCTCCTATATCCTAAATAAGGTTCAAAATCACGATGGGTAATATATGTTCCGTTTTTAACAATTGATTGGTTTGCTTCATAACGCTTCTTCTCTTTAAAAATTTCAAACGAAAAATTCACTTTCTCATTAGGTTCTACAGGCTTCTCAAATTGAAAAACATAGGTTCCGTAAATTGAATCATACTTAATTAATATTGCTCTTTCAATGGCTATTTTACGCAATGGAATTCGTTCTGTAACAATCATTTGTGTTATTGGATTATTTCCTTTGTGCATTAAAACATAATCTCCTTTTAACGTGTATATTTCTTCGTTTGGGAAAATTGCCATTTCTGTTTTTATAGCTATTGGGTATAGTTTTTCAAGGCCATCATATTTTTTATAAGTACGTTCATAGTTTTCTCTAAAATCTAATTGGTCATTTTGAGTTAGGTATTCAGAAACTATATTTGTGTTATAATAAACTGTTGCGCCAGAAGAAATAAATACAATAATAAATATAGAGGCAACCATGATTTGTCCTTTCTTCCAATTGGTAGTTAGTCTATTTATTTGATGCTTTAAGTTAGAAGTTACACCTCTTTGCCATACTTTAAATGATAATAAGGTTAATAAAACACCGAAAGCTATCCAATAAATGGATAAATGATTATAAAGTTTACTACTTCCAGAAAAACCATTCATGTTGCTATAATTAACGCTAGGCATATTGCCTAAACTCAATAACGGATGTTCCAACCCTATTAATGAAGCTTTTAAAGTTAAGAGTACAATCAAGCCAAAAATCCCCATTCCTAAATATTTATTTTTGGCAAAACTATGTACAAACATTGCAATCATACTGAATACTGCAAATTGGATTCCATAATGATAAAATACAGAGAGATACAGATTAAATTCAAAATTATGATATCCCAATGCTAATTGAAAACCAATGGCTATTGCTATTCCTGAAAGAATCATTAGAATTGGCAACAATAATAAGCTTATAAATTTTGAAAAGAAAAATATATTGTTTGATATGGGTGTTGCATCTATAATGATATGAAAATTATAACTACGCTCTCTCCAAATCAATTCGGCACTATAAAAAACAACAAGAATTAAACCAAATATGGTTAATGGATCTACAATTAACTCAATTAATAAATTTGTAAACGGATACCTACTTGTATTATATTCTCCGCCATTAAATAGGTTGGCATAAAATTCAGAAAAAACAATAAAAATCCACATCAACATTACGGCAATAAATGGCAAACTTTTAAATATTCCATTTAATTCAATCTTTAATAAAGATATAAAAGCTTTCGTATTTGATTTTAAAGAGTTGTTAGCAACTTTAGGCATATATGGTATTATTTCATTATTTATATGCTTAAGTTTTGATGTCTTTTTTACTTTTTGACTCATTTTTCTAAAAGAAAAAGTTATATATGTTGCACCCAAAATTCCTAAGGAAAAAAGCATCCAGATTGCTCTATTCCACATAAATAATCCTGAGAAAGAAATTAGCGCTGTATTTTTTTGAAATGGTGTCCAATATTGGGTTTGTTCAAAAAATGCTGCAATCCCAAAAGGATCTGCAATTGAAGCCATCGCCATACTTTCTGGTGAAGCTGGAACTGCCTGGGCCAATAGTGGTGAGTTCATAAAAATAGAACTAATTATATAAATCATATAAATAAATACCGCACTTACATAAGTTGCCGTGTTATTTTTAGTTAAGGTACTTACGGAAAAAATAAATGCAGAACAGATAAAAATATTAGGAATTACCATATATAACCAAGGTTGTATATAAGCCATCAGGTTAAATGAAGCAACTCTTCCGGGGTCTAAATCAGAAAATGTAACACCCAATGCATACCCAATTAAATATGGTGAAAAGGCTAAAACACTAAATAGAAACACCCCTAAAAAGCGGCTCCAAAAAAATTGATGCTTTTTTATAGACGAACTGTAAATCAAACTCTCCATATGATGTTGCTTATCTCTAAGTACTCCCGTTATTACAAAAAACATGATAATAAAAACACCCCTAATGTAAATAAACTAGTATTTAAAAAAACCTGGTAATTAGAATTAAAATTCACATTTGCTGGTGCAAAGCCCTGACCTCCAACAAAAAAACCTAAAGAGAGAAATAGAAATACAAATAATGGAAATGCTCGTTGTTTTAACTGATAAAAGACTTCGAAACCTAATAATTGCTTAAACATAATTTATGAGTTTAATTTATTTTTAAATAATGTAGTAAAATAGAAATCTTCTAAATTTGCTGTAATCAATTCAAAACCTTCTTCTGGTCTGGCATTTGAAAGCACTCTAATCTGTGTTTTACCAGCAACTAATTTGGTGGAAATAACATCAAAAGTACTTTTATAAGCTTGTAAATCTTTTTTAGAAATTATCTTACTCCAAATTTTCCCCTCCAGAGTGTTCACTAATTCGGCTGGGTTTCCTTGTATAATGATTTTTCCATTAGATAGAATTGCCATTTCTTGGCATAAATCCCTTACATCTTCAACAATATGTGTAGATAGAATAACAATTACGTTCTCTCCTATTTCACTTAACAAGTTTAAAAAACGATTACTTTCTTCCGGATCTAATCCTGCAGTTGGTTCGTCAACAATAATCAATTTTGGATTCGCTAATAATGCTTGTGCAATTCCGAAACGCTGACGCATTCCGCCAGAAAATGTATAAACTGCTTTTTTTCGATGCTGATACAAATTAACCTGTTGTAATAAAGCTGTCACTTGTTCTTTGCGATCTTTTTTATGAATAACACCTTTTAAAACTGCCAAATGATTTAACAATTTTTCTGCAGAAATTTTGGGATACACACCAAACTCTTGTGGCAAGTACCCTAATTGTTTACGAACTTCTTGAGGGTTGGCTATAATATCTTGCTCATTAAAAAAACACTCCCGGTTGATGGCTCTTGCAAAGAAGCAATAGTTCGCATCAAAGAAGATTTCCCTGCTCCGTTTGCTCCTAACAAACCAAACATTCCGTTTGTAATTTCTAAGTTGATTCCGTTTAATGCCTTTACTCCGTTTGGATATGTTTTGGTAAGGTCTTTTATTGTTAATGTATTCATTTGTTTTGCTAATTTTAAGTACACTGCAAATATGTTAGGTTTTACATCCTCCTTAAATTAAAGTTGATGTACCCTACTCTTTTTACTATAGAAAAGGTGTTATCTTTAGTGAACATCTATTGAACATAAAAAGAAGTGTGTTCAACCAAATTTTGATAGTGTATATCAATAATGTTGCGAGAACTACATAACAATAGTAATTTTGAAGTATGATTCAGTTTTTAAAAAAATACAAAGCTTTTTTATTTGGGTTTATAATTATAGTTCCAATATTCTATTTGTTAGATTATCTTGGGTATATTCTTCTTCCAGAAAACAGTTCTTATGAAATTGTTATTTACTCCATTATTTGGGGTACAATAATTGCATTGCTATTTCATCATTATAATTATTTAAAGAAGAAAAGGAAAACGGTATTAAGAGTAGTTGGTTTAATTGTACTCTTTTTTACTGCATTATTTATTGATGGGTATATGAAAATGCCAGACAATCCAATAACACTTAGTTTATTAATGGTGTTTTGGTTTGGTTTGGCCTATATTTTAATTCCAGCATTTATCATAAAATACTGGAAGTTAATTGCGCTGTTCTTTGGACCAATATTCCTTTACTTCATCTATTTAAGATTATTTTCTGGTGATTTAGAAGCTTATTTAAAAATTAAAGAAGATTTCCCCTTTTTCATTTTCATTTTACCAATTCCGATATTGTTTTTTGTTTGGGTATTTGAGCAATGGAAATGGGTTCAGAATTTAAAAGCAGAAAAATCTAAGACCGAATTATCATTATTAAGAACACAAATAAATCCACACTTTTTCTTTAATACATTAAACAACTTGTATGCATTAACAGTTAAAAACTCTAAGCAAGCACCAGATGTGATTTTGAAATTATCTGATATGATGCGATACACTATTTATGAAGGTGAAAAAGAAACAGTGAAAATTGGAGATGAAATTGAATACCTAAAAAATTATATTGAACTTCATAAAATTCGTTATAGGAAAACGGTAGAGATTACATTTAAGCACCAAATAGACACAGGTTTAACAGTAGCGCCTTTACTCTTTATCATTCTATTAGAGAATGCATTTAAACACGGAATTGAAACACTTACAGAAAATGCATTTATTCATATGAATTTATATGAAGATACTCATTATATCCATTTTGATATTGAGAATAACTTTGATCCGAAAGAAATATCAGAATCAAACGGAATTGGACTACAAAACTTAAAAAGAAGATTATCTTTATTGTATAAAGACAGACATGAATTACACGTTGACAAAACAAAGAACACGTATAAAACAACTTTAAAAATTTCTAAACATGCTTAAATATATAATCATAGATGATGAGCCTTTAGCACACGAAATTATTGAAGAATTTTGTAGTATGTTGCCTCATTTACAATTAGAAAAAAATTGTTACAATGCTATTGAAGCGATGCAGTTTTTAAATGAAAATACAGTTGATTTTATGTTTTTAGACATAAACATGCCAAAATTAAGAGGGTTAGATTTTTTAAAAACATTGACAAAACCACCAAAAACAATTATTACAACAGCTTATAAAGAAAATGCTTTAGAAGGTTTTGAGTTAAATGTGGTTGATTATATACTAAAACCATTTAGTTTTGATCGTTTGGTGAAAGCTGTAAATAAAGTTTCAGATTCACAAACTACAAAAACCATCATTAAAGAAATTTCTAGCACAACAGATATTTCAACTCGATTCTTTGTAAAAGGCGATAAAAAACATCATCAAATTGATTTGAATGACCTGTTATATATAGAAGCCTACGGAAACTATACCAAACTGTTTTTAAAGGATGAGATGATTGTGAGCCATGAAAAAATATCCCACTATGAAAATTTATTAAATAATTCTAACTTTTTGCGAGTTCATAAATCTTTTATTGTTGTTATTGATAAAATAAAATTCATAGAGGGTAATCGTATTTTAATCAACGAGCATAAAATTCCAATTGGTCAAACATACAAAAGCAGTATTAATAAACTATATGGCGGTTAATAACCATTCCACACACATTATGCTTCCCTCCTGCGTCGTCGCATAAAAAGTGTTCTATTAACATTGCAGAAGAAACTTTTGAGAATACATTCTTTCAAGAAACTTTAGTAGCCAAAGCGCCAGCTGGCTCATTCACTAAAAAGGGCTACCAGACCTTTTCTTAACGTTCTGTCCTGCTTTTAACCAAAACAAAGTAACATCACGCAGCACATTATAGTACATTTTTTAATTAGGGATTATCCAGTGGCTGATTCATAATTAAAAGCTATTTAGAACAATCTTTATATATATTGCTGTATAGCTATAATTCTATATTATGTAAAATATCCCACAGTCAGTTGTTTTCATAACAAACCTTAGTAATTGGGTCATTAAATATTCGTGTTTTTAATTCTCGTTTAATTTTAATATTCCGTACAATACTTCATCATTTATTAAATACGTGATTCTAAAGAAACTGCAAAAACTTGAAAATGAGATTCTAAACCTGAATAGGTTTCTAGCGCAATTGGTGCGCATTAATTTGAGCCATGAACTACTAGTATTAGCCATTTTGAGCCATCTCCTGTTATGATTATGTTTGTTTTACCAAAAGTGGTGTCAATTTCTTGATAACGATAATTGATATTTAATTCCTCTAGTTTTTGATTATAAAGGTTTAAAATTTCAGCTTTTCCTGTTTCAAATTTATATAGTGATTCCATTTTTTAGTAATAAAATTAATCTTGATGTGATTTACTATAGATTACTGGCATCTGCCCTTTCCATTTAGTCCATAAGTTATCGTCAGTAATTAAACTAGCCATAAAGTGACCAACATTTATACGACTAACTTTACCAGCATTAAAAATAGCGCTTTTAGTTGGTGAAGAGTGTATCTCATATTTGGTTACTTCTTCCTCATTTATTAAGCCATCTGGTCTCACAGCAACCCATTCAATAGACTTATTGTTTTGACCAATTTGAGTTCGTAAATAATCTGCGGCTTTTTCATTATCCACATGAGGTGGCAATAACAAACGAAGCAACCTAATAACACATTTTTGAGCAATTGATATGGGTTCTTTTAAATCGCGATTACGATTTCCTGTGGTATTCATTAACACAAACTTTATAGGAACTTGTTGATTATTTGATTGTATGGCATTGCATAATCGTCGCATCGCATCTGTTACCAATTTTCTAGGTTGTCCGTAAATACCTTTCCAAGTTAAATTATGGCCTAGGCAGGAAGCAACTGCATGACACTCTTTTACCATAGCACTCATTTCCGTAGCATTCAATTCTAATAAGCTTGCAGATATAATTTGCAGATTTGAATTGGTTTTCCATGCCTCTGGTAGTTTTTCAGGTGAACGTACAATTACTTTTACTATATGTTTTTCAATTAGAAGTTGTTCTACTAATTTAGTTCCTGTTGCACCACTTGCTCCTACTACTAAAACTATCATTCTTTATTTTTTTTGATTAAATTATATGTCTTTTAGACGTTTTAATAATACAACTGTTACACTTATTTATAGTTTATGATTATTTAAATTCTTTTTAAAATCCAGTTAGAAATTTCTTTTAAAGCAGTTGGAGAAAATGTTTGCTCATATTTGTTTTTGTGCGCGCTAATATGTTTGCAAGATACTAGTTGCGGCTTTGTGAGGGAAAATTTTTCGAAGGAAAATCAGACTTAAAAAAATGTGACAACCTTTGGATACCTGCTATTTTGGAAATTTTCCTAGAAGTTTTACATTCATAAATAGATTATTCCTTTTTTAATTTTTCAATTGCTTGCTTAGTATTTTCGCTATTTGGGTTTAATCTTAACGATTTTTCATAATTCTCCAATGCCTTATTTTTGTCATTTACGAACAAATATGCTTCACCTAGGCTATCAAAAGCATTAAATGAATTAGGATAATTTAAAGTGTTTAATTTAAAAAATTGAATTGCTAATTCTCTGCTATCCTCATTTCGAAGATGACTATAAGCAATATTATTTATAATTGATTCAGGAGGTAAAAATTTTCCACCATATTTCTTTTTGTAGTATGCTTTAATTTGATCTATAGATTTGGTTTGAATGTCCTTTAAAAAATAGTCCTTGTAAATAAATTTCAGACCATTATATAGGCTTAACAAAGGTGACGTACTATGGTTTTCTTCTTCTAAATATTGAATTCTAATATTGGAATACGATATTCCTTTACTCATTAGTTTAGAATAAAATGTGTCGTGGCTATTTCTATTTAACTCAAAAATATGAGTTGCTCCAGAAAAATTCTCGTATTTATTTGCAGATGACAAATAGAAATAATTGTTTTCTATTTTTTTAATATTGATGTTATCAATCTCTTTTACAATATATTGATTATCCCACCAAAAACTTGGGTCGATAGCTATGTACCCTCCGAACAAAGTGCGAGACGAAAGATAGGATGTAGCAACTAACAAGCCACCAAATGATTGCCCGACCATAACATTGAAAGAATTTGTTCTATACTTATTGTCTATTTCTACTAATAGCTCCTTTTCAATAAAATCCAAAAACAATTTACTTGCACCACTGGTTTTTAAATAATTTTCGTCTTTGTTCCCATTAAGACTAATTATAGAATTAGTGGGTGTATAGTCCTTTACTCTATCCACTTTTAATAATCCAATAATTATCATCTCTGGCACTTGTTCATTGTTTGACATTTCTCCAATAATACCTGTAAATAAATTAAAGTAATACCCTCCATCTATAATGACAATTACAGGATAGGTTTGTGTACCTTCACTATTATAAGAATCAGGTAGATTAACAATATATGTCCTTTCTGTGTTTAATATTTTTGACGCTATTTTGTATTTAGTCCCTATGGTAATTTCTTTCCCTACTTGACTAAAAGTTTCAAGCTGAAAAAAAACAGAAAAGGCAACTAGTAGTATGTATCTTTTTTTGATTGAGATTTTCATTATTCTAATTTTAAAATTTATTTCACAAGAATCACTTAGTTATTTTTCTTGGCACTTAATTGTTCAATTATCTTTTTAGCATTCGCATTTTTTGGGTTTAACCTCAAAGATTCTTTGTAGTTTTTTAGTGCTTTTTCTTTATCACCAGATCCCATATATACCTCTCCTAAACTATCAAATGCATTTGATGATGTTGGGTAGTTAGAGACATTCAATTTAAAAAACGGCAATGCTTTCTTAATATCATTCTTTAAATGATAATAACCAATAGCATTGATTTCGTTTTCTGGAGGTAAAAATTCTCCATTGTAATATGTTTTGTAATAAGTTATGATTTCTTCAAGTGTACTCTCTTGTGCATTTTTCATTTTTAACCCTTTATAAATGAATTGCATTCCTTGGTACAAACTAATCAAAGCAACGGTCCAATGATTCTCTTCTTTAAAATATTCAAACGCAACTTGGTTGGGTGAAAATCCTTTGTTTTTTAAAGTCGTATTAAAGTTTTCTTGACTGTTTATATTTGTCGTAAATACATGCGGAATTCTATCAAAGTTTTCAAACTTATCTGCAGTAGAAACATATATTCTTTTGTCTTTGATCTGATTTAAATCTGTATTTTCTAATTGTTTTATCAAATATTGATTGTCCCACCAAAAACTTGGATCCATAGAAACAAAGGCATTAAATGAGGTTTCTTTTGATAAAAAGGCAGATCCAACCAACAAGCCTCCATGAGAAATACCAACCAAGGTTTTAAATGCAGATGTTCTATAAGTCTTCTCAATTTTAGGTAATAATTCTTCTTCCATAAATTTTAGGAATTCTGCACTTCCTCCACTTGTTTTATGATTATCAACAGCACTAGATCCATTTAAATTTGTCAAGTAGTTTGTAGGAGTATAATCTCTAACGCGATCTACATTGGTAATTGCTACAATAATCATTTCAGGAATCTGTCTTCCTTCAGTCATCTGTTTTAAAATACCAGAATGTGAATGATAGCTTATTTCTCCGTCTAACAAAACCAAAATTGGATACTTCGCTTTACTTGTTTTATAAGAACTTGGTAGTTCTAAAATGTAGCTTCTATCTTCTTTTAAAATTTTAGAATGAATTTTATAGGTATTCCCTATTGAATATGGCGTTGCGTTTTGGCCAAATGCATTGTACTGCAAGAATATCAAAAAGACAATAAGCACTTTTGTAATTATAGGTAGAACTCTCATGGTGTTTGTGTTTATAAGCTATTCCAATTTTTAAATTTTACTGATTGTCGACTTGAAACTTCTAATGTTTCACCAGTGGTTAGTGTAATTTGTAACGTATTGTTAAAATGTGGGTGAATTTCTTTTATGTAGTGTGTATTGATAATTTGACTTCTATTAATTCTAAAAAACACTTTCGGATCTAATTTTTCTGCCAGCAGATTTAAAGAACGTTTAATCATTGCTTTTTGATTGCTAAAATACAAACGCGCATAATTATCTAAAGATTCAATAAAGTAAATTTCTGTAAGCGGAATAAAATGACATTTCTCTCCGTCTTTTATAAAAATCTTTTGATGCATTGGTAAAATGGCGGTCTTCAATTGTGCCTTTTCTTCCAATTCGAGTTTTACTTTTTCTATAGTTTTTGCAAAGCGTTCATCACGTAATGGCTTCACCAAATAGTCTAACGCATTTAATTCAAAAGCCTTTACCGCATATTGATCGTACGCCGTTGTAAAAACAACTTCTGGCACTGTTGTTAGCTCTTCTAAGAGATCGAATCCCGATTTACCTGGCATATAAATGTCTAAAAAAATAATATCAGGAATCGTCTCTTCTATCATTACTTTAGCTTCATCTACATGACTTGCTTCGCCAATAATTTCAAACTCAGGATAACGTTTCAACGCACGTTTCATCTCTTCTCTTGCCAAACGCTCGTCATCTATGATTATAGTTCTAAATGTTTTCATCGTGCTTAATTGGAAGTGTTATTATTGCTCCTACTGTTTCTTTATTTAATGTTGTTAAACTAAAAGTTGCTTTTCCATTGTATTGAATTGCCAAACGTTCTTTTAAATTTTTCAATCCTAGTCCTGATGCTTCTTTAGTATCAGTTAATGTACCTGGATTTTTAACAATAATCTTTATTGTAGTACTATTTTTTTCTATGGTAAGATGAACAATTCCGCCATTAATTTTGGTGTCAATGCCATGCTTAATAGCATTCTCTACCAATAATTGAATACTTAAAGTAGGGATTTTAAAATTGTTTAGCGTTTCGTCAACTGTTATTTCTAACTGCAAACGTTCTTCAAAACGCATTTTCTCTAATTCTATATAATCCTTTACTAAAGATACCTCTTCTTTTACACTAATTAAGTCTTTGTCTTTCTCGTAGAGAGATGAACGCAACAAATCTGATAGTAAATCAATGGCTCTTCTTGCAGCGTTAGGGTTTTCGATTACTAATGACTTAATAGAATTTAAGGAGTTGAATAAGAAATGTGGATTTAATTGAGCAGATAAATTATCTAACTGGGCTTGTTTTGTTATTAAGGACAATTTAACATTCTCCTTTGCTGTTATAACTTCTTTCTGATAATAATGATACAAGTGATACGCCAATATCCAAATTGACATTAATCGCAGTCCAGTAAGTAATATAGGGTCCCAGTACATAATAGATTCTAATAATTTTTTATCCTCGCCTGCAATCAATGTCCAGTAAGCATGCCATTTTAAATTATTTATTAACATATATAATACCGCTAATAAAAGTATGGTAGGCACTAAACGGATTAGTAATTGTTTTATGGGGAAACTACTCCATTTTGCTTTTAAGGCAAATTGTCTATACATATGTGTTAAAAATATTCCTATAGAAATGTCCAATATATAATTTAACAACGTATAAATAATGCCGTAATTATCCCTTATATATACTGTATATGCCCAATAAATAGAAACTAGACTCCATCCTATTAATTGACATTTCCAATAAATAGATATACGAGTATAACTATTATTTTTTCTTTTGATATCCATTCTTAGGCAAAGCAACGAAATACTTTTAAATAGTGAAAGGAAAAGTACAGGAACGTAAGATAAGAGGTTTAAGTGTTTTTTATAAAAACTATATTCCATTCCACACATAGTATGCTTCCCTCCTACGTCGTCGCATAAAAAGTGTTCCATTAACATTGCAGAAGAAACTTTTAGAATTATTTTTTTTAAGAAACTTTAGTAGCCAAAGCGCCAGCTGGCTCATTCACTAAAAAGGTCTACTAGACCTTTTCTTAACGCGCTGCCCTGCTTTTAAACAAAGTCCAAGTTACATAACGCAGAATATTAAAGCACATTTTTAATTAGGGATTAACTAGTGGATGATTCATAATTAAAAGCTATCTAGAACAAAGTTTATTTGTAAATATAATGTCTTTAGACTTATATCTACAATAATTATGTTAAAAGAAATTACATGTTATACCTTAAAATTTTAATAAACCAATCTTTTAATACTGATTTAGAATCGCATTTTGAGTACTATGTAGGTACTAAAATAGTTTAAAAGATGCTCTTGGATTGCCAGCTGAACATAAAATAAACAATTATGGCACTAAAAATTCACCAGACCAATCCTGATCAATTTTAGAAAATAACACTCTTATATGATTTGGTCGCTTTAAACGCAAATACTCAATGGAAGTAGGAATAATTTTAACTGGACAAAAATAATTTTCTTCTGAAGTATATGCTATTGTATCAGGATTATTAATTAGAGTTCCTGGAGCTATTTTTGTAGTATAATCCTTTCTAGAAGCTTCTTGTACAGTATGCCAATAGGTTGCAATTTGTTCTTTGTCTGTAATTAACTCGGCTGTACCGGAAACACGCAATTGCAGTAGTTTTTTAGGATCGTAAAACAGGGCACTACACGATGAATTCTGTTGAAGATCTTCTATTTTTTGAGTCCTTTTATCCGTATAAAAAACGAAGCTTAAGTCTGTTAATGTTTTACGCAGCACCACCGTGCGTTGACGTGGTTCGCCGTTTTCTATTGTAGCAAGCGTAAAATAACGAAACGGATGGCGCTTTTTAGCATGTCCGTTTATAAGTTCTATCCTGGCTTCTTCTAAGAATTGATTTTTCAATGGTATTGCTTTTAATTCATAGTAAAAATACTTATAAAATACTGGAGTTAAAAGATCTTATCAGCATTAAATCAATAATACAATCTAAAATCAAGTAGTTTACAGATTTCGTAATATTTTTGGTGCAATTCTTCAACAACATCTAACATATTTTCATCTTCTTTAAATAAATTAAAGAATGCGATATCAAGATTTGAGCTAGTAATTCCATTACATTCATTTCCATAACCAGATACCCCTTTTGCGCCAGTGATGTCTAAAAAATATTGTGCTTCTTCTTCGTCTAAATCTAAAATTTTTGCATTAGAAAAATGTAAAATTTTTCCATCTAATCTTCCTTCAAAAATTTCTGCAATTTCTTGCAAACTATAGTAATAATCGTTTAAACAAATAGTATTTGCTTCCCCTTTAAAAACCAAGTAGATGATTTCATAGTCTTTAAAATGATGATCATCTAAAATCAATGCATTTAAACTAGATTCTAAACCTTCAATAGTATCGCAAGTTTTATAAATACTGGCTACACCATATTGTAAGGCCAATTCTTCTAATTTTTTTTGTGCTTCCGAAACCTCGTCTGTTTCTATATCATCAACGGCTTCTAAACAGTAAATGAATTTATCTGTATCTATAAATTGTCCTTGTGGTAATTCGGGGATTTTCGCTAACAAATTTCAATATTTTTGGAAAGTATATAATACACAAAAATAATAGTTCTCTTTTGATTTTTTAGTTACTAAATGTTAAAATATAGAAACTAAAAGTTATTTAAAAAGCCTAAATCTCACATCGCAATTAACTTCAAATAGAGAATTTGGAAAAAAAAATACAAGAAAACTTTTGTAATCCCTACGATTTCGAAAAAAATAATCTTTAAAACAAAATGAAACAGGTACAAAGTAAAAAGTGAGCTAAAATGGCTCAATCAGAAATAAGTTAAATTTTTTATCCAGTCATTCCTGTAACAAAAACATCAATAAACTTTTTTATTTTTAAGATAATTCTTTCACCAATTTCTCTCGCTTTTAAAATGCTTGGTCTATTTTCTAAACATTTAAAAACATCTTGCCTAATGGGTTCTTGACCATTATACACATAACTTTCTATTAAAGAATTGAATTGTTATTGATGTACATTTTCTTCATCACAAAATACATTATTAACAGCTACTTTTAGATGCTACCCAATGCCCATTTGTAAATTATAAGTCACCAAAAATTGTTATTCTATAAATTTTATAAAACAATTATTTTACCAAATCTGATTAAAATATGCCTTCGATATTGCATACATATATATCCCAACCCAAAACCCAAAATTACAACTCTAAAAAACGACTATAAGTTCTTTAAATGTGGTATTTTCTAAGACGTTCAGCAAACTATCACCAAATAAAAAAAATGATAAAAAGAAAATCAATTTTTACTTAGGTATAATTTAGTGCTAGATGGGCTAATATCCAAAGAACAAATGGAACTTAATATATTTGAATTTATTAACTTCCCTATAGATTAAGCTGAACTTGCTCGATCGTACTGAAAATAAATACGAAACCTGACCTAGGTCATTTTAGGAGGCACTATATAGATCTATCTTTGATTTTGTTGAGAATAACTAATACTGCGAGTTTTATTTGTAAATCCAATTTATGTATTTACATTCTTACTTTATCAAAACCTTAACAGTAATTCGAAGCTTAAGCAACAAAAGGCTAGCTTCAAAATTAACAATTAAAAACAAATATATTATGAACATTGTAGAAACTGCCGTTAATCACGGCTCATTTAAAACTTTAGTAACAGCCGTAAAAGCCGCCGATCTTGTTGATACTTTAAGCTCTGAAGGCCCCTTAACCGTATTTGCTCCAATAGACGACGCATTTGGTAAATTGCCTGAAGGGACCGTAGAAACACTCGTGAAATCAGAGAACAAGAAACAATTGACCTCTATTTTGACGTACCACGTCCTTGTGGGCAAAATTATGTCGACCGATCTATCCGATGGTATGAAAGCCGAAACGGTAAACGGCAAAGAAGTAACGGTTCATTTAAAAGAAGGAAAGGTTTTTATCAATGACGCGGAAGTAGTTGTTGCTGATGTAGAAACAGATAATGGAATTATACATGTCGTCAATAAGGTGATAATGCCAGCCTAAATAAATGGCAAATAATTTGAACGAGAAACCTGCTTATTGCAGTTTTTTTTAACAAATATTAACTTCCCGACAAATTAAGCTGAACTTGCTCGACCGGTACGAATATATATATATATTCAGAGGTATTCCAACCTTTACCATTACGAGCTAGTTTCTTAGCAAGTATTCACATCTTGAAAATTGGCTAGGAAATATTAAGCGAATCAGTTTGTGACTAGGGAACAAATTTTCAAAAAAACTTGAATCAATTCAGTATACTTTTACAGGTCAACTGAATATAAATTGAATCGATACTTATTTAAACGAAGGTCACGGGTAGTCAGGTTGTAGAAATAACTGTAACGAGGTAAGTATTTTCCATCCGTTCGTGCTTACAAAAAACTCTACGTCTTTGCTTAATGCAGAGATCATTCATACTACAATAGAACAAGTATTGATCAATTTTTGATTCTAAAAAAAATGAAAAGTACCAACAACAATAACTTTTAGCAGTTATTGTTGCTTAACGAATACTGCGGGTTTTATTTACATATCCAGTCAAGTAGTTTTAAATCATTATTAATTTGGGCTCTTAAATCCTTAAACAAATGATAGTATTTTATAATAGTTTCTATATTTTTCTCAGTCGCTTTTTGTAGCGACTTCTGTGTTAATTTACCATTTTCGAAAATATTCCAATTATTCAAAATTTCTCTAATTTCTCTAATTTCTTCTATTGTTTTATTGCTTTTACGTTCCTAAATAATAGGATTAATAATTTTCATTTTTTCTTTGAAAGTTAATTTCTTATTAGGGTTAAATAGAAATCGTTTCTGCTTATTTAAAAAAGTTTACAATCTTTATTATTATAAATTTTCATTAGTGTCCGATAAATAATTTTAAAAGCAGGATTTCCATAGTTGGATTTCCTGCTTTATTTATATCTTGATTTTTACCACAAAATTGAGATATGAACAAAAGTACACACTTTAGCGGAACACCAATAATTAAACAGATTTTAAAATATATACCACAAGCAGATATTACTCGGACAGCCAAAATCTATAACAGTGACCGCTACTACAAAAAGTTTAAAACCTACGACCATTTAGTCACGATGCTTTATGCCACAATGAGTGGAGTTTCCTCACTTAGAGAGTTGTCGACCGTTTTATTAGCTTGTGAAGGGCGTATCAGCCATTTAAATCTAAAACATTTCCCTAAGCGAAGTACATTGTCAGATGCTAACAAGAAAAGAACCAGTGAAGTCTTTGGAGCAATTTATTCAAAATTATACAAACGCTACGCTCCATTTTTATCGGACAGCAGTCCATTAAAATCTCCTGTAAAGAATTTAAAAATTGTAGATTCTACCACAATCAGCCTATTTAGTGATATTTTAAAAGGAGTTGGTCGTAATCCTATTACAGGTAAGAAAAAAGGAGGTATAAAGATGCACACAATGATAAATGCTTTGGAAGATGTACCTTGTCTGATACGTTTTAGCAGTGCTGCTACTCACGACCACACTTTTTTAAAAGAGTTAAATTTAGAGAAAGATTCTTTTGTCGTTTTTGATAAAGCATACAATGATTATCTCCAATATTTAGAGTGGACTTTAAATGATATTTACTTTGTAACTCGCCAAAAAGACAATGCTGTCTATAAAAGCATTAAAGAATTTGATTTAGCAGACAAAACAAGTGATGCAATACTAAAAGATGAACTTATATTGATAGAAAAAGACGATAAATCTATTCAAATAAGAAGAGTTGCTTATTGGGATGCTACAAAAGAAAAGGTATATGAGTTTATCACCAATAATGCAGAAATATCTCCAGACCAAGTAGCAGATATATACAAACACAGATGGCAGATTGAAACGATGTTTAAAAGACTCAAGCAGAACTTTCCCCTTAAATATTTTCTTGGAGATAATCAAAATGCAATAGAGATTCAGATATGGTCAGCATTAATCATTCAACTCATCATGCTTGTGATACAAAGAAAAATCAAACGAAAATGGGCATATTCAAATATGGTTTCTGTGATGAGATTTCATCTGATGACCTACATTGATCTGTTTAAATTTCTCGAAAACCCAAACAAACAATGGTGGGAACTCACATCAAAACCTCCAGATATACAACTGCAACTTTTTAAATAGACACCTTGCTAACTCAAAAAGAAAAATATAGAACGTGTTTACTGGGCTCAAAAATGGGTTTAATTAAAATTTGTAGTTTTATCGGACACTAATGATAAATTTTATCAATTATGGCTTATACTTCTTCGTCTTTTAAGGGCTTTACGCAATGCTTAACATTTATGCTTCCAACTAGCCTTTTAAAATCATTATCAGACATTTTTAAGTTTACAGATTTTATTTAATTTGCAATACTTGAAATAACATTATTTCTATTTCCATTTGTTATAGTTTTTGGTATAAAAAAACGCTGCTATTTCTTCTTTATCGTTTTCAAAATATAAATACTTCTTGCATTTACAATCATAATCATCACTAACTTGTTTGGTATTAATACCAGAATTTAATAGTTCTATTATCATAACTTTAAATTCATTATCATACTTTTTTGCCATAAGTTAAATATAAAGTTTATAAGCTCATAAAAACCGCCACAGCAAAGGTAGACACTCCAGGCCTTCTATAAAAGAGGTAAAGCACGAGAAAACGAACAACTAAACGATGAGAAAACTATTATAATGATTTAAGATTATCCTAAAGTAGTTGGCAAAGAACTGGCGGAATTAAGCCCTATTCAGAACTTAAACAAGCTGTTATAATTTGCTCGTTCCTAAGCTTAAAAACTACGTGACAACAACGAATTCTAATCATCAATTTAGAAAATATAAAAACCCAATTAAAGACCAAGTACCCAATAGACCAGAACAGCTATGGGTAACCGATATAACCTATAAAAAAACAGATAAAGGGCATAATTGTTTAGCAATCGTTACAGACGCTTATTCTAAACAAATTATGGGGCATAAAATCGATAACAACATGAAGAACATCACTTTGTACTGAAGTGTTGGCTATAACCATTAAAAACAGGAAATATCTTAATGAAAAACAAATACATCATTCCGATACGGGTTTTTAATATTGTAATTCGAAATATACAGCCTTTGCTGAACAAAATGGAATATTAATGAGTATGACAGAGCTATGAGTATAACTGAACAATACGATCCATACTAAAATGCGATTGTAGAAAAAATTAAATAGAACTTTAAAATACGAATAAGGACTTAGACTTTATTAAAAACACCTACATTGTTCAGCAAATAACAAAACAAGCAGTACATATTTACAATAATTTAAGAACCCATTTTAGCCTAGATTTAAGAGAACCTATCGAAGTCCATTTGAATCCGAATATAGCATATAAATCATATTGCAAAAATAATGTAGATTAACTGAACTTCTAATTTAGAAAATAGCTAGTTCTAATTATTTTTTGCCGTCTAAACGGCTAAAAAAAATACTTTGAACGGTATAAATTAAACCTAAAAAAGTTCAACCTATATCAGTATAATACAATGACGCAAGACGAAATCATAAAAAGCATGGTGCAATCAAGCTTAAAATACAGTTTTCTGTAGTATAGCTATCAGCAATAATTTTACTTAGAAAAGATTCTCCATTCATATTTATCACGTGTGATTGAGACGGAAGTGCATTGCAAAGAACAGCATGTAGTGAAGAATACGTACAAATTGTTATCAAAACCCGGAGGAGTTATAACTTGGAGTCTCAATCAAGAATTGAACTAAATACGTGTCAATACATTGAAACAGTAATTGGTTTTTTTTTCAGTCGTGATTATTTACTTATTCACTTTTCATTGTAAAGCCAATTTTTATAGTTACTTGCCAATGTTCTATGTTTCCATCCTTTATGGATCCCCTTGATTCAATAACTTCGAACCAGCGTAAATTTTGAATAGAGCTAGAGGCACTTTTCAAAGCTTGTTTTACGGCGTCATCGCTTGATATCTCTGAAGACCCAACGATTTCAATTTTTTTATAGATATTATTTTCCATGATATATAAATTTAAATAGTAAGTTATATTCCCAATATACAAAAAGACAATGACTTAATACTCTTTTTTTGCGAATTTAATATACTAGGCTCGGATATAAATTCCGGAAGTCAAGGTCCTCTCTTTTAAGAACAGATGAGGGTTTCATAGGTCCAGAAATTATTATAATCATGAAGTAATATAATTTTCAAAGATTGACAATAGAGAGTAAAGTCTTTCTTTGGAATTAATGTCTTATCTGAAGAAAAAAATAGGCAACACATAATAACTAAGCATATGGCGCGCCTATAGGCCAACGCTATATGCTTTGTTGACTGATCCATTGCGAGGAATAAGGGGTAAAATGACAGTTTGGGTTTAGGTTTTTAAAGGAGAGTGACTGGGTAAAGGATGCTGTTTTCAACATTTCTATTTTATAGGTGCAATTTTTTATGCGTTTTTTGAATTTTTAGTCCTCTTAGATAGCATTTTAATCAATATTTTTAAAGTTTAGGCACTGGTGTCCAGTAAGGGCACATTGCCATTTCTTTACTGTTTGTATTTCAATGTTTTACGTCTTGCTATTTTTTTATACTCTTTTGGAGGGCCTCTACTATCGAATGTTAACAACGTGATTAAGAGTCCTTTTTTACAACTTGGGCAGCAACGATGTACCGATTTTTCTACCAAGACATACGCGTCTATCACCTCTAAATCTTTATTGGCTAATTGAAGCTGGAGTTGTGGTAGCTTTTCCCTTTTCCAACTGCTACTTAAAAAACCTTAGTGCCGTATTCTTTTAAATCCTTTAGGTAAAATATGATTTTGAAAGCGCTTAATAAAATCTTTTGTAGACAATGTCTGTGTTGTCTTTTTTCCTTGATTACGATACTCTTTCATGCTAAAAGTCACCGTTTTGTTTTGTGTATCATTAGCCAATATTCTATAATTATTTATGGCTATCTTATGTGCATAACGTAATAGATATTCAATCATATGTTCCGGTTTTCCAAAAGGATCTTTGGCACAGACGACCCAATTATTAGAAAATAATTTGTAATACAATGATTTGGGTATCTAAGGTAATTGTTTGCGGAGTTTGGTAACAAACACACCTCTAAATTTTATACTTAATGCTTGTACGCTAAACAAAAAATTAGCCTTGCTCTTTCCTTTTTTCCAATACCCTGCACTGGTAACTCCGCCTTTAGGCACGATGTAATGCAGATGAGGATGTACACTTAAATTTTGTCCCAAGGTATCGAACACCGCTATCATGACCATTTTGGCCCCTAATTCTTTTGGGTTATTCCCAAAACAAGAAATGGTTTGCCAAACGCTATCAAATAAAATTTTATAGAGCTCCTTGGGATGCGCAAGGGCGATAGCATTCAAATGATCGGGCAATTTAAAGACCACCTGAAAGTAAGGGACCGCTAGCAACTCTTTTTTTCTTGTCCCACCCATTGCTGTTGTTTATGTCCTTGGCATGTTGGGCAATGACGATTACGATCGGAATAACCACCAAGGGCTTTAGTACTAAATTTTCTGATCGCGTGTAAGGTTCTTAAATGTCAACTCGTATTGGCTAATTCTTTTAGTTAATCTACTTCAAGATTCAACACATCGGCTACGTTATGTTTTGGATACATTACTCAGTATATAAAGTATCTAAAGGACTTAATTTTATAGAGCTTCCTGTATCGGCTAAATGCAGATAAACCATGGAGGTTTTTATATGCGCATGCCCCAAAAGTTCTTTTAAACTCATAATATTTAAGCCATCTTAAATGATGCGTTGTGTTCTATTTAACCCTAGTAAATGTCTATTCATCTTGACAAAAATTTATTTAAACGGTTTTAATTACATATACAGCGCAGAAAATGTAATTTTTAAAATACGACTAAAAAAATAAAACCCTTTGTATGGACTATTTATTATACCTATTAGCCTAAATTTGTATTGTTGTGTTTATTACATAGATCTTTAGAAAAGTTAGGCTTGCCATAGAATTGAAATTATATACTTGCTAAAACCACGTAGTATGTTAAAGAAGTTAATAAAACAAAATAATATAACAATTCACGGAACCGGTAGCAAAGTTATGTTCTTTGTTCACGGATTTGGATGTGATCAAAATATGTGGAGATTTATTACGCCTCATTTCGAAGACACCTACAAAATAGTTCTTATAGACCTTGTTGGCTCTGGAAAATCTGATGAAAATGCATATAATTTTGACAAATACAATTCGCTTGAAGGGTATGCAGATGATATAATTAATATTTGTGATGCTCTAAATTTACAAGACGTTTGTATTGTTGCGCATTCTGTGAGCGCTATGATAGCGACCCTTGCAGCTGTAAAAAGACCAGAGCTCTTTAAAAAATTAATTATGATTGGACCATCTCCCCGGTATATTAATGATGCTGCTTATATTGGTGGGTTTTCTCAGAAAAATATTGACGAGCTTTTAGAAACTTTAGATTATAATTACTTAGGCTGGTCTAGTGCCATGGCGCCTATTATTATGGATAATCTTGACAGGCCAGAGTTAGCGGCAGAATTAGAAGCAAGTTTTTGTCAAAATAACCCAGAAATAGCAGCCCATTTCGCAAAAGTCACCTTTTTAGGAGACAACAGAAATGACCTTAAAAAACTTTCTACGGATACACTAATCATTCAATCTAAAATAGATGCTATTGCTTCCATTGAAGTAGGACAATTTGTAAATAACAACATCCCTAACAGCAAATTTGTTGTATTGGAAACAATTGGACATTGCCCCCATCTCAGTGCTCCCCTTAAAACAAGTGAGGCAATGAAAAACTATTTAATATAGGTTTAAAAACCAACAGAATTAATGGATTATAATATAGATTATCAAGAATTTTATAACAGCTTTCCTAGTGGTTTTTTTTGTTCCTTGCCCGATGGTACAATCATTGATGCCAATAAGAATTTTTTAGAACTCACCAACTATTCGAAAAAAGAAGTCATTGGTAAAAAAAAGTTCTCAGATTTTCTTTCTCTCGGAGGAAAAATATATTTTGAAAATATCTTTGCGCCCTCTTTAAAGTTAAGTGGCACTATAAAAGAGGTGAATTTAAATTTTATAAAAAAAGGGGTACTAGCTTCCCTGTCTTAGTAAACTCTATAGAAATAAAAGATATTTTAGGAACCCATTTATATACACATTCTATACTATTTAATATTGCCCAAAGAAAAAAATACGAGCAAGAACTTTTAAAGTCCAAAAAAAATGCAAATGAGCTTTCTAATAAATTAATAGCGGTCAATAAAGAATTACAAAGTAACACTGAATTAATTTCAAAACAAAAATTACAACTAGAGGAATTTAACAACCATTTAAAAATAAAAATAGACAGCTTTCTAGTTTTACACATATTGCATCTCATAACTTAAGAGCACCTGTTAATAATCTATTGGTATTAAAGAATTTCTATAAAGAAACTACAGATTTAGATGATAAAGAGATGCTCTTCTCTAAATTTGAAATCGTTATTGATCGTCTTAATGAAACATTGAATGAATTAATCGAGACTGTAAAAATACAAGAAAATAGAGATATCGTGCATGATGATGTCAGTTTTGACGCTGTTTTTACTAAGACACTAGCAATTTTAGATATTCAAATATTGGATTCAAAAGCAGTAGTAACCTCTAACTTTTCTGAAGCTCCTACTATTAAATACCCAAAACTGTATATGGAAAGCATCCTCTTAAATCTGCTATCTAACTCCATTAGATATCGTGCACCTGATCGCATAGCACAGATTCACTTCCGCACAGAAATTATAAACAATGAGATCTTACTTATTGCAACAGATAATGGATTGGGAATCGATTTAAAAAATATGGGCATCAACTTTTTGGACTTAATAAAACATTTCATAGACACCCCAATTCTAAAGGAGTTGGTCTTTTTATGACTAAAACTCAAATAGAGGCAGTAGGCGGCTCTGTAACTGTAGAAAGTGAAGTAGACAAAGGAACTACTTTTAAAATAATTTTAAAAAAACACAAATAATGGCAAAAAAACGCCCTCTAATAGCTATCATCGATGATGATAGAGTCTATCATTTTATATTAAGTAGCATTATCAACAAAAATAAGTTAGCGGATAGTATTCTTAGTTTTATGGATGGAGAAGAAGCTATTCAATATCTTACCAATAACAAAACTGAGAATGAAAAGATACCAGATATCGTTTTCCTAGATATGAATATGCCAATCATGGATGGATGGTTGTTTCTAGAAGAATATGAACGTATAAAAAAAGATATAACAAAAAAGACCGTCATCTTTATGATAAGCTCTTCGGTTGACCCGCTTGATATTGAAAGAGCAGGTAATATAATTGAAATTACCGACTATATCGTCAAACCAATAAAATTATCGGAAGTGAAAAAAATTTTTAAAAAATACGAAATCTTCTCATAAAGTTTTCCTTGTATAACAGCACATAAAAAAAAATAGATCTACGTTTTTAGGTTATGAGTCAAAACTGTAATAAGATAACATAAATTAAATAGTCTTTTAGTCCAAAAAATCGCAATTTTAGTTCAACGGCATCTATTTAATTCTTTTCGCACAAATTATGCTTCCCTCCTACGTTGTCGCATAAAAATGTTTTATGAACATAGTAGCAGAAACCAAAGATCCTTAATTTAGAACTAGTTTATATGCTTTTCTGATGTTAAAACACCTTCAAAAACAGCGGTACCAGGTATTCTTAAAACAGTAAGATTTAGAAGAATTGTGGGTAATGCAGTTTACAATAAGTTTAAAGATTATTTAATTTTATCGCTAAATAGGTAACTTGTGGGGAGAGCAGGATTCGAACCTGCGAAGACGTAGTCAGCGGAGTTACAGTCCGCCCTCGTTGGCCGCTTGAGTATCTCCCCTTTAATTTAGAAATTCAATGAACATGCAAATTACCTTCGTAATTTATTGTTTTTTTTTAAGCTAATGATAGCCAGAAACCATAATTTACTGATTAAAAATCAGCTGCCCTAACCTATTAAACTACACCGTATTTTGATGTAAAAAACAACCCATTTTTGCTAAACGATTGCGAATATACAATGTTTTCATATATGTATTAAAAATACTATATTTTTTTTCAGTTTTAGTTTAAATAGCGTCACTTGTACACTACTTTTTTTATCAAAACAACTGGGATTCATGCGTACACTAAAAAATGCTAACCTTATTTTTCTTTCTACCTTTTTTCTATTTCTATAGGACAGCTTGATTACTTTGTATACTTACTTCTTGTTTTTTTTAGAATAACGAGTAGTTTTATATCTTTTTTAAATGATTAAAGACAGCAATGGTTAAAGGAATAAACATAAATCCACCAATAATAAAGACGATAAATGCTTTTTGTAAGCCAACAGCCTCAGCTAAATACCCAATTAAGGGCGGCCCTAAAAACATACCAACGGTAGCATAAGTTCCTACGATTGAAATAACGATTCCCGTGGAATATTTCTTTGCTTTACCCGCCAAGATAAACGTCATAGGAAAAAGACCTGAAACACCTATCCCAACCAAACAAAATCCAACAAGTGCAGGCCAGAATTGAGGAAAAACTATGGCAATGGAAATTCCGCTCATGATTAAAATGGCACTTAAAAAATACAATTTTTCCATCCCAAAATAATCGATTAGCTTGTCTATCGTTAATCTATAAATAGACATACAGATCATAAACAATACATATCCATACGTAAAAACTTCTTCTTTAACTACATCTCTAAAGTAAACACCATTCCAATCATACATTCCGCCTTCACAAATAGCCGCGAAAAACAGCATCAACCCTAAAAGCATAATGTATTTGTTAGGCTTTTCTAATCTGAATTTATTTCCTCCTATAGCCTTATCATTTTTTATTAAATACGGATACGCAATAAAAATAGTGATGAAAATAAAAATAGCGATCATTAAAAAATGTGCTTGGATAGAAATATCTAGTTGTAACATTAAAGTTGTAAATAAAACCCCTAGTAGGCCACCAATACTCCATAAACCATGAAAAGAGCCCACAATACGTTTTTCAAATTTCTCTTGCAAAAAAATAGATTGGGTATTTATAGCGATATTTAGGATTCTAATACTTACCGCAAACAGAAATAGCGCTAAAATAAGTACAAGTAAACTGGTAGCAAACCCAATTAGCATCAATGATATTGCATAGAATACAAAAGCGAATTGTTGCGGTATTCTACTATCATATTTTGAGACCAACCAGCCAGAAAGCGGAATGCCAATAATAGCACTTGCAGGCATTATCATTAACATATTACCTAGTTGCTCGTCACTAAAATTAAAATTGTCCTTTATTGTCGGAATTCGGGATGCCCAAGAAGAAAAACAGATACCTGATATTAAAAAATAAGTTGAAAGCGAAATACGTTGTAAATTTCTTTCTTGCATTTGTAAAAATATTTGGATGCAAAAATACTTCTTTTGACTTACTGAAAGGCTTTTTAAATTTAATTTTATGCTAGGCTATCATTAGTGTCCGATAAAACTACAAATTTTAATTAAACCCATTTTTGAGCCCAGTAAACACGTTCTATATTTTTCTTTTTGAGTTAGCAAGGTGTCTATTTAAAAAGTTGCAGTTGTATATCTGGAGGTTTTGATGTGAGTTCCCACCATTGTTTGTTTGGGTTTTCGAGAAATTTAAACAGATCAATGTAGGTCATCAGATGAAATCTCATCACAGAAACCATATTTGAATATGCCCATTTTCGTTTGATTTTTCTTTGTATCACAAGCATGATGAGTTGAATGATTAATGCTGACCATATCTGAATCTCTATTGCATTTTGATTATCTCCAAGAAAATATTTAAGGGGAAAGTTCTGCTTGAGTCTTTTAAACATCGTTTCAATCTGCCATCTGTGTTTGTATATATCTGCTACTTGGTCTGGAGATATTTCTGCATTATTGGTGATAAACTCATATACCTTTTCTTTTGTAGCATCCCAATAAGCAACTCTTCTTATTTGAATAGATTTATCGTCTTTTTCTATCAATATAAGTTCATCTTTTAGTATTGCATCACTTGTTTTGTCTGCTAAATCAAATTCTTTAATGCTTTTATAGACAGCATTGTCTTTTTGGCGAGTTACAAAGTAAATATCATTTAAAGTCCACTCTAAATATTGGAGATAATCATTGTATGCTTTATCAAAAACGACAAAAGAATCTTTCTCTAAATTTAACTCTTTTAAAAAAGTGTGGTCGTGAGTAGCAGCACTGCTAAAACGTATCAGACAAGGTACATCTTCCAAAGCATTTATCATTGTGTGCATCTTTATACCTCCTTTTTTCTTACCTGTAATAGGATTACGACCAACTCCTTTTAAAATATCACTAAATAGGCTGATTGTGGTAGAATCTACAATTTTTAAATTCTTTACAGGAGATTTTAATGGACTGCTGTCCGATAAAAATGGAGCGTAGCGTTTGTATAATTTTGAATAAATTGCTCCAAAGACTTCACTGGTTCTTTTCTTGTTAGCATCTGACAATGTACTTCGCTTAGGGAAATGTTTTAGATTTAAATGGCTGATACGCCCTTCACAAGCTAATAAAACGGTCGACAACTCTCTAAGTGAGGAAACTCCACTCATTGTGGCATAAAGCATCGTGACTAAATGGTCGTAGGTTTTAAACTTTTTGTAGTAGCGGTCACTGTTATAGATTTTGGCTGTCCGAGTAATATCTGCTTGTGGTATATATTTTAAAATCTGTTTAATTATTGGTGTTCCGCTAAAGTGTGTACTTTTGTTCATATCTCAATTTTGTGGTAAAAATCAAGATATAAATAAAGCAGGAAATCCAACTATGGAAATCCTGCTTTTAAAATTATTTATCGGACACTAATGCTAGGCTATATAAGTAGTCCTTTGGATACAAAATGCATCCATAAAAAAACTGATAGTATTAATTAAAAGCCTTTCATTATTTTTATCATAGCTGCTTAAAGACATTATGCTTCCCTCCTACATTGTTGAATAAATTTGTTTCATTAACATTGCAGAAGAAACTTTTGAAATACTATTTTTTAAGAAACTGTAGTATTAAAGCACATATCAATGAAAGTTCTATACCTACTATAAAAATTTTTTAAAGTCTCGTTTTGGGGTGTTTTTATAGGATCCAATAATCAAATTTAATATCAAATTTGATTGTATAGTATCGATGCCTATTTAAAATTAAAACAGCTCTCCTGTGTGCTTTGAGGTTTTAAATATATAATCTACTCCTTGCATCCTTTTTGCTCTATATAACCAATAGAAAAAAGTAGGTTTTCTGGGTTTTTCTAAATGAATAGCCGATAATTTATAGGCAGGAATTGCTGGATGCGCATGATGCGCTTCGTGAAGGTTAAAATTAAACAAGAAATACTTCGCTAAGATTTCATGCACATAAAAACTTCTTGTGTATTTAACTTGCTCTAAATAGGTTATAGGTTTCACTTGCTTATTATTAGAAATCGGAATTTCAATATGACCATGTTGTGTCATAATAACCAGCTCTTTCCACAATAAGCTAATGACAAATGCCAAACTAAAAATCTGTACTATAAATTCCCAAAAGAAGTAAAAAAGTACTGCGTACAATACCACGTACATACCTATTTGTGTTTTAACTTTTTGATATTTTTTTGGAGTTAAAAAACGTTTAATCTTAAACAAGTTCCAGTAATTACTTAATTTATAACTTAGGTAAAACAACGGAATCCCTAATTTCCATGCAATATTTATAATGCTATTTTTTGTCGTTGAGGAACTCGGACTTACCGTAGATTCTGTAGTAGGATCTTTGTCTCGCCAACCTGTCCATCGATGATGTAAATTATGCATTTGCTGCCAAGAGTAATATGGAATAAACGACAAGAAACCAAATAAATGGCCCATTAAAGTATTTATTGATCGTGTTTTAAAAAAACTTAAATGCCCACATTCATGGACTAATATAAATGTTTGAAGAAAGAAAAATGACAACAATAATTGCCCTATCCAATATAAAATCCCTTCATATTCGATAGACAGTACTACTCCGGAAACGAACAGCATTACTGGAGTTAATAAACTTAAAAAGGCAAGATCGTTTCTTGCTTTTAAACTAGATGAAATAGCTTTAGATTCGCTCATGTTACCAAATTAATTTTCTATTTTTTCACAAACAACGGTCTGCATAGAAAGGTTTAAATATTTTTGAAACCACAGCATAGGCGTTAGTATCAATTGCCCTAAAAAATAAGGAAAAATAATACGATTCAAATTTAAGTTCTTTCCAATGGTTTTAAAATAGGATCCTGCAAAGATATAAAAATACGGAGGAAATGCGCCATAAGGTAAATAAGTAGTCACCTTAAATCCATTCTTTTCCATCATACTAATAAATGCTTTTTTATCATACAAAACCGTATGTTGTGGAGCTTGAACACCTGGCCATTTTTTACCAAATAGTTTAAAGGTAAAACTATCTAGTCTTGGCACTTCTATAATGAGCTTCCCTCCTTTTTTCAATACTTTCTTTGCCATTTGTAGCGATTTATTAGGATCATAACAATGCTCTAAAAAATGCCACATCGTTACCACATCATACCTGTTTTCTGCTATATTTTGTTCATAAAATAAGCCTTCATAAAATTCAATTTTATTGAAATCTGGGTATTCTAGTCCTTCTTTAAAATCTACACCACTTATTTGAACATCGTGTTTTTTGTTGATGTGTAATAAAAAAGTACCCACAGCACACCCCACATCAAGAACTTCTGTTTGCTTATTGAGAACAACATGTTTAGCAACAATCTTTTCCTTATCTCTATCATGTTTATTCATGGTCCACTCATACAAAGGTGTTAATATGCCCCAGTTTTTCTTTTTACGATGGGCAATATATTCTCCGTCATAAAATTCTTTAATTTGATCTAAAGCAATCCTTGGGTTTTGATACACCATCTCACAATTACTGCATTTTACATATTGGAATTCGCCTTCCTTACCTGTTAAATCTTCTTCGCCTTTCAAGAAAAAAGAATATTGGTCGCTGTTACAAGAATAGCAATTAACGGTTTCAAATTGATACCGATCTGGATTATTGAATTCTTTTAAAAATGGACTGTTCATATTATAAATGTGTTAGTATAAAAAATGTTATTGGAAAAAATACGATTGCAAAATAGGGAACGATACGGTTGTTTCTCATCAAATAAATAATAAGCAATGGCAATAAACTAAATAGAATATAGCTATAATTCAGCCAAGGTTTAAAAAGGAATAGACTGCAACAGAAAAGAAAAAGCATGGGTTGCCAAATGGAATTTGAATTTACTTTTACACGATCAAAACTATCAAAACCAGCCATTAATAAAAAGGAAGCAATAAGAACCTCTACTTTAACTTCATGCCATGAAATCATTGACACACAATAAAGTAGCATAGGGTATTTTACTAACGGAATTAATTTTAACACCAATACGTGTTTCCCAAACATATAGTACAAAGCCAATGAACTTATGAAAAGTAAAAATAGTGTGAAGTAAATTTTTGAATACATCAACCCAACAGTTAGTAAATAAACACCAATACTGATTGCTGTTATCTTTTTAAAGGATTTGAAGTTAGCGGGAATCAAATAGGTTCTTTCTGGATGCTCTTTTCGGTCTATATTTACCGAAAAAGCATCGTCTAAAATTCTAAATACAATAAAAGAAATCACTAAAAGCAACATCGAAAACAGCCATGTTTCTGCAGCATCTTCAGGAGATAAAACGAGCATAGACATCAGCAGTGTTAGCCCTATAAGTTGAATAGGGTGAATTCTAATTTTTATATAGGCTATTAAAACAGCGATCATAACAATTTAATTTTACCAAGATCTCCGTCTAAGATAACCTCATCGTTGTCTTTTAATATTTCTGTAATATTTGGTATTCCTATGACAGCCGGAATTCCAAATTCTCTTGCTACTATTGCTCCGTGAGATAAAGCGCCTCCCCGCTCAACAATAAGTCCGCCAATTAATGGAAATACCATTGCCCATCCAGGATCTGTTTGTTTGGTTACTAAAATATCTCCTTTGTTCAGTTTTCCACTTTCTAATACAGACTTTAATACCTTTACGGCTGCTTTGATCTTTCCACCGCTTACTGCTAAACCATTAAACTCTGTAAAGTCTCCATTATAAACAATCGCTGCCTTTACAGATGTTGGTCTTTCACCAAAAGTCGTTGTAAAATTGGCTGGATATTCATTCTCTGAATCCTTATTAAATCGTAAACGTCGTTCTATAATGAGCTCTTTAAGGTCTTTTGAAAACATGGAAGAAGAAGACAGCAATTCGCCAATCTCTTTATAACTCAAGTAGAATAAATCGTCTGCACTCGTAATTTTCTGTTCTTCTACAAATTGAGCACCCATCTTTTTAACAATCGTTTTAAAATGATAATACATTTCTGCTTGTTTGTAGCGTACTCTTTCTCTGCTCGCTATTGCTTGCTTGCACAATTTTGCACTTAGGTAAAGTACCCCTACTTCTACCATAGAAACCGGAATAAATATCGATCTTTTTTGTATGATTTTCCATGCAAAACTGCGCATGGCAGCTTTTCTTTCGCTATCTTTAAGTGCAATTGCTGCGCGTGGGTCTTGCGCATCTTGCGCCATATAGACTTGCAGTAATTCTATAAACTTGGTAGGCTCTTCAATATAATTTGTACTAAAAAACATGAGTTCGCCAGAACATCGAAATCCCCATTTTTTAAGATAGGCATCCAAGTTTTCCTTAAGTTGAGAATAACTAGGGTTTTCTTGAATTTCTTGGTATACCTCTTTAGAGGAATGCGCATTAAAGAAAGATTTTATTTCACTGTTTTTATGTATTTCTTGAACAATATCATACGTGTCATTTAAGGGCTCGCTGCTCATTAAACCCGGAATTGCTTGCACCAAATTATTGTGCATCCCGATACTTTTTTCGCCATAAAACGTCTTCGTTATTTCTCCTAAAACCTTATAGTGAATCATCGAGAAGAAATCAGCCAAACTAGCACGATACCATTGATGAAACCTCAGGTCTAAAAAGGTATAAAATAAAGATGCTACTGGAAGATTTTGTTCCTTTTTATTCGCTTGTAAAGCAAAGTCATCCACCATCTTCTCGATGCTCTTCACATTTTTTTCTAAAGAAAAGTTTAATCGAATTAAACGAAAAACAAAACGAACTATAGAAGTAGCTTTAGAAGTAGCTACTTGTGCGACATCTTTTTCTGAATACCCAACAAATTTATTAAATGCATCCTTGAAATATACTTGTAATGGAGATGAAGAAATAATATTATGAATACTGGTCATGTTATAATACAGTCTGTTGCTCCAAATACCAACGGTATTGCTAAAATCATACTCCAATGCACGCAGACTCTTTTTATTGATTTGTAATAAACCCGCAAGGTTTTTAAAATAATGATAATACGAATCTCGAGCAATTGAATACAATAATGGAGACATCGGAGTTGGGTAATTCTCGTTTAAATTTGTGTTGGTCCAATGGACTTTCTTTTTTTGTAAAACAGTAATAGGCCTTGCTTGCACAAAAAATATATGTTCTCCTTTAGATACCCACTCAATATCTATATGGTAGCTATAATTCTCTTTTAAAGTGGTTGCTAAACGAATTAATTCAACTGCATTAAAAGGAAGCTTCTCCTTAGGTGTTTCCGTAAAATTAACGGTAAAGTTTTTAGGGGTTACTTTCCCTGAAACTAATTGCTCACCGGCCCCTTTTACATATTCTGTGTAAATCTCGTCAACATTGTAAGGCGATGAGGTAAAGGTAACTCCGGCATAATCTGCTTCCACAAACTCCTGAAGTACCACACCCATTTCTACAAGTTTTTTTCCTGATAGTTTTTCATAGGCAAGTACTCTATCATTATGCAAGCCATCCCAACACTGAAGGATCGCTTGTAATGCTGCTTCCATGTTGTTTTGAACTACAAAAGAATCTAACTGACCCGCAAATGAAAAACTATCAGAATCTTCGCCAATAGCAGAGCTTCTAATAATGATTTTTTGAGAATTCAACCCAACTAAACAACTTTCTAAAGATTGTTTAAAACCATCCGGAAAATTCTTTTCTATCGTATATAACTCCAGTACTTTTTTAGAAATTGCATATCCATTTGGTACAGAAAATCCATATTCAAAAAGCGCTGAAAGACTTGCCGCTTTGGCGCCCACCAAATCAGTAGACAACTTTTCTTTAAGAGCGTGTATATACATCAAAATTTCTTTTTTATTTTGATGACTACTAAAAGCTGACTGATGCTTACATGTATCACTAAACCAACAAAAAATAGGACTAGAATGGTCTTAAACGAGAAGTTTGTTGCTAAAAAGTAAAATGTTAAAACTCCAATTAATGAGTCTGCTTTGTCTGTAAAGTATTGCACATATTTGTACTTTTTTGATTGGGCTCCAGTAGCGATCCCTAACCTTCTTTTTATAAAGGAATTCGGTAATTCTGCTAAAATATAAGCAAGTCCTAGTCCGAAGCCAACAAATGCATCATAGGCTACTGATATTGTAAAAGGGCCAAAACAATAACTACTTAGCAAGGCGAATACTCCCGTTAGCATTGGCAGTACAATGACTCCTCTATACGTTTTAGTCTCTCCAAACATTTTTCTTGAAATGGGAAAAGCGACACTTTTACACCAATTGCGTTTTACAATGATCATATGCAGCACATTACCAAGAACTAAAGGGATAAAAAACAAATGGATATGGATATAAAAGTCTCTCATCTAAGTTGTTTTTTTAAGCAGATCCAATATTTTAAAAGACGTGGCAAATACCCTTTCAATAAATGGATAATTCATTAAAATGCTTCCCGTTAAATAAAAATTAACTCTTGAAACTAAAAATGCCTGCCCTCCTAGTTTAAGATCATACAAATAATCAGACCAACTATAGTCTTGATTATTTAATGATTGCACTTGCTTAAAATGATGTTTCAATACATCTATTGCATCAGAACTCTCAAAATTAGGCGTAAGCGTAAAGGCTAACAACTCAAAAATATCGCGCTGCGGAATGCCGTAGGTCGCTAATTCCCAATCATAAATACAAGGATCACCATTGGCTCTAATAGCAATATTTCTTGGATTAAAATCATTGTGAATTAAGGTCAATTTACTTTTAGGCTGATATCCATTAGTGCTCCAATCATTTATAAAACTTGTTAATTCATCAAAACGATCATCTGCAATTAAATAATCATAATCCTTTCTGTTCAAAGCCACAAAAGCTGTGTAAAGCTCCAGCACTTTTTCAATATCAAAAGGCGCTATGGATAGAATTTTATTGGTTTCATAGGTAAAATTGGTGTGCACCAGATGAATACTATCTATGGTTTTTTTGATGATTGGAAGCGTCCATTTTTCTGGAGTGGATTCAGAATTAATTAGCAACATATTTTCTGAAGCCAATCGCTCCATAAGAATCAGATAAATTTCTCTTTCACTATCTTTTTTAGTACCATATACAATTGGCATAAAAGGATATCCAATATGTTGCAATGCTTCATACACGGCTATTTCTTTGGTGTGATTGTCTTTGTATTCTAATACCTCATAATGTTTTGCTAGAATATCTGCTAAACCAACACTCACATTACTCGCCATAAAATGCAAGCCATCTAAAACCTCCTTGCCAAGTGCTTTGCTTTTTAATAAAAGAGGATGTTTTTTACCATCAATGTCATGTAAATCCGCCTGAATAAAGCCAATCGCTTTTTTAGTAATCTTCTTTGTTAAATCTGTAAGAATTCCGTTTTCTACCTCTATTTCATTATTAAAACTCACACTGCTAATTTCTGCATGGAAATAGGGAACGTGTGTTTTTATAAAATCTGCATCTACTTCAGATCTCAGCAACCATTTTACAGGCTTATTTCTCCCTAATTTTTGATGTGCTCGTGCAAATTGACCACTCACAATAGCTGCCAACGTTGAAATTTCTATGGACAATGCAAAACCTGCAATTAATTTGGCAAAACGCTCTATTTTCCCTGCTCCTTTGCAGCCCATCAATTCTAATATTTTAGAAGGCACTGGTAAATGCGTACCGCCACCAACAGTCCCTACCACTAAGTTAGGAAGCACAAGTGACAGATATAATCCTTCATCGGTAAGTTCTATTTGTAAAATACCAATAGAAGATTCATGAATACATGCCAAATCTTGACCTGTAGAAGCATAAATGCCTGCAATGGCATTTGCTACATTCACATTATGACCAACCATACCATCTAAGCGGCTAATAGAAAGCGAGTGAGTATAAGAACTAAACATTTCTTTGGCATTTGTTCTCAATGTTTTTTCAATTACTTCGTTTGTTAAAAAACACTCACTAATTACATGACAACCTCTACCATTTTGCATAGCATAAAAAGAAACTTTTTTGTCTGATGCACCATTTCCTTCAATTACAAAATTTAATATTTCTATAGACGTTGCCAACTCAAAGTTTTCTTCAATCCATAAGCACGCATTCCAGGTGCAGGAAGTAGTCATATTTTGCCCTGATGCATCACTGGTAGAATACACAAATTTTAGATGCACAATTTTGCCAAGAATAACACTTGCAATTTCAAGCAATTCAGCATGATTACTATGCATTTGTGCTTGGTCTTTTATTTTTTTGAAATTACTTTTAATCCATTCGTCAAAAGCTACGGACTCAGACAACCGTTTAAAAGTATACATAGGGGTTCTTACCATTTTCTGATGCACAATATGCGCTTCAAATCCGCCACTTTCACTTATTGCTTTTGCGCCTCTGTTTAGACTAGCAACCAATGCACCTTCTGTGGTAGCTATAGCACTATGCACCAATTCTGTTTTATTATTCTTATCAATAAATAAAAGCGGTCCTATTAACCCTAAAGGAATTTCTACAGTGCCTATAAAACTTTCAATATTGTTTTGTATTTGAGATAATGCAATGGATTCAGACTTTACAACCTTACTAATATCTTTAGATAAGGTCTCTAAATAATTCATTCTTAAGTCAAAAGCGGTTTGATTCATTAATCCTCTACCAGCTGCTTGTTGATATTTTATTTTCATGTAGTTTTATTAGTTGGATTTAATTCGTTGAATCGTTTTACAAACAAATTACGAACCTCATTAATATGCGTATCAAGATTTTCTAGCGTCCACTCTTTTGTTGAAATTTCTTGCATTAGCTCAATTTTAAGCGTTCCTTTTTTAGCATATTTAAACGCAGTCATATTATTTTCTTCAGGAACATAAATAAACATGGGAACAATAGGAATCTTAGCTTCTAAAGCCATATGATAGATACCCCGATTAAAAGGCGCAATGCCATGAAAATGAGGATGTACCCCTTCGGAAGAAGCTGCTATCGAGTAGTTGGTTTCTTTTAAAAATGTAGTCGTCTTCTTAAAAAACTGTAATCTTCTTTTAGAATGTTTTTTTTGAGGTATATAAAAGGTTCCGGTAGCTAAAGCAGAAATCACTAAAGGAATATAAATCAATGTTTTTTCAGAAAGAAGAAACCGAACATTTTGAAGCCCTAGTGCCGTTAAAAGATAAATATCTTGTTCTGCATTATGATTAAACGTATACAATACTTGATGTTTTGGAAATTTATCTAAAGGCGGATAACAACCGCGGAAGCCAATAACCCATAAAATAAAGCGAGAGGCTGGTTTAATAATATAGGTTACACATCGGTTTCTTAGCTTGCCATAACTTATAAGAACGAATACCAAAGCAACACCGCCAGTAAGTAAAGTAATAGAGAAGGCAATTATCCATCTACAAATGGTAATTATAATTTTCATTTTCTTAAGCAATTTGGGTATCAGCTAATTTATTAAATAGGATATCATTTTTATTACCTCCAAAAATACAACTATTTATTACAAAGCCTGACGAAGACTTTTTTGCCGAATTTTAAAATGAAAAATAATTTTTAAATAACAACCAAATTCTATAAATTGTTTTCATGTTTTGGTTTGTAATACACTACGCTTGTTTCTAATATAGTATTAGTATACAAATTGTTGTATAGTACAATTAGTAGTAAACCACTGTTTAAAAAAGGCTTAAAGAAACCCACAAGCACAAGTATTAAAAACCAAGACTTGCTGCTAATTATCATACAATCAACGATAACTTAAAAGAGCATTGTCTCTTGTAATCTGAATGAAATTAGTATAAAAAAACGTACTCTGATTAGATAAAATATTTTACAACTACAAAAAATTAGGTTGTTAATAGTTTGTCTTGTTAGCGTTTACAGTGCAAATTCCCTTTTAAAAACGGTAGTATAGTTTATGTATAGTTAATTTAGTTGAAAAAAATATTTTAATACGTTAAATTTGTTTGATAGAATTTTTACCCACAATGGGTTCACCTATAAATTAAACAGGAGACAGATGCAAAAAAAAAATATTTCAAGAACATTAAAGGGAGCATTTTATTGGGACTTTTTATATTTAGCACCTATAATTTAACAGCACAAGACGTAAGAATAAATGAAGTAGTTTCTTCTAATTCTATGTATACAGATGAAGATGGAGACACTCCCGACTGGTTAGAAATTCATAATTTTGGAACGGAAGATGTTTTAATTAATGGTTGGACTTTATCTGATGATATAAATAACCTTTCAAAGTGGAAATTTCCAAATTACACATTATCGGCAAATGAATACTTACTCTTATGGGCTTCAGATAAAGATAGATCTTCCATTAGCTATCCTAGAACACTGGTTAATCAAGGAGATGAATTTAAGTACTTAATTCCAACTTCGCAGCCTGATGGGAATTGGAATGGTTTAAATTTTGATGATTCAAATTGGACTTCAGGTTCTTCTGGATTTGGATATGCTGATGGAGACGATGCCACCATTATTCCAAATGGTACGCAATCTATATACCTTAGAAAAACATTTGTCATTAGTAACCTCGCTACTATTTCTTCATTAATTTTAGATATGGATTATGATGATGCTTTTGTTGCCTACATAAATGAAAATGAAGTTGCTAGAGCTAATATTACTGGTACACCACCCGCATATAATTCAGGTACGATTACGGATCGTGAGGCTCAAATATATTCAGGAGGAAGACCTGAAAGGTTTATGATTACAGATTTTAATTCAATTTTAAATGAAGGTGAAAATATCTTAACCATTCAAGCACACAATATCAGTGCAGGTTCGTCTGATTTTACACTAATACCTTTCTTATCGGCTATTTTTTCAACTCCAAACAATTCTGGTATTGCACCACCTGCTATTTTAGGGCTAAAGAAGAATAATCTACATACAAATTTTAAAATATCGGCGAGTTCAGAAATAGTACGTTTAACAAATGCTTCGGGTGTGACTTTGAGTCAGATAACTGCAGAGAATCTTCCTGAGAACACCTCTGTAGGGATTTCTAAAACTTCTGGAGCAATTGTAAGTTATATAGAGACTACGCCTGGTTTAGAGAATTCTACCCAAGAATATTTAGGAAGTGTTCAGAGTCAAGTTGTTTTTTCTAACCAAGGCGGCCTAATTGATGCACCTATAAGCTTACGTTTATCTGGCAATACTTCAGAGGAGGTAATACGATATACAATTAATGAAAATAACCCCACAGAAACCTCTGCTTTATATACCGGCCCTATCCAAATTAATGAGGACACTACTGTGCGAGCACAAATATTTTTAGATACGTATATACCCTCTTCGGTAACTACTAAAACATATATTTTAAATACAAGTAATCTAACATTTACAGACAGTAACTTGCCTATTGTTATTATCAATACTGAAAATGGTGCAGAGATTCCTGATGAGCCAAAAATACTTGGGACTATGAAAATAATTCAAAGACCCAATGGGGAACGAAACTTTGTGAGCGATGCTAGCAACGAAGCGTTTTTAAATTACTCTGGTACTATTGGCATTGAAACGCGAGGTTCCTCCTCACAAGCATTACCAAAAAAACCCTACGGAATTGATACCTTAAAAGATGACGGTATAACCGATAAAAATGTAGAATTATTAGGTATGCCAAAAGAAAATGACTGGATTTTAAACTCTTTTGCTTTTGATGATAGTATGATGCGGGATTATATTAGCTATACTATGGCACGACAAATGGGCCAATATGCCGTAAATTTAAAATATTGTGAGGTTATACTCAATGGTGATTACATAGGCTTGTATGCACTTTCGGAAAAAATAAAAGTGGATGGAGATCGTGTAAATATTGCAAAACTAGCTGATGATGAAAATTCATATCCAGAGGTAACAGGTGGATATTTGATGCAAACTGATAGACCTAGCGATGAAGACCCGGAGGCTTGGTACAATAACGGCGCGGGCTATATACACGAGAAACCAAACGCAGATGATATTACACCAACACAAGCTGCCTATATTGAAACCGTCTTTAGAGCGCTAGATCAAACGGCTGGGAATGCTGATATTAGAAAAGGCTACCCGGCTGTTATTGATGTGCCTTCATTTGTAGATTATATGTTGGTTGCAGAAATTGCATCCAATGTAGATGCGTATGCATTGAGTACTTATTACCATAAAGATAGAGGTGGTAAATTAAGAGCAGGACCAGTTTGGGATTATAATTTAACCTTTGGAAATGATTTATTTGACTGGGGTTATGACCGCAGTTTTACCGATGTATGGCAGTATCAGTATAGTAATGTAGGTGCTAATTTTTGGGGTGATCTCTTTGAAGATGCTACCTTTAAATGTTATGCATCAAAACGTTTTAATGAAGTTACAGCTACTGGAGGGCCTTTAAATTACGACTACATTGTTGGTTTAATTGACACTACGGTAGCATATATTGCTGAAGCTGTGGTTCGCGAAAACCAACGTTGGAATACGATAGAAGATTTTTCATCAGAAATAGCCACAATGAAAACTTGGTTACAAGAACGAATTGTATGGATGAAAAACAATCTGGGTCAATTCTCTAGTTGTAGTGCCGTGGCAACCCCTTCTTTGGTGATTACAAAAATTCATTACAATCCGCAAGAAACCACTGAATTTCCAGAAAGTGACGACCAAGAATTCATAGAAATCAAGAATACAGGAAGCACCTCTGTTGCGCTTACAGGCATCTACCTTATAAAACTGGGTGTCTCGTATCAATTTCCACAAAATGCAACGCTTGCAGGGGGTGCATCTGTTTATTTGGCAGGAAATGCAACTGTTTTTGAGCAGAAATACGGCTTTGCTCCTTTTGATACCTTTCTAAGAGATTTATCAAATAAGAGCCATCATTTAGTATTGGCAGACGCTTTTGGAAACCTAATTGATCACGTTGAATATGCAGATGGCGCACCTTGGCCAGAAGAAGCAGACGGTGGTGGGTTTTATTTAGAGTTGATAAATGTGCTTGCGGATAATAGTATCGCTAGTAATTGGAAAGCGAGTGCTGATGGTGTTTTAAGCACTACTGATTTTAATACGCTTCCGGTTGATTTTAGCGTATATCCAAATCCTACAGCAGCTGAATTGCACATCAACGCAGCACGCATCTTAGAGAAAATTGAGATTTATAACCTTCTTGGTCAACAAATAAAAACCGTTCAAGTCAATTTAAAATCCGTAGCACTTAATATTTCTGATCTTAAAAAGGGCATGTATCTTTTAAACTTGAAGTTTATCGATGGCACGCGTGCTACTACTAAGATTTTTAAAAAATAAGTATAGGCAATACTGTGTAAGAAACCGTGCAATTCATCCGCATGCATAGCAAGGTTTACCCCTAACGTTTGCCTCTCCCGTTTGCTTTGTAAGCAGATTGGGGTGTTGTTTTTGATGCTCCTTTTGATGGTTATTTTAATGGTTATTTTAATGCAACTCCTTGATAATTTCTACAAATAATTCAAAAGAGCGTATTCTGTCTTTGCCATCATAAATATTGGTTACTGCAATTAATTCATCCGCATTTGTTTGCGCTATAAACTCTTTTACCTGTTGCTTTACCGTGACTTTGCTCCCAATAAAAGAAAACTTTAGCATTTGATGTACTTGCGGATTTTGTAAAATCTCTTTAAACTCGGTAGTCATGGCCGTTGGTGGTTGTACAGAATCTCGTTTCCCAGTAAATATGCCCACAATCATGCGTATTAAAGAGGTTGATAAACGCTGCGCCTCTTCATCCGTATCTGCTACAATGATATTTACGCCTGCCATTACATAGGGTTTTTCTAAGTCGTTGGAGGGTTGAAACTCCTTGCGGTAAATTTTTAATGCTTCGAATAAATGCGTGGTTGCAAAGTGACTTGCAAATGCATACGGGATTCCTTTTTTTGCTGCTAAATGTGCGCTATCCGTACTAGAACCCAACAAATAAATTGGCACCTCTACCCCTTCTGCTACCGTAGCACGAACACGAGCGCTGGCATTGTTAGCAGAAAAGTATTGTTGAATTTTATCCAATTCCGTAGGAAAAGACTGTGCCGCTTGCATAAAATCAGCACGAATGGCTTGTGCTGTTTCTCTATCCGTTCCTGGTGCTCTGCCGAGGCCTAAATCAATTCGGTTAGGATACAAAGAAGCCAACGTACCAAATTGTTCTGCCACAATTAGAGGGGAATGATTTGGTAGCATAATGCCGCCAGAACCTATGCGCAGTGTTTTTGTGCCCGCAGCAACATAGCCTATTAATATAGCCGTTGCGCTACTGCCAATATTTGTGGCATTATGGTGCTCTGCTAACCAATAGCGTGTATACCCAAAAGCTTCGGCATGTTGCGCCAATGTTAAGGCATTTGTATAAGTTTGTTGCAGTGTATGGTCTTTAGAAACTAAGGCAAGATCTAATATAGAATATTTTATGGTTGGCGTTTTCATAAATGGCTGTATGTGCTGTAAAATTAGGAAAGATTTACTTTAAATAGTGCATTCACATGCAGTAGTCGCATTTTTATTTAAAAGCTTACTCTTTATTCCTTTTTTTTGGGCACTTGTTTTCAAAAAAGCACTACTCTTTTTACTACAATGCATTGCGCTTTTAATAGGAATGCAGCGCATAAAGAATGTACACACTTTGCAGACATTCTAAAAAAAAGGCACAAAATATTGGCAAAACAACCCCATAGCCTTCCGTTTAGTTTGTTACCAGTTTTCTCCCAAAAAACATCTATTTTTTAAAAATACAGCACTCCGTTTCCCGAACAAGACTCGAACAATACTCGAACAAACCCACTAAAAACAACGTTTATGTCAGTAAAGGTCAGTAGAGGTCATCTTGTTTCAAGAAGATGCAAAAGGTACCATTAAAGGGCAATAGCGTTTACAAATAATCAATTGGTTTCAATAGGCGTCAGCTCGTGTCAAGGGGTTGTTTAGAAGTAATTTAGGTTTTAGATTCGTAGTCTATTAATCTAAATAATTTTATTGAGTTATACGCTTAGCGTCTGTTTTATTTGATTTTGATATATTGGTTTACTTTCTACCATTCTATTAATCGTTTTATGAAATATGCTGGTTTTAAATTGAGAGCGATTAATTCTAAAACAAAACTCATCAAAGTATGCTTGAATATGCCATTTACTTACATGAGTTGGTATTGCTCTCAACCATGACTTAACTTGCATAATCACAATGTGTAATTGTTTGAAATTAGCACCATTATTACTATATATTTGGTCAATGTCATACATCTGTTTTAAAGGTTGGTAACCTCTCCATTTATCAGTTACTATTTTAGCAGATGTGCTTATATGCTCTTCAAATATCGGGGTTAATGATTTTGCAGAATAGTCTTTGATGGATCTGATATAAACTCTTTTAACTTTATTGCCATCTGTTAATTCTACTGCGATAACAGCCTTTTTCTTTTTCGTATCATAACTTCTTCCTTGTTTGCCTTCTTCTTTCCCTCCAACAGTAAATTCATCAACATGGATTAATTTCTCTAAAGGATATTTTTGACTGCTTTTCATTGCTTTACGCACTTTTTGCATGAAATACCACGCTGTTCCTTGGCGAATGCTAAAACGTTTTCCCATTTGAATACTTGAAATACTTTTACTACTTGTACTCATTTCAAAAACCACACAAAAGGCTTTTTGCAATCCAAATTTAACTTTATGAAATAAGGTGTTTGCAGTGGCGCTTTCTACGTGTTGACAGTTATAACAATGGTATCTATAATCTACTTTTTCACAGCCTTTGGTATGACCACATTTCATACAAGTAAATCCATCTTGCCATTTTATTTTGGCTAAATATGCTTTACACGCAGCATCATTTGGTAATTCTTTTATAAAGTTTAGTATATCTTGACCTTCAAATTGTTCCATATCTCTTGTTTTAAAGGTTATAATATATGGAAATTAAATGACTAACTCAATAATTTTAATTATGGCAACATTTGAGAAAGGCATACTTGGCGGATTTTCTGGCAAAGTGGGCAACGTAGTAGGTGCGCGATGGCGCGGAAAAAATATAATGCGTAGTGTACCACAACGTGGTAATTATACGCCTACAGAAAAACAGGAAGAACAACGGCTAAAGTTTAAAACTGTAATTGGTTTTTTAAATCCCATTGTAGATGTGTTAAATCTTTATTTTGGCAAACCGCAGGGCGATAAATCTCGCTCTAATTTAGCCACTTCCTATCATCTTAAAAACGCAGTGGTAAGCATCCCTGGGGGTATGGAAATGGACTATGCAAAAGTATTAATTAGCAAAGGCGATTTAAGAGGGTTAGATAACGGAACCCTAGCTGCTGCTGCAGGGCAAACGCTAAATTTTGGTTGGCAAGACAATAGCGGCCAAGGGAAAGCTACAGCAACGGATACGTTTATGGTAGTGGTCTATGAACCTGAACTAAATTTGTTTTATACCAATTTAGACGCTGCTACCAGAGATGCTACCACGGCAACGATAACTTTACCCGATTTTATGGCAGGTTCTGAGGTACAAGTTTGGGCTTCTTTTAATAAGGCAGAAGCCAATTTTGCAGCCATAAGTACGTATATGGGTGCAGTTACAGTGCTGTAAAAGCAGCACGTTGTAAAAACGTACGCTGTAAACAGGCTATTTAGGGCGTGTTATTGTGTAACATAAAAAATGTTATGCGATAACACGCTTTTTTTGTGCGCTGATTTGTGGCTTAACTAATTTAAAAAAAGGAGGTGGTAGCAATCTGTTAGCGGTATCCTCTTTTACATTTCTTATAGCCCTGTTTATAAGAAACGTATTTAATAAGCATTTTGGATACATGGGGCTATGCCCTATTTTAGTACTAGGAATGTGCTGTTTTTTACGCAATCTATACATGGTACTGCGACTCACGTTTAAATATGCCATGGCTTCCTCGGTAGTAAGCCATATTTCTTTTTCTAATAAATAATCATCAAATTGTAAATGGGGAGTTTGTTGCCCTGTTGGTGGCTGTTTTTTTTTTCATAAAAGCTTATATTTTTTGTACTATACATCTCTAAAATTGAGTTGAATGTCTAACAAGGTAGTTGTTTTTATTTTATAATAGCTTGTTTAGTAAAAATACCTCATCGTAAAAACCTTTGTGCGTGCACACTTTATGGCTTTTTGTGATAGTATTTTAGAGGTTTAGTATTGTTGGCTTATTGGGGTACCACCCTACCGGATTCTAAGAAAAAAGAGTGCAAGCATGTACTGATCTCCTTACAATAATAAAAGAAAACAACTAAAAATAAATCTTATTTTTAGGTAACTTTTAAATATCTTAGCAAAAAAAGAAGCTAAATCTTGATTTAATTTTTAATTAATAGATTTTAAAACAAGGTATATAAACACGATATAAGCAGGTTTTAGTAGATAGCATTTAATAGTAAAAGGTTTTATTATCCGGTGATATTTAACCAATAACACAAGCTTTTGTTATTATATAACCAGTTGTGGCGCATTAAAAACGAAATCCATAAATGACAGGAAAATTTAGGAAAGAAGAAATATCTATTCAAAAAATCGGGAAACAAAGATTTTGGATTGGAATAATTTCAGGTTTATTTTCTGCAATTGTAATTTCATTAACGTTTAATTATTTCCGAGAATTATTTAGGTTTTTCACCACTTTATCTGCTGATTTATTCATTTTAGAAAAATCTGAATTACTTTTTTATAATTACTTTTTTTCGTCACTTGCAACCGTTTTAGGTCTTTCAGTTACGATTGCAATTTGGATGACAAATAATAATCATAAAAGGAAAAAAGACAAAATTTATAAACAATTATCTAGAACAAATATTTTCTTTACTTTTTGGCTAATTTTAATGATGATTGCTCGATTTGGTTCAATTGTTCCTTTCATTTTATATGGAATGCCAGGTTATGATAATCAACTAAATTTATTCGAACAATATTGGCTTTTATTTGTTTTAATTCCAATTGTAGTTTTTGCACAAAATTGGTTTATAGTTAGGCTAATTTATCGTTCAGAAAAATGGATATTATTTTCATTCGTAATTTGTTTTGTAATAACTTTTACATTAAAAACTACAACATCTGTGAATCAAGAGATACTAAATAATGTCTATTATAAAAAATTTGAATCAGATTTTAATTACGTTGACCAACAAATAAATAAAGCCAAAGTTGTGTACGGAATTGAATTTAACGAAAATACAATTAAGACCTTAAAAAAATGGCATACTGAAAGTTCATTCAAGCAAGTGATTAGTTTGAAGTCAGCCTTTTCAAAAGATAAAAAAGTATCTTTAGATACAATCATTCTTCAAAAAATTGCGATTAAGAACTTTAAAGAAAACGGCAAGTACTTTAATAGAAATTCAATTGATAATTGGCGTTATGCTTTCCCAAAAGATATTTTAAGACAACTTGAATTTTATGATGTCAACTCAAATGAATCAAAGGAGCTTTTAGAAATCATAAAGGAACAAATTGACCTTGTTAACACACCAGAAATTGACTGGAAAGAATATGACAAGCATACTGATACTGAAATAAGAAAAAGTTTTGGAATCAAATATAATGTTCCAAAACAATTAAATGAGCAATTAGAAAAAGTACGAGAAAGTTTAATGAATGACAAGAAATATTACGAAATTTCTAAAGATTTACCTGAATTAAAACAAAGAGATGAATAACAATAACGTGCCACAACACCGTGTATTAAATATTGCTATATTTGGCTAAACTAAAACTTGTTGCTTCTTTGCAAACTACCGAATTTCCGTTGGAAATTCCTCGTTCACAAAACCGCAACATTCAATACACAACCACGTTGTGGTTAATTAAAAACGAAAATCAGAAATATGAACAATATTGGAATAAGAATGAATACAATAGGAAGAATATTCTTGTTTATAATATGTTATCTTATAATAGTTGGAATATTTCAATATGTTGGAAGTTTAATTGCTGGATTTGACTTCACAAACTTAGAATACGAAGAGACTTCAAAACAACTTTTAATAGTTGGATTTTTTGATTTATTTGGCACTTTTTTAGTGATTTGGCTTTTTATGAAGTTTGTAGAAAAAAAGGAATTTATTACACTTGGATTTCAAACTAAAAATAGATTTAATGAATTTATTTTTGGAATTATACTTGGTCTTACAATAATGTTAATTGGATACTTATTATTAATTTACTTGAAAGAAATATTTTTCTTAAATGTAAATTTTGACTTTAAGGAATTGATAATATCGATAATACTTTTTACAATTGTTGCAATTGTTGAGGAAACACTTTTACGTGGTTATGTTTTAAGAAACCTAATGAGTTCGTTTAATAAATATACTGCTTTAATCGCTTCGTCAATTCTGTTTTCTGTTATGCACAGTTTTAATCCGAATATTGACTTATTTTCTCTGTTTAACTTATTTTTAGCTGGAATAGTTCTCGGCTTATCATACATACACACAAAAAATTTATGGTTTCCAATTGCAATACATTTAAGTTGGAATTTATTTCAAACACTTTTTGGTTTTAATGTAAGTGGTAAAGATACTTACTCAATTATTGAATTTAAAATAAAAGAAGGGAATTTAATTAACGGTGGAGCTTTCGGATTTGAAGGTTCATATTTATCAATTATTGCTGAAATAATAACTATACTAGGAATTGGGATATATTACAATAGAAAAAAACTAACCACAACACCGTGTAAAAAAAAATTGCTGGTAAAAGCCTGCTTACGAAAATCCTCGCGGATTTTCTTGGTTCATGTTTTATTTACTAATTTCATTGCTTAAACCACGCAACTTTCCTTACACCAAAACGTTAGGCAACATAACATTTGACTGAACAACAAAAATGAAGGAAATAAGAGAAAAAGTAATAAAAGAATTCAGACGAAGAAAATATGCTGAATCTACAATTAGAGGTTATTCAAGTACTCTATTTAGACTTTTTGATTTCTACTCTGCACATCTTCCAACCGAAATTACGAATATACAAGTAACAAGTTACGCAAGGTCATTAATAAATCAGAAAAAATCTCATACAACGTTACGAACTTTGGTTTTTGTATGTAAAATATTTTTCGACCATATGCACGACAAAAAACATGGAATTTATAAATTTAAATTACCTGAAACACCTGAAAGGTCTGCTGATTTTTTCGAGCAATCTGATATTTTAGAATTAATTGACCGTAAAGAAAATTTAAAGCATAAAATTATTTTTCTACTAATGTATTCTTGTGGTTTAGAGGCTAACGAATTATTAGAAATTCAAGTTAAAGATATTATTTCTAAAGTTGAAAATCCGTTTATAATTCTACACGATAGTAAAGGGAATGAAAAGAGAAAAGCATATTTATCAAAAAGAGTTATTCCATTGTTATCAGACTATTACAAAGAATTCAAACCAGAGTCATTTTTCATATATAGTCAAAAGGACAAGACTAAAAAATACTCTTATACAAGTGTTAGTAAATTATTGAAAGCTTCAGTAAAAGAAATGGAACTAAATCCTGCTTTAACAACTAGAGCATTTAAATATTCTTACATTAAACATTTAAATCAATTAGGAATCCCATTAATTATAATTTTAGAAAATTTAAAAATCAAGGAATTTAATTCTCATTTTCAATATTCAAAATTAATCCACGAAGAACAAAAAATTAATTTTACGCCTTACGACAAATTAATTACTACAACTGAAAAAACTGAAAGCTTTGATGATTTAGAATCTTTAGTTTTCAAATTGAAAGATTTAGACGAAATGGATTACCTAATGGAAGGAATAGATTGTTTTAGAAATGGAAGTTTAAGAGCTGGAGTTATTTTTATTTGGTCATCAGCTATAAAGAATATTAGAAAACAAATTTTAGACATAGATACTCTAAAAAATATAAACGAAGAATTGAATAGACTTGACTCTAGATCGAAAAAAATAAAAAACATTGATAGTTTTGAATATATCAAAGACGAAACAACAATACATTTAGCAGAAAAAATAGGAGTTTTTAGTAAATTTGAAAAAAATGAATTAATAAATAATTGTCTAGGTTTGAGAAATAAATGTGGACATCCTTCTAACTATAAACCAGAGATTCAAAGAGTAAAATCGTTTGTAGAAGAAGTATTGAATATGATATATAAAAAAAACGTTGCCTAACACCGTGTAGTAAAAATTGCTATATTTAGCTAAACTAAAGCTTGTTGCTTTTTTGCAAACTTCTGAATTTCCTACGGAAATTCCTCGTTCACAAAACCGCAACTTTCAATACACAACAACGTTGTAAAACATTAAAAAAACGAATGAACAGAATTTTAACATTTATATTTTTAACATTTATTTGCTCAACTTCTGTTGGACAAACAGCAAAAGAATTTAATGAAAAAGCCAAAAAGTTTATCGAAACTCAAGAATTTGATAAAGCTATTCCACTATTAAAAAAAGGAGCGGAATTAGGAAATGCTGAATCACAATATAATTTAGGTTATTGTTACAGAGCAGGAACTGGAATTGAACAAAATACTGAAAAAGGAATTTATTGGTTTTCAAAATCAGCTGAACAAGGTTTTAATGACGGACTTTATCAAATGATGATGGCTTATGGAAATGGTGATGGTGTAGAACAAAATTTTAATAAAGCATTTGAATACGGAATGAAATGCGCTGAAAATGGAGATGGAACTTGTATGTGGAATGTAATTAATTGTTATTATTCTGGAATGGGAGTTGAAAAAGATATGACTGAAATGCTAAAATGGTCAACTAAACTTGGAAAACTTGAAAATCCAGAAAATTTAACAAAAAGTGGAAATATAACTTCAGTTAGATTACAACTTGCTCAAATGTATAGTGAAGGAAAAGACTTTAAACAAGATTTTTTTAAAAGCTATTTATGGTATTTAATTTATAACGAGTTTAAGAAAGACTTTTCTTACATAAAACAAGGACAAATAGTCAAAGAAATTGAAGAATTGGAAAAGAATCTAACAGTTGAACAAAAAGAAAATGGACAAAAAGAAGCTGAAAAATTATTAGGCAGAAAACTGAAAAATATGGAGAATTTATACAAAGCGGAATTATAAAACGTTTTACAACACCGTGTATAATTAATGGCTGGTTTTCGCCTACTTACGAAAATTCTCGCGGATTTTCTATTCAGTAATTATTTACTAAATTAGGTGCTTAAACACGCCACTAATCATACACAACCACGTTGGCTGCAACCCTGAAAATAGAATTCAAATCAAATAACAATTAAAATTAAATATATGTTTGTAAAAGCAATTGAAGAAGTCGGAAAATTCACAAGACCGATACACACAATTTCAAGGAATTACAAAGAAAAAACTGTTAGTCCTGGAGCAGCAACACTTTTTTTTGTAAACGAATTAGGTTGTGCAATAACCTGTAAACATGTGGTTGACTTAATTGGCAATCGTGCTAATATCAATTCTCACTACAATAATTTTATAAAAGAAAAAGCAACAATCGGAAAGAACAACAAATTCAATAAACGAATGAAGGATTTGGAAGCAAAATATAATTTCAAATCAGACATTTTAGTTCAATTATATGAAGAATTCATTGGATGTACAACAGAATTAAATTTTAATTACCGTTGGATAAATCATCCAAAATATGATTTATCAATTTTAATTATAGATGACTTTAAAAATCCAGCGTATCAATCTTATGCCACTTTTCTTAAAGACACTTCCGTTTTAAAGCAAGGAAAATATTTGTGCCGACTTGGTTATCCATTTCCTGAATTTACGAACTTTGAATATAATGAAATAGATGATAATATTGAGTGGACGAATACTGGGGTAAGTGGAACTCCTCGCTTTCCAATTGAAGGAATGCTAACAAGGCATTTAATTGATGAAGGTAAAGTTTTTGGAATTGAATTAAGTACACCCGGATTAAAAGGGCAAAGTGGTGGTCCTTTGTTTAACGAGCAAGGACTAATATGTGGTATGCAAAGCATGACAAATCATTTGCATTTGGGCTTTGATATGAAAAACTTTGAATACAAAACTGGAGGGAAGTCAATAAAGATAACCAATCAGCCATTTTTACATGTTGGACATTGTATTCATGCGGACATTATCAAAGAGTTTTTGACAGATAACAAAATCAAATTCTATGAAAAATAAAAAAAATTAAGATAGATACATTATTGAAAAGTAAAGGCAGCAGCCAACACCGTATATAATTTATTGCTAGTTCTAGCCTACTTACGAAAATCCTAGCGGATTTTCTATTCAGTTTTTATTTACTAAATTAGGTGCTTAAATCACGCAACAAACCATATACAAACACGTTGGCAACAAGCAAAGACAAACATCTATGAGAAAAATATTATTTGGAATAATAACATTAATAGCAGTTTCCTGTAATGAAAAACCGCAAGAACAATTTTCATTAATTGGAACTACAAAAGGAATTAAAAACGGAACATACCTTTATTTGGAAAAGATTTCAAATGAAAAAGTAATTGATTCAGTAAAAGTTGAAAATAACTCTTTTAGTTTTCAAACTAAATTATCTCAAACCCCTTTGCGAGTATTATTAAAAACAAAAGACATTTCTCATTACCGATTTTTATGGCTTGAAAACAATAAAATGGAATTTGACGGAACTGAATCTGATTTCAGAAATGCAAATGTTAAAGGTTCAATAACTGAAAATTTAAGCCAAACTTTAAATAGAGAAACTGATACACTTTATAAAAATGAAAGGCTAATAAAAGAAATGAAATTTGTAAAAAACAATCCAAAAAGCATTGTTAGTGCAAATATTCTATTTTTAAATTCTAGAACTTGGGGAAAAGAAAAAACAGAAGAACTTTTTGAACAATTTTCAACAGATAATAAAAAATCAGAATACGGAAAAAGTATTTCAAAATATATTAAATTTAATAAAAACCCAAAGGTTGGAGAGAAGTATTTAGACTTTGAAATGGAAGATGCGAATGGAGAAATGAAAAAACTTTCTGACTTCAATAATAAATTAGTACTATTGGAATTTTGGGCTTCAAGTTGTGGACCTTGTCGGCAAGAAAACCCTAACTTGGTAAAAACATACGAAGAATATAAACTAAAAGGTTTTGAAATACTTGGTGTGTCTCTAGATATTAAAAAAGCACATTGGTTAAAAGCAATTGAAAAAGATAAATTACCTTGGTTACAAGTAAGCGATTTAAAAGGGAGAGACAATTTGGCTCTACTGACATATGGAATTAATGGAATTCCAGATAACTTTTTGATTGACAAAAGTGGAATAATAATTGGTCGTAATTTAAGTGGAGAAAAACTGAATGAAAAATTAGCGGAAATACTAAATTAATGCCAGTTGCCAACACCGTGTATTAAATATTGCTATATTTGGCTAAACTAAAACTTGTTGCTTCTTTGCAAACTACTGAATTTCCGTTGGAAATTCCTCGTTCACAAAGCCGCAACATTCAATACACAACCACGTTGCCAGTAATATTAATACCGCAACTCCCAAATAAAAAACTATTTTCTTGTCATATTTTCTTAAAGTCTGTCACTAACTATAATAGAGACCCTAAAAAACAATAATTTAAACTTTAAGAAAATGAAAAATACAAAAAAATTAAATCAAACTCTAACAAGAAACCTCATTATAAGCAGTATAATTTGGGCTTCAGTAATACTAGCCTGTTCTTTGAAATCGGGAAGTTCTAATAAGGAAATAATTTATATTCTTATTTCTGGGTTTTTTGTTGAATTTCTCCGAATATCTTCATCTAACAAATCCTTAAAAAAATACTATGAAGAGGAAAATAATTAAGATGGTAAAATTAACACATATTGTTTACGAAATATAAGACTAGTGAAAAATCGTTTAAAATTCTGTTAAAGATTGAACACAAATAAATTTATACTTTAATAAAAGATAAAGAATATGAAATACAGAATAATTTGGAAGTAGATTTTGATCAGATACTTAAGAAAAACAAGCATAAAATATTTAGGCTTTGCAGAATTTATGCTGTTGCTCCAATTGAACCTCAAGACTTATTTCAAGAAGTTGTTTTTCAAATTTGGAAATCTCTGGACAATTTCAAAGGTAAATCGGCTATAGATACATGGGTGTATAAAGTTGCTATTAATGTTTGTCTACGTTCAAAAATGAAATTTGATAAAAGTAATAACAAAACTGAAAGGTTTGATTCTATTCATTTTACACCTCTAGAAAAGGAAGTTAATGCTTCAGAACTAGAAAAATTCGAATACTTGAAAGAATGTATTGCTACCTTAAATGAATCTGACACGCCACTTATTGTACTTTATTTAGATGATTTATCATATAAAGAAATATCATTAATTACTGGATTGTCAGAGAATCACATTGCCGTAAAAATGAAAAGAATTCGAAAAAAACTATTTGAATGCATCAATCCAAAAATTAAATAAAATGCTAGAACAAGAGTTAAAAATATTTGGAATAATTCTTCCCAAACAGCACAAATATCAATTGAAACAAATCAGTTAATAATAGAACTGAGTTCAAAAGTAAATGATATGCAAAAAAAGATTCGAATTAGAGATATCAGAGAAATTTCTGCTTCAGTAATTGGCATAATTATTTTTAGTTATTTACTCTATGAAATCCCATTTCCAGTTACCAAAATAGCATGTGCTTTTTCAATTATTTGGTTTGTATTTGTTATTTATAAATTTAGAAAATCAAAAAAACAGAACACAACAAACAATTTGTCTTTGTCAATGACAGATCAACTTGCGCAGCAAGAAGTAACTATGCAACAGCAAGCAGTTTTGTTAGGTTCAAGTGCTTATTGGTATGCAATACCTCCTTTTATTATAAATTTTATTTTTATAGTTGGTTTAAAAAACCCTTTTGATTTTCATTGGACAAATAGTATTGCCGAAAGTATACTTCCACTAACTGTTAATTTTAAAACAGGAACATTAATAGGATTGGCTTTCTTTTACGCTTTTATTATTTGGATTAATAAAAGAGTGGTAACAAAAGATATAAACCCTCTTTTAAAAAGTATTAAAACAATGCAGCAGCAATTAAGTAATGAATAAAACTACTGGCAACAACGTGTATAATTAATTGCTTGGTCTGTGTGTACTCGGAAAATCCTACGAATTTCCCTCTGGTTCGTATTCTTTTGTTAACTTAGTTCTTGCCAACGCAACTAACCATACACGAACACGTTGTATGTCATTAAAACCGAACTAACACTAAATGAAATTACGAACAAAAAAACCAGCATTGATTCTTATAGATATTCAAAAAGCCTTTTTAGACGAAGAATATTGGGGAGGAAATAGAAACAATAAAAATGCAGAAATAGTTTGTGGAAAAATTCTAAATAAATGGAGAAAATTAAATTTGCCTTTATTTCACGTAAGACACAGTTCTACGAATTTAAAATCTAAATTAAACCAATCGAATGTAGGATTCGAATTTAACGAAAATGTCTTGCCTATTGAAAATGAACTGATAATTACAAAAGAAGTGAATAGTGCTTTTATCGACACAGACTTAAAAGAGCAAATAGATAAATTGAATATAAACACATTAGTTATAATTGGTATAACAACTAATCATTGTGTATCGACAACAACTAGAATGGCAGGAAATTTCGGTTATGAAACCTATCTAATTTCAGATGCAACTGCTACATTCGACCGAATTGGAATTAACGGAGAAAAGTATGATTCTGAAACTATACATTTGACAGCACTTGCCAATTTAAATGATGAATTCGCAACTGTTTGGAATTTTGAAAAATTAATGAGTGAAATATAAATAACGCCATACAACACCGTGTATAATTAATGGCTAGTACTCGCCTACTCACAAAAATCCTAGCGGATTTTACATTTGGTTTGTATTTACTAAATTAGGTGCTTGAACACGCCACTAATCATACACAAGACCGTTGTAAAACATTTAAGAAAAACGAATGAACAAACATTTAGCCTCTATATTTCTGACTTTAATTTGCTTGACCGCATTCGGCCAAAACGCATCGGAATTAAATGAACAATCGAAAAAACTTATAGAAACTCAAGAATTTGACAAAGCTGTTCCGATTCTAAAACAAGCAGCGGAATTGGGAAATGCGGAATCTCAATATAATTTAGGTTATTGTTATCAAGCTGGAATTGGTGTTGAGCAAAATTCCGAAAAAGCGATTGAATGGTATTCTAAATCAGCCGAAAAAGGTTGGAATGATGGTCTGTACGCAATGATGATGGCTTACGGAAGTGGAAATGGAGTCCAACAAGATTTCAATAAAGCATTTTCATTTGCTCTAAAATGTGCAGAAAACGGAGACGGAACTTGTATGTTCAATGTTATCAATTGTTACAAAGAAGGAATGGGAACCGATAAAGACATTGATAAAATGTTGGAATGGGCAATCCGTCTTGGAAAACTTCAGAACCCAGAAAATTTACAGAAAAGCGGATACATAACATCTTCCAGGTTAAACCTTGCTTATATGTATAGAGATGGAACAGATGTTGAACAAGACAATTTTATAAGCTATCAATGGTTCTTGATTTTCAACGAATTTAAAAGAGACTTTTCATACATTCAACAAGAACAGATTGTTAAGGAAATTCAAGAATTAGAAAACAAACTGACAACCGAACAAAAAGCAAACGGACAAAAAGAAGCCGAAAAAATATTAGGTCGACCGCTGAAAAATATGGAAAACCTATATAAAGCGGAATTATAAAAACGTTTTACAACAATGGCTATAATTAATACGGGTTTTATTGCCTAACCCAAAGGTTAGAGCTTTTAACCAAGTCCGCCAAATATTTTGATTTGGCTTTAGAACAAAAAAGATAAAACAAAATAAAAAGTTTTGGCTAAATGCTTAATCGGAAATTCAGTGTTTTTAATTCCCGTACTAACCATAGCCGAGACGTTGTAAACAATACCGAAAAAAAACTGAACAAAAAATGAAATATGCTGAATTTAATATTGAAAACCACAAAATAGAATTTATGAATTCTGTATTCGGAATTGAAAAAGTTTTATTAGATGGAAAAACTGTTTCTGAAAAATTCTCTTTTTCTGGAATTAAGCACAAGCTAAACCTCAATTCTGAAAATTTTATTCTGAAATCGAAATACAAACAATTCGATAAAAGAGAAATAGAATTGGAATTAGTTAAAAACGGAAAGACAATTGAAAAACAAACCGTTCAAGCCGATAAAAAACAAAGAATTTACTGGATGTTAATTGGAACTGGATTAGGAATTGGAGCGTATGAACTCTTGAATTTGATAATTGAAAGTTTGAATTAATAATTGCGAATGAAAAAGTACTGTTTACAACACCGTGTATTAAATATTGCTATATTTGGCTAGACTAAAACTTATTGCTTCTTTGCAAACTACTGAATTTCCGTTGGAAATTCCTCGTTCACAAAGCCGCAACATTCAATACACAACCACGTTGCCCAACATAAAAACCAAGTATGAATATAATGAAAGAATTTGAAAATGAATTTGGTCTAAATTGGGAAAATATTTATCATTGTAGAGAGGATATTCGACAATTATTTTTTGCAGAAAAATCATTGATTGGAAATTCGGAGAAATTTATTCAAGAACTTAAACTTGAATTAAAAAAAGATATTGAAAATGATGAAACTCTGAATAAAGAATCTGAAGGTGAATATGCTGAACACGAAAAAGCACAATGTTACTACTATTATTATCACCCAAGAGAAATTGGAATCTCTCAATTAATTCAAAATCATCGGAAAGGTGCTATTCTTTCAATTTATTCACTAATTGAAGGACAATTGAAGAATATTTGCACACAAATTCAGAAAGAGTTTGAGTTTAAGATAAAGTTAAACGACTTGAATGGAAATGACTATATAAATAAATATTGGATTTTCTTAACAAAAGTTTTCTGTATAGAAACATCTAACATTGAGAAGTATTATACACCAATAAAACAAAGAAAATATATCAGAAATAAGATTGCTCATAACAATTCAATAATTGATGAAAATAGATTTGAATTTGTAAACCAATTAGAAGGAATTAAATTAAATCAAGAAGGTAATAATAAAATAATTGAAATTAATGATTATGTTTTTATTGAAAATTTAATTTTAATGAGTCAAGATTTTTTTGAAAATTTAATATTGACAATTAATAAAAAATATTCGGAATTAAAATAAAACGTTGGGCAACACCGTGTATTAAAAATTGCTAAATTTAGCTAAAACTAAAACTTATTGCTTTTTTGCAAACTTCTGAATTTCCGCTGGAAATTCCTCGTTCACAAAACCGCAACTTTCAATACACAACCACGTTGTATGTAATTAAAAAAAATGTTAGAAATTATAGACAAAAATTTAGAAACTGAAAATATTTGGTTGAATAAATATATACCCTACGATGATTATATTTATTATTTAAAAAACGGAAAATTAAATCTTAATTTTTCCAAAATGACTTTATTTGATGATGTCTTAGAAGGTTGGAGTTATAATAATTCTAATTTCACAATGGCTTGGTTAAATAATATAACGTTTATGAAACGTGTGAAAAATGATGGAGGAACTATAGAATACGGAAGAGGATTTGTTCATCATATCGAAGGAGAACGTGATTCGAAAAAATTTGAACAAGAATTCAAAACTCACATTGAAACTATAAAAAAACATCATTGTTCCTGTTGGTTCACTACAACTGAATTTAATACCGAACAAAGGTATATGTACAATATATACGGAAAATCTAGAACTGGATTAGCGATTCTAATTTCCATAAAATGGCAAGAAATAATTTCGTTTTTAGAAAAAGATGTTAGAAATTTTACTTGTGGTTTTATTGACTATCAAAAAGAGAGTAATAAAAATCCATTATTTAGAAAACACGAGAGCTACTCTCATGAAAAAGAATTTAGAATTATTACTAAAGACTTTGATAATGAAAATTATTACGAGTATTTCTTAGATGCCGATTTAAAAAAACACATTACATTTAGCGAGCCACCTAAAGGAGAAATATATAACTCAATAAAAGAATCTTTAAATGAAAAAGATGAATTAAAATATTCGAATTTACCAATTCAGTGGAAATTGGATGAAATAATCGAGCTATTATAAATAACTACATACAACACCTTGTATAAAAAATTGCTGTATTTGGTTTAAACTAAAACTTGTTGCTCTTTTGCAAACTTCTGAATTTTCACTGGAAATTCCTCGTTTACAAAATCGCAACTTTCCATACAAAACAACGTTGTGGCGCATTAAAAACGAAATCCATAAATGACAGGAAAATTTAGGAAAGAAGAAATATCTATTCAAAAAATCGGGAAACAAAGATTTTGGATTGGAATAATTTCAGGTTTATTTTCTGCAATTGTAATTTCATTAACGTTTAATTATTTCCGAGAATTATTTAGGTTTTTCACCACTTTATCTGCTGATTTATTCATTTTAGAAAAATCTGAATTACTTTTTTATAATTACTTTTTTTCGTCACTTGCAACCGTTTTAGGTCTTTCAGTTACGATTGCAATTTGGATGACAAATAATAATCATAAAAGGAAAAAAGACAAAATTTATAAACAATTATCTAGAACAAATATTTTCTTTACTTTTTGGCTAATTTTAATGATGATTGCTCGATTTGGTTCAATTGTTCCTTTCATTTTATATGGAATGCCAGGTTATGATAATCAACTAAATTTATTCGAACAATATTGGCTTTTATTTGTTTTAATTCCAATTGTAGTTTTTGCACAAAATTGGTTTATAGTTAGGCTAATTTATCGTTCAGAAAAATGGATATTATTTTCATTCGTAATTTGTTTTGTAATAACTTTTACATTAAAAACTACAACATCTGTGAATCAAGAGATACTAAATAATGTCTATTATAAAAAATTTGAATCAGATTTTAATTACGTTGACCAACAAATAAATAAAGCCAAAGTTGTGTACGGAATTGAATTTAACGAAAATACAATTAAGACCTTAAAAAAATGGCATACTGAAAGTTCATTCAAGCAAGTGATTAGTTTGAAGTCAGCCTTTTCAAAAGATAAAAAAGTATCTTTAGATACAATCATTCTTCAAAAAATTGCGATTAAGAACTTTAAAGAAAACGGCAAGTACTTTAATAGAAATTCAATTGATAATTGGCGTTATGCTTTCCCAAAAGATATTTTAAGACAACTTGAATTTTATGATGTCAACTCAAATGAATCAAAGGAGCTTTTAGAAATCATAAAGGAACAAATTGACCTTGTTAACACACCAGAAATTGACTGGAAAGAATATGACAAGCATACTGATACTGAAATAAGAAAAAGTTTTGGAATCAAATATAATGTTCCAAAACAATTAAATGAGCAATTAGAAAAAGTACGAGAAAGTTTAATGAATGACAAGAAATATTACGAAATTTCTAAAGATTTACCTGAATTAAAACAAAGAGATGAATAACAATAACGTGCCACAACACCGTGTATTAAATATTGCTATATTTGGCTAAACTAAAACTTGTTGCTTCTTTGCAAACTACCGAATTTCCGTTGGAAATTCCTCGTTCACAAAACCGCAACATTCAATACACAACCACGTTGTAACACATTTGAAAAATGACATTCTACCTAATAATTTTACTGATTTTTATTCTAATCATAATTGGATTGATATTTTGGGTTTACCGAATATTTAAAGCATACAAAACAGGAAATCGAAAATCCTTTATTATTCAAACTTCAATTCTAAGTGTGATAGTAATTTTTGTTTCTTGGCAATTACAAATATTCCCATTATCAAAAAACTTTTATATTAAAGAAAGGTCTGAAGAATTGACTGGAAAATCCTTTTGGAGTTGGGAAGAATATGATTACGGAGAAATAGGTGTGCGTGGAGAAGGTTACTCGCTAGACATTTATAAATTTAACGATGAAATGGCGGACTATTTTACAAACCCACCTGAAGATTTCGTTCAAAACTTTCCGCCAAATGAACTCAGTGACATAAAATGGACTGAAACGCCAGTGAAACGAACTGATATTGAAACGCTTGAATTTGTGACGCCAACTTATGGAGGTTGGAAAGGAGAAATTGTAGAACGACAAGACTTCATCAGAACTGTAGCAAACGAAAAAGGTGGATTTTATGCCTATAAAAAAACTGGTGGAACTGACTTTTATTTAATATCACCAAAACGAAAATTGATTATAATTATTAATCATGATATGTAAAAACGTGCTACAATCGAGTAGACGGCTGACTACCAAAAAGTAGCCAGTGCGCCTCTCACACCACCGTACGTACGGGTCTCGTATACGGCGGTTCACCAAATTGAAGTTTGCTTCTTATTTATGTAATCTACCATGGGTTTGTAACCTTTTCTTTTAAGTATAGAAAGGGTAATTGTAGTTTTAAGTATAGGGCTTTGGGCTACTGCCCAGCCTCCCATTCTTGTTCTACTCCAAGCATACGCTTGTCCGTTTTCTATTCCTAATCGAATTAGGCTTTTACGTTTTCTTTCTAGTTTTTTCCAATCATGCCAAATGCAATATCGTAACCTATTTCGCAACCATTCATCCAACTTTTTAAGTTTAGCATAAATGTTTGTTAATCGGTAATTATTCATCCAGCCCCTGCAAACTTGATTTAGTCGCTCGAGTCTTTCTAGTAAAGACATTGGTTTGGTTTTCTTGGTTAAACTTTTAAGATTGCGCTTAAACTTTTCCCAACTTTCCTGTTTTACAACTAGTTGATACTGCCCTTTTATGCCTTTCTTATAGATTGGCACAAAACCGTGTCCTAGCAATTTAAAATTTACAGGTCTGCGTATACCACTTTTAGCACCATTTATAGGGAGCTTTAATTTGTCTCTAAGAAACAAATACATGCTATTTCCTATTCGTTTTGCCTCGCTTTTGCTTTTAGCATACATACTAAAATCGTCTGCATAACGCACATATCGTACCCCTTGTTTTTGCATTTCTTTATCCAGAACGTCTAATATAATATTAGATAGTAATGGACTTATTGGACTGCCTTGTGGAATTCCTTTTCGGCGTTTATAAAGTTTTCCATTTATTGAAATGGGAACTCTAAGCCATTTTCGGATTAAACGCAAGGTGGTTCGGCATTGTACTTTGTTGTAAATAAGTTGCAGTAGGATGCAATGGTCTACTTCATCGAAGAATCCTTTTAAGTCAATATCTACAATATCCTGATAGCCATCATTGATGTATCGCTGGGCTTGTAGTACTGCCTTTTGGATGTTCTTCTGTGGGCGAAATCCGTAACTAAAGGTTTCAAATTCGTATTCGAACTTAGTCATTAATTGTTGGTTTACCCCCTGTTGTAACCATCTGTCTACTACCGTTGGTATTCCTAAAAGTCGGGTTTTACCATTTCCTTTAGGGATCGTTACTCCTAAAATTGCTTGTGGTACATAGCTATTATTACAAATGGATAGCAGTAGTTCTGACCTATTTTCCCTAATGTATTCAGGGAGTTTTTGATGCGACATACTGTCTATTCCGCTTGCTCCTTTATTGCGCATAACTTGACGTGCTGCTTTATAAAGATTCGTAGCTTCTAATACTTGGGCAATCATAGTTTTAAATAATTTGTTTACTCCTGTTGAGCTAAGACTAGGCTAGCAACGCCTCCTAGTCGAATTACAACGTAATTTAATGTTCAGTCCTTCCTTACTTGTGAGACCGTGAGGGTTTTCCCTCCTCGTTTCCTGTAAGTACTATGACTTCTGCTGACTTCTCTATACAGCCAACTCGTGGCTCTAGAGACCTCCCCAGGTAATGGCATCTTCTTTCACTCAATTCCTGCCGTATCTACATACTTACCCTTTTGTTACTCTTTTGGGCGTTACAATGATGTGCTTGCTTACCCAAGTAAATATGCCTCTGTATACGATTTCTGTTCGTCAGTACCGAGTTTTGTAGTCTCGCTTTCTTCAGATGTAACTTCGCAGTTACCACCCTTGCGACTTACTAATGCTTCAAGACGTTACTCCTGTGCATAAGGGACTTGCACCCTCTAGTTGAATAACTTATCTTGCGATAAGTTAAAGATGCCCATACTGGGCACACACAACGCATAACCAAAATTGCTAAATAGAGGAATATAGAATGATTCTAACAAACAAAAACCATAAATTTAACCAACGAATAATTGTGGTTGCCAAAACGCAACTTTAGTTATACAATACCGTTAGGCACAACTTATGAAAATGTATCGTCCTAAAATAGGTTGACTAAAAATTAAACACTTTTAGCACACTATGGAAACACCAACAAATCAGGCCTGTCGAAAAGACAGCTATCAAAAAGTTACTTTCGAGTACAAACTTTTTGTCATTGACCAAATCAATAATGGTCAAATATCCGCTAACTTTGCTTCGAAGAAGTACAATATTTCACGAACAACAATACACTACTGGATGAAAAAATTAAGCAACTATTCCAATCAAAAAACCTTTATTTCAAAAGATGATGAGATTAAAAAACTCAAGGAAAGAATCGAGGATCTAGAAGGAATCAAAGAATTTCAACAAGAATTAATTGTTGAATTTGAGAAAGTTACGGGGGAGGAACTCTCAAAAAAGTACTTGCCCGAGGGATTGGCAAACGAAATTCAAAGAAAGAAGAAAAAGCTTTCAAAATAAAATGGATTTACGAATCGCTCGGGATTACAAAACAAGCCTATTATCAAGGTGTTGAAAGGGAAAAAGTAAAAGAATTGGCAAGAGAAAAAGTGCTGAATTTAGTGCTTGAATACCGAAAAACACTACCCAAAACTGGAACAAGAAAGCTGTACGAATATTTAGAACCAAAACTAATGGAAATCAATATCAAAATGGGGCGAGATGCCATAAACGATTTACTACGCTTAAGAGGAATGCTGATTAAAAAAACCAAGCGTTATTTTATTACAACAGACTCCAAACACTTCTTTTATAAATCGCCTAATTTATTGACTGACTTGAAAATAACTCATAGCGAACAAGTCTTTGTAAGCGATATTACTTACATTAAAACCGATTCGGGTCACGCCTATTTAGCCCTTGTAACCGATGCGTATTCTCGTAAAATTATGGGCTGGAACTTGCAAGACAATATGAAAGTTTCGATGGTAAAAGAAGCATTAAGTATGGCTCATAAAAACTGCATTTTTAATCACAAAAACATCATTCATCATTCCGACAGAGGAATCCAATATTGCTGTCCAGATTACTCACAATATGCACAAAATAAAGGATTTATATTAAGCACAACCCAACAATATGACCCTTATGAAAACGCAATTGCAGAACGAATAAATGGTATTTTGAAGTACGAATTTGCATTAAAAAACACTATTAAATCTGTAGAAATCGCTCAAAAAATGGTGAAAGAAGCTGTAGCACTTTACAACAACCAAAGAATGCATTGGAGTTTAGATTTAAAAAAACCACAAGAAGTTCATTTACAATACAATCAACATGAAAACAAAAATTATAAACGAGTTAAAGTTACTACTTTAGCGCCGTAGGAATGTTGATAAGTTTTTAAAACCCGAAGGGGAATTTTTAAAAAACTTATCAATGTTCCGGCAATAAAGTATAAATTTAAAAAGCAATTATTAACCTTAAAAAAGGTCAACGTATAATAGGATAAGACAAAATACCATGAAAAAGTTCAATATTATATTACTGACTTCTACTTTAGTTCATTTATCCTTGTTTGCACAAACCCATACAAAGATTATTGACATGCATATTCACTCCTACACTGAAAGTGAATTTGAAGGAAAAGAACCAGACCAAGATTATTACGGTAATAAAGGTTCAAAAAATGCAGAATCACACCGTTTAGAAACATTTGCTGCATTTGAAAAATTTAATATCGTTAAGGCAATGGTAAGTGGTAATCCTGAAAGTGTTGAGAATTGGGTAACAAAAGATAGTAATCAACGTATCATAAGAGGTATTTTAATGTATACACCAGATGATTATGACATGGATTCTGTAAAATTTGAACAAATGGTGAAAGATAATAAAATTGAAGTTTTCGGAGAAACCGCGCCTTATTACGGTGGGACAACGTTAAGTGATTCTATTTGGCAGCCTTACTTACAAATTTGTGAAAAATATGATATTCCTGTGGCTGTACACATGGGGGGGGAGATCCTGGTGGAACATATTCTTGGTCACCAAAAGCAAGATTAAAATTAGGTGATCCATATACAATTGAAGATGTTTTGGTGAAATATCCTAAACTTCGAATTTATATGATGCATGCTGGTGGAGAAGATTGGCCAGAGCATGCTCTTAGGCTCATGGCCTATTATCCACAACTCTATACAGATCTTGCAGTAATGTTATGGGTAGAACCTAATACACAACGCTATATTAAAGAATTTATCAAAAACGCAAAAGAAGCTGGTTATCTAAATCGAGTAATGTTTGGCTCTGATCAAATGAAATTTCCATATGCTATTGAAAAATCAATTAATTTCCTAAAAAGTCTTGATTTCTTGACAGATAAAGAGAAAGAAGATATTTTTTATAATAATGCAGCAATATTTTTAAAATTGAAAGAATAACTGTGCCTAACACCGTATAAAAATAATTGCGGTTTAGTGCTAAAACAAAGGTAGTTGCGTGTTTGCTACATCTGATTTTCCTGCGGAAAATCCTCGCACGCAAACCCGCAACTATTCTTATACATAAACGTTGTGTTTAATACAAATTACTGACAATTCCTGAAATAGGTTGACAAAAAATTAAACACTTTTAGCAACTTATGACACTAACAAAAAAACACCCCTGTCCAAAAAAGAAGTATCAAAAAATTGGTTTTGATCTCAAACTTTCCATCATTGACCAAATTACAAACGGTCAGATTTCTGTAAATTATGCAGCTAAATTGCATGGAATTTCTCGATCATCTATTACCTATTGGATGAAAAAATTGCGTTCCTTTGAACAAAATTCTAAAACAATGAGTAAAAATCAAGAACTTAAAAAACTCAAAGAACGTGTCGAAGAACTCGAGTTCGTTAAAGACTTTCAACAAATGATAATCGCTGATTTTGAGAATAGTACAAATCTTGGATTCGCAAAAAAGTTATTGCCCGAAGCACTGTACAAAGAAGTGGAGAAAAAAATGAAAGACCTTTCAAAGAGAAATGGATCCACCAATGCTTCGGTATAAGCAGACAGGCTTATTACAAAAGAATCAAAAAACAAGAATTAGAACAAAAACAAGCACTTATTATCTTTGAGCTAATAAAGCCCATTAGGCTTTTACAGCCTCGTTATGGTTGTGCAAAAGTATATTTGGATATCAAGGGTGATTTAATCAAAAACGGCATTAAAATGGGGCGTGACAAGTTCTACGCCTTAATGAGAAACTATGGCTTATTGATTAAGAAAACTAAAAAATATCATATTACAACTGACTCTAATCATGGCTTTTACAAATCAGAAGATTTAACTGTAAACCTTGAAATTATAAACGCAGAACAAGTATTTGTAAGCGATATAACCTACATTAAATTAGCATCACAACATGCCTATTTAGCGCTGGTTACGGATGCCTATTCTAAAAAAGTAATGGGCTATAAAATAGATACAAATATGAAAGTAAAACTAGTAAAAGATGCTCTGGAAATGGCTGGCAATAATCGAATTTACAAACATCAAAACACAATTCATCACTCTGATAGAGGGATACAATATTGCTGTCCTGATTTTGCAGATTTTGCCAAAGCAAAAAACATGACTTTAAGTACAACTCAAAACTCAAGCCCATACGAAAATGCTGTAGCTGAAAGGATTAATGGAATTCTAAAACAAGAATTTGGATTAGGGAAAACGATTCCAAACTTTAAAACAGCTCAAAAAATGGTCAAACAGGCTATTGAAATTTATAACAACCATAGAAGACATTACTCAGTAGAGTTGAAAACACCCGAGTTTGCTCACAAAAACCAACAACACAAATACAAATCTTATAGAAAAATGAAAAAATCTATTTTAAATACGTAAGGAATGTTGGTAACTTTTTTAAAACCCGGAGGGAATTTTTTAAAAAAGTTATCAATGTTCCGATTACTAAACACTATTTTTGATCATAAAATTCATAACAAAAATTGACAACCTATTTCAGGAGAAGACAAACAGAACGTAAAATACTGAAATTAATGAGCCAAACTAAAATATTTACAACTCGAAAACTGGAAAAAGTTACGAAAGAATTTATATGTGAAAATGACAAAATTGAAAACGAATATTTAGGCGATTGGACTTCTACTCTATTTTATGTAAGTCATAAAAAATGTTGGTTGTTAATTAACAAACTGACCAAATATCTTCTGATTTTACCAAATGTAAAAAAAACTGATTTGAAAAATTTATCTTCTATTTTCAAAGAAACTTTTTATGCGCAATTAATCTACGACGGAATTATAATTGAATATGAATTGGTTGAAAAAATAATAGGAGAAACTAAATTGTATGAAACAAATAATGACCGAAGTACGAATGGTTCTCTAAATAATTGTCTGTTATTTCTTGAAGATTGGAAATATGAATTTGGTGATTATGATAATATGAATTTTAGAGATTTAAATGGTAGACTAAATAGCTCACCGAATAAAATGCTAAAATGGAAATATCCGAAAGAGAAAATGGACGAAACAATAAAAGCCTACGCACAACACCGTATATAATTTATTGCTGGCTTCTCGTCTACTTACGAAAGTCCTCGCGGACTTTCTTGGTCAGTAATTATTTACTAAATTAGTTGCTTGAAACACGCAACAAACCATATACAACAACGTTGTAAACAATACCGAAAAAAAACTGAACAAAAAATGAAATATGCTGAATTTAATATTGAAAACCACAAAATAGAATTTATGAATTCTGTATTCGGAATTGAAAAAGTTTTATTAGATGGAAAAACTGTTTCTGAAAAATTCTCTTTTTCTGGAATTAAGCACAAGCTAAACCTGAATTCTGAAAATTTTATTCTGAAATCGAAATACAAACAATTCGATAAAAGAGAAATAGAATTGGAATTAGTTAAAAACGGAAAGACAATTGAAAAACAAATCGTTCAAGCCGATAAAAAACAAAGAATTTACTGGATGTTAATTGGAACTGGATTAGGAATTGGAGCGTATGAACTCTTGAATTTGATAATTGAAAGTCTGAATTAATAATTGCGAATGAAAAAGTACTGTTTACAACACCGTGTATTAAATATTGCTATATTTGGCTAGACTAAAACTTATTGCTTCTTTGCAAACTACTGAATTTCCGTTGGAAATTCCTCGTTCACAAAGCCGCAACATTCAATACACAACCACGTTGGGCATAATTTAAACGAAATGAAAAAAGTATTAATAATATTATTAATTGGAATTTCCAATATTACATTTTCACAAACGATGACAGGAATTGATTCTGTTTCTTATGTAATGTGTGATTACTTAAAAAATTTGGAAATTAAAAATGATACACTGAAAATAAACACTTTATACGAAAAGCAACTTTATCCATATTTAGGAAAATTTGAGCAATCACAAACTCAAAAAATCGGACAACAAGTTTATTATAGACTTCAAAGAAATTGTGTGGAATTCCGAAATTTATTAGACAGATTGGAACCGCCAAAAGAAGCAGTGACGAGAATAACGGAAAAGCCAAAACCTGAAATTTCGAAAAAGCAACTCAAGGAATTTAAAAATGAAAAGGAATTTTATTATTTCGAAGTTGCTGGAGATACAACAAGAGTAAAAATGGAAAAAGGAAAATGGACGGACTCATTTTCTAATAATACATTTTCAAAACTGACTTATAATTGGATTAACGAAACCGAATTTGAATTAGTCTTTGTGGAAAGTAACAATGAAACAAGGTCAAATTTTAGTGTAAAAGGAGATAAATATATTTATCAGATTTTATCAAAAGAAGATGGATATTATCAAATGACATTAAATATTCCTAGACAAGAAACTTTTGAGAAATTTAAAATGTATTACGAATAAAAAACTATGCCCAACACCGTGTAAAAAAAATTGCTGGTAAAAGCCAATTTATGAAAGTCCTCGCGGACTTTCTACCCGTGTTTTATTTGCTAACTTTAGTGCTTAAATTACGCAACTTTTCTTACACAACAACGTTGTAAAAAACTGGCGGAAAAGTTACTTCCATTCAATAACTTAACGCAACAAATCTAAATTTATAGATTTGTAAAATGATAGTAAAAAAACACAGACGACTTACCCTTAAAGAAAGAGTCCAAATTCAGACACTTTTAAACGAAAAAAAGACCAAAACATACATTGCTAAAACTCTTGATAGAGCACCTTCTACAATCTCCAGAGAAATCAATAAATGGGTGCTAGATAATAATGATATTTATGATGCTGAACTAGCACATTGGAATGCAAAAGATGAGTACGCTAACAAAAGGAATAGAGATAAAATAAGTACATATTCTCTGTTAAGATTTTTTGTATATAAAGGACTTTTATCCAATTGGACTCCTGAACAAATTTCTGGGAGACTTAAAGAATTGTATCCGAATGATCCTATAATGGCTATTTCTCACGAAGCAATATATAGACACATTTATACAAGACCACAAGCTAGTTTAAATAAAAAACTAATCAAGCTGCTCGTTCGTAAAAAAACAACAAGAAACCCCTCTAAAAAAAGACGTGGTGGAGGAAGTAAAATAGTCAATCAAGTCAGTATTGACAATAGACCTGGACATATTGAACTTAGACTTGAAGCTGGACATTGGGAAGGTGATTTAGTCATTGGAAAAGATCATAAAAGTGCTATTGGAACCATTGTTGAACGCAAAACAAGATTTACTATAATAGTAAAATTAAACTCTAAAAAAGCAGATGAAGTGGCTAAAGAATTTTCTAAAAAGTTAAATCAATTAAACAATAATCTTAAAAAATCTATGACGTATGACAATGGAATTGAAATGGCAAGACATGAAAAAATTACTGAAAATACCGGTATGAAAATTTACTTTGCTCATCCATATTCTTCTTGGGAAAGAGGTACTAATGAAAACACAAATGGACTCATAAGAAGGTATCTACCTAAAGGAACAAACTTTAATGAAATTAGCGAAAATCAACTCCAAATTATACAAGATAAACTTAACAATAGACCACGAAAAATTATTGGGTATAAAACACCTCTTGAAATGATCAATATTGAACTAAAATTAGTAGCTTAGTAACATCAAAAAGTAATAACAATTTGTTGCATTACAACGTTGAATCCAAGAAACCCAATAAAAATTTAAACTATGGACGAGGAAAGAAAAGATAAACTTCACGCTCTTCAACGTACGTTAGACAAAATATACTTTTCTAAATCCTTTAAATCACCATATGATAAAAGGGAAAAACGGTTTGCTCACAAACTATTAGACTTTGAAAAAAATGAATATATCTTAAAAGACCAAGAAACACTTGGAGTATCGTTAAATGGCAAAAGACAATTAAAAGCAATATTCCTTGAAGACCAAAGACAAATAGAAAAACTGATAGTTCAACAATTTGGTATTGAAGATAATCCAATTAAAAATAAAGTAAGAGAAGCCTCTTTTCACGGATTTGAAATTGAACGACTTTACTTTTTTTTAAAAGGTATTAAAGAAACTGATTTTCCTAATGAGAGTAAATTTAATGTCAAAGATTCTGATTTGGCTCAAATGCTTTTAAATAAAAATCAAGCTGGGAAACTTATCGAAGATAATTTAGAGCTACTTCAGGATGCTCTAAATAATAATGTAACAACTAAAGATTTAATAAATTTTGGATACAGGAAAACACAGTTAGAAATATTTGACAAACTACAATCAGATACTGAATTCTTTGAAAAATTTAAAAGTAAATTAGAAGATGAATCTAACAAAAAAGTTAGTAATGAACTTGTGTGGCAAAAGTTTTTCGAAAAAAATACTTGGATTTTAGGCTATGAATTAGATTACATTTTTAATTCCGAATTAAATTCAAAAAAACTTGAACAAGTTACTTCTGGCTCAAACTTTAATTCGGGTGGAAAAAGGACTGATGCTTTATTTAAATCTTTAGGAGCTATTAATTCTCTTTGCTTTTGTGAATTAAAGTTAAATAGTGATTCACTATTAAAACCTGTAAAGAATGCATACCGAGGAGAATCTTGGCAAATTTCTGACTCTCTTGCTGGAGCAATTGCTCAAGTTCAACGTACAGTTCATAAAGCTATTAAAGACTTTTCTACAAAAACAGAAATAAAAGACGGACAAGATAATTTAACCGGAGAAACATTGTATTTATACAATCCAAAGGCTTTTATTTTAATTGGAAATCTAAATGAGTTTATTATTGATGGAAAATTAATGAAACAAAATTCTCATCATTCGAAATGTTTAGGAAAAATCTAAAAAACATTGAAATAGTCACTTACGATGAATTATACGAAAGAGCGTATTATATTTGTCATAATAAAGAATAAAAAAGGCAGCACATAACACCGTATAAAAATAATTGCGGTTTAGTGCTTAATCAAAGGTCGTTGCGTGTTTGTAACGTCTGATTTTCCTTCGGAAAATCCTCGCATACAAACCCGCAACTATTCTTATACATAAACGTTGGCAACAAGCAAAAAATGAATAATACAGATAAAAAAGCAATAAAGTCTTTAAATAGGCATAAAGAAAAACTGAAAAATCCATCTGACTTTGATAGTAGTTGGGTATCTAAATTATCTGACTTATTACTGAAATATTTAGGAGCTGAATCTTTATTATACAATTCTGCAAAAAAATGGTATTCATTTGCAAGTCGTGGAAATATTTCACATATGAACGATTGCTTGAAAATATTAGAAAACTCTATTGAGTTTATTGAAGACAATGGAGTTAAAAAAGATAGCTCTTTTTGGCGGACTTTAGAAAACACTAATAAATCTGTAATTGTTACCATTTTAATTTTTATTATTAATATTATTTTTTGGTCTGGATATTTAGTGTCTGACTATAAAAAAACTAAAGCTGATTATGATTTAGTTATAGAAAACATCCAACTAAAAGATAGCTTATTTTCCATCCGAAAAACCTTTAAAATACCCGACAATAAATCCAATCCCGATACAACTACCAATGAAAATGGAAGTTATAATAAAAAAGATTGAGTCTGAATAAAGCCAGTTGCCAACACCGTGTAAAAAAAATTTCTTAATTATTGTAATCATTATTATTTCCGTTTATTAAATTACATTATCTTTAAATCGGAAAATTACGTTTCTAAATACGCAACTTTCCTTACACAACCACGTTGGCTGTAATAACACGAAAAAGATAAAAATGACACCAAAACAAGTAGAAAGAATAAAGAATAAAATCACGAAAATAAAACGTGCGCTTTCTGCTGATAAAAAACGTTGGGGAGGATATTATGATGATAGTCGAGGACTTCGCTATTTACCACCAGAATTATATTTGAAAATAAACGATTATTCAGGAGCTTTAAGATATTACAACTGGTTCGAAAAAAACTTTCCAGATGACTGCGGATTTCCAATTTTTCTGTTTGAATGGACAATTACCCTTTTTAAAACTAAACGGATTAAACAAGCTGAGAAAAAGGCTATGGAGACATTTTACTCTAACACGTATTTGATTGACAAATTTTTAAACAAAGAATTGCTTGACTTTGATAAATCTGAGAATTCAAATTGGGAATATTCGAGTTTAGCTGAACAATTGATTTATTCAAAAGACCAAAACGAGTTAATCGATTTTGCTGACTGGTTAGAGAATTTTATTACTACTGAAAAATTTTATGCTTTTGCCAATAAATTCATCGAAATTGAAAGTGTTTTAAAAACAGAACCGATTGGAGAGAAAAGAACAAAACTTGTTAAAGAAAAATATAAACTGATAGAAAATATTAACGATTAAAAACTACAGCCAACACCTCATATAATTTATGCTTACATTTGAACTAGTACAAACGACAAACATTCAACAAACAATTTGCTACGTCCGAAAAATCTCCGATTTTCCAGTCGCACAAATCATATAAAAACTCGTTGTGCTTCATTAAAAACCAACCGAAAATTGAACAAGATTACAGATAAATATACCGAAACATTTAACACTTGGAATAAGGTCGCAAATTTGTATGAAGACAAGTTTATGAATTTAGATTTATACAACACTACTTATGATATATTCTGTAATTTAATAGAAACTGAAAAACCTAACATATTGGAACTCGGATGTGGACCAGGAAATATCACTAAATATCTCATTTCAAAAAAACCTGATTTTAATATTTTGGGACTTGATGTTTCACCAAATATGATTGAATTGGCAAATAAAAACAACCCAACAGCCAATTTTGAAGTTATGGACGTTAGGTTTATTGAAAAAATAGAAAGAAAATTTGATGCTATTGTTTGTGGATTTATAATACCCTATTTATCAAAAAAAGATAGAAAAGAATTAATCGAAAATTGCGCAAAATTATTAACCGAAAAAGGAATATTATATCTCAGTTTCGTAGAAGGGAAGTATGAGCACTCTAAATACCAGACGGGAAGTAATGGAAGTAGAATGTTTTTCTATTATCACGAACTAAACAAAATAAAATCTGAATTAATTGAAAATGATTTCCAAATACTGAATAATGAAGATGTCGAATATAAAAAGCAAAATGGAATAGAAATTCATACAGTTTTAATAGCAAAACAAAATAAACGAAAGCACAATCGAGTAGACGGCTGACTACCAAAAAGTAGCCAGTGCGCCTCTCACACCACCGTACGTACGGGTCTCGTATACGGCGGTTCACCAAATTGAAGTTTGCTTCTTATTTATGTAATCTACCATGGGTTTGTAACCTTTTCTTTTAAGTATAGAAAGGGTAATTGTAGTTTTAAGTATAGGGCTTTGGGCTACTGCCCAGCCTCCCATTCTTGTTCTACTCCAAGCATACGCTTGTCCGTTTTCTATTCCTAATCGAATTAGGCTTTTACGTTTTCTTTCTAGTTTTTTCCAATCATGCCAAATGCAATATCGTAACCTATTTCGCAACCATTCATCCAACTTTTTAAGTTTAGCATAAATGTTTGTTAATCGGTAATTATTCATCCAGCCCCTGCAAACTTGATTTAGTCGCTCGAGTCTTTCTAGTAAAGACATTGGTTTGGTTTTCTTGGTTAAACTTTTAAGATTGCGCTTAAACTTTTCCCAACTTTCCTGTTTTACAACTAGTTGATACTGCCCTTTTATGCCTTTCTTATAGATTGGCACAAAACCGTGTCCTAGCAATTTAAAATTTACAGGTCTGCGTATACCACTTTTAGCACCATTTATAGGGAGCTTTAATTTGTCTCTAAGAAACAAATACATGCTATTTCCTATTCGTTTTGCCTCGCTTTTGCTTTTAGCATACATACTAAAATCGTCTGCATAACGCACATATCGTACCCCTTGTTTTTGCATTTCTTTATCCAGAACGTCTAATATAATATTAGATAGTAATGGACTTATTGGACTGCCTTGTGGAATTCCTTTTCGGCGTTTATAAAGTTTTCCATTTATTGAAATGGGAACTCTAAGCCATTTTCGGATTAAACGCAAGGTGGTTCGGCATTGTACTTTGTTGTAAATAAGTTGCAGTAGGATGCAATGGTCTACTTCATCGAAGAATCCTTTTAAGTCAATATCTACAATATCCTGATAGCCATCATTGATGTATCGCTGGGCTTGTAGTACTGCCTTTTGGATGTTCTTCTGTGGGCGAAATCCGTAACTAAAGGTTTCAAATTCGTATTCGAACTTAGTCATTAATTGTTGGTTTACCCCCTGTTGTAACCATCTGTCTACTACCGTTGGTATTCCTAAAAGTCGGGTTTTACCATTTCCTTTAGGGATCGTTACTCCTAAAATTGCTTGTGGTACATAGCTATTATTACAAATGGATAGCAGTAGTTCTGACCTATTTTCCCTAATGTATTCAGGGAGTTTTTGATGCGACATACTGTCTATTCCGCTTGCTCCTTTATTGCGCATAACTTGACGTGCTGCTTTATAAAGATTCGTAGCTTCTAATACTTGGGCAATCATAGTTTTAAATAATTTGTTTACTCCTGTTGAGCTAAGACTAGGCTAGCAACGCCTCCTAGTCGAATTACAACGTAATTTAATGTTCAGTCCTTCCTTACTTGTGAGACCGTGAGGGTTTTCCCCTCCTCGTTTCCTGTAAGTACTATGACTTCTGCTGACTTCTCTATACAGCCAACTCGTGGCTCTAGAGACCTCCCCAGGTAATGGCATCTTCTTTCACTCAATTCCTGCCGTATCTACATACTTACCCTTTTGTTACTCTTTTGGGCGTTACAATGATGTGCTTGCTTACCCAAGTAAATATGCCTCTGTATACGATTTCTGTTCGTCAGTACCGAGTTTTGTAGTCTCGCTTTCTTCAGATGTAACTTCGCAGTTACCACCCTTGCGACTTACTAATGCTTCAAGACGTTACTCCTGTGCATAAGGGACTTGCACCCTCTAGTTGAATAACTTATCTTGCGATAAGTTAAAGATGCCCATACTGGGCACACACAATATGTATAGTTAATGGCTACATAGTGCTAAATTTGAAGTTCATTCTTTTAATAAAGCTCTGTTATAAACTTAAAATTTTGGTTCTTTAAAACGCCACTAACCATACACAAACCGTTGTGCCTCATTAAAAAATATGACAATTCCTGAAATAGGTTGACAAAAAATTAAACACTTTTAGCAACTTATGACACTAACAAAAAAACACCCCTGTCCAAAAAAGAAGTATCAAAAAATTGGTTTTGATCTCAAACTTTCCATCATTGACCAAATTACAAACGGTCAGATTTCTGTAAATTATGCAGCTAAATTGCATGGAATTTCTCGATCATCTATTACCTATTGGATGAAAAAATTGCGTTCCTTTGAACAAAATTCTAAAACAATGAGTAAAAATCAAGAACTTAAAAAACTCAAAGAACGTGTCGAAGAACTCGAGTTCGTTAAAGACTTTCAACAAATGATAATCGCTGATTTTGAGAATAGTACAAATCTTGGATTCGCAAAAAAGTTATTGCCCGAAGCACTGTACAAAGAAGTGGAGAAAAAAATGAAAGACCTTTCAAAGAGAAATGGATCCACCAATGCTTCGGTATAAGCAGACAGGCTTATTACAAAAGAATCAAAAAACAAGAATTAGAACAAAAACAAGCACTTATTATCTTTGAGCTAATAAAGCCCATTAGGCTTTTACAGCCTCGTTATGGTTGTGCAAAAGTATATTTGGATATCAAGGGTGATTTAATCAAAAACGGCATTAAAATGGGGCGTGACAAGTTCTACGCCTTAATGAGAAACTATGGCTTATTGATTAAGAAAACTAAAAAATATCATATTACAACTGACTCTAATCATGGCTTTTACAAATCAGAAGATTTAACTGTAAACCTTGAAATTATAAACGCAGAACAAGTATTTGTAAGCGATATAACCTACATTAAATTAGCATCACAACATGCCTATTTAGCGCTGGTTACGGATGCCTATTCTAAAAAAGTAATGGGCTATAAAATAGATACAAATATGAAAGTAAAACTAGTAAAAGATGCTCTGGAAATGGCTGGCAATAATCGAATTTACAAACATCAAAACACAATTCATCACTCTGATAGAGGGATACAATATTGCTGTCCTGATTTTGCAGATTTTGCCAAAGCAAAAAACATGACTTTAAGTACAACTCAAAACTCAAGCCCATACGAAAATGCTGTAGCTGAAAGGATTAATGGAATTCTAAAACAAGAATTTGGATTAGGGAAAACGATTCCAAACTTTAAAACAGCTCAAAAAATGGTCAAACAGGCTATTGAAATTTATAACAACCATAGAAGACATTACTCAGTAGAGTTGAAAACACCCGAGTTTGCTCACAAAAACCAACAACACAAATACAAATCTTATAGAAAAATGAAAAAATCTATTTTAAATACGTAAGGAATGTTGGTAACTTTTTTAAAACCCGGAGGGAATTTTTTAAAAAAGTTATCAATGTTCCGGCAATAAAGTATAAATTTGAAAAGCAATTATTAACCTTAAAAAAGGTCAACGTATAATAGGATAAGACACACTCAAAATAAATGAAAAAATTAGTTATAACATTAATCTTAAATATTCTTGTTAGCTCAATGTATTGTCAAACAAATGATTCTATTTTAAGAAAATTGACCGAAGAACTTGAGAATATATGTTCAAGAGAATATATTAATGGATTCTCTGTGGCTATTGTAAATCAAGATGGCATTCTATATGAAAAAGGGTTTGGGTATTCTAACATTAAAGCAAACAAGAAATACACTAATAATACAATTCAAAACATTGCTTCTATTTCCAAAACTTTTATTGGCATTGCATTACTTAAAGCTCAAGAGCTTGGGAAACTAAATTTAGACGACCCCATAAATAAACACTTATCGTTTAATGTAAATAATCCGTATTTTCCCAATGAGCAAATTACAATACGACAATTGGCAACTCACACCTCTAGTATTAAAGACCCTTCTAGATATGAGAAGAATGGATATATTTTGAAAGAAAATGATAATGGGGTAGCCAAAGTAAATAGTAATTTTCGCTCACCTGATGAAAAAATGGTCCTAGATGAATTTTTAAAGAATATTTTAAGTGAAGATGGAAAATGGCATAAGAAAAATAATTTTTTAAAGACAAAGCCGGGAGCAATATTTGAGTATTCAAATATTGCCGCAGGATTAGCCGCCTTGGTAATAGAAAAGGCAACCAATCAATCATTTAACGAATTTACCAACGAGCATATTCTTACACCTTTAGGAATGTCCAATTCTGGTTGGTCATTTACTGAAGTAGATTTTTCAAAACATTCTAAATTATACAAAGACAAAGAAACCGAATTAGCTTTTTATCAATTGGTTAATTATCCTGATGGTGGTTTAATTACTTCTTCTACTGATTTAGGGAAATACTTAACCGAATTAATTGCAGGTAATAATGGTAATGGTAGCATCTTAAATAAGCAAAGTTATGAGGAACTATTTAGACCACAACTGACTGATAAAAATTATAATAAAAGAAATGAAAGTGCTTATAATGACGAATATAATATGGGTGTTTTTATGGGTATTTCAGCGCAAGGACAAATAGGTCATACTGGTGGAGACCCAGGAGTCGCAACCCATATGTTTTTCAACACTGAAACTAAAATCGGAAAACTTTTGATTGTCAATACCGACCTTAAAAAAGAAGGAATAAAAGAATTTATAGACATATGGAAAAAATTAGAAGAATATGAAACTAAATTATAAGCCAGCTGGTAACAATGGCTATAATTAATAAGGGTTTAGTGCTTAATCCAAAGTTTAGTGCTTTTAACCAAGGCCGCCAAATCTTTTAGATTACCCGATAGGGAAATATGAAATAAATTTGGCTTTATAAATGAAAAAATAAAACAAAATAAAAAGGTTTGGCTAAGTGCTTAATCGAAAGGACAGTTCCTTTTGATCCCGCACTAACCATAGCCCAGCCGTTGTAGCCAATTAGAAAAACGATAAATGAAGAAAAGAATAATCGGAATTGATGTTGCAAGAGCCTTGGCAGTTATCGGAATGATAATTGTAAATTTTAAAGTTGTTTTTGGTGAAAATGGACTTAGTTGGGTAAAATCTTTTGCAAGTGTTTTTGACGGAAAAGCGGCTGCAACTTTTGTTGTTTTGGCAGGTGTTGGACTTGCATTAATGACAAATTCTGCTATTAAAAATAAAGACCTAGACAAATTAAAAATTGTACGGGGAAGAATACTAAAAAGAGCACTGTTTTTGTTTATTGTCGGTATTTCATACATAGCAATTTGGCCAGCAGATATTCTTCATTTCTATGGTATTTATATGGCAATTACGATTCTATTATTGACCAGTAAAGAAAGAACCCTGATAGCTACCGCAATTACCTTAATCGTTGCTTTCCCAATACTAATGACATTTTGGAACTACGAAACTGGATGGGACTTTAACACCTTAGACTATCAAGACTTTTGGACTGCCAAAGGGTTTATGAGAAATCTCTTTTTCAATGGTTTTCACCCTGTAATTCCTTGGACTGCTTTTATGTTGTTTGGTTATTGGTTTGGAAAACGGGATTTACACAATGATAAATTCATAAAGAAAACATTTTGGATTAGTTCAATCATTTTTGTTTCTATCCAAGCTCTTTCGTATTTATCTATTTCTTTTTTATCAGAAGGAAACCAAGAAACAGCAAAGGAATTAACGGAAATACTTGGAACCAATCCAATGCCACCACTACCAATTTATATGTTCAATGGTAGTGCAATTGCCTTCGCAATAATTTCAGCTTGTATAATAATTGCTAAACGGTTTGAAAACAATAAAATAATTGACGCCTTAAACAAAACAGGACAATTAGCATTGACCTTTTATGTGGCACACGTAATTATCGGAATGGGAATTATTGAAGCAATTAATCCAGCGAAAATGGGAAATTATTCTGTTGAATTTTCTGTAGTTTATGCATTGGTATTTAGTTTATTATGTATCGTATTTGCAGTTATTTGGAGAAAGTATAAAACTTCTGGACCTTTAGAATGGATTATGCGAAAGGTTACGGATTAAAAAAACTGGCTACAATCGATGTAGACGGCTGACTGCCAAAAAGTAGCCAGTGCGCCTCTCACACCAACGTACATAGGGAAAACAAATTTCTACCCTTCGGAACAAATGTCCATCAGGACATTTAACCCTCGTGCACATATACGGCGGTTCACCAAATTGAAATTTGTATCTTGTTTATGTAATCTACCTTGGGTTTGTAACCTTTTCTTTTAAGCCTTGAAAGTGTACTTGTAGTTTTAAGTATAGGGCTTTGGGCAACAAAGAACTGAGTTAAAAAACAAACAATTTCTATGGTAAATTTAGACATTAGCTCTATGGCATTGTTGAAGTAGATAAGATCTCGTACTAAAATATGCGGTGAGCAACCTTGTGTTTGTGAAGTAAAACTACCAAAGGAATGTGAGATTTACGGAAACCTACCTTCTACTTGCAAGAATAAAGTTAGCGTAAAATTAAAAAATGGTAAAGAATTAACCATTCAACATACTACCCAGACTCTGTTTTGGGATGCAAGTGGTAAGCCAATAACTTCTAAAGATTTTCTAAATAATCTAATGGGAGATATACCTAGTTTATTTAAAAATGAAGCGGAATTACGAGAATTGTGGAGTAATCCAATGACAAGAAAAACGTTGCTCGAAAAATTAGAGGCTGCAGGTTAAGGTGCTAAAGAATTAAATGCACTTCGTAAATTGGTGGCTGCAGAAAATAGCGACTTGTTTGATGTGTTGGAGTATGTTTTTAACAGCGAAATAAAGCCTTTAACACGGTCAGAACGTGTGGCTGCTGCTGAAGCAACTATTTTTACATTGATGAATGAAAAACAGAAAGCGTTTATTGCATTTGTATTAAGCAAATATATTGAAACTGGTGTAGGCGAATTAGACCAAAATAAGCTCCCTGTTTTATTGTCGAGTATGTTTCATTCGCAACAACATGGCATTGCAGAACTAGGCGGTGATGTAATAAAGATTAGAAACTTATTTATTAAATTTCAGCAGTATTTATATAAGACAGCGTAAAAGCCATTGCAAGTTATTAAGTAAAAACTTACTAATAGACCCTGTAAAATTATTAGTCATAAAACACCAATTGAAATGATTACTATTGAACTTAAATTAGTAGTTTGGTAACATCAAAAATTAATAACGTTTTGTTGCGTTACAACGTTGAATACAAGTCTAAATAAAATATTATGAAAACATTCAAATTGAAACTCCAAATTATTTTTTGGTTCATACTCGTAGGAATTATTACTTCATGCACTCCCAATGAATCTGGTGACAATCGACCTAACATAATTTACATTATGGTAGATGATATGGGATATGCTGATCTCAGTATTTATGGCCGAACTGAATATCAAACTCCTGTTTTAGATGCTTTCATCAATGAAGGCATGAAATTTACAAATGCATACGCTGGTGCACCAGTTTGTACTCCAACTCGTGTTGCGCTCATGACAGGAAGATATCCGGCGAGGAATGAAATCGGTTTACGTGAACCATTGAGAATGAATGCTGATGATATTAATATGGGGCTATCCCCAAGTATTCCTACCCTTTCATCCATGATTAAAGAAAGTGGTTATGAAACTGCATTATTCGGTAAATGGCATCTTGGAGCAGTTCCCGATTTTTTCCCTAGTAAGCATGGCTTTGATCAGTTCTTTGGTATCTCGGGTGGTGCTGCCGATTACATAGACCATAAATCTTTCAATAACGAACTTATTCTATATGAAAATGATCTACCTATTGAGAAAGAAGGCTATTTGACAGACCTTATTACGGATTATACTGTTGATTTTATTTCCAAGAAACATGACAAACCATTTTTTATAAGCCTGCAATACACTTCTCCTCATTGGCCCTGGCAGTTGCCTGGAGATGATCCCTATCCAGATAATGTTAGTCATTTAAGCGGTGGATCACCGGAAATATTTGCCGGAATGGTTAAAAATCTAGATACCAATATTGGGAGAGTACTTAAAGCGATAGAAGTGGCAGGTTTAAAAAAGTCAACTCTGATTATATTCACTAGTGATCATGGTGGTGTTCAATATTCAGACATGGGTCCATTTCAAGGTCAGAAATTGACCTTGTATGAAGGGGGCCTTAGGGTACCAGCAGCCGTTCGATGGCCTGATGTAATTACCGCAGGTTCGGTGAGTAGTCAGCCCGTTATAACTATGGATTGGACTGTAACAATGTTAGCTGCTAGCAAAGCCAAAATTCCAGACAACCTTCTATTTGATGGCATTAATTTGATGTCTTATCTGGAAGATTTTAAAAAATTAACCCCTCGTAAATTTTATTGGAGAATTACAAATCGAAAGAGACAAAATGCCTATTTAGATGACACGCTGAAATATTTAAAAACAGCAGAGGGAGAATTTCTCTTTGATATTTCAAATGACCCTGGGGAAACAATTAATTTAAAGGATATTAATACTGAAAAATTTACTCAATTGAAATCAGATTTTCAACTACTGGATAATCAAATGCTCGAACCTTTTGTCTTGCCTTTGGAACCGATTGACTAGCTAAAAAGCCTACAGCAAAAGATAAAAACGCATTTTATCAAAACCGTTGTAAAACATTTGAAAAAACAATATTATGGAAATACAAAAAACAATAGACATTCTAACTGAAATCAGAAAAAATACTGATAATCCTAAAAACAAAAAGTATTCTGAAAAATTCATTCGACTATTAACTGAAATTCGTTTCATGAATAACATCAAGCCAAAAGCAGAAATACTAGATTCTGCACTAAAATTAATTAGGCAAAACTTCGAAATTGAAAAAGATAATATTGTAGTTAAAAAAGAATTAAATAACTTTATCAAGTTTTTGAAAGCGGAATTTTCATTCACAATTCCTTGGTATTATACACAGATAGGTGCTTTAATTGGCTTAATGGTAACTGTCTTTTTTGGACTTTTATCACTTTTAGTTGGACTTTTGGTCGGCGGAATCATTGGATATTTCTTGGATGAAAAAGCACGAAAAGAAGGAAAAAAATTAAAAACGGAATTAAGCGAATTTATTTGCTAATAAAATACAACCTACAACACCTTGTATAATTTATTGCTAGTAATTGTACACTTACAAAAACACTCACGGATTTTCCTAGTTGGTTTTGTATTTGCTAACTTTAGTGCTTAAAACACGCCACTGATCATACAAAAACACTTTGCACAATTTGAAATGACAATGAAAATGCTGATATTGACAGTTATTACTGAAGCTTCATTAATTTCAATCTAAACCATCAAAAAAAATCAATTATGAATCGTTTATTTTTATTATTCTTTATTATCTCTTTTGTAAGCTGTAAAAAGGAAAAAAATAGTACTAATGAAGAACAACGCTGGCAACAACATGCTAAAAATACTGAAATTATAAGAGATGATTTTGGTGTGCCACACATCTATGGGAAAACGGATGCCGATGCAGTTTTTGGATTGTTATATGCGCAATGCGAAGACGATTTTAACCGTGTTGAACGCAATTATATTTGGGCCCTTGGTAGACTTGCTGAAGTAGATGGCGAAGCATCTTTGTACAGTGACTTGCGCGCCAACCTATACATGACCAAAAAAGAAGCTATTAAAAACTATAACAATAGCCCTAAATGGCTTCAAGAGTTATGTGTTGCTTTTGCCGATGGAGTTAATTTTTACCTAAAAACGCATCCTGAAGTACAACCCAAATTAATCACTCATTTTGAGCCTTGGATGCCAATGTATTTTAGTGAAGGTTCTATAGGAGGCGATATTGAAAGAGTTTCTACCAATAAAATTAAAGCTTTTTATGATAAAACGAATGATAACCGAGTAGCTATTAATGATGGCTTGATTAGGTTGAATGATGATGAGCCAAGAGGTTCCAACGGATTTGCAATTTCCGGAGCTAAAACAAAATCAGGTAATGCTATGTTGCTTATTAATCCGCATACATCGTTCTTCTTTCGGGGCGAAGTACACGTAGTAAGTGAAGAGGGTTTAAATGCATATGGCGCAGTAACTTGGGGGCAATTTTTTGTTTATCAAGGATTTAACGAAAAAACAGGTTGGATGCATACCTCTACGGGAACAGATATTATTGATGAATTTGAAGAAACGATCGTTAAAAAGGGTTCCAGAACATCCTATAAATACGGTGATGAATTACGTCCTCTAGATTCTACGGAAGTTACTTTAAAGTATAAATCTGCAACTGGATTTGAAGAAAAAACATTTATAACTTATAGATCACATCATGGCCCTATTACACATGCCAATAATGGTAAGTGGGTTTCAACTGCATTAATGTGGAGTCCGGTGAAAGCCTTGGAACAATCTTTTACAAGAACAAAAAAATCGAATCATAAAGAGTTTTATGAAATGATGGATATTAGAACCAATTCTTCTAATAACACAGTATACGCTGATGCAGACGGCACGATTGCTTACTATCATGGTAACTTTATTCCAAAGAGAAATGAAAAATTTGATTACAGACAACCGGTAGATGGCAGTAATCCTGAAACCGATTGGAACGGGTTACATCCTTTGGAAGATAATATATTGGTATTGAATCCGCCAAATGGTTGGATACAAAATTGTAATTCCACACCATTTACAAGCGCTGCTGAATACAGCCCAAAGCGGGAAGATTATCCAAAATACATGACCTCTTTCCCAGAGAATTTTAGAGGCATACACGCTATTCCATTATTGACAAAAGCCGAAGATTTAACACTAGATACTTTAATTGAATTAGCGTACGACACCTATTTGCCTGGAGCCGATCTATTAATTAGTGGTTTGTTGGATGCAGCGCAAAAAACGCCCATTAAGACGCAAGAGGCTAAAGAAGCCATTGCTTTATTAAAGAATTGGGATTTTAGGGTATCTGAAAGTTCTGTTGGCATGACGCTGACACAGTTTTATGTAAACGCATATTTCAAGTCAGGTAAAATTCTTAATAGACAAATACCATTATTAGAAGTATTTGATTATATGAGCAAAACAGCTTTACCAGCAGAACGCTTGGAGGTATTTCAAATTGCTTTAGACAATTTAGAAGTAGATTTTGGCACATGGCAAACACCTTGGGGAGCATTCAATAGATATCAAAGAAACGATGGTGAGGTTGTTCAAAAATTTAATGATGCAAAACCAAGTCTTCCTATCGGAATGGTTTCAAGTTTTTGGGGAGCTTTAGCCTCATTCGGCACCAGTTTTGGAGAGCACACTAAACGACAATACGGCACTTCTGGAAATAGCTTTGTAGCTGTTGTGGAGTTTGGTGATAAAGTAAAGGCTAAAACGATGTTAGTTGGCGGTCAAAGTGGAAATCCAAATTCGCCACATTTTGATGACCAAACACAGCGTTATGCAAAGGGTTTATTTAAAGATGTGGCATTTTATAGGTCAGACGTTGAAAAACGAGCTAAAGCCACCTATCATCCAGGTGACAAACAACAATAACTTATAATAAAAAGGAATACTATCAACTGAATAAAAACCTGCTATAACATACTTATAATTTATTGCTAGTACTCCCCTACTTTTGAAAATCCTTGCGGTTTTTCTAATTGATTTGTATTTGGTAAATTAGGTGCTTAAAACACGCAACTAATCATATACTAGCCATTAGGCTTGATTAATCTCATTTAAAAGCAGATACTAATCAATAAATATTTTAACTTGCTGATCCTGCAGAGAAAGAAGTAAATTAACTATTTAAAAAATATACCCGATTATTTTTCACTTCTAACAGAAAATCTAAAAGGAAGTTAAGGTCTAAACAGGAAAAATCAAAGTCTCTCTTATATTACTATTTTCTTAAGCTTATTCCAAATCGTTTTTACTTGAAAAAATATGGTTAATTTATGAGATTGCTGTAAGCCTTAGATTTATTACAAGAACTCCAGATGTAAAGAATAAAATCATTAGCTTACGGGATAACCAAAAGAAGCAAAATCTAAAAATGAATATCACTGAAAAATATATAAACGTAAGAAATCAAACTGTTGCTTTTTGCAGTCATTTGAAACCCGAAGATTATGTCATTCAGTTGGTGAAATTTGCGAGTCCTGCAAAATGGCATTTAGCGCACACCACTTGGTTTTTCGAAACCTTTATTTTAATGCCTAATGCAACAAACTACAACGTTTTTAATACAAATTTTAACTTTCTTTTTAATAGTTATTATAATACAGTTGGCGACAGAATTTTACAAGCCAACCGTGGCAATATGTCGCGTCCAAGTATAGATGAAATTTATGCTTACCGAAATTATGTAGATGAAAAAATGCAAATTTTCCTAAAAACCACAGACGATAAAAAGATACTCGATTTGGTAACATTAGGGCTAAATCACGAACAACAACATCAAGAATTATTAATTACGGATGTAAAATATATGTTGGGACACAATCCATTTTTCCCTGTTTTTCATAACGATTATAACCTTGTTAAAGACACCAATTCGACAAACGAAAGCATAAAAATAACAGAAGGTCTATATAAGATTGGCTATCAAGGAAATGATTTTTGTTACGATAATGAGTTGGGCGCTCATAAAGTGTATGTTCCTAATTTTGAAATAAACAAGTATTTAGTAACCAATGGTGAATACTTCGAATTTATGGAAGCAGGCGGATATTCAGATTTCAATTTATGGCTGGATGATGGTTGGAATTGGGTACATAAAAACCAAATAAACTCGCCAATGTATTGGCACAAAATAAAGGACGAATGGCATTATTATACACTAGCAGGATTACAAAAAGTAAATAAAAATGCTATTCTTAGCCATATTAATTATTACGAAGCCAATGCTTTTGCCGAATGGAAAGGAATGCGATTACCAACAGAATTTGAATGGGAAATAGCTTCACTACAATTTAACTGGGGCAAACGTTGGGAATGGACAAACAGTGCTTACTTGCCTTACCCAGAATTCAAAAAAGAAAATGGTGCGGTTGGCGAATACAACGGAAAGTTTATGATAAACAAAATGATACTTCGTGGTGCTTCGGTGGCCACATCAAAAAATCATAGTAGAAATACGTATCGCAATTTTTTTAACCCTTCGGAGAGATGGCAATATACCGGAATTAGATTAATCAAATAACATGAACGAAAATTTTAAAAATGAAGTTCACAAAGGATTGTCGTCAAACCCTAAATCGCTTCCGTCAAAATATTTTTATGATAAAAAAGGAGACGCCCTTTTTGTAGAAATAATGAATTTACCCGAATATTATTTAACTCGTAGCGAATTAGAGATTTTTCAAAATAAAACCCAAGAGTTAATTGATTCCATTGGTGTACAAACAGATTCCTATTTCGAATTGATAGAACTAGGTGCTGGAGATGGCACCAAAACCAAAGAATTATTACGTGAATTAGACAAGCAGAATTATAATTTCGACTACTTCCCTATCGATATTTCGTCTAATGCATTGAAGCTTTTAGAACAAGACTTAAACACGCAGATTCCTAATCTGCGTGTACAAACTCGACAAGGGGATTATTTCGAAGTCTTGGCTTCCTTAAAAAATAGTAAACAACCAAAAGTAGTATTATTTTTAGGGTCGAATATTGGGAACATGCAGGACCAAATGGCTTTCAAGTTTATTTACAATCTTGGCGCTAATTTACAACCTGGTGACAAAATTTTATTAGGCGTAGATTTGATTAAAGCAAAAGAAATTGTACTACCTGCTTATAACGACAAAAAAGGAATTACAGCAAAATTTAATCTAAATCTTTTGGATAGAATAAATAAAGAATTAGGCGCAAACTTTAACCTCAATCATTTTGAGCACCAACCAGAATACACAGAAAAAGAAGGAATTGCCAAAAGTTGTATTGTTAGCACAACAAATCAAACTGTAGAAATTAATGCCACAGGAAACTCCTATACATTTGCCGAAGGGGAAAAAATACACACCGAAATTTCAAGAAAATACAACGACCAATTGATTGAAAATATAATTGCCAATACCAACTTTAGTATACAAACTAAAATACTGGATAGCAAAGCTTACTTTGCTGATTATATTCTAAAAAGGGATTAATAAATGGCATATATCCTGTAAAATCTTAAAGCCCAGTATAAAAAGTTATATTGGATAAAATCGAAATAATTCAAACATTATGAATGAAAAATTTAAAGACTTAAAAGCGATTTATGTAAATTGTACATTAAAAAATCACCTATAAAGAGCCATACTTCAAAACTAATTGAAGTTTCCAAATCTATCATGGCAAAAGAAAATGTTTCGGTAGAAGAAATTAGGCTAATTGATCATGATGTAGCGACTGGTGTTTATCCAGATATGAAAGAACATGGGTGGGAAGTAGATGAATGGCCAGCACTTTTTGAGAGCATATTTGCAGCAGACATCCTTATTGTAGGTACTCCAATTTGGTTAGGAGAGAAATCATCTATTGCTCAAAAATTAATTGAAAGGTTATATGGAATGAGTGGGCAAACAAATAAAAAAGGACAGTATAGCTTTTATGGTAAAGTAGGTGGTTGCATGGTAACAGGAAACGAAGATGGCATTAAACATTGTGCCATGGGGATATTATACTCCTTACAGCATGTAGGATATTCTATACCACCACAGGCAGATTGCGGCTGGATAGGAACGGTTGGTCCAGGGCCAAGTTATGGTGACACAGAGTGGAACGGAGAAAAATTAAAAACCCCTGTTGGTTATGATTCAGATTTCACCAATAGAAATACTACTTTTATGACTTACAATTTACTGCATTTAGCTGCCATGTTAAAAAAACAAGATGGTTATCCAAGCTACGGGAATTCTAGAGAAGAATGGGACGATGGAACAAGATGGAATTTTGATAATCCAGAATATCGCTAAAAAGCAGGTAATTTATTTACAGATTATTTTCTCTTAAAACGACATAATGAAAAAAATTAAGTTTGGTGTGTTAGGGTTAGGAAGTCGTTCTACCCTTTTTTTTATAAAAGAGTTGAACAGACATTACAATCAAAAAACAGGTGGATATAGCACCTGTCCTTTCCTACTATTAAATACCAATTTTGATACAATCAATTCGCTTTTACCTCACACATCGCAGGAATTAGACAACCTTATACAAAAGCGTTTAAATGAATTAGAACAAATGGATATCATACATATGTTGATACCAAACATTACGCTGCATGAAACCATTGACCGTTTAGTGATTGAGAAAAGTGTTATTCATCCCATTCATTTAGCGGTCTCAAAAATCAAACAACACAATTGGAATAAAATCGTATTATTTGGGTCCTTATACACGATGAAATCAGACTATATTTCTTCCATTTTTAATGCCAATGGAATAGAAATAGAACTTCCAACACAAAAAGATATGCTGCTCATAGATGAAGTTCGAAAACAAATTTATGCAAATAAAGAAACAGATGAATTAATTACAAAATTTTATTTACTGATAAAAAAATATACAGAGAAAAACCCAGTTGTATTGGCTTGCACAGAGTTATCTATTTTTAATCCTATAAATAACAAAAACCTTTTAGATATGGCACAGGTACAAATAGTTGAAGCGGTTAAAACAGTTTAATGAGTTATTAAATAATAAAAACATTAAAATAACCATAACTTCAGCAAGCAAAAAATTAGGTGCTTCAATTGCACAACATTTAATTCAAGAAATTGGAAATGAAAATGTAATAGGAATTGCACGTACTCCTGAACGAGCGCAAGACTTAGGCTTAGAAATAAGAAGAGGCGATTATAATAGTCGTAAAGATTTTGATTTGGCATTGCAAGACATAGATAGAGTATTGTAAGTTTCTGGTATGGACGAACCACCAAAAAGAAGGCGAAATAAAAAACTGTGTGGGCGAATGAAAATGTACTTATACTAGTCGTCAATAAGTAGAGTGCGCTTACACTAAAATGTTGGTGGAAGAAAAACATAACGAACAAACTTATAATTTAGTCGGTGAAGCAGTTACTAAGCACAACATCCTGTGTAATTAATTGCTAAGCTATGAAGGCCAATTTTTAAATTTGACGCATTTAGGAATAGAACGTTAAAGTTTAAGCCGCATCAGAAAAAAATCTTTAAATAAACAATCTCGGGGCAAGCGCACAAGGTATGCTTTCAAAAAAATATTATGATTTTGAGGCAAGGATTGAGGCATTAAACCTTCGACTAGGAATTAAACTACTGCTATCTTATTTGGATTTGTGCACAATTTTAGCTAACTTTAGAACATATGGATAAAACAATAGAAAAAGCATTAAAACTAGCAGAAAAATTACAAAGCAACAAAACAACTAACGCAAAAAACCCTTTTGCAGACCGGCTTAAAATTATTATTGAGGTTCCTGAGTCCAAACATTTTTTAATGAAAATGATGGATGTTTCCTTCCGGTCAAAAAATTACAAAAGAATTGCCGATCATGTAATTCATTTGCTAAAAACACATAAAAATTATGAGCCTTTATTTACTACTATAGAGAACCTATTATTAAAGACTTTTACCGTAGTTGGTAAAATAGCACCTTCTTTTAGTGTGCCTATTATGCTAAAAAAAATTCAAACTACTTCAAGCGATGTTGTGTTTTTTATCAATAGCAACAAATTTAAAAAACACGCTCAATCAAGAAAAGAACAAAAAATTACTTTAAATATAAATCTTATTGGTGAAGCATTGATTGGTGAAGATGAAGCACAAAAAAGAATTTTGGGTTATTTGACGCTATTAAATAGAAAAGATGTGAATTACATTTCTATTAAAATTTCTACCATCCTTTCTCAAATTTCTTCGTTAGCACACGAAGACACCGTTGATAAACTATCTACCAGATTAGCCATGTTTTATGATGAAATCTTAAAGATTGAAAAAGAAACAGGGGTTCAGAAATTTGTAAACCTAGATATGGAGGAATATAAAGATTTAGAAATTACATTTGATGTGTTTATTAAAACCTTATCCTTACCAGCATACAAAAACATTAGAGCAGGAATTGTTTTACAAGCTTACATTCCAGAAATGATTCACTATTATCGTAAATTATATGCTTGGGCAAATAAAAGAGTGAATAACGGAGGTTCTTCAATAAAGGTAAGATTGGTTAAAGGTGCCAATATGGAAATGGAGATGACAGAAGCTTCTATTGAAGATTGGCCATTAGCAACCTACAACTCTAAACTAGAAACGGATGCCAATTACAAGAAAATATTAACGGAAATGCTTACACCACAATCTGCAAGGGTAGTGCATGTTGGAGTGGCATCTCATAATATTTTCGATATTTCTTTTGCATTACAATTGGTTAAACAAAATCAACTAGAAGACTGTGTTGATTTTGAAATGTTAGAAGGTATGGCCAACCAAACCGTAGATAATTTATTGGCAGAAAAAGTTAACTTATTATTATACACGCCAACTGTAAAAGAAAACCAATACAATGCTGCCATTGCTTATTTAGTTAGAAGATTGGATGAAGGCACGCAAGCAGGAAACTTTTTAAAAGAAGGCTACGATTTACAAGTAGGTTCTGAAAAATGGGATATTTTAAAAGACGAGTTTTTAAAATCTATTTCTTTAATGAAAGACTTAGATACATTTCCTAATAGAAAACAGGATAGAAACAATGAAGTCCCTGAAATTATGGAAGAATTCCACAATGTACCGAATACGGATTGGAACTTGCCGCAAAACATTGCCTGGGCCCATAAAATTAAAACGGATTGGGAAACTCCTGAAAATATTATAGGAACTACTATTCCTGTTGTTGGAGAATTAGATAATATCGAAAGATACACCATAAAAGTAAATAATTGGTCTGGTACACCACCTTGGGATTATGAAATGGCTGTTAAAGAAGATTATCAAAAAGCAGTCGATAGCACAACTGAGTGGCAAAATTTTGATGCAGAAAAAAGAGCACATCTATTAAAAAGAGCCGCTGTAGAGATTGAAAAAAGTAGAGCTAATTTAATTGGAGTTGGAGTTGCAGAACTTGGTAAAACAGTAAAAGAGGTAGATGTTGAAGTTTCTGAAGCGATTGATTTTGCTAATTTTTATGCAGAGAGCAGTTTAGAGATAGCGAAAGAATTTACGAGTGATGACATAGGTATTAATTTGGTCTTGTCTCCTTGGAACTTTCCTATTGCCATTCCTATTGGTGGCGTTTTAGCGTCTTTAGCCGCAGGAAAAAAAGTGATTTTAAAACCATCTACCAATGCATCTGCTTGTGCTTATTTAACCTGTAAATGTTTATGGGAAGCAGGAATCCCTAAAGATGCTTTGTACTTTTTACCTTGTGAAGAAGCTATTCTTGATGATTTTTTAAGTTCAGGTAATGTTTTTGATGCTGTCATTTTAACAGGAGGTACAGAAACGGCTCTTTTCTTATTAGAAAGAAATCCTCAATTGAATTTATATGCTGAAACAGGAGGGAAAAATGCCACCATTGTAACAAGTTTGGCAGACAAAGAACAGGCTGCCTTAAATATTGTACAATCTTCTTTTGGTAATGCAGGTCAAAAATGTTCTGCTACTTCTTTGTTAATATTAACCGAAGATGTTTTCAACAACAACGAATTTAAAGCCTTATTAAAAGATGCTACAAAAAGTAAAGTTTTTGGAAACCCTTGGGATTACGCCACAGAGATTGGTCCTTTAGCTGTGCAGCTGTCAGAAAAACTAAAACATGTCATTCAGAACACTCCAGACCATCAATGGTTGGTAAAACCAAAGTTAAACGGTAATCACATGTTAACGCCTGGAATTATTTGGGATGTAACTACAGCCGATTACCCGTATCAAAATGAATTATTTGGACCCATTTTATGCGTTGTAAAAGCCAAAGACTTAAAAGATGCTGTTCGTATTGCAAACAATGTTGATTATGGCCTAACCACTGGTTTAGAGTCTTTAGACGATAACGAAATTGAGTATTGGAACACACATATAGAAGCAGGTAATAAATACGTAAACAGATCTACCACAGGAGCTATTGTACAAAGACAACCTTTTGGAGGCATTAAAGCTTCCTGTTTTGGTTTTGGAATGAAGGCTGGTGGAATTAATTATGTACTTCAATTTACCAACATTAAATCTAAAACCACGGATTGGAAAGAAGACTATCAAAAATGGTACGATGAATTGTTTAGTAAAAAAATAGATTATGTAAATCGACGTGGGCAATCTAACATTTGTAGCTACAATACCTACAAAGAAATTTTACTTTTATATGATGTACATACACCTCAAAAACATATTGACAAGGTAGAATATATCGCTGAATTCTTAAACATTCCGTTAATTAAAGATACTTGTGGTAATGCATTAAAGCATTATCCTAAAGACTTTACTTGTGTTAGAGCTTTGGGTGTTTTGTCGGATCACTTTTTAATTAGATGTCATCAAAGTGCAATTCACGTTTACAATTACGAACCTAGAAATAGTGGCCGTATTGAATTGCTAAATTATTTAATTGAACAAAGTTATTCTCACAACTATCACCGGTATGGCAATTTAATGGGAGTTGAGTACAACCCAGATGAGAAACCTAAATTTTATTAAATCTAAAAAGAGGTACATAATTTTTGATAATCAATGATAAAATTCTTTAGACAAATTCGTCAAAATTGACTTATGTAAAACAAAACTAGAAGGTGTTTTACATATGCTATTGGCGAAATTGCTCTGTTGGTTGTAAGAATTTTAATAGTATTATGGTTGAATGATCTAAATTTTAAAAACCAACAAAGAATTGAAGAAATCAATTCACTTAAAGGACTTAAAAAAGATTTTCAAGCAGACATTATTGATTTTAAATCAAATATTTGGGCTTACAAGAATATTAGTTGGTCAGTTGATTTTGTATTAAAGAGACTAAAAAGTTCAGCTGTTTATAATGACTCAATAGATTCTTATTTTTCAGGCACTGTAAGATGGCCCCGTTCAATCATCAACCAAAATTTATTCGATGTTTTAAAATATAAAGGTTTGGATCTTATTTCTAATGATTCGCTAAGAAATAAAATTTTAACTTTTCATGGTCAAGTTTACACCTCTATTAAAACATAGAAAGACCAATTTAATGGATATATTTCGATGAAATAGTAAAAAGATATGATAAAGTTGAGCCTTAGACATATGGTAAAGATCATAAATTTCAGTTTGGCGTTATGAAACCAATTAATTATAATGCTCTTAAAACAGACACTTTATATTTGTCTTTGCTTCGAACTATGAAAAGAGACGCAGAATACCTTTTGTATGGTTATTATGCTACCATACTTAAAGATTTAGAAAACCTATTGATTAATATTGATAATGAATTGGCAAATCTAGAATAATATACTAAATATTATAGTTAAGGAATTGCCTATTATGATATTAAATTAGAAAACGAAAGCACAATACCGTGTATAATTAATTGCTTTGGCAAGTGATTATTTGAGAAATTCCTTCGTAATTTTCTTGGGTTCGTATTTGTTTACAAAATTAGTTGCTTAACTACGCAACGAACTGTACAATAGGCATTCGCTTCATTATAACCAGTAATAAAATTCTTTAGAAAAACACATCAAAACTTATTTTAAAAATGAATAATATAAGATTGTATGAATTTTTCTTGTAATAATAAAAAATAATTATCTTCGCTATTTTATTCAATTAATTACTAACTTAAAGACAGGATGTTTAATAGTACTAATAGTTATTCAAAGTACTTAGTTGCATTTGTGACCTGACTTTTAACAGCCTTTAGTATGACCACCTTTACTACAATTAAAACCATTACACCATTTAATTTTTGATAAATATGCCTTACAAGCATCATCAGTCTGCAATTCTTTTATAAATCTTAGTATATCTTGACCTTCAAATTGTATTCTATCTCTTATATTAAAGAGTATAATAACCGGAAATTAAATGACTAACTCAAAAAAATAATAAGATGCTTCGAAATGATTTTTAGTTTTATTCTTAACTTTTTATACGGGTAAAGTTAGGAATTTAAAACGCTTCTGTTGCATTTCCGTTTTAAGTAAATAGGATATATAACGGGGCCAGTTCTCTAACTTATACTTATTCCACATGAAATATCCGTGAGCGTTTTTTTCAACGGAGAAAATTATTCTACTACTACAAACTCTCCTTGAACGACATTATTGCAGGGTGATAGTTCTTCTTTTTCACATCCTGAAAACAAAAAAAGAGTTACTACTACTCCAATTATTCTGAGACTTTTATTAATTATTATTTTCATAGTTATTTTGATTTTAAAGTTATATTGATAAGCTTTAGTTCTTCTCCTATCGAAACGATATAAGAGTCAATTTCAAGATCGGTGAAAAGAGCCTCTCCATTTGTGATTTTTTTGGCTATAATTGTTTTACCATTACTATTAATTGCTACTGTTGCCCCTTCTTGACTAGAGACTACTTTTATAGCTCCACCTGCATAGCAAACAGCATCTTTTTTATAGAAAACAGTTGGAATACTGATTTGGTTTAAAGTAACCACATAATTGGTCAGAATTGATTCATCTTCAGACAGAACTTCGTATGTTATTGCAGAAGAAAAATTATCTGCAATCTCATTCGATTTTTGTTCAATGTTGTTTTTAAACAATCTCCCCCCCTTACTTAACGTGAATACAGGTTTTAGGTCAGTTAGACTGTAATTATTATATAAGGTAATGTCAACCTTATTACTAGTAATTACTGAGGAGACAGTTTTAATGTCCGCAAAATCAAACATCAGAATTTTGGCCGTGTTATTAAGGGCAGGTTCTGCAATGCTGTAGGATTGAAATAAGTTTCCTTTGTGCTCGTTTAATGCAAAGACAATTTGTTTGGTTACTGTGGTAATTTTATCAGTTGCGCTATCATATAGTTTAAATGATATAGCTTCTCCCTGCGTATTTGAAAATACTGTGAGGTAGGCATAGTAATTTTTTTCACTAGCAACATAAGTGATGCCGCTTATTCCTCGGCAAGAAGAGCCAACAAAAGCTGCGACCTTATCATTTGGATTAATTAATTGTTTTCCGTTTGCATTCAATTTTGCTAGAAAGGTCATCGTATACTGATAGGTATTCTCATTTACAGACCAACTAGGAGTTTGCGCAATTAAGTTATTAGAGAAAAGTAATACCAGTATAAAGCAAAATGCTATTTTTTTCATAAAAAAAAGATTTTATTCCGGAAAAGGATACTTGAAAAATCGCTTTTCCGGAATTATTATTTTAGTTTTTTATTATTTTTTCTATCATTATTTTGCCACCAATATGTAATTTAAGGAGATAAACACCAGAAGGTATCGTAGGACTTATTTTAAATACTGCAGCATCAGAATTGATTTTAAAAGTATCCTCGAATATAATTTGACTAAGCATATTGTAAATTAGTACTTTTGCATCTCCTCTTTCTTTGGTTTCAATTGCAATTTCTAGATCATGATAAAAAGGATTAGGGGATACGCTTATTTTTTCTCCGAATAAATCAATTAGAATAGGATTAGAAATGCTACCTAGGATGGCATCTGTAGAAAAACTGATCGTTTTGCTCGTCGGTTGTGCGCTCTTCCCTTTTCCAACGAAGGCTGTCAGTGTTTCTGGTTGATTACCGTAAATAGTTATAAAAGCCAAATTCGCACCTTCAATATTTTGAGTGGTAGTAATTCCTCTTAATTGGCCAATCTCATTGTAAAAAAAGAGCGTATCAAAACCTTCGGGTATTTTTGCAATTGCACTCATAGTACTAGGAAATTGCGCGAATTGGCTTGACAACACCTCATTTTCTATACGGCTTGCTAGTCCAGTCTTTTGAGTACTCGTTTTTGCACTTGAGCTGTTCAAATATTCTGGATAATTAAATCGTTGAGCTATATTTGTTTTTAGCATATAGCCTTCGCCCGATTTTAAATAGGACAAAGATCCTTTCCACCCAATAGCAGGACTGTATATGGCAAATAAGGATTGGGACTTTATAAAATCACCATCACTAGCATCAAGATTAGCTAAAGCATCCGAAACAGTTACATTTCTTGAAACTACAAAGGGAAGCCAATTCCAATTTTGGTTTAAGTCAAAAAACCATGTATTTAAATCCACAGGAACACCTTTGATGTTTAATTTTTGTGCCACTGACAGTTTTATTTTATACATTTTATTTTTCGAAATACCGCCGCTACTAGATACGGTGCCAGACCATCCATTTCTAGCTGGATTGACAGTATCAAGCTGATAGACATCAAGTAATGCCGGAGCATTTGACTGTATTAAATCCGAAGTATTTAGAGTGAGGGAGTTTGTAAGCGCATTTAAATTCCCGAATCGTGCATCAGTTACGTTAAAAGACGTCCATGTCCAGCCTTGGTTAAAGAAAAGTTGCTGGCCCGTTATTTCGGTATTGTTAAAAATAGCGGGACTGGTATAAGTTCCAATAACTTCATCTGCCAGATAAGGGATCGTTAATTCGCTGTTTAAAGATGCTTCTTTTAATTTTCCCTCGGAAGCATCCCAAATATAAAATGAAATATTTTCTTCGCTAACTTTATTACTATAAACCGTCAGATATACAAAGTATTCCTTAAAACTTGGGTCATATATAACACTTGCTTTTCCGCGAACTTCACCGTTAACCGCAGCCACCACCTTGTCGTATAGATCATCCGTAAAAAAATCACCTAATTTTACTTTTCCGATGATACTCATTGATTGGCTATACCTACTTGGATCAAGTTCCAATATATGTTCTTTCTCCAATACTCTTAGTTCTAGTTGTATTTTCTCATTATAATCATAATCAGTGTCTAGAGATAAAATAGTACTATAATCACCAATTGCCAGATCACGGTCAACTGTTACCGTTAATGTCATGTTAGAGTTAGGCGCAATGGTACCTGAATTTGTGGATGAAGTTAGCCAGTTTGGAAAATCAACGGTGTAAGGTTGCGGTGTTCCGCCTCGATTGATTATGGTAATATCAAATGAGAGGTTTTCATTAGTCCTTTTTATTAAATGCACCACATCAGTATGTCCTTCCACAAACCATTTTACGGGACTTTTATTAATTAGGACGCTCCAGGTAACTGGTGATTCTTGACGATTATCTGCCATGTCATTAAGACTAGCAACCGTAATGTAAGCTACTTTTCCTTCTATTGTTGACCATTTTGTGGGTTGTGGATTTAGTACTATTTGATCACCATTTATTACTGCATTGACAGCAATGGATTCTGTAGGACGGAATTTCTTAATAGCTGGGGTTTCATCAGAAAAAGCAGGTGGTTGACCATTTAATAAAGCATAACTGCTTCTTTTTTGGATAGTGCTAAAGGGATAATAATAGCTAGGCCCATCAGCAGTTGGTTGTTCAGGTTTATTAAATGTGGTGTATAATAGCAATCCCGTACTGTTATAATCGAGTTCGTGGTATCGATCTGCTTTTATTTGATCTGCATTTCGGGCAGTTTCCCAAAAACACAATTCGTCTAGTAAACCCACATAATGTTGGTCTATGCTTAAAGGACTGATTTGACCGCGGGCACCAACGAATATTTTACTGGAATTAAATCCTCCTAAAGCAGTACTTGCAAAAAATGCTACCTGATTTCCATCAATATACAGCATGATAGATCCATTTCTGGTTAAGCTGAATGCAACATGATGCCAGCTGTCATTATTTACTTTAACAGTTCCAAACCGAAATGTTGTTGCTTCTGCTTGTAGTTCCAAGTTACCGTTAGCATTCAGATTTATTGCCCATTTATTTCTATATCCATTACTTTGTATGGAATCAGTGGCATCTCCTTTACCATTAGAAAATAATGTTGCAGGGCCAGTTTGATTGGTTTTCATCCAAAAGGAAAGTGTAGCATCCATTTCTTTAGAAATAATTACCCTTGAAGCGCTATCGAGAGTTAGGTAATTTGTCCCATCAAAATTGTAGGCTGTACCCTTGGGGCTGATGTCCCAATTGGTATTGGCAATAACTAGATGTTTGTTTCGTGCCAAATCATTGGCAATTAACCCATTTCCTTCGTTTATAGGCCAGTATCCTAAAAGATCTGTTTCGTTACCGTTTAAAACGCTATTCATATTCGCTACTGCAGCTTCTCTTGATATACTGCGTTTCCAGAAACGGAGATCGTGAAGATTTCCTTTGAAAGTGTTTCCTCCTAATACGATCGAATTCGAATTGGTGAAGTTTAACTGATTATTAACCGGTTTAATTTCTTTTTCTATGTCATTTTCAATGATTCTCAATTGATTTGCCCTAGCATCATAGGAAAGTGCATAATGGTTGAAATTACCGTCTTTGGTGATTGTTGTGTTAAAGCTCTGACCGCCAATAGTGTATCTTAAATTACTATCTATCAATTCAATTTTAATTCCATTACTTTGGTTTAATAGGGTAGATGTTCCAGAAGGACTTGAGTTTTTTAACCAAAATTCGATACTAAAATCGCCAGATGTAATCGCCGGTTTATTAATGGTGGCGGTATTACTTGCACCATTAAAAGCTAGAGAAACTTCATGCTCAACGGGGCTTTGGCTTTTTTGGACTAAAAATTCAAATCTTGTGACAGTACCATTTGTTTTAACCGGTTCGCTAAATCGTAGTGTTAAATCATCTCCCAAACCTAAAATACCGTTATTTGGTGTTGGTGTGCCAAAAAGTACAGGAGAAGTGAGGTCTACTTTCCCTTCTATAATGTCAGATATAAAGCTAGTTGCATTGTTGCAACTAGTGCGAGCTCTTAGTTCATAACTTCCGTTAGCTAATCCTAATAATGCAATGTCCCATAGATAATTTAATTCGTTAGCTACTATCAATTCTATATTAGTATCTCCTCCGCTAAATGCAGTGTCGTAATCGACTTGAGTTTTATAATAAGTTCTTAAACCAATCCAATTAGGTGTGCCTTTAAATCTATATTCTAAATTAATCTTTTGGAAACTGGCAAAACTAGTATTATAGTCGCCCAGTTTTATATTTAAAGGTCTTGTAATATCTCCATCGTAGGCAGTGTTTCTATTGAGTAGCCAGTTGTTTGATGGTGCCATAATAGCTACTGGAGAACAAGCAGGTACAAAAGTTGCCGATACGAGTACACTATCTGTAACATTTTCATCGCAATCAGATTCTAGAATTACTTTTATGTCTTGGTAGTCAAACTGATCTTGTTTTACTTTCTTAAGTGTCATCGTATACGATACCGGTGCTCCTCCAGCAGGAATAGTTACAAAAGTTCCGTTAGGCTCTATATTGATTGCTGCATTATATGGGTTGGTAGCTTGGTCTACATAAAGTTTGAAAGTTACATCTTTATTAGCAGTGCTTGTATTACGGAGACTAAGTACAAATTCCGCATTTCTACCATCAAATATTCCAGCAACATCTGCTGCTGCTACTGTTATTTCTGGTCTTTCTAAAGCAAGAGTTGCGGCGGTTAAAGCCACACGATTTGCTTCCGGTAGCTCAATAATGCTAACTAATGGATTAGTAGCATTGGGATGTGTTGGGTTATAAAAATAAGACAACTCTTCTCCCTCATAAGGGCATGAAGTTTGCCCCCCTTTAGTAATAAAAATAGGGCCGTTACCATCAAAAGCATTAATTACATCAATACTCAATATGTTATTAGGATCATTGTCTTTTAAGGTATAACTAATGTTTGTAGTTTCTTCACTGTCATCCGAACTTGAACTAGAGATGCCGGCACCAATTGAGGTGTTAGATTCCATCATAACACCAGCACCCCATATTTCTGCACCTAATGTTTGAGCTATAGAAGCATCCATTTGTACTTCATAAGAGAATGAATTGGAGCTAATACGTCCGGTTTGAAAGGCTTTTGTAAATTCTCCAACTCCAGCATCAATGGACATATTTTCAAAAAAGGTTTTATTTAATAAGTCCTTAAGCTGCTGGTCAGAAGCTGATAATATTCTAGTGACTGGATCTCTTAGATTTTCTACTATAGCATTTAATGACGATTTCAACCTGTCTTTGTCGGTAAGTGCTTGATATTTTGCTAATTCATTATTCAAAATCACTTTCCTCCAAAGATTTATGGAAGCGTTGTACTGTAGTTTAGTAAGCACGCCTCCTTGATTTTCAACAAGTGTGCCAGAGTCTATTTGGTCGATGAATTCTAAATATTTTGGGATAATTTCAGTTAAAATGTTTCGTTGAGAATAGATAAATAATGTTTTTTCAGGAGATTCGGTAAAGTAAACTGCACTTCTAAGGTTGGGATATAATGTTTCAGATGATAAACTTTGCCCCTCCATATAGGTTACATCAATAGGAATTGAATTAGCTGTTTTTGAAACAGTCAATTCATTGTAAGTTCCATAAAATTGATTGGCTGAAGTTCCAACGTACAAGTCAGCATCACCACCAATCCAGTCGGGATCATCACTTGTACTTATCGTTTGACTAAAAGAATAAGTATTTGTAACACTTTTTCCATTTGATGAGGATTGGGTAACAGAAGTACCAATACTTGCATCATTGACTGTTTCTTGTATATTAACAGGGCCAGTTAATCCACCTCCTGTAATTAATTGCATCCCTAACGAAACTGTAACGTTTGTCTCAGAACCGCTATTTGCAATGGCTGAGTATTCTTTTGTCAAACTAAAAGTAGATCCTTTCTCTATGGTAGCAGAACTATTAGATCCTGGTGGATCACGTAATACAAAATCAACCAAATCAGGTCCAGCGGTTACAAACGTTTGTGAACCATCTGAAACTCCACCCAATAAAAGCCCTTCATTTTTATAATCTGTTAACGGATAATCAACTCCATTAGATCTGTATATTAAATTAATGGTGCGCTTAAAGCCTGTAGCCTCGTCTGTATTGGGAGTTCCTCCTCTAAAACTATAGGTCAATTTACTTGGGTCTGTAGCAGAAACTGTTATCTTTTCACTGTTTTCTAAAGCCAAATTATTAGTGACAATTAAAGTGCCTCCTTCAACAGGAACCATGTCAATAACAGGTGAAGTAAGACTGGTGTCATAGTTTTTATAGTATTCCTGACCTTGAACTTGAATGCTATAATCGCTAAATTGAGTGTAAATTGGAGGGTTTTGTAGTGCCGATATCGTGTAGGTAATTTTTTCAGAAATTATTGTACGATCATAGGTTTGACTTAAAACTCTTTGCGTAGGGTTTGCGATATGTGTAAATTTCAACACTTCTTGATACGGTTGTCCAATTTTGATGGAATCTCCTTGAGTAAATCTTGGGTATATTAAAGGATTTATGGCTTTAAAATTAATGGTTCTGTCGGCATCTAAAATAGGTCTGTTATCTGGGTTTAGACCGCTAGTAAATGTTAAATCATTTTGAGACAGTATGTAATCTAATGGCAATAGAGCTTTACGGTATTCTCCTGTTTCGCTATCGGTTAAAAATGTAGTTTGATATTCTGGTGTAACACTACTTGCTCCAGTTGGCAAGTGACCAAGGATTAATTTTGCTTGTCCAATATTGTTTTCAGAAGTATAAATTATAGATTGGCTTGCGCCGTTTGTATCTTCATACGAATAGGTTTTTCTTCCATCGTAACCAAAACCAATCTCTTTATCAGCTTGTGCGGTTCCACCCACAACTCTACCAACTACCATCACCTTTGTGTTATCAATAAAGGTAATGTACTCATCACTATCTTCAAAAAAGTCTTTAAAGGTGTTGGTATATGTCATTAGTCCATTTACTAAAGTACTAGCCTTTGCAGGGTATCGTCCTTCAAAATCAAAAGTATGTCCGCTTTTGGCTATGCTAATGGCGTGTCTACCTATAGGTACTTCTATAGTAAATTCGCCATTAATATCCGTTTTAATAGGCTCATTATTGGCGCCAATTACTAGCATATTATCAATGCTTACAAAAGCTCCTGGAACAGGTATTTGCGCATATCTCTGTAGTTGTGTAATTTGCCCTGAAGCATCTCTGTTTGCCCAATATTCTCCTTTTTGATATTTTCGGTTACCCAGAATATAAGCATTATAAGCTTCATCATCCCGAATATCTCCTGTTATTGGAGCATCAGAAGTGGTCGGGAAAACATCTCTACTATCATAAACAGCCCTTCCCTTAAATACAAAAGAAGAATTATCTATAAAGTCTACTTTATTGACTACTGTAGATCCTACGCCTAAAAAGGCCAATTGTTGGTTGGGGTTGAATTTATGCTGCCCTAGTGAAGGTACAATAGTAAAAGAATCGCCATTACCGCTATAAGGTACTGCTGAAATCACATAATTGCCAAACTCATCTGTTACACCTAAAACACCTAATTGACTACTTGTTGGGATATTATTTGCGGCGTTGTCAAATGTTGGTGTTTGTGCAGCAGTTAATAACGAATTGCTCAGTTTAGCATTATTACCATTGAAATTAAAACCGGTACGTGCCAAATCATAAGCGTAATCGCCAATATTTTCGTTAGCACGAATGTAGGTGTTTAAAAAAGCTTCATTACCGTTTAAATAACGACGGTAATCGCGTCGAATTTGAGCAGGAGTTAAAGCAGTTTCCCAAACTCTAAACTCATCTATGTGTTGTGAAATTCCTCCTCCCATTTTAAAATGAGACCATGTTTGAGGTTGCCCAGTTGCTGTAGTATTTAACTTAACGGGTCTATTATTAATGTCAATTCTTAATGGAGGTAATCCTTTTAGGGCAAGAATACTGTTCATTTTATTTTTATAAGCAGCATCAATTAAGCGGCCGTTAATGTAAAAATCTACAGCTTCATTGTCTCTAATTACCGCACTAAAATGAGTAAAAGCAGTGTTCATGTTGTCTATGGGCACTAAAATGTCATTCCCATTATTATCTATTTCGCCACTTGGGTAATAACCAAAAATAGCAATGTATGCGCCTCCTACATTGGTCATTATATATTGGCCTTTATTAGTCCATATGCTAAAAGATAAAGATTCATTAGCATTACTTTCTAATTTGTAGATAACAAGATGTTTGTCCCATGTCGATAAATCTTGTTCTGATTTTACCCATGCTTGTAAAGTGATAGAATCTTTAAGGCTATTGTGTAAACTCGGTACAGAAATGTAACCATTTGCGGGTACTTTTAAAGAACTTCCGAATTTTAATGAGCTACCTGTAGGGTTTGCCACCACTTTTACATCTTTTACCGGAATACCACCAATAAAACTTACATTACCAGTAATAACACCTGTAGGGTTTCTGTAACCTATGCCTGTAATGTAAGTGGTATATAAAATTTCTAAACCATCCACTTCAACCCCTTTTGCCGCTATTTTATAACGATATAATTTGCCACCTTCAATAGTAGTATCTACAAAGATTCCTGCATCTGCGGCTAGTGTTTTTAATGATTTACCCCAATTTGGATTTTGGCTATCTATATCTTCTGTTCTAAAGACCGATATACTCACAATTTTCTCGCGGTTCTGTTTTACATCCCAATTAACCTCAATTCTATCACTAAAATAACCTTTGGATACCGTAAAAGCATCTTCCGAAAAAGTGTTGTATCGATAACGGATGCCCCATGGAAAACCTAAATCTGTGGTATAATTTTGTGTTGGGTTACTGCCATGAGGGGCATTAATTACACCCATGAAGGGCATTCCTACTTGTAAACCTACGCTTTGGATGGTAAATGTTTTATTTACGCCATTTACGGCTTGTGTTAGGGTAAGGTTAAGGTTCTCTTTTTGAGAAGCTGCGGCACCAATTACGGTGGCAACCCCTTTTTGTTCTTGAGCAAATAAATTGCTAAAGCTTACTAATATTAAGCAGAGTAAAATAATATATTTCTTCATTTTGATAATTTATTGGGATAATAAAAAATAGGGTAAAACCTAGTAGAATTATATTTTGATAATATAGTTTACTCCGTAGTTAATGGGACGTGTTTCTGTACCACCAGTTGCAGCTGAGTTGCCGTTTATATTATGGGCATGGGCACCATTGGCACTTGTTGGTAAGGTTTTATTATTAGGGTTTGCATTAGCATCTTTAACCGTACCATTAGTATAAGTGCCTCCATTGCCGTTATAATCATCATTTGTAAAAGCTGTGGTATGGATATGTTCCCCCATAGTATTGGTGTTTAAATTCACTGCATGCAAATGGCTTGCGATAACATCCTGCTGCACTGCTTTTAAAGCTGGCCCAACTTTACCGCTTGCTGCTGTACCTGTGCCACGCAAAAACATTCCATTTAAGTTCGGTGTAGTTGTACCACCTAATAGGGCTTTTAATTTGGCGTTCATAACGTTGTCATTAAAAACAGTTCCGTCACAAAGCAACCATCCGTTTGGTGCTATAGTTCCTATAAAAGGAATGATAGAACCGGTTGGTACTCCGTTTTGAGCAAAAATGGCATACGGAACAGCCTGTAATTTTTCATTAGAGAAAACCACGCTGCCTTTAGCTACTTTTAAATAAGCAGATTGAGTGCTGATTTGGTTATATTGTGATTGGTCAATATCCAAAACATAAGAGAATACCCCAAAATTATCAGTTTTAACATTGGCTGTTCTGGTTACAATTAATTGTTCGCTATTACCTGAACCTAAATAATAAACTGTAAATATCAATGCCAGTTGATCAATATTTGCAATAGCAGCATTTGTTTCATCACGGGCAATTCCTTGAATAGACATTCCTGATGAGATTACATTTGTTTGAGAATTGACATTTGTAGTTGAAAAAATAGCGGTAAAAGCGAAGAGAATTAGATAGATGTTTTTCATGTGAGAAATTAAGTTTAATTTTGTTCAACAAAGAACGAAAAAAAGAAAACAAAAAAACAAAAACCTATCTTAAGGAAACATATATTTGCCACATATTTTGAATATTTGACACATGTTTCTAGATCTATTATCGCTACTCGTCGGTTTTTTATGTCTTTTTATTGCAGTTTTTATGATTTGTAATCCAAGCAAGCATCATAAAACAAATGTCTATTTTATAGTTATTTTATTTGTTGTGGGGTTTCAGCGTTTAATCTATGCCATTGAAGTTTTAGGACTTGTAGAAGAAACTTATAGTCCTTTAAAAAAGGTGTTGTCAATCGGCTTTTATTTTGTTCCGATTTATTATTTATTTTTTAGAAGATTGATTCATCGTAATGCTAAACTTAAAAATGAGTTGTTACATTTTATTTTACCAACCGTTTGGATTTTAAAAAGTATACTGTTTGTTGATTTTAGAATAGGTAGCGTTCTCTTCCTGTTCTACTCGGTCTTTTATTTCGTATTCATTCTTATTATGGTTAAGAATTTTATTTACAGAAAAAGATTCTCTATGCTTGATAAAGTTGAGTATCGGGCAGTCAAGAGTTGGTTGTTTTTGATGGTTAGTTTAGTTTTTTTATCAATAGTCTTTGCGAATTACTTTTTGTTTAGCGAATCAAATTCTCAAATGAATTTAAATTCTGCTTATCGGTGTAGCTCCATATTTTGGTTTGTAATCCTGATGTACATGTTTAAAAACCCAATTATGATATTTGGAGAACACTATTTGTTGAAAAACATACGTTTAAATGAGTCAACAGAATTTTTAGTTTGGAGTAGAAAGCTTTTAAAGCCAATGGAAGAAAAAGACAAAGTAGTTTATAATACTATTGCAAAGAGAATTGATTTCATTATTTCGGATATTCAAATCCTTCAGAAATCTCTGCCTATGTTGACTACGACAACTTTTACCACGAGTACTTTGTCTAAAGAATTAATAATGCCAAAACGTCATTTAGAGTTTGTTTTTAAGTACTATTGTCATTATTCCATTAATGATTTTAGTAATCTGGTAAAGGTTAACTATGCCGTATCACTTATTGATGGAGGTTATCTAGACAATTATACAGTAGCCTCTTTAGGAGAAAAATGTTTGTTTAATTCAAGATTTACGTTTTCGAAAAACTTTAAAAAATTTATAGGGATTTCGGTGATTGATTATAGAAATGGTACTGTTAAATCAAAGCTGTTTTCCGCAAGAGCTGTTGTCTAATGAATTTTAAAAAAGTCGGTAGGAATTGTAATGAAATGGCATGCAATGAGAAATTAAATAATAATAAATAACAAATAACACGATAGCCAATACTGTATGAATTAATTGCTCGTTTTAGCTTACTTACGAAAATCCTCGCGGACTTTCTTGGTTGGTAATTATTTGCTAAATTAGTTGCTTGAAACACGCAACAAACCATATACAACAAAGTTACCCACAATATGAAGAAACCTACTTCCATTCAATAACTTAACGCAACAAATCTAAAAATGAATAATATAAGATTGTATGAATTTTTCTTGTAATAATAAAAAATAATTATATTCGTTATTTTATTCAAGTAATTACTAACTTAAATATAGGATGTTTAATAGTACTAATAGTTATTCAAAGTACTTAGTTGCATTTGTAGCTTTTGCATTTACTTTAATTAAGGGTGTTGACTTTATTGAGCTAAAATTAGGGATAGAAATAAACTACCACCCATATTTTTTATTAGTATTAATCATAACTTTTTTTTTGGTCTTATCTTTGTTAGGAAAAATAAAAAAACCACAAATTTAAATTCAATTGAAAAACCTAAAAAGAAATGGACTTTATATCTTAATATATATGTTACCATAGTTCTGGGAATATTATTTGTATATTATTTTCAAAAAGGACAAACTGATGAGGAATTATTAAACGAAAAACTTCCTGAAATTGTTAATGCTTATGATAATAATGAATTGGGTATCGTCTTTGCCGAAACAAAAAAATTACTAGATGTGGGGAATACAAACCCAGTTATTAGAAGCTATTACGACAAAGTAACCATGCCTGTTTCAATTTTTTCTGAACCAAAAGATGTTGAAGTTTCATTTAAGCAAACAAATGATTCAACGAATCATTGGTATTTTTTTTAGAAAAGACTCCTTTAAACAATATTAGAGTGCCAAATGAGAGACTTGAGTATAAATTTAAAACACAAGAATCTTCTTATACCGAATTTGTACATCCATACAATTTAAGTAACAACCTGAATACTTTTATATTACCAAAACAGGGTGTCCTTATAAAAGATCATGTGATGTTTTTGGGGGCAAAAAGGCGTTAAATTATTCAGGGATTGACCATTTACCTGAAATTAAGATAGGACCATATAGTATGTCGAAGTTTGAAGTAACCAATAAATACTTTAAGTAATTTATTGATTATTAGGGTTATATCATACCAGGATTTTGGGATTTCCCATATAATCTTGGTAGTAAACAATTAACTTTTAAAGAAACTATTAAAACTTTTTTAGATAAATACGGTCAGTTAGGGCCGGTTGATTGGTCTTATGGAAGTTATCAAGTAGGACAAGAAAATTTTCCTGTTACGGGAATTTCATGGTTTGAAGCACGCGCCTATTCAAAATATAAAAAGCTAAGTTTACCCAACCTTTATCAATGGGCTAACGCTGCCAGACTAGGATCGGCTTCATCTTTTGTACCCAATAGTAATTTCTCCAAAAATCAATTAGTAGAGGTAGGATCTATGGATAGCCAAAATGCAAATCTATTATATGACATTGCTGGTAATGCCAGAGAATGGATTATCAATTCTGCTGAAGAAACACACAGTAAAAAGGGTATTCTTGGAGGGGGCTTTAAAGACGACCCTTACTACTTTAATGATTACTTTGGGCAAAATGTATTAGATAGGAGTGAATCAAATGGCATGAGGCTCGTGAAAAATTTAGAAAATTATTCTATAATTAATTTTTCGACAGAGTCAGTTATTTCTATTGCTACGCGAGATTTCATGAACGAAGCAACTGTTTCTGATGATGTTTTTGAAATATTTAAAGAACAATTTAACTATGCTGATAAACCCTTAAATGCAAAAGTAACAACTGAAAAAATAAGTTCTGAAACAATTAAAGCTGATCGCTATGAAATAACTTCACCTTACGAAAAAAACGGTATGTTGCCTGGCTATATTTTTTATGATAGCGCATACACTAAACCCTTAAAACCGATCATTTTCTTCCCTGGTTCAAACGCGATACATCTTACAAATGTAGATTATATGATTAAGGAGAATTTAAATAATTTTAGGTATTTAGTGAGTGAAGGGTATGCATTGTTTTTACCAATTTACTTGAGCACATATGAACGGGTAGACGAATTAAAAAGTGATTATCCAAATGAATCGAACTCCTACAAAGAACATGTGATTAAATGGGGACAAGAGTATAAGCGCACTATTGATTATATTGTTACTAGAAAAGATATGGATTCATCTAATCTAACCTATTTTGGTCTTAGTTGGGGAGGATATATGGCTAATACATTATTAGCTATTGATGATCGGGTGAAAAGTACTACATTATATCTCGCTGGTTTATCTTTTCAAAAAAATAAAAAGGAAGTAGAGGCTTATCACTACACTCCAAGCATCACTATGCCTATTTTAATGCTTAATGGTGAGTTTGATCAATTTTTTCCGCTTGAAACATCTCAAATTCCAATGTTTAAATTATTAGAGACAAAAGACGAAGATGAAAAATATTATGTTTCGAAAACTGGACATTATGTGCCTAAACATATATTAATTAAAAAACACTTGGCATGGTTAAAAAAACACGAGAATTAACCAAAGCACAACAAAGAACTGAGTTAAAAAACAAACAATTTATCCGTTAAATTTATATAGTAATTCTCTAACATTGTTAAAGTAGAATAAATCTCCTTTGTTTGTTTTATTGCCAATACAACCAGCTATACTTACCACTATCTATTTTTTAACCCCTAGCCTATTTTAATACTCAAAATTTTAACCAAAAAAAGGTTAATTTATTTTAAGACAATACAAATAGTTCTTAAAAATCTTTTTGATACTTTGTAAAAAAGTGAGTACATTAATATATTGTTTAAAAATTGCTAATCACATACATAGATACTACAACTAAAAAGTACTGTTATCTCTTCTTTTTAAGGTGTTATAGGTTGTTTTAGAGAGTATACGACTAGTTGTGCTTAATTATGAAAAACTGCTAACCAATGATAAAATTCTTTAGAAATAAACGATACGACCTTATGGAGAATAACAAAACAGGCAAGTATTTTAAATATGCAATTGGTGAGGTTATACTTGTAGTTATTGGAATTCTCATTGCATTACAGATAAACAATGCTAATGAACATCTTAAATCAGAGAATATAAAACAAAATTATTACATTCAAATAGCTGCAGACCTTGACAAGGAAGTAGAAAACATTAATGACCGAGTAATTTTTTAGATACTTGCATCACTACTTCAGATCGATATTTTGAGACCGTAGAAACATCTAATTTAGCTCCTAATAAATTAGTAAAAGAGCTTTCTAAAGTTGATCTAAGTTTTCGCTACTTGGCTTTTAATACCAATACGATTCAAACATTAGAGTCTACAGGAGACATGAAATTAATGCCCGCAAAAATTCGTAATTCATTCATAAAACTTAAACGAAATCAGGAACGAACTTTTAGAGTTGCGGAAGGGAATTATGAAATTTTTTTGAATGCTTTAGTAAAAGGAGAACAATTAGGTTTTAAAAGAATACTTAATAGAAAAACATCACTAGGTGTTGAAAATAATATTCCTGAAATTATTTTAACCATTGAAGGAGGACTTATTATAAAAAATTTCACATATAAGATAATGAAAGATTCGCTCTTGGAAATGTTAAATAAAATAAACAAAATAAAAGAACTGATTGCTCTAGATTTACAATATGAATAATAAAAACAGGACAAATTACAAAGAAAAAAAAAGTTTTTTTGGGGTGAAATTGTTGCTCGTAAATTAATTAACGAGGTGCCACTAAAAGTTTTATACTTTCAAAGACACACGGACCTAATATTAAGGGTTACCTTTGTTATAACGAACCAAGAAAATAATGATCAAATTCGTTAGATGATCGAAACTTAATTTTATAAAACAACATCAAATATCTACTAGATATTTACTTGAAATAGGCCATAGCGGAAAAAACAGCAACCAAAAATATGATTAGTATTTTTAGAAAAAAACGTCAGGATCTTATGGAAAAAAACTCACTTGTCAAACAGGCAGATAACACTGGTAAGTATTTAAAATATGCAATTGGAGAAATTGCTCTTGTGGTAATTGGAATTTTGATCGCTTTGTCGATAAATAACTGGAATGAATCAAGAAAAGATCAGCTTTTAGAAATAGATATTTTAAAAGAAATAAGAAATGCATTAAAAGATGATTTAAAAGATGCACAAGACAATTTAAGCGTTCATAGAGAAAAATTAACGAGTCAAAATATAGTTATTGATTGGATGGAAAATGATCAACACTTTGCAGATTCCCTCTCTCTTCATTTTGAGACAATTGAATATGGTACTTTTTTTGAATTCTACGAAGGGCCATATAAAACATTGAATCAAACAGGAATGCGCATTATTAAAAATGATTCACTACGAAATCAAATTTCCAAATTATATGACCAAGTCTATGAAAGTTACAATGTGTTTAATAGGGCGTATTCTCAAAGAATTGATGAAAATAAAAAATTAAATCCAATATATTTTAATGAGTGGTCAAACAATGAGGGCAAAATGGAACCATTAAACAGTGCTAATTTAAAATTAGACAACCGGTATCTCTATCTTTTAAAATCAAGCAAAAATTTTAATAGTGTTTTAGTGTCTATAAAAATTCCACAGGTTATTTCAGAAATAAATACTACCATGCAAATGATTAACAATGAATTGGAGGCGAGAAATTAATACCGAAAACACCAAAAAGAACTGAGTTAAAAAACAAACAATTTCTTCGTTAAATTTAGACAGTTATTCTCTGGCATTGTTAAAGTGGCGCACAGCTACTTTGGTTAATTTAGTTAAAATACAACCAGCTATACTTAGTACTATCTGTTTTTTAACCCTAGCCCATTTTTATGCTGAAACTTTTAACCAAAAAAAAGTTAATTTATTATAGGATAAGACACCTTCGTTCTTAAAAATCCTTTTGATATTTTCTAAAAAAGTGACTATATTAGCACTCTATTTAAAAATTACTGATCATATACATAGATATTACAACTAAAAAATATTGTTATCTCTTCTTTTTGAAGTATTGTTGGTTGTATTAGATAGTATATGACTGGTTGTGACTCATTATAACGAACCAATAAAAAATGATAAAATTCTTTAGAAAAAAACGATACGACCTTATGGAGAATATAAAACAGGCAAGTACCTCAAGTATGCAATTGGTGAGATTATACTTGTTGTAATTGGAATTTTGATTGCACTTTGGATAAATGATAAAAACCAAGAGTACACTAATGTTAAAATAGCAAGAACGTATTTAGTGGACTTTAAAAGAGATCTCGAAGTAGATATTAATACCCTCGATGACATGATATTTGCGAATGAATGGAGGATACGGGGCGCTGATTCCATTTTCATAGTGTCAAAGAAAGAAAGAAAGAAAGAAAGAAAGAAAGAAAGATTGTCAAAGAAAGAGACGGATCTCTTTCCTGATTGGTTAGGTCGTTTGACAAGTGAAACTTATTACATTGCTCAAAAAACAACGATTCGACAGTTAGAAACGTTTAACAGCAGTCGTTTGATAATATCTAAAACATTGAAAGATCAATTATTTTCTTATTAAACAGATAACGTTACAAATGAAAATAGTATGGAAAAGAGTGTTCAAGTATATCAGCATAACTACTTAACTAAAGATCTCTTTAATGTATTAAAGAAAGATAATCAAATTTCGATGTCAACAAATATAGTTGATCAAAAATTAGCGAACGGTTTTGAACTAGAAACTGCGATAAAATTAAAGAGAGGCCTCACTAATGCTCAAAATTATTCTTATCGCAAATTAAAGGGAAAAGCTGAAGATCTTATCAAGTTGATAAATTTAGAAATTGAATAAAATAACGAAAGGCTAACTTAAGACGTATATAATTTATTGCTAGTAATGGCTTACTTACGAAAATCTTAGCGGATTTTCCTAGTTGGTTCTGTATTTGCTAACTTTAGTGCTTAAAACACGCAACAAATCAGATATAAACACGTTAGCTGCAAGCTGATAGAAACTAATAAACACAAAAGATAATAAATGGAAAAATTAAAAGGAAAAGTAATAATCATAACAGGTTCTTCAAGAGGTATTGGATTGACCGTTGCCAAAACTCTTGCTAAAAATGGTGCAAAAGTGGTGGTTAATTATTCAGGTAGTGAAGAAACAGCCAAAAGTGTAGTAAATGAAATTTTACAAAGTGGTGGCCAAGCTATTGCTATCAAAGCTGACGTTAGCAAATCGGAAGACGTAAAAAAATTATTTCAAAAAACCATTGAAAAGTTTGAAAAAATTGATGTATTGATAAACAATGCTGGAATTGCAATTTATAAATTGATCAAAGACACAACGGACGAAGATTTTGATAGAATTTTTGATATCAATGTAAAAGGAGTGTTCAACACAATGAGAGAGGCATCTACACTTTTAGCAGATAATGGAAGGATAATAAATTTTTCGAGTTCTGTAACACGACTAATGTTACCGACTTATGGAACATATTCCGCAACTAAAGCTGCAGTTGAACAGCTAACTAGAGTGTTTGCGAAAGAAGTAGGAACTAAAGGAATTACAGTAAATTCTATATCACCAGGTCCAGTTAATACGGAACTTTTCAAACAAGGGAAAAATGAGGAGGTTATCAACCGTTTGGCTTCAATGTCTGCTTTTAATCGAATTGGCGAACCTGAAGACATTGCAAAAATCATCTTATTTCTTGTAGATGATGATTCAAAATGGATAACAGGTCAAAATATCGGAGCAAATGGCGGATTTGCTTAACTAATAAAGCCAGCAGCGAATATTATATATAAAAAATAGCGGATTAAGTGCTAAAACAAAAGATAAATAAAAAGAATAAAGGTCAGTCATAATCCGAAAATTAGTTTTTAAAATTTCGTAACTTTCCTTAACACAATAACTTTAAATGTAATAAAAATTAGGATGGATAATTGCAAAAAATGTAATAAAAATTTTGAATTTTGGAATGTATATAAAAGTTATTGGAAAGGAAAATGGACTGTAAAATGTTCGAATTGCGGAACTGAACATGACCATAAGATTATGAATAAATTACTATTGGGTGCGGTAATATTCGTCCCAGTTATCATTTACACTTTAATAAGCTTTAACTATCAACCAAATAATATTTTAATTGCCGTAATTATGTATACTGTAATTTACATATTCGCAGGGTTCGTCGTTTCTCTTATTACAACTAGATTATTCAAATTTAAATTAATTGAAAACGAAACTAAAAACGACATCTAACAAAGAACTGAGTTTTAAAAAAAACAATTTCTACGTGAAATTTGGATAATAGTTTTTCTGTCATTGTTGAAATAGCATACATCTTCTTTAGTCGATTTATTACCAATATAACAAGCAATAATTTTTTACCCCTAGCCTATTTTAATACTGAAACTTTTAACCAAAAGAAGGTTAATGTATCATACGAAAAAACAAATAGTTCTTAAAAAACCTGTTGATACTTTGTAAAAAAATGACTATATTTAAAATTATATAAAAATAGCTACTACTATAAATGAATACTGCAACTAAAAAGTTCTGTTATCCCCTCTTTTTGAAGTATTAAAGGTTGTTTGAGAAACTATATACCTAGTTGTAAGCAATTAAAACTGAAGTCTAATCATATCCGAGAATTAACTCTGCCTGGAAGAAAAAAATAAAAGATTAAAAAAATATAATTGACTATAAACGGAGTTTTTTTGATAAAGAAGTCAAAATTGCAAGTGTTCAGTACTCCTAAAAAATTTAATGCGTGAAATATTAAAATTAAATTAAAATGAAAAAAATTAATTTCATCGTTAGAACTATCTTAACAATAGTTTTCTTCTCTTCAGTAATTTACAGTTGTTCAGAAGATGGTAATCAACTTGCTGATTCTACGAATTCAGTTTATAATATTAAAACAATTGATAATTATCAAAACAAAGGTGGTAAAACAACTAAGTGAATTAAAGGTAAAAGAAATAGTTGTAAGCACTAATGATGAAGAAAAAAGTTTTTGCAATTTTAAAGTTGAAGCAATACAAATCTATAATTTAAAAGAAGAAGCTTTAAAATTTAGCACCAAAGGAAGCGGAAATAGTTGTGTTTTAACGATAGATAAAGAGCAAATTAATTTTTCTGGAGATACAGAAGATATTCCAGAAATGCGTACTTAAAAAAATATTGATAAAGTTTTTGTGTGTATGAATGTACCTTACACAATGACTATATAAATTGCTGACGGAGTTTGAGCTTTTAAACAGAAAAAAGTATATCTTTATAGTTATAGAGAAACTGAAGGTTTAAGTGATATTGAAAAGTTTAAAAAGATTGTAAACAAAAAAACACTGATATTGAGGAAATTCAATAGAATTGGTACCCAAACAGAAAATAATTATTAATTAAAAATAGATATTAAATATGAAGAATTTAAAACTGAATAATTTTAAAACAGGAATCTTAATTTGCTGTCTGGCATTATTCTCTTGTGCAGAAAATGCAGAAAAAAAAGCAATTGCTAATTTATCTGCAAAAAGCGATAGTACTGTTTCTGGAACCTTAACTTTTACAGAAATAAATGGTAAAGTAATGATGAAAGCAACCATAAAAGGATTAACTCCTGGAGGAACAAACGCTATTCATATTCACGAAAATGGAGATTGTTCATCTGATGATGGAACATCTGCTGGAGGACACTGGAATCCATCAGGTCACGATCATGGAAAATGGAAAGAAGGAGATTTTCATAGTGGAGATATTGGAAATTTAGAAGCAGATGAAAATGGAGTTGCAACCATTGAAAAAGAAAGCGACTTTTGGGCTATAAATGGGGATGATGAAACTAAAAATATTGTTGGTAAAGGAATTATAGTGCATGCAGGAGTTGATGATTTTAAATCTCAACCTTCTGGAGCAGCGGGTGCAAGAATTGCTTGTGGCGTAATTGAAGTAGAATAATTTTACTAAAAATATAAGTTATAGAAAGCCACTAATTTTTTAGTGGCTTTCTATTTTTATTTATTTTATGTTAAAAAATTATAAATTAACTAACTGTTGACTCACATAAATTTTTAGTGATTTACAAGCGCTACTTTCCATATATGTGCTCGTTGTAGCACATTTGAGGAAAAATCCGAACTAAAACCAATAAACACGTCAAAACTGACAAATATAATTATAAAAAGAGCTTATGAATGGACTAATTTAATGAGGAATTTTGGAGTTTATCTTGAAGACAAAAAGGTTGGAACTGTTGCGAATGGCGAAACTACTGAATACGAAGTTAAAACTGGAAAGTACAAATTAAACTCAAAAATTGATTAGTGTGGGAGTCGAACTATTGAATTTGAAATCAAAGAAAATGAAACAAAGACAATAGAATTATCTGGATTCAAATACGGAACTCTGATTTTGCCTATAATGTTAGTAATTTTACTAATCTATGTTGTTGCTAAAACTGAATTTAATACTGATTTAGATTTTTTATGGATTTTTGGAATTATATTATTTTGTTACCCTTTGTATTATATGACTTTTGGAAAGAAGGAATACTTAAGAATAACTGAAACAAAATAAAAACGTGCTACAACACCGTGTATTAAATATTGTTATATTTAGCAAAACTAAAAGTTATTGCATTTTTGCAAACTACTGAATTTCCTTTGGAAATTCCTCGTTTACAAAAATACAACATTCAATACACAAAACCGTTAGGCGGAATGTAACAGAACTACTAACTCTTCGTCTTCCATTAACAAACCAATCAGAAAACCCAAATGCAAGAACGTTTAACGGAACGAAAAAAAACTTGGAATACAATCTTTATTTTCCTAGCAGTAGTTACAGTTATTAGTTCTCTATTCTATTATGCCATAGTTAATTTATATCCTTCACGAATATATATTGGAGGTTTAATGTGGTGTCCGGCAATAGCCACAATAATAACATTAAAAATAAAAGGACGCTCTATTTCTTCTCTAAATTGGAATTGGGGAAATTGGAAATATATTCAATTGTCTTATTTCATTCCAGCTATATATGGCTTAATAACTTATATATTAATCTGGATTTTCGGATTTGGAGGTTTCGCTAATAAAAAAGTGATTTCTGATTGGGCTAAAGAACTTGGATTAGTTGGAATAGGAACTCTAAATACAACATCTTCAATAATTATAGCTGTAATATTATTAGGAACGGTTGAAGTGATAAGAGCATCAGCAACGACTTTAGGAGAAGAAATTGGATGGAGAGGTTTCCTTATCTATGAATTAAAAAAGGTTCTTTCTTATACTGGTGTATCGGTTTTTAGTGGAATAATTTGGGCGTCCTGGCATTGGCCATTAATTGTATATTATGGCGAAAATGTAATCTTGGAATTGACTACATTTTATGTTGTTATTGTGTCGATGTCATTTATTATGACTTACTACACTTTTAAATCTAAAAGTCTATGGCCAGCAGTAATTTTTCACTCAGTAAGCAATGTGTATATTCAAAAAATATTACCTGAATTAATAATTAAAAATGAAGGATCAGCACATTGGCTTGGCGAAAACGGAATTATGTTTGCAATTGTGACTTGTGTTTTTGGGATCTATTTTTGGAGAAAAGCAATTAAAGAAAAATTGTAAATAAAAAACACAGCGCCCAGCAAGTACTGTGGTAAAAAACAAGTAAAATCTCATTAATTTTTCACTAAAGTACTTCTATAGGTGTCATCATATATTAATCCTGATTTTGCTATTGCAAATGCCTGTTTTAATAGCTTATTACAAACTGCAATTAAAGCTAATTTTTTACGCTTACCTTTTGCGACTATTCTATCATAAATTGCCTTACACCCTTTATTATATTTATAGGCATTAAAGCGGCACATAAATAATAAATTTCGCAGCTTTTGATTTCCTATTTTACTAATTCGTGCTCGACCATTTACACTAGATCCACTTTGCCTAATTATAGGAGTTAATCCTGCATAACTACATAACTCACTGCCACTTTTAAAGCGATCGAATCCATCAGTTAAAACCACTAACATTAAGGATGTTTTCTTTCCTATTCCTGGAATGCTTTTCAAACGTGTTAAAACATCTTTGTGCACTTCATTTACCAACAACAAAAGCTTTTCTTCTATAGTATCTATTTCTTTTTTGAGTTGTCTTAAACTCCTTTTTAAGGAAGTAACAACTAATTTACTAGGGTGCCCTAAAACAACTTCTCCATGTAATTTATTCTTAAGCATAGTGCTCTGCTTTGTATATATAGAGAGTAATCTAGTCATTTGAAGACATTCTAATTGATGTTTTGAGTTTCCTTGCCAAAGCTTTAAATCTGCTTGTTTTGTGTATTCACAAATAAGTTTAGAGTCACTTTTATCTGTCTTTATTTTAGATAGTTTCATCTGAATAAAACGTTTTAACGACAATGGATTTTCTACGGATAATACAACGCTATTCTCCTGTAAATAATACGCTAATTGATAATGATAATAACCCGTAGCTTCCATCACACAATGACTATTAAAATCCAAGAGTTTTTTAAAATAGGTGTAATCTAGTTTTTTCGGTGCTTTCGAATCGCTTGGTTGCAAGGCGGTATTCTTGTTATAAAAAAATAAAGAGATTACAGGCACGTACTGATCCGCTTTTAATAATGAGAGAAAACAACTAAAAATAAATCTTATTTTTAAATAACTTTTAAAAATCTTAGCAAAAACAAAAGCTAAAATCCTCATTTAATTTATAATTATTGGATTTAAAACAACGTATATAAACTTTATATAATCAGGTTTGATTAGATGGCGTTCGCTAATAAAGTATTTTATTATCTGCGATATTTAACCAAAAAATAATATATTTGTTTACGTATAACCAGTTGGCTGTAATTTCAGCCTTTAAATTACAATAATAACTAATAAAAAGGATTTATGAAAAAAAGACTATCATTTGGAATTTTAATATTTTTAAGTTTATTTATCTTCTCTTGCTCGAATGATGAAAATACAAACAGTAGTGGATTAACTGAATCGCCTGAAGCAATTATACAGTTTGACAATAGTAATTTTGGAATTTATAAAGGCGTGTTTATTGGTTCAAGTGGAATTGTTGTAATAAATGTAAACAACGAAGGTAAGGTGTCTGCCACAATGATAATCGATGGAACAACTTATATTTTTACAACAAGTGAAGTTACTCAAGAAAATCAGCAAACTGTAATTAATTTTACAAGTGGAAATGATAGCTTCACATTTTCAGTTTCATCAAACGGAACAAATCCAGAAATCTCTAATTTAACGATTGCAGGACATCCTAATGCGAATATTATTCTTGTAAAAGAAACATCAGTCATTTTGACTGAATTATTTGAAGGTTCATATGCTGGTATTGGTAATAGTACAGATGCAGGCACTTTTAACGCAATAGTAGCAGGAAATAAAATGGCAGTTCTTGCTTATAGCAATACGAATAATGCGTATTTTACAATAGATGGTACAATTAATAATAATTCTATTTCTGGAGTTACTTCCACTGGAACTAATGTAAATGGAACTCTTAATGGTAATAATATGATTGGCACTTGGAACGATAGTCAGTCTAATGAAAACGGAAATTGGTCGGGAAAAAGAACTTATTAAGGAGAAATACAAACTACAGCCAACAAAGTATATAAAAATTTGCTAGTTTTAGCTAAACCAAAGTTAGTTGCGTATTTGCTTGCATCTGATTTTCCTTCGGAAAATCCTCGCAAACAAACACGCAACTTTCATTATACGTAAACCTTGGCGGTAATCCGAATAAAATAAAATTATGAATAAGACTTCCTTGATAATCATTATAATATCTCTAGGTGTCGGGGTAATTATTGAAAATCAGTTTGATATATTACCGAATTTCCTGAACAAAGAAGAACAAAATATTGAAATCAAAGAAGCTCCGAAATGGAGTGATGAATTTAATATTGTGGAAATTAAATCTCCCATAGATGAAACGCTGCAATCCGCATATTTTTACAAAACTAAATCGCTTGACCCACAACCTTTAATAGTTAGTCTTCACACATGGAGTGCCACTTACACTCAGTACGATTCAATAAATGATTTTTCATTTGAAAAGGACTACAACTATATCCATCCAAATTTTAGAGGTGCCAACAATACGAAAGATGCTTGTTGCGGTGAAATGGTAATATCAGACATTGATGCGTCAATAGATTTTGCTATAGAAAATGCAAACGTAGATACATCAAGAATTTATGTAATTGGAATGAGTGGAGGCGGATATGCAACTTTAGCAATGTTTATGAAATCGAAACATAAAATTAAAAAATTCTCGTCCTGGGTTCCTTTGGTGGATTTGATACAATGGCATGAAGAAACTAAAATCCTCAAACTTGAATATGCTGCTCAAATTCTTGCTTGCACCCAATCTGAAGGTGACGTTTTAAATGAGGAAATTGCGAAGCAGAAATCACCAATATTCTGGAAAACACCTATTGATAAGTTGAATTATTCAACATTAGAAATATCAACAGGAATATATGACGGCATGATTGGGAATGGTGTTATTCCTATTACCCATTCCATTAACTTCTATAATAAATTACTTAGGGATCTCAGTGTGCCTGATAGTACTAAGTATGTTTCAGATACCGAAAAATTAGCACTCCTTGAATTCAGAAAACCGCTAGGTGAATTTGGACAAATTTCAGGAAGAGAAGTAATACTTCGTAAGGAAACGAATAATTTCAAACTAACATTATTCGAAGGAGGCCACGAAATACTCAAAAAATACGCTTTTGAAGAATTAATAAAATAACTACCACCAACAAAAGTTAAAAGGCATTAAAACGTATTTTATTAAGGTCGTTGTAAACAATTATGACCCGTCCTGAATAAAGGCTATATAATTTTAAACATTATGTACAGAAATGACAAAGTAATTAGACGTTACAGTGAACCTTTTAAATTAGAAAATTATAGGCTTTCTTTAACCAATAAAAATAATGGCTAACAAAGGTTGTATGCTATTAGGGTTTTGGACTTAATTTAAAGTTGGTGTTGTGTTCATGAGATCAATGCTTAAACGAAAGTGTAGGTTTCTTTGAGCAGCCAAACAAAAAATTAGATAAAAAACTTACTGAAAAGTTAGAAGAAATAGGAAACATTAAAATAAATATAACATGTTTAAATTAATTAAAATTAGTTCACTTTTAACTTTTGCGATTCTATTGAATAGCTCTGTGTCTCTGAAAATAAAGAGGTACATTCTACCACTAAAAATCTATTAGAGGACACACCAAAAGTAAGTACAACGCAAAAGTATATTTATTCCATGGATGAATCTTGGAAGCATTGCTATGATAAATTCAAAGGTCAGGGGAAAATTGTAATGCTTAATTCACTGAAGTTTAAACCTACTGCAGACTATACGGGAATAGAGGTTTCGAATATTCAAAAAGATAAAACAGGAAAAGAAACCTATCAATACTATCTAAAACAAGTTCGAAACAATATTGAAAAAACGAAAGTTGGAAGCATATTATATTATGGTGAAAGCCAAAACTTCTTAATTGGGCCGCAGAATGAAAAATGGGATGCAGTATTATTAATCGAGTATGACTCGATGGACGACTTTGCGAATGTTATTGAGAGTGAGGCTCATCAAAAAATTAAAGGACACAGAAAAGCTTCTTTAGAAGACTCAAGGATATTACCTGCTTCAAATTTTAACATTCAAGAGGTAGAAAAATAAAATATTGATACCGATGCTTATAACGTATCATGGTAAAGTTTTTTAATTGCCTTATGCCAAAGGATTATCATACAAACACGCTACCAATAATTAAACAAAACGAAATAATAAAATTTTCCACAAGCTTTAATCAATTTATGAATTTTCTCAAACTCATATTCTTCTGGCTGATCATCACAATAGCCTGTTCTTGTAATTTTAAGCAAAAACCTTCTAATGGTGATTACCAAGAATTTGATGATTTTTTTCAAAATTAGTTACTTGAAACGCGCAACAAACCGTATGCAGATACCTTGGGCATAGTTTGAACGAAATGAAAAAAATACTGATAATTTTATTAATAGGAATTTCTTATACAGGATTTTCACAAACAATGACAGAAATTGATGCTGTTTCTTATGTAATGTGTGAATATTTGAAAATTGAGAATGATACGCTAAAAATAAACTCATTATATGAAAAACAACTTTATCCATATCTTGGAAAAAATTGAGCAATCAAAAACTCAAAAAGGTTAGACAACAAATTTATTATTGACTCCAAAGGAATTGTGTGGAATTTCGAATTTATTAGACACAGATTAAAACCGCCAAAAGAAACAGTTACGAGAATAACAGAAAAAAAAAATCTGAAATTTCTAAAAAGCAACTCAAGGAATTTAAAAACCAAAGAGAATTTTATTATTTCGAAGTTGCTGGAGATGCGACAAAAGTAATAATGGAAAAAGGAAACTGGACAGACTCATTTTCTGATAAGACATTTTCTAAACTGACTTATAATTGGATTAACGAAACAGAATTTGAATTAGTCTTTTTAAACAGGCATAACCAAAACCCTTTTTATCTTCGTTTAAAACAGCAGCAACAGCTTATTTGGCGTTTTCTTCGGCAGCATCATGAATTGTTGCTTACTACAATTATGTCGTTGACTATATTCGGAATATCACCAATGACATACCCAACAGAATCGGCTTCATTAAAAGCAGGAATAATAACGTTTATTATGGACATTGGTTTTTTAGATTTCAGTGCAAAAGTACAACAGTTTTAAATGTAATTAGTTTGCACTCTTTTCTAAATCCATTGGTTGATATTCTTCCTGCTGTGCAGGAACAATGTGTTTATCAAAATACCAAGATGACCATTTTTCGAGCGTCAAAAAAATAGCTACACCTAAAATTACAGTAATAATAGCAACTAGAATAAGATTTTTACGTTTACGTTTTGGGTTAATAGAACATTGGTTTTGTTTTTTTCTAAAAAGATAAATACCATAAGCACCAATTAGCACTGCAGCACCTCTTAAAATCCATGAACCTAATCCAACCGAACCATCTTCAGCATAAAAGAAATCAGCAAACGAAATGGCATAAATTCCACCCATTAATCCAAACATAAATAATACCGCAGGAGCAACACAACATAAAATACCAGCAATACCAGCTGATGCTGCAAATTTAAAAGCCCATTTAAAAATATTAGGCTCTTTTTCTTGTAATTGATTTGCGTTTTGTTCCATTAGGTTTAATTTTGTGTTTCAGGTATGTATTAGACGCTAAAAAAATATTTCCTTTCGTGTATAAAGTTAAAAATTCCTTAAGACCGAATATTTGTTTTGTAATACTTTTGTAATTCTTCTGCTGAAGCACCAAACCACTTTTTACTATAAATAGTCCAAAATGATATGGTAACCGCCAAACACCATTTTTTTTGTAGCATCGTGCTGATGTTTTTAACCTCTTATTAATAACTGTAAACTCATTACGTTTGTAAAGTTCGTTCATTAAAATATTTTCTTCATAATTAATATAGTTTTCGTTCTAACCACCAACATCAACGAATAAATATTTGTTAATAAATAGGCTTTGGTCGCCACAGCGACAAGCTCTCCATCGGAATTGTGTAAACCAGCCAGCTAACCTCAACTACCAATGATTATGGTCAAATTGCATTCTAAAACATCCTGCAAAATGATTTTTTTCGACTTCATTTATAATGTATTGATCAAAGTTTTTTGGCGGAACAGAATCTGAATGTAAAAATAGAGTATGTTACATTATAGAAAGTAACAATGAAACAAGGTCAAATTTTGGTATAAAATGAGATAAATATATTTATCAGATTTTATCAAAAGAAGATGGATTTTATCTAATGACAGTAAATATTCCTGGACAAGAAACTTTTGAGAAATTTAAAATGTATTACAAATAAAAAACTATGCCCAACAAAGAACTTAGTTAAAAAACAAACAATTTATCCGTTAAATTTATATAGTAATTCTCTAACATTGTTAAAGTAGAATAAATCTCCATTGTTTGTTTTATTGCCAATACAACAAACTATAATTAGTACTATCTATTTTTAACCCTACCCTATTTTAATACTGAAACTTTAACCAAAAAAAGGTTAATTTATTTTAGGATAAGAAAATAGTTCTTAAAAATATTTTTAATACTTTGTAAAAAAGTGACTACATTTCCATAATCTAACAAATTAGCTACTACTATAAATTAGTACTACAGCTTAAAAGCATTGATATCCCTACTTTTTGACTTATTATAGGTTGTTTTATAAACTAGTATGACTAATTGTGCTTCATTATGACAAACCACTAACCATTGATAAAATTATTTAGAAAAATACGATACGACCTAATGAAAAAAATAAAACAGGAAAGTACTTTAAATATGCCTTTGGTGAAATTGTACTTGTGGTTATTGGGATATTAATTGCATTGAGTATTAATAATTGGAATGAAAACAGGAAAGAAGGTGTTAACTAAACTAAGATATTGAAGACACTACAAGACGAGTTCTTACAAAATAGAATTACTATAGACTCAACACTAAAGTTACTAAACACTACTGCAGCTGGATTGAGTTTTGTATTAAATAACATTCAGGTACAAGCCCACAAAAAAGTTAGCAAACATAGCAAACAAACCAAACAGAAAATATGAAAATACGATACAACCTTATGGAAAAAAACAAAACAGGCAATTACTTTAAGTATGTAATTGGTGAAATTTTACTTGTTGTTATTGGAATTTTGATTGCTTTGAGTATAAATAATTGGAATACTAATAAGCAAGAAACGAAGGAACTTCAAAATTACCTGAAAAATATAAAAAACAATTTGCATGCTGATCTTATAGGTATAAAAGAGATTAGCGTATTCAGAGATTCATCTTCTGCATATTCTCGAAATTACTTAAGATTAGCACGAAAGGATGAGATCTATATTAATGATTTAATTATGATTAATAATTCGGATTATAATGTATTCAAAGATGAATTTTTTAAACCCCATAAAAGCGGCTTTGAAACACTAAAAAATTCAGGATATATTGGAAAGTTAAACGGTACTAAAATAGAAGCAAAATTAAACGAATATTATTATATAATAGATAAGATTAATGAAGAAGAAGAAAGTCTTAATAATACAGTTGAGTCTTTAGAAATAATTGCACATAGTGACAATAATAAACTTCGATTAATCGAAATTTGCCAAGATATTACAAAAGTTGAAGCAAATTTTAACACGCCTAAAAAGGAAATAATGAAACTATTAAATCATCCTAGTTGGAAAGGGGCAAATTTAAGAAATAGTGACACTAGTAATTTGCACCAATTTTATACACAAATTGAGAAGCTGGCTAATGACTTAATTTCACATATAGATAATACTATAAAAAATCATAATTGAAATTAGAGAAAATGAGAATATGTGCAACTGATTATAGTGGTAATAAAGAGTGTTTATATATTAAATAATTAAAAGGTAGCTGCTAAGCCGAAAGTATCAACAAGCCTGTTACTTTTTAAACAAGACCCTTAGCAGCTATATATAGTTCATCCAAAAACTTAGAAACAATGAAAAGAATACATTTACTAGTCGCTTTACTTTTATGCTTTAACTATCTAGGGTTCACGCAGCAGTTAGAATCTTATGATTATTTAAAGTCTAATAGGGAAATGATTCAATACGGGGTTCAAGCAATTCTCACCTGTAACGGGCTTTTCACCTCTAACAGAACTCTTGAGCAGATTTATGATGAGGAACTCAAATATTTAAAGCAACCTATCGGAACTGCGCAAGGTGGCGACTATATGATAGATTGGGATAGAAAAACGGTTACCATCGGTTCTACCGAAAATACTCCGGTGATGCGCGCAGTATTCAGAGAAGGAATTGGCTGTATCATTCTAGCACCAGACCAATCATTTGAGATAATTGACGATCTTCCTATACAAAGCCTTCCTGCACTTCCTGGCGATCCGGCTACTATACCTTGGCCTAAAGGTGATTTGGTAAATAAACAAAAGCTACCAAAGTATATCGATGCAGATTTATTGACTGGAGCTTCAAAATGGTCCTTTGAAAGGGAATCTCCTGAGCAAGTCACGCTCAGTTTGGTTGTTGTTCACAAAGGTGAGATCATTCATGAAAGGTATGCAGAAGGTATTGACATGTTCACCAAAACACGAACATGGTCTACAGCCAAGAGTATTGCCGCAACCTTGATAGGTATGCTGGTAGATCAAGGAAAAATGGAACTAGATACACCACTGGGAATTGAATGGCTCCCTAAGGAAGCAACTTCTGAAAATGATCCTCGTGCAAATATTACATTAAGAAACTTATTAAATATGTCTAGTGGTCTTTATACGGTAGATAGTCGCGGTATGGAAAATGCAAATGGGTCTGGGCTTTCTTATTGGGCAGGAGCAAGCTCATTAAACGGAGCAAGAAATAGAGGGCTCATCAGAAAACCAGGCAGTTTTTGGGACTATGAGAACTATGATACAATTCTAGCTTTGTTGGCGATGAAAAATGCCCTAGGTGACAATAAAACCTATATTGAATATCCAAGGAAAGCGTTATTTGATAAAATTGGAATGAGAAATACTTTCGCTAGCACCGACAGATTTGGCGATTTTATTTTTAGCAGTCAGGTATATACTAACGCCAGAGATCTTGCCCGATTTGGTTTGCTTTATGAACAAAATGGGGTTTGGAATGGAGAAAGGATCCTCACCAAAAAATGGATAGACTTTGTGAGAACACCTGCACCATCTACCGCAGAGCGTGGCAATTTTTATGGAGGACAATGGTGGCTAGTTCCAGATGATCGCAATGACGTACCCAAAGACGCCTATTTTACCGCTGGAAATCGGGGACAATATGTTATTGTAATTCCTTCACATAATTTGGTAATTGTAAGAAGGGGTCTTGATTATGGCAAGCAAGGGTTCAATATATTGGACCTAACAAGGGAAATATTGAAAGCATTCCCTATTGATTATAAAACTGCAAATGATTAAGGGAAGTGGATTTAAAGATTAGTATATCTAAGAGTATGCCCTCTACAAAACTGTCATGATCTCTCACAATAAAATGGAATGTCCAGCTATTGTATGCTCATAAAATATTATGAACCCCTACTCGACTGTCACAACAAATAAAGCCTTCAATTTGAAGTTATCAAACATTTTTAAATTTAATAAAACGCAGCATTATGGCAGTAGATCTAAGAATGAAAATTCTACTAGTTGAAAGATATAGATAACCGCTTAAAGAAGACATAAGCGCAATACGCACAAGAGTACATGTGTAAGATTCAATAATTCATTACTTAAATGACTTTTAATATAAAAAGTATAATAACCAGTTATTTGAACATAAAAATAACTGGATTTACAAACGGAAAAGAAGAAGCTTTACAATTAACATCTGTAGTGCCATTTTTGGTAGAAGATATGTTAAAAAGTAATGGCGGAATTTACTCTAAAATAGCAGATTGGAATCCTTATGCTGTTGAAGACGGTTTATTAATAACTGGACAAAATCCTGCACCTTCCGAATGGATGTACTAATTTAGCTTACAGTTAGAGTTAAGAATAAAGCCTTAATTTTAATTTATGAAACAACAAAGAAAAATTTATGATTCAGTTTTTAAACGAAAAGCTGTTGAATTAAGTCAATAAAGGTCAAACATTTCAGAATTGGCTAGAGAACTAGGAATTAGAGTTACTCTGCTATATAAGTGACGTAAAGAACAAGAAGAATTTGGAGAAGAAAGTTTTACTGGAAAAGGAAATCTAAAATTATCTCCAGAACAAGAAAAGATTCATCAGTTGTAAAAAAAGCAATAGGTATTTTTTCCAAGAGTGATCGATGAAATACATTTTTATTAAAAATCATCTGCAAGTATTTCCGATTGAAAAGATGTGTAAATTTTTAGAAGTAAGTTCCAGTAGTTATTACAAATGAAAAGCTAAACCTATCTCAAATAGAGTGCTTAAAATGAATCTTATAAAAGAAAAAATAACATTCATTTATTTTTCATCAAAGCAGCGTTATGGAAGTCCTAGAATTACAATAGAATTGACTTCTTTAGGGTATCAAATATCTAGAATTACAGTCGCAAAATATATGAGAGAACTTGGATTAAGAAGTAAACTTTGTAAGAAATTTAAAGTTACAACCAATTCGAAACACAATTATTTAGTTGTAGAAAATATTTTAAACAGAGAGTTCACTGTTGCTAGTCCATCAAAAGTTTAGGTTTCTGATATCACTTATATTCAAACTAAAACAGGATTTTTATATCTCACCTCCATCATTGATTTATATGATAGAAAGATGATTGGATGGCCTTTAATCCATGGTATGAGCACTGAAGAAACAAGTTTGGCTGCTTGGAGAATGGCTATTAAAAATAGAGCTGTTCAAAAAGGTTTAATTTTTCATTCGGACAGAGAGGTTCAATATGCTAGTAAAAAATTTGCTAACACTATTGAATCATATCGCGTTAAAAGAAGTATGAGTAGAGAAGGGAATTACTGGAACAACGAAGTAGCAGAAAGCTTTTTTAAATCCATGAAAACAGAATTGGTCTATGGAAATAAACTCATCTCTAAAGAACAAATGAAACTTGAAATCTTTGAATACATCTAAATTTGGTTCAACAAAAAAAGAAGGCACTCGGCACTTAATTATATGAATATAGAGGAATTTAACAATCAAAAAAAGAAATATAAAAATGTAGCTTAACTCTTTCTGTAATTTTTGTTTGCATATCCAGCCATAAGATTTACACCCTATAAAATTAATTGAGTTATATACTTAGTTTTTTTACTGATAATCAGCTGATTGAGGTATTGTTTTGTTTTTAAAACCTAAACTATTACAGAGATTCACCTTGAAACAACAACTAATAAAAATTAACACCTAATAATAAGTACTTTATAAAATTGCTTAAGCGTATAACTCAAAAGATTAATTTCTTAGTTTAAGCTTATCTTAAAAACTCTAGTTGACTTCTATCTGTGATTTATTTTAGGGCTTAACTATAGAAATTATTCTTTTACAGCTACTTTGGCCGTGCTTAAAAACCAGTACTTTATTCGATTTTTTTTCTTTTATTAATACTCTATTCATTGTCTGTTTGTTCATTCGCACAGCTTAAAAAAGTCAATAAATTGGCATTCTTTTTAAAGAAAGGAACCAACCTAGTGTTCCAAGAGGTAACATCTTTATCATATAGCTCTTGAAGTTGATTTACTCAAAAAAAACATGCAAATGACTCCGGCAGAATTTAAAAAACTTTACAAACCTTCAAGTTATAATAACTAATTGATTAATAAATTTTTAAGTGTATTCAAAGTAGCTTTCCTATAAATGAAGACACTTTTTTGTCTGACATTATAGGACGGTGTATTAATATGTTTAAGTCAAAATATATTTGCCACATCAATCAAAATAACGAACAACAAATTAATATGAAAACAATATTTAAAAACCTGAAATTAGGTGTCAGGGGGATTACCATTAAAGGTCTATTACATATTATTAGCCTACATATATTAACCAAAAGTATTTACTTTGAAGTATATTTTTAGTTCATTAGTAATAATTAACACCTTATATGACAACAATAAACCCAATAAAATTTGATCATAATGTAAATAGTTTTTTATCAAAACCATTTAACTAATCTTATTCTAATTTGCATGGAGACCTAAAATAGACCAGCAACTGGTTTGAGTTGAAAATAAGATTTAGTTTACAATAATCATGTAACCTATTTATAAAATAATATAACATTTAAGCATATACTGTCTAGTATTTTTGAATAAAATAGTTGAAATTTTATATAGATAAAAATTAAAGCTCAATTTAAAATATAAACGTATTCTGAACAATTATTTTTTTAATTCAAAAAAAGAAATTGTGTATACCGTTTGTCTATAGAAATTGTTGTTTCAGCGAAAAGAAAGCCGTTTTGGTTTTTATAATAAATATATTTAATCAGTATACAGATGTAATTGTATCTCTAGTAATTTTTAAAAAAGAGGATGTACTTTATTTAGATGGAATTTACCGATCAATAAAAAAAACAGTACGTTTTATAGGTGGTAAATAATTGTTTAAACCACAATTTTGAAAAAAAACAGACTATTATGACTAAAATATTAATTGTAGATAACACACTGGAGGAGAGAGAAGATGTTTACAATACTCTCTTACTTGAAGGGTATCAAGTTTTTCAGGCTGAAAATGGAAGTGTTGGTTTTAAAAAGGCATTGAAAGAGAATCCAGACCTTATTATTTCAGAAGTTGTTTTACCCGAACTTACAGGGTTAGAGATGCTTAAAAAACTTAATAAAGAAACAACAACAAATATTCCTTTAATTTTTCTTTCTAAAAAAAATAAAAAAGAAGATGTTAGAAATGGAATGAATGCTGGGGCAGAAAATTATCTGGAAAAGCCTTTTGATAAAAAAGAGTTGATTACAGTTGTTAAAAGAATTATAAACAAACAACAATTAACAAAAAATAGGATCCAAAAAGTAGCAGAAAAAGATAATTACTTCCAAAAAGAAGCCGGTAGAATAAGTAAAATAGGCTACTGGACCTATGATAAGCAATCAAATACAAGAACTTGGTCTAAGGCGGTTCTCGATATTTTTGGAATTAACCAAGAAGAAATTCCATCATATGATATCATGCTTAATTGCTTTAACAAAGACTCAAGAACAAAACACAATAAAGCAGTTATAAACCTTGCTAAGAATGGAGAGTCTTATGATATGGAATTTGAGATCAAAAATTTAAAAAATGAAAAGCGTTGGATACAAGATATAGGAGAACCCATATACAATTCTAAAAATCAAATTATTGGTCATAGAGGTATCATTCGCGATATTACGGTATTAAAAAAGAATCAAGATGCATTAAACCAATCAAATGAACGATTTGAAATGGTCGCTCTTGCCAACAATCATGCTGTTTGGGATTGGAATATCTTAGACGGAAAAATTTATAGGAACAAGACCGGTTTTAATCAAGTATTTGGCATGGATTCTAAAAGGCTAGTGGAAGAAACTTATCATGCAGGTGCATACATTCATCCAGATGATCAAAAAAGAATCGGAAAGGAATTAAAAATATTAATAGCATCTCTTGATGTAAATAACTTTTCATTAGAGTATCGCACACCAGGTATTGACGGTAAATTCATGCATATAAGTGACAATGGATATATTGTACGTAATAACAAGGGCAGAGCTATAAGAATGATTGGAGCTGCAAAGAATATTACCAAAAGAAAAAAAGCGGAACAATTAATGACTGATGAAAAAGAGATCATGGAGAAAATTGCCGCCAATGTACCTCTAAAAAGCATACTTAAAGCCATTGCATTTGCTATTGAAAAACAGATCGATAATTCAATCTGCTCCATTCTTTTGATGGATTTAGATGGAATTCATTTAAGACATGGTGCTGCACCCAATTTACCAAAAGACTATAACCTTGCTATAGACGGAGTTGCTATAGGAGAAAATACAGGGTCATGCGGAACTGCAGCTTATAAAAAAAAGGCAGTTTTTGTTTCAGATATTGCTACGGATCCGCTTTGGGAAAATTATAAAAAACTAGCATTATCCCATGGATTAAAAGCGTGTTGGTCACTCCCTATTATTTCAAAAAAAGAAGATATCGTATTGGGAACTTTTGCAATTTACTACACTGCAATTACAATACCTAATCCATTAGACATCGAATTATTAAAACGAGTGTCTAATTACATGAGAATTGCAATTGAAAAAAATACATCAACCAACAAATTAATTAAGAGTGAAACAAAATACCGTAAATTATTTGAACGAAATCTTGCTGGCACCTACCAAACAACAATTGACGGTAAAATTTTGAGAGCGAATACTACTTTTGCCAACATCGTTGGGTATAAAACTTCAGAAAAACTTCTGAAACAAAATGCAAATACCTTTTATTTTTCCAAGGAAGAACGAGAAGTCTTTTTAAAAGATATAAAGAAAAAGAAAAAACTGATTAACCGGGAAAAAATTCTGAAGCACAAAAACGGCTCCATAGTTTATTTACTAGAGAACTGTTATTTGCACAAAGACCCATTATTGGGTGAAGATATTATTGAAGGTGTAATGATTGATATTACCGAACGTAAAAAGGTTGAAAAATCATTACAAAAGTCTTTCTCTAATATTGAAGCAATCTTAGAATCGACTGCTGACGGTATTTTAGTAGTTGATGAAGTTGGCAATATAGAACGCTACAATAAAAAATTTTTAGAACTATGGAGTATTCCAGAAGAGGTAATGCTTTCATTGGATGAGAACACAGGACTTGACTACATTGTACATCAGTTGGCAAACCCACAAAAAATGCTAGCCAAAGTAAAAGAACTATATGAGAATCCAGAAGCGATAAGCTCTGATATTATTGAATTAAAAGACGGCCGTGTATTTGAAAGGTATTCGCAACCAAACGTTATGAATGGGGTTAATAGAGGGCGTGTATGGAGTTTTCGAAATATTACCGAACGAATAAACGCAGAGAAAGAAAAACAACAATTGTTTGCTTTAATTGAAACCAGTCAAGATATTATAGCTTTTGGAGATGTGAATGGAAACCCAACATATATGAACAAAGCCGCAAGAAAACATCTAGGCATTGATGATGAAAAAATGCCTTCTAACTTAAAGGTCCATGACTTTTTTGATTCTAAAGAAATTAAATTTATAACAGAGGATATTTCAGAGTATCTAAAGAAAGAAGGAAGATGGGAAGGTGAAACGCACATAGTAAATATTAAAACTAAGGAGAAGATCCCAGTACACATGTCTGCTTTCGTAATCAGAGATAATATTACCGGAAAAGCGATTGGTTTGGGTAATGTAAGTAGGGATATTACCGAACGACAAAATATTGAAAAATCATTAGAAGAGTCTTTCTCGAATATTGAAGCAATCTTAGCAGCAACTGCTGATGGTATTTTAGTGGTTGACCTTTTAGGAAATGTTATCAGCTATAATGAGAAATTTCGAGAATTATGGGACTTACCTGCAACGGTTTTAAATAATAACCAAAAAGGTTTAGGAAGACTTGATCTCATTGTAAATAAGTTGGTACATCCAGAAGTATTTATTGCAAAATTAACCGAATTATATGCAAATCCCGAAACGACTAACACTGATATTATTGAATTAAAAGACGGCCGTGTAATTGAAAGGTATTCGAACCCAAAGTTTATTAACGGAGTTCATAGTGGTCTTGTAATGAGTTTTCGAAATATTACCGAACGAATAAACACAGAGAAAGAAAAACAACAATTGTTTACTTTAATTGAAACCAGTGAAGATTTTATCGCTTTTGGAGATATGAATGGAAACCCAACATTTATGAACAAAGCTGCAAGAGAACATTTAGGTATTGATGATAACAAAATGCTTTCAAACTTAAAGATCGATGACTTTTTTGATTCGAAAGAAATTAAATTTATAAAAGACGGTATTTTAGAAGAAAAGGGTAGTATGAAAAAGGAAGGACGATGGGAAGGTGAAACGCACATAGTAAATATTAAAAATAAGAAGAAGACCCGCGTACACATGTCTGCTTTCGTAATCAGAGATAATATTACCGGAGAAGCGATTGGTTTGGGTAATGTAAGTAGGGATCTTACAGAGATAGAAAAAATTAATAAGAAACTAGTAAAAGCCAATGAAAAAGCAGAAGAACTGGCGGGTTTCAAAGATCAGTTTTTAGCAAATATGAGTCACGAGATACGCACACCTCTTGGTATTATCATAGGCTTTACTAAAATATTACTCCGTAACGCTGCTGATGAGAACCAAAAGGATCAGTTGACCGCCATTAAAACTTCTGGTGACACCTTATTAGTCGTGATCAATGATATTTTAGATTTATCCAAAATAGAAGCGGGTAAAATGACACTTGAGAAAACCGAATTAAAAGTACCTGATTTAATCAATACCGTTCTTAATAATTTTAAATTACAATTGGAAGAAAAAGAACAAACATTAAAAACGGACTATGATAAGTGCCTTCCAAAATGGTTACTTGGTGATCCCGTTCGCATCAATCAGATATTATTTAACCTTATCGGCAATGCAATAAAGTTTACCCCATCTGGAGGTTTTATTGGTGTAAAGTTAAATTTATTAAAACAAGATAAAGAAAGAGTATTCATTGAAATTATTGTGTCTGATTCGGGTATTGGTATCCCGAAAGATAAAATAGATAAAATCTTCAACCAATATAGCCAAAGCAACGAGTATACTACTCGAGAATATGGGGGCTCGGGGTTAGGGCTAAATATAGTTAAACAATTAATAGATTTGATGCAGGGAACTATTTTGGTAAAAAGTAGCTTGGGTAATGGCAGCACATTTACTATTACCATTCCATTATTAAAAACTTATACAATAGAAAATAAAACTAAAAAGATTGTTTCTAATGATGAAAAATTAGAACCCTTAAAAAATATAAAAATATTGATCGTTGACGATATGCTTATAAATCAATTTTTAGCAAAAACCATTATAGAACATCTAGGATTTAAATCTGATATCGCAGATAACGGGGAAATTGCCATAGCACTATTAGAAAAAAATGATTACGATATCATCCTAATGGATTTACAAATGCCTAAAATGAATGGATGGGAAACATGCATACATATCCGTAACAAAATGCGGGGCCAAAAATCTAGAACTCCAATCATTGCTCTTTCAGCTGATGTATCAAAAAGAGATATAGATAGATGCAAAGAGGTAGGTATGGATGATTATGTATCTAAACCAATAAATGAAACAGAATTACTAGAAAAGATCACTCGTTTGGTAACAAGAAAAAACGATAAAATAATTGAGTATCAACAAGAAGCAACAAAAATTTGCAACTTAAAGTATTTAAAAGACCATTTAAACAACAAGCCAGTATATATCACGGAGATGTTACAGATGATTTTGAAAGAAATACCCGTAATTATTGAACAGGCTAATAAGTCTATAGCTGCTGGCGATTGGAAAGGCTTACACCGCAAAATGCATTCGATAAAACCAACACTTATTTTAATGGGGTTGCCAAAAGCGATTATAGCGATTTCTAAACAAATTGAAGAAAACGCTGAGAAGGAGGAACATTTAGATGTAGTGTATGCACAATTTATAAAGCTAGAAAAGGCATTAGAAAAGGCATACACAGAGTTAGAAGTAGAATTAAACACTATAAAAAGTTAATATTTTGAAAATTTATATAAAACATATGGTAAGTAATCGCTGTAAATTGGCGGTGAAACAAAAGCTTATAAATTTAGGTCTTCATTTTAGTATTGTTGATTTAGGAGAAGTAGATGTCATGGAAAACATCACTACCAAAATGCGAGCGCTATTGAGTATTGAATTAAACAGCATAGGTTTTGAGTTGATTGACGACAAAAAAACAATACTGATTGAACAAATAAAACGCACAATTATTGAAAGTATCGACCATAAAGAGGGGCTCATTAAAATAAACTTTTCTAATTATTTAAGTGAAAAATTAAATTACGATTATAAATACCTCGCAAATTTATTCTCTGAAGTTCAGGGTACTACCATTGAGCAGACTCTAATTATTCATAAAATAGAAAAAGTAAAAGAGTTAATTACATATGGAGAACTAAGCATTTCAGATATTTCAAGGTATCTAAATTACAGCAGCGTGCCACATTTATCTGCTCAATTTAAAAAAGTTGTTGGCATTTCACCTTCTCAGTTTTTAAAATTAAAGAACATCAGAAGAAAGCCGCTCGAAGAACTTGGAAAATCAGCCAAGAGCCCATCATTGAAAAGCCTAAGTAAAATAACAAGCGAAAATAAACTAAAACTTTTCTTGGTTGAAGACAACCCTGTTTTTTTAAGAATGTTAGAGTTACAGTTTCTTGAACTTGGTAATTTTGAAGTAGAAACATTTACCACAGGTGAACTTTGTATTAAAAATTTAGTACACAATCCAGATATCATCATTTTAGATTACCATCTAAATAGCATTGTTGAAAATGCAATGACAGGTATTGAAACCATGGATAAGATAAATTCTTTGAATGCTAGTTTTCCTATTATCATGCTATCTTCTCAAGATAAAATTGAGGTTGCAGTAGACTGCCTGCACCATAAAGCAGTTGATTATGTGGTGAAAAATGAAACGGCCTTTCTGCGCTTACAGAAAACTATTACGACCATTTTAAGTTATCAAAAAATGGAGAAAAAATTGAGCTGGTTTGAAAACAGAATGTAGTAGGGCATAATTACATAAGCTGCAAGTAGAATTATATAACAATACAAGTTAAAAAGGTCAGTACGTTTGCAACCCTTATTTTAAGTAGTTTAAGATAAAATATTAACAAGCTTTTTTAAAATAATAAAAAACAATACATATGAATAATTTAAAAATTTTAGTAATAACCGCTTTAATCTTTTTCATCGGTACTTTGTTCACTAATGCACAGACTACTGAAATATTAAGCCTTAACGCTAATGTAGTTCAAGCTAGACTTGTGAAACCACTAGTGCTTTCAGCCAACGGTACTGCTTTAAATTTTGGAAGTATCGTTCTAAAAACTACTGTGGGAGGTACCGTTATACTAGAACCGACAAGCCAGTCAGCACACACAACAACCTTTAGTGATGCCGCCAATTTATCTACTATTGGTTTAGCTGGTGGAACAACATTAAGATCTACTATACCATTATTTACTGTTACATCGGAAATACTTTTAGCCTATAAAATAACAATACCAGATGATGCTACTGTTGTAGTTACAGATGCTGTTTCAAATACAACGATGACAGTAACGGCTTTTAAATACTTACACAGTAAACTAGCTGGCCTATATACCTCTGGAACAACTGCTAGCAAATCGTGGGCATCAGCTGACGGAAGTGATACATTTGCATTAGGAGCAACATTAACCATAGCTGGTAGCCAAGCCGCTGGAATTTATACTGGAACATATGCTATAAGCGTTCAATACGACTAAATAAAATCATTTATATATTTTCTACCTTTAAAAAATTCTTTTTATGAATAGTAAAATATTATTTTTAATCCTGTTTATAACAGTAAATTTTCAAGTTAAAGTTTACGCACAAGGTAATTTATTAATAACTCCTACACGATTAGTTTTTGAGGAAAACAATATTAAAGAAGTAATTAACCTGGTAAATTCTGGAAATGAGATAGAAACATATGTTGTATCATTTGTTGAACGCCGTATGAATGAAGACGGTACTTTTACAGTAGTTACCGAACCAGACCCGGACCAGAATTTTGCAAAACCATACCTTAGAATTTATCCACGGACAGTTACATTGGCACCAGGAGAAGGTCAGGTAGTGATGCTGCAACGTATAAGAGATAGAAACTTACAAACAGGCGAATACCGATCACACCTATATTTTAGATCTACCACCGATTATACCGCCCTAGGACAAACACTAAACGATTCTATAACCGGAGTTAGCGTTAACTTAACACCCATATATGGTTTGACTATTCCAGTTATATTTAATACAGGTAAAGTAACTTCTACAGTAACTCTAAGTGACCTTAAACTGGAAAGTCAAAAAGACATCAATCTCATTAATTTTACCATAAATAGAGCAGGTAACAGCTCTGTTTATGGTGACTTCACTGTTGAATATTTGCCATTAAAAGGAGAACCTATTACAATTGGAGTCATAAAAGGAGTTGCTGTTTACACCACTATTAACCGGCGCTTTATGTCTATTAATGTGATTAAACCACCTTTAATAAATTTTATAGAAGGAAGTCTAAAAATAACTTATAAATCCCGACCAGAAGCGAAAAAAACTACAGTTTTTGCAGAATCAACTTTAAAACTATAAATTAACTTTGTATGAAATCATTATATAAATATGACACCTATATCAAGTTATTATTTTTAGTAGCCCTTTGTTATACAAAAAAAACTTCTGGCCAGCCGCCTGTATTGCCACAAAGAGCTATCACAGTATATGCGTCACAAAATCTTAATTTCGGCCTATTTTATGACAGCGATGGCTCTGGAGGAAGTGTTACCTTAGATTCGCAAGGAAACAGAACCGTTACTGGCACTATAAATACATTGCCTAGTTATCCAGGAACACCTGCGCTATTTGAAATTAAATTATGTCAAGGAAGAGCTATAACCATCAGTTACCAGCCCACAAGTATTTTAACAGCCGCTAACGGAGATGAAATTATATTAGAAATTGGCCCCACACAAAAAGGGGGCAATGGAGCCGTATTTGCCACTGAAAACAACTGTAACTTTATTACAATATTGCGTGTTGGAGGGACACTTATAATACCTCCAAACACGAAAGCAGGGATCTTTTCAGGGGATTTTGAAATTTCTTTTGATCAACAATAATGAACACATTAAGCGTACATAATACAAAAAAAATGATAGCCTATTAGGTATCATATCAAAGTGTTTTGTAATGTTTTTTTTTTCGCGCTTTCGACCAGCGCACAAGATAAAAAAGAAAATCAGATAGATTTCGATACAACGTACAACGAAGTCTTAATAACTATCTATATAGACGGTTATAATTTTGAAACAAATGTGCTTATTTCGCAATCTGATCAAATTTATTTAAATGCGGAAGCTCTCTTTAAGGTACTTAAAATCAAATGTCTTCCTGAGCTAAATACTTTAGTTGGGTTTCTTGAAAATGAGAAGAACATATACATCATAAATTTTGAAAACAAACGAATTACAATTGGTGGTAAATCTATCGATATTTCAAATGGCATTTTAGAACAGTTTGATGTAAAATATATAGAAGCATCCCTATTATTTGAAGCATTTGGATTGAACATCATCTTTAATCCTAGATCGCTAACGGCAAAGTTAGAAGCAGATTTTGAACTGCCATTCCTAAAGGAATTGCGGTATAAAAGAGCCCGCGAGAACATATCACAACTCCAAGGAAAGCCAACTATTGTAGATACCATCATTCCAAGAACCTATAACTTATTTAAATTAGGCACTTTAGATTGGGGGTTATCTTCTATTCAGTCTGTAAATAATACGAGTAATACAAGTATGGCTATAGCACTTGGCACTGAATTATTATTTGGAGAAGCCAACTTTAGTATGGATTACAACCCTGAAAATAAATTTGACATTAAGAATATTAAATATGGGTGGCGTTGGGTGAACAATGATCATAAAATTATTAAACAAGCGAATATAGGGCCAATTTTGGGCCAAGTTTTTCGCCCACAGGTGGAAAAGTAATTGGAGCATCCATTAATAACTCCCCACTACAGTGCGCACAGCAAGTGGATCTTATACGGTTACTGATACTACAGAGCCTAATTGGACTGTAGAACTTTATATAAATGATATTTTAATAGATTTTACGCAAGCAGATGCCGCAGGTTTGTATGTATTTAAAGTACCTATTGTATATGGGTATACCGTCATAAAATTAAAGTTTTATGGCCCTCTCGGTGAGGAGCGTACAGAAGAACGCATCAAAAACACACCCTACAGTTTTATGCAAGAAAAAATTTAAACTATTCATTAACCTCAGGTATTGTGAAGGATTCACTCAATAGTCGCTTTGCTAGAATCGGTTTAAATTATGGCCTAACGCGAAGTTTAACTGTTGCGGCAGGTGCAGAATATTTGTCAAGTAATTTTAACAAACCCTTTATACCTTTTGCAATGGTTGCTTACCAACCCTATTCTAGCATGGTTTTAAACTTCGAATACATTTATCAGAATAAATTGAAAGGCTTACTTAATTTTAATATAACGAAAGAGGCTTTTTTAGAGGTGAATTACACAAAAAACATCGAAGAGAATATTAATAGAGTTTCTCTTGAGTTAGAAAATTTTGAAGTTGATTTTTCAACGCCGTTTCATATCAAATCTTATAATGGCTTTACAAAATTAAAGTTTCAAACTACAAAATATGCATCTTTTAGCTACAATCAATTTAATTGGACGGTTTCTAGTTATATTAAAAAATTAAAATTTAATTGGGATTCATTTATCAATTGGGCTAGTGAAAACACTCCAGAAATGTACTCTAATTTGGGGCTAGGTTACCGTTTAAAAAATGGTTTAGTATTGACTTCTTCCACAAACTATAATGTCAACCTAAATGAATTTAATAGTCTTGCAATAAATCTACAAATGAGAGTATTTAAAATAAATTTAAGAGCAAGCTTTCAAAAAAATATACAAGATAAAAGCAACACTGCTACTTTAAGCGCCAATTATTCTTTACCTTTTGCACGTGCAGGAATTTCCAGCTCTTACGATGAAAGTGGCTTAAGTTTTACAGAAAATGCGCAAGGCAGCATGGTTTTTAGTATAGATAATGGCATTCTACATACTGGAAATAATTCAGCAATTGGAAAAGGAGGGCTCTTATTACACCCCTTTCTTGATTTAAATGATAATGGCAAATTAGACAGGGGAGAAAAGAGAGTTTTAGTATCTTCTGTTAAAATTCAAGGTGCTAATGCAGTAATCAGTAAAAAAGATTCTATTGTTAGAATTTTTGATTTGAATGCTTTTGTAAATTATACAATTGAATTTTCAGATACCAATTTAGATAATATTGGCTGGAGGTTTAAGCACAAAACCTATAGAATTCTTGTAGACCCTAGCCAATACAAGCGGGTATTTATTCCTATAACTTCTGTTGGAGAAATAAGTGGAACTGTGTATCTAAGAAAAAGCAAAAGTATACAAGGCCAAGGCCGTGTTACCCTTCATATTTTTGATAAGAAAGGAGTGAAAATAGCGGAGACGTTAAGCGAATTTGATGGGTATTTTAGCTACTTAGGCCTAAAACCCGGAAAATATACTGTTCGGGTAGATGAAACGCAATTAAAAAACTTAAACTATAATTCACTTCCGGCAGCCCATCAGGTAACTATTAAGATTTCAGAGTACGGCGATATCATCGATGGCATTGATTTTACATTGAGCGCAAAAGCACCTAAAAAACCTTAAAGAATAACCGTATTTAAATGAACAGATACTTTTTTAGCATATTTGAGAATTAACATACAGCTAGAAAAACATTATAACAATGCGATAAGTAGTTTAATAAAGCTAGTTAAACCCATTAAAATACTGTATCTTGATAAGATATTATTAAGTTTTAAATTACTGATTTAAAAATTATTACATAAAAAAACTAACACCTTTTAAAACATAAAATAATGAACTCAAAACTAAACCTTATCGCAGCAGCTTTTATTTCAGTATTGTGCAGCAGTAATACCATACTTGCTCAATCTATGGGTATTAGTAGTGAAGCTATTACCCCAGACCCTTCTTCTATACTAGAAATGAGAACAACAGACAAAGGCATCCTAATACCTAGGATGACAACTGTAGAAAGAGACGCTATCACTGCAGCTGCTACTGGACTAATGATCTATAATAACGAAACTAACCAGTACAATTTTTATAACGGAAGTGCTTGGGTGTTTTGGGGCAGTGCCGCTTACCTTTCTGCAACATCTGGCGAAACACTTTCTACGATTTCTACTGCAGATGTTGTAATATCAGACATGACAAAAACAGCATTAGAAGCAGGTACATATTCTGTTCTTTTTAATGGACAAGTAAGCATACCAGCAGCTGATTATACAACTGGTTTTAGCACTGCAGATGCGGCTGCAGACTTAAATTTAATTTATACCGATATTATGGCAATACCTGTAACCGGTACCCATGCACTTACTTTTGGTAGTGGCGAAACGCTTCTTCCTGGGGTGTATAATGTAGCCGGCGCGGCATCAATTGCCGGCACCCTTACGCTAGATGGCAATAATGAAATAAACCCGCTATTTATAATTAGAGCCAATGCAGGAGCATTTAATACAGCGGCTAGTGTTGATGTAATTTTAACAAACGGAGCAACCTCAGAAAATGTTTTTTGGATTGCCGATGGAGCAATTGGTCTCGGTGCTGGTACAAAGATCTCAGGAACCTTATTTTCTAATGGTGCTGCTGTTGCAGGGGGCTCTTCCATAGTAAACGGACGATTATTAACTAAATTAGGAGCAATTTCTTTCGGACAAGGTGCACTTACGGTGCCAACAGGTAATAGCATCATAGATTTTAGGAGCTTATCTAATTTCATAATATTTACCAGTTCAGGTGGAGTTGCCAATACTGGTGCTTCCGTATATAATGGAGATATTGGAACAGGCGGAGGAGCCATCACAGGCTTTCAAACTGCAACTGTTAATGGAACAATATTTGAATCAGGATCAACTACGGTTGTTACCCCCGTTAATCATATGGCTACTTTTAGCCTTTATAAAAATGACGTATTAATTCCTTATTCCAGCAGAACAAGAACACATTTAAACAATCCTTCAGACATTTCTTTACAGAGCCTTTCTGCAGTTGGAGTGGGTGACACAATAGATGTGAGATGGAAAATTGATGAACAACCTTCTGATGGTATCGAAATAAGTGTTCTTAATAGAATTTTAACATTGATTAAGGTAGGAAACTAACCAAACGGTACTCGTTTAAAATATAAAAGAAAATTCAGCATGAAAAATTTCACGCAATATAAAATTTTAGGAAGTAACGGGCATTTCATTCTTTTGGTCCTATTCTTTTTAATCCAAATACTAGAAACGCAGGCACAATACATTTCCAATAACGGAACTTATATTTCTATTACAAACGGAACTGTCGTTGGAATGGATAGCATTACTAATTACAATAGTGCAACACTTGTAAATAATGGAACCTTAACAATTATTACGGTTAACAATACGGCAACAATTGAAAATAATGAAACCCTAGCTACTGCTACCATAAATAACTCCGGAACATTTCAAAACACAAAAATGTTAACGGCAACTACCGTTATCAATTCTGGAACTTTTGAAAATTTGGATATCTTTTCTGCTCCTACTGTTAACAATTCTGGAACTTTTGCAAATGGTGGATCCTTTACTGCTACTGACGTAAACAATACCCTAACCTTTGAAAATACAGGAACCTTAAATACTAATGCGTTTATCAACGAAGGAAATACCCTCGGAGATGGAACTTATAATATTTTAGATAATTTTACAAGCTCAGGAACCTTTTTAAGTGAAGCAGGTGCTGTAAATATGAATGGCACATCGGCACAAATAATGACCATGGCAGCTACTACTTTTAATAACCTCACCATAAACAATGCAGCAAGTGTTACATTAATTTCAACGCAAACTATTATTACAAATACCCTAACGATTAATGCAGGGAAAGTCTTTAAAATTGAAGCGGATAAAAACTTGACAGTAACGGGTACTATTATAAATAATGCAGATACCAGTGGTCTTATTTTAAAGTCTAATGCTTCTGGAACGGCTTCTCTACTTCATAACACCATCAATGTACCGGTAACCGTGCAGCGTTATATTAGTGGTACTGCAGAAGACTGGCACTTTCTTTCCGCACCCGTTTCAAATCAAGATATAAGCGGTAGTTGGAACCCTTCTGGTACTTATGGAAATGGAACTGGATATGATTTGTATATTTTTAATGAACCGACCCCTTGTTGGACGTATCAATTGAACACCACTGTGGCACCAACTTGGCCGTCTATTCATCCTACGGCTAACTTTGTTACAGGCCGGGGTTATTTATATTCAACTCAAGCCGCGAACCCAACGAAAGAATTCATTGGATTATTAAATAATGGATCTATAAGTTATCCAATTACAAACGAAAGCCCAGATCTTGTAGTACAAGGGTTTAATTTAATAGGAAATCCTTATCCTTCTTCTATTGATTGGAAATCAATAACAGGTTGGACACGTACGAACTTAGTATCCTCTGGAGGAGGTTATGATATGTGGATATGGAATCAGGAGTCCAACAATTATGGTGTATATAACTCAATTGGAGATATTGGCACGAATGGTGTAACGCAACATATTGCCCCAGCACAAGGATACTTTGTTAGAGCAGTGAGTAACGGAAATATTAATCTTTCTAATGCCGTGCGCATTAACACAGGTGCAAGTAATTGGTTAAAAGGAACAGATTCTGGAATCAATAGCTTAAAAATTAGAATTACTTCGAAGGAAGCACATGGTTATGATGAAGTTTTGCTTCAATTTGGATACCCAAAAAATGAAGCTGGGGCGTTAAAACTATTCAGTCAAAATGAAGCAGCACCTTCGGCTTACTTATATGATTCAAGGAAAGATTTATCCGTGCGATATTTAACAGATACCAACGAAAACTCAAACGTTCCGTTGTACTTTAAGGCTGGGAAAGATGGCGGTTATTATCTTAGTTTTGATACGGTTTTTGGAGCTTTTGATGTGCTTTTATTAGAGGATAAAAAAAACAATAGCATCACTGATTTAAATGTGAACGCTAAGTATGAATTTAATGGGGCTGTAAAAGATGATGCAAATCGATTTGTAGTGCACTTTAAAGACAGAATTATAGAAACTGAAGACCTACCTGCCACCATTTACTATGATGGAAATGAAATAAATGTTGACTTAACGATGGTAAATGAGCAAACAGATATTAAGATATATGATATGCTTGGAAAAGTGGTTTTAGAGAAGAAAAAGGAGGGTAAAATGATTCATCGTTTCAAAATAAACTCAAAAAGTGCAGTCTATATTGTAGTAGCAAATAGCAATGGAAAATATACCAGTCGAGTACTTTTAGTTTATTAAAACTGCATAGTAAGACTTTACTCTCTTTAATATAAAGGAGCTTGAAGGTGTTATTTATTAATGCTGGAATTATGAAAGTTATTTATTAAATTGAATAACACCTTGCGGAGTTTCTCTAATATACTTAGCTTAAAAAATAAAATGTCAAAAATGTAAATATCATCTAGATTTAAAGCAAATAGAAAAGGTATTCCACGATTAATTTATAAAAGTAGCGCTTATGATTGCTACAATTGCAACTCTGCTTACCTTTTTATACCATCTCTTAATTTTAGTATTACTATTAAGTCCTAAAAACCATTTACTTATATGCTAAACCAATTTAGTTTAACTATTTTGTTGTACACTCATTTTAGAGAGCCTTAAAAACATTGAAACTAATTTCAGGTTGAATATACTTACAAAACAACATAGAAGTAGTAAAATTTCTTATGGTACTATAATTTGATAACTTTTTAATCATAAATACTAATACTCCACTCTTTATATCCAAGCGCTAAACTTTTCGATTTGAAATAGCTCGAAGCACTGCGAACTTTTAGTTTATTAAAGCTGCTAAGCATGGATTTAGTATAAAACCATTTAACTTTTAATATAATTTGATTATTTTATTTGTAAGAAAACCTTTAAAGCATTCATTTTACCTTTCTGTGTTTTATATAAACTTCCCGAACAAATATAAAAAAGCACTAAAACCATGATTTAATTAATTTTTTTTGTTAAAATTTCTACAAGTTATATAATTATATAATTAAGTTATATAATTATTGGATATAACATATTTTAGACATACTTTTAAAACTTATTTGAAAGTATGAAAAAAATAAACTTTTGATAATTGCACTATTTATTGGTTTTATAATGAATACAAATGGGCAACATGCTATTAAAGTTACTGGTACCGCTAGTGCAAGACTTATTTCTGCATTATCAATTAATGCAGACAAAGCAATGAGTTTTGGGAATCTTCTCGTTTCATCAACTGAAGCTGCCACAGTTAAATTGAGGCCTACTGATAGTCTTCGAGAATTCAGCAGTGAAACCGCCGTTTCGGGGATTAACGGAAGTGACAATATGAGTGTTGCTGGAATATTTACCGTTCAAGGTGAGCCAAATACCAACTACAAAGTATCATTGCCAGACAGCTCCATAGAAATAAACACAACGGCAACCGGTTCAAACAAAACGATGACTGTTAATAATTTTACTTTAAGTTTTGATAATACAAATGTCGCTTCTGATTTGACGCAACAACTTTCAAATGATGGTATTAACAGATTTACAGTTGGAGCTACATTAAATATTGGAGCCTCACAAACAATGGGCGATTATATTGGTAGTTACAACATCGTTATTAATTATGAATAATAACGAACCGATAATTTCTTAACTAAACCACTATGGACTTGAAGTTCACAGGTTTTTAAATCTGACTAAAGTCAGGTGTATGGAATCTAGATTGCCTACTCAAGGATAAAATTGATCGTATCATTGCCTGATTTACGATGATGTTCTAACTATTCATTTACCATTTTATCCCTAATATTGCCTGTACTCCAACATCTAAATCCGATTGCCCAAAAATGTCTGCCCAAATATTGTTTCTTTAACAATGGAAATTCTTGTTGAATTTTTAGAGATACTCTTCTTTTTAAATTCTTAACAATACTGCTGATATCTTGTGATGGACGATATTCAATGTACATATGAATATGATCTTTTGAGACAACTCCTTTCAATATAACGATATCTTCTGAATCACAAATTTGTATTAATAACTATTAACTTTCTAAAATGTTGTTGAATATACCCAACCAAAACTTTATATCTATACATAGTGCTCAAAACAATATGAACTGTTAATCTTGAAACGGTATGACCTTTAGTTCTTTGATTTCCCATTCAACAAAGATAAAAGGTTTTAGAAGCTAAAGCAATATGCACTAAAGTGCATAGTTTTAACTATTTTTGTGACCAATAAACTAAATTTGACTGAACTGAAAATTTAATGCTAAAAGTAAAAAGTTTTTCTGATTTTTTTTGGCCTCTTAAACTGCTAAAGAAAAAAATCGGAAATAACTTTTGGTGAAAATTGAAAATTAACCAAAAAAAGTCAACTTATTTAGGACAAGACAAATAGAATTATGAAAAAATATTTTCTTTTATTAGTGTTCTGTACTTATTCTCTTCTTTCATTTGGACAGCTCAAAGGAAGTCAAGAAATTGATAGTATTTTTAAAGAATGGAGTAAACGGAATGTACCAGGTGATGCCATTGGTATTATTAAGAACGGGAAGTTAATTTACTCAAAAGAATATAGCATTGCTGCCTTGGAACACAACATAAAAATAGCGCCATCGTCTGTTTTTAATATTTGTGTAGTATCACAACAATTCGTTGCTTTCAGCATTTTACTACTAGAAGAACAAGGAAAATTAAACCTTGACGATACCGTCCAAAAACACCTACTTGATTTTCCCAAATATGGAGCACCACTTACGATTCGGCATTTAATATCCCACATAGATGGCATAAGAGACATGAAAGAGTTTCTCCATTCAATAACTTAACGCTAACCAATGATAAAACTCTTTAGAAAAAAACGATACAACCTCATGGAGAAAAAAAATAACGGAAAATATTTTAAATATGCAATTGGCGAAATCGTGCTTGTTGTTATTGGAATTTTAATTGCTCTTTCTATTAACAATTGGAATACGAATAGACTTAACAATCAAGTAGAAAAAATGATTCTTAATAATCTAAAGAAAGACCCAATGTTAGAATTAGACAATTTAGACAGTCACAAAAAAATGCAAAATATTTGGATAAATAGTGGAATTGAAATTCTTAAAAACTATGACAGTAATGATGGCTTTCTAGTAGACGAAAAGTTGCTGGCCTCCATGAATGATTTAATGATTAGAAGTGCTTTTCTTCCAATTAAACCTACCTATCAAACCATTGAAAATACTGGTAAAATAGACCTTATAAATAACAGAAATCTTAAAGAAGAAATTTTAATCTATTATAAGAATATATCTTGGTTTAGTAAAAACACAACAGATAATAATACTTACTTAGTAGACCAATTAGTAAATAATAAGTTAATCGAACTTACTTTTTTTCAAACAAATTCTTTTAGTAAAGAGATGAGAGAAGAATGGACAGTATTTGATATTAAAAACTATAAATTACAAAAAACAAATAGATTTGTTGAGCAAATTCAGAAAGAATTGAATAACTTAGATAAATCTCTAAATCTAATAAATGTAGTTAGTTTTAGAATGTTTCTAGCTAATATACAGATAGATTTTGCTAAAAAATCAGAAAGTGATACAAGAAACTTGATAAAAAGTTTAGAAGTTGAATTGAATAAATAATATTAACAAACACACAACACTATATATAATTTATCGCATACTTACGAAAGTCCACGCAGACTTTCTTGGTAGGTAATTTATTACTAGTTTAGTGGCTTTAAACACGTAACAAACCATAAACAAATACGTTGGCAAATATTGTAGGGAAATCCTTGTGCTTTATTACACTTAACGCTAAATAATGATAAAAATCTTTAGAAAAATACGATACGACTTTATGGAAAAAAACAATACTAAAAAATATTTTAAATATGCAATTGGCGAAATCGTGCTTGTTGTTATTGGAATTTTAATTGCTCTTTCTATTAACAATTGGAATGAGAGTAGAAAGGTCCAAAAAGGAATAAGAACTGGGTTAATAGAATTAAAATCAGCTTTAGAGGATGACTTTTCCATATTAGAAAATCTCATAAGTGATGTTGAAATCTCAGACAAAGCTGGAAAACAGCTTTTGAATGATTTAAATAAATCCCCAGATTCAATAGATTTAGTTCAATTATTCTTTAACATTTTCACCTCACAAATGATAGTAACATTCGGTAGTTCAAGTAACTCGTATGAAAGCTTAGTCAATAATGGCAACATTGATTTAATAAGAGATAATTTGTTGAAAAGACGATTAGGCGCTTATTATAATAGATTTAATTGGGCATCAACCTATGAAAAGGGCCCAATGATAAAAAGTTATGAAGAGTATATCTCTTATGCACACAACTTTACTCAGCCTAATGCTTTACGTTTAGCTTACGAAGCAAACTTACCAAACGTAGATTCCTTAAAAATTAAATCTTTAAAAGAGTTAGGCGGTCAAAGTTTAATAAATACTGCTCAACTTGACAATGTGTCAAACTTTATGGTTGTTGTAGATAGACTGCAAACAAATAGATATATTCAATTAGCATTTTATAAGAGAAAAAAGATACGGTTGAAAAACTTATCAACCTCACAAGAATAGAAATAGAATTACATTGAATTTAACTAAAAATATTTTCAATTAATCTTCGCATTCGGTAGAAATATAAATAACGAAAGCACAACAACGTTTATAATTAATGTCTAGTGCAGGCTTACTTGCGAAAACCTTCGCAGATTTTCTTTGTAAGTAATTATTTACTAAATTTATTGTTTGAACCCAAAAAAAACTATAAACAAAGCAGTTTTAGCTGTTTGCTATGATGGTCCAGGGGTCAAGGATATTACAGTATTTTTGGTATCATAAATACTACCTGCACCCGATAAAAAAATATAATGAGATCTATTATTAAAAAACAATTACATATACTAACGTGACTGCAACTTAGAGAATAGTTCTAAAAATCTTTTTGATACTCTGTAAAAAAGTTACTACACTGGTAAACTGTTTAAAAATAACTATTACTATACCCGTTGTGCATTTAAACAATATTGACTTTTAAATTGTTTATATTCCTATTAAAAACAAATTTGTTAATGTATTGAATGATAGTTAGTGCTGTTAATTTTGAGAGAATTCTTGTCTTAAAACCTTCAAAAGTTTTCGCATAATTATTCCGTATTTTAAACTGGTCACAAAGTTGAGAAAACAAGGTCTCAATTCGTTTTCTTTTCTTCCTAAAAATATACGTTTGTTTTTTGTAATTCTGTTGATTTTTACGCATTGGAACTTCTAATTTAATTTGTTTACTCTCAAATAAATCTAACTGATAGTCCGCACTTAGGTATCCTTTGTCCCCTAAAACCACACAGTTATTAAACTGATTTTTAATGTCTTTTAAATAATGAATATCATGTACAGAAGCTTTGCTAATATCAAAACTTTTAAACACGCCATCAATAGAACAAACAGCATGTATTTTATAGCCATAATAATGCATGTTTTGACTAGCACAATAACCTCTATTTGGGGCTGAATAAAAGTACTCTTTACAAACTTTACTTCTCCCGCTTCTTGAGAGTTTTACAATCTCCAAAGGCATACTATCTACTACATAATAGTTTTCAAACTCCGTGAACTTATTGGAGAGTTGAGTTCTTATAAATTCAATGGCAAAAAATAATTTTCGCTTCCGTTTATTGTAAACTGATCGCTCTATTTTAGCAAACAAATATTCTGGAATATCCCGAAACAACTGACATTCACTGTCTATACCCATATATTCTGCTGTTAAATTCATAGCGATTAATTCAATGTCTTTTAGTTTTGGTTTCCTGTTTTGACGTAAAAATTGTTCCTTTTCTGTAATTGTGGCTAAGACTTCTAAAATTTTATCGTAATTTGCTCTAAAGTTATTCATCGTATTTAATCGATTGATTGTCAATTAAATATACGACTTTTAATAGTCAAATGAATAACTTTTTTTAACTATTTATAATGCACAACGGGTATTACTATAAATGATACTACAACTTAAAAATATCATTATCTCTTTTTTTTTGATGTGTTGTAGGTTGTTTTATAAACTATATTGAGGGTTGGCATTCATTATTAGTAATCTAGTTATCCATTTTATTAATCTACCTTTCGAAAAACCAACCAATCTTCAATTACAAAATTCTTTAGAAAAATACGATACAACCTTATGGAAAAAAATAAAACAAGAAAGTATTTGAAATATGCCATCGGAGAAATTTTACTAGTTGTTATTCTTATTATCATTGCCCTGCAGCTTAATCATTTGAATAAGAACATACTACAATACATAATATTGCTGCAGCAAAATGAAGAAATTAGATCAATTACAATTAGTTGGTTTTATTAGCAATTGATTACTTTTATCAAAAACTAAAAATAAATTTAAAATGGGCAAGATTGTTTTATTCTTTTTTATTTCATTCATTTCTTATGAGCAATCGGAAGATCCTGATCTAAAAACTTTAAAAGAAAGAGAAAAAGTTGTAGAAGAGTCATTGACAGAGAAAGTAATAAAAATAAACGATCAGTTTTATATGATACAGACATTTGGTGGAGTTGCCGGTAACATTGGCGTTTTTGTTTCCGATGACGGAATAATACTGATAGACGATCAATGGGAAGTTATTGAAGAATTAATTCTAGAAACGATACAATCTGTTAGTCCAAAAGAAATAAAATTTATAATTAACACTCATTTTCATCACGATCATATTGATGGGAACAAGGCTTTTGGCAAAAAAGGAATTCCAATAATTTCGCATATAAACGTCAGAAAAAGACTTCATCAAAAGCAGGAATTATATCCAATGGGTGGAGAAATAATATTCCAAGATATATACCCAAAAGAAGGAATTCCAACAATAACCTACTCTTCATCAATGAGTATTTTTAAGAGCGATGAAGAAATTCAACTATATAATTTTGGTTTTGGTCATACAGATGGAGACACTCTTGTTTTTTTTAAGGTTAGTAACATTATGCATACGGGAGATTCCTTTGTCACTTATGGATATCCATTTATAGATTTAAATAATGGAGGAAGTTTTAAAGGATTTTTAAAGGATTTTTAAAGATGTTAAACCAAATCATCATACTTGTGGACGAAAATACAATTATTATGCCGGGACACGGACCAATTAGCAATATTAATGATGTTAAAAAACTTAGAAATGTAATAGAAGAGCATTATAAGATCACTGTCAATGGCTATAAGAATGGTTTATCCATTAATGAGATATTAAGTCAAATTACTACAATCCTAAAATCTGATGCTGGTATCACAAAAAAAGACTTTGTCCAAAATATTATTCATGACTTAAAAATGAACTAAACCATAGGTATATTTAGCAAATTCTGCACCTTTTCAATAAGAATTTGATACTAAAGGTTTAAAAGGAAAATATAATAAAGTATCCGACTACTTTTCTGATTTTATTTTTGCGCATATAGTGGATTAGAAATTACCGAAACGAGAACAGAAACTATGGATTGGAAAAGTGGTGAATTTATTCTTACTGATTTGACAGAAATCATTGGAATTTTATTAGTTCTGACTTTACCAATATACTTTTTATTGAGGAAAAATATTATGCAAACAGCGACCTAAAAAATAAAAAAACTGAATGAGTTAGGATATTGTACTTTTAAATTCAAAACAGAAAATAAAATCAGTTTCAGAATTGGATGAAACCCAGCTCGAACCGATTTATTTTACTGCAATTTTGGAAAACTCCTTTGACCTAATTAAAAAAGATGATAATCCGAGAGAAATAACCGGAACCAATTTTACAGTTGATTTTTTTGTGCATAATGAACCTGTGAGCAAAACAATGTTAGGTTTATAGGTCTAATTTAGTTTTTTTTTAAATGCTAAATTAGGCTATTTGAAAATAATTTCTTTCTTCTCGCCTACTTATAAAATTCTTCTATGGTTTTTATTTGGTTTTTATTTGCTAAATTATTTATAAACCACTTAATTAACCATACACACCAAGTTGTATGCCATTTGAGAACACGATAGAAAAGTAGTTCAATCACTACAAAATAAATTAATCGAAAAGTATTCTTTCACAGCGCGTAAGGTCAAAAAAAGACAATTTGTTATACAGCCTGGCTTTATCGCTAAATATCGAATTTTTAGCTGCCCAAAGTACATTTAAGACATATGTTATGGATAAGAATGGTAAAGAACAAATTATATCGCTTGCTATGTATGGATGGTAGATTTCAGATCCTAATAGTTTCATCTATCACCAACCTGCGACAATGTTTGTAGAAGCATTGGAAGGCAGTCTAATTTTATATTTGGATTTTGAAAACGAACAAATACTAAAAGCCCATTCCCATAGATTCGAAACCTTTTTTAGAACTGTTGTAGAAAGAGGTCTTGCTTTTATGCAACGCAGATTAATAGATAGTTTAACACTCACTGTCGAAGAAAGGCATGAACAATTCACTGAAAAATATCCTGAGTTTTTACAGCGTATTTCAAAATTTCCTGTTTGCTTGGCCCTCCGGGACCACAACTTGATAATAAAAAAAAGGACATTAATAAAGCCGCCGTAATAAATAAAAATTGTTTCATAATTTATTTTTAAATTCAGTTAATATTACTGTTAGTTATCTTATAATAATTCTTTTTTATTTTGATTAAATTCTTCCTGGTTAATAATACCTTGGTCAAGCATTGTTTTATATTTGAGTATTTCATCTGCAGATGATACTGTATTGTTTGTGTTGTTTTTAGCAATCTGTTCTGCTACAAAATCGCTAAAGGCCTTTCCAGAAACCTTTTGAGTATGAACAGAAATGTATTTTTGGCATTCTTTTTTAATTTCTTTAGCTTTTGATAAAAAAGAAGATAGAAATGCATCAAAAGAGATGCTTAATTTTATTTAATTATTGAAGTATTTGACATCTGAAGGTTTACTTATAGAATTTAAAAATGATTTTCTGAATACAACACCTGAAGATTTTCTTTCAAAAAATCAATCAAATAAAAAAACTAAAAATCAAATAAAAGGCTCTCACTCTTTTGACCTTGATTTAAAAATAACTGGAAAAACCTTTGGTGGAAATGCAATAATATATCCCAAAAATTTTTATCTAGAAATTGTAAGATTTCAACCACTTCAAGTTCAAATAAGTCCTGATTTAGAAAATTTAATAGATAGCGATTTTTTAACTACGGCAGACAAATCATTTGAGATTAGTAGAGTTCAACCAAAACTGTCTTTCATAGCACTCGCACTTTCATTTTTATCACTGGGATTTTCATGGTATATCTCATATAACCCTAAAAACAATGAAACAAAACTATCAGAACATCAGCTGCATAGTATTATAAATTCAATAAATAGCATTGAAAAAAAATAGTTCCATCTGAACGTCTTTCATTTAATTTAAAGAGCAGTATGCATAAGGACTCTATTAGCGAAAAAAAGTAAATATCACTTCTAGAAAAAACAATTAAAACTTACTAAGTACAAAAAGTTCTCGTGGACTTTCTATATGCGATTTATTTACTAAATTAGACGCTTAAACAACGCAACAACTCATATACAAGCACGATAGCGACAATATAGAAACTACATTTATGGAGAAAATAGCAATACAAAGAATTCAATCATTAGACCTATTGAAAGGTATAGTGATGGTGATCATGGCTCTAGATCACACGAGGGATTATTTTCATTATGATGCCTTTTTCTATAAATCTAGTGATCCTCTTCAAACAGACGCTTTTATTTATTTCACACGATGGATCACTCATTTTTGTGCTCCTGCATTTTGCTTATTAGCTGGTGTTTCGGCCTATTTGGTGGGCATGCGAAAATCCAAGAAAGAGTTGTCCATTTTTTTATTAAAACGTGGTATTTGGCTCGTACTTGTTGAAGTGGTCATTGTTAATTTTGGATGGTTTTTCAATATCCATTTTGGGTCAATACCACTTGGGATAATCTGGTCGCTTGGTATCAGTATGCTTTTTCTAGCAGCGATGATACACCTGCCATTTAAATCAATTTTGTGGTGTAGCCTACTCATCATTTTCGGTCATAATTTATTAGACAACATACATTTTGAAGATAATCTTTTATGGGCGATTCTTCACGAACAGAGTCGTTTTACTATTTTAGGTGGCAGAAAATTGTTAACAGCGTATCCAATCATCCCTTGGGTGGGGGTAATGTCACTTGGCTATTATTTCGGTTCTTTTTACCAAAAAACAATTGAGCCCATCAAGCGGCAAAAATTATTTACATTGATTGGGATTGGGGCGATTGTTCTTTTCGTTGTTGTTCGGGGAATTAATTCCTATGGAAACCCGAATCATTGGCAAAGTTACGATACAATACTTCAAACACTGTTTTCGTTCTTTAACCCTCGTAAATACCCCCCTTCACTCACCTTCTTACTGATGACACTGGGAATTACGTTCCTCTTTTTGGGAAATTCAGAAAAGTTGAAAGGAAGACTCGTTAATATCTTTAGAGTTTTCGGGAAAGTACCCTTTTTCTATTACATTCTGCACATATACTTAATTCACTTATCCGCAATGCTTTTGGCGCAACTAACAGGTTTTGGCTGGAAAGTGATGCTTTTAAAAAGATGGGTAACTGGCGTACCTGAATTGGATGGTTATGGTCTTCATTTAAGTTGGGTCTATGTTGTTTGGATAGGAATTGTGATTTCGCTTTATCCATTGTGTAAGCGATTTGGTCAATATAAACTAGATCATAAAGAAAAATGGTGGTTGGGATATTTATAGAAATCATATTATTGCCAAAACCGTGTGAAATTAATTGCTAGTTCTAACATACTTACTAAAATCCTAACGGACTTTCTATTCGGTTTTTATTTACTAAGTTAATAGCTTGAAACACTCAACAAAAAATACACAAAAAAGTTATCTTTGAAAATTATGAAAGACTTAAAAATAATTTATTTGATTGGGATGCTCTTTTTTATGGGCTGTTCAAATAGCGGAAATGAAAATAGTACAACCGAACCTAAAGAAGTCTCATCATTTTGGGGGATGAAATACCGTGTTGACACCGAGATATCTTATGGTGACAGCCCGGAGCAGAAATTGGATGTCTATAGTCAAGGCCAAAGGATTGGCGAACCAGATTACTGGCTTCCTGATACCATAAATCATCCAACTTTGATTTACTTCCATGGCGGTGGTTGGGTTGGTGGTGCAAAAGAGCGTGCAACGCTTGAGTTGATTCCTTACCTAGAGCGAGGCTGGAATATTGTAAATATAGAATACCGAAAGGGTGAAAATACTGCCCCTCAAGCTGTGGATGATGCTATGTGTGCAATCTCTTGGGTAGCTAAAAATGCGTCTAGTTATAACATTGATCTAGAAAATATTGTCATCTCAGGAGGGTCTGCTGGAGGTCACTTGGCACTAATTACCGGCTTGCTCAATACAATTACCGATAGCCATGATTGTTATGTTGGTAATCAATTGAAAATAAAGGCAATTGTCAATTGGTTCGGTGTTACAGATATTGCAAAAGTTGAGAATTACTTAAGGACCAAAAAACCTGAGTGGAACTACGCAGGGTCCTGGATAGACGGTCTTGATCGGGTAGATAATATATCTGCATCATATTCTCCTGTGAAAAATATAACATCTAAAACACCTCCGATCATTACTATACACGGAGAGTTAGATGCAGTTGTGCCATTTGATCAAGCTGTTACATTTCATGACCTGTTGAATGAGGTTGGAATAAAGAACGAATTGGTTTCTGATCCAAAAGGAAAACATGCAGGATTTAGTGAAAAACAATTCAAACATATATACTCTAGAATATTCAATTTTTTAGATGAAGTAATTGAATAGAAAATATGAGAATACTATACATTTTTGCGCTTATATTGATTTCGAGTTGTACAAAATCAAAAAGTTTAACTTGTGTTGATTTTAAAATCGGAACATTTAAAGCAGAATCTACTAACTATAAAATGCCTGCTTTAATTATAAAACGATTTGAAAAAACTCAAAAAGAAACAGCTGTTGGTTTTCCAACGACAGAAGCAACAATCGAATGGAAGTCAGAATGCAATTTTGAATTGAATTATTTAAATAACTCTCCAGATGTGAAAGGGGAAAAAATTAGTGTTAAAATACTCAAAATAGAAGGACGAAAAGCCATCTGTGCTGGTACTGTTGGAGGTCGGTCAGGACATATTTTGAATTTTGAATTGGAAAAGCAAAAATAGCAACATTTACTAAAAACATATATAATTTATCGCTAGCTCCAGCCTACTTGCAAAAATCCACACGGATTTTATTGGTTCCTTTTTTATTTAGTAACTTTAAAACTTAAACGAGGCAACTTTTTTTAATGAAACGCTACTAAAAACTTATATCACTTCGCGAACTAGACGGAAAATTTTCTGTTTATGAAGATAAATTAGAGTGAAGTAATTTTTCTAACTTTGATAATAGAATTATTTTAAATAATATGCAATTTAAAAGTATCGAGACCGTTGCAAGGAAGTGCCTAATAAAAAGCACAAAAATAACACGTTATTATTTATGTTAAATATTTGATTGTAAGTATATTAATCTGTAAATTTAGTGTATGAAAATACAAAAACAACCAACTTTAGCCGATAGCATTTGTGATTTACGAGCAAGAAAAATTAAAAAGACATTTTTCACCCAAATAAACACCCTTATCGATTGGGATACGATCTCTATCCTAATAAATAATGATTATTTAAAAGGAAAAAGTGCCACTGGCAAGCCTTCTTATGATGGGACATTACTTTTTAAAATGTGTCTTTTACAAAGTTGGTATGGTTTAAGCGATTATGAAGTTGAAGACCGAATAAATGACAGTCTTTCCTTTAGTTATTTTTGTGGGATGACCATTGAACAGGTTGCTCCAGATCATAGTACTTTAAGTAGGTTTAGAACCGCATTAACCAAAACACAAACCTTCGAAAAATTATTTACCTCCATAAACAAACAGCTAGAAGCACATAATATCATTGTAAAAACAGGTTTAATAATAGACGCTAGTGTAATAGATACGCCACTTAGACCAAAAGGAAAAACAAATTTTAAGGTAACCGAAGACCGCTGTGCAGACCAAGTAGAAGTACACAAAGAATATCCAGATAGTGTCGATAAAGAGGGTACTTGGTTAAAGAAAAGAGGAAAGTACCATTTTGGGTTTAAAAAGCATCATGTAACGGATAACGAAGGACTTGTTCTAGGAGTACTAACCACAACTGCGAGCAAAAATGAGATTGCAAATTTGGAGGAAGTTCTAGAAACTGTAAATGTAGCATTACCAAAAGACATCCCTCTAAAGGCAGATAAAGGGTACCAATCAAAGAAAAATGTTGCGATTTTAAAGAAGCGTAATTTAAAGAATCATATCCTTAAAAAGGCGGTAAAAAATAAACCGTTAACAAAATGGGAAACTAGATTCAATAAATTAATAGGAAAAACAAGGTTTAAAGTAGAACGTACTTTTGGAGGAATAAAATTATGGTTTAAAGGTGGAATTGCAAGATACAGAGGGATGAAAAAAATGCATACACAAAATTTGATGGAGGCAATGTGCTATAATTTATATCGAAGTCCAGGGATATTTGCGTCTAATTGTAAAAATTAAGGAAAAATGAAGCCTAAAAAAGGCATTTACTCACTTAAAATAGAAAAAAAATAGCATAATCGATGTTGTAGCTAAAAAAAAGGGAACTCTAAAAAGTAAAAATAATTAAGTTCGCTTTTTGCAACGGTCTTGTATCGTTGATAATGAACATTTTAATTTAAGGTTTTTGTTAAGTGCTTATATCGAAACTCAAAAAACACTAAAAAAACTTGGCTAAATACTTTCAGAAGAAATAAACAATAAATAACGAAAGGCTAACAAAGGATAAAATATTATTAAACTTTAAACTACAGGTATATCTTCTTCTTTTAATTGAGCTATTTCTAAACCTCGTACATTGGTAAACTTACATTTATAGATGAATACTCCACCCCTTTCAGTAGCATAGATAATCGAATTATATATAAATCCATACAATTATTGTGTAAGTATTTGACTTGGAATGAATATTGCTGAGGTTTAAGAATAGTGTTTTTTGAAATGATTGATTATCTTTGAAAAAAATAATTATGAAAAAAGGATTAAAAAAATATGTTGTTAAATATACTCTTGAATTTTTTGTTATTGTTTTAAGTATCTCTTTTTCATTTTGGATTAATGAATGGAATAGTTTAAGGAATAATAAGGCATTGGAAAGAGCATATTTAAGAGACATTAATACTGAATTTAAAGATAATAAAATTCAGCTTGTTAAGCGTTTAAGATTTATGAACAAGACTTACAATATTGGCAAAAATTTTATAAAAAATTTTCCAATAACCGATCAAAATACTGATTCCATATTTGAAGGTATATTTGGGAAACCACCATATTTATCCAGTGTAGTTTCATTTGACCCTTCTAGTAGCAGTATAAAATCTCTAATTAACTCACCTTCGTTTAGTAATATTAGCAATCTAAAATTAAAAAAGTATATTGTCGAATGGAGTGATTTAGTATTGGATTATAAGGAAGAGGAAGAAGCGTCAAATCAAGTTTCAAAAGAAATAATACAATTCCATAAAAATACCGCGTCATTGAACTATCAGTTTAAAGGCCTAATATCAAAAGAGGATAAAATTAAACTAGAAAAGTTGGTCTATTGGAAGACAAATACATTAGCCATTATTGTAGATTCCACGAGTTTCCCTATGGAGCTAGAAAGTACCAAAGTTATGGCATCAATAAATGCTATTATAGCACTTACCGAACCAAATACATTAAGTAGAAATTAATTATGATCAAATTCTTTCGAAAAATAAGGTAATACCTTTTGGAGAAAAAGAATACTGGAAAATATTTTAAATATGCTCTTGGTGAAATCGTACTTGTTGTTATTGGAATTTTAATGGCTCTTCAGATCAATAATTGGAAGTAGAGTGAGAGGACCAAAAAGGAATAAGAACTGGTTTAATTGAGTTAAAATCAGCGTTGGATGATGGCTTTTCCGCATTAGAATCTCTAATCAGTGACGTTGAAATCCTAGACAAAGCGGAGAAACAGCTTTTGAAACAATTATTACAGTCGTTCTACAAGGTGCTATTTTTGGATTTAGCCATTCTTATGATTTTTCCGCAAGGTCAATAAGTGCAGGAATTATAGGTTTAATTATGGGAATAGCATAAGTAAAATTTGGACGAAATTTATGGCATTAATAATCGCTCATTGTATACTTAACAAAATGTCGATGATTGATAGAGTATAATGCCAACAAATAAAAAACGACACTGCAACACTGCATAAAATTAATTGCTAGTTTTAGCTCAGCCAATATTAATTGCTTTGCTTGCATGCTTTTGATTTTCCTTCGAAAAATCCTCGCGCACCAGCTAACAACTTTCCAAATATGTAACATTTATTCACAAGCTCTGAAGAGCTAATTTGAATTCAATGATAAGCATTCTAATCCTAACAATTGCCTTTTCTGTCAATGCCAAAGTGGGTAGGTATGTTTATTAACAATATAAAAAACCAATACGAACACCTTCGTGAAAAAGATTTTAAAGAAAAGTATATATGGATTTAAAAAGAATAGACATTAAGAACCTGAGTAATAACCAAAATTACTACCAACCAGCTGCAAAAAGATTCTCTTTACAAAGTTTACTAATTTCAATGGTACTATTAAATTGAATTTATTACGTTTTTAAACATTCAAAAAGGGAAATTATAACAATTTTATTCCTCATCCAAATCTTCATCATAACCGGGCAACTCTAGAGCTTTTACAGATTGAATTGCATTTCCGGCAATTCCTTTTATAGAGCCATACATATCAATTGTATTGGTCACCACCTTCTCAATTTGTTTTTCTCTTTGTTTCCAAATTCTCTGCATAGACCTTTTTTCACTGTCTAAATCAGATTTCATTTGCGTAAATCCTTCCACAATTGCTTCAATTTGCATTCTAAAAGTATTGCTCGTTAAATAATCATAGAGCAAGTCCATTTTATCGCCTTTATTTTCTTGCGTACTAATGGCGTTATTTACTTGTAAAATTCCTTCTCTTAAAACAGCACACAGCCCTTTAAACTCCTCATAATTACAGATCCAAATTCCATCTTTTAAGCCCATTCTATCCATGTCAGAAGGCATCACTTCGGTAACTAAAACGCCAATATTTGCGCCTTTATCCCTAATATCAGCTTTAAATTTCTCAATCCAAGTTGGCTGAAAATCTTTGGTTCTTTTGCTTTCGTAATAAATAGTCCCGCAATTTTGTTCCGTTCTAGAATGTACAATCTGGATGCAATCTCCTCCTCTAGCTCCTTTTTTAATTTCTTCGATGGTATCTAGAGGGAATTTTGATATCAACCACTCCTCTATTGCCAATTCTTGCACTTCTCCTTGCAATTGCATGGAACCTTGCTCCTGCTTACGTTTCATTTCTTCGGTAAGCTTTTTCTGATCTTCTAATTGTTTTTGCATTTCTTTAAAACGCAATTCATTTTTATCTTCTTCAGCTTTTTTAATTTTCTCTTTTTCTATTGATAAAATCTCATTTAGCTTTTTCTGAGATTCTGCCTCTACCGAATCTTTTAATTCGCTTTTTTCTCTTTTTAGCTTTTCAATCTCTGCTTTCGATCGACTTAATTCTTTAACCTGTTCAGACTTTTCGTTTAATTCCTTTTGCAAGGCTTCAAATTGTTCTGATTGTTCTTCTTTTAATTTGTGCTTTAATATCGCCTCTATTTCTTTTTTACCTTCTTTTAACTGTTTTTCCAAACGATCTTGAAAAAGCTCATTTTCCTTCTTTTTCTTCTGTTCAAAATCTAGTTTTTCTTGTTTTAATTTCTCCTGTTCAACTTCATACTTCTTCTTTTCTTGGGCAATTTGAGACTGGTATTTTTGTTTGATTTCTTCTTCTAATTGATGAGATAAAATATCTTGAACATCGATGGAGGTTCCGCAATTTGGACACTTTATTTGGTTTTCGTTTTTCATTTGGTTTTTTTAATTATAATAACTGCTTATTTTTTAAATGTATGAATACTTCAGCAGAATCTGATAAAATCCGTAGATGAATTTAGCAGATGTTTTGACAAAAATAGTGCCTTTTCTTTTTTCTAGGGATGAAAAGTAACAAAAATATGGACGGATTTTATTTCTATTGAATTCTTCGCGATGCTCACTATTTATCCCTTCCTTATTTTCCATGGATGAATATTGAATTGCTAAAGATATTTCTACTCCTTGCATCCCAGGAAAAACAAAAGCGGGCATAGAAAAACAGGTACATCAATTAAGTTGTATATTTGCCTTCTTTAAACAGAATATTACAAAACAATCATCTCTTTAATTTCTATGCCTTTTAAAAAATTACATTCCGATATCCATGAGATGCTCGAGTTTCTTGAAATAACAACTCCTACTCCTTTTCAGATCGCCAGCATACCAGTTATAAAAAGTGGTGCTAATATTTATTGTGTTGCTCCAGAAGGAAGCGGAAAAACAACGACGCTGATACTTACTACGTTGCAAAAATTAAAATGTGAAGCAATTGGCACCGCACCAAGAGCTATTATTTTAGTTGAAGACAGAAATAAAGCAGCTGAATTGTATGATGCCTTTACAAAATATATTAGACACCATGAATTACGTCTTTATAATTGTGATGAAAAATTGCATATTGATGTTATAAAATCAGAAATTTTTGAAGGTGTAGACATTCTTATTTCGACGCCTAAAATCTTAAACAAATTGTTTTTATTAGAAGGTGTAAATACCACCCAACTGCAAATATTTAGCATGGATGATGGGGCTTTTTTAGAACAAAAAACTGCGCACAACGCTATGATGTTAATGACGCAAAGTATTCAAAAATGTCAATTTGTAATATATTCAGAAAAAATGCATCCCTTTCTAAAACGCTTTGAGAGCTATTTTATGAAACATGCTAAAATAATTTCTGTTAAAGGAGCTTAAAAGCAGCCTTTCTCAAAAAGCGAATTCTCTCAAAAAAACGATTACAAGATGATACCAAAACTACATTATATTTCTCAAGGCAGCACTCCAGAAGAACATCTAGAAAATATTCAAAAAGCGTGTTCGGCAGGTGCAGAATTAGTGGAATTACATTTACAGAAAGTATCAGAAAAACAACATTTAAAATTGGCGAAGGAAGCGAGAGAAATGACGGCTCATTTTCAAACTCGTTTGCTTATATTTAACAATTATAAAATAGCTAAAACAGTAAAAGCAGATGGTGTGCATTTAGCGCAAACAGACTTGGCAACCAAAGCTAGAATTCATATCTACACGTGGCAAATTATTGGTGCAACAGCAAATACATTGCAAGATTGCGAAACATTGTTAAATGAACAAGTCGATTATATTCGATTGGCTCCTTTTAGAAGTGCAGAAACTAAAGAAAATATGCCTACTGTCTTGGGTTTAAATGGATATACTGCCATTGTAGAAGCGTTAAAAACGGATACTCCGATTATAGGCGCTGGCGGAATTACCACAGAAGATGTTGCAGCTATTTTGGCAACCGGAATTTCTGGAGTTGCTATTTCTACAGAAATTACAAGTAATTTTGATAGTGTAAAGTTGTTTAACCAACTATTAAAAGCATCATCTGTAGACGAACAACGCCACACATTTTAAGAATATACTAGCACTATTTTATAAATGATAAAAAAACAGTTAACTTTAAACAAAAAATTTGGATTTACTAACCGTAATTACCTGGTTCTCAAGTTTAGCATTTATATATTTTGGAATGAATTGCTTTTATTCTGATTTTATAATTGCGGAATTTATTAGATATGATTTACCAAGCTACAGAAAATTAACAGGAATTCTTCAGCTACTCGGTTCAACAGGCTTGTTAATCGGACTCTATTTTAGTCCGATATTATTGCTCTTAGCGTCTATAGGTTTGTGCTTGTTAATGCTGGCTGGTTTTATTTTACGATTAAAAATTAATGATAATTTTATTCAGTCCTCACCCTCTTTTATTTTTGCAGCTTTAAATTTATTTATTGCGATTAAAACCTATTATAAGTACTTTTAAAGGGAACCAGACGCAATGATTAGATTCATTACTATAAATAAAAAGGCTGGAAACGACTTGTACCAAACATCTTTTACGATGATATGCATTAGTATTGACCCTGCTAATAAAGCCGATAAGCCTAAACTACCTATTAAAGTTAGCATCTCAAACTGAATAGAAGCCATTAAAATAATCGCTAAACTTACTTTTAAAAAGCCTATCACATAGCAAAAGTTTTTTGAAAAACCATATACTTTAAACTCTTCAACAATGGTTTTAGCATCTCCACCTCGCCATCTTGTTGGTTTATTTTGTTGAAGTAACCAAACATTTAAAATACTGATTCCGACAGTTATTTTGAATGCAATAATTATATAGTTCATTAGTTCCATTGATATCTGTTTTTAGTTTATTTAAGTAGTACGAATTTATAAAAAATAATCCAACGATAGCTTTAAAATAAAACTACTTTGAAATTAAGATAAAATGAAGTTGCTACAAAATAAGTTTCTGTCGTTTTATCTTAATCAAAAAGAACTACACTTCTTTAAAATAAAAACCTTTCGACTTTTGCTTTTAGGGCGCTCAATCGAAAGGTTAAAGGAGATTACTTTACTTTTATAAAGGATGTAAAATCCTGTTTTATTTAAGTGATTTCATGTCAATTACAAATCTGTATGTAACGTCATTTTTAAGAATACGATCATAAGCAGTGTTGATGTTTTGCATGTCAATCAATTCAATATCACTAGTAATGTTATGTTTTCCGCAGAAATCTAACATCTCTTGTGTTTCTTTAATTCCGCCTATCAAAGAACCAGCAATGCGCTTACGTCCCATAATGATGTTTCCTCCAGAAAACGGCTCCAAAGGTTCTATTGCACCCACTAAAACCATTGTTGCATCAATTTTAAGCAATCCTAAATAAGGATCCATTTCATGACCAACCGGAATGGTATTTAAAATAAAGTCGAAACTACCTTGGTGTTTTTTCATTTCTACTTGATCTTTAGAAACCAAAACTTCATGTGCACCTAATCTTTTTGCATCTTTTCCTTTTTCTGGGGAGGTGGTAATCATTACTACATGAGCACCCAACGCATTTGCAAATTTAACGCCCATATGCCCTAATCCGCCTAAACCGATGACACCTACTTTATCTCCTTTTTTCACTTTCCAATGCGTTAATGGCGACCAAGTTGTAACACCAGCGCATAACAAAGGTGCGGTTGCTGCCTCGTCTAAATTTCCTGGAATACGCAATACAAATTTTTCATCAACCACTACGGATGTAGAATAGCCTCCATATGTCTGTTTCCCTTCGAGATGTTTATCTGGACTGTTATATGTAAATGTTGCTCCGTTTTCACAAAATTGTTCTAGATCTTGCTGGCAAGAAGAACAAGTTTGGCAGGAATCTACCATACAACCTACACCAACCAAATCGCCTATTTTGTGGGTGCTAACGTTTGCACCAACCTCTAAAACGCGACCAATAATTTCATGCCCAGGAACCACAGGATAGGATGCTCCTTTCCAATCGTTTCTCGCCATATGTATGTCACTGTGACACACACCGCAATACGTAATATCAATTTTTATGTCATCTTTACCTGTTGCTCTTCTTTCTATATCTAACGGTTTTAAATCTTCTGTAGATGCAGTTGCTCCAAATGCTTTTACTATTGTATTTGTCATATTTATGCGCTTTTTAAAGTAATTTTTAATTCAATCTCAGTGTTTAATACTTTTGAAATCGGACAAACCTCTTTCGCTTTGTGTGCTATTTGCTGAAATTGTTCTGCATCAATATTCGGTACATCTCCTTCTAAATGTAAGGTGATTTTTGTAATTGCTCCGTCTTCAAAAGTAACAACTGCATCTACATACAAGGTAGTTGCGGTGAAGTTACTTTCATTTAATAAGAAACTTAATTGCATTGCAAAACAACCTGCATGTGCTGCTCCAATTAACTCTTCTGGATTTGTTCCTTTTTCGCCATCTTCAAATCGAGTGTGAAACGAATATTGTGTTCTATCTAATACTTTACTTCCTGTCGTGATGCTTCCTTTTCCGTCTTTTCCACTACCGGTCCATGCTGCATTTGCTTTTCTTGTAAATTTCATACTGTGTGTTTTTAAATTAAATTAGTATTTATTTTGAAGCCTTGGGATAGTCTGTATATCCTTTTGCTCCTGTTGTGTAAAACGTATCTTGATCCCAATCGGCTAATTCCAAATTGTTTTCAAAACGTTCTACTAAATCTGGATTAGAGATGAAAGGCTTGCCATAAGCCACTAAATCTGCTAAACCATCCTCAATTATTTTATTCCCTTTTTCTTGATCAAACGCGGTGTTAATCATTAATGTACCATTATATAAAGGACGAAAATGTTTTGCAATTTCTGAAACCGCAAACGGTATTTCTGAAACATCCGTAAACGGTTCCGATAAATGTATGTAGGCCAAACTATAATCGTTTAATTTTTTGATAATGTATTCAAAAGTCGGAATTGTATCTTCATCCATCGTCATTCCAAATAAACCATTTAAAGAAGGATTGAAACGTGCTCCTATTTTCTCTTGCGGAATTACTTCTTTTATCGCATCTAAAACTTCAAAAAAGAAACGGGCTTTATTTTCTGTACTTCCGCCGTAAGCATCTGTTCTTTTATTTGAAGATCCATTAAAAAACTGATGAAATAAATAGCCGTTCGAAGAATGTATTTCTACGCCATCAAAACTTGCTTTTACTGCGTTTACAGCAGCATTTTTAAAATCTTGAATGGTTGTTTTTATATCTTCAATCGTCATTTCTTTGGGTGTAACAGTATCTTTAAATCCTCCTGAAGTAAATGATTTTTCTTCTGGATTTAAAGCGGAAGCCGATAGTGGTAATTCGCCGTTATGAAAGTCCGGGTGCGACATTCTACCCACATGCCATAATTGGATAAATATTTTTCCTCCTGCATCATGCACACGTTTGGTTACTTTTTTCCAACCTGCTACTTGTTCATCAGAATAAATACCTGCAGTATAAATGTAACCGATCGCTTGCTTGGATACTTGCGCACCTTCTGTAATAATTAAACCTGCGGAAGCACGCTGTTCGTAATATAAACCGTGTAATTCATCTGTAGGCACATTGCCTTCGTTATCTGCTCTACTGCGCGTCATCGGTGCCATGATAATGCGGTTTTTTAAAGTTATATTTTTAGTATTGGGTGTTAATAAATTTTGCTTGCTCATGTAGATTTATATAAGTTTTAATTAAAACAAATTTACGATATGAACTCAACAATCTCATTGACCTAGATCAATTAAGACCAATTTAACTTTTTCCTAACCCTGCTTAAGTTTTCTGGAGTAACACCTAAGTAATTTGCGATATCATAATTAGCAACTCTATCTTCTATATTTGGATAGGAGGTGCAGAATTCGAGATATCGTTCTTGCGTATTTTTTTCTAATGTTGATAAAATACGTTTCCGTTGTGCAATAAATGCATGAGTTGTTAAAACTCTAAAGTAGCGTTCAAAAACAGGAGCCTCTTCATAAATTTTATGAAGACTATCATAACTTATGCATAATAACTGCGAATCTTCAATCGCTTCAATATATAATTTTGAAGATATTTGATTGTAAAACGCATCAAAGTCGCCCACCCACCAATTCTCTATCGCAAACTGAATGATATGTTTACTGCCTTTATCATCCATATAATAAGCCCTTAAACACCCTTTTACTACAAAATGTTCGTGTTTTACATGCGTACCTGGCTTTAGTAAAAACTGACCTTTGCCAACAGAGATTTCATTTAAAACAGCATTGAATACTTGTAAATCCTTTTTAGTTGCTTTGATATGATTAATGATGTGTTTTGTTATCGATGGATGCATAGTACAAAGGTGCTAAAATGTTTGATAAATTACACTACTAAATTACAGGAATCTATAGAAATATAACTCATTAAAGCACCCTATTTACATCCGAGAATACCTACTTTTGCAGTCTATTATAAGACGAGGTTATCTAGCCTGATAACCTTTGTAGTAAAAACCATCAACTTATGAATATTGAACACTTGTTATACGATTATTTACTGACTACCGGAATGGGAATTTTAGCAGCCAAATATTTAAACATGATTGTTTTAGTAATAGTGTTACTTATTTCAGCCGTCTTTATAGATTTTATAATTCGGAAAATTATTGTGCAATTATTTACACAATTTGCATCTAGAACTAAAACCAATTTCGATAATTTATTGGTGCAAAACAAAGCGCCACGAAATATTGCCCATATTATTCCCTTACTTATTGTTTTACAGCTTACTCCGTCTGTGTTTATTGACTTTACCTATTTCGGAAATATTATTCAAAAAGGTTTGCAGGTATTTACGATTATCCTTTTTCTTTGGGTTGCTCGAAGCTTGCTAAACACTCTTAAAGATTACTTTAAATCTTTACCTCGTTTAAATGATAAGCCCATAGACAGTTACATACAGGTATTTATGATATTTGCTTGGGTGGTTGGTGTTTTGTCCGCATTTGCCATTATTACCGGTATAGAATTTATTAAATTCATTACTACTATTGGTGCTGCTTCTGCTGTTATTATTTTAATTTTTAAGGATATTATTCTAGGTTTTGTTGCTAGTATTCAGGTTTCTATTAATGATATGGTACGAATTGGTGATTGGATTACGTTTGAAAAATATGGTGCTGATGGCGATGTTACGGAAATTAATCTATCAACCGTAAAAGTTCAAAACTTTGATAAAACAATCACTACAATTCCTACGTATGCTTTAATTTCGGATTCGTTTAAGAACTGGAGAGGAATGGAAAGTTCGGAAGGAAGACGCATAAAAAGGTCCTTAAGTATTAAGTTAGATAGCATTCATTATTTATCTAAAAATGAATTAAATAGCCTAAAAAAAATACAATTGATTTCGACTTATCTGCAAACTCGCCAATCTGATATTGACACCTACAATAAGAATAATACAATCAATAAAGAATTACTTTTAAATGGCCGAAACCTTACGAACATAGGTGTGTTTAGAAAGTATGTTGAAACCTACATAGAAAATCATTCTGGCACTAATAAAGAAATGATGATTATGGTGCGTCAATTAGCCCCAGGCACTCAAGGAATTCCTTTAGAAATCTATGCTTTTAGCAGCGATAAACGCTGGAAGAACTATGAATACATAATGGCCGATATTTTTGATCATATCATTGCCGCTGTTCCGTATTTCAATTTAGAACTTTTCGAATTGCCAAGTAATTCAAGTTTTTCAAGTTTAAAAGAATAAGCAAACTAACCGTTGTTTATTTTGAGTTAGAATATTTGTAAGAGTTATTTTTTTATAAAAAATTATATCTAGAACCTAATTAACAGCTAAAATTATTATTCTCGTTACAAATTTTACTCATTTCATTCTTAAACCCACTCTTAATGAACAGCATTTTCCAGAATGTACAACAAGTAAGTAAACTGATTTTTTTTTAAATAATCTACAATTAGATAAAGAAAAACTAATATCGTTAAAGCGCTTGACGTCCTAATTATAACCTGAACTTATTCCGTTTTATGGAGCTCTCGGCTTAAAAAAGTATATACAAAAGTTAATTCTTCTATATAACTATTATACTGACTAGCTCCATAATGCCCCTCATTTTCTTGGGTCCATAATAAAATAGGGTTCGTTTGTTGGAGCCCATTTTGTAATTTAGCAGCAAATTTATAAGAGTGATTAGGGGGCACTCTTGAATCATTTGTTCCTGTAATAATTAATGTTGAAGGATAATTTATACTTTCTTTTAAATTGTGAAGTGGAGAATACGAAAGCATATTTTTAAATTCTACTTCATTTTTGACTGTTCCAAATTCACTGGTATTTGTATAATGCGCACCTGCTTCTGTTTTTTCAAAACGTAACACATCTAAAACACCTACATTTATTACAGCAGCGCCAAATAAATCTGGTCTTTCAATCATTGCACCGGCCGTTATCAATCCTCCATGAGAACTTCCTATGATCCCTATTTTTTTAGGTCTAGTGTATCCTTCGGTAATTAAAAAATCCGCTGCTTTTGTAAAATCTAAAATACCGTTTCTTTTCTTTAAATTTCTTCCTTCTTGCCACCAATCATAACCAAACTCTCCGCCACCTCTCACGTGAACATAGGCAAATGCACCACCGTTCTCGATAAAAGAAATAACACCAGGATTAAAGGATGGTTGTGCAATAACACCATAACCACCATATGTATTTAGTAAAAAGGGAGTGCTTCCGTTTTTGGGCAAAGAATCTTTGTAAACAATAAAAACAGGTACTTGTACGCCATCATGAGACGCAAATGTTGTTCTCATAAATTTATATTTAGAAGAATCAAACGCCACTGCTTTTTGACCTAAATACGTAAACTTGTAAGTGGTTAAATCTAACTTACAAGTTACAGATGGAATCGTGTATGAAGATAATTTAAATGTCAATTCTTTTTTTTCTTCATCATAATATAAGCCACTTACGGCTAACCCTTCCGGTGTAACAACTTCACCGAGGACGAACCCTTTTAAATCCGTTACAGTTAGTAATGATGAGTTTTCTAATTGAAATGATGACACTATTTTGTTGTCAGCAAACACAGCATTAGTAAAAATAGCTCCTTTGTATGAAGGTGTTAATAATGCCCATTTTTCAGGTTCGTTCAAGGGGAAGTTAATAACGTATTTTTTGTTATTAATTTTTGTACTTGCAAAAACGGTGTCATTTTTAAAGTAATGAACATCGATATCGTAATTAATATCTTTAAAAATTGATGTAAACTGTTTTAGATCTAGTTGCGGTCTTAAATAATAGTAACTATAGTTATTTTTAGAATTATCCGATTTTTTAAGAATGAACAAACTTTGTTTCCCAACACCATACAGACTCAAATATTCGTCTTTAGTGTCTACATTAAAAATTGAAGCATCTTCTGTTTGCTCTGTACCTAATTTGTGATACTTTAATACAGGAAAACTTCTACTTACTTTCTCTGTATTGTATTTATTTTTTACATAGAAAAAACCTTGACCATACCAATTAATTTGTGGTGCAACTACTTCTGTTAATACCTCTTTAAAGAAATGTCTTTTTTTAATTCCTACTATTTTAATTTCTTTCCAATCACTTCCATTTCTGTTGTATTGATAGGCTAAAAAATGGTCACCATAAGAAGGATTTAAATTCGTGAAAATGATGCGGTCTTTTTTAGAAATAGCATTTGGTGTTATTAATTGCTGATAGCTAGATTTATTTCCTTTTTTATAATAAATACTTGCTTGAGAATTTCTACCCGGATACATTAATTTGTAATAATATTCTTGGTTTTTTTTATTTTCAATAAAGTTGTTATACTCCATTTCACTCCAAATAAAAGATTTCATGTTTGCCTTAGCCCCATTTGTATTCGCTAGTTTATTTAAGTATTTTAAAGCCACTTTATTTTGTGCTGACACCCAATCTACAACCTCAGAATTTTCTGTGTGTTCTAACCATTGATAATTGTTTGTAATTTCTATAGAATGGTAAGTATTTACTATGGGTTCCTTTTTGGTTAACGGATAATTAACTTGTCCTGTAATAACAAAACTCCATATTAAAAACACGAACAGTAACAATTTTTTGTACATCATTTATTTTTACTTTTCAATAATAATTTTTAAGAGTCAAAAGTAGCTGTAAAATGAAGAGTTTACAATAAATAGGTAGTTTTTATATTGATTTTTAATAGGAAATTCTACTTTTCTAAAACTTAGTATATTTTGTAAAAAAATATTAAAACGACAACTATTCTAATTCTAAAATAACTTTAAAAAGTATATTCGCGCCATGTGGATGTATTTAGGCTTATTGGCTGCACTTTTTTTAGGAGTACATAATTTAGTAAAAAACGTGCAGTAAAAGGTAATGAAGTGTTCCCTGTTCTTTTAGGCACTATTTCTAGGGGATTTTTATTTGTTGCAATATTTTATGGACTCGCTATTTTTTATCCTGATTATGCGCTAGAAAATGGTTATAATTTTCAGCAATTTTCTTGGAAAATACATGGTTTTATTTTTATAAAATCTGCAATAATGGCTGCTTCTTGGATTTTAGCCTATCAGGCTTTAAAGCATTTAACAATTACTATTGTTACTCCAATTCGCTCTGCTGGGCCTTTTTTTACCCTTATTGGGGCTATTGTTATTTATAAGGAAAGTCCTAATTAATATCAATGGATGGGCTTTTTCTTTATTACTTTTTCGGTGATTTTGTATTCTAGAATAGGAAAACAAGAAGGCATTAATTTTAAACGTAATAAATGGATTTTTGCTATTATTGGCGCTACCTTCTTAGGTGCTTCTAGTGGTTTGTATGATAAATTTTTAATTCAGAATTTAAGTTTAAATCCACAAACCTTACAATTTTGGTTTTGCTTATATACTATACTTATTTTATTGGTTATCTTAACTATTAACTGGTTTCCATATGCAGAAAAACGAAAAGCATTTAAATTTAGATGGTCTATTATAGCGGTGGGGGTTTTATTGCAGGCTGCAGATTATTTCTACTTTAAAGCTTTGCAAGATCCTGATGCACTTATTATGTTGTTGTCTGCTATAAAACGAAGTCAGATTTTAATTGCAGTTGTTGTTGGTGGACTTCTCTTTAAAGAAAAAAATAAACGTAAGAAATTAATTCCCTTATTTGGAATAATGATAGGAGTTTTTCTGATTTTGTACTCTTAATAATTTTATTATTCATAATCTAATCGTCTAATATATTTTTACTTTACATCTAATCCGTAATTTAAATTTACAACTATCAATTTTGTTTATTAAAGAATATATAAATGTTTATCCAAAAAAGAATGAACATTCATTTTTGTTATATATTTGCATCAGGATAAAAGCAATATGGCAACACTTCAAAAAAGTATCGATAAACGGAATGCACTTGTAAAAGCAACAATTGAGTTGGTAAACAATAATGGTTTCCACGCTACACCAATGAGTAAAATTGCAAAAATGGCGAACGTTTCTCCAGCTACTATTTATTTGTATTTCGAAAATAAACAGGACTTAGTAAATAAAACTTATATTGAAGTAAAAGCAGCATATACAAAATATGCTTTTGAAAGTTATAATGTAACAATGCCAGTTGAGGCTGGGTTCGAATTGATTTGGAATCGCATTGCAGATTTCAAACTAAATGAGTGTGAAAACGCCATGTTTTTAGCGCAGTGCGATAATACACCAATTATTGATGAAGCCAGCAGACAAGAAGGAATCAAACATTTGCAACCACTACTCGACCTATGGGCTCGTGGTAAAAAAGAAGGTATTGTAAAACCAATGTCCGATTATATTTTGTACGCGTATGCTATTAATCCGTTGTCATTTTTAATGATGTCTCAAAAACGAGGAGCATTTACTTTGGATAAAACACATTTAAAAGAAGCCTATCAATTGGCTTGGAACAGTATAAAAGTTTTTAAATAATATGAAAAAGACAGCTATAATATTAGGAGCATCAGGTTTAACAGGTACTATTTTACTTCATAAATTAATTGAAGATAAAAGATACGAAAGTATAAAATTGTTTTCGCGTTCTAAAATTGAAAAATTGCCAAATAAAGTAACCCAATTTATAGGTAATTTACTAGAATTAGAGAAATTTAAGGTTGATTTTACTGCAGATGAAGTGTTTTGCTGCATTGGTACAACTGCAAAAAAAACACCTGACAAAAAACGTTACAAACAAATTGATTACGGTATTCCGGTAACTGCAGCAAAACTTGCTAAAGAAAATAATATTGAGACATTTTTAGTGATTTCTTCAATGGGAGCGAATAAAAGAAGTACCATATTCTATAATAAAACAAAGGGTGAAATGGAATATGCTGTGTTACAACAACGCATAAAAAACAGCTTTATTTTAAGACCTTCTTTGATTAGCGGAGAGCGAAAAGAACAAAGAATAGGTGAAAAAATAGCCTTGGTAGTTTTTAAACTAATGCAACCCCTACTTATCGGAAATTTAAAACAGTACAAAACAATAGACGCCGAAAATATTGCGAAAGCGATGCTTTATTTGGCAAATAAGAAAATGAATGCCGAAGTCATCATTACTTCAAACCAGATATTAAAATTATCCAAAAAATAATTAAAATAAAATTGATTTAAATGGAATTATTAGACAAATTAAACTGGAGATACGCTGCAAAAGCGATGAATGGTAAAAAAGTATCAGAAGATAAAATAGAACGTATTTTAGAAGCTGCACGTTTGGCGCCAACATCTAGCGGATTGCAACCTTTCGAGATTTTTGTAGTTAAAAATCAAGCTATTAAAGAAGAAATTAGACCAGTTGCCTGGAATCAATCTGTGGTTACAGACTGCTCTCACCTACTCGTTTTTGCTGCTTGGGACACGTACACAGAAGATAGAATTAACCACATGTTCGATTTAACTAACGAAATCCGTGGCTTTAAAAACGAAGGTTGGGAAAACTACCGTCAAATGTTATTAGGCTCGTATCCTCAAAAAGATGCCGAAGAGAATTTTAATCATGCGGCTAAACAAGCATATATTGCTTTTTCTCAAGCAATTACTGCAGCAGCTTATGAAAATGTAGATTCAACTCCGTTAGAAGGTTTTGATGCGAATGCAGTAGACAAAATTTTAGGATTACGTGAAAAAGGATTGCGTAGCGCTGTTTTATTACCATTAGGTTACAGACAAGAGGATAAAGATTGGCTGGTAAACTTAGTAAAAGTTAGAAAACCTATGGCAGAATTAGTGACCGTAATTGAATAGTGAATCCGTTTTAAGTGAACCGATTAAAAAGAAAAGAAGATGAACAATTTTGAATTTAAAAATCCGACTAAAATTATATTTGGAAAGGATTCTATTAAAAAATTAGAAAATGAAATCCCTAAAGATGCCAAAGTTTTACTATTGTATGGTGGCGGAAGTATCAAGAAAAACGGAATTTACGACCAAGTAAAAAAAGCATTAGCGAAAGTTAATATTGTTGAATTTGGCGGTATCCCTGCGAATCCTGAATATGCTTTGTTGATGGATGCTTTAAAGGTAATTAAAGATGAGAAAATAACTTATTTATTAGCCGTTGGTGGAGGTTCTGTAATAGACGGAACAAAATTTTTATCCTCTGCAGCTTTATTTGAAGGTGAGACTCCTTGGGATATTTTATCAAAAAATATTAGAACCGAGAAAGGAATGCCTTTTGGAACGGTTTTAACGTTACCAGCAACAGGTTCTGAAATGAATTCTGGTGCGGTAATTACAAGAAAAGAAACCAAAGAGAAATTGTCAATGGGTGGTCCAGGGCTGTTTCCTGAATTTTCTATTTTAGATCCGCAAGTAATTGCTTCTATTCCGCAGCATCAATTGGCAAACGGATTAATGGATGCTTTTACGCATGTTTTAGAGCAATATATGACGTATCCGACGGAAGCTTTATTACAAGACCGTTTTGCAGAAAGTATTTTACAAACCATTATTAAGGTTGCTCCGAAAGTATTAAAAGATCCAACAGATTACAAAGCGGCTTCTAACTTTATGTGGAGTTGTACGATGGCTTTAAATGGATTAATTCAGAAAGGAGTCCCAACAGATTGGGCAGTTCACGCAATGGGTCATGAGTTAACGGCTTTATTTGGGATTGATCACGCACGAACGCTAGCAGTAATTGCACCAAGCCATTATAAGTTCAATTTTGAAGCTAAGAAAGAAAAATTAGCGCAATATGCAGCACGTGTTTGGAATATTACGGATGGAAACACTGATGATAAAGCATATGCTGCAATTGAAAAAACAGTTGCTTTTTTCCACGAATTAGACATCGATACCAAATTATCTGATTATACAAAGGATTACGAAGGAACGGCCGAAAAAATAGCACAACGTTTTACAGATCGTGGTTGGTTAGGATTAGGCGAGCATCAATCGTTATCACCAGATAAAGTAGAGAAAATTGTAAAAATGGCGTACTAAATAGCACTATGAAAATAATAAAATCAATCCTTTTAGCACTAACAATTATTACAGCCTCAAGTTGTAAAAACAATAAAACACGAGTATCTTCTGAAAACGTTTCAGAAGAAATAACAACAATTTTAAAAAGTAAAAAAATGAACATATTATTTGTAGTAACATCTCATGATAAATTAGGAGATACAGGAAAAAAAACAGGATTTTGGGTAGAAGAATTTGCAAATCCATATTATAACTTATTAGACAAAGGCGCAACAATTACAATTGCAACTCCAAAAGGAGGCGCTGCACCAATTGATCCAAGTAGTGATACTCCAGATGCTGCAACAGCAGATACAGAGCGTTTCAATAAAGATGCGGATGCAAAAGCTAAAATTGCAAATACACATAAATTATCAGACATGAATCCTGATGATTTTGATGCTGTCTTTTATCCAGGAGGACACGGACCTTTATGGGATTTAGCAAACGATAAAACGTCGATTGCTTTAATTGAAAAGTTTAATAATCAGGCAAAACCAATTGCTTTTGTATGTCATGCACCAGCTGCTTTGCAGAGTGTAAAAAATGCCGATGGAACACCATTAGTAAAAGGTAAAAAAGTAACCGGATTTACAAATACAGAAGAAGCTGCTGTTGGTCTTACAAAGATCGTTCCTTTTTTAGTGGAAGATATGTTAAGTAAAAATGGCGGTATCTATTCTAAAAAAGAAGATTGGGCAGCGTACGCTATTCAGGATGGTAATTTAATTACTGGTCAGAATCCAGCTTCTTCTGAACTAGTTGCAGAAAAATTATTAGCAAGTTTAAAATAAAATTTATTTTTATTTTATTAAAAAAAGGTTGTCTTACAAAGACAACCTTTTTTGTTGGTTATTATTTTCCCATTGTGAAGAATGAGGCACTCTTTTAATAGTTTATATTTCCTGTTATAAGATTTTTATTTATGCTTTATTAAAATGACAATTGAATAGTTACGATGTCTTTCTGAGCTTGTTGAAAAATAATTGATTTATTGTTATAGCTTCTAAGTTTTATTTTTTTTTCACTGACCATTCGATAGCTACACTCAATACTTTCAATAAAATATACTTTCATTTGAGTAATGCTCGAGATAAATTCAAATAAATAAACCTTCCTGAGACCCGCAGGAATCTAGATTTATTTTATTTTTCTTACATTCTACAAGATATTGCACTGTCGCGCACTAACCGTTAAATTCTATAAATGCATAGCCGCTTCATGCCTCTTAAGTTTTTACTAGAATAAAAATAGGTCGGTTAAAAAAAAAAGATTAAGACAATAATTTAAAAGTAATCTTAATTCCTTGTATGATCATACCGGTACCAATTATTGCAATAATTAATCCCATAATTTTCCCTATTACTGAAATTACATTATTACCAACGGTTTTAACGATAAGATCGCTTAATCTAAAAGTAAAATAAGTTAATAAACTCATAGATCCAAAAATAGCAATTACTAAGAAAATTTGTAAAGGAGCTGCATTAGATACAAAATTCATAGCCGTTACAATCGTTCCCGGGCCTGCTAAAATAGGTATTGCTAATGGTGATACTGCAATATCTTCATGTACATTGACATTTTTAATACTTTTCATATTAGATTGTTTTGACTGTAACATTTCAAAACCAATAAAAAAATTAAAATACCCCCTGTTATTTTAAATGCAGGAATACTAATATTAAATAATTCAAAAATATATTTACCTAAAAGAATAAATACAGTAACAATTGTAAACGCAATTAAGTTGGATTTTTTATTAATAGCTCTTTTTGTTTTTTTTTCTAAGCCTTGTGTCAACGAAACAAAAACAGTCATGTTTGATATCGGGTTCGTTATAGCAAAAAAACCTGTAAATACGGTAATCGAGAATGTTAGTAGGTTATCCATATAATGCGAAATTTTAAAAGTGAAAGAACTTAAATTACTTTCTTATTACCTATACCCGTTGTGCATTTAAACAATATTGACTTTTAAATTGTTTATATTCCTATTAAAAACAAATTTGTTAATGTATTGAATGATAGTTAGTGCTGTTAATTTTGAGAGAATTCTTGTCTTAAAACCTTCAAAAGTTTTCGCATAATTATTCCGTATTTTAAACTGGTCACAAAGTTGAGAAAACAAGGTCTCAATTCGTTTTCTTTTCTTCCTAAAAATATACGTTTGTTTTTTGTAATTCTGTTGATTTTTACGCATTGGAACTTCTAATTTAATTTGTTTACTCTCAAATAAATCTAACTGATAGTCCGCACTTAGGTATCCTTTGTCCCCTAAAACCACACAGTTATTAAACTGATTTTTAATGTCTTTTAAATAATGAATATCATGTACAGAAGCTTTGCTAATATCAAAACTTTTAAACACGCCATCAATAGAACAAACAGCATGTATTTTATAGCCATAATAATGCATGTTTTGACTAGCACAATAACCTCTATTTGGGGCTGAATAAAAGTACTCTTTACAAACTTTACTTCTCCCGCTTCTTGAGAGTTTTACAATCTCCAAAGGCATACTATCTACTACATAATAGTTTTCAAACTCCGTGAACTTATTGGAGAGTTGAGTTCTTATAAATTCAATGGCAAAAAATAATTTTCGCTTCCGTTTATTGTAAACTGATCGCTCTATTTTAGCAAACAAATATTCTGGAATATCCCGAAACAACTGACATTCACTGTCTATACCCATATATTCTGCTGTTAAATTCATAGCGATTAATTCAATGTCTTTTAGTTTTGGTTTCCTGTTTTGACGTAAAAATTGTTCCTTTTCTGTAATTGTGGCTAAGACTTCTAAAATTTTATCGTAATTTGCTCTAAAGTTATTCATCGTATTTAATCGATTGATTGTCAATTAAATATACGACTTTTAATAGTCAAATGAATAACTTTTTTTAACTATTTATAATGCACAACGGGTTACCTATATATTTTTGTTTTTTTTTGAATCATTAGATTCTTAGTTTATTTTAAACTATATACTATTATTAAATAGGTGTATTCATTTTTATTTTCCATTGCCCTTTTGACTACTTTTAAGGTAAATTCATAGAAACAAACTTAACTACCGGCCGCTGCGATGAACTCACATCGGTCATGAGTGGATTGCCTTGCAGATAGGTACCTATTTTGTAGGCTACCTCTTTAATACTTCCTCTCAATTTTATTTCTAGAGGGAATAAATATCCTAAACTAGAATGTAACCTTTTAATATCATGCCAATTAATGTATTCATCAAGAGCATTTAATAATTGGATGTATGATATGAATTTACAAGTTCTACAATCATTACTCTAAATTGATTACCGTACTTTTTTATCATAAGTCAAATATTAAATTTAAGAGCTTACTAAATATAGACACGCCGGTAAAACTTACCAATCTCAGGTAACTAAGCTCTGAATTCCGTGTTTTTAAGCATGAAAACTAGTTCTTGCAGCTTTATTAGGATACAATTATCCTTCTTTTCTTAGAACCTCTAATGGCGGACTTTTTAAAACACCTCTAATATTGCTCAAACCAATGAGTAACACCAAAAGCGTAATACCTGGTAGAAATACTAAAAACGGAACGACAGAGGGGATAAATGGTTCTTTAAATACTAACGTCGCTAATAATTGACTGCTTACAAGCGATAATAAGATACCAACCAAACTGCCCAACATCCCTAAATAGACATATTCAAGTGCTGTAATTTGCAGAATTTGTTTGCTCTTAGCGCCTAATGTTCTAAGCAACACACTTTCTTTTATGCGTTGATACTTACTGTTTCTAACAGATCCTATTAAAACAATAAGTCCTGTAAGGATACTAAAGAACGCCATAAAGTTAATGATCCATGATATTTTACCTAAAATATCTTCAACGATAGTAAAGATTTGTCTTAAATCTAAAATCGAGATATTTGGAAATTTCTTTACTAAATCTCTTTGTAAATCCGCAGAACTAGCATCGTTAGGCACATAGGTAGTAAGCACATTAAATTGCGGTGCATTTTCTAAAACGCCCGCCGGAAAAACAATAGAAAAATTCAATTGTAAATTTGCCCAATTCACTTTACGAATACTTCCAACAGAGGTTTCCATTAAAACTCCTTGAACATTAAATACTACTATATCGCCAATCTTTAAACTGGCATCTTTAGCAATATTATCAGCAATAGAAATTAAAATGGGTTCGTCTTGTTTTATTTCTTGTACCCAAGTTCCTGCTACTATTTCTTCGGATGCAATTAATTCAGCGCGAAATGTAGTTCTAAACTCGTGGTTTAAAATCCAACTATTGGTGGTTGCTGTAGAATCTTGACGAATATCATTGACCAACCGATCTTTAATACGATGCATTCGCATGGTTACAATTGGTATATTATCAATAACTTCTAAACCTTTTGGTAGTATTGTATTTACAACAGCTTCTTTTTGATCTCTTTGCACATCCATTAAAATAATATTCGCATCTTTTGTTTTATTTTCTATGGATGTTTTTGCCAATAAAATATCTTTGGTAAAATATAAAGTACTAATTAAAAAAGTTCCCAATCCTATGGCTAAAATCAACACCATTGTTTGATTATTTGGGCGGTATAAATTTAACAAACTTTGTCGTTTTGTAAAACCCCAACTAGAAGGAAAATACTTTTTGATAGCTTTCATAAATAGACTTGAAACTCCAGCCATAATAGCAAAAGTAATCAAAATACCAACCGTAAATAGCAAGCCGTTAAAAGCATCTTTTAGCAACCAAAACGCAAATAAAAAGATAAAAAGGATGATGGCTGCAAAAGTAAATAGTCGTGCTTTTCTTGGTTTTACCAAATTTTCATCTGTGCCTCTTAATACTTCTAAGGGCGACACATACCAAGTGCCTAATAAAGGCAATAATGCAAATAAAACCGACATTAAAACACCCAGCGTTACGCCCATGATTAAAGGAGTTGCTGAGATGGTTATTTGAACATCAAAAGGTAAAAACCCTTTTAAAATATACGGAAATGCATATTGTAACCCAATGCCGATAGCAGAACCTAAAATACCGCCAATCAATCCGATGCCTAAAATTTGCAATAAGTAAATTAAAAATGTTTGTTTTCTGGTAGCTCCAAGGCATTTTAAAACAGCTACGTTTTTTAGTTTTTCTTTGATGTAAATATGCACAGAACTTGCAATACCAATACAACCCAATAAAAGCGCAATGAATGCTGATAAATTTAAAAATCTACCCACGTTATCATATTGTCTGCCTAAACGAGCACTCGTGCTAGTGTGAGTATCGAGATCCGCATTTTCAGCATCTAAAATAGGATCTAATTTTTTATCCAATAACTCCAAATCCATGTTAGGCGGCGCAACAAAAAAATACTGATATTCTTTTCTACTTCCTATTTGTAGTAATTCAGTTTCGTCTATAAATCGAAAAGGAATTAACACAGTTGGTGCAACTGAACTAGAAATAGCGGTTGTACCTGGTATCGATTTTAATGCTCCAATAATGGGGAATTTTAGCTTGCCTAACTTAATAGAATCTCCTGGTTTTAAATTGTATTGTAACAATAAAGTTGCATCAACCAAAGCACCTCCTAATTTTTGATAGGTTGCTGCTGCATCTGCTGGTGCTGTATCTAAGCTTCCGTAAAAAGGAAAAGCACCTTCTATAGCGCGCACTTTTACTAATTTTGTTCCTTCAGTTTTCGGAAACGCTGCCATGGATACAAAATTAACTTCAGATGCAGCTGCTCCTAAAGAATCTATAATTGCTAGCACTTTTTTGGAAGGAAGTTGTTTGCTGTCAATTATAAAATCCGCACCCATTAAACCTTTCGACTGATTTTTAATATTGTCTTTTAAATTCTCACTAAATAATTGAATGGAAACCACCGCTGCAATTCCTAAAATAATAGACGCCATAAATAATAGCAATCTAGAAATACTTGCTTTTCCATCTCGCCAAGCCATTTTAAACAGCCATTTTATGGGAGTTTTTGAGGTTAATTTACTCATGAAACGGCCAATGTTTTTTCATTAGACATGATCTTCCCTCCTTTTAATCTAAGTATCTGCTGTGTTCTGTTTGCCAACTCTAAATCGTGTGTAATAATTACCAAAGTAGTCCCTGCTTCTTTATTTAATTGAAAAAGCAATTGAATTACTTTTTCACCAGTTTCTTCATCTAAATTTCCAGTAGGTTCATCCGCAAATAAAATAGAAGGTTTGTTAGAAAAGGCTCTTGCCAATGCCACTCGCTGTTGCTCACCACCAGATAATTGTGAAGGATAATGATGTACACGATCGGATAGACCTACTTTTTCTAAAAGTTCTAAACCAACTTTAGCGGCATTTTTTTCACCTTGCAATTCTAAAGGAACAATCACATTTTCTAATGCGGTAAGTGTAGGCAGCAATTGAAAATTTTGAAATATAAAGCCCACTTCTTTATTACGCAATAATGCGCGTTCATCTTCATTTAAGTCTTGTAAATTACTTCCGCACAATTCGATACTTCCTGCACTTGGGTGATCTAGACCAGCACACAAGCCCAATAAAGTGGTTTTTCCGCTACCCGAAGGTCCTACAATAGAGAAAATACTTCCCTTTTCAATATCAAAAGAAATATCGCTTAAAACTGTTAATTTTTTTGAACCGCTGGTATATGTTTTTTCTAGTTCGTGAATCTTTAATATCTTTGTGCTCATATTCATTTCATATAATTTTACTAAAAAATGCTAAAACTGAAAAATAAACAATTGGAACTAAACTTTAGAGATCGTGACTTTAATATTTTCTTAAAGTTATGTTATTTTTCATTAGTTATCATGCTGCTTTCTTGTGGATCGGACTCGGCTAAAAAAGCAGATAAAACAAAAACTGTACCCATTAAAACAGAAATTAAGAGCACTGCAAAAAGCACTACAAAAAAGATATTATTTTTTGGTGATAGTTTAACAGCTGGTTATGGTTTAGAGGATGTAAAAGATGCTTTTCCTGCATGCATTCAATCTAAAATTGATTCGCTTTCGCTAAATTATATTGTTTTAAATGCTGGTTTAAGCGGTGAAACAACCGCTGGAGGAAAAAGCAGGATAAACTGGGTATTAAACAATAAAAATATTGATATTTTCATATTAGAACTAGGAGCAAATGACGGTTTACGAGGCATTCCTTTAAAAGAAACTAGAAAAAATCTACAAGCTATTATTGATGCTGTAACACAAAAAAATCCGACGATAAAAATAGTCTTAACAGGTATGCAACTTCCGCCAAATATGGGAATCGATTATACTACAGAGTTTAAAACTATTTTTCCTGAATTGGCAAAAAAGAATGGATTGGAATTAGTTCCGTTTTTATTAAAAAATGTTGGTGGTATTTCTGCATTAAATCAAGCGGATGGTATACACCCAACTATGGAAGGGCATAAAATACTTGCAAATAATGTTTGGGTTATTTTAGAGCCAATGATTACTTTGTAACTTTTCGTCTTTGCGAAATTACGAGGCTTTTTTGCCGAAGTAATCTGTTTAATACGTGTTCCAATCATAAGATTACTTTGTACTTTCTCCTCGCAATGATGGTAACAACTACCCATAAAAAAACCGAACATTGCTGTTCGGTTTCAATTCATAAAGTATAAAAAACTACACCATTAAAGCTGCAATCTTTTTGTACGTACCATTTTCTAACAATGCTCTAATTGCAGAAAAGGCAGTAATTGTTTCGTCTATATCTTGTTGTGTATGAGTAGCTGTTGGTATCAATCTTAAAATGATTAATCCCTTAGGTATTACTGGATACACTACAATAGAACAGAAAATTCCATGATTTTCACGCAAATCATTTACCATTGCCATTGCTTCTGGGATATCGCCTTTTAAAAATACAGGAGTTATACAAGTTTGCGTCGTTCCTAAATCGAAACCAGCTTCTATTAAACCAGATTGTAATGCATTTGTGTTTTCCCACAATTTCGCTTTTAATTCTGGCATTGTACGCAACATATCTAAACGTTTTAAAGCACCTTTTACCATTGCCATTGGCAACGATTTTGCAAACGTTTGAGAACGCATATTGTATTGTAAATACTGAATTACATCTTTATTACCTGCTAAAAAGGCACCAATACCTGCCATCGATTTTGCAAAAGTTGCAAAATATACATCAATCTCATCTTGCACGCCTTGTTCAAAACCAGTTCCTCTACCGTCTTTACCTAAGGTCCCAAAACCATGTGCATCATCTACTAAAAATCTAAAATTATATTCTTTTTTAAAGGCGATAATTTCTTTTAAACGCCCTTGCTCACCGCGCATTCCAAAAACACCTTCGGAAATTACTAAAATTCCGCCACCTGTTTTTTCTGCCATTCTTTTAGCACGCTTAATGTTTTTTTCAAAACTCTCCATATCGTTGTGCCTATAAACAAAGCGTTTTCCTGCATGTAAACGAACACCATCTATAATACATGCATGAGTATCCATATCATATACAATAATATCGTGTTTTGTTACCAATGCGTCTATTGCAGACATAATACCTTGGTATCCAAAATTTAATAAGTACGCTTTTTCTTTATCTACAAATTGAGCACATTCTCTTTCTAATTGCTCATGAAAAGGTGTATGTCCTGACATCATTCTAGCCCCCATTGGGTATGCCAATCCGTGCTCTTTTGCAGCGGCACCGTCAACTTTTAACACCTCTGGATGGTTTGCAAGACCTAAATAATCATTAATACTCCAAGTGATTACTTTCTTGCCATTAAAAGACATTCTATTAGAAATTGGACCTTCTAGTTTGGGAAACACATAATAGCCTTCTGCTTTATCTGCCCATTTACCTAAAGGCCCTTTATCTTCAACTATTCTTTCAAATAAATCTTTCGTCATTTTTCTATTTTTAATACCTACTACAAATTAACCGTTTTTTTTACAATTATTCAAATAGTTAGCTTTTAATATTTTACAGGAACCCTTGTTTTTTCATCCAAGAATCACTGTAGATTTTGTTCATATATCTAGACCCATGATCCGGGAAAATGAGCACAACAAAGCTATCATCATCAAACATGCCTAAAGTATTATATTGCCTGGTTGCCTGCAATACTGCTCCTGAAGTATATCCCGGAAAAATACCTTCCCTTCTTACAATTTCTCTTGATGCTAAAGCGGCTTCTTTATCAGTAACTTTTTCGTAAACATCTATAATATCGAAATCGGTAGCAGTCGGAATTAAATTCTTACCCAAACCTTCAATTTTATAAGGCTTTATTTCTTTAGGATCTAACTTGCCCGTTTCATGGTATTTTTTTAACACAGAACCAACAGCGTCTACACCTAGTATTTTAATATTCGGATTTTTTCTTTTAAATATTTACCTGTTCCAGAAATTGTACCACCAGTGCCACTTGCCACTACTAAATGTGTAATTTTACCTTCGGTTTGTTTCCAAATTTCTGGGCCAGTAGTTCTGTAATGTGCATCGCCATTTAACTCATTAAAATATTGGTTGATATACACCGATTTCTTAGTTTCTTTATGAATCCTTTTAGCAACTTCATAATAAGATCTTGGATCATCTGGAGCCACATTTGCAGGACAGATATGTACTTCTGCGCCCATTGATTTTAACATATCTATTTTATCTATAGACGATTTATCGCTCACTGCTAAAATACATTTATAGCCTTTTACAATACTAATCATTGCCAAACTAAAGCCTGTATTACCAGAAGTAGTTTCTACAATTGTAAATCCTTTTTTTAAAATTCCTTTTTTTTCTGCATCTTCAATAATATGCAATGCAATTCTATCTTTTGCAGAATGTCCGGGATTAAACGCTTCTAATTTCGCAAAGTAAGAGCCTTTTAAATCTTTAGTGATAGTGTGTAATTTAACGAGTGGTGTTTCGCCAACTAATTTTAAAATATTCTCGGTAATACCCATGTTTCTTGTCATCCTTACTTTTTAAAAAGTAAAACGTCATTACGAGTAATTTAGCTATTATTTAGAGCTAAAAGAAGTACTCTTCATTATAGCGCTTTTGCTTCATTACTTCCTGAAGCATATATTCTTAATTTAGTTCAGGAAGTTTAGCATCATCGCAATGATGTTTATTTTTCAATCGAGGGCAAAAATACGCATCCTTATTGAATTATAAAATTCATTTTAAGGCTTAATTGTTCCTCCTTCTAATTTATTTTCCAAAGCTAATAAAAAAGTGAACTCTTCAGCCGTTTCTTTTAAGGCCTCAAAACGTCCAGAAGCACCACCATGACCAGCTTCCATGTCTGTGTGTAAAAGCAATAAATTAGTATCTGTTTTTAACTCTCGAAGTTTCGCCACCCATTTGGCAGGTTCCCAATATTGTACTTGAGAATCGTGAAAACCTGTAATAATTAACATATTTGGGTATGCATGTGCCCCAACTTGGTCGTAAGGTGAATATGATTTTATATAATCATACGCTTCTTTGTTATTTGGGTTTCCCCATTCGTCATATTCTCCTGTTGTTAAAGGAATCGTGTCATCTAACATGGTAGAAACTACATCCACAAAAGGAACAGCAGCGATAATACCATTGTACAATTCTGGATTCATATTTACAACAGCACCCATTAATAAACCTCCTGCAGATCCCCCCATTGCGTATAAATGTTTTGCTGATGTATATTTATGCTCGATTAAGTATTTAGAACAATCTATAAAATCTGTAAACGTGTTTTTCTTTTTAAACATTTTACCATCTTCATACCATTCTCTGCCTAAGTATTGACTTCCTCTAATATGCGCCAAAGCAAATACAAAACCTCTGTCTAATAAACTTAAACGCGTGGTAGAAAAACTATCGGATACTGTATGCCCATAAGAACCATAGGCATATTGTAATAAAGGAGAGTTTTCATTTAGGGTTGTATCTTTATGATATACTAAAGAAATAGCGACTTTCTTACCATCTCTTGCAGTAACCCAAACCCGTTCGCTTAAATAATTTTCTTTTTTAAACTTTCCGCCAAGAACCTCTTGTTCTTTTTTAACATCATTTGTTCTATCTTTCATGTTAAAATCGATGACAGAACTTGGTGTTGTAAAAGAATTATACGAATATCTTATAATATCTGTATCGAATTCGGGATTTCCAAAAACACCAGCAGCATAGGTTTCTTCATTAAAATGCAAATAATAATCTTCTTTTTTATCCCAACGTTTAATACGAATTTTATTCAAGCCATTTGTGCGTTCTTCTAAAACTAAATAGTCTTTAAAAATCGAAAAATCTTCTAGCAAGGTTTCTTGTCTGTGCGGAATTACATCTACCCAGTTTTCCTTCGTTGGTTTAGAAATTGGCGTTTTCATCAATTTAAAATTGGTGGCGCCGTCTTTATTGGTTAATATGTAAAAATGCTCTTTGTATTGAGAAATATCATATTCCAACTCTTTTTCTCGGGCTTGTATCAATTTAAATGTACCTGTTGGATTATTGGCATCTAAAAATTGTGATTCTGAAGAAAGTGTACTAGAAGAGCCAATAATTATATACTCGTCCGATTTTGTTTTGGTTACGTATGTGCTAAAAGTAGGGTCTTTTTCATGAAAAATTTCTACATCCTCAGAAGCAGGCGTTCCTAAAACATGTCTAAATACGGTTGAACTTCTTAATGTCTCTGGATTTTTCTTGGTATAAAAAATAGTTTTATTATCATTTGCCCAAACAGAACCACCATTTGTATTATCAATAATATCTTTATAAACCTTTCCTGTTTCTAAGTTTTTAATGCGCAAAAAATACTGTCTTCTACTAACGGTATCTGTTGCATACACCGCCATTTTGTTATCCGGAGAAACATTTAAACCGCCTAATTGAAAATATTCGTAGTCTTTTGCTTCAATATTTACATCAAACAAAATTTCTTCTTTTGCCTCTAAAGTTCCTTTTTTTCTGCTGTAAATAGGATATTGACTCCCAATTTCATAGCGTGAAATATAAAAATAACCATTGTCTTTATAAGGTACCGAAGAATCATCTTCTTTAATTCTACCTTTCATTTCTTGAAACAACTCTTCCTGAAACTTCTTGGTATAAGCTGTTACTTTATCAAAATAGACATTTTCTGCTTCTAAATAATCAACAACTTTTTTAGTTTGTTCATCTTTTACAATGGCATTCTTTTGAATATCAGTTAAACGCATCCAAAAGTAATTGTCAATTCTTACATCTCCATGCTTTTCTAGTTTTGTTAGCTGTTTGTCAGCTATAGGATAATTAGCATCTGTACTCTTCATATCTTTTGTATCATTTTTACAAGCGGTTGCAAAAATAAGGCTAATTATTATTGTGAGTATACATATCTTTCTCAATTTTTATTGTTTTAATTCTACTAATAATTTACTAATTTTACCGTATAGTTAAATACTAAAAATAAAAAATATGTTTGGAGACTTATCAGGAATGATGAATAAATTAAAAGAAGCACAACAGAAGGTTGAAGAAACAAAAACACGTTTAAATTCGGTTTTAGTGGATGAAAGTTCTGCGGATAAAAAAATTAAAGTGACGTTAACCGCGAATAGAGAAATAAAAGCCATTTCTATTGATGAATCGCTACTAACTGATAAAGAAGAATTGGAAGATTATTTAATCCTGACTTTAAATAAAGCGATCGAAAAAGCCTCTAAAATTAATGACAACGAAATGGCGATTGCTGCAAAAAGTGGCATGCCAAACATACCAGGAATGGATATGTTTAATTAAGTGAAACGCTTTTGTTTCTATTAGGTTTTACATATAAAATTAGTTCTTAATAAAATTCCGATGAAAAATAGGAATTATTTGAACTAACAGCGTGCAAAGCACTTTGAAATTAACATAACTAAAGCATTTAAAAATTTTGAATTTAGAAGATTACATGTTGCCTTGTTTAAACAAAAAACTTTTTGGGTTAGATTGTTTGGGTTGTGGTTTTCAAAGGTCTTTATTACATGTTATAAAAGGTGATTTTGTAGCTGCTTTTAATATATACCCCGCAATTTATACCTTAGTTTTAATGGCTATTTTTTTTATACTAAATTTAAAGTTCAAGTTTAAAAGCGGTAAAAAAATTATTATTATTTTCGCAATTATTAATGTTTTGATAATAATTACCAGCTATTTTATCAAAATGAAACCTATATTTACAACTTAAATAAAAAATTAAAATGGAAAAACAAACATTACCAAATGCAACCATCTCTTTAGTATTAGGAATTTTCTCTTTAGTAACCTGCATCTGTTATGGTGTTTTAGGCTTGCCTTTGGGTATTGCCGCTTTTGTGTTGGGAAACAAAGCTTTAAAAGTATATGAAGAAAACCCTGAAAATTATACAAGCTCAAAAAATGCAAGTGCTGGTAAAATATTAGGAATCATAGGTATTATTTTAAACCTACTTTTTATACTTGTAATTATTTGGGCAATCTCAAAAATTGGATGGGAAAACTTACAAGATCCTGAGGTTATGCAACAAAGAATGAATGAGTTAATGGGGCAATAAACGTTAGAAATCAAGATAAAACTTAAATGCAATTCAGTAAAGAATTGCATTTTTTTTGTTTTAATACTATATATTTACTTAAAATAAAGAAGGTTTATTCCCTGTAAATGATAACTTTATATTCACAAAATTGCTTTAACTATGATGTCTTCAATCGAAAAAGAAAATAAATAATAAGTGTAATTTAATCATATTAAAACGAATACGAATCAGCAATACAAACAAAGTAACTTTTTAAAATGGCTGCTTTTTCATCATTTAAAGACAACAATTTAACGAAAATTAAATACTTGTTTATCAGATAATAAATATCTTTGTACTGCTTATCATTCACAACAAAAAAATGAATAAAAAAGAAAAAAACAGAGAAGTTTAATATTCAAAATTGTTAAATGGTTTAGCATAACTTTCCTCGTAATTTTAATTGCATTTACTAGCATTCCGTTTTTATTTAAAGATAAAATTATAGAAATGATTTCTTCTTCCATAAACAAAAACATAAATGCAACCGTAACTTTTAAAGAAACCAACTTAAGTTTTTTTAAGAATTTTCCTTTAGCGAGTTTAACAGTAAAGGATGTTATTTTAGCTAACAAAGCGCCTTTTATTGGTGATACCTTATTTAGCACTAAGGAGTTAAGCATGAGCATGAAAATTACTGAACTCTTTAAAAAACCAGAAGAAGCAATTGAACTAAAAAGTTTTTCTTCTAAAAACGGAAAAATAAACATCATCTTTAATAAAGACGATCTTGGAAATTATGATATTGCTCTAAAAAAAGAAACTGCAAATGCAGATGAAACTGCTTTTTTTTCTTTAAATATTCAAGACTATCAATTCGAAAACATGCGTTTTATGTATTTGGATAGAAGTTCTAATATGAAAATGAAATTAGATAGTATTTATCATTATGGAAAAGGAAATTTCGGCCAAGAAATTTTAAATTTAGACACAAAAACTACCGCAAAACTTTCTTTTGATTATGAAAATACCAATTATTTTAACAATGTAGACGTCTCTTTAAATGCCATTTTAGGAATGGATTTAAAAAATAACAAATTCACTTTTAAAGAAAACAAAGGCTTTATAAATCAATTGCCATTAGAATTTAGTGGTTTTGTTCAATTAGTTAATGAAACTCAGGTTTATGATATTAACTTTAAAACGCCGACTTCCGATTTTAAAAACTTGTTAGCGCTTTTACCAAAGCAATATTCAGGTGATTTAAAAGCGATTAAAACAGCAGGTAATTTCGATGTAAACGGCGTTATAAAAGGGGTTTTATCTGACGATAGAATTCCTTCTTTTGATATTTCTTTTGTATCAAAAAATGCCATGTTTAAGTATGATAATTTACCAAAATCTGTACAAAATATTCATATTGATTCAAGAATTATAAATAAAACAGGTGATGTAAAAGATACCTACGTAAATTTAAATCAGTTAACTTTTACAATAGATAAAGATGTTTTTGCTGCAAATGGTACAATTGCAGCTATTACAACAAATGCAAAAATAAACCTTGCGGTAAAAGGGGCTATTAATTTAGCAAATATTGGTAAAGTATATCCTGTGCAAATTCAGCAAGAATTAGCAGGAATTTTAAATGCTGATATTGCCACCAATTTTGACATGAATTCTGTTGAAAAAGGAAACTATCAAAACATAAAAAATGCAGGTCAATTAAAAGTAACCGATTTTAAGTACGATGGCAAAGATGTTGTAAAACCTTTTTACATCAAAAAAACAGCCATCACCTTTAATACAAACACCATTACATTAAATGAATTTGATGCGAAAACAGGAGATTCAGATATTTCTATTACAGGCAACCTAGAGAACTTTTACGGTTTTATATTTAAAGATCAAGAGTTAAAAGGAAACTTCAATTTGAATTCAAACACTTTTAAAGTATCCGATTTTGTAGCTGCAGATGAAACGACTGATAAAAAAGAGGATGTAAATGCTATTAAGATTCCTGCTTTTTTAGATTGTAAATTCAATGCTACCGCGAATACAGTGGTTTATGATAACATCAACTTAAAAAACGTTTCGGGTACTATTTATATCAAAGACGAAACCGTAAAACTTCAAAATTTAAAAACAGATATTTTTGGCGGAAATATTAGTTTTACGGGTAAAGTTTCTACAAAAGGCGATACTTCTAGTTTTAGTATGGATTTGAATTTAAAAGAATTAGATATCGCAGCGTCTTTTGAAACTTTAGATATGTTAAAAGCCATCGCGCCTATTGCCAAAACAATTGATGGTAAAATAAATTCTACCATCAATGTTGCTGGAAATTTAAATGATGATTTTACGCCAAATTTAAAAACGATTACAGGTAATTTATTAGGGCAATTGTTAAATACAAAAATAAATGCTAGCAACTCTAAAGCTTTAAGTTTACTTGGAGATAAAGTAGCGTTTTTAGATGTTAATAAAATAAATTTAGATAAAATAACGGGGTATTTCGCTTTCGAAAAAGGTGTTGTAACTGTAAAACCTATTCCTTTAAAATACCAAGATATAGGTATTTTAATTGGTGGAAAACACGGTTTTGATAATACCATAAATTATGATATTAAATTTGATGTTCCTGTAAAATATCTAGGAACTGAGGTTACCGACTTAATTGCAAAATTATCACCAAAAGACGCTGAAAAGATTACAACTATTCCTGTAAAAGCAAATTTAAATGGAAGTTTTAGCAGTCCTAGTTTTTCAACAAATATAAAAGATGCTACTTCTAGCTTTATTAAAAACGTAGTAGAACAACAAAAGCAACGTTTAATCAATACTGGTAAGGACAAACTGATTAATTTAATTGGCGGCGATACTAAAAAAGATTCTACAAACTCCAAAGACAAGTTAATCAATTTAATCACTGGTGATAAAAAAGATTCAACAAAAACAACGAAAGAAGACAAGGTAAAAGATGCGATAAAAGGTTTGTTTAAAAAGAAAAAGGATAATAAATAAGTTGGATAAAAAAAATGAGCTACTTAAAAAGTCATTATAACTCTAATTATTAGATTGAGCTTGTCCAAAGCGATAGTATTTATCTGTATTTAAAAGATTTCGACAAGCTCAATATGGTATTTCTTTAACCTTTCTTAACAGTTTTTATTATGACGCTTATTTATTACAAAAAAGCACCACTTATCATAGAAACGACAATTAGCATCACATACAAAGACATGGTTATAATTGTAAAAACACCAATAAATTTATAATGAGATTTTAAAACTTGAAATGAATCTGCTAAAGTTTCATCATTCTTTGTAGCCAATGCTTTCTTCATTTTGGTAGAAAATTGCATTAAATAATACACCGGAAAAAAGTAGAGTACCGCCAATAATAAGTACAAAATTGTCATTGCCATACCTAGATCAAAAGGAACGAGTTTTGCTTGCGGAATTGCACTAAAAATGACGCTAGAAAAAATAGCTAGAATTACTAAAAAGCCTATTCCTACAAAACCAATAATTGATAAAAAAAACGCCCATTTTGCGGTTTCTTTTAAAAAGGATTTTGCCTTAGAGTTTAAGGTTAATTGCTCTAATTGTGTAATCGGATTTCCTATCATAGTCAATTTTATTAATATATTTTTCAAAAATAAACAAAAAAATAGCCAGGAGCTTGTAAAGTACAAGTTTCTGGCTAAAATAATTTAGATACCACTAAATTTTATTTCTTAAATTCAGTAATCGTTTTCTTAATAATGGCAACACACTCTCTTAATTGCGCTTCTGTCATCACCAAAGGTGGCGCAAAACGAATAATATTTCCATGTGTTGGTTTTGCTAACAAACCATTGTCTCTTAGTTTCATGCAGATATCCCAAGCGGTAGAACTATCTTCAGTATCATTTATTAAAATTGCATTTAACAAACCTTTACCTCTAACGGATTTCACCAAGGTATTCGTTTCTGCAAAAGCAGCTAATTCCTTTCTAAAAATGATTCCTAATTGGTATGCGTTTTCAGCTAAATTTTCTTCTCTAACAACCTCTAAAGCAGCCATTGCAACAGCGGCGGCAATTGGGTTTCCGCCAAATGTAGAACCATGATTTCCCGGTTTAATAACATTCATAACAGCATCATTTGCCAGTACAGCAGAAACTGGATAAGCGCCACCACTTAAAGCTTTTCCAAGAATTAAAATATCTGGTTTTACTTCTGGTGTTCCTGAACAATTTTTATCCTCACAAGCACAATTCCCGCAAGTTGCTAATAAACGCCCTGTTCTTGCAATCCCTGTTTGCACTTCATCAGCAATAAATAATACATTGTATTCTTGGCACATTTTTTTCGCTTCCGCTAAATAATTTTCAGAAGGAACATAAACACCTGCTTCACCTTGAATTGGTTCTACTAAAAAACCCGCAATATTATTGCTATTCTCCAAAGCTTCCTGCAAAGCTTGTAAATTATCATATTCAATTTTTATAAATCCTTTTGTATACGGACCAAAATTTTTCTTGGCAATTGGATCATTCGAAAACGAAATAATAGTAGTTGTTCGTCCATGAAAATTATTTTCACAAACAATAATTTCTGCTTTATTTTCTGGAATTCCTTTTACCTCATATCCCCATTTTCTGCATAATTTCAAAGCAGTTTCCACAGCCTCAGCTCCAGTATTCATTGGTAAAATTTTATCAAAACCAAAGTATTCCGCAGCAAATTTCTCGTATTTTCCAAGCATATCATTATGAAATGCTCTTGAAGTTAACGACAACGTTTTTGCTTGATGCGTCATTGCATCCACAATTTTAGGATGACAATGCCCTTGATTTACAGCAGAATATGCTGATAAAAAATCATAATATTTCTTTCCTTCAACATCCCAAACATGCACGCCTTCTCCTCTACTCAAAACCACAGGAAGTGGATGATAGTTGTGCGCACCATATTTGTTCTCTAATTCGATTGCTTCTTGCGAAGTAAGTTTGTCTAAAACAGCCATTTTATATAATTTAAAGTTTAATGTTTTTAGCTTTACCTAAAAACAATATTTAAAAACACAACTTATGCCTTCAAAAAATTAATAATTAAACTCGCTAAGCGAGTAAAATAACCATTCCTGTTCTACCTTTATCCTTTCAGTAAAAACTGAAAATTCAGCGTGGGAAAGAAATCATCCCCGGATATCTGCAAATTACTAAATAATAATCTCATATTATCATGATTAAAAAAAAATATTCTTTAATTTTGTTAATCTTCCTTAAATTAACAATAATTATGAGAAAAATCATATTTTGTTTTGCTTTTATTACTTCTGTTTCTTTTTTAATATTCAGTTTTGCAGAAAAAAAAGACACTTTAACTAAAGTTTCACAAACTCCTTCAATTGAAAAAGGGAAAAAACTTTTTAAGAAAAATGCATGTACCGCTTGTCATCAAGAACAAATAAAAATTGTTGGGCCCACTGTAAAAGATATTGCTGCGAAATACAAAGCTGAAAAAGGGAATTTAATAACTTTTTTTCAAGGGAAAAGTAAGCCAATTGTTGACAAAGATGCTGGTCAAATAGCAATTATGAATGCAAGTTTAGGTATTACAAAACGTATGAAAGCAGAAGATTTAAAAGCAATTTCAAATTATATAATGAGTATTAAATAATACTCATCTAAAAAATTAAGAGTTTATTTTTTATTGATAATTAATTATAGTTCAAAGGCGAATAAAAGCGATAAAGGTCAACTTATTTTTTTATAGAAGGTATTATTTTGCATTTAAAAGATCTCAATGATTTTAAAATCATTGAGATCTTTTAAATTTCCTAAAAACAATAAACCTCTCCTTTTCTTTTCCTAATTTTGCAATCCATTAAACAATAAAGAATGCCACGTAGAGAACGAAATAATTTTGTAAAGAAAAATCAAATTTTAGATTTAAGAATTGAAGATTACGCTTTTGGTGGCAAGGGAATTGCCAGAATAAAATCTGAAGACGGTAGTTTTGTTGTTTTTGTTCCGAATACCTTACCAGGACAATTGGTGAAAGCTCAGATTCAAAAATCTAGCAAGAAATATGCAGAAGCCAAACTAATTGATGTTTTAGAAGCGTCAGAAAATGAAGTAGAAGTTCCGTTTCAAGACATTCCTGGCGCACCTTACATTCAATTACCGATAGAATTACAACATCAGTATAAAAAAGAAAGCACTTTATCTTTATTTAAAAGAATAGGGAAAGTTGAAAATATCGAAGATTTATTTGACGAATTAATCGCTTCTCCAAACGTATTTCATTATCGAAATAAAATGGAATATGGTTTTTCTGCTATTGGTTATGACAGAATTAATAAAACCGATAAAGACGAATTTACGCTAGGTTTTAAAAGACGTGGCGTTTGGTGGATGGGAGATAATTTAGAAAAAGACTCTGGTTTGTTTGATAAACAAATGGAAGACAATCTTATAAAAATTAGAAAATACTGCATTGAAACAGGATTAGAACCTTGGCACGGACCACAAAAAACAGGTTTTTTTAGGTATTTTGTGGTTAGAAAATCTTTTAAAACGAATGAATTATTATTCAATTTAGTGACCACATCGCCTGAATTACCAAATTTTGATTTACAAAAATTTGCAAACTTTTTGATTGAATTATTTGGAGAAAGAGTTGCTGGATTGTTGCACACTATTAACGACGAAACTGGCGATAGAACAATTGCAACTAGTGGAAGCATTGATTTAATTTACGGAAAAGATAAAATTGTAGAAGAATTGCTAGGATTAAATTTTGAAATCAGCATGAAAAGCTTTTTTCAAACAAATCCTAAATGTGCAGAAAAACTGTATGCTAAAGTAGTTGAATATGTTTTAGAGGATAAAACAAAAGTAGACAATACGGTTGTAATGGATTTATTTTGCGGAACAGGAACTATTGGTCAAATAGTTGCTTCTAGGAGTGAAAACGCAAAAATAGTTGGGGTAGATATTGTTGCGTCAGCAATTAAAGATGCACAAAAAAATGCCAAAAGAAACAATATTGAAGGTTTAGAGTTTTATGCTGCGGATGTTGGTAAATTCTTAACTGCGCATCCTGAATTTGAAAACAAGATAAAAACCATTATTTTAGATCCTGCCAGAGCAGGAATTGCGCCAAAAACATTGCAAAAAATCATCAATTTAAATGCAGACAGAATGGTGTATGTTTCGTGCAATCCTGCAACGCAAGCAAGAGATACAGAGTTGTTAGCAGAAGCTGGTTATCAACTTAAAAAAATAAGTTTGGTAGATCAATTTCCTCATACTTCTCATATTGAGACTGTTGTTTTGTTTGAAAAATAAAAGGAAAGATAAGAGGAGAAATAAAGCTTAATTATAATCAACCTTTATTTCTCTTCTTTCTTTATGCAATCTATAATCTTTAAAAGTATTGTTAATGTCTAACTTAACAATATTAGAATGAGATTTAACATTCAATAAAAATTCATTTTTAATTGTAAATGATTTTATATTTTCTCTATATTTAGATAAATAACATATCACTTTTGTATGATGTTTAACAGATTTTATTTCTAAAACTTGAGGTATTAATTTTTTACCATCAAACTCCCAACTAGTTGTTTTATGTAAATAATTACTAAAATCTTCTTTAGAAACATGTAAGCTTTTAGACTCCCCAAACTTAATAAAGTTTTCTTCATCAAAATCAATTTCAAGCATCAATACATGCCCTCTTTTTATAACATTAAAAGTAGCTGAAATAGATTCATGGAAATTATTTGTGTTACATATATTTAGTAATGCAAAACATGTAAATATTAAAATCCTCATTTTACAATAATTTTAATTGTTCCCAATAATTTTCCTTCTCTTGTAATACTCAATACATATACCCCTGCATCAGTTATGTTATTTATTTCCAAAACTCCAGTACCTGTTTTTTCAAGAACGAGTTGTCCTATTATCGAAAATAATTGAACTTGATATTTTTCTAAACTAGTAGATATTACAGAAAAATTACCATCATTAGGGTTTGAATTTATATAATAACCCAAATCTTTCAATTCTAAATCTTGTGTACTTAATGTCGCTCCACAACTTTCATCAAAACTGGTTAAAGGGTTATCTGTAGCCAAAGGATTAATATTTGGATTGGAATCATCACAATCATAACTGCTTACAAAACCATCTCCATCTGCATCTAGTTCATTTAAAGCTTGTGCACTGCCTATAAAACTATCATTAAAAGTACCTTTCATGCATCTAGATATTTGAGGGAAATCTTGAGTAACAACATAATAATATTCAAAAGTTTCTTCTCCTTGAGCCGTATTTAAAGTTACAGAAGCTTCAATACCATTGCATTCGTCCAAATCTCCTTTACCTGCTAGATAGCCAAAATCGGCTATATATTTTCCAGAATAAGGGCCACAAGGAGCGCTAATTCCATCTCCAGGTCTTAAACCACTTTTTAATTGAAAACTTGGAAACATTTCTTTTATATTGCCTTCTTTATCAGGCCCAAAACGATACAAAATTGGGAAACCGTCTGATGCCCAACCTACTTGTAAAATTTCTGTAGGTGGCGAGTTAAGTGTAGAAATACCTGATTGCAATTCTTCTACATATGCAAACATATTTCCATGATAATGATAGCCTGAGTTTGGGTTTACATGAGCAGATGCACAATCTAAATTCACAAAACCCATTCCTTCACCAATATTAGTTGTTGGTTCAAAAACCCAATCCCAATTATACTCTCCAGTATTTTTATCTTCAAAAATAAAAGGAGTAGCAGGTGCTGGCATCATATATACACCATTTAAAGAAATTCCAAACAAGTTCAAAGGTCTTCCATTGGTTCTTGTTAAAGATGTAGTTTGTTCTGATAATTGTGGCTTTAAATCAAATTTATAGACTTTATAATAGGGTTCTACAGTTCTATCTTCTACAAAACAAAAGTTATGATTTGGATAATTATTAGAGTACACAACTCTTTCATTTCCTTCTACAAATTCGTAGTAAACACTTGGATGTGAAGCAGTTTCACAACATGCAGAATTAGCATAACTTAAAACATCAACATCGTTACAATTATTATTACAATCATCAATAATAGCTTCATTACCATTTTTTATTCCATCACTGCAAGACCAATCATTTCTAATTATTTGAGCCTCTTCCTGTAACATGTTTTTTATAGTTTCTTGTTCTTCAGTTAAGTTTCCAATTAAATTAGCTTCTTCTTTTATGTCTGCTATAATATTATAAAACTCCTGATTTCCATTTTCATTTTCTATTAACTTATAAGTATCGTTTCTAGTAGCCCAAAATTCTACATCATCGTTTTCGTAATCTGTATAATTTATTTTTTTGATATTTGGTTTTCAAATGATAATGCCGGTTTTAGACTTAAACTATTTTCTGTTCCTCCCAATAATTGCACTCCGGCCAATTCTAAAATTGTAGCATGTAAATCTGTTGCTTGAACTAGACTTGCTTCTACTGCATTTACTCTTTGAACAGATTTACCTGTAATTATTAATGGCACACGAATTCCACCTTCATACATAGATGCTTTTACATGTCCAGTTGGCCAATAATTATTTGCCATTCCTGGTGTACCATTGTCTCCTATAAAAATAATTACTGTATTTTCTAATGTTTCAGTATCCATACTTTTTAAGAGTCTATCTATTTCATAATCTAAATTCTCTATCATAGCTAAATAGGTATTTCTAGTATTCGTTGGTGATGTTGTGTACGTTCCACTTGGTGGAATTTGAAAAGGAGCATGAGGTGCTACATGAGCTAACCATAAAAACCAAGGTTTTGTTTGATTGTCTATCCACGATATTGCGCTGTTTGTTAAATGAGTTGTTGCGTATTCAGTTATTTGTTCTTCATTTCCATCAGAATTTACTTTTGTCCAATCATAATAATTATCTACTTGGCTAGTAAAAACACCTTCATAGTAAGGTACACCAGAATCTTTTGGATGACTATAATTATTAGCATCATTGCCTCCAATATGCCATTTACCAATAAGACCCATGCTATAATCTGTTATACTTTGCTCTTTTATTTTAGTAAATAATGACGTGTGGCTAGTATCTAGGATTAAAGGAGGTCTCATAACTCCTGTTTTAATACCGTATTTACCACTAATTATTGCAGCACGCGTTGGCGAACATTGAGGAGCTGACCAACAGTTAGTAAAAGAAAGTCCTTTTTTTCTAAAGGAATCTAATGTTGGCGTAATAGGTAAATCGCTATTTATTCCAAAACCAGGAGTTGAATCAATCCCCAAATCATCTGCCATTATTAACAATATATTTGGTGATTGTTGTTGACTAAAACATGTGGCTTTAAAGAAAAATAGTAATAGAATTGTTTTTAAAATTCTCATTTAAATTTATTATTATTTGTTGAAATATATTTAAGCCAACTAACGTTTAGTTAGATATTTAAAAGATTAGACCTAATATTATGATAATAGTTTAATTATAAGCATATTTATTTTTTAATTCCTAAAGGTTTTAGAATAATTTTCTAATTATAATAAACAAGAAACAGGAAATAATTTTGTAATCATTTAATTATATTTGTAATATATTTAAAAACTTATTTAATAGTTAAATATTAATTTGTTAAAAATTTGATGATGAAAAAACTTACAGAATTCGAAATAGAATTAAGATTAGAGTCTTTACAAGATTGGGAATATTATGATGATGCTTTGCACACAGATTTAGAATTTGGCAACTTTAAAGATTGTATGTCTGCGATGAACAGAATTGCTTTTGAATGTGAGGCGTTAAATCATCATCCAGAATGGACAAATGTGTATAATACATTAGATATTACGCTAAAAACACATGATGCTCAAGGTGTTACAGAATTAGATTTTGCATTGGCAGAAGCTATTAATAAAATTGTAGAAGTTGAATAAATTAATTGAGAGACTTTAATAATTTCATTACTAAATCTAAGAAATTGAAAAAAACAGCATTACTTTTTACGCTATTTGTTATCATACTTACTGCTTGCGAAAAAGATGATTTTTGTGTTAAAAACCCTATTACCCCCAATTTGGTTTTACGTTTTTATGACACAAATAATAGAGAAACTTTAAAAAGTGTGAGCTCTTTTTATGTTTGGGCAGAAGGCAAGGACACTATTTTTAATAATGTAAGCATAGACTCTCTATACATTCCGTTAAATAGTTTGGCGAATGAAACTATTTATAATTTTTCTACGGGAAACGTTGTAAATCAGTTTACTATAAAATATATCCCAAAAGAAGAATATGTTTCTCGCTCTTGCGGATTTAGAGTACTCTTTAATGAAGTAACTTTTGAATCTAGCAATACTTGGATTTCAGAATTTACGCCAGAAACATTAACATCCATAGACAATCAAAATTCAGCACATGTACAAATATTTCACTAGCATTTTCTTCTTTTTTGTTTGTGTTGAAGCATTTTCTCAAGTGAACGAAACTCCAATTAAAGAAACAACGAAAGACACGATTATTTATAAATCATCTTACGGAATTCGTTTAGGAGCAGATATTAGCAAACCAGTATTAGCTGCCATTAGCAATTCTTTCAGTGGCTTTGAAATTGTTGGAGATTACAGAATTTCTAAACGATTTTATGTTGCTGCAGAACTAGGATATGAGGAACAAACTAATCAAGAAGATTATACAAACTCAACAGCAAAAGGAAGTTACGCAAGACTTGGTTTTAACTACAATGCTTATGAAAATTGGTTAGATATGAATAACGAAATTTTTGTAGGTTATCGCTATGGTTTTAGTCTTTTTGATCAGACTTTAAATAGTTATACACCCAATGTAAATAGCACTTATTTTCCTGCAAATTCTATAAATACTCCGGTCGCTGCATCGAGTTTAAATGCGCATTGGTCTGAGTTTTTATTCGGATTAAAGGTAGAAACTTTTAAAAATTTATTTTTAGGTGCAAGTGTTTCTTACAAAGTATTAATGAGTACCAAAGAACCGGAAAATTTTAAGACTTTATATGCTCCTGGTTTTAATAGAATCTTTGAGAGTAGCACAGGTTTTGGGTTTAACTATACCGTTAGTTACTTAATTCCTTTTAAGAAAAAATAGAAATCAGCCTTTTGTTGCTTATTTTTTAGTAAATTTATCCCTCTTTTTAAACTATATATTATGAATAAAATACCTAGTGTAAATTTAGCTGACTTTTTATCTGGAGATCAAACAAGGAAACAAAAGTTTATAGATGAAATTGGTCATGCATACGAAAATATAGGTTTTGTGGCTTTAAGAGGCCATTTTTTAGATACTGAATTAGTAGAGAGTCTATACTCAGAGATTAAAAACTTTTTTGATTTACCCACAGAAATAAAAGAAAAATATGAAATCCCTGGGATTGGGGGCAAAGAGGATATGTTTCTTTTGGAAAAGAATCTGCAAAAGGAAAAAAAGAAGGCGATTTAAAAGAGTTTTGGCATTTTGGTCAATATGTTGACAAAGATTCTAAATATGCGCAAGAATATCCTGTAAATGTTTCCGTAGAAGAACTACCAAAATTTAACGAAGTTGGTAAAGAAACCTACAAAATGTTAGAGAAAACAGCTAAATATGTACTGCGTTCATTGGCTTTACATTTAGGTTTAGAAGAACCGTATTTTGATAATTACATTAAAAACGGAAATAGTATTCTACGACCTATTCATTATCCACCAATAAAAACAGAACCGAAAGGTGCGGAAAGAGCAGCTGCTCATGGAGATATTAATTTAATTACTTTGTTAATGGGTGCGCAAGGAAAAGGATTGCAAGTTCAAAATCATAAAGGAGATTGGATTGATGCAGTTGCAGAACCCGATGAATTAATGATAAATGTGGGGGATATGCTTTCTAGACATAGCAATAACAAACTAAAATCTACGATTCATAGAGTTACAAATCCACCAAAAGAAATGTGGGGAACATCTAGATATTCAATTCCGTTTTTTATGCATCCAATTTCTGATATGAAACTAGATGTTTTAGAAAATTGTATCGATGAAAATAATCCAAAACAATTTGATGATATTACATCTGGTGAGTTTTTAGATGAACGTTTACGTGAATTAGGATTGAAAAAATAAGTAGTCAGTTTGCAGTGGTAGTTTGCAGTAATAAGCTGACTGGTATCTGCTTCTGAAAACTGTAAACTAAAAAAATGAATTTCAAAGATCAACTAAAAAACTTATTTCCAGAACATAAGGAGTCTATTGAGCCTGCTGTTGAAAAATCAACTATTTGGTTGCAAGAAGAGCCTATAATTTGTAAGTACGAAAAGCGTAAAGGAAAACCAATTACTGTTTTAGAGGGCTACACTGGAGCGACAGAAGATTTTAAAATGCTGGCAAAAGAAATAAAAACGAAGCTTTCCGTTGGGGGTAGCTTTAAAGAAGATAAAATTATAATTCAAGGTGATTATAGAGATAAAATAATGACAATGCTAAAAGAAAAAGGTTTTAATGTAAAAAGAGTTGGCGGCTAGTTAATTCTAATTGAATATAATAAAACAATTTTATAAACGTTTTGTAAAAATTATGGGGGCATCAATATTACATATTACCAATGGGGATATTACTACAAATTATCTCAAAAAATTAAATTATTCCGGAAGCTTTATTACTTGGAGAGAAATGCTTTCTGAAGGGAAAACTACTTCAGATATTGGGAGCGAAACTTTCTGGAAAAATAGGTTTGAATTTTTAAAATCGTCCTATAATATCAGTAAAAAAAATTTATCGATTATACATTAAAAGAGTATAGAAACCTTTGCAAACATAAAGACCAAGATGAAATTGTTTTGTGGTTTGAAAACGATTTATATTGTCAAATTAACATGCTTGCTGTAATTAGTTGGTTAAAACGTTATAGACATGGGTATCAAATTACCTTGGTTTGTAGTGGCAAAATAAAAGGTTCAACTAAAATGCTTGGGCTATCTCAATTAAAGGAAGAGGAAGTTCATAAACATTTTACAAACAGAGTTACACTAAAACAAGATGATATTGAGTACGCAGATTATATTTGGCAATTGTATTGTTCAGATTCTCCTTTGCGTTTAGAAAGTGTGTATAAGTTCAATCCAATGTCGCCATTTCAATACTTGGCAACTGCGATAGAAGCACATTTACAACGTTTTCCATCCATTGAAAATGGATTAAATAAAATTGAAAACACGATTTTAGAAACCGCTCAAAATCATAATTTTAAATCCAAAAAAGAATTGGTTCAACAACTTATAAATGATGAAAAAGTGTATGGTTTTGGAGATTTGCAGTACGAATATAATATCAATACCATTAGTAAATTATTTTCTTCTTTTGATCCTGTAAAGACTTCTGATAAAGGAAAACAAGTTTTAGAAAATCAATTAAATTTTTATGGTCAAATAAGAAATGATATTTCCTATCTTGGAGGCTCAAAAAAATACAGTTTTTTATATCAAAATGAAACTAAAAAACTACTACAAATTACATCTTAAATGAGCATTAAACAATCTGAATTAATCTTAAATCCTGATGGAAGTATTTATCATCTAAATTTAAAACCAGAAAATATTGCTACAAATATTATTTTTGTTGGTGATCAAGATCGAGTTGATAAAATTTCTAAGTATTTTGATTCTATTGAATTCACCACTCAAAAACGTGAATTTAAAACCACCACTGGTACTTTAAAAAACAAACGATTTTCTGTAATTTCTACAGGAATTGGTCCTGATAACATCGATATTGTTTTAAATGAATTAGATGCATTAGTGAATATTGATTTAGAAACTAGAAAGCCAAAGGAGAAACTTACAAAACTAAATATTGTTAGAATTGGTACTTCGGGTTCTTTGCAAAAAGATATTCCTATCGATTCGATTGTCTTAAGTTCTCATGCTTTGGATTTAAATGGGTTGCTTCACTCCTATCAAGTGGATAAAATTTCGCATCCAGAAATTGAAAATGCATTTATAAAGCATACAAATTGGAGCAGTAAAAAATCACATCCTTTGGTTATTTCAAACTCTAAAGAGTTAGCTGTAAAACTAGCATCCGAAAAAATACATCAAGGAATTACGGCAACTGCTGGCGGATTTTATGGTCCTCAAGGAAGAGTTTTAAGATTAGCTTTGCAAGATGACGATTTAAATCATAAAATTGATAGCTTTCATTTTAACGGAAATAGGATAACTAATTTAGAGATGGAAACATCTGCCATTTATGGTTTGTCTAAATTATTAGGACACAATGCCATTTCTATGAATGCCATCATTGCAAACAGAGCGGATGGTTCTTTTAGTGAAAATCCGGGTAAAATTGTATCCGATTTAATCAAATATACACTTGAAAAATTAGTTGAGTAAAAAATGACCACCCTAAAAGTTGGTGGTGTTCCAGAACATTTTAATTACCCCTGGTACATCACTCTAAAAAATAAAGAGTACAATAAGCACGATATTAATTTACGTTGGCAAGATTTTCCTGGTGGAACTGGGCAAATGTGCAAGGCTTTAAGAAAGGGTGAAGTTGATATTGCTATTGTTTTAACAGAAGGAATTATTAAAGATATTGCAGAAGGAAATCCTTCTAAAATCATTCAAACGTATGTAAACTCTCCTTTAATTTGGGGAATTCATGTCTCTACAAATTCTACCTTTAAAAATATAAAAAACTTAGAAAACACCACAATTGCCATTAGTCGATTTGGTTCAGGATCTCATTTAATGGCAATTGTAAATGCAAATAACCAAAATTGGGATGTTAAAAAATTAAAATTTAAAGTTGTTGGTGATTTACAGGGCGCAATAGATGCGCTCTCAAATGGTGAGGCTGATTATTTTATGTGGGAACATTTTACGACAAAACCTTTAGTTGATAATGGTACTTTTAGAAGAATTGAAGACTGCCTTACACCTTGGCCATGTTTTGTGGTTGCCGTTAGAAACGAGGTTTTAGAAAATAATTTTGAGGAAGTTAAAAAAGTTTTAGACATTATAAATAGCGAATCTAAAGGCTTTAAAAATATTGATAACATTGATAAAATCTTGGCCAAAAGATATAAACAACAGATAGATGACATTCAAAAATGGCTAAAAATCACTGAATGGAATCATGGAAAACCAATTACCAAAAATTTAATTACCCGCATTCAAAATAAAATGGTAAAGTTCAACGTTATTGAAGAGAAGAAAAACTCAGGTAGTTTCATAAAAAACATGTACATTTAAATCGTAAAAAAAGAATCAATGAAAAAAGCACTATTTATTGTAGTTTGTATTTTAGGAATTAGTTGTTTTTCATCGTGTAGAAGCACAAGTTCTTCTTGTGGTTTAGCAGACAATGCAACAAATGAAACAACATTACTGCAAATAGATTTATTATAAATTTAATTGTTTCTTAGTGTCAAATTCAATGAACCCTCTTTTTAGCAGATTTTTTATTTTGGTCATTACCATTCAATCGGCTTCGCTCCTATTTCTTTTAAGAATGTATTCGTTTTTGAAAAATGTTTACTTCCAAACCAACCTCTCCAAGCTCCTAAAGGCGATGGATGCATAGCTAGAAAAACTTTATGCTTGTTTGTATTGATTAATTTTATTTTACTTTCTGCAAATTTTCCCCAAAGTAAGAAAACAACATTTTCTTTTTGATCAGAAATTTCATTAATTATCGCATCTGTAAATGTTTCCCATCCTTTTTTCTGATGGCTTCCAGCTTCGTGTGCTCTTACCGTTAATGTTGCATTTAGCAATAAAACTCCTTGTTTTGCCCATTTTTCTAGATTTCCAGTTTGCGGAATTTCTTGATTTAAATCTGTAGAAATTTCTTTAAAAATATTTTTTAAAGAAGGTGGATATTTTATTTCATCCTTCACAGAAAAACACAAACCATTTGCTTGGTTCTCGTCGTGATAGGGATCTTGACCAATAATAACAACCTTTAAATCATCAAAAGAACAAAAATCAAAAGCAGCGAATATGTCTTCTTCTTTTGGATAACACTTATGCTTCTCGTATTCTAATTTCACAAAACTTGTGAGTTCTTTGAAATAAGCCTTTTTAAACTCATTTTTTAAAATATTTTTCCAACAATCAGCTATTTTTAGGTTCATAGTTTATTATTTTTGCATTTAAATCAAAGATACTATTTTGAGTAAAAACATATCAGACAAAACATTACAAGATTTAGAATTTTCAACGGTTTTACAACACGTTTCACAATTTTGTTTAACGGGTCTGGGCAAAGAAAAAGTTTTAGAGATCAAACCAATTCATAATAAAAAGGAGTTAATTAAGGAACTCTTTTTAGTTGATGAATATTTAACTTCTTTTACAAGCGAAAATAGAATTCCGAATCATAATTTTGATAATATTATAGAAAGTGTAAAACGGTTGGCTATAGAAAATAGTTTTATAGAAACCGAAGCTTTTTTAAAGATAGCAACAACCTCAATCACGGTAAACGAACTAATTAAGTTTTTTAAAAAGTTTCAAATTCAATTTCCAACTTTTTATAAACTTTCTAGTCAAATTGAGTTTACCACTTATATTGATGACGAAATCAAGAAAATAATTGATATTTCTGGTGAAGTAAAAAACAATGCATCATCCGTATTAAAACAGGTTCGAAAAGATATCAATAATGTTCGCGGAAAAATTGGTGCAAGTTTTACAAGTGCCTTATCTAAATCAATTTCTGCAGGATATTTAGATGATATAAAAGAAACGGTTGTTGATAATCAAAGAGTTTTAGCCGTTTCTGCGATGCATAGAAGAAAAGTTGCTGGTAGTTTATTAGGTGCTTCTAAGTCTGGAAATATCGTTTATATTGCTCCGCAAGCTACACTTTCATACAGTAGAGAATATCAGAATTTAATATATGAAGAAAAGCAGGAAATTGTAAAGATCTTGCGTGCTTTATCAAACACGATACGTCCTTTTGTATTCTTATTAAAAGAGTATATAGACTTTTTAATTCATACAGATGCCATTGGAGCAAAAGGAAAATATGCACAAGAGATGAATGCTATTTTACCAAAAATATCTAAAGAAAAAAAGATATTTTTCAAAAATGCGTATCATCCCATTTTATGGAAAAAAAATAAAAATCAAAATTTACACACCGTTGCACAAACTATTGAACTTAATGAAAAACAGCAAATTATTGTTATTTCTGGTCCTAATGCTGGTGGAAAAAGTATTACCTTAAAAACGATCGGTTTACTGCAAATTATGTTTCAAAGTGGACTTTTAATTCCTGTAGATGAACGAAGCGAAACCTATATTTTTGATGCTATTTTAACGGATATTGGCGATAATCAATCTATTGAAAATCAATTAAGTACATATAGTTATCGTTTAAAAAATATGCGTAATTTTTTACGCATATGTAATGAAAACACCTTGTTTTTAATTGATGAATTTGGAACAGGTTCTGATCCTGATTTAGGAGGTGCTTTAGCAGAAATTTTCTTGGAAGAGTTTTATGAGAAAAAAGCATTCGGAATTATAACGACTCACTACTCAAACTTAAAAGTTTTAGCAAACGAATTAGAAAATGTAACCAATGCTAATATGCAATTTGATGAGCGTTCTTTAGAACCGCTGTACCGATTGTTTGTTGGGCAAGCGGGTAGTTCCTTTACTTTTGAAGTGGCGCAGAAAAACGGAATTCCCTTTAGTATCATCAACAAAGCAAAAAAACGAGTAGAAACTGAAAAAATACGTTTAGACAAAACAATTTCGAACCTACAAAAAGAGCGAAATAGACTTCAAAAAAATTCTGAAAGCTTAGAAAGTCAAAAAAGAAAAGGCCAAGAACACCTAAACAATTTGCAAGAAAAAGAAGAACGTATTCAAGATAAATTATCTGGTTTTCAAGAATTATATGATAAAAATCAAAAAATGCTTTCTTTAGGTAGAAAGACAAATGAGTTATTAAATAAATACTTTCAAACTAATAATAAGAAGGAATTAACTACCAATTTCAATAAGTGGGTAAGTGATGAAAAAGTAAAACATTTAAAGAAAACGCCAGAAATACCTACTACAAAATCTCAAAAACAACAAGCTAAAATTGTAGAGAAACAACTGCAACAAGTAATCCAAAAAGTAGAAAAAGAAGTTTTAGATAAAGTTGTTGAAGTTAGGCAAGAGAAAAAAGAGGAAGCTGCTAAAATTGCCAAGGAGAAATCTGAATACAACTATCAAATAAATGATAAAGTTAGGATTATAGACTCTAATTCGGTTGGTACAATTGATAAAATAGACAAGAAAAGCGTAACCATTAATTACGGTTTCTTTACTACAAAAACGTCTGTTAATAAATTGGAGTTGGTTGAAAAAGCTAAAAAATAACTTACTATTTTTATCACTTTAATAAAATTTCTTAATTTTAGTTAAATACTGTTAAGATTGTATTAAAATGCCTTTTATCTGAAACCTTTTTTAAACTTAGGCGTCTTTCTCATATATACATTTAAATAAAATACTTATTATGAGAAACTTAAAAACGATTGTCACAATTTTAGCTATTAGTTTAGTAACAACATTTTCAACCACTGCATCCGAAAAAGAGCCCTCAAAAATTGCTCAAAAACTTAGAACAGAAATTGTTTCTATGTTGGGGAGTGAAATTACTTTAGAGTTAAAAACATCCGCTACTGCAGAGATTTCATTTATGATAAATAATGAGAATGAGATAGTAATTATTTCTATTGATTCTAAAATTGATGAACTAAAATATATTATAAAAAGTAAATTAAACTACAAAAAAGTAACAGTAAAAGGAATTGAAAAAGAAGAAATTTATATCATCCCTTTAAGAATAAATAACAAATAATTTTACAACGGTTGGTTAGTTGTGGCCCAATATTAGTTTAAAAACTATGTTGGGCTTTTTTTACATAAAAAAAAATCCTGAATTTCTTCAGGAGTTTTTTTTATGTAAAAATAAATGCTTTTTAAGCATTTTGTTTTTTAATCAAATTTAAAGCAGAACCTTCATTATACCATTCAATTTGTCCTTGATTGTAAGTATGATTTGCCATAATTAAATCTTTACTTCCGTCTATATGAACAGCTTCTATAGTTAAAGGTTTGTTAGGAGCAAATTCATTTAAATCGATAAAGTTAAACGTATCATCTTCTTGAATTAAGTCATAATCAGCTTCATTAGCAAAAGTTAAACCTAACATTCCTTGCTTTTTAAGGTTTGTTTCATGGATTCTAGCAAAAGATTTTACTAAAACAGCAGCAACACCTAAATGGCGAGGCTCCATAGCAGCATGTTCTCTAGAAGAACCTTCACCGTAATTATGATCTCCAACTACAATGGTTTTAATTCCTGCAGCTTTATATGCTCTCGCCGTATTTGGCACGGCATCAAACTCACCATCTAACTGACTTTTCACAAAGTTAGTCTTCATGCTATACGCATTTACAGCTCCAATTAAACAGTTATTAGAAATATTATCTAAATGCCCTCTATAACGCAACCATGGTCCCGCCATAGAAATATGATCTGTTGTACATTTTCCATGCGCTTTTATTAATAATTTAGCTCCTGAAATATCATTTCCAATTGGTGCAAATGGCTCTAATAATTGCAATCTTTCTGAAGTTTCATCAACATTAATTACAACGCCACTTCCATCTTCTTTTGGTGCTAAATAACCATCGTCTTTTACTTCAAAACCTTTTGGAGGTAATTCCCATCCAGTAGGCTCGTCTAACATTACTTCTTCTCCATTTTTGTTGATTAGTTTATCCTTCATCGGATTAAAATCTAATCTTCCAGCAATGGTAATTGCAGCAACCATTTCTGGTGATGCCACAAATGCATGTGTATTTGGGTTACCATCTGCACGTTTTGCAAAGTTTCTATTAAATGAATGAATTATTGAATTCTTTGGCGCATTTTTAGGATCTTCATAACGCGCCCATTGACCGATACAAGGTCCACAAGCATTCGTGAATATAGTTGCACCTAGCGCTTCAAATGTTCCTAAAATACCATCTCTTTCGGTTGTATATCTTACTTTTTCTGAACCAGGATTAATTCCAAATTCAGCTTTGATACCTAAACCTTTATCAATAGCTTGTTGTGCAATAGAAGATGCTCTAGATAAATCTTCGTAAGATGAATTTGTACAAGAACCAATTAAACCCCATTCAACTTTCAAAGGCCAATCGTTTTTATTCGCAATAGTAGTCATATCTGAACCTACTTTTGTTGATAAATCTGGCGTAAATGGTCCATTTAATAAAGGACTTAATTCTGATAGATTAATTTCAATTACTTGATCAAAATATTCCTCTGGATTTGCATATACTTCAGCATCACCTGTTAAATGCTCTTTTACTTTATTTGCAGCATCAGCAACATCGCTCCTATCTGTAGCACGCAAATAACGTTCCATAGACTCATCATAACCAAAAGTAGAAGTGGTTGCACCAATTTCTGCTCCCATATTACAAATAGTCCCTTTACCAGTACAAGACATCCCTGTAGCTCCTTCGCCAAAATATTCTACAATAGCTCCTGTTCCTCCTTTAGCAGAAACGATCCCAGCTACTTTTAAAATTACATCTTTTGGTGCAGTCCAACCAGAAAGTTTTCCTGTTAACTTTACACCTATTAATTTTGGAAACTTTAATTCCCAAGCCATTCCTGCCATTACATCAACAGCATCTGCTCCACCAACACCAATAGCAACCATACCTAATCCTCCAGCATTTACTGTATGAGAATCTGTACCAATCATCATTCCTCCTGGAAATGCATAATTTTCTAAAACAACTTGGTGTATAATTCCTGCTCCTGGTTTCCAGAAACCTAATCCGTATTTATTAGAAACAGACTCTAAAAAATTAAAAACTTCATTACTTGTATTTAAAGCAGTTTGTAAATCTGAAGATGCTCCGTTTTTAGCTTGAATTAAGTGATCACAATGTGTTGTAGTAGGCACTGCAACTTTTGTTTTACCAGCTTGCATAAATTGTAATAATGCCATTTGTGCAGTTGCATCTTGAAGTGCAATTCTGTCTGGAGCAAAATCTACATAGTCTTTCCCTCTAATAAATGCCTTTTCAGGAGTTCCGCCCCATAAGTGAGAATATAAAATTTTCTCAGCAAGCGTTAAAGGTTTACCTGTAATTTTACGAGCAGCATCTACACGTTCTGACATAGTAGCATAAACTTGCTTAATCATTTCAATATCGAAAGCCATATTATGAATTAGTTTTAAAATTTGAATGTAATAACAAATCTACAGAAATATTATCAATTTTAAACTATAAATAATAGATTGCAATAATTAATGAATAAAGAAAAGTGATTCTTAAAATCACTAAGATAAATTTAATAAAAAGTGGTTATTTTAAGTTTTTTATGCGAATTTGATAAAAAAAATAAAAAAAGCAGACTTGTAAGCCGAATTCTGTACCTTTAAACAAGGTTCTTATCATTTATCTAGTTCTAAAATTACTCTTAGAATCTATCTGCCTACCCTTTAGAATCGGGCGAGTAGCCCTCAATCTCTAATATACATGGCATTGCACCTCATAGAGTTTACCTGGTTTCACTACAGCCGAACTGTACTTGCTTTCTGTTGCACTTGTCCTCAACTTGCGCTGGACGGATGTTATCCGCTATGATTACTCTTTGGTGTCCGGACTTTCCTCCACACCTGAGTGTGGCGATAAGATAAGTCTGCTTATTTTATTAAGAAAAGAACTTTATTTTATAAAAAACCCACTCAAAATAAAATTTTGAGTGGGAAAAATTGCTATGAAAAAGAAAAAGTGTTATCGATTTCTCAACAACATCCCAAATATATGTTAAAATGTTTTATAAAAAAACAAATAGGATAAAATATCTATTATCTTTTTATAATTTTAATATTTATTTACGAAAACATGTCTTTAACCTTCTCAAAAAATGATTTATCCGATGTATTTGGATTTGGTATAAAATTCTCATTATCAACCATTTTTTCGAAAAACTCTATTTGTTCTTTATTTAATTCTTGCGGAGTCCAAACATTGGTATGAATTAAGAAATCTCCTGTTCCATAGCGTTCTATGCTTGGTAAACCTTTTCCTTTTAATCTTAAAATTTTGCCAGACTGTGTGCCTGCATCAATTTTAATTTTCACTTTTCCTGAAACTGTGTCAACCTCTTTGCTTGTTCCTAAAACTGCTTCAGAAAAATTAATATATAAATCATAATGAATATTAGTACCTTCTCTTTTTAAAGTGTCATGTGGCACTTCTTCAATTAAAACTAATAAATCACCCGAAATAGAATTATTTCCCGGAGCATCATTTCCTTTTCCGCCAACTTTTAATTGCACACCTTCGGTTACACCTGCAGGTATATTAATTGAAACGGTTTCTTCTTTTAAAATTAAACCTTGATCATCTGCACCACTTGGTTTGCTGCTTATTATTTCACCAGCTCCAGAACAAGTACCACAAGTAGTTGCGGTTTGCATTCTACCTAAAATAGTATTTGTAACACGCATTTGCTGACCAGAACCATTACAAGTTGTACATGTTTTATATTTTACACCATCGGCTTGCACTTTTCTACGAACTTTAACCCTCTTCTCTACTCCTTTTGCAATTTCTTCTAAAGTAAGTTTTACACGTATGCGCATATTGCTTCCTTTAACTCTGGCTTGTCTTTGGCCTCCCCCACCGAATCCGCCAAAACCGCCACCAAAACCGCCTCCGCCGTTCCCAAAAATATCTCCAAACTGGCTAAAAATATCGTCCATATTCATTCCGCCACCACCAAAGCCTCCGCCTCCTTGTGGTCCTTCAAAGCCTGCATGACCATATTGATCATAACGAGCCCTTTTATTTTCATCGCTCAGAACTTCGTACGCTTCTGCTGCCTTTTTAAAATTATCTTCAGCAGTTTTATCATCAGGATTTTTATCTGGATGATATTTGATTGCCATTTTTCTATATCCTTTCTTTATTTCTGCTTGAGAAGCAGATTTAGAAATTGCTAATACTTCGTAAAAGTCTTGTTTTGCCATATTATTTAGTTTGCAGTTTTCAGTCTTCAGTTTGCAGTCAGTATATTACTGTCAACTGCTACTATGAACTGTATTACTAATTTACTGTCCGATAATCACTTTTGGATATCGTATAATTTTAGTTCCTAATTGATAGCCATTTTCTACACAATCAATTATTTTTCCTTTCAAATCTTCTGTTGGAGCGGGAATTTGTGTAATTGCCTCGTGAAATTCAGCATTAAAAACATCACCTTTTATGATTTCTATTTTTGATAACCCTTTTTGCTCCAAAGTATTATACAATTTTTGATAAATCAATAAAACTCCTTCTCTTAATTCTTCTGTTGCTGCATTCTCTTCGGTATGTGTCAAAGCACGTTCAAAATCGTCCACAACTGGCAGTAAAGATGTCATTAATTCCTGTCCAGCAGTTTTAAACAGCTCCACTCTTTCTTTCGAAGTTCTTTTTTTATAGTTTTCGAACTCTGCAAAAAGACGTAAAAACTTGTCTTTTTCTGCCTGAATTATTTCATCCGAAGTTAGTTCCTCTTTAACAAGTTCTACTTCAACTTCTTGATTTTTTTCAACTTGAATAACTTCTTGCTCGTTTGCTATTTGCTCTTCTTTTATATCTTCTTTTGTACTCATTTCTTTGTAATCGTTAAATTCTAAAACATTTATTTGCAAAAACGTTGCCAACAAAAAAATAGTGTCAAACTGACACTATTTTTTTTTATTCTAAAAAGCTGAAACAAGTTCAATATTAATCTTCTATTCTTTCAATTTTAGCTCCAATAGATTTTAATCGGGCTTCAATATTTTCATAACCTCTATCTATTTGTTCAATATTATTGATAATGCTTGTTCCTTTTGCAGACAAGGCTGCTATCAGTAAAGAAATACCTGCTCTAATATCTGGTGAAGTCATTTTAGTTGCTTTTAATTTTGATTGATGATCTAATCCAATCACGGTTGCTCTGTGAGGATCGCACAAAATAACTTTTGCCCCCATATCAATTAATTTATCAACAAAAAACAAACGGCTTTCAAACATTTTTTGATGTATTAAAACCGTCCCTTTTGCTTGTGTAGCAATTACTAAAACAATACTCAATAAATCTGGCGTAAAACCAGGCCAAGGAGCATCGGCAACTGTTAAAATAGATCCATCTATATAATTTTGAATTTCATATGATTCTTGAGCAGGAATATAAATATCATCATCTCTTTTTTCAAATTTAATTCCTAATTTACGAAACACATTCGGAATTTGTCCAAGGTTTTCCCAGCTTACATCTTTTATTGTTAACTCAGACTGTGTCATCACTGCCACACCAATCCAAGAACCAATTTCAATCATATCTGGCAAAACAGTATGCACACAGCCTCCTAAATATTTTACACCTTCAATAGTTAACAAATTAGAACCAACTCCTGTAATTTTTGCGCCCATAGAATTCAACATTTTACATAATTGTTGAATATATGGCTCACAAGCTGCATTGTAAATTTCTGTAATTCCTGTTGCCATGGCAGCTGCCATTAAAATATTAGCAGTACCTGTTACAGAAGCTTCATCTAAAAGCATTTTTGCTCCAATTAATTCCTTTGCTTCTACGCCATAAAAGTGTTCTTCTGTGTTGTATCTAAATTTTGCGCCAAGTTTAATAAAACCTTCGAAGTGCGTATCTAATCTTCTTCTACCTATTTTATCTCCTCCTGGACGCGGAATGTATCCTTTTCCAAAACGCGCTAATAGTGGACCCACTATCATAATAGAACCTCGTAAAGAACTTCCATCTTTTTTAAAATCTTCGGATTCTAAATAGGATAAATTGACTTCATCAGCCTGAAAAGAATAAGAATTTTTACTTAACTTTTCTACTTTAACACCTAATTCTCCTAAAATAAAAATTAGTTTATTTACATCTATTATATCTGGAACATTGTTTATTACTACTTTTTCTGGAGTTAATAAAACGGCACAAAGTATTTGTAAAACTTCGTTTTTTGCTCCTTGCGGAGTTATTGTTCCACTTAATTTATGTCCGCCTTCAATTTTAAATGATGCCATTCTTTTATTGTCTTTTTCTGTTTTTATTTTGATTGTTATGTGGCTTTTTGTAAGTTGTTTTGGTGGTATTTTGTCCTTGCGAATTTCTTTTCTTTAATAAATCTTTCGTTTCAGAAAGATCTTCTTCAGAATTTCTTAAATCTAAATTACCATCAGATAAATCTAATAAATGCTTAAAAATAACGTCATCATCAACCGTATCTTTATTCCAATTTAAATAGCATTTTTTCATGTGATTTGCAATTGAAAAAACCAATGCTTCTCTCATATCACCTTCTTCCCAACTTAAAGCGACATCAATCATGGTTTGAATATTTTTACCATAATAACGATATTTAGAAGTCGATTTTGGATACGCTAATGGTTCTGGCTTTTCTTGCAATTCCTCTTTAGAAGGTTGCGGATAAGGAGATTTTGCATCCAATTTAAAATCAGACATAATATATAACTGATCCCAAAGTTTGTGTTTAAAGTCTGGAACATCACGTAAATGAGGTTGTAAATTACCCATAACATCTACTATCGCTTTAGCCATTTCATTGCGTTCTTCTATGCTTTCTAATGCGATACAATGATTTACTAATTTTTGAACATGTCTTCCATATTCTGGAATTATCATTAATGGTCTTTCTGAATTGTATTCTAAATCGAATGTCATTTATTTATTTTTTTGTGAAGTAACTTAATTTTCAAATATCATTTAGAAAACTATAATTTTGGTTTCGTTTTTGCAAAACCTGACAAGTTTGCCCTTTTCTAAATTTAACGTTGCAAATTAATTAATTATTATCAATTATGAATTACTTATTAAATATAATTTGTAAATTATTAACCAATCACTCTTAATTTTGCAAATTGTAGTAATAATTTCTTTTTACCAACGGTTCCGAATTTAATTTCCGCCTTTTTATTTGGACCACTTCCTTCTAAAGAAAGCACTTCTCCTGTACCAAACCTATTGTGTTCTACAATATTACCAACAACTACATTTTCATCAAATAAATTAGTTTTTGCCGAAGTTTGTGAAACTTTTTTCATATTCTTCGGAATCACAATTTCTTTCTTTTTTACCAAATCACGATCCATTTTTTTACGCTGAATTGGCTTTTGGAAACGAATTCCTTTAGGAGCATCGTCAAAAATACTTTTATCAACAAAATTATTTATTATTGGATTTATCGCTTTGGGCGTAAGATACTGTAAATATTGATCATCAATCTCCTCTAAAAATCTACTAGGCTCAGCATCCACTAATTTTCCCCATCTATAACGGGTTTGTGCATAGGTTAAATAGGCCACTTTTTCTGCTCTTGTAAGTGCTACATAAAATAGTCTTCGCTCCTCCTCTAACTCACTTCGAGTGTTCATGCTCATTGCTGATGGGAATAAATTCTCCTCTAAACCAACAATATAAACGTACATATATTCCAATCCTTTAGATTGATGAATGGTCATTAAAGACACGCTTGGTTTATCATCATCTTTGTTTGCATCAAAATCTGTGGCCAAAGCAACATCCTCTAAAAACGTTGTCAAAGACGCTTCTTCTCCTTGTTCAATTTTATCCGTAATAAAATCTTTAATTCCGTTTAAAAGTTCCTGAACATTTTCTACTTTACTGACACTTTCTGGTGTTCCTTCTTTTTCTAAATCTTTAATTAATTGTGCCTGTTTTACAACAATTTCTGCAATTTCGAAAGCATTTTTTGTTTGTGATTCAATTTGCAAACGCAACATCATATTCATAAAATTCTGGAGTTTATTTTTAGTTCCAGAATTGATACTAATATCAATTTTATCAATATATCTTACAATTTCAAAAATTGATTTTTTATAATGATTTGCAGCTATTGTTAGTTTATCTATGGTAGTTGCACCAATCCCTCTTGCAGGATAATTGATTATTCTTTTAAACGCTTCTTCATCATTTGGATTGATTAAAATTCGCAAATACGATAAAATATCTTTGATTTCTTTACGCTGATAAAAAGAAATTCCTCCATAAATTTTATAATCAATTCCTTTTTTCCGCAACGCGTCTTCAATCGCTCTAGATTGCGAATTTGTTCTGTATAAAATGCAAAAACTATCTGATGTTAACTGATGATTAATTTGGTTCTCCCAAATTGATTGCGCTACAAAACGACCTTCTTCTCCGTCAGAAATGGTGCGCATTACGTTTATAGCATCGCCATCATCATTACTGGTCCAAACTTCTTTATCTAACTTTGTTTTATTTCGTGCAATCACTGAGTTTGCAGCGTTTACAATATTTTTTGTAGAACGGTAATTTTGTTCTAATTTAAAGGTCTTAACATCCGGATAATCCTTTTGAAAGTTTAAAATATTCTGAATATTTGCACCTCTAAAACTATAAATACTTTGAGAATCATCACCAACCACGCAAATATTCTCAAACTTATCTGCCAAAGATCTTACAATAATATATTGCGAATGATTTGTATCTTGATACTCATCGACCATAATGTATTTAAATCGAGACTGATATTTTGCTAAAACTTCTGGAAAACGCGCAAGTAATTCGTTGGTTCTCAATAACAAATCGTCAAAATCCATAGCACCAGATTTAAAACATCTGTCTACATATTCTTTATAAATATCACCAACTTTTGGTCTGCTTGCATGCAAATCTGCCTCTTGCAAATCAGAATTATTAAAATACGCTCTTACCGTAATTAAACTATTTTTAAAGGATGAAATTCGGCCTAAAATTTGTTTGGCTTTGTAACGCTCTTTATCCAAATTCATTTCTTTAATAATGGCTGTTATTAAGCGAACTGAATCTTGTGTATCGTAAATTGTAAAGTTTGATGGAAAGCCCAATTTATCTGCTTCGGAACGTAAAATTCTTGCAAAAACGGAGTGAAAAGTTCCCATCCATAAATTTTTTGCCTCACTTGCACCAACAACTCCAGCAATTCTTGCTTTCATCTCTTTAGCAGCCTTGTTGGTAAATGTTAATGAGAGAATATTAAAAGAATCTACACCTTGTTGCATTAAATGCGCAATTCTGTAAGTTAAAACTCGTGTCTTTCCAGAACCTGCACCAGCAATGATAATCATTGGTCCATCTTTCTGAATTACAGCTTGTTTCTGCGCTTCATTTAAAGTATTTAAATATGTATTCAATAGTTATGTTTTGAAAGAATTTGAAAGTGTGAATTTAGCCAAACTATTCCTTTCTATAAAAGAAGATGACTAATTTTTATTCACAAGTTATTCATAAATATAAGATGTTTTTATCTGCTTAAAGATAGATAAATTAATATATCTACTTAAAAGCAGATATATTAAAATATCTGCTTACAGGTAGATAATTTTGTATTTTAAAGGAATAAATTATATATTAGCTGAAAATTATAACTCATAATGACCAGTATTTTAACAGGTGATATTATCAACTCTAGAAAGAATGATGACAATTTTTGGTTAAAAACCCTAAAAGAAACGTTAGATACTTTTGGCGAATCTCCAAAGTATTGGCAGATTTACAGAGGTGATAGTTTTCAATTAGAAATAGAAAATTGTGAAAATGCCTTTTATGCTGCTCTGAAATTAAAGTCTTATTTAAAGTCTACAGAAAATATTGATGTTAGAATTGGCATCGGAATTGGTAAAAAAGAGTTTAATGTTGATAAAATTACAGAATCGAATGGCGAAGCGTTTATCAATTCTGGTTTTGCTTTTGATAACTATTTAAAAAAACAAACAATAGCCATAAAAACACCTTGGCAAGAACTCGATGAAGAATTTAATATCGCATTTGACCTTGCCTTATTAACAATGGATTCTTGGACAAAAAATTCTGCGGAAGTTTTTAAACTTTCTCTAACATCAGAAGACCGTACCCAAAAAGAAATAGCAGCTATTTTAGGAATTACACAAGGTAGCGTTAGCGAGCGCTACAAAAGAGCTGGTTTTGAATCAATTATAAAACTAGAAAAACGCTTTAGAAAATTAATTCAGCAAAAAACGAACAAATAAAGGATGATCCTATTTTTAAAATTTTTATTGGCACATATTTTAGGAGATTTTGTTTTTCAGCCTGAAAAATGGGTAAAAGGCAAGGAAGAAAAGAAAGTAAAATCGGTAAAATTATACTTCCATATTGGTGTTCATGCTGTTTTATTATTGTTCTTGCTAAAATTTAATTTACAAAAGTATTGGTTAGGTTTTTTATTGATTATTACTTCTCATTATATCATAGATCTGCTAAAACTATATCTTCAAAAGAAGCATACTAAACGAATTTGGTTTTTTATAGATCAAATACTGCATGTTTTAGTATTGTTCTTAGCAAGCGCTTTATATGTTGTTTTTAGCCTATCATTGAAAAATATATTTACTGATAAAATACTGCTATTACTCATTTTCATACTCCTAGTAACTTCTGTATCCGCAATTATCATCAAAATAGTTATTACACAATGGAATCCTGAAACTAAAAAGGAAAACGACGATTCTCTTGCCAAAGCAGGACGATATATTGGTGTTTTAGAACGTCTATTTGTTTTCGCTTTTGTTGTTACAAGTCATTGGGAAGCTATTGGTTTCTTGTTGGCTGCAAAATCTGTTTTTAGATTTGGAGATTTAACATCATCCAAAGACAGAAAACTAACAGAATATATTTTAATAGGAACTTTATTAAGTTTTGGGATTGCTATCTTTTTAGGAGTTCTATATTTGTATTTCTTAACTATATTGTAATTAAATGGAAGATCAATTATTAGAAAGTATTGCATATATATTGCCTGCTGTTGTTACAGGAGCTGTTGCTTATTACATGTTTAACGGATTTATAAAACATCAAGATTCTGAAAAGAAACTAGAACTTTTAGCACAAAAAAAGAAAGATTCTTTGCCAATAAAATTACAAGCTTGTGAGCGAATGTTGTTGTTTTGTGAGCGAATTAATCCTGTAAAAATGTTGTTGCGAATTAAACCCCTTTCTGATGAAACAGCTGCGTATTTACAGCTTTTACTAGCGAATATAGAACAAGAATTTGAACATAATTTAGTACAGCAAATTTATTTATCTAATGAGACTTGGTTAGCTGTAGTTGCTGCAAAAAGTGCCATTATAAATAAATTAAAACAAGTTGCTGAAAACTCAAATTCTGCCAATGATTTAAGACAAAATGTTTTAATCGATTATACTAAAAACTTGCCACCAACAGAAACAGCCATTTCATTTATTAAGAATGAAGTCCGAAAATTATTATAAAAAAAGGCTTCAATAACTGAAGCCTTTTTTTTCTTTTAGCAAGTTTACCTCTTTAAAACGCTAATCTTACGCCTACTTTGTAATTTCTACCTCTTGTAGAGTAGCCAAAAATATCATTATAATCTTCATTTAAAATATTAGTAACTGCTCCAAAAATGGTTACTGTATCTCCTAATAATTTATAATTAGTCATAAAGTCCAAAACGGTGTAATTTTCTAAAATAACATCTTCTCCTGCAGTTCCAAAAGAACCATATCTATCAAAAATTGTTCTTTCACCTACATTTCTATATGTTAAATTAAAAAAAGCCTTTTCAAAAGGTGTAATATCAAGTCCAGCAACAAATTTATTTGCAGGAATATAATCATTAAAATCTTCGAAAACATCTCTATCAATATAAGTATAAGAAGCATTTAAAGCTAGGTATGAAATTGGAGTTATTCTTGTATTTACTTCAAAACCGTTTGCATCAGAAGAACCATTTCCGTATTTAAAAGTGTTGTTGTCGTATATTATTGCATCGGTTTCTTTTCTATTGAAATAAACCACATCTAATTGCAGCCAATCTTTATAGGTTGTATCAAAACCTGCTTCAAAAGTTTCGTTCGTTTCAGGATTTAAATCTATATTTCCAGAAAAACCGTCGTATAATTGATACAAACTTGGTGCTATAAATGCGGTGCTGTAAGATGTTAATAATTTAACTGTAGCAGCATCATTTTTTAAAATATTGTAAGCAACATTTCCATCATACACAAACTGGTTTCCATACACATTATGCATATTCAAGCGTCCACCAACGTTTACACTTAAACCATAATCAGAAATATAAACTAAACTTGCGTAAGGATCTAACGTATTAAAATTTGCAACATCTTTATCTATTGTTGCAAAAGGTGTAACTGTATTATTATGATGTTCTTGATAATTGATACCTGCAATTAATTGAAATTGAGAAGAAAACTCATATTTATTTACCAAATCTAAATTTAAACTTCTTCCTTCAAATTGATAATTATCTAACGTATTTGAAAAAGGATTAAATTGATTTAATGTTCTATTAACACTATTTATAGAAGCCAAAACATAAACCTGACCTTTAGTATACGAAAATTTAGGCTTAATTCCGAATCTTAGTTGTTCTTGATTTCCGCTATTTACATCACTATCTGAAAAAGCACCAGCATCAAAATCATAATCAAATTCATCATAATTTAAAAAAGTTTCAATATTTAATTGATCACTAACTTTATAACCCAATTTCAGTAGTCCGTTTTTCGAATAAAAAGCATCATTTTCAAAAACTGATTTTGTTTTACTTTTTGCAGATGACATGCCGTCAACGCCAGTTAAACTAAAAGACGCTAAAAAATTAAAATCTCCTAAAGTACCATTAATGTTTACATTCTGGTTTAGGTCAGACAAACCACTTTCTGATGCAGCCGCGGTGTTATTTGTACCAACACTTGTTTCAAATGAGCCAGAAATAGTGTCGTTTGATGCCTTTTTTAAAATGATATTGATAACTGCCGTTGCAGCACCAGAACCATATAAAGTTGAAGAACCTCCTTTTAAAATCTCAATACTTTCAATTTGATTTACGGCAACTAAACGTAAATCGAATTCTTGATTAATTGCAGATTGATCGGTTACAGGAACTCCGTCAATTAAAACTAAAACTTGGCGACTTCTTCCTCCTCTAACATTAATACTTCTTGGTTCTGTTGGGTTTGTATTTACACCTCTAACTTCTATACCAGCTATAGTATTTAAAATTTCAATAACAGATTTACCTGCATTTTGCTGTAATTGTTTTTGAGTAATTGTATTAATTACTTTACCGGTATTTTCTTTTTTAAGGCTAAATTTTGTTGCAGTAACAACAACTTCTTCTAAGGTTTCTATTTTCTCTTTCTTATCTTGAGAAAATAAATTTTGGTTGACAAAACTACATGCCAATACACTAACAATTAATAATTGTTTTTTCATTTTTAATAAATTTGATTTACAATAAATCAGGCAAATTTTGTGCACAGTATTTTAGTACATAAACTTTTATCCCGAAAGTTTTTATTTCGTGATTTACGGCAGGTCTCCTGACTTGCGTCTTGTAACAAACCTTCCCATTTATCAAAAAACAGTGGTTAAAGAATTAGTTACAAGCTTTATAGCTTACAGTTGCGGGTACAGTTCTGGATTTAAACCAGATTCCCTTTTAATTTGATGAAAAATGTTTTCTGCATCAAAACCTAAAATCACTGCAAATATATATTAGTTATTATAAACAATCTAATTAAATCGCTTTCAAATTTATACCTTTATGCCTTACTTTTATTTAAAAAAAATGAGAATAGAAAATGAATTAAAATTAGGTTTTAAAGATGTTATGATTCGTCCAAAACGGTCTACTTTAAAATCGCGTTCGCAAGTAACTTTAGAAAGAGAATTTAAGTTTTTACATAGTACAATTACTTGGACGGGAATACCAATTATGTCAGCAAATATGGATACTGTTGGTACTTTTGAAATGGCAAAAGCATTCTCAAAATACAATCTATTTACAGCAATTCATAAACATTATTCTTTGGAAGAATGGAGAGGTTTTGTGTCAAATGTATCAGAAAATATTTTAAAAAACATTGCAGTAAGCACAGGAACGGGAAAAAAAGATTCTGAAAAAGTGAATCAGATTTTAACTGAATTTCCACAAATAAATTTCATTTGTGTAGATGTTGCCAATGGTTATTCGGAACATTTTGTAGATTTTGTGCAGAAAACGCGCAAAAATCATCCTAATAAAGTAATAATAGCAGGCAATGTGGTTACTGGCGAAATGGTGGAAGAATTATTATTAGCTGGTGCAGATATTATAAAAGTTGGCATTGGGCCTGGTTCTGTTTGCACTACAAGAATTAAAACGGGCGTTGGATATCCACAACTTTCTGCAATTATAGAATGTGCAGATGCTGCTCACGGAATGGGAGGACAAATTATTTCTGATGGTGGCTGCAAAACTCCAGGTGATATTGCAAAAGCGTTTGGAGGAAGTGCCGATTTTGTAATGTTAGGCGGAATGTTAGCGGGTCACGAAGAAAGTGGTGGTGATTTAATTGAGAAAAACGGTGAGAAATTTAAAGCTTTCTACGGAATGAGTCCTGAAACAGCTATGAATAAGCATGTTGGCGGCGTTGCCAATTATAGAGCATCCGAAGGGAAAACAGTTGAAGTTCCTTTTAGAGGAAATATAGATGACACTATGATTGATATTTTAGGAGGATTGAGATCTACGTGCACCTATGTTGGCGCTAGCAAATTAAAAGAATTAACAAAAAGAACTACATTTATTAGAGTTCAAGAACAAGAAAATCAAATTTATAATTAATGAAAAAATTAAAAATTGGAGTTCTTTTTTTATTGCTGATCATTTCCTTTTCTTGTAAAAAAGAAGTTGAGAATGATGCTAAAAAAACACAAATAGAAAGTAGTATTAAATATGCTAAAGGTTTCGATATTGTGAATAAAAATGGCATTAAAAAACTAATTATAAAAGCTGCGTATCAAAATTCTGATAAAGTTTTTGAATACATCATTAAAAGTAAAAAGGATCAAAAAGAGAATACTAAAAATACCATCTTCACTCCTATTCAAAAAATTGTAGTTACTTCAACAACTCATATTCCGATGGTTGAATTATTGAATGAGGAAAAAGCTATAATTGGATTTCCATATTCAAAATATGTTTCATCAGAAAAAACAAGACTATTAATAGATGCGGATAAAATTGCTGAAATCGGTAAAGAAGGTGCTTTAAACACGGAGATTTTATTAAACCTACAACCAGAATTAATTGTTGGTTACAGTGTTTCTACTGCGGATAAATCGCTAACAACTTTAGAAAAAGCAGGAATAAATGTAATTTATAATGGCGACTGGCTAGAAGAAACTCCTTTAGGAAGAGCAGAATGGATAAAATTTTTCGGTGTTTTATTTGATAAAGAAAAACTAGCTGATAGTATCTTTAAAGCGATTGAAACGAATTATTTAGAGGCTAAAAATATCGCTTTAAAAGCAACCAGAAAACCAACAATTTTATCTGGTGCTATTATGAGTAAAGACATTTGGAATTTACCTGCTGGCGACAGTTTTGTTGCGCAATTTTTAAAAGATGCTAATCTTAGGTATTTATGGCAAGAATCCGAAGGAAAAGGAAGTTTATCCTTAAGTTTTGAAAGTGTTTTTGATAAAGGTAGAAATGCTGATTTTTGGATTGCTCCTGGTTATTTTTCTTCCAAAGAACAATTATTGAATAGTAATAAAATATACACCGAATTTAATGCCTTTAAGAATGATAATATTTATACGCCAACAACTAAAAAAGGAAAAACAGGTGGTGTTATTTATTACGAATTAGCACCCACAAGACCCGATTTAGTTTTAAAAGATATGATTAAAATTACAAACCCTGATTTGTTACCAAATTACGAACTAACATTTTTTGAGAGAATGAAATAATATTATATGAAATTATAAAAAATAAAAAAGATCTAGGCAAGGCACCTTACATCTGCAGATGTAAGGTGCCTTGCTAAAAATAGCTATAAATTCACAAAAGGGGATTAAATATAAAAATTATCATTAGAATATAAAACAAATCCTTAATTATTCTTGAAGTCTTTTTAAATTCAAAATTTATAATGTGTAATTCTATTTCCAAATTCAAAAATAAAACAAAAATTTATTATTACTGCTGTTGTTGCTGTTGCAAATATTTCGTTTAAAAGTTAAAAGCAGCAATTGAATGAATTTTTGTGGTATCAAAAACAGGAACAGAAACATCTGCTTGCGTAATTAATAATGGTATTTCGGTACATCCTAAAATAATCCCTTCTGCCCCATTTTTAATTAATTTATGTATAATTTTTAAATATTTTTCTTTGGATGTTGGGTTAAGAATTCCAACCGCAAGTTCATCATAAATAATGTCATGAATTACCTCTCGATCTTCTAAATTTGGAATGATAGTTTCCATACCCGATGACTTTAAAACATCCGTAAAAAATGTTTTTTCCATGGTATATTTTGTTCCTAATAAAGCTACCTTTTTAAGTTTCTTTTTACTAATTTCTTTGGATGTTGCATCGGCAATATGAATTACAGGAATTTTAACGACATCCCTAACGGCATCAATACACAAATGCATGGTATTTGCACAAATTAGAATACAACTTGCACCAGCATTCTCTAAACTTTTTCCAGCATCGGCCATCATTTCGTCTAACAAATCCCATCTATTTTCTTTCTGAAGTTTCGCTATTTTTCCGAAATCGAAAGAATTTATAATTACTTCTGCTGAATGACTTTTCCCTAAACTATCTGCGTTTAATTGATTTAAAATTCGATAATATAAAATAGTAGCTTCTGGAGTAATACCAAAATAGTTTTTTAATGCCGTATATTTTCATTATATTACGTTATGGGAAGAATAGCAAGTTTAGATATTTCAGAATCACTAATTGAGCTTAAAGAACTAGTGTCAAAGCAAACAACATTAAAAGGGGAAAAGCGAGTAAAATCTTTAATTTATATAAAGACAAAAAAGTTTAAAACTCGACAAGAAGTGTCAGCTTCTGTAGGAGTTGACATCAGAACATTAGAAAGATGGGTAGAAACCTATAAATTATTTGGAATTGATCAAATGATTAGTGATAAGCCAAAAAATAAACAATCAAAAATTATTACTTCTGAAATTCATTTAGGTTTATCGCAAAGAGTTAATGACCCTCTCAACCCTTTTTTAGGATATTGGGATGCGCAAATATGGGTAAATGAAACCTATGGGATTGAGATAAAATATCAACGTATTCGAGAGTATTTAAAGCAACATTTTAAAACAAAACTTAAAAGCCCGCGAAAATCTCATTACAAAAAAAATGTAGAGGCTGAAAAAGCCTTTTTAAAAACTACCTAATACGCTAAACAACATTAGATTAAGTCTAAATAAAAATAAATACAAAGAGGTAAATCTATATTTTCAAGACGAAGCTAGATTTGGAATGATGAATCATTTAGGAAAATATTTAACAGCTAGTGGAGTCAAACCAATAGTTACTTATCAGCATATTTTCAAAACAACTTATCTATATGGAAGTTATTCCCCAATCAATGGAGATTGTTTTGTATGGGAAATTAATGGTGTTGATACTAAAATATTCGAAGCCTATCTTAAAGAATTCTCTTTATATAAGCCTAAGGAATATAAAATTGTGGTGATCGATAACGCAGGTTTTCATTCAACAAAGAATATCGAAATACCTGAAAATATTCATTTATTAAGAATCCCCCCTTATAATCCAGAGTTAAATCCTTGTGAACAAGTTTGGCAATACATTAAAAATAGATTTAAAAATCAACGCTTTGAAAAAATGGAAAACCTTAAAGAATGGCTACATAAAACCGTCACGAAAATGGATAGTGAAACGATTAAATCTATAACTGGAAATCATCATTTTCTAAATGCATTTAATGCGGCATTTATTAACTAAATTGGTATAATTCCGCCAATTAAACCTATTTTTTTCATACTTTTTGTAATTTTTCTAGATGATTTTCTCTTAAATAAAGATACAACGGAAACGTAAATGCAATCGCAATTAAAAATGTTAACGGAATTAAAACCCACCAAAACTTTATTTTTAATTTGATGGCATCCGGAATGTAAAAAGCAAAAAACGTAAGCACCACAACCGTTAAATCTGCACCAAAAGATTTACCTGCAAAACTGGACTGCGCATCTTTAAAAAAATTGGTTAAAGTAGGATCTTCCGCTGTTTGAAAATATTGAATATTATAATACCAAGTATAACAAATGCCTAAAACTGTCAATGCTAAATACAGGTGTTTGAGTTTCATGTGAGTTTATAAATAATTAATAATCAATTTTTTAATGCATAATCATTTAGATTAATTAATTTCTTTAAAATACTATCATTCCATATTTCTTGAGTTTCAGTTTTTTTTGAAAAGTCAGTTTCAATATCGTATTTATTTTGAAACATCAAATATTCTCTAAATAAAAATTGGTGAATTCTTCTATAATCTTCTTCTTTTACAATTTTATTTTTTGATTTTACTAATACTATTTCTTTTCTCATTTTCCTTGCATATAATTCTGCAATATCAAAATGTAATTGCTCGTGAATTAAAACCTCTGAATTTTCTGTTTCTGTCCATGATTTATTTTTATAAAATTTACTTAAAACTTTATAATCGTATTTTTTGTTTTTATTTCTAAATGGTTTTATTTCAATGCTAGCTGCAGTTTGTGCTACTCCAATATTTTTAGTTTTTTCTATACTCTTAAAATCTTTCCAATTTAATTTCCTTTCAATTGTCCATATCAGATAATCTTCAGTTTCTTTGTTGTTTTGCGAATAAAAAAGACCATTTATACTTAATAATAGTGCTATTAGAAATTGTTTATTTTTCATAAATTAATTAGATTTAGTTTTAAAACAACTTCGTCTGATTTTCATCATCAATTCTTTTCTGCTCAGCTTTCTTTTTTGCTATAGATTTTTGCAAAGCCATTTTAGCCTTTTCCTCTGCAGAAAGTTCTTCTAAAATTGGTTTATAAGGTTCGGTATTTTCAATATATAATTTATCTACAATTACTTCCTCGTCTACAACTTCTACTTCCTCTACTTTTTCTTCTTCAGGTTCCTCAAAAGGTAAAGACTCTAATAAACTAACTAGTTTTATTTTCTCCGTAGAAAACTGATTCCCAAGTGCTTTTATTCCTTTTACAGCAATAAATTCCTCTAAATTTACAATTTCATTTTCTATATTTCTTTTAGAAAACTGAACTTCTGCGATAGGTCTGTAATCTGTTGCAATAATTTCTAAATGCGATTTTGAATGCTCAGAAATAAAAATTTCTTCTTTTTCGGTAGTTTCAATCAGAAAGCGTTTTATATAATAACGTTCTTTTTCTCCGTCAAAATAAATAGCAGAAATTGGTTTAGTAGGTTTCCATTTTTCTAAAACAATCATATCATCTTCAAAATGCATTGCCAAGTCTGGTTTCACCGCTTTTACTTTTCCACTTTGTGTGATGATTAATAGTTTATCTTCCGCTTTAAATTCGCCCAGCAACTCACCTCTTTCATCCACATTTAAACGCTGAACAGTATCATCAAACCAAATTTTTCTTGGTTTTAGAGTAGAAACTCCTTCAAATTTAAAATCGACACTTCTAACGTTATATTTTGTAATTCTATTTCCACGAACCGCTCTTCCTTTCACTGCTAAATCAGCAAAATCAATATCCCATTTCAGTTTTTTAACACTACCAACAGAACGTAAATTTATAGTAACAATTTCTGCTTCACCATTATAGTTTGCAGAAAAATAATGCACTAAAGAACCTTTACTTCCATTGGTTAAATCGTATTCTTTATCGCGCGTAACAGAAGTAACGTTAAATCGTTTCATATAACTTGCTCCTTTTGCACCATCGCGATATATAAAATTATAAACAGTTCGTCGGTCTTTCTTTTTAAAGACGGCAACATGAATAATATCTTTACCTACAAATGTTTTAGAATCAATTTTTGAAACTGACATCACACCATCTTTTCTGAAAATGATAATATCATCAATATCAGAACAATCTGTTACAAATTCATCTTTTTTGAGTGATGTTCCAATAAAACCCTCCTCTCTATTTACGTATAATTTAGCGTTGTTCATTGCCACTTTTGAGGCAACAATGTCATCAAAAATTCTAATTTCAGTTTGGCGCTCTTTGCCTTTTCCGTATTTCTCTTTTAAGTTCTTAAAGTAATCAATTGCAAAAACAATTAAATTAGCCAAATGATGCTTTACGCCAGCAATTTTATCTTCTAAACTTTCTATATGTTGTTTTGCTTTATCAATATCAAATTTTGATATTTTCTTAATTCTAATTTCTGTTAAACGAACAATATCTTCTTCTGTAATTGGCCTTTTTAAATGTTTGATGTGCGGTTGTAAACCTTTATCAATAGCAATAATTACGCCTTCCCATGTTTCTTCTTCTTCAATATCTCGATAAATTCTATTTTCAATAAAAATACGTTCTAAAGAAGCAAAATGCCATTGTTCTTCTAATTCATGTAATTGAATTTCTAATTCTTTTTTAAGCAATTCAACCGTTAAATCTGTTGAATGTTTTAACATTTCTGAAACTCCGATAAAAACCGGTTTGTTATTTTCTATAGTGCACGATAATGGTGAAATGGAATTTTCACAAATCGTAAACGCGTATAAGGCATCAATCGTTTTATCCGGAGAAACATTTGGTGGCAAATGCACTAAAATTTCTACTTCTGCAGCGGTATTATCTTCAATCTTTTTTATCTTGATTTTCCCCTTGTCATTGGCTTTTATAATACTATCGATCAATGATGTAGTTGTTGTGCCAAACGGAATTTCATAAATAACTAAGGTCTTTTTATCAAGTTGAGAAATTTTAGCACGAACCCTAACTTTTCCGCCTCGTTTACCATCATTATAATTGGTAAAATCTGCAATTCCGCCAGTGATAAAATCGGGTACAATTTTAAAACTCTTTCCTTTTAAATACTTGATAGAAGCATCAATTAATTCAATAAAATTATGCGGTAAAATTTTTGTTGATAAACCAACTGCAATTCCTTCTGCACCTTGCGCTAGTAATAACGGGAATTTTACAGGTAAATCTATTGGTTCTTTTCTTCTACCATCGTAAGACGATTTCCATTCTGTGGTTTTCGGATTAAAAACAACTTCTAAGGCAAATTTTGATAAGCGAGCCTCAATATAACGAGAAGCAGCTGCACGATCTCCTGTTAAAATATTACCCCAGTTTCCTTGCATATCAATTAACAATTCTTTCTGACCAATTTGCACCATTGCATCTGCAATAGAAGCATCTCCGTGCGGATGATATTGCATGGTATGCCCAACAATATTCGCTACTTTATTGTAACGACCATCGTCTAAATCTTTCATAGAATGCATAATTCTACGCTGTACTGGTTTTAATCCGTCTTCTAAAGACGGAACGGCTCTTTCTAAAATTACGTACGAAGCATATTCTAAAAACCACTCTTTGTACATTCCTGTAACTTTGGTAATGGTTTCTTCTACAGCATCAACTTGCTCATTTACTGCATCAGGTTGATTTTCATTTTTTTGTAATTCTTCTTCGTTTTCGTTTATTTCTTCACTCATTCTTTTTAAACGTTTAATTGTTTAATCGTTTAACTGTGTATTTTTTTATTTGGGCGTTCCCTAAAAAGGTCGGGCTTTACGTTGCAATCTTTTTTATGAAAAATAAAAAAGGATTTCCACTTCAATCCCTAACGCAGGCATACTTGCTAACTATTAGCTTTAACCCTTATCTTTTTTATACCCAATTTTTATTCTTTCTGTTTTATTCTCTTTTTTATTAATCAGTTCATCTAAATAAGAAAACACCAATTCTATATTTTTACTTTGGTTGGTTACTTTCTTCTTTATTTCTTCAATTTCTAATCGTAAACTCAAATTATCAGCTAATAATGCTCGCATTTTTGTAAAAATTCTAATAATTTTAATATTTACAGCAATTGCCCTATCGCTGTTTAAAACACTCGATAACATTGCAACTCCTTGTTCTGTGAAAACTAAAGGCAGATATCTGCTTCCTCCCCAACTTGAGGTCGCAAATTGCGACCTCAAGTTTTCATACTCGTTTTTAGTTAATTCAAACATAAAATCTTCTGGAAAACGATTTAAATTTCTTTTGACTTGTTCTTTTAATCTTTTCGTTTCTACTTGATATAATTCTGCTAAATGGCTATCTAACATTACTTTTTGATTGCGAATCAAATAGATTTTATTAGTAATTATTTCATCAGGAATTAGTAATTTTTCTTCTTTCTTTTTCATTTTTTAAATAATGAAGGTGCCAAATTGGCTCCTCCAGTTTTTATAGGGTTTAATTGGAGGTTAAAATTTGTAATGTCCAATTTTTCTTAAACTACTCAAAATTCATCCAAAGAAAAAAATATAGAATCGATTACGCTTCCTCAATTACATCCAACTCAACTACTAAGTTTTTAATAATAAACTTCTGTCTGTCAGGAGTGTTTTTTCCCATGTAAAATTCTAACATTTGTTCAATAGACATTTCTTTATCTAACATTACTGGATCTAAGCGAATATCATCACCAATAAAATGCACAAATTCGTTTGGCGAAATTTCACCCAAACCTTTAAATCGAGTTATTTCTGCTTTTCCTCTAAGCTTTTCTACTGCCGCTCTTCGTTCTTCTTCCGAGTAACAATAAATAGTTTCTTTTTTATCACGGACTCTAAATAAAGGCGTATCTAAAATATATAAATGTCCGTCCTTAATCAATTCTGGAAAAAACTGTAAAAAAAACGTAATTAATAACAATCTAATGTGCATTCCGTCAACATCTGCATCGGTAGCAATTACAATGTTATTATAGCGCAATTCTTCCAAACCATCTTCTATATTTAAAGCAGCTTGCAATAAATTAAATTCCTCATTTTCGTACACAATTTTTTTACTTAATCCGTAAGAATTTAAAGGCTTTCCTTTTAAACTAAAAACGGCTTGTGTGTTTACATTTCGAGACTTTGTGATAGAACCAGAAGCAGAATCTCCCTCGGTAATAAACAAGGTGCTTTCTAAATAATTTTCATGTTTAATATCGCCTAAATGGACTCTACAATCTCGTAATTTTTTATTGTGTAAATTTGCTTTTTTGGCTCTGTCTTTTGCTAGTTTTCTAATGCCAGAAAGCTCTTTTCGTTCTCTTTCTGCCTGTACAATTTTCTTTAAAAGGAAATCTGCAACATCACTATTTCTATGTAAAAAGTTATCTAACTTTGTTTTTAGAAAATCACTAATATAGGTTCTAACAGTTGGCAGTTTACCGCCCATTTCTGTGGATCCTAACTTTGTTTTCGTCTGACTTTCAAAAATAGGTTCCATTACTTTAATGGCAATCGCAGAAATAATTGATTTTCTTACATCCGAAGCTTCAAAAGCTTTACCATAAAAATCACGAATTGTTTTTACAATTACTTCTCTAAAAGCTGCTTGATGTGTTCCTCCTTGCGTTGTGTGTTGCCCGTTTACAAAAGAATAATATTCTTCTGAATATTGAGTTTTACTATGCGTTATTGCAACCTCGATATCTTCTCCTTTTAAGTGAATTATTGGGTACAACATATCATCTAAATTGTTGTTGTCTTCCAATAAATCTTTTAATCCGTTTTCAGAAAAATATTTTTCTCCGTTAAAAATAATAGTCAAACCCGGATTTAAATACACATAATACTTTAACATTTTAGAAACATATTCGTTTCTAAATTTGTATTTTTTAAAAATTGCTTCATCCGGAATAAAAGAAACTTTAGTTCCTTTTCTACGAGACGTTTCTTCTAAAAAATCTTGACTTATTAAATTTCCTTGGCTAAACTCTGCTGATGCAGACTTACCATCTCTGGTTGATTCTACTCTAAAAAAATCGGATAATGCATTTACAGCTTTAGTACCTACACCGTTTAAACCTACCGATTTTTTAAATGCTTTTGAATCGTATTTACCACCAGTGTTCATTTTAGAAACCACGTCAACAACCTTCCCCAAAGGGATTCCTCTACCAAAATCTCTTACCGTAACTTTACTTCCTTGGATAGAAATTTCGATAGTTTTACCAGCACCCATCACATATTCGTCAATAGAATTATCTAAAACTTCCTTTACAAGAATGTAAATTCCGTCATCCGCAGAAGAACCATCACCTAGTTTTCCAATATACATTCCTGGACGCATTCTAATGTGCTCTTTCCAGTCTAATGATCTAATATTATCTTCTGTATATTTTGTTTCTTGAGTCATAAAAATTGGCACTGTGGTTAGGGTTGTAGTGGTGCTAAATTAAGATTTTACAAGGTAAAATAAAATGTCTTTATTAATTAGTTATCAACAGGATTTCAACGGTTGAAAATCAGTTTTATTAACGCAAAAATCACAATAAAAAACAATTTGTTGTATTTTTAAACAAATCATACTTTATTAAACATTTGTATTACTTTTGAGGCCAGATATAAAATAAAGATCACGGTGGAAAAAGTACAACTTTTAGAATTAGCGAACAAATATGGCAGTCCTTTGTACGTTTACGATACAGACAAAATTGAATCTCAATACAATAGGCTAACAGATGCTTTTAGCAGTGTTAAAAGTTTAAAACTGAATTATGCTGTAAAAGCACTTTCAAATATTAACATTTTAAAGTTCTTTAAGAATTTAGGCGCTGGTTTAGATACAGTTTCCATTCAAGAAGTTCAGTTGAGTTTAACTACAGGCATTGATCCTAAAAAAATAATTTATACACCAAACGGCGTTTCTTTAACAGAAATTGAAGAAGTTGCGAAATTGGGTGTTCAAATTAATATTGATAATCTTTCTATTTTAGAATTATTTGGACAAAAACATCCTGAAATTCCAGTTTGTGTGCGTATCAATCCACATATTATGGCAGGTGGTAATTCTAAAATCTCTGTGGGTCATATCGATTCAAAATTCGGGATTTCAATACATCAAGTTCCGCACATCAAACGTGTTGTAGAAAATACCGGTATGAATATTAACGGAATTCATATGCACACAGGTTCTGATATTTTAGATATTGACACTTTTTTACGTGCTACAGAAATTTTGTTTGATGTTGCTAAACAATTTAAAAATATTGATTTTATTGATTTTGGAAGCGGATTTAAAGTTCCTTATAAAGAAGGAGATATTTCTACGGATATTGAGCAATTAGGTTTGCAATTATCAGAAAGATTTAATGAATTTTGTATTGAATATGGCAAAGAAATTACACTTATGTTCGAACCTGGTAAATTTTTAGTTTCTCAAGCGGGTTCATTTTTAGCAAAAGTAAATGTTGTAAAACAAACAACTTCTACTGTTTTTGCACATGTAGATTCTGGTTTTAATCACTTGGTTAGACCTATGATGTACGATTCTTATCATCATATTACAAACATCTCAAACCCAACAGGAAGAGATCGATATTATTCTGTTGTTGGTTATATTTGTGAAACTGACACTTTTGCATCAAACAGAAGAATTGCAGAAATTTCTGAAGAAGATGTTTTGTGTTTTCATAATGCTGGAGCGTATTGTTTTTCGATGGCATCGAACTATAACTCACGCTATTTACCTGCAGAAGTAATGTTTCATGACGGCAAAGATTATTTAATTAGAAAAAGACAAACTTTAACAGATATTCTTAACAATCAAGAAATTATTGATTTTTCTGCTAGGAAAAACCAACAAAAAAAGTAGAAAGTTTAGTTTAATAATTTTATCAGATAAAAGTTATTTAAGCTTTTTATCTTCTGTTTTAATACAAAATCTCAAATTTATTTTGGGATTTTTATTTTATAATATATCACCTAATAAAGGAAAAGTATATTTCTTTTTTAGTGGATTTTTAATTAAATTTACTTGGTAAAAAAAACGTCATTTTGAAAATATTAGCAATCGGTAAAAATTACGCAACAAATTTAGAAGATAAAAATGTTGGTAAAACAGGAAATCAAATTATTTTCTCTAAACCAGCATCAAGCTTAGCTATTAATTGTAATGTTGAATACCCAAGTTTTACAAAACAGTTATGGTACGAAATTGAGTTGGTTATTAAAATTGGAAAAGAAGGAAAAAATATTTCAGTAGAAAATGCAACTTCTTATATTTCTGAAATTGCAGCAGGAATTGATTATACAGCAAAAGATATTTTTAACGAATCTAGAGAAAATAAAGGTCCTTGGGAATTATCAAAAGGTTTTGATGGCGCTGCACCTATTTCTAGTTTCAAATCGGTTTCAAATTTCCCGAATTTAGATAATGTTAATTTCGATTTAAAAATTAACGGAGAACAAAAGCAAGCAGGAAATACAGCTTTTATGGTTTATAATTTTGCAGAAATTATTGCATTTATATCAAAATACATGACGTTACAACCTGGCGATTTAATCTTTACAGGAACTCCTGCAACTGGTGCTGGTGAAATTCATAAAGGAGATCGATTACAACTTTCGATTGAGGGCGAATTAATGTTAGATTTTAAAATGATTTAAACGGATGAAAATTAAACTTTCTACTTTAAAAGAGGTTCCAAGAATTTTGAAAATAATTGAAGATGCCAAAACATATTTGGCAGCACAAAATATTGATCAATGGCAAAATGGATATCCAAATGCAGCACAAATAGAGAATGATATTTTAAATGGGGAGAGTTTTGTTGTTATTAATGATGAAAATCAGATAATGGCAACTTCGATGTTTTCCACAAACAAAGAACCTACATACAAAATTATTGAAGGAAATTGGATTATTAATGAGGATGAAATTTACGGAGTAATTCACAGAATGGCTATCAAAAAAGAGTTTAGAAAATTTGGATTAGCAACATTGTTATTTGATGAATTTCATTTGCAATTAGTGGAAAAAAACATCAAAAGTTTAAAGATTGATACGCATGAAGATAATCTTGGAATGCAATCTTTAATTAAAAAATTAGGATATACGTATTGCGGAATTATTTACACCAATTACGGTGATAAAAGACTGGCTTTTGAGAAAGTAATTTTATAATTAATCTAACAGATGTCAGTTAGAGCGGAATCGATAATTCTTTAAACCACTCAACTGGAGTTCATGATAGAAACGGCAATTATCTTAAAAATTCAGAAGAAAAAAACAAAATAAAAGTATATTTACAACCTCATAAAAATCAATTTATGAGGTTTTTCTATTCCGTTAAATTCAATTAAAAAAATGCAGTTACTTTCTTTTATAATTCAGCAAACAAAACTTTCATCAAAATCTGTAGAAAATACGATTTCATTGTTAAACGAAGCTTGTACAATTCCCTTTATATCAAGATATAGAAAAGAAATGACAGGTAATTTAGACGAAGTTGAAATTGGCGATATTCTAAAATACAAAGAGATTTTTGAAGTTTTAGAAAAACGTAAAAAAGCAATTTTAAAAGCATTAGAAGAACAAGAAGTTTTAACAGTAGATTTAGAACAAAAAGTAAACAATTCTCAAGATTTAATTACTTTAGAAGATTTGTATTTACCTTTTAAGAAAAAGAGTAAAACCAAAGCAGAAACTGCACGTTTAAAAGGTTTAGAACTGTTGGCAAAAATGATGATGAGTCAACGAGTACAAAATTTAGAAGCTACAGCCTCAAAATACATTTCTAAGGAAGTTGAAACGGTTGAAGTTGCGCTAGAAGGCGCTCGTTTTATAATCGCCGAGTGGATAAACGAACGCACAGATATTAGAAACAATATTAGACAACAAATAGAGCGTTTTGCGACAATTTCATCTAAAGTTATAAAGGCTAAAATTGATGATGAAAAAGCACAAAAATTTAAAGATTATTTTGATTGGAATGAATCTTTAAAAAATATTCCTTCACATCGTTTTTTAGCCATCTTAAGAGCCCAAAAAGAAGGTTTTATTCGCGTTAAAATAGAAATTGATTCAGAAAAAGCCATTCAAAAAATGGAAGATAAAATTATAAGAACTTCAAATGAATGTTCATCAGAACTTCAATTAGCGATTCAGGATGCTTTTAAACGACTTTTATTTCCTTCTTTATCAAATGAAGCGCTATCGATTGCAAAAGAAAAAGCCGATGAAGATGCAATTACTGTTTTTTCTAAAAACCTGAAACAATTGCTTTTAGGAGCTCCTTTAGGTGAAAAAAGAATTTTAGCAATCGATCCTGGGTTTAAATCTGGTTGTAAAATTGTGTGTTTAAATGCGCAAGGAGATTTAGAACATAATGAAACAATTTATCCGCATGCGCCCCAAAATAATTTAATTGAGGCAATCAAGAAAATTAGTTTTTTAGTGGACGCTCATAAAATTGAGGCAATTGCAATTGGAAACGGAACGGCTTCTAGAGAAACGGAGCAATTTGTTAAAAAAATTCAATTTAAAAATCAAGTAGATATTTTTGTGGTGAGCGAAGCTGGCGCGTCCATATATTCTGCTTCAAAAATTGCGAGAGACGAATTTCCAACGTTTGATGTTACCGTTCGTGGATCAATTTCTATAGGTAGAAGATTACAAGATCCTTTGGCTGAGTTAGTGAAAATTGATGCGAAATCGATTGGAGTTGGCCAATATCAGCACGATGTTGATCAACCAAAATTAAAAAAATCGTTGGATACGGTTGTTGAAAGTTGTGTAAATACCATCGGAATTAACATTAACACGGCAAGCGAATCTTTGCTAAGTTATGTATCCGGAATTGGGCCAAAAATTGCGCAAAACATCATAATTTACAGAAATGAAAATGGTTCTTTTACATCAAGAACTGCTATAAAAAAAGTACCAAGTTTAGGCGCAAAAGCTTTTGAACAAGCTGCTGGTTTTTTGAGAATTAAAAATGCTAAAAATCCGCTAGATGATTCTGCTGTGCATCCAGAAAATTATGCTTTGGTTGATAAAATAGCGAAAGACAATAAAAAAAATGTAGCTGATTTTATTGGGAACAAAGAATTGCTTACTAAAATTCCGCTAAAAAATTACATTTCTGCAACGGTTGGTTTGCCAACTTTAGAAGACATTATTAAGGAATTAGAAAAACCTGGCGCAGATCCAAGAGCAAAAGCAAAAATGTTTTCTTTTGATGCAACTATAAAAATAATTGCTGATTTGAGAATTGGTCAACTTTTACCCGGAATAGTAAATAACATTACCAATTTTGGTTGTTTTGTTGATATCGGAATAAAAGAAAGTGGCTTAATTCACGTTTCTAATTTATCGGATACTTTTGTAAAAGATGTAAGTGCAATTGTTAATTTACAGCAACAAATTATTGTTAAAGTGCTAGAAGTTGATGCTGTAAGAAAGAGAATTCAATTGGCTTTGGTGAAGTAGTACAAAATTTTATTATCTTTATAAAAAAATAAAAATGGATATTCAATCTAAAAAAATAGAATTCATAAAAGATATTTTAGAAATTGATTCTCCAGAATTACTTACTAAATTTATACATTTTATTAAAGATGAAGAAAATCTTATATCTAATGTTAATGAAGTTGAAAGTGGTTATAATTCAATATTTACTTCTAAAAAAATAGAAAATTAAATTTTATAAATGATTTCATCAATTTAGAAAATGAGGAAACAATTAGAAAATTAGAAAATTTACTTTGGAAAAACAATGATTTCTGGAATGAATTAAGTCTTTCTCAACGTGAAGAAATTGAAAAAGCAGATTTAGAAATTTTAAATAATGAAACATCAGATTATGAAACTTTTATGTCTTCTCATAGAAAATGAGTCGTTCTATTATAATATCTAAAACAGCTAAAAATAAACTTAATACCCTTTTTATTTACTTACTTGAAAAATGGAATTTAAATGTAAAGTTAGATTTTATTAAAAAATTAGATAAAAGTATAAATCTTATAAAGATACATCCTGAAAGTTTTCCTATATCAAATAAGAAAAAAGAACTATATAAATGTGTAATCACAAAACAAACCACATTATTTTACAGATTCAATTCTAAAAGAATTGTAATTGTTACTATTTTCGATACAAGACAAAATACTAAGAAGTTAGAAAAAGATTTGTAAAAAATCTTAATTATTTCCCTATTTTCGAATTCACAAAAAACATAAATGAAAGTCTGTATTGCCGAGAAACCAAGTGTAGCAAGAGAAATCGCTAACATTCTAGGAGCCAACACAAAACGTGATGGTTACTACGAGGGAAACGGCTATGCGGTAACGTATACATTCGGACATTTATGCACACTTTTAGAACCTAAAGACTACAAACCACATTGGAAAAGTTGGGATTTAAACAATTTACCAATGTTACCAGAACGTTTTGATACGAAAGTTACAGGCGATTCAGGAATTAAAAAACAATTTAATATTGTAAAATCTTTATTCGAAAAAGCAACTGTTGTTATTAATTGTGGGGATGCAGGAACAGAAGGAGAACTCATTCAACGTTGGGTAATTAATCAAGCGGGTTATAAAGGAAAAGTACAACGTTTATGGATTTCATCACTTACAGAAGAAGCCATTAAAGAAGGGTTTAATAATTTAAAACCTTCAGAAAAGTACGATAACTTGTATTATGCAGGGTACTCTAGAGCAATTGGAGATTGGTTGTTAGGTTTAAACGCAACACGTTTATATACCATAAAATTTGGTGGATACAAACAAGTTTTATCAGTTGGTAGAGTGCAAACTCCTACGCTTGCAATGTTGGTGAATCGTTTTGTGGAAATTCAGAATTTTAAACCAGAACCGTACTGGGAATTGCAAACAACCTATAGAAATACACTTTTTAATTACGAAGAGGGTCGGTTTTTAAAAGAAGAAGATGGTCGAGTTTTAGCTGATAAAGTAAAAGAATCTGATTTCGAAATAGTTTCTGTTATCAAAAAGAAAGGAAAAGATTATGCTCCAAAACTGTTTGATTTAACGGGATTACAAGTATATTGTAATAATAAATTTTCGTTTTCTGCGGATGATACTTTGAAAATTGTACAGAAATTGTATGAGATGAAAGTAGTTACCTACCCGAGAGTTGATACTACTTTTTTACCGAATGATGTGTATCCAAAAATTGCAGGAATTTTATCTAAATTAACAAATTACAGCGAATTAACACAACCACTTTTAGGAAAAAAAATAAAGAAAACGAGTCGTGTTTTTGATGATAAAAAAGTAACAGATCACCATGCAATAATTCCGACAGGAATGCAGGCACATTTGCAATACAATCAGCAACAAGTGTATGATATTATAACCAGAAGATTTATTGGTGCTTTTTATCCAGATTCTGATGTTTCTAATACTGCGGTTATTGGGAAAGCTGCAGAAGTTCCTTTTAAGACAACGGGAAAAGAAATTATAACGAAAGGTTGGCGAGTTGCTTTCGAAACGGAAGAAAGTAAGATTAAAAAAGAATTAAATGAGGCGCAAACTTTGCCATCCTTTGTAAAAGCAGAAAAAGGACCGCACGAGCCTTCGTTTTTACAAAAAGAGACAAAACCACCTAGAAATTTTACAGAAGCTAGTTTATTACGCGCCATGGAAACTGCAGGGAAGCAAGTTGATGATGATGAAATGCGTGAGTTAATGAAAGAAAACGGAATTGGAAGACCTTCTACAAGAGCTAGTATTATTGAGACTTTATTCAGAAGAAAATATATTGAGCGACAAAAAAAACTGGTAATTCCTACGCAAACAGGCATTGACTTGATCAATATTATTGATAACGAACTTTTAAAATCTGCTGAATTAACAGGACGTTGGGAAAAACGTTTAAAAGAAATAGAAAGAGGAGAGTTTAACGCTGGAACTTTTATCAACAACATGAAAAAAATGGTGGATGAATTGGTTTATGAAGTGCGTTCAAATACTTCTACGAAAAGAATTTCTTCAAACACTATTGTCAATGCTAGTAAAACAAAGCAATCTGTTAACCCAAAAACTCAAACCAAAAAAACAAAATCAAAAGAAGTTGCTGATAAAACCTGTCCGAAGTGTAAAAAAGGAAGGTTATTAAAAGGATCTTCAGCTTTTGGTTGTTCTGAGTATAAAGTTGGTTGTGATTTTAAAATTCTGTTTGAAATTTACGGCAAAAAAGTTTCTGAGAACCAGTTAATACGATTGATTGATAAAGGCTGTACCACGAACTTAAAAGGTTTTAAATGGAATGCAGGTTCTGTTGAAGGATTAATTCGTTTTGATGATGATTTTAATTTAAAATTAGAGCCAAAACAAAAAGTCATTTTAAGTACACCAAAAGAAGCTATTCTTCAACCAGAAAAAATAAGCTGTCCTAAATGTAAAAAAGGGGCGATTATAAGAGGATCAACTGCTTATGGATGTTCCGATTATAAAACTGGATGTGATTTTCGATTTACGTTCGAAAACCTTAAAAAAATTGCAAACGGTAAACCATTAACAAAAGAATTTGTCATTAAAACTCTCAATGGTTAATTTATTTTTTATCTTGGTAAAAATTAAATAAATGTCGATTTTTTCTCACTAAGAAGTTACGATTTTATAAAAAAACTTTACATTAAATGAATTTCACAAATCCGCTCATATATGGTGTTCCTTGTTTTTTAGGGCTTATTTTACTTGAACTAACTTATAGCAAGCATCAGAAAAAAGAAGAAAAGAGAAGTCTTTATAAATGGAAAGATTTAGCGTCAAGTCTTACAATGGGTGTTGGTTCTGCAATTTTGGCACCTTTAACAAAAACCATCGCTGCTATTGTACTTTTTAGTTTTGTTTATGACTTGTTTAACCCAATTATAGACGGTGTTCGTATGAATATTATGGGTTATGAATCTTTTGGATATGCTTGGTATGTTTGGATTTTATGTCAATTATTAGATGATTTTAGCTATTATTGGTTTCACAGACAGAACCATAATGTGCGTTTTCTTTGGGCTGCTCACATTGTGCATCACTCTTCGGATAATTTTAACTTAGGTACCGCAGTTAGAAATGGTTGGTTTACCATTTTATACAAACCGTTTTTTTATATGTGGATTGTCGCCATTGGTTTCCCTCCAGAAATGTTGGTGGTTTGTTTAGGTATTGAAGCTTTATGGCAGTTTCAATTGCATTCTGTATATATTCCTAAATTAGGAATTATCGAAAAAGTGTTTAATACACATACAATGCATCAAGTTCATCATGCCCAAAACTTTGAATATATGGATAAAAATCATGGAGGTTTTTTAAATATTTTTGATAAGATATTCGGAACTTGGAAAGAACTTGACGAAGAAATAGAAATAAAATATGGCGTAAGTCATCCGCCTAATTCTTACAATCCAATCACCATATTAACACATGAATATAAAGATATTTGGACTGATTTGAAGAAGTCGACTAAATGGCAACATAAGTTTATGTATGCATTTGGACCTCCTGGTTGGAGTCATGATGGAAGTACACTTACTATTAAACAACAACGAAAATTATTGATAAAATAGTAGCTCGTAAATTACAAGCACGAAATTTTAAAAACCTTTTTTCTCTTTAGTCATAATTTTAATCCAATTAGTTTTATCCATAATTAGCCATTTTAATCATATTGATTTAATGAGTAAGATGAAAGCTAGTAACCCTGAACTACATGGATTAATAAATATTAATACAACTTATGAAACGTTCTTTCTGTTTATTTTAATTATTGGAATTTATGAAGTTCTAACAAAACCAAGTTAGCTTAAAAATTCGATTAGAATATTATTGATTTGTATCATAGTTGGAATATCGTTCTCAGATTTAATTCCTGTAAATAATTTATATTCCGCAGTATATAATACAGTTTGGTTTTTTGCAACAGCGGCCTTTATTCTTATTTTAATTAAGATTCTATATTATTTTGAGCATAAAAGTCAAAATTATAAAATCCGTTTTTAATTTATAAATAAAGCTGGCAAACAATCTTAGCCCTGATTGAAACGACATCCTTTTTTTATTTTCTATAAAAAAAGATATAGTTGAAAGCAGGAAAAAGCTTCAAAAAAACTATTTAATCATCGTTTTTAAATATAAATTCTCTACTTTTTCTCTTGCCCAAGGTGTAGTTCGTAAAAACTTTAAACTCGATTTATAGGTAGGATTATTTTTAAACGCGTTAATATTTATAATATTTCCCAATTCTTCCCAACCATATTCTAGATATAACTCTTCTAACATCGTTGCTAATTTTATTCCGTGAAGCGGATTATTCGGCTGTTCTGTGCTCATTATTTATCTAAGTTTGGCAAAACAAAATCTTCTAAAACAGATTTTTTAGCCATCATTTTTTCTATTTCAATTGTAGTTCTTGGAGCTTCTCCCGATAAATTAACAGGTCCGTTTTTAGTAACTAAAATATCATCTTCAATTCTAATTCCTATTCCCCAATATTTTTTATCACAATTACTTCCATCAGGAATGTAAATTCCAGGTTCCATCGTAACCACCATATTTTCTTCAAAATTTCCATAATTTCCTGGATCATGAACATCTAAGCCAATATGATGCGAAGTTCCATGAGGAAAATAAGGATGCACTTCATCCGCAGACTTTATAATTCCTAATTTAAATAACCCTTCGTTAATTATTTTTATGGCAGCTAAATTTGGTGCTTTCATGCTCGTACCAATTGTATACAAAGCAATACCCGCTTCTTGCGCCTCGTAAACCAAATCATAAATTTCTTTTTGTGCTGTAGTAAATTTTCCACTAGCAGGAATTGTACGCGTTACATCCGCAGTAAACCCTCTGTATTCTGCCCCTAAATCCATCAAAACCATATCATTACCTACTTTGGTTTGATTATTTTCTATATAATGTAAAATACAACCATTGTTTCCAGCACCAACGATAGACGGATATCCTTCATACTCAGCGCCATATTTTTTGTATACAAATTCATGAATTCCTTGCAACTCAGATTCAGACATATGCGGCTTCATTGCTTTCATAACCTCTATTTGACCTACTGCAGAAATACGCACCGCTTTGGTTAAAAGTTTCAATTCTTCGGCAGTTTTCACTTCACGCATTGTCGCTAGATTGGCCGCTAAAAAAGTGATATCAATATTTGTTTTTGGTTTTAGAGCCAACGTAATTTTTTGTTTTATTTCCTTTTTTAAATCGCCTGTTGTAGCGGATTTGTATTCTTTAATTAATTTATCATCCTTAATTTCTTCATAATCACCTTCAATTCTAGTGATCGTTTGAATCACATTTGCACTGCTTTCAATGGGTGCATTTGCAATATTATTGTACACATATTCTTTTACTCCGGATAAATAAATACTTGGATCATAGCCTGCGTTTGTTTTAAAACCTTTTACCAAATCAAAGATATCTGCTGCATCGCCTAAATTTCTATAATCATCATTAAATTTTTCGATAAAAACTTTATCAAAAGCCTTAAAATCAATATTTGATTTTAAAAACCCTTCTGCATTCATAGCTGTTTTAAAACCTAACTCGCTTGTAGCCCCTTCAGTTCCTAATCTTTTTCCGTTCCATTGTTCAGCTCTTTTATCACGCTTTTGCACATATAAAATTTCATTATAAGAATCCCCTTTTTCATTTGTTTGATTTTCAGAAAACAGTACTAAAACCGCATTCGGCTCTCTGTACCCTGTTAAATAATAGAAATTTGGGTCTTGATGAAAGATATAATCAACATCATTTGCTCTATTTCTAACCGGATTTGCAAATACAACGGTTACTGAATTAGCAGGCATTTTAGAACGTAAAATATCGCGTCTTTCTTTATGAAACTCTTTTGATAAATAATCTGTTGGTATTTGCGAAAATCCGTTTACGGAAAATGCGATAAAAGCGATTAATAAAAATTTAAATTCCTTCATTTTATAGGTTTATTGGTAGTTTTTTCAAATGTAACATTATTTATTTTTGAATAAAAAATATTAACAAAATATTAGTGAAGGTTTATTGCTGTTTTTTCAATATTTTAGCTAAAATTTAAAGAAATCAATAAATGAAAAATATTGCATTGCATTCAATTCACGAAAACTTAGGAGCAAAAATGGTGTCTTTTGCAGGTTTTAATATGCCTGTTCAGTACGAAGGCGTAACCGCAGAACATCTTACTGTTAGAGAATCTTTGGGTGTTTTTGATGTAAGTCATATGGGAGAATTTTTAGTAAAAGGCGAAAATGCTTTGGCATTAATTCAAAAAGTAACTTCTAATGATGCTTCTAAACTAGAAATTGGTGATGCACAATATAGTTGTTTCCCAAATGAAGAAAACGGAATTGTAGATGATTTAATTTGTTATAAAATTAAAGAAAATTCGTATCTATTAGTCGTTAATGCTGGGAATATTGAGAAAGATTGGAATTGGATTTCTAAATACAATGAAGAATTTAAAGCTGATTTAAAAAATCTTTCTGATGAGTATTCTTTATTGGCTATTCAAGGACCAAAAGCTGTGGAAGCGATGCAATCGCTGTCTTCTATCGATTTAGCAGCTATTTCTTTTTATAAATTTAAAGTAGGTGATTTTGCGGGCATTGACAATGTAATTATTTCTGCAACTGGCTATACAGGTTCTGGCGGATTTGAAATTTATTGTAAAAATGCTGATGTTATACAAATCTGGAATAAAGTTTTTGAGGCTGGCGCAGATTTTGGTATTAAACCAATTGGTTTAGCGGCAAGAGATACGTTGCGTTTAGAAATGGGATATTGTTTATATGGAAATGATATTGATGATACCACATCGCCAATTGAAGCTGGTTTAGGTTGGATTACAAAATTTACAAAAGATTTTGTAAATAGTGAAGCTTTGGCAAAACAAAAAGAAGAAAAACCATCGCGTAAATTAGTTGCTTTTGAGTTGGATGAAAGAGGAATTCCAAGACACGGTTACGACATCGTAGACGGAAACGGAAACGTTATTGGAAACGTAACATCAGGAACAATGAGTCCTTGTTTGCAAAAAGGAATCGGAATGGGATATGTGCCAACCTTATTCTCTAAATTAGGAACACAAATTCATATTCAAGTTCGTAAAAATGCAATTCCCGCAACGGTTATAAAATTGCCTTTTTATAAAGGATAAAACTTTAGCAATAAATTACTATAAAACCTCATTTTCAAATCTTTGGAAATGAGGTTTCTTTGTTTAAAAACCTTATTTTTGTTTTAGGAAACAGAGGTGAAATAAAACCTTATTAAAAACAAAAAAAATGAGCTTTTTAAAGGCAGAATGGAGAAAATTAGCTTTTGCAAATTACGAAGTTGATCCCAGTCTTTTAGAGGCATACGTGCCGCCCGGAACTGAACTCGATTTATATGAAGGTAAATGCTTTGTTAGCTTAATTGGTTTTCTATTTTTGAATACAAAAATAGTAGGAATCAGAATTCCATTTCATGGAAAAGTAGAAGAAGTAAACCTTCGATTTTATGTAAGACGATTTGAAAACAATACTTGGAAACGCGGTGCTGTTTTTATAAAAGAAATTGTGTCTAAACCTGCGCTAACTTTTGTTGCGAACACTATCTACAAAGAACATTATGAAACCATGCCAATGAAATATACTTGGGAAGAAAATACTTTAAATAGAAGTGTTGCTTATCATTGGAGAAAGAATAAAATTTGGCAATCTTTTAAAATTACCGCAGCGCTGGAAACTATAAAAATTGAAGAAAATGGTGAAACAGAATTTATTACAGAACATTATTGGGGATATGCAAAAGTTAATGACACGATTACCAACGAATATCAAGTTACACATCCAAGATGGGAACAATATAAAGTAGAAAGTTCTGAAATAATAGTAGATTTCGAATTGGTGTATGGCAAAGATTTTAAATTTTTAAACCATATAAAACCAACCTCGATTATGCTTATTGAAGGTTCAAAAATAACTATTGAAGGCAAGAGAACTATCAAAAAATAAACTTTATAGATGCATTAAAAATTAATATACTGTTTTCTAAAACAGAATGATTTTAGCATCGAATTATACGGTGTAAAACGGCACATCTCAAACCATAGAGAAGGCCGTTTTTAATTTTAAAAGGGCTATTTTTACTAGTTGAAATAAATGCAAAATATACGTATGAATTGCTTGTTAACTGGTGGATCTGGAATTGTTGGAAGGCATATTATATTTGAATGGTTGCACAAAGCAATCGTTGAAAAAACAGTAGATCATCTTTTTGTAATTATAAGAAATACTGAAAAATCTGCACAACAACGTTTAGTCGCTATTTTACAAGATGTATCTAGACCAGACTTTTTAAATAAATTTACCTTAGAGGATTGTTTAGAAAAAGTAACGGTAATTTCTAGTGATTTATCAGCAATCAATAAAAGCACTTTAGAAAGGTATAATTTCGACACGGTTATTCATTGTGCTGGTTCTACAAGTTTATTAAACACAAGCGATTCTAAAGATAAAGTTCACACTCAAAATTTTTTAGTAACCAAGCAACTTTTAAACGAGTTGCCAACGTATGTAAACCGTTTCATCTATATCAGTACAGCATATTCTTTTGGAATTCAGAATAAAAAAGTGGATGATACTATTGAAAACTATAAGGTTGCTCATTTTAGAAATCCGTATGAGCAATCTAAATATGAGAGTGAATTGTATGTGAAAGAGACGTGTAAACTAAAAAATATAGATTCTCAGGTTTTAAGACCAAGTATTATTTGTGGTCGTCTACTTGATTCACCGTTATATGAAATACCAAAATTTGATGTATTCTACTCTTGGGCTATATTTCTAGATAAATATGCGACCAAATCCAAAGAAAACTTTAGAATTTGGATAGATGAGGAAAGTGGATTGAATATTGTTCCGGTAGATTTTGTTTCTAAAGCGATTTTGTATGCTTTTTTAAATCGGACTATAAAAGAACTTAATATTGTAAATCCGCGTCAAATATTGCACAAAGAATATGTGGGTGCTGTTTTAGAATCTTTTGATATTGATTTGTATGAATATGTCACAGAAAAGCCCGATAACTTAAATGCTTTTGAAGTTTTATATTACAAAAGTCTTGGCGGCCTTTTTGAAAAATATGTATCCGTTCCAGATTTACAGTTTAAACCCGATTTAATTTTAAAATTAATAAATCAGTTAGATCTAAATACCACCTTGGGAGTTCACGAGAATTTTATGAATTTAATTAATTTTTCAGTCCAAAAAAAGTTCAAAAAGAGTTATTAAATAACTAAAATTAAAGCTGATTATCCTGAATCGTTTTTAAAAAATAACTTTTAGTAAAAATAATTTATTCTAGACAAGAATACTAGAAAATGCACTAATCCTTCTCTGCCTGTGTAACTTCAAAAAATGTTGGAGAAGATTCGGTTATACTTCCCATTCCCTTTTTATTAATTTTAAAAGTAACATCTTTTGTTGTAGTAAATAATAGAACAGATAAAAAAGACTTTTTTAGATGTGGTTTCAATACAGAAAAGGCAGCTTCTAAGGTTAGTGTCTCTTCTATATCCTCAGTTTCTTTGGATCTGTAGCGAAGTTTTAGTAAAACCTTAAATCCGTCATCCGAATAAATTGGTCTCAAAAAAAGATTTTTTAAATCTGGTTTACCAATAGTTTTTGCCATTGTTAACTTTGCAAAACGTTTTTCTTGAACACTTTCTTTTACTTGATCCCAGAAAAGGATAAAAACTTCTTGATATGACATAAACTAAAGATTAAGGATGATGTATTTTAAGAAATCAAAAGTAATACTATTAATTCACTTATCTAAAAAATGGTTCACAAACAACTGCTGAAATACATCAAAAACCTTTATAAAACATCCTTTTAAATAATCCGAAAAAAGAAATCTAATACAATGTCAAATTGTGTCAATGTACCTTTAAGATAAAATAAAATAATACCTTTACCAATAAATTTTCACTGCGCTTTGCGGTGTTGCTGTTCATAAATTTACCAATCGATCAAAAACTATCCAAAATAATGCAAACAACTACACTTAGCAACGAAAGTATACTACCACTCACCTGCTCTAGATCTGGATCTTGCTGTTTTGGAAAAGCTGTGATGTTGAATCCTTGGGAATTGTTGCGTTTTAGTGTAGCGAAAAAAATTACTCCGAGAGAATTTCGAGACTTGTACACTGAGTTTGGTGGTACCCGATTAATTTTTGATGGAAAGTCTGATAAAAAAGGACAAAAAGCATGCAGTCAGTATATTGATAATTTTGGATGCAGTTTTCATCAAGGCCGCCCATTAGCGTGTCGTTTATATCCGTTAGGACGAAAAATACAATTTGACAAAGCGCATTATATTTATGAAGGATCTATATTTCCTTGTTTAACTGATTGTGCAGAAGTTTTAGAATTACCAAAACTTAGTGTTGGTGAATATCTAAAAGGACAAGAAGCAGATCTGTTTGAAAAGGCACAAGATGAATATTTAATGGTTATGCAAAACATCGCTGATATTGCTTTTGAGTTATTGTTAGATTCTGACTTAGCTGCATCCGGAGATACAAAAACGCTTGCAGCATGGAGAGAAATGGGTAACGAACTTCCTGGAGTTTTATCAGAAAGAATAGGAAGCGAATGGATAGATTGCTTAATGATACCAGCAATTACGGATGAAATTGAGAACCCTATTGCTTTTGCCCATCAACACAATGAATTGTTATTATTAAAAGCTCAAGAAAAATTTGGAAACGTAGAATCAATTCAAGAACTTCATGAAGCTTCTGTTTTAATAATGGGCGTTGCGTTGCATTTAGCAAGAAGCTTAGGTGCGGATTCAAAAGAAATTTCTAATCATTTTATAGAAACTGCAAAAAGCCATGGCGCTCAAGAATAATATTTTTTAGCCACTAAAATTTATTTCATTATTCTTTCAAGAAATTAATTCTGTCTAAATCGTTCGCCGTTGCTTTTGCAAAAGCCTCCTGAAGCATAAACACATAAGGCTGATTTCCTTTTTTTGTTTTATTTCTTTTTAAATTATCCATTGGGATATTAATCGCGGTGTCATAAATTTTCATTATTAATCACTTCTTGCATATTTTTGACGCTACTACAAGAAATCAGTACAAAAGTAAATACTGTGAAAAGTAAAAATTTCTTCATAATTAATGAGGTTTTAAGCTACAATTACAAAGAGTATTCCAAATGTTATTTTTTTAACAATACTTATATTGACACAAGCTGGATCTTTAACCTTTATCTAAACATTAAATCTAAAATGCATTACATCGCCGTCTTTAACCACATATTCCTTACCTTCTACTCTCATTTTACCCGCTTCCTTAACTTTTGCTTCAGAACCGTATAAAACGTAATCTTCGTACGCAATTGTCTCTACTCTAATAAAACCTTTTTCAAAATCGGTATGAATAACTCCAGCAGCTTGCGGACCAGTTGCTCCAATAGGAATTGTCCAAGCTCTTACTTCTTTTACACCAGCAGTAAAATACGTTTGTAGGTTTAATAATTTATATGCAGAACGAACTAATCTCGCAACACCAGCTTCTTCTAAGCCAATATCTGCCAAAAACATTTGTCTTTCTTCGTAATCTTCTAATTCAGTGATATCTGCCTCTGTACCAACTGCTAATACAATTACTTCGGCATTTTCGTCTTTAACTGCTTCCTTAACTCTATCAACATAACTGTTTCCAGAAACTGCTGATGCTTCATCCACATTACAAACATATAATACTGGTTTTGCAGTAATAAATTGCATTGTTTTTACAATTTCCATTTCTTTTTCTGTAAACTCAATCGCTCTTACAGAAATCGCTTTTAACAAAGTTTCTTCAACTTTTAATAGAACAACTAATTCGGCTTGCGCTTCTTTATTACCTGTTTTTGCTGTTCTTTTTACTTTTTCTAATCTTTTTTCAACAGTTTCTAAATCCTTTAACTGCAGCTCGATATCAATCGTTTCTTTATCTCTTATAGGATCAATAGAATTATCAACATGAATAATATTATCATTATCAAAACAACGTAAAACGTGCAAAAGAGCGTCCGTTTCACGGATATTTGCTAAAAACTGATTTCCTAAACCTTCGCCTTTACTTGCTCCTTTTACAAGGCCTGCAATATCAACAATCTCTACTGTTGCTGTTTGCACTCTATCTGGCTTTACCAATTCTTCTAACTTTTTTAAGCGTGCGTCCGGCACATTTACAACACCTAAATTAGGCTCAATTGTACAAAAAGGAAAGTTTGCACTTTGCGCTTTTGCATTTGATAAACAATTAAATAAGGTCGATTTTCCTACGTTTGGTAATCCTACAATTCCGGCTTTCATTATTTCTTTAGATATTTTAGATAAAAGGTGCAAGAACCAAAGGCTGATTTTTGCGATGCAAATATATATTTTTTAAAAATAAAAATTCCGAATTTTTCCTCGGAATTTTTTGGTTGAATTTAATTGTTAATAAAAGTTTTAACTCTATTAAGAATCATGCATAAAACGCTGTTTTTCTAACAACACCTCATCTGTTTCTACATGTTCATCATCTGGTATACAACAATCTACAGGGCAAACCGCTGCACATTGTGGTTCGTCATGAAAACCTTTACATTCTGTGCACTTGTCTGCAACGATATAGTAAATTTCATCAGAAACTGGTTCTTGAACTTCGTCTGCATTTGCAGATTTTCCGTTTGGCAAAACCACTTTACCCTTTAATTTTGTTCCATCAGAATATTTCCAATCATCTGCTCCTTCATAAATTGCTGTGTTTGGACATTCTGGTTCGCATGCCCCACAATTTATACATTCATCTGTTATAATAATTGCCATAATTTTCTCTTCTGTTTTTGTACCTTTGCAAATGCAAAAATAAAGCCAAAATCATAGACAACCAAAATAAATGATTACTATTCAAAAGAGAATTACTGCATTCGTAAAATTAGGTGACTTTTTAAGTCAGTTTTCTGTAAATAATACAACTAAAAGAGATGATATTGAACACAATGAAATCTTTTTTGATGGTTTTTTACATCAGATAAAATTAGCTCAAGAAAAGAATTCCTGGTTCACAAAAGACAATATTTTATTTTCAGTAGAAAGTTGGTCTAAATCATTAAATAACAATTATTTAATAGCATTTACAAAAAGTATTAATTTAAATATAAAATCACCTAAAAAAGTAGCCATTATAATGGCTGGAAACATACCTTTGGTTGGTTTTCATGATTTTTTATCTGTTTTGATTTCTGGTCATTCGGTGATGGTTAAACAATCAACTAGCGATAAACACTTATTGCCGTTTTTAGCAAAATATTTAGAGCATGTTGAGGACGGTTTTAAAGGAAAAATAACTTTTACAGAAGAAAAACTATCCAATTTTGATGCAGTAATCGCTACAGGAAGTAATAATACGGCCCGTTATTTCGAATATTATTTTAAAGATAAGCCAAATATCATCCGAAAAAGTAGAAATTCTGTGGCAGTAATCACTGGAAAAGAAACTGAAGAAGATTTTATAAATTTATCTGATGATGTTTTTCAATATTTTGGTTTAGGATGCAGAAGTGTTTCTAAATTATTTGTTCCTAAAGGATTTGATTTCGATGCTTTTTTTACAGGAATGTACGCTAAAAAAGACATGATTAACAATGCAAAATATGCTAATAATTATGATTATAACAAAGCTGTTTATTTAATGAGTTTGTTTGACTTGTTAGAAAACGGTTTTTTAATGATCAAGGAAGATGAAAGTTACTCCTCACCTATTGCTACTATTTTCTATGAATATTATGAAAATGAAATTGATTTAAAAATAAAATTACATCAAGATAGAGAAAAAATACAGTGCATTGTTTCGAAAGATTTTATAGAGAATGAAGTTGCATTTGGACAAACGCAGCATCCTAAGTTAACAGATTATGCAGATGGCGTAAATACACTTGAATTTTTATCAACAATCTAATAGAATGGTTTTTGGTTGTTTGTTTTGGGTAACAGGCAAATTCAAATATTAATAAAAAGTACAATTATACCTTTTCAACTAGAATAATAAAATTAAGAAAAAATGAAAAAACATAATTTTAGCGCTGGCCCTTGTATTTTACCTGAAGATGTGCTTAAAAAAGCATCGGAAGCGGTACTTAATTTTAATGGTGATAATTTATCATTGTTAGAAATTTCACACAGAAGCAAGCCTTTTGTAGATGTAATGGAAAAAGCTAGATCTTTAGCTTTAGAACTTTTAGGATTAGAAAATAAAGGATACAAAGCATTGTTTTTGCAAGGTGGCGCAAGCTTAGAGTTTTTAATGGTTGCGTATAATTTACTACAGAAAAAAGCAGCCTATTTAAACACGGGAACTTGGGCAGACAATGCCATTAAAGAAGCGAAAGCTTTTGGAGAAGTACTTGTAGTTGGCTCGTCTAAAGACAAAGGTTTTAACTATATTCCTAAAGGATATTCAATTCCTGAAGATGTAGATTATTTTCATTGTACAAGTAACAACACCATTGTTGGTACCCAAATGAAAACGTTTCCTAAAACGAATGTTTCTTTGGTTTGTGATATGAGTTCAGATATTTTTTCTCGTCAGTTAGATTTCGAAAAATTCGATTTAATTTATGCTGGTGCTCAAAAAAATATGGGTCCGGCAGGAACTACTTTAATTATCGTAAAAGAAGAGATTTTAGGAAAAGTAGAAAGACACATTCCTACAATGTTAGATTACCAAGTGCATATCGATAAAGATAGTATGGCAAATACGCCGTCTGTTTTTGCAGTTTATGTTTCTATGCTAACTTTACAATGGTTAAAAGATTTAGGCGGAATTCCTTTTATTGAAGAAGTAAATAACAAAAAAGCAGCACTTTTATATACAGAAATTGATAGAAATTCGCTTTTTAAAGGAGTTGTTGCAAAAGAAGATAGAAGTACCATGAATGCTACTTTTGTTTTAACCGATGAAAATCTTACGGCGACGTTTGATAAAATGTGCAAACAAGCAGGAATTAATGGCATAGATGGCCACAGAAGTGTTGGTGGTTATAGAGCAAGTATGTACAATGCATTGCCGCTTTATAGTGTGCAGGTTTTGGTGGATGTAATGCAAGAACTTGAAAGAACAATTTAAAAATTAGAAATGTCATTCAGAATGAAATCAAGCAATCTTTTTGATGAGATTGCCGCATAGTTTTAATTCTCGAAATGACAAACATAAAAGATCAGAATGAAAATATTAGCAAACGATGGAATTTCTAAAAGCGGAATTGAAGCTTTAGAAAAAGAAGGATTTGAAGTGATTACAATAAAAGTTGCTCAGAATCAATTAGAAAATTATATTAATGAACATCAAATTGATGCCATTTTAGTAAAAAGTACAACGCAAGTAAGGCAAGAATTAATTGAAGCTTGTCCAAGTTTAAAGTTAATTGGTTGCGGCGGAATTGGTTTAGATAATATTGATATTGAATATGCAGAAGATAACGGTTTACATGTTATAAATACGCCTGCAGCTTCCGCTAGTTCTGTTGCAGAATTGGTTTTTGCACATTTATTTGGGATGGTACGTTTTTTACATTCATCCAACAGAGAAATGCCCTTAGAAGGAGATTCTCGTTTTAATGATTTAAAAGACGCCTATTCTCAAGGAGTTGAGTTAAGAGGAAAAACCTTAGGAATTATTGGCTTTGGTAAAATTGGCCAAGAAGTTGCAAAAATTGCGATCGGTTTAGGAATGCATGTTTTAGCTACGGATGAAGAAATTACAAGTGCTCCCATAATTTTAGAATTTTTTAATGGTCAAAAAACAACTTTTACAATCGAAACGGTTGCGAAAGAAAAGCTTTTAAAAGAATCTGATTTTATTTCGTTACACGTTCCTGCTCAAGATGATTATGTGATCACAAAAGAAGAAATTAACAAGATGAAAGATGGTGTTGGTATTATAAATACTGCTACAGGTGGAATTTTACATGAAGTTGATTTGGTTTTTGCAATAGAAAGCGGCAAAGTACAGTTTGCTGGTTTAGACGTTTTTGAAACAGAACCAACACCTGCTGTTCAATTATTAATGAATCCAGAGATATCATTAACTCCGCATATTGGTGCAGAAACAAAAGAAGCACAAGAGAGAACTGGATTGGAATTAGCACAACAAATCATTCAACTATTAAGCTAATTTATGGCAATTGTAAAACCTTTTAAAGCAGTAAGAGCAACGAGAGATAAAGTAGCGATGGTTTCGTCTAAATCATATGAAATTTATACGCCAGCAATGCTGGATTCTAAATTGACTTTTAATCCGTATACTTTTTTACATGTAATTAATCCTGGTTATAAATATCATAAACAAGATATTAGCGGAGAATTGCGTTTTAAATTGGTGCACAATCGGTATTTAGAATTTAAAGAAAATGAAATTTTTAAGCAAGATAAAGTACCTGCATTTTATATTTATCAGAAAATAACAGCTACAAAATCTTTTTGCGGAATAATTGCTGCAACTTCGGTTGCCGATTATCACAATAATGTTATTAAAAAGCACGAAGGAACCCTAAAGCAAAGAGAATTATTATTTGAAAACTATTTAAAAAATACAGGTTTTAATGCAGAACCGGTATTACTAACCTATCCTGATAATGAAGTAATTGCTTCCATAATTAAAAAATACAAGGAACAAAGAGCAGAATACGAATTTTCTACCACCGATAAAGATTCGCATTTACTATGGGTTGTTGACGATGAACTGGACATTGAAAAAATAACATTAGCTTTTAAAGAAATTGATACCTTATATATTGCGGATGGTCATCATAGATCTACTTCTTCTTGTTTATTATCAGAAAGATTGGCAAAAGAAAATCCGAATCATACAGGAAACGAGGAGTATAACTTTTTTATGAGTTATTTGTTGCCAGAAAGTGAACTGAGTATCTATGAATTTAATCGATTTATAAAAGATTTAAACGGCTTAAGTCCACATGAATTTTTAATAGAATTAGATACTTTTTTTAGAATTGAAAACAGGAATCAAGAGTTTTATAAACCTAAAGAAAAGCATCATTTTAGCATGTATTTAGATGGTGAATTTTATGCACTATATTTGCGAAAATCTCTCTATAATTTTACAGATGCTTTAAGCAAACTAGACGCTCAAATTTTGTACACAACGGTTTTAAAACCAATATTAGGGATCGATGATATCCGAAATGATTCTAAGATTGTGTATTCTCAAAATAAATCTGATGGTTTAGAATTGAAAACTAAAGTAGATTCTGGTCTTTTTAAAGTTTCTTTCGGAATGTTGCCAACTAGCATTAGCGAACTAAAAGAAATTGTAGATGCAGATTTATTAATGCCACCAAAAACAACCTATATCGAACCAAAATTAAGAAGTGCATTAACTATTTATGAATTTTGACACTTTGTGTCGTTCTGAATTTAGTTTTAAAATTTAGTTAAAAACAGTATAATCAATGAATATTAAAGAAAACTTAAAAGAGATATTAGATTCAATTCCTAAAAACGTTGCACTAGTTGCGGTTTCTAAAACCAAACCTATTGCAGATTTACAAGAAGCGTACGATGCTGGTCAACGTATTTTTGGTGAGAATAAAATTCAAGAAATGGTTGATAAATATGATACTTTACCAAAAGACATTAAATGGCAAATGATTGGTCATTTACAAAGTAATAAAGTGAAATATATGGCTCATTTTGTTGATTTAATTCACGGAGTTGATAAATTAAAAACATTAGTAGAAATTAACAAACAAGCTAAGAAACACGATAGAGTTATCAATTGTTTGATACAGGCAAGGATAGCAAAAGAAGATACTAAGTTTGGTTTATCATTTAAGGAAATTGAAGCTATTTTGTCATCAGAAAAAACAGCAGAATTAAAAAATATTAATATTGTTGGTTTTATGGGAATGGCTACTTTTACTGATGATACAGCACAATTATCAGAAGAGTTTTCATCACTTGAAACATTTTTTAAAACACAGAAAGAGAAAAATACCACTGAAAACTGTAATATAGAGGTTTTATCAATGGGAATGAGTGGTGATTATCTGCTTGCAATAGAAAATGGAAGTACTATGATACGAGTTGGGAGTTCTATTTTTGGCAGTAGAAATTATAATGAGTAAATTTATCAAAAAAAAAAAAAGAAATTGTACGCTATATTAGACATAGAAACCACTGGGGGAAAATTTAATGAAGAAGGCATTACTGAAATTGCCATCTATAAATTTGATGGCCATAGAGTTGTAGACCAGTTTATATCGCTGGTAAATCCTGAAAAGAAAATTCAAGCATTTGTTGTAAAACTTACGGGTATAAATAATGAGATGCTTAGAAATGCTCCTAAATTTTTTGAAGCGGCAAAAAGAATTGTAGAAATAACCAAAGACTGCATATTAGTTGCACATAATACCTCTTTTGATTACCGAATTTTACAAACAGAATTTGAAAGATTGGGCTTCGATTTTCGAAGAAATACGCTGTGTACTGTAGAATTAAGTCAGCAACTAATATTAGATCAACCTTCTTATAGTTTAGGAAAACTAACAAGATCACTTGGAATTCCGATGACTGAAAGACACAGAGCTTCTGGCGACGCTTTAGCCACTGTGCAACTTTTTAAACTTTTACTGGAAAAAGATACAGAAAAAACGATTATACAAGAATCTATAAAGTATTTTGACAGAAGGTTAGAAAAAGAAAAACTGAAAAATTTAATAGATTCCATTCCGAATATTTTGGGTGTTTTCTACATTCATAATGCAAAAGGAAAAGTTATTTACATCGGAAAAGGAAAAAGTATAAAAACTGAGATTAACAAGTTATTTTTAAAAATTACAAAAAGGGCTGTAAAGATACAAGAAAGAGCCAATACCGTGTCTTTTGACAGAGCTGGTAATGAGTTGTTTACGCGCCTTAAATATTATATAGAACTAGAAAAGTTAACACCTAAATTCAATTTTAAAAAGAAATTTAAAATCACTTTAGATAATTTTAATAATGACAATTTTATTATTGTTGATAAAGGCAGAGAAGTTGAAGAAAATGCTATTATTTTAATTGAAGATAATATTGTTTTTGGTTATGGATATACAAATTTAGCACTTCAAGAAAAGGATTTAAGCGTTTTAAAATCGGTTTTAACAGTCATAGAAAATAAAGAGGTTGCTAAACATCTGATAAAAAATTATTTGAATAAAAATTCTGTAAAAAAATAGTACGATTTTAAATAAGAAAAATATTTTTCCCTCTACTTTTAATGCTATCATCGATAAGTTTATGGCAAACAAACAAAACATCTAAAATTAGGCAAACCCCTTTAGATGAATTAAAAATTACAGTTTACGACAAAGATTCTACTGCAACCGCTGTCGCTTTATATGAACATGCAAATTTATATACTGATGTATCTTACAATTATGATACAAGAACAAACTTCTATTTTAGAATTAAAATTCGGGATAAAGCTACCTTTTAATTTGGCCACCATTTCAATAAATTTATATTAAAAAATGAATTTTAAATCTTAAAGCAACCACATATAATTTAACAGAAATAGGTAACGTAAATAAAACTAATGATTTGGTCATTTTCTATGCTAGTCGTGGAAATAATGATAAAGTAATAGAATAAGGCTATTGATTGCCTTCGGATGCAAATATGGAGTTTTAAGGAAATGTAATTTTAAACACAAGTATTATTTCTTAAATTAGATCAATTAACTTAAAACACGCGCTATTAATTGCTAATGCCTGTTTTAGTGGTAGTATTTTAACGCAAAGTAGAAAAAATAAAGACGCCACTTAGGCAATGCAAATGAAATATGCTTTACTAAATAGAAAAGCAATTACCAGCGGTGCTTTAACAACAGTCCCTAATGAAAGTGTATTTATGAAATATTTACTTAAAAGGTTAAAAGAACGTACAGAACAATACTTATCTGCTGGTCCACTATTTAATATGATTGAAGACCCCGTAATTAACAAAACCAAAATAGGTAATCAACCAAAATATGCACCCATAAGAAGAACTAAAGGTGAAGGTGGAGATTTTATTTTTATAAAAATAAAATAACATATCCATTTATTTTAATATTTTAATCTTAATTAATCTAAGGATCAGTAGCTTTTAATTTTACAATTTCAGAAAAAGGATGTGAAAGCATACGAAAAACTATACAATCTTTTTTGTAGTAGTATTTCTGGTGTTGTAAATAAATTGTTAAAAATGATGATGTTACGCAAGAAATTACCTGAGATGTTTTTATAAAAGCATGGAATAATGCAGAAATTTACCCGCCAGAAAAAGGGCATTTTGTATTTGGAGACTAAACATAGCAAGGAATTCAGCAATTGAATACACACGCCCTAATAAACTTAAAGAATCAAAACAAAACCCAGAAATATTAACAGAAGTAAAATCCATAGAAAATGCAATTTTACAACTAACAGCGGCCGCTAAAAAAGATGCTACTTATTCTTTTGATGATATTAAAGCTCAATTAACTGTTAAGGAGACTAAAGTAATTTCAATTACGAAACCAAAAACAAATTGGCTACAATATTCTTATTGGGCTGCTACTTTTTTAATTGGAAGAGTTTTAATGTATACACTTTTACAAAACAACCAAATAAAAGATCAGGTTCCTACCGAAAAACAACAAATAGAAGAAAAAATAGACAAAACATCCAACAATTTAGCAGATACAGAAAAACTGATTGAAATCTTCAGAGATAAAGATATTATTTCAGTTCCATTAGCAGGACAACAAGTATCGCCAAATTCGTATGCAAAAGTGTATTGGGATAAAAAAACAAATAGCATATACCTAGATGCCAAAGGATTACCAAAACCACCAAAAGGAAAAGTATACCAAGTTTGGTCTTTAACACTGACCCCTTTAACACCTACCAGTTTAGGAACCTTAGATACTTATACCGCGCATGCTAATAAGATTTTTACAATTACAAATGTAAATCAATCTGAAGCTTTTGGAATTACATTAGAGCCTGCAGGTGGAAGCTTCCTATCCTAACCTGGAACAATTGTATACTTTGGGAACTGTAGCTTCTTAAATTTTAAAACAACATTTTAGCGCACTTTTATGCGTAAAACATTTTTTTAAGCTAAATTAGTTTTTTTAAAAAAAATATACAATCAATTTACATAATCTTCTTTTAATTATAATCCTTGTTGATTCTGGTTTTTGTAGCTGTATTTTGAGATTCAAAATTGAATTTCTACTTTAAATAAATTACTATAAAATGTAAATTCAAATTAATTTTTGTAGTATCTTTCAACTATAAAATAAGAATCTAATCAAACAAAACTTAAGTTATAAACCAAGTTTAAATAATAGTAAGTCATCATTATAAAAAGCTTTAATCAATTCTATTGCAACAGATATAGGTTCAATTATTACATAGAAAATAACAGTGTATTTAAAAATTAGATTAACAAAGTTTGTTGTTTTATCAATTTAAATTTAGAAGAAAATTTAAACCATATATAAATCTGTTTCATTTCTATTGCACGAAATAAGTAAAAAACAGCCTTCATATTTTATGAAGAAAACTTAAAATTTAAAAAATTTATGAAAATCGCTATCTTATCAGCAAACCCCAATCTTTACTCAACAAGAAGACTTGTGGAAGCAGGTAAAAAGAAAGGACACGAAATGATTATTATTGATCATACAAAATGTGACCTTGTTATTGAGAAAAAAAAACCGATGGTAATTTATAAAGGAGAGGAAGTACTGGGTTTAGATGGTGTAATACCGCGTATTGGTGCTTCTGTTACTTTTTTCGGAACCGCAGTTGTTAGACAGTTTGAAATGATGAAAGTCTTTACAGCAACAGAATCACAAGCTTTGGTTAGGTCTAGAGATAAACTTAGAAGTTTACAAATTTTATCGAGAGCAGGTCTTGGTTTACCAAAAACAGTCTTTAGTAATTACTCTAAAAATGTAGGTAATATTATTGATAGAGTTGATGGCGCCCCCTTAGTTATAAAACTACTAGAGGGTACGCAAGGTCTTGGCGTTGTTCTTGCTGATAACAGAAATTCGGCTGAATCTATCTTAGAAGCATTTAATGGTTTAAAAGCCAGAGTTATTGTACAAGAGTTTATAAAAGAAGCGAAAGGTGCCGATTTACGTGTTTTTATTATCGACGGAGTTGTGGTTGGCGCTATGAAAAGACAAGGAAAAGAAGGTGAGTTTAGATCTAATTTGCACAGAGGCGGAACAGCAGAAATTGTGACTTTAACAGATGAAGAAGAAAATGCAGCACTAAAAGCTGCAAAAGTTATGGGTTTAGGAATTGCGGGTGTTGATATGTTACAATCTGATAGAGGTCCATTAATTTTAGAGGTAAACTCATCTCCTGGATTAGAAGGTATTGAATCTGCTACGGATAAAGATATTGCAACACAAATTATTAAATATGTAGAAAGAAATGCAGACAACTAATTTTAACTAAAAATAACTTCTCTTTCTTAATTCGTATTTAAAGAGCATAATAGTGCGTTACAAATATTTGTAACGTACTATTTTATTTTAGATAAATATTTTTCTACCTCCTCTAAGTTTCCTAATTCTAAATGAACATCAATTAAAATATATTGGGTTTGTTGTAATTTCTCTCAGTTATATTCCGCTTTTGTAAAAACTCCTAGTGCTTCTTTAAAACGGTGTTGAGATATATAGTTTTTCGCTAAACTTATTAAATAACCAATCACTATTAAAATTAGTTTTTTCACTAGCCGCTAATATATTTTTTCCTGCTTCTTTTAATTGATTAATACCACTCGTTAATTGAAATATCTGTGAATTGGCAGAAGCCATTTTTAAGTTATATGAATATTGATTTGGAATTTTTGCCAACTTGTTTTTCCAAAAGTTTAATTCTTCCTTTGCAATTTGTAATACTTTATTTTGATCGATTTCTAAATAAACTTGATATTCATTAGCGTCTGTAATTTGTTTAGTTTCTTATTTATTGCAACTATTTGTGATAGCAAAAGTTACAAATAAAAAAAATAGTTGGTTATTTTTCATGATTTATAGTTTTAAGTTTAATGATTTTTTAAAAGAACTGGAGCACATAAAATACGCCAGTTTGCTTTTTAAGGAGTTTATTTTTGGGAAATTATATATCTAGATCTTACCAAGCATTCGCTAAGTATGGAAAAGAAGTTAAAAATGTTTTGTCATTAGAATCTGCACGATCATCAGAAAAAATAGCATTTTCAGTAAAATCTTCTCCTCCAAAAATTAGTAATAACTCAACTGTAATTAAATCGTCTGCTAGTGCTCGCTTGTTCCTCTTGTTGCAGGAGCATCGATATGATCTGCTGCAATTGTAATTAAACCGATAATCGCTAAGAAAATGGTTCTGCTAAAATTTTACTTTTTTTCATTGTGTGAGTTTTAAGTTATCTTTAATTGAATCTCACACATACATAAGAGAAGAATTGAAGTACGGTTTTAAAAAAAATGATTATTTTTAATTTATTTTTAAAACCCCTATGAATAAAGAGAAAAATGAGATGAAATATTTATAAATCCAGTTAATATTTGTAATATTGTAAAAGAAAAAACGATTCAAATTGGATAAGGGAGATAAAAAACCATCTTGGAAAGAACGTATTCATGAAGTTATTTATGAAGCAGATACTAAAGAGGGCAAGTTGTTTGATGTTATATTATTAATTGCCATTTTAGCAAGTGTACTCTTAGTAATGCTAGAAAGCGTTAAGAGCTTTGATGAAAAATATCATGATTTTTTAAATATTAGTGAATGGATAATTACAATTCTATTCTCTTTTGAGTATGTTTTAAGAGTAATTTCCATAAAAAAACCATTTAAATATATCTTCAGCTTTTATGGTATTATAGATTTGCTATCTACTTTACCAAAGTATTTATCGTTTTTTATTGTTGGTTCTCATCATTTAGCCGCATTAAGAGCTTTGCGCCTTTTGCGCGTTTTTAGAATATTAAAGCTCTCCAGATATGTAGGTGCGTCTAATAAATTATTAATAGCGTTAAGAGCTAGCAGGGCAAAAATTGCTGTATTTCTGTTTTTTGTGATTATAGTATGTATAATTTTAGGTACTATTATGTACATGATTGAAGGCGAAGAAAATGGCTATAAAGATATACCAACAAGTGTTTATTGGGCAATTGTAACTTTAACAACCGTTGGTTTTGGAGACATTGCTCCACAAACGGCCTTAGGACAATTAATTGCAAGTGCAATTATGATTTTAGGTTACGGTATTATTGCAATTCCAACTGGAATTGTAAGTTCAGAAATGACAAAAACAACCAGCGAGATAGATACCAACACACAATCTTGTAAAAGTTGTTTAAAAGACAATCACAAAGAAAATGCCGAATTTTGTTACAATTGTGGAAGTAAATTATAAAGAATGATTTCTAAAAATTATTTAATTACTATTGTTGGTCCAACGGCAATTGGCAAAACAGCCTTAAGTATTCAATTAGCAAATTATTTTAAAGCTGAGATTATCTCTTGCGATTCAAGACAGTTTTACAAAGAAATGACAATTGGCACAGCTGTTCCTAATACTGATGAATTAGCATCCGCAGTCCATCATTTTGTGCAAAACAGAAGTATTTTTGATGATTATAATGTAGGTTCTTTTGAAAGAGATGCACTCTCTAAGTTGGATGAATTGTTTCAAAAAAATCCAGTTCAAATTATGGTTGGCGGAAGTGGATTGTATGTTGATGCTGTTTTAAAAGGATTGGATTATTTTCCTGATGTTGATCCTAAAATAAGAGAAGCATTAACCAACCAATTGCAAGAAAAAGGAATAGAAACACTGCAAGAAAAGTTAAAAGAATTAGACCCAGAAACCTATCATTCAATTGCAATTGATAATCCTCATAGAATTATGAGAGCTTTAGAAATTTGTATTGGTGCAGAAATGCCCTACTCTACTTTTAAAAATAAACCAAAAACTCCAAGAAACTTTTCATCTATTAAAATTGGTTTAAATGCCGAAAGAGAAGTCATTTATAACCGAATTAATAAAAGAGTTGATAATATGTTGGCAAATGGCTTATTAGAAGAAGCTGAAAAATTGTATCCAAATAAAGACTTAAATGCCTTACAAACTGTAGGATATAGAGAGCTGTTTTCTTTTTTTGATGGTGAATTTACGCAAGAATTTGCGATTTCTGAAATCAAAAAAAATACAAGACGTTTTGCAAAAAGACAAGGCACTTGGTTTAAAAAAGATGAAGAAACTTTGTGGTTTGATTATCAAACGAATATCAACGAAATAATAACTAAAATTTCTGATAAAATTAACGATATTTAATAGTTCTAAATTTTTGCAATTCAACAACTTTTATATCTTTGCGTAACTAAATACAAATTATGAAATCAAAAATTACAATTCTGTTTATCGCTTTTATTAGCGCATTATCTATAGCGCAAACAAAAGTTGGTACTATTAACAGCGAATACATTATAGGTATTATGCCAGAAGCTAAAATTGTTATGGAAAAAACCCAAGATTATGGCTCAAAATTAGATTCTTCTTTTTCAATTAAAGCAAAAGAATATGAAGATAAAGTGGCTGATTTTAGAAAAAATGAAGCTGAATATGGCGAATTAATGAAAAAAACATTAATTAAAGAAATTACAATAATGGAGGAAGAACTGAAGAAATTTCAAGATAATGGAAATAAATTAATGCAATTAAGACAAAACGAATTAATGCGTCCATTATATAATCTATTAAACTCCACAATAGAAGCAATTGCAAAAGAAAATAAGTACACCCAGATTTTAACAACTACCGGGAATCAATTTGCCTATATTGATGAAAAATTTGATATTACACAATTAGTAATGGATAAATTAGGTGTTAAAGAACCAGAAATAAAAGAATAATTTACATTCAAATAGAATTCTAAAACCTCTTTTTTTGTGAGGTTTTTTTTTGTAAAAAAAATTTAACTTGAATGATGTTTAATTTAAAAATAGTAATTTAGCTTGATTAGGTGTGATACGTTTAATATATAGATACTCGTTAGAACTAAGCATTTCCCTTTTGGCTATAACATACAAATTTAAATTTTAAATTTGTGCTAATCTGAAAAAGTGAAATAGGTAAGAGTTGAGTTGTACAACACTAAAAAAAACAGCAATAAAATATAGAAACCAAAAAACAAATAATAGCATGGCAAAAAGTAACGACGCAAGGAAAAATGTTAAAAAGGAAGCGACTAAAACTCCTAAAGAAAAGAAAGCTGCAAAACAAGTAAAGAAATCTAGAAAAGAATAATTTTAGTTTTAAATTAAAAAAAGCTACAAATTTAGAAAATGTAATTAATACATCGTTTTCAAATTTGTAGCTTTTAATTTAAAGTTTGTTGTGGTATTTAACGATTTCCTTTTTTCAATAAATAAGGAAATCTCTTTTTAAATTTATTTAATCTTGGTACAGAAACAGCTTTCACATACCCTTGATTAGGATTTCTCTTTTCAAAATCTTGATGATATTCTTCAGCTTCATAGAACTTAGAAAGCTTTGTAACTTCCGTTGCTATTTTTCCATTATAAACTTCTTTATTTAATTTTGAAATTGTATTTTCAATAATACCTTTTTCTTTACTATTTTCATAAAAAGCTATAGATCTATACTGTGTGCCATAATCTGGCTTTTGACCATTTACAGTTGTTGGATCATGAGACCCAAAAAACACCTTTACTAGCGTTTCAAAACTCACTTTTTCAGGATTATAATAAACTGCAACAGCTTCTGCATGTCCTGTTTTTCCTGTTCCGATGGATTCGTACGTAGGATTTTTAGTAAATCCACCTGCATAACCAGAAACTGCTTCCTCTACACCGGCTACACTTTCAAAAATAGCTTCCACACACCAAAAACAGCCACTTGCAAAATAGGCAACTTTAGTTTCTTTAGTGGGAGTATAAGTTGATTTAGAAACTTCCTCTTTCTTGGAAAAACCCAAGCACGAAATTAAAAGTAAAACGATACTAAAAGTAAAAACTGATTTTATAATTTTCATGTTCTGTTTTTTATTCTGTTTTTTATTCTGATTTTTATTCTGATTTTATTTATTTTAATAAAATTTACACCAAAGAAATTACCATGTATTCTTCAGCACAAATTTCGGAACTTTTAATTCGATAAAAAAACGAATTACAATAATAGTCGAATCAATTTAGAACTTCATACAATTTGTTTACAACTTTAGCATTTTATTAAGAAACCGAGTTGTAAAATAAAACGTAGATACTTACTTTTGTTACTCAAACTTTTAAAAAAATAAATGGAGCATTTTATAGTTTCTGCGCGTAAATATCGTCCTCAAAATTTCGAGGATGTTGTTGGGCAACAAGCCATTACAAATACGTTAGAGAACGCTATAAAAAATAATCATTTAGCGCAAGCTTTACTATTTACAGGTCCAAGAGGAGTTGGAAAAACATCTTGTGCTAGAATTTTGGCAAAGAAAATAAATCAACAAGGCGTTGAAATTATTGAAAATGAAGATTTCGCTTTCAATATTTTTGAATTGGATGCGGCATCTAACAATTCTGTAGATGATATTAGAAGTTTAACAGACCAAGTGCGCATTCCGCCACAAACAGGAAAGTATAAAGTATATATTATTGATGAAGTACACATGCTTTCTCAATCTGCTTTTAATGCGTTTTTAAAGACTTTAGAAGAACCACCTGCACACGCTATTTTTATTTTAGCAACTACAGAAAAACATAAAATTATTCCTACAATTTTATCTCGTTGTCAAATTTTTGATTTCAAAAGGATTGGTGTTTTAGATGCTAAAAATTATCTAAAAATCATTTGCGAAAAAGAAAATATTACTGCAGAAGATGATGCTTTGCACATTATTGCTCAAAAAGCAGATGGCGCGATGCGCGATGCTTTATCAATTTTTGATAGAGTTGTAAGTTTTTCTGGAAATAATTTAACTCGAGAAGCAGTAACAGAAAACCTAAACGTTTTAGATTACGATTCTTATTTTAATATGACGGATTTATTGTTAACGAACAAAATTCCGGGTGTATTAAATGCTTTCAATACTATTTTAGCAAAAGGTTTTGAAGGACATCATTTTATAAATGGTTTGGCAAGTCATTTTAGAGATTTATTAGTTGCCAAAGACAAAGCAACCATAGAATTACTAGAGGTTGGTGATACTGCTAAAAAGAAATATTTAGACCAAGCTACAAAAGCCAGTATTCCTTTTTTATTGCAAGCTATTAACAAAGCAAATGATTGCGATTTAAGCTATAGAGCTAGTAAAAATCAGCGATTGCTTGTTGAGTTATCTTTAATGCAAATTGCCTCTATCACTTTTGATGGAGAAAAAAAAAAACCAGCTAACTACATAATTCCTGCTACATTTTTTCAAGCGCTTTCTCCTGCTGTAAATGAAATTGCAAAACCAATTCAAAAAACTATAATTGCTCAGTCGCAAAAAGTTGAAGAACCAAAAACTGAGATAAGAAAACCTATTTTAAATTCTGCTATAAAACGTACTTCCTCTCTCTCTCTAAAAAGCATTCATCAGAAAAAAGAAGAAAAAAAGACTGTTATTGAGGAAAACTTTGACAATCACCCTAAAGATCTTTTTACAGAAGAAGAATTGCAACTATTTTGGGAAGAGTATGTTAATTTACTTCGTAAAAAAGGAGAAAATAGTATGGCTTCGATCGTAGCCACGGATATTCCAAAATTAGAAGATAATTTTAAAGTTTCATTTACGGTACCAAATAAATTGATGGAAGATCAGTTTAGAAAAGGAAGACCAAAATTATTAAATTTTTTACGTGAAAAAGCAAATAATTACGGAATTACCATTCATGTAAAACTGAATGAAAGCGTTGAAAAAAAGTTTGCATATACTCCTTTAGAAAAATTCAATAAAATGAAGGAAAAGAATCCGCTATTAGAAAAATTGCGCCAAGCTTTTGAGTTAGATATGTAACATTTTAAGGATTTAACTACAAATAGTTATACTCTCTTTTTAAAATTGGCTTTATGAATTATATTTTAGGAGTTCTATTTATACTAATCGTACTCTTTTTAAGAAATAACTTCTTGAAAAAGAAAAGATTAAGAAAAACTAGAAAAAAATTAGGAGAAAATTGGGGTAAACGAGTTAAGAAAGATTATTATAATTTCTTTGTAATTGGTAAATATTTCAATAACAATTCTCATAAAGAAAAAGCGTATCATATTTTATCAGAAAAAAATAATATTGATTTTGATCTTGATGACATTTTCAAATTTATTGATAGAACCTCCTCTAAAATTGGTCAGTAATATTTGTACTTTAAACTAAGGACTATTGGTTCTCTTGAAGATTTATTAAAGTTCAATTCGTTAACTTCTATTTTTCAAAAAGACAAAGCATTAAGTATTTCTTGTCAGCTAGAATTAGCGAAATTAAATAACAATAATTCTTATTATTTAGAAGAATTAATTAACGACAAACAATTAGAAAAACCAAAATATATTTGGTTCATTCGGTCTTTAACTTTTTTAGCAGTAGCTTCAATACTGGTAGTTTTCTTTTATCCGGTAATTGGCCTTTTATTGATTCCTATTTTAGCTATAAATATGGTTTTTCACTATAAAAACAAGCATAGTGTCGCTTATTATTTAAATGGTGTAAATCAATTATCTAGAGGTTTAAAAGTAAGTAAAAATTTAAGTTCTAATTCCGAAATAGCAGCTCATTTTAAAGATACCTCCTTTATAAAAAAGATAAAATCTATTAAATTTAAATCAGAATTTATTGCTTTTGAAAAAAATATTAGCAATGAGTTTTTATTTGCATTTTGGTTTTTATTTGAACTCATAAAAATCTTATTTAATGTTGAATACTTAGTGTTTTATAGTTTTTTAAATTCTATTTCTAAAGAAAGACAAAGTATCGAAAATATGTTTCTTTTTATTGGCGAAATTGATGCTGCAATTTCGACAGCTTCTTTAAAATCTAGCAACTTAAAAATATGTACACCAACTTTTAATAATACTAACGAGTTGAATGTGGAAGAAATTTATCATCCATTAATAGCAGATTGTATATCAAACAATGTTCATTTAGCCGAAAAAAGCATGTTGCTAACAGGTTCTAATATGTCTGGGAAAACAACTTTTATTAGAATAATTGCTGTGAATAGTATTTTGGCACAAACACTACATTTTTGTTTTGCTGATGTGTATTCGGCGCCTTTTTATAAAGTATACTCATCGATTAGAATTACAGATGATTTATTAGAGAATACTAGTTATTATCTACAAGAAGTGCTTACCGTTAAAGAATTAATTGATGCTTCAAATGATAAAAACCCTTGTTTATTTGTATTAGATGAAATCTTTAAAGGCACGAATACTGTAGAAAGAATTTCTGGCGGAAAAGCCATTTTATCCTATTTAAATAAAAAACAACACACTGTTTTTGTATCAACGCATGATATTGAATTAACTGAGTTATTACAAAAAGAAGAGTATGAATTGTTTCATTTTAGTGAACACATAGAAAACAATGAACTTTTTTTTGATCATAAAATTAAAATGGGAAAATTACAAACTAGAAATGCTATTAAGATTTTAGAACTGTATAAATATCCATCAGAAATAATTGTTGATGCTAAAAATATAGAAACTACTTATTATTCTTGAAAAACTAACCTTTTCCCTAAATAATACAATATACATTCTTCTTTATCTTTCTTCATTTTTTCAAATTCTGCAATCAAATATAATCCTTCTCCTTTTCCAATAAATAAAGGAATTGATTTTTCCTCGACAGCGAATAAACCTAATATTTTTTTGTATTCGTTTACTGAAGTGATTTTAACTTCATTAATATATGGATTTTCTCGGTACGCTTCACTTAAATTTATAAAATCATCATTAGGTGTAAAAAACCTTTCTCTTTCCTTTTTTGTAGCAATCTGGGCTTCCATAGAAGAGGCAATTTTATAAGAACCATGTTCGCCAAAATCTTTAGAAAAACTATTTAAAGTATGGCTATTAATAGAATCGTTGGCAGTTAAGGCTATTAAATATCCAACATCATTTAACTCAATATTATCAGTTAAGTTTTCATCGTAAATATTTTGATTAAACGCTTCTAAACCATCTTCTATCGCTTGTTCTATAAACCTTTTATTAGTATCAATAAGCACTACTCTTTTACCTTTATCCTTTAAAAACCTTGCAATTAATCTTGATGGTTTAGAAGCACCCACAATTAAAATCCCATTAGAAGTTTTTAGAAATACGCCAACCATTTTAGCAAATAATCTCGCTGTAGTTGCGTTTAAAACTACAGTTCCAAGAACAATCATAAAAACCAAAGGAGTAATGTATTCTGCCCCTTCTACGCCTTCTTTTAATAATTTACTTCCAAATAAAGAAGCAATTCCTGCTGCCACAATTCCCCTAGGTCCAACCCAACTAATAAATAATTTTTCATTTAATTTTAAGTTAGAATTGGTGGTACTTGCAAAAACCGCCAAAGGTCTAATTATAAAAACGACGATGGCAAATAATGCCGCTGTTTTCCATGTATAAAGCAACATTAAATCCTCTATATTAATATTTGCAGCTAATAAGATAAATAACATGGAAATTAACAAAACACTCAAAGATTCTTTAAAATAAAGTAGTTCCTTAAGATTTTTGAGCTTACTGTTTCCTAAAACCATCCCCATAACAACAACAGCTAAAAGACCTGATTCATGTGCAAATACGTCTGATGCCACAAATACTAATAACACGGCTGATAAAGAAACAACGTTTAATAAATAATGCGGAATTAATTTTTTATTGATAGCATAGGCCAATGCGTGCGCAAATGTAAATCCAAAAGTAGTACCAAATAATAAGATCTTTCCGAATTCTATTAAAGCGGTTTTCGTAAATCCTCCATCGCCCCCAACACTAATAAACTCGAAAACCAATACTGCCACTAATGCGCCTATTGGATCAATTAAAATTCCTTCCCATTTTAAAACGGTTGAAAGGTCCTTTTTTAAAGGAATATTTCTTAAAATTGGTGTAATTACAGTTGGCCCAGTAACAATTATTAATCCTGAAAAAAGAAAAGACATTTCCCAGCCCAATTCAAAAATATAATGTGCTACAATTCCGGCACAAAAAAATGTAATAGCAGATCCTAAAGTAATTAATTTCGTTATTACAGGGCCAACGTTTTTAATTTCGTCTCTTTTTAGGGTTAAACCTCCTTCAAAAAGGATCACACTTATTGCTAATGAAACAAAATAATACAAGTTTTCTCCAGGAAATAATCCTTTTTCACCATTCCAAATAGGTTCTATCCACTTAGAGCCATCTCCGCTTAAATATGCAGCAGCAATTGGCCCAACTAATAAACCAATTAAAATTAGAGGTAAAATTGCCGGAATTTTAAATTTCCAAGCAACCCATTGCGCCAATATTCCTAAAATTATAATTCCTGCTAATTCTAACATAGTTACTAATGTGTGTTTAAGCGTAAATTTAAGAATGTTTTCTTCATCTCAAAAATTAAAATCATAGTTTTTTTCTTTCTTGAAAAGTTTCCTATATTGCGCTAATATCCAAATTTTAGAGACTTTACCGTTGCACAAAATAAACAAAATACTTATTGGTATTGCCTTTTCCCCTAACTTAAAACCGAATATTTTTGAAGCTGTAAGATTAGCTAATATGTTTGATGCTGAGTTAGTAGGCGTTCACGTTGGGGAAAAAACTGATCAAAAAATTACTGATTTAAATATCCTTTTAAAAGAAGCTGATACTTTAAAAAAAGGATTTAAAACTATTTGGCAAGAAGGAAAACCCGTAGATGTTATTTTACAAACTTGCACAAAAGAAAATATAGATTTATTAATTCTTGGTGCGCTACAACAAGAAAATTTATTAAAATACTATGTAGGCTCTATAGCTAGAAAAATTACTAGAAAAGCACCGTGTTCTGTGCTTTTATTAATTAAACCGTCTGTGAAGCGATTGAAGTGCACTCACATAGTAGTTAATGGCTTAAAAGATCATAAAACCGAGGGAACAATAAGAACTTCTTTTTTAATTGCTAAAGCATTAGATTGTAAAAAAATTACGATTGTAGAAGAAATTAAACAAGAAGAATTACATGTTACTGTGAATGATGATAAGTCTTTAAGAAGAGCAAATATTGCTAAAGAACGAATTACAACAAGAGAAAATAGACGTTTGCAAAATATTTTAAAAGACATTGATTGTTCAAATTTTTCTATAAAAATGCAAAGTATTTTTGGGAAAAGAGGGTATTCTATAGGACATTATGCGAAAGTAAAAAGAGCTGATTTATTAGTAATGAATGCGCCAGTTAAATCAGGTCTTTTAGACAGAATTTTCCCACATGACATTGAATATATTTTATCAGAATTACCAACAGACGTTTTAATAGTAAGATAAATGAAAAAGAAAAGTACTTTTAAAACATTTGTCTCTGAAATACCTAAAAACTTATTTGCAGGTTTTGTGGTCTCTTTAATAGCGCTTCCGTTAGGTTTAGGATTGGCTTTGGCTTCTGGCGCACCTCCAATTTCTGGAGTTATTGCTGCCATTGTTGGCGGAATTGTAGTTTCTTTCATTGGTGGCTCTAATGTTACAATAACAGGTCCAGGAAACGGTTTAGTAGTAGTTATACTCGCAGCAATTACAACGCTCGGAAATGGAAACATGCAGCAAGGTTTTTTGTATACATTAGCTGCTATTGTAATTTCTGGTGTGCTTTTAATTATTCTCGGTTTTTTAAAAATGGGGTCTTTGGGTGATTACTTTCCCTCATCTGCCATACAAGGAATGTTGGCGGCAATAGGAATAGGGATTTTTGCGAAACAAATTCACGTAATGTTAGGCAATACTGAAGCAAATGGAAGTATTATTGAGTTGCTTTTACAAGTTCCTAAAGGAATTATCAACCTATTAAAAACGGATAATTTGAGCATGTTTTATGCTGGGTTAGTGGGAATTATAAGTTTGTTGATTATGGTTTTCTACAGTAAAATTAGAAACCGATATTTTCAACTAATCCCGGCGCCCATGTGGATTGTCGTTTTAAGTGTGGGTTTGTTCTATTATTTTGAAGTTTTTACAACGGTAGAATATCCTATTGATAAAAGTCTTTTAATTAATTTACCAGATGATATTTTATCAAATTTTGCTTTTCCTAATTTTAGTAAAATATATGAAATGAACTTTATAAATGCAGTTATTGGCATTACCTTAATTTCGAGTATTGAAAGTTTATTAAGCATTAAAGCTGTTGATAAATTAGATCCTTTTAAAAGGCGTTCTAATGTAAATAAAGATATTAGAGCCTTAGGTTTAGCTACTGTTATTAGTGGTTTTTTAGGCGGATTAAATGTAGTTACAGTGATTGCAAGAAGTTCTGTAAATGTAAATAATAAGGGTTCTAATAAATCATCCAATTTTTTTCATGCACTATTTTTAGTAGCTTTTATTTTATTGTTTGCAACAGAATTACGCAAAATTCCATTGCCTGCTTTAGCGGCCATATTAGTTTATACAGGCTATAAATTAGCTTCCCCAGAAAACATAAGAAAAGTTTTTAAAGTTGGTAAAGAGCAACTAATTATTTTCTTAATTACATTGCTTACCACCATAGCAACAAGTTTAATTACCGGTATTTTAATGGGTATTTTAGCGACCCTAATCATACATATAATCATTAATAGAAATGCCAAATTATTTTTTAAAAATATATTAAAACCAAACGTTTTAATGTTTAAAGAAGATGGTAAATACTATGTGAGTGTCAAGAATTTTTCTAGTTTTTTAAACTATACAAAACTGAAATCAAAATTAAATCAGATTCCAGAAACCGAAGAAGCCATTATCGATTTTTCTATGTGCGATTTTGTAGATCATTCAGTTATGGAAAACATCCATAATTATACACAAACTTTTGCAAGAAAAGGTGGGCATTTTGAGGTTATTGGTTTGGATGATTCCAAATCGATAAGCAATCATCCTTTTGCGTTGCGGAAAATTTTACATCAGAAAACAAAATCATTTAAAAAAGTTTTAACAAAGAGGCAAAAATCCATAGAAAAAATCAGCAGAGAAATGCATTGGAAATACGATGCTTTTTCTGCTCAAGAAGTAGAAGAATTGCCTACATTTGGTTACTTTAAAACACGTGAAATAAATAAAGTTTCTAATGTACTTTCTAATGAAGATTGCACTATTTTTGACATTCAATTCTCTGAAGGAGCACTAATTGCAAAACAAGTAATTAAAGCAACCATGTTGCATATTCATCCTAAAAATGAAATTCCTGATTTTACGTTAGATCAAGAAGGAATCTTTGAATATATTTTACATTTTGCTGGTTATAAAGATATTGATATTGATGCACATCCAGATTTTAGCAAACGTTTTTATTTAGCTGGAAAAAATGAAGAAAAAATTAGAGCATTTTTTAAAGATGAGTTAATTTTGTTCTTTGAAAGCAACAAACAATACCATATAGAAGCTTCTAAAAACGGACTTTTAATTATAGGAAAGGAGCGTTTTGCAAGTGTTAAAGAAATGAAAGCAATCGCCTATTTTGGTATGGCTTTGCAAAAAATAATATAATTTTTATGTTAGGATTACAATTTGAAACAAGAACTTCTTGGGCAGAAATCGCGAAAGATAATTTGCAACAAATACTTACAGACCATGCATTTTTAGAGCAAAAGGCAGCTTCAAATGCAGTTTCTATTATCATTAATTATTCTGAAGAAACTGAGCTTGTGAAAGAAATGAGCAACATTGCTATTGAAGAAATGCAACATTTTAAAATGGTGCACTTATTAATGGTAAAACGAGGAATGGTTTTAGGTCGAGAGCAAAAAAACGATTACGCAATTCGGCTGCAAAAATTCTTCAATAAAACAAAAGACAGAACAGATGCTTTAATTCAGCGTTTGTTGGTTGCTGCCCTTATTGAAGCTAGAAGTTGTGAACGCTTTAAAGTGTTTTCGGAAAATATGGAAGATGAAGAATTGTCTAAATTCTACAATAATTTAATGATTTCAGAAGCTAGCCATTATACTACTTTTTTAAAGTTTGCTAGAGAATATCAAGACAGAGAAATTGTTGATAAAAAATGGAATGCTTTAGTCGCTTTTGAAGCAGAAATGATGAAAGAACGTGGTTCTGAAGCTAAAATCCATGGATAATTTGCTGTTTGGAAAAATTAAAATTCTATTAATCATGCGCTTTTTCTTTGCAGCTCTATAACTCCGTAACTTTGAAACTAATAATCTTTATAACTTTGAAACTAAAAAATGTTTAGTAAAGAAGAAGCTGCAAAATTACGTAAAGAATTCTGGACAAGTTTTGGGAAATCTTTTCCAAGAAAATGGTTATTATATAACACCAAAATAAAAGGATTCACTTTTAAATTTGTAGCGGATAAAAAGAAAGCAATGGTTTGTTTAGACATTGAACATCCTGATGAAATTGCGAATGAATTGTTGTATGATCAAATGCTTTCTTTAAAGGTTTTGTTGGAAATAGAAATTCCTGAAATTATTTTTAATGAAGCGTACGAATTAGAAAGTGGTAAAATTATTAGAAGAATTTATGTACCTTTTGATGATACGTTTAACATCCATAATAAAAATACTTGGCGTAATTGTTATGAGTTTTATGTTGATGAAATGTCTAAACTCGAACTTTTCTTCTACGAATACGAAGATTTTATTAATCAAGCAATTTAATTGTTAGAATGCTAAAAGTTTATAAATAAGCTCGCGTTAAGGATTGAAGCATTTGTTTGAGCTCTCACGCTTTTTTGCGTGAAGCGAGTGCGGAAAGCCTGACCTAAAAGGTAACGCCCAAAATCTAAGTAGAATTTTATTTCAAAAAAAAATCGCCTTAAAAAAAGACGATTTTAGATTCAAATAACAATACTCTTTTCTCTATTTTATTATTTTAATTGAAAGTGGATAATTTGGAAGCTCATTATTACTCGCTTTTATTGCATTTATAATCGGGAAAATTAGGTAGAAAAAACCAATTGCAATTAATCCTAAAATTCCTAAGCCTAAAAGAAGAATTAACGGAATACAAATTAAAATGTAAATAAACATTGAAATTCTAAAGTTTAAAATTGCTTTACCATGTTCATCCATGCCAATTACATCGTCTTTTTTAGTAAGCCATAAAACTAAGGGAACTATAAAACCACCAATTCCTGTTACAAAATCTAATAACTGACTTAAATGTGTAAGCACTAAAAGTTGTTTGTCTTCTTTCATGTTTTTATTTAAAATTTGGCTGTATATCAATAAGACGCCTTATTAGTTGTTTTGTTACAGAAAACTAATTTTATTATATTATTTGTTATATTTTGACTAAAAACAGCTATATCTTTATGCCGAAACCTTAACGTATGTTAAAAGACTTCACCTTTTCAAATATTTATTATTTCAAAACTTTATTCGATAGAAAATAACAACGACTTCAATTAGGAATTCGGAAATAAATTTCCTGCAAAAATAAAAATTAAGCAAGCTTTTTATAAAGAAAATATTAATATTCCTTTCCCTATGAGAACTTTAGAATTTGTTCCAAATCTAAGTCTAAACATTATTAAGTAATAAAATACCTCACTTTTTCATTAAAACAAGCTTGATACAATTTGTATCGGACTTTTTTTATTTCCTCTAAAAATCTTATGTATTTTTGCACTATGATTAAAAACGATACTATTATTGCCTTAGCTACTCCGTCTGGAGTTGGAGCAATTTCTGTAATTAGACTTTCTGGCGAAAAAGCTATTGATATTGTAGCTGCTTTTTTTAAATCTATTAAAAAGGAAAAGACTTTAAGAAATCAGAAGTCACACACCATTCATTTGGGACATATTATTAATAATGGACTTATTTTGGATGAAGTTTTGGTTTCTATTTTTAAAAATCCGAGGTCTTATACGGGGGAAAATGTTGTGGAAATTTCGTGTCATGGATCAAGCTTTATTCAGCAAGAAATTATACAATTATTTCTACAAAATGATTGCAGAATGGCTGATAATGGTGAGTTTACTATGCGTGCTTTTTTAAATGGAAAAATGGATTTATCGCAAGCGGAAGCTGTTGCAGATGTTATTGCATCAAATTCTGCTGCGAGTCATCAAATGGCAATTCAGCAAATGCGTGGTGGAATCACCAATGAATTGAAAGAATTACGTGCACAATTATTAGATTTTGCGGCTTTAATTGAATTGGAACTAGATTTTTCTGGAGAAGATGTTGAGTTTGCAGACAGAACAAAATTTAAAGAATTAGTAGCAAAAATCACCTTTGTTTTAAAACGTTTAATAGATTCTTTTTCTTTTGGAAATGCTATGAAAAACGGAATTCCGGTTGCTATTATAGGCGAGCCAAATGTTGGAAAATCAACGTTACTAAACACACTTTTAAACGAAGATAAGGCTATTGTTTCCGAAATTGCAGGCACTACAAGAGATGCTATTGAAGATGAAATTATTATTGATGGCGTAGCTTTTCGTTTTATTGATACTGCAGGAATTAGAGAAACCATAGATATTATAGAAAGTATCGGAATTAAAAAGGCCTATGAAAAAGCAGACAATGCGCAATTAATTATTTTTATTATAGACCCAAAAAAGGAGAAAAAAGAAAAAAGAAAAGAAGCTATTGAAATTATAAAAACTCGTTTTCCAAATAAAAGATTATTAGTTATTGCTAATAAGGTTGATTTACTTTCTATTGATGAAACTATTACATTACAATCAGAAATTGAAAATTTAATTTTGTTGTCCGCAAAAAATAAAACAGGTATTGACGCTTTAAAACAAGAACTAACTTCTTTGGTTAATATTGGAGCTTTAAGTAATAATGAAACCATTGTTACCAATTCTCGTCATTTTGAGGCGTTGAATAATGCTTTAATCGCTATTTCTTCTGTGCAAGAAGGAATTGATTTAGAAATATCTACTGATTTATTTTCTATAGATATTAGAGAATGTTTGCGCCATTTAGGCGCTATTACTGGAGATTATGATGTGGACAAAGATATTCTAGGACATATTTTTAGTAATTTTTGTATTGGGAAGTAATAACCTGTTTTTGAAAAATTAATTACACTTTATGAAATTTAAATTTTATTGTTTACTACTATTAATATGTAGTCTATTTACATCCTGCACTAATGAAGATGATTCTTTTGATTTAAACACAAGGTTTTATTCTGATGTAAATAAATCAGCTTCAGAAAGCGATTTATTAGGAACTTGGGCAATATTTAATCTAGAATTTAATAGAGAAATTGTATCTGTTCCTATTATTTATGAAGATTGCGGACGAGATTACTTAATGTTTTTAGAAAATGGAATTTATAAAGAATATGTTTACCAAAGCAGTGATTGTAGCTATATTTCCAATACTTATAGCTGGAGTTTAAATGATGGTATCATTATTTTATCAAATCAATTTAATGAAACAGAAGAATTAGCAGTTATTAAATTAACGAACAACGAACTTATTTTTAAAACTAGATTTGATCTTGATGAAGATAGTAACTTAGATATTTTAACAGCATTTCTAAACCCCTATACTCCTATTGAATTAGATTTAATTTCAGATACTTTTGCACGAAACCAATATTTGGAATTTAGAAATATTATAAGTTATAATTGGGATACTTATAACGGGTCTCAAGAGTTTATCGCCTATGAAATTTATAGAAGCTCTGGTACAAATTGTTCTAAAAATAATACTATTTTAATTGAAACAATTACAAATGTAAATAACACAATTTTCACAGATCTTTTACCTCCAAATGAAGAACGTTTGTGTTATTTTCTTCGGATAAAAATAAAAGATAAAATTTTAGGTGAAAGCGATTTACAAACTTTAGACACGTATACTTTAGAAACAACACCTGTAAATTTAAACAAACCACAAATACTCAATAATACGATACATTTAAATTGGGATAAAAGCGAAATGCCTTACTTTTCGCATTATGAAATTTCATACTCAAATTACGCTCCAAATATTACAGGTTATGGTGAGCAAAACTTTCCTGTTATCAAAATTACGGATAAAAATGTAACAAGTTTTATAGACGAAAATCCTCCATATTTCGAAAACCCTTTTTATAAAATTAATGTATATGATATTTTTAGCAATAAAACCTATGATAGCTATGATGACATTACTGTAGCTTGGAAAATTGAATACAAGAAGGATGAAATTATTAATATAAATAGCATTTATTCTTATGTTATTGATCCTAATAAACCAATTGTTTATTTTTTTGGATATAAAACTGACGAATCGAATTCATTAAAAATTTACAAATTTAATTATGAAACAAATACTGTAGAAACCATTTCTGATATTTTGCCAAATGCATATTCAAGTTTGCCAATTAACATTTTTAATGCTACTTATGGAGAAGAAATTTTTCTAGAATTTAACGGAAAATTACAAGTTTACAATGCAAATACATTAAAACATAAATACAACTTAACTCCAACTAATAGTAGCACAATTCACGATTTTTTGTATACATCATCTGGCTTTTGGGTTTTTACTGATAGTAACAATATTTATGTGTATCAAAGAACTGATGACAACTTAACTTTAATTGATAAAAAACCACATTTTTCTGATTTTCAATCAAGTTATAATTATACCATTTTCGAAATTAAAAATAATCAGCTTTTAGTAGGTCATAAAAATGAAGAGAACAGTATTATTTATACTATAAATACAAACGGAATTTTATCCGAAGTAAAAACGGTTCCTGTTTCTATAAGTGAAAATGGTAAAAGCAATTCACATTATAATGGTGCAGATAATTTTATTATTAACTTGGATGAAAAACAATTATTTTCTATTGATAATTTTTCTGCTTTGCCATCTTTTAATCAACCTAATTTTGCATCCGGAGTTAGTATTGATGGAAAAAATATTTATGGTTCAAATAATAATCTAAACTGGTCTTTAAATGACGATGGTCAACAAAAAAAAGAGGCAATTATTTATAATAGAAGCACTCAGCAAATTCAAACTTTTACGACCAAAGGATACCCACATATTATTTTTGAAAATTATAAAGGCGAAGTGGTTTCTATTTCAAGCGGAATGAAAAGAGAAAGCCTAAAAAATAATATTAATAATAAAGCTGATTTGTTTCTAGAAATTATTAAATAAGCCTAATTTATTTATACTAAAGCCTTAAAAAAAATGAAACCCAAAGATCTAATAGGTAAATTTTCGATAATAGGAAGCAATCAAGATGCAGACGAAAATTCTTATAATGGAACGCTTTCTTTAACTTTGGATGAAAATGAGAGAATTATCGCAAAGTGGCTCATCAACAATACACAAGAACAGTACGGAACAGGCTTTTTTAAAAATAATATTCTTGTTATCAACTTTAATTACAAAGGTTTTGAAGATAAAACTTACAAAGGTGTTGTTATTTATAAATGCTTAAATAAAAATGTTTTAGAAGGTTTTTGGTCCGAAGAATTTGGAAATCCTAAATATTTAGGAGCGGAAAATTGTTTTAGAATAACAGACAAAACTGAGCTTCTAAATTAAACCTTATGTACAATATTAGATAGTTTTAATTTAATGAAAAGCTAATAATTACTTGGATTCAATGTTGTAAGGCGATAAACGTTTTTAACTTTATTCAGTATTATTTAAGTTCAAATTTAGCCAGCCTTATCTTTTTGTCTTTTTAAATATATGTTATAAACTAAGCCTAATAAGATTAAAAATATACCTAATAAAGTCCAAAGATTGTAAATTTCACCAAACCAAGAAGCACCAATTATAATCATAAATATAACTTCTAAATATTTTAGTGGAGCTATAACATTTGTTTCATATAATTGAAACGCTTTGGTCATATATAATTGACCAACATAACCAAAAATGCCCAAACTTAATAGAAGAATCCATTCATTTAGAGTAGGATTTCTCCAATTATTAATCGACATTATTCCACCAAAAACAAAAGCCATCACCATAAAATAATTTATAATAATTAATGGATTTTCTTTATCACCTATTTTACGAATAATTACAAAAATGAGGCCTAAAGAAATTGCCGAACAAAGAATAAATAAAAGACCAATTGAATTGACTTCAACTCCAAATCCTTTAATAATTAAAACACCAATAAAGGCAACAATAAAAAGAAACCATTGCATCAATTTAATTTTTTCTTTTAAAAAAATTAGTGCAAAAATAGCTGCAAATATGGGTGAAGTATATCTTAAGGAAACCGCGGTACCAATTGCCAAATAATTTAAAGATTGGAAAAAACAGGTTAATGAAATGACACCGGCAAGACCTCTAAGCGCCAATAATTTTTTATGAGTTCCTAAAAACGGAATTTTATATTTTATAATTAAAGGAACTGTAAAAGCCAGCGTACCAATAGATCTAAAAAATACAATTTGATACACATTAAAAACATTTAAATATTTTACAACAGTATTCATTAGCGAAAATGCTAAAACACTAAATATCATATAAAAAATCGCCTTGTTTTGTTTCATAAAAAAATTAATTTAAATAAAAGACCCAAATAAATTACCTTGGTTGGCTTTGGTAATGAAACTTTTACGGCAATGTTAACAACAAATATTTCTCGAATTAATCAACATAGTGATGAAATTGGAAAAAAAGCTACGTAAACTTTTATAGTACACGCAAAAAATAGCTCTTTTAAACAAAACTTGAATAAGATAATTTTAAACGCTGAATTCATTATTAGAGATTCATCAAATAAAAAAAACCAGTGATCTTCAATTCACTGGTTTTATTATTTTATAAATAATCGGTAAATTATTTTATACCGATTAAATTTTATTTTTACATTACAAATAATCTTCGAGAGCTCATCATTTCTGAAACCCTATCCGCAATATTTTCTAAAGCAGCATCATTTGTAGCATTTGTAATTGCTTCGTCAATAAAATTAACCACGGCTGCCATATCTTCTACCTTTAAACCACGAGTAGTGATTGCAGGAGTTCCAACACGAATTCCAGAAGTTACAAAAGGGCTTTTATCATCAAAAGGAACCATATTTTTATTTACAGTAATATCTGCTTTTCCAAGAGCAATTTCAGCATCTTTTCCAGAAATATTTTTGTTACGCAAATCAATTAACATACAATGATTGTCTGTTCCTCCAGAAATAAGATTATATCCTTTAGCAACAAATTCTTTAGCCATAGCCGCCGCATTTTCTTTAACCTGAATTTGATATTCTAAAAACTCATCTGTCAATGCTTCACCAAAAGCAATTGCTTTTGCAGCGATAACATGCTCTAAAGGTCCTCCCTGATTTCCTGGGAAAACAGCAGTATTAATTAAAGTTGACATCATTTTAGGTTTTCCACTTTTTAAAGTTTCTCCAAAAGGATTTTCAAAATCTTTACCAATCATGATAATTCCCCCTCTTGGCCCACGTAATGTTTTGTGCGTAGTTGAAGTAACAATATGGCAGTGAGGTAAAGGATCGTTTAAAATACCTTTAGCTATTAAACCTGCAGGATGAGAAATATCTGCCAATAAAATAGCACCAACACTGTCTGCAATTACTCTAAAACGCTCAAAATCCATATCTCTAGAATATGCAGAAGCACCCGCAATTATTAATTTTGGTTGTTCTTTTGTTGCAATTTCTTGTATTTTATCATAATTTAAAACACCAGTCTCCTTCTCTACACCATAAAATGATGGTGAATATAATTTACCAGAAAAATTTACAGGAGAACCATGCGTTAAGTGTCCTCCATGAGATAAATCAAATCCTAAAATTTTATCTCCCGGATTTAAACAAGCTGCAAAAACAGCTGTATTTGCTTGTGAACCAGAATGTGGCTGGACATTTACATATTCTGCACCAAACAATTCTTTAGCTCGATCAATTGCAATTTGCTCTATAATATCTACAATCTCACAACCTCCATAATATCTTTTTCCCGGATATCCTTCAGCATATTTATTCGTTAAAATAGAACCTTGAGCTCTCATTACTTGATCGCTCACAAAATTTTCTGAAGCAATTAATTCTAATCCGTTTAATTGTCTTTCTTTTTCCTCTTCAATAAGGTCAAAAATTTGATTATCTAGTTGCATTTTTATCAATTTAATAGAAGTATCAAAAGTAACAAAAAACAATCCGTTAATAAAGAAGTTTTACTAATTATTTGTGTCTTTTAGGGATAATTATGATTTTGAAAATAAAGTCTTGTTAAAAATACATTTTTCATGTTTATTTTGTTTCAAAATGACCAAAAATTATGTAGGTTTGATGAAATTAAAAAATTTACAATAATGATTATAACAGCAAATAATCCTAATAGAAAATCTTGGCTAAAAGTAAAGGAAGAATCAGATTTTCCAATTCAAAATATTCCTTTTGGTGTTTTTATTACAAGAGACGATATTATTACCATTGGTAGTAGAATTGGCGATTTTGCTATAGATTTAGGTGCTTTTCATCAATTAGGATATTTTGAAGGAATTCCCTTAACTGAGGATATCTTTTTACAAGACAATTTAAATGATTTTATTGCCGATGGTCGTAAAACGTGGCGATTGGTAAGAAATAGAATTGCAGAAGTTTTTGATGTTAAAAACGGAAGTTTAAGAGATAACGCTGTTCATAAAGAGAAAATAATCTTTAGAATGGATGAGGTAGAAATGTTATTACCCGTTGCTGTTGGTGATTATACAGATTTTTATGCGAGTAAAGAACATGCTACAAATGTAGGTTCGTTATTTAGAGATCCAGAAAATGCATTGTTACCAAATTGGTTACATGTTCCTGTTGGGTATCATGGTAGAAGTTCTTCTATTGTGCCGTCTGGAACAAAAATAAGAAGACCTTACGGACAAACAAAACCTCTTGAAGGAAGTAATACTCCTGAATTTGGACCAACAAAATTATTAGATTTTGAACTTGAAATGGCCTTTATTACTACAGATGCAAATGTTTTAGGCGAAAGAATTCCTATTGAAGAAACAGAAGAATATATTTTTGGATTGGTACAATTTAACGATTGGTCGGCAAGAGATATTCAAGCTTGGGAATATGTGCCTTTAGGTCCGTTTTTAGGTAAAAACTTTGCTTCAACAATTTCTCCATGGATTGTAACTTTAGATGCTTTAGAGCCTTTTAGGGTAGAAAGTCCGAAACAAGTTCATGAGCCTTTACCTTATTTAAAACAAAAAGGAAAGGGAAGTTATGATATTCATTTACAGGTAGGAATCAAGCCAGAAAATGGTGAAGAAACTGTGGTTGCAAAATCTAACTTTAAATATATGTATTGGACGATGTCACAGCAATTAGCGCATCATACTGTTAATGGTTGTCCTGTAGAAGCTGGTGATATGATGGGCTCTGGAACTATTTCTGGACCAACAAAAGACAGTTATGGTTCAATGTTAGAATTAACTTGGAAAGGAGCAAATCCTATAAAACTAAAAGACGGCACAACTCGTAAGTTTATAAACGATAATGATACTGTAATTATGCGTGCACATTGCAAAAACAGTAAAGTTCGCATAGGATTTGGCGAATGTGTCGGTATGGTTTTACCTGCTAAATAATTCAAAAAAAATAGTTCAATACTATTTAAAACCTCACCTTAAAAGTGAGGTTTTTTTTATATAATTTTATTATAATTATTGGTTATTTTTGTAACCAGATTAAAAAGGAAAATGATGAAAAATATAGAAAACATTGAACTTCATTATTTAACGCTAGACGATTATAAAGAGTTAAAAGAAGCGATGATTCAGGTATATGCCAGTATGCCAAATTCTTATTGGAAAGAAAATCAAATTAAATCATTAATAGATAAATTCTCTGAAGGACAAGTAGTCATAAAAATAAATGGAGACTTAGCTGGTTGTGCACTTTCTATTATTTTAGATTATGACAAATTTGATGACGAACATACTTATGAAGACATTACAGGGAATTTCACTTTTGACACACATGATTCAGAAGGTGATGTTTTATATGGAATAGATGTTTTTATCAAAAAAGAATATAGAGGCTTGCGCCTTGGTAGAAGATTATACGATTATAGAAAAGAATTAACTGAAAAATTAAATTTAAGAGGTATTGCTTTTGGTGGCAGAATTCCTAACTATCATAAATATGCAGCCACTTTAACACCAAAACAATATATCGAAAAAGTTAAACGTAAAGAAATTCATGATCCAGTTTTAAACTTTCAAATTTCAAATGATTTTCATCCCTCTAAAATTTTAAATGGATATTTAGAAGGTGATGGTAATTCAGGTGAATTTGCAGTATTACTAGAGTGGGATAATATTTATTATCAGAAAAAATCGAAGAAAGCCGCTACGAAAAAGACAGTAGTTCGTTTAGGTTTAATTCAATGGCAAATGCGTTTGTACAAAGATTTAGAGGAATTAATGGAACATGCAGAATTTTTTGTGGATTCGGTTTCTGCGTATCGTGCAGATTTTGCCCTATTTCCAGAATTTTTTAACGCACCTTTAATGGCTGACTATAATCATTTACCAGAATCGAAAGCCATCAGAGAATTAGCTAAATACACACCAAAAATAGTTCAAAAATTTTCTGAATTAGCAATTAGTTATAATATTAACATTATTACTGGTAGTATGCCAGAAGTAAGAAATGAACTGCTCTATAATGTTGGTTATATTTGTAAAAGAGACGGGACAAAGGAACGTTATGAAAAATTACATGTTACCCCAGATGAAGCAAAAATTTGGGGAATGCAAGGTGGAACAGAATTAAGAACTTTTGATACAGATTGCGGTAAAATTGGTGTTTTAATTTGTTATGATTCAGAGTTCCCTGAATTAAGTAGATTGTTAGCTGATGAAGGAATGGATATTTTATTTGTACCTTTTTTAACGGATACACAAAATGGATATTCTAGAGTACGTTTTTGCGCACAAGCAAGAGCGATAGAAAACGAATGTTATGTTGCGATTGCTGGTAGTGTTGGTAATTTACCAAAAGTAAATAATATGGATATTCAGTATGCACAATCCATGGTTTTTACGCCTTGTGATTTTTCTTTTCCTGCAAACGGAATTAAGGCAGAAGCAACTACAAATACAGAAATGATTTTAATTGCTGATGTTGATTTAGATATGCTAAAAGATTTAAATAAATTTGGTAGCGTTAGAAACTTAAACGATCGAAGAAAAGATATTTTTGAATTAAAGAAAAAATAGAAATTATATATTTTTATAAAACTAAAAAAGCTCCAAATTAAATTTGGAACTTTTTTATACAATCTATTTTTCAATCTTCATCTTCCTCTATATCCTCTAAATCTATATCATCAGTATCATCAAAAGAATCTTCGTCCTCCGCATAATCTTCCATAGTCTGTTCTAGACGATCACTAATTTTTACTAAATAAATAGTTTCTTCCGTTCTAACTTCTATAGCTTTTACAGTTTCTCCTTTCGAATTTTTAAAAGAAATAACATCACTATAATCATATCCATCAGGATATTTTTCTACTAACATGTCTAAAATATCAGTGGTTAGTTTCGCGTATTCAACAATAACTCTATTCATAATAATTACATTTCTAATAAATAAGCGAATATAAGAGGCGCTACAATTGTAGCATCACTTTCTATAATAAATTTTGGTGTATCAATATCCAACTTACCCCAAGTAATTTTCTCATTTGGCACAGCACCAGAATAAGAACCGTAACTTGTTGTAGAATCAGAAATTTGACAGAAATAGCTCCAAAAAGGTGTTTCTGGTCTTTCCATATCTTGGTACAACATTGGCACCACACAAATAGGGAAATCACCTGCAATTCCTCCTCCTATTTGAAAGAAACCAATTCCGTTTTTAGAATTGTTGGTGTACCAGTCTGCTAAGAAAGTCATGTACTCAATTCCTGATTTTACAGTACTTGCTTTCAACTCACCTTTTAAAACATAGGATGCAAAAATATTACCCATTGTAGAATCTTCCCAACCTGGACAGATAATTGGTAGGTTTTTTTCCGCTGCAGCATACATCCAAGAATCTTTAATATCTATTTCATAATGTTGCTCTAAAACTCCGGACAACAATAGTTTATACATATATTCATGCGGTAAATAACGTTCTCCAGCTGCTTCTGCATCTTTCCAAATTTTCACTATATGTTTTTGAATTCTTCTAAATGCTTCTTCTTCAGGAATACAAGTATCTGTAACTCTGTTTAGACCTTTCTCTAACAAATCCCACTCATCCTGCGGAGTTAAATCCCTGTAATTTGGAACTCGTTTGTAATGAGAATGTGCTACTAAATTCATAACATCTTCTTCTAAATTCGCTCCTGTACAAGAAATAATTTGCACTTTATCTTTACGAATCATTTCAGCAAAAATCTTTCCTAGCTCAGCCGTACTCATAGCACCTGCTAAAGAAACTAGCATTTTTGAACCTTTATTTAATTGCGCTTCATAACCCTTAGCTGCATCAACTAAAGCTGCTGCATTAAAATGAAGAAAATATTTTTCAATAAAATCTGTTATTGGTTTCTGATTAATAGTCATCTTCATCATTTTTAAATTTAGCTAACTTACCAAAAGGGTTTTTATCTTCATCACCCTCTTCGCTAATATTATATGTATCACCTTTAGAAGCAAACTTATAACTTAGCATTTTATAAAAAGTTTAGCTGCTATAAAATCTGAAGATTTATCGTCTTTATTTGGGCATAGCTCTACCATATCAAAGCCTACAACATTCCTTTCGGTAAAAACACGCTTTAAAAACTCTAATGTTTCATAATAAAACAATCCTCCTGGTTCTGGAGTTCCTGTAGAAGGTAATAATGAAGGATCCATTGCATCTAAATCAAAAGTAATAAAAACATTACTTGTTAATTGATCTACAACATCGTCCATCCAATCTTCATTTACAGCCATATCATGTGCAAAAAACACTTTATCTGTATTCATTACTCTTTTTTCCGATACATCCATACTTCTAATACCAACTTGAACTAAGTTTACATTTTGGCTTGCTTCATACATAGAGCAAGCATGGTTGTATTTTGAGCCTAAATATTCCTTTCTTAAATCTGCATGCGCATCAATTTGTAATACTGTTAGATTATTAAAACATTCGTTAAATGCTCTAACTGTGCCAATAGAAATTGAGTGTTCTCCACCAAAAAGAGCAACAAATTTATTTTTGTTGAGATACTTTTTAGTTATTTTATGCACAGCATCAACCATCGCTTCTGGTGATGAATTTTCTGTAACAGTTTCTGCTAAAAAGATACCTTCTTTGTACACTTCAGAATCTGTTTCAATGTCATATAATTCCATGTTTTCTGATGCATCTAAGAATGCTTGAGGACCTTTATCCGCACCTTTTTGCCATGTACTTGTTCCATCATAAGGAACAGGAATTATAACGATTTTTGATGTTGCTAGGTTTCCATGCTCTTGTGAAATTCCTGCATAATTTTTAGTTGTATTCATTTTAAATTTTGAGAATTAAAAGTACTACTTTTTTTTATTTTATAAATCAATTTTTATTAATAGCCCAGAATTGAAAGTAGTTCACTACTTTTTTGTTGCTCTTTAAATATTTTTGTTACTAAGTTCCCATCTTCATCTCTATCAATTATTAAATGCTTTGGATGTGGAATTAAGCAATGCTGTAAACCTCCAAAACCTCCTATTGATTCTTGATACGCTCCTGTATTAAAAAAACCTATAAAAAGGGGTTTATCTTTTTCATAAACAGGTAAATAAATACCATTAATGTGTTGTTCTGAATTATAGTAATCATCACTATCGCATGTTAAACCGCCTAATAAAACTCGCTCATATCTCAGGTTCCATTTATTAATTGCCAACATTACAAAACGTTTATTAATTGCCCACGAATCTGGTAAAGTTGTTATAAATGATGAGTTAATCATATTCCAACGTTCTCTATCATTTTGTTTTTTCTGATATAAAACTTCATAAATTGCTGCTCCCGATTCACCAACTGTAAAACTCCCAAATTCTGTAAAAATATGCGGTACTTCTACTTCCGCATTATCACAAGCCTGTTTAATTTGATTTATGATTTCATCCACCATATATTCATAATCAAAATCAAAAGCTAATGAATTTTTAATTGGAAATCCGCCACCAATGTTTAAACTATCTAAAGTTGGACATACTTTTTTAAGATTGATATAAACATTTAAACATTTCATTAATTCGTTCCAATAATACGAATTATCTTTTATACCCGTATTAATAAAAAAATGTAAAATTTTTAATTCTACCTGCTCATTATTTGCAATTTCACGCTCATAAAAAGAAACAATATTTTTATAACCAATACCTAATCTAGAAGTATAAAACTCAAATTTAGGCTCTTCTTCGGATGCAATTCGAATACCAACTTTAAACTTTTTTTTCGTTTCTAATTTAATCAAATCGATTTCTTCGTAATTGTCTATAATTGGTATACAATTTTTATGCCCGGAATTAATTAAAGCTCCAATATTTTTGATGTATTGATCACGCTTAAATCCGTTACAAATTACATAGGTACTATCTTTTATTTTTCCTTCTTTTTTTAGACTATTCACAATATCAATATCAAATGCAGATGAAGTTTCTATATGAATATCATTCTTCAAGGCCTCGTTTAAAACATGTTTAAAATGAGAACTTTTTGTACAATAACTATAAAAGTAATCTCCTTTATAGTCGTGTTTTTCCATACTATTTTGGAACCACTTTTTTGCTTTATTAATATTTTCTGATATTTTAGGCAAATATGTAAATTTTAATGGAGCACCATATTCCGCTGTTAATTCCATTAAATTGATACCATGCCAAAATAATTTATTGTTTTCTGTTTTAAATTCTTCTTGTGGAAAGTAGAACGTTTGTTCTATTAAATCTATGTATTTAGTATTCACTTTATTTTTTATATAATTAATAATAAAACCAACTAAACAAAATCTTTTAAAAATTGTTTAGTATATAAATTGTATTTTTATACTAAAGTGTTATCACTGTAAAATTTTCAAGTAAACAACATGCAACTTAGAAAAAAGCTGCAATTGGGTTAAAAAAGTACGAGGAGATAACTGAATTTTTTCGTTACATTTCCAAAATGTTTTGTATCTCTCATTCTCCAAAAAAGAGTTACTTCCGAAATAAGGAAAACTTATGATTTTGCTCATTACAAGTTCATAAATATAAATTATTTTTTAATACAAAAACAAAATTTCAAAAAAGTACTTTTTTTTCACCATTCAATTTCTCTATTAAAACCTCAGTATTCATTAGGCCTCTGGCGGGTGTCCAAATATATCTTCAAATATTTCATCAAAATTTGTTCGTAGATGTGCATTTAATTTCTTTCTATAATCGTCTTTTAGCCAAGTTACAAAATTATGCGTGCTTTTAGAAATACATTTTGCATATCTATTAATTCTATCATCAATCTCATCTCCTAGCATTTTAGCCAAGATTAAAGCATCAAAGACGTCCTCACTATTTTCTACGCACATTATTGCATGGTGCTCTATAGATTTCTCTAAAACTCTTTTTGATGATTCACCAGCTTTCACCGTATCAATATATACTTTTTTCATATCGAAATAAGTGTCTTTAGATTTTGCAAACTCTGTTTTAACATCCGCAGGTAATTCGTATCTAAAAGTACTTTCTATATCTTCATCAGAAAGAATAGCATCTAAATAATAATCCGGAGATCTAAACATTTTTTGCCAATCTAAATCTGCGCCCCAGGCACCAAATCTGTGAAAATTATTTCCTAAATCTACAACTTCAAATGTATTTTTATCTCCATAAATACGAGAACCACGACCAATCATTTGGTAATACAACGTTAATGATTTTGTTGCCCTATTTAAGATAATAGCTTCAATACTTGGTTCATCAAAACCTGTTGTTAAAATACTTACAGAGGTAAGCACTGCATTTGGTGTTTTATGAAACCATTTTAAAATAAACTCGCGTTCTTTTTTGGTATTTGTATTGTCTAAATGGGCAATTGCGTATCCTGCTTTTTTAAATGCATGATACACCTGGATTGATGTATTAATTCCATTATTAAAAATTAATGTTTTCTTGCCTTTTGCAGTTTCTTCGTAGGCAGAAACTAATTTAGAAAGCATGTCTGTATTTGTATATAAATCTTCAGAAGATTTTACTGTATAATCTCCATTTGCTCCAACTTCTAAAGAAGTTAAACCTACATTATACGAGTATAAATTTGCACTAGCTAAGTAATCGCTCTCAATTAAATGCTGAATAGATTCACCAACAAATAACTCTTGATAATTTCCATACATTGGTAATTTAGTATTAGAACTTAAAGGAGTTGCGGTAACACCTAGTATAAAAGCATCATCAAAAAACTTGAATATTTTTGTAAATGAATTATAATGCGCCTCATCAACGATCACTAAACCGATGTCAGAAATATCAACTTTTTCGTCATTTAACCTATTTTTCAAGGTTTCAACCATCGCTACAAAACAACTAAAATTGTCTTGATCAGCTAAAAGTGCAGTTGAATTAATGATTTTGTTTTTTACACCAAATTCATTCAACATTTTAGATGTTTGTTTGCTTAGCTCAATTCTGTGAGTTAACACTAAAACTTTCTTTTTAAAAGTCTCTATATAACGTCTAACAATTTCAGAAAAAATTACCGTTTTTCCACCTCCGGTGGGCAATTGATATAACAAGTGATAATCTTGAGGTGCATCTTCAAATCTCTTAAAAATCTCTTCAAGAGCATCTTGCTGATAGCCATATAATTCTTTACCTATAATTTTTTTCGACGTGTTTATTTCTTCCAAAGGAATATATATTTAGTTACAAAAATAAGACTTATAATAGCTTTATCACAATTATACTATATAAATCTTGCTAAATTCATGGTAGTAATATCATAATGAGAAGCATCAAAGACAGAAACTTCATTTTTTATGACAAGTAATTGAGGGGATTGGTGGACCACTTGAAAAGTATATCCTACTTCATCAGAGATATTTCTGTACTGAAGTAAATCAAGATAATATACTTTTAAATACTGATGTTCTTCTGTAAATAAGTTTTCAAATCGCTTGAGAACCATACTACTAATTCCGCAACTTGTAGAATGTTTAAAAATAAACACGGATTCTGTTTTAGATTGTTGTTTAATTTCTTCCAATTGTTCTAAGGAACTTAAAGGAGTCCAATTTAAATATGACTTCTTTTCTGGTTTTGAATCCTTATCACCCTTAGCATCAAATATGTAATTAAATATACCCATTCTATATTTTTTGTTCTTTGTTGGTGCAAATATAGTGAATTTTAATCAGTCATAAAGTCAGTGTGATCAAGGTTTTAGTAGACAATATGACTTATTTATTAGCATTCCTGTTGATGGTATTAAAATTGTAGTAAATTTATAAAAAATAGAAAATGAACTTAAATAATTATACAACCAAATCCCAAGAGACCATACAAATGGCGCAACAGATTGCGCAAGGTTTTGGTCATAATCAAATAGAAAATGAACATATTTTTAAGGCGTTAAGTCAAGTTGATGAAAATGTATTGCCTTTTTTATTAAAGAAATTAAACATAAATATCACTGTTATTAATCAAATATTAGACAAGCAATTAGAGCGTTTTCCTAAAGTTACTGGCGCAGAATTAATGGTATCGAGAGAAGCAAATAAAACCTTGAATGAGGCATCTATTATTGCCAAAAACATGAAGGATGATTTTGTTTCGATTGAGCATTTAATTTTAGCAATTTTTAAATCGAAAAGTAATATTGCCCAAGTTTTAAAAGATCAAGGAGTTACAGAAAAACATTTAAAAGCTGCTATTGACGAGCTTAGAAAAGGAGAGAATGTAACTTCTCAAAGTCAGGAAGAAACCTATAATTCCTTAAATAAATATGCTAAAAATTTAAATGAATTAGCAGAAAATGGCAAATTAGACCCTGTAATTGGTAGAGATGAAGAAATTAGACGATTGTTACAGATTTTATCAAGAAGAACAAAAAATAATCCAATTTTAGTTGGTGAACCAGGAACAGGAAAAACTGCAATTGCAGAAGGTTTAGCGCACAGAATTGTAGACGGCGATGTACCAGAAAACTTAAAAAATAAATTGATTTTTTCGTTGGATATGGGTGCGTTAATTGCTGGCGCAAAGTATAAAGGAGAATTTGAAGAACGTTTAAAATCTGTAATTAAAGAAGTAACAAATTCTGATGGTGATATTGTTCTTTTTATTGATGAAATTCATACGTTAGTTGGTGCTGGAGGTGGACAAGGTGCAATGGATGCAGCTAATATTCTGAAGCCTGCATTAGCTCGTGGAGAACTGCGTGCAATTGGTGCAACAACTTTAGATGAATATCAAAAATATTTTGAAAAAGACAAAGCTTTAGAGCGTCGTTTTCAGAAAGTAATTGTAAATGAACCAGATACAGAAAGTGCTATTTCAATTTTAAGAGGAATTAAAGAAAAATATGAAACACATCATAAAGTACGAATTAAAGATGAAGCAATTATTGGTGCAGTAGAATTATCTCAACGTTATATTACCAATCGTTTTTTACCTGATAAAGCCATTGATTTAATGGATGAAGCGATGGCAAAATTACGTATGGAAATCAATTCTAAACCAGAAGAATTAGATGTCTTGGATAGAAAGGTGATGCAATTAGAAATCGAAATTGAAGCCATTAAACGTGAAAAAGACGAATCAAAATTAAAATCATTACGTTCTGATTTAGCAAACCTGAAAGAAGAGCGCAATGAAATGAACGCCAAATGGAAATCAGAAAAAGAAATTGTCGATAATATTCAGAATGCAAAAGCTGCGATTGAAGATTTTAAAATTGAAGCAGAAAAGGCAGAGCGTGAAGGAGATTATGGTAAAGTTGCTGAAATTAGATATGGCAAAATTAAAGAAGCTCAAAAAGATTTAGAACGCTTTCAAAAAGTATTGCACGAAAATCAGTCTGAAAAATCTTTAATAAAAGAGGAAGTAACATATGAAGATATTGCAGAAATCGTTGCAAAATGGACTGGAATTCCGGTTACAAAAATGATTCAATCAGATCGTGAAAAATTATTAAAATTAGAATTGCAACTGCATAAAAGAGTTGTTGGCCAAGAAGAAGCAATTATTGCAGTTTCTGATGCTGTTAGACGTTCTAGAGCAGGTTTGCAAAATCCTAATAAACCCGTAGGAAGCTTCTTATTTTTAGGAACAACCGGAGTTGGAAAAACAGAGTTAGCAAAAGCATTGGCTGAATATCTTTTTGATGATGAAAATGCAATGACTAGAATTGATATGAGTGAATATCAAGAAAAACATTCTGTAAGTAGATTAATTGGTGCACCTCCTGGTTATGTTGGTTATGATGAAGGCGGACAATTAACAGAAGCTGTTAGAAGAAGACCTTATTCGGTGGTACTTTTAGATGAAATCGAAAAAGCGCATCCAGATACTTTTAATATTCTTTTACAAGTTTTAGATGAAGGAAGATTGACTGATAATAAAGGCAGAGTTGCCGATTTTAAAAATACAATTATTATCATGACTTCAAATATAGGAAGTCAAATAATTCAGGAAAAATTTAGTCATCCAAAAGCAGATTTAGAGTCTGTTACAGAATTAGCTAAAATTGATGTTTTAGCCTTGTTAAAACAATCGGTTAGACCAGAATTCTTAAATAGAATTGATGATGTAATTATGTTTACGCCTATAAATAAAAAGGATATTTTTAAGATTGTAAAACTTCAAATAGATTATTTAAAGAAAATGATTGGCAAACAAGACATTACTTTAGACGCTACAGATGAAGCAATTACGTATTTATCTAAAAAAGGGTATCAGCCGGAATTTGGAGCAAGACCTGTAAAAAGAGTGATTCAGAAAGAAGTTTTAAATCAACTTTCTAAAGAAATTTTATCTGGAAAAATAACAACAGATAGTATTATTTTACTGGATGCTTTTGATGATCAATTAGTTTTTAGAAATCAATCTGATTTCGTTGAAAATTAAATGACACATAATTAAGTTTGGTTCGTTTGTAAAAGTGGTATTTGAAAAAATATCACTTTTACTTTTTTAGTATATTCGTATAAATATTATCATCATGAAAAAGCATCTTCTTTTATTATTTATCGTTTTAATTTCTTGCACTTCTAATATTAAAAAAGAAGAAACAACTGCAACAACTACCTATTATTTTATTCGTCACTCAGAAAAAGTTAGAACTGACACCTCTAATAAAAACCCAAATTTGAATGAAGTAGGTTTAGAAAGGGCTAAGAAATGGGCAGAATATTTTAAAAACATTCATTTAGATGCTGTGTATTCTACAAATTATAATAGAACAATGCAAACATCAAAACCAACTGCAGAAAGCAAAAAATTAGCGATTATAAATTATAAGCCAAGAAATATGTATGATTCCATATTTCAAAAAAATACCGAAGGAAAAACAGTTTTAGTAGTTGGTCATAGCAATACAACACCTGCTTTTGTAAACAAAATTTTAGGAGAAAAAAAATATAAAGATATTGACGATAATGACAATTCTAGCTTATTTATCATCACCATTACAAAGGAAGGAAAAACGAGTAAGGTCGAAAAAGTTGATTAATCTAAAATAGTTACTTCAATATCCTCTAAAACAATTTCTGATATTTTTTTAAGCTGATTATTTTCAAAAGCTTTATCAAGATCTACTAAAAAAATTGATGGATTTGTTGTTTTGTAATTATGATAATCTACAAAACGAATTCCGCCTTTTTTGCATTGCTCTTTTAAAACTCTAAAGCGTTTACCACCGCCATTTGTATGATAAGAATAGGCTAAATAATCAATTAAAAAATCCTTTTTACCAACCCAATAAATAAAGACATCTTCAAAATCTTCTCCTCCTCCATTTTCAGAAAAGGTAACTTCAATTTTATAGTATTCTTCTCCTTTTATAATTGAGGATGGCAAGCGCTTTTTTATAACAGCTTTGTCATTTAATCCATAAGGCAACACGGAAAAATAGTGAACTGAATTTACAGAGTTTGAATACTTATTTGCCATTGAATCTAGAACAACCAACTCATTTGCGTTTATTTCTCTTTTAAAGCCATTATTACTAACGATATCTGATATCGTTCCAAAATTCTCTTTTCTTTGGTTTCTTATTAAAACAAATTCACCGCTGGTTCGTCTAATAGCAATATATTCTGTATTCCTAAACTTAAATTTAATTTGAGCATTACCCACTTTATAAGAACCGGAAGCCACAATTGTTTTATCAATAATTTGTTGAGCCGTTAACTTTGTATTAGAAAGTTTAAAGGAAATTAAAAAACAACTAAAAATACAGATAAATATCTCATTGAGTTTTCTTTGTTTTAGTCAGAAAATTGATTTCAAAATTACATTTATTTCGCCAAAGTAAAAATGTATCTTTGTTAAAATTTTTTAAACAAAAACCAGTCAATGACTGTTCAGAAGAAAATAAATATTAAAAATAAAAAAGCACGTTTCGAATTTGAAATTCTAGACAAATATGTTGCTGGAATTCAATTAACCGGAACTGAAATAAAGTCTATTCGGTTAAGTCAAGCTAGAATTACAGAAAGTTTTTGTGAATTTAACGATCGCGGAGAATTGTTTATCGTTAATATGTACATTCAAGAATATATGTTTGGGCATCAATTTAATCACAAACCAAAAAGTGAACGTAGACTATTAATGCACAAGCGCGAATTAAGAAGCCTTAAAAAAGATGTTGAAGCAAAAGGAAATACAATTGTTCCGTTGCGTCTGTTTTTGAATGATAAAGGTTTTGCGAAATTAGAAATTGCTTTAGCCAAAGGAAAGCAAACGCACGATAAGCGAGAAGTGATAAAAGACAGAGATAACAAGCGAGATTTATCTAGAATTAAGAAAAATTTTAACGCATAATAATTTTTGATGTTAAGAGAAAAACTTAAAAATTACAATCTTATTTTAGCTTCTGCTTCTCCGAGAAGACAACAGTTTTTCAAGGATTTAGACATTGATTTTACAATTCAATTAAAAGAAGTTGATGAAATTTATCCGCAAGAATTAAAACGAAGTGAAATTACCGATTATTTAGCTGATTTAAAATCAAAAGCATTTACAAATTTATCAGAAAAAGACCTATTAATTACTTCGGATACTATTGTTTGGCTGGAAAATAAGGCGCTAGGAAAACCTAAAGATGCAGAAGATGCTTTTAAAATGTTAAGAGCTTTATCTGGCAAAAAACATGAAGTAATTACATCTATCAGTATAAAAAAAAAGCGTTCTCAAAAGATTGTTAACGACACCACCATTGTTTCTTTCAAAGAAATTACGGATGAAGAAATTAAGTATTACATCAAAAATTACAATGCTTTAGACAAAGCTGGGGCATACGGAATTCAAGAATGGATAGGATTTGTAGCCATTGAAAAAATAGAAGGAAGTTATTTTAATGTAGTTGGTTTGCCGGTTCACAAACTCTACGAAGAATTAATGAAGTTATAAATTTATTTGATTATAATCCTAAAATAATCTATCGATTAATATTATTAATTATCACAGATTTTAGAAAATTCCGTTAAAAGCTGTGCTAGATCGCAAGTATAAATAAGTTCCGCTCTTCCAATAATATTAATTCTTAAAATTTGTATATAAAAACTCAAATTTTAATATTAAAGTGTCATTTTTTCTAAACTTTCTCACATTCTGTTAAAAAGTCTTTTTTCTATTCTCGCTTTTCATTTCTTTAAAGAGAAATAAAAGTTTATTTTTACGCAAAATTTCACAACACAACACAAATTATAATGAAAAAATACACGTACACAGAAAAAAAAGACACACGTTCTGGCTTTGGTGATGGTTTAACTGAATTAGGTAGAACAAATCCAAACGTAGTTGCTTTATGTGCCGATTTAATTGGTTCTTTAAAAATGGATCAATTTATTAAAGAAAATCCAGATCGATTTTTCCAAATTGGTATTGCAGAAGCTAATATGATTGGTATTGCTGCTGGTTTAACAATTGGAGGTAAAATTCCGTTTACGGGAACATTTGCCAATTTTTCTACTGGACGTGTGTACGATCAAATTCGTCAATCTGTTGCGTATTCTGGTAAAAACGTAAAAATTTGTGCGTCTCACGCAGGTGTTACTTTAGGTGAAGATGGCGCAACACATCAAATATTAGAAGATATTGGCTTGATGAAAATGTTGCCAGGAATGACCGTTATAAATCCGTGTGATTATAATCAAACGAAAGCAGCAACCATTGCAATTGCAGATTTTGATGGGCCAGTATATTTACGTTTTGGTCGTCCAGCAGTTCCTGTATTTATGCCTACGGATGAAAAATTTGTAATCGGAAAAGGAATTCAGTTAACAGAAGGAACAGATGTAACCATTGTTGCAACCGGTCATTTAGTTTGGGAATCTTTACAAGCTGCAGAGCAATTAGAAGCGGAAGGGATTTCTGTGGAAGTAATAAATATTCATACAATTAAACCATTAGATGAAGAAATCATCTTAAAATCCGTTGCTAAAACAGGCTGTATTGTTACTGCCGAAGAACATAATAAATTTGGCGGTTTAGGTGAAAGTGTTTCCAGAACACTTGCCTTAAATAATCCTACTCCACAAGAATTCGTTGCAACGAACGATACTTTTGGAGAATCTGGAACTCCAGCACAATTAATGGCTAAATACGGTTTAAACGCTGCTGCAGTAGTTAAAGCTGTTAAAAAAGTAATTTCTAGAAAAAAATAACGTTTTACTTTTGAAAACGCGGATACTATCAACTTAATAAAAAAAATGAAAAAAGTAATTTTAGTAATTTGTTTGGCTTTTGGGTTAACTCAAAATTCAAATGCACAAGTAAATTTTGGTATTAAGGGTGGTGTAAATTATAACAATACGGGTAAAGAATCATTTAAAGACGCAACTAATGATATTGCAGATGGTGCAAATGCCAAAATAGGATTTCACGCAGGTGTATGGTTTAGAGGAAATATTTATGTTTTAGGTTTATATATAAGGCCAGAAATCGTTTATACCGAAGTGAAAACTGAATATTTATATAAAAATAGTTCTACAGATTATGATTTTAAAAAATTGGATGTTCCTGTTTTATTAGGTAAAAAAGTTTTTGGTTTTGGAAATGTTTTTATTGGCCCTTCGTTTCAATATATTTTAGATGATCAATTTAATTTTTCTGAACTAACTACTGACGAATTTGACAAATTTTCTGTTGGATTACAAATGGGATTTGGAATTGAATTTGGAAGTTTAGGTATTGATGTTCGTTGGGAAAGAGGGCTATCTAATTCCGAAACAAAATTTGTAGGCAATAGTTCGAGTGTTACTATTGATAATAGAACCAATCAAATTATTTTTGGTATATCATTAGAATTATAAGTAAACTATTTTTTATATAAACTTAAAATGCTCTTGATTTCTCAAGAGCATTTTTTATATAAATTAATAACTATTTATTTTTTTACTTTTATTAAAGGATTTAAATAATCCGCTAAAGTTGGATTGCTTGGATCACTAAAATCATTCGCAGGATTTCCATCTCCATTTGCATCTTCATTAATCGTTAAAACACCGTCTGCATCATCATCAGCGTCAAAATAATTTGGGGATCCATCTAAATCTGTATCATCATTTCTTGGATCTCCATCACCATCTGGATCTTCATTACTAGATGCTACTCCGTCATTATCGTGGTCAGTTCCTTGTATTAGATCATATAAATCTATATAAAACAATAAACATTCATTACCTAAAATAGAAGAACTCCCTGTTTTTCCGTATGCCAAACCAGATGGAATAAACAAAATTCCTTTACCCCCATTTTCATATGTAATAGGTCCATTATTTGTAGTATTATTGCCACCTTTAAAATTTGTAAATCCAAATGTCCAACCTCTTATTACACTATTAAGCGTAAACCAAATGCCATTGCTTTTATCAAAAGAAGCACTAATACTATCTGTATTTACAATTCTTTGTCCGTTATATTTAACGTAAACAGAATCCATAACCGTAGGATTTCCTTTATCTACAGTAGCACTTCCCTCTCTATTAGTATAATAATATAACGTATAATCTATATCATTATTTTTAACATCCATAGATTTCAATTTAGAATCATCAAAAAGAGCTGTTTCTCCAGAAACTAAATCTTTTATATCTTCTCCCGTATTATCATAATAATGATTCTTTAGAAACTGCACTAGAGTATCATTATCCATTAAAGCTTGCGCTTCATAGTCAAAATCATCAACTATTGCAATATTTGCGTTATCACATGAAGAAATAATAGTTGTAAAAATTATGAATGCTACTATATTTTTTATTTTTATCATTTAACCTTTAAATTTGAGTGCGCAATTTACCATTTTTATACCTTTGTAAAAAGACAAACGTAATTTTTTAACTTTTTTTATGAGAATTGATAAATATTTATGGTGCATTCGAGTTTTTAAAACTAGAAGCATAGCAACAACAGCCAGTAAAAAGGGGCAAGTTAAGATTGAAAACAAGAGCATAAAACCCTCTAAAGAAGTCTTTGGTAATGAATTGATTTTAGTGAGAAAAAATCAAATTAATTATCAAATAAAAGTTTTAGATTTACCCGAAAGTAGAGTTGGTGCAAAATTGGTGTCTCTTTATATGAAAGACGTTACGCCAAAAGAAGAGTTTGAAAAAACAGAACTTTTAAAATATTCTAAAGATTATTACCGTAAAAAAGGTGCAGGAAGACCTACTAAAAAAGACAGAAGAGATATAGAAGGATATCAAGAAGATACAGAAGAAAGCTTATGACAACAGAAAATAATATTATTTTAAATACAGTTCAAATTAATCAGAAGATTAAAAGAATTGCATATCAAATTTATGAAAGCAATACCGATGAAAAAGAAGTTATTATTGCTGGTATTGTTGGTAATGGATATATTTTTGCTGAAAAGTTAGTAGAAACGCTCAAGGAAATTTCTACTTTAAAAGTAACTATTTGCAAGGTAAATATGAACAAGAAAAAACCTTTAAATTCTATCTCTACCTCTATAACTGTTGCTGATTATAAAAATAAATCAATAGTTTTAGTTGATGATGTTCTAAACTCTGGTACCACTTTAATTTACGGAGTGAAACACTTTTTAGATGTACCTTTAAAAAGATTTAAAACAGCTGTATTGGTGAATAGAAATCATAAAAAATATCCAGTAAAAGCAGATTTTAAAGGAGTTTCTTTATCAACCTCTATAAAAGAACATGTGCAAATAGATTTTTTAGGCAAAGAAGCAAAAGCCTATTTAATTTAGTAATTTTACTAATTCTTTAACAACTTCTTTTTTCGATTTCCGATCAATTTTTATCATCATTTTAGCCTGATCATAAAAAAAACGTCTTTCGAAAAGGTGTTTTGCAACAAATTCAGGAATTTTATCCTCACTTAAAGAAGCTATTAAAGGTCTTGTGCTTTTCTTTTTTATCAACCTTTTTACTAAAGTTGGAATAGTGCCTTGTAAATAGATAGAAATTGTCTCATTTTTATTAATTTCTTCCATGTTATTTGCGTAACAAGGAGTCCCCCCGCCTAAAGAAAGTATGAAATCGTCCTTTTTTAAGAGTATTTCTTTCAAATATTTGTTCTCAATTAACCTAAAGTAAATTTCACCTTTTGCCTTAAAAATGTCTGAAATAGCCATATTTTCTTTTTCAATAATGTAATCATCTAGATCTATAAAACTCATAGACAACTTTTTAGAAAGTTTTTCACCAATACTAGATTTACCGGAAGCCATATATCCTAACAAGACAATTTTCATTATTTAAAATTTTTAACAAATATCGATAAAATTTATTCAATTTTATATTTCTAATTTAAATGATAGGTAGTATATTTGCACCCTAATTAAAATTGACCTGGTAGCTCAGTTGGTAGAGCATCTCCCTTTTAAGGAGATGGTCCTGGGTTCGAGCCCCAGCCCGGTCACCATAAAAAAGTTAAGCAACCATTGCTTAACTTTTTTATTTTAAAAAGCGCACGTGGCGAAATTGGTAGACGCGCAGCCTTGAGGGGGCTGTATTCGCAAGGATGTGGAAGTTCGAATCTTCTCGTGCGCACTTTTTAATAATTATTTTTACTTCTTCACAAAATATTAACTTTTCTATACAGTTTTATACTTAATTTCGCAGGTATGCAAAGAAACCTATTCATTTTGTGCTTATTAATCAGTTTAAGCGCATTTTCTCAAAAAGACAGTATTCGCTCCACAATTTTAAAAGGTCAAATTATACATGCTGAAAATAAACGTGTCTTGAGTGCCGCTCACGTTTTAAATTTAAATGCAGTTGTGGGTACAATTACTGATGATAAAGGCTTTTTTGAATTACCAACAAAGACCAATGATACAATTCTAGTTTCTTATTTAGGATTTTCATCCATTAAACTAAAAATCACAAATGACCTACTAAAAGGTAATGAATTAGAAATTGCACTTTATGAAAAACCAGAAGAAATTAAAGAAATAATTATTAAATCTACCCAATTAATAGGTGTTTTAGAAGTAGATGTAAAGCTTGTACCTAAAGACAAATTTACTAGAATTCATATTAATGGTTTGCCGCAAACGTATGAAGTAGGTAAGCCACAAAGCAAAAACTATTCCTCTCCTATTGCTGCATTATTTCAACCAGTAGATTTCTTGTACAGCCTTTTTGGAAAGAAACCTAAACAACTTAAAAAGCTTCAAAAACTAAAAAACGAAGATAATTTACGCAAAATGTTAGCCGGTAATTTTGACAGAGAAGTAATAATGGAATATTTAGAAATGGATAGACAAGAATTAACAGATTTACTTGCAGACTGCAGCTACTCAGAATATTTTATTAAAAAAGCTTCTGACCTGCAAATGATTGAAGCTGTTTTAGATTGTTATGAAAACCACAAGGCGTTTAAAAAGGGTAAAATAGAACGCAATAAAATTCCTGTAAAAAACTAATCCTAATACGTTTTAAAATAGCAAAAATTAATACTCATTCAAGTAATTAAACTATTAAAAAATATTCAATTTAAACCCTTTTAAAGCATTTTCACTCATAAATAGTAGTCATTACTTTATAAAAAGTGTTTAACAACAGTTTAAAAACAAACACTCGTAGTTATTTATAAACTAAAGAATAAAAAAAATCCAGCTTTAAGCTGGATTTATAATTTATTAAAAGTTTAAAAAACTTCTTATTGATTTCCAAGTATAATTGGCATTCCAGACTTCCCTGAACCAATAACGATCACTTTACTATTTGTAGATTTAGCAAGTTCTAAAGTAGCTCCAATACCTTTTTCTTGTAAAATCTTATCTGTTAAAGATTCACTTAAAATCTTGTTGGCTACAGCTTTACCTTCTGCATCAATTTTTTGTCTTTTAGCTTCTTTCTCTGCTTTTGCAATTCTAAATTCATATTCTAAAGACTCTTGCTCTTGCTTCAATTTCGTTTCAATTGCTGTTCTAATTGTAGTTGGCAATTTAACATCTTCAACCAAAACTCGTGTAACTAACAAATATTGTTCTTTTAAAACTATTTGAATTTCATCTAAAATCTCTTGCTCAATTACATCTCTTTTACTTGAATATAATTGTTCTGGTGTATAACGACCAACTACACTTCTTGCTGCTGCGTTAATTGCAGGATCTAATAATTCGCGTTCAAAATCTTCCCCTTTAGTTTTTATTAGTAGACCTAAGTTTTTAAACTCTGGCTCGTACCAAATTGTACCATTTACTTTAACTTCTAATCCGTTAACAGAAAGTACATTCATTTCATCAGAAATAGATTGCTGACGTACTTTTAAAATAATCATTCTATTCCAAGGAGCTACAACATGAAACCCTTCACTATAGGTTTTCTCTGTATTTATACCATTCCCTAAAGACTCAAAAATAACACCTCCTTCTCCAGGACCAATTGTAACGGTTGATTTTGAAAATAAAATTATTAATGCTACTACTAATACAACTATGAATATTCCTCCTTTTGGGAATTTAAGTTCCATTTGATTATTTGCCATTTTTATTTGTTTTTAAATTTATCAAATTTACGCTATAAGTTCTTTAAACACAATCTATATAGTAACAATCTTCTGAAACTTCTATTTCTAGGGTAATGTGCTCGAAATGAAAATCATCATGTAAAACTTTTCTAATTTCTTTTTTAACTTGATCTGCTTTTTGCCAAGAAATATTCTTATCAACCATTAATAAATGGACAGTTAAAATATTATATTCACCATCCATAGTCCATAAATGGCAATCATGTAAGCTTTTAATTTCTTTATTTTCAAGAATTTTAGTTTTAATTTCATCTACAGAAACCGCCATTGGTGTTCCTTGTAAAATAATTCTGATGCTTTCTTTGGCATTTTTAAAAACATTAAATAAAATATATAAAGCAATTAATAATGATAAAATAGGATCTAATATCGGCACATCCCAAAATTGCATAATAATACTTGCAATTAAAACGGCAACCCAACCTAAAACGTCTTCTAACATGTGCAAAGAAACAACTCGCTCATTAATTGATATTCCTTTTTGAAGTTTTAAAACAGCAGCTCCATTTACTATAATTCCTAAAATAGCAAACCACATCATTCCTTTTGCGTCTGATTCTTCTGGATTTATAATTCTAGGAATTGCTTTTAAAATGATAAAAATAGATCCTATTAATAGAATTACTGAATTGATTAAAGCACCTAAAAGTGCAAATCTTTTAAAACCATAAGAATACTTTTTTGTTGCTTTTTTGGTGGATATTTTTTGAAAATACCAAGCCATTCCTAAACTTAAACTATCACCTAAATCATGAATTGCATCAGATGTTATTGCCAAACTATTTGTGTAAACTCCACCAATAAACTCAATAATAGTAAAGAATAAATTCAGAAAAAAAGCAACTTTTATATTTTCTGTTGATGAACTATGATGATGTGTATGGCTGTGTCCCATTTTATTTTTTATAATAGACTTCTATCTAAATTAAAAAAGGCATATTAATCTTCATTTAATCGATCTTTTACAAATTCAATTTCTGTTTTTCCATGCTTTTTAGGGTTTCCATCTTCATCCAAAGAAACCATTACAATCTTTTCAATATCAATTATTATTTTTCTGGTTAATTTATTTCTAACACTACATGTTAATGTAATAGAAGAGTTTCCGAATTTTACAACATCAATTCCTATTTCAATAATATCTCCTTGTTTTGCTGAACTCACAAAATCTATTTCAGACATATATTTGGTTACTGTTCTTGGAATTTCTAGCTGAATAATGGCATAAATAGCAACTTCTTCGTCTATTAACTGTAAAAGTCTACCACCAAATAAAGTTCCATTCGGATTTAAATCTTCTGGTTTTACCCATTTTCTTGTGTGAAATCTCATATCCTTTTATTTATTTATTAAATTATTAAATTTTTCCATGATATTTTCTGATAAACCATTCTGCCGTAAATAAACCAATTATAAAAAATAAAATCCATTTCCAATCAATTAAAATTTGTTGTTTTATGGATAATTTTTGCACCGTATAGAAAGACTCATTTTCTAAAAGTTCTTTTGTTAAATCAGCCATTTGATTTTTATAATAAACCTTCCCTCCAGTTTTTGCTGCTAATTGTTGTAACTTCGATTCATTGGCGTTTGTAAACTGTTCCTCAATTTGATACTCAGTAATTTTAAAACGTCCATTAGTTTTAATATCCAACCCTAAAACTTCCACTTTATAAGAATAATCTCCAGAAGTTAAATTCTCAATTTCAATCTGATAAGAATTATTTATTAATGAAAACGGAATTTTTGTTACTTCTTTGGTTTCTGAATTTGTAATTGCAATTTCTAAAGCTGCTCTCGCATCAAATTGATAATTTTTATCCGTATAAAATGCGGATATATGTATGGTTGAATTTGCAGGATAAATTGTGTTTGCATTTACTTCTAAACGATCTCTCTTTTTGTTGGATGCCAAGTATTGTACTAAACTTCCTGTAAATTTATCAAACTCTTCAAACGAATTTGAATTTAAAAAACTTACCGCTCTCCATTTCCAAATGCCTTCTCCAAACAAAACTGCCGATCTTTGATTGTTTACATCAAAAGTTGTAAATAAAGGTTGATTCGTTTGAATGCCGTTTACATTTTGATACAATAAAGTTTGATGCTCTTTAGAAATTAAAACTTCTCCGAACTTATCTTTTAAAGGCGGAAAATTATCAAAGCCAATATCTTCTTGTAAAAAAGTTAAAAAAGAATCATCATAAATTGCTCCATAATTTTCTGTTTGATTAATGGCATTTTTTGTAAAACCTAATTGTTGTTTATTGATGAAATTCCAATCAGTATCTGCCCCAGAAATCAATAAATAATTACTATTCTGCTGTTTTAATTCAGAAATAATTGAAGTAAACTTATTGTTTAATTGATAAAATATAACTAGCTGGTAATCTTGTATATTACCTTTAAATTTATCAACTAAAAGAACATCAACAGAACGTTGCTTATTGCTTTCTATCGATTTCTTTAAAGCACCAATATCTGGGTGTAAAACGGAACTTAATATCAATACTTTTGTTTGTTCATTGATGACTTCTACCGAAAAAATTTCGCTATTATTCTTCGTGTTTTTTTCGTTTTTTAATGTATTTATAGAAGCTGTATAATATTGTAAACCTTCTTTTGTAGAAGTTAAATTTGCTGTAATTGTTGCCGATTTTTTATCCGAAGAAAAAGAAACATTTTCTCGATAAACCGTTTTTCCGTCATTAAAAATTGAAAATTGTGTATTTATTGTTTCTGTGCCTTCAAAGTTTAAAATCACCTCAACAGGAAATTTATTCTGCAAATAACTGTATTTATTTACATTTAATTGCGCAATTTTAAGATCCACATATTTTATAGTATCACCAACTATAATTGGATAAATTGGCCGCTTCGAATTTAAAAACTCATACGCCTCACCAATGGTTTGGTTTCCATCCGTAATTAAAATAATAGGCGCAATTTTATCTTTTTGAAATTCATTAACTTTAGTGATTGCTTCGGTAATATTTGTTTCATTTTCTATAAAAGAAAGGCTATCTAAAACTTCTAAGTTTCTACCAAATGCAAATTCATTTAAAAAAATTTAGTGGTTAAGTCTCTATTATTCTGTAAACTTGAAACAATATCAGTTACATTTTTACCTTCCTTAAAAAAAGAAACTGATTTAGAATTATCAACTAAAACAGAAAGTGTTGGTTTTTCATTTTCAATTTCCATTTTTTCAATTGTAGGGTTTATCAACAATAAAAGCAACAAAAATAAACTCATTGTTTTTAAAACAAAGAGTAAACCAGTAACTTTTAGTTTGTTTTTTACTTTGTAATAATATTGAAAATATGCTACTAAAAGTCCCAGCAATAGAGAGAATAGGATATATAAAATAGTGGTTGTTTGCAATACTTTTATTTTATTGGAAAGATATACATATCATTGATAAAAGAAAAACCTGTAACGTTAATTTGTTACAGGTTTGTGATTTTTATATTTTATTAGTTTCCCGACTTGCTATAGATCACAAATCCTTTTTTACTAATTAATGAAACCGCCGCTTATTATGTTAACATACCCCCGTCAACAGAAAGTGTTTGCCCTGTAATATAAGAACTCATATCCGAAGCTAAAAACACACATGCATTTGCAATATCTTCTGGTGTTCCTCCTCTTTTTAGAGGAATTCCATCTCTCCAACTTTGCACAGTTGTTGCATCTAATTTGTCCGTCATTTCTGTTTCAATAAACCCTGGAGCAATCACGTTACTTCTAATATTTCTTGATCCTAGCTCTAAAGCTACAGACTTAGAAAATCCAACAATACCAGCTTTTGACGCTGCATAATTTGTTTGACCTGCATTCCCTTTTAACCCAACAACAGAGCTCATATTTATAATTGAGCCTGCTCTTTGTTTCATCATTGGTCTAATAACCGCTTTTGTTAAATTAAAAACCGATTTTAAATTTACTTCTACTACTTGATCAAAATCTTGTTCGGACATACGCATTAACAAATTGTCTTTAGTAATCCCTGCGTTGTTTACTAAAATATCAATTGAACCAAAATCTTCTAAAACATTTTTAGCTAATTCTTGCGCTGCATCAAAATTTGCAGCGTTTGATTGATATCCTTTAGCATTTACTCCAAAAGCCTTTAATTCTAATTCTAAAGCGTTTGCAGCATCTACAGAAGAACTGTAGGTAAAAGCAACATTTGCTCCGTGTTTTGCAAATTCCATTGCAATTCCTCTTCCAATTCCTCGCGTTGCTCCTGTAATTATTGCTGATTTATTTTCTAGTAGTTTCATGTTTTATTATTTAGTTGTTTGTATCAAACTCAAACTGACAATGATCAAATATAAAAAAGAAATTCCCGTTTACACGGGAATTTATACTTCATTCTCTTCTAAAAGAATGATTATTTTAAAACTTTCGCAACCATTTCACCAATCTTTGCTGGAGAACTTACTACGTGAATTCCGTTTTCTGCTAAAATTTTCATTTTTGCTTGTGCAGTATCATCTTCTCCACCAACAATCGCTCCGGCATGTCCCATTGTTCTTCCTGCAGGTGCAGTTTGACCAGCGATAAAACCAACCACTGGTTTTCTATTACCATCCGCTTTAATCCATTGTGCAGCTTCAGCTTCTAAATTTCCGCCAATTTCACCAATCATAACGATTGCCTCAGTTTCTGGGTCATTCATTAACAATTCAACAGCTTCTTTAGTCGTTGTTCCAATAATAGGATCTCCTCCAATACCAATTGCAGTAGAAATTCCGAATCCTTGTTTTACAACTTGATCTGCAGCTTCATACGTTAAAGTACCCGATTTAGAGACAATACCAACTCTCCCTTTTTTAAAGATAAAACCTGGCATAATACCAACTTTAGCTTCACCCGGGGTAATTACACCTGGACAGTTAGGACCAATTAACCTAGTATCTTTATTTGCAATATATGCTTTTACTTTTACCATATCTGCAGTAGGAATTCCTTCTGTAATACAGATAATTACTTTGATTCCTGCATCTGCAGATTCCATAATTGCATCCGCAGCAAAAGCTGGTGGTACAAAAATAATTGAGGTGTCTGCTCCTACTTTTTCCACAGATTCTAAAACTGTATTAAAAACTGGTTTCCCTAAGTGTTCTTGACCTCCTTTCCCAGGAGTAACTCCTCCAACAACATTAGTTCCGTAATCAATCATTTGACCAGCGTGAAAAGTACCTTCACTACCTGTAAAACCTTGAACAATAATTTTTGAATTCTTATTTACTAAAACACTCATAGTTCATTATTTAGTCCATTGCTTTTAAATTTTTCCAAAAGGAAAACGAAATGGAATTTGATTTAATTTATGCTGCAAAAATAGCTATTTGTTGGTTTTTAAAAAAACAAAATAAATACTTTATTTATGATTTTTTTCGCTCCTTTAAAAACTGTTTTATTTCGGCCATTTCTTTTAATTTTTCTCTTGATTCTGATATAGGTGTTCCAAAATAGGACTTTCCTCCAGCCACCGATTTTGTTACTCCTGTTTGCCCTAAAATAATTGCACCTTTACCAATTGTAATTCCACTGTTTGTGCCAACTTGCCCCCAAATGGTAACTTCATCTTCAATAATTACACAACCTGCAATTCCAGTTTGTGACGCTATTAAACATTTTTCGCCAATAATAGTATCGTGTCCAACATGAACTTGATTGTCTATTTTTGTCCCTTTTTTAATGGTTGTATCTCCACTAACACCTCGATCAATCGTACAAGAAGCTCCTAAATCTACATTATCTTCAAGTACAACTCTTCCTCCAGAAATTAATTTATCATACCCTTCTGGTCTTTTTTTGTAATAAAAAGCGTCAGCACCTAAAACTGTATTTGCATGAATAGTTACATTATTACCAATAATTGTTTGATCATAAATAGTAACATTTGGATGAATTACACAATTTTTACCAATTTTTACATTATTACCAACAAAAACATTGGGTTGAATAACGGTTCCTTCGCCTATAGTTGCGCTTTCAGAAATGCTTTCTTTGGATGCAATAAAAGGATTAAAATACTTGGTTATTTTATTAAAATCACGAAAAGGATCATCAGAAATTAACAAAGCTTTTCCTTCTGGACAAGTTACTTTTTTATTGATTAAAATTGTAGTTGCAGCAGAATTTAATGCTTTTTCATAATATTTTGGATGATCAACAAAAACCATATCACCTTTTTCTACAACATGAATTTCGTTAATTCCTAAAATCTCGAAATTAGCATCACCTACAAACTCTATGTTTAAGAGAGATGCAATATTTTGTAATGATTGTGGTTTCTTAAATTTCATTTATTGACTGCCAACTGAAGACTGATTACTATTTTTATTCTTTAATTCTTTCTTGATACGTACCTTTTGCAGTTTCTATCTTAATTTTATCACCTTCATTAATAAATAGAGGAACATTTACCGATGCACCAGTTTCTACAGTTGCTGGCTTTGTTGCATTCGTCGCTGTATTACCTTTAACTCCTGGTTCTGCATGTATAACCTCAAGAATTACACTTAAAGGCATTTCTACCGAAAGCGGCATGTTGTCTTCTGAGTTGATAATTATAGTAACGATTTCTCCTTCTTTCATTAATTGAGGAGTATCTAAAGCTGCTTCTAATAAACGGATCTGCGTGTAATCCACCTCATTCATAAAATGATAAAACTCCCCATCATGATATAAAAACTGAAATTTATGTGTCTCAACTCTTACGTCATCAATTTTTCTTCCTGCCGGAAATGTATTATCAATTACTTTCCCATTTGTAACACTTTTTAATTTTGTTCTTACAAAGGCTGGACCTTTACCCGGTTTTACATGTAAAAATTCTATAATTTTAAAGATATCGTTATTGTATCTAATACACAAACCGTTTCTAATGTCTGATGTTGTTGCCATTTTTATTCTTTAAGGCTTTCCGTTTTTAGCAGTATGCTTTTAGTGAAAAGCTATTATTTTTTTTAGTTAACTAACTTAAATAAATTGTATTAATTTACGTTAAAATATCCTTTCATGATTCCTCTATGAGAATCTTTTATAAATTGTATAATTTCATCACGTTCTGGAGTTGCTTCCATTTCTGCCTCAATAATATCAATTGCTTGTGTGTAATTATAATTTTTTTGGAATAATATTCTGTAAATATTTTGAATTTCTGTTATTTTATCGGTTGTATAACCTCTTCTTCTTAGTCCTACTGAATTAATACCAACATAAGATAAAGGCTCTCTAGCCGCTTTTACGTAAGGTGGTACATCTTTTCTCACCAAAGAACCACCAGTTACAAATGCGTGTTTGCCAACTGACGCAAATTGATGCACAGCTACCATACCTGCTAAAACAACGTTATCGCCAATAGTTACATGACCTGCCAACGTAGTATTGTTAGAAAAAACACAGTTATTACCCACATAACAATCGTGTGCAATATGACAATATGCCATTATCAAACAATTATTTCCCACTGTAGTTTTCATTCTGTCTTTTGTACCTCTATTGATTGTTACACACTCGCGTATAGTAACATTATCGCCAATTTCTACCGTAGTTTCCTCATCATCAAATTTTAAGTCTTGTGGAATTGCAGAAATCACAGAACCCGGAAAAATTCTACAGTTTTTACCAATTCTTGCCCCTTCCATAATGGTAACATTAGAACCAATCCAAGTTCCAGAACCAATTATTACATTGTTATGAATGGTTGTAAAAGGTTCTATTACTACATTTCTTGCAATTTTTGCTTGGGGATGTACGTAAGCAAGTGGTTGATTCATAGTTATTTAATTTTAGAAATTTGCGCCATTAATTCAGCTTCAGCAACTAATTTACCATTTGCATATGCATAGGCTTGCATATGACAGATTCCTCTTCTTATTGGTGTAATTAAGTCTGCTTTAAAAATTAATGTATCACCTGGTAAAACTTTTTGTTTGAATTTAACATTGTCCATTTTCATAAAGTACGTTAAATAATTTTCTGGATCAGGCACTGTGCTTAAAACTAAAATACCACCACATTGTGCCATGGCTTCTACTATTAAAACTCCTGGCATTACTGGCGAACCTGGAAAGTGACCTACAAAAAAACCTTCATTCATTGTTACATTTTTCATACCAACAACATGTTTGTCTGAAAGCTCTATAACTCTATCAACCAATAAGAAAGGTGGTCTATGAGGAAGAATATCCATAATTTGATGAATATCTAATAAAGGGGGTAGGTTTAAATCGTATTGTGGAACGTAATTTCTTTTTTCTGCTTTTATAATTTTGGAAAGCATTTTTGCAAATTGCGTATTTACTAAATGTCCTGGTTTATTTGCAATAACTTTACCTCTAATACGGGTACCCACTAGAGCTAAGTCTCCAATAACATCTAATAATTTATGACGAGCAGCTTCATTTGCCCAATGCAAAGTTAAGTTGTCTAAAATTCCATTTGGTTTTACTGCTATATTATCTTTTTAAATGCTTTTTTTAACTTTATCATTGTACTTGCAGATAATTCTTTATCCACATATACAATTGCATTATTTAAATCTCCTCCTTTAATTAAATCGTTTTCTAATAACATTTCAATTTCATGTAAAAAACTAAAAGTTCTAGCGTCTGCAATTTCTTTTTTAAAGTCAGACATTGTGTCTAAAGTAGCATTCTGTGTACCTAAAATTTTGGTTCCAAAATCTACCATGGTAGTTACCTGATACTCATCCGAAGGCATTAAAATAATTTCACTTCCGGTAACTTCATCCTTATAAGAAATTATTTCTTTAACAATATACTCTTCGATATTTGCATCTTGTTCTTCTATACCTGCTTTTTCCAAAGCTTCTATAAAATATTTAGAAGAACCGTCCATTATTGGAGGTTCTGACGCATCTATTTCTATTAATAAATTATCAATATCTAAACCAACCGCTGCTGCTAAAACATGTTCGGATGTTTGAATCTGAACTCCATTTTTTTCAAGATTTGTTCCTCTTTGGGTGTTTACAACATATTCTGCATTTGCCTCTATTATTGGTGAACCTTCTAAATCTATTCTTACAAATGCAAATCCATGATTTATAGGAGCAGGTTTTAATGTCATTACTACTTTATTCCCCGTGTGCAAACCAACACCTAATAAGGTAATTTCTGATTTTATAGTTTTTTGTTTCTTACTCATGTTTTATTGATTTTGGGCATTCAATTCTTTTTCCATTTTATCAATTGATGCTGCAATCTTGGGTAAATTTCTAAAATAAACGTAGGATTTACTGTAATCTGAATACTTCATTGCTGGTGTTCCTTGTACTTTTTCGCCATTTTTCAAGTTTTTGTTAATGCCCGATTGACCTTGAATCTTTACATTGTTACCAATTATTAAATGACCCGCAAAACCAACTTGACCTCCAATCATACAGTTTTCTCCAATTTTAGTTGATCCTGCGACTCCTGTTTGAGCAGCAATTACGGTGTTTTTACCAACTTCTACATTGTGCGCAATTTGTATTTGATTGTCTAACTTTACACCATGTCTTATAATTGTAGATCCTAAAGTGGCCCTATCTATGGTACATGAAGAACCAATATCTACATAATCTTCGATAATTACGTTTCCTATTTGCGGGATTGCCCTGTACTCCCCTTCTCCATCTGGCGCATATCCAAATCCATCTGAACCAATTATACAACCAGAATGAATTTTACAATGATTCCCAATTTTAGTTTCAGAATATACTTTAACACCAGCAAAAAGAATACAATTGTCTCCAATAACAGTATTATCGCCAATATAACAATTAGGATAAATTTTAACATTATCGCCAATAGAAACATTTTCTCCTATATAAGAAAAAGCTCCTAAATATTCATTTTTACCCATTTTTGCTGAATCTGCAATAAAATGTGGCGCTTCTCTACCCGTTTTATTATTTTTTACTTCGTTATAAAATTCTAAAATTTTTGAAAATGATTTGTAGGCATTTTCTACTTTTATTAGGGTTGTAAAAATTTCTTTCTCTAGTTCAAAGGTTTTGTTTACAATTGTTATTGAAGCATTTGTTGTATACAAATACGGATGGTACTTCGGGTTAGATAAAAAAGTTAACGAACCTTTTTCCCCATCTTCTATTTTAGATAATTTAGAGACTTCCTCATTAGGATTGCCAATTACTTCTCCTTCTAAAATATCTGCTATTTGTTGTGCTGTAAATTTCATCAAATGCAAAAGTATAAAAATTAAAGCTATCTGTCTAATATCATTTTACTTTGGATAACAAATAAAGTGTTTTACAACCGGTTTTGTTAACGCCAGTATATTTAATTGATCAGAAGCTTTTGCAATATCCTTTAATTTCCCCTTTTTATTTAGAATATAAATAGGCATTTCAGTATTATAAGCTTGATTTTTAATTTCTTGTGAAAAAACAAAATAATTAGTTTCTTCTTCCGAGAAGCCTAATTCCTTAGAAAACTTACTTCTTTTTTTGTTAATTTGCGCTTCGCTAAAAGCATCCATCTGCAATTCAATTCTCAATAATTTTCTATCAACAATCATTTTAGATAATACAGATAAAATTTTATCTTGATGATTTGTCCATTCTTTTATGGCGGATAAAACATCATAATCATCTAATTTAGAAAACATTTCCAACGTTTCATCTGTGAAATTTTGCTGATTAATTTGAGTATACAAAAAGTATTTTAACGATGAACTCGCAAACAATATTTCGCCTTTTCCTGCCAGTTCTTTCGCTCTTTTTAATACATTTACCAGCATGTTTTCTGCAACTAAACCTGTTTTATGCAAATATACTTGCCAATACATTAATCTTCTTGCGATTAAAAACTTCTCTACAGAATAAATTCCTTTTTGTTCAATTACTAATTCTTCATTTTTAACATTCATCATTACAATTAATCTGTCTGATGAAATATTGCCTTCTGTTACTCCTGTATAAAAACTATCTCTTCTTAAATAATCTAATCGATCAATATCTAATTGACTTGATATTAACTGACATAAAAATTTACGAGGGTATTTTCCTTCAAAAATTTTGATTGCTAAACTTAACTCCCCATCAAATTCTTGATTTAGCTTTTTCATGAATTTTAGAGAAATTTCTTCATGCGAAATTTCGCTAACAATACTATGTTCTAATGCATGCGAAAAAGCTCCGTGCCCCATATCGTGCAATAGAATTGCAATGCACAATCCATTTTCTTCTTCTTCGGATATTTCAACTTGTTTAAAACGTAAAACTCTTACCGCTTTTTGCATTAAATGCATACAACCAATTGCATGATGAAAACGTGTGTGATTTGCACCTGGATATACTAAATTAGAAAAGCCCATTTGTGCAATTCTTCTTAAACGCTGAAAATAAGGGTGTTCTATAATATCAAAAATTAACGAATTTGGAATTTGAATAAATCCGTAAATAGGATCATTTAAAATCTTTAATTTGTTGGGTGTTTTTTTCTTCAAATGCTGCGTTTTATCAATCGTATGCAAAATACGACTTAATGACACGAATTTGCAAACTTTTGATTTTGGATTTTTTAAATTATCTGTAAATTGATTACAAAGCTAGAATTGGCAATATTTTATCATTATAAAGCATCAAAAAAAATAACAATACCGTATTTTTAACGTTAGAAATTAAAAACGAACTATGAGCAACATACAAATTTTATGGGTTGATGATGAAATTGAATTATTAAAACCTCACATTCTTTTTCTTGAACTTAAAAATTATAAAGTTACGACCTGTACAAATGGTGCTGATGCAATCGATTTAGTTGATGAAAATAATTTTGATATTGTTTTTTTGGATGAAAATATGCCTGGCTTATCAGGTTTGGATACACTTGCAGAAATCAAGCAGAAGCAGACAAATTTACCTGTTGTTATGATTACTAAAAGTGAAGAGGAATATATTATGGAAGAAGCGATTGGTTCTAAAATTGCTGATTATTTAATAAAACCTGTAAATCCGAATCAGATTTTATTAAGCTTAAAAAAAAACTTAGACCATTCTAGATTGGTTTCAGAAAAAACAACTTCTAATTATCAGCAAGAATTTAGAAAAATCACAATGGATTTAGCAATGGTAAATAGCTATCAAGATTGGATTGAACTCTATAAAAAATTGGTTCATTGGGAATTAGAACTAGAAAACATTAGTGATTCTGGTATGTTGGGTATCTTAGAAAGTCAGAAACAAGAAGCTAATAATCAGTTTTTTAAATTCATTAAAAAAAATTACGAAGATTTTTTAACGGCACATGATAAACCTACATTTTCACATACCTTATTTAAAGACTATGTTGTTCCACAGTTAAGCAAAGACCAAGGTGTTTTATGGGTTATAATTGATAATTTGCGTTATGATCAATACCGGGTTTTAGAACCTTTGATTAATAATTATTATAAAAAAGAGCAAGAATATTCGTATTTCTCTATTTTACCAACGGCAACACAATATGCTAGGAATGCCATTTTTTCTGGTTTGATGCCTTCAGAAATGGAAAAACGTCATCCAAATTTTTGGAAAAATGATACAGATGAAGGCGGAATGAATTTATTTGAGAATGAATTTTTAACTGCTCAAATAAAACGATTAAGTTTAGATATTAAACACGAATATTATAAAATAACTACTTTAAAAGGTGGTAAAGAATTAGCCGATAATTTTAACGGAACAAAGCAAAACGATTTAACCGCTGTTGTTTATAATTTTGTTGATATGCTTTCACATTCTAAAACAGAAATGGAAGTTATTAAAGAGCTAGCCGGTGATGATAAGGCTTACAGAAGTTTAACGTTAAGTTGGTTTAAAAACTCACCGTTGTTCGAAATTATTCAAAAAGCGCAGCAATTAGGTCAGAAATTAGTTATTACCACAGACCACGGAACGATTAATTGTAAAAATCCTACAAAGGTAATTGGCGATAAAAATATCAGTTCAAATTTACGTTATAAAACAGGTAGAAGTTTAAGCTATGAAGAAAAAGACGTCTATGCTGTTAGAAACCCTAAAGACATATTTTTGCCTACCGCTGCTATGAATAGTCCATTTATTTTCGCAAAAGAGGACTTATTTTTTGCGTATCCAAATAACTTTAATCACTTTGTAAAATATTATAGAAACACTTATCAACATGGAGGGGTTTCATTGGAAGAAGTAATTATTCCTTGCGCTGTTTATAGTCCGAAGTAAATTAGTTGGCAGTATTTAGTTAAATTTTTTAGTGGAGGTTTACAGTAGCTGCTAAAACAAGTGAAAAAATATTTCCACTAAAATAAAAAGTCTTTCTATTTTTGCTAAATGAACAAAAACTATTCTTTAGAAAATTTATCTGAAGTTGCAACTGAGCTTATTTCATCCGCAAAAAACAAAACATTATTGTTTTATGGGCAAATGGGAGTTGGAAAAACGACTCTGATTAAAGAAATCTGTAAGCAATTAGGTGTTTTAGATACGATCTCCTCTCCTACTTTTTCGTTGGTAAATGAATATGAAACATCAAAAAGCGAAAAAGTTTTCCATTTTGATTTCTACAGGATTGCGCAAGAAGAAGAAGCACTAGATATGGGAATTGAAGAATATTTTGACAATAATGATTGGTGTTTAATTGAATGGCCAGAAAATATAGAAAATTTATTACCTTTAGATGCTGTAGAAATTCATCTTTCAATTTTAGAGAATCAAAATCGCAACATTCAAATAAAATAACCAAACCATGAGTCAGTTTTCTCCTTTTAGTAAAGAAGAGTTATTACCACAAGCAGAAATGCTAGAAATAAAAAAGCAAAAAGGAGAACTTTTTATAGGCTTACCTAAAGAAACTCATTTGGGCGAAAAAAGGGTTTGCTTAACACCAGATGCAGTTACGGCACTAACATCACATGGTCATAGAATTGTTATAGAAACAGGTGCTGGCGATGGCTCAAATTATACCGATAAAGAATATTCTGAGGCTGGTGCAAAAATTTCTTACGATGTCAAAGAAGCTTTTAAATGCAAAATTGTATTAAAAGTTGCCCCACCAACAGAAGAAGAAATCGAATATATAAATCCGCAAACAATTTTAATTTCTTCACTTCAATTAAAAACACAAACCAAAAAATATTTTGAAAATTTAGCAAAAAAAAGAATTACTGCGGTAGCTTTTGATTTTATAAAAGATGAACAAGAAACCTTCCCAATTGTAAAATCTTTGAGCGAAATTGCAGGAACTGCTTCTGTGTTAATTGCTGGTGAATTAATGAGCGGCGTTAATAAAGGAAATGGGCTGTTATTTGGCAATATTAGTGGCGTTCCGCCAACAAGCGTTGTTATTTTTGGAGCAGGAACTGTTGGAGAATATGCTGCTAGAACTGCTATAGGATTAGGAGCTAGGGTAAAAGTTTTTGATAACTCTATTACTAAACTTCGTAAGCTTCAACATTCTTTACCTGCCCCTATTTATACATCTACAATACAGCCAAAATCAATTGCAAAAGCATTGATGAGATGCGATGTCGCTATTGGTGCAATTAGGGGTAGAAATAGATCGCCAATTATTGCTACAGAAACAATGATTGAACAAATGAAAGAAGGTGCTATTATTGTGGATGTAAGTATAGATAGAGGCGGTTGCTTTGAAACATCTAATGTAACCAACCACAATATACCTACTTTTGTGAAACATGGTGTAATTCATTATTGTGTGCCTAACATTCCCGCGCGTTATGCAAGAACTGCTACTTTATCTATAAGTAATATTTTTACGCCTTATTTATTAAATATTGCGGAAGAGGGCGGCTTTGAAAATGCTGTACGTTATGATAAAAGCCTCAGAAATGGGATGTATTATTATCATGGGGTTTTAACAAATAAAACAGTTGCCGACTGGTTTGACTTGCCATTTAGAGATATTAATTTGTTGATTTTATAAAAAAGAAAAAACCTATAGTACATCTTCAAAATTTTTATCACTTTCATTAATTACTAAAAATTCGAGATTTAATTATTTAGTTGAACCCCCGAAAAACTAACTCTAATGAATATTGTCGATAAGACAAAAGATTCGTTCGGTAAGTATTTTAATCAGTAGAATTCCCCGAAGTTTGCGTCGGGGAATTCTACTGATTAAAGATTTAGAAAAGAACCCAGAAGCGATTATCCGTGTATACGATCGGTTTGGTCTTTTAGTTACTCAATTTAAAGCACTGGAGCAAGGTTGGAAAGGCTTTTATAAAAATAGAAAAAAGTCATTGCCAAATTCTTATTGGTTTAAAGTAAACTTTTTATTTAAAGAAGCGTTAAGAGATTTTCACGCGTATTTTTCTCTCGAAAGAAATTAACAAATTTAAGATGTCTTCTATAAAATTCAATTATTTTTGTGACTCATAATTTAAGGATGTTAATAAAAAGAATAGGATATTTTTTAATAGGAGTTTCAATCAGTTCTGTAGGCGTTTACTTTTTTTGGCAAAAGAAAAAAGCAACTTTCGATTACGGCATGGATTCAAGAACTCTAAAAAGTATCAGAATTAAAAAAAGAGTATTTTCTGACGATGCAAAGCGCGTAATGCTAAATTCTGATATTGATTCAACTAAAATTTCTACTATTTTATATACTGGTGATGTAGATTTTAATAAAAGTAAACCAAGAAAAAAACCTTGTGCAGAATATTATATTAATGGAAACAGAGATTTAGAAAATGTAAGTTTATACGTTTCTAGATGTGATTCTATTTCTACGATTGAAAAAATAATTATTGAATAACTATTCGTTTAAAAGTTTAGATTCGTAAAATTTTCTTCAATTACATCACTATTTTTAATAGAATTTTTTAACCAATCAAAGTACAATTCTTCTTTTTCTTCTTTTGATAATTGCCAATCAATATCAGACATTCTTAATTTTGTAGTTACATCTTGTAAAATAATTGCCGCAGCTACAGAAATATTTAGGCTTTCTGTAAAACCAACCATTGGTATATTTAAAAACCCATCTGCATTTTCTTTTACAAAATCAGAAATTCCTTCTGTTTCTTCACCAAATACGAATGCCGTTTTTTTACTGATGTCAAAATCTTTTAATAAACAAGAATCATTATGTGGACTGGTTGCTATAATTTGATACCCTTCTTCTCTTAAATTATCAAAACAAATTCGTGTGTTATTTCCGTCTGATTTATAGCGTTTCGAAGTAATCCATTTTTGAGAACCTTTTGCTACATATTTAGAAATTCTGTTAATATACTTATTTTCAACAGTATGTAAATCTTGAACTCCAAAAATATCACAAGTTCTTAAAACTGCACTTGCATTGTGTGGCTGACTAATATCCTCCAAAACAACTGTAAAGTGACAAGTTCTATCAGCTATCACTTTTTTATATAAGGTTTTCCTTTTATCTGTTAAATAACTTTCAAAAAGATTTAATAATTCTTTATCAATCATAGTAACAAACATATAATTATTATTTTTACCTTCATAGAAAGAATTTAAAATACATTAAAATTGATTAAAAAATTAGTTGTCTTAACGGGCGCAGGAATATCCGCTGAAAGCGGAATACATACTTTTAGAGATTCCGATGGTTTGTGGGAAGGACATGATGTTATGCAAGTTGCTACTCCAGAAGGATTTGAAGCAAATCCAAAATTAGTTTTAGATTTTTACAATGAACGAAGAAAACAACTGTTAGAACTTCATCCAAATAAATCACATTACAATTTAGTAGATTTAGAAAAAAACTTTGATGTTGACATTATTACCCAGAATGTTGATGATTTACATGAAAGAGCTGGCAGTTCTAATATTACACATTTACATGGAGAACTCTTAAAAGTGAGAAGTTCTGTTGATGAATCAATAATTTTAGATTGGAATAAGGATTTAGTTTTAGGCGATTTTTGCAGTAAAAAGAGTCAATTAAGACCTCATATTGTTTGGTTTGGAGAAATGGTGACTATGTTAGATAAAGCAGTTGAAATTACTAAGAAAGCAGATGTTTTGGCAATTATAGGTGCCTCAATGCAAGTGTATCCTGCGGCAAGTTTAATAGATTATATAAAACCAAATACTCCAATTTATTTTGTGGATCCAAAACCTTCTATTTCTGAAAGTAATTTTAAAAATCTTACAATTATAGCGAATGTTGCTAGTTTAGGCACCCAGAAACTAAAAAAGTTACTAAATAATTAGTAACTCTTTTTTTTAAAAAAAAATTATCCCTGAATTAGATAGACCAAAATTTAGAAACTATAATAGATCTAAACGTTTCATTAACTCTGGCCTATTAGAACGACTTACAGGTACAACGTCATTTTTAATTAAGACGCTGTTGTCTTCTATATCTATTATTTTCTTAACATTTATAATATATGAACGATGCACTTTTAAAAATAAAGAATCTGGTAATTTTTCTTCTATTTTTTTTAAGGTAGAATGCACCACATAATTTTTACCCTCTGTTTTAATATTTATATAATCTCCTTTCGCTTCAATTAAATAGATGCTTGATAAATCAATTTTTATTAACCTCCTATCTATGTTCACATAAAAGTCGTTTTTAACCTTATAGCCTTTTGTACTAATAGTTTTAGCTTTACTAAGTTGCAGTTTTTCGGCCTTTAATACTGCTTTTTCAAAGCGATGTAATTCTATTGGTTTTAACAAATAATCTACAATAAAATCGTATTCAAAAGCTTCTATCGCAAACTTAGGATCTGAAGTGGTGAAGATTATTTTAGGTGGATCTTTTAATGTTTTTATAAAATCTAAGCCAGTAAAATTTGGCATGTGAATATCTAAAAAGATAAGATCTACACGATTTTCGTTCAAAAATTTAATTGCTTCAATAGCATTCGTAAATTCTTGTAAGATATTTAATGATTCTATTTGATTACAAAGAGTTCTAACTATAACTCTCGCCATCTTTTCATCATCAATAATAATACAATTCATAGCCTTAAATTGTTTTTAAATATTTAGAAATTGCTGTTAAAATTTCATCAAAATCTTGCTCTTCTTTTAAATTTAAAATATTTTGACGAAGATTATGTTCAAAATTATTAGCCTTTTTGTAACTCTTTTCGAGTCCTAAAATACTGAATTTATGCTTAATTCGATGAACATTATCTTTAATTTTTTTAAAATCTTTATTTTTTAAACTTTTATAGTACGCTACTTTTTCGCCTGGAAACTCATTTTTAATGACTTCTATCAAGGTATTCTTAATAGAATCATCTCCCCTAGCCAGCTGCTCTATATATAACAAATTTGGTTTTTCCATATTTATTTTAATAATGTAAAATAGAAAGTAGTTTCTTCATTCTGTTTAGATTTTAACCAAATTTCTCCTAGATGTGTTTCTACAGTTTTCTTTACTATTGATAAACCAATACCAGTAGAATTAAAATCGTTGTCTAATTTTTGAAATGCTATAAATATTTTATCAAAATACTGTTTTTCTATGCCTTTACCGATATCTGTAATAAAAAATTGCCAATATTTATCGTTACTCAAAAAGTTAATCTCTACAAGGCCATCGCTCTTTTTGTCATTAAACTTTATAGCATTATCAATAAGGTTATAAAATAAAAGCTTCACTCTATACTGATCTCCTTTTATGATAGGTAACGTATTTGGAATTAAAATCCTTACTTCATCTGGATTATTAATGGTTCATAAAATGTTATCCATCAAAACATTTAAATCTAAATTATAAAGTGTTTTTTCTGCTTTACCAATGGTTGAGTATTCTAAAATACCTCCTAATTAATGTATCCATTTTCTCTATATTTTCTCTAATTAAATTTACAACTTCATTTCCAGCTTTACCCAAAGCATCTAAATAATCTTCCTTCATCCAACTGGTTAAGGGCATCGATACTTTGCAAAGGGAACTTTAAGTCAAGAGAGACCATGTGCGCATATTCATTTAATTCTTCATTCTGACGCTATAAATTTAATACAAGTTTGTCTTTTTCTTTATTTATTTCAATGATTTCTTTCATTTGATTTTCAATAAATTCAACTAATTCCAAGAAATATTGACCAACTAATTTAGGACCAACTTTTTAAGACATAAAACTTTAGTGTATTTATAACACTATTAAGTTTGGTTATAATTTATTTTTGTGCTTCTGATTCCTCTCTTAATTGTTTGTTAGAGCTAAAAAGTTCTTCAGAACTTATAGGCGCTGCCCTTCGAAGCATAACAAACTGGTCGTCTAAAGTAGTGTAAGATTTATTTATGGCATCTAAAAATTCGTGCATATCTTTATTACACTGAAAGCCTTTAGGTAAAAATTTTCTTATTTGTCTTTTTAAAAGTGGATTAATTATTCACTAATTAGGGTAATAACTATTGATTGATTATGCAGTTGACGATTCATTTCTGCGTTAAAAGGCGCAATTTCTCCAAAGGCAAAAAACCTCAAATTGTGGTATCTTTACCAACTTCTTCTTCTTCTTCTTCTTCTTCTTCTTCTTCTTCTTCTCTTTGATCTAGTACTAATTTCCTTCCAATGCAACTAATTAAAATAGCAAGTTCCGGTTTATTTTTTCTGAGTTCTATAGCTTGTGTTGCGCAAATTTCTGCAGCGTTTACGATATTGTCTGCATTTGTAACTGTTAAGTTTACAAGTAATCGATCACAATTTCAACAAAGCATCCTTCCTAAAACAATACAGAGAATGGCAATAGCTAAACCGATTTATCAAAGTTACATAAAACAGACGCTAAGCGTATTACTCAAAATATTTTTATCTTGTAATATTAATCTGTTCCCAAACACAAAAAGTAAAGTCACTTTTAAAGTACGTTTTTTGCTTAAAAATTTAAATTTTTTAGTTCCAGTTTTTTATAAATTGTACGGTTCTCATTTTTCTGTTCTTCGAGGGATTAAATAAATTTTAAAGCTACCTTTTTAGTTTTAGCCAATTTATTTGGGAAGGTATAGCTAACTTGAGTAAAATCTTCTTTTGTTTTTTCTATATTGATAATGAACTATGAGTTAAACTATTTAAAAAAGTATTCATAAAAACGATACTAAAATAGCACTGTGAATCTCAAATTTTAATGCCATTATTAAAAAATTAAAACCTTCTTCAAAAGTAATTGTTGGAATTTTAAATTTAATTGAAATTTCTCTTATTTTTAAATAGATATTATTTTCTATAGATAGAATTCTAGCTATTAGATCGTTGTTAAATTTAATAAAACCAGAATGGTTCTTTTTAAAAACTGCCTTATAAATACTTTTAATAGTTCATGAATAAATTATCATTTGGAATCCATAAAATATCACTTAAATTTTAAAGTAAAATTAGCTTTTCAGAGAAGCGATAAGTACAATTAATTAGATGAAGGAACTTTTAAATCTTAACAAGATTTAGAAATAATTCTAATACTTATTTCTAGACAAGATTATTCTTGAACTAACTTTAAAAATTTAGTGGATAAAACTACTTTTATTTAAGCCTGAATTAACTCATTAACGCTCCAATAAGACAAAACTACTTCTATCTTTTTAAGGTAATCTTCATACTTTAAGGGTTTTAAAATATAACCAGAGATACCTGTTATATAGCATTCTAATAAATCTTTTTGATTACTAGATGTGGTTAATATAATAGTGGGAATATGTTTTAATTCATCACTTGCTTTTATGATTCTAAGAAATTCAATGCCATTTATTTTAGGCATGTTTAAATCTAATAGAATAATATCAGGAATATTAGCGCTGTTTTCTAAAAATTTAAGTGCTTCTTCACCGTTTTTTGCTTCATGTATCATATGCTTTAAATTTAAAAACGAAATAGTTCTTTTCATTTTCATTATTTCAATCAAATTATCTTCAACTAATAAAACTTTTAAACTTTTTTCCATTTTTATATATTTTGTTGCAAAAACGAAACTAAAGTACCATTAAAGAGAATTATTTTTACCTAAAGAATGGTTAAAAGCAAAATTATAAAGACAAAAGACCTATATCTATCGATGAACTGTTTTTTTTTTATCAAAAAAATAAATACTAAAAGTATACTGAAAATAAATTTAACTTACTAAGCTATTAAAATATTCGAAAATTTCACCTTTAGAAATGGAACTTCCTTTTTCAATTAAATCAAAAATTTCTAAATTTCTTTCAGATTGATATGCTTTTGAACCTTTAAAAACATCAACTGAATTATCCATAGGGTTTTGCATCAACCATTCAAAACCTTCTTGTTTTAATAAGTCAATATCCCAATTTATTTTGATAGCAATTCTATGCACTACCTTTTCATCACATTTAAATAAGTTAGCAGTAGTTTCAGAAAAATGTTCTACATAGCTTGTTTTTGATAAAACATCATCCCAAACAACATCAGAAAAAACATTCATTTCATCTTCTGCAACCGTTGGTTTTTCTTTTTTAATTTGATTCCATTCTTTTACATCGATACTTTGGGATGCTAAAAAACGTGCAAATTCTTCGTGTAAACTTTCAAATTGTTCTTTGGTAAGTTGTCTGTATTTCATATTCTATTATAAAAAAAACCGCCCAGTTATGGGCGGTTCAAATATCTAATTTTTTAAACGATTTAGAAAATATATCTTAATCCTATTTGCGCTTGCCAACGAGATCTTAAATCTGATACCGGAATATAAGTTTTAGTTAAATTAGAATCAAAAGTATACGTAGGTACTCTTGTTGTTGCATCTACAGAAACACCTAATGGTTGTAAATTTCTTGCTTGCTGTACAACCCCCAATTAGAATTAATTAAATTTCCAAGATTTAAAACATCTAAACTAATTTGAATAGTGTTTTGTTCATCTTTTGAAACATTAAAATTAATATCTTGTAATACTTTTAAATCCCAACGACCTGTCCAAGGTGCTAAAGCTCCATAGCGCTCAACATATTGACCTCTTCTTCCACTCAAGTAATCATCTTGTTTAATATATGATTCAAAAGCTGAAGATTGTCCTGCTCCTGAGAACTGCATTTGTGTAAGTTCTGATGCAGTTGGTACATATAATAAATCGTTAAGGTTAGAACCATCATTATTAATATCCCCACCGTACGTGTAATTGAATCTTCCTCCTTTTGCATATTCAAAAAATGTAGCAAATGTTGTTGGAGAATTTTCACCAAAAAAGTTAAACTTTTTAGAAACTACTCCTATTACTCTATGTGTATTTCCATATTTAGAAAAAGCTAAAACATCTGTGTTAGCATCACCTATAACAGGATTAAAAGCAAATGCATCTCCAGTAATTTCTGCTTCAATAGAATTCACATCTTTAGAATTTACATGACTATAAGCTATGTTCGCATATAAACCATTATCAAACGTTTTTTCAACTTTTGTAGAGAAACTATAAGTTCTCCCTTTGTTTGAATTTGTAAAAACAAAAGCGCTATTTCCTTTATCTGTATCTAAATAATAAGCTCTATTATCTGCACCTGTCAAAGTTCCCGTAGGGCTTCTTAAACCCCAATTTTGTACGTGTGCACCATTTAAATCTTTAGTATACGAAACATCCCCAGAAACTATATAACCACTTTCTAATTTGTAATCTAAACCAACATTAGTTCTCCATACTTGTGGAAATTTAAAATCTGGATCAACGGCTTGATAAAAGAATACTTCTGGATTTCCAATCTGGTTTCCTAACCAAACGAAAGGTAAACGACCTGTAAAAACTCCTGTACCTCCTCTAACTTGAATTGTACCTTCTCCGTTTGCATCCCAATTAAAACCTACTCTAGGGGAAACCAACCATTGATTTGTTGGCATTTTTCTATTATCTAATTTAACTGTTTCTCCTGTATTAGGATTATAATATGGAATATCTGGCACAAAACAACAAGCATTATCAATTACGTTTTGCGCTTTTTGTGAAGAATCAAAAAACAGAGGTTTATCGAAACGAATACCGTACGTTAATTTTAGATTATCGTTAACTTCCCATTCATCTTGAACATAAAATGCTAATTGACCTACATTTGTCTCTGCTAAAGCAAAACCTCCTGGATTTCCCGTGCCATTCGCTAGTCTATCATTATTTGCCGCTATAGCAGCATTAAATTGTCCTTGATAATTAGCGACTAAAGCTGCTGCTGCTGATGGGTTACCAACAGTATTCCTAAAATCACTTATGTCACCACTAGGAAAGAAAACTCCTTGTGCTCCATAAGCACCTAAATTAAACGAGTTATCAAATTCAAATTTCTCAAAAGCAAAGCCTACTGTATATGTATGGTCTCCTTTAAAAAAAGTCATATTATTTGTAATTTGAAAAACTTTTTGTTGTAAATTATTATTTATTGAAAATGGCTCATGACCAGCAATAATATAATTAGATCCACCACTTAAAAGTGTAATTGTTGGCGCAGGTGAAGATAATGCATTTCTAAAATCATCAAAATGCGTATAACCCACTTGTAGCTTATTTGTAGTTTCATCATTAAAAGAAGAATTAAGTTCAACTAAAAATGAATTGATATTATTATTAATTTCATATCCTGTGTTTTCAAATTGAAGGGTTGTAGCACTTGGTCCTCTAAAGCCTAAAGCTGTTGGGTGTGCAGGTTTTTCTTTTGATGCTGTTAAAAAATTATAAACAAAAGACACTCTATGTTTGTCGTTAATATTATAATCTAATTTAAACAATCCTTTAGTTGATTGTGCATCATAAGTAAATCCTCGATAAGTTCCTGGATCATAAAACTCGCCATTACCAATATTAACTTGAGATAAAATACCGCTAACTAACTGCATATCTGACTCCAACACTCTCGACTCATTGATTGCACCACTTCCTGTGTTTGGCTGAAAAGCAGAACCTAGTTCACTTACTTCATCCTTTTCGAAATTTGCAAAAAAGAATAATTTATTTTTAATAATTGGTCCACCTACGCTTACACCGTATTGATTTTGTTTTAAACTTGGTTTAAAAACTTTTTCTCCATTTACTTTTCCACCGGTTAAATCTTCATTTCTAAAGAAACCATAGACTGTACCTTTAAATTCATTTGTACCACTTTTTGTTACAGCATTTACAGAAGCTCCAGTAAACCCTGATTGAGTAACATCATAAGGAGCTACAGAAACTGATATTTGTTCAATTGCATCTAATGAAACTGGCTGAGAATCTGTTTGCCCTCCAGGTGTTGCTGCATCTAATCCAAAAGGGTTATTAAATATTGACCCGTCTAAAGAAAAATTATTGAATTGGTCATTTCTACCACCAAAAGAACCATTACTTGCAGTAGGCTCTAACCTTGTAAAGTCTGCTGCAGATCGCGAAATTGAGACCGTTGCAAGGAAGTGCCTAATAAAAAGCACAAAAATAACACGTTATTATTTATGTTAAATATTTGATTGTAAGTATATTAATCTGTAAATTTAGTGTATGAAAATACAAAAACAACCAACTTTAGCCGATAGCATTTGTGATTTACGAGCAAGAAAAATTAAAAAGACATTTTTCACCCAAATAAACACCCTTATCGATTGGGATACGATCTCTATCCTAATAAATAATGATTATTTAAAAGGAAAAAGTGCCACTGGCAAGCCTTCTTATGATGGGACATTACTTTTTAAAATGTGTCTTTTACAAAGTTGGTATGGTTTAAGCGATTATGAAGTTGAAGACCGAATAAATGACAGTCTTTCCTTTAGTTATTTTTGTGGGATGACCATTGAACAGGTTGCTCCAGATCATAGTACTTTAAGTAGGTTTAGAACCGCATTAACCAAAACACAAACCTTCGAAAAATTATTTACCTCCATAAACAAACAGCTAGAAGCACATAATATCATTGTAAAAACAGGTTTAATAATAGACGCTAGTGTAATAGATACGCCACTTAGACCAAAAGGAAAAACAAATTTTAAGGTAACCGAAGACCGCTGTGCAGACCAAGTAGAAGTACACAAAGAATATCCAGATAGTGTCGATAAAGAGGGTACTTGGTTAAAGAAAAGAGGAAAGTACCATTTTGGGTTTAAAAAGCATCATGTAACGGATAACGAAGGACTTGTTCTAGGAGTACTAACCACAACTGCGAGCAAAAATGAGATTGCAAATTTGGAGGAAGTTCTAGAAACTGTAAATGTAGCATTACCAAAAGACATCCCTCTAAAGGCAGATAAAGGGTACCAATCAAAGAAAAATGTTGCGATTTTAAAGAAGCGTAATTTAAAGAATCATATCCTTAAAAAGGCGGTAAAAAATAAACCGTTAACAAAATGGGAAACTAGATTCAATAAATTAATAGGAAAAACAAGGTTTAAAGTAGAACGTACTTTTGGAGGAATAAAATTATGGTTTAAAGGTGGAATTGCAAGATACAGAGGGATGAAAAAAATGCATACACAAAATTTGATGGAGGCAATGTGCTATAATTTATATCGAAGTCCAGGGATATTTGCGTCTAATTGTAAAAATTAAGGAAAAATGAAGCCTAAAAAAGGCATTTACTCACTTAAAATAGAAAAAAAATAGCATAATCGATGTTGTAGCTAAAAAAAAGGGAACTCTAAAAAGTAAAAATAATTAAGTTCGCTTTTTGCAACGGTCTTAAATTGTTGGTAATATTTTTAATTGAACAGCACTAATACTTGTCTGAGATCCAGTTCTATCTTTATTAAAAATTTTGTTTTTTGAAGATGAAATAATAATTTCATCTAAAGTTTCTCCGCTATCAGTAAGTGTTCCATTTACTTCTGCAGTTTTACCTAATGTTAAAAATATATTATTTACAACTTGTTCTTTATAGCCTAAATAACTAAAAGTTATACTATAAGGCCCTCCAACTCTTAAGTTTGGTATGGTATACTTACCATTATCTTGAGTTGTAGTACCAGATACAGATCCGGTAGGTACATGCATAACAACAATATTGGCGCCAAATAAAGTTTCTCCGTTATTGTCAATAACCGTTCCCTTAATCTTTGAAGTAGTTATTTGTGCATTTGAGCTATAACTAAAGATTAAGGTTACTAAAAATAAAAAAATAGTTTTTGTTTCATCTTGTTTGAGTGTTTTGAGTTTTAATCAAAGGCCAAAATAGGACAAAAAAAAAAGCCTACTAAAATTTAGTAGACTTTTTATTAACAATTTTTTAACAATTGATCTTATTCGGCAATCACTTCAAAAGTAATGTCAGCAACTACTGCTCTGTGCAATCTTACAGAAGCTTCGTATTTACCTAATCTTTTTACAGAACCACCAACAACTTTAATAAATTTCTTGTCTAATTCTGTTCCTGCTTTAGCAAGTGCTTCAGCTAAATCTATATTGTTTACAGAACCAAATAACTTGTCTCCTGAACCAACTTTAGAACCAATTTTAATTTCATATCCTTTAATTGTTTCCGCTACTACATTCGCATCTTCAATTAATTTAGCTTCTTTGTAAGCACGTTGTTTTAAATTCTCTGCTAATACTTTTTTTGCAGATGAAGTAGCTAAAACTGCTTGTCCTGTAGGGATTAAAAAATTTCTAGCATATCCGTTTTTAACGTCTACGATATCATCTCTAAATCCTAAATTGTCTACATCTTGTCTTAATATCAATTCCATGTCTCTACTTCTTTATTATTTTAACATATCTCCAACGTAAGGCATTAACGCTAAATGACGCGATCTCTTAATTGCTTGCGCAACTTTACGTTGATATTTTAGTGAAGTTCCTGTTAAACGTCTTGGTAAAATTTTACCTTGTTCGTTTACTAAATACATTAAGAAGTCTGCATCTTTATAATCGATATATTTAAAACCTTTCTTTTTAAATCTACAGTATTTTGCTTCTTTTTTAGTGTCTATATCTAATGGCGTTAAATATCTAACGTCAGCAGATTTACCACCTTTTGATTGTTGTTCTATTGTTGCCATTTCTTATTTTTTAGTAGATTTAACACGTTCAGTTCTAACTTTAGCCCAAGCAGCAGCATGTTTGTCTAATCTAACAGATAGGTAACGCATAATGCTATCATCTCTTCTAAATTCTAACTCAAATGCAGAAATTTCTTCTCCAGCTATTTTATACTCTAACAAGTGATAAAAACCACTTTTCTTCTTTTGAATTGGGTATGCTAATTTCTTTAAGCCCCAATCTTCTTTTGAGATCATTTCAGCTCCTTTGGAAACTAAATAATCTTCGAACTTTTGTACTGTCTCCTTTATCTGAGTATCAGATAAAACGGGATTCAAAATGAAAACAGTTTCGTAATGATTCATAAATTAAATATTTATTGTTTATTTTTGAGGATGCAAATATACATACTTTTTTATATTAAAAAGCATCTTTTTACCTTAAAAAATATATAACAAGAAATTATACGATTAACAAACTAAAATACTGATATGCAAATACCTGAAATACCAAATTTAATTCATTACGCAATTCCTTTTTTTATTTTAACTGTTATTATTGAAGTTATCTTGACTGTCAAAGTAAAATTAGAAGAATATGATTTTAAGGATTCTAGCACTTCTATTTTAATGGGTTTAGGAAATGTTTTTCTTGGTGTAATTGCAAAAGCAATAGTTTTAGTCATCTTTTTGTTTCTATATAAATATAGAATTTTTACTATTTCATTTGCTTGGTGGTCCTGGATTTTATTGCTATTTGTAGAAGATTTAACCTACTATTGGTTTCATAGAATTAGCCATGAAAGCAGGTTGTTTTGGGCGAGTCATGTAGTGCATCATTCCTCTAAAAAATACAATTTAAGCACCGCTTTAAGACAAACCTGGTCTGGCGGTTTCTATACCTTCGTTTTTTGGCTTCCTTTAGTTTTGATAGGGTTTCATCCTGTAATGGTATTAGTGCAAATGTCTATAAGTTTAATTTATCAATATTGGATTCATACAGAATTGATAAAAAAAATGCCAAAATGGTTTGAAGCGGTTTTTAACACACCAAGTCATCACAGAGTTCATCATGCTACAAACCCTCAATATTTAGATAGAAATCATGCAGGTATTTTTATTATTTGGGATCGCCTTTTTGGCACTTTTGAATTAGAAGTAGAAAAACCAGTATATGGTTTGGTTAAAAACATTGAAACTTACAATCCCTTAAAAATTGCTTTTATTGAATGGTATCAACTGTTTGTTGATTTTTTTACCTCAAAAACATCCATCCTCAATAAATTTAAATATTTCATAAAACCTCCTGGATGGAAACATGACGGAACAAGCGTTTTATCAAAAGATTTGAGAAAAGAATGGGTTGAAAAAAACCAATAAACTCGTTGTCTAATGAGTGAAACCGAACATAATTTAAAATTCCGATTCCACTCAAATTGACAACAAAAACTATCTTTAGTTCGTTTGTATAACTTTTATTCTAATCAAAAAGACCTTTTAATTCTTTGTAAACAATTTTACCTTTTACAATGTTTAACCCTTTTGATAAACTGATATCTGATTCACAAGCTTTTTCCCATCCTAAATTGGCTATTTTTAAGATGTAGGAAAGTGTCACATTTGTTAAAGCAATGGTAGAAGTATAAGGAACGGCTCCTGGCATATTTGCGACACAATAATGCACAACATCATCTATAATATATGTAGGATCTTCGTGTGTAGTTGCTTTTGTAGTTTCAAAACAGCCTCCTTGATCTACTGCAACATCAACCACAACAGTTCCTGGTCGCATTTCTTTTAGCATATCTCTAGTAATTAATTTTGGTGCCTTACCTCCTTTTACTAAAACTCCTCCAATAATTAAATCGTGTGTTTTTATAAGTTGTCTTATACTATATTCACTTGAAAAAGCAGTAATAACATGATTTGGTAAAATATCATTTACATAACGTAAACGCTTCATATTAATATCCATAATTGTTACATGAGCTCCTAAACCTGCAGCCATCTTTGCTGCTTGAACACCTACCACTCCTGCTCCTAAAATTAGTACTTTTCCAGGTGCTACTCCTGGAACACCGCCCAATAAAATTCCACGCCCTTTAATTGGTTTTTCTAAATATTTTGCCCCTTGCTGCACTGCCATTCTTCCTGCAACTTCAGACATTGGTGTTAATAATGGCAAAGTACCTTCATCATCTTCTACCGTTTCGTAAGCAATACAAATCGATTTACTTTCAATCATTGCTTTTGTAAGAGGTTCACTTGATGCAAAATGAAAATACGTAAAAACAATTTGATTTTCTTTAATAAGCGGATATTCTGATGCAATTGGCTCTTTCACCTTTACAATCATTTCACTTTGACTGTAAACTTCTTCGATGGTTGATAAAATGATTGCACCAACTTTAATATAATCCGCATCAAAAAAACCACTTCCTTCGCCGGCTGTATTTTGAATAAAAACAGTATGATTTTTTTTAGTTAGTTCAAAAACTCCTGCAGGTGTCATACCAACCCTGCTTTCGTTATTTTTAATTTCTTTGGGAATTCCAATTTTCATGTTGCTTAATTTGAATATTTAAGCACGTAAATTTATGTGGTTTTTTTTTCAATTTAAGATAAAAATTCAGCTTTTCTAATTTTTATGAATCCTACATAATTACATCAAAATACTATTTAATTCTTACAATATAAAGCGGATTTTAAACAATTAATAAAAGCCAACTTTTTACAGTTGGCTTTTATTTGATACTTGAAGAAAACGAGCTATAATTAATTCAAATCTAAACGAATTCCTAAAGAAATATTTCTAGTATCAGTATTTTTAAATAAAGAATTCATATCATACTTTGCATAAAAACTAGTAGATTTATATCCTAAATAAGCACTTAATCCATAATTAACAGTATTCATATTAAAGTTATCAAACTGAACTTCTTCTACATCCAATCCATTTATATCATTATATTCTAAATATTGTCTTGTTCCTAATTTAAAACCAACAAAACCACCAACTCCAAGACGAATCGCATTATTTGTTCTGTCTTTTACGCGTCCATCCTTATCTGTTTTATTTTTTGATAAATCCCATTCTAAATGCATAGGGAAGTTCATTTGCACATGTCTTAATCTGCTTTCTGATAATTGATTTCCATAAGTCTGAATTTCTGTATCATCTCCGTTTTTAACATGAATTCTATTCTCTTTTAATCTTAAATTATTCCAAAGAAAAGAAACCCCATATTTAAAATAAACCTGCGAAGGATCTTCCATTAAACGTGTTTTCCATGTCCAACCTACTTCATAAAAATGCGATTGCCAAAACTGATATTCAGAATCATTTAAAGAAGATAATTTATCGTTATTTAAAACATTGTTAACACCCATTGCAAATACAAATTGCGTCGATGTTCTTCTACTTGTTTTATTAAATATTTCCTTTTTAGAAACACTATCAATATCTTCGTCATTTTTTTCATCATCTTTAAATGTAAGTTTAAAAACTTTATTACCAATGGTAAATGTATTGTCATCATCTTCATTATCTGTTAATTCTTCAAAACTTGCTATCTTTCCGTTGGTTTTATCTTGTACCAATAATTGCAACAAACGTTCTTGTTCGCCAACCAATTTTTCAATCTTTCTTGCATGATACTCCGCAACTTCTTGCTTTAAAGTTCCCGAAGTTTCCTTGGTAATTTCACCTGCTTCTAGCTTATTATCAATGTCAATTATTTTCGCTTTTAAAGAATCTTTTTGCTGATTGGTAATATTTTCTATTCTTTTTGATATTTTAATCACTTCTTTCTCAAATGTTTTTTCTTGAGATTGCGCCATAGTTGTACATAACAACACTATAATTAGTAGTATTTTTTCATTTTATTAATTTTAAAATTTTGTAATTTATTTTTAACTTGGTCTTCTGATAACTTTGTCTCTAGCTTTAATTAAAACGTCTTTTAATATAACTAAAAACTGTTTATCAATTATTTAATCGTTTCTACTTGCAATTACCGTCGCAAAATCTGATATTTTATTCTTTAACGATTTCATAAAGTTATTCTGAAAATCATCATCATCAATTGTACGTTCTACTTCTGCCAAAATAGTTTCTGGATTTACTTTAATATTCGATTTTTTGAGCTCACTTTTAATCGTTCTTAAAATATCTTCTCTATCTAAACGATGTCTTGCATAATAGGTTTTTACCTCTATTTTGTTGTGAGTAACAGCGTACAATAAATCAATACTATTTATTTTAATTCTACTGTTTGGGTTTTGCTGTAAGGCTTCTTTTTTTACTTCGGATGGTTTCTTATCTAATAAGTTATTATCCACATTTGCTTTTATAATTTGTTCTTCATTTTTAGCAATAAGTATCCTGCTTTCCTTTGGATAAGATTTCGGACTCTTCACAACAACATTTGTGTTTTTAAGAGTACTTTTTATTTCCTTCTCGCCGACTTCATTACCATTTACAAGCGCTTTTTCAACAGGAATTTCGTTCATAAAGTTGTTCGTTTTTTTATCAATTATAGGCGTATCAATTGGATTCACAACTATAATTTCTTTCATTGGCTTACCTTCTGTCGTATTGTCAGAAAAAAATTGAAATCCGATTGAAACCAATAACAAAATACTCGCTGCTGCACCTATATAAAGAAACCAACCTTTTTTCTTTTTCTGTGGTTGTTCGTCTAATTGCGCAGACAAACGTTCCCAAGCGGAAGCTGAAGGTTCAAAAGTTCTATTAGCAAACTTTTCTTTTATACTTTTATCTATATTATTTGTCTCCATTAATCGTCTTATTCATTTTAATATAATTCTCTTGCAATAATTTACGTGCTTTAAACAATTGCGTTTTTGATGTACTTTCAGAAATGCCTAATTGTGCTGCAATTTCTGAATGTTTATAACCTTCTATGGCGTATAAATTAAACACCATTTTGTATCCGTCTGGCAATCTATCAATCAGTTTTTGAATGTCTTCTACAGAAGTGTTTTCTAAACTTTCTGTAGCTGTATCATTAAAAACATATTCTTCATCAGATAAATCTAACAAGTTTTTTTTGCGGAGATAAGAAAGACAGGAGTTTACCATAATTCTTCGAATCCAACCTTCAAAACTACCTTCGTTTTTAAACTTATGTAAGTTGGTAAAAACCTTTAAAAAACCCTGTAAAAGTAAATCTTCTGCGTGATGTACATCTTTTACATATTGCCTACAAACACCTAACATTTTAGGAGAATGTTGCTCAAACAATTGCTGTTGCGCATCTCTGTTATTGGCTATCACTTTTTTAATGAGCGATGTTTGGTTGTTATGTAATGATATAATTTTCACGCCTTTCGTTTCTGTTTTTACTGCCTTACAAATATATAGACTACAAAAGTTTTAAAAAGGTTGCCTTGGAGGAAAAAAATTAAACTTTTTTTATGAATACCTTTAATATTTGAAAATAAGGTGTTGTATTTATATATTATAAGAACAGAAAAAGTTAGAAAACTTCGAGTCCTTTTAAGTAGCATCTAATTTTACGGATACTGTATGCCATTTATAATTTCAGAAAAAGTGTACAGCTTTCATAATAAATACTAATTTTATTTTTAATCTAAGGTATTGCCTAAATTTTATTAATTTAACATTCATTAAAAATGACAATTATGAAAGAAAAACTATTCATCTTCTTACTATTAATACCGCTTTTTTTGTGTTCACAAACAGAAAAAGAATCAGAATACAATACAATTTCAGGTTTTATATCTTATCAAAACAATTGGCTATCAAATGTTACTATTTTTGTTGAAGGCACTATGAGATATACAGTAACAGATTCTAAGGGATTTTATAGTATTAATGTAAAACCCTTAGAATCTATAAGCTTCAGTTATGTTGGATTAAAAAAGTATATGTATTAATTGAAAAAATTACAAGTGTTCTTAATATCAATATGGAAATTGAAAACACTAGAGAGGAACTAAGGCTTAATAAAACCTTAAAATTAGGAGACGGTACTATTGGTGATTATCCTTCTGCATATATGATTAAGCAGATTGAAGGAGATAGTTTAAATAAAAATGCTACTTCATTAACAAAAGCCATTCAAGATAAAATTCCTGATTTGAGACTACGAATTAACGAATTTGCTGAAGAAGTTTTATATATAAGAGGACAAGAATTAGAAGGACCTGCTATTTGGATTTTTGATGGAGTTTCTTTTGATATTCCACTACCTGTTTACATCTCTGAGGTAAAAGAAGTTTTCGTAATAAATTCCAAAGAAACTGGTTTTGTAATTAGAGTAAAAACCAATATTGATTATTCGAAAGTAAAAGATATTGATTATGATAACTATTATTTTACCAATGCAGAGTATTATGCAAATGATGCCATTAAATACAAAAAATAAAATCAAAAACACCAATATATATAGATGAGTATCAAAAAAGAGCAAATTCAAATAAAGCGTTAAGCATATATCTAAACCAATACTCAAAATATAAAAATGAACCTAATTATCATTTTGAACTGCTTAATTATTTTAATAGGGAAAAATACAGTAAAAATATCATGTTAAAAGTTCTTTCAGATTTTGAAAACTTCGCTGCCAATAATCCTGAAGATCTCAAGGGAATTGCTTACAAATATCAAGAACTAGATGAACAGGAAAAAGCTTTATCCGTTTATAAGAAAATAATAGAATTAAGACCTAATTATTTGCAATCCTACAGAGATTTAGCGAATACTTTTTTAATCTTAAAAGAATATAGAAATCTATGGCTTGCTTACAATTACTTTCTAAATAAAGGTTATAAAATTGAAGATAATGACATTAGCGAAATTATGACTTCAGAAATAATAGCTGCTTATAATCTAGATAAAGAAGATCAAAGTAGTCGCAGAAAAATTAAAGTAAACAATCCGAACAAAAATATTGAAAGCGATGTTAGAATAGTTTTTGAATGGAATACTTCTGAAGCAGAGTTTATTCTTGAATTTGTAAATCCTAATTTACTAACGTATACGGCTGAAAATTCTTCTAACAACAATAATGATTTAATAATTGATCAAAAAAAGAAAGGTTATACATCTAAAGAAATATTTATAGAGGATTTAAAAGAAGGACCTTGGCAAGTAAATCTCACCTATTTAGGAAACAAACAATACTCGCCAACAATTTTTAAAGTTACAACCTATTATAATTGGGGAAGACCAAATCAACGTGAAAAAATAGATGTATTTGATTTTAATTTACAAAATATAAAAATGGAATTATTAAAATTGAATAGACGTTTTCTTTAAAAGCAACTTTTGTTTACGCACCGTTTTTTAAACCTTTTTTTTAGAAACAAAAGAAACAATTATTAAGAAGTCAAACAAAGACAAACTACATAAAAATGAACAACTAACTATTAATCTAATAAGCATCTACGTCAATTATAAACCGAATTGGTCTAAAATCTTTCACAGCTTCAAACGAATTTCTAATTTTTGAAACATGGTTTTTAGTATTTGTTAAATTTTGTTTTGGCGGAATTTTAATCACAATATTCTTTATAAACTGATTTCTAATTCGTGAAACTGCCGGTGAAGTCGGACCTAAAACATTTTCTCCGAATGAATTGTATAAAGATTTAAAAAGCCAATTAACTCCGCTATCAACTTTGTTATAATCTTTGTGTTTTAAAGTGATTTTTATCACTCGATAATATGGCGGATATTTATATTGCCAGCGTTCTTGCAACTGCTCTTTGTACATTTCTGTGTAACTTGTTGTAGAAACTTGCTGTAATATTTTATGAAAAGGATTGTAAGTTTGAATCGCTACATTTCCTTGTTTTTTACTTCTTCCTGCTCTACCAGAAACCTGCACCATCATATCATAAGCACGCTCATGCGATCTAAAATCGGGGAAGTTTAACATAGAATCTGCATTTAGAATTCCAACCAAAGTAACATTGTCAAAATCTAACCCTTTTGATAACATTTGTGTACCGACCAAAACATCAATTTCTCTGGCTTCAAAAGCACCAATTATTTTCTGATATCCGAATTTTCCACGAGTGGTATCTAAATCCATTCTTCCAATTTTAAAATCAGGGAAAAGTTCTTTTAATTCCAACTCAATTTGTTCTGTTCCAAAACCTTTGGTATCTAAAGTATTGCTGCCACAAGCGCCACAACTATTTGGCATTGCTCTCTGGTAATTGCAATAATGACAACGTAATTCGCTCCTAAATTTATGAAATGTTAGCGTTACATCACAATTTGGGCATTGAGGTGAAACTCCGCAAGTTTTACACTCGACAACTGGAGAAAATCCACGTCTATTTTGAAACAATATTACTTGTTCTTTTAAGTCTAAAGCCTCCTGAATTAATTTGAGCATTCGATCAGAAAAATGACCGTTCATTTCCTTTTTCCGATACTTCTCTTTCACATCAATCAACTCAATTTTGGGTAATAAAACATTTCCATGACGCCTATTTAGCTCAACAAAACCATATTTTTTTTGTTGCGCATTATAGTAACTTTCTAAAGACGGAGTTGCAGAACCTAATACTATTTTTCCCTTATGAATTTTAGCCAAAACAATTGCCGCATCACGTGCATTATATCTTGGCGAAGGTTCAAATTGTTTGTAAGAAGTTTCATGTTCTTCATCAACAACGATTAAACCTAAATTAGAAAATGGTAAAAAAATGGAAGATCTTGCGCCTAAAATAATTCTAGCTTTTGTTTTATTTTCTAAAACATTATTCCATACTTCTACCCTTTCATTCATAGAATATTTAGAATGGAAAACAGAAATCTGATCACCAAAATAAAATTGTAAACGGGTAATAATTTGTGTGGTTAATGCAATTTCTGGCAACAAAAACAAAACTTGTTTACCTTGATCTAAAACTTCCTGAATCAGCTTTGTATAGACTTCTGTTTTACCCGAACTTGTAATTCCGTGTAAAAGTGTTACGTCTTTTTCTTTGAAAGTTTCTTTAATTTCTACAAGTGCTTTTTGTTGATGTTCATTCAACTCTTTTAAATCATTTGTATCGCCTTTAAACTGAATTCTATCTGTTTGAATTTGATAAAACTCAAAGATATTTTTATCAACTAAAGACTTTAAAATTGATTGCGAAACTTTTGTTTTCTTTTCTAAATCTTTAGCTTTTATTGGTTTTTTAGTTGATAATAATTGAAAAAAACCTAAAACTGCTTCTCGCTGTTTTTTTGCATTAGATAATTCTTCTAACAAATTCCCAAGGGAATCATCATCAGCATAATCAGTATGTAAACGAATGTATTTAACTAATTTTGGTTTGTATTGCTCGTAAATTTCTTCCTTAATATAAATAGCAGATTTTTTTATCAGCTCGTTTACAATGGGCATTACTTTTTTATTTCCTAAAATATCTGCAACTTGATGTATGGTTAATTGAGATTGATGCTGCAACGCCTCAAAAATCAGAAACTCATCATCCTCTAAAACAGATTCCTCTAAAAAAGCATCATTTTTATACACAATAGTTTCACTTTCTAGTAAAAAAGCAGATGGTAAAGAAGCTCTATACACATCACCCAAAGAACACATATAGTAGGTAGAAATCCACTGCCAATGTTTTAATTGAAGCTCATTAACAATTGGTTTTTCGTCTAAAATCTGAAGAATTTCCTTAGCTTCGTATAAAATTGGCGCAGTTTGATGGATGTTAAAAACCAAACCGGTATACATTTTAGTTTTACCAAAAGAAACAGCCACGCGCATTCCCTTTTGCAAAAAATTTGCTTCATCTTCAGTTACAGAATACGTAAATGTTTTCTGAATTGGTATTGGTAATATAATGTCTATAAAATGCAATGTCACTTTAAATAATTTTACGGTTATACTGAGTAAAATTGTATCGAGAAGTCATCTTTAAAAAAGTGTTCGATACAATCCCGTACAAAAACAGGATCACGCAAACAGACCATTCGTACTAATAATTTCACCCAAAACTACATAAAATTCGCTACATTGTGATCAAAAATCACGAACAAATGGAAGAAATACAGAAACTTATTAATTACTCTGTAACTTCCAAAAATGTATTTGGTGCTGAATAAACTACAAATCCAGTTGTGAATTTAACAACTAAGTATAATTTTACGCAGATAATTGAACTAAAAGAGTTCATGCAGAACAAAAATTAGAAATAAAAATTAATATTTACATTTAAGAAACATGGGCAAACTTTTAAAAGACAAAAGTTAGGACGATATATTGCGAGACTTACAACTTATGGTTTTAGACAAATTAAAGACAAATTTAAAAGAGCAAATTTAAATCCAGAAATTCATACCAACTAAGATATTAATAAAGTTTGGGACAAATCAGATACTTCCGAAGGTAAAAATGAAATTATTATTTTAGGTAATTTTATAAATGAACACTATATATTTTGGCATAGATGGGTAAAGAGTTTAAAAGAAATAGAGTCCCTATAAAATTAATTATAGGAAGATAAGACTCTGTTAATAAAAAGTCTACGCCAGATCCTTTAGCTAAAAAAATTAAAGAAATTGAAGTTTTATGGATTGAAAACTATGAACGTAATCCCAAGTTAGAAAGTCCGAAAGAATGGGTTGAATCAGTACTGAAAGCATAAAATAAATACCAAAAATTATACAATTACAAATGTGTAAATCATCTAGATTGGAAAAATAAAAGTAAATTTATATCCGTTTTTTGTAATAACATTTTTGTTACTGACAAAGGGAAATCAAAAAAAACTATTCTTCTTCTTCTTCTGAACTAAAATCAGTATTGTTCTTTTTAAATTTACGTGAGCCTTCATATAAATCATATCTTACAAATTTACAGTCTAAATCGCCGTTTCGTAAATCAATTCTTTTAGAAGTTCGCAAGCCAACATTTTTCAATGCCTGAATATCCGAGGTGATAAACCAAGCTGTAGAATCTGGATAATTGTGTTTTAAAGTATCGCCAATTTTTTTGTAAAACTCTTGTGTATCGACATTTAAACGCTCACCATAAGGCGGGTTAAACAAGATGGTTGTTTTACCAAAAACCTCTTTGGTAGAGTTAAAAAAGTTAACGTGATGCACACCAATAAACTCATCAAGGTTCGCTTCAATAATATTTGCTTTTGCCTTTACAATAGCGGATGGCGCTTTATCAAAGCCCATAATTTTAAAATGGGAACTTCTAATTTTCTTTAAAAGTGCTTCTTGTATTACAAAGTATAACTCCTCATCATAATCTTTCCAGGTTTCAAAACCAAAACGTTTTCTGTTAATATTTGCAGGAATATTATTGGCAATCATTGCGGCCTCAATTAAAATTGTACCCGAACCACACATGGGATCAATAAAATTTTCCTCACCTCTATAACCAGATAACAAAACCATACCAGCTGCCAAAACTTCGTTTATTGGCGCAATATTGGTTGCTGTTCTATACCCACGTTTGTGCAAAGAATCTCCAGAAGAATCCAGAGAAATAGTTAAAAGATCTTTATTTATATGTATGTGGATTTTTAAATCTGGGTAATCTACATCAACATCAGGCCTTTTGCCAAAATTATCTCTAAAATAATCTGCAATTGCATCTTTCGATTTTAGTGCAATATAATGTGAATGATTTGGTAAATTTTTAGAATTAGATACGGCGCCTATTGCGAAAGTGCCATCAATATCTAAATATTTTTCCCATTTAATCTTTTTTACAGTATCGTATAAATCTTCTTCATCGTAGATTTTAGTTACTTTAATCGGTTTTAAAATACGAATAGCAGTTCTTAAAGCAATATTTGCTTTGTACATAAAACCTTCATCACCTTTAAAAGAAACACTTCTTATAGATTCTTGAACGTCTTTTGCGCCTAAATTTGTTAATTCTTCTGCTAAAACACCTTCTAAACCAAACATGGTGGTTGCCACCATTTTAAAATCTTTATTCATACTTGTAAAATTGACTGCAAAAGTACATTTTATATCTAGGAAAACGAACCCTGAATTCACAAATTTTCAGCAATACCAAAGTCTTAAATTAATTTAGGATAAAGCAAAACCCAATTTTATTTTATCATTTTTTAAAGATTAAAGTAAATAGTATCAAAACAGATTTTGTGCAACGTAAGATTTAGTTACTTTTACAGACTTAAAGTCCATAATGTACATTTGACAACAAAAACCAATATCAACCACTAAAAAACTATTTTTAAACACTTGGTTATTGCAAATTTTATAAAAATGAAAACAAAAGATTGGTTTACAGATTGGTTTAACACCCCTTATTACCACGTGCTTTACAAGGATAGAAATAATGAGGAGGCGCTGTTATTTATGAAAAATATAACTACCTTTTTAGCATTGCCAAAAACCACTCATATTTTAGATTTACCTTGTGGTAAAGGTAGGCATGCAGTTTTTTTAAATTCTTTAGGATATAAAGTTACTGGTGGAGATTTATCTAAAAACAGTATAAAATATGCGCAAGAGTTTGAGAACGATTCTCTAAATTTTAGCGTACATGACATGCGAAAACCTTTTAACAATCAGTACAATGCGGTTTTTAATTTATTTACCAGTTTTGGTTATTTTGAAGATGACAAAGATGATATTCTAATTCTGCAAAACATTAAAGATGGATTGAAAAAAGACGGTGTTTTTGTGTTCGATTTTTTAAATGCCGAATTTGTAAAAGCAACTTTAGTTGCTAAAGAAACTAAAATTGTAGATGGAATTACTTTTAATATCACAAGAGAAATTAAAGATGGTTTCATACTAAAAAATATTTCTTTTTTTGCGGATGATGAAAATCATTCTTATACAGAAAGAGTAAAATATTTAGAGGCAAAAAAAATGAAAGCTTATTTTGAAAAAGTAGGTTTTACAATCACCAATATTTTTGGAAATTATAACTTGTCTACCTTTGATGCACAAACATCCAAAAGATTAATATTAGTAGCAAAGTGAATTACATAATACTCCTTTTATCTGTTTTAGTTGGTTCTTTATTGGTTTTAATAATAAAACCCGGCAACAAAATTGTACGATTATTATTGGCGTTTAGTGGTGCTTATCTGCTATCTGTAACCATTTTACATTTATTACCAGAGGTGTACACAGTTCATACTGATGCCAAAAGAGTAGGTGTTTTTATTTTAGTAGGAATCATTTTACAATCGGTTTTAGAGTCATTTTCTAAAGGTGCAGAACATGGTCATATTCACATTCATTCTGATGGGAAAGAATTTCCTACATTACTATTTGTGAGCTTGTGTATTCATGCTTTTTCTGAAGGATTGCCAGTTCATAATGCTGATAGTAATTTATTATGGGCAATTGTAGTGCATAAAATACCTATTGCAATTGTGTTAACCACGTTTTTAATAAATACCAAATATCCTAAAAAAACTGTTTTTGGTTTTCTTTTTTTCTTCGGATTAATGAGTCCTTTAGGTGTTTTAGTTGGGGATAAAATTCCGTTTTTTACAGAGTATGCAACAGAAATTACCGCTTTAATTATTGGTGTTTTCTTACACATTTCTACGATTATTCTTTTTGAAAGTTCTGAAAACCATACGTTTAACTTACAAAAATTTACAGCGATTCTTTTAGGTGTTATTTTAACAATCGTTACTTTATAATATTTCACGTATTTTTAGTTAATTAAATATACCTATTTGTGGGTATAAGTATACTTATACCTTTTTTGGATATTTGAGATAAATTACTAACTCATAAAAAAAGAGAAATGGCACAATCTAAAATTAAAAGTATGCAATGTGTGCATTTTAAAATAGCTAAAAGAATCGTAGATTCTTATTCTAATTATTTTTAAAAAAAATTCTTTACAAGTCCTTTTGACCAAGAGCTAAATTCTTAGAAAGTAAGGATTAAAATTGGCTATCTGTTTATTTTTATCCAAAGGTAATTCTAAGGTTGATAAAATTTTAGAAAAATTAGTAGGTGACGGTTGAACAATCTTTTTTTGAATTTGATTATGAAATCAGCTTTATTGGATCCTTAAATAATGGCGAAGAGTTAGTAAAATTAGTTTCACGAAAACAACCAAAAATAGTAATTACTGATCCAAGAATGCCAAGAATGGATGGAATCCAAGCAACAAAGATTATCAACAAAAATGCCCACATATAAAAATCTTAGCAATGACAATATTTGATAAGCCAGAAGCAATAAAACAAATGTTAGATGCTGGTACAACTGGTTCTATTTTGAAAAACTCAGGAATTAAAATGTTATCAAAAGCAATTGTTGCAATTACCAATAGTGAATTTTTTTTAATCCAAATGTGGCTTTTAATTTTATAAATAGTTATGCAGACGATAATGTAACGTTAGATAATACTTCTAAAATTATTTTTTTAAACAGATAAAAAGAAATTTTAAACCTAATTGCAAATGCTACTAATTCTGAAAAATTTGCTGAATTCTTATTTATTGCTAAAACTAGGGTTGATGCTCATAGAAAAAATATGATTTATAAATTAGACTTAGCGTCTGGCGGTGATCTAATTAAATATGCTATTGATAAAAAATATAAATTTAATTCGCTACTTCATTTATAAATTTAATTCGCATTAAACGTAATTCTTCTTCATCATAATCCCCCTCAAATTCATCTAAAGCTTCCTGAATTTTATCAGATTTTGCTTCCATAAAATAATCGTGAATTTCTTCTTGCTGTTCTTCATCTAATAAATCATCTAACGCGTAATTTATATTTAATTTTGTTCCAGAAAAAATAATCATTTCCATTTCTTTAATTAATTCACTCATTTCCAAACCTTTAGACTTCGCAATATCATCTAAAGGCAATTTTCTATCTGTATTCTGAATGATATATAATTTTAGCCCAGAATTAACACCTGTACTTTTTACAATTAAATCATCTGGCCTTAAAATGTCATTTTCATCAACATAAGTTGTAATCAACTTTACAAATTCTTTACCAAATTTTCTTGCTTTTCCTTCACCTACCCCATGCACTGTGCAAAGTTCCTCTAGTGTTATTGGATATTTTAAAGCCATATCATCTATAGAAGGATCTTGAAAAACTGCAAAAGGAGGCAGACTTTGTTTCGCTGCAACACTCTTTCGTAAATCTTTTAATAATTTTACAAGTTTTTCATCCGCAGCACCTCCAGAAAATTTTGAATTTGAAATAATCAAATTATCACCATTTTCTATATATGAATGATCTTCTGTCATCATAAATGAAGTTGGATTTTTTAAATAACCTTCCCCTTCTTTATTTAACTTTATCACTCCATATTGTTCAATCTCTTTTTTAATAAAATTCACAACTAATACTTGACGTAAAAGTGCCATCCAGTAAGGAGCCGTTTTTTCTTTTCCAATTCCAAAAAATGGCTGTAGGTGCGTTCTATGAGACGTTAAAAGTGCATTTTCTTTACCAATAATTGTATTTACAACTTCTTTAGATTTGTATTGTTGCAAAGTATTTTTCACTACAGAAAGTAATTTAACAACATCTTCTTTAGCTTCATTTTTTTTCTTCGGATTTCTAGAGTTGTCATCCATATCTGCCCCATCTCCATGAACATCGTCAAATTCTTCACCAAAATAATGCAATAAATATTTACGTCTGTTCATAGAAGTTTCTGCATAACCAACAACTTCTTGTAACAAAGCATGACCAATTTCTTGTTCTGCAACTGGTTTACTAGACATAAATTTTTCTAACTTTTCAATATCTTTATAAGCATAAAAAGCCAAACAATAACCTTCACCATCATCTCTGCCCGCTCTACCGGTTTCTTGATAATAACTTTCTAAACTTTTTGGAATGTCGTGATGTATTACAAAACGCACATCTGGTTTGTCAATTCCCATTCCAAAAGCAATCGTTGCAACGACAACATCGCAATCTTCCATTAAAAACATATCTTGATGCCTCACCCTAGTTTTTGCGTCTAAACCTGCATGATAAGGAACTGCTTTAATTCCGTTTACCTGTAAAATCTGAGCAACTTCTTCAACCTTTTTTCTACTTAAACAGTAAATAATTCCTGATTTTCCCTCTCGTTGTTTTACAAAACGAATAATATCTTTTTCTACTTCTTTCGTTTTTGGTCTAACTTCATAAAATAAGTTTGCTCTATTAAAGGAAGCCTTAAATCTGTTTGCATCTGTAATACCTAAGGTTTTTAAAATATCTTCCTGTACTTTTTCTGTTGCTGTCGCTGTTAAACAAATAACAGGTACACTATCTATTGCTTTAATTATGTGTTTTAAATTTCTGTATTCTGGTCTAAAATCATGCCCCCATTCTGAGATACAATGCGCTTCATCAATAGCAACAAAAGAAATTTTTTGAGTTCTTAAAAAAGTAACATATTCTTCTTTAATAAGCGATTCCGGTGCTACATATAATAGTTTTGTAATTCCGCTTGCAATATCTTCTTTTACTTGATTTATTTCTGTTTTATTCAAAGAGGAGTTTAACACATGTGCAACTCCATTGTGCTCAGAAATACCTCTAATTGCATCTACTTGATTCTTCATCAATGCAATTAATGGTGAAACCACTATAGCAGTGCCTTCTGCCATTAAAGCCGGTAATTGATAGCAAAGTGATTTACCACCGCCTGTTGGCATTATTACAAAAGTATTTTCGTTATTTACAATACTTTTAATAACCTGCTCTTGTAATCCTTTAAACTTGTTAAATCCAAAGAATTTTTTTAGAGGACCATGTAAATCCATATATATTAATTTTCAATTTTTATTAAAGAAAATAAAACCAATTACTATAAAGTTTCAAGAAACTTTTTTTTGTAGTAAATTTGCTCGTTTTCTATATATAAAGATATAACTTTTTTTATTCTGATAAAAACATAAAGCTTGAAAGATAAATCTAACATTATTGCGAATGCAAAAAGAACAATTTTAGCAGAAAGCGAGGCTATTGCTAACTTGGCAAATTTTATAGATACTGCTTTTGAAAAAGCAGTTACCTATATTTACAAATCTAAAGGGCGAGTAATTGTCACCGGCATTGGCAAGAGCGCCAATATTGCTGCTAAAATTGTAGCCACATTTAATTCTACAGGAACTCCTGCCGTTTTTATGCATGCTGCCGATGCAATACATGGAGATTTAGGCACTGTTTTAAAAGATGATGTGGTAATTTGTATTTCAAAAAGTGGTAACACCCCAGAAATAAAGGTGTTAGTACCGTTAATTAAAAATTATGGAAATAAAATTATTGCTATTACTGGAAATGTTGATTCTTTTTTAGGTAAAAGTGCGGATTTTGCATTAAATACTTTTGTCGAAAAGGAAGCTTGCCCTAATAATTTAGCTCCAACCACTAGTACAACTGCACAATTAGTTATGGGTGATGCGTTGGCGGTTTGTTTATTAGAATTAAAAGGGTTTACAAGCAAAGATTTTGCAAAATATCATCCAGGTGGTGCTTTGGGAAAACGTTTATATTTAAGAGTTTCTGATCTGATAAAAAATAACCAGCTTCCAAAAGTTTTAGAGAATGATTCTATTGCACAAGTAATTATAGAAATTTCAGAAAAACGTTTAGGAGTCACTGCTGTTTTAAAAGATGATAAAATTGTTGGAATTATTACCGACGGAGACATTAGAAGAATGTTAAGTAAAACTACAGAAATCAATAATTTTAAGGCCAAAGACATCATGGGTAAGGACCCAAAATCTATTCATAAGGATGCGATGGCTATAGAAGCTTTAGATACTTTAGAAAATAATAGTATTACTCAGATTTTAGTAAAAGATGATGATAATAAGTATGTAGGCGTTGTACATTTGCATGATTTAATTAAAGAAGGAATTTTCTAATGGCAAAAAAACAAGAGGAAATGTCTTTTTTAGGACATTTAGAAGAATTAAGATGGCATTTAGTAAGAAGTTTTTTAGCCATATTTATTTTAGCATTTGTATTCTTTATTTTTGCAAAGGAAGTTTATGATAATTTTTTACTAGCGCATATTCAACCAGACTTTATAACGTATCGATTATTTTGTGATTTCTTTAATTTTTTTGGAATGGATAGTGCCTTTTGTACTATTAATTTTGCTGATAAAAAACTACAAAGTATTGAAGTTACCTCACAATTAATGAACTCCATTTGGTCTTCGTTAATTTTAGGATTTATAGCCTCTTTCCCTTATATATTATGGGAACTTTGGCGCTTTATTGCTCCTGGATTAACCAAAAAGGAGATAAATAATTCTAGAGGATTTATATTTATTGCATCTTTCTTATTCTTTCTTGGTGTACTGTTTAGCTTTTATGTAATAGCACCTATATCCATTCAGTTTTTATATAATTACCAAATTACGGATGCTATTGAAAATAGTTTTACGCTAGAATCTCATATAGGACTAGTTACCAACATGTTAATAGGAGTTTCTATTTTATTTGAACTGCCAGTTTTAATTTATTTCTTAACTAAAATCGGCTTAGTTACACCAGAATTTTTAAAGAGATACAGAAAACATGCTTTAGTGCTTGTTTTAATTGTCGCTGCAGTTATTACACCACCAGATATTGCAAGCCAAGTTATAGTTGCCATACCTATACTTATTTTATATGAAATAAGTATCATAGTTTCAAAAAGAGTAATTAAAAAACAACAAAAAAATGCCAACAAAAGTCCAAGAGTTTAATGAGTATCGTCAAAAAATGAACCATAAAATTTTAGCTTCTGATAATAAAGTAATTAAAAGAATCTTTAATTTAGATACAAATGCATATGCTGAAGGTCATTTATCAGTAAAAACAAAAGAATTATTAGGTTTAGTAGCATCGGCAGTTTTAAGATGTGATGATTGTATTGCTTATCACTTAGAAACCGCATATAAAAACGGCGTTACTAAAGAAGAAATGATGGAAACAATGTCTATAGCGACCTTAGTTGGTGGTACAATTGTTGTTCCGCATTTAAGAAGAGCTGTTGAATTTTGGGAAGCACTAGAGAGAGAAGTATAATTGTATACCTGTTTAAATGTGTAATTGTAATTGTAAACAATGTTTAAGAATGCTTTAAGATTCTTAGATATATTATTAATTATATTTACACCAATTAGCAATTAAACTTTTCCAAAATAAAACAATTACACATATTTTAAATATATGATTTTAAGAGCAGAGAACATTCAAAAAATATACGGAAGTAGAAAAGTTGTGCAGGATATTTCTTTAGAAGTTAAGCAGGGTGAAATAATCGGACTATTAGGTCCAAACGGTGCCGGAAAAACTACTTCTTTTTATATGATTGTTGGCATGGTAAAACCAAACGCTGGTCGTATTTTTTTAAATGAAGAAGAAATAACTGATGATGCCATGTACAAACGTGCACAAAAAGGTATTGGTTATTTAGCCCAAGAGGCGTCTGTTTTTAGAAAATTATCTGTAGAAGATAATATTTTGGCTGTTTTGCAATTTACAAACTTATCAAAAAAAGCACAAAAAATAAAGTTAGAATCTTTAATTGAAGAGTTTAACATAGGTCATGTTCGTAAAAATAGAGGTGATTTACTTTCTGGTGGAGAAAGACGTAGAACCGAAATTGCGCGTTGTTTAGCTTCTGACCCTAATTTTATTTTATTAGATGAACCTTTTGCAGGTGTAGATCCTATTGCTGTAGAAGATATACAAAGTATTGTTGCGCAATTAAAAAATAAAAATATTGGTATTTTAATTACCGATCACGATGTACAAGCAACTTTAGCGATTACAGACAAAACGTATTTAATGTACAATGGAAGCATCTTAAAAGAAGGAACTCCAGAAGAGTTGGCTGCGGATGAAATGGTGCGTAAAGTATATTTAGGTAAAGATTTTGAGTTAAAAAAGAAGAAATTTTTTACTCCTTAAAACTATCAAAATGCCAAAGAATTCCAGACGGGTCATGTAAAAAGAATTCTTTTCCCTAATCATTATGTACAATTTTAGCGGGTTTAACTTTCGTATATTTTGTGGTGAAATTTTTTTCTTGAATTGTATTAAAATACGCTTGAAGGTTTCTACTTCTAAAAATAGTATAGAATTATCTACCCAATCTTTTACGAATGCTTTTTGTAAATAAAACCCAAGTTTTTCATCAATTTTAAAATTAGACAAATTCTCTGATAAGGGGGTTTCTATAAAACCTAAATCTTTATAGAAGTTTTTAGATTCTTCAATGTTTTTTTGATCAAATAAAAGGTCATATTAATTTAAACATATCGTTTTAACCTTTGTCAAGTTTATTTTCTTTTATTAATGTAAAAATAGAAACAAACTCCTTTTTTACCATCTTCTCTTTTCTTTAAAGAAATTTCACCACCTAATCTCTTAACAATCGCTTTTACAGTTGCCAAACCAATTCCCGTATTATCATTATCTAAATCCTCTAAGGTTTCAAACATTACAAAGGCTTTATTCCAATATTGCTTTTCAATTCCTGGACCATTATCTTGGTAAGTAAAATGATATTTATGCACATCTTCTTTAAAACTTACCGCAATTATGGCCTTTTTTTCATTAGAAAATTTTCTAGAATTCGAAATTAAATTTTGGAAAACTTGTAAAAGTCCTATTTTAGAACTAAATATTTGCAAATCTAAATTTGCAGAATCTAAAAATAATCTTTCCTCAAAATCAATGTTATTTACAATGCTATCTATAAGCTCTTTTAAATTTAACTCTTCATACACTATATTCTCACTTGTTACTTTAGAGTAATTTAAAATCTCGTTTATTAAAGTATCTATATAAACAATTCTGTTAGAAATTAAATTTAAATGCCCCTCTGCTTCCGTATCTTTAAAGAGAGCTATATGATCTTCTTTTAAAACATTCAACAAAAAATAGATACCATTAATTGGTGACTTTAGATCATGTGTTAATCTGTAAGCAAAATTATTTAACTGCTCATTTAACTTTTCAACCTTTTTATTAGAAGCTAACAGTTCTTTATTCTTTTTCCTTAACTCTAAAAGTCGTACCACTTGTTTTGATAATAGTAATAAAGATTCTTTTTGATTTTCGCTAAGTATTTTAGGTTTATTATCAATAACACATAAGGTTCCTAAAGGATAACCTTCTGCAGTATTTAAAGGAGCCCCTGCGTAAAAAACTACTTTAGGATCTTCAGTTGTTAATGGGTTGTCAAAAAAGCGTCTGTCTTTCGTAGCATCATTTACGATAAATAACTCATCCGGTTTTAAAATAGTATACGCACAAAAAGCAATATCTCTTGGTGTTTCTATAAGGTTTAGTCCTTTACTAGATTTAAACCATTGTCTACTTTCATCCACTATAGTTACTAGAGCTATTGGGGTGTCACAAATACCAGCAGCTATTTTTGTAATCGCATCATATTCTTCTTCGGGTAAAGTATCTAAAATATTGTAATTTTTTAAAACTTTTAACCTTTCTTTTTCATTCTGGGGGATTTTAGCTGATTTCATTTTTATTATAATTTACAAAAATCTTTTTTTAAATACTGATAAAAGAATATACACCATGATGATTAATGGAATAGCGAGAAAGTTTAATTTAAAAATCAATAGCACTGAAGCTATCAGAAAAATGTATTTTATATAATTGTTCTTAAAAGAATACTCTTTAAACTTTAACGAAAATAAATGCAATTCTGCATTCATTAAAAAGCTTAAAACACAAGTCAAAGCAATTAAAAAGTAATTATTACTGATCAAATCATTTACAAATTCCACTTCTGAATGCATTCGTATTAATGGTAAAGAAATTACGAATAAACACATTGCTGGTGTTGGCAAACCTATAAAAGAATCCGTTTGTCTTGTATCTAAATTAAAACTTGCTAATCGATAACAAGCGGCTAAAGTTAAAATTAACCCAATAAGTGGTATGTCTAATATTTGCTCAGTTTTCATCTCTAAACTATTCTCCACAACTAAATTGCTTTGTATTAATTTAAACATTATAATACCAGGCACAACGCCACTTGTAACCATGTCTGCTAAGGAATCTAATTGTTTACCTAACTCTCCACTTACCTTTAATAAACGTGCAATAAAACCATCAAAAAAATCAAAAATAATTCCAATTAACACAAATATAGCTGCAGTTTTAAAATCTCCATCAACAGCAAATATAACTGCAACTGTGCCGGCAAGCAGATTACCTAACGTTATGTAATTTGGAATTTGGTTTCCTAAGCGCATAATAAGTTTTTTTCAATGGTAAAAGTAAGTAATCAAAATTAGCTAATTTTCTAAATAGTTATTTTTTTGTCATATTTGTAAAAAATAAAAACCTATGCCAGTTTTTTCTTCAGATTTTCTGCCAACTATGCCGTTTAGAAACGGTTATTTTAATACCACTTATAGGCCGCTTTTTATGAAGGATAAAGCAACCTATACTAGAAAAAGGATTTCCACTTGGGATCGTGATTTTTTTGATTTAGACTTTTCGTTTGTTGGTTCTAAAACCTTAATTTTATTGATACACGGCTTAGAAGGAAGTTCTGACTCCAAGTATATGGCTTCTAGCGTTAATCATTTAAAAAAGGAAGGCTTAGATACTGTTTGTTTCAATTTAAGAGGTTGTAGCGGCGAAGATAATTTGTTACTTTCTACCTATCACAGCGGAAAAACAGAAGATGTAGATTTTGTGGTAAATTATTTATTAGAAAATTATAATTATAAAAATATTGTTATTGTAGGTTTTAGTTTAGGAGGCAATTTAACGCTAAAATATATTGGTGAAAAAGGAGAAAATATTTCACCAATAGTTAAAGGCGGAATTGCAGTTTCAGTACCCATTGATATTGGCTCTGCAGAAATTGAAATGGATAAATTAAAAAACAAATTATTTATGGAAATGTTTTTTAAAACAATGAAAAACAAACTTTTAGAAAAAGCATACAAATTTCCAGAATACAAATTAGATCAAGGTAAACTTTTTAAAGCAACCAAGTTTAAGCACTTAGAACATTTATACACTGTGCCAGTTTTTGGTTTTGAAAGCCCAGAAGATTATTGGGAAAAAGCAAGTTCAAAGCCGCATCTTTTAAATATCAAGAAACCCACTTTACTCATCAACGCTAAAGATGACAGCTTCTTATCAAGAGAATGCTATCCTTATGAAGAAGCAGAAAATTCTAAATTTTTCTTTTTTGAGGAAACAAAATTCGGTGGTCATGTTGGTTTTATGACATCGTTTAAACCTAATGAAAACAGATGGTTAGAACATAGAATCGAGCGATTTATAAAAGAAAATATTCAATTAGATATTTTATAAACAATATCTGTCAAAAACATCAGTTATTTTAGTAGGTTTTTGGATATTTGTTATCTTTAATTTTCAATATTTGTGAAATACAAAGTAGTACTCTTATTAATTGCTTTTCCGCTTTTTTTTAATGCGCAATCCTTTAGAAATTATTCTAATGAATTTCTAAATATTGGTGTAGATGCTGCTGCGTTAGGAATGAGTAAAGCGGTAGTGGCAACTACCAATAATGTGAATGCCATTTACTGGAATCCAGCAGGTTTAGTTGGCATAGAAGATTATCAAGGTTCTTTGATGCATGCTTCTTATTTTGCAGGAATCGCCAATTACAATCATGCTGCTTTTGCAATGCCCGTTGATGACAATAGTGCTATTGGTATTTCTGTAATTCGTTTTGGAGTTGATGATATTTTAAATACCACAGAATTAATTGATAGCCAAGGAAACATCGATTTTAATAAAATTAGTTTATTTTCTGCGGCAGATTATGCTTTTAATTTTGCCTTTGCAAGAAAGTTAATTTTTAAGGATATTAAATTCGGAGTAAATGCAAAAATAGTTCGTAGAATTATTGGTGATTTTGCTTCTTCTTGGGGATTTGGTTTTGATGCTGGATTGCAGTTTGAAAGAAATAATTGGAAATTTGGATTGATGGCAAGAGACATCACTACAACGTATAATAGTTGGGCAATTAATGAAGAGGAGTTTAATAAAATAAAGGATGCAATTCCCGGACAAAATCAAGAATTACCAGAAACTACGGAAATTACAAAACCAAAAATACAATTAGGTGTTGCTAAAGATTTTAGGATCGGGCGCTTTTTTAATTTGCAAACCGAAGTAGATTTAAATGTTCGTTTTGAACAAACCAATGATATTTTCTCATCAAAAGTGGGTAGTATCGATCCTGCAATTGGTTTTCAGTTAGATTATGATCAGCTTGTATACCTGCGTTTAGGAGTTGGTAATTTTCAATATATCACAGAGTTTGACAATGGGAAATCGCTTTCTACACAGCCCAATTTTGGTGTTGGTTTTAACTACAGAGGAGTTCAAGTAGATTATGCTTTAACAAATATTGGTAGTGTTGGTAATGCCTTATTTTCAAATATTTTTTCAATTACTTTTGATTACAATTTTTTTAGATGATACTAATTTATGAAAAAAAAATACATACTATTATTCTTCCTTTTTGCTTTTATAAAATCCTATAATTCACAAGTAAATCTTTCTGTATATTCCGAAGTTAGTCTTATTACAGGTGGCCCAGGAGCTGAATTGTTTGAAGCCTTTGGCCATTCTGCCATCAGAATTAAAGATCCTGTTTTACAAATAGATCTTATTTACAATTACGGAATGTTCGATTTTAAAGCTCCAAACTTTTATTCAAACTTCACCAAAGGAAAACTTTTGTACAGTTTAGGAAGGTATAATTTCGAATACTTTTTAGAAAGTTATAAGAGAGATAAACGATGGGTAAAACAACAAGTTTTAAATTTAACGCAACAAGAAAAGCAAACATTTTTTTTGTATTTAGAAAATAATGCGCTACCAGAAAATGCTACGTATTCTTACGATCCTTATTTTAACAATTGCGCCACAAAATTAAGAGATATTACAATCTCAATTTTAGGAGATAAAGTTGTTTTTATTGATGAAAGTATTAAAAATAACCAATCTTTTAGACAACTAATGAACAAAGAAATTCATTGGAATACGTGGGGGAATTTCGGAATTAATTTAGCTTTAGGAAGTAAATTGGATCAAAAAGCAACTTCTGAACAGTATATGTATTTGCCTAAATATGTGTACGCCATTTTTAAGGACAGCCAATTATTTATAAAAAATCAGCCAGAAAATATAATTTTGAGACAAGACGTTCTTTTAGATTTTGAAGAACAAAAACAAGAAATAGCAATATTTAATCCTTTTTTAATTTTTAGTATCCTTTCTTTAATCGGAATTTTCATAACATTTTCTGATTACAAAAAGGGAAAAAGATCAAAATGGTTGGATTTTATACTCCTTTTTACAACAGGAATCGCTGGAATATTAATCGTTTTTCTGTGGTTTTTTACCGATCATTCTGCAGCGCCGAATAACTTTAATTTTTTATGGGCTTTTGCACCTAATTTAATTACTGCCTTTTTAATGCTCAAAAAAAATCATCAAAAATGGATGAAATTTTACTTCATATTTTCATTAGTTTTATTAATAAACATTCCAATTATTTGGATGTCTGAAGCTCAATTATTTCCGGTTGCAGTAATTCCTATTTTAATGCTACTTTTTATTAGATATTTGTTTTTATCAAAAAATTTGAAATAAGCAACTATTATTATTATTTTGATAATTTTTATAGCTTATTTTTGACGAATATTTTACATTTGATAATGTAATTTTTATTTTAAAAATACTTTTTTCTATCATAAAAATCTATGAAATCGGTAAAATTCGTATCTTATTTTTTTAACCAACAAATTCATCAATCATGAACAAACAACTTATAGAATGCGTTCCTAACATTAGTGAAGGTCGAGATATTAACAAAATAAATGCAATTGCAAATAGTGTAAAAACAGTTGAAGGTGTGAAATTATTGGATGTGGATGCTGGTAAAGCAACAAACAGAACGGTAATTACCTTTGTTGGCGAACCAAAAAATGTTATTGAAGCTGCTTTTAGATTGATAAAAAAAGCATCCGAATTAATTGACATGAGCAAACAAAAAGGCGAGCACCCGCGTTTTGGAGCTACCGATGTTTGTCCGTTAGTGCCAATCGCAAATATTTCAATGGAAGAAACTGCAGAATACGCGCGTCAATTGGGTAAAAGAGTTGGTGAAGAGTTAGGTATTTCTGGTTATTATTATGAAAACGCAGCAACTTCAGCAGATAGAAAAAACCTAGCTACCGTGCGTTCTGGAGAATATGAAGGCTTGAAAGAAAAACTTTCTAAACCAAATTGGAAACCCGATTTTGGTCCAACTGAATATAATCAACAAATAGTTTCATCTGGCGTTACAGCAATTTCTGCACGTGATTTTTTAATTGCTTACAACGTAAATTTAAACTCAACTTCTGCAAGACGAGCAAATGCGATTGCTTTTGATATTCGTGAAAATGGTCGAGTTCACACAATTAACGGGAAAAATGTTTTAGATAAAAATGGAAATCCAGAAAGAATTCCGGGTAAATTAAAAGCCGTAAAAGGTATTGGATGGTTTATTGAAGAATACGGAATTGCCCAAATTTCATACAATCTAACCAACATTTCAATCACATCCATGCACCAAGCTTTTTACGAAACAGATTTGTGTGCAACAGAACGCGGTTTGCGCGTAACAGGTTCAGAATTAGTTGGCTTAGTCCCGTTGCAAGCAATGTTAGATGCTGCCGATTTTTACTTACAAAAACAAGAACGTTCTTTAGGAATATCAGAAAGTGAGAAAATTAAAATCGCTATAAAATCGCTAGGTTTAGATGATTTAAAACCTTTTAATCCGCAAGAAAGAATCATAGAATATGTGATGAATGCGGATGCTGATAAAAAACTAATTGACTTTACAATTAAAGATTTTGCAGAGGAAACTGCATCAGAATCTATGGCTCCAGGAGGCGGAAGTATTGCTGCGTACGTTGGTGCTTTAGGTGTTTCTCTAGGTACAATGGTTGCCAATCTTTCTGCTCACAAACAGGGTTGGGATCAAAAATGGGAATATTTTTCTAACTGGGCTGTAAAAGGTCAAAAATATAAAAATGAACTGTTATTTTTGGTGGATGAAGACACCAACGCATTCAATAAAATTATTGACGGATTTAGAATGCCTAAAACCAACTATGAAGAAATTGAAGCAAGAAAGCTAGCCATTGAAAATGCTACTAAATATGCAACAGAAATTCCTTTTAAAGTGATGGAAACTGGGCACAATTCTATCGAAGTGATGATAGAGATGATGAAAAATGGAATTCAAAATTCACTTTCTGACGCTGGAGTTGGTGTTTTATGTGCAAAAACAGCCGTAACCGGTGCATATTTTAATGTACGAATAAATGCAAAAGATATAAAAGATAGAAAATTTGCAGAAGAAATCATCGCAAAAGCTGAAGCTATTTATCAAAAAACAATGGTTTTAGAACAGGAAATGATGCAAATTATTAATTCTAAAATTTAAACTTATTTGGGCATTCTTTTCTTTTTATAACGTCATTGCGAAGTTTACTTTTTTGTAAACTGTGGTAATCTCATAATTAGTAAACAGATTGCTTCGTTCCTCGCAATGACGCTTAATAGAAAGGATTTCCATTTAAATCCCTAATTATAATTATTCACTATGGAAATAGAAAAACTAGAAATTATAGCATATCAACCAGAATTTGCAAAAGACTTTTATAGTTTAAATGTGGCGTGGTTAGAAAAATATTTTTATGTAGAACCTTATGATGAAAAGGTTTTAAGCAATCCACAGGAATATGTCTTAGATCCCGGAGGGTATATTTTCTTTGCAAAATATAATGATGAAATTGTTGGAGTTATTGCACTAATCAACCAAACAACTTATTTTGAATTGAGTAAAATGGCTGTCTCACCAAAATATCAAGGTTTAAAAATTGGTTTAAAATTAATGAACTTCTGTGTAGAATTTGCTAAAAATAAAAAATGGAAAAGCATCACTTTGTACTCTCACAGAGGTTTAGTTCCTGCAATAAATTTATATAAGAAAATTGGTTTTAAAGAAGTTGACGTTGAAAAGGAGGTTCACTACAAAAGAGCAAATATTAAAATGCTTTTGGTGTTGTAGTCTATTAATTGGTAGTGTTTAGAAGCAGTTTAGAGTTTTTAAAAACTTTGCATACTTGGCGAAAAGCTTTGCATCTCTGTGTTTAAATTTTTATAAAAAACTCTGAATCGCTAATTCATATCCTTTTAAACCAAAACCAAATAAGACACCCTTAGCTGCAGGAGCAATAAAACTATGATGTCTAAATTCTTCACGGGCGTGTACATTAGAAATATGCAATTCTACAACCGGAGTTGTAATTCCTTTTACGGCATCTCCAATTCCTACAGAAGTATGTGTATAAGCTGCTGCATTTAAGATAATTCCATCATACTCAAAACCAACCTCATGTAGTTTATCAATAATTTCGCCTTCAATACTTGATTGATAATAAGACAATTCTATTTCTCTAAATTTTAGTTGAAGTTCCCTGAAAAATTCCTCAAAGGTTTTAGATCCATAAATTTCTGGTTCTCTTTTTCCTAATAAATTTAAATTTGGCCCGTTTATAATAATTAGTTTCATAAAATCTTTTAAAGTTGTAAATATATACTTTATTTTTAGCAAATGAAATGGCAAAACGCAATAAGAGATTATCAGTTGTATTTAAAAATTGAAAGAGGTTTGGCGCAAAATACAATAGATAGTTATTCTAGAGATTTAGAAAAACTGACCTTATTTTTAACTGAAAATGAAATCGACTTCACTCCAATTTCTATCGATACTGTTACCGTAAAGGAATTTAATTACGCGATTGCTAAAAAATAAATCCTAGAAGTCAAGCAAGAATCATATCTGGTTTGCGTAGTTTTTTTGATTATTTAGTATTTGAAGATTATAGAGAAACAAATCCTACAGATTTAGTTGAAGCGCCAAAAATTGGAAGAAAATTACCAGATACATTGTCTGTAGATGAAATAAACGAACTCATTTCTTCGGTCGATTTAAGCCATCCACAAGGAGAAAGAAACAGAACAATTTTAGAAACATTGTATAGTTGCGGTTTAAGAGTTAGCGAACTTATCACTTTAAAAATTTCAGACTTATTTTTTGAAGAAGGCTTTATAAAAGTCACCGGAAAAGGAAATAAAGAGCGTTTTGTACCGATACATTATAATGCTCAAAAATATATTACTATTTATATTGCAGAAATTAGAAGTCACTTAAAACCAACAAAAAGTTTTGAAGATACGTTGTTTTTAAACAGGCGCGGCAAAGGTTTAACGCGTCAAATGATATTTACTATTTTAAAAGAGTTGGCTGTTAAAATCAATTTGAATAAAAAAATAAGTCCGCATACATTCAGACATTCTTTTGCAACACATTTGTTAAAAAATGGCGCCGATTTAAGAGCTATACAGCTAATGTTAGGTCATGAAAGCATAACAACTACAGAAGTATATGTACATTTAGATACCGGTGATTTAAAAAAAGTTGTAGAAACGTATCATCCTAGAAAATAAAAAACAGGAATCAAAATTGGATACTTTGTAGTTAGATTATACTATTCTAATTTTTTTTTGTAGCCTTAAACCTTGTACCATAAGTATAAAATAACAAGTTCTTTTATTTGTTTTGTAAAAATACTACAACTTTCATACAATTATACTAGTTTATTTTAACGTAAATACTAGTCTAATTGCATAAAAACACTAGTACTATAGCAAATTTTCTAAGTAAGTTTGAGGAAAAAGTTACCTATAAATTACAAAAAAGTTACTAAGAAACAACAAACGTTCTTAGTAACTTTTTTTATGGAAATTCAATTTTATAATACTACTCTTTTATAAAAGTAAAAGGTTTACCAATAGAATATTTTTCTTAAGTTCTTAAAAAATATTTTAAGTTATAATGATATTCCTATATAATTGGCACTCTAGAATAATGAGATTTATCATCATATTTTGAACCATTTACGTCTTCCCACCAAGGAGTTAGTTCCTCTGAAACATTATCTAAAATAGGACTATTGCATTGTACTATTTTTACACCAAGTTCGAATTTTGAACACCAAATTATATCTCCATCAGAAATATCACCATCTTGACTGTCCTAGAATTCATATTGATATTAAAAAAATACTTAAAAATTTGTGTTTCATTTTGTAGTATATTTAATTTAATAATGAACTACAAAGCAAAAAATATGAAGTTAAACTAATGTATTGTGAGCCTTAGTATATTGAATCTAAAAACTAAAAGTAGTTTAAGACGTGGTTATCCCAAAGACCTTTTTTTGATTAAATGCACCATTAGTTTAAAAGTAACAACAAAAAAACCTTGAGTATATACTCAAGGTTTTTAAAACTATATTTTAATAGAAAACTACTTCGCCACATTTACAGCTCTAGTTTCTCTAATCACAGTCACTTTTACTTGTCCTGGATAGGTCATGTCATTTTGTATTTTTTGAGAAATACTAAAAGACAACTCAGCAGCTTTCGTATCACTTACTTTACCACTTTCTACCATTACACGTAATTCACGACCAGCTTGAATAGCATAGGCTTTCTGAACACCTGGAAAACCAAAAGCAATTTCTTCTAAATCTTTTAAACGTTGAATATATGAATCCAGAACTTGACGTCTTGCACCTGGTCTTGCTCCTGATATTGCATCACAAACTTGAACAATTGGTGATAGTAAACTCTTCATTTCTATCTCATCGTGGTGAGCTCCAATTGCATTACAAACTTCTTCTTTTTCACCGTATTTTTCTGCCCATTGCATTCCTAAAAGTGCGTGAGGAAGTTCGCTTTCTGTTTCTGGAACTTTACCAATATCATGCAATAAACCAGCCCTTTTAGCAAGTTTAGCATTTAAACCCATTTCCGAAGCCATAATTCCACAAAGGTTTGCAACTTCACGTGAGTGTTGTAATAAGTTTTGACCATAAGAAGAACGATATTTCATTCGTCCGATAGTTTTAATCAACTCTGGATGTAAACCATGAATTCCTAAATCTATCACCGTTCTTTTACCAACTTCTATAATTTCTTGGGTAATTTGAGTTTCTGTTTTCTTAACAACTTCTTCAATTCTTGCAGGATGTATTCTACCATCTGTAACCAATTTATGCATTGCTAAACGCGCAATTTCTCTACGAACAGGATCAAAGCAAGAAAGAATAATTGCTTCCGGGGTGTCATCAACAATAATTTCTACACCAGTTGCAGCTTCTAAAGCTCTAATATTACGACCTTCTCTACCAATAATTCGTCCTTTTACATCATCCGATTCAAGGTTAAAAACAGATACACAATTTTCTACGGCTTGCTCGACACCTACTCTTTGAATAGTTCCTAAAACTATTTTTCTAGCTTCTTGTTCTGCAGTTAATTTAGCTTCTTCTACCGAAGTTTGTACAAAAGCCATTGCTTCAGATTTTGCTATTTCTTTTAAAGATGCAACAAGCTCTACTTTCGCTTCTTGCGCAGACAAACCAGAAATTTGCTCTAACATATCTACATGACGTTTGTGCATTTTATCTAGATCCTCTTCTTTCTTTTCTAAAAAATCTAATTTAAAGGTGTAATCTTTTTCTTTTTGCTCTACAGATTGATTTAATCGTATGTTTTTATCAACTTCAGAAGCAACTTTAGATTCTCTCTCTCTTATTCTTTTTTCTACATCCAAAATCTTCTTTTCTCTTGATAAGATTACTTTTTCATGCTCAGATTTTAATTCAATAAATTTTTCTTTTGCTTGTAAAATTTTATCTTTTCTGATTGCTTCTGCATCAGTTTTTGCTTCCTTTAAAATTGAAGCCGCCTCTGCTCTTTTACTACTAAGTATTTTGTTCCCTTTCGATTTTTCAATCGATTTAAAGATTATAAAACCTACAGCTATTCCTATAAAAACTCCCACAATAATGGGAAGTATCATTCCATCCATAATTTAAATTTAAGGTATAAAAAAAAGCCTACGTTAGTTGGGTTTTTAAACTCCAAAATGATATTTATAGGACTAACTAACTCTTCAAGGGTCCTTTAAAAATGCTGAACAAGTTCAAGCGAAAAGGCATGCTTTAATAGTTAAGACTCATCCTTCATAATAGAATAGTGTTGAGTTTAATAAACAATTACTAACGTAGGCAGTGTCTTGTTAATGTATTTTAATGAACTTATTTTAAATGTTTACTTACCAAATTAGTAAGCTCATTTAATTTCTTTATTTCTTCTTCATTTGTGTCATTTTTATTTAAAGATAGCATTTCTAATTTTGATGCAAATTGTAATGCAGACATTGCTAAAACATCTTGTTTGTCGCTAACTGCATAATTTTGCTCGTACATAGAAATTAACTTATTAATAGCACTTGCTGCTTTACGCATACCTTCTTCTTCTTTCGTGTTGTTCACACTTAAAGGATATGTTCTACCCGCAATTACGATGTTAATCTTTAGTTTCTCCACAATTTAAAGAACTTTATTCTTGTAACTGAATTATACATTTATCAATTTCTCTAATTAATGTATTTATTTTCAGTTTTGTATCTTTTGTATTTGTACCACTGCCTTCAATAGTTTTAGCAATTTTTAACAGATTAAAATCTTTTTTTTGTTCTACTAATTGTTGCCTACTTTCTAAAACTTGATGTTGTAATTCTGTGCTACTTCGAAGCAAAATTTGATTTTCATTTTTTAAAAACTCATAATTTGAAAGTAGGTTTTTTAACTTATCTTCCAGTAAATGAATTGCTTCAAGCGTATTACTCATATTTAATTTTAGAATAAACTATAAATACAAAGTTAACATTCTGTTTGAAACTTTACAACATTTTATCACTTTTTTACTAATTATCTGAAAATAAACCAATTACAGAAAGGATGATTTTTCCTATTTTTGCATAAAAATAATTGAACTTTGAAAAAAACACTAATACTATCCTCTATATTATTTCATTTTTTATGTTTTTCTCAAGAAAAATATCCTCAAAATTATTTTAGTGTTCCTTTAGAGATTCCAATACTTTTATCTGGTTCTTTTGGCGAATTACGCAGCAATCATTTTCATGCGGGATTAGATATTAAAACCCAAGAAAAAGAAGGTTTAAAAGTTTTAGCTGCTGCAGAAGGATATATTTCTAGAATAAAGGTGCAACAGTTTGGATACGGAAAAGCTATTTATATTACGCATCCAAACGGATTTACAACTGTATACGGGCATCTAAGCAAATTTGCTGATAAAATTGAAACACATGTTATATCTGTACAATATAAGAAAGAAGATTATGAGACTGGTAATTTGTATTTTAATGAAACCGAATTTCCAGTTCAAAAAGGAGAAATCATTGCTTTATCTGGTGATACAGGCGGTTCTGGTGGGCCACATTTACACTTTGAAATAAGAAACACCATCACAGAAAATGTTATAAATCCGCTGTTCTTTGGTTTAAAAGTTGAAGATACTATTGCGCCTACTTTTCAAGATTTAAAAGTGTATGCTTTAAATTCGGATTCAAGAATTAATCAACAAAGAAAAAGTTTTCAAATTCCTCTTAAAAATATTGAAAAAGGAAAATACGCAGCAGATAGAATTACAGCAAGTGGCACAATTGGTTTTAGCGTAAATGTTATCGATCGATTTAATAATTCGAATAATAAAAACGGAATATTTAGTTTAGAAATGTTAGTAAATGGCAATCGAGTTTATTACCATGATGTTGAAGAATTTTCATTTTCTGAAAGCAAATATTTAAACTTACTAATTGATTATGAGTACTATAAAAAATACAAACAGAAATATCAAAAGACCTATAAAGAAACTGGAAGTAGATTATCTACTTTCAAAAATTTGATAAATAATGGTAAAATTAACATCGAAGAAGCACTAAACTATACTGTAGAAATCATAGCTAAAGATTTTGAAGGTAATACAAGTTCCATAAAAATACCGGTCGCTGGTGCTAAAAGTAATACCATATTTACAGAACAAGAAAACATAACAGCCTATAAAATCGTTGCAAAGAATTTTAATAAATTCAATGTAGAAAATGTTACGATCGCTTTCCCAAAAAAAACATTTTATGAGGACGTGTATCTAGATTTTAAAATAGATAAAGGAATCGCTAAAATTCATACACCAACAATTCCATTAGATAAAAGTTATACGCTAACTTTTAATGTTTCTAACTATTCAGAAGCCGAAAAACAGTTCTTATATATCGCAAATATCGAGTATCCAAGATACCCAAGATATCAATATACAAGAAAAAAAGACAGCTCTTTTTATACAACAACAAAAACTTTAGGTAATTACACATTAATGACCGATAAGCAAAAACCTACTATACAGTTATTGTATTTTAAAGACCAACAATGGCTTAGCAATTCTAAAACTCTAAAAGTAAAAATTGCTGATGTTGGTTCTGACATCAAAAACTACAGAGCAACCATCGATGACGAATGGATATTAATGGAGTTTAATCATAAAAAAATATTTTAACCTATAATTTTAGTGATAAAAAATTGGTTGGTAGCAAACATATCTTTAAAATTGTAGTCTCAGACAATGTAGGAAATACGAATGAGCTTTCTGCAACGTTCTTTAAGAAACAAATAAACTAACTTTTGTGAAAAATATACTTTTCTTTTTATTACTGATTCCTAGCTTTATAGTTGCGCAAAAAACAACGATCTTAAAAGGTACTGTAAAAAATAATCTAAATGAACCTGTAGAAAAAGTTTCTATAAAGTTTGGAAATACAGGAGATGTAACTGATAAAGAAGGGAATTATTCTATTAGAATTCCGTTTAACGAAGAAATTACCATAATTTTTAGCCATGTTTCTTACAGAACTTTTACCAAAATAATTACTGCAGCTAGCAGAAATGCAATTCGTTACTCGCCTACTTTAACTTTAAAAACAGAGGAATTAAAAGAGATTATTGTAAAAGATATTAGAAAAAAAGCAGAAGGGTTAATTAGTATCGATGCTAATAAAGCAAAAAATATTATCGGTCCCAATGCTGGGGTGGAAAATATTTTAATGACTTTACCAGGAGTCAATAACAATAATGAGTTAAGCACGCAATACAATGTTAGAGGTGGTAATTTTGATGAAAACTTAGTATATGTAAACGGAATTGAAATTTACAGACCATTTTTAATTAGATCTGGTCAGCAAGAAGGTTTAAGTTTTATCAACTCTAATATGGTGCAGAATATTAATTTTTCTGCCGGCGGATTTCAAGCAAAATATGGAGATAAATTATCATCCGTTTTAGATATTACGTATAGAAAACCTACGGAAACCGCCACAACAATAGATGCAAGCTTATTGGGAGCTAGTGTAACTTTTGAAGGCCAATTCCTAAACAATAAACTTAGTACTATTACCGGCGTTCGATATAGAGATAATAGTTTGTTTGTAAATAGCAAGCAAATTGAAACCAACTTTAGACCTAAATTTACTGATGTACAAACCTTTTTATCCTACGATTTCTCAGAAAAACTATCCTTAAATTTCTTAGGAAATTTTTCTTTGAATAATTACGATTATCAACCAATAAGTAGAAGAACAAGGTTTGGAACCGTTGCAAATCCGTTAGAATTAATTGTTTTTTATTCTGGTCAGGAAAAAGACAAATATTTAACACTATTTGGAGCTTTATCCGCAGATTATAAAGTGACTGATGATTTTACGCTAACCACAACCGCTTCTCGATATAATACTCAAGAAGAAGAGCATTTTGATATTGCTGCTGCTTACAATTTAGGTGAAGTAGATGCAAATATTGGTTCTCAAAATTTTGGTGAAGTAGATTTTTCTCAAGGAATTGGCTCTCAATTAAATCATGCTCGTAATGATTTAGATGCTTTAATATCCAATATTCAAGTAAAAGGAACTATCAAAAACGGTGAAACTCAATGGAATTTTGGCGCAAAATATCAGAAAGAAGATATTAAAGACAGAATTAGAGAATGGGAAATTATTGATTCCTTAGGATTTTCTGTAAGACCTCCTTTTCACTCCTCAAACAATCAGCCATACGAACCTTTTGAAGGCGAAATTACGCCGTTCCAAAACATCAGAAAAGATAACAATGTTGCAATCAATAGGGTTTCTGGCTTTGTGCAATTTAATCAACGCTCTTTTTGGGATAGTCATGAAGTTTTCTATAATTTAGGAATTAGGGCTCAAAATTGGTCAGTTACAGGAAACGGAATCCAATCTAAAAATCAAACAATTATTAGTCCAAGAGCTCAATTTGCAATCAAACCAAATTGGAAAAAAGACATGTTGTTTCGGTTTTCTGGCGGATTGTATGCACAACCACCTTCTTACAGAGAATTAAGAAATTTTGATGGTGATGTAAATGTGGATGTAAAAGCGCAAAAATCAATTCATTATGTGGCAGGAATGGACTATAGTTTTCAAATGTGGGAAAGACCTTTTAAGCTAACTACAGAGGTTTATTATAAAGATTTATTTGATGTAAATGCGTATTCGATTGATAACGTTAGAATTCGTTACAGAGCAGATAATGTTACCACTGCTTTTGCAACTGGTCTTGATGTTCGTTTAAATGGGGAGTTTGTTCCTGGAAGTGAAAGTTGGGTAAGTTTAGGATATTTAAAAACCGAAGAGAACATAGATAAAAGGGGTTCTATTGCAAGACCTTCTGATCAGCGAATTAAATTCGGAATTTTGTTTCAAGATTACGTGCCAAATTTACCAGATTTAAAAGCATATTTAAATTTAGTTTATAATACGGGCGTTCCTGGAGGTTCGCCTGCGTATGCAGATGTATATCGATTTCAAGAACGTTTAAGAGATTACAAACGTGCAGATTTGGGTGTTTCTTACATTTTTGTAGATGCTAACAAACAGTTTTCTGCAGGTTGGCTATCAAAATTTAAAGAATTAAGTGCTGGCTTGGAACTTTTTAATATGTTCGATATTCAGAACTCTATTACCAATACTTGGGTTAGAGATGTGTATTCTAAAACCCAATTTGGAATTCCGAATTACATGACAGGTAGAGTTTTAAATTTTAAAGTGGGCATGACATTTTAAAAAAAACGGATTGATAAATCAATCCGTAGAAATAATCAAAATTAAAAGTATTGCTAAAAAAATAATTATTTTATTTCTTTATTAAAAAGACAGAGCTAGACCTAATTTGGTAAAATTTCCATTATCATAAAAGATAATTATTCGAAATTACAAATACTAAAAATGCGCCCGAATTAATAAATTTTGGAATTAAAAACGGTTTAATATGAGCTTAGCTTAATATTTGCAGAGCATGTGCCTTCGTTTTTACTTTTAAAATAATATCTTCTATAATTCCTTTTTCATCAATTACAAAAGTAGTTCTATGAATTCCGTCATATTCTTTACCCATAAATTTTTTAGGTCCCCAAACATTAAAAGCTTCTATTACTGCTTTATCTTCATCTGCTAAAAGCGGAAAAGGAAGTTCGTTTTTATTGATGAAATTTTGTTGCCTTTTTCCAGAATCTGCACTCACACCTAAAACTTCATATCCTTTTGCTAAAAAAGATTGGTAATTGTCTCGTAAATCACACGCTTCTGCAGTACAACCTGGTGTACTTGCCTTTGGATAAAAAAATAACACTAATTTTTTACCAGCGTAATCTGTTAATTTTACCGTATTTCCTTCTTGGTCTTTCGCTTCAAATTGTGGCGCTAAATCTCCTATTTTTAATGATGTCATTTTTTATTGAGTTTAATTGTTATAAAGTAGGCAAGTTACAAAGTCTTAAAATAAATCCCTAAAAACTTACACAAAAAATTAAGTTGCAACGTGTACCTTTGTAATTATCAAAACGTAGACATGTTAAAGCAAGAAAAAGTACAATTTGTAATTGATACACTTCAAGAAAAGTATCCAGAAATCCCGATCCCTTTAGATCATAAAGATCCTTATACTTTATTAATTGCTGTTTTATTATCCGCTCAATGCACAGATATTCGTGTAAATAAAATTACACCTTTGTTGTTCGCTAAAGCGGATAATCCTTTCGATATGATAAAAATGTCTGTAGAGGAAATTAAAGCAATTATTCGCCCATGCGGATTATCGCCAATGAAGAGCAAAGGGATTTACGGTTTGTCAAAAATTATAATTGATAAATATAACGGCGAAGTTCCGCAATCTTTTGAAGGTTTAGAAGAACTTCCTGCAGTTGGTCATAAAACCGCAAGTGTTGTAATGAGTCAGGCTTTTGGTGTGCCCGCTTTTCCTGTGGATACTCATATTCACAGATTAATGTGGCGTTGGAATTTAACCAACGGAAAAAATGTTACTCAAACTGAAAAAGATGCTAAACGATTATTTCCAAAAGAAATCTGGAACGATTTACACTTACAAATTATCTGGTACGGACGAGAGTATTCGCCGGCTAGAGGTTGGGATTTGGAGAATGATATTATCACCAAAACTATTGGCAGAAAGTCTGTTTTAGATACGTATTATAAGAATAAGAAATAGACAAGGATTTTCACAAATGACACGAGCGTTTAGAAGGTTATTTCACAGAGAAATATTGAGATTCTCTCAAGTATCTTAAAAAAAATCATAAAAAAAGCTCCAACATTTTAATGTTGAAGCTTTTCCTCTCTTAATTCAAATTCAATTCAATGAGACCTTTTGATTTCGTTTTTACAAACGTTAAAGATTTGGAAAAATTAATCAAAAATTGAACTGTTTCTTTTTTAGGTTGCACCTGAAAATCAGATGACTTTTTTGAGTAAAGTTGCATCATATAAAGTTATTTAATCTACTGGTTATAAATTATTAACGATGCTTTTTTACTTTTATTATTGATTCACTAAAATAATTTTATTTTTTTCTATTAATTTTCTCATATTTATTAATGCATACCGCATTCTTCCCAATGCAGTATTAATGCTAACTCCAGTATTTTCGCTGATTTCTTTAAAACTCATGTCTTTATATATTCGCATAATTAAAACTTCTTTTTGTTCATCTGGCAAACCATTTACAAGCTCTCGAACATCCTCATAAATCTGATCTTGTATCAACTGTTTTTCGGCATTTAGGCTGTTATCACCTAAAACAGAAAAAATATTAAAATCGTCTGTATTTTTAAATTTAGGCATTCTGTTATTTTTCCTAAAATAATCAATCACTAAATTGTGAGAAATGCGCATTACCCATGGTAAAAACTTACCTTCTTCATTATAATTACCTTTTTTCAAGGTTTTTATCACCTTTATAAAAGTATCTTGAAAAATGTCTTCGGTAAGGTCTTTGTCCTTAATTTTACTATAAATAAAACTATATAAACGCTGCTGATGTCTCTTAATTAAAATTTCTAAAAAAGCTTCATTACCTTCTATATAACCCTTTATTAGACTGCTATCTGTTTTTTTTTGTATACGCATCATAACTACCCTTTAAAGAAAGAAAAGATTCTCTCTTTTTGATTTATTTATCAATAATTTAAAAAGTAATTTTTAACTATATGCGTCTTGTTTTGTGATTGTTAAGTTCTCAAATATATAAATATTTTTTCATCTAACAACTAATTTAACAAATTCCATATCAATCTTTTTTTTAGTGGTTAAAAATAATGGTATTTTTATAGCTTATATTTTTTATAAATGAAAGCAGACATTTCTACAGTAAATCCGAAAGAAAACATCATTATTAAAGGAGCAAGACTCCATAATTTAAAAAATATTGATGTTGTTATACCAAGAAACAAATTGGTTGTAATTACAGGTCTTTCTGGTTCTGGAAAATCTACTTTAGCGTTTGATACTTTATATGCAGAAGGTCAAAGGCGTTATGTAGAAAGTTTATCTTCTTATGCGCGTCAGTTTTTAGGAAAACTAAACAAACCAAAAGTAGATTACATTAAAGGTATTGCTCCTGCAATTGCTATTGAACAAAAAGTAAATTCTACAAATCCACGTTCTACGGTTGGCACATCCACAGAAATTTACGATTATATAAAACTTTTATACGCCAGAATTGGCAGAACCTACTCACCTATTTCGAATCAAGAAGTTAAAAAAGACACGGTTTCTGATGTTGTTAATTTTATAAAAAAGTTTGATGATAAAACGAAGCTTTTGTTATTAGCGCCTATTATTATTGATGAAAACAGAGAATTAAAAACCTTGCTACAAGTTTTAGAACAACAAGGATATGCGCGTTTAAAATGGAATGACATCATTTACAGAATTGCAGATTTTCCTCAAGATAAATATAAAAATGAAGCCCTTTTTTTGGTGATTGATAGAGTTGTAACGAAAGATGATGAAGATTTTTACAACAGATTGGCAGACTCCATTCAAACTGCTTTTTTTGAAGGAAAAGGAATTTGTTTTATAGAAAATTTAGAAGACAACAAAGTAACTGAATTTAGTAATAAATTCGATTTAGACGGTATGTCTTTTCTAGAACCTAACACACATTTATTCAGTTTTAACAATCCTTATGGCGCCTGCCCAACTTGCGAAGGTTATGGAAATGTCATCGGAATTGACGAAGATTTAGTGATTCCGAACACCGGATTATCCATTTTTGAAGATTGTATTTTTCCTTTTAAAACACCCTCTTACATTCATTATAAAGAAGATTTAATTGCGGTTGCGTATCAATTTGATATTCCTGTGCATAAACCTTGGTTTCAATTATCAGCAAAACAACAAGAATTGGTTTGGAATGGCAACAAATCTTTTAACGGAATTCATCATTTCTTTTCAGCTTTAGAAGAAAAAAGTTATAAAATTCAGAATAGAGTCATGCTTTCTCGTTATCGTGGAAAAACGAAATGCACCACTTGTCATGGCAAACGTTTGCGAGAAGAAACCAATTATGTAAAGATAAATGAACAAACAATTTCTGATTTAGTAACACTTCCTTTGGATGAATTATCGGTGTTTTTCAAAAACATACAACTAGATAAATACGATGAGAAAATTGCAAAACGTTTATTAACAGAAATCAATAATCGGTTACTATTTTTAACGGATGTTGGCCTGTCTTATTTAACAATTAACAGAACCTCTAATACACTTTCTGGAGGCGAAAGTCAACGTATAAACTTGGCAACTTCTTTAGGTAGTTCATTAGTGGGTTCTATGTATATTTTAGATGAACCAAGTATTGGCTTGCATCCAAAAGATACCGAAAGATTGATAAAAGTTTTAAAAGATTTACGTAATTTAGGCAACACAGTAATTGTTGTAGAACATGATGAAGACATCATGAAAGAAGCTGATTATATTATTGATATTGGTCCAGAAGCTGGAACATTTGGCGGACATGTTGTTGCAGAAGGAAATTTTGAGGCAATCTTAAAATCTGATTCTTTAACAGCTAAATATCTTAATGAGGATTTAAAAATTCATGTTCCTAAAAAACGAAGAACCTCAAAAAAAAGTATTCAAATTATTGGTGCTAGAGAGCATAATTTACAAAATATAGACGTTACGTTTCCGCTAAATTGTTTAACTGTAATTACTGGAGTTTCTGGTTCTGGAAAAAGTACGTTGGTAAAAAGTATTTTATATCCGTCCATGCAAAAAAAACTAACTGGATATGGAGATAAAGTCGGACAACATACAGAAATTAAAGGCGATTTTGAAGATATAAAAAACGTAGAATTTATAGATCAAAATCCTATCGGGCGTTCTTCTCGCTCAAATCCGGTAACTTATATTAAAGCCTATGATGATATTAGAGCTTTATTTTCTAATCAAAAATTAGCGAACATCAGAAATTATAAACCCAAACATTTTTCTTTTAATGTTGAAGGCGGACGTTGTGAAGTTTGTAAAGGAGACGGAATTGTTACCATAGAAATGCAATTTATGGCAGATGTTCATTTAGAATGTGATGTTTGTAATGGAAAACGTTTCAAAAAAGAAGTTTTAGAAGTTAAGTTTAATGGAAAATCGATTGACGATATTTTAAATCTTACAATAGATGATGCTGTTGAGTTTTTCTCTGAAAACTTAGTCTCTAAAATCGCTAAAAAACTAAAACCTTTGCAAGATGTTGGTTTGGGTTATGTGCAATTAGGGCAATCTTCATCTACACTTTCTGGCGGTGAAGCGCAGCGTATAAAATTGGCATCCTTTTTAGTAAAAGGAATTACCAAAGACAAAACCTTGTTTATTTTTGATGAACCAACAACTGGTTTGCATTTTCATGATATCAAAAAATTATTGGCGTCATTTAACGCCTTAATTGATAAAGGACATTCCATTATTGTAATTGAGCACAATATTGAATTGATAAAATGTGCAGATTACATTATTGATTTAGGTTTAGAAGGTGGTAAGAAGGGCGGAAATCTTATTTTTCAAGGAACTCCAGAGGATTTAGCAAAAAATAAAACATCATTTACAGCGAAGTATTTGGCAGAGAAATTATAAATTCAGTTTAAAAATATGGTTTATTTCTAGAAGCTATTTCCTGCTTTCACTACTCGCTTTTTTTATCCTAAAAAGGAATAAAAAAGAGCTCAAACAGACCGTTCAATCTGGGCTAAACCTGCTGAGTAACTCATAGGGAATTAAAAATATTATTCTTGTTTTCTAATTATTCAACGAATTCTAATTCACCTCTAACGAATTCTAAAACAGTAATAATTTACCTCAAGTTCAGTTTTACTTTTACAGTGTATTAACACCTAAAAAAGTAGAAATCATGAACAAAGTATTTAGAAAATCAGTATTTGCAGCAGCTATCATTTTAACTTCAAGCGTTTTTATAAATTGCGATAGAACATCAACAATTAAAAAAAATGAAACAGCAATTTCAGTAATCCACAACAATTTAGAGCATACTGTTAAAGAAAAAATAATTACACGAAAGCCCATTGTTTTTATCACTGGTTTTGATAAAGGTGATAAAACTTTTTACAACAATGCAAGAACCTATTTTAAAGAAAAAGAATTTGAAATTGTAGAAGATCAATATTCTTTAGAAGAAGTAATTACTTGGTTAAATAAGAATGAATCAGAAAATCCTTATGGAGAAATTCATATCGTAAACAAAAGTAATCCTTATAAAGGAATGACTTTAGAAACCATAATTAAAGGTGAAAAAGTAACCGCAGAATCGGTACGTAAAAATATTACAAAAGGAAATTTACCAACTTTAAAAGAAAGTGTAAATGCAAATTCTAAAATTATTTTTCATGCAAATGGTTTAGGTGAAAACATCGAATTAATGAATGCATTTAAAGATGCTTTTTGCTCAAATGAATTGCCAAATATAATCGCTTCGTCTTACTTTTCAATTTTTGATGGCGAGTTTACCAAACACTATTTAGCAAAACCATTTTATGTGTTTTATCCAACGGCCAATTCACCAGGAAAAATAGATTTATCAAAAGAAATAGCTAAAAAATATCCAGAAGAAAAAGACATCGATTGGTATGATGCTTTAAACAACGAGAAAGAACGTTATATTGGCGAAGCATATACCACCCAATTTTCGATTCCTGTAAAGTTTGAATTGGATTATCATAATTCTGATGATGAAGTTCCAAGTTTTGAAAATCAAGAAGAAATCATCCAATTTATTCAGTTAAAAGAAAGTTTATATGCAGATTTTGTAAAACTACAGATTCCTTTAAATAAATTTAGATGGACTTATACAATTAAAAATAGCAGCCTTACAATTTCTGGAAATACAACTGGTTTAATCGTTTTAAAACCCTTAATTAAACCTTATGGTGAGTTGCAACATATTGAACCAGATACCAATAACAAGCGCTTATATGCAATGAATTAAGTGAAAAAGGAAAATAAATTTAACAAACGTCATTATACAAAATTCTGTGTAATGACGTTTAAATTAGTAAGTTTGTACTATGATGTTTTACAAAAAAAATCTGCCCATTTTTTTTCTGTTGGTTTTTGTAAATGTTTTTGCTCAACAAAATAATTTACGCCTTTTCACAATTGATGATGGTTTGCCTAGCAATATTATTTTTGATGTAAAGCAAGATGAAACTGGCTATTTATGGATTGCCACAGACAAAGGAATTCTACAATTTGATGGCGATGATTTTACACAAATAACCAAATATAAAACCACCAATTTAGCTACTACAAACAATTTCATTTATATCGGTTTAGAAAACGGTTTATTTATTAAAAAACGCAGTAAAGAAAAATTTTTAGAATCTAAAAAAGTGTTGAAAACTTTCTTTTTTAAAGAAGAAGTTTTTGTTGGAACTGTTCAAGGTATTTATAGCATAAAAAAAGGCTCTTTACAACCAATTAAAATAAAGAAAGAAATTGATACGGCTAATATTAACGATTTACTTTTTGCAAATAACGCTTTCTATATTGGAACCAATAAGGGTTTATGGAAACTGAATCATTTAGAAAATCCGAATAAAATTGAAAAAATAAATAATGATAACATCATTTCTCTTACGAGTTTTCAAGATGAAATTATTGCAGCTACTTTTAGAAATGGATTAAAAACTATTGATATAAATTCGGTTGAAAAAACAATTACAACTAAAGAAAATTTAACATCCGTAAAAAAACTTAAAAACGAAATTTGGGTAACTTCTAGTAAAAACGGAATTGAAATTTTTACACTTCCCTCCTTTTCATTCAAACAAAAAATAAACAAATACAATTCTTTAAAAACCGATGCGATCAATGTTGTTTATAAAGACAATCAAAACACTATTTGGATTGCAACAAATAAAGGTTTATATCGTCTTAAAAATGAGGAATCAATCAATTTAAAGGATAATAAACCTCTTGTTTATTTTGAAAATTTAATAGTAAATAATCAAAATGTAGATTCACTTTTAGACAGTAACAAATCCATCAATTTTTTACCCTCAGAAAATAATATCTCCTTCAATTTTAAAACTGTTGATTTAATAAATTATCAAAAAGTAAAATATAGGTATAAATTGAATAGTAAATTTTCTTCTTGGTCTTCAAGTAATTCTGTGCAGTTTGCAAACTTAAATGCTGGCAAGTATACTTTTGAAATTCAATCTAAAATTGATGAAAATTTAAGTGAGATAAAACATTTTTCATTTAAAATTAAAACACCGCTATACAGAAAAACAGAATTTATTCTCGTGACAATTATTTTAATTTTATTAGCTGGATATTTTCTGTTGAATTTTTACATCAGAAATATCAATAAAAAAATAAAGAGAAAATTAACAAGCTAAAATTAAAAAATCATTTGATTTTTTTAGAGCAGAAAGCGCTCCAGCTACAAATGAATCCGCATTTTATTTTTAACGTTTTAAACGGAATTAAAGCCCTCGGAAACTCAGGAAAGACAGAAGAATTAAACACGACTATTTCTCAATTTTCAATCTTGTTAAGAAGTATTTTAAGCAACTCTAGAAAAGATGAAATTAGTTTAAAAGAAGAAATAGAATCTTTAAAAAACTATATTGAATTAGAACAAAAAATGAGTTCTAAAACCTTTGAATATCATATAATTACAAACCTAAATAATATTGATATTGAGGAGATTTTAATTCCGACTATGCTAATGCAACCGTTTATAGAAAATGCTATAAAGCACGGAATTCAAGCGAATCAAAAAGGAAAAATAACCATCTCTTTTGATGTAAAACATCATTTTTTAAATTGTTCAATTGTTGATAGCGGAATAGGAATTCATCAATCAAAAAAAGAAAAAATAAATTCAAATCATGATTCTCTAGCATTAAAAGTATCCAAAGAAAGAATTCAACATCTTTCAATGAAAAATTCATTTTCTATTGATGAAATTGTTGCAGATTCAATCATAAAAGGTACAAAAGTTTGGTTTAAAATTCCGTTAAAAACAGATTATTAATGAAAAGAAGAAAATTTATTAAAAAGACAATCTTTGGAGCTCTTGGTGTCGGTTTTTTAGGCGGAATTTATTCTTGGCAAATTGAACCCTATTGGCTTGAGTTTGTGCATAAAAAAATGCCAATTAAAAATTTACCAGAAAATTTAATAGGTAAAACACTCATTCAAATTAGTGATATTCATGTTGGTAATCGGTTTGACTATCAATATATAATAGATTCTTTTAAAAAAGCACAAAAATTAAATCCTGATTTTGTGGTGTATACTGGAGATTTCGTTTCTTACGATTCTGAAGAACAATTTGCTCAGTTAAAAGAAGTTTTTAAACATGTTGTTATTGGAAAATTAGGAACTGCTGGCGTTTTAGGAAATCATGATTATGGACATAATTGGATAGAACAAAAAGTTGCGAATACAATTACTTCAATTGTTGAAAATGCCGGAGTTAAAATTTTAAGTAATGCCGAATTTAATTTTAACGGACTTACGATTATTGGTTTGGATGATTTTTGGGGATTAAATTTTAATCCAAAAAAAATAATGGTCAAACACAATCCTACAAATGCCAATTTAGTGCTATGTCATAATCCTGATGTTTGTGATTTAAACATTTGGAATAATTACAAGGGCTGGATTTTATCTGGCCATACGCATGGCGGTCAAGTAAAACCTCCTTTTTTAAATCCACCAATTCTACCCGTAAAAAACAAAAAATATAGTGCAGGAGAAATTGATTTAAATGATGGAAGAACGCTTTATATTAATAGAGCTTTAGGATGCATCTATCCTGTACGATTTAATGTAAGGCCAGAAATAACTGTTTTTAATTTAGAAAAAAAAGCTTAAAATGAAAAAACTTACATCGATTGTAGTGGATGATATTCCTGTAGCATTAGAAATGTTGTGCGCTGATATTGAAAAAAATCATCCAGAAATAGAAATTATTGGAAAAGCAACGAGTGTAATTGAAGCAGCTAAATTATTACAAAAACAAAAACCTGACATTTTGTTTCTAGATATTATGTTAGGCGATGGAACTGGATTTGATCTGTTAGAAATCGTGCCAAATTTACAATCAAAAATAATATTCGTTACTGCAAGTGATGCCTATGCAATAAAAGCTTTTAAATTTGCTGCCATTGATTATATTTTAAAACCATATTCCAATGAAGATTTGGCAAATTCTATTGCAAAAGCGAAAGAGCAAATTCAACCAAATAAAGAACAAATAGCTGTTTTGCAAGAAGCTATAAAAAATCCTGTTTCAACCAATCAAAAAATATCTTTACACACATCCGAAAAAATAATTGTTGTGCAACTATCAGAAATTATCCGTTGTAAATCAGACAATAATTACACAACTTTCTATTTAGAAAACGGTCAAAAAATACTGGTTTCTAAAACTTTAAAATATTTTGCTGATATGTTAAAAGAGCATGGTTTTTCGAGAGTTCATCAAAGTCATTTAATAAACACCAAGTATATAAAAGAGTTTATAAAATCTGATGGTGGATATCTCATTTTAAAAGATAAAAGTAACATTCCGGTTTCAGTAAGAAAAAGAAACGAAGTAATAGAGTCTTTAAATAACCTAAAATAACTATTATTCATAAATTTTCCATACTTTCTGGATACAAAAAAAGTCTTCTCATTTCTGAGAAGACTTTGTTTTTGGGTGGAAGACGGGACTCGAACCCGCGACACTCGGTACCACAAACCGATACTCTAACCAACTGAGCTACAACCACCATATAATTTCGGGTGCAAATATAATTGTTTTTTCTTTTTCTATGAAAGAAAATATTAGATTAATTTACTTAAATTTTCAACAGCTGCGTAACGCTCTGTGGTAAAGCCTTCTGCATAATCCACACCAATTAATCTTCCAAGGTCTTTTGCTCTGTAATGAATACTGTCTATAAAGTTCTTACTTGTTATTGGTGTTTCGGGTTCATTACTCCTAGGATTATAAAATTGAGACGAATACGCCAAGATCGATTTTGTTTTAACATCCATAAACCCAGTGACATCGACAACAAAATGAGGTTCAATACTTTTCCATTGCAAATAATGGTATACTAATTTTGGTCGCCATTTTTCCTGTAATACCCCTTTTAATTGTGTTTCAACCTTTATCAATCCGCTTAAAAAACAAGCATCAGAAACTAAACTACTTCCTTTGGGATGATCTATATGTCGATCATCAATAGCATTGCAAAGCACTATTTCTGGCTGATATTTGCGAATCATTTTTATAATTTCTAATTGATGCTCTTTATCATTAGTGAAAAAACCATCCGCAAAACCTAAATTTTCACGAACAGAAACACCCAATATTCCCGCAGCATTTGCCGCCTCTTTATCTCTTAAATCCGCAGAACCACGAGTTCCTAACTCTCCTCTTGTTAAATCTATAATCCCTACTTTTTTACCCAAAGAAATTTCTTTGGCAATAGTTGCACCACAACCTAATTCTACATCATCTGGATGTGCACCAAAAGCTAAAATATCTAATTTCATATATCCTATGTATCAATTTTAATTCAATAATTACTTCCTCTTACATCAGAAAAAAAATATTCAGAAGTACAAATAGACATCATTTCTATTTAAAAAGAGTCTTTTAATGCCACAATATTAAAAAAACAACCAACTAATTGGTTGCTTTTTTTATGGCTTGTTCTATATCGGCAATTAAATCGTCTGTTTCTTCAATTCCCACCGAAAAACGAATTAATCCTGCTTTAATTCCTCTTTCTAAACGCTGTTCTTCACTTAATAAAGCATGTGTCGTTTGCGTCGGACTAACAGTAGTACTTTCCACGCCTGCTAAACTCATCGATGGTTTTATCAACTGTAAACTATTTTGAAATTTCATCGCATCAATTCCTTTTTTTAATTCAAAAGACAACATGGCACCAAAACCTTTCATTTGTTTTTTTGCAATTTCATACTGCGGATGACTTTTTAATCCTGGATAATAAACGCGATCAATATTAGTATTACTTTCAAAATATTCTGCCATAATTTGAGCATTTTTAGTTTGCTCTTTTACCCGCAGATTCAACGTTTTTAAACTTCTCTCTAACAACCAAACCGTTTGATCGCTTAAATTTCCTCCAAAATTAATAGCGGTTTTCCAAATTTGCTCAATATGTTCTTTGGATGCTGCAACTGCTCCTGCAGAAATATCTGAATGACCACCCATATATTTTGTTGCAGAATGTAAAATAATATCAATTCCGAAATCAACAGGATTTTGATTTATCGGTGATGCAAACGTATTATCAATCATTGTGATGATATTTTTTTCTTTTGCAGCATTGGCAATTTCCCGCATATCTGTAATTCCCAATAAAGGATTTGAAGGAGTTTCAATATATAAAATTTTGGTATTCTCTTTAATTAAAGCTTTAAAATCGGTTGCTTTATCGCTTTCTGTAAACGAATACTCAATACCATATTTTTTAAATTCAGTAACTACAAAATTATACATTCCTCCATAAATTACTTGCTGAATAATTACGTGATCACCTCTTTTCAAAAAAGCCAACATCGCACTAGAAATTGCCGCCATTCCTGAACCAAAAATCAAAGCATCTTCTGTACGCTCTAAAGCCGCAATTTTTTTGCATAACATTTCTTGATTTGGCGTGTTAAAATAACGCGGATACCGCTTTACATCTACTCCGTCAAAAGCATAGGAAGTCGACATATAAATTGGTGAAATTGCACCTTTAAATTGTTCGTCTTTTACTTCACCAACGTGAACGCATATTGAATTTATTCCTAGTTTACTACTTTTATTCATTTAAAAAAATTTATATCAGCAAAATTAAGGAAATCGATTGATTAGTTTCTACAAAAAAGCAATATCTTCGTTTTATGATATCAGTTTTACTTGTTGGAAAAGGAAATGTAGCAACTCATTTACAAAATGCCTTTAATCATATTGATAAAATAAAAGTTACACAAATCAGTTCTAGGGATTTAACCAGGGTTCCGCAAGCGGATGTTACAATTATTGCAGTTTCTGACGATGCAATTGCAGAAGTTTCATCAAAAATTACAAATAATTTTGTGGTTCATACTTCAGGTAGTGTTTCTTTAAGCGATTTAAAAAACAATACTAAAAAAGGAATTTTTTACATGTTACAAACTTTTTCCATGGATAAAAAAGTCGATTTTAAGGAAGTTCCTTTTTGTTTGGAAGCAGAAAATAAAAATGACTATAAATTATTGGAAACACTCGCAAAATCGATTGGAAAAAAATCTATAACATAAATTCTAAACAACGTAAAACCTTACATGCTGCTGCTGTTTTTGTGAACAATTTTACAAATCACATGTACAAAATTGGGAATGATATTTGCAAAGAAAACAATGTTCCTTTTGAGATTTTACAACCATTAATTAAAGAAACAGCATCAAAAGTTGCGCATTTATCACCAGAAAAATCGCAAACAGGTCCAGCGATTAGAAATGATCAAAAAACAATAAAAAATCATTTAAATTTGTTGAATTCAAATCAACAGAAAATTTATAAAATTCTCACAAAATCAATCCAAAATTCAATTGATTAAACCTAATACAAACTAACAATGTCACTTCTAGCGTAGTCGAGAAGTTTTATAAAATAAAATATGGAAATTAGTTACAAACAATTATTGCCCAATATAAATACTTTAATTTTTGATGTAGATGGCGTTCTTACAAATGGGATGGTCACGATTATGCCTGATGGAGAACTCATAAGACACATGAATATTAAAGATGGTTATGCTTTAAAAACTGCTGTAGACAAAGGTTATAACGTTTGTATTATTTCTGGCGGAACGAATGAAGGTGTAAAAACTCGTTTAGCAAATCTAGGTATTAAAGATATCTATTTAGGCGCACATAATAAAATTCATCAATACAACGAATTGATTAAAAAGCACAACCTAAAACCTGAAAATATCTTGTATATGGGTGATGACATACCAGATTATCCAGTAATGAAATTGGTTGGTTTATCTTGTTGCCCAAATGATGCTGCACCAGAAATTCAAAAAATATCTAGATACATTTCATACAAAAAAGGTGGCGAAGGTTGTGTTAGAGATATTATAGAACAAGTTTTAAAAGTTCAAGGAAAATGGGATTCTAATTTTAATGCTAAATATGATTAACACATTTTTTCGTTTGACTATTGAATCGTTTATCAAACTAAAAAATATTGTAATTCATAAACTCTAAATAGTTAAAACATAAAAAAATAATCTTAACAGCCCTTCTAATTACAATTAACTTTTCTATAAATGCGTAAGCTATTTTTGGAACATGGAATTCAAGAAATGATGTTACGGGCAAAAGTGATTCTGTAATTGAAGTTTATGATCAAAAGGGCAAAGCATTTGCAAAAATTATAGAGATTAAAAATCCTGACAGAAAAAATGCTGTTTGCGATTTGTGTGAAGGAAAAATAAAAACAAACTTATTTTAGGTTTGAATATTTTAACAGGCTTAGAAGAAGATGGTGACCAATGGTCTAGAGGCAAAGTATTAGAACCAAGAAATGGGAAAGCGTATAAATGCTGCATTAAACTTGAAGGAGCTAACAAACTTAAGATTAGAGGATACATAGGCTTTACTTTAATTGGGAAAACTGCTTATTGGGAAAGGCCAGAGTTAATTTTAGAATAAAATTTCTTCAATAAATTATTAAAAAAATTATGGAGAAAACCCATTTTGCTATTAAAAATGAGAGCCTTTCTGCTAAAAGTACTTTGGTAGAAAACATTTTAACCGGTGCCCATTCTTTACCAAATTTAGAAGGTAAAAAAGGACTTTTATTTTCTATTACAGTTTTAGATAAGTTTATAGAAAATGAAGCAAGATACGATGCACAAACTCTAACTTTTAAAGAGAACAGAGGTATTCGTACTTTTTCTAGTGGAGAACAAAAAAAAAGAGTGCTCAACTATTTAATTGAACAAAAACCCGATTTTTTAATTTTAGACAGTCCTTTTGATAGCTTAGATCTTAATGCAGTTTTAGACTTAAAAGAGAATCTTATAAAACTGTCTTCAGAAATTATTTTAATTCAAATCTTTAATAGAAAAGAAGAAATTTTACCAATAATTACGCACGTTTTAGAAATTAAAAATAATGTATTTTTATCAAGTAGTCCTATAGGAAAATATACTTTTAAAGAGAGTGATTTTGTTTTTAAAGGTACAATTCCTAAACCTATCACTTTTTATGAAAATATACCAAATCAGTTAGTATCACTACAAAATGTAACAATACATTACGGTGATAACTGTATTTTAAACAAGATAAATTGGACCATTAATAAAAATGAATTCTGGCAATTAATTGGACCAAATGGTTCTGGAAAAACAACTATTTTGTCTATGATTTATGGCAATAATGTAAAAGCTTACGGACAAGAAGTTTATTTATTTGGCAGGAAAAAAGGCTCTGGAGAAAGTGTTTGGGAAATAAAAGAGAAAATAGGATACTTTAGTCTGGCGATGTTAGAGTTATTTCAAAGACAAATAACTGTAAAAGAAATGGTCATATCTGGTTTCTTTGACAGTATTGGTCTCTATAAATCACCTACAACTTTACAAATTAAATTGGCTGAAGAATGGGTTAAAGTACTTGGTTTAGAAAGTGAAAAAGAGATTGCTTTTAAAAACGTAACTACAGCAAAACAACGTTTGGTTTTAATTGCTAGGGCTATGATTAAACATCCGCCTTTGTTAATTTTGGACGAAGCTTTGACTAATTTAGATAACCAAGGAACTGCTATCGTTGTGTCTTTAATTCATAAAATTGTAAGAGAAAGTGACACAACTATACTTTTTGTTTCTCACAGATACATTGATAATTTGCTACCTAATTGTGTATATGAACTTATTCCTACTAAGCATGGCTCTTTAGGAGCAATAAAACAATGCATTTAATTTTTTTGCTCCAACATTGGTACAAAAGCAAAATCCCCTAATTCGTGTTTTTCAAATTCATTGGCAGATTTTCTTATGAACAAAGTCATAATTTGAGTTTCATCACCAACCGGAATTAACAACCTTCCTCCTACTTTTAATTGAGACATTAAAGGTTTTGGAACAAATGGCGCACCAGCAGTAACTATAATTTTATCAAAAGGCGCTTGCTCTGGCAAACCTTTATAACCATCACCAAAAATAAATTTCTTCGGATTATATCCTAATTTAGGCAAAAATAAAGAGGTTTTTTTAAACAACTCTCGTTGTCTTTCAATGGAATATACTTCTGCATTTAGTTCTAATAAAACCGCGGTTTGATAACCCGAACCCGTACCAATTTCTAAAATTTTATCTCCGCTTTTAACGTCTAAAGTTTGAGATTGAAATGCAACAGTATAAGGCTGAGAAATTGTTTGATCTGCTGCAATAGGAAAAGCTTTGTCTTGATAAGCATGAGACTCAAAACTAGAGTCAATAAAAAGGTGTCTTGGGATTTTTTTAATTGCTTTTAATACATTTTTATCTGTAATGCCTTTTGCATTTAATACAGTAGCTAATTGGTTTCTAAGTCCTTGATGTTTTGCTGTGTCTTTCAATTCTTGGTAGTTTCTAGAGTCTAAAAATACTAATAAATCTAATTAAATTCTTATAAAATTGTATCTTTGTTTTATCGGTATTTAAAATACCAGAAAATACTAAAAAACAAGATTTTATGTTAAAAGTTGGGGTTTTAGGTGCAGGTCATCTTGGAAAAATTCATTTGCGTTTATTAGAGCAATCAAAAAAATACGAATTGGTTGGTTTTTATGATCAAGATACTATAAATGCACAAAAAGTTGCAGAAGAATTTGGATACAAATTATTTGCTTCTATCGATGATTTAATTGATGCTGTTGAAGTTGTGGATATTGTTACACCAACTTTATCTCATTTTGACTGTGCTAAAAAAGCAATAGAAAAAGGCTGTCACATTTTTATTGAAAAACCAATTGCAAAAACTGTTTTAGAAGCAGAAGCGATTAGAACTTTAGCGAGTCAGTATCATGTAAAAGGTCAAGTTGGTCATGTAGAAAGATTCAATCCTGCATTTATCGCGGCTAAAGGTATGATTGACAATCCGATGTTTATAGAAACGCATCGATTGGCAGAATTTAATCCAAGAGGTACAGATGTGCCTGTCGTTTTAGATTTAATGATTCATGATATTGACATTATCCTTTCTGTGGTAAAATCGAAAGTTAAAAATGTGTATGCAAGCGGAATTTCAGTAATTTCTGATACTCCTGATATTGCAAATGCAAGAATTGAGTTCGAAAATGGTTGTGTTGCTAATTTAACGGCAAGTAGAATTTCTATGAAAAACATGCGTAAAAGTCGTTTTTTTCAGAAGGATGCGTATATTTCTGTTGATTTGTTAGAAAAAAAAGCCGAAGTGGTAAGAATGAAAGATGTACCAGAAAATCCTGATGAATTTGCAATGATTTTACAGAATGCAGAAGGTGTTAAAAAACAAATTTATTTTGACAATCCTGAGATTGAAAATAACAATGCAATTTTAGATGAATTAGAAACTTTTGCAGATGCTATCATAAATAAAACCGAACCTATTGTTAGCTTAAGAAATGGAACAGATGCTTTAAGAGTTGCTCAAATGGTGATCGATAGTTTTTAAGTTTACCTTTTACTATATAAAAAGTATCATTGTTCATCGATATAAAGACTAAAGACCGTTTCACTTTTAGAACAAGACTTGCTTCCAATTATCTAATAAACAGATGAAAGTTAAAATAAGATTATCTGCTGTACCTCGATACTATTATCTCGAAAAAGCAAAGTGTCATTTAAAAAATTGGTGTACTATATTATTTATAAAAAGGTTTTATCAAACTAAAAATATTTTTTAATTGGACACTAATAAAAAGTTTTAAACCAAAAAAAATGCTTTCAATAATTTAAAAAAGTTAGCAAATAATTGCGTTAGGGATTGCAGTGGAAATCCTTTTTTTTAACATGTCCTTATAAAAAAGAGGGAGATTGCTTCATAAAGTAAAAAACTTTCTTTGCAAAGACGTACGTAAAAAAAAAGATTGAAACGTAAAACTCGACCTTTAGGGAACGCCCAAATAATATTAAAATAAAATAATACTTCATGAAAAATATAGCTGTAATTGGTGCTGGAACAATGGGAAATGGAATTGCGCATACATTTGCTCAGTTTAATTATAAAGTTCAATTGATTGATATTTCTGAAGCTGCTCTTGAAAAGGGAATGGCAACGATTACCAAAAATTTGGATAGAATGGTTGCTAAAGAAAAAATTTCTGAGGCTGATAAAGTAAAAACTTTAGGGAATATTAGTACTTTTACTTCTATAAAAGAGGGTGTTAAAAACACAAGTTTAGTAATTGAAGCTGCTACTGAAAATTCCATTTTAAAAGCCAAAATTTTCAAGGAATTAGATGAAGTTTGTGCTGAAGAAACCATTTTAGCAACAAATACATCCTCAATTTCTATTACTCAAATTGCAGGCGTAACTAAAAGACCCGAAAAAGTTATTGGAATGCATTTTATGAATCCTGTGCCAATTATGAAATTGGTAGAGATTATTAGAGGATACAATACTGCGGATGAAGTGATGACTTTTACGGTTGAATTGAGCAAAAAAATCAATAAAATTCCGGTCGAAGTGAATGATTATCCTGGTTTTGTTGCCAACAGAATTTTGATGCCAATGATTAACGAATCTATCGAAACTTTGTATAATGGCGTTGCGGGTGTTGCAGAAATTGATACCGTTATGATGCTTGGAATGGCACATCCAATGGGACCCTTACAATTGGCAGATTTTGTTGGTTTAGACGTTTGTTTGTCTATTTTAAATGTAATGTACGACGGATTTAAGAATCCGAAATATGCACCTTGCCCACTGTTAGTAAACATGGTAAATGCTGGTAAATTAGGCGTGAAATCTGGTGAAGGTTTTTATGATTATTCGGCAAGTAGAAAGGCGGAAAAGGTTGCTAAAATGTTTAGCTAACCTAAAGCTATGAAAAATAAGATTCTTACTCTTATATTATTTTTTATTGTCTCTTTTTCTTTTGGTCAGGAGAAAAAAAGGGTTGTTTTAAAACCTATTAAAATTGGTTTTTTATATAACTATGGTACAAATGAAAATTTTATAAATAATGATCCTGATTATACGTATGCTACAAATACATTTAAATTACAGGCTTTTTATACATTAGGAAACTAGAAAAATCTCGATTTCGAGTTAATAGTGCAACCTCAAGTTCAGTTTTTGGATCATCAATTATTAAACGGGCAATTTGTAACTCCGGATGAAGAAAATTACCTAGAAAAGAGAACCGAATTTACAAAAGCAAAAACTATCAATTTGTATGCGTTAGAATTTGGTTTTGCTGTAAAAAAACATATAACAGCCAAATTAGATTTTCAAACAACCTTAAGTTTAGGTTTTTCTGTGATTGATAAAAGAACCGAACGTTTGGCAAAAGGGTTTACGTTTATAGAAAACCTGTCTTTCGGATTTTCTCATGAAACTTTTTCGAATTCTTCCATATATCTAGGAACTAACTTTGGCCATGTTTCTAATTTAAATTTTCAAAAACCAAATAACGGTTATAATATTTTAGGATTAGAAGTTGGGTATTCTTATGTTTTAAATTAAAAAAAATGTCATTTTGAAAGTTAATTCAAAATGAAGTTTTAAAAGAATATTTATTTTGATTATTTACCCAACCAAGAGTTTAACATCCAGATTGTTTTTTCTTGTTCCGAAATAAAATCACTCATCATAGAATTTGTTCCTTCATCATTTGTTTCATCAGAAAGACTTAAAATACTTCTTTCAATTTTCAATAATTCTGATAAGGAATTTACAACCAGCTCCACTGCCTCTACATCATTAGAAATATCTTTTCCAACAGGCACAGAAGCTTTATTTATATAATCTTGAAAAGTATGCAAAGGCTTACCTTGCAAAGTTAAAATACGTTCTGCAATTTCATCTACTTTAACTTGAGAATCTGTGTAAAATTCCTCGAACTTTACATGTAATTGAAAAAAGTTCTTTCCTTTAATATTCCAATGTAAACCTCTTAAGTTTTGATAATATATTTGAAAGTTGGATAATAAACCGTTTAATTTTTCTACAGAATTTTGAGTCTCTTTTTTGTCTAAACCTAAAATGTTTTTGTCCATTTTTAATATGTTTTTAAATTATACTATAAATTTACAAAAAAATTAAGACTACAAACTATAATTATAATTGATAGTTTTAATATCTTTATCAAAAATAACTATAAAAATGACTATAACCCAATTAAAATACGTTTTATCCGTTGCAGAATATCAGAATTTCACAGTAGCTGCAGAACATAGTTTTGTTACGCAGCCCACATTGAGCATGCAAATTCAGAAACTAGAGGATGAATTAAGTGTTAAAATATTTAATCGTTCTAAAAAACCAATTGAATTGACTGAAGTTGGTAAAAAGATAGTTGGACAAGCAAAAGTTATTGTTGACGAAAGTAACCGCATTTTAGACATCGTTCATCAACAAAAAGGATTTATTGGAGGTGAATTTAAAATCGGAATTATACCAACTGTCATGCCTACTTTATTGCCGATGTTCTTACAAAATTTCACCAACAAATACCCAAAAGTAAAGTTGATTATTGAAGAATTAACAACTGAAGAGATTATTAGAAAATTAACAGACGGCCATATAGATGCGGCGATTGCTGCAACTCCTTTAGAAAATGAAGCCATTAAAGAACGACCTTTGTATTACGAACCATTTATTGGATTAATTCCGCAAAATCATCGATTATTCAAAAATAAAACCATCACTGTAGATGAATTAGAAATGGAAGATATTTTGTTATTGGAAGATGGACATTGTTTTAAAGAAAGTGTGCTCAATTTATGTAGAAATCATAAAGTTGATAATAAAAAACGATTTCAGTTAGAAAGCGGAAGTTTTGATACCTTGATAAAACTTTCTAAAGAAGGTCTAGGAATGACACTTTTACCGTATTTACATACGTTGGATTTAAATGAAATTGATAAATCTCATTTACGTGAATTTAACAACCCTCCTCCTGCAAGAGAAGTGAGTTTAATTTATCATAAATCGCAATTAAAAATGCAATTAATCGAAGCTTTAAAGAAAACGATTGATGGCGTAATTAGAGGTGCAATTTCTTTTTCTGATGTGAAAATTATTAGTCCTTTGCAGAAGAAATAAACCATAAAGAACCCTAAGAAAATAAAAAAATTCGCAAAGAAATTATAAAAAAATCTTTGCGAACTTTGATAAAAAGCTTTGCGATCTCTGCGTTTAAAAATTAAGCATACATACTTTCACGCAATTCTTTAATTTTTGGATCTGATAAATAATCATCAAAAGTTGAATATCTATCTATAACTCCCTTAGGCGTTAACTCAATTACCCTGTTAGCAACGGTTTGCGCAAACTCATGATCATGCGTAGAAATTAAAACAGTTCCTTTAAAGTTAATTAACGAGTTATTTAAAGATTGAATAGATTCTAAATCTAAGTGATTTGTTGGCTCATCTAAGATTAAAATATTAGCTCTTTTCATCATCATTCTAGAAAGCATACAACGTACTTTTTCTCCTCCGGAAAGCACATTACTTTTCTTCAAAGCTTCTTCGCCAGAAAAAATCATTTTCCCTAAAAATCCTCTTAAAAAAACTTCCTCACGCTCCTCTTCTGTTTGTGCATATTGTCTTAACCAATCTACTAAATTTAATTCTCCGCTTTGAAAAAATGATGAATTATCTAATGGCAAATAAGATTGAGTTGTAGTAACACCCCAAGAAAACTTACCCGCATCTGCTTTTTCATTATCTGTTATAATTTGATAAAAGGCAGAAATTGCTCTAGAATTTCTAGAAATAACCGCAATTTTATCCCCTTTATTTAAATTGATATGTACATTATCAAATAATTTATCACCTTCAAACTCTTTTGATAAACCATCAACCGTTAAAATCTGGTCTCCGGCTTCTCTATCTCTATCAAAAATAATTGCGGGATAACGTCTGCTAGAAGGTTTAATATCTTCAACATTTAATTTCTCAATCATTTTTTTACGAGAAGTTGCTTGTTTCGACTTCGCAACATTGGCAGAAAAACGACGAATAAATTCCTCCAATTCTTTCTTTTTATCTTCGGCTTTTTTATTTTGTTGTGCTCTTTGTTTTGCTGCTAATTGACTAGATTCATACCAAAAAGTATAATTACCGGAATAATTATTTATTTTGCTATAATCGATATCAGAAATATGTGTACAAACTGAATCTAGAAAGTGCCTATCATGCGAAACTACAATTACACAGTTATCAAAATTTGCGATAAAGTTTTCTAGCCACTCAATAGTTTCAAAATCTAAATCATTGGTTGGCTCATCCATAATTAACACATCAGGATTTCCAAACAGCGCTTGAGAAATTAACACACGTACTTTTTGTTTACCATCTAAATCTTTCATTAGAGTATAATGTAAATCTTCGGTAATACCTAAATTAGATAGCATTGCAGCAGCATCAGAATCTGCGCTCCAACCATTCATTTCTTCAAAAATTATTTGAAGCTCACCAATTTTATCCGCATTTTCATCAGAATAATCAGCATACAAATCATCTATCTGCTTTTTAATTTTAAAGAGCTCCTTGTTACCCATAACAACGGTTTCTAGAACAGGAAACTCGTCAAAAGCATAATGATCTTGGGATAAAACAGACATTCTTTTTCCTTTTTCTAAGTGAACTTGACCAGAAGTTGGATCCTGTTTACCAGAAATAATTTTTAAAAAAGTCGATTTTCCTGAGCCATTTGCACCAATAATTCCATAGCAATTTCCTTGAAGAAACTTTGTACTTACTTCATCAAACAAAATACGTTTTCCAAACTGAACGGATAAATTAGAAACTGATAACATAATTGTATTTTAAATTTCTGCAAAAGTACTAAATTGATTCTCTTTCCTTGCCTGATTTCTAATGCTTTTTGTAAAAAAAGATCTTAAAAGTTAAATTCTACTTAGAATATTTTTAACAGCGTATTAACAACTACAGCAACCTTGAATACCTAAATTTGTTCGTAGATTTTTTTGCCGTAAACTACTATGATGAAAAAAATAATTTACTTTTTACATTTATTGCTTTTAATGGCTTTATTGGCTTTAATGGGTTGTGATTCTAGTAAAAAGGAAACACTAACTTATTTTGGTGGTAAAATTATTAACCCAAAATCTAAATATGTGGTGCTTTTTTCTTTAGATAAAGTAATAGATACTTTATACTTAGATACAGAAAATAAATTTCTTGGAAAATTAAAAAACGCAAATGAAGGTTTGTATTATTTTTTTCATGGTGATGAAAATCAGTATATCTACCTAGAACCAAAAGATAGTTTAATGTTGCGTTTAAATACTTGGGATTTTGACGAATCTTTGGTATTTGCTGGAGAAGGTGCAGAAAGAAATAATATTTTAATAGATTGTTTTTTAGAAGACGAAAAGGAACGAAAAGCTTTTTATGATTTTAACAGGTTAGAACCTAAAACTTTTAAAAAGAAAGTAGCTTATTTAGAAAAGCAAAAGTTAGGTACATACAACGATTATTTAGAAAGTCATCCAAATGAAACCGAAGGTTTTAAAGAAATTTTAAAAGTTGCACTTATGTATCCTCTATATGAACAAATAGAAAAATACCCAATAATCTATGCTAAACATTCTGATTCTGAGCATTTCCCTAAATTAGACAAGTCCTTTTTCAATTATAGAAATCATGTGAACATAAACAAAGATTCTTTAATGTATTATCCTCCTTATTTTGGATATGTTAGAACTTATTTATACAATGAAACCTATGCATTAGGCCACCCATCAGTAAAAAGTAAATATTCGTCAAAATTTACTTCAGACCTATTGACCATAATTGATAAAAATATTACTTCTGAACTTTCAAAAAATGTACTCTTAAAACAAACTGTTATTAGTCATTTTTACAACAAATCTAGTTGTGAAATAAATGAAGAAGCTTTTGATAAATTTTTTGAGTTTAGTACGAACAAAAAAGATAAAAATCAAATTCAACAAATAATCAACGATTCTAAAGCTGTCAAAAAAAATAATATTTTACCCGATTTTAATGTCATTGACTTTGCAAATATTGAAATACCTATAAGTAAAATTATAAAAGGTAAGAATGCGCTCCTTTTCTTTTGGAATGAGGAATATTATACAGAAAATTATATAGCTTCAAGAATAAATTATTTATCAAAAGCCTATCCAACAGTAAGTTTTATTCAAATAAAAATGGATGGAGTAAAAACTAAAGGTATTGAAAATTCTGATTTAAAAAACCAATATTATATAAATGGTAAAAGTGAGGCAAATACTTTTTTAACTAGTAAAATGCCACGCTGTATTTTAGTAAATAAAGACAGAAAAGTAACAAATGGCTACGCATCTTTTTCTTCTTTTAACATAAACCCTTATTTAAAGGCACTTAGCGAAAATTAATTAATTCGTTTATAGGTGTATTATCTACTTAAATTAAAGTACCTTTGCACGATTTTAAAATTGAGATAACTCAATAAAATCAAGTCCAAGAATTATAATCAGATTTACAGGTGGGCGTTCTGTGAATCTACAAAAACACAGTAATGTCAACATTTAAAGAATTAGGTTTAAAAGAACCTATCATCAAAGCATTAACAGATTTAGGGTACGAAAACCCAACTGTTATTCAAGAACAAGCAATTCCACAAATAATTACCTCTAAAAGCGATTTAAAGGCTTTTGCACAAACAGGAACCGGTAAAACAGCTGCGTTTAGTTTGCCTATATTAGAACTTTTAGACACCAATAGCAATAATGTTCAAGCAATCATTTTATCACCAACAAGGGAACTTGCCGTTCAAATTGGTAATAATATTAAAGATTTTTGTAAATACTTAAAAGACGTTAATGTAACGACTGTTTATGGTGGATCTAGTATGGAAGAACAAATTAGATCTTTAAAAAGAGGGTCTCAAATTGTTGTTGGAACTCCAGGTAGAACGGTAGATTTAATTAATAGAAGAGCTTTAAAATTAGGAGACGTTAAATGGTTAGTCTTAGACGAAGCTGATGAAATGTTAAACATGGGCTTCAAAGACGAATTAGATAAAGTTTTAGAAGCAACACCAGACACCAAACAAACCTTATTATTTTCGGCAACCTTCCCTAGAGAAGTAGAGTCTATTGCAAGAAATTATATGACAAATCCAGTTGAAATTACTTCTGGTCAAAAAAATCAAGGTGCAGATAATGTAAGTCATGAATTTTATTCAGTTACAGAAAGAACTCGTTATCCGGCTTTAAAAAGGATTGCAGATTTAAATCCAGATATTTATGCAATTATTTTTTGTAGAACTCGTCGAGAAACACAAGAAGTTGCAGACAATTTAATAAAAGACGGTTATAGTGCAGATTCTTTGCATGGAGATTTATCGCAAGCACAAAGAGATTCTGTAATGGGAAAATTCAGGAAAAAATCAATTCAAATATTAGTAGCTACAGATGTTGCTGCTCGTGGATTGGATGTAACTGAATTAACACACGTAATTAACCATAAATTACCAGATCAAATAGAAAACTATACGCACAGAAGTGGTAGAACTGGTAGAGCTGGTAACACCGGAATTTCTATTGTTTTAGTAAATGGAAAGGAAAAAGGAAAGTTAAGAGCGATCGAGAAAATTATTCAAAAGAAATTTGAAGAAGGTAAAGTACCTTCTGGTAAAGAAATTTGTCAAAATCAATTAATGAACTTAATTGATAAAGTAAACAATATTGAAGTAAATGAAACTCAGATTAATGAGTTTTTACCAAGTATTTATGACAAATTAAAAGATTTAGATAGAGAAGAATTAATCAAGAAGTTTGTGTCTTTAGAGTTTAACACGATGTTATCGTATTATGAAAACGCTAAAGATTTAAACGATTTATCTAGAGATAATTCTAGATCTAGAGATACAGCAGATAATATGACTCGCTTTTTTATCAATATTGGTAGAAAAGACAGTTTAAACCCCGCTAAATTAATTGGATTAATTAATGACCAAAATATTGGTGATAAAATAGAAATTGGTGCAATTGATATTTTAGATACGTTCTCTTTCTTTGAAATTGATAAAAATTTCGAAGACAAAACATTAGAAGCTTTTTCTTCTAATCAACCAGATTTTGACGGTCGTTCTGTAAATATAGAAATTACTAAAAAAGATCGTTCTGACGGCGGTGGTGGCGGACGAAGAGGTGGTAAAAAACCTTTTGGTAAAAAAGATGGCGGCTTTGGAAGACGAAAAGGTTCTGAAGGTTCTTCATCTTCATCTGAAGGAGGAAGAAAAAGAAGTGATCGCCCTTCGGATAGACCAGACAGAGGTTCTGCTGACAGAAAAACTGGAGGATTTGGAAGAAGACATAGAGAAAGATAGTCTACAAAAATATACTTATAAAGCCTCACAAAATGTGAGGTTTTTTTATTTCTGAGTTTTTAAATATTCAATAACCGCTTTTCTAATATCAAAAGCTAGTTCGTTATTTTTTGGAGTATAAACTGAAAGTACTTCTTTGTTTTCCAATGATAAAAAAGGAATATCAAAACCTTTTAATAAGTAATCAGAAAAAGCAACCGTGTATGTTCTTTTAATATCTATTTCTTGGTTTTTAATATGCCATTTCTCTCCTACTTTTTCTGCATTAAACCTATGCAAATAGGCTCCAGTTCCGGCAGCTAAAAGTCCGTAATCTAAAACAAGTTTTAACAGTCTTCCTTTAATTTCAACTTTTAAAATCTCACCTCCATAGGGTAAAACTCTAAAAACATCTACCGCATTAATATCTCCTACTAATTCATCATCAATTCGAATAGAACCTCCATTTACGATTGCGCAATCAACTTTATCTTCAAAAGCAAAAGACATCGATTTTGTAATAATTGTTCCTAAATTAGTTTTTTTACTTCTAATTTGAGTATCTCTTCCATCCAAAGGAATTTTAGTTTTGTAGATTATCTCCTCCGGATTTTCGATAATATCTTTAATTTGTGTTTTTAAAATATCTTGCCATTTATGAACTACTACTCCAACTTTTTCATCACTCTTAATTGTTGCGTTTATTTCTTTTAATTCTGATTTTACAATGGTTTTCTTTGTCTTTTTATCATAAGAAACTCTATGGATATATGCCGTTTTAGCATTTGCATCGGCTTTAGAAATAATTACATTTCCTATTTTATCATAAGAATTTGTGTGTTCGTGACCACCCATAATTAAAGGTAAATTCGGTATTAATTTTGCAATTCTTTTATCATTTGTTAATTTTACATGTGTTAAACCAAAAACAACATCCACAGAATCTTTTATAGCCGCATAAGAAGCTCGCGCTTTTACAAACATATTTCCGTATTCTACGTATTCTGCGGGATTTGAAGGAATGCAAACACTTATAAAACCGACCTTAATTTTTGTACCATCTTCATCTGTAAACTCCTTTATAAACGTTTCATTTAAAGAAATTTGTTTTCCTTCCACTTCTTTGTAAAAAGGAATTGATTTTTCTTTTGTTTTTAATTTCACATTGGCAGAAATCCAGGGAAAATTACTTTCATTTAAACGTCTTTGTAAATCCTCTTGAGAAACATCAAACTCATGGTTTCCAAATGCAACCAAATCAAAATTCATCGCATTCATAACTTCAACCATTTGCCTCCCTCGAACTCTTTCTCCATCTACTTTTATGGTTCCTATTAAAGACGGATTTAAAAAATCGCCCGCCATAAATAACATTGTGTTTTTGTTCTCTTTCAATAATTCTTGATGCACAGTTTCTACTCTTCCCATTCCTCCAAATTCTCCTCCCTGAATTGGGGCTATTTCATACACATCATTAATTTGCAAAAAAGTGAACTCAATTTTATCATCATCTTTTTTACAAGAAAATAAAAGTGCAATAGATAGAATATATAGGAATAATTTTATACTTTTCATTTTAATTTTTTTTTTTGGTTTCGACAGTGCTTGACCAGATAAGTTTATAAATTACAGCTTTAAATCTTACACGAAAACCTCTAAAGCTTTGTTATACGCACTTTCAAAACTCATGGGCTTTATGTTTGTATCGGCTTTTGCCGCAGTAAAATAACTCAATAATTTTTCTGTTGGCATGTTGCCGGTTAATTCATCTTTCGCCATTGGGCAGCCGCCGTAACCTTTAATTGCACCATCAAAACGGTTGCAACCAGCTTTATATGCGGCATCTACTTTTTCGTGCCATTTATCTGGAGTTGTGTGCAAATGTGCACCAAACTCAATTTCTGGATACTTCGGAATTAGATTCGAAAATAAATACGAAATCACTTCTGGAGTAGAACTACCAACGGTATCTGAAAGCGATAAAATTTTTACACCCATTTTAAAAAGTTTCTCTGTCCACTCGCCAACAATATCAACATTCCAAGGATCTCCATAAGGATTTCCAAAACCCATAGATAAATACGCAACTACTTCTTTTTTTGATTTATCAGCAATATTTAAAATTTCGTCTAATGCTTCTATTGATTCAGCAATCGTTTTATGCGTATTACGCATTTGAAAATTTTCTGAAATTGAAAAAGGATATCCTAAATAATCAATCTCTTCAAATTGTGATGCATCTTTTGCGCCTCTTACATTTGCTATAATTGCTAACAATTTACTTTGTGTTCTAGATAGGTCTAATTTCGCTAAAACCGCCGCTGTGTCTCGCATTTGAGGTATGGCTTTTGGCGACACAAAACTACCAAAGTCGATGGTCTCAAAACCAACTTTTAATAAGGAATTAATATACAATGCTTTTTTTTCTGTGGATATAAAATGAGATTTTATACCTTGCATTGCATCTCTTGGGCATTCTATGATTTTGACTTTTTTCATCATTTCAAATATAGATAAAGTAATGTTGTTGCAAAATAATTTACGCTGATTATTATCCCCTTTATGGTAAATTCGCTTTCAAATGAGTAAATCAAAAATAATATTGCCCGTAATTGTTATTTCTCAATTTTTTTGTACCTCTTTGTGGTTTGCAGGAAACGGAGTCATGAGCAACCTTGTAAACACATTTCATCTAGAAGAAAATGCACTTTCTTTACTAACTTCTGCGGTTCAATTTGGATTTATAGCGGGTACTTTAATATTTGCGCTATTTACTATTGCAGACCGTTTTTCGCCCTCAAAAGTGTTTTTTATCAGTGCTTTTTTTGGCGCTCTTTTTAATATTGGTTTTATTTTTGAAAATCAAACTTTAGTTAGTTTGCTCACTTTACGTTTCTTAACAGGATTTTTCTTGGCAGGAATTTACCCTATTGGAATGAAAGTTGCTACTGATTATTATCAGAAAGGATTAGGTAAATCTTTAGGATTTATAGTGGGAGCCTTAGTTTTAGGAACTGCCTTGCCACATTTATTAAAAGATATTTTCATCCAATTTTCTTGGAAAAGTGTTTTAATTGCAACTTCTTCACTGGCGCTAACTGGAGGTTTATTAATGTTACTATTTGTTAAGAATGGTCCTTTTAGAAAACCAAGCACAACATTCGATGTATCAATTTGCTTTCACCTATTTAAAAATATAAATTTTAGAAAAGCAGCCTTCGGATATTTTGGTCACATGTGGGAATTGTATACTTTTTGGGCTTTTGTGCCTATTTTGCTAATTACATATCAAAACCTGCATCCAGAAATCACGTTTAATATTTCCATTTTATCCTTTATCATTATTTCAAGTGGCAGTATTTCCTGTATTATTGGAGGTTATATTTCAGAAAAAATAGGCGTTAAACAAACTGCTTTTAGCTTTTTATTCTTGTCTTGTATTTGTTGTATTGCCGCTCCCTTTCTATTTCAAGTTACAAATAAAAATTTATTTATCGCTTTTTTACTGTTTTGGGGAACGGTTGTTATTGCAGATTCACCTTTATTTTCAACTTTAGTTGCTCAAAATACACCATCAAAAGACAAAGGTACCGCTTTAACAATTGTTAATTGTATAGGGTTTTCAATTACAATTATTAGCATTCAAATTATAAGTAGCTTATTTAATTTCACAAAGTCAAATTTAGTTTTTTCAGCTTTAGCAATTGGCCCTATCTTTGGATTGATGAGTTTGAGAAATAAAACGATATAAATTTTAAAATAGATATTCTTTATTTATATTACACTCATGAAAATTTAAATAGTTAAGAAAGAAATTCAGTTTTTGTGTCATTATTCTGTAACAAAGAAAAACCTTAAAATATAACACAATAATAATTTTTGTTAATACGTAGTTAAAAACTGAGTATTTATAGAAGGAGTTTTCTTTTTTGTGTTATTTTTGACCGAACTAATAAATAAAAAAATGGCAAATATTACACTAAAAGGAAATGCGATAAACACAATTGGTACTTTACCTAAAATTGGTGCTAAAGCAGCTGATTTTAAATTAACTGCTGTAGATTTATCAGTAAAAAGTTTAAAAGAATATGCAGGTAAAAAAATTATTTTAAATATTTTTCCAAGCGTAGATACTGGTACTTGTGCAACTTCTGTAAGAGAGTTTAATAAAAAAGCAGCAGATTTAGAAAATACAGTAGTTTTATGCGTTTCTAAGGATTTACCTTTTGCTCAAGCTCGTTTTTGTGGTGCTGAAGGACTTGAAAATGTTGAAATGCTTTCTGATTTTGCTACTGGTCGTTTTGGAAAAGAATATGAAGTAGAAATTACAAACGGACCTTTAGCCCACTTGCATTCAAGAGCAATAATTATTGTTGATGAAAACGGAAACGTAGTATATACTGAACAAGTTCCTGACATTGTTGATGAACCAAATTACGCGGCTGCTCTAAAAGCAATTTAATTTATGAAAAATCCTAACGATGGTTATTTAAGAGGAAGATTAAGGAGTTTAAAATATGCCTTTAAAGGTTTTTATATTTTAATTACAACAGAAGATAGCATAAAAGCTCAGTTATTTTTTGCCTTAATTGCAACGATATTAGGATTTTATTTTAACATCTCTGAGACTGAATGGTGTTTGCAATTCATTGTTATTGGCTTAGTTTTAGTCGCAGAAGCAGCAAACACCGCTATTGAAGAATTAGCAGATTTTGTGCACCCAAAGTTTCATGTAAAAATTGGTTTGGTTAAAGATATTGCCGCGGGTATACCTACCTTTGCTGCGCTTATATCATTAATTGTTGCAGGTTTTATCTATATTCCTAAAATTTCATTGTTATTTTAAGCAAAAAAGTATCTTTACTTTTTAAAAGTATAATTAAATTTTAATGGCTAAACAGAAATTAAGTACCAATAAAACAAATGCCCAGAAAGTAGAAAAAACTAGTATTTTTTCTTACATAAAATCAAGGCATTCAAAAACATTGTTCTCAATATTTTTAATATTGTTTTCGTTTTTTTTATGTATTGCATTTATTTCGTTTTTTTTTAACTGGCAAGAGGATCAAAGTACATTAAACTACTTAACAGATAAAACTGTACAAAGTAAAAATCTTTTAGGTAAAATTGGTGCACATTTAAGTAACTTTTTTATCTATGAAGGTTTTGGATTAGCTGCATTTATAATTCCTTTTCAAGTTTTTTTAACAGGATTTTTTACAATTGTTCAAAAGAAATTTTCAAGAATTATTATTTCTTGGAACTGGGGTTTACTTACAATGGTATGGATTTCTATAGCTTTTGGATTTCTAAATGAAAATTATGCACTTTTGTCTGGTGTTGTAGGTTTTGAAATTAATAATTATTTACAAACTTTTATTGGAAAAACTGGACTAACAATCATTTTAATATTTACACTAATAAGCTACCTAGCTTTCCGTTACAAACTTTCATTTGATGCTTTCATCGAGAAAATGAAACAAAAAAGAGTGCAACGAGAAGCTGATAGCCTAGAAGAAGAAAGTCTAGACAAACCCTCAGAAAAAATTAAAGAAGAATCAAGTTCTGAATCTATCCATTTAAAAAAAGATAAAAAATCAGAATTTGAAGTAGCCCTAGAAAATTTAAAACCAACAATTGAAAAACATTCTGATGTTTCTCCCAAAAACGAAGGTATTATTTTAAAAATTGAAAAAGATCCTGAATTAAAAATTGAAGAAACAGTAAAAGTATTAGAAATTGATATTGAAGAAACCGAAGAAGAAGAATCTTCTACTGAAAATTTATCCGATAAAATATTAAAAGATTTTGGTGAGTTTGATCCTACTTTAGAATTATCAAACTTTAAATTCCCAACTTTCAATTTATTAAAACAATACAATGAAAGTATTTCAATCGATCCGCAAGAATTAGAGGCAAATAAAGACCGAATTGTAGAAACTTTAAAAAACTATAAAATTGGTATTGCAGAAATTAAAGCTACTGTAGGACCAACGATTACTTTATATGAAATTGTTCCAGAAGCAGGAATTAGAATTTCTAAAATTAAAAACTTAGAAGATGATATTGCATTGTCTTTATCGGCTTTAGGTATCAGAATTATTGCGCCAATTCCTGGAAAAGGGACCATCGGTATAGAAGTACCTAATAAAAAAGCGACAATTGTTTCTATGCATTCTGTTATTTCATCAAAGAAATTTCAAGAATCTCAAATGGAATTGCCAATTGCTTTAGGTAAAACGATTTCTAATGAAACTTTTGTAGTTGATTTGGCAACAATGCCTCACTTATTAATGGCAGGTGCTACTGGTCAAGGAAAATCGGTTGGTTTAAATGCGGTTTTAACCTCTCTTTTGTATAAAAAACATCCTGCAGAAGTAAAATTTATTTTGGTTGATCCGAAGAAAGTAGAACTGACCTTATTTAATAAAATTGAGCGCCATTATTTAGCAAAATTGCCAGATGTTGAAGAAGCAATTATTACGGATACGACAAAAGTTGTACACACATTAAATTCTTTATGTATTGAAATGGATAACAGGTATGACCTGTTAAAAGATGCCATGGTAAGAAATATTAAGGAATATAATGTAAAGTTTAAACAGCGTAAACTAAATCCTAACGACGGTCATCATTTTTTACCGTATATCATTTTGGTTATTGATGAATTTGCTGATTTAATTATGACCGCTGGTAAAGAGGTAGAAACACCAATAGCGCGTTTAGCACAATTGGCGAGAGCAATTGGAATTCATTTAATTGTTGCAACACAAAGACCCTCTGTAAATGTAATTACAGGTATAATTAAAGCCAATTTTCCTGCAAGAATTGCATTTAGAGTTACCTCAAAAATAGATTCTAGAACTATTTTAGATTCCGGTGGTGCAGATCAATTAATTGGACGTGGAGATTTACTATATACCGCAGGAAATGAAATAAATAGAATACAGTGTGCTTTTATAGATACACCTGAAGTTGAAAAAATTACAGATTTTATTGGTTCTCAAAAAGCCTATGCCGATGCTTATTTATTACCGGAATATGTAGACGATGAAAGTGGCACAAGTATTGATATTGATATTGAAGACAGAGATAAATTATTTAAAGATGCCGCAGAAATCATTGTGACAGCTCAGCAAGGTTCTGCTTCTTTGCTGCAAAGAAAATTAAAATTAGGTTACAATAGGGCGGGAAGATTAATTGATCAGTTAGAAGCGGCCGGTATTGTTGGGGGTTTTGAAGGAAGCAAAGCGAGACAAGTTTTAGTGCAAGATTTTATAGCATTAGAGCATCTATTAGAAAACGAAAAGAAACAATAAATTCTCGAAAATATTCGGGTTTACAATCACTACACATGAAAAAAATAACAACTTTATTTTTAAGTTTATTTATAACTACAATTGCTATTTCTCAAAACTCAAAAGGAGCAAAATCTTTGTTAGATGACGTTTCTGCAAAAATGGGAGCTTATCAGAATATGTTTATTGGTTTTAGCCAAACTTTAAGTAATGAAGATGCAGGAATTAAAGAAGGTGATGAACCGCCAATAAGAGGTGAAATTTATCTACAAGGAGAAAAATATAATTTAAAATACTTGGGGAATGATTTTATGTACGACGGAAAAAAACTCTATGTAATTAATAATGATGAAAAAGAAATTTCTATCACTAATGGTGATATAGATGGTGATGATGGTTTTATTTATCCTTCAAAATTATTAACTTTTCACAAAGAAGGTTACAATTTTAAAATGGGAAAATTACAAGATATGAATGGTCGAAAAATTCAGTTTGTAACCTTAAATCCCATTGATAGTAATTCAGACATCGTTAAAGTAGAGTTAGGTATAGATGCGAAAACAATGCACATTTACAAACTAATTCAAACGGGTTCAAATGGATCTAAAACGACATTTACAATTACTGAGTTTAAAAGTAATCAACCTTTATCAGAAACCTTTTTTAGGTTTGATAAAAAAAGGTATTTAGGTCAAAACTATACTATAGATTAATTATTTCAATTAACAGAAAATTAGTAGCACCTTTATAATTTAGATGCTACTTTTACGTTTTATGAAAATTTTAGATAAATACCTCTTAAAAAGTTTTTTTAAACCTTTTATAGCTACATTTTTAATTGTACTTTTTGTACTAGTGATGCAGGCTTTATGGCAGGCATTTGAAAATATTGCCGGTAAAGGAATTAGCCTTATTTTTATCTTGAAGTTTTTATACTACACAACTTTAATGATCATTCCGCAAGCATTACCAATTGGTGTCTTATTATCATCAATAATGGCTTTAGGAAATTTAGGTGAAAATTACGAATTTGCTGCGGCAAAATCTGCAGGAATCTCTTTGCAACGGTTGGTAAGACCAATTGGAATTTTAGCAATATTTTTAAGCGGAATCAACTTCTTATTTTTAAATAATGTATATCCCTATGCTGTTTTTAAACAAATAAACTTAAAGCAGAATATAAAAAAGAAACAACCAGCAATGGCTTTAGTTCCTGGAAGTTTTAATGCCGATTTACCGGGTTATCAAATTAAATTTGATGAAAAATATGGCGAAGAACAAAACCTTTTAAAAAATGTTTTAATCTATGACTTAAAAGGAAATAGAGGAAATCAAAAAGTAATTACGGCAAAAAGAGGGAAAATTGTTACAGAAGAAGGAAGTAGATATATGACCTTTATTCTATATGATGGCAACTATTATGAAGAACATGTAAAAGCTGCAAAAACCTCGCTTAAAAGATCAAAAATGGCAGCTTCAAATGCCACTTTTAAAGAATATGAATTTAACATAGATATTGGTAATGCTTTAGATGAAGGATCTTTAGATTCTTTGAGTAATAAAGGATATCCAATGATGTACAGTTTAAAAGAAATCAATGACACGATTCCTAAGTTAAAAGAAAGTTATTATGAAGTACTAGATATTAGAGCAAGAAATATCTTTTTAAGTGCACAAGCAATGGATTTATATAAATATCCAGATTCTTTAAAAAAGAAAAATTTAGAGAAAACTACTCTTCAAAACTTTCAAGACAAAGAAAAAGTTATTATTTTAAATTCGGCAATAGCAAAAACAAATAGAGTTGTTAGTAACTTAAAGAATAACAATCTTACCATAAAATGGAGAAGAAAAATATTGAACTTTTACGATACAGAATACTACAATAGATTTGCGTTTTCTTTATCCTGCATAATTCTATTTTTTATAGGAGCACCTTTAGGTTCTATCATTAGAAAAGGAGGTTTTGGCTTGCCAATGATTTTGGCAATAGCAGTATATGTAATCTATTTCTTTGCAAATACTTTTGGTAAAAACTTAGCAGAAGAAAGCACAATAACATCCTTCTTGGGTTCTTGGATTTCTGCAATTATTATGATACCAGTTGCCATATTACTAACAAGGAGAGCCACAAAAGACAAAGGAATATTTAATTTAGACTCATTTTTACAACCAATTACAAATTTTTTCAAAAAATTATACCAAAAAAAGGTACGAAAATATGACAGCACAAAATTTACATAAAGACACGAAATTAAATACAATAGAAGAGGCAATTAACGACATCAGAAATGGCAAAATCATTATTGTTGTTGATGATGAAAATCGTGAAAATGAAGGTGATTTTTTAGCAGCTGCAGAAAAAGTTACTCCAGAAATGGTCAATTTTATGGCAACGCATGGTCGTGGGTTAATTTGTACTCCATTAACTGAAAAACGTTGTAAAGAATTGGAGTTAGGAATGATGGTGTATAATAATACAGACCCTATGGAAACCGCCTTTACCGTTTCTGTAGATTTACGCGGAAAAGGAGTTACAACTGGTATTTCTGCTGCGGATAGAGCTTTAACAATTAGAGCTTTAATTGATCCTGAAACTAAGCCTTTTGATTTAGCGAGACCTGGTCATATTTTTCCACTAAGAGCAAAAGAAGGTGGCGTTTTACGTAGAACCGGCCATACAGAAGCTGCAATTGACTTTGCACGTTTAGCAGGCTTAAAACCCGCAGGAGTTATTGTAGAAATCATGAATGAAGATGGTACAATGGCGCGTTTACCACAACTTTTAAAAGTGGCAAAAAAGTTTGATATTAAAATTGTCTCTATAGAAGATTTAGTTGCATATAGAATGGAACATGATTCTCTAATTGAAAAGAAAGAGGATTTTGAAATTGAAACTCGTTTTGGAAAATTTAGATTAAGAGCTTACGAGCAAACGACTAATAATCAATTACATATTGCATTAACAAAAGGTTCTTGGACTAATAAAGAGGGCGTTTTAACCAGAATAAATTCTACCTTAGTGAACAACGATATTCTTGGCACTTTAACCAATAATGCTGATAAAAAATTAGACCAAATGTTTCAAGTAATAAATGAAGCAGAAAAAGGTGCAATATTGTTTATCAATCAGCAAAATGAATCTAAAAATTTATTGAGCAGATTATCAGTTTTAAAAGAAGGTCAGAAAAATGGCGAATTAAAAGCTCCAGCAATTGGCATGGATCAAAGGGACTTCGGAATTGGTGCACAAATTTTACACGATTTAAACATCAGTAAATTAAAATTGATAACCAATACGCAGCAAACAAAAAGAGTTGGTATGATTGGTTATGGGTTAGAAATAATAGATTATGTAAGTTATTAAAGAATAAAGAAGAGAGAATTTCGTATTTTTCTATTGATGAAATCCTTACTCGCATTCAACTTTACAAATTTGTAATTGGTGCTTTTTGCACCAATTTTCTATTCCAAAATTTCTTGCTTTTGTGTGTTCTACATTAATTTGTCTGCTAAAATGTCAGATAAAGTTTGCCAATTAGAAACAGTTATTCCTATTTTACTTCTTGCAGATTCAATTCCTAAATAGCCTTTTTTTTTAGCTAATGTTTCCATTCTCTCTGCTGTTATGGTGTAACCCTCTAAATTTTCGGCAACAACTGTGGTGAAAATTACAGCATAAAAATCTGTTTTTAAATCATCTACGATTATAATTTTAATTGGTATTTCGTTTCTGATAATTGAAGATCATCACTTGAAGATCATCACTTATAAATCTTTTTAAAATTTTAAAATTGTTATTTTCTACTATTTTTACGGATGCCTTATTTTCACCAACAACATAGGCTATTATTTTTTTCATTCCAATTTTTTGGCAATCAGAAATGAGACCTTTACAAATTTCAAAACCATAACCTAAACTCCAATAGTTTTCTAAAAAATGATATCCAATTTCATCATCATTATTAGGATCTTTTACAACTGCCACTGTTCCTATAAATTCATTATCGGACTTATTAATTATACCATATATCCAAAAATTATTATCAACCACAGTTTATCTATTGCTTAGTTCTTTTAATTCCTTCGTATTGTCATCGAAATTTTTTAATTTCCCATATGCAAATTGCTTCACTTTAAGATTACTTCGCATCTAGTGAAAGGATTGAACATCCTCAAAATTGAATTGTCTAACTATTAATCTTTCAGTCACAAAAACCATCATTAATTCTTAACTTTACCATGCTTAAATATAACTGCTTGATGATAGATACAGAAGTAACTTCTTACGTAAATTAAGACAAATAATCTAGTAGCTCAAAAAAGGTGAAATGTTACACTATTTATCAACATAAAAATTATAATAATTTATAGCTTGGCATTAAACTTGTAGCTATAAAGTAATGCAAATTCAATTCTTAGTTTTAAAAAAATAAAACATTAAAATGTCTAAAACACATATCTATTTTATGCCTGGACTAGGCGTTGGCCCAGAAATTTTTAAAAAGCTCACCTTATCGCCGGAGTTTGAAATGCACTATTTAGAATGGAAAAAACCTTTGTTCCAAGAAGAGACACTTGTTAATTATGCAATGAGAATGGTAGCCGATGTAACTCATGAAAATCCTGTTTTGATTGGTGTTTCGTTTGGGGGAATTTTAGTACAAGAAATGAGTACGTTTATTGACACTAAAAAACTTATAATTATTTCTAGTGTAAAGTCTAAAAATGAATTTCCAAAGAGATTTAAATTGGCAAATGCAAGTAACATTTATAAGCTTTTCCCCACAACTATTATTACAAATTTTGATGATTATAGTAAATTTTTTATCGGTAAATACCTTCGAAAAAAAGCTGAAAATTACAAGCGATACTTAACTGTTAGAGATAAAACTTATATTGAATGGTCTATTCACAACGTTTTAAATTGGAAACAAGAAATACCAACAAAAAACATTTTACATATTCATGGCACAAAAGACAATGTTTTCCCCATTAAATACATACATAATTGTGAAGAAATTATAGATGGAGACCATGCAATGATTATTCTAAAGGCAAAACAAATATCAGAAATTATTAATAATTATTTAAACTAAGAACAAAATTTAGAGTACTTTTAAATATAAAATATCAAATTAAAATGAGTAATACTTTCAAAATAATTTCTATCATTAGTCTAATTTCTGTCATTTTTTTATGTGTAAGTGCAAACAATAAAAGTCAATCAAACGCTGTATCCGCAGTAGCTAATGATCCAAAGGCAGTAGCTAATGATCCAAAGACTGGTACGCATTTAAACTATAAAATACAATCACTTAAGTTACCAGATAATCTAAATCTTGCGGGAGAAAGAGTTCCGCTTGAAATTGTAGATGTTAAGGAGCGAATGGAAAGAGAATTGTTAGTGAACACCTATTGGCAATCTAATGGTTTGCTTCTTTTAAAACGTGCAAATAAATATTTACCTATTATAGAACCTTTATTAGCAAAGCACGGCTTACCGGATGATTTTAAATTCTTAGCATTAGCCGAAAGTGGTTTTACTGATGAAACTTCTTCTGTTGGCGCTGCAGGTATGTGGCATTTTATGAAGGAAACTGGTAAAGAATATGGTTTAGAAATAAACGATAATGTGGATGAGAGATATCATATAGAAAAATCTACAGAAGTAGCTGCAGAGTATTTAAAAAATGCAAAAGAGAAGTTTGGATCATGGACACTCGCTGCTGCCTCCTACAATGCTGGTGTTTACGGAATATCAAGAAGAATAAAAGAGCAAGAAGTTACCAATTATTATGATGCCCTTTTACCCGATGAAACAGAACGCTATATTTTTAGAATTATCGCTTTAAAAGAAATTATAAATAATCCAGAAAAATATGGTTTTGTTTTTGAACAAGAAGACTTATATACTTTGCCAAAAACATACACGATTAAAGTTGATACAGCGATTACAAATATTACAAAATTTGCAAAAGGGTATGGATTAAATTACAAAGAGTTTAAAATTTTGAATCCTTGGTTAAGAGAAAGTAAATTGAATAACAGTAGTAAAAAATTATACGAAATTAAAATACCTGTAAAATAGTTATTCTATAATATTTTTAACTCTACCAACCAAACCAGATTCAAGCTGTACTTTTATTCCGTATGGATGTGACACAGATTTTGTTAATATTTTAGCAACTACACCTTGTGTAAGTTCCCCTGTTCTTTGATGTGGTTTTAATACTATTTCAACAAAAATTCCTAATTTAATATTTACTCTTTTTCTACCATCAATAATCATAATACAAAAATTTTACAAAAAAAAAGCCCATCAATATTTTGATGGGCTTTTAGATAAAAAATTAACTAGTAATAAATATATTATAATACTCTTACGTTTACTGCGTTTAATCCTTTTTTTCCATCTTGTAAGTCAAATTCAACTTCATCGTTTTCACGAATTTCGTCAATTAACCCTGACACATGCACAAAATGTTCTTTGTTTGATCCTTCTTCAGTGATAAATCCAAATCCTTTAGATTCGTTGAAAAATTTTACGGTACCTTTATTCATTATAAAAAATTATTGTGTTGCCAGTTTAATTACCAACAACGTTTATTAAAATGCAAATATAAAACCAATAAATGAATTACAAAATAAAATAATGTTTTTTTTATTAAATTTTAAATTCTATTTTAAATAAAAAAAAGCCTATCAACATTTGAAAGGCTTTTAGATAAAAATTAACTAGTAATAGATATGATATATATTATAATACTCTAACGTTTACTGCGTTTAATCCTTTTTTTCCATCTTGTAAGTCGAATTCAACTTCATCGTTTTCACGAATTTCGTCAATTAATCCTGACACATGTACAAAATGCTCTTTGTTGTTTCCTTCTTCAGTGATAAATCCGAATCCTTTAGATTCATTGAAAAATTTTACGATACCTTTATTCATTATAAAAAAATTATTGTGTTGCTAGATTAATTCCTATCAACGTTATGTTAAGCTACAAAGATAATACCAAATAAATTATTGACTACATAAAATATTAATTTTATTTTTAAAAAAACTTTAAAACCTAGTTATAAGCGTTTTAACTGAATTAAATTCCGAAATAATCTCTTCTAAAACATCTTTTGCAGGTTTTATTTCATGAATTAATCCTGCAATTTGACCAATTTCTAGCTCTCCGTCTTCTAAATCTCCTTCAAACATTCCTTTTTTTGCTCTTGCTCGGCCCAATAATTCCTTTAATTTTTCTTTGGATGGATTTTGTAAATACAATTCTTGAACATCATTATAAAATTTATTTTTCACCAAACGCACAGGCGCCAACTCCTTTAAAGTTACTTGAGTATCACCATCTTTTACATCAATAATTGTGTTTTTAAAATTTTGATGTGCAGAAGATTCTTCAGTTGCGGCAAACCTACTTCCTATTTGAACTCCATCGGCACCCAAGACCATCGCAGCCAACATTCCTCTTCCTGATGCAATTCCGCCCGCAGCAATTACAGGGATTTTTAAATACTCTTTCACCATTGGTATTAGTGTAAAAGTCGTAGTTTCTTCGCGTCCATTATGTCCGCCAGCTTCGAAACCTTCACAAACAACGGCATCAACTCCAGCTTCTTCTGCTTTTAACGCAAACTTTACAGAACTTACAACATGCACAACGGTAATCCCTTTTTCCTTTAAACAGGACGTCCATGTTTTAGGATTTCCTGCGGAAGTAAAAACAATCTTCACTCCTTCTTCCACAATAATATCCATAATTTTTTCAATATCAGGATACAACATTGGCACATTTACGCCAAAAGGTTTATTAGATGCTTTTTTACATTTTTGAATGTGTTCTCTTAAAATTTCGGGATACATAGATCCAGCACCAATTAATCCCAAACCGCCAGCATTTGAGACTGCAGAAGCTAATTTATAACCAGAAACCCAAATCATTCCACCTTGTATAATTGGATATTTTATATTGAAAAGTTGCCTAATTTTATTTGTCATTATTTTTTTATCAGTTTAACTGTTTTCTGCTGATTTTTATATTGAATTTTTAAGATATAAATTCCATTTTTAAGATTCTTCGTATCGATAGTTTTCGATACTAATTTAGAATTTTCGATAACTAATTGCCCTAAAATATTATAAATCTGAATGGATAAACTTTCGGTAGCATTCGCATCAACAGAAATAGAAAACGTATCTTTTATTGGATTTGGGAAAATTTTGATTGATGTATTCTTAAAATTATTCAGCGCCAATACTTGATTATAAGCAGCTTCAAAATCTGGAATTCCATACCCATATTGATCCGTAGGGTTATTAAATCTATCCGCAGATTTACGAATCAAATCCATAATTTCAAAATTCGTTTTATTAGGGAAAACTTGCCAAAAACAAGCGATAACTCCAGCCATTATCGGCGATGAAAAAGAGGTTCCATTTGATGTTGAAACGTTTCCTGAAGAATAATTTATGATTGCAGAATTTAGCCCTTGTGCCAAAACATCTGGTTTTATTCTTTGATCTGCAGTTGGTCCAAAAGAACTAAAAGAGGCAATTTTTTCTGAAGAGTTTACTGCACCAATTGAAAAAACAGAAACAGCATCTGCAGGAGCACCAATATATTTCCAGGTGCCATTTCCTTCATTTCCAGCGGCATTTACTAAAATAATTCCTCTTGAAGCACCAATTTCAGCACCTCGAGAAATAAAAGTCGTTTTCCCGTCCATATCTGCATACGTATGACTATGATTTGGATTATCATAAGTTGTATAACCTAAAGAGGTGTTTATCACATTTACACCTAAACTATCTGCTCTTTCTGCCGCTTCTACCCAAAGTGTTTCTTCTAAAACAGTTTCTTTTTCTGCAATTTCTGATATAAATAAATAAAACTTTGCATCTGGCGCTGTACCAACAAATTGATTTTCTAAATAGCCTGCAATTGTAGATAAAACATGAGTTCCATGATTATTTCTTGTATAAAAATTAGTGCTTCTATCAGCAAAATTATAACCCCCTAAAATTTGGTTATTACCTCTTATTCTTTGAAAAGCTGCAAGCGTATTTACATTAGGGAAACCAGCATCAATAATTGCAATTTGCATGCCTTCCCCTGTATAATTTTGTTGATGTAAAAAATCTCCTCTCAACATTTTAATCTGATTTTCTGCATTTCCGTACTTAAAATCGGTCGTAGTTTTAGAAAATTTATTTTGGTGTGAAGCAACTATTTTCTTACCCGTATTTTTAGCATTCGCATTTAAACTTTTATTTGCAAATTCAATGGATTCAATAAATGAATACGTATTTAATAGTGCTCTAACAGCAGACTCAACACCTTGAATATGAACAGCATTTAACCATTTAGATTTTCCTAAAACTGTAATATTCTCATTATTTTTTAATTGATTGTAATAGGTTATATCAACAGGTACATCTTTTAAATCTAAAGAAATATTTTGTGTAGTTCTTCTATCTAAAGAACGTTGAGAAAGCATTTGCAAAGGATTTTGTAAAAAAGTAGCAGAATTTGGTTTGTTGTAGAAATAAACCCAAGCGTCTTCTGTCTGTACAAAAGTGCTAAAAAAACTAATCGAGAATAAAAAAAGTAGCATTTTCTTCATATTTCGAAAATACTACTTTTTTACGATTTTATATATTTTTATTACGAAATTACTCCAGAACCTAACAATTCTTCATTTTGATACCAAGCAACAAATTGTCCTTCTTGTATTGCTGATTGTTTATTTCTAAATGCTACATATAAACCACTTTCTACTTTGTATAAAGTTGCTTTTTCTAAAACTTGTCTGTATCTTATTCTTGCATCAACATTCATAGTTTCTCCTGGTTTTAAAGCTAAATCTTCTCGAATCCAATGCAATTCTTTATTAGAAACAAACAATACATTTCTATATAATCCTTTGTGACTTTTACCTTCTCCTGTATAAATTACGTTTTCTACAACATCGGTTTCTATAACATACAAGCCTTCTTTTGTGCCGCCCACATTTAATCCTTTACGCTGACCTTTTGTAAAATAATGCGCTCCTTGATGTTTGCCTACTACTTTTCCGTCTTCTTTTTTATAAGAAAATTTTATTGAAAAAAAAGCAAGTTCAGCTTCCTTGTTTTCAAACTTTGGAACTTCTTTTGTGTACTGCTCAAAATCCGAAGGAATTGTAACGATTACTCCTTCTTTTGGCTGTAATTTTTGTTGTAAAAATTCTGGCAAACGTACTTTACCAATAAAACACAAACCTTGAGAATCTTTCTTATCAGCAGTAATTAAATTTGCTTTTTTGGCAATTTCCCTAACTTCTGGTTTTGTAAGTTCTCCAATTGGAAACAATGCTTTTGTTAATTGTTCTTGCGATAATTGACATAAAAAATAAGACTGATCTTTGTTATTGTCTTTCCCTGCTAATAATTTATAAACCGGTTTTCCATCAATAATTTCTTCATCCTTTCTGCAATAATGACCAGTTGCAACATAATCTGCACCTAGTTTTAAAGCGATATCCATAAAAACATCAAACTTTATTTCTCTGTTACAAAGAATATCAGGATTTGGAGTTCTTCCTTTTTCATATTCATCAAACATATAATCTACAATACGTTCTTTATATTGCTCGCTTAAATCTACAACTTGAAAAGGAATTTCTAATTTTTCGGCAACAATCATTGCATCGTTACTGTCTTCTAACCAAGGACATTCGTTAGAAATTGTTACAGAATCATCGTGCCAATTTTTCATAAAAAGACCAATAACCTCATACCCTTGTTCTTTTAATAAATGTGCTGTAACACTAGAATCTACACCACCAGAAAGACCAACAACTACTCGTTTCATTTTTTAATTTTGAGGATGCAAAGTTACAAAATTGATTAGAATTTATTGATTGAAAGAATTGATGTTTCTATTGCGGAAATTGATGATTAGATTTAGTGACGTAATTTATTCTGTTAATTTTTTACGTTTTATTTTCAATTCTGCAATCTCAATTTGCTCTTTTAATTCTTTCTTTTCATCAATACTTTTCTGTAATTCAGTTTCATCAATAATTCCGAAATTTGTTAGTTTCACGTAAAATCCAACAAGAACAGCTAAAACAAAAAGACAAAATATAATAGAAATTCCTTCCGTTCTAAAATAATCTCTATCAAATTCTTTTACAAAAACATAAATCAATGAAATTCCAGCAATGATTGAAATAATAAAAATGATTTTTCCTAAAATTATAATTCCATTTCTCTTTTTAGATTCAATAAATTTTCTCTTAAAAGTTATTGTTAATTTTTCTTTTTAAATTGCTTCTTATTATCCTTTTCATCTTTATCATTTGTTACTTCACCATCCAAATAATACTCCCATTCTCCTACTCTATTTCCATCTTTATACGAACCAGCTTCTTTTAAATTTCCATTTAATTCAAAATATTTAGCTGGCCCATTTTGCTTTCCTTTTTTAAAGGTGACTTCTTCTATTAAAATTCCGTCACTAGAATATTTTTGCGAAAGCCCTTCTTTTAATCCCTCTTTATAAAAAGTAATTTCTGTCTCTTTTCCGTTTGGATAATAATTAACCAATTTGCCCTCTAATTTTCCTTGTTTATAAACTTCTTCGGACATTATTTTTCCATCCGTAAAATAATACACCCAATCTCCTATTCTATTTTTATCTAAAAAAGAACCTTTGCTTTGTAATTTACCTTTTAAAGTATAAAATTCAACTAAAACTGCATCTTGACTTTTAGAATAAGTTTTAATAATTAAAGGAAAATCAGAACTCGAAATATCATAGAATTTAAAAACACCAATTTCTTTTCCATTTTCAAACTTACCGGTATAGCGTATTTTATCATTTGGATAATATTTTATCCAAGTACCAATTCGCTGTTTTTTCTCATTAAACTGATTGATTTTCTGTGCATTTATTTTATCAGCCGAAAAAAAACAACTAAAAATCACAGAAACAAAAAGAAGTCTTTTTATACTTAACATGGCAAAATTTTAAAGTAAATATACATAAATCAGATCAAAATGAGCATCCTATTTTTAACAGAACAACTTAATAATATGGAAAATCCTAAAAGGGAAAACCAACAACGAATTGCAAATCTGGCGTTAAAAGATCAAAAATTATGTAAAGAGTTCGTTTCTATTACTTTTGATGTTGATACTAAAGCATCTATAATAGCTGCTTGGATTTTAGAATGGATTTGCACACATCATTATTTAGAATAGATTTTACCACATTTAGATGAGTTTTCAGAAAAGATAACAACCCAAAATTTGGTAGCGCCATTAGACCTTGTGCAAAAATTTGTGAACATTTAGCAATTGCTTATTATGCCAAGAGCGAGAATGAAGTTCAAAAAAAACTAAAAATAAATCATATTGATACAATTATAGAAACTGGTTTTGATTGGCTAATTACGCCTCAAAAAATAGCTGTAAGAGCCCATACAAGAATACATTGTGTCTTTTCGGATTAAAAAAAGATTGGGTACATTTAGACTTAAAATACCTTATTATTACTACAATTATTTATGAAAGTATAAGCACAAATGCCAGAGGAAATCATATTTTAAAATTGATAGAAAACCATAAATAGTAAAAATTTAGATATGAATTTCACAAATTAAAAAAAGTTAGAACAAAATTTAGCTACTATAAGCGCAAAATTTATAAAAACTACAATTATATGGTGAATATAAAAGTATAAGAGAACGTTTACTTTTATTTCTGTTAATTCGTGAAATTAGTGTTTAAAAAACATCAAAAATCTACTTTATAAATCTGTTGAATTCACTATTTTTGCAATTAACAACAGAACTAAAATGAACTTAACACAATTAAATGCCATTTCACCAATTGATGGACGATACAGAGGTAAAATATCTAAATTAGCAGACTATTTTTCTGAAGAAGCTTTAATAAAGTACAGAGTTCGTGTAGAAATTGAATATTTTATTGCATTGTGCGAAATTCCTTTACCACAATTAGCAGATTTTAACACCGTTTTATTTACTGATTTGCGTAAAATTTATATCGATTTCACAACTGAAGATGCTCAGAAAATAAAAGATATTGAAAAAGTTACCAATCATGATGTAAAAGCGGTTGAGTATTTTATCAAAGAAAAATTTGATGCTTTAGGTTTACAAAAACATAAAGAATTTATCCACTTCGGATTGACTTCTCAGGACATTAATAATACTGCCATTCCACTTTCTATAAAAGAAGCAATGAACGACGTTTTTGTACCTCATTATTTTGAAGTCGTTGCGAGTTTAGAAGAATTAGTTATTGAATGGAAAGATATTTCTATGTTGGCAAGAACGCATGGTCAGCCAGCATCACCAACAAGATTAGGAAAGGAAATTAATGTTTTTGTAGTTCGTTTAAAGGAACAGTTTAAACTATTAAATGACATACCAAGTGCTGCGAAATTTGGAGGCGCAACTGGTAATTACAACGCACATAAAGTTGCATATCCAACAATTGATTGGAGAACTTTTGGTGGCGAATTTGTTCAAAAAAAATTAGGTTTACAACACTCTTTTCCGACCACACAAATAGAACATTATGATCATTTAGCGGCTTTATTTGATAACTTAAAACGTATCAATACCATCCTCATAGATTTAGATAGAGATTTCTGGACTTATGTTTCTATGGATTATTTTAAGCAAAAAATTAAGGCTGGTGAAGTAGGAAGTTCTGCAATGCCGCACAAAGTAAATCCGATTGATTTTGAAAATTCTGAAGGAAATTTAGGAATTGCAAATGCAATATTCGAACATTTATCAGCAAAATTACCAATTTCAAGATTGCAAAGAGATTTAACGGATAGTACAGTTTTACGCAATGTTGGTGTTCCTTTCGGACATACAATTATTGGTTTTACATCCACCTTAAAAGGATTGAATAAACTGTTACTGAATAAGCAAAAATTTGAGCAAGATTTAGATAATAATTGGGCTGTTGTTGCAGAAGCAATCCAAACAATTTTAAGACGTGAAGCGTATCCAAATCCTTATGAAGCGTTAAAAGGTTTGACAAGAACGAACGAGAAAATCAATCAAAAATCAATTGCGGATTTTATTGATACGTTAGAAGTTTCATCAGAAATTAAAAAAGAATTAAAAGCAATTACGCCATCAAATTATACAGGAATATAAATTATGATACAGATAGAATTCGGCAATAAAAAACAAGAAACAAGAAAATGGAAATTTAAAAAGCTAGGATCAATACTATCTTATTTTCTAATTTTATCCGTTCTTATTTTTTCGTCTTGTAAATCAGAATTTGAAGATAATTCAGATCGCTTTAAAGTAGGTGTTTTTGAAATTCCGGCCGGTAACGATTTTGTAAAAGAAACAATTATTAGAAAAGATAGTATTCAAATTAGTAAACATGGAAATCATGTAGATACTTTGTCTATAAAATGGAAAAATAATTTCTTTTACACTTTAAAATATATCAATCCAAAAAATGATTTAGAAAAAGATCCAATGTTTATACAGATTAATAAAATTAATAAAGATTCTTATGATTTTACTGTAAAAATTGGTTTTTCAAAATTCACGAAAAAAGGCACAATTTATAAAACAAAATAATATGGAAATATTTGCTCACGCAGATACTTGGGTTGCATTATTAACCTTAACCTTTTTAGAAATTATTTTAGGGATAGATAATATTATTTTTATTTCTATAACTGCCAATAAATTACCGAAAAATCAAATAAGGAAAGCGACACTTTTAGGTTTAGCTTTAGCAATGATTACAAGAATATTATTGCTTTTTAGCATCTCTTATTTAATTGCTTTAAAAGATCCTTTTTTTGGAGTAGATTTAGGTTGGTTTAAGACTGCTTTAACAGGACAAAGTATTATTTTATTTTTAGGAGGCTTGTTTTTATTGTATAAGAGCACTAAAGAAATTCGCCAAAAGGTAGAAAACACTAACGAAGAACAAGTTTTAAAATCGCCCAAAGTAATTTCATTTAAAAGTGTTCTTTTTCAAATTATATTAATAGATATCGTTTTTTCTTTTGATAGTATTTTAACTGCTGTTGGAATGACAAATGGTGTTGATGGTGCTTTACTTATTATGATAATTGCTGTTATTGTATCCATCATTATTATGATGATTTTCTCAAATCCGATAAGTAATTTTGTAAATAACAATCCTACAATACAGATGCTAGCCTTGTCTTTTTTAATCTTAATTGGTTTTATGTTAATTACAGAAGGTGCACATTTATCTCACACAGAAATATTTAACAAAACTGTAGGTGTGATTCCAAAAGGTTATTTGTACTTTGCAATTGCATTTTCTTTAGGTGTAGAAATGTTAAATTTAAAATCGCGTAAAAAATAAAATATTGTTTAAAAAATAATTAGTATTTTTTTCTTTTTGTATTGATAGCACCACTATCAATACAAATTTCGCATATTTTAGAAAACCATGAACATAGTGTTTGTACTTCGAAAGTAGACAAACACATTCATGAAAAAGATTTTGATTGTAAAATAGATCTTATAAAACTAAATCGTTTTTTTTTAGCAACTAATAATTTTCAATTAGATTTAAATACTAGAACAACTACTACTATAGGTAGTTTAGAATATAATTTCTTAAAAAATCATTATCAATTATCGTTTTCTGTGCGAGGGCCGCCTGTTAAATATTTAAATTAAGTTCTATTTAATTTAAATTATGAAAACAAAAAATGATAAAATTACTTTGTAAAAGTGTACTTGTAATATGTATAAGTACAAGTGCATTTGCACAAGATTGCCAACTATCCTTTAAAGGGAAAATCACTGATTTTCATGACAGTACACCAATTATTGGTGCTTCTCTAAAAATCGAAAATTCGAACAAATATGCCATAACAGATTTTGATGGTTTGTTTGAGTTTAAAAACTTGTGCGAAGGAAAAGCAATTATTATAATTGAGCATATATCTTGTGAAACTAAAAAAATTACGGTTAATTTAAATGAAAATACATTTAAAGAAATTACTTTGGAACACCATATAGAAGATTTAAATGAAATTATTGTAACATCTACACATAATGTAACATCTAAAACTATACAAACCACTAACATAGATCAGAGTACTATTGAGGAATATAGTGGTAAAAATTTAGGTGATATTTTAAAGAATGTAGCAGGAGTTTCTTCTATTAATACTGGTAATTCTATTGTAAAACCTGTAATAAATGGCTTACACAGTAGTAGAATTATTGTAATGACAAATGGCGTTAGATTGCAAGATCAAGAATGGGGAATTGAACATGCACCTAATATTGATATAAATAATGCAGCTAACATTACAGTGGTTAAAGGTCCAAATTCTTTAGAGTTTGGTGGTGACGCTATTGGTGGTGTTATTGTTTTAGAACCTACAAAGTACGCTTTAAAAGACAGCATTTTTGGTAAAACAATTTTAGGTTTACAAAGTAACGGTAGAGGCGGTAATTTGCATAGTAGTATCACTAAAACTAACAAAAAAGGTTGGTTTGTAAATGCTAAAACAACTATAAAAAGATTTGGCGATTTTAATACCCCAGATTATAATTTAACAAATACAGGTTTAGCTTCAAAAGCTTTTTCTTTACAAACAGGATTGAAAAAGTTTGAAGACGGATTTACTGTTGATTATAGTTTTGTAAATAATAATATTGGTATTTTAAAAGCCTCACATATTGGTAATCTAGATGATTTGGTAAGTGCTATAAATAACCAAGAACCTTTCATTATAGAGGATTTTAGTTATGATATTAACGAACCAAAGCAAGAAATAAATCACCATATTTTTAAAGTTGACTATTACAAAAGATTTAAAGATTTAGGTAAACTTGACATGCAATATGATTTTCAAAAAAACCAACGTTATGAGTATGATATAAGAGTAGGAGACGATAAAGATAAAGCAGCAATTGATTTAGATTTAACAACACACTCAATCGGTTCTGCTTTTGATTTTAACAACAAATTAGATCAAACTTATAAAGTGGGTATAAAAGGAGTTTATCAAAATAATTTTGCAAATCCTTTAACAGGTGTTAGACGATTAATACCAGATTACGATAAAATTGATGCAGGTATTTTTGCAATTGGTAATTTTGTTTTAAACGAGAAAACAACAGTAAATGTTGGTTTAAGATATGATTATAATTACATAAATGCAAAAAAATTCTATTTAAAAAGTAGATGGACAGAGAGAGGTTACGAGGAAGAATTTAGTGATTTAATTACCGGAGATTATACGACGCAATGGTTAGTAAACCCAGTATTTTCGTTTCATAATGTTTCTACTTCGGCAGGACTTGTTTATCAAGTTAATGATAAAAGTTCTGTTCTTTTTAACTACGGATTATCTAATAGAGCACCAAATGCATCAGAGCTGTTTAGTGATGGTTTGCATCATTCTGCTTCAAGAATTGAGTTGGGCGATTTAGCTTTAAAACAAGAAGTTTCTAACAGAATTTCTTCTACGTATAACTTTCAATCAAACAATTCAACAATTTCGGCAGAAGTCTTTTTTAACAACATTCATAATTTCATTTATTTAGAACCTACGGGAACAGAACAAACCATTCGTGGTGCATTTCCTGTATGGGAGTATAAATCTACAAATGCCAATTTATTTGGATTTGATTTAGCGTGGCAACAAAAAATTAACGATGCTTTTTTATTCAGTAATAAATCATCTTTAACTTTTGGAAACGACGCTAAAAACAATAAATCTTTAATAGATATTCCTGCTCCAAGTTTTAAGAATTCATTGGAGTACAGAAATAAAAAATGGCATCAACTAGGAGTTCGTTTAGAAAGTGAGTTGGTTTTAAAACAAAACAACTATCCAGATAACAACTTTACGGTTTATTTACCTGCGCAAGACAGTTATGCACTTGTAGATATTAGTTCTACTCCACCAAATTATCATTTATTGCATATACATACAGATGCCGTTTTTCATCTATCAAAAAAAACAGATATACAAATATCAGCAAGTATAACAAATCTATTAAACATAAAATATAGAGATTACTTAAATAGATTACGCTATTATGCCGATGATTTAGGAAGAAATTATAACCTACAATTAAAAATAAATTATTAAAAAACAGATTTTATGAAATCAATTAAGCACATATTAGTAGTAGCATCAATAATTATTTTAGCAGCATCTTGTTCTGATGATGACCCAGAAGTTGTAAACGAAGAAGAGCTGATTACAACCGTATCGGTTGTTTTAACCCCTCAAAGCGGTGGAAATATTATCACTTTAAAAAGCACCGATTTAGATGGTGATGGACCGAACGAACCTGAAATTTCGGTTTCTGGAAATTTAACTGCAAATACTATTTATACAGGAGTTACAACTCTTTTAAATGAAACTGTAAATCCTGCAGAAAATATTACAGCAGAGGTTGAAGAAGAAGGTATAGATCATCAATTTTTTTACGCATTTAAAAATAGTTTAGCATCTACAACTTATTTAGATACTGATGAAAACGGAGATCCTATTGGTATAAAATTTACTTTAACAACTGCAAGTGCTGGTTCAGAAGTTTTAACAGTAACTCTTATACATCTACCAGATAAAAATGGTAATAATGTTGTAAATGGAGATATTACTAATGCAAATGGAGGAACGGATGCTGAAGCTAGTTTTCCTTTTACAATTGAATAAACGTTAAAAGAATAGTAAGAAAGACACATAAAATTTATGTGTCTTTTTTTTATAATTTAGTTTCAAAAGAATTACTTTTGCAACTTATTTTTTAGCTGTTTTAAAGGTTTAATTAATCATTAAAAATGCGATTAACAAACCCGAAATGTCTAAATTACCAAAAGAACATCAATTTATAGATTTGTCTGATTATGGCAGACCACTAGCAAAAATCATTGCAAATTCCCTTAAAACCACAAAATTTACTCCAGTAGATGTTACGATTGCATTTGTAATTTCTGGATTGATTGGTGTGTTTTGTATTTTTAAAGGATTTTATTTTGCAGCCGCTTTCTTTTTAATTTTAAAATCTATTTTAGATGCTGCCGATGGTGAATTGGCAAGAATAAAAGAAACCCCATCTTACACAGGTAGATTTTTAGATTCAGTGTCTGATATTATCTTAAACTTTATTATTTTTATTACGATTTGGGTTTTAACTGATACCAGTTTATTCCTTACTTTTTTAGCTTTTTTCGGAATTCAATTACAAGGGACTTTGTACAATTATTACTATGTTATCCTCAGAAATAGATTTGATGGTGATACTACTAGTAGAGTTTTTGAAGATAAAACACCCATTGCTTTGCCTGGAGAAAAACAAAAAAATGTCAATATCCTTTTCTTCTTATACAAAGCTTTCTATGGCGTTTTTGATAAAATAATTTACGCTTTAGATAAAAATGCATCCGAAGGAAAAGCGCTTCCTAATTGGTTGATGTCTTTAATATCAACCTTTGGATTAGGATTTCAATTATTACTGATAAGTATTTTATTGGTTCTCAATTTAAAGGAAATTATAATTCCTTTTTTTATAGGATATTCTGGGTTGATTTTTGTCTTTATTGCTATCCGAAAAACCTTCTATTAAAATACATGCTTCGTTTTCTTTAAAGTACTTAAAACGATAAAAGAAGCTAAAAAGAAAATAGCTAAACACAACACAGACCATTGCATGGAATCTGTTATCTCATATAGAAATCCATACACAAAAGTTCCTAAAACAATTGCTATTTTTTCAGTAACATCATAAAAACTAAAATAAGTAGCGTGATCTTCTGTATCTGGCAATAATTTAGAATACGTAGATCTTGTTAAAGATTGAATTGCTCCTTGTACAAAACCTAATAAAACTCCTAATCCATAAAAATAATACGCTACATTTTCTTGGTTTTTATCTAACATAAAAGCAGCAAAACAGACGACCATCCAAATTAAGATTGTAACTTTTAATGCTTTAATATTTCCCCATTTTTCTGAAATTCTAGAAAACACGAATGCCCCAAAGATTGCTACAATTTGAACTAATAATATAGTAACAATTAAGTTCATAGTTGGCAAACCTAATTCACTAGAACCAAAAATTGCTGCCATTAAAATAATAGTCTGAACACCAATACTTAGTAAGAAAAATGAGATTAAAAAACGTTTTAAAACTGGGTAATTCGTCACTTCTTTTGCTACGATTTTCAACTCTCTAAAACCTCTCCAGATATAATCTTCTTTCGGTTTTTTATTGTAGATATCATTAGGCAATCTTTTAAACGTTATTTGCGCAAAACCAATCCACCAAACACCCACTAAAACAAAAGAAATACGCGAAGCCATGGCTGTTGTAATTCCAAATAAATCTGGCATTTGAATCATTACTAAATTTAAAATAAGCAAAAGAACAGAACCTGTATATCCATAAATAAACCCTTTTGCACTTGCTCTATCTTGTTGATCTGGACGCGCAACTTCTGGCAAATACGCATTGTAAAAAACCAAACTTGCCCAAAAACCAATACTTGCCAAAATGGTAAATATAATTCCGATCCAAACGGTATCTATTCCGTCAAAAAAATATAAACCTGCTACAGACAAACCTCCAATCCAACAGAAAAACTTCATAAATTTTTTCTTGCTTCCTGTGTAATCTGCAATTCCGGATAAAATTGGAGAAATAAAAGCCACAACCAGAAAAGAAAATGAAAGTGCATAACTGTACAAACTATCTGGATGATCCCATTTCATCCAAAGAAAAGAAACCGTTTTACTATCTGTAACGGCACTATAATATAAAGGGAAAACTGCAGTACTAATGACTAAAGAATACACCGAATTGGCCCAATCGTAAAACGCCCAGCCGTTTATTAGTTTTTTATCTCCTATTTTTAACATACTTATTTTATATAAAAAAACCGTTCAAAAAACAATTTTGAACGGACACAATATATGAAATCTATTTGTTATTCTATTTTTTCGACTGTAAATTACCTTTTACATTATATTCTGCTGCATATTTTCTAGCGGTTGGCAAATAACTTCTTAAATCTTGAATTCTAGATTCGTTTGATGGGTGTGTGCTTAAGATTTCTGGCTGAGAACTTCCGTCTGATTTCTCGCTCATTCTTACCCAAACTTCGGCAGCTTCTGTACCGTCATAACCTGCCATAATCATAAAAACTAACCCTAATCTGTCTGCTTCTTGTTCATGAACTCTGCTATACTTTAACATTCCTAAACCTGATGTTATACCAAAAGCTGTGTTCCAAATTTGTTGAGATTCTGCATTTTTATCAGAAGTTCCCAAAGCAACCAATAAACCACCTATTTGCTGTCCGTAAGAATTCGTCATTCTTTCTTGACCATGTTTAGCAAATGCATGTGCCACTTCATGGCCCATTACTGAGGCAACTCCGTCATTATTTGCGCAAATTGGCATAATACCTGTGTAAAAAACAACCTTTCCACCTGGCATACACCATGCGTTTATAGTTTTATCTTCTACTAAATTAAATTCCCATTTATATGAATTTGCCTCTTCAACCATGTTGTTTGCTCTCATAAATCGGTCTACTGCTGCTGAAATATTTTGACCAACTATTTTAACTTGATTCGTTAATTCTTTATTAGTGGAAAGTTTATTTTCTTCTAAAAACCCTTTGTATTGCGCAAAACTTGCTGGTAAAACCTGCGCATCACTTACTAAATTAATCCGTTTTCTGCCAGTAATTGGCACTGTGCTGCATTCTGCAAAAAGAAAAACTGCGACTACTAAAACTATTATTTTTTTCATTTTTTTTTACTTTTTAAATCCTATAATAAGACACTAAATATGTATTTTAGTCACTTATAAGAAAGGATATAAATTTTAATAAAATTACGTATTCTATTTTTCTAAAACTAAAACTTTACCATAAAAATAATGATTTTAACTGTAATTTAATTACGATATAACTGTAAGGTTTATCCTAAATAGTAGTCTAATTTTGCAAAGGGTAAATTTTATATTAAAGTGAATTAAATCGCCCTTAAATTCTAATAAATAAAAGTACAAATTAATTAATTTTTCTAATTTAAAATATATGAAAAAACTAGCAAGCATATTTGTTTTACTATTGATGATAAGTTGTGTTGGGAATGCGCAAAATTCATCCAAAGAAAAGAAAACTTATAAAGTTGAAAAGACAGCTACCGAATGGAAAAAACTACTTTCACCTGCACAGTATTACGTATTGAGAGAAGCAGGAACAGAAAGAGCATATTCAAGCGAGTTTAATGACAATCACAAAAAAGGAGTTTACGTTTGTGCAGCATGTAAAACAGCTTTGTATAAATCTGAATACAAATTTGATTCAGGTTCTGGTTGGCCTTCTTTTGATAGAGCTGAAAAAGGAAATGTAGAATTGGATGTTGATTACAAAATAGGTTATGCAAGAACTGAATTAAAATGCAATACTTGCGGAGGTCATTTAGGGCATTCTTTTGACGACGGGCCTAGAGAAACGACAGGGAAACGCCATTGTATAAATGGAGCTGCTTTAGAGTTTGTTGCTGAAAAATAAAATTTATTTTAAGTCTTTTTTAAAATAGTATCTTTAAAATCTGTTTTTAGACTTTAAAGATGAAAAAGATAAAATTTCCAAGCGCACAAACAGTTTTATTACTAATAGCTGCTTTTGTTGCGCTTTTAACTTGGGTTATTCCTTCTGGTCAATATGATCGATTAGCGTATAATAAAGAGGACAACTCCTTTATTAACACTACTCAAGAAAAATTAATTATTCTAGAAGCCTCTCAAAAAACATTAGATGATTTACAGGTTAAAATTCCCTTAGAGAAATTTACTTCTGGCGCAATTTATAAAGCAATTAGTATTCCCGGAACCTATCAAAAATTAGAAGCGAGACCTCAAGGTTTTATACCGTTTATTTTAGCGCCCTTAAAAGGGATTATTCAAGTTGCTGATATTATCATTTTAGTACTTTTTATTGGTGGATTAGTCGCTATCGTAAATTTTACGGGAGCTTTTGAAGCAGGAATATCCAGACTTTCAATTCTTTTAAAAGGCAAAGAATTTATCCTTATAATCGTTGTAACCACTTTAATTGCTTTAGGAGGGACCACTTTTGGTTTGGCTGAAGAAACGATTGCCTTCTACCCTATTTTAATTCCGATTTTTATTGCTGCAAAATACGATGCAATTGTAGCTTTAGCCTCTATTTATATTGGTTCTTCTATTGGCACAATGGTTTCTACCATAAATCCTTTTAGTACAATTATTGCCTCAAATTCGGCTGGTATTAATTGGACTAATGGAATTGAAGGACGCGTTATCATGTTAATTATTGGGTTAGTTATTTGCATTCTATACATTATAAGATATGCTCAAAAAGTAAAAAAAGATCCATCAAAATCTATCATTTTTGATCAAAAAGAAAGTATCGAAAAAAGGTTTTCTTTTCAGAATTCATCAGAAACCATCAACTTTACATTTCGTTTAAAATTAGTGCTTACTATTTTTATTTTATGTTTTGTAATAATGGTTTATGGTGTTAGTAATTTAGATTGGTGGTTTATAGAAATGACAGGCGTTTTCTTTGTTGGCGGACTTTTAATAGGATTTATATGCAGAATAAATGAAACAATTTTTGTGGATACTTTTATAAAAGGAGCTAACGAATTATTAAGTGTCGCTTTTATAATTGGTTTGGCAAGAGGTGTTACTATTTTAATGGAAGATGGTTTAATAAGTGATACTTTATTATTCTATTCTAGCTCTTTTACGAACGGAATGAACAAAGGCTTATTTATAAATTCTATGCTTTTTGTGTATAGCGGATTGTCGTTTTTTATTCCTTCATCATCGGGAATGGCTGTTTTAACAATGCCCATAATGTCTCCTTTGGCAGATACAGTTTCTTTAGGCAGAGAGCATGTGGTAAACACGTATCTTATAGGCATGGGGTTGTTTAACTTTATAAATCCAACAGGATTAATTTTAGCTTCGCTTGCTATTGTAAAAGTTGGTTATGATAAATGGCTAAAATTTGTAATACCTTTAGTTCTTATTTTAACCTTAGTTTCGATGATTTTTTTAACTATTTCTGTTTATCTCTAATTAAACGTCGATTCTTAAAAAAAATACTTCATTGATAAATGAAGTAAACTAATAAAACTTTTGTATTTATTTATTACTTTTAAAGCTGTAAATTATTGTTGGATGGATAAAGTTAAGATTGCCAATTTATTAGACGTAAAGTATCAAGAATTATTTAATTGGTTAGAACATCAACCAATAGAAAATTGGGAAAAGGGTCCAGACACAAAATGGTCTACAGGTCAGCATATACAGCACTTAGTCGATAGTTTACAATTATTAAATAATGCACTTAGTTATCCGAGATTTATTTTAAAATATAAATTTGGCATTTGTAATAGAAAACTTAGAGATTACGAAACTGTTGTTAAAATTTATAATCAAAAACTTATAGAAAATAAAGATGGTGCAAGAACTTTTAATCAAAAGTTAAAAAAACCAACTTTAAAAGAAAGAGATCGTTTGTTGACAAGATTGCAAATTCAACAAAAAAAATTACAATACAAAACCGTTCATATTAGCGAAAGAAATTTAGATACGTTGTTACTTCGTCATCCATTAATGGGTAAAATGACGGTTAGAGAAATTATTATGTGGACCGCTTATCATACAGAACATCATACAAATACTTTACAAAATTTATATTAAGTGAAAACGATTATTAAAAGACCACATATTTTCTTTTTTAGCTTAGTTCCGCTTTTTATAATTATCGGTATTCTTAAGCCTGATGGCATTATAGATGCGACTATAAACAATGCTTTTTTTTGCCATTAAAACACATTATTGGTGTTATTTTTCGGCTGTATTTATTAGTTTAATTGGCTTAAATTATTAAATATTTTATTGGGCTAAAAAACAAACTATACATATTTTGTCTTTGTTTTTATTATGTTTCAGGTCGCTTCATTAGTCCCTTTTATTTTTTGTGTCCTCTTTTTATATTCAAAAACAATTTTTACTTTCAATTTTTTATCGGATTCTATAGATTTTTATGCGATTCTTTCTGTCACCTATATCTTATTCACCATCTCTATTTGCTTGCATTTCCTTAATTTTATTTTAACTTTTTTCAAAAATACTTGATAATTGATTTTAATATTTATAAATAAAAAATTAATAACGAAACCTCATCTTTTTTTTTAGGACTAGCTTGCGCTTTTATTATATTAGGATTTTTAAAAAGGAATATTACTTTAGATATTGCTCTTTTTGATACGTATTTAATTTTTTATGCAGATTTGTGGTGTTATATCTCCGCTATTTTCTTTTGTTTAATTGGCTTAAATTATTTCTGTTTAATTTGGGCAAAAAAAGAAGCTAAAATATGGCTAACAATTGTGCATATATTTTTGCAAATAATCGCTGTAATTCTCTTTATATTTATCATTTTTAATTCAAAATCTGACGAAAAATTACCTGCAAATGATTTTTTATATTCTATCAATCTAGATCAAGCCTTACTTATATCCTTTATAATTTTCTTGTTTTCAATATTTATACATTTAATCAACTTTTTTACAAGCTTGTTTTTAAAGACTAATAATTAAAAAACTCCCTTTTATCACTTTACTAATCATCTCTAATTCTTATATTTGTGCTTCCTAAAAAAGAAGACAAATTATGTTTAATAATTTAAGCGATAAATTAGATAAAGCCTTACATACCTTAAAAGGTCATGGTAAAATTACAGAAGTTAACGTTGCAGAAACTTTAAAAGAAGTTAGAAGAGCACTTTTAGATGCCGATGTTAACTTTAAAATTGCCAAAGAATTTACCAAAAAAGTACAAACTGAAGCATTAGGTCAAGATGTATTAACGACCTTGAATCCGGGGCAATTAATGGTAAAGTTGGTAAAAGATCAACTAACTGAATTAATGGGTGGCGAAACTGTTGGCGTACATTTAGGAGGCTCACCAACGGTAATTTTAATGTCTGGTTTACAAGGTTCTGGTAAGACTACTTTTTCAGGAAAATTAGCAAACTATTTAAAAAATAAAAAATCTAAACAAGTTCTTTTAGTTGGTTGTGATGTATACAGACCAGCCGCTATAAATCAATTACAAATTGTTGGAGAACAAATTGGCGTTGAAGTGTATGCTGAAGTTGGCAACAATAATCCTGTAGAAATTTCTCAAAACGCTGTAAAATATGCCAAAGCAAATGGCAAAAATGTTGTTATTATAGATACTGCTGGGCGTTTAGCAGTAGACAAAGCAATGATGACAGAAATTTCTGACATTCATAAAGCTGTAAATCCGCAAGAAACCTTATTTGTGGTAGATTCTATGACTGGGCAAGATGCTGTAAATACTGCAAAAGCTTTTAATGATATCTTAAACTTTGACGGTGTTGTACTTACAAAATTAGATGGTGATACGCGCGGTGGAGCTGCTTTGTCTATAAAATCTGTTGTTAACAAACCGATAAAATTTATTGGTACTGGCGAGAAAATGGATGCTATTGATGTTTTTCATCCAGATAGAATGGCGGACAGAATATTGGGTATGGGAGATGTTATTTCTCTTGTTGAGCGTGCTCAAGATCAATATGATGAAGAAGAAGCTAGAAAATTACAAAAGAAAATTGCTAAAAATCAATTTGGTTTTGATGACTTTTTAAGTCAGATTCAACAAATTAAAAAGATGGGAAGCATGAAAGATTTAGTTGGTATGATTCCTGGAGCTGGTAAAGCAATGAAAGATGTAGATATTGATGATGATGCTTTTAAAGGAATTGAAGCAATTATTCATTCAATGACACCGGATGAAAGAAGCACACCTAATACGATAAATGCCAGTAGAAAAAAGAGAATTGCAAAAGGATCAGGAACGACCATTCAAGAAGTAAATCAATTGATGAAACAATTTAATCAAATGAGTAAGATGATGAAGATGATGCAAGGCGATGGTGGTAAAAAGATGATGCAAATGATGCAAGGAATGAAATAAAAATACTATTTGGATGCTTTTTTAGCAGCCATTTTAATTTGCATAATGTTTAAAGAACTTAAGAACTTTCTAAGCTTTGAAAAAATAAAAAATCTACTTTTTATATTTTTAGGCTTCTGTATTTTTTTTGTTTCCAATACGAATGGAATGTTTTGGGACAATATACTATTTGCCTCAAAAATGGGCAACCATTTATACTTAAATTCTATTTTAGATTGGACCATTCCAGATCAGTTTGATCCGGGTCATCCTCCTTTTTTAGGCTTTCTTTTAGCTATTTCATGGAAAATTTTGGGTCATAAACTTTGGGTAGCTCATTTATTGATGGTGCCCTTTACAATTGGTGTTTTTTATCAATTATTTAAATTTATATCCTATTTTATTGAAGATCAAAAAAATCAAATTCTAGCATTTTTATTGATTATTACAGATCCTACTTTATCAACGCAGTTTGTAATTGTAAATCCGGAAGTAATCATTGTATTTTTCTTTTTTCTAGCAATAAACGGAATTCTATTCAATCATAAAACAACTAAATTTATTGGTTTATTATTTTTAAGTATTGTCTCTTTTAGAAGTATGATGTTGTTTGGCGGACTCTTTTTGTTTGATGCTTTTAATAAACATTTTATAGAAAAGAAGAAACTAAAAATAATTCTGAATTTAAAATTTCTCTTATTCTACTTATTAAGTTGTTTACCCGGTTTTGTTTTTGTTTGTTGGAGATTACTAACAAAAGGTTGGTTACAAACTCACCCAGATTCCCCTTGGGTTGGACTTTGGGCGTTTGCTGATTTAAAAACATTTTTAAAAAACTGTTTTTTTTAGTTCAAAGATATTTAGATTTTGGAAGGGTTTTTATTTTTGTTTTTATAGTAGTCAGTTTTATCCTTTTTGGAAAAAAAATAATTGCATCATCAAAAAGTAAACAGCTTTTATTAATCGCATCAACTTCTGTATTTTTTATAGTTGTCGTTTCATTAATATCAACAAATACCTTTGGCCATCGCTATTTTATTGTCTCTTATATTACTTTTACTTTATTAGCATTTACTATTTTACAACACCGCTACAAATCAAAAAAAACACTATTCTCATTGCTTTTATTTGGCCTTGTTTCTGGGAACCTTTGGCTGTATCCAAGAGAAATATCACAAGGTTGGGATGCCACTTTAGCGCATGTTCCTTATCATTCCCTTAGAATAGAAGCTATTGATTATTTAAATAAAGAGAAAATTGATGTTGATAAAGTTGCTAGTTTTTTTCCAAATTTAACTACTTTAGATAATATTGATTTTAGAGGCGATCAAAGATCCTTTGAAAATTTTAATACAGTAAATAAGTATGTTTTTTATTCAAATGTGTACAATCTTACAGATAGCGAATATGAAATTTTAGATACTAATTACAGAATTTTACAAGAATTCAACAAAAATAATATAACAGTCATAATTTATATTTTAAAAGAAAATGATTTTACTAGACGGAAGAAAAACATCAGCAGATATTAAAGAAGAAATTGCTTTAGAAGTAAGAGAGTTCAAAAATAATGGAAACAAAACACCACATTTAGCTGCTATTATAGTTGGTAATAATGGCGCAAGTATTACGTATGTAAATGCAAAAGTAAAAGCTTGCGAAAGAGTTGGTTTTGAATCTACTTTAATACGATTATCAGAGAAAACCACCGAAGAAGATTTGTTAAATGAAATAGCAATTTTAAATGTTGATAATGATGTAGATGGATTTATTGTTCAGCTTCCTTTGCCAAAACATATCGATGAACAGAAAATATTAATGGCAATTAATCCTGATAAAGATGTTGACGGATTTCATCCAACAAATGTTGGGAAAATGGCATTGAACATACCAACGTTTATTTCTGCAACTCCTTTCGGTATTCTAGAATTATTAGACAGATACAACGTGGAAACTTCTGGAAAACATGTTGTTGTTTTAGGAAGAAGTCATATTGTTGGCAGCCCAATGAGTATTTTATTATCACAGAAAAGAAAAGTTGGTAATGCAACCGTTACCATGTGCCATAGCAGAACTAAAAATCTAAAAGAAATAACTTTACAAGCTGACATTATTATTGCTGCAATAGGGATTCCTGAGTTTATAAAAGCCGATATGGTTAAAGAACATGTTACCGTTATAGATGTTGGTATTACACGTGTTGCTGATTCTAGTAAGAAAAACGGATTTAGATTGGTTGGCGATGTTGCTTTTGACGAAGTTGCTAAAAAAGCAGATTTTATTACTCCGGTTCCTGGTGGAGTTGGCCCGATGACAATAGCAATGTTACTAAAAAATACTTTATTAGCTTGTAAAAGAAAAAGCCAAAATTAAATAATGAATTTTAAAAATAATATAGAAGCTTTTTTTGAAAATTTTCAGGTATTTATAGGAATTGTTCTTGCAAGTATTGGATTAAAAGCTTTTCTTTTACCTAATGGTTTTTTAGATGGTGGCGTTACTGGGATTGCTTTATTAGTAAAAACACAAGTAGATATTGACATCTCTTACTTGTTAGTCCTTTTTAGTATTCCTTTTTTAATTTTAGGTTTTTTTACAGTGTCTAAAAAAATTGTAATTAAATCTATCATTAGTATTTTAGGGTTGGCTGTATTTATCCATTTCGAAAACTTTCAAACTATTACGGATGATAAACTTCTTATCTCAATTTTTGGAGGATTATTAGTCGGGGCAGGAATAGGAATTGCCATTAGAAATGGTTCTGTATTAGATGGATCAGAAATTTTAGGAATCTATTTAAATGATAAATTTGGCATTAGTATTGGTAAAATTGTACTGGTTTTTAATGTTATTTTATTCAGTGCCACAGCTTTTGTAATATCCACAGAAATTGCCTTGTACTCTATACTTACCTACATTATTGCGGCAAAAGTAACGGACACGGTTATAGAAGGTTTTGAAGATTTTGTTGGCGTTACTATTGTTTCAAAAAAACATGACCTTATTAAAATTGCAATTATAGAAGAATTAGGTGTTGGCCTTACGGTTTACAAAGGTAGTTCTGGATTTGGAGGCAAGGGAACAGCTGAAGATTTTGATATTATTCACTCGGTAATTAACCGAATTGATATTAAAAAAATGTATAGAATCATACAAAAAATAGATGTAGAAGCTTTTATAATAGAATTTGACGTAAATAATGTAAAAGGTTGTGTTTTAAGACATTACCTAAACAAAAAGAAAAATAGTAAGTTTTTAAACTTAAAAAATTCAGTAACAACAAAAGGTTCTTAAATTTTCTATTCTTCCCTATTTACTAAATCCATAGAAAACGCAGGCAAACAAACAGCTAAATACTCACAATCGTTCTCAAACGGATTTGAATATTGAACGCGTGTATTTTTTTCTATTTTAATGGATTGACCAGCTTCCAAAATAATAACTTCGTCTTCAATAATAAACTGTTTTTTACCTTTAATGATATAGGTATATTCATCAAATGCTGGTGTTTGAAATGGTTCTTCCCATTTTGGCGGCGCAACCATATGTGCAATACTTATTTGTGAATTTTTAACTGTAGCATTGCCAAAATGCTCTTCAATTAATTTACCATCTGTCGTTGGCACAACAAATGGTTTATTTTGAATTGTATATTTCTTTTTCATATCCGTTAATAATAAATTAGGTTGTAAACGCTTTCGTAAAATCTGAAAAACCTCTTTCTATAGAATAATAATTATCTACTGCTTCAATACTAAAGTTTTCTAAAATAAGTTTTAGATAGAATTGCCAATTTAACATTCGATATATTTTTGCACTAATTGCCAATTTTAACGTATTTAAATGTGTTTTATCATTTAAAAGACAGCAAATAATACCGATGTTATCTGGCTCTACCGCTACACATTATAAAAGTATTTCTCTTTCCTTTTCATTAATTTGAATATCATTGTCTAAATAATTTTGAAAAATTATTCTTTTTTCAAACTCCGAATTAGGCTCTAAAACAGTTTCTCTATTATGTAAAAACGACAGGTCATTAAATAGTTTTACTTAAATAAACCAAACAATAAAAGATTTTATTTTTGCTAAATCAGGAATTTGTTCTAAAGATATTTTTTGCGTGATAAAATCTTTGATACCTAATTCATCTTTATCAATAGTAATTGTTGCATTTAATTCGTCTAAGAAAAGTGTAACAGATTGCAACGTAGATTCTGGTCTAAGAATATTACTAGCATTTATTTCAGAAAAATTAGAACTTAGACTAATGCCATTATTCGTTTTATAACGAATATCATGAATTTCAATACTTTTTATAGTTGATGTAGAATCTAATTGTTCTTTTGGTATTAATGTAAGTAAAAGGTTTCCGCCTTTTTCAAAAATTAAATATTCATCATCATCCTGAAAATAGTTATCGCCTAAAGCTCCTTCACTTAAATTTTTAACAATAGAATCATTTTTAAAAATTTTTTCTAAATCGTTAATTGTGGTTAAAGCAGAAATTTTGCCCACTCTTCCTTTCTCAATCTTAAAATCATCACTTTTATTACAGCTGATAATTAGTAATGAAAACACAATTACAATTAATGGTAAGAAATTCTTTTTATTCATTTTTAGTTGTTTTATTCTTAATTTAAACGTTAAATATTTAATTTTGTTATTTCATCACTTTATTTAAAATCCCAAAAAATGCTCTAATAAAAGGGCACTTGTTAAAACTTTTACAATTGGGTTTTCTTTTTACTCCTACTTGTGTATGTTCTAGAAGACGATTTTTGATTTCTTTCTCTTTCTTTCTGATCTTCTTCTTCCCTAATTGTTTTTTCTTTGGCGAAATTAATCTTTTCTATTTTACTATTCAGCATTTCGTAAGCACTTTCTCTATCTAATTCTTGGTAATATTTATATATTAATTTAGAGTTATCAATAATAGCCGTCAATTCTTTATACCTTAAAATATCCATTCTGCTCATTGGCGCACGCAACATCGCTATTGCTAAAGGAGTTGGAATACCTTTTTCGTTTAAAACGGATACAAATGCTTCTCCGATTCCTAATTGCGTTAATACTTCTTTAGGTTCATAATAATCAGAATTTGGGTGATTTTCTGCTGCCAATTTAATGGCCTTTCTGTCTTTTGCCGCAAAAGCTCTTAGTGCATGTTGCATTTTCAATCCCAATTGCGCTAAGACGTCTTCTGGAACATCATTCTGGTTCTGAGTTACAAAATACAACCCAATTCCCTTAAAACGAATTAACTTTACAATGCTCTCTATTTGATTTAATAATGATTTAGAAGCTTGCTCAAAAACCAGATGTGCTTCGTCTATAAAAATGATCAATTCTGATCTATCACTATCTCCTTGTTCCAGGAAAGTTTCATATATTTCTGCCAATAATTGCAGTATAAATGTAGAAAAAAGTTTTGGCTTATCTTGAATATCTGTTAAACGTAAAACAGAAATAATTTCTCTTCCGTTTTCATCAATTCCTGTTAAATCTTCTACATCAAAAGATTTTTCCCCAAAAAATAAAGCGCCTCCTTGTTGTTCTATTTCTATAATTTTACGCAAAAGAGTGCCTGTGCTTGAAGAAATGCGACCATATTCTTTTTAAATTTATTCTTTACCTTCATCCGTGACATATTGCACCACTTTTTTAAAGTCTTTAATATCTATTAAAGGCAATTTATTATCATCGCAATATTTAAAAATAATGGCAACAATTCCTTGTTGTACTTCTGATAAATCTAAAATTCTTGATAACAAAACTGGACCAAATTCTGATACAGTTGCGCACATTCTTTTTCCTTTTTGTTCTGATATTGACAGTATTTCAATTGGAAATTTTTTAGCTTCAAAAGGAAAACCAATCTTTGCATGACGTTCATCTATCTTTGGTTGTCCAGGCCTTGGTTGTGCTAAACCAGATAAATCTCCTTTAATATCCCTCAATAAAGCAGGAATTCCTTTGTCTAACAACGTTTCTGCTATAACTTGTAGCGTTTTTGTTTTTCTTATTCCGGTTGCGCCAGCAATAAAACCATGTCTGTTAAAAGTTTTTAAAGGTATTTTTACAACTGTGTTTGTAACTGTTTCTTATCCTAACATTGCTGCTCCCAATTCTATATAATCGCCTTTGGTTGCATAACCATTGTTTATAAACTCAGAGAATTCTTATTGCTGACTCATTTTATTAAATTTCTATAAAAATAATCAAAGTTTAAGATTATGAAAATAAAAAACAAATTTAGTTACCCTTTTCTTCCCTTCAAAAAATTATTGATACTACAAATTTGTTAAAATTAATTTCTAACTTATAAAGAGTCCTCAATTTTGTATATTGATCGCTTTTATCGCTAAAAACTAAACTCAATGAAAAAATTACTTACAATCCTTTTTATAAGTGCTAGTTCCCTACTCGTTTCACAAGAGTTTTCTATGGATATTCTAAAAAACATGAAACCAAGAAATATCGGCCCTGGCGGAATGTCTGGTCGTGTAACGTCTATAGATGTAGTTACCTCTAATCCTGAAATCATGTATGTTGGTACTGCTTCTGGTGGAATCTGGAAATCTACTTCTGGCGGTGTAAAATGGGAACCAATTTTCGAAAAAGAACTAACGGCTTCTATTGGTTCAGTTGCTATTCAACAATCAAATCCAAGTGTTGTTTGGGCAGGAACTGGTGAAGGAAATCCAAGAAATAGTTTAAATGGTGGATTCGGAATTTACAAATCTTTAGATGCAGGTAAATCTTGGAAATCTATGGGTTTATCAAAGACGAGACATATTCATAGAGTTGTAATCGATCCTACAAATCCTGATGTAGTTTACGTCGGCGCCATTGGTTCGCCTTGGGGAGAACACAAAGAACGTGGCGTTTATAAAACTACTGATGGTGGAAAATCTTGGAAACAAATTTTATTTACAAATACAAAATCGGGTACTGCAGATTTAATTATGGATCCTAAAAATCCGAATAAATTAATTGCTACCATGTGGGAACACAAACGTGATCCTTGGTTTTTTAAATCCGGAGGAACAGGAAGTGGCGTTTATATTACGCATGATGGCGGAGAAAATTGGAAACAAATTACAGAAAAAGAAGGTTTTCCAAAAGGAGAATTAGGTAGAATTGGTGTTGCAATTGCGCCTAGTAATCCTGATATTATATACGCTTTAGTAGAAGCAAAAAAGAATGCTTTATACAAAAGTGAAGATGGCGGATTTAAATGGGCAAAAATAAACGATAAAGAAGATATTGGAAATCGTCCTTTTTATTATTCAGAAATTTATGTTGATCCGCAGAATGAAAATAGATTATATACCGTTTTTACCTATATAAATGTTTCTCAAGACGGCGGTAAAAACTTCAAAGAATTAATGCCAGCTTATGGCGTTGATAATGGTGTGCATCCAGATCATCATGCCTGGTGGATTCATCCAACAAACGGCAAATTTATGATTGATGGTAATGATGGCGGTTTAAATATTACAAAAGATGGTGGAAAATCTTGGCGTTTTATTGGTAACATTCCTGTTGCACAGTTTTATCATATAAATGTAGATAATGAATTTCCTTATAATGTATATGGGGCATGCAAGACAATGGTTCTTGGCGAGGTCCTGCCTATATTTGGAAAGCGCAAGGAATTAGAAACTCCTATTGGCAAGAAATTAGTTTTGGTGATGGTTTCGACGTAGTTCCAGATAAAGATGATTCAAGATACGGCTGGTCTATGAGTCAGCAAGGTTCTGTTGTAAGATATGATTACATCACAGGAAATAATTACTCTGTACAACCAACACATGCTGACGCCACTATTGCCTTGCGTTTTAATTGGAATGCAGCTATAAATATAAATCCTTTTGATAGTTCTACCTTATATTTTGGAAGTCAGTTTGTACATAAATCGACGGATAAAGGGTTGACTTGGAGTGTTATTTCTCCTGATTTATCAACCAATAATCCTGATAAATTAAAACAAGGAGAAAGTGGCGGTTTAACGATGGATGCAACGGGTGCAGAAAATCATTGTACAGTTTTGGTAATCGAACCATCTGTTTTAGAAAAAAATATGTTGTGGGCTGCTACGGATGATGGTCAAGTGCACATCACAAAAAATGGTGGAGAATCTTGGACAAACGTTGCAAAAAACATTAAAGATTTGCCAGAAAATAGTTGGATTACACAAATAAAAGCATCCAACAAAAACAAAGGAGAAGCCTTTTTAATTGCGAATGATTATAGACGTTTTAACTATACGCCGTATGCATATAGAACCAAAAATTATGGAAAATCTTGGGAGCGTATTGTTGATGAAAATGACGTACAAAGTTACGCTTTGTGTATTATAGAAGATCCTGAAAATGAAAACTTACTGTTTTTAGGAACTGATGATGGTTTATATATTTCTATAAATGCTGGTGAAAAATGGATAAAATGGACGGAAGGTTTCCCTACTGTTCCTGTAAAAGATTTAGTAATACATCCAAGAGAAAACGATTTAATTATTGGAACTTTTGGCCGTGCAGCTTGGGTTCTAGATGACATTCGCCCTTTAAGAGCAATCGCAAAAGGAAATGTGATTTCTAAAAAATTAGAGCTATTTGCGCCACCAACCGCCTATCAATCAGAAACACAACAACCTACAGGAAGCAGATTTGGCGCGGATGCAATGTATCAAGGAGAAAATAGAGGTCGTGGTGCGCTGATTTCTTATTATATTAATAATCCTGATGCGAAAAAGAATGAAAATACATCCGATACTGATAAAGATGAAAAAGCGGATGAAAATAAAGAGGAGGATGCAATAACATCTAGTGATGATCCAGATAAAAATTCTGGTAAAAAAGAAAATACTGTAAAAAATGATTCTATAAAATTAGAAATTTTTGATGGAGAAAGACAGATTAGAACCTTAAAATTTAAAGTTCCTAAAGAAAACGGAATTCACAAAACTACTTGGTATTTAGATGAGAAAGGAGTTGAAAGTGCTTCAAGAACTCTTAAAAAATCGAAAAGAGAACCAAGTGGAGTTTCTGTAAAACCAGGCACGTATCGTCTAAAGATGACTTTTGGGGATATCTTTTCTGAACAGAATATTAAAGTTGAATTTGATCCAAGATTACAAATTTCTGAAGAAGCAATCAACCAGAAATACAATGCTAGCAAAGAACTTGAAACGTATCAAGAAAAAATTGCAGCCATTGTAAAACAATTAGTGGAAAGTAAAAATACTGCCGAAGCTATAAAATCTCAACTAACAAAAGAAGATGCTAAAAAGTTTAAAGCAGAAATAAAATCATCTACAGAAATTAGTAAAAAAATTGATGATTTAATTGCATTGTACTTAGGTAAAGTCGATAAGAGACAAGGAATTACAAGAAATCCAGAAGTTACCGTAACACAACGTTTTGGAGTTGCAAGCTACTATGTTAGTTCGCGTTTTGGAGAGCAAACAGCTACAGAAAAACAATTGATAAATCAGTTTAAAGAAGCCTATATAAAAGCGGTTTCTGAGACAAATACGTTTTTTAATACGGATTGGTTGACTTACAAATCGGCAACTGATAAAATTCAAATTTCAAAATTTAAGGAGACTAAAATTTATTCAACAAATTAAAAAACAAAAACAAAAAATAAGTATTCTTTTGTGCTTGCGTCTTTTTCATATTTAGGATACAAGCACAAAATTTTACTTAAAAAATTAAATAATAGTAGAAATTAACAACTTAAATAAAAACCAAAATTTAATGATCGAACCAATTTTTACAAATGATGCCATCGTTTTTGGTGTTTTAATGATTTCTTTAGGCTTTGTTTTTTACACCGAAAAAATAAAAACAGGTTTTTGGTATACCTTTTACAAGATTGTACCTGGTTTATTTATGGCCTATTTTATTCCTGCACTTTTTACAACTTTTAGAATTATATCCCCAGAATGGGAAACTGAAAACGCTGCTGGTGAAGTTGTAAAAAACAGCTCACAATTGTATTTTGTTTCCAGTCGATTTTTATTACCCGCAGCTTTGGTTTTAATGACCTTAAGCATCGATTTAAAAGCCATTTTTAATTTAGGTTCTAAAGCATTAATTATGTTTTTTACGGGAACTGTTGGTATTATCATTGGCGGACCTTTAGCTATTTTGTTAATTTCAATTTTCTCGCCAGAAACTGTTGGTGGATCGGATTTTAATGCCGTTTGGCGAGGTCTTTCTACACTTGCAGGAAGCTGGATTGGTGGTGGAGCAAACCAAACAGCCATGTTAGAAATTTACAAATACAACCCTGCAAAATACGGAGGAATGGTAATTGTTGATATTATTGTTGCCAATATTTGGATGGCAATTTTATTGATAGGAATTGGGAAGAAAAAGAAGATAAACAAATGGCTAAAAGCTGATAATTCTGCCATTGACGAATTAAAAGAAAAGGTGATTAAATTTACTAAAAAGGTAAAAAGAAATCCGTCTCTTACAGATTTAATGGTGATGCTCGCAATTGCTTTCGGAACTGTAGGTTTTGGTCATTTTGCAGCCAGCTATTTAAGCGCATTTTTCTCGGATATAGTTTTATCTTTAACATCACAAACATGGAGAAATATCTTCTCTTTTTTAGATTCAGAATTTTTCTGGTTGATTAGTATTTCTACAATTGTTGCCATTATTTTATCATTTACAAAAGCACGAAATTACGAAGGTGCTGGTGCTAGTAAATTAGGAAGCGTTTTTATTTATATTTTAGTAGCAACCATTGGAATGAAAATGGATTTAAATCAAGCTTTTGAAAACCCAGGTTTAATGGTTATTGGTATAGTTTGGATGACAATTCATGCAGTATTGTTAATTGTAGTTGCCAAAATTATTAGAGCGCCATATTTCTTTTTAGCAGTAGGAAGCCAAGCAAATGTGGGTGGTGCAGCTTCTGCTCCAATTGTTGCACAAGCTTTTCATCCCTCATTGGCAAGTGTTGGTGTTTTATTAGCTGTATTTGGCTATGCAATTGGTACTGTTGGCGCAATTGCTTGTACTATTTTAATGGAATTAGCATCCACCTTATAAAAAAAATTAGCATATTTGCATTCCAAAATTTTAATCAAAATGAAAAAAATTACTGCTGTTTTAGCTTTATCAATTATACTTTTTGCATGTTCTTCAAAAAAAGAAGGAAACATGATTGTTCAAGGACAAATTAAAGGCCTTAAAAAAGGAACTTTATATTTGCAGAAAATGGCAGATACTTTATTAATTTCTGTAGATTCGATTGCTTTAAACGGATCTGACATTTTTACTTTAACAGATAATGTAACATCACCTGTTTTGTATTATTTAACCTTTGATGGAAATACTACCGATAAAAGAATTTTATTTTTTGGTGAACAAGGTAGTATTACAATTAATGATAATGTAGAAAATTTTGGTTTTTCTCCTATAATTACGGGTTCTAAAAATCAAGAAATTTTAGAAAAATACAATGCTATTAGTAAACGATTTCAAAGTGAACGTTTAGAATTTATCAAAAATGATTTTTATGCAAAAAAGGCAAATGATGAAGATTTGATAAAAAAAATAGAAGAAGATTATAAAAGGTTAGTGAGAAAAAGAGTTTTATATACTACTAATTTTGCACTTACAAATGCTGATTTTGAAGCTGCGCCTTACATCGCTTTAACAGAAATGTATGATGCAAGTATAAAAATGTTAGATACTGTAAATGCAAGTTTAACACCTAAAATTAAAAATTCTGTTTACGGTAAACAGTATCAAAAATATTTAGATGCTATAAAAGCGAATGAACAAAAATAATTAAAAAGTTAATAAAATAAAAAACCGAGCAAGTTGCTCGGTTTTTTTTATGGAAAATTTTTAGAAAGAAATAAAAATAATTGATTCCTAAATCTATCAAGAATCTGTTTGAGTTATAAATCAGTATTAAGAATATTTATTAAAAAGTTGAAATTTTGTTTATGAAAAACGTTAGCTAGAATCCTTAAATCCTATAAAAGTAAAAAACGAGAAATAGTTTATTTCTCAATACTTTTTATAGCATCTAAAAGGCTTGTTTGTGGTAATTTACAAGTACCATTTACACAAACATAAATAAAGGTATTATCTTCATTAAACTTATAGGATAAAAGTGGTAAAGTACTATTATCGTGAGATACACCAGCAATTAAAATATTGGGTAAATACTTATTTATTAACCTTTTATTTATTCCAGAAGCATTTTTACCAGCAACTACCACTTCATAAAATGGCTTCGTAAAATTGGTCATTAAATGCAACCAATTACTATAATTACCTGGACTCATCTTAATATCATCCTTTAAATTATTTAACATTTGTTCTGAACTTTTTAAATAATTAGTATCAGAAAAATAATGCCCTAATTTAAAAAGAGAATTTGCTATTATAGAGTTTGATGATGGAATTACACCGTCTATAACTTCATATTTTCTAGAAATTAAATTTTTATCTTCTTTGGATGTAAAGTAGAACATTTTATTATTTTCATTAAAGAAATTAAGATGTAAAGTATCCATCAATTTTTTAGAAGTTACTAACCATTTTTCATCTAAGGTAACTTCATATAAAGAAATAAACGCATGAATTACAGCTGCATAATCTTCTGAATATCCATTTATGGTGCTTTTTCCATTTTTAAAATTTCTATTTAAACCATAATATGCTCTTAACTGATTTTCTATTAAAAAATTTGCATTTTTAAGTGCAGCCTCTAAATATTCTTTTGTACCAAAAGCCTTATAGGCATCTATATAACCTTGCAGCATTAATGCATTCCAAGACGTTAAAACTTTGTCGTCTAAATTTGGTTTGCTCCTTCTATTTCTTGTCTCAAAAAGTGTTTTTTTCCAGTGCTTAATTTTCTGATTCAAATTCTCTAAGGATAAATTATGTGCTTTTGCAAATGCTTCTTTTGACGTGTTTCTAATTAAAACATATTTCTCATTCTCCCAAAATCCATACTCATTTACATTATAAAATTCTTTAAAAAGATTAAAATCAGTATTTAATACTAATTTTAATTCCCCTACTTTCCAAGCATAAAAAGCACCTTCCTCTTTTTCACCTAATTCGTTTTTGCTATCAGCATCTAAAGAAGAGTAAAACGCGCCGTTTTTAGCCGTTAATTCTTCTTTGATAAAATCTAAAGTTTCATAAACGACGTTTTTATACAGCTCGTTCTTTTCATTTAAATAAGCTTTAGCATATAAACTTACCAGTTGCGCATTGTCATATAACATTTTTTCAAAATGAGGAATATGCCAATCTTCATCAATAGAATACCTTGAGAAACCCCCACCAATTTGATCGTAAATTCCACCATAGGCCATTTTAGTTAATGTAGTTTGTACATAGTTATCGATTATTTTATCATTAAACTGATACTTATACCTTACTAAAAAGTCTAGAGAATTTGGTGTTGGAAATTTTGGCGCATTTTTAAATCCGCCTTTAATTGTATCTAGTTGACTTTTTAAAAAGTTAACCGAAGATATAATCTCATTAAAATTAAAAACAGGAGCTTCTTTGTTTAAAGTAATTAATTGTGACTCTTGAATTCCTTTTGTTAGATTTTCTGCAAACTCAATTACTTTTTGAGGTTCTTCTTTGTATAATTTAGAGATACTAATTAAAACTTTAGACCATTGTTCTTTTGTAAAATACGTACCTCCAAAAATGGGTCTTCCGTCTGGAAGGGCTATACAATTTAATGGCCAACCATCACTTCCTGTCAAGAGCTGAACCGCGTTCATGTATACTTTATCAACATCGGGTCTTTCTGCTCTATCTACTTTTATACTGATAAAATTATCATTCATAATTTTAGCAATAGAATCGTTCTCAAAACTTTCTTCTTCCATTACATGACAACAATGACACGCAGAATAACCTACAGAAATAACAAGTAACTTATTTTCTTTTGTCGCAAGTTCTAATGTTTCATTATTCCAAGCTTTCCAATTAACAGGATTGTATGCGTGTTGTAATAAATAAGGACTTGTTTCATGGATCAAGTCGTTACTTGCCTTAGAACTTACTGTTTCTTTATTAGAACAACCTGCAACAAGAAACAAGTAGAATAAAAAAGAAAAAGATTTTAGAATAGTTTTCAATTGAATTATATTTTAAAAAATAAAGATATTAAATTCCTTTGATGTTATTAGGTAAATGGATTAAAATATATGGTATAAAAAAACGCCCAAAAAAATTTGGGCGTTTAACATTTGAAGAAAAGAAAGGATTCCTTACTCCTTTATAAATTTCATTGAACCAACAACGCTGTCTACTGTATACTTTAAGATATAAATACCTGTACTTAAAGAAGAGATATCTAATTTCTTAGAAGTTGCATTTACTGTATAAGACTGTACTTTTCTACCTAATACATTATAGATCGTAGCACTTTCTATTGTATTTTTTGCAGAAATTGTCAATTCATTTTGTGCAGGACTTGGATATAAATTAACATTTAATATGTTGTTTTTATCTATATTTAAAGGAGATCCAGTATAAAAATACATATTGTCCAAATAAATATCCAACGTTCCATCTGCGTTTGCTCCATTAAAACCATAAAACTTCATTTGAAAAATTTTACTTAAATCCACTCCTGTGAAATCTGACAAAGCAATATCTACAGAACTCCATACACCATTATTTGAAGTGATATTAACACTTGAAGTAGCTCCTCCTGACTGTATTAAAGCAAGACCTACGTCCTGCGTTTGTGCCCAAATATCTAAATGTAACATTGTCATACCAGATAAATCTGTTTCAGGAAACTGAACTCCTTGAAAGTCAAATGCTGGTAATTTAAGAGCTAAATCATTCTCAAAAGCTACTGAAGTAACGTTCCCAGAATTACCCCCCAGTTTGGAAAATCTATGCCTGCGATGTCTGCATATACACTAGTAGTTTCTGTTGTTTTCGAATATATTGAAATTACATCTGCAGCATTTCTTGCAGGAGCCGTTGGAGCTGCACCAGTAGGAGCTACCTGAACTACCACAGGGTCTGCACCAGGTGAAGAAATACTAGAAATTAAATAAGAATTAGTCTTTCCATTATACTCATTTGCACCATCCAAACCAAAATCCATAAAAAGAATAATTCGACCCCACGTATCAGCACCCTCAATACCAAAATTAAAAGTTACCTGCTGTTCACCAGAACCAATACTTTGTCCTTTTACCTCACGCGCTGCAGTAGATAAAGGATCGAGTTGAAATTTTAATAAGTGTGTGCGCACTTCTCCTTCAGCAACTCCTATAGGGTTCATAGTTACTGTAATTGTATTATTAGCTTTATCACTTAAAGAAATAGGTGTTGTTAAATCAAGATATGCTTGATCATATGCACGTCCATTTCCATTAAATTTCATTTTTCCATTTTCCATAACTACAGAACCTCCACCACCTCCAGCAGCATTATAGGTAAATAATTGGTTAGCAGTACTAAAATTTAAAGGCAACTTAATTTCTGGACATGCATCACAAGTACCGCCACAGTCAATCCCTGTTTCGTCTCCGTTTTTAATACCATCTGTACAAGAAGGTGCAACTGCTGTACCGTAAAAATAAATATTATCAAAATACATTATATCCGCAGTCCCTGGAGTTACAGGAATAATCCATTTTAAGTCTGCTAAATTTGCAATAGTGAAAAGACTAAGATCAATATCATAAGATAACCATTCACCAGATGCAGGAGCAATTTCAATAATTTTAGCTTGGCTACCACCAACACCGTTAGGGCTTTCTAATTTTAACTGAAATTCTGCTGGAGCACCATTAAAATATACATCTATATGCAGTTTCTCCTTTGAAGACACATCATAACTATTTCCACCTATTCCTGAATAATTATGAGCAGTATACTTAACTACAGTATTACCGTCACCTAATACAACATCTCCAGCAATAGTTGTACCATTAAAGCTGTCAAAAGTTACTCCGGTCTCATTAACGTATTGATCACCTGAAGGTGAAGAAATACCATTATAAAAAGACATGTAGTCCCCAGTAGCTCTCGCAATTGGGTCAGTAGCGCCAGTTGCTGGGTCTGAAGGAATAACACTACCATTTTGAGTGGTTATGTTATCAATCCAAACTTCTCTTACCTCAGTATTCCCATCTGTACCTATCCATCCTGTACCATCTTTAAGAGGAAAAAACGAAATGGTATTATACTCACCTGTACGGCCCGTAAAATCCCACGTAACTGAGCTCCATCCTGTACCAGGATGTGCACCGTTTACTTCTACGCCCCCTGCTAATTTACCTAAAATATCGATTGCACCACCAACATAATAAACATCTGCTGTTATCGTTTTTGTAGTTGAAATATCAATCTTGAAATCTGTCTTTGTAAGTATAGCATTTTGCCAAGGCTGTCCGTCAGCCTTTGTTATCATACGTCCAACCTTTCCGTAAGTAGCAAAATCTACTGTTGCATCAATAACATCAACGGTAGTCATTGGCTCACCGGCATTTGAAATCCAAACACCTGCTACTGAATCGAACGTTTCTGTCGTTTGTGAAAATCCTAATGAACTTGTCAAAAGAAATAATAATAATAATAATGTAATTTTTTCATCATAAAATGGATTTAGTATAAATTTATATGTTATTTTTAGGTATTTATCAAAAAAATACTTTTCTGAAAATATACCAATTATAATATATTGCAATATAAATAAGAATAATTATTAAATCCGCAAATAATACCCAAACAAAATACATACATCATATATTTTAACATTTTTCGTTAATGAATAATCAGTATTAGCTTAAAAAAAGAATGAAAATAAAATAAAATTAATAGAATTTAATTATCTTGATATTTGTCATGTATAGGTAATGTTGTGTGTAGCAATGAAGATTATAATCTTTTTTAAATATTAAGATTTATAAATACACAAAAAAAAGAAATTTATTTAAAATGATACTACTTTTAAAAAATCATTGTTACTAGTCACAATGATTAAGTTATCATTTTTAACTTTTCTTTTTATAATTTTTAGCGATCTGAAATCTGAAGAAAGATGTAATACCAAAATAGTTTTTTAATGCCGTATATTTTCATTATATTACGTTATGGGAAGAATAGCAAGTTTAGATATTTCAGAATCACTAATTGAGCTTAAAGAACTAGTGTCAAAGCAAACAACATTAAAAGGGGAAAAGCGAGTAAAATCTTTAATTTATATAAAGACAAAAAAGTTTAAAACTCGACAAGAAGTGTCAGCTTCTGTAGGAGTTCACATCAGAACATTAGAAAGATGGGTAGAAACCTATAAATTATTTGGAATTGATCAAATGATTAGTGATAAGCCAAAAAATAAACAATCAAAAATTATTACTTCTGAAATTCATTTAGGTTTATCGCAAAGAGTTAATGACCCTCTCAACCCTTTTTTAGGATATTGGGATGCGCAAATATGGGTAAATGAAACCTATGGGATTGAGATAAAATATCAACGTATTCGAGAGTATTTAAAGCAACATTTTAAAACAAAACTTAAAAGCCCGCGAAAATCTCATTACAAAAAAAATGTAGAGGCTGAAAAAGCCTTTTTAAAAACTACCTAATACGCTAAACAACATTAGATTAAGTCTAAATAAAAATAAATACAAAGAGGTAAATCTATATTTTCAAGACGAAGCTAGATTTGGAATGATGAATCATTTAGGAAAATATTTAACAGCTAGTGGAGTCAAACCAATAGTTACTTATCAGCATATTTTCAAAACAACTTATCTATATGGAAGTTATTCCCCAATCAATGGAGATTGTTTTGTATGGGAAATTAATGGTGTTGATACTAAAATATTCGAAGCCTATCTTAAAGAATTCTCTTTATATAAGCCTAAGGAATATAAAATTGTGGTGATCGATAACGCAGGTTTTCATTCAACAAAGAATATCGAAATACCTGAAAATATTCATTTATTAAGAATCCCCCCTTATAATCCAGAGTTAAATCCTTGTGAACAAGTTTGGCAATACATTAAAAATAGATTTAAAAATCAACGCTTTGAAAAAATGGAAAACCTTAAAGAATGGCTACATAAAACCGTCACGAAAATGGATAGTGAAACGATTAAATCTATAACTGGAAATCATCATTTTCTAAATGCATTTAATGCGGCATTTATTAACTAAATTGGTATAATACACTCTTTTCTAAAGGAGTAACTGCAAAATTATTTTCACCATCCCCAAGAAGTGATAATCCAGAACCAGCATAATACCTTGTGGTTTCTATTTCTACCCCATAATGATTACCTACTACCATAATATCTTTAAAGCCATCTCCATTAGAATCTTTAATTAACGGATCTTTTACAGGGATAACCTGCCCTTGTATTGGAAAAACTACTCTTTTTAAGATATTATTATCATTTATTAGAACGATACTTTCAAAATTGCTAATTTCATATACAACTGCATCATTCATTTTATCTTTAGGTAAAATATCTAGTAAGGTTGAGGACGCAAAACTATGATAATCTTTATATTTCTTTTATAGCTAAGGCATTTGTTGTTAAGAACATTCTTTTCCTCTCATTGGCACGTAATCATCCTTGTAGTTTTTTACCAAAACTAGATCATTAGTACCATTATTATTAAAATCATTGGCATACGTTTAAAATAAATGTTCTTTTGAAGATTTCAACTTCTTATTGATACCATATTTCCAATAATATATTCGCCGTCAACTACTTAGTTCACATCATTAGTAACAATATGCTAATAAGGCCAGGGACTTTTTTCTAGAATTCCAAATTTTTAAGTGTTGTTTTTAAGTATTCAATTTATATTTTCTGAAACCTTAATACCCGCATTCTCTCCTACAACCCATAACTCTTTATCTGCATCAATACAGCGTTGCGCAAGCATTTATATATAAGCATAAAGATACAGGAAGCTTCCTTAAAATTAATTTAGGAGGACACAGCTGGATGCTTTTAATAGTTCAAAACTACCACTTAGTTCTTTGAGATTCAAATCTCTTTTTTGAAGTAGTACAAGAAGAAAATAAAACAGTCGAAAACAAGGCAATGAATAAGAATAATTTGTACGTTTTCATAAAAAATATCGATTATGTACGTATTTTTAATTGTGATTTACGATTAAGATAGCTATTATTCAAAAATAATACTTTTTACAGAAATATCATAGATTCAAAACCAAAAAAAAAGGTTTTCATATTCCGAAACCTTTTTTTAGTAAAATATTTTGATTTTAAACTTGTAGTATTCTTTTTAGCGGAAAAATAAAGTAAGAACCTTCTCAAAAGTCTCTATTCTCTATTCTTTTACAGCATTTCTTTCCGCTAACGCAGCACTTACTTCGTGTGCTCTTTCTTCTGTTAAATCATAGTTCCGCATGACATACATTGCCAATAAAGTTCCTACTATGGGCAACCCAGAATAAAACAACCGAAGCCCGGTTATAGCGCCGTCTGGTTGTGTCTCGGCACCAGGATCAAAACCTACAAAGCCCATAATTACCCCAGTTAATAGGCCTGCAATTGCAAACCCAAATTTCACCATCCACCAATAAATAGCGCCAAAAGTTCCTTCCCTACGCTTTCCTGTATTCAATTCATCCAAATCGATTACATCAGATGTCATCGACATCATAAGTGTAAATAATCCTCCAATACCAAATGAGAAGAAAGGCAAGGCAATTAAAAATAAATATGGCTTTCCAGGAATAAATAAAAACCAAAATAAAATATACCCCACTATTGAAATAGATTGTGAAACTAAAAAAGCTTTCTTTTTACCTATTTTCTTTGACATCTTGGCAATAATAGGAATTACAGCAAAGGTAGTAATCAATGCACCTATACAGCCATTTAAAGTTGGCCAAAGACCTGCTGCACCTGCGTCTCCATTAAACATATAATATACAATTATAAAAAATGAAAATCCCGCAATGGTGTTAAAAGCATTGAAAATTAAGAAGGTAGCATAGCATAGTTTTTTAAATTGTGGAATTTTAAAAGCTTCCTTAAAACCGTCACGAATAAACCTTAAACTATTTCCGATATTTTTCGTATTTAAAGGCTCGTAATCTTCTTCTAATGTAGATTTACTTTTTATAAATAAAGCCGGTACCATGGCTAATACCATACAAATAATACCCACCCATGCTGCTAAAGATCTTGTCGCTACCTCACCAGACGCAAACCAATCTGGGTCATACATAATTACCCAAAACCAAGGTGCTATTACCCAGGCCCATTGCCCAATCCACTGTGAAACAGCCATAATATTGGTGCGTTCATGAAAATCGTCACTCATTTCATAACCCATCGCCACATACGGGACACTAAAGACTGTCATTCCTAAATAGAAGATTAATGAGGTAAATAGAAAGTAATAAAAATTATATTCCAACCCATTATCTTTGTAGAGCTGCCACATAATTATAAAAGTTAGCCCCATAATTAAAGCACCTATAAATACATACTGTCTTCTTCTTCCCCAGCGTGATTTTGTGTTATCTGAAATAAAGCCCATAATAGGATCGGTTATTGCATCAAACAATCTTGGCGCAAAATATAAAACGGCCCACATGGTTGTTGAAAAACCAAGATCTTCTACCAAAACAACAAAAAATATTCCCATGGCTGCTGGAAACATTTGGTTGGCTAGCATTCCTAGACCAAAAGCTACTTTTTGACCAAAATGTACTTTATTTGTATTTGACATTTAATTAATTTTTGTTGGTATCACTATTGTTTGAATAGCTTGTGGGTTAATATATAGTGCTGTTTCCTTGTCTCCTAAACGAATTTTAAAATTCTTTTTTTGATCTCCTTCATTGAATACAACTACGGAAATAGTACCATTCAGATTCTCTGCAGCAGTTACTAATAGGTCCTTATCTGAATGTTCAACATCCATTACTACTGCGCCTGGCCGTATGTATTTACTAAAATGAGCTAATGTGTAATAAATTGGTGTAAAGTAAACTTCGTCTTTAACCAGATCAACAATTACAGGTGCAACACACCAATTTTTAAACCAGTTTGGTCCTCCTTGGGTATCTAAAACCATATTCCAATCGATCCAACCATCTACATAATTATTTAAACAACCTATAATATCTCTTGCATATCTGTTTACTGGAGCGTACTTTGGATGCAAATGCTTGTCTTTTTCTGGAGCCCAATCCCAGCCCCAATCTGTAGCTTCTTTTTTCCAATACCAAGCGTCATCTTTCCATTTTGGTACTTCTGAATCTACACAAGCTTCTGATTGAATTAAATATTTATTTGGTGCTTTTTTATGAGCGTATTGTAATTGTTCTGGGAAATAATCATAAGTACTTGCATACCAATGAATTGCTGTTCCGTCAAAATATTTTGAGGTTTCTTCATTTTTATACATGGAATCTACCCACTCATTTAAGTGCTCTCTGTTCTGATCATAGCCTAATATTTTTACCTTTGGATAATCTACTTCTAATTTAGGTCCTAAATGATGCTGCACAAAATTGGTCATTTCATCAGGCGTATAATGCATGCTTTCCCAATTTTTATTGTTACCTAAAGGCTCATTTTCTACTGTAAATCCCCAAATATCAATGCCTTCTGCATTATAAGCGGACACATATTTAGAGAAAAATAATGCCCAAGTATCATAATATTCTGGCAATAACTTACCTCCAAGCCAACTCTTATTATCCTTCATCCAAGGAGAAGCTGTCCAAGGTGATGCCAAGATTTTAAAGCCGTCTTTAGATACTTTCATTGCATCTTTTATAAACGGAATAATATCATCTTTATCTTCATCAACAGAAAAATGCACGAGTTCTTTATCGTATTCAATTGGCGCATACGAATATTGACTTAAAGAAAAATCACAAGAATTCATATGCGTTCTTGTCAAAGAATATTTTGCACCACTTTCACCAAAATAAGCTTCAATAATACTATCTCTATTTTTTTACTGATATTATTTAATAAATACGCTGATGATTCTGTAAAAGAACCTCCAAAACCAGTTATTTTTTGTCGTTTTTGCCCCGGTAATAATTTAATTTGAATGGTGTTTTCTTGAATTTCATCCGAAGAAAAGTTTTCTAATTTGGTTAAATTATTTCCATTAGCAGAAGTTTCATAAACTTCTACAACTAATTTATTGTTTTGTGTATTACAACTTAGCATCATAAATGCTAAAAATGTATAGAAAAAATATTTTATGCTTTTCATAATAATCTTTAATTACCTTGGATAATCAGTATTTGGAACCATCACAGTTTTCATCATAGCTTTTTTATCGCCATTAAATGTTTTAGCTATTTTATTATCTCCTCTTTTTAATCCTTTAAAAGTTCCTTTATCAACTTCATCCCATAAAGCATATTTTGCTTTGCCATCAATAGTAAATAAACCAAAATTATTTTCTGAACCTTGAGGGTTTGTGGCATCTTTCCAAGATTCATCAAAAGCTGAAAAGTAAAAACAAGCTATTTTATTTTCATTCGTCCAATTTCTAATCAAATCATGGTATTTGGCTTGTTTATACTCATCAATAGCTTTTGAACCATTTGGTCCATAATGATCATTAGAAACTGTTGCCCAACCCGTTTCGCCAATATGAATTGGTTTATCAGCACCCACTTTTTTCATATAATTTGAAACACTTTCATATTGGTTTTTAGCATATTCTAAAGATCGTAAAAGAGCCAAATCAATTTTTTCAATATCAGATAAGTCTTTTTCATCCTCTGGAACTGCCCAAAAAGCAGAATTGTAATGTGTGTCATGCATAGGATAAGAATGCATGGAGATAAAATCTACAGCGTGAATTAATTTATTTAAATCTTCTGTATGATAGAAATCTTCTCCTCCACCCCAAGCAGCAAAATTATCTGAACTTGTTACCCATAAATCTTTCGGTAATTTTTCTGATTTTTTTAAATCTTGTAAATAATTTGCCCATTTTAAAATAATATTGGGTGTTACATAATATTGTTGTTGCCAAGTAATCATTGCTTCATTTCCGATAGCAATTACTTTTACAATATCTGGATATTTATTTGCCAAAGAAACAGCTATATTAATTTCCTTCGTATTACTTTCTAAATTTTCTTCATTATGAACTGGCGCTTTATCTGTAAATCCATTTTTACAATTAATCCAAACACCTAACATTACATACATTTCAAAATTTGGGTCTTCTTTTTTTAATTCTAATATTGCTTTTACAACATTAGAAGCATGAGGTAAATGCAATTTATACGTGCGAATAATGCCAATACCCATTGCAGATAATATTTTCATATCTTCTTTTAACTGTGCTATTGTTGGCTCTATGTCATGATTTACATCTCTATAACCACCATAAGAAATTGCTAAATAATCAGGGTTTCCTAAAATTGTAGCAGCTGTCATTGCTGGTTTTATTGCCAACTCTAACTTTACTTTATTTTTAGAATTGCATCCTACAAAAAAAATGAATGCAATAACCGCTATGAATATCTTAAAACTTATTTTCATGTTTAATTTTGAATGAATACTTACTTCTTTACAGAAACTTCAATTTTAGTTACTATTCCTGTTCTTTCAAAAACTAATTTTGAAGTACTTTCGTCAAGAATTAGGTCTTTTATTTCTTTTACACTTCCATCAGTATAAAATATTTTAACACCTTGTAATGCAGTGTTTTTATAAACAACCGGTATTTGGCAATAAGTAAAACCAAGAGAACCTTTGGCTAACTCAATTATTTTATCTTCTTTACTAATTGCTGTATATTTAAAAGTTTTAGGAGTCTTTAAAAACTCAGTTGCTCTTAATAATTTTGGATTAAAAATAATTTTACCTGCTCTTACAAAAACACCAAGCTCTCCTATTCTACTTAGCACATCCTCTTTCACTTGACCTGTCATTCCTGGCTGTTGTGCTCCTTTTCCTCCTGGTGTATGTGAATATGGGTCTGTTGGAAACGCACCATATAATTCTGGAGATTTATGCACACCAATACCCGCTTGAATCTCATAATAATGGTCAAAAAGCTTTCCTATTAGAACATCACTTTCATTATTTTGAACCGCTATTAAACAATTTTCTTGCACTGCTACTAACAACTTTGAAACCATGTGCCAGTATATAGAGCCTAAACCTTCATACCCAAAGAAAGTTCCAGAACGTCCTGTAAATGCCTTATGATTAAAAACCTCTTCAAAAATATGTAATACTAATTTTGATTCCGTTTCTATTAAAGCTGCATACCCCTCAGGCAATTCTTCAAAAGCTTCTTTTAAGCTTTTTGCATTGTTAAAGTTGGCATTAAAGTGATATTTCCCTGAAACGTCTTGGTTGATTATTTGCGTATTGCCGTCAATAACAAGCTTTGTTAATAATTGAGAGTTTGCTACTGCCTTACTAGCTATCACATTTTTCTCATCAAAGCGTGCCAATTCTTTATTTGGATATAAAATATAACTGTATTGATCTTCTCTGAACAAAGCGCTTGCCTTCATACCGTCTAAAACGTTTAAAGCTTCTTTAGAGGATAAATAACTTGCACTTAAAACAGCTACTTGCCCTTCTAACATTTCTGGTAAATAAGAAATAGATACTTCCGTATCATTTTCTATAGTCATTAAATTATACGCATGGTATAAATTATCTGAACGTTTGTTTGCTTTAATTGTATGCTCTAAATACTCTTTTGTAATTGAAAAGAAGGCTAATAATTCTGTTTTTGTAATCGTACTTCTTTCGCTAGAGAAACCATTTCCATAAATTGTAGATCTATACACACTTCCTGCCTCCCCTAAACCATCTAAAACAGTTTTTCTATCAATGTCTGAAACAGCACCCAAAAGGATATTTTTGTTTTGTTTAAAAGTTACTACTACCTCATTGAAAAACGTTGCTAATTCCGATGAAATTTCAACTTCTTCCGTTGCAGATTTTTCAACCAAATTTTCAAAGAATTTTATGAACCTATTTAAATAATTTAGCGTTACCATAGAAACACCATTACCCACTAAAGCGTTGTTTGCATCATTCCATTCCGGACGTTGCGTATTCATCCAAATTCCGCCCTCAGGAATAAAGTTAGAAACCTTCGCTAAAACAGTTGCTAATAATTTTTCTATTAAGTTTACTTTATATATAAAGAAATTTTCATCCCTTAACAATGCACCATCTGATCCTAATTCTTCTTTCTTTTGATGAATTTTAGCATCCAACTCGTGATCAAATTCAATAGTATCTTTAGAATTAGCTAAAATACTTTGGTAATCTTTTACCTTATAAGGCACATTTGCATACACAAAAATATCTTCAGAAAATCTTTTTTCTAATTGATTTGGATAATGATTTTCTATAAATTCTAAGAACTTTAATAAGTAAATTATTTGATGATCTCCCCAATATCCAATATAAGACCAAGGATCATTTTCTTCTATAATTTCCCAATCAAAACCATCTTTTGTAACTCTATAAGGATTGTAACCATCAAAAGTAGTTGCATTCAAAAACTTATGAATCATACTTTCTATAAAGGCAGGATATGAATGTGCTAATGTTTCCCAGTTTTGGAAAATATCACGCCAGTTTCCTTCATAATCTAAAATTTTAGAACCGTCTATTTCATTTTTTGTATTGATCGAAAACTTGTTCCAAGGCCTACTTGGATCTCCGTGTCTTCTGCTAAACTTTAATGGTAAATACTCAAAACAAAGTCTTTTAAAGTTTTGATCTTCATCTTTCTCTGCAATCTCAAGAATGGTGTTCAATTTAAATAATTCTGGTAAATCATTTAACAAGGCTTCTTTCTTTTTAATTACTTTTTTGTTTGCCTTTGCAATGTATTTTATAAAATCTTGCTTTTCAATATTGTAGTCGTCATCAAAAGTACCACCTCTCATTAAGTTAAAAAGTGTATTTGCAAAGTGTCTTGTATTTACTAAAGGGTCGTTTGTTACTTGCAAGCCATCTGCAGCTCCCGTTAAAGCAATTAACTTTTTAGTTCCTAATTGAATATCTTCTTGAATACTTTTAGCTAAATTTTTATCATTTACAATGGCTTTCGCAATACGTTGAATATCTACAATTGTTTGATTTACATTCGCAACAAAACGCCATTCCTTCGTTTCATTTGAATCTAAGGTTATATCGGTGCTAATAAAGAAAGCTCCTTTTTCTGCTTTTACATCTACTTCTTGATGTATGTCTTTTCCTCTTCTAAAGTTATCTAATTGTAATGATGATAGCAAATATGTTGGGTTTTCAATACCTAAAGACCATACAATATTTGCTTTTAAAGCCTCACTAGGCTCTGCTTTGTCGACGATTATAGCACTTAAAGCATATACTCCCAAACCAGATGGAAGTTGTAATTCACTTTTCTTATATGCATCCACTAGATTACTTCTAGAGTTTTGTAAATCTGTATCAACGTCTGAAGGAAGAATATTCTGTAATCCATCTAAAAAGGTAACTTGTACTTTTTCTGATGAATTGTTTATTAAAGTAGATTTTTTAACAAAACCAAAGATATCAGAAGAGCTCCACTGATATCTAAAAGTAATTCCTAAATCTTCATTTACTTCCTCAAAAACGACTTTGTTTCCAAAACTGTTTTTATATAAATTTTGTTTTGTTTCATACAAGCCAATTTGTCTTTGTGAAAAAGGCTCCCATAAATAAATATTTCCGTTTTTTAAAACTTGAAAAATAGATTTACTTCCTGTAACATCGGCAGCTTCTGTAATTTTGTCATCTGTATAATACGGAAACAATGAATACTCACTGTTTTTTCTACCTGCAGTAAGACCTCCATTACTTGAAATAAACATCCAATGGTTAGAATCTGAAACTAAACTCATAAAAAAAGGCCTCATTTCATCACTGTTGGCAATTTTATAATACGTTTCATTTTCAAAATGAATCATTTCACCTTTCACTTCTTGAGATTGAAAATCTGCTTTATTTTTTCCTAAAAAAATAGTTTTTTTTGTCATTAAAATTGGCATTCTATATACCTCTAAAATTTAAAAGAGGCTTGTTATTAAAATTTAATTACTTGTGAATCTTTTTAAAAATTCATCTTATTTTTTTTGTCTTCTTCTATTGCAAAAGACTTTTATTTTACTTTTAAAGGATATGCATAAAAAGCACATATAACCAATTATACGTACTTTTTATGCAAAGCTTTTTAAACTCAAGACTTTAAAATTGTACTTTTCTCTAAAAACAATATAGCCCCCCTTTTAAGATAGCAATACCTTAAGTAGCTCGAGTATTTAATATGTACTCAAGCTATTTATTGCTCTGAATTTATTTTATTTTTAAAACTACATTATCGATGTTTATAGTAGCATTCGCTGTACTGTTTACAATTTCTATTAAGAAGGAGAGCCCTCCTGCTACTTGCGCGGCACCGGCTGGTGTTGTAAATTCATATGATTTACGTTCCCAATTTGAAGACATACTCGTTGTAGCGGCTGTCAAAGTGTGCAGTGTTGCTCCTGAATTTGTACCTTCGGCTGGTTCAGAAAAAGTAAATGCTTTAAACACACCACCTTCTCCAAAAGCACCAGATGCTTTAATATCATACGTAACAGTGTATGTTGTATTTGGTTGAATGGTACCAACTCCTAACCTTTCTTGCTTTAAACCAACAGCGACTCCTGCTCTTCCTTGAATTTGACCTGACTTAGAACCACCATTGTTAATTGAAGTTGAAATCGTAGAACCGACTGCATCTAATAATTGCCAATCACAATCACAAGCCTCAAAATTACCATTAAATAATAATTCACCAGCAGGAGCGGCAGGACACGTAGTGGTACCTGCACAACCGTCTCCACCGCCAATAGTATTACCGCCGCCACCAGTTCCAGTTCCAGAACCATCGCCATACAGCTTCAAATCATCAAAATAATACGTGCTTGTATTGTTTGCATTTAAATCAAAGAAAATAACAACCTTATTAAACTTATTACTTTCTCCGCTACCAACAGCATATGTTAACTCTTCCCACCCACTAGTAACCGAAGTAGTCATTGTACCTATCTCTTTACTATTTCCTTGATTTCCAATTTCCTCTAACTTTATCAAAACAGCTGTGTTTGGTCTTGCAGACCACACTTTAATTTTTAATCCTGAATTTGAGTTAAAATCTAACTTAGCATTTAGGTTTAACTGAATATTATCCCAAGCAGCAACCCCTTGCTTTGTAACCTTTCCAACTTTACAAGAAGTATTTATTGCGTTGTCAAAATCTGGGTTGTCTATAATTTGAAAAGTCGCTCCATCTTCTATTATTGTAACTGCAGAAGCCATGGTAACATTTAAATCAGCTGCGCTAACTGATTGTGCTTCGTCTACATCACAAACACCTGGTGCAATTACTTGTACATTTCTAGCTGTAACAGTTGTATTACCATCTGAATCTATAACCATATAAGTTACTGCATAAGTTCCTAAAGTATTCGTATCTACAGTATCACCACCAATTACAATAGTACTTGTAACATCACCATCTTCGGTATCTGAAGCAGTTGCTCCTTGTTCTGTATACGGATCTCCTTGTGCTAACCTAATACTTGCGTCTCCAATTAATGTGATCACGGGTGCATCTCCTAAAGATACTTGCACAATATCGTCCATGTAAAAAGTTCCTCCTTTAGTACCAGTAGGGTCTACAAAAACAACTAGTTTAGAATAGCTAGCACTAGTGGTAAAGGTAAATTGCAGCTCTTCCCATCCAGATCCTGTATGGTTTACCGGAACTTCTTTGAAAGCAGTTCCTTGCTCTAATTTTAATAAAATACTTACTGCTGCATCCGACCAGAAATTCATTCTAATCGTATTGTTTGTTGTTAAATCAATTACGGTTTGTAATTCAAAAAACAGGCCTTCATAAGCTGCCCCGCTATTGGTAATAGATGCTACCATAGACGCTACATCATTAGATCCTCCTGGTGCAGGGTTCTCTACTACCTCATAGGCTACACCATCGAAAGCTGTTGCACTATAATTTACATTATCGTTGTCAAAAGTCATGGGTAAACCCAAAGGTAACGGCATATTTATAACAATAATATCTTCAAAATAAGAAATTGCTCCCGCAGCGTTCATTGCTTTTAATATAACGGTGTACGTACCGTTCATATAGCTTTTAATAGGATTAACTTCTAAAGAAGTAGATGCAGGTACCACGGGTATTTCATCTCCAAAGTCCCAAGAATAGGTAGTTGCATTCTCAGAAATATTAATAAATTCTACCGTACCTTTATTTTCATTTAAAGTATAGGTAAAGCCTGCAGTCATTTTAGGGAGTTCAACAACGTCTTCAGAACAACCTACATATATTATTGCCATCAAAAAGAAAGCAATAAGTTTACTGTTTTTTAATACTAATTTCATAATTATAATTTTATGTTTGTTTGTTTGTTTGTAAATATTTATTATTTGTTATAAACTCTTACGTAATCTATTAACATTGTTTGTGGAAAAACAGTTTCTTCATTTGGTGCGCCTACAAAATCTCCACCTACGGCTAAGTTGATAATAATATAGAAAGGTTGGTCGAATACCCAAGTTCCTTTTTCTTCTACCTGTTGGCGTGTAATTTGATTGTATAAAACATCATCCACATAATAATTAATATATTCTGGAGCCCACTCTATTCCAAAAACGTGAAAACCTGTATCGAAACGATCGTTTTCTAATGCATAACTTTTAGTAATCGCATTACCCGCAGCATAACCAGGACCATGAACACTGCCATGAACCACTGTTGGGTCTTGTCCTCGGTATTCCATAATATCTATTTCACCACAATTTGGCCATACTTCTGTATCTGCTGTTCCATCGCCACAATTAGCACCTAACAACCAGAAAGCGGGCCAAATCCCTTGACCTGTTGGTAATTGAATGCGCGCTTCAAAACGACCATAAGCTTGTTCTTTTAAACCTTTGGTTAAAATTTTACTAGATGTATATTCAGAACTATTATAGTCTTCTTTAAGTGCCTTAATTATTAATATACCATTCTGTACAGATACATTTTCTATACGATTTGTGTAAAATTGCTTTTCATTATTTCCCCATCCATTAGAACCCGTGCCAATATCAAAAGTCCAGATATCCGCATTGATTCTATTATCTGTATCAAATTCATCAGACAACACAAGGTTTTTAAACTCTGCAACGGTTTGTGTTTCGTCTGGATTACAAGCAATCATTATAAAAAAGATTCCTAAAAGAAGCGTTTTTAATAAAACTACTTTTTGACCCAATAAGGTTTTATTTGTTTTGTTCATTTTTTCTTGTTTTTATATTATTACTTATAGAAATACATATTATCCATATAAAAAGTTTTTATCTGAGAAGACTTTATATTTTCTATAATAATAATGTTAATTGCTGCTTTATTTAATCCAGTTTCTGAAGTTGGCCTAATTGGAATCTTTAGTGATTGCCATTCATTTGCAACCAATGAAGATGCAGGGTACACAATTGGAGCTCTTGAATCTAATTGATAATTTGAACCAATACGGTTTTGTTGAAAAGAACCGTCTGCAGACCTAAGTGTAATTAAAAGATCTATATTAAGAAGGTCTGTTGGTAATTCTAACATTAAAAGATCTACACTATAATGGGTCATAGCTGTAATATCTATCGCTTCTGTAAGCTGCGTTCCAACAAAATTAAAGTTGGTGTAATTTAAAATATTCTGACCATCTATGATCGTTTCCCCTCCTAATGTTGTTTGGTACGGTTGCCAATACCCATTGTGAAAATCTACAGGAACATTCGTGTAGGTATCACTAAATACTGAAATTACATTACTAGCACTTTCTTGAGGAGCAGGCGCAAGAGGAAAAGCGCCAGAAGCAGAAATTGTTAAAGACCCTTTCGCTTTAACTCCAGCAATAGCAGCTGTTATTTTTGCGGTACCAGGACCAACTATAGATACAATACCTGTTTCACTAACTCTCACTACCTCTATATCACTTGACTCAAAGTCAAAATACATTGGAGCAGCAATAATTGTTTGATTTAATCCAGAAGACAAATTAAATGTTTGTGTCAAACCGTAACCAGACAAGTTAAAAGAGTTCCCTACAAAGTTACCTTCCTCTAAATCTTTTCCATTTGCCATTGCTGGTTGAGGCTGACCAATATTTCCTAATTTTTCAAACTTTAAATCATCTATCCAAAAAGTAAAACCTAAACCATTAATTCCTGCTACTGCATATCTTAACATTCCTCTTTCATTAATCAATTTAGAGGGGTCTGGAATTGGAATTATATACTTTACCCAATTTGTAGATAAATCTACATTCCTAATAGTAGCTATATATTTATTATCACCAAAATCTTCTCCAAAACCTATTTCTCCAATAGTTCCTGTTTGTGATCCCTTAGCCCAAAAAGTTAAGGCGTCATATCCTGATAAATCACGCCCTTCGCCATCAATTCTTAAAATTGCACCTGCATAATTTCCTAGGGGATCTGTATCCTTTGGCACATCAATACGCATAGAAGATGCGCTTTCATGTCCCTCTTTAGTGTCTACTGACCATGCTGTTGGTTTTGACCCAACTGGATTGTTTGCATCTGGACCATAAGGAAAATAAAAATTACTCCCCAATCCAACCAAATTATCTGTAAATATATCTCCAGTTGTTGGGAAGGTTGTAAACTCAACATTTTCTGAAAGTTCTCTCTCACAATTGGCAAGCGTTAAAATTAAAATTAGTAAAAATATTAATTTTAGATATTTGTTTTTATTGTATTCATGATATCTCTTTTATAAATTATTTACCAATATTAATATGAATGTAAGTTCTTATTTCCCACTCTGAACCATTAGGAAACCCAACAGGACTAATAATTGGTGAAGTAGCAAATTCCTCTGCGATATTAGGGCTATATCTTGGAGAATTTTGATCTAATGATCTCCATGTACCACGAACCCCTACCTTCGTATTTGGTAACATAAACCAACCTGGTTTTCCTAAACTAGTAGATAGGTCTAACATTAATTGCGTTGGAAAGGTTAAGTTAAAATCCTTGTGGTAATCAAAAGGCCCCCAATCATTAAATTTTGCTTGTGCAGTAACCTTTAATTTATTTAAAATCATTCTAACATCTCCTCCAAAACGTTTAATCAATCTTGCATCATTCCCATTTGCCTGACCATTCCCATAGAAAAAATTACCAATAAACCCAAAATCTGGACCGACTTTAGAGACCACTCTAGAACTTATTTCCCATAAATCTTCTGCCGGAGCAGCCGTTGGAAAAGCAAAAAATGAACGATCTGCTAAAAACCCAATGTGTGCATCTTGCGTTGTCGGCAAGTGTCTGTATACGAAACCTAAATTCATAGCAAATACAGCGTCTTCTGCCCTGTCATTATCCCATTCATACATCCAAGTTCCTGGAGTAGGATCATAGCTAAACAACCATTCCATTCCTGCAGTTTCTCTGTTGCCTCTTACAGCAAAAGGATCGTCAATTACATTTCTCAATCTCCCGGTTCCCGTCACATCATTCGGCATTGCCGCTATCAATGGTTTTTGATATAAAAAATTTGGTGCTATCTGGAGGTCTCCAAAAGTATAAGTAGCACCAGTTAAAACATTTACTTGATTTCCACTTCCATTATCTTTTAATTTCCACCCTGTAAATGTCTTTGTCTGATCAGCACCTCCATTCGCAACTAAGCCCATGTAAGCTCCCTGGGCATACCAATTAAAAAGACCATTTTGGTAGGTGACTTTCGCTTTACCACCCCAATTATCCCGTGAATTTATTTTATCTTTATAAATGATATAGTTTCCAGAAGTACCTCTTGCATCCTGAAAAGTACTTCCATTTAAAGGGTTACCTGCCCAAAGAGCACCTACATTAAATTTAAAATCCCCAAAACTTCTTTCAATTGCAAGGCCAAATCTCTCTGTAGGAAATGCCGGAATAATACCTGATCTTAATTGATTTGCATCTAAGACTCTTCTTCCTGTTTCAGGATCAATTTTAATATCTGTATTTAAATCTCTATGATAAATACCTGTAACACCCCAATTTCCGAAATTTCTACTATATTTTAACAAGGCTGTAGGGTTTGCTCCCCACCATAGTTGTGGTCCAAATGCTGCTTTTAATCCTTTAAAAACACCTTTACCATCCATCTCAATTCCCGAGATTTCACCACCATAAATATCTAAATTTGGACCGTAATTTGCTTCTGTATAAAAACCAAAGAAATCTCCTTCATCTGCCCAATGATAATGTCCCGTTCTATAAAACCCTCTTAAATCAAAATCTTTAGCAGACCACTCAAATTCTGCATTGTAAACATTTACTCGGTTTACATCACCTAAAGTAACATTACCATTTTCTGTATTTACATTAATATCTCTACCTCTATTTTCATAGAAAATTTCATCGATAGCATTTTCTGTAATATTTCCTAAAACGTTAAAATTTACATTGGCTCTCATATTAGGCGAAGGATTTCCTTCTACACCAATATAATATGACTCCATGTGATCAAAACCTAATTGATTTGGATACCCTGCTAAATTTGAGTCTGCAGTATTTGGAGTTGTAATTAAACTACCCCCTGTATTAAATGTAGAAAACTCTGCACGTAAATTGCTAAGCTTAAGTTTTTCGTTACCTCCAATGGTAGCTTTATCACCTCTCGCTCTTAAAACACCATCCATTAGATTGATGTTTGAAAAATGGTTTAAAATGGATGCTGCAGTATTTCCTTTTTCTAGAGGATTTATACTGTGTACTTCTTTTAGAGCATAATATGCTGCTCTTGGATATAAAGTATACAAACCTTCTGAGTTAGTTGGGCCTTTAGCACAAATTCCAAACCACTCTTCATTCATGTTGTTATTACTACCTTTTATGTCTAAATAATATCCTCCATTAGACCAAGATGCATTGTTATCGTGTACATCTAAATTTTTTGTTTGACCATATTTCCACCAGCCATCTGAAAATTGAAATGTAAACCCACCAATTGCATTTCCTGCTTTTCCTAAGCCTGCAGCATTTTGATAAATTTCTTTCCAGTTTTCTACCATATAAAATGCTTGCATCTTTTGATCCTCTTCATTGCTAACTGCATTAAAAGCATCTGCACCAAATTCTGTGAATAAAATTGGCATACCTAATTCCTTTTTTACTCTTTCAAAAGCATCTGTAAATGATTTACCACGGTACATATTAGTTCCGTAAATATCTACATCTTTACATTCTTCAGCAATAATTTCAGCAAACAATAAATCACCATTACAAATAGCAATTGGTAAATTATTATTTATCGATTTCATTTTAATAGCTGCGTCATTCATCAATTTATACATTGGCCTACCACGACTCTCACCTATAAATTTTTTCTTTTCCTCCTCTTCTGGAAAATCTTCTGTTTCTGCTCCTGCCCAGAACAAACCATAATTATTTTCATTTCCTAATAAAAATAACAACAAACCAGGGATATCCTTATACTCCTTGGCCATTGCAGTAACTTCTGACAATAGCAAAATCTTAGTTTTAGGATCACCATATTCAGTAACTGGTGTCCAAACTCCGTTTATAGTTAGGCCATATCTACCAAACGTATGGTTTAACATTGTATAAATACCGTATGTTTCATAAACATAGGTAATCCATTTAGGCTGCATACCTGTATACACTCTAATAGTATTAACTCCCATGTTCTTTAAAAGACTCATTTCAGCATCTAAAGCGGCTTTAATCAACTCATCTGATTGCTTCCAAAGACTATAAGCATAGTTTTCACCAATTGGAACATAATCCCAATTCATACCGTTAACCATGAAATCTCTACCATTTACAACAAGTTTCATTCCTTGTTCGTCGCTAAATACAGAAACTTTATCTGCTTGTGCAAAACCATTTAACACGAATAAGAAAAGTGATAACTTCAAAATAATGTTACTCATAATTTTAATTTTTAATTAATGTTTGCACTTTTAATGCTTAATTATTACAAAATTTAATACAATTAATTTTTATTTTTTAAAACTAAAATAATTTTATTAGTATTTATCAAAAAAGACCTAAACAAAAAACATACATCGTAAGATTTTAACAAAAGGCCTATTTATATTAAACTTATAAAGAAAAATATGAAGTTCTACTTTGATTATTATCTCTATATGTTGTGGTGTTGTATTGTTAAATTTAAATACAGATTAGTGAAATAGGGAGTTTTATGTATTCTAGATTTTAAAAAACAGCATCAAAAAGCATCAAGCAATAAATTAATGTTCCTTAATTGTTGAAACTTTATACTATTTTTAAAAATTTCTATTGGTTAATAAAAAAGGTCAGTGATATACTGACCTTTTTTTATTAGCTTAAACTTGTTATCAAAGAATGATTATAAACCACCAATCAAAATCACTTGCTGCATCAGTTGTTTTTAAAATCATTTCATTGGGCGTTTCTCTACTGAAAATTTGATAGGTATGATTTCCACCTGTATAATATCCTATAAATGCATTACTAGTGTTAAGTTAATTATAATATGACGGATTTATTTTGTATTTCTGAAAAAAACATGATACGATACATTATTAAACTAAGTATTTGATACAAAATAAAGTGTACATTTTTAATAAATTGGCATATGGAAAAAGCACATCTTTTATTAAAAAAGAAATACGATTTATTACTTCCTCATTTGGATGAAAAATCAAGACGTCTTTACCTATCTTCAGAATCTATTGGTTTAGATAGAGGGAAAAAGCATCGTTTCTAATCTTACGAAAGTTTCAAGAGTAACCCTTATTTTTGGTGAAAAAGAGTTGTATTTAGAACCAACAAACCTATCCGATAAAGGAATAAGAAAAAAAGGGGGAGGTAGAAAAAAAGCGATTGCTTTAGATACTACTCTGGTTCAAGCGGTAAAGGATTTAGTTGCCCCTCATACATTAGGAGACCCTATGAGGCCTCTTTTGTGGACAAGCAAAAGCATTAGGAAATTGGAACAAGAAATTAATTCCCAAGGGTTTACTATCAGCTATAATGTTGTCAATCGAATTTTAAAATCAGAGTAATTTACTTTACAGTCAAACAGAAAAACAGATGAAGGTGGGAATCATCAGGATCGAGACGCACAATTTAAACATATAAACAAAACTACAATGGATTTTATGGCAAATGGAGACCCTGTGATTTCGCTTGACTGTAAGAAAAAAGAAGTAGTAGGTAATTTTAAAAATGGAGGAAAAGAATGGGATTTAAAAGGAAATCCCAAGGATGTAAAAGTGTATGATTTTATAGATAAAGACTTAGGGAAGGCCATTCCTTATGGAGTGTATGACATTTGTAAGAATGAAGGATGGATGAGCATTGGGGTTAATTTTGACACCGCAAAATTTGCAGTATCTAACATACGGAATTGGTGGTATGAAATGGGGGCGAATCTTTACAAGATCTTTCAAACGAATTAAACAAGGATATATATATTAGTCATTTTCCTCAAGGGACTAGTAAATGGAACAAAATTGAACATAAAATGTTTTCGTTTATTTCAATGAATTGGCGAGCAAAACCATTAACAAGTCTTCAAGTAATAATAAACCTGATTGCAAACACTACAACAAAAAAAAGGTTTGAAAATAAAAGCTAAAATGGATGAAAGAATTAACGAAAAAGGAATTAAAATAACTGATAAAGAATTGTTAGAAATAAATATTAGTAGAAACGAATTCCATGGAGAATGGAATTACATAATTAAACCAAAAGTGTAAATATTATTTTGTATCAAACCCTTAGAAAAATAAGTATTCACTATTAAAAAAAAAATTTCACCTAACTATAGAGCCTACCTGATAATAACAAATCTTTGTATAAAGTTACTTCTTCGGTAATCCTGTTAGACTGAGTAAGATTCAAATTGTTTGTAAAACTCTAAATGAAACGCATAAAAAAATCTCTTGGAGTTAAACTCCAAGAGATTAAAATATTTTTATTGAAACCTATAAAAGTTTTATAGGAGTAGTAATCAATTTAAAAATATAAATCTAATATCAATCAATCCTATATTTATTGTCTCACCAATTTATACGACCAAAATCCACCACCAGCAATTTCTATATCTAACTCTAAAGTATTACCATCTAAAACAGCAATATAAGTTATTGAGCCTGGTGCATCCCCTGGAGCTGCTAATTCACCACCATTAAAAGGTTTAGATAAACCCAAATATGCACCTTTTCCATTAAGCGTTACTGCACTGGCACCAGCATCATAAGTAAACGTTGCTGCTGCACTTCCGTCATGTGGAAAAACTGGTGTACCACAACCATCTGGTGTAGCACCTTGCCATCCTTCTAACCAAGTATCTGCTCCTAAAACATTTGAAAAAGTGCCATCTGCGTTAAATACATATTCATCATCAAATAAACATGCTCTTCCGGTTACATCATCTGCTGAACTTGAAAACCAAGAAACATTATCCTTTGCTGGGCCAACTCCAAAAGCTCCCGATTCTGGAGCTAATTTCCAAGTACCTTCTATCGAAGGTGCTGCATCTCTAACTAATTTATAAGACCAAAATCCTCCACCAGCAATTTCTATATCTAACTCTAAAGTATCACCATCTAAAACAGCAATATAAGTTATTGAGTCTGGTGCATCCCCTGGAGCTGCTAATTCACCACCATTAAAAGGTTTAGATAAACCCAAATACGCACCTTTTCCATTAAGCGTTACTGCACCGGCACCAGCATCATAAGTAAACGTTGCTGCTGCACTTCCGTCATGTGGAAAAACTGGTGTACCACAACCATCTGGTGTAGCACCTTGCCATCCTTCTAACCAAGTATCTGCTCCTAAAACATTTGAAAAAGTGCCATCTGCGTTAAATACATATTCATCATCAAATAAACATGCTCTTCCGGTTACATCATCTGCTGAACTTGAAAACCAAGAAACATTATCCTTTGCTGGGCCAACTCCAAAAGCTCCCGATTCTGGAGCTAATCTCCAAGTACCTGCTAAAGGGTTACCACCTGCTGTTGGTGGCGGTGCTACTACAAAAGTTACCTTATGTTCTTTAGTTATAGAAACATCTGCAACTCCTTCCAGCGAAGCAGTAACAGTAATTATATAAGTCATTGTTTCATCTGGGTAATCATACGTAACCATAGGAGCACTTGTTTGAAATAAATCTGTATCTGAATCTGCAGTTGCTCCAAAATCTACGGTATATAAAATATTCCCATTTCCGAATGCTGTTGTAGGTATTACTCCTGTTTTTGTTCCATCCGAATTTAATGTTGCCACTACAAAGTCTAAACCTGTAATTGAAGCCACATCGTCATTGTCATCTTCACAAGAAATTGTAAAGCTTGCTAAAAATACTAGTAGGATGTATGATCCTTTTTTTAATAAATTCATATTCTTCTGTTTATTGTTGTTTTACTTAATTTATATTAATATCCTGGGTTTTGACCCCACTTTTCTACCGCATTCGCCAATTGTAATTCTACTAAAGGAATTGGGAAAATTTCGTGTTTATTTTCTGTGAAATTTACAGCATTAAATTCTGCCGGCTTGCTTGCATTAAATGCATCAAAGTTAGCTTTCGCTTTACCTGTTCTTACAAGATCGAAAAAACGATGACCTTCACCAGCTAATTCTTTACGTCTTTCTGTATAAATTGCTTCTAAAAGAGAACCTTCAGCAGTAGTGTAATTTTGACTATTATTACCGAATGCTCTTGCTCTTACTTCATTTAGGTATGCAGCTGCATTTGAACCACCACTTTGCACTTCTGCTTCTGCAAGCATTAATAATACATCTGCATAACGAATTGCTCTGTAATTATTAGCATGGTTTAATGGATCTGCACCTATTTTAGCATCTGCTTTACGTGGTAAATATTTACGATTAAAAAAACCAGTATCATCTCTACCTTGAGAATAAGTATCTTGATCATTTCTTAAATCTAAAAAGGTAACTTCTCTTCTGTTATCATTTGCATCAAATAGATCATATAATTGTTGTGTTGGTAAATTAAATCCCCAACCTGATCTATATACTGGATTATCATAAGGAGATCTTGGTCCATTATATTGAACAAAATAAGATCCTTCACTACAGATAATACAACCCCATGACGCAGCTTCAACTCCTGAATACTGGATTTCAAAAACAGATTCGTCTCCGTTCTCACCTTCACTTTCAAAAAGGTTTGTGTAATCTGCGCCTTGTTTTAAACTATATTTACCATACACATGAACTAAAGTAGTCGCTGCCTGTGCAAATTTAGAATTATCAAAGGTACCATGATATAAATATACTTTACCTAATAATGCTTGAGCAGCACCTTTAGTAATTTTATATTTTTGACTTTGAGTCGCTGGTAAACTAGTAATAGCTTCTTTTAAATCTTCTTCAATTAAGCTATATACATCTGCAATACTACCTACTCTGTTTACATCAAACTCTTCACCAAATAAAATTCTTTTATCTGTCATTCTATTTACACCACCTCTTTCTTCAAATGTTAATGGAACATCTCCAAAAAACTTTGTCAATTCAAAAGTGAAATAAGCTCTTAAGAAATAAGCTTGTGCTATTACTGCAGCTTTACCTGCAAATTCTGTTTTATCTTTAAATTCTAAAACATAATTAGCTCTATTGATTCCTGCATACATCAATTGCCATACTTCTCTTAATTGATTATTATCAGAAGGTGTATGAATCATTGAATTGATATTCTGCAATGTTGGTTGATCATAATTAAATGGATCTCCACCAGCAATAAAATCATCTGAAGCAACTACGCTTATTAAAACATTTTGAAAAGTAGCTTGTAATAAATCATAAGCTCCTATAAGAGCACTTTCGTATTCTTCTTCAGAATTAAAGTAATCTTCTGCTTCAACCCCTATAGGATCTACATCTACAAAATCATCACATGCTGTAAATGTTATTAGTACCATTAAAAGATACTTTACTATTTTTATATTCTTCATCTTTTATTAAAAATTTAAGTTAACACCTAACAAATAAGAACTTGCAACCGGATAAAATCCTTTATCTACACCTGCTCCAATTGGAGATCCAGAACTTGCTGAAGGATCATAACCTGTATAATCTGTAATTGTAAATAAATTATTTCCTGTAAGATATATTCTTAATTTACTGATTCCTGAACCTGCTAAACTACTAGGTTGAATCGTATAACCAACTTGTATGTTCTGTAATCGAACAAAAGAAGCATCCTCTACAAAGAAATCAGAAAAATTATCTGTATTTATTGACGCTCCAGCAAAAGCTCTTGGTACAGTATTACTTGTACCAGTGCCTTGCCATCTGTCTAACATATAAGTACCTCTATTTGCATATAAATCTTTACGTTCATAATCTCTAACCATATCATTACCTATAGATGCAAATGCATTTGCACTGAAATCAAAGTTTTTATATGAAAAGCCAATATTGAAACCCATTGTAAGATCTGCTATTGGATCTCCAATATATGCTTTATCTGCATCTGTAATCTCTCCATCACCATTCGTGTCAACAAACTTTAAGTCTCCAGGACCAGCTGTATTATGATATATTCCATTTGGTGATGATGCATTTAAAGCATCAATTTCTGCTTGTGTTTGATACAATCCGTCAGTTTTAAATCCATGAAAATATCCCATTGGAAAACCAGCTTCCATTCTTGATGTGAATATTCCTAAACCAACTCCAAAATCCCCTCCTTGTTCAAAACCTGAATCACTTGAAACAAAAAGTACTTCATTATCAATTGTAGTAAAGTTAAAACTCATATTAAATTTAAAATCTTCTGAAAAACTATCATTGTAATCAATCTTAAATTCAAAACCTTTGTTTTCTACTGTTCCTGCATTTTTAACAGGTGTAGAAGCACCTGGCGCATACGGCCCAATTAAACCTGAGACTTGAGGTGCAATTAATAAATCTTCTGTTCTTTTTGAGAAAGCATCCATAGAAATTTTAACTTTTCTATCTAAAAAACTAGCATCAAAACCAATATTAGCAGATTTTTGTTTTTCCCATCTTATATCTGGATTTCCAATTTTACCAATTGCAACTCCAAATAATAAATCTTCTTGTGTTACTTCATTATTGGATGCGTATACTCCTTCACCATTTAATAATGAAACAAATGCTCCACCAGGTATTTTATCATTACCAATAACACCGTAACTTGCTCTAATTTTTAAAGAGTTAATTACTTTATTGTCTTCAAAAAATGGTTCATCTGAAACATTCCAACCAACTGATGCTGATGGGAAATAACCAAATTTATTATTTGGACCAAAACTAGTTGAACCGTCTCTACGAAGCACTGCAGATAATAAATATTTACCTTTATAACTATATTGCAATCTTGTGAAAATTGAAGATAAACGGCTATCAAAAAAACCTACTCCTCTTGCAATATCAAAATCTATAACTCTAGGCTGGACTAATGTTCCATCTTGACTAGATCCATAAAATTGTTCTCCTGTAGTTTTAAATATAGAAGTACCTAATAAAACAGTTAAATCATGATCATCGTTAAATATATTTGTATAATTAATATAGTTATCCCAAGTATAATCATCATAAATATCAGAAAAATCTGTTGTAAATTCTTGCAATCTATTTGCAGATTTCCCTGGACCATAATCAGCTATTGGACTAAAAGAATCATAAAGAACTGTTGCGTGATTTATTTGAAACTTAGAACTAGCTGTAAAGTTTTTTAAGAACGTATAATCTAAACCAATAGTAGCACTATATCTGTCTATTCTTGTTGTATTATTATTATTCGCAATTTGTGCTAATGGGTTTATGATTTCAATTTGTGAAATATCATCTACAGTAGAAAAATTCCCATTCTCATCTCTAATCGCCAAATCTGGATTCACGTTTACTGCACTATATAATACAGAACCAATTCCTCCTTCAGGTAAATTATTCTTTTCAGAGTTTGTAAATAAACCTGTTGTAGATAATTTTAAATTATCTAAAATATCATAATTAAAACCTATTCTTGCCGTAGTTCTTGTAAAGTTAGATTTACCTACACCCACAATTCCATCTTGATCTAAACGAGATACCCCAAAAGTATATGCTGCTTTTTTAGTACCACCACTTGCACTAAAATTAACACTAGAAATCATTGCTTGATCAAATACTTCATCTTGCCAATCAGTACCTTTATTTGGATATACAAAAAATCTTGTTTTGTCTCCCGCATCATTTACATAAAGTGCAAAATCTCTAGCATTTAATAAATCAATTTTTTTACTAGTTGATTGAATACCTGTCCATGCATCTAATTGGAATTTCAATTCAGATTCCTTTCTACCAGATTTCGTCGTTATTAAAACAACTCCATTCGCAGCACGAACTCCATAAATACCAGCTGTAGCATCTTTTAGTACATTGATACTTTTGATATCATTAGGATTTAAAACTGATAAATCTACAATTACGTTACCATCAACTAAAATTAATGGACTACTATCGCCGTTTGTAGAAACACCACGTATTCTAATATTAGAACTACTACCTGGAGAACCAGATGCAGAGGTAATATTTACCCCAGCAACTTGACCTTGTAACGCTTGTTCTACTCTAGTTGGGTTCAGCCTCTCAATAGCCTCAGCATCAATTACAGTTACTGCACCTGTTACTTCCTTTTTTCGTTGCGTACCATACCCTACAACTACAATTTCATCTAAAGATTCTGCAGACCCGTCTAAACCTACATTAATAGTTTGTTGGTTAACAGTTACTTCTTTTTGGGCGTACCCCAAATAATTAAAGACTAGTGTGGCTCCTTTTTCTACATTAGAAAGACTATAAAGTCCATCAAAATCTGTTTGAGTACCTGTGGTTGTACCTTTAATAGTAATACTTACTCCTGGCAATACATCTCCAGTAATTGCATCTTTTACAATACCCTTTACATTTATTGTTTGAGCAGTTGCCCAAAAACTAATAAACATAAAGATCAGTAATGAAATCTTTTTTCTCATAAATAATATTTTAATTTATAATAATAATAATAATAATAATGTAAAAATAGTGCTACTTTTTTCTTATATCACTAAAAAGAACCCCAACAAAAAACATACACAACAAGAAAATAAGTTGAATCTGTTGCATATACTAATGTTAATAAAATATTAAAAATACGTTATTGGGATGTAAACACCACTAATGTTGTGGTTTTGTATAGGTGATTTTTACGAATGTTGAGGCATTATACTTCTAATATATAACTTGTTAAATTTTCATCATGAGGTAAATTCATTTTTTTCCTTAATCTATAGCGTTTTACTTCCACACTTCTTGGAGATATATTTAATAAGGGGGCTATTTCTTTTGAAGACAAGTTTAGTCTTAAATATGCGCACAATCTTAAATCATTTGGAGTTAACTCTGTGTGCTTCGATTTTATTTTACCAAGAAACTTTTTATCCGCATTATTAAATGCTTCTTGAAACATTTTCCAATCGTCTCTATTGTTTAAATTTTTATCAATTATTTTAACAACTTTATTTAGGTTCTCTTTTCCTCCGGACACTAACTCCATTTTTATCGAACTTAAAAATTCGTTCTTTCTAATAATACTCATTGTAGAAGTTGCTAACTCTCTGTTTTTGACTTCAATATCATTCCTTAGTTTTTCGTTGTTGAGCTTTATTATTTTTTGTGAACTTTCTAATTCTTGTAATTCTAACTCCTTTTGTGCTTTCTCTAATAATTTTCCCTTTGATTTCTGTAATATTTACGATGTAAATCGTTCACTACATACCCTAAATAGATAAAAATAAGTATGTAAAGAGTAACCATTAAATTGCTAACATACCAAGGCTTATCAATTTTAAAAGAATACACTGCAACATTATCACTTAATTTATTGTCAATAGAAGCTCTTACCTTAAACGTATAAGAACCGTAAGGTAAATTTTCGAATAATAGCGAACTTGAATTTGATAAATTACTCCATTTTTCGTTAAGGCCACCTAAGTGATACTGATATTTTATAGAAGATGTTTTATTATAGTTTGGAACACTATAATAAAACTCAAAATTATTTTCATAACTTTTAAAATTACTACTTTTAGATAAGCTCAACCTATTCCTCGGGCTCTCAAATTCATGATTTAGAACCTTATTAATGCTTATTTTAAAAGTATTTGATTCTTTAATACTATTTAAATTAACAATTAAATATCCATCACTAGTACCAATCAAATATTTTTTATCACTTAAATAAATAATATTTTCATAGCCAGAAGCACCTTTATGTACTGATCCTTTTATCGGAATTATCTCTAAATTTGGTTCGTCACTTAGTTTCCCAGGTGTGAAATATCGAATATCTTCTTTTGTAAAAGACCATAATTTGTTACTCACTTTATCAAACAATAATTTTGCTGATAAAAATTTATCTTTCGGAACTAACTTGCTATAAATGGAATCAAGTTGAAATTTATCTTCTGCAGCATCATATCTAAAAACCCCTTTTTACTAGAATAAAAAATATCTTTATGATATTTCATTAAACTTGAGTGAATCCCTTTTTCTACGGATTCGTCCTTTTTAACTTTTAAAACTTTTCTAAAATCTTTATCAACTTCCAATTTAAAAACACCCTTGTACTCATGATTTACAAATATCTTATGGCCTTCTTCCACCATAAAATACTTGCTAGAATTAAAAAAACCATCAATTTTATTCCTTAACTTCCATGAAGAACCCTCTTTTGAAAGTACATACAAACCATCATAATTACCCTGAAGTATCGTAGTTTCGTTTATTTTTTTAACGCCCCAAGTACCTTCTGCTCCTTTTATTAGTTGTGCTTCATTATTATTGATAATAAATGTCCCCGAATCATGACTACAAAATAATGTATTATCTATTTCATCCAAATTCCAAACTTGACCTTGAGTATTTTCAACAAACTGAAAATCATTTTCTGAATCTTTTTTTCTATAGTATAATCCTTGATTTGTTCCTAAATACAAATAGCCTTTAAAAATAATTGAAGCGTAAATTGTACCCCAGAAATTGTTCTTTTTTTCATATAATTTAAATGGAGATGTTAAATTTATAGTGTTAATTCCGTTATCTAAACCTAACCATATATTGCTATCAAAGTCTTCGAAAATACTTAAAACAGTATTATTACTTAATCCTAAGGCTTGCGTTACTTGGTAGTTTAGTTTCCCTTCTTTTGAAATATAAATAAGTCCATCAGAAATTGTACCTATAGCAATGCTGCCGTCTTTTAAATGATTTGCACTATAAATCGTTTTATCTAATAAAAAATCATTTGAAAGTGTTTTCCAGGGCTTTATTTGATCAATATCTAAAAAGAAAAAACCTTTTTCTTGAGTTAAGAAAAGTAATTTTTTATCTTTTAAAAAAATATCTACAATCTTATTTTCTTTTAAAATTGTATCATCTGAAACTAATTTAGGAACACCATTTTCTATTCTATAAACTCCTTTCGTATTTTCTTGAAAATAAATAATTCCGTCAACGATAGATAATTTAAGAATCTTTCTTTCTGCACTTATCGTATTTATGGTGTTTGTTTTTAAATTAAATAAATAAATTCTTTCTAAAGATTTAAAAATCATAAATCCATCCAGCTCAAAAATTTCCCAAATTTGCTCGTCTTGTAACATTTTAATGTTCTGCTCTTTTACAATTGAAGTATATTCTAAAATGCCAAAATCATTTTTTACCCAATAACCAAAGCCCATGTAAAAACCAGTATAAATCTTATCTCCAAAAGATTTTACAGAACGCATTATTGTTTCATTTGGCGTAGGATACAACTGCCAATTAGCACCATTATACTCTAATAAACCTTCGTTATTTGCCACATAAATAAATTTATTAGGAGCTTGAGTTATTGCCCAGTTTTGGTTTTCGGCGCCATACATCTCCGGAGAAAAAATATTTATTGGAGGTATTTCTTGAGAGTACGACGTATAGCCGTGTAAACATATAAATATGATTATTAAGACTTTAAGAGATTTATAGCACATATACAGCGTTGTTGAGTTAACAATATAGCGCAAAATACTTAAAATTAGTATATTAAAATAAATCAGTATAGTTATTTTTAATTTTATTTTAATATTCTAAGGATAAAAATAAATGTTACACTGTTCTTTTTTGACTAGCAGTGCACCTAGTATTAAAAAAAAATAGTAACTTTATAAAAAATAAATAATTAATGAATTTCATAAATAAATTAGGAATTGCTAATACAATTATGCTTGTACTGTGTTTTTTGATAATTCTTTTTGCAGAGTATCTGTTTTTAACTGGCGAAAAACTTCATGGTATCTTTATGGGACTTTGGGCTCCAACATTATTAGGTTTAATGATTTTTCTAAAACTAATTAAAAATGAACATCGATAGTATCATTATTTATTTTTCTATTTTTGTAGTAATATGTGTTGTTATTTGGGCCTATTTTATGATCAATGAATTTAATAAAGCAAGTAAAAATTAAGTTTTATTCTATTTTTTCTAACAAAACAACACTATAAATAGATGTAAAATTCACTTTTCCGTCTATTACTACTACTTCTTTATCAGAATAAAAATCTCTTAGTTTTTCTCCATCTTCAAAGACTGAAGAAACATCAATAAGTATATTTTGTTCTAACATATTTATTGCCATCACCACTTTGTCCTCTTTTCTTATTCTTGAAAACACCAAGCCATTTTCATCAGAAATTAGTTGGTGCTTTCCTGCGCCAACAGACATATGATTTGCTCTAAACTGACCTAGTTTCTGCCAATGTCTTAGAATTTTCTTAGTATCATCATTGCTATTTATGGCATCCCAATTCATAAACGAACGCAAAGTTGCATCACCCACAGTTCCTTCTATAATTAAATCTTTTGCAGCTTCATCTCCATAATATACTTGGGATGTTCCAGGTGTCAATAATAACATTGTGGCTGTTTTATAAGGCATTTCTCTTTCTTTATCAAAAGGTTTGCCGTCATCATGAGATGTCATGTAATTTAAAACTCCGTTTAGCTGAAGGTAAAGGAGTGATGATGTGGGGTAAAATGACAGATCCTTATAGCCAATTAATTATGGGTTATGGCGCTAATTCTAATATTAATGGAATTGGACATAAATCTCGTGCACAGTTCAATGGGCCTAGACTTATTGGGTATCCAGAAAGTCATGATGAAGAAAGAATCATGTACCGAGCTGTTACTTTTGGTAGTGATGCAGTATCTAGTCATAATGTAAAAGATTTAAATACAGCATTGTCAAGAATGTCAGCAATTGGTGCTGTGAGTTTAACAATTCCTGGTCCAAAAATGATATGGCATTTTGCTGCTTTAGGAATGGATATTTCAATCTTTACGTGTAATAACGGAACGGTAAATGAACCTGGTGGTACTGACGGAGATTGCAAATTAGATACGAAACAACAACCTCAATGGTCAGAAAACTGGCTATCCAACCCAAGCAGAAAGAAAATTTACGATGATTGGGCGAGAATGAATGCACTAAAAATTAACGAACCTGTTTTTGAAGGAGATTATACGATTACTTCTGGTTCTTTAACGCCAAGAATTGATATTTTTGATACAAACATTCCAACTACGCAACTAAGAAATGTAGTTATTTTGGCAAATTTTGATGTAGTTTCTCAAACCGTAAACACAAATTTCCCTATTGCTGGAAACTGGGTAGATTTGATGGACAGCTCAGGAAATTCAACTTACAGTGCAGCAACTATAAATTTAGCTCCTGGTGAATTTAAAATTTTCGGAAATCAAGCAGCGACATTATCTACTGATGTTATTGCTATCGATTACAATATTTTACAACTGTATCCAAATCCTACATCAAACTTTTTTTCATTATCTACAGAAGTAAAAGAAGTTCGTGTTTTTGCTGTTACAGGAAAACAAGTTAAACAGTTCACCAACAATAACATAAAAACAAATGTATTCTCAGTAACTGATTTAAAAACCGGAATTTATTTTGTTAGAATTCAAGATTCTGAAAACAAAATAGAAACCAAAAAACTTTTTATTAACTAATCTAAAAGTTCTTTTAATTTTATAATAGTGGTATCAATTTCTTCTTTTGTAGTAAATTTTGAAAAAGAAAAACGAACAGACGTCTTATCTGCTTCCTGATCCTTCAGAATTTCAGCTAAAACGTGAGAACCTTTATTGCTTCCACTTTGACAAGCAGAACCACCAGAAACAGCAATTCCTGCCATATCTAAACTAAACAATAACATATCATTATTAACAGGAAAACGAACGTTTAAAATAGTATAACTACTTTTTTTGAAGTCTGATGAACGTCCATTAAACTGAATATCCGCAGATATATTTAGCAATTCAGTAATAAAATACTGTTTTAGGTTTTCTATATATTTTGTATCACTTTCCAGATTGCTCATTGCAATGGTTAGCGCTTTATCCATTCCTAAAATGGAGTGCACATTTTCTGTACTAGACCTTGCTCCTCTTTCTTGATCACCTCCATAAAACATTGGTAAAACTCCAAATCCTTTTTTAAAAAAAGCAAAACCAACTCCTTTTGGTCCGTGGAATTTATGAGCGCTTGCCACAATAAAATCTATAGGATATTTCTGTAAATCTAGGGCATAATGCCCAATTACTTGAACTGTATCAGAATGAAATAAAGCGTTATATTTTTTACATAAAACACAAATTTCATCAACAGGTAAAATGTTACCAATTTCATTGTTGATATGCATCAAACTCACCAACGTTTTTTTATCCGAAGTAGCTAAAATTTCTTCTAAATGATTTAAATCTATGGCTCCAAATTCATCGACATTTATAAAATCTAAAATGATATTTTGAGTTCTTTGAAGAAACTCTGCAGTGTGCAAAACTGCATGATGTTCAATTTTTGAAGTAATAATTCTCTGAACTCCAAGGTTTAAAACGGCATTATTTAAAATTAAATTATCTGCTTCTGTACCTCCAGCAGTAAAAATAATTTCGGGTGCAGTTACGTTAAAATGTTTTGCGATATTTTTTCTAGCTGTTTCAACGGCCGATTTTGCTTTTCGTCCGAATTGATGAGTAGATGAGGGATTTCCAAAATTTTCTTGCATCGAAACATGCATCAAGTTTAAAACCTCAATATCAATTTTTGTTGTGGCGGCGTTGTCTAAGTAAATAGGTTTCATAGTGCAAAAATACAATTAATTAGGGTTTTGTAAAATATGGACTTCCGTGGCTCCTAAACCATATTTTTTGTATGAAGCATCATAATATCTCACTGGATATTTATTAAGTAAATAATGTAATTCAGATTTTAGAACTCCTTCTCCAACTCCATGAATAAAAACAATTTTAGAAATTCTTTTACTAATAGCAAACTCAACTTTACTTTTTGCCGTATCTAATTGCAGATTTAACATGTCATAATTATCCAAACCTCTTACCGATTTTACTAACTTATTAATATGTAAATCAACCTCTAAAATAACCTCGTGTTTTTCTTTTTGAAAGAAGCTTTTTTTAGGTTTATTGGTGATCATTTTCTCTTTTAAAAGATCATTATTTATATCAGAAAATTTGCTTAGTTCGTCTTGTTCTTGGCCTATCTTAACTAATTCTGATTCATGAAAATTAAAAATCATTCCATCTGTAGTTTTAACAGAAATCACACCACCGTTAATATTGGTTACGATTCCTTTTAAAACATCATCTAAAACAGCAACTTTATGACCAATTTCTAAACGCATTCTTAACTTTCTTTTAATTTACAAAAGTACTTTATTTACTTAACTTGCAACGAAAATAACAAGATGCTTAGCACTTCAACTATTTCAGTAGAAAATTTTTTTGAAAACGCTTATAAAAAAGTAACAATTTCTGATGAAAGAAAAACACTTTTACTTAAAATTTCTGATGCAATTACAAAAGAACATACTCTAGATAAAGAAGTTAACCTTAACTTTATATGCACTCACAATTCAAGAAGGAGTCAATTAGGGCAAGTTTGGAGTTTTTATGCCGCTCATTATTTTAAACTGAATATCAATGCTTTTTCTGGAGGAACAGAAGTAACCGCATTTTATAGAAATACGGTAAAAACGCTTCAAAAAGTTGGTTTTGAATTTCAATTAACAGATTTTTCGCATCAAAATCCTACCTATCAGATTTCTTTTAAAGGTACAAAAAAGGCTATTTTAGGTTTTTCTAAATTTTATAGCGATCCTTTAAATAAAGAACCTTTTATGGCAATTACAACCTGCAATAATGCGGATGTAAATTGCCCATTTATACCCACTGCAAGTCATCGTTTTCATTTGCCTTTTGTAGATCCAAAACATGCTGATGGATCAGATACACAAGAAGAAACTTATTTACAAACAAGCCAACAAATTGCTGGTGAAGTTTATTTTATTTTTTCTGAAGTTAAAAAGTTAGTTTAACTATTTCCTAAAAATAACATTTGTTATGAAGCAACCATCTCGAATTTCTTTTTAGATTCAAATCTAAATGAAAAATAATTTCGTGAGAACTAAAATTACCACCAGGTGTAAATAAGTTATAATCATAAGCCGTATCTTATTCTATATTTCTCACTTATAATGAGCGCGAATAAAGTAATAACCGAATTTTCATAGCGATAAGAAAATCCTGCTTCAATAATTTCTTCATACAAAAAGTTAGCATTCAGATCTATTGAAATCCTCCCATTCAATAACTTAGAGCAACAAATCTAAATTTACAGAAAACTGAGTAACCGGTAAAATATCATCCTCATCTGTATCATTTGCCAAAACTCCTGATGCAATGCCATTTAGTGCTGTATTTATTTCGGTCGTATCGTAATCTAATTTAGCCGATGGGGGCACGTGTGCAAGTAAGAACTGTGAAAGTTACAAGAAAATAATAAGTTTGATAGTTCTATAAAGCTTAAAAGTCTAATTCAAAAAAACTAAATTTTTAAGTTTTTATCGTAAGGAATACTATCTAATATATGATTGATAACATTAGCTCTAGCTTCTGTTTTTCTATTAGCACGTATAATTTTCCACGGGGAAATCTTCGTATTTGTTTTTGCGAACATTGCATTTTTATACCCTGTGTATTGATCCCACAAAACTTGTGCTTTTTCGTCTAATTTGGTCATCTTCCATTGTTTTAAAGGATCATTCTTAATATCTTCAAAACGTTGCGCTTGTTCTTTTTTAGAAATAGACATATAAATTTTAACCAAATGAATTCCCGATTCTAAAATCATTCTTTCAAAATCATTTACTTGATTCATAAAGATCTCGTATTCTTCTGGTGTACAAAATCCGTTTACCGGCTCTACAACCGCCCTATTATACCAACTTCTATCAAAAAAAACCATTTCTCCAGCTTTTGGAAACTGCTCAACATATCGTTGAAAATACCACTGAGATTGTTCATCTTCAGATGGTTTTGGCAACGCTACAATACGCATATGACGTGGATTTATACGCTCTGTAACCCGTCTAATTGCACCACCTTTACCTGCAGCATCTCTTCCTTGAAAAACAACAATTACGCGTTCATTATTATTAATTGCCCAAGTTTGCAATCTAATTAATTCAGTTTGCAATTTCTTTAGTTTTTTCTGATAATCTAAATACCTAAGGGCTTTTACAATATTAAAAGGCTCTTTAGATAGCAAAGCCAAAAATCCTTTTTTAGAATTCAACTTTTGTACGTCTGATGCTGTTAATTTTATATCCATAAAAATTTAATCTATTTGTAGCGTATTTGAGCGATAATAACGCATAGCAATGTTTGGATCTGGGTTTACAACTGTACCTGCGTCTAACTTTCCTTCATAATCAAATTGTGATAAAACATGTCTCATCGCTTCTAATCTCGCAACTTTTTTATCATTGGTTTTAATAATCATCCAGGGACTGTATGAAGTATGTGTTTTAGAGAACATTTCTGACTTATAATGTGTGTACTTATCCCACAAAATTTGGCCTTGTTTATCAACTGGACTAAATTTCCATCTTTTTAAAGGATTTTCTTTTCTAGCTTCAAAACGCACTTGCTGTTCCTCTTTGGTGATTGATAACCAAAACTTTATTATAACAACGCCGTCCTCATACATCATATGTTCAAACTCCGGAACTTGTACTAAAAATTGTTTGTACTGAATCGCTGAACAGAAGCCCATTACAGGTTCTACAACCGCTCTATTATACCAACTTCTGTCAAAAAAAACAATTTCACCAGGATTTGGCAATTCTTTTACATATCGTTGAAAATACCATTGGCCTTTTTCTAGATCCGTTGGTTTATTTAAAGCTACTAATCTACTCGACCTTGGGTTTAAATGCTCCATAAATCTTCGGATATTTCCTCCCTTACCTGCTGCGTCTCTTCCTTCAAAAACAATAGCAACTCTTATCTTTTTTTTGGAAATATAATTTTGAAGTTTCACTAACTCTATTTGTAATAACCGTAATTCTTTATTATAAAAAAGCGTATCTACTACCTTGTTATAAGAAATATTTTTTGTCTTTAAAAGCGATAAAAGTTCTTCATTATCTTTTATGTTCTCAAATTCTTCTATACTTACAGCTTTTTTTGTATTCATCTATCTAATTTAAAGGCCCTAAAATAAAACCTTTTTTTCAAAAATCTGTTAAAAATTTACTCTTTTAAATTAGTTATTTTATATTTGTCTGGTATGAAATATAGTCTTTCTTTTTATTTTCTGTTTTTTTCTTTTTACATTCTTTCTCAAGAAAAATTCTCTAAAGAAATCAGTTTTACAAGTGACAACGATTTATATGTTTCTTCGCAAAAAGACAGGTATTATACAAACGGAACATTTTTAAGCTACCGATATCTTTCTCAAATAAAAAAAGAAAATCAAGAAAAACGAATTTTTGAGTGGAAAATTGGCCACGAAATGTATACGCCTTATAAAGCAATTGTGCAGAATATTAATGATCATGACAGACCTTTTGCCAGTTATTTATTTGGAAGTTTTGGCGTTCATCGGGTGTACAAAAACCATAAAATTTTAAATACCTCTATTCAAATTGGCGTTGTTGGCTCAAACGCTTTTGGCAAAGAGTTGCAAGATTTTATACATGATATCTACGGATTTAAAAAAGCCATTGGATGGGAGTATCAAATAAAAAATGCTTTCGGATTAAATTTTAATGCAGAATATTTTCAATTTTTGGTAAAAGATCCTTCAAATTATTATGATATTTCTTGGATAAATACGGCAAAATTAGGAACAATTTACACAAATATTTCTTCGGGATTTTATGCTAGAATAGGTTTTAAATCCTTGGCTAAAATTACAAATTCCATTGCGTTTAATACAAATTTAAATAATGAAAAAACAAACTTTAATAGAGCGGTAGAATCCTTTTTATATATAAAACCAATGGTTAGCTATTCACTTTACGACGCTACATTACAAGGTAGTTTTTTAAATACAACAAGCCCTGTTACTAAAGAGTTGGTTCCTTTAATTTTCCATTTAGAGGCAGGTATAAAATTTACCGCAAACAGCTTTAATTTTGGGTATGCTTTTAATTACAGCACTAATAAATCTAAAGAATTAAGAACTGATAATGGTAATATCTACGGCACCATTTCCATTCATTATTTACTTCATTAATCAATAAAAAAATCATCTTTAAACCCTATTAAATACAACTTTTCTTGTGCTCTTGTAACTGCCGTGTATAGCCATCTAATATATTCTTTAGAAACACCATCAGGCAAATATGGTTGTTCTATAAAAACAGTCTTCCATTGTCCTCCTTGAGATTTGTGACAAGTCATCGCATAAGAAAACTTTACTTGCAGCGAATTAAAGTATTTGTTCTTTTTAATCGCTAAAAATTGCTTGTATTTTGATTTTTCGTGCGCATAATCCTCTTTTACTGCTTGGTATAATTTATTAGATTCTTCATACGTCAATGACGGACTTTCGCTTGTTAACGTGTCTAATAAAAGAACCGTTTCAAAAGGTTGCATTTCTGGGTAATCAATCATTTTTAATTCCACTTCCGCAAAGTTAAAACCATACAATTCTTTAATCGAAAAGATTTTTAAAACTTGGCAAATATCACCATTAGCGATAAAACCGGCTGTAGAATTTTCCTCTAACCAATAATAATTATTTTTTACAACCATTACAAAATCGCCTGCTGAAATCTCATTTTCTTGTCCGCGAATTCTTATCCGTATTTGCTGATTGTACTCATTCGCTCTTTTGTTAGAGCGCACAATAAAAGCGGTATCTTCTACTCCATCAGAATCATAAGCAGACACCAAAGCGTCTTCAATATCATAACCATCAGTCAATCTTTGGATGTCTGGAAAATCAATATCAAACTGAAAATTAGTTCCCTCATTTTGCAATAACAATCTTAATTGAGTTGCATTTGCCAAAATTCCTGAGTTTTCATGTTGTCGCATTACTTCATCCAACTCAATTTCTGTAACGCTTTTATGATACTCATAGGTTAGCGTGTCTGCTATTAATGCAGGACTTACATCTAATTTTACAGGCGGAAGTTGGGCAGTATCACCAATAAAAATAATTTTACATTTTTCGCCTGCATATACGTAAGAAATTAAATCATCCAACAAAGAACCAGCTTCAAACAATTTTTGATTTTGTCTGCTATCAGGAATCATGGAAGCTTCATCAATAATAAAAATAGTGTTTTTATGCTTGTTGGGTTGTAAAACAAAATCTACAGAACCATTCGATTGCTTTTTAGGAAAGTATATTTTTTTATGAATTGTAAATGCTGGTCTTTTAGAATAAATAGAAATCACTTTAGCCGCTCTTCCTGTTGGGGCTAATAATACTGCTTTCTTGCCCACCGCGCCAAGTGCATTTACAAATGCACTTATGATAGTTGTTTTTCCAGTACCAGCGTATCCTTTTAATAAAAATAAAGCATCTTTTTCTTCATTAAAAATAAAAATACTTAATAAATTTAATAATTGACTCTGTTTAAGCGTTGGTGTGTATGGAAATTTCTTTAATAATTCCTTGTAAAAATCAGTAGTTATTTTGTACATATTTGTCTTAAATGACCAAAGATACATTTCTTTATAAAGAAAAATTTTTATGATTAAAAAAAAAGTGTAGATTTGCGATAAGACTATTAAAAAACAATATAAAATGAATTTATTACTAATGATTATAGTAGCTATCGTGGCTGCTGTTGCTGTAGCCTTTGTTGTAGTTAAATATTTGCCATTAAAATTAAGATGGATTCCGTCCGTTATACTATTGCTTCTAGCAATATTTTTAGGGGTTAAGATTTATGATGGAATTTTAGAACCAATTAAATTTAATGAAGAAAAATTGGAAAATTTTCAGTTGTTGTAGATAACTTAAAAATTATCAGAGATGCAGAAGTAAAGTATTACGAAGTAAACTCTCAATACACTGCCGACAAAGCTGGTTTAATTAATTTTATTAATACAGCCCGATTAGCAATTACTGAAACTAAAACAATTGTAGAGCAAATTAATAAAGGTGGTGGGGTAATTATCGATGAAGAAAAAAGAGTTACAGACACTATTGGTTATGAACCTGTTTTAAAGTATTTCAAAAACAGAAACTTTAAAGATATGTTTAAAGTTCCTGGAACAAATGGTATAGAATTTGAAATAGAGGTTGGATCAGTAGAAAAAGTACCAGGTCTTGTTGTAGCAACTTTTAGAGCAAGAACACCTAAAAAAGGAATTTTAGCAGGTATGAATGAATCTCTATTGAAACAAGAAATAGAAGCGGTTGAAAATGACCAAATAAAAGGTGAATTTGTTTCTGTAGGTTCTTTAGAAGAAGTTACTACTGGTGGAAACTGGCCGCCTGCTTATGATAAAAAAGACCGTGCAAAAGAAGATCAGTAAAATTTCTTTAAAGAAAACAAAAGATATAGCATTATCCATCCAATTTAGTTTGGATGGATTTTCTTTTTGTGTTACTGACACAGAGACAAAAGAGAAAATTTATTTTACCGAATATCAATTTGAAGAAACGCTAAACTCTCCCGAAGAATTACTTGAAAAAATTGAGTATATTTTTAAAAATAACACTAATTTACAACGTGAATACACTTCGGTATTAGTGATCCATAAAAATAATTTAGCAACACTTGTACCTTCAAAATATTTTGATCAAAATTCTTTAGCATCCTATCTTAATTTTAATATTAAAACCTTAAATACCGATTTTATAGCCTTTGATGAAATAAACTCCATGGATGCTAAAAATGTGTATGTACCCTATATAAACATCAACAATTATTTATTTCAAAATTTTGGTGAATTTGAATATAGGCATCATCATACCATTTTAATAGAAAAACTATTGATGCTTGACCGCTCAAATGAAAAAACAATGTTTATTAATGTGTCTAAAAACTCATTTGACATAGTTGTTATAGAAAATAAAAAAATAGTTTTTTCGAACTCATTTTTATATCAAACAAAAGAAGATTTTATCTATTATGTTTTATTTACAGCGGAACAAATTCAATTAAATACCGCAATTTTTAAGTTGTATTTTATCGGTGAAATTAAAGTTGAATCAGAAATTTATAAAATTGCTTACAAATACATTAAAAACATCTTTTTCTTAGAAAGTCAAAATTCCATTTTCAAAGATTTAGAAGCACCAAATCACTCTAACTTCATACTACTAGGATAATGAGAATAATATCAGGAAAACTAAAAGCAAGACGTTTAAGAGCGCCTAAAAACCTTCCAGTTCGTCCAACTACAGATATGGCAAAAGAAGCGTTGTTTAACATCTTAAACAATCAATATTACTTTGAGAGCATAACAGTTATTGACCTGTTTTCAGGAACTGGAAATATTAGTTACGAATTTGCCTCTAGAGGTACCAAAAGTATTTATGCGGTTGATGCTAATTTTAACTGCATTAAATTTATAAATACCACAGCTAAAGAATTAGAATTAGACATTATTACATATAAAAGTGATGTATATAAATTTTTAGAAAAAACACCTTTACAAGCAGATATTATTTTTGCGGATCCTCCTTATGATTTTGAACTTGAGAAGTTTTTAGAAATCATTGAAACTGTTTTTACTAGAAATATGCTAAATGAAGATGGTGTTTTAATTATAGAACATTCTAAACACACCGATTTAACGACTCATACAAAGCATCGATATGATAAACGTTATGGTGGAAATGTGTTTAGCTTTTTTGAAAATTCTGCAGAAGAGGAAGAAGAAAATAAAAGTTAAAGCAGAGATTCTATAATATCAGAAATTGAGACTCCTTCTGCTTCTGCCTTATAATTTTTAACTATTCTGTGCGATAAGATTGGCATTACTACTGCCTTAACATCCTCTATATCTGGCGAATACTTGCCATTTATTGCGGCATGTGCTTTTGCCGCTAAAATTAAATTTTGCGATGCTCTAGGTCCGGCTCCCCAATCTAAATAACTTTTCACTAATTCTGTAGCTTCCTTAGATTTTGGCCTTGTTTTACCAACCAAAGTAACTGCATACTCTATTACATTATCAGTAACTGGTATTTTTCTGATCAGTTTTTGAATTGCGATAATGTCTTCACTAGAAAACAATGCATTTACTTTTTGTTCTATATTACTAGTGGTGCTTTTTACAACTTCGACTTCTTCCTTAAATGATGGGTATTCTAAGTTAATAGAAAACATAAAACGATCTAATTGCGCTTCTGGTAAAGGATACGTTCCTTCTTGCTCAATTGGGTTTTGAGTTGCCAATACAAAAAATGGTAGGTCTAATTTATAATGACTTCCAGAAACGGTTACAGAGCGTTCTTGCATTGCTTCTAACAACGCTGCTTGCGTTTTTGGCGGAGTTCTATTAATTTCATCAGCCAAAACGATGTTAGAAAAAATTGGACCTTTAATAAATTTAAAATGCCTATTTTCATCTAATATTTCGCTTCCTAAAATATCTGAAGGCATTAAATCTGGTGTAAATTGTATGCGCTTAAAATTTAATCCTAATGCATTCGAAACTGTATTTACCAATAAAGTTTTGGCCAAACCTGGCACTCCAATTAGTAAAGAATGACCACCACAAAAAATCGATAACAGTGTGAATTTCACAGCTTCTTGTTGACCAATAATTACTTTACCAATTTCAGATTTTAATGAATTATATTGAACTACTAATTCATTTACAGCTTTCACATCAGACATTATTTACTTTGTTTCTTTTTTCCAATTTTTTTAAAAGTACACTTGCTGTGTGTTTCAGACATTTTAATATAAGTATCTTTTATCTTTTCTTTAGACCATTTTGTAACGGTTTCTTCTTTCTTTTTTCTTAATGCTAAATCTTGAACCTTTACATAATCTTCAACCAAATCGGCAATATGAGTGTCTGTTCTATCTTTCATTAAAATAAATTTAAACATTTTCTCGCCACTTCTATTTTGATCAAAAAACACATCCGAAAGCTCTCCTTTTTTCAACTCAGCCACTCTTGCATATAAATCTGGATCCATTCTTGTTAAATCAAATTTAGAATCACCTGTGTATGGATTTGCGATTGCACCTCCGTTATTTTTGGTTTCTTTATCTTCAGAATACTTTTTAACAGCTTCTTCAAAGTCAATTTTTCCATCTTTAATATCTTTCGCTAGTTGTTCTACTCTCTCTTTCGTATCTTTTAATCTCGTATCAGGAATATCTGGCTGCATCAATATGTGTGATGCAACTCTCATATTTCCTTTAATTTCGTGCAATTGCATTAAATGATACCCGAAATCTGACTTAAAAGGTTTAGAAACTTGACCCACGTCTAAACTAAAAGCCATTTCTTTAAATTCTTTTATAAAAGGTGAATCTTTGGTTACTTCATATTGTCCGCCATTTTGGGTAACTCCTGGATCCTGAGAATTAATAATCGCTTTCATTTTAAAACTAGCTCCGTCTGCTATTTGCTTTTTAATCTCTTCTAATTGAGTAACAATTCTATCATTTTCTTCTTTCGTTGGGGCAGCGTATAGAACAATTTGCGCCAATTCTATTTCTGCAGGAAATTCTGGTAATTCTCCACTATTTTTTAAACCGTTATAATACAGACGGACTTCCTCTGGAGTAACATCTACTTTATCAGTAATTTTTTCCTGTTCTTTTTCGATTAAAACACTCTCCTTTTGAACAGTAAATAACTCCTTTTTTAAGTCGTCTAAATCATTAAAACCATAAGCCGCAATTACTTTATCTTCACTACCATATTGTTCTGTGAAATACCTTACACTTTGCTCTACTCTGCTATTAATATCTACATCAGAAACGACTATACTATCCACAACTGCATGATGTGCTAAGAGTTTTTGTTGCATTAACTCTTCCAACATTTCACAGTCTGAAATGGTGATTTTACCTTCTGATCTAACTTCTACTTCTTGTTTAAATTTTTCTATGTCAGAGTCTAAAACAATGTTTTTACCAATAACTACAGCAACCCCATCTATTTTTATTTTTTGAGCAAAAGTTGAAATACTTATCAACCCAAAAAAAACTGCTAAAACAGTTAATTTAGTATACTTTAAAATTGTTGTTCTTTGTTGCATCTTTAACCAATATTTTTTCTATGTCTCTAATTAATTCAATTTTACGTTTATGTAAAATCATTTGTTTTATGGTAGATTTAATATAGCTCAATGGAGCCGTATCATTCCTAATTAAAACCTCTTTTATAGCCGCCAAATATAACCCTAATGAATCTTGTTTTTGGAGTAATTTTGATTTTTTTAACATATTATCCTTTGAAAAAGGAAGTTTTAACAAAACCTTATCTAATTGTGTCCAAACAGAATCGTTAAATTGGAAATGCTTAAAACTTAGTTGTTGTTTTTCTAACTTTTCTAAATCTTCAATTTTTTCTGATGCAAATAATTTTATAAGCTCATTTTTATTAATTAGTTTTTTATCAAAATGAAGATATTTGATTTTCACGAGCTCCTCATTCAGTTTAAAGTTTTCTTTATTTTTAAAGTAAAAATCAACAATTTCTTCGTCTTTAATAAGGGTATCTAATTGCTGTTTAATCAAAATTTCTTTATAATTATTAATCAGTAGACTTTCTCGGTAATCTTTAACTAAAAGCTCAATTTCATTAATTTCCTCTATAGAGTTGTTGTTTTCTGCTTTTTGAAGTAATATTTGTTTTATTGCCCAATTATTAATAAAACTTTTCACCAAAATAACACTATCCTCTTTACTTATATATTCCGGTAAAATGCTAAGTAAATCTTTTTTATGAAGCTTTTGTGTATTTACAATTGCAACAATTTCTAAGGCTACTTCTTCATCTTCTTGCATTTTAAAATAAGTACAAGAATTTAATAGAAGTATCCCAAAGAATGCAATTATAAAATGTTTCATTAGTTGCTTTTATAAAATTTAATTAATTTTTAAGCTGTCTTTTATTAACCTCTATTAAACTCTTTCTTCTTAAATCTGATATCCAATTTTCATCCAAAAAGCTCTGATAATCATTCATTACTTCTCCTTTAATTTTATCTAATTCTTTTGGCTGATACTTTTTAATATTGGCATCAAAAAAATTCTTTAAACCTAGTGTGTCTTTAGATGATTTTTCCCAAATTTTTTGTTGCATTAATTCAAACAATAATAAACCGTCTTCATATTCCTGCAAAGTATATGCAAATTCTGGTTCTGTTTTCTCTAAATTATCTTTATGATAGGATAAAATTTCTGAATCCTTAAAATCTTCAAAACTTTGAAAAATAGGAACATTTCTTAGATTTTTAAGGTAATCTGCAAATTGTTCTTGAGTGATTTTCTTCTCATTTATTGATAAAATTATTGATTGAAGTGAATCTTTAGAAATTGATTTTAGATTTGATCTATTAAAAATTTCTTTAGCATCTTCATTTTCTACAATTGAATACTTTTTCTTCAATTTATTGATTATCGCTTTTTGAGATAATTGAGCTCTATCGCCAGATCTAACTTTATTTTTCAATTCACTTTCCATTTCACTAAAAGGTGCGATAGGATGCTTTTTAATTAATTGAACAATATGCCATCCAAAACGCGTTTGAAATGGTTTAGAATACTCATCTTCCTTTTCCAAACTAAAAGCAACATCTTCAAAAGGTTTTACCATCATACCAGTTCCGAATTGTCTCAATTTCCCTCCTTTAGATTTTGTACCAACATCACTAGAGTACTGTCTTGCTAAAGCACCAAATTGCGCATCACTCTCTAGTTTTTTATACACTTCATTTGCCAGTTCTTTACCTATAGAAGAAGTATCATTTATTAAAATATGAGCAACCTCAACCTCACCTTTCGATTGTCTTAAAGAATCAACTTGTAAAATATGATATCCAAAACTGGTTCTAAAAGGATCTGAAACTTGACCAATTTTAGTAGTATAAGCAGCAGCTTCAAAAGGATACACCATTTTAAAAGCAGAGAAATAACCCAAATTACCGCTATTCCCAGATCTACCAGATTTTTGATCATCTCTTGCAGAAGGATCTTCAGAAACTTCTAATGCAACCTCTTCAAAAGCTTCTCCTTTAACAATTCTATCTCTAATTTTTATAATTTTCTGATACGCTTCTAAAGTATCTTTTGGGCTAGGAATCTTTGGTGTTGTAATTAAAATATGTTTTGCTTTAACTTCGTGCTTTGTTCTAAAATAAGCGTCTTTTACAAGCTTATTTATAAACGCAGAATCTTGCATATAAGGTGCGGAAAGCTGGTTTCTGTATGTTTCCATTTCCTTTACATACGTGGTTAAAGTGTCTAATTTTATTGCATATGCGTCTTTAACTTTAAGCTTGTAATTAATGAAAAGGTCTAAATTTTTCTCGACATCTTTTGCTTCTTCGTTATCAATAGCATCTAAATTTTTTCATAAATTCTTTTAAAATCAGAAATGGTTGTTTTTTTACCATCAATAGTAACTAACACTTTGCTTTTCTTTTGTGCAAAAACGATACTTGAACAGCCTAATACGGCTAAAAATACTAACTTTCTCATAAATTTATAATGATATAATTCCTTTAATTTTTTCTGCTTTTTTGTAATACTCAATTACTTTACTAGCACTTTCTATCTGTAATACGACAGAAAGACTAGAATATTTTCCTGTTTTTGATTTTTTTGTTTTAATAACAGCACCTGCATTATTAAATATTTTTTGCACTTCTTCGAACTGATTTTCATCCGTAGGCACAATAAATTTATACATATACTCCCCAGGAAAACTTGTTGTATCCTTTAGCTGAAGCTCTAATTTGGTGTAAAAAGCATTTTTTTCGCTCATTTCGCTCATATTTCCATCTCTTTTAACTATTTATAGAATAACAACCCACAATATTACATTAAAAATTAGTTTTATAAAGCGAATGATTTATTTTTGTGCAACTCGAATTTCGGGTAAAAATCAAAATCAATAACTCTAAGACAAAATACTTGCAAAAATATCAGCAAAAAATCGTTTTAATTGGTGGCCCAGGAACAGGAAAAACAACTGTTTTAAATAAATTGAAAGAAAAAGGTTTTTTCTGCTTTCATGAAGTTTCTAGAGACGTTATTTTAAAAGCGCAAAATAAAGGAATTGAACAGCTTTTTTTAACAGAACCACTTTTATTTAGTGAAATGCTTTTAGAAGGAAGAGAGGAACAATTTTTATCAGCTGAAAAAAGACAAGAAAATGTTATCTTTTTTGATAGAGGAATTCCTGATGTTCATGCATATATGAATTATTTTAAAACCGATTTTCCTGCTACTTTTTTAGAAAAAAGCAAGCAATATAAATATGATATTATCATACACTTTTCTCCTTGGAAAGAAATACATATAACTGATAATGAGCGCTATGAAACTTTTGAAGAATCTTCTGTAATTGATACTTTTTTACTAAGCGCCTATTCCGAATTGGGTTATAAAATTATAAATGTTCCTTTTGGATCTGTGGATGAAAGAACTAATTTTATCATTAATTTGCTTTCTTGCGAATTATGATTTCTGCAAAAGAAATAATACAAGAGTACTGGAATTTTTCTTCTTTTAAAGAACCTCAAGAAGAAATCATAAATGCTGTTTTAGAACAAAAAGATGTAATTGCCTTATTGCCAACCGGTGGCGGAAAATCAATTTGTTTTCAAGTTCCAGCTTTGGTAAAAGACGGCGTTTGCATTGTAATTTCACCTTTAATTGCATTAATGCAAGATCAAGTTGAAAATCTAAATAAACGAAATATAAAAGCCACGACTATAAAATCGGGTACTTCCCAAAATGAAATTATTACACTTTTTGACAATATTAAATTCGGAAATATCAAGTTCCTATATATTTCTCCAGAAAGATTACAATCCACTTTTATTCAGCAAAAAATACAGGAATTAAACGTTTCTTTTGTTGCAATTGATGAGGCACATTGTATCTCTGAATGGGGTCAAGATTTTAGACCTTCTTACCGAAATATTAAAATATTGAAAGAGCTAATTCCGGATGTAAATTTTATCGCACTCACGGCAACTGCAAACAATATCGTTTTAAAAGATATTGCAGAAAACCTTGAATTAGAAAATCCGCAGATTTTTAGAAAGTCTTTTGAAAGAGAAAATTTAGCCTATCAAGTTTTTACAGTCGAAGATAAATTATTAAAGCTCGAACAAATTTTTACGAAGACTAAAGAGCCCGCAATTATTTATGTCACTTCTAGAAAAAGAACTGAAGAAATTAGTAATTTTTTGAATGCTAAAAATTATAAAAGCAGTTTTTATCACGGAGGTTTATCAGCTAAAGAAAAGCAAATTTCTTTTAATAATTGGATGACGGAAAGAACACCAATTATAGTTTCTACAAATGCATTCGGAATGGGAATTGATAAACCAAATGTTGCCATTGTAGTGCATTTTGATTTGCCTTTTAGCATCGAAAATTACATTCAAGAATCTGGTAGAGCAGGAAGAAATGGAACTAAATCTTTTGCGGTTTTATTTAAAAATGAAAACGATATTAATGTATATAAAAAGCAAGTAAAAAAGGCACTGCCAAGCATTGCTGAAGTGAAAGAAGTTCACAGACAATTATACCAATTTTTTAGAATCGCAAAAGGTGAAATTATTGATAAATTTTATAGTTTTAACCTTCTAGAATTCTCTAAAATTTACAACTTTACAGCCGTAAAAGTAGATTCAATTTTAAAGATTCTATCTAATAATGGCATTATCGAACTTACAAATACGTACAATCAAAAATCTACAATAATTTTTAATTCCACTAGTAAAAACGTCATTTTATACGCTATAAGTAATATCTATACCAAGAGCTTTATAGATTCATTATTAAGAACTTACAGTGGTATATTTAAACAAGAAGTTAAGGTAGATGAATTTTTACTCGCTAAGAAAAATAATATTACTTCTAGGCAAGTAATTGCCAATTTAGAACAATTAGAAAAAGAAAATATTCTTACTTACAACAGCGTAAAGACAGATACAGAAATTCGGTTTTTAGTTCCTAGAGAAGATGATTTAACAATCAATAGATACTCGAGAGAAATCAATCAATTTTTAAAACAAAAAGAAAAAAAGTCAGAAGATTTTTTAGCCTACATCCAGAATAATAACACTTGCAGAAACACACAAATATTAGATTATTTTGATGAAAAATCAAAAAAAATATGTGGCATTTGCGATGTTTGTTTGTCAAAAAAAAGAATAAAAAAAGTTGCTATTTCTTTAGAAATTTTAGCACTTTTAAGAGAAAAGAACGCATTAACATCGCAAGAAATAAATCAGCATTTAAAGGCAAATGAAAAAGACATTTTAATACATTTGCGTCAACTTTTATCCGAAGATAAAATACAAATGAACCATCAAAATAAATACCAACTAAAATAAAATCATGAAAGATGTACGTATCGTTTTTATGGGAACTCCAGATTTTGCTGTTACCATTTTAAAGCATTTAGTAGACAACAATTACAACATCGTTGGTGTAATTACAGCTGCAGATAAACCCGCTGGAAGAGGCAGAAAACTAAACGAATCTGACATAAAAAAATATGCGCTGTCTAAAAATTTAAACATCCTACAGCCAAAAAATTTGAAAAACGAAGATTTTCATCAAAAATTAAAAGCCTTAAATGCCGATTTACAAATTGTGGTTGCGTTTAGAATGTTGCCAGAAGCAGTTTGGAAAATGCCTAAATTTGGCACTTTTAATCTCCATGCATCATTATTACCTCAATATAGGGGTGCAGCACCAATTCATTGGGCAGTTATAAATGGCGAAACCAAAACGGGAGTTACCACTTTCTTTATTGATGATAAAATTGATACAGGAGAAATAATTTTACAGGAAGAAATTGCAATTTTAAATAACGAAACTGTTGGTACTTTGCATGACAAATTGATGTTTTTAGGAGCCGATTTAGTTGCTAAAACTATTGATTTAATTTCTGATGGAAATATTATTACCAAAAAACAACCCGAATTAGAAAAGAAATCTGCACCAAAACTAAATCCAGAAAATACAAAAGTAGACTGGACAGATTCTTTGGATACCATATATAATAAAATTAGAGGCTTAAATCCTTTTCCGGCCGCTTGGACAATCATAAAAAATGATGGTGAAGAAATATCAGCAAAAATTTATGCCATTCAAAAAGAAATAACTGAGCATAAATTTGCTACAGGAAAAATAATTACTACTAAAAAAGAGATGAAAGTAGCAGTAAATAACGGATTTATAATTATTGAAGAAATCAAACTTTCTGGTAAGAAAAAAATGGATGTAAAAAGTCTTTTAAATGGTTATACATTTTCTAAAAAAGCAGAAATGCTTTAACCCTTTATTGATAAGGTTTTAAGAGTTTTTGATTTTTCAACCCTACCTTATTAACAATTTGACGCTATTTATTAACAAAATAGCGCTTTTTTTGAGGTCAAACTTGCGTAAACCCTTAATCCGTCTATATTTGTTAAGCTTATAAAGCAAAAAATAATATTCAATTAATTTTAAAATCTATTTATTATGAACAAGTCTGATTTAATCGATGCAATGGCTGCTGACGCAGGAATTTCTAAAGTAGCAGCTAAGGCAGCTTTAGAGTCTTTTACAGGTAATGTAACTTCTGCTTTAAAAGGTGGTGGTAAAGTTGCTTTAGTTGGTTTTGGTACTTTTTCAGTTTCTAACAGAGCTGCAAGAAGTGGTAGAAACCCACAAACTGGAAAAACTATTCAAATTGCTGCTAAAAATGTAGCGAAATTTAAAGCTGGAGCTGGATTAAGCGAAGCTGTAAACTAATACGTTACAACGTAAAGCTATAAGAAAACTCTCTTTTTGGAGAGTTTTTTTTATTCCTATATTTTACATACATTTACTTATGAGCCATTTAAAACCCCTAAAAGGAAGATTATTAATAGCAGAACCCTCTATTTTAAATGATAGTTCTTTTAATAGAGCAATTATTTTAATCACAGAGCATACAGACAAAAATTCTGTTGGTTTTATTTTAAATAGACCCTTAGAATATACGCTTCAAGATTTATTACCAGAGATAAATTGTGATTTTACAATCTATCAAGGCGGACCTGTAGAACAAGATAATCTATATTTTGTGCATAACGTACCTCATTTGATACCAGGAAGTATTGAAGTTGATAGTGGTATATTTTGGGGTGGTAATTTTAAATCATTAAGAGATTTACTGAATAATGGTGGTTTAGAAAGCACCAATATTCGTTTTTTTCTTGGCTATTCTGGCTGGACAAAAAATCAACTTACGAATGAATTAAACCTAAATTCTTGGTTTATATCAGAAGATGACATTAAAAATATTTTATCCAAGGATGATGAATCTCTTTGGAGAAATAACATATTGCAAAAAGGTGGTGACTACAAACTTTGGGTAAATGCACCAAATGACGTTACTTTAAACTAAGAAGTAGTTACCTCTAAAACCTTTAAACTCTTGCTTATTTTATTAGAAAAACTTGTGGTGAATGTTTTCTTTTTATAATTAGTTACAGCCTGAACGCCCATAATAGCATTTGTAATAAAAACTTCATCTGCTTTTTGAATTTCGAAAGGAGAAATGGTGGTTTCTTCTATAGTAAAATCTTCATTTTTAGTAATTATTTCAATCACTTTTGTTCTGATTATACCTTTTATACATCCTTCTGTGTATGCCGGTGTTTTTACAACATTTCCTTTTAAAATAAAAATATTAGCGTTGGTAACTTCAACTACACCTTTATTTTCATTAATTAAAACACAGTTATCTAACTCATTTTCTTTCGCATAAATACTTGCCAAAGTGTTCACCATTCTGTTATTGGTTTTTATGGTTGACAATAATCCTGAATAATTATAAAAATCTTTAAAAATATCAACAGTGTAAATATCTTTAGTTACATAGGTGTTTGCTTTTGCATCAATAAAATAATCAATTTTATTTGTTTTTGGTGTGTATAAACCTCCATCTTTTCTATATACATTTAATCGAACTCTAAAAGAAATAGCAGTATCTTGAACTGCAACAGTTTTTAAAATTTCTTGCTCTAAAAACTCTAAAGTGAATTCCATTGGAATTTTCATACGCAACATTCTCATAGATGACATTAATCTAAAATAATGATCCTCCCAAAAAATAACTCTGTTATTACTCACTTTTATAGTTTCAAAAATTGCATCACCATATTTAAAACCCCTATTTTCGGGAGAAAGTTTCACATTTTCTTCAAACAATAATTCACCATTAAAATTAATCATCAATATATATTTAGAATTGCAAAACTACTACATTTTAATAAAAATAGGGCATAAAAAAAACCAGCAGTTTGCTGATTTTTATATATTTTTAAACAATTATTACGCACCAATTGTATGTTTTAATTCATCAATCTGATTTTCCCAAAGTTGTTTAGACTCTTCTACTTCATCTTCATCATCAGCAAAATCTGTAACAATTAATGAAACATCTTTTGTTAATGCGTCAACTTGAATCTTAATTTCAAAATAACTTTCATCATCTTTACTCTCTAACCACTTAAACCTGATTTTGTCTTCAGACTTTTTTGTAATTAATTCTGCTTTTTCTTCTACTCCTTCCCAAATAAAAGTAAATATTTCACCTCTAGAATTCACTTTGTCAGCAAACCACTCTTGCAAATTAGAAGGTGATGAAATGTACTGATACAGCATGCTAGGTGACGCACGAATAGGGATTTCTAATTCAAATTTTACTTTATCCATTCTTAAAATCTTTGATGGACAATATAGGTATTAAATCTATTTAAAAAAAATTAAAAACACTTCTTGCGTATATGTAAAAATCGATTATATTTGCACCCTCAAATACAAATGGCGAGGTAGCTCAGTTGGTTAGAGCGCAGGATTCATAACCCTGAGGTCACGAGTTCAAATCTCGTTCTCGCTACTATTTTAAATAAATAAAAAACAACAGTTTAGGCCTCTAAACTGTTGTTTTTTGCAATCAATTTATGATTACCTTCTGGGTACAACAAAAATTGAACACAATTTGGTTCGCGATTCGAAAGTTTTACCCCAATTTTCAACACCAAAAATTTACACAACAAAAGGGGATTTATCCAAGCGCTGATGTGTCTTTTTTTCTTTCAAAAATCCAAAAATAGGTAAATTCGAACAGATGGCAAATGCATTTGGTAAAGTAAACCACTACAAAACCAAAGAGTCTAGAATGAGTATCTTGTCTTCTTAAAGAAAGAACTTGTAGCTTTTATTAAAACTAGGCTTTAATCATTTTGTAGATAATTCTGAATTGTATCAGCAGTTGAAAACTACTGTTACTTAGAAAGAGATAACAGAAACTCCCAAAGAAGAAGTAATCCCAACTACAACAATAAACGTAGCTATAAAGATTGCTGTTAAGGAAGCCTTAGATGAAAATACGATTACTTCACTATTACAAAACGTGCTTGTAAAGGGAAAATTAGCTAAAACAACGAAAAGTACTATAGAAAACACTCAAAAAACGATTCCCATAAAACAACAAAATACTGAGAATAAAAATCAAGAAAGAATGTCTATTGCAAAAGCTTTTGACTTTGCATTAAGTTTGAAAGAAAAGGCAGTAAGTATTGGTACAATAAAAGATTATAGAAGAAAGATAAAACTATTCATTGCATTGATGGAAGAAACGTGTCCAAAAAAAAATATAAGGTAAATTTCTAGAAAAGATTTATTAGATTATTTTGATGGAATTGTCTTAAAAATAAGTGCAAGAAATCGTAATAAATATAGAACAGAGCTTGGAAGCATCTTTCAAGTAGTGAAAAATAATGAATTGGTTACTGAAAACTATATACAATCGATTCCTATTTTAAAATCCAAAACAGAAAGAAATAATGTAAATTTGACTGAATTAATAATTTAAAATAATAGCAGTTCAACATAGTTTGAACAGTGTAAATAAACCTCAAAAAGAGTCAACCTATATCGAAATAATACAGAATGCACTTTCCTGAAATTGGTTGACTAAAAATTAAACACTTAATTGTAGTCACTTATGAAAACACAAAAAGATCCCTGTCCAAAAAAAGTTTGCGAAAAAGTAACGTTTGAATTCAAATTATACATCGTTGACCAAATTCAGAATGGATAAATATCGGCTAACTTTACTGCTGAAAAATATACTATTTCTAGATCTACTAGAACCTATTGGTTGAAAAAATATAGTAATTTAGAAAATCAAAATAACAACACAAATAAAGACAAAGAGATTAAAAAACTCAAGGAGGGTATTGAAGAATTAGAGTTTGTAAAAAACTTTCAACAAGATATGATTCCAGGCCTTAAAATCATCACTGGGTTCTAGGTGCAAAAAAACCAAGCGAAGTGCATTGAAATCGGAATATAACATATAAATTATATCGCAGAAATAATGTAAATTTGACTGAACTAACAATTTAAAATAATAGCAGTTCAAAATATTTTTTCACCTTCTAAACGATTAAAAAAAATAGCTTAAACGAGTTTAGTTAAACAAAAAAAAGTCAACCTGTTTCAGTATAATACAAACCCCGACACCAAACACAGAAAATTAAGAATGAGCCAGAGTATTTTAATTAAGAATTCTACCATAGTAAATGAAGGAAAATCATTTGTCGCAGATGTACTTTTATCAGACGGACTAATTGAGCAAATTGGAAATATTGTTGTTGAATCAGATTATAAAGTAATTGACGGAACCGGTAAACACCTATTTCCAGGAATTATTGACGGACAAGTTCATTTTAGAGATCCGGGACTTACACACAAAGGCGATTTATATACGGAGAGTAAAGCTGCCATAGCAGGTGGTGTAACTTCTTTTATTGATATGCCGAATACTGTTCCGAATATTTTGACGGCGGAGAGCCTGAGAGAAAAATATGAGATTGCTTCCCAAAAATCTTTGGCAAACTATTCGTTTTTCCTTGGCGTAAACGGAGATAATATTGATGATGTTATAAAAATGGACACTAGCCAATTTATTGGTGTTTCTGATGACGGCTTATACTTTACTAAAAAAGGAAATCTATTGGCTGACAGTCCAGAAAAAATGGAGAAACTGTTTGCCAATTGCAATTCGATCATTGCTATTCATTCAGAGAAAGAGGAAATTGTAGAAGCCAATGAGCAGGCTTTTAAAAAAAAGTATGGAGAAAATATTCCGGCAAAATTTCATCCAATAATTAGGAGTGCTGAAGGCTGTTATGAAGCTACTAAACGTGCAATTGGTATAGCCAAAAACCACAATGCTCGACTTCATATTTTACATTTAACAACAGAAGCAGAAACACATCTTTTTCAAAATGACATTCCTTTAATAGAGAAAAAAATAACTACCGAAGTTTCGGTACATCATTTATGGTTTTCAGACAAAGATTATGACCGACTTGGAATGCTTATAAAGTGGAATCCAGCCATTAAATCAGAAAAGGACAAACAAGGTTTATTAAAAGCTTTGCTTGATGATAGGATAGACATTATAACTACAGACCACGCACCACATGCGTTAGAAGAAAAGGAAAAACCCTATTTTCAATCTATGTCAGGAGCACCAATGGTTCAACATTCGCTTAATTGTATGTTAGAGTTTTATAAACAAGGTCTGATTTCATTAGAAAAAATAGTGGAGAAAATGTGCCATAATCCAGCAATTCTCTATCGTATTAAAAACAGAGGATTTATCAGGGAAGGTTATTTCGCAGACTTAACTTTGGTGGATTTGAACAGCCAATGGACAGTTGCCAAGGACAATCTTTTGTATAAATGTGGTTGGTCGCCATTAGAAGGAACGACGTTTCTAACAGCAATAAAACAAACGTTTGTGAATGGAAATTTGGTGTACGATAATGGAAGATTTAACGAAACAATTAAAGGAATGGAAATAACGATATCAACACAATCAAATTAAAGAGATTATCTCCCCTATGTTCAACGGAAGAAAATTAATCATAGCAACTAAGCACAAAAAGGAAAGTGTAATTGCACCAATTCTTGAAAAAGGTTTAGGAGTAAGGTGTTTTACAGATGAAACATTCGATACGGATGCATTGGGAACTTTTACGGGAGAGATTGAAAGGAAACTTGACCCGATAGCCACCGCTAGGCAAAAATGCCTTTTAGCTATGAAGATGAATAATTGCGATTTAGGTGTGGCAAGTGAAGGCTCTTTCGGCTCTCATCCAACACTATTTTTTGCAAGTGCAGATGACGAGTTTTTAATATTCATTGACAAAAAGAACAACTTAGAAATAATCGCCAGAGAACTGAGTATGGAAACCAATTTCAATGGTAGTGAAATTGAAAATGAAAAAGACCTTTTAGAATTTGCTGAATCAGTAAAATTTCCATCTCACGGACTCATACTTCGCAAGTCAAAAACAGACTATAGCGATATAATCAAAGGCATTACAAAATTGCAAGACTTAAAAAAAGCATTTCATTTACTGTATAAAAATTTCAATGGGGTTTACGTTGAAACCGATATGAGGGCAATGTACAACCCGAGCCGAATGACTATCATTGAAAATGCCACCAAGAAATTGGTTGACAAGGTAAATTCTTGCTGTCCTCAATGCAATATTCCAGGTTTTGGAGTGACAGACGCGAAAAAAGGATTAGAATGTAGCTTATGCGGTTCAGCAACCAATTCGACATTAAGCTATATTTACATTTGCCAACATTGTCAATATACAAAAGAAGAAATGTATCCGCATAAAAAATCAACCGAAGACCCTATGTATTGTGATTATTGCAACCCATAATTACTTAGAAAAGATTAAAATGATAACGAGTAAAATAGAAACAAAGCCGCTAACACGGTGTATAGTTAATAGAGATTTTATGCTAATTATCAATGTTTTAGTATTTATTAAGCTAAGTACAAAATTCAAAGCTAAGTGATTTAAAATCAAACACTAACCACTGTAAACATCTGATTTGACGAAGTTTTTAAATGATTTTTTAAAAACAAACTGAAGAATAACCTACTTATCGCATTTATAAAATAATAATTAATTTTAAAATGAAATATAATAAATACATCAAAGACTCATCCCTAGTCTCTGAAATTGGACTTGGCGCATGGCAGTTGGGAAATAATTCCGGATGGAAAAGTATGTCAGAAAAGGATGCTGTAAAACTGGTTGAAAAATCATTGGAATACGGAATCAATTTTTTTGATACAGCACCAAATTATGGACATGGATCAGGAGAAGAAAGGCTTGGTAAAGCACTTAAGGGTGTTGATAGAAGTAAAATTGTAATCAACACAAAATTCGGACATACTGATTCGGGTATCACTAATTATAATTCAGATTATATTCGGGAATCTTTGGAGGGCAGCCTTAAAAGATTACAAGTTGATTATGTTGACTCACTAATTATTCATAGTCCGCCTGTTGAGTATCTGGATGGTAATAAAAACGACCATTACGAGATCCTTGAACAATTAATTGAAGAAGGCAAAATAAAAGCATATGGAGCATCTTTAGATACGTACGAAGACATGAAGCTGCTAATGAATACCACAAATGCTAAAGTGATTGAAGTCTTTTTCAATATTCTACATCAGGATACCTCAAGAGCATTTGCAATGGCAATAGAAAAAGAAGTTGGCATCATCGTTAAAATCCCTCTCGATTCAGGTTGGTTATCAGGAAAATACACTGCTAAAAGCACTTTTCACGACATCAGAAATCGCTGGTCCAGACAGGATATTCAAACCAGAGCACATCTGGTAAATAGCGTAAAGGAAATTATCCAAGCAAAAGATAATCTTGTACAAAAAGCAATTTCGTTTTGTTTGGCATATGGTGCTGTCTCTACAGTTATACCTGGGAATGTAAATATAGCTCAGTTAACAAGTAATGTGAAAAGCTTAAACAACCCTATTTCAACTGAACTTGTTGAAAAGCTAGAGGATTTTTATCTAAATGAAGTAAGACAACTCAATCTTCCATGGTAAATAAAATCCTTTCAGAGTTTTTTATTTCAAATGACGAAAAAACAATAGTCTTATTTGAGTAATAATATTCTCATAACTTTAAAAGAATAGATTTAACAACCGATAAAACCCTGAAATTACTGATAATGTTGCCTAACACCATATAAATTTATGCTTATGTTTAAACTAAATAACGAGCCTACAAACATTCAATTAACAATTTGCAACATCCAAAAAAATTACTATTTCTAAGTCGCACAAATCGTATAAAAACTCGTTGTTCCACAAAAAAAGATATCTGTCCAAAAAAAGTATACGAAAAAGCAACTTTTGAACAGAAATTATCCATCGTTGACCAAATTAAAAATGGACAAATATCGGCTGACTTGGATGCTAAAAAATATACTGTATCTATATATATATATATTAGTACCTATCGGTTGAAAAAAACAGATAATGGGCACTAATATTTAAAATTAAATGTTGCTGCGAATATGAGAAGTTTCAGTTGTTAAACTATAATAAAAAAGAGTATTGAAATAAAAATCCGAACGATCCCTATTCTTTAACAAACCCTTCTATTTTATTTATTAATTTAGCATGTGAATTCATAATATGCAAATTGGAGAGTTCCAACTCTTAAAATTAATGTTACAGAAGTTAACGCTTGTCTTTAACGAGTAATCGCTCAATTTATAAAGTGTATCAATAAATGATTAAAGAGAAAGTTTTAGAAGAAATAATTGAAGGATATCGAAATACGGTTTCTCAAAGATATCAATATCAGCGTATCAAAGATAGTTACGGTCTCCCGGAAACCATCGATGAAGACACTGTAAACCAGCTTCGATTGTACTTTTTAAATTACATGTATCCAACACATGATAAACGGGCAGAATTAAATCAGGCCTTTGATAGTCTAGAAGATTATATTAAGCATCCGCAAAAATTATTACGAATCTTACTGGAAGCTGCAAAAATTATTTTTAAATATGGACGACATTTACCCAAAATACTGACTGCAGGGTTGGGCGCCATGAAAACCTTTAAGGCTGCAACAAACTTTGAGAATAATCTAGTCGCTGAAGCAATCAAAAATAAAATAGAAGCACCGTATGACGCCGCAAAGATTTCTGCATTGCTCAAATTATTATCCCGTGAAGAAATTGAAAAATTTATAGAAAGTTCACAAGCCTTATTTGAAATTTTACACGATAAAATTCTAATTAAGAAAATCAAGGAGGTCATTCAGCACCTCATCACTGCCATGCGGAAAAACACAACCGTATATTCTCAAAACCAAATTAAAGGACTTGAAATAGGACTTGAAATGATTACTGAAGGCGATGCAATTTTTAATAGATTAACCAAAGAAGATCAGCAAAACCTAGTGAAATTGATTACAGATATAGAGCGAGATCATTTAGATCATATTTTTTAAACCATGAATCTCTAAAAAAAGCAAGGTGTCATTTAAAAAATTCTTAGAATCCATTATTTTAACAGCCTTTATTAAACTAATAATATTTTTAATTGGACACTATTTGTTATCTGCAGGAGAATAACCATTATTTAATCAACTTAAAGTTCATATAAAGTAGTTATAATTACGCCTTTGTTATCCTTCAAATGAATAGCTGCTAATTGCTTTTGTTCTTTTATCTTAAAATTAAATGGTGGCGCTAATAAGTTTACGCCACTTTGTTTTTTTAGCCGAATTCCTTGTCCCGAAATAATATTTTTATTGGGTGTGAAATTTCCAACAGGAAGATGCTCTGTTACGATCACATATTTAAAAGCAGTTAATTTGGTTGCAATACATTTAATTTCAGCATTTGATACATGCTGTAATACTTGTCTTATTAAAGCACAATCTGCTTCAGGCAACTCGTCTTTTGCGATATCTAAACAATAAAACGCTACATTTTCTTCTTTAAAATATTCTTTATTATGCGCTATTAGGTCTTCAACAATATCCACTGCAATAAAATTTTTGGAATACTTTACCAATTCTTTGCCTACATTAAAATCACCACAACCTAAATCACAAACGGTAATTGGTGTTTTAAAAGAGGTTAAAAATATTTTTAAAACCTCCATGTATGGATTTATTATTTCAGGTTGATGAGATCCTAAACCAGAGTAAAAATCAGCATTATTAGTGCCCCAAAGTTTCATTTTGTAAACTTGTTCCATCGCATCTTTTGTGGACCAAGGTTTCTTTATTTTTTTAGTTGGGTTTATATTCTCTTTCATAAAAACAAACTAGATTATTTTAAACGGTGAATATAGAAAACTTAAGTGTTTTCAATTTGGATTTCAGATTAAAAGCGCATTACATATTTGAAATAAATACCATTATTTTGTAACAAAACGGTTAAATTAGTCGTCTAAACTATAGAATCATTTTAGCAAGCCAACCATGAAAAAAATTTTACTTCCATTATTTTTACTTCTTTTATTGATTAGTTGTACTTCACAAAAAAATTCTGATGCATTTATAAATGCTGCTTCTGGTCGCTACTTATTTAATACAGACGAAGTTTTAGAAGTACATTTTAAAGATAAAGTATTACAAGTAAAATGGCGAGGAAATGATGATATAGAGCCTTTAAAAGTAGCCGAAAATTCATTTTATATGAAAGCATTAAACGAAAAAATGGTATTTGTTGAAAAACCAGAAATGCATATTGAATTGGCGCCAAAAACGGAACATGATGGTAGTATCTATCATTTTAGAAAAATGAAGGAAGGTGAAAAAACGCCAAGTGAATATTTTATGGCCAAAGAATATGATAAGTCTTTAGCCGCTTTTTTAGAAATTAAAAAGCAAGATTCTTTGAGTCCGGCTATCAATCAAAATAAGATGAACAGACTGGGCTATGATTATATAAGAAAAAATAATTTAAATCTGGCGCTAGAAGTTTTTAAAATAAATGTGGCTCTATATCCTACCAATTCGAACGTTTATGATAGTTTAGGAGAAGCTTATTTGTTCCAAAAAGACACTTTAAATGCTGAAATCAACTTTAAAAAAGCGTTGTCCATCAATCCAGAGAACAGAAGCTCTAAACGCCTTTTAACCAAAATAACTAAATAGAAAATGGACTTAGAAACACTAAAATATCCGATAGGAAAAGCGATTCTTCCAGAGCATATCACTAAAAAGAATATTGAAGATTGGTTATTTGTTTTAGAAACTTTTCCTCAGAATTTAGAATTTTTGACTCGCGAATTATCAGAAAACCAATTAGATACTCCTTACAGAGAAAATGGCTGGTCTATTCGGCAAGTAGTGCATCATTGTTATGACAGTCATCTTAATGCTTACATCCGTTTTAAATGGACTTTAACCGAAGATAAACCCTTAGTTAAAGCCTATTTTGAAGAACGTTGGGCAGCATTACACGATTCTAAATCTGCTCCTATTTTCTTATCTATTGACGGATTAAAAGCATTACATGCAAAGTGGATTTATCTCATAAACAATTTGAAGGATGGAAATTTAGATTGCTATTTTATACATCCAGAAAGCAACTCAAAAGTTACCTTAAAAGAAAATATTGGTATCTATGCTTGGCATTGCAACCATCATTTTGCACATATAGAGCAGTTGATGGTTCGTAAAGGTTGGAAATAATAGCCTTTTATTTTTAATTTTCTTTTATAAAAATTCTTATATCTTTAAACTCTTAATTTAGAGATATGAAAACTGCCAAAGAATACTTTGATGAATATGCTGTTAGTCATCAAAATGAAACCAACCAAGCGATTCATTATATTTGTGTTCCACTTATATTTTTTAGTGTAATTGGTTTGTTAATGAGCATCCCAACTACTTTTTTAGAAAATATATTTAACGCTTCTAATCCGCTTTTAGAAAATTGGGCAGTTGTTGTTGGCCTTGTTATTTCTGTTTTTTACCTGCGACTAGGATTTTGGTATTTTACAGAAATGCTCTTCGTTATTTTAATCTGTATTATTGCAAACTTCTGGCTAGGTAATTTTGTAAACTTACTGTATGCATCGATAATTATTTTTGTTTTAGCGTGGATTGGTCAGTTTTATGGTCATAAAGTAGAAGGCGCAAAACCCTCTTTTTTAAAGGATTTAGAGTTTTTACTAATTGGCCCTTTGTGGGTAATTCAGAAATTAGGAAAAAAGTAATTGTTAAATCTTGTAATTGTTAAGAACAATCCATCAAAACATACATTTTTTAAATAAATATGATAGAAGAAATTACATTCGAAGATTTTTTAAAAGTTGACATAAGAATGGCAACAATTATTGAAGTAAATGACTTTCCGAAAGCTAGAAAACCCGCGTACCAGCTTACCCTTGATTTTGGTGCTTTAGGTATTAAAAAATCAAGTGCTCAAATAACAGATTTGTACACCAAAGAAGAATTACTGAACAAACAAGTTTCTGCAATCATCAACTTTAAACCGAGACAAATTGCCAATTTTATGAGCGAATGTTTGGTTATAGGTGTTTATAATACGGATGGAGATGTTGTTTTATTACAAGCTTCTAAAGGGGTTAAAAATGGAGAGCAGGTTTCTTAGTTTTTAGTTAACTGAAAATTAAACGCTTACAACTAATTTTTTGGATTATTCAAAATCACCAAAGCCCCTATTACTCCTGGAATCCAACCGCAAAGTGTAAGTAAAAAAATAATAAGAAACGAGCCACAACCTTTATCAATAACTGATAATGGCGGAAAAATTATTGCAAATAAAACTCTAAAGAAACTCATTTTTATAATTGGTTGGTTATTTTATAAGACGATTCACTTTTTGTTTTGTTACATAAATAAGTTTTAGAATTTAAAAGTCGCAACGTTTTAGAGTTTAACTCCAAAACGTTGCGACTTTGATACTTTATTAAAAAAACTAAATAGATCATTTAAGTACAAACCTTTTTACTCCACTCAATCAGAAATCCTCACTAAAATTTCAAACTAAAACTGCAAACCAATAACCGATAACCGATAATTGATAACTGATAATTGATAACTGATAACCAATAACTGATAACTGATAACTGATAACCGATAACTGATAACCGATAACTGATAACTAAAAACCCTACATCATATCTCCAAAGAAAATAGTATTCATTAACAACTTATTTGTTCCGAACCAGAAAGCTCTAAAGTTTGTATTATCTGTAAAAACTATTACGCTACCTCTACCTAATCTTTGTACTTTAAAAGGAACTGTGTTTTTAATTAGTTTTGAATTTTCCTTTGAAATATACCCACTTAATAAAGGATTTGAAGTATACTGAATCGGATTGTTATAACTCTTTTTATCCGCTTTAATAAACATCGTAGAATTCCTAAATAACGCTATTTTCTCATTCTTATATCCAAAGCTTATAGGATGCGATCTGTCTATTTTCGCTTCAAAAATTGCACCTCCAATATACTGTGCACCAGACTGTAAAGAACGATTTTCGAAGGATACATTTTTAATAGTATCGATTTTAGAATCTTCAAAATCAAGATTAATCATTTTGTTACTTGCCAACCATTTTGCCGTGTTTTTATAACCCACTAAAATTCCGCCATTTTGCACCCATGTTTTTAATTTTTCAATTGCAGCTATATCAATAGTACTACTCGGAATTACAATATGCGTGTATTTGCTGATATCCGTTCTTGTAAAATAACTCATATCTAAACGTGTTATATGCATATCAAAACGTTGATCGAATAGATGCCAAATTTCACCAGAATCGTAACTTGTTATTCCGTCGCCCACCAACATGGCTACTTTTGGTTTTGTGATTGCGCTAAAATTTTCACTTCCTAAATCAATTCCGTCATTTAAACCCGTGGTCACTCCTGTTATTAAAACATTACTTTCTTTTGCAACCTGATTTAAAAACTCAAACATTTCTGCAGAGTCTAATTTCTGATTTTGAACAGGAATAAAAATCGTTCCGTACTCATACGAATTTCCACCATTTTTAAAGTTTTTCATAGAAACTTTTGCTCGCAACTCTTTTTGTAAAATTGCGCTTAAGGCTTTTGGAGTGTAATATTCATTCCAAGGCATTAAATATCCATAATCACTTTTAAATGAAACCAATCCTTGCTTCATTTTTAAATCTGTGATTTCATTTCCTGCTTTTGAAAGTGATATGTTTTCTGCGTAATCAACTCCGAATGCATGGTTAAACGTCCATGCAGAAACATCATAAAACAAACTGTCTGTAAATGTTTTTTGAACATCAAACATCGCTTTTACCAAACGTTGATTTTTCTGATTCATCGGCACCACATAACTATAGCCCTTTTTAAATGTTTTTCCGTTTTCTGTAAAATCAGCTTTTACTTCATGAATTTTAATTTGATGACGTTTTAAAACTTCTGCTAACATAAAACTTTTTGCCGCATCTTTTTCATCCCCAAAAACAATTGCTTTTTTCTCTCCAGTATTTCTAGATTCTTTGTAAAAATCTTGCTGATATTGTAAGATTTTTACCCTCATATTTTTTGCTGCTTCCAAAGTTGATAAAGCGGCTGTAAACTGATTTCTAATCGTAAAAGGAAATGTTAAGATTCCGTTTTCTGTTTCCTGTGCGTGCCCTCTAGAACTTGCTTGTTCAAACAAAATACCGATACCTCCATTAATATCTGGAAAAGTTGAACCTTTTCCATAATAAAAATCATCAAAACTTTCTTCGGAATAATATAAAGAACCTATTTTATCCAAGGCTTTTGCATGATACGTTGCAATTTCTTTGGTTAAATCCTGATTCATTTGTGGCGTTAACGGATTTGTTCTTGACGGAATTCCAGGTTGAAAAAAGAAACTAGAATTACTTCCCATTTCATGATGATCCGTTAAAATATTTGGCAACCATTTATGAAAACTTGCAATTCTTACTTTGCTTTCTGGCAATTGCACTGGCAACCAATCTCTGTTCATATCAAACTGATAATGGTTGGTTCTTCCACCCGGCCAAACCTCAGAATACTCTCTATCATTAGGATCAGGATTGATATTTTTACTCTTATTTGTGTTTGCCCAATATGCAAAACGTTGCAATCCATCTGGGTTTAAAGAGGGATCAAAAAGAATCACCGTATTATTTAACAAGGCATCAATATTTTCTGCAGCCGCCAAATAATACGCAACCGCCAAAGCCGCATTAGAACCACTTGGCTCGTTGCCATGGATCGAAAACCCTTGGTAGACAACAATTGGGTTTTTAGAAATATCTACAGAAGGATCATCCGTTGCATCGATATGCTTTTGTCTAATACTTTCTATGTTTTTATGATTTTCTGGTGAAGTAATTGTCAGTAATAACAACGGTCTTCCTTCATAAGTTGTTCCTCTATTTTCTATCGAAATTCTATCCGAAGAAGCCGCTAAAGCCTTCATATATTCCACTAATTTATCATGGGTAACGTGCCACTCACCTACTTCATGTCCCATAATATCTTTAGGAGTTGGAACATTTTTATTGTAAGTTACATTGTTTGGCAAATAATAAGACAAATCAACTTCTTGTGCTGATATTGAAATAGAAATGAACAGAAAGAATACCAATAGTTTTTTCATTTATAGTAAAATTTTGATTATTAACAAATATAACAATTCAAATACTTTCTATTTAATTAATTTCAATTACTTACTTGAACAGACAACTTTAAATTTTACAAAACTATAAATAGTAATAATTCCAAAATTTAATGACGTAATAGATCTCTTTTTAAGCTGTTGATTAGCGCCATTTAAAAGAAGGTTTATAAGGGTCATTTAAAATACGAGGCGGCATAATACTCTAAAATAATTTAGATTTTTTAACTTAAAAATATTTAAATTCGCTGATGATTAATATCGTCATTACTTAAAAAACCGTCGATTTAATAAACAAATTTTTAGAATTTTAACTTTTAAATATTAGAACGTATCACTTAAAAGTTGGCTCTTTGTTTCTGGTTCTTCTGATTATAATTATTACTAAAGCTGTTTTTCGGAATAGAAATTTAGACAAATTTGATAAAGGAAGTATATCGTCTTAATATCAAATTATAAAATATATCATTTGGATCATTGCTTTTGGTTTTATTTTAGAGTCATTTGGTGTCAAAATTTCTATTTTAGTAGCTGGCTCTGTGGCTTTATTAGTAGGTGTTGGTTTAGGTTTGCAACAAACGCTTAACGATGTTATTTCCGGCGTCATTTTTACTTTCTAAAAGATTTATTAAAATTGGCGATGTTTTAGAAATAGACAGAAACATTTTAAAATTCAAGAAATTGGTTTGCGAACCTCTAAAAAACTAAATACAGGTGATATTTCTACGATCATTCCGAATTCCTTAATTACCACAAATAAAGTGATTAATTGGGGTCATCAAACAAGACAAAATAGATTCAGAATTGAAGTTGGCACAATTTATAGAATTGATTTTTAACTAGTTATTAAAACTCTTGAAGATAGCGACGGAGAGCATACAGAAGTTAATAGCACTAAATTTATTGAAGCAAGAATTGTGAATTTTGGAAGCTTATCATTAGATTTTCAAGTACTTTTTTATAGTAGTGCTATTTTTGGTGCAGATAGAATGAAAAGTGATATTAGAATGGTTATAAACCAAAAATTCATCGAAAACAATACTACCATTCCTTTTCCGCAAATGGATGTACATATAAAGTCTGATAGATAAAACTTGCAATTTATCCCTACAAAATTTTATAAAAATGAGAATTTTAAAATAAATAGGCTAAACGAATGCACTAAAAATAATAAAAGCAGCAATCTAAACAGATATATTTAAAAACTCGTAAAACTTTAGATTACAACTTTGTTTATTCTATTATAAAAATAATTTTAGCGATATTTGTAGTAGAAAAAGACACTCAAATTCCATTGTAAAAAATGATTGACACTACTACTTTAGAAACTTTACATAAATCACTTTCTGGTGATGTTCTTTTTGACAATTTACACAAAACTTTGTACGCCACGGATGCTTCAGTGTATCGTAAAATTCCGTTAGCAGTTGCGTTTCCAAAGGATGAAAAAGACATTAAAACTTTAATTGATTTTGCGACTAAAAATAACGTTACGTTAATACCTAGAACCGCAGGAACATCTCTTGCAGGGCAATGTGTTGGAGACGGAATTGTAGTAGACGTTTCTACCCATTTTACCAATATTATTTCTTTTGATGAAAAGGCGAAGACAATCACTTTAGAACCCGGAATTGTTAGAGATTCTTTAAATCTTTTTTTACAACCTTACGGATTATTTTTTGGACCAAACACCTCAACATCAAATAGATGTATGATTGGCGGAATGGTTGGTAATAATTCATCCGGAAGTACCTCTATAAAATACGGCGTTACGCGCGACAAAGTGCTAGCCATTGATGCTATTTTAAGTGATGGAAGCACCGCTATTTTTAAAGAAATTTCATCCGAAGAATTCATCAGAAAAACAAAAGAAAATACACTCGAAGGACAGATTTATAAATCCATTTACACAGAACTTTCTTCTAAGGCAAATCAACAAGAAATTAAAGAACAGTTTCCAAAAGAAACCATTCACAGAAGAAATACCGGTTATGCAGTTGATGAGTTTTTAACTTCGGATTTATTTGGAGGAACCCAACCAACCATCAATGTTGCAAAGTTCCTTTCTGGAAGTGAAGGAACCTTGGCTTTTTCAACTTGCATAACGGTACAATTAGATGTTTTACCTCCGAAAGAAAGCATCATGGTTTGTTCGCATTTTACAAGTATTAATGAAAGTTTATTGGCTACTGTTACCGCCATGAAACACAATTTATACAATTGTGAATTGATGGATAAAACCATTTTAGATTGTACAAAAAGTAATAGAGAAGCTGCAAAAAACAGGTTCTTTTTACAAGGTGATCCAGAAGCTGTTTTAATGTTAGAAGTTTCTGCAAATACGCTTGAAGAAACAGAAATTTTAGCAGACACTTTGATTGCAGATTTAGAGAAAAATAATTTTGGCTATCATCACCCAAAAGTATACGGCAGCGATATTGCAAAAGTGCATAATTTGCGCAAAGCAGGTTTAGGCCTTTTAGGAAATATTGTTGGCGATATGAAAGCGGTTGCTTGTATAGAAGATACCGCCGTGGCTTTAGAAGATTTGCCAAATTATATTCAGGAATTTACCCAAATCATGGATAAATATCAGCAAAGCGCCGTTTATTATGCACATGCAGGCGCTGGAGAATTGCATTTACGTCCTATTTTAAATTTAAAGAAAAAAGAAGATGTTGTTTTATTTAGAAAAATAACGACAGAAACTGCCGAATTAGTTAAGAAATATAAAGGTTCTTTTAGTGGTGAACATGGAGACGGAATTGTGCGTGCAGAGTTCATTCCGTTGATGATTGGTGAGCAAAATTATCAATTATTAAGACGTATTAAAAAAGCATTTGACCCGAACAATGTTTTTAACCAAGGAAAAATTACGGATGCTTTTTCGATGGATAAAAATTTACGCTACGAAATTGACCGAATAGAACCAGAAATTGAAACCATTCAGGATTTTTCTGATAGTGAAGGAATTTTAAAATTAGCAGAAAAATGCAATGGTTCTGGAGATTGTAGAAAACCAGCAGAAGCCGGCGGAACCATGTGTCCTAGCTATAGAGCCACAAAAAACGAAAAAGATACTACCAGAGCAAGAGCAAATACGCTGCGTGAATTTTTAACAAATTCTGACAAGGTAAATAAATTTGATCACAAGGAATTAAAAGAAGTGTTTGACCTCTGTTTAAGTTGTAAAGCCTGTGCATCAGAATGCCCAAGTAATGTTGATATTGCAACTATGAAAGCAGAATTTCTGTATCAATATCAGGAAACAAACGGCTACTCTTTTAGAAACAGCCTATTTGCAAATAATGCAAAATACAATAGATTAGGAAGTAAATTACCCAGAATTACGAACTTTTTTACCAATTCACTTTTGATGAAAAAAGTTTTAGGCGTGGCTGTTGAGCGATCAGTTCCTAAATTGGCAAATGAGACCTTAGAGAGTTGGTTCAAGAAACATCAACCTAAGGTATCTAAAAAGGCGGTGTATTTATTTAAAGATGAATTCACTAATTTTTACGATGCTGAAATAGGAAAAGATGCCGTTATTTTATTGGAAAAATTGGGTTATGAAGTTAAAAATATTGCCCATGATGAAAGTGGAAGAAGTCATATTTCTAAAGGATTTTTAAAAGAAGCGAAGAAAATTTGCAACAATAATATTGCTATTTTTAAAGATATAATAACAGATGACATTCCCTTAATAGGAATAGAACCTTCGGCTATTTTAACCTTTAGAGACGAGTATATTCGTTTGGCAACTGATAAAACATCCGCAGAAAAAATTGCAAAAAACGTGTTTACTTTCGAGGAGTTTTTAGCCAAAGAAATCGAAAAAGAGAATATTACGGACGCTCTTTTTACATCAGAAAAAAAAGAAATAAAAATTCATGGACATTGTCATCAGAAAGCATTATCCGGAACTTTTGCAAGTTTTAAAATGTTAAACATTCCAACTAATTACGCCGTAACTATTTTAAATACTGGGTGTTGCGGAATGGCAGGTTCTTTTGGATATGAAAAAGAACATTATAAAGTGAGTATGCAAGTTGGTGAAGACACGTTGTTTCCAAAAGTTAGAAATTTTAATGCTGACACAGAAATTGCAGCAGCAGGAACAAGTTGTAGACATCAAATTTTTGATGGCACAAAACGCATTGCAAAACACCCAATAACAATTTTAAAAGAAGCTTTGAAATAGTTTTCAGTTGGCAGTTTCAGTTGGCAGTAAAATACTCACTGAACACTGTGACTGGATGCTGATTACTATTCTTTTCGTACATTTAAACTATAATCAATTCAATTTGCCAAAAAAATCTAAAGTAACTGCAATGTTTGCCCTGATTATTGCAGGCGAAGCTATCTTTTTATTGCCCTTCATTTTAATGCGCGTTTTTAAGCCTGTAATTAGAGATGCCTTTTTAATTTCTGATGCTCAAATTGGAGAAGCACAAGCTTTGTATGGAATTACGGCTGTTCTCTCCTACTTTTTTGGTGGTTTTATTGCTGATAAATGGGAACCTCGTAAATTATTATCCCTTTCATTATTCCTAACAGCTTTTGGTGGCTTTTGGCTAACTAAAATTCCCTCGATTTTTACCCTAAAAATATTATACGCTTTTTGGGGAGTTTCTACAATTTTGTTGTTTTGGGCTTCTTTGATTAAAGCAACTAGACAATGGGGAAATCAAAATAACCAAGGTTTATCTTTTGGGTTATTAGATGGTGGAAGAGGCTTTTTCGCTGCTACAATTGCGTTATCTGGAGCAGGAATTTTAACCTTCTTTTTTCCTCAAAAAGGAGAAGAAATCACTTTTGAACATAAAGTAGCAACGTTACAATACATTATAGGGACAATTACATGTATCGTTTTTTTAATTGCGTTTTTAGTTTGGAAAGTAATTCCGGAAGAAAAAGAAGCTTCTCAGGTTCATGATAGTGATCATAATAAAGAGTTTCAATTTAATTTTAAAGAAGCTTTTTTATTAATGAAACAAAAAAAAGTAATCTTTCACTCCACAATTATTTTCTGCGCTTATTGCTCTTATAAACTCACCGGAGTTTATGGAACCTATGCCAAAGATGTGTGGAATTATAGTTTAGAAGAAGCTACTTATTTTGCTGTTTTTATTCAGTATTTAAGACCTATTGCAGCAATTTCTATCGGTTATATTGCAGATAAATTTTTACCATCAAAATTGATTGTACCAAGTTTTTCTGTACTTATTTTTGCATCTGTAATTTTAGGTTTTGGTTTTTTTAACGAGCAACCTATCTTTTTATCATTTACAATTTTTATCTTTATGGCTTTTGGCACCTATTCTTTAAGAGGCTTGTATTTTGCCATTATTGAAGAAACAAAAACACCTTTGCAACTCACAGGAACTTTAGTTGGTATTATTTCTGTAGTTGGTTTTACACCAGACATATTTATGTCCTTATTTAATGGATATATGTTAGGCGAAAATCCTACAATTATTGAATATCAAAATTTATTTACCACCTTTACAATTATACCTATTGTTGGTTTATTAGCAGCTTTAGGATTTAGAAAAAGTATGTCAAAATTATGAGTAAAAAAGATAAATATTTAGCTGATGAAAATCGCTACGAGAAAATGAACTACAGAAGAACAGGAAATAGTGGCTTATTATTGCCTGAACTTTCTTTAGGCTTATGGCATAATTTTGGAAAAAATGACAATTTTAATAATTCTAGAGAGTTATTAAAATGTGCTTTTGATAACGGAATTACTCATTTCGATTTAGCAAATAATTATGGGCCACCTCCTGGTTCTGCTGAAAAAAACTTTGGTAAAATCTTAAAAAAAGATTTCAAATCTTATAGAGACGAATTAATTATTTCTACAAAAGCGGGTTACGGAATGTGGCCAGGACCTTATGGAGATTTAGGTTCTAAAAAGTTTTTAGTAGCTAGTTTAGATCAAAGTTTAAAAAGAATGAAATTGGATTATGTTGATATTTTTTATCACCACAGACCCGATTATGATACGCCTTTAGAAGAAACTATGGGCACTTTAGATTTGATGGTTCGCCAAGGAAAAGCATTGTACGTCGGTATTTCTAATTATCAGCCAGAAGAAGCAGAAAAAGCATTTAAAATCTTAAAAGATTTAGGAACGCCGTGTTTAATTCATCAACCAAATTATAGCATGTTTAATAGATGGATTGAAGATGGGTTGTTAGATTTATTAGGAAAAGAACAAGTTGGCGCTATTTGTTTTTCGCCTTTAGCACAAGGAATGTTGACTGATAAATACATTAATGGTTTGCCAAAAGATTCGAGAGCAGTAAAAGACAGTCCGTTTTTAAATACAAATCAGGTATTAGACATGCTTCCTAAAATTAAGGCGCTGAATGAAATTGCTAAAAACAGAAATCAGACGCTGGCTCAAATGGCAATTTCTTGGATTTTGAAGGATGAAAGAATTACATCTGTTTTAATTGGCGCAAGTAAAACTGAACAAATTTTGGACATTATAAAAGCTACAGAAAACACTAGTTTTGAGCCGAATGAATTAGAAAAGATTAATAATATTGTAACTTCTTAGGTTTTTAAAAGGGCTTTAAATTTTATTTAAGATCGTTCTATTTGTTAAACCTTATCTTTGACCAAACTCAATAGAATTTATGTCTACTAAAAAAATTATTATTACGAATGCATTATTAATTTCAGTCTTAATCGGAGGGTTCTTCTTTTTAAGCAAGTTTCTAGGACTTGCTGATAATGGATTCCTTCGGTTCTTTAATCTTGTTTTCGTAATAATTGGAATTCATCAAGCGATAAAAACAAATATTTATACGAATAAGGTAACCGAATTTACTACGAATCTAGGAGTTGGAATTCAGACTTCAGCCTTGGCAGTAGCTTTATCCATTATTGGCGTAGTTGTGTATTTAGAAGTTATTAACCCTGATTTTATGCAAGTAATGCAGAATTCATTTTTAATTGCTGGAGATTTGTCGTTAGCAGAAATTATACTAACGTTGGTACTAGAGGGTTTTGCTTCGTCTGTAATTGGTTCTTTTATCATTATGCAATTCTATAAGAATCACGATAAAAAAGGTATTTCTTAATTTCTTAAAAATGATTTATCTAAAATAGAAAGCTTCAATTTGGAGCTTTTTTTGTTTTGATACTATGAATACTTATTAAAATGGAAGATTTTAACTAACGAAACAGTACTAATTAACTAAAGAATTTTAGAAATTTTAGCGGTAATTTGTTTTTAAGTACTTTATTACACTGATAGTGTTCAAAAAATTAGTTGGAGATTTTGTCTCTAAATTATTGTTGTCTATAAAAAGCTCAAGATTGTTTCACTCTTAGAACCAAGATTTAATCCTAACGATCTCACAAACACACAGAACTTAAGCTAAAATTAGCTACTTTATCTTGATGAAATTATTTTAAAAAAAACCTCTTTTCTGAGTTTAGAAAAGAGGCTTTTTAAATTTATACTAATTTCTTAGCATTGGTTACTTTTTGCTTTGTGAGTGCTAATTCTATTACTTGTTTCATGTCTGTAACATAGTAAAAAGTTAAGCCTTTTAGATAGCTTTCTTTAATTTCTAAAATATCTTTTTCATTTTCTTTACACAAAATTATTTCTTTAATATTAGCTCTTTTTGCAGCTAATATTTTTTCTTTAATTCCGCCAACAGGCAATACTTTTCCACGCAATGTAATTTCGCCAGTCATGGCTAGCTTATTTTTAACTTTTCGCTGAGTATAAGAAGAAACTAGAGATGTTAACATCGTAACACCTGCGCTTGGTCCGTCTTTTGGCGTTGCGCCTTCAGGCACGTGAATATGTACATTATACTTTTCTAAAATTTCTGGATTAATTCCGAATTCCTCAGCATTCGATTTTATGTATTGCAACGCAATTGTTGCAGATTCTTTCATTACAGTTCCTAAATTACCTGTAATAGAAAGCGTTCCTTTTCCTTTAGATAAAATAGATTCTATAAATAAAATATCACCTCCAACACTTGTCCAAGCTAAACCTGTAACCACACCTGCAACATCATTGCTTTCAGATTTATCTCTAAATCTTGGTGTACCTAAAATAGCTTCCACTTTTTCTGATGATAAAACAATATCATATTCTTCTTCTAGAGCTATCGATTTTGCTGCAAAACGCACCACTTTTGCTATTTGTTTTTCCAAACCACGAACACCAGATTCTCGCGTATAGCCTTCAACAATTTGTTCTAATTGCTTTTTGCCAAGTTTTATTTCTTTGGCCGTTAAGCCATGTTCTTTTAATTGTTTTGGTAACAAATGTCTTTTCGCAATTTCAATTTTTTCTTCAATAGTATAACCTGTAACATTTATAATTTCCATTCTATCGCGCAAAGCCCAAGGAATTTGGCCTAAATTATTCGCGGTAGCAATAAAAAGTACTTTTGATAAATCGTACCCAACTTCCAAATAATTATCGTGAAAAGCCTCATTTTGTTCAGGATCTAAAACCTCTAACATTGCAGATGATGGATCTCCTTGATTACTATTACTTAATTTATCAATTTCATCCAATACAAAAACAGGATTTGATGTTCCAACTTTTTTCAAGTTCTGAATCAACCTACCTGGCATTGCTCCGATATAGGTTTTTCTGTGTCCTCTAATTTCTGCTTCATCACGCAAACCACCCAAAGACATTCTAACGTATTTTCGTCCTAAAGCTTCTGCGATCGATTTTCCTAAGGAAGTTTTACCAACTCCTGGAGGTCCATATAAACAGATAATTGGTGATTTCATATCTCCTCTTAGCTTTAAAACCGCCAAATGTTCAATAATTCTTTCTTTAACGTCTTCTAACCCGAAGTGATCTCTATCTAATACTTTTACGGCATGTTTTAAGTCGAATTTATCCTTTGAAAAAATTCCCCAAGGCAATTCTAATAACAATTCTAAATAGCTTCTTTGAACGCCATAATCTGAAGCTTGCGGATTCATTCTTCGCAAACGTGCCAATTCTTTTTCAAAAGTATCGCCAACTTCTTTAGTCCACTTTTTCTTTTTAGCTTGCACGCGCATTTCTTCTAATTCTCCATCATTAGAAACGCCTCCCAATTCTTCTTGGATCGTTTTTAATTGCTGATTTAAATAATATTCACGTTGTTGCTGATCTAAATCTTCACGAGTTTTAGACTGAATATCATTTCTCAGTTTCAATTTTTGAAGCTCTTTATTTAAGCTCTTTAAAGTAAGCAATGCACGTTCTTTTAGATTGTCTTTTTCTAAAATAATTTGTTTTTGCATCACACTTAAATCCATGTTTGATGCAATAAAATTGACCAAAAAGGCATCCGAATGAATATTTTTAATTGCAAAAGAAGCTTCTGAAGGCAACATTGGGTTTTCTTTAATTACCTCTAAAGCTTGTTCTTTAATAGAATCTATAATCGCTTCAAACTCTTTTTTATCCTCAATAACCTTATCATCAAAAGCTTCTTTTACAGTTGCTTTTAAATACGGTTCATCTTGAATAATTTCTTCAATTTCAAAACGTTTTTTTCCTTGGATGATCACTGTTGTGTTCCCATCAGGCATTTTTAAAACACGTAAAATTTGTGCCACAACGCCAGTTCTATGTATATCTTTTAACGTTGGTTCTTCCTCATCTTCGTTTCTTTGCGCAACGACTCCAATAATTTTATCGCCTTTATTAGCGTCTTTAATTAATTGAATTGATTTATCTCTACCAGCCGTAATCGGAATTACAACTCCTGGAAATAACACAGTATTTCTTAACGGGAGAATTGGTAATATTTTTGGAACGCTTTCTTTATTGATGATTTCTTCATCTTCTGGCGTCATTAATGGAATTAATTCAGAATCTTCGTTCATGATATTTTGAAACGACAAACTGTCTAACTTTATAATCTTTGATTTGCTCATATGTTGTATATATGTCATTGTGACATTGATTTTCTTTAACATCAAAAACCAATATCAGTATTATATTTATAAAATACTGATAACTAAATATTTAAAAATTAAATAGGAATTATCCATCTTAATTAGTTCAATTGTTATGCCAAAGGAATTTAATTAAAAGTATATCTTTTAATTTTCTAACTATAAAAAATAGTATTTTTATTTTTGTTAAACTGTAACAACTCAAAAACAACTAAGTCTTTAACATAGTACCGTTTTATTGGAAACCAATCAACCACATATAACCAACCTTGTAGAGCGCTGTAAAAAGTTTGATAAAAACGCGCAGTTACATCTATACAAAGCCTATTACAGCGCTATGTATAACACTGCACACAGAATTTTAAAAGATAGTTTTGAGGCAGAGGATATGATGCAAGAAGCTTTTTTAACTGCTTTTACAAAGTTAGATTCGTACAAAGGCGAAGTTGCTTTTGGAGCTTGGTTAAAACGCATTGTGATTAATAAAAGTTTAACACAATTAAAGAAAAATAATCGATTTGTAGAAGTGAAAATGGAAGTGATTGCTGATGTTGAAATTGAAGATGAAACTATTGATTATAAAGGTTTAAATCCTAAAAGTGTTTTAAATACGTTGCAAACTTTAAAAGAAAATTACAGAGTTGTACTTACTTTAAATTTGATAGAAGGTTATGATTATGAGGAAATTGGACAAATTTTAAATTATACAAACGAGAATGTTAGAACCACAATTTCGAGAGCAAAGAAAAAATTAAAGCAAGCGTTACTTGCAGAAAATACACAAAGACAAGCACATGGAAAATAAAATAGATGCTTTTTTTTCTGAAAATAATTTTGATTTTCAAGAGCTACATTCCGGACATTTAAAACGTTTTGAACGCAAACTAAATCAAACAAAAAAGAATGCCAAAACTTCTTGGAAATGGTTAAGTGCTGCTGCATCCATTATTCTAGTTTTTGGCTTTTGGCTGGGCAGCAATCATCAAAAAAAACAAATGGATTTGGCGGATATTTCTCCTAAAATGGAAGAAGTGCAAAACTATTTTGTGTCCACAATCCATCAAGAATTAAAAGTCCTTGAAAAAAACAGAAGTTTAGAAACAGAAGTTATAATTGAAGGTGCTTTGGAGCAATTGGAAGAATTAGAAGACAGTTATAAAGCTTTTGTAAAAGAACTAAATATTGAGGGCAACTCTAGACAAATTATAAGTGAGATGATTCAAAATTATCAACAACGTTTAGAAATTTTAGAAAATGTATTAAAACAAATTGAAGAAATAAAAAATCTTAACCTTTTAAAAGATGAAATCTATATATAAAATTGCCTTACTCTTTTTACTTTTTCCGCTAATTACGTCAGCAACTATTAGTAGTGTAAAGCAGGAAAAGAAGAAAATTATCAAAAAAGAATATTCTGTAAATACGGATGCTAAAGTGTTTATTAATAATAAATACGGAAATTTAAATATCACCACTTGGGATAAAAACAGCGTAGAAATCGAGGTTGTCATTACTGTAAAAGGTGATGATTTAGACAGCGTTGAAGATAAACTTGCAAGTATTAATATTCAATTTGAAGCTTCTTCTAATTTTGTTTCTGCAAAAACCAACTTTGAAAAAGAAGAAAAAAGCTGGTCTTTCTGGAAAAAAAGCAGCAACATTATTTATCAAATTAATTACATCGTAAAAATGCCAAAATCTAATTCGGTAGCTTTATACAATGATTATGGCAGTATTTATTTAGATTATTTATCTGGACAGGCTTCCATAAATTGTGATTACGGCAAAATTTCGGTGGGAGAATTGACAGCAAATAACAACGATATTAATCTAGAGTATTGCAATTCATCGACCATTGGTTACATAAAAAGTGGAAATATAAATGTTGATTACTCTAAAATTAGTATCGATAAATCTGAAGATTTAAAAATAAATACCGATTATTCAACTTTAAAATTTGGAACCGTTGGTAACATCAATTTTAATGCTGATTATGGCTCCATAAGTATTGAAGAAGCCAACAGTGTGGACGGAAATTCTGATTATGTAAGTATGAGCTTTGGAACCATCAAAAAAAACTTAGTCATTGATACTGAGTACGGTTCTATTTCTGTAAAAAAATTAGTAAAAGGTTTCGGAAAAGTAGCAATTGATGCAGAATACACAGGTGTTAAAATAAACGTTGAAAGTGATGCTGTTTTCGATTTTGAATTAGATTTGCAATATGCTGATTTTAAAGGTAAAAATGATAAAATGGAGTTTTATAAAAAGATATCAAAACCCACAAAAAGTTATTACGAAGGTAAATTTGGAAAAGGAAATTCTAATTCTAAACTAAAAATAAGATCTCAATATGGAGGTGTTTCAATTACAGAATATTAATAAAAATCAACCAAAAAAACATAAAATCATGTTTAAAAAAATTATTTTAATTGCACTTATTTTAACAGGAACCTTTGCTATTAGTGCACAAAATAACCAAAAAATTAAAGGAAACGGAAAAATAGTGACCGTAAATAGAACTACCTCTACTTATGATGGCGTTGCGGTTGGAGGTCCTTTTGATGTTATTCTTGTAAAAGGCAAAGAAGGTGAAATTACGATTGAAGGCGAAGAAAATATCATTCCGTATATAGAAACTGAAATTGAGGGCGATATTTTACAAATAAAATTCAAGAAAAACACAAATATTAACACCACAAAAAGACTTACAATTACAGTTTATTTTGAAAGTATAGAGAAAGTTTCTTTAGCTGGCTCTGGAAATATTACTAGTAATGAAATTATAAAAAGCAAAGATTTTGCTGTTGCTTTAGGGGGTTCTGGAAACATTACTTTAAAAGTGGACGCCAATGAAATTAGCGCAAATATTGGCGGTTCTGGAAACATTGAATTGATAGGGAAATCAAACGAATTAACATCCTCTATTGCCGGTTCAGGAAGCATAAAAGCCTATGGTCTTAATGCCGATAGCTTGAGCGTAAATATTGCCGGTTCTGGTAGTGTAAATTCAACTGTTAAAACAAAAATTAAAGTAAAAATAGTAGGTTCTGGAAACGTTTATTACAAAGGAAAACCTTCAAGCATTGATACAAAATCTGTTGGTTCTGGAAGTGTAATTGACAGAAATTAAAACATATCTTACTCTTCCAAAAGGAAAAAATTTAAAAAAGCTGTAAAATGAAAATCCTTTTACGGCTTTTTTACTTTGAAACTAAAAAAGGCATAACTTAGCTAACACTTTAAAAAAAAACATGAAACAAACTATTTTACTGCTATTTTTCCTCTGTGGATTTACTTTCTTCGGACAAGAAAAAAGCATAAAAAAGCCTGAATATGTGATTATTGTTAACAATGAGATTATTACAAAAGAACAACTTGAAGCATCTGGTAAAAATGGCGCCATAAAATCTATGGATAAAGGTGCAACTCAAGAAGAACGAAATCAACTTGCAAAAAATTTTGGAAACAAAATTGGCGATAAAGATTTTATACTTCAAATAGCCGTTTCTAAGGAGCAGGAATTATTAATCCGGAAGAAAGAAATAGTTTCAAGCCCAAAAAATACAGATAAGAAGCAAGAAATTGACGAGCTTAAATTACATGTTAATGAAGTTGCAAGCGACTTTACTGTAAAAATGATGAACGGTGAAAAAATTACATTATCCAACCTGAAAGGCAACGTTGTTCTTTTAAATTATTGGGCAACTCGGTGCGCGCCTTGTTTAATAGAATTTTCTGATTTTCCGAAAAAAATATTAAAACCTTTTGAGGGTTAAGATTTTGTTTTAATTCCTATTTCTATTGGAGAAAATAAAGAAAAGGTTCAGAAAAAATGTTGCAGTTAAAAAAGTAAGGAGTTTATTTTAATGTAGGTATTGATCCAACTCAAAAAATTTGAGATCAATATGCAACAGGTTCTATTCCTAAAAACTTTGTAATTGATAAAAAAGGCGTAATTCGATATATTTCAGTTGGGAATTCAGAAGGAAATATTGACAAATTAGCATCCGAAATAAAAAAATTATTGAACGAGTAAATAAGTATTAGCAAAATCAAAAATCATTCATATAAAATTATGGATATAGCAGAAATTCGAGCACTTTTTCCGGTTACCAAAAAAGCAATTTATTTAAACAGTGCCTCACAATCGCCTCTAAATTTATTAGTGTATAATAAACTTCAAAACTGTTTAAAAACAGAACTACAGCTTATCGGTAAAAAAGGTTTTAATCGTGATAAAGTTCGAGTTCCGTTATCAAAATTATTAGGTGGTTCTGCCGATGAATATGCGCTAACAACAAGTACTGGCATTGGTCTAGGAATTGTAGCACAAGGAATCAAATTTAAAAAAGGAGACAATATTATAATTCCAGAAAACGAACATTGGAATACCACGTATCCTTGGTTACATCTTCAAAAAAAAGGTATTGAAATTCGGTTTGCAAAAGTAAACGAAGATCAAAGTTTTGAGCCAGCGGCTGTAAAAACACTAATTGATAAAAATACCCGAGTTGTGACGATGGCTGCTGTAAGATTTAATAGTGGTTTTAGACCAAATTTAGTTGCAATCGCAAAAATTGCGCATGAAAACGATGCTTTGTTTGTTGTGGATGCTGCACAAGCCGCTGGAGTAATCCCGATTGATGTTGCAAAAGATCAAATTGATGTGCTTTCTGGTTGTGGTTTTAAATGGCTTCTTGGCATGCACGGAACAGGATTTTTATATGTTAGTAAAAGAGTTGTGAAAATGATCAATCCGGTTTTACCCGGAATGTACGCAGCCGAAAGAATATATGACGAACTTTCGTTTTATGAAGATTCTAGAAAGTTTGAAACGGGCACTATTGCCTATCCCCTATTTGATGCTTGGTCTGCAGGATTAGAATTACTACTTAAAATCGGAATTGAAAATATTTATAAAAAAGCGATCGAAAACACAGATATTATTATTGATGGACTTTTAAAAAAAGGATATCAAATTATATCACCCATAAAAAAAGAGGAAGATCGAAGTGCAATTATTCATTTTAAAACCGATTCAATAAAAACCACTAAAAAGCTTTATCAAAAGTTACTGGCTAAAAATGTTCTGGCAACTTTACAAGGCGAAAATATGAGAGTAAGTCCTAATTTTTTTACAACAAAAGAGGAAATTAATACATTCTTAGATTTAATTTAACTTGTTTTTAAATATGAAAAAGATACCTTCGCTAAATACGTATGTGAAAAAAGTGTGATGAACTTGTTTCCCTCAAACTTCATTTAAAAAAATAATATGCAAGTAATTTTAGGAGCAAACGGAATAATTGGAGAAGAATTAGCAAAAGAATTAAGCGCTAATTACACAACTGAAATTAAATTAGTTGGACGAAATCCTAAAAAAGTAAATGCAAACGATATTTTATTTAAAGCTGACTTGCTTAATTTGGAGGAAGTTCATAAAGCGTTAGAAAACTCAGAAATCGCATACTTAACCGTTGGCCTTCCCTATAAATCGGAAGTATGGTTGTCAGATTGGGCAAAAATTATGCAAAATGTAATATCAGCGTGTAAAATAAATAATTGTAAACTTGTTTACTTTGATAATACCTATGCATATTCTCAAGATAGCGAAATTCAGGTAGAAAATACTCTTTTAAAATCGGAAGGAAAGAAAGGGAAAGCCAAGAAAGTTACAGCTGAACTATTATTAAATGCCATTAACTGCGAGGAAATCAATGCTGTGATTTGCAGAGCGCCTGAATTTTATGGTCCAGGTAAAACAAAAGGGCTTACTAATTCCCTTATTTTTGAAAATCTTAAAATTGATAAAAACCCAAAAGTATTCTTAAAAGACACAGTATTAAGAACCCTCATTTATACTCCGGATGCAAGTAAAGCGATGGCGCTTATTGGAAATACGCCAGATGCTTACGGACAGACTTGGCATCTTCCTTGTGATGACAACCGACTCACGTGTAAAGGCATATTAGCTGAAATATCAACGCAATTAGGCAGAACCATAAAGTATTGGATATTGAACTCGTTTGTATTGAAAATAGCTTCGTTTTTCAATGAAAACATAAAGGAAACGCAGGAATTACTTCCTAGATATGCTATTGACAATATATTTGATTCCACTAAATTTAAGAAAAGATTCCCAAGTTTTAAAGTAACTTCTTATCAAGAAGGAATTAAAAATATACTTATTGATTATGAAATAAAGTAAACCACTTTTAAAGAGTTACTATCTAAAAATATGTTGAAACTCATCAAACGTAATTATAACAAATATTTAATTTCTTTTAGTCTGAATTGTATTTAAAAAAATATAATTTAACTAAGTATCTTGAATTTATATCAGTATTTATTTAACAAGAAATTAAAACAAAATTAGTTGAATATGGCAGAAATTAAAACATTTGAAACCATAATCTAGATTGTACTCTTTTTTATTATTCGAATAGTAATCATTAAAATAATTGACAGAGCTGTGCATAAAAGTTTATTGCAAAAAACACAAGGAAAAATTATCAAAAAAGTTTTTAAAGGAGTATTAATATCAATCATTTTAATTTTCATTCTTTCTATTTGGGGCGTAGATCAATCAGAATTATTTTTATTCATGGCTTCTGTTCTAACCGTAATAGGAATCGCGTTATTTGTCCAATGGTCTCGTTTGTCAAATCTTACATCTGGTATGATTATCTTTTTTAATCATACCGCAAAATTAGATGATACGATTCAAATCATAGACAAAGAATACTACGTAGAAGGTAGAATAAGTGATATCTGCCTTTTCTTTGTGCAGATAAAAACAACTGAAAACGAAGAGGTGACATTGCCAAATAGTGTCTTTTTACAGAAAATGATAAAAAAGAAAATTAGCTAGTTTTAAAATAGTTTAAAATTTTACCCCAAAAGAAACTCCAAAAAGAGTATCTAAAAAGTATACTCCTTTTGCAAATGGCTTTTCTTCTCTGAAAGTGCTGGTATTAAAAGTCCGAGCATTCTTTTTATTTTTAAAGGAAAAGAATCAGTATATCCGTGCTTACTAAGTTCAAATTTGGCATTCTTAATTTGGTATAAAACAAAATCTAATGTTATGGTCATCGCTGAAAGTACTGTTCTTTAAAATATAGAAACAGGAAAGATAGAGAGACAATGTAGCTGTTTTAAGACTAAATTTCTAGAAGATTACGATGCAGAAGGTGGAGATGAAACTTTTAGAAAATGAATAGAGAGAGAGAGAGAGAGAGAGAGAGAGAGAGAGAGAGAGAGAGAGAGAGAGAGAGAGAGAGAGAGAGAGAGAGAGAGCAAACCATTGTTTTTATGGATAAAAGTACCTATTATGTGACTATTGAAAATTACGTTGAGCTACATATAGGTGATAAATCTACTACTAAAACAACAAAAGAAATAGTAAGTTGGGTGCATGTTGCAATTAGTAATAAGAAACGAAATTTTACAATAAATTATCATAAAATCAAGAAGAAATACGTGCAATTATACTTAAATGAGTTTGTTTACAAACTCAATCGTAGATATTTTGGAGAAAAAATATTTGATAGGCTCAAAATTGCTAATATTACTCGATTATGATAGATTACAAAAATATATATTTTTTTAATCAATCATAATAATCAAGGGAACCAACTATTTTAAAAAGAAATATCTTCTACAAAAACAAACTTAATAAAAATATCAATCAAAGTTAGTTACAACTTTTTATTTATATTTGCAGCACTTTATTATGGTATGGCCCTCTAATTTAAGAAAAAACATGAATATTCAAAATATTTTAACCAGTAATGTTGTTGATTTAACTTCGCTTAAAGAATACTTTGCTTCGGATAAAGATTCTTTAGTTCAGCTTATTGGCGTTTATTTATCTGATACTGCTCCCAGAATTGACATTTTAGAAGAAAATTTAACTAAAGTTGATTATGATTCGGTAAAATCTATTTGTCATTTTTTAAAATCTTCTTTTGGTTTAATGGGCGTTAATTGCATAGACGAAATTGCAGAACTTGAAAAACAAGCGCAAAGAAATGAATCAGAAGATGTTATAAAAGAAAGATTAAATTATATTCTACCAATTTGTAGAGAAAGTATTATCGAATATCAATTGATTTTAGACCGACTTGAAGCACTTTAATTTTCTAAATTTGCAGAATGATTAAAGACCTACAACTTCGTGTAAATTTAATAGAAGAACTTACAGAAAACATACTTTTACACAAAGCCGCTAAACAACTTGGCGTTGATGCTTCAGAAATATCTGCTGTAAAAGTTTTAAGGAAATCTATTGATGCACGTAAAAAAGAGATCATCTTTAATTACAAAGTAGCTGCTTATATTAACGAGCAAATACCCGAAAAATCAGATTATATTTTTGACTACAAAGATGTTTCAAAAGCGAAAGAAGTTCATATTATTGGTTTTGGTCCAGCAGGAATGTATGCCGCTTTGAGATGTATAGAATTAGGATACAAACCCGTTGTTTTAGAGCGTGGTAAAAATGTTCAAAATCGCAGAAGAGATATAAAGGCTATAAATCGAGATCATATTGTTAATGAGGATTCTAATTATTGTTTTGGCGAAGGTGGTGCAGGGACATATTCTGATGGAAAACTCTACACTAGAAGTTTAAAACGTGGTGATGTTCGTAGAATTTTTGAAAACCTAGTTTTTCATGGAGCTACAGAACAAATTCTAGTAGATGCGCATCCACATATTGGAACCAACAAATTACCAAAAATTATTGAAAATATTCGTGAAAACATTTTAAAATTTGGCGGCGAAATTCATTTTGAAACTAGAGTTGTCGATTTTATAATTAAGAATAATAAGTTACAAGCAATTCAGCTTCAAAACGGAACAGAAATGGCTGTAAGTTCCGTTATTTTAGCAACGGGTCATTCTGCCCGAGACATATACGAATTGCTGCACAAAAAACAAATCGCACTAAAAGCAAAATCTTTTGCGATGGGCGTTCGAGTAGAACATCCGCAAGAAATTATTGATCAAATTCAATACCATTGTTCTGGTGAAAGAGATGAATTATTACCTGCAGCAGCTTACAGTTTAGTGCAGCAAGTGAATAATAGAGGTGTGTATTCTTTTTGCATGTGTCCCGGAGGGTTTATTGTCCCTGCAGCTACAGCAAGCGGCGAAGTTGTTGTAAACGGAATGTCGCCATCCAAAAGAAATAATAAATTTGCCAATTCAGGGATTGTAGTTGAATTAGATATTGATCAAGATTTTAAGAAATATGAAAAATTTGGTCCTTTAAAAGGATTAGAATTTCAAAAAGATTTAGAAAAAATTGCTTTTTTAGCAGGCGGAAGAACACAAGCTGCACCCGCACAACGGTTGGTAGATTTTGTTGATGGAAAAATCTCAACAGATTTAAATGATTGCTCCTATCAACCAGGATTAGTTTCTGCTCCTATTCATTCTTTATTACCAAAAATAATAGGAAGTAGGTTGCGTAAAGGTTTTGCTGCATTTGGTCAAAAAATGCATGGATATTATACTAATGAAGCAAATATTATTGGGGTAGAATCTAGAACTTCATCACCCATAAACATCCCCAGAAAAGAAAATTTAGAACATCCAGAAATTGAAGGATTATTTCCTTGTGGAGAAGGCGGTGGTTATGCTGGTGGTATTGTTTCGGCAGCGATGGATGGTGAGCGTTGTGCAGAAGCAGTAATTGCAAAATTGTAAATATTTAACCTACTTTTGATATTAAGTCAATAACTATAACTAATTTTACAACAGTTTAATTTACATACATGAAAACTACAATTGGTAGAATTGATAAAGCAGATTTTCCAAAATTACATTTAGTAGATATTGATTTAAAAATAGATTCTGGAGCTTACACATCATCTATACATTGTTCTAACATTAACGAAATTGAGGTTGAGGGTGCTAATTTTATCAGATTTACATTGCTAGATCCCGAACATGATTTTTATAATAATAAGGAATTTTCGACAAAAAATTATGCTTCAAAAATGGTAAAAAGTTCAAACGGAATTTCTGAAAAAAGATTTTTAATTGAAACAGAAATTGTGATTTTTAACGAATCTTTTCCGATCCATTTAACATTAAGTGAACGCAAAGACATGACTTTCCCTATACTTTTAGGAAGAAAGTTTTTAAATAAAAAATTTGTGATAGATACTTCAAAGAAAGATCTATCCTTTAAATTAAAAAATATAAAATAAATGAGAATTGTAATTTTATCTAGAAATCCGAAACTATATTCAACAAGAAGATTGGTGGAAGCTGCAATAAAAAGAAAACATGAAGTTTTTGTTGTAGACCATTTAAAATGCAATATCGAAATTGAAAAAAGAGCTCCTAAAATATTTTATAAAGGAGAATATATCACCAATATAGATGCTATTATCCCTAGAATTGGTGCTTCTGTAACCTTTTACGGAACTGCAGTTATTAGACAATTTGAAATGATGAAAGTTTTTACTGCAGTTAGTTCTCAAGCATTAGTTAGATCTAGAGATAAATTAAGCAGTTTACAAATTTTAGCAAGAGCTGGTGTTGGTTTACCTAAAACTGTTTTTACAAATTACACAAAAGATGTAGAACATGTGGTAGATTCTGTTGGTGGTGCGCCATTAGTATTAAAATTATTAGAAGGCACACAAGGTTTAGGTGTTGTTTTAGCAGAAACCAAGAATGCAGCAACATCAGTGTTAGAAGCATTTAATGGTTTAGGAGCAAGAGTAATTGCACAAGAATTTATAAAAGAAGCTGGTGGTGCAGATATTAGAGCTTTTGTAGTAGATGGTAAAGTAGTTGGAGCTATGAAACGTCAAGGAAAAGAAGGCGAGTTTCGCTCTAATTTACACAGAGGCGGAAATGCAACAATTATAGAATTAACGGATGAAGAAGAAAGAACAGCTTTAAAAGCGACCAAAGCGATGGGCTTAGGTGTTGCAGGAGTAGACATGTTACAATCCTCTAAAGGCCCCTTGGTTTTAGAGGTAAACTCTTCTCCTGGTTTAGAAGGAATTGAAGTTGCAACAGGAAAAAATATTGCGAAAGAAATTATTAGATATTTAGAGCTCCATGTCGAATAAACCTTTAATTCTTTTAGGTCAAAATATTCCAGAAGGAAAACGTACCGTTTTAGATATAGAAGTTGCCAAATTACATACAAGAACAACGGTAAAAGTGCCTATAATTATTGAGCGATCTAAAGTTGAAGGACCCGTAATTTTACTATTGGCGGGTGTTCATGGTGATGAAATAAATGGCGTAAGTATTATACGTGAAATTATTAATAAGAAACTAAACGTACCCAAAAAAGGAACGATTATTTGTATTCCTGTTTTTAATATTTTTGGATATTTGATTCAGACAAGAGAGTTTCCTGATGGACGCGATTTAAACAGAATGTTTCCAGGTTCTTTAAACGGCTCTTTGGCTAGCCAATTTGCACATCAGTTTACCAAAGAAATTGCCCCTTTTGTAGATTATGTAATTGATTATCATACAGGTGGCGGCGAACGAGATAATATTGCGCAAATACGATTAGATACTTCTGAGGAAAAAACCTTAGAATTGGCGAATGTCTTTAACCCTCCTTTTGTAGTTCACTCTAATTATATTGCAAAATCTTTGCGTGAATCGCTTAAAAAAATGGGTAAAATAGCTTTGCTGTTTGAAGGCGGGAAATCTAAAAATTTAGATCCTGTTGTTATAGATCACGGAATTAGAGGAACCAAAAATGTTTTAACGCATTTAGGTTTTATTGATGGCGATATTTCTATCACTTTAAAACCTACTTTTATTAAAAAAGCAAAATGGTTACGTTCTAATCATTCGGGAATGTTTAAAATTTTAGTCGAAAACGGAACTCACGTTAAAAAGAAAGATATTCTTGGAGTAATTCAAGATCCTTTTGGCGAATTTAAGAAAAATATTTACGCTCCTTTTGATTGTCATATTTTCTGTATTAATAAAACTCCTATTGTAAACAAGGGAGAAGCTTTGTTTCATGTGAGTATTGACGAGTAATTAATTTCGTTTTTCATATTTTTAATCGCTACTAAAATTTAAAAAAAATACCAATCTTTAATATACTTCAATCAAAAAAAATTAAGAAAGTTTACTTTTAAAAGACAGCTAATAATGTCAAAAAAAACAAAACCAGACTCAGAATTACAAGGTCTTACCCATTTAATTGTGGATGCCACTATTGGTGTCACTGATTTGGTGGAAGAAATGCACAAACAAGTGGTTCATCCTCCTTTTTTGCCATCAACAAGTATTCAAAAACTAATTACCAAAATTGCCGGTTTTACTTTTAGTAATATTAGATGGAGTACTAAAGTGATAGGGAATTCCGTTTCTAAAATATTAAAACACTTAACACCTGCCATTGGAAATATAAAATCTTCAGATAAAAAAGAAGTACTACTTTCAGTTTTAAACGGCGTAATTGGTGATTATTTAGAGGAAAAAGAAAATCCGCTAAAGATTGACATGCAATTTCGTTATAAATCAAAAGCCATACAAATTAATAATGAAAGTTTAAAGGGAACTTATCCAAAAATTAATGGTAAAATTCTTTTAATGATTCATGGTTCCTGTATGAGTGATATTCAATGGAATCATAAAAATCATAATCACGGAGAAATTTTATCCGAAGAGTTAGATAAAACACCCATTTACTTAAATTATAATAGTGGAAAACATATTTCTACCAATGGAAAAGATTTAAATAAAAACCTTCAAAAATTAGTGGAAAACTGGCCAGTTCCTGTTGAAGAAATTATGATTATTACTCATAGTATGGGTGGGTTACTAACTAGAAGTGCCCTTTATTACGCAGACCAAAATAATAATAATAAATGGACAAAACACCTTAAAAAAGTAGCTTTTTTAGGAACACCTCATCATGGATCTCATGTGGAGCGCATAGGAAGTTATTTGGACCTTATTTTGGAATCTGTACCGTATTTAAAGCCTTTTGCAAGATTAGGGAAAATTAGAAGTGCTGGAGTAACAGATTTAAGATACGGGAATCTTGTTGATGAAGATTGGCAACGCAGCGGTCGATTTGAAAGAAAAGGAGATCAAAGAGAACATATTCAGTTGCCAAATAAAATTGAGTTTTTTGCTGTAGCTGCAACTACAGGGAAAGAATCTGCCCATGCCTCCACTCAAATTTTAGGCGATTCTTTAGTAGATATAAAAAGTGCTTTAGGTCAGCATAAAAAAACCGCCAAAAATCTAAATTTTAAAGGAGAAAATACTTGGATTGTTTATGAAAATAATCATTTGGAATTGTTAAGTAATCCTAAAATATTGGACAAATTAAAAACTTGGTTGCTTTAGTTAATTTTACTACTCAAAATGTAAGTTTTAAAAAAAAATGAACTACCTCGACCAAAGGGTACGGGGTCTCAAGACAATTTAAGCTGTGACTTGTGTATCTTTTGATACTGCTGACCTTTGCCTTGACCTTGAACATATTTCTTTATAACTTCTTCATTTGCATATTGACCGACAGTATTTATATAATAACCACTTGTCCAAAAATTTGCCACCCATAAAAACCTCTTTACTTCGGGATGCAATCTAAAAATCTCAAGAGCAGTTAAGTTCTTTACAGTATTCACTATCTTTTTTGGGGATAACATTGGAACACTTTGAATCAAAAAATGTACCTGGTCTCCATCACATCCTATCTCCAAAAAATGAGTCTCATAGCGCTGTGATATTTCTAAACATACCGCTGGTAAGGTTTGAGAAACTTATTCGCTCAAAACTTTTCTCCTATACTTAATTGGACAAACCAAATGATACAGCAACAAACTCTTATTATGACTTTTATGAGTAGGAGCCCTCATAAATCAAAAATTACAAATCTTTACGCTACTCCCAACGCAAGCGTCGAGGAACTCTATTGATTAAAAAAATTTATATATAAGACAGAAAACTTTTAAATTTAAATGGCTAAAAATTATATTTGAAATTCTCACATTTTCCCATACTAGGTGTTGATATTTTTTTTGAAAAACCATATTTAAAAGCTCTATAAAAACCTACATTTGTAACATGCGAATAGATATTATTTCAGTAGCGCCAAATTTATTAGAAAGTCCGTTTAATCATTCTATCATAAAACGAGCGCAAGACAAAGGATTAGCAGAAATTGTAATTCACGACTTACGTAAATTTGGTTTAGGCAACTACAAACAAATTGATGACACTCAGTTTGGCGGTGGCGCAGGCATGGTTTTAATGATAGAACCAATTTCTAATTGTATAAAACAATTGCTTGTAGAAAGAAATTATGACGAAGTTATTTACATGACTCCCGATGCAAAAACCCTGAATCAGTCTACAGCAAATACACTTTCTCTAAAAGAAAATATTCTTATTTTAACTGGTCATTATAAAGGTGTAGATCAAAGAATTCGCGATAAATATATTACCAAAGAAATTTCGATTGGCGATTATGTTTTAACAGGCGGCGAATTGGCAGCAGCAGTTTTAGTCGACGCGGTTGTGCGTTTAATTCCGGGCGTTATTGGCGACGAACAATCTGCATTAACAGATTCTTTTCAAGATAATTTATTGTCACCACCAGTATATACAAGACCTGCAGAATTTGAAGGTATGAAAGTTCCTGACGTATTATTGTCTGGAAATTTTCCAAAAATTGATGATTGGCGAAGTAATCAAGCTTACAAAAGAACCCAACAAATAAGACCCGATTTACTAAAAGATGAGTAAGTTTTTATCAATTATAAAAAACAAAAAAGCCATTTCTTGGGTTTTAGGATTTCAAATTTTTAGGTTGATTTTACTCCCATTTATGGGATTAATGCCACAAGACGCTTATTATTATTTGTACGGTCAGAATTTATCTTTATCTTATTTTGATCATCCGGGAATGATTGGTTACATGCTAAGGATTTTTACAGAGGTTTTTGGGCAATCTATTTTTACCATAAAATTTGCTGATTTTGTAATTACTTCTTTAACAATCTTAAGTTTCTACAAATTAGCGTCTTACTTTTTATCCAAAGAAAAATTACAACGAGCTTTTGTTTTATTAGCTTCTACCATATTTATATCAATTTTATCATTTAATTCTACTCCCGATGTACCACTATTATTATTCTGGACATTGAGTTTAATTTGCTTATACAAAGCTATTTTTGAAGATAAGAAGTTGTTTTGGATTTTAGGCGGAATTGCCATGGGCTTTGCTTTTGATAGCAAATACACCGCTTTATTATTACAAATTGGGTTGCTAGGATTTTTAGTGTTTTCAAATACATATAGAAAATTATTATTTTCTCCTTGGCTTTGGATTTCATTAATTATTTCTATTGCCGTTACATTTCCTGTTTGGTATTGGAACTATCAAAATGATTTTGCATCCTTTGCTTTTCAATCATCCGAACGAACGAGTTCAATTTCTGAATTTAAAATTTCTCCCAAATATTTCTTTGGTGCAATTGGTCATCAAATGTTCTTGTTACTGCCCGTTTTGTTTCTGAGTATTATCACGTTTACGTATAAATATGTAAAAAGAGCATTGCTGAAATTTAAACTTCCGCAAGCCAAAACCTTATTCTTGTTAGCATTTTTTATCCCAACTTTTGTTGGGTTCTTTGCCCTGACTCCTATCTATTGGGTGAAACTAAATTGGATGATGCCTTCGTATATAACAGGAATTATTTTAGCAGGAATGTTCATCAGCAGGAAATTATTGAAAATTCAGCTTCTATTTTCAATTGTATTTCATGTTTTGTTTAGCTTACAAATTATCTTTTATTTAGTCCCTATTAAAAGTGACGATACTTGGGTTGGCTGGAAAGAATTAGCAATTGAAACTACTAAATTACAAGAAAAACATCCAAATACCTTTGTGTTTTCTAATGATAACTATAAAACTTCCGCGTGTTTAAACTTTTTTATGGATGAAAAAGTATTTGCACAAAACATTATTGGTTTACCGGCTTTACATTTCGATTACTTAGGGGATAATTTATCTGATTTAGATAAGAAAAACGCTATTTTTATTGATTCTGACAAACAATTTAAAGACAATAAGTTAAAAGGAAAAAATGACCCATTATTAAGTAAATACTTTGATTCAGTAAAAGAATTAGCGCCTATTATCATTAAAATAAATGGAAAAGAAGTACGTAAATTCTGGATTTTCTACTGTACGAACTATAAATATAAAAAATAATGCATTTTAGTTTTATCTACAATAAATAATTTATTACTTTTGCAAACGCTAAATTAACCTCTGACGAAGAAATCGTGAACGTTGCTTTACTATAAAATAAATATTAAATATGGAAGCTTTAATAAAATTTGTTCAAGACGAATTTGTAACAAAAAAAGAATTCGCAGAATTTTCTGCTGGTGATACAATTACAGTGTATTACGAAATTAAGGAGGGAGAAAAAGTACGTACTCAGTTTTTTAGAGGTGTCGTTATTCAAAGAAAAGGAACAGGTCTTTCTGAAACTTTTACAATCAGAAAAATTTCTGGTACTGTAGGTGTTGAAAGAATTTTCCCTGTAAACTTACCTTCTATTCAAAAAATTGAAGTTAATAAAAGAGGTAAAGTACGTAGAGCTCGTATTTTCTACTTTAGAGGTCTTACTGGTAAAAAAGCTAGAATTACTGAAAGAAGAAGATAATTTCTTCTTATATAAAACTATAAAAAGCGTTGTGATTAATCACAACGCTTTTTTAGTTAACAAATGTTAACAACTGTAGTTAATAACATGTTGACTTATAATTTATTAAAATTTTGTTTAAATAGATAAGACTTCTATATTTGATTTATAATTTACAAACTAATTAAACTTGTTAGTATACAAAAAGCTAATGAAAAATTAATAGTGAATATATAAAGTAACGTTCTTTATAAATTGTTTATCCAAAAAAATGATAGAATAGCAATGTTCATTTCAAAAAATGATAGTTATCGCTTAAAAAAGTTCGTTGTGAGAATAACTAACTGAAATAAAGTATCATCTTTAGAAGGATAACAATAGAAACATTAATAAAAATTTTAAAAAAGTAGAATGCTCGTTTAAAATTAAGGATGTTTCAAAAAACCGAAATAGAAAAATATAATTTCTTTATAACAAAGAAATATAAGATTAATTTCTTATTTGATTTGTAGTAATACAAAAAAGTATAAAAGACTATTTCAAGAAAGCCATATCTCTGCAAGTAATTGTAAGCTATGGCTTTCTATTTTTAATCATTCTTGTGCCATAAAAGACTGAAGATTGCTTCGCTTTTAAAACCAAGAACAAAGACTCGACCCAAACTATATTACAATCGGATATTAATTAAAATAAAATTGTCTACTTTGTCTTGATGAAATTATTTTAAAAAAAAATAGTGTCTTTTAAAAAATTCGCGGAATTTCATATTTTAAAAGGTTTTATGAACTAAAAATATTTACAACTAGACGCTAATGATTTTTAATATCAATTCCTTAAAAAAAAGACCTTTTTTTTATTAAAATCGTTATAACAATCGGTAATTAATGGAAATTTAACATCTAAAATCTCACCTTAAATTCATAAGTTTGTGCCGCTTTATGCGAAATTGATTTCGTACTAGCACAGCATTCTATTTCTTACAAAAACAAAATACTTTTATGAGCAAAATAGCCAAAATTATATATACAAAAACAGACGAAGCACCAGCATTAGCTACTCGTTCATTTTTACCAATTGTAAAAGCTTTCACAAAATCATCTAATATAGAAATTGAAGTTAAGGATATTTCTTTAGCCTCAAGAATATTAGCAAATTTTTCTGATTATTTAACAGATGATCAAAAAGTAGAAGATGCTTTAGCTGTTTTAGGAGAATTAGCAAATCAACCAGATGCAAATATTATAAAATTACCAAATATTAGTGCTTCTGTGCCACAACTAAAAGATGCAATCGATGAGCTACAAGCCTTGGGTTACGCATTGCCAAATTATCCTGATGAAATAAAAACGGATGAAGATAAAGCTGTTTCAGCCTTGTATAATAAAGTAAAAGGATCTGCCGTAAATCCAGTTTTACGCGAAGGAAACTCTGACAGAAGGGCGCCAAAAGCAGTGAAAAATTTTGCTCGTAAGCATCCGCATTCAATGGGTAAATGGTCTAAAGACTCTAAAACTCATGTTGCCACAATGACTCATGGTGATTTTGCTTCTAATGAAAAATCGATCACCTTAAAAAAAGAAGCAATAATTAAAATTATCCATACAAGCTCAAATGGAAAAACGACAGTTCTGAAAGAAAAATTAAATCTATTAGAGGGTGAAATTATTGATGCAACAATAATGAGTAAAAAAGCATTGATAGATTTTTTAGAAGAACAAGTTGAAGATGCCTTAGATAAAAATGTATTGTTTTCTTTGCATATGAAAGCAACAATGATGAAAGTGAGTGACCCAATTATTTTTGGCCATGTTGTTCGTGTTTATTTTAAAGATTTATTTGGAAAACATGGAAAAACATTTAAGAAAATTGGTGTTGATGTTAACAATGGTTTTGGGAATCTTCTCAGTAAATTAAGTGAATTGCCTAAAAACAAACGTGATGAAATTAGAGAAGACATTCGTTTTGCACTAGATCATAGCGCAGAATTAGCAATGGTAAATAGTGATAAAGGTATTACCAACTTGCACGTACCAAGTGATGTTATTGTAGATGCTTCTATGCCAGCAATGATTAGAACTTCTGGCCAAATGTATAATGCAGAAGGAAAGCTACAAGACACAAAAGCAGTTATTCCTGATAGTGCTTATGCAGGTATATACTCAGCAACAATTGACTTTTGTAAAAAGCATGGAGCTTTTGATCCTACAACAATGGGAACAGTACCTAATGTTGGTTTAATGGCTCAAAAAGCAGAAGAATATGGTTCTCATGATAAAACTTTTGAAATTGCTGCGGATGGTAAAGTTCAAGTAGTAGACGAAAAAGGAAAAATTTTAATTGAACATGCTGTTGAAACTGGTGATATTTGGAGAATGTGTCAAACGAAAGATTTACCAATTCAAGATTGGATTAAATTGGCAGTAACAAGAGCAAGAGCGTCAAGAACACCAGCTGTTTTTTGGTTGAATAAAAACAGAGCTCATGATGCAGAAATCATTAAAAAAGTAAATATCTATTTACCAAAACACGACACCACTGGATTAGATATAAGGATTTTATCACCTATAAAAGCAACTGAATTTACTTTAGAAAGAATTATAACAGGAGAAGATACTATTTCTGTTTCTGGTAACGTATTGCGCGATTATTTAACAGACTTGTTTCCTATTTTAGAAGTTGGTACATCTGCAAAAATGTTATCAATTGTTCCCTTAATGAATGGTGGTGGCTTGTTTGAAACTGGTGCAGGAGGCTCTGCCCCAAAACACATGCAACAATTTTTAGAAGAAAACCATTTACGTTGGGATTCTTTAGGTGAGTTTTTAGCATTAGCCGTTTCTTTAGAACATTTAGGAACCACAAACAACAACCCAAAAGCATTAGTTTTATCAGAAACTTTAGATGAAGCAACTGATAAATTTTTAGAAAATGATAAATCTCCTTCAAGAAATGTAGGCGAATTAGACAATAGAGGTTCTCATTTTTATTTAGCCTTATACTGGGCAGAAGCTTTAGCAAATCAGAATAAAAACGCTGAATTAAAAGCCGAGTTTACGGTTATCGCAGAAGCTTTGAGTAAAAATGAAGCTAAAATTATATCAGAACTAAGCACTAATCAAGGAAATTCTTTAGACATTGGTGGTTATTATCTTCAAAATGAGGACTTGGCAACAGCGGCTATGAGACCTAACAGTACTTTAAACAGTATTTTAAAATAGGTGTAAATTTACGTTTTCTTAAAATATTAACAATTAAGAGTGCTTCATAGCACTCTTTTTTCTTTAGTTTTGAAATTAACTTATACTAAAACTAATGAAGAAGAAAAAAATTGTTATAATTTCCATCAGTGTCATTGTTGGAACTTACTTAATTTATAATTATTTCTCAGCTTAATCTAAAACAAATGATTACTTAACATCTAAAGTTACAAAAAGCTTTAGAAGAAGCAAAAGAAAATAGAAAAGCAGTAATAGAGTTTAGAAGAAAACGTTTACAAGCAGCGCAAAATGTTGCTGAAGTTATTGGTAGTAATAGGTTACAGGTAAGGTTAAATGCTAATTTTGGTATCTCACAACAAGGAGCCGTTTTTAATGATTTATTTCAAAACTATAACCAACAACAAAATGTAAGTTTATCTCTAGGGATACCAATTTTAGATTGGGGCGTTTCTAAATCTAAAAGAAAATTAGTAGAAGCAAATAAAGACTTAGTAAATACAAATATTGAGCAAGATGAGCAAGAGTTTGAACAAGAAATTTACTTGCATGTTTTAAATTGGCAAAATCAACGTAACTTTTTGGAAACGTCGCAAAAAGCACAAGAGATTGCCATAAAAAGATATGACATTACAAAGAAAAGGTTTGTACTTGGTAAAATTACAATTACCGATTTAAACTTAGCGCTTCAAGAAAAAGACAGATCCGTGCTGCAATACTTAAATTCTTTAGAAAATTTTTGGGTAGATTATTATACACTAAGAAGATTAACATTGTATGATTTTATAGAAAATAAAAAAATTGAAGTTAACGACATTCTTTATAATTAAGTGTTGTTTAACATTTTATTAGCAGATTAAAAACGTATTTTTGTTGACTAAATTAAATAATATATTAAACAAGATATGTTTCATTTCAAAAAAATATTTTATATAATTTTTCTGCTCTCTTTACACGCTTTTAGTCAGGAAAAATCAACAATTAGTGGTTCTGTGTATGATGCAAATAATAACGAAACTTTAATTGGAGTCTCTGTTTATTTTCCAGAATTAAACTCAGGAACCACTACTAATGAATACGGCTTTTACTCAATTACACTTCCTACAGGAATTTATAAAGTTCAAGTTAGCTATTTAGGTTTTACATCCATTGTTGAAACAATTAACTTATCAGAAAAAATAACAAAAAACTTTAAACTAACGGAAGAAGCTGAAAGTTTAAATGAAATTGTAATCGAGGGTAACATCGAAAAATTAAATGTCAGAACTCCGCAAATGAGTGTTAACAAACTAACTGCTGCAACTATAAAACAAATTCCTGTTGTGTTAGGTGAAGCAGACATTATTAAAGCCTTATTGCTTTTACCTGGTGTAACAAGTGCTGGTGAGGGTGCTTCTGGCTTTAATGTGAGAGGTGGCGCAGCTGATCAAAACTTAATTTTATTAGATGAAGCAATTGTGTTTAATTCTTCGCATTTACTTGGTTTTTTCTCAGTTTTTAATCCTGATGTAATTAAAGATGTTAAATTATATAAAGGCGGAATTCCTGCACGTTTTGGAGGAAGATTGTCATCCGTATTAGATATTTATCAGAAAGAAGGCAATAGTAAAGATTTTAATTTAACGGGTGGAATTGGTTTGGTTTCAAGTAGATTGTTAGCAGAAGGCCCAATTGTAAAAGAAAAAAGCTCTTTTATCGTTGGTGGAAGAGCCTCTTACGCACACTTATTTTTACCACTTTTTGATAATGATAACAAAGCTTATTTTTATGATTTAAATAGTAAAATTAATTATAGATTTAATGATAATAACAACGTATTCTTATCCACTTATTTTGGAAAAGATGTCTTCGGAATTAGCGACAACTTCGTAAATAAATACGGAAATACAGTTGTTAATTTGCGTTGGAATCATTTATTTTCTGATAAAATATTTTCTAATCTTTCAGCAATCTACTCTGATTATTTCTACGGATTAATCTTAGATTTTGTTGGTTTTGAATGGAATTCAGGCATTACAAACTTCAACTTAAAATACGATTTTAAACATTATTTAAATGATAATTTTAAATTAAGTTATGGTATTAATAACATTTATATAAAATTTAATCCTGGAGAAATCGTACCAAATAGAGCCGATTCCGGAATTCAATCAGAAAAATTAATTGACAAATATGCCAATGAATTTGCGGCATATTTAGAAGCTGAACATTCCATTAATGACAAACTTACCCTGCAATACGGAGCTCGTTTTAGCAACTTTACACGTTTGGGACAAGATGAAATAAATGTATATGCAAACGACAATCCTGTAATTTACAATTCACAATTTAAAAAGTACGAATCTGCAGAAGCAATCGCTACAGAGTCTTACAAAAGAAGCGATGCCTTGGCAAGTTTTAACAATTTTGAGCCACGAATTTCGCTTTCTTATTTACTAGATAATCAAACTTCATTCAAATTAAGTTACAATAGAATGGCGCAATATTTACACTTACTTTCAAATACCGCATCTCCTACTCCATTGGATGTGTGGGCGCCTAGTGGAAAGTTTATAAAACCGCAGTTGTTAGATCAATTTGCTGCCGGATATTTTAAATCCATCAAAAATGGAGATTATTCTCTAGAAACCGAGGTTTTCTATAAAGACATTCAAAATAGAATCGATTATACTAATGGTGCAAATTTAGTTGCCAATAACGAAATTGAAACTGTTATTTTAAACGGGCAAGCGAGAGCTTATGGTTTAGAGGTTTTATTTAAAAAGAACGAAGGTGATTTTAAAGGTTGGCTGGCGTATACGCTTTCTAAATCTGAGCAAAAAACGCAAGGAAGAACTGCGAATGAGCCCGGAATAAATCAAGGTGAATGGTACAATACACCGTACGATAAAACCCACGATATTTCTATAAATACTAGTTATGAATTGTCTAAAAAATGGCTATTTAATGCCAACTTTTTGTTTCAAACAGGTCAGCCTACAAATTACCCTGTAGGTCAATATGAAGTTCAGGGTTTAAATGTGCCAATTTATAACGATAATACAAGAAATGCAGACAGACTTCCGGCCTATCACAGGCTTGATATTTCTGCAACTTTAACTCCAGAAAGCAATAAAAATAGAAAATGGCAAGCAGAATGGGTTTTCGGAATTTATAATTTATATGGAAGACAAAATGCAGCTTCTATCAATTTTAGACAAAACCGCGAAACCTTTCGAAATGAAGCAATTCAGACTTCCATTTTTGGTCTAGTACCTTCTGTGACTTATAATTTTAAATTTTAAATTGATAATGAAAAAACTATATATACTCTCCGTTTTATTAATTTTTCTTTTTACAAGTTGTGAAAAAGTAGTAGAAATTGATGTCCCCTCGATTGAACCAAAATTAATTATTGATGCTTCTTTTGAAATCTTTTTTGATAAAAGCCCTGTAACTGCAAAAGTAAATGTAAAATTGACCTCGTCTGCTGATTATTTTGATGAAATAATACCTGTTGTAACAAATGCAATTGTATTTTTAACTGATTTATCAAACAATACAATTATTGTTTTTTCTGATTCGAATGCTGATGGAAGTTTCGAACCTATAACCCCTTTTATACCTGCGGATAATAAAGCCTATGAGTTAACGATAATTTATAAAAACGAAACTTATAAAGGAGTTGCAACTAAAGTGAAATCGACCCCATTTATTGACGTTTTTCAAGGTGATCAAACACTTTTTTCTGGAAAAGAAACAGAGTTAAAAGTATCATTTTTTGATGCACCGATTGTAGAAAATTATTATTTATTTGATTTTAGCAAAGATTTATTTCTAACCATTGACGACCGTTTTTTTAATGGTGCTGAATATAACTTTTCTTTCTTTTATCAAGAAGACGAATTAGTACTTCCTGAGACAGTAACTCTAAAAATGTCTGGAATATCTAAAGACTATTTTTCTTATTTTAGAGTTTTGGTTAATCAAAGCGGACAAAATTCTGGTGGTCCTTTTGAGTCCGTTCCTTCTTCATTATTAGGGAATATGATTAATACAACAAACGAAGATAATTTTCCTTTAGGATATTTTCATATTTCAGAAACAGACACTTTTACAGTAGATTTGGTTCAGAAAAACTAGAAATATTTTTTAATTTCATGGCTGTTAATAATTTGAGAACTCAAAACAGGTTGCTACTATTTATAATGAAACAAAAAAATTATGACTCGTTTTCAATTAATAAGAAATTAAATACAACTCCATATATTAAAAATTACTATATTTAACAAAACTTAAACTGGTTGTCTTTTTGACGGTTCCCGAATTTAAATAGTAAATTCTTACCACAGAAAAAAGTAACCAACTTCACATAAAAGTACGAGTAATCTTAAAGAAAAGCCTGTCGGATAAGTTGAGAGTTCAGTTATAAATAAAATTATCTTTCTAAAATGGAATCAAAGAACAAAATAAAGGAAAATGAATGGCTTAAATTATTGCAAGAAGCTATTAAAGAAGGCGTTAAAATTCAAGTAAATCATCGGTTTAAATACAAAAATAAAGGTTTAGGTACTTTTCTAACTTCTGCAAAAAGAAGTAATAAAATTGAATTAATTGAAAAAATAGAAAGTTTAGGTATCAATTTTAAAATGTATAGCAAAAAACCTGAAGACTATTTAGAAAAATACATTTTACAACTTTCAACACGGAAAAAACCAAATAAGCAGCAATTTATCACAAGATTTAATGCTTATATTTTACCTAGAAAAGGATTACTAAAAGAGCAAACCATAGAGCAAATAAATAAACTTTGGGAAAAAGATTTAATGAAAAAAGGAAATGGACAAAACCTGAAACAGATCTTGATAGAATTCAATATTGGAAAGATTTTAGATATAATGGAAATATAAATCCCGAAGGAAAATGGTTTCACTATAGAAAATATATGGGGAAATTATACGGCTGGGTGTATTCTAGAAAAAAAGACGAACAAAAAATGAGTTTAATTAAAGCGCATTTTACTAAAAAGGAATTATCCGAATTAAAAAAAGAAGGCTTTTAGAATAAAATCTATATATAAATTACTCATTTAAAACTAATATAAAATTTTTGAGTTAGTCATTTAATTTCCGTATATTATAACCTTTAAAACAAGAGATATGGAACAATTTGAAGGTCAAGATATACTAAACTTTATAAAAGAATTACCAAATGATGCTGCGTGTAAAGCGTATTTAGCCAAAATAAAATGGCAAGATGGATTTACTTGTATGAAATGTGGTCATACCAAAGGCTGTGAAAAAGTAGATTATAGATACCATTGTTATAACTGTCAACACGTAGAAAGCGCCACTGCAAACACCTTATTTCATAAAGTTAAATTTGGATTGCAAAAAGCCTTTTGTGTGGTTTTTGAAATGAGTACAAGTAGTAAAAGTATTTCAAGTATTCAAATGGGAAAACGTTTTAGCATTCGCCAAGGAACAGCGTGGTATTTCATGCAAAAAGTGCGTAAAGCAATGAAAAGCAGTCAAAAATATCCTTTAGAGAAATTAATCCATGTTGATGAATTTACTGTTGGAGGGAAAGAAGAAGGCAAACAAGGAAGAAGTTATGATACGAAAAAGAAAAAGGCTGTTATCGCAGTAGAATTAACAGATGGCAATAAAGTTAAAAGAGTTTATATCAGATCCATCAAAGACTATTCTGCAAAATCATTAACCCCGATATTTGAAGAGCATATAAGTACATCTGCTAAAATAGTAACTGATAAATGGAGAGGTTACCAACCTTTAAAAGAGATGTATGACATTGACCAAATATATAGTAATAATGGTGCTAATTTCAAACAATTACACATTGTGATTATGCAAGTTAAGTCATGGTTGAGAGCAATACCAACCCATGTAAGTAAATGGCATATTCAAGCATACTTTGATGAGTTTTGTTTTAGAATTAATCGATCTCAATTTAAAACCAGCATATTTCATAAAACGATTAATAGAATGGTAGAAAGTAAACCAATATATCAAAATCAAATAAAACAGACGCTAAGCGTATAACTCAATAAAATTTATTTATTCAAGCACAAATCAATAAGTTTAAAACTATGGTTTATAAAAAAAATGTATTTTTGATATAATGAAATTTATAAAAACCACAGAGCAAGATTCGAAATACAATCATCTAGAAATGATGTCGATATCTTCAATAATAAGAAATATTAATAGTGAAGACAAGACTGTTCCTTTAGCGGTAGAAAAATCTTTACCACAAATAGTAAAATTAACAGAACAAATTGTTGAAAAATTAAAAATTGGTGGAAGACTTTTTTATATTGGCGCAGGCACTTCTGGAAGGTTAGGAGTTCTAGACGCCTCGGAATGTCCGCCAACTTTTGGTGTTCCCCATGAATTGGTTGTTGGTTTAATTGCTGGTGGAGATTATGCTATTAGAAAAGCTGTGGAATTCGCCGAAGATTCTAAAAATCAAGGTTGGTTAGATTTGCAAGAACATTCTATTTCTGACAAAGATGTTGTTATAGGTATTGCTGCTTCTGGCACAACCCCTTACGTAATTGCTGCTTTAGAAAAATGCAATGAACACAACATTATTACAGGTTCTATTTCTTGCAATCAAAATAGTCCTTTAACCTTAACTGCAAAATTCCCTATTGATGTTGTTGTTGGCCCAGAGTTTATTACCGGAAGTTCCAGAATGAAAGCAGGAACTGCACAAAAACTAGTTTTAAATATGATTTCAACTGCCACAATGATTCAATTAGGTAAGGTAGAAGGCAATAAAATGGTGGATATGCAATTATCCAACAATAAATTGATTGACAGGGGTGAAAAAATGATAGTTAAGGAATTAAATATCGACCAAAAAGAAGCTCGTAAATTATTACAAAAATTTGGAAGTGTAAGAAATGTTATTCAAAATTATAAAAAATGAGTACAGACGTAAATTTATTAAGTAAAGCATTAATTAGATTGGGAATTTTAGTACTATTTTTTATTGCTTCACCAATCATCACTACCATGGGGTTTAAGGCTTTGAATAGATTTACGGAAGCTCCATATATATATATTGCATATGCTATCATTTTAGCTGGCTTAGCGTCGTTAATTTTCACTATTATCTTCGCTTTTAAAACTTTTAGGATTCTTAAAGACGCGATTTTTACAAGCAAATAAATTACTAGAACTAAAAATTTATCAAAAGTTTTGATTCAAAAAAAACATGTTTGAATGAAAAATAGTGTAGCAGAAAATGCGATTATAGTTATTATATCTTATCCGGATACCATTGTAAGGCCAACTTATTGGGAACCTTCCAGTAAAATTTGGCCGAAAATTGGTATTGGAAATGCCCATGCTGTTCAAGCAGGACATGCAGCATTATTATTGATAAAGAAAAATGAGCCCGAAGTTAAATATTTTGATTTTGGCAGGTATATAACTTCCTATGGAAATGGCCGAGTTCGGTCTTCTGAAACAGACCCAGAACTTCATATCCCTTTAGAAGCAAGGTTTAAAAATAATAGAATCTCAAACTTAGATAGTATTTTATTATGGTTAGAAAAACATCCTGAAAAAACTCATGGAAAAGGACGGTTAATTGCCAGTATAAATCACAAAATTAATTATGATAATGCTATCAAATTTATACATAAATTAGTTGATGAAAAAGAATATCCTTACGGTGTTTTTATAAAAAAAGCCAGTAATTGTGCTCGATTTGTAACTGATACCCTTATAAATTCTTGCACGAATAGAATAATTACTTTAAAACTAAAAAGTTCTTATTTACTAACTCCAAGCCCTATTGGAAATACATTAAAAGGAAAAACCGTTAACAAAGTTTACAACGTAAAAAATCAAAAAATAGAGATTTATAAAAATAGATCCATTTTAAAAGAATATAAGGCAACCTTTTTTAAAAAGTTTGATATTGAGCTCAATTTAATAGGCACCGAATTACCTGATTTTAAATACTTTAATTTAAACCAAGGCACTTGGCTTTCTGGCATTGGAAGTGGCGCTTGGTTTCATATTGATGAAAAATTAGATCATTTAAATTATAAAATATCCAGACATACTTTAAAGGGAAAGAAAGATTTTGAAGGTTATTTTACTGCGAATGACCCTTCTTTTAACTTCAGCCTAAATCATACATTTATGCATCCGTCTAACTGTAAAGAAATGTACATCAAACAAAACGATAAAGAATATATTTTCAAACCGTTAGGAGTAAACTTTTAATTTACACTGGTGCCAAATCTTGTAAAGATAAATACTTCTTAATTCTTTAAGAACAATAAAAAATCACAAAATTTCTTTGTATCATTAAATACATTGTAAATATGAGTTTATCATCAATAAATTTCGTTGATTCGAATAAAATTAACCATGAAGGCAGTAAATATTCGATTTAATTATTAAAACCTACATAGCACTAATAATATCGTATTTAGTTATTATTTGATGATTTCCATTTTCTAAATCTACCAAAACCGCTTGATTTTCTTTCGTTATCAATTTAGAAATTACTTCTAGTTTGGTAGATTTTTTCACGATTGGATAAGGTTTGCCCATAATTCCTTTCAATGGTTTTTTTGCAATATCCTTATCGGCAATAAAATGATATAACAAAACAGATTCATCTATTGAACCTACAAAGCCGTGCGCATCTTTTACTGGTATCTGTGATATCTTAAACGTTTTCATTCGCTCAATTGCATGCGAAACCAACTCTTCTGTTTGAGCCGTAATCATCGGAGTATTATCATGGCTTTTAATTAAATCTGCAGCAGTTTTAATTTCTTCCTCAATAAATCCTCTATCTCGCATCCAATCATTATTAAACATTTTACCAACATATCTACTTCCATGATCATGAAATAAAACCACTACCACATCGTCTTTTGTAAAGTGTTCTTTTAATTGTAGCAACCCTTTTACAGCAGCTCCAGCAGAGTTTCCTAAAAACATACCTTCTTCTTTTGCTAAACGTTGCGTGTAAATTGCAGCATCTTTATCGGTTACTTTTGTAAAACCGTCAATAACTCCAAAATTTACGTTTTTAGGTAAAATATCTTCTCCAATTCCTTCTGTTATATAAGGATAAATCTCATTTTCATCAAAAATACCTGTCTCATGATATTTCTTAAACACGGAACCGTAAGTATCAATTCCCCAAATTTTCACAGTCGTCCCTGCTTCTTTAGCTTTCATTTTTAGATAACTTCCAACACCAGAAATTGTTCCACCTGTTCCTACTCCAACTACAAAATGTGTAACTTTCCCTTCCGTTTGTTCCCAAATTTCTGGACCTGTACTTAAAAAATGTGCTTTACAATTACTAGGATTGTCATATTGATTTACGTACCAAGAATTCGGAGTTTCCTCTCCCAATCTTCTAGAAACCGAATAATAAGAACGTGGGTCGCTGGGTTCAACGTTTGTAGGGCAAACCACTACTTCTGCACCAACTGCTCTTAAAATATCTATCTTTTCTTTAGATTGTTTGTCGGCCATTACAAAAATACATTTGTAGCCTTTTACAATTGCCGCTAAAGCCAAGCCCATTCCTGTATTTCCAGAAGTTCCTTCAATAATTGTTCCACCAGGTTTTAAGCGTCCATCTGCTTCTGCATCGTGTATCATTTGCACTGCCATTCTATCTTTTACCGAGTTTCCTGGGTTAAAAGTTTCGTATTTAGAAAGCACCAAACAAGGCAATTCTTTTGTTAAAACATTCAATTTTACTAAAGGTGTGTTCCCAATAGTTTCTAATATATTTTCTGCGTACTTCATTTCGTGATTTTACAAGTGCAAATGTAATTTATTTTTTGTGCGTTCCCAAAAGGTCTTGCTTTCATTACTGGCTTTTTTTTGTTTTGTTGTTTATATAAATTCGTTTTTTTTGCAAATTCACTCAAACAGCCAACTAAAAAAGAGCTCAAACATGTCATTAAATCGCGAACCCAGCAAGTCTAACTGCTTTTAGCGCAACTATTTGTAGGTTGATAATTTGCGTTTGCTATTAAAAGCAGGCGAATAACTATTGATTTTCTTACCCATTTTAAGCATAACTTCTAGAAAGTTTATAAGGAATATATAAAATTCTATCGAGAAGAAGCTTAAAAGAAATAGAAAAAACATCACCTAGATTCAAAAGGCCCTCAGCGTATGGAAAAACTAAATTATAATGTTAACAAAGTCCAATAATATATAAATAAAAAGGCATGCCAATGGTAATATTAAATGGAAAAGTAATAGCTAGTGCCATAGAAATATAAAGGCTTGGATTTGCTCGAGGAGCTGACAATTTCATTGCAGCAGGCACTGCTATATAAGATGCACTTGCTGCTAAAATAGCCATTAATAACCTATTACCAACTTCTTCCATGAACAAACCGCTAATTACTGCGACTAAACAACCATTTAAAATCGGAATTATAATTGCAAAAGATAATACAAACCAGCCTTTTTTAATTAGAGCTTTTAGTTTCCCACCACTAGTAATTCCCATATCTAATAAGAAAACTGCTAAAAAACCTTTAAAAAGATCTGTTGTAAATGGCTTAATTCCTGCTGCTTGAGCATCATTTGTTAAATACCCGACCAATAAACTACCTAAAATTAAAACCACACTTCCATTTGTTAAAGAATGATGAACTACACTTTTAAAAGAAGTTCTGTTCTTTTTGTCTTTGTTATAGATTGCGATTAATAACACACCAACAATTATAGAGGGAGCCTCCATTAGAGCCATAACTGCTAACATATGTCCGCCAAAAGCAATGTTAGACATTTCTAAAAAAGAGATAGTCGTTACAAAAGTTACCGCACTAACAGAACCATAAGCAGAAGCGATTGCACCTGAGTTTTCTACACTTAGCTTAAGTCTTAAAATATAGTAGCAATAAATAGGTACTATTAATGCTAACAAAACCCCAAAAAATAAAGACCAAATGATTTCTGATGTAATAACACTATGAGCTAATTCTTGACCTCCTTTAAAACCAATTGCTAATAAAAGATAGAGAGAAATAAATTTAGAGGAGTTCTCTGGAATTTTTAAATCGCTTTTTAAGTTTACGGCAATTAAGCCTAAAAAGAAAAATAACAATGCTGGGTTTGTTAAATTATCTAGTAAATAATGAAAATCCATAAATTAAAGTTTGAGCGTAAAAAAAAGCAGAGAAACCTTTTACAAGAAAAAATTTCCCTACCAATTAATTCAAATTTATAATGCTAACTAATCTCCTAATGAAATATGTATTGTACTTGATATTTTAATATTGGAACTTGTTCCTTCTAAAGACATTAAAATTGCCTTCACCTCTGCTTTATCCTTTATTAATTCTGTAATTCTAGAGTTATCATAAGTACATTCATCATGCATATTACCCTCTGTTATTGACAATCTCTGTAATTTATGAAAATTGATTTTTACATCTACAACATTATTTATAATGTCTAATGCTTCTCTTTTCGTGAATACACCATCAATTAATTTTAAATGTTGATCTATTGTAAATCCATTTATTGTCTTTGATACTTTTAAAGCTTCGTTTTCCATAATTTATTTATTTAGAAATATTGTTAGAATGAGCATTTTTAATACAAAATACAAGTAGTAGAATAGCCTGAGAAATAAAAAGATCTTTTAGAAAAGGGCTTGAAGTTTTAATAGCCACAATATTTAAAATTAACATGCATATAATTACAATAAACTGTAAGAATCGAATTAATTGCGTTTTTGTAACTTGAATTACAAAATCTTTGTTTAAAGAATTGGTTTGTTCTGATGGTTTAATTACTGTCTGACTCATTATCTTATTTTTTTACAAAGAAATGCAGTTTATTTTATATATTTTTATTTATATTTATTATGAATTACATAAAAATATTTTATGACCTATACATTGCATCAATTAGAAATTTTTAGAAAAGTTGCTGAAGTTAAAAGTGTAACTAAGGCTTCCGAACAACTTTTTTTAACTCAACCCGCTGTTTCTATTCAATTAAAAAACTTTCAAGATCAATTTAATTTACCACTTTTTGAGGTTGTTGGCAGAAAACTATATATCACAGAATTTGGCGAAGAGATTTCTGAGACAGCTTTTAAAATTTTGGAACAAGTGGAGACTATTAATTATAAATCTGCGATTTTTGAAGGAAAATTAGCAGGAAAATTAAAAATTGCAATGGTTTCTACAGCTAAATATGTAATGCCTTATTTTTTAGCAGATTTTATTAAAGAGAATCAAATGGTAGATTTAACGATGGATGTTACCAACAAAATGAAAGTAATTAGAAGTTTAGAAAATAATGAATGTGATTTTGCATTGGTTTCAACAATTCCTAAAAAACTAAGCATAGAACGCATCGAATTAATGAAAAACAAGCTATATTTTGTTGTGAAAAAAGATTATGATACATCAAAAAAAACGATGCTAAATGATTTAAATAAATCTTTATTTATTTTTAGAGAAAATGGATCTGCAACTCGTCTGGCCATGGAAAGGTATTTAATAAAACATAAAATTACAATTCATAAAAAAATGGAACTTAAATCTAATGAAGCTGTAAAACAAGCAATAATTGCTGGCTTAGGCATCTCCATAATGCCAATTATTGGTATTAAAAACGAGCTACAAAAAGGAGATTTACAGATTCTTGACATAAAAGATTTACCTATAGAAACCTATTGGAATTTAATTTGGTTGAAATCAAAAAATTTATCTTCTGTTGCAAAAGCTTTTAAAAAACATATTGAAAAAAATAAAGAAAAAGTTATTAATGAACATTTTAATTGGTTTTATAATTACCACTAAATTAGGCAAACTTAATTGACTTTGAAGGGCTAATTTTTGTGATGATAAAAGATGGGATTATCAACATTAAAAAACATAAAACTAAAGTACCAATATTCAAAAGTAAAATGGCTGAAAACGAGATATAAACTGGCATTGTTGTTACATAATAGGTCTCTGGATTTAAAGTAATTACCTTAAAATAATGCTGAATAAAAAGAATTGATAACCCAATCACGTTTCCCCAAAAAAGTCCTTTTAAAATTAGATAAGAGGCGTTGTATAAAAATATTTTACGAATGCTTGTGTTGTTACTTCCTAATGCCTTTAAAATACCAATCATTTGTACACGTTCTAAAATTAAAACAAGTAAAGCAGTGATCATGTTTATACCTGCAATTAAAATCATAATTGCAATAATAAACCAAACATTATTATCGAAAAGTTCAATCCATTCAAACACATTTGGATATGCATTTACAATACTTTTGCTTGTTAAAGTAGAAGGTATTTCACTATAAATTTCTTCGTTTTTTTTATCAACTTCATCAAAATCATCAATCAGCACTTCAAAACCACCCACTTCATTAGCCGTCCATTTATTTAATTTTTGCACTTCCCGGATATCGCCAATCATCATACTTTTATCAAACTGTAAAAAGCCGGTGCTGTAAATACCGCAAATAATATATTTTTTATTGGAAGGTAATTTGCTATTTGCTGTTTTTATAAAAGTTGCTAAAATAGTATCATTCAATTTTAGTCGCAAACGGTTTACAATTGTTTCCGAAAGCAAGACCTCCTTGGTTCTATCTTGATTAAAATCTGGGACTTTGCCAACTATTAAATATTCTTTAAAAAAAGACCAATCATAATCTGTGGAAACGCCTTTAAAAATAATACCTTCAAAATCGGTTTCTGTTCTTAAAATACCGGCTTTATTAGCAAAAACTTGTACATTTTTCACGCCATCAATCGTTAAAAATTTAGGATAAAAATCTTGATTCTTCGAAATCGGAGTCGTAGAAACATCAGAATTATTAGAATCGTAATTAACAATTTGAACATGCCCTTTAAAACCCGCCATTTTGTCGCGAATTTTATATTGCAATCCTGCGCCAGTTGCTACAGCAATTAACATAATAATGATTCCTAACGCAATTGCAGTGATTGCAATTTTTATTATTGGCGAGGAAATACTATTTTTATACTTTTTGCCGGCAATAATGCGTTTGGCTATAAATAACTCGTAATTCAAATTGATGATAAATTTTAAACCTTTCAAAAGTACATATTTATGCTGGTTTTTGGCAATGAATTTTATCCTAATTTCTTGCGCTATAAAAACGAATGTAAAAGATTTACCAATCGAAATTCCAAATGTATATGCCGAAAAATTAATCTTAAAAACGGGATCGGAAAGAACACATTTATATCTCCGATTATTAAAAGGAAAAAATATTGCTATTGTTGGCAACCAAACTTCTATTATAGAACGAAATATAAAGCAGGAGGTTGGAAGCAACAAGCAAAACGAGATACATTTAGTTGATAGCTTGCTGTCTTTAGGTATAAAAGTGAAAAAAGTTTTTGCACCAGAACACGGATTTCGTGGAAAACATGATGCAGGAGAAACCATAAAAGACGGTTTTGACACTAAAACAGGCTTACCAGTTATTTCTTTATATGGAGAAAATAAAAAACCTTCTGCAGATCAACTAAAAAATATTGATGTTGTTATTTTTGATATTCAAGACGTTGGTGCGCGTTTTTATACGTATATCTCTTCTTTACATTACGTAATGGAAGCTTGCGCGGAGCTGGAAATTACGGTTATACTTCTAGACAGACCAAATCCGAATGGACATTATATTGATGGACCAGTTTTAGAATTTGAGCATAAAAGTTTTGTTGGGATGCATAAAGTGCCTGTAGTATACGGAATGACCATTGGCGAATATGGACAAATGATTAATGGTGAGAAATGGTTAGAAAACGGAATTCAATGTGATTTAACAGTGATTCCTTTGCAAGGTTACACCCATAAAACGGAGTATAGTTTACCCGTAAAATCATCACCAAATTTACCAAATGACAAAAGCATTAACCTCTACCCTAGCCTCTGTTTTTTTGAGGGGACAAACGTTTCTGTAGGTCGCGGAACTGAAATGCAATTCCAAATTGTAGGAAACCCAGAGCTGGGGCTAAAACCTTATAATTTTGAATTTACTCCGAAACCAAATGAAGGCGCTAAATACCCAAAACATAACGGTGAAATTTGCTACGGATACGATTTAAGAAAAGAAAAAAAGTTAAACCGAATTGAATTAAAGTGGCTTATCGATTTTTACGAGAGTCATAAAAACTATTCTAAAGAAAAGCAATTTTTTACTATTTTCTTTACCAAATTAGCAGGGACAAAAAAACTGCAACAGCAAATTGAACAAGGCTTATTAGAACAAGAAATTAGAAAAACCTGGGAAAACGATCTGGAAGAGTTTAAAATAATTAGAGGGAAGTATTTACTTTATGAATAATTATAATAATTAACAAAGGCAGGAACCAATGATAAATTATCATCCATCAAAAAAATAAGCTTTTGGTTTTTGTAAAGAAAATAATAATTTTCAAAATTTACTTAAAATTAAGACTTATCAGAAATGATAAACAAAAAAAATTATCTATTAACTTCTCACTTTTTTCTCATTATAGTCATATGGCAAACGTTTTTTAAGTGCTTCCACAATATTATACGCTGCAGGACAAACCTCGGTATTTGCAAGTGTTAAATCTGTAATTTGAATAAATTTACGTCTATTTGTATGTGGATATTCTGAACATGCTTTTGGGCGAACATCATAAATAAGACATTTATTATCAGATTCATCAAAAAACGAACAAGGCGCAGTTTTTAACACCATAAAATCGTCTTGATCTCTTTCTAAATACTTCCCTTTAAAATCAACAACTTTCATTCTCAAGTGCTTAGAAATACGCTCTGTGTCTTTCTCTGTAAAAATTGGGCTGGTAGTTCTACAACAATTTCCACAGTCTAAACAATCTGTTTTTGCAAACTCTTCATCATGCAATTCTTGCATTACATAATCTAAATTTTTAGGCGTTCTTTTCTTTAAATTTGCAAAATATTTTTTACTTTCTTTTTTAGCTTGTTCAGCTAATTTTGGCAGTTTTTCTAGACTTGTTTCCATGTTGCAAAAATACAAATATTATGTCCCTTAAAATTTATATTCCCACAAACTTTAAAAATGTTTTAGATCAAATTAAGCAACTTAGTGCCTTATTTAACAGAAATACAATCCCTTTAGTGACTAAATTAACATAAATTTAGTCACTAAAGGTGTTTTTCTATATTTGTACTATGAAAAATGAAATAGAAAGAGCTATCGCAGAAAATATTTATAAAAAATTACAACCAAAGAAAGTATTGCTTTTTGTTGGAGCACGACACGTTGGAAAGACTAAATTTATCAAAAGTTTTTAAAAAAGTATGCTTCAAAAAATGTTTTAAAATTAAATGTAGAGTACAAAGAAGATACAAGTTTACTTTCTAAAAGAAACGTTGCTAATTATAAAAGACTGCTTTATGGTATTGATTTATTAGTAATTGATGAAGCGCAGCATATCAAAAACATTAGTTTCATAAGGTTGTTCGTTACAACTTTTTAGTTTAATTGATTCAAATTTAGTGCTTTTATTTTAAAGACTTCATGGGTTTCTGTAAAAATTTCAGGATCTAATTAATTCAATTTTTCTATTGCATTAAAGGGCGTTTTAACTTTGAGTTCTTTTCTTAAACTGCCGTGTCTCCTATTTAAGAAGAACTGAGATAAAAAAGACTCCTAAATGGATGTCCTTTAAAAGTTAAGGTTAGGAGAAAATAGGCACAAGTATTAAGACATTGTTCTTTTTCTAACAAGCAATATTTCATCATCTGAGAAAGACATCCAACCAAAATCATATACCCAAAAAAAGGTTTTATTCTTGCTATTAATATGCAAATGTGTATTGTACTTAAAATTAAATTTCTTTTTTTCTAGCAGTATTCTAGGCACTTTTTTTTGTGACAAATTTTTCCCTAAAACTTCTAACAATATGGATCGATTTCTATGTAAAATGATATCGATATCTTTGACAGCAATGGCCGTTACTTTTCGTAAATTAATATGATAATAATTTTTACATCGCTGCGAACAAAATTTCTTATCGCTTCGTCCTTTTACTAAGTTATTACATATTTTACATTTCATATACCTAACAAAGGTACGTTTTATATGTTTTTACACGCTATTCGTTATTAACGGTTAGTATACGCCTATATTTAAATCAACTTCATAATGATACAATTATCTTTTATATTTGAGAGATTAATAGGACTACTATGCATAATATACCAATTATTTATCAGCCTTTAAAGAATGCAAAACGCATTAAAATTTATATCCCTTATGAACTAAAGGAACTACGTACTACCTTTAAGAAAATTAATACCACTTTTTGGCATCCCAATCAAAAGTTATGGTCTATTATGTATACACAAGAAAACGTGGCACTGATAAAAAACCTTTTTGGTAAAAACTATAAAATAGTAAATCAGGTAACGCCTACTCCTATTGAAAAAAGACCGCTTAACCAATATGCAATCGAACAGCTTTTTAGATTGGAAAAAGCGTTAGTTTTAAAGAAGTATAGTGCCTCGAGTGTGCGAACCTACAAGAATATGTTTAGCACCCGTTGTGCATTATAAATAGTTAAAAAAAGTTATTCATTTGACTATTAAAAGTCGTATATTTAATTGACAATCAATCGATTAAATACGATGAATAACTTTAGAGCAAATTACGATAAAATTTTAGAAGTCTTAGCCACAATTACAGAAAAGGAACAATTTTTACGTCAAAACAGGAAACCAAAACTAAAAGACATTGAATTAATCGCTATGAATTTAACAGCAGAATATATGGGTATAGACAGTGAATGTCAGTTGTTTCGGGATATTCCAGAATATTTGTTTGCTAAAATAGAGCGATCAGTTTACAATAAACGGAAGCGAAAATTATTTTTTGCCATTGAATTTATAAGAACTCAACTCTCCAATAAGTTCACGGAGTTTGAAAACTATTATGTAGTAGATAGTATGCCTTTGGAGATTGTAAAACTCTCAAGAAGCGGGAGAAGTAAAGTTTGTAAAGAGTACTTTTATTCAGCCCCAAATAGAGGTTATTGTGCTAGTCAAAACATGCATTATTATGGCTATAAAATACATGCTGTTTGTTCTATTGATGGCGTGTTTAAAAGTTTTGATATTAGCAAAGCTTCTGTACATGATATTCATTATTTAAAAGACATTAAAAATCAGTTTAATAACTGTGTGGTTTTAGGGGACAAAGGATACCTAAGTGCTGACTATCAGTTAGATTTATTTGAGAGTAAACAAATTAAATTAGAAGTTCCAATGCGTAAAAATCAACAGAATTACAAAAAACAAACGTATATTTTTAGGAAGAAAAGAAAACGAATTGAGACCTTGTTTTCTCAACTTTGTGACCAGTTTAAAATACGGAATAATTATGCGAAAACTTTTGAAGGTTTTAAGACAAGAATTCTCTCAAAATTAACAGCACTAACTATCATTCAATACATTAACAAATTTGTTTTTAATAGGAATATAAACAATTTAAAAGTCAATATTGTTTAAATGCACAACGGGTGTTTAGCGTTTTTTTAACCAAATTTTCTAATAAAGATATTAGCCTAATATCCAAAGAAGAAATAGAAGGTTTTGTTTATGAATTAATTACAAAAAATAAAATTGGAGAGAGTTATCAAAATCAACTTATAAATGCTATTAAAGCCTATTATGAACACGTTTTAAAACTACCGAGAGAATATTACGAAATACAACGCCCAAAAAAGGCCGTGAGCATTCCAAATGTATTAAGTAAGGAAGAAGTTTTAAAAATTATACAGCATCCCAAAAACGTTAAGCACAAGGCCATTTTATGGACTATTTATAGTGCTGGACTTCGAATTTCTGAGGTCTTAAATTTGAGAATTATAGATGTTCATTCTAAAGAAGGATACTTGTTTGTAAAGGATAGTAAAGGAAAAAAAGATCGAAAAACTATTTTATCAAATCATTTAGTGGTGCTATTGCGTAACTATTTTAAAAAAGAAAAACCATCGTATTGGTTGTTTGAAGGACAAACAGGAGGGAAATACAGCACTACAAGTGTACGCGCTATTTTTAGAAAAGCAGTAGCAGAAACTAATTCCAATCCTTGGGCAACGGTGCATACCTTGCGTCATTCGTTTGCTACACATTGTATAGAAAACAATATAAATTTAAGGTATTTACAGAATATGTTAGGGCATAACTCTCCCAAGACTTCAGAAATATATACCAAAACGATTCATATTAACAATAAAAATATCGAAAGTCCTTTGGACAATATGCTAAAAAACGTTAATTTTAAACCGTAAAGCATATATGCAATATATCAACAATGAGCATATACAATTGTTGTGTGGCATTAAAAACAACATAGAACTCAAAAATAACAATTGTGAAAATAAAAGACATCCATTTAAAAAACTTTAGATCTTTCGAAAATTGTTTGATTGAATTTGAAGATTTCTATACTGCAATTTGCGGAAAAAATAATTCTGGAAAATCCAATATAATTCGGGCTGTATTAAATGTTTTACAAAGGCAAGGTTTAAGAAGGAATAGAATTAATTACAGTTCTGATTTCCCAATTTGGAAAGCAAAATCAGAAGAAGAAAACATATCGATTAATGTCAGAGTTCAACTTGACCAACAAGCGGATGTTGGATTAATTAAATTCTTAAAAGTTTTCTTACAAGATAAAAAAGATGATTCTGAAGATTTCGAAATAAAAGATACTTTGCTTGCTATAAAAATTGAACTTAACACTAAAACTTCATCAACTGAAATTATTGTAGACGATAAAACCGTAACTGACAAATATAAAGTTGGAGAAATTTTAAGACGTATTCATTTTGCTCAAGTAATAGTTTTTCATAACTCAACACAGCCTAATTCTTCATTCAGACACTCTCATCACGGACAAGTTGATAACTTAAATGAAAAGACTAAAGAACTTATTGAGGGAAAAGTTAGTCAGATAAATAAAGAGTTATCAAAGGCTGTACAAAAACACAAATCAGAACTACAAGAATTAATCGGAAGACTACAAGAAAAGTATCAAGTTGGGTTGACTTTTAGCGGTATTGATATGGATTATGAACGAATTCCTTACGAAATTTCACTCGGAGAAAAGAATTTTGAATTGCCTTTAGAAGATTGGGGAAGTGGAACAAAAAATAGAACTTTAATTTTAAGTAGTATTTTTAATGCTAAAAATATTACAGACCAAGATGATGAATCCAATACAATAACACCGATTGTAATTATTGAGGAACCTGAATCATTTTTACATCCTTCTGCACAATCAGAGTTTGGAAGAATTTTACAAGATTTAAGTAAAGAATTAGAAATTCAAGTTATTGCAACTACTCATAGTCCTTATTTATTAAGTCACCATAATCCAAAATCAAACATTCTTGTTAAAAGAAATGTATTTAGAAAAAAAATAAGAGAATCAATCATTGAGAATGTACAAGATGAAAATTGGAGAGAACCATTTGAACTTGCTCTTGGTATGGTTGGCCCAGAATTTGAAAGTCTAAAAGATGCATTTTTCAGTAAAGAAAATAATATAATTTTATTAGAAGGTACAATAGATGTTGAATATTTTAATCTATTAAGAGATAGTAGACATAAAGACAAAAAATTAATATTTGACGGAGAATTTTATCCATATGGTGGTTATGGATTTTTAAACAATCCTGTTCTATTAAAGTTTATAAAAGAACGTTTTAACAAGCTCGTGGTTACTATTGACCTTGACGCTATTAGTAATGTAAAAGCGAATTTTGAAAAAGCAAGTTATAAAAAAGACCAAGATTATTTTCTTGTTGGATTGGACAAACCTGGCTTTAGATGTATTGAAGGTCTTCTACCAGATTTTATAAAAAGCAAAGTTAATTCTGAAAATTCAGAACTTATTTATGGACTTCAGTCTGAAAATAAAGATGAACGTAAATCAGCAAAAGATAGACTTAAATCACTTTATTTAGAGGAATTCAAAAAGGACTTAAAATTTAATGAAACATACTTTGGAGAATTTTACAAATTAGTAGAAAAAATGAATAAGAAACTGAACAAATAACGCCACACAATCGAGTAGACGGCTGACTACCAAAAAGTAGCCAGTGCGCCTCTCACACCACCGTACGTACGGGTCTCGTATACGGCGGTTCACCAAATTGAAGTTTGCTTCTTATTTATGTAATCTACCATGGGTTTGTAACCTTTTCTTTTAAGTATAGAAAGGGTAATTGTAGTTTTAAGTATAGGGCTTTGGGCTACTGCCCAGCCTCCCATTCTTGTTCTACTCCAAGCATACGCTTGTCCGTTTTCTATTCCTAATCGAATTAGGCTTTTACGTTTTCTTTCTAGTTTTTTCCAATCATGCCAAATGCAATATCGTAACCTATTTCGCAACCATTCATCCAACTTTTTAAGTTTAGCATAAATGTTTGTTAATCGGTAATTATTCATCCAGCCCCTGCAAACTTGATTTAGTCGCTCGAGTCTTTCTAGTAAAGACATTGGTTTGGTTTTCTTGGTTAAACTTTTAAGATTGCGCTTAAACTTTTCCCAACTTTCCTGTTTTACAACTAGTTGATACTGCCCTTTTATGCCTTTCTTATAGATTGGCACAAAACCGTGTCCTAGCAATTTAAAATTTACAGGTCTGCGTATACCACTTTTAGCACCATTTATAGGGAGCTTTAATTTGTCTCTAAGAAACAAATACATGCTATTTCCTATTCGTTTTGCCTCGCTTTTGCTTTTAGCATACATACTAAAATCGTCTGCATAACGCACATATCGTACCCCTTGTTTTTGCATTTCTTTATCCAGAACGTCTAATATAATATTAGATAGTAATGGACTTATTGGACTGCCTTGTGGAATTCCTTTTCGGCGTTTATAAAGTTTTCCATTTATTGAAATGGGAACTCTAAGCCATTTTCGGATTAAACGCAAGGTGGTTCGGCATTGTACTTTGTTGTAAATAAGTTGCAGTAGGATGCAATGGTCTACTTCATCGAAGAATCCTTTTAAGTCAATATCTACAATATCCTGATAGCCATCATTGATGTATCGCTGGGCTTGTAGTACTGCCTTTTGGATGTTCTTCTGTGGGCGAAATCCGTAACTAAAGGTTTCAAATTCGTATTCGAACTTAGTCATTAATTGTTGGTTTACCCCCTGTTGTAACCATCTGTCTACTACCGTTGGTATTCCTAAAAGTCGGGTTTTACCATTTCCTTTAGGGATCGTTACTCCTAAAATTGCTTGTGGTACATAGCTATTATTACAAATGGATAGCAGTAGTTCTGACCTATTTTCCCTAATGTATTCAGGGAGTTTTTGATGCGACATACTGTCTATTCCGCTTGCTCCTTTATTGCGCATAACTTGACGTGCTGCTTTATAAAGATTCGTAGCTTCTAATACTTGGGCAATCATAGTTTTAAATAATTTGTTTACTCCTGTTGAGCTAAGACTAGGCTAGCAACGCCTCCTAGTCGAATTACAACGTAATTTAATGTTCAGTCCTTCCTTACTTGTGAGACCGTGAGGGTTTTCCCCTCCTCGTTTCCTGTAAGTACTATGACTTCTGCTGACTTCTCTATACAGCCAACTCGTGGCTCTAGAGACCTCCCCAGGTAATGGCATCTTCTTTCACTCAATTCCTGCCGTATCTACATACTTACCCTTTTGTTACTCTTTTGGGCGTTACAATGATGTGCTTGCTTACCCAAGTAAATATGCCTCTGTATACGATTTCTGTTCGTCAGTACCGAGTTTTGTAGTCTCGCTTTCTTCAGATGTAACTTCGCAGTTACCACCCTTGCGACTTACTAATGCTTCAAGACGTTACTCCTGTGCATAAGGGACTTGCACCCTCTAGTTGAATAACTTATCTTGCGATAAGTTAAAGATGCCCATACTGGGCACACACACCGTATAAAATTAATTGCTGGTTTTAGCTTATTTACGAAAGTTCTCGCAGATTTTAAATCTGTGTTTATTTACTAACTTTCGTGCTTAAAACACGCAACTAATCTTATACAATCACGTTGTAGCCAATTAACCGAACGAGATGAATTCAACAGAAAAAGGAAATATTGGAGAGGATTTTGTGAATGAAATTGCATTCAATTCTTTTATTGAACATTGGTGTTATCCAAGTCCAAAAGATGAAAATGGAGATAAAAAAGAAATATGTGACCTTTTAATTTTATTCGGAGACAAGCTAATAATTATATCGGTCAAGAATTATGAATTTAAAGACTTTTATTCTAGATACTTTAGAAGAACTATTGACAAGGCAGTTAAACAAATTTATGGAGCAGAAAGAAAGCTATTAAAAAGTAAAATAGATATTTTCATTAAGCACCCTAAAAGGGATATTGAAAAATTTCCAAAAGAAAGAGTTAAAGAAATTCATAGAGTTATTGTTAACCTAGGAGAAGGAGTACGATTTTATCCATTTAACAAAGAAACAAAAGATGAAAAATTCATTACTCTTTTGGATAAAGAAGCTTTTCAAACAATAGTTCGTGAATTAGATACAATTCCCGATTTTCTTGAATATTTAAGAAAGAGAGAAGAATTGTTTGCGAACAAAACTGCTACTATTATGCCTGGTGAAGAAGATGATTTCCCTGCAGAAACAGCAAAACAATTTTTTGAATATGCACAAAATAATTTTAACCCAACTGGCAATCAAAGTCTCTTAATTTCAGGAACTGAGCACGATTTATTAGCACATTACCTGAAAAATGAAAGGACATTTCCCGAACTAATTAATTCAGATGAGTATAATGGCATATTCATCCAATTAGATGGTGCTTGGAAAGATTTTAATGAACGCAAAGAAGTACAGCAAAAAAGAGAACTAGACAGGAACAGTTACTTTCTTGACGAACTAGTTAAAAGAGAAGTCTTAAACAATATCAATGAAAACTCAATAGAACTTGCAACAGCTATTATGTCTTTTGATAGGTTTAATCGGAGGATAATTTCCGAAAACTTTTTGCAATTCTACGACTCTTATAAAACCTCAAAAGGAAATTATTTAGCAAGAAGATATGCTGATTTTGGAGGCGTAGGAATTGTATTTGCTTTCTACCCAAAAGAAATGCCACAAGAAATGTCTAACAACTTACTTTCTGTAGCACTTGATAGTTTTTGTGTTTACTCTAATTATAAGAGTAAATCAATGATTCTAATAGCAACAACGAACGAATTTAAACAATTTAAAATGGGATTAATGAAAGACATAGTACCTTTTTCGAAAGAAGAAGAACTTGAGATAAGGAAAAATGTTGAATTACTTGGCTGGTTTACAAATCATCAAGAATTTAAAATAACTAGCAAAGAATATCCAGATTGAAAATAAAAAAACTGGCTACAACACCGTATATAATTTATTGCTAGTTCAAGCCTACTTACGAAATCCCTCGCGGACTTTCTTGGTCGGTAATTATTTACTAAATTAGTTGCTTAAAACACGCAACAAACCATATACAACAACGTTCTACGCAATTTAAAACAACAATCGTAACATATATGAAACAACTGATTTTAGTATTTATCATCTTTCTAAATTTTTCTTATGCTAATTCACAGAGCAATAAAATAGACCAAACAAAAATAAAGGAAGATTTAAACGAAATCTTAACTGATATATCTCAAAATTACATTTATCTACAAGAAAAAAATGTTGATTTAAATTGCATCCGAGAATATTACGAGAAACAAATTCCAGACATAAAAACAGAAGAACAAATTGTTCTTTTTTTTGAGTATCTCTTAGACGAATTTTATGATAGTCATCTAATCTTAAACACCAATAGAAATTCTTCATTCAGGTTATATTCACCAATATATGTAACTATCAAAAATGGAAAGCCGATAGTATCAAATGTTTGGCAAATCCAAATAGAAAATCTTGAACAAAATATAATTGGAGCAGAGTTATTAAAAATAAACGGAACTGATTTTGACAGAGCAATCGAACAATTTCCAACGCATTGCAGTGACAAAAAATCCCAAAGCGTTAGAGAGTGGATAGCTAATAAACTTTTGGCAGGTCGTTACAATCAACCTAGAATTCTAACCTTAAAATTGGAAAGTAAAGAAACTGTTGAATTTGATTTGGATAAACTAAAAATCAAACAATCTTCTGAACTTCTAACATTGACCGTAGAAAATGAGATTGGAATAATTACTATAAACAATTCATTGGGAAATAACGGTCTTATAAATGAGTTTGACAAAGCTCTCGACAAGTTGATGAACACCAAAGGACTGATAATAGATTTGAGAAATACCGTAGATGGTGGCAATTCATATGTGGCTCGTGGAATTATGGGACGATTCATCAATGAACCTAAGCCATATCAAAAACATTTGACAATCGAGCAATATGACGGAAATCCGATTTTAGAAAGAAGTTGGATAGAATATGTAAACCCAAGAAAGGAACAATACAAAAAACCCGTTGTGATTTTAGTCGGACGATGGACAGGAAGTATGGGAGAAGGACTTGTGATAGGTTTTGAAGGAATAGAAAGAGCAGAAATAGTTGGTTCTGAAATGGAGAGGTTGGCAGGAGAAATGAACGGGTTTTCGTTTAAAAATCAAAATTTTGGTTACCGCCTTTCAACAGCTAAACTATTTCACGTGAATGGAACGCCAAGAGAAAAGTACGTGCCTACCAATTATGTGAAACAAACGACAATTCAAAAAGATGAAACCCTTGAAAAAGGAATTGAAATAATTAACAAAAGTGAAGAATAAAAACTGCGTAGAATCGAGTAGACGGCTGACTACCAAAAAGTAGCCAGTGCGCCTCTCACACCACCGTACGTGCGGGTCTCGTATACGGCGGTTCACCAAATTGAAGTTTGCTTCTTATTTATGTAATCTACCATGGGTTTGTAACCTTTTCTTTTAAGTATAGAAAGGGTAATTGTAGTTTTAAGTATAGGGCTTTGGGCTACTGCCCAGCCTCCCATTCTTGTTCTACTCCAAGCATACGCTTGTCCGTTTTCTATTCCTAATCGAATTAGGCTTTTACGTTTTCTTTCTAGTTTTTTCCAATCATGCCAAATGCAATATCGTAACCTATTTCGCAACCATTCATCCAACTTTTTAAGTTTAGCATAAATGTTTGTTAATCGGTAATTATTCATCCAGCCCCTGCAAACTTGATTTAGTCGCTCGAGTCTTTCTAGTAAAGACATTGGTTTGGTTTTCTTGGTTAAACTTTTAAGATTGCGCTTAAACTTTTCCCAACTTTCCTGTTTTACAACTAGTTGATACTGCCCTTTTATGCCTTTCTTATAGATTGGCACAAAACCGTGTCCTAGCAATTTAAAATTTACAGGTCTGCGTATACCACTTTTAGCACCATTTATAGGGAGCTTTAATTTGTCTCTAAGAAACAAATACATGCTATTTCCTATTCGTTTTGCCTCGCTTTTGCTTTTAGCATACATACTAAAATCGTCTGCATAACGCACATATCGTACCCCTTGTTTTTGCATTTCTTTATCCAGAACGTCTAATATAATATTAGATAGTAATGGACTTATTGGACTGCCTTGTGGAATTCCTTTTCGGCGTTTATAAAGTTTTCCATTTATTGAAATGGGAACTCTAAGCCATTTTCGGATTAAACGCAAGGTGGTTCGGCATTGTACTTTGTTGTAAATAAGTTGCAGTAGGATGCAATGGTCTACTTCATCGAAGAATCCTTTTAAGTCAATATCTACAATATCCTGATAGCCATCATTGATGTATCGCTGGGCTTGTAGTACTGCCTTTTGGATGTTCTTCTGTGGGCGAAATCCGTAACTAAAGGTTTCAAATTCGTATTCGAACTTAGTCATTAATTGTTGGTTTACCCCCTGTTGTAACCATCTGTCTACTACCGTTGGTATTCCTAAAAGTCGGGTTTTACCATTTCCTTTAGGGATCGTTACTCCTAAAATTGCTTGTGGTACATAGCTATTATTACAAATGGATAGCAGTAGTTCTGACCTATTTTCCCTAATGTATTCAGGGAGTTTTTGATGCGACATACTGTCTATTCCGCTTGCTCCTTTATTGCGCATAACTTGACGTGCTGCTTTATAAAGATTCGTAGCTTCTAATACTTGGGCAATCATAGTTTTAAATAATTTGTTTACTCCTGTTGAGCTAAGACTAGGCTAGCAATGCCTCCTAGTCGAATTACAACGTAATTTAATGTTCAGTCCTTCCTTACTTGTGAGACCGTGAGGGTTTTTCCCTCCTCGTTTCCTGTAAGTACTATGACTTCTGCTGACTTCTCTATACAGCCAACTCGTGGCTCTAGAGACCTCCCCAGGTAATGGCATCTTCTTTCACTCAATTCCTGCCGTATCTACATACTTACCCTTTTGTTACTCTTTTGGGCGTTACAATGATGTGCTTGCTTACCCAAGTAAATATGCCGCTGTATACGATTTCTGTTCGTCAGTAACGAGTTTTGTAGTCTCGCTTTCTTCAGATGTAACTTCGCAGTTACCACCCTTGCGACTTACTAATGCTTCAAGACGTTACTCCTGTGCATAAGGGACTTGCACCCTCTAGTTGAATAACTTATCTTGCGATAAGTTAAAGAGGCCCATACTGGGCACACACACCGTATATAATTTATTGCTTGCTTCTTGCCTACTTGCGAAAGTCCTTGCGGATTTTCTATTTGGTTTGTACTTGCTAAATTTGTTACTTTACCACGCAACAAACCATATACCAAAAGTTGTGCACAAGCTGAAAAAAATTGGAACATAATGAAAAACACTACGATTGACATAAACGAATCCACTATTAAAAAGTATGTGGAATCATTACGACCTGAAAACCTTGAAGTTCGTAAACAAGTTGATATCGGGTATTCATTCGACGGGAAAGTTGTAATCCTATTCGAAATCAGACCTGAATGGGACAACCCAAAAAAGATGCAACAAATTGATTTTGCTAAAATCCGACATTATAAATCAAAGAAAAAATGGAATCTATTTTGGATGCGAGCTAGCGGAAAATGGGAGATTTACGAACCATTTCCTGAATCTACTCATTTAGGGGAAATTATAGAAATCATAAAAAAGGATAAACACGGTTGCTTTTATGGATAATTCAAAACAAAGTGTAGTTAGAGAAATTGCGCAAGAATTAGATTGCGGAAATGAATGCTACTACAATATGAAAACGAATGAAATTATAGCAATTCCTGATTTTTCACAAATTTCAGACGAAGAAGAATTTAAAGAGATTTTCCGTGAGCATTTAGAAAAGATAAATCAGAAAAAGAAAATTTTATAAAAATTGAGATACTTGAAAGTTTCGAATCATTTAAAATAATGGAGCGATTTATCGAGCAGTTAAATGACCAAAATTTAAAATTGGAATTACAAGATGTTTTACAACAGAAAAAACCTTTTCAGAATTTTAAGCATAAAATAGACCAATCTAATTTTCGCCAATCTTGGTTTGACTTTAAACAAAATGAATTGGAAAAAATAGTAGAAAATCAATTAAAATGAGAAAAGCCTGTGCACAACAAAGTACTGTGGTAAAAAACAAGTAAAATCTCATTAATTTTTCACTAAAGTACTTATATAGGTGTCATCATATATTAATCCTGATTTTGCTATGGCAAATGCCTGTTTTAATAGCTTATTACAAACTGCAATTAAAGCTAATTTTTTACGCTTACCTTTTGCGACTATTCTATCATAAATTGCCTTACACCCTTTATTGTATTTACAGGCATTAAAGCTGCACATAAATAATAAATTTCGCAGCTTTTGATTTCCTATTTTACTAATTCGTGCTCGGCCATTTACACTAGATCCACTTTGTCTAATTATAGGGGTTAATCCTGCATAACTACATAACTCACTTCCACTTTTAAAACGATCGAATCCATCCGTTAAAACCACTAACATTAAGGATGTTTTCTTTCCTATTCCTGGAATACTTTTTAAACGTGTTAAAATATCTTTATGCACTTCATTTACCAACAACAAAAGCTTTTCTTCTATAGTATCTATTTCTTTTTTGAGTTGTCTTAAACTCCTTTTTAATGAAGTAACAACTAATTTACTAGGTTGCCCTAAAACAGCTTCTCCATGTAATTTATTTTTTAACATAGTACTCTGTTTTGTATACACAGAAAGTAATCTTGTCATTTGAAGACATTCTAATTGGTGTTTTGAGTTTCCCTGCCAAAGCTTTAAATCTACTTGTTTTGCGTATTCACAAATAAGCTTAGAATCACTTTTATCTGTCTTTATTTTAGATAGTTTCATCTGAATAAAACGTTTTACTGATAATGGGTTTTCTACGGATAATACAACGCTATTCTCCTGTAAATAATACGCTAACTGATAGTGATAATAACCGGTAGCTTCCATCACACAATGGCTATTAAAATCCAAAAGTTTCATGAATTTTTTAAATCCAATTAAGCTGTTTTTAAATTGATAGTAATTACCATCAGAATCTGTAACATCAAAAACTAAATGGCTGATGTCAATACCAAAATATTTAATATCTTTATTCATAAGAAAATGTTTTTTGAAAGGACATACTACGCGAGTTTCAACGACTTAAAATCGAGGTCTAAAAAGCCTCATAGAACTGTACGAAATCTGTGTAGAAAAGAGAGGTGATTTTCAATGTTGACGAAGTCTTAAGCTTCTGCGTATATCATAACCTTAATCCCCTCTTTTGTTCTTTCTAATTTATATGTCTAATTTAGTGTTTTTATTAAAATGCTAACTTAAGCCGTATATAATTTATTGCTAATTCTAGCCCAATGTTATTAAGTTAAGGATTATTCATATTGTATCTTTCTGGTTTTTAGTTACTTTAGGTTTTCTTCGCGTTCTATATTTACTGGTATTTCTTTTGTTAGCGGGAACCGGACTCGAACCAGTGACGTTCGGGTTATGAGCTCTGTGTTTAAAATGATTTAAGCACAAATATTAAGCTAAAAAACCCTTAAAATTATAAAATCGTATGCAAAAACGTTTTTAGTTTTTAGATTATTGAAAATATTTAATGCATGTAAAATTTAAAATCAAATATTTATGATCATATTCAACTAATTTATAAACCAATATCAAACTTAAATTTATTTTTGTTCACATTATGACAAAAACCAAATATCACATCATTTAAACATACAGATATTTGTATCATTTTCTTTGTTTAATTAGGCGATAATAATAAAAGTAAAAGTCCAAATATTAGAGTGTTTAGCAAACCATATGGACTTATTCTCGAATCAAATTTTAGATCAATTTTAAAATTTAACCTATTTTTGACAACAATGCCCCTTTAGTCTCAAGAATAGGTCAATATGGTTTACATTCTAGGACAAATCATCCTTTTTGATTTACCCATTTTTTAATTCCTCTCCAAACCATTGTTAATTATGGAAATCTTCAACATAGTAAGTTGATTTTGGAAACCTTCCTATTTTATTATACCTTAAATAACTATCAAATATTGTGAAATCGGGGCCAACAACACGTGGGTCGTTTGTTCTCTTTAATTCTTCTATTAGAATATTTTTCATTTGTGCTTCTAGTATATGGTAATCTTGCTGACCTGACAAATTATTTAAACAATCCTTATCTTTATCTAAATTATAAAGCTCAAATTCTGGACGTTTGTTAAAAGCCAAATTAAAATATGTCTCTGTTTTTTCAGCCTTATAATTTTCAATAAGGTATGTTTTGGATGGCGACTCATCAATGTCTGCAAATATGCCTTCATAAACATAGTTTCCGGCTTTATTTAAGCCATAAATGGGTAGTAATTTTGTGGAATCCCTATCAGAGAATTTTTGTGGAGCGCCTGCAGGCCAGCGCTCTGGAGTTATATTCCAGATAAATAGATAGTCGTTTTTTCTAACGGCACGTTGCGGATAACCTTGGTTCAGGTATCTTGAAGAAGAATGGCGCTCCCTACCTGAAAACACTGGCTTATTATAACTTTCATTATTTGATGTTAATAGTCTTACCAAACTTTCACCAGTAATTGGCATCATATTACTTGGGCTTGTATTTGATAATTCCAATATTGTTGGAGCAATATCAATTAAACTTATTGGTGTATTGTATATTCTGCCAGCTTGAATTGCTTTGGGATATCGAATAGCTAAAGGAACATGAACACCAATGTCGTAACAATTAGCTTTAGAACGAGGAAATGGCATTCCATTATCTGATGTTACAATAATAACAGTATTATCTAGTTCTCCAATTTCTTGAAGATATTCCAATATTTTTTGAAGCTCTAAATCAAACCATTCGATTTCTACCGCATAATCCAATAGATCACCTCTAATTTCTTCATTATCCGGTAAAAATTTTGGAACGTCAACATCTTTCAAATTTTTACCCATTCTTTTCCATGATCCTTTTTCATAACTGCGATGTGGTTCTCTGGCTCCAAACCAAAAAAAGAATGGCTTATCTTCCTTTACATTATCGATGAAATATTTGAAATTTTTAGAATAATTTATGTTGCTAATGCCAAGAGCAAATCGGTCATCACCTTTCTCTTCATATTTAATACTATTATAGGCTTTACCTGCAGCATTTTCTGCACGCCATAGAGAATCTGCTGAACTTCTTGCATATTGGAATGGATCTACACCCTTTCCTGTTCTTCCTGTGACATAACCATTTGCTTCAAGCTCATCTAAAAAGGGAACATATTTATTTAACCATGATGAACTATGTTGTCCAGATTGTTCATTTTGCCAAGGGTATCTGCCGGTAACAATTGAACCCCTAGATGGTGCACATCCAGGAGAGCTAGCATAACAATTTGTAAAATAAATGCCTTCACTTGCTATCTTATCAAAAGCGGGAGTATTGATAAATTTACAACCTATAAAACTTGTGTGAAGATAGGACTGGTCATCACTGACAACAAATAGAATATTTGGTCTTTTCGTTTGATTTGAATCCGTTCTACAACTTGTAATCAACATCGTAATTAAGAATCCTCCATACCAAGCTATTTTTAATTTCATGCTATTATTTTATCTTCTTACTTCAATAAAAACTGTGTGATACCCCGTTAATGAACCATCACTAACGTTTAGTCGGAAACGATACATGCCGGGTTTTGTAAATATAACTTGGGTTACTAACGAATTTGGATGTGTAAATTCTATACTTTTTTCGTCCCCAAAACTATAATATAATTCATTCCCATTGGAATCTTCTCCAAAAGAAACTATTTCGGCATCTGCGGGTATGGCTTCCCATTTAAAAGATAGACGATGCTCTTTGTCTATCGCATCTCCCATAAGCGTAATAACATTTTTTTGTGAAAGAATAATTACTTGCTCTTCCCCGGCATAAACATCTGGTGGTATATTGTTGTTTTGCTGAATGATTTTTTCTTCATTTGAGCCTTCCACTAATGCAAATAATGGTTTATTGCCAACGGTCATGTTATGAACAAATAATGTTTTTAAATCAACATTTGTAATGACATTGGGTTGCTCTCCAGCTCCTAAATGCACACCATCTAAAACAAAATCTTTAATAAGCACTCCTGCAGAACCCTCTAATTTTAATGGGAATATGGATGTTCCTGTAATGATGTTTTCTAAGCGAATATCTTTGAATTCAGAAGGCCTGTTATATTTTACGCCTATACTATCATAATTAGTAGTCACATCAATCATTCCTAATTTACGAGCATTTTCTGGCAAATCAACCAAATCACCTAAAGTAAGGTTTCGAATTCTAATGTGTTCAAAATGATTTCCTCTATTATTATTTCCTTTAAAATAAAAACCTTTTCTTAAATTACTACCTTCTGAATTTTCTACAAAAATGTTTCGGACTCCACCTGAAGCCTCACTTCCTAGTGCGATAGCGTCATCTGCTAAGAATCGCACATTTTGTATGACAATATTTTTACTGGGAATCATTTTTTGCAAGCCTTCAAGATCTCGACTTGATTTAATTGAAATACAATCGTCACCAGTTGCAAAATCAACATTGTAAATATGCATATCTTGACTAGACTCTATATCTATTCCGTCATTGTTTTTATTTAGTGACTTTAAGACAATATTTCGTACCGTAATATTTTTACACCTATAAAAATGATTTACCCAAAAAGGGGAATCAATAATATTGACCCCTTCTAACAAAATGTTTTCCGAATCATAAAATTGAATGAAATGAGGTCGAAGATTTCCAGAGCGGTCAGACATTCGCTCAAATAGCGGAACATTATTATTATTCATGTCACGAAATTCCTGTTCCCAATTCCCTTTACTTGAACCTGGGACACGAGTTAATCCGACTTCTGAAGCCTTTTTCACCCAAGTAGCCCATGAATCTTTTGCTTGTCCATTAAGCGTTCCTTTACCAGTGATAGCTACATTTCTTTTCTGATACACATAAATAAGCGGAGAAAAATTATACACATCAGCACCTTCATAGCGGGTAAGTACTTGAGGCAAATAGCTTTCATAGTTAGTACTAAATAGTAATTCGGCACCCTCTTCTATATGAAAATTAACATTATTTTCCAATCGTAACGTCCCATCTATTAAATATTTTCCCGCAGGAATATTAACCATACCCCCACCAAAACGAGAGATATCAATAATTGCATTTTGTATGGCCTCTCTAGCGTCTGTAACGCCATCGGCTTTGGCATTATAAGGAGCATCTGTTACACTAAGTGCTCTATCTGGGAAACTTGGCGCTTGAATTCGTGACAAGATAACTGGAACTTGGGCCCAAGAACCACGATATTCAGGATTACTTCCAACTACTTGCCCAAACCCTTTAGAAGGAGGATGAGAACATCCAAGGAATGCTAATAAACAAGAAATAGTAGCAATTGTTTTTACCCATTGTAAATTTCCGTTTTTTAATTTATGGATATGAATAGTTTCCATTTTTCTAATCATATGGTTAATTAATAGGTTTTTCATAACGCTTAAAGACTCTTAACCCATACCAAGCGATATATATAAAACAAAGCAGAGGAAGGATGAATGAGAAGTTAACTTCAGACACTCCCATTATTTTAGAATCTGCAACGCCATTACCCCCAATATCTATAATAATACCTTGTAGTTTTGGCATTAAGGCACCTCCCACAATAGCCATTACCAAACCAGCAGAACCTATTTTGGACTGTTCTTCGGATAAATCTACCAATGCAATACCATAAATAGTTGGAAACATTAAGGACATACAAAAGGAAACACCCACCAGGCTGTAAAGACCTATTATTCCTTTTATAAAAATGGTTCCTATTACAAATACAATGGCTAATAAGGCAAAATACATTAATAATTTACCAGAACTCAAAAATTTCAGCAAGTAAGTCCCTACAGCACGACCAATTGTAAATAAAACAAAGGCAGCCATTTGATAATAACCGGCTGTTACACTATCCATACCAATAGCTTCCGCGTATTGATAAATATAAGTCCAGCACATAATTTGTGCTCCTACATATAGAATTTGAGCTAAAACTCCTAATACATACTTTTTATTTTTAGCTAAAACAGCAAATGTGTCGCCAATATTGGGCATGACTCCTTCTTCTCTGGATTGTGGCATTTTACTAACTACAAATAAAATAAATACACCAATAAGAACTAAACCTAAAATAACATATGGATCACGGATTACCAATAAATCCGAGGTTTTAATCAAAATTTTAGACGCTTCATCTAAAGCGCTAAAATCTTTTATATCATCAGACTTTAAATTTTTCAACACAAAATGCTGTGCAACAAACAAACCAGCAATTAATCCAACAGGATTAAAGGCCTGTGCCAAATTTAACCGTTGGGTAGCCGTTTCTTTGTCTCCCATCGCTAATGCATAAGGATTAGCAGCAGTCTCTAAAAAGGCCAGCCCGAATGTTAAAACATAGAGCCCTAAACAGAAAAACCAAAACTGCTCTGTAATAGCAGCTGGGTAAAACAATAATGCACCGACAGCATATAATCCTAGACCTATTAAAATTCCAACTTTATAAGAATATTTTCTCATAAGCATTGCTGCCGGTAAAGCCATAGTGAAATAACCGCCATAAAAGGCCATTTGAACCCAAGCTGCCTGTGAATTAGATAATTCCAATACTTTTTTAAACGCTTGCACCATAGGGTCAGTAACGGCATTGGCAAAACCCCATAACGCAAATAATGAGGTGATTAAAATAAAAGGAATTAGGATCTTCTTTGAAACAACTGGATTGGTCTTGGACATAATTAAAAATTGTTTTTAGTTATACTATTATTATTTTGTTATCTCAATATATTTTTGATCCAACTCTTTTGAGTCTTTGTATTTAGTTCTTAATTTACCTAACTTCATTTTTAGTTTTTTTACTAAATTCGCATAGTTAGAATCATTGTAAACATTGTTCATTTCTTGTGGGTCTTTTTTACGATCATACAATTCCCATTCATCGATATCGTAATAGAAGTGCACCAATTTATATTCTTTTGTAACTATTCCGTAATGGCGTTTTACCATATGAACAGAAGGGTACTCATAGTAATGGTAATAGACAGCATCTCTAGTCCATTTTTTATTATTTCCCGTTAATAACGGAATTAGGCTTTCACCTTGCATATCATCAGGAGCTTTTATTTGTGCTGCTTCTAAAAAGGTCTGAGCAAAATCTAGGTTTTGAACCATTTCATTATTCGTACTGCCCTCTTTTATTATATTTGGCCAACGAATCATTAATGGAGTTTTAAATGATTCATTATAAATAAATCGTTTATCAAACCACCCATGTTCTCCTATGTAAAATCCTTGATCTGATGTGTATACTACTATTGTGTTTTCAGCTAAACCACTTTCTTCAAGATAGTCTAAAACACGTCCAATATTATCATCTACTGAAGAAATACATGCCAAATAATCTTGCATATATCTTTGGTACTTCCATCTCATTTTTTCCTCATCACTCATTGATGGCCAATTTGCTTTAAAATAATCATTTATTGAATCCAATATTGGTTCATATTTTGCACGTTGCTCGTCATTAGCCCGCCCATAGGGTCCATAAAAACCATTTTTTATTTCAATGATACTTGGCTCTACTTTCTCCATATCAGCAAGGGTTTCAGGTCTTATCTTACTATCATGGCTATAAGTCATATGCTTTAATAAATTCATTTCAGCAGTTTTCGCAGCTGTACCTCTGTTTTTATAATCATCAAATAATGTTGCAGGCTCAGGAAAAGTCTTCCTACTAAATTCTTTAAACTTTTCTGGACTTGGCCACCAAGGGCGATGTGGCGCTTTATGCAGGTACATCATCATAAACGGTTTTTCTTTGGAACGTTTTTTTTCCAGCCAATTGATAGTCAAATCTGTTATTATATCTGTTACATAACCGGTTATTGTTGTATCTCCTTTTTTAGTAATAAAATCAGGATTAATATAATCCCCTTGGGCCGGTAAAATCATAAAGTCATCTACTCCTTTGGGACTATTACCAAAATGTAATTTGCCAAACATTGCAGTTTCGTAACCAGCTTTTTGAAATAATTGGGGAAACGTTACTTGAGTTGTATCAAATGGCATATGATTATCTATTTTGCCGTTTATATGAGTATGCTTTCCTGTAAGGATTGTTGCTCTGGAAGGAGCGCAAATGGAGTTGGTAACGCATGCATTTGTAAAAAGCATTCCTTCGCTGGCAATACGATCAATATTTGGTGTTTTAATTAAATGATTATTATATGCACTAATTGCATTATAAGAATGGTCATCACTCATAATAAAAAGAATATTAGGGCGGGAATCCTTTTTTAAATTTTGACTGTAACTAATAAGTGAATTCAAAATTATTAAAGACAGTATAATCGTTAATTTTTTCATGAGTGGATTCAGGTTATAATCGTGTTAAATCTATTTACTATTATTTTCTAACCATTTTTCATATTGTTTCTCTAATTCTGAAACAATAGCAGGGTATTTATTCGCGACGTTAGATGTTTCTCCTAAATCATTATCAAGATTAACAAGAAATCTGTTTTCTATAAATTTATAATCCCTATTACCCGTATCATAAGGATTTCCTAGTAATTTCCATTTTCCTTTTCTGGCTACCCACATGTCTTTATATGCCCAGCAATATCCTTCTGTATGTTGCGTATCTTTATTACCATCATCAATAATGGGCAATAAACTTTTACCATCCATTTCTTCTGAATTCAATTTAATACCACATAATTGTGCTAATGTTGGCATCCAATCAGTGTTTACTGCAAATTGGTCTCTAACTTCTCCAGATGGAATTTTATTAATCCAACTTATTGCTGCAGGCACTCTAATACCTCCTTCAAACAAACATTGTTTTGCGCCTCGATATGGACCTGCACTACCTCCTCCAAAATGTGCACGCTCTTCGGTTGAATGTCCATTATCCGATTGAAATATAATAATGGTATTCTCTTTAATTCCCAAGACTTCAAGCTTTTTTAAAAGTAAGCCAATTCGGTCATCTAAAGTTGAAATGAAAGCTGCATACAAATCTCTTGGATAGGCGAGCCCTTTTTCTTGATAATATTCAAGCCATTTAATATCTCCTTGATATGGATAATGCGGCATATTTACGGCAAAGTATATAAAGAAAGGATTGTTTTGATTTTGTTCCATAAAAACGGAAGCTTCTTTTACCATTAGGTCTGGAAAAAATTGTCCATCATAATATACTTCTTTTCCATTTCTGAATAAATCATGCCTATTAGGACCGTTCCAATAAAAAAAGTGTGAATAATTATCAATACATCCAGCCATATGACCAAAGGAGTAGTCGAATCCTTGTTCATTTGGACTCATTCCTTGCGTATATCCTAAATGCCATTTTCCAATATGGGCTGTAGAATATCCAGCATCTTTAAACATTTCTGCCATTGTATATTCTGTTCCAGGAAGTCCGTTTTCTTCATTTAAATGTGAATTTCTTTCCACTCCTGCTCTTTGTGGGTTTTTACCCGTTAACAGAGAAGCTCTAGAAGGGGAACAAATTGGTGAAGCATAAAATTGTGTGAAGCGAACGCCGCTTTTTACAATGCTATCCATATTAGGCGTTTCTAAATCCTTTGCGCCATAACTATTCAAATCTACAGAACCTTGATCGTCGGTATAAATAATAATGACATTGGGTTTATCTTGCGCGTTTACCGTTCCGCTACAACAAATAATCACAGCTAAAAGGATTTTTTTTAATAATGTATTAGGTCTCATAACTTTTATATTTTGTTAGAATGGTACAGGATTGTAACGTATGTCAACCCCATTATTAATAATCAATTCACTTAAACTTTGTGCATAATTGGTGATTCTATCACCCTCAATAGGTTTTGTCATTGGGTTATAAAACTCCAGACTGGATTGAATAAATTTCTTATTAAAAAGATCTAAGGCTTCATCTATATTTAAACTAGAGCGATATAGGTACAAATCTTTAAGTTCGATAAAAGAAGCTGTGCCACCAAAGTGAATTTGAGCTGGAACTAATCGTTCATTTATGTTACCTATTAATTTTCCATCTACAATAAACATCGTTTGCTGATTGGCATAGCTATGAGAAAGCACAACATGAGTCCAATTATTTAGAGAATCCGGAAGGGTTACAGAGTGGTTTTTATAATAAAGTTTATTAGTGTTAACTGTAATTTCATGTTTTAAATCATTCGAAGTAAAACCAGCGATGCTCCCGTTATCTGTTTTTTTAAATCTAAAACTTAATGTAAATGAATGAACCGTGTTTTTAAGTTCCAGAGATAAAGGGTTTTCAACATGTTCGTCATTTCTAAATGTATAATAACTCTGATTCCAATCATATGAAGGTGTTTTTTTACCAACTTGTATCGCATCAAAAAGAGAAGGGACGATGGCATAAGACATCTCCTGATGCCCGAGAGTATTCGGGTGGCCTGCATTGGCAACATAGCCCTCTGCCCACCGGCCTTGCCAATCATCTATAGTTCCTAGAACATTAATACTTGGATATTTCCAGGTGTTTATAATACGGTTCATTTTTTTTGTGAACATGTATTCATCTGGAGTAAAGTCTGAATGTGGATAACAATTCACTATCACAGGCTTTATACCTTGTTGGTTTAACGAATCGGCTAATGCAAGTAATCTACTTCTAAATTGTTCCAAAATTTGTTCTCTGCCATTGTTGTCCCCATTCCCCCTAATTCCTTCATTGCTCAATGACAAACCTATTACAACAATGTCAGGGTTTGTTGGGTATAACTTATTCGTTAAGCGATCGAATTTTTCAATTTTTATGGTATTGTCACCGCCAGTGGACACATTAATATAGTGATATGTAGTTGTATCAATTGTGTTACTATAATAAAATTGCCAAGCATAGCCATGCTTACTTTCAGCATTAGAGCCATTGCAAACGGATGACCCAAAAAATGTGAGATTGAGTTTTTGGTTAGTTTGTCCAAAAGCAGAACAATTGAATGCCAATAACAAAAGAATACATATGTTTTTAAATTTCATATTATAAGTTTTATTAGTGTAGTTTTTCAATACTTACAAGCAACCCATCCTCATCAGAATACAAAAAATGTCCAGGATAAAAATTAATGCCTGCAAATTTTACAGGAATATCATATTCACCAGTAAGGCGTTTGATGCTTTTTACTGGACTTGTATTGATGGCCTTTATGCTTATTTTCATTTTATTGATTATAAAACTATCTCTGATGCATCCGTTAACAAGGATGCCCTCCCAATGGTTTTTGATGGCTAGTTCAGCAAGTTGGTCACCTACCAATGCACATCTTGTGGAACCGCCTCCATCTATAACCAACACCTTTCCATAGCCTTGCGTATTTAAGCGCTCCCGAACAAGTGAATTATCTTCAAACAGCTTAATGGTTGTAATTTCTCCAAAAAAGGTTTTTTTAAGACCGAATTGAATAAAAACGGGATCGGCACAGAGAAGTTTTTCTCCATATTGATCACAAAGGTCTGCCGTTTGCAAATTAAAAACTACTGACATATTTTTATAATTTTTCGATTTCTAAATAAAAAGGCGTTAGATAAGAAGTGATACTTATAGAATACCAACTGTCAATTGTGAATTTTCCTTCTTCTAATAAAACCGTATCAAATACTAATTTTTCAATGCCAGTATTTTTATTTTCCATACTAACATTTTTATTTCCTATTCTGAAATAGAGTTTCCCTTCATGTTCCAATTTATTCACAAAATAACAACTCACCTTATAGTCTCCGGCGTTTTCGATTAGTACATCCCAACTAACATGAATGGCTTCCTGATCTCTTATTTCCTGTATTCCGCGTGCTTCATTACGATTGAGCATGGTTGTGGTCTCCTGTTCATTTCCAATAATAATTCGCGGTAAATCAATAATGTTCGGGCTACGCATGATGTCGTCATACCAGCGGTCTATCTCGCTCTTTAATTCATTGGAAACATTAAGTTGTTTATTAATAATGTCCTCAGCTTCATAAGGGTCTTCGTTCAAATTGTATAATTCGAATTCAGAAATCAAAGCATCTTCTTGTGTATTTCCAATTAATTTAAACCCGTTCTTTATAACGGCTATATTTTTATATTTTTCAGGATAACTTCTTTGCCATTCGAAAAATAAGGGTCTCTCTAAATTTTGTGAAATTGGAGCGCTTAAATAAGGCACCATACTCACGCCATCAATCTCTAAATCTGCGTTAATTTGAATATCACAAAGATTGGCGATAGTTGGTAAAACATCTATATGCGCGAACCGTTCATTTATTTCTTTTACCTTCTTCATGCCCTTGGGAAGTTTGATATAAAAGGGTACATGAATCCCCCTTCTTGAACTAAACTTTTTTTACCTTTAAACCCTCCCGTGTATCTATATTGAGCAGGTCCATTATCTGTCATGAAAATGATAATAGTATTGTCATATAGCTTGTGCTTTTTTAATTCCTTAAAAAGACGATTAAGATTATCATCAATATTTGTCACCATTCCATAAACTTTTCTTGCATCCTCTTTATCCTTCTCGGTCATGCCATGAACATAGAATCCCTCATTCCTATAATATTCTTCATTTATTTCCTTACCCTTATATTGTTCATAATACGCCTGTGGCAATTGTAAAGGCTTGTGGGGAGCATTATAAGCGAGATACATAAAAAATGGAGCATTCCGATTGTCTTGTATGAATTGGATAGCTTCATCGGTCCAGACATCTGTGCAATAACCAGTGCTCTGGTATTTTTTTCCATTTTTCCACAGTACAGGATTAAAATAAGAGCTATCTTTTTTGTAATAATTAAAAGGATCGCCCGAATTACCAATTGCCCCTCCTGTATTCCATACAGATGTTTCAAACCCTTGGTCCTGTGGTCGTGAAGGATAGTTACTTCCTAAATGCCATTTTCCAAAGTGTCCTGTTCTATATCCAGAATCCTTAAGCAATTCAGCAATGGTTATTTCCGAAGAAGCCATGATAGAGCCGCCAGAAAAAGTATCAAATACACCTGTTCTAATATTATACCTACCCGTTAAAAGACTTGCCCTTGTGGGTGAACAAACAGGAGAGACGTAGAAATTATTTAATCCGATGCTTTCACTTGCAAAAGCATCTAATGTAGGAGTTTTGATATCCGGATTTTTATGATAGCCTAAATCACCATAGCCTTGATCATCTGTCAAAATCAAAATTACATTTGGTTTATTATTCGATTTAATTTTCGATTGACCGTTTAAAGGACAAAATAAAAAAATCAGAGTTAAAACAATTAATAATCTCCTCATAGTATTCAATTAATTAGACATACTTAAATAGTTTTCTTTTTTCGTTTAATAAATGGATAAATAAAAGACACCAATGCAATAAGCAACATCACAGCCGATAATGGCCTAGTGAAAAGCAATGTGTAATCACCCATTAACAAAGTCCTTCGTAAATTAGCTTCAACCATAAAGCCTAAAATTAAGCCTAAAACAACTGGAGCAGTTGGGATGTCATTACGTTTAAGTAACCATCCTAATATTCCAAACCCAACACACGTGCCAACATCAAACATGGAACGATTAATTGTGAAGCTTCCCACAACTGCAAAGGCTGGTATAATAGCCAACAGTATTGCTGGCGGAATAGAAATTACTTTTACGAAAAGCCTGTTACCCCACCACCCTATCACCAACATAAAAACATTGGCTATAAGCAATGCCACAAATAAACTATAAACAACATCAGTTTGCTTTGTAAATAATTCGGGACCAGGAACCAGACCATGCATAAAAAGCGCACCAATTAATACCGCAGTAGAAGCACTGCCTGGAATACCTAAGGTTAGCAATGGAATTAAAGCACCGCCTACCGCTGCATTATTTGCAGCTTCCGGAGCAGCTACCCCCTCAAGACTTCCTTTACCAAATAGTTCGGGAGTTTTACTGGATTTTTTTGCTTGATCGTAAGCAATAAAAGTAGCGACAGTTCCTCCAGCACCAGGAATTGCACCGACTATAGTTCCAATAATGGATGATTTAAAAATGACAAACTTCATTTTACTAATTATATTCCAATTTGGATATTTTTGAGAAAATTCATCAATCTTTTTAGGTTTTGAATTAAAAGATTCTGCCTGAACCAAAACCTCACCAATGGCGAACAATCCTATTAATGCTGGAATAAAAGAGAACCCATCTCCTAAGTCGGATAAACCAAAAGTGAATCTTGGAAAGCCTGTAAAAGGATCTACACCAATAGTAGTTAAAAGCAAACCCAACAGGGTCGCTATAAGTCCTTTAATTAAATTATCAGAAGAAAGTGAAGAAATAATAGTTAGCCCCAAAATTGCTAAAGCAAAATATTCTGGAGGTCCAAAAGAAAGAGCAAATTTAGCTATAGGAACAGAAAAAAGGATTAAAATAAAAGTTCCTATAATACCACCAATTGTTGAAGATATAATAGACGTTCCCAATGCCAGTCCTGGCTTACCTTGCTGTGTTAAAGGGTAACCATCAAATGTAGTAACTACAGATCCAGGCGTTCCTGGAGCATTAACCATAATAGCTGTAATTGAACCTCCATAACTGGAAGCCATATATACTGTTGTAAGCAGAATCATTGCTTGGCCAGCATCAAGACTATATGTAAAGGGCACCAACAAAGCAACTGCAATAGAAGCAGAAATACCAGGTATGGCACCTGCCAAAATTCCATATAAAATTCCTGTCAATATAATCAAGAGTGTTTGCCAACTCAATACATTACTTAAAACAATTTCAATTAATTCCCATGTATTTTCCATTATAACCAAATTCCGTTAGGTAAGTTAATATTCAGTGCTATTTCAAATAAAAGATAAATTAGTATTAAAAAAATTGAAGCAACACTCATTGTGATAAGGGGTTTTCTATAATTTAAAACCCAAAGGATTATAACGATAAATAAAAATGCAGAAAGGTAATATCCAAAAAAGAAGATACATCCAAAAAAGCTTAAAAGAAGTAAAACAGAACGAATGGCCAATGGTCTCGACTGTTTTTGTAAATCATTAGAAGCAGTCACAGCTTTATTTCTAAATAGCAAGATTATACTAAATAATAATAATCCCGAAGACCAAATTCTTGGAATCAATGCTGGTCCATTTTCTGTTATTTCTTGTGCTCCTGGAAAGAAACTACTTTTATAAAAAAAGAACAAAGGAAGCCCAATTAAAAAAATATGAATAAAAAACTCTCTATCTATTTTCTTTTTTTAAGCTTATAAATAATGAATATAATCCCTGTTGATAAAATTAAAAATACAAGTAAGGATAACCAAGAGTTCTTAGATGCTTTCCCTCTTACGTCACTAATTATACCCGTTTTTGTAAGTAATCTTTTAGCCAATTCTTCATCTTCTTTTAACTGAGATACCATTTCAGAGTTATTAAAAAATACAGGATCCGCATATCCCAATTTTATATAGGATATCCATTCTGGATCTTGGCTTATTTTATATAGGAGATTCTCCAGAAATTTCAATTCATGTTTTGGTGTGCTTTGTTTAACAGAGAAGCCCCTCCACATTTGTTCTACTACATCAAAACCTTTTTCTCGAAGTGTCGGGACATTAGGAAAATCTGCTAAGCGATTTGGACTTGCAATAGCAGCAATATTTAAATCGGGACGCCCTTTTATATCTAAAGGATTTCCAACGTAAACAACTCCATTTCCTCCTAAAAGAGCAGCTATAGAAACTGAACTACCCTCAAAAGGAATCCATCTTGCTTGAATCTTGCATTTTTCCCAAGTTTTCAATGCCATCAAATGATCCATGCCGCCAGTATTAGGTCCTAGCCATCTCTGACGCCCATTTTTTCTTTCTGCATCGTCAAGAATATCCTCAAGAGTGACAACTTCTGAGTTTCTATTAGTTATGATAGCTTCCCAATCATAAACCATACAAGCAACTAAATGAAAATCATGAATACTTATACCGTCTTCTGATAATAATCCCGTTGATATGTATGATTTTAATGTAGCTAATAGAGTGTATCCATCCGCTGGTTGATTAAGCACATAATTCATGGCCGCTGTGCCAGATCCTCCCGGAATATTTTCTACGATGATTGTTACATTTTCATATTTTTTTGCAATAATAGCCAGTTTTCTTGCCATTAAATCAATAACTCCCCCCGGGTTATTGCTGTTAACGATGGTAATTGTCTTTTCAGGATATTGAGCAAAAGATTGTGTAATACCAAAAAACTGAAATGCTATTACTAAAAAAAGCAAACGATACGAGTATTGTTGTTTTTGATGATACATATTATAAAATTATATAGATATCTAAATCCTTATTTTAATTCGTTTGACATTGATGGTGGGACATCCTCTTCAGCATTACCCCAATTTTTATTTGGTTTATCCCCCATTTCTAATTTTAATACGCCTCCTTTAATAAGCTCTTTATGAAAAAACCAAGGCTTTGACAAATTATCTCCATTTAAACTTGCGGATTGGATATATCTATTTTCTTTCGAATTGTTTACCGACTGGATTACAAATGACTTTCCAGGAAAGTAATTTTCATCCAGATGTATCACTATTTCATTGAAGATAGGACTACTTATTTCATAAACAGGCTCTATAGCTGTTCCCCCTCTCATTGAAAAAATTCCCATTTTCATCAATACAGACAGCGCTCCCATGAGTCCTTGATCTTCATCTCCACTATAGCCCTGAAATGGTGACACACCGCTATACACTTTTTCTATAACTTCCCTAGCCCAATATTGTGTTAGCCATGGCGATCCTGAATAATTAAATAGATAGGCAGCCTGCATGCTTGGTTGGTTGCCATAATTTAGGTACGGCTCCTCTTTTTCTTTTTCAATTTTTCCACCCTGTTTGAGATTATTGCCAGTAACTCCTGTGCGGTCACCATGTTCTGAAGATTTAAAATCATATTGACTTGATACCTCGAATGATCTATTTAATTTATCATTAAAATTTTGGCGCCCACCCATCAGTTGAATTAACCCGTCAACATCATGCGGTACGAACCATGTAGATTGAACAGCATTAGCTTCAACCCAACCATGGTTATACATTAAACCATCAAAAGGCTCTTGCCAAGATCTATCAGGGGTTCTTACCCGCATCCATCCAATTTTACTATCAAATAAATTTTTATAATTATTGGATCGCTCTGAAAATAAATTATAATCATCATTTTTATCAAGAGATTTGGCCATTTGCGCCAGTGACCAATCCTGATAAGCATATTCTAAAGTCTGACCCGCTCCATCTTGATGGGATCCATAAATTTTATCCTTAGGATAATTCGATTCCGGAAGAGGATATGGTATATATCCTTTTTTAATATAATGTTCCAAACCGCCACCAATAAATGTATTATGCTCATAGCCGGCTTTACTCATTAAGCCACCAGGAAAATGATTTTTTCGCATACCCTCATAGGCAAGTTTAATATCAAAATTCCTGATACCCTTCATATATGCACTTATTATGAATGGAGTGCTAGTAGCTCCAGTCATTACGTAAGTATAATTTCCTCCAGAAGGTCCTCTTGGTATTAATCCTCCATCCTTATACATAAGAAGCATCGATTGAATAAATTCTTCTGAAATTTTAGGATATACTAAATGCCAGAGTGTATTTAGAGTCCATTGTGCGCCCCAAAAGGAATCTGAGTTATAATGGTTAAAAAGCGGTTTATTATTACTATCCAGAGGGATTTGTTTAATTTTTTTAGAATCTCCAGTCCGATCGCAGTACATACCATCCACATCACTTATGATTCGTCTTCCTTGAAGTGCATGCCATAAGTCTGTATAAAATCTACTTCTCTCCTCTTTGTTACCTCCTTTTACTTCAATTTTACTCAAAATGTCATTCCATTCATTTCTGGATTCATCTACGATGGATTCAAAATCCCAATGTGGTAATTCTTGATTTAAGTTTTTTCTAGCTTGTTCAGAACTTACATAAGACAAACCCACCTTCATCTGGCGAACTTCACGATTTAAAGATTCAAAAGTCACATAGCCTCTTATCCCATGTCCTTTTATAGAATCATATACGTCATTTTCTATACCATCCTGCCATGCTTTAAGAGTGGAAAAAGGTTTATCGAATTGTATTACATAATAAACCTCTACAGGTTTAGGTCTTCTTCTGGTAGAAGCCATAACCGCATAACCTTCTAACTCCGTATCACTTATACGCTTTATGAATCCACTTTCTGTCTCACTTGGGCCTAACTCAATGGCCAAGTCTATAACAATGTGATTCTGTTTTGATTTAGGAAAAGTATATCTATGAAAACCGACTCTTTTAGTGGAAGTAAGTTCAACTTGAATTCCATATTTTTCCAATTCTACTTTATGGTATCCTGCTTTTACAACTTCTTTATCATGACTAAATTTCGATTTATAAACCTCAGGACCCATTGAACCGTTAAAATCTCCTGAAATAGGCATTACTGGAATACCTGACAATTGCCAAGCATGAACATGGCTAAAAGTTCTAATAGTGTCAGTATTATAACGATAACCTGAACCCCAGGCACCACTTAAAATATTATCAGGACTCAGATTGACCATTCCAAATGGTCTTGTTGCGGAATTGAAAAAGAACCATCTGGAGTTTGCTGCATCTACCAGAGGGTTAACGAGATCAACTGGTGATTCTTTCAAATCATGTGTTTTTGGAGACTCGCAACCTGAAATCGCAAATCCTAGAAAAAATAGAAAAAAAATAGCTTTCATTTATTTTTTATTTTAGTTAGTAACGCATTCAAATCAGATAATTTATTATAATTAATATCATATAAATTATTAGATTCTCCTATATCGTCTTTTAAATTATATAATTGACCTTTCGGCTCTCCTTCTTTAGGATCATAAAACTGGGGGACTGAAAATCCACCAGACCCTCTTTTCCTTATTAGTTTCCAATCGCCTTGTCGAATAGCAAACAAACCTTTAGAAGATTGATGTACAATAGCTTCTTGTTCTTTAACCATATCTGATTTTCCTAATAGGATAGGTAAAATGCTATAACTATCTTCAGCTTCATCTGGATTTACAGCCACATTTAAAATATCGGCAATAGTAGCAAACAGGTGCGTTAATGCGGTTAATGCTGAACTGATGGTGGATGACGGGATTGTACCTGGCCAACTGGCAATAAAGGGAACCCGATGTCCGCCTTCCCATATATCTCCTTTCATACCCCGTAATTCGCCTACCGCTTTATGGTTGTATTTTTCTGCCAGAGCTGGTGTCCAATATGGTCCGTTATCGCTCGTGAAAATTACGAGCGTATTATCTTTTATACCTACTTTGTCTATTACTTTCAAAACATCACCAACAACTTGGTCTACCATTTTCACATAATCACCATAACTACCTGCGGAAGCCTTATTTATAAATTCAGTACTTGGCATCCAAGGAGTATGCGGTGCTGTTAGTGAAAAATACAGAAAAAATGGTTGTTTAGTTTCAGCATTATTTTTAATAAATTCTAAAGCTTTATTCTTAATTGTAGGTAATACTTGGTCAAATTGAAATCCAGGAGCCATAATACCTGGTCTCCAAAAAGCATCAGTATAGCCTGTATTCAATTCATTTCCAGATGTGTAATCTGATGGAATCGAGGTTAAGGAATCATTTTCTAAAAAGCAATATGGAGGCATATCCAGAGATGCTGGCAGAATGTAAGAATAATCGAATCCGTGATTAAGAGGTCCATCTTCAGGCTTTTTTGTGAAATCAATATGAATTGGATTCATATCTTGAACATGTCCATATTCATTAACTTGGGTATCCTGTTCATTGAATACGGTTTTATGTCCATCTTTAATAGCCCAATTTAAGCCTAAGTGCCATTTGCCTACAACTCCTGTGGCATAACCATTTTCCTTTAATAAAGTCGCTACTGTTTTCCGTTTCGGTTCAATTAGGGCTCTACCATATCCTCTTAAGTTGCCCAATGGAAGTTGACTTCTCCAACAATATCGTCCAGTTAGAATCCCATACCGAGAAGGAGTACATACAGAAGCCGAAGCGTGTGCATCTGTGAATATTATCCCTTCGGATGACAATTTATCAATATAAGATGTTTGAATTTTAGAAAGTGGGTTATATGCTGAAATATCGCCGTAACCTAAATCATCAGTTAATATATAAATGATATTAGGCTTTCTAGCTTTTGATACTATCTCTTTTTCTCCTTTTACTTGAGGACAGTTAACAAAAAGCATTAATAATATTAACAACCTCATCGCTATAAATAAATATTTTTCGCTTTTTTTATAAATTAGATAAGCCATAATTCTTTAAATGAATAATAAATAATTAGCTATTGATAGAAGTATTATCAATTCAAAGCAAAGCGCTTTATTCAAATAACAGTAGTTTAGGGTATATTAAAATTACCAAGCAGATTACTTGCCCGGTAATTTTAATTAACCCAAAAAAACTAATTCAAATAATTATTGTTAATAATGAATTTATAAATTATGCCTATTCATCAGCTACAGTTGGGCCTCCAAAAGTGTAAACATCCAATCCTAATGTCTGTAGTTCACGGGCAGGAATAGGCAAACTTCTTGGTGTACCCACATAGTGTTGATAAACACCACTTCCATTGCCTCTAACATAAGGACCCGGAAACTCCCATCTCCTTTTGTCTCCGTAGGTTAGCCCGGCAGCATTATAACCAAGTTCTAATAGCCTTTCGTACATAAGCGCGTTTAATAACACCTCTTTTGATTCTGTTCCATTTAGAGCTGGAAGTTGACCATTTGTTACGCGAGTTTTATTAATAATAGTCACTGCCTCCGTATTTGAACCATTAGTTCTTAATAAAGCTTCAGCGATAATCAAATCATTTTCATCTTCAGTACAATAATTACTGGATCCAATAAATCCCGTATGAGAAGCATATCTTATAGGGTAATATCGAGATTGACGATACCAACCTCTACTTAAAGACCCATGAGTTTTGGCATTATAGGCAAAATAAAGACCAGGGGCCGTGGGATCTCCAGCTGCCGTCACTCTGCGGTCATCTGTTTGCACTATTATTGGCCTTCTGTCATTTGGAGGAAGCGCTAACCATGCGGCTAACTTACCAGAATTATCTGCTATACCAACTATTTCATTTGAAGTTCTAATTCTATCAGGACGATGTGATTCCCTTTTATAAGAATCCACCCAAAGTCCAGGCTCATCTGCTCCTTGAGCTGCCGGTGCAAAATCCCAACCTTTCACTCCTTTTCTAGCATAGCTTAAAACTCGTATCCAATCTGTTTGTAAATTCTCCTCTTGGGTGCGCGCACCATTCATTAGAAAACGAGCTGCCATCGTGTTAGCAAATTGAGCTAATTTTACATTATCCAAGGGATTGCTGGCATCATACCCACTAATAAAACCATCGGGCAAAGAAAATGATCCCGTACTAGCCGTTAAAATAGCCGCATCTAGCTTTTCAATGGCCTTTTCAACAACATCGCCATAAGGCGCAAATTGAGAATTAGCAATTTCTTCTTCTGTAGAATTCTCATCTACAATAACTGCTTTATCAAACCAAATACCTAGATGACCTAGAGAAAGCCCTTGTAAAAGTTGAGCAGTAGCGGTTAACATAGTCTCACTTTGAGGTGAATCAAGTCTAACACCGTTATTAAGTGCTCTCAAACCTGCGTTGGCTGCTGCAAGTGCAGCATAATTCTGAAACCATGGATTATCAACAGTTTCTTGACGATTATAAAAAACAGAATTTGGGTATGCAATTCTAGGAATAACCGAAAAATCTTCTTGACCAGCTCCAGCTCTTTCTCCAGTAGTAAAGTTTGCACCAATTGCCAGCGCTAAACCGGGATGTTGATTTCCGTTAGCACCATTCCACCATGTAAGCAAACCACCACCAACGGCGTTTACAAGATCATTAGGGTTAGAAAATGCTCGAACAATATCTGGTTCATTTTCGTTTTGGACATTTAAACTAGTCTCACAAGCTAGTAACCCAAATAAGCACAATATGCAAGACGAAATAAGAGTATATTTAAAATTTTTCATAATGTTTATATTTAAAATTCTATTGCTATATTAAAAGTAAATTTCCTAAAATTAGGATAGCTAAAATTATCATAAGGAAACAAAGTAGCGTCAGATGATCCTACTTCTGGATCGAAACCTGAATAATTAGTAAGTACAAATAAATTTCGACCAGTTAATCCGAATGTTACACTTTCCACATCAACAATATCCTTAAATGTGCCTAAAGAGTTTCCTTTAAATTTATAGTTAATGGCTAATTCACGCAACTTTAAATAGGTGCCATCTTCAACAAAATGACTACTAGAAGAGTTTGTAGCATATAAAGTTTGATAGTAACCTACTGGTTTTCTAGATTCTAATGGCTTATTAGATTGATCTACATCACCATGGCGAGGTGTTTCATAAAGATTTTGTCGAGTATTATTATATATATCCCCTCCTTGTTTCCAGTCAAACAATATGTTTACGCTCCAATTTTTGTATCTAAAACTATTATAAATTCCCATTTGAAAATCTGGGTTTACATCTCCAATTTTTACAGAAGCTATCTGACCGTTTTCATCTAATAAAACTATAGGTTTTTCTGAAGGAGTTCCATATTGATTTGCTAATACAACATAGCCATCTTCGTTAATCACATATGAGTCTTCGTTTGGAATTGGCGATCCAGAAGAATCTAAAAGTTGCGGTACTTGGTCTAAACTCACCGCAAATTCTCTTCCAATCATAGTTCCAAAACTTACACCTTCTTCTACTAAAAATATTGAAGGTCCAACAGGTTCTTGTCTTATTGAAGTAAGCACATTAGATTGTAAAAAAGGTGCTACACTTAATTTTGTAACCTTTTGTTTTGTGCGATCAAATGATAATTGCAAATCCCATTTAAAATCTTTTTCACGAAAAATAGATGCATTTAATGTTGCTTCAAGAGTTTCTGATTCCAAAGAACCAGCATTTTGCCATTGAAAAGGAAATCCAGCAGCTGATGAGAGTGGAACTTTTAAAATTTGATCATCAATAATATTCTTAGCATAAGAGAACCCTAATGAAAACCTATCAAAAAAATCAATATCAAAACCTAATTCTGTAGCTTTTGATACGGCTGGCTTAAGATTAGTGTTTCCAAGAGTTGAAAACTGAAGACTACCTCCAACTACATTCAAAGTCTCATACTGCGCCTCAAATGGAGGTCTTAAACCAGCTGTTCCATGTGAAGCCCTTAATTTAAATTCATCGATACCATTTATATTGAACCAAGGTTCTTCTGATATCCGATATGCTCCTGATACACGAAAGTAATTCGCATTTCGTTGATCTGATCCAAAAAGAGATGAATTATCTCTTCTAAAAAGAACGTCTGCAATATATCTATCTTTATAGTCTAAACTTGCAATTGTAAAGAAATTTGTTGAACGAATATCCTGATTAAAAGAACTAGCTGTTATAATAGTAGCAGCATTTAAGCTTGGGGTATCATCAACCACAAAATTACGGCCTTCAGTAGTTATCCCATTAATATTTAGGTCTTCAAATAGTATACTAGGACGAACCTTTAGAGATAAGTCACCAAAATCCTTAAAAATTAAAGCCGTTAATGAAGAATTAATTGCCTTAGTCTCAGTGTGCTTTTTTGAAAGTAATCCATTTTCTAAGGCTGGATCTCTCAAACTCAAATAACCTCTTGGAAAATAATCTGAGTCAAATCGTTGCTCTCTATCAAGACTAATATTTCCTGTAAAGTGTAACCAATCTAGTGTTTTATATTTAAAATCTGCTCCTGCTAATTGTCGTACCCGTTTAGTTTCATTCGTTCTATTGTTTATCTCATAAAGGGGGTTTCCAAAATCATCATCTGGAACTGGGTTGTATATATAAGGTGAACCATCAAGATTTGGCAATGTTAAATCAACATCTGGAGGAATTACTAGTGCTGTATAAAAAGGACTATCCTTACTCCTCTCTATATTTTGACCCTTAGATTCTATATACTGGGTACTCAAAGACATTTCTAATTTAGAATTAATTTTATGATCAATATTTAATCTCAATGTTTGACGATTATAGCCATCAGTATCTCTTAAAATCCCTTCTTCTTTATAGTTGCTTGCCGTAGCGGCCCAATTGGTTCCTCCATTTTTTTTTGCAACAGATAAATAATTGGTCAATGAATTTCCGTTAACATACATTAAATCCTGTTGGTCATTTAACACTGGATAAGGATTATCCACTAAACCATCTGCTTCTAAGATACGATTACCGCTCCCATCTACAACAAATTGACCATTTCCGTCTAATTGATATGGATGATGAGTAGCAAGGGGGTACTTTCTACCAGGTGAAGAATACCCAAACTCATTACGAAGATTTATTTTTATTTCTCCATCTGATAGATCAGAACCACGTTTGGTAAAAATTTGAATAACTCCATTAGCTGCTCTAGCACCGTAAATTGATGCAGCTGCAGCATCTTTGATGATTTCCATTGAAACTACATCATCTGGATTTATATCGGAAATAGATCCTTCTGTAATAATCCCATCAACGATAACTAGAGGCTTTTGTGAGCCTGTAAGTGAGGTAGCACCTCTTAGTCTCACTGAAGGTTCTGACCCTGGCTGACCCCCAGACTGAACTACCCTAACACCAGCTACTCTGCCTGATAAGGCTTGTAATGCATTACCAGATGTTGTTTGTTGAATCTCTTCAGCTTTCACTTTAGAAACTGTAAATGCTAACTTCTTTTTTGATGTACCTGAAATCACACCAGTAACTACAATTTCGTCTAATTGAGCAGCATCTTCTAATAAGGTAATTGTAAATGTCTTTTGACCGTTAATAGCCACTTCTTTTCTAGCAAATCCAATATATGATACTACCAAAGTTTTAACACCTTCTGTAATGGTTAACGCGAATTTTCCATCAAAATCTGTTGTTGTTCCTATAGTAGTACCCTTTGCAACTATTGTGGCTCCTGGCAACGGAACTCCCTGGCTATCGGTAATAGTACCTTTAATAGTGATTTCTTGCTGCTTTTCAATTACGGGTGTTTCTTTAATAACAATGGTATTGTTGTTATCGTTAAATTCAAAATTAAAACTACCACTAGCAAGGCTTTTTTGTAATAACTCCTTAACTCGAATAGTCCCCTTTATTAAATGTACCTTCGGGGTGTCTTTAAAAAGATCTTCTTGGTAAAGAAACGCGAATTCTGTTTGCTCTCTTAAAATATCAAAAATCTCGTCAAGTGTTACCGTTTTGTCCATATCAATTTTAATTTTAGTGTTCTGTGAGAAAATATTGCTCGGAGAAAAACTAAAAACTGTAGTACAAAACAGAATAATAAACATTCGCATCATAAACTGTAGAATTTTTTTCTTTTGGAAGAAAAGACGGTTAGTGCATTTAATTTTCATAAATTTGTGTGTTAGTTAGTTAAACATTTAGTTAATTAATAATCTAAAAGGGGATGAAGTGCAGTACTGTCCAGGTATAAACTTTGTTCCCTTTCTTTTTAGTATATTGTAATTTTTTGTCTTTTATATCATAATCTTTAATAAATTTAGTGTCCTTAATTGTGGTTAGTATCTCTTCAATAGTCTGGTTTTTACTTAAAACCCGTTAAACTTAATAGTTTCAATTTTTGGATTAGAGAATACAAAATTAACATCATACCAGCGAGATAATACATTCATAATCTCTTTTAATTCTGTGCTTTTAAAACTGAAGAGCCCTTTTTTCCATGAAGTCTCACTATAAACATCAACTGAACTGATAGTTATTGTATTATTTTTAAGATTTAAATTTGATTGTTGGGTTGGTATTAAATTTTGACTGGAAAAACCATTATGTATAACCACCTTACCTTCAGCTAAAGTTGTGTAAATATTGGTTTCATCTTTATAAGCTTTAATATTAAATTCTGTTCCCAATACTTCTACTTCCTGCATTGATGTGAGCACTTTGAATTTGGATCCATTATGATTAGTGCTCGGAGACACCTCGAAATAAGCTTCTCCATAGACAAGTTCTACTTGACGTATTTCACCTTCAATAAAGGATATTGGGTATTTTAATTGAGATTCAGAATTTAACCAAATTTTAGTTCCGTCTGACAATTGTACATAAAATTGACCTCCTCTTGGAATAGTTAAGTAGTTATATTTTATTTGTGCTTTTGTGATATTTTTTGGCTGGTAAACTAATTCTTCTCCATTACTCTTCAGGTTCTCTGCCATGTAATCTTTACCTTTTTCTAATGTTATATTTGAACCATTTTCTAAAGTCAAAATTGCTTTGTCTGTTCCCATTATAATGGTGTTTTCTATTTCATTATTATTATCTACTATAATAGATTCTATTGCAGGAGTTTTATTGAAGTTAAAAACAAAGGATCCGGAAATTAAAATAACAATAGAAGCGGCAGCTATATATTTCCATAAATTAATTTTTCTTGACGGTATAACTATTTTGTTTTCAAGGGTAAGCCATTCTTTTTTAATGTCAATATGAGAAAAACCATTGTGGTAATTGGCCTTTACATTTTCAAAATAATTTTGGTGCCTCTCAGATTCATTATACCATTTAATAAAAATAATTTCCTCATCTGGAGTGAGAGTTTTATTAATGTTTTTAATAATTAGTTTAAATTCCATTTAATTGAATATATATACTTTGTTATTACATAGACAACTAAAAAAATAAAAAGGGTGACAAAAAATAAAATAAATTAACAAAAAAGTGTTAAAAAATTAGAGAAACCTTATTTTATATAGGTTTTTATTGTCGTATTTGTAATAGGATTAAAATGATTGTAACCATTTGTATAATTTTAAATTTAGCTCTTTTAAGCTGAGTTTTAACAGTGTTAATTGAAATATCCAGTTCTTTAGCAATTTCAGAATACTTATAATTATGTAAAAATTTTAATTGAACAATCTTTCGCATTTTATCTGGAAGTGAATCAATAATTTTTAATATTTGATGATACACTTTTTCTTTATCTTCTTCTAAAGTAGAATCGAATACATCCTCGTTAATTATGTTAATGTTAAATTCTAAAAAGGCAAGATCATCTGTTACTTTAATTGACTTTAAATAGTTAAAACATCTATTACGAACCATGGAATATAAATATCCCTTAAAGTTTGTTTTAATTTCAATTTTATTAGCGTTTTCCCAGATGTAGATATATACTTCTTGAACAATATCTTTACTAGAATCCATTTGAAAAAGATAGCCATTGGCATATACGACCAACTCTTCAAAGTGATTATTAAAAAGCGTTTTAAAAGCTTTCTGATTTTGATTTCGTATTTCTTCTAGAATAAGGTTCATTCAATATTTAAAATAAATTAAAGTATTAATTTTTTTACAATGGCAACTTAATCAAGTTTTTTATCTGTTTTAATTTTTTAATAATTATGAAGGATTAAACATAAGAATAATTATAGTTCAAATGTTCATCATGTTGTTTAAGGCATTGTTTTTATTTCATAGATATAATATAGTATTATGTAAAATAGTCGTTTGCCAATGCGCTCGATTGCTTTTTTAAAATTTAAATGCCTATAATGTCATTTATTTTTAAACACAATTTCCAACCGCTTTGTCAGCTCCAAAAAAAACCTAGCTTTTAAATCTCTGCACATAATCAAACCTATAAATTAAATTCCTAATAAAAAACTATTTATTAACAATTATTTAACTTTGAAGTATCTATTTACAAATTACACCCGTTGTATTATGATTTAAATAATAAAAATTGTCCATCTTACTAAAAATCAGTAAATTATTTTAACTATAAAACATTAATTATGAACAACTTAAATGAAGATTACGAAAGAATATTGGGAGTTTTAAGAAAAATATCAAAAGAACAACTTTTAACTTATCAAAGAAGGAAACCGAAGATAAGCGATTTAGAGCTGATTAGCTTGAGTTTAACTGCTGAATTTATGAGTATCGATAATGAAAATGATTTATTTAGGAATCTTCCTAAACCTCTTTTATCAAAAATTGAAAGAAGCGTTTACAACAAAAGAAGGTGAAATTTATTTAATCATATCGATGTAATTCGTTTAAAGTTAGCCTCATTTTTTAATGATTTCGAAAAGTATTTTGTGTTTGATAGTATGCCTTTGGAAGTTTATAAAGAAAAAATTAGTACGATTCCAAACAAAGGTTATTGTGCTTCACGAGATTCAAGATATTATGGCTATAAATTGCATGCTCTTTGCTCCGTTAGTGGTGTGTTTCAACGTATAGATTTGAGTACAGCTTCTGTTCACGATATCAATTATTTAAAAGATATTAAGCATCAAATTAGTGACTGTACTTTAATTGGAGATCGTGGTTATTTATCAGCAGAAATTCAACTTAACTTATTCGAAACTTGTAATATAAAATTGAATACTCCGATGAGAAATAATCAAAATAATTAGAAAAAAAGCCCTATCTCTTTAGGAAAAAAAAAGGATTGAAACTTTATTCTCTCAACTTTGTGACCAATGTAATTAGAAGAAATTACTTAGAATCTTTTGATGGCTTTAAAACTAGAATAGTATCTAAAATAACATCCTTAACAACAATACAATACATCAATAAGTTTCTTTTTAATAAAAATATAAACAATATTAAAATTAGTATAATTTAAAATGCACAACGTGTATAATAGTTACATGAATAGTATAATTTATTAAACTATTTCCTTAAGTGTTAATACATGTATAATTATTTTAATTATTAATAATTCTTGTGTACTCTATTTTACAAGGAGCATTAATAGTTATGCCTTCTATTTCGTTATTTACCTGTCCTTAAGACAGCATAGAATAGAAGATTAAGATTATTGTTAATTTTTTCATATGTTTAAATTTTAATTTATAAATATAGGCATACTTGCCCATTTATTAAATAACGAAGTACACGATTTTTATATTGTGAATACTTCTGAAGAAAATAAATTCCTTATTGCTTTTGGTAAAAATCTTAGACTAATTAGAAAAAGTAAAGGTGTTACACAAGAAAACCTTGCTAATGTTATGGGGATAGAGGTTTCTCAAATTAGCAGAATTGAAAGAGGAATTATCAGATGCACTTTATTTATGCATCCTCTAAGTTAAATTGAATTTTCTGATTATGAGAATTATAAAAATACTACAGAAAAACTAAAAGAACCACTGCTTTTTGGAGGCTATCCAGAATTGATTCACATTAGTAATTGGGCTGATAAACAAAAGTACCTTCAAGAAATTATAAATGATTACTTATTAAAAAATATCTTAGTTTTTCAAAATATAAAAAAGGTTGAAAAAATATACGATCTACTGAAGCTGTTAGCTTTTCAAGTAGGAAATGAAATTTCTTTAACTGAATTAGGAAATCAATTACAAATTTCAAAAAACACTCTAGAAAGCTATCATGACGTACTTTCAAACGTTTTTATAATTTTCAAAGTTGAAGGGTTTAGTAAAAACCTTAGAAAAGGAGTTACAAAATCTAGCAAGTGGTATTTTCATGATACAGGTATTAGAAATGCCATCATTAAAAATTTAAATTTGTTAGAAAACAGAAATGATGTTGGTCAATTATGGGAAAACTATTTGATTTCTGAACATTTAAAAAAGCATGAATATCAAAAAATTAGTAGCAATAATTATTTCTGGAGAACCTATGATCAGCAAGAGTTAGATTGGCCAGAAGAAAAATCTGAAAAACTATTTGTTTATGAATTTAAATGGTCGCCAAATAAAAAGATAAAAATTTCAACTGCTTTTAAAAAAGCATATCAAGATGCCAATTTTGAGGTTATTCAAAGAGATAATTCCCTTGATTTTATGACCTAAAATAAATGAAAATCGAATAAATTATGTCACAAAAAAACAAATAAAATTACGTAATTTTGCAAACAATTTAACAAATCCATGAATATTCAAAACCGAATAGAAACCAACGTAAAAGAAGGTTTCTTAGCTTTATATAATATAGAAATTCCTTCTGTAGAATTTCAAGCAACAAGGAAAGATTTTGAAGGAGATATTACAGTTGTAGTTTTCCCGATGTTGCGTTACAAAAAAGGAAATCCGGTTCAAATTGGAGGGGATTTAGGGAACTATTTAGTTGAAAACGTTGCAGAAATAACAAATTACAATGTTGTAAAAGGCTTTCTAAATTTGGTAATTAACGATGCTTTTTATACCAATTTTTTCAATTCCATTTATACAGATTCAAGTTTTGGTTTTGTTTCGCCTATAGCGGATGACAAAGCGATGATGGTAGAATATTCATCTCCAAACACCAATAAACCACTACATTTAGGGCATGTTCGTAATAATTTATTAGGCTTCTCTGTTGCCGAAATCATTAAAGCATCCGGTAAAAAAGTGTATAAAACTCAGATTATAAACGACCGAGGAATTCATATTTGTAAATCGATGTTGGCTTGGCAGAAGTATGGTAACGGAGAAACGCCAACTTCTACCGGTTTAAAAGGCGATAAACTGGTTGGTAATTACTACGTGAAATTCGATCAAGAATATAAGAAAGAAATTGCGCAATTAATATCTGAAGGAAAAACCGAAGAAGAAGCAAAAAAAGAAGCGCCACTTTTAGTAGAAGCGCAACAAATGCTTTTAAAATGGGAAGCTGGAGATGACCAAGTAGTTTCTCTTTGGACAGAAATGAACTCTTGGGTTTACAAAGGTTTTGAAGTTACTTACAAAAATATAGGTGTAGATTTTGATACTTTATATTATGAAAGTGATACTTATTTATTAGGAAAAGATGTGGTTACACAAGGAATAGAAAAAGGTGTGTTCTACAAAAAAAAAGATGGTTCTGTTTGGTGCGATTTAACGGATGATGGTTTAGATGAAAAAATTGTGCTGCGTTCAGACGGAACTGCCGTGTACATGACCCAAGATATTGGCACAGCAATTCAGCGTGTTAAGGATTATGCAGATGTTGGCGGGATGGTTTATACCGTTGGTAATGAGCAAGATTATCACTTTCAAGTATTGTTTTTAATCTTGAAAAAACTAGGATTTGATTGGGCAAAACAACTACATCATCTAAGCTACGGCATGGTAGATTTACCTTCTGGAAAAATGAAGTCTAGAGAGGGAACTGTTGTGGATGCTGATGATTTAATGGTTGAAATGACCGAAACTGCAAAAGAAATTTCAGAAGAATTAGGAAAATTAGATGGTTATTCCGAAGAAGAAAAACAAGAGCTATACAAAACGATTGGTTTAGGAGCCTTAAAATATTTTATTCTAAAAGTAGATCCTAAGAAAAGAATTTTATTCGACCCAAAATCGTCCGTAGATTTTCAAGGCAATACGGGACCTTTTATTCAGTATACCTATGCTAGAATTCAATCTATTATTAGAAAATCAGACTTTGAGTATTCAAAATCGGTTTCTATTGATTTACATCAAAAGGAAAAGGAATTATTGAAACAACTGGCGTTATTTCCAGAAACGATTCAACAAGCCGCGACAAACTACTCACCCGCAATTATTGCAAATTATACGTATGATTTAGTAAAAGAATTTAATTCTTTTTATCAAAATGTATCCATATTAGGCGAAGAAAATGAAGATAAAAAAATATTTAGAGTACAATTGGCTCACAAAGTTGCGGAGACTATAAAATCAGCTTTTTCTTTATTAGGAATACAAGTTCCTGAGCGAATGTAAATTAGCAAACAGTAAAAAAAATTGTAACTAAAAATAAATGGTAGTAAATTAGCTAATTGGGGTTTTAATTCGTTAAATATCTGTTGATATTCTTAACCTGTTTATACTAAACTTATTTTATTCAAAAAAACAGAACAGAAAGCAGTTTAGGAGATCAAAAAAATAGTTTTCATTTTTACTAGAAATAAAGTTAGAATGAATAAATTTGCGCTAAACGCATCAAAAAACAAAAACAATAGAGTTTAACATCTTTTTAAACTTTAAAAATAAAAAAATAAAAATGAAATACGACATCATAATTGTTGGAAGTGGTCCTGGAGGATATGTAACTGGAATTAGAGCATCACAATTAGGCTTTAAAGTTGCAATCGTAGAAAAAGAATCGTTAGGTGGAATTTGCCTGAACTGGGGATGTATACCTACAAAGGCATTGTTGAAATCTGCTCAAGTGTACGACTATTTAAAACATGTTGATGAGTATGGTTTAAAAGCGGAAGCAATAGACAAAGATTTTGAAGCTGTAATTAAACGTAGTAGAGGAATTGCAGACGGAATGAGCAAAGGTGTTGCTTTTTTGATGAAGAAAAACAAAATCGATATTATCTATGGTTTTGGTAAAATTAAAACAGGTAAAAGAGTAGATGTTACAGCCGAAAACGGAACTGTAACTGAGTATAGCGCAGACAACATAATTATTGCAACAGGTTCTCGTTCTAGAGAATTACCAAACCTACCACAAGATGGTGTTAAAGTAATTGAATACAGAAAGGCAATGACGTTACCAAAGCAACCAAAATCTATGATCGTTGTAGGTTCTGGAGCTATTGGTGTTGAGTTTGCGCATTTTTATAATACGATGGGAACGGACGTTACTATTGTAGAGTTTATGCCTAATTTAGTACCTGTAGAAGATATTGATATTTCAAAACAATTTGAGCGCTCTATTAAGAAAGCAGGTATAAAAGTAATGACAAGTTCAGAAGTTTTATCTGTTGATACTTCTGGTGATGGTGTTATTGCCACTGTAAAAACAAAAAAAGGCGAAGAAAAGTTAGAAGCAGATATTTTATTGTCAGCAGTTGGTATAAAGTCTAACATTGAAAACATAGGTTTAGAAGATGTTGGAATTATTGTTGACAGAGACAAAATTTTAGTTAACGATTGGTATCAAACTAATATTCCTGGTTACTACGCTATTGGAGATGTAGTTCCTGGACAAGCATTGGCACACGTTGCTTCTGCCGAAGGTATTACTTGTGTTGAAAAATTAGCTGGTTTACACACAGAAGCGATAGATTACGGAAACGTTCCTGGTTGTACATATGCTACTCCAGAAATTGCCTCTGTTGGTATGACTGAAGCAAAAGCTTTAGAAGCTGGTTATGAGCTTAAGGTTGGTAAATTCCCTTTCTCAGCATCCGGTAAAGCCAAAGCTGCAGGAACGCCTGATGGTTTTGTAAAAGTAATCTTTGATGCAAAATACGGTGAATGGTTAGGTTGCCATATGATTGGTGCTGGTGTTACAGACATGATTGCGGAAGCAGTTTTAGGTCGTAAATTAGAAACAACTGGCCATGAAGTTTTAAAGACAATTCATCCACACCCAACAATGAGCGAAGCGGTTATGGAAGCGGTTGCTGATGCTTATGGAGAAGTAATACATTTGTAATATTTTATTAAATACAAGAAAAAAGTTGCATTTGAACCGAAGTAATTAGCTTCGGTTTTTTTGTGGCATTAATTTTGATTATTAAAAAAATCAATAATAAAATATATTATGAGAAAAATTACTTTAAGTGTATTATTTATAATGGCTTCATTAATTATGATTGCACAAGAAAAACAACAAGAAGTCGGAATTGCTTTCAGAGATTTAAATAATTTTGGATTTACTTATAAATCTGTTAATTCTACTGCTTTATGGCGATATAATATATTATCAGGAAACTTATGGAGTACTAAAAATAAATCTGAAAACTCAACTTATGAGTCCAATTCTTTTAGTTTTAGTGCGAGTATTGGAAAAGAAATTAGAAAATTAATTACTAAGAATTTAGAGTATAGGTATGGAGCAGATGTTGCATTTTCATATGGATACTCAAAAAACGATAGTAATGGTGAATTTACGAGTAAAATATCTTCTTATAGCCCATCAATCAATGCTGTAATAGGTTTGAACTACTTATTTAATAAGCATATTGCTTTAGGTATAGAATTATTACCAGGAATAAGTTATGCTTTTGGAACCCAAGAAAACGAGAACAATATTGGTATTACTAAATCAGAAAGTCAGACCTGGGGCGCTGGTTTTCAAAATAATTCTGCAAGATTATCGCTCCCTATCGGTTTTAAGAAAAATCTTCTAAATCACAATCGTTTAAAAAATCATTTCTTAGGCGATTTTTTTTATTAGAAATAAAAAATTGTTAGAACATTCTATTTAATAGAAACAATTTTAAATGTATACTGCTTCAAATTGTTACAACTAGTATATTTAATGAATGAAAAATCACTATTTTTAGCCTTGATAAAAAGCTAAATGATTACCAACAACAAAAAATTCTATACCGAAATTTTAAAAGCACTTGCAAAACTAATAATTGCCGGCATTTTTATTGGAGTTTTAAAAAAGTATGACGCTATTATTGCTGTAATTCTACTTTTAAAAATTTTTCATAATAGCTACACAGAAGTTATAAAACCAAAAACCAATAAAAACTGGCTCCTATTATTAGGTATGCTACTAACTGGTTTTGGAGGAATTGTCGGCGAAACTTGGGGTGTTACAAATGGGTATTGGAAATATCATGAAGTTGCAAGAAAACTGCCTTTATGGCTCCCATTTGCTTGGATGCTAGCTTTTCATTACTTATATAAACTAGAACGAAATTTAATTCCTTTTTTAACAAATCAAACGCAAAAAAATAAAATTATTCTTGCCATTATCTTAGCACTAATTTTACCTGCTTTTGGTGAGGTAATTACAATTTATTTAGGCGTTTGGACCTATTTTTGGCCGTATCAGGTTTTAGGTGTTCCGCTTTATGCTTTTATTTGTTTGGTTTTTGTGCACATGTTAGTCTATACAATTTTACATTTAGTTTGTAAAAAGTATAAAATTAATGATATTGTTTTTAATTAAACGCTGTTTGTTATTGCTAATTATGAAGCAATCTTTTTTTTATCATAGTAAACTTTTTTAAAATCGCCAACACACAATTCTAGTAACTTTATTTCCTTGATTCATATCAATTACTTTAAATTCCTTGGCACCTAATTTCCTTGATGAAGCTTGTAAACTTACTACATTCTCTTTTTTAGAAACTAAACTTGTAAACCACATACTCTGTTTTGAATACAAAGAGCTTTCATACAAATAATTATGTAAAAAGGCTTTTTCTCCTCCAGGATACCATAATTCATTATTATTACCAGAAAAATTCCTAACGGCATTATTACCTAAGTTTTTAGTTTTTCTTCTGTTTGCGCCTTGTGCTTCTTCCGCCGATTTATAAAAAGGAGGATTACACATTACAGCCGCAAAGGAATCATCATCTTTTAAAATTCCTTTTAAAATTTGTTGTTCATTTAGCTGTTGACGCAATTCAATCTTTGATTCTAATTTATTGTCATCAATAATATCTTGCGCAGCATCTAAAGAATCGACATCAATATCTGTAGCAACAAAATTCCAGCTATACTGAGCAACACCCAACAAAGCATAAATACAGGATGCCCCTGTACCAATATCTAAAATTTTAATATCTTTTTCCGATGAAAGTAAATCTGATAAGTAAAGAATATAATCTAACCGTCCAGGAATTGGCGGACATAAGTTCTCATCCGCAAAATTCCAAATTTTTATTTTATCAAAAGTAAAAAGTAAGGCTTTGTTTAATTCTTTAACTGCTTTAGGATCTGAAAAATCAATACTAACAGCACCAAATTTATTTTCTAAAACATACTCTTTTAATAACGGATTTTTAACAACTAAGTCGTCAAAATTATACCCCTTATTAAACTTATTTTCTGGATGTAAACCTTTTTCCTTCATTATAATTCTAATAGTGTAAACTCTAATTGCAAAGGTTTTAAAGCACCTTTTAAAGCTTCAATAAATGATGAACCATATTCTAAATAATACTCAGAAAAATTTCGCTGGCGTTCTTCTAAAGATTGATTTGGTAAAAGCTCATTCTGTAATAATGTAATTCTATCAACTAAATCTCTTTGTCTTCTTTTTTCTGCTTTAAGCAAGCGCTTTTCAAGACTTTCTAAACCTTTAATTTGTTTTCTTTCCTGTGCATTTACGGCGTTTATAAAAGAAACATCTGTTTTCTTAGCGACTTCTTTTAAGTCAGAAAACTGGTTTTGTAAAAATTCAATTTTTTGGCTAAAATTCGTTTTGATCTCAGAATTATCTATCACTTTTTTTGATAATAAATCATACTGATTTAGAAATAGTTCCTCTTGTGAGATCTTTAAATTTTCTAATTTTTTGGATTGTTTTACTGACACAACTTGCACAGAATTACGCAACAACAAAACAGGAAAAGGAATATAAACTTTTTCAAAATAGGCTTTTAATTCAAACCAATATGCCATCTCTCCTCCTCCACCAATATAACACAAATTGGGTAAAATCACTTCTTGAAACAAAGGCCTCATTATCACGTTTGGCGAAAATGCTTTTGGATTTTCATCAACTTCCGCTAAAATTTCGGCTTTCGAAAAAGTTATGTTTGTATTATTTACCTTGTAAATATTATCTTCTAAAAGAATGCGTTCTCTAAAATCATCACCTAAATAAAACAAGTTAATTTCTCTTGGATTTACCTGAATAGGATAGTTTTTTTCTAATTCCAAAATAGTATTAGAAACCTCTTTAAATGAAGTCTGATTTTCTAATTCTTCTTTTACAAACGGATTAAATAACTGTTTTAGATTTGCATCATCACCATCAATAATTACTAGACCAAACTCACCAAATAATTTATTTGCGATAAAACGAGTTGCATCTGCTAAATTGTTGTGTTTTAGATAGCCATCAGAAAATAACTCTTTTAAATATTTTGCATTTTTAGAGTTCCCTAAATGATTAGAGAAAACTTTAAAAACCTCTTGTAAACCTTCCGTAGAAAAACGACCCACTGCGCCTCCATCTTTTCTATTCCAACTTACTTTTTTACCATCAAAATTAAAATAATTAATTTCATCAAAATCATGATCTTCTGTTGCCATCCAATAAATGGGAATAAAATGCTGTTCAGGAAACTTTTCTGATAATTCTTCCGATAAATTAATAGCAGAAATAATTTTATATAAAAAATATAAAGGTCCTGTAAATAAATTTAACTGATGACCAGTTGTAATCGTAAATGTATTTTGTTGTTTTATCAACTCAATATTTTCTATGGTTTTTTCTGATGTTTCAAAAGATATATATTGATTTTTTAAAGCATCAACTAACGCTAATCTAGTCTGTAATCTGTAAGATTTTTGCTTTTCTTCAATTTGATTATGAAACCCAGAAATATCAGGAAAGTTATTATAAAAAGGTTGTATATTTTTATTCTTCTCTAAATAATCGTGCATAGTTTTAGAGAAAAAACCTGTTTTTTGAAAAGGGATTTGTGTAGTTTTCATTCTAATTTATTCTTTGAAATAATGCATAAATATAAGGTCTTTCTGCGCCAAAAGGATTTACAAATGTATAGTTAAAACTATTTTTGAGTTTAAAATCGGTTCCTAGTTCATTACCTAACATTTCCAAATCATAGCGTTTAACCGGCAATCCACAGCATTTTTCTGCTCCGTTTTTAGCAAAAACAGAAATGATTACAAATCCGTTCGCTTTTAAAACTTTCTTTAGTAAGTTAAAATAAGCTTTAATTTCTTCTTCTTTTAAAAAAAAATGTAAAACTGCTCTATCATTCCACAAATCAATATTTTCTAATTTATTTAATTTTGACGGATTCAATAAATCATCCACAATAAACTTCACTTTATCATTTTTACCAATTCGATTCTTTAAAGATTCTAAAGCTTCTTCGGATAAATCATTTGCGATAATATTAGAAAACCCATCAGCTAATAAATTATCAATTAAAGTAGAAGAACCAGCACCAACATTTAAAATTAAAGCATCTTCAGATAATCTTGCTTCTTTAATTAAAGTCAAAGTTTGTTCAGATTTCTCTTCAAACCAACCTAATTTTTCAGTCTTATTATTGAGATAAGCCTCATTCCAATGATTTTTAAAATCAAAAGTTGTTTCTATAATTTCACAATCGCTTTCGTTTATTGCCATACCTCAAAAATACTAAATTTTGATGGTACTTTCTTCCCTCAAATTGAAACTAACAAATTTTTAACCTCTTTACAAAACAACAATTACAAATAGTAGTAATTATTCCTTATTTTTGATCATAATCAAAACTTAATTCATGAAAATAAAATCACTTTTTTTACTTACTTTTCTAACTTTTGGAAGCATATTATCACAAGGAATAAAATCACCTTCAGAATTTTTGGGCTATGAAATTGGTACTCGTTTTACAAGACATCATAAAGTAGTAGACTATTTTATCTATGTAAGTAATACAGTATCAAATATTAAACTAGAAAAATATGGAGAAACCAATGAAAACAGACCTTTATATTTAGCTTACATTTCATCGCAAGAAAACATCAATAATTTAGAGCGTATTAGAGAATCAAATTTAGCTCAAACTGCAATTTTAGAAGGTAATTCTGATAATAAAACTGCAATTGTTTGGCTGAGTTATAATGTTCATGGAAATGAAGCTTCGAGTACTGAAGCATCTATGTTAACGATTTACGAATTGGTTACCGACAAAAAAGCTTGGTTAGAAAATACGGTTGTAATTATGGATCCTTGTATAAATCCTGATGGAAGAGACCGATATGTAAATTGGTACAATCAAGTAAAAAATACGCCTTTTAATAGTTCGCAAGATGCGAAAGAGCATCATGAACCTTGGCCTGGCGGAAGAGCAAATCATTATTTATTTGATTTAAATAGAGATTGGGCTTGGGCTACACAAGTTGAAACACAGCAGCGAATTGCAATTTATAATAAATGGATGCCACATATTCATGTAGATTTTCACGAACAAGGTATTAATAGTCCTTATTATTTTGCGCCTGCAGCGGAACCTTTTCATGAAGTTATTACAGATTGGCAGCGTGATTTTCAAACAAAAATAGGAAAAAATCACGCTACCTATTTTGATAAAGAAGGATGGTTGTATTTTACAAAAGAAAGTTTTGATTTGTTGTATCCCAGTTATGGAGATACCTACCCTACTTTTATGGGTGCTATTGGCATGACATATGAACAATCTGGAGGTTCTGAAGGAGGATTAGGTGTTCAAACGGATGAAGGAGAAGTCTTAACTTTGAAAGACAGAGCTATTCACCATATGACTACGGGTTTATCGACAGTTGAAATTTCTTCTAAAAATGCTGAAAAATTAAATACTGAATTCAAAAAATTCTTTGACAATAAGGACCTTGAATACAAGAGTTTTGTATTAAAAAATGACAACCAGGATAAAACAAATCGTCTAAAAAATTTATTAGATACTCATGAAATTAAATACGAATACGCGACGAACGGTTCTGTAAAAGGTTATAATTATAATACACAAAGCGAAGAAAAATTAAATACTTCGGATGGTGATTTAGTTGTTCACACAAATCAACCAAAAGGAAAAATGGTAGAAGTTTTGTTTGAGCCTAAAGCAAAATTAGTTGATTCTTTAACATATGACATTACAGCTTGGTCTATTCCGTATGCGCACGGTTTCGAAGCTATTGCGTCTAAAACTAAAGTGAACTCCTCTAAAATTTCATCAACCAAAAATAATTTAAATACTATTGATTACGATGCCTATGCGTATATATCTAAATGGAATAGTATTGAAGATGCCGCTTTTTTAGGGGATTTATTACAACAAAATATAGCTCCGCGTTATGCAGGAAAACCATTTTCTTTAGAAGGAAAATCTTATGACAGAGGCACTTTAATTATTTTAAGAAATGATAATAGGACTGAAGAATTTGATAAAAAACTGATTGAAATCGCAAATAAACATGAACGAAATGTGCAACCAGTTGCAACAGGTTTTGTAGATACTGGCTTAGATTTTGGTTCTTACAGTGTTAAACCAATTAAAAAACAGAAGGTAGCTTTGCTCTCTGGCGAAGAGACTTCTTCCTTAAATTTTGGAGAAGTTTGGCACTTTTTTGAAACCGAACTAAAATACCCAATTACGAATTTAAATTCAGATTATTTTAGTAGTGTGGATATTTCTAAATATGATGTAATTATTATTCCTGAAGGATATTACAGCAGTTTTTTAACTACAGAAATTCTTGATAAATTATCCTCTTTTGTAAGTTCTGGCGGAACTTTAATTGCCTTAGGGAATGCTGTAAATGCTTTTGCTGATAAAAAAGGATTCGCTTTAAAAAGTAAAGGAGTTAAAAAAGATTCTACTACCTTTAATTTAACTCGATATGAAGATTTAGAGAGAAAAGGTGTGAAAAACCTTATTACGGGAGCAATTTTTAAAAGTAAGGTAGATGTAACACATCCGCTAGCCTTTGGATATAAGAAAGATTATTTTTCATTAAAGTTAAGCGGTGATTCTTACCTATATTTACAAGATGGTTTTAACGTTGCTTATTTTGACAAAGACTCAAAAAATGTTTCTGGTTATGCCGGCAGTGAAGCCGTAAAACAGGTACCTGAATCTTTATTATTTGGAGAAGAACAAAAAGGAAGAGGAAGTGTTGTTTATTTGGTTGATAACATACTACTAAGATCTTTTTGGAATAATGGAAAGCTATTTTTAGCAAATGCTGTATTTCTTTTGAATTCTGATATCATAAAATAAAAGTTTCATATAAGTATTATAAGTACAAAAACGATTACAATTCGCAACGGTCTTTTATTGTGTTTTCTTGATGCGAATACTAGAAATAATAAGATAGCTAAAAGCCGGTAGAAAGTTCCGTTAGGGGTCGAAATGGCATCCTTTTTAGGCATATCTCATTTAAATATATGTGGACTTCTTAACTTAAAATTGACATAAAAAAGCTGATATTAAAATAATTTAAGCATAAAAAGATACAATGTAACGCCTAACTAAAAGGCAATACCCAAAGTATGATCTTAATTTTATTCCATAAAAAAAAGTCGATACAAAATTGTATCGACTTTTAAGTATTAAAAGTATTAGCTTAAAAAAAAATTATTTTTTCTTTTTGCTTTTAGCTTCCATTATTGCTTTTAAGTCTGCAAGACCTCCAATATCACCTAAAGTAGTTTTTTCTGCTTCTGCTGCTTTTTTAACGGCCGCTTTCACATTTCTTTTCTCTTGTTCTTTAAATAAAGATGTATGAGAAACTACTACTCTTCTGTATTCTTTAGAAAATTCTAAAACGATAAAATTAACTTTATCTCCTTTTTCTAAAGTAGTACCGTCTTCTTTTTCTAAGAATCTTGTTGGTGCAAAACCTTCTACTTTGTCAGTAAAAGTTACAACTGCTCCTTTATCATTCTTTTCTTTAACGATTCCTTCGTGAGTAGATCCAATAGCGTACGTTTCTTCATGAACATCCCAAGGATTATCTTTAGTTTGTTTATGACCTAAGTTTAACTTTCTGTTTTCTACATCTAATTCTAAAACTTGAACTTCTAATTGATCACCAACCGTTACAAAATCTGATGGATGCTTAATTTTCTTAGTCCAAGATAAATCAGAGATATAAACTAAACCGTCAATACCTTCTTCTAACTCAACAAATACACCAAAGTTTGTATAATTTCTTACAGTTCCTGTATGAGTCGAACCAACAGGGAATTTAGTAGTAATATCTGTCCAAGGATCTGGATGTAATTGTTTGATACCTAAAGACATTTTACGGTCTTCTCTATCTAAAGTTAAAATTTGAGCTTCCACTTTATCACCAACTTTTACAAAATCTTGTGCAGAACGTAAGTGAGTTGACCAAGACATTTCAGAAACGTGAATTAACCCTTCTACTCCTTGTTCTACTTCAACAAACGCACCGTAATCAGCTAAAACAACAACTTCTCCCATTACTTTATCTCCAATTTTTAAGTCAGAATTTAAAGCTTCCCATGGATGAGCATTTAATTGTTTTAATCCTAATTGAATTCTAGATTTGTTATCATCAAAGTCTAAAATTACAACGTTTAATTTTTGATCTAATTCCACAACCTCATTTGGATGATTGATTCTTGACCAAGATAAATCAGTAATATGTACCAATCCATCAACACCACCTAAATCAACAAAGACACCATAAGAAGTAATATTTTTAACAACACCTTCTAGTACTTGTCCTTTTTCTAATTGACCAATAATTTCTTTTTTCTGTAATTCAATATCTGCTTCAATAAGAGCTTTGTGAGATACAACAACGTTTTTAAATTCGTGGTTGATTTTAACAACTTTGAATTCCATTGTTTTCTCAACGTATTGATCGTAATCTCTAATTGGCTTCACGTCAATTTGAGATCCTGGTAAGAATGCTTCGATTCCGAAAACATCTACAATCATACCACCTCTAGTTCTACATTTAACGAAACCATTAACAACTTCACCTGTTTCATGAGCGTTATTAACACGTTCCCAAGCTTTAATTACTCTAGCTTTTCTGTGAGATAATACTAATTGACCAGAAGAATCTTCTCTTTTATCAACTAATACTTCTACTACATCACCAACAGCTAAACCTTGGTTGTAACGAAACTCGTTTAAGGAAATAACTCCTTCAGATTTAGAGTTGATATCAATAATTGCATCTCTATCTGTAATTCTAATTACAGTTCCTTCAATTACATCACGTTCGTTAACAAAACCTACAGTACCAACTAAGGCAGTTTCAAATGCATTTAATTTTTCTTCATCAACGGCTTCAATACCTTGCTCGTATTTGTGCCAGTTAAAGTTTTCTAAAAATTCTTGTGGAGTTAAAGTTTCTACAACTGTTTCTGCAACAGCTTCAGTAGCTGTTTCTTGTACTTCCGCAGCAACTACTTGCTCTTCAGTGTTTTTTGTTTCTTCAGACATTTCTGAAAATAAATTTTGTATCTTGTTGTTTTTCAGATTTTTAACGATAAAAACACCAAAAGTAGTTTTTATTTATTGTTTTTTAAATTTCCTTTTTTAAATCTGTGCTCGTAAAAAGGAGTGCAAATTTACAAAAATGTTTTGATTATTAAGGGATTATCATAAAAAAATAACAGGAATTTCACCAACTTATATGGATTCTTTACATTTTTAATTTTTATATATAATCTATGTAATGAAGAACTATGTTTCCTACTTTAAATACTACCTATACTGCTTATTTTTTTTGTCCTAAATTGGAGGTCTAAAAAAAAAGTAAAGATTTTCCTGGAAATATCGATAGGAAAAGATTGTAAAAATTCTATTCTAACCTATTGACAATTTTAAAAATTTATTCAAAAATAATATCTCCTAAATTTTATAAATTTTTCTGAGTAAATCCTTAAAAACTGTGTCCAAGGAATAATTTTCTAAACTTTTGTATTAATCTAACAATCATTTTATTCTTGATACTCAAAAAACTACCTTTGCATTTTTAAAACCGTTTTGGTTGATTTTAATGTAGATGGATAAAAAGACAAAAGATTTAGTAGATCAAGGTATAATGCTTCCGTTAATGGAAGAGTTTTACACGATTCAAGGTGAAGGTTCTCATACGGGAACTGCTGCTTATTTTATAAGAGTTGGTGGCTGTGATGTTGGTTGTCATTGGTGTGATGTTAAAGAAAGTTGGAATGCAGATTTGCACCCGCCAACTTTAGCAGATACTATTGTGAAAAACGTAACAAAACACGCCAATACTGTAGTGATCACTGGTGGTGAACCGTTAATGTGGTCTATGGATTATATAACAGAATTACTTCAAAAAAACAACATAAAAACGCACATCGAAACTTCTGGAGCCTATTCTTTTTCTGGAAAATGGGATTGGTTTTGTTTATCACCTAAAAAAAACAAACTGCCTTTAGAAGAAGTGTACAAAGAAGCAGATGAATTAAAAATGATTATTCATAATAATTCTGATTTTGATTTTGCAGAACAAGAGGCTGCTAAAGTTGGAAAAAGATGCCAACTTTTTTTACAACCAGAATGGAGTAAGAAAGAAAAAATGACGCCATTAATTGTCGATTATGTAATGAAAAATCCGAAGTGGAAAATTTCTTTACAAACTCATAAGTATTTAAATATTCCTTAATATTTTTTTTGAAGCTGTTTCCTGCTTTCTCTACTCGCTTCCCGCTAAAAAAAGCAGGAGAGCTCAAACAAACCGTTCAATCAGGGCTAAGTTTATGTACTAATTTTTAGAAGTTATAAAAGCTTTCTATCTACCAAAGTACAAATTCTTTCAAACTGTTCCTCAATCCCCATATCAGAATTATCAAATTCAATAGCATCATGGGCTTTCATCAAAGGAGAATCCTCTCTTGTAGAATCTAATCTATCTCGCTCTTGGACATTAAAAAGAACTTCATCAAAATTCACAGTATTTCCTTTATCTATAAGCTCTTTATAGCGCCTGGTTGCTCTTTTGTCTGACGAAGCAGTCATAAATAATTTTAATTCCGCATCAGGAAAAACAACTGTTCCGATATCTCTTCCATCCATCACAATACCTCCATTAACCCCCATTAATTGTTGCTCTGCCACTAATTTTCTTCTCACGTCAGAAATAGCTGCAACTTTACTAACCATTTGTGAAACTTGTAAAGTTCTAATTTCTTTTTCTACATTAACATTATTTAGAAACATTTCTGCAAAGCCTAAAATTTTATTAAACTTAAAAGTCAATTTTATATCTTTTAATTTTAAAATAAGTGATTCTGATTTTAAAACATCCTTACTCACCAATTTACTTTTCATTCCA
>NZ_MQUA01000013.1:0-357500 GCF_002943715.1 Polaribacter filamentus | reverse complement strand
TAGAAAACCTAGTTATATTTTGGATGTTTGAATAGGCAGAATAGAAATAATATGTAAAAAAGAGAATCCTATATATGAAAATGAAGCTTTAAATTCTAAATTTACAGTGTTAGGGATTAAAATGACATCCTTTTTATGCTTACTTAGTTTTACTATCTGTAAAATTATTACATTTATTTTGATTCTAAACGCAGATGTTAAAATAAACTCAGCATAAAAAAGATATAATGGAAAGCCCGACCTTTTTTTATTTTGAAAACCTACTATTGTAAAAGAAGGTTAATATAAAAAAATCTTGAAACAAATTTAGAACTAGAAAAAAGGGAACATCCAAAAAGAATTGAAATCTAATTTACAGTTTTTACTTTTTTATCATTCTTCTTTTTCTGCTTTGCAAACATCAACTTATACTTCTCGACATTGATTTCTGCTTTTTTTCTACGATTACTTTTTGAAAATTAAAATTTAGTTTTGTTTCTTGCTTCTTTAAGACGCCGTCTTGGAATGCCCTTTGCAAAATGTCTTCTATTAAATAATCTTCATTTACAGCTTCTGGATGGTATTCGTCTTTTAAAGATAACTTAAATACATTTGCAGTTGTGTTATACCAAAAAGCTTTCCAGCCACTTCTTATCCCTTTTATATTATTAAAAGCCGTTTTGCCTGTTTGGCGATGAATGAGTTTTATCAAAATACGACCTTCTGTTCTGGTCATTTTTTTGATTTGATCTGTAAACTCGCCTTCAATATATTTCTGAATTAATCTAATATATTTTCTTTTTTTACTGTTAGATTGTATGTTATCTAGTCTATTATTTAGGGTATCTAATCTTTCTGATGCTAATTTTGCATACGGATAGGCCTTGATTACTTTTTTACGAAACCATAAATAATAACGAATATCTTCTTTTGAATTAAATTTTTGCTTTGGTATTATTGAAAATTCATTTAACTGAATCGTTAAAGTATCTCCTGGCCTCACAAAAACATAATCCTCTAAATTTTTAGGCAAAGAATCTATTGCTCTTTTTTGTGAAAAAGTAGCGATAGAAATTAATCCTATATATATGTATAAAAGTTTTTTCAAATATTCTTATTTTATGGATGATTTAAAGAAATTATAAATTTGATTTTTTAGATTTAATTAACTAGAAAACTTAGCTTCATTTTAAACTTCTAATTAATCTTATTTATAAAATCTTGTTCAGAAATTATTTCTACTCCTAAATCTTGAGCTTTTGTTAATTTACTTGGTCCCATATTATCGCCGGCAATAATAAAATTGGTCTTTTTTGAAATTGAAGAACTTACTTTACCGCCGTTATCTTCAATTGCTTTTTTAAGTTCCTCCCTACTTATTTGATGAAAAACCCCAGAGACTACAAAAACCTGTCCGTCTAATTTATTTGTTTGATTTTCAAGACTTGCAGCAGAAACTTCTAATTGAAGTCCGTGGGATATTAATCGATTTATCAGTTGGATATTTCCTAAATTAGATGAAAAATCAATTATACTTTGCGCAATTCTATCGCCAATTTCATCAACATTTATAAGTTCTTCAAAAGTAGCAGTCATTAAAAACTCAATCGATTTAAAATGCTTTACTAATTTCTTAGCTACCGTCTCTCCAACAAAACGTATACCAAGTGCAAATAATACTTTCTCAAAAGGAATATTTTTTGATTTTATAATACCGTCTATCATATTTTGTGCAGACTTTTCTGCCATTCTTTCTAACGGAATTACTTGCTCAACTTTTAAATCGTACAAATCTGCATAGTTTTCTATAAGTCCTTCTTTGCGTAATAAATCAACAGTTTCGCCCCCTAAACCTTCAATATCCATTGCTTTTCTGCTGATAAAATGCTGGATTCTTCCTGTAATTTGAGGCGCACAACCAAACTCATTTGGGCAGTAATGTTTTGCGTCACCTTCTGTTCTCACTAATTCCGAATTACATTCAGGACAATTTGTTGCGTATTTTGTTGGCTCTAAGTTTTCTGGTCGTTTTGTGAAATCTACGGCAATTATTTTAGGAATAATTTCTCCGCCTTTTTCTACAAAAACGGTATCTCCTACTCTAATATCTAATTTTTCAATTTGATCTGCATTGTGCAAAGAAGCACGTTTTACTGTCGTTCCTGCTAATTGCACTGGTTCTAAATTTGCAACAGGCGTAATAGCACCCGTTCTGCCAACTTGGTACGTAATTTTATTTAAAATTGTTGAAACTTGTTCTGCTTTAAATTTATACGCAATTGCCCATCTTGGCGCTTTTGCTGTATAGCCTAACTCCTCTTGCTGCTGTAAATGGTTTACTTTAATTACAACTCCGTCTGTTTCATAAGGTAAATCGTGACGTTTTACATCCCAGTAATTTACAAAATCAAAAACTTCATCAATAGAAGTTGCCAACGCAATTGTATCAGGAACTTTAAATCCTACTTTTCTTGCGTTTTCTAAACTTTCAAAATGCGTTTTATATTTTCTTTCTGTTGTTACCACTTGATACAACAAACAATCTAAAGGTCGTCTTGCAACTTCTGCACTATCTTGTAATTTTAAGCTTCCGCTTGCAGTATTTCTAGGATTTCTGTATTGTTCTTCTCCGTTTTCAAAACGTTCTTCATTCATTTTATTAAAACCATCAAGTGGCAAGATGATCTCTCCACGCATTTCAAAATTCGAGACAAAATCCTTTTTTATTGATAACGGAATTGATAAAATTGTTTTTACATTATTAGTTACATCATCCCCTTGAAAACCATCTCCTCGGGTCACTGCTTTAATAAACTGTCCGTTTTCATATGTAAGGTTTATAGAAGCTCCGTCAAACTTTAATTCGCAAGAATATTTTACTTCGGATGTTCCTAACATTTTTTGAACTCGTTTTTCCCAATCTAATAAATCTTCTTTTGAATATGAATTATCTAGAGAATACATTCTATTTAAATGAGTAACCGTTTCAAAATTCTTGGTAATTTCTCCTCCTACTCTTTGTGTGGGTGAATTTGAATCGAAAAATACTGGATTTTTTGTTTCCAATTTTTCTAATTCTTTAATTTTTATATCAAAATCAAAATCTGAAATTAAAGCATGATCCAGCACATAATAATTGTAATTATGGTTGTTTAATTCTTCTCTAAGTAAATTTATTTTTTCTTGAACAGTCATTAATTTTTCTCTTGAATTTTGACAAAAGGCTTCTTTTTAGAATTGATAAAAAACATAAAATCATTGTTGTTTTAGAGGACTCAAGAACGTTTCACTTTTTTGAAACAAGAAACAAAACTTGATTCCAACTACCTCACAAACAGATAAAACTTAAAACGAAATTGACTCACTTTATCTCAATAAAATCATGTCGAAAAAGCAAGGTGTCATTTAATATATACGTAAAACCTCTCATTTAAAAGCGGTTATGACCCTAAAAATATTTTTAATTAGACACCAATGATATTAAATATAATTTAAAATGAATTTTATCCAAAAATAGAACAATAATTAAACATTTTGCTATAAAAAGAGTTGATTTTATTATAAGAAAAAGGATACAATACCATATGTTACAAATAAGAAAATGAAAATTTATTTTTAAGATAAAAAGAACACAGAAATTCGCATTAATAAAATCGCTTTTTATAAAACAGAAATTATTATTTTAAAAATTATTTTATAATGTTGAAATTTTGTATATTACTGATAATTCGAAAATGAACTTTTATTAATGAAATACGCTATAAAAATACATAAAATTTCTACTGTTAATGCACTTCCTGATTATTGGAATAGTAATGATTTTAAACAACTTTTAGAAAAATTTGGTTTTGCTGACGCAGAAAGTACAGATATTAAAGAATTGCAAGAACTTCTGTTTATGGCAATTGCAGATTATGAAACCAACGAAGCTGCTGCCATTGTTTTAGATTACAAATTGTCTGAACATTTGAACCAAGGTCAAATTGATCAACTTTCTCATGAAATGTTATTAGATAAAATATCCGAAGAATATCCTGAGATTTGGTTGCACAAAGATTTGTTTTCTATAAATCAACTACTATACAAAGCCTATAATGGTAAGTTTTTGAACACAGAAGCAACGATTGTAGATTTTGAAATTACACCTATTAAAAATGCAGATAAAACAATAACAAAAGAAATTGTCTTAAAATGTTTTGCTCAAAACTTAACAAAAAGTAATGTTGTAAATAGATTATTTGGAAATCAGGTTCTTGCAAAAGAAGCCTTTGAAGAAGCAAATGATGTTATTTGGGATTTACAAAAAAATGACCACCAATATAAAATGATTACTTCGGATTATTGGATGGGTAAAAATGAGTTTTTAAGTGGTGATTTTGAAGCTGCTATTGAATTTTTTGATGAAGAATAAGTTTCTTATTTAAAACCAACAAAAACCTAAATTACAAAGTTTTAGTGAAAAGGAAAATTTTTTTTAAGTCCTTTAAGTCCTTTAAAAACTTGAAGGGCTTTCTTTTAAACAAATAGATTCAAAAAAAAAATGGGCTTCTAATTATTCCTAAAAGCTGGCACACAAGTATAGCCCTGATTGAAACGGCATCTTTGTTATAACTTTATAAATGATCATCATTACGAATACGGCGAAGTAATCTGTTTTTAATTATAAGATTGCCACAGTTTACAAAAAATTAAACTTCGTAAAAACAGCTATAAAAAGATATAGCGGAAAGCAGTAAATGGCCTCTAAAAAAATAAAGCCCGAAACAATAAATGTTTTGGGCTTGTCTAAAGTTAAGGAAAATAGATGTTTTAATAATAGGTAAATCTTCTAACCTTTGCGATGTGTTTTGCCAAACGCATTACTTGGTTAGAATATCCATATTCATTGTCATACCAAACATAAACGACAATAGTTTCTTTGTCTGCAATGGTTGCTGTGCTATCGAAAATTGAGGGTGCTGTTGTGCCAATAACATCCGATGAAACCAACTCATTGTCTATCGAATATTTTATTTGTTCTACTAAATCGCCTTCTAAAGCATATTTTTTTACAATCGAATTTATTGCATCTCTAGTTACTGGCACTCGTAATTGTAAACTTAAAATAGCTAAAGATCCGTTTGGTACAGGAACTCTAATTGCGTTGGATGTTAATTTGCCTTCTAATGCCGGTATTGCTTTTGAAACTGCAGAGCCTGCTCCAGTTTCTGTAATTACCATATTTAAAGCTGCTGCTCTTCCTCTTCTAGATTTACTGTGCATATTATCCACCAAATTCTGATCGTTTGTATATGCGTGAATCGTTTCTAAATGTCCTTTTTTAATTCCGAAATTATCTTCTAAAACTTTTAAAATAGGAGTAATTGCATTGGTTGTGCAAGATGCTGCAGAAAAAATATCAACTATATCCGGGTTGAATAGTTGGTGATTTACACCATGTACAATATTTGGAACTCCTTTTGCAGGCGCAGTTAATAAAACTTTACTTGCCCCATTTGATTTTAAATGTCTACTTAATTCAGCTTCATCTCTAAAAACGCCAGTGTTATCTATAATTAATGCATCGTTAATATTATAGATTGTATAATCTATTTCTTCAGGTTTATTAGCGGAAATCATAAAAACAGTTGTTCCGTTTATAATTAAAGCTTTATTTTCTAAGTCTGTTTGTACGGTTCCTAGAAAATCTCCATGAACAGAATCTACACTTAATAAAGAGGCTCTTTTATCTAAAACTGCTTGTGTAATTTCTCCGCGCGTTACCACTGCTCTTAAACGCAATTGAGATCCTTTACCCATTTTGGTCATTAATTCTCTTGCCAACAAACGACCAATTCTACCAAACCCATATAAAACAACGTCTTTTGGAGTGATGTCTTTAAATTCGGTAACATTTTTTAATTGCTTTTTAACAAAGGCAACCTTATCTGCACACCCTTTAGGATTTAAATGACATTCATAGGCTAGTTTACCAATATCTAGTTTTGATGACGGCAAATCTACTTTCTGTATTGCTTTTGCAATATTCAAAGCATCAATAATTGTAATTGGTTTATTTACAAATTCCTTCGCATAATTAATTAAATTTAACACTTCACTAGCTCTTTTATCCACTAATGGATTTCTAAATAACACTAATTCTATAGATTTATCATACCATAAATCATTTACGATATTTATAAATTTAATAGTAGCTCTTCTTGTTTTTGCTTGTAAAGCAACTTCTTTTTCGTAATTTAAATTTGTTGACATTGCTGTGTTAATAATTTATAATATTTGCAAAAGTATTTCTTTTTTTGTAATTACGAAATCGATTTCGTATAAAAGTTTAAGGCATAAAAAAATCCTGATTTTTTAAATCAGGATTCTTATTAATCAATTTTGATGAATTATCTAAAACGTAACATTTCTTTTTTTCCATTTGTATTTATCATTTCTAATACAATAGAAGATCTACTTTGTGCAACACTTTCTAATAGTTTTACAGCTTCGTCTGCAGTTTCAACTTCTTCATTATTAATTTTTGTGATAATAAAATTATTTAAACTATTTCTAGCATCACTTTCTCTTGTTTCTAAAATTTTCACTCCATATTTAATATTATTTCTTTTTAATTCTTCTTTTGATAAATTTTGCAATTCCCAATTAAAAGAATTAGAAATAAATCTTTTTTCTTTCTTACTTAACTTTACACTTTTCGTTACTAATTCTCCGTTTCTATCAACTGTAATATTCACAGATTCTCCTGGTCTTTTCGCTGTTAATTGACCTCTTAATTCAGAAAACTTGGTAATATCTACATTATTTACTTTTACAATAATGTCATTTTCTTTAAGTCCGGCTTTTGCTGCACCTTGATTTTCTTCTACTGCAATAATTTTTACTCCTTCTATTTTATCATTATCAATAGGAGAAAAACGTATTCCAATTACTGCTTCTTGCACAGCACCAAATTCTAATAAATCGTCTATTACTTTTTTTACAATATTTGATGGGACTGCAAACGAATAGCCAACAAAAGAACCCGTTTTCGAAGAAATTGCGGTATTAATCCCCACCAATTCTCCTCTTGTATTTACCAAAGCCCCTCCACTATTTCCTGGATTTACAGCAGCATCCGTTTGTATAAAAGAATCAATTGCCGAGTTGCCTTCTAAATCTCTTCCTTTTGCACTTACAATTCCTGCGGTTACTGTGGATGTTAGGTTATACGGATTACCTACAGCCAACACCCATTCTCCTACTTTTATCGCATCAGAATCTGCAAAAGGCACATATGGTAAATCCATTTCTGCATCAATTTTTAACAATGCAACGTCATTATCTTTATCCGTACCAATTAATTTAGCGTTGTATTTTTTCTTGTTATTTAAAGTAATTTCAATTTCGTTTGCACTATCAATAACATGGTTATTTGTCACAATATAGCCATCCGAAGAAATTATAACACCACTTCCTGTGCCAACTTGCTCGAACTTTCTTATTCCATTTCCGCTTCCGAAGAAAATATCTAAAGGATTTGTTTGAGTTCTTATCGCTGTATTTTTAACATGTACAACTGCATTTAATGATTTTTCTGCAGCAACTGTAAAATCAATTGAAGCCGCACCTATTGCCGTTGAATGACCATCATAAGTTGCTGAGTAATTTGTTTGGACAGTTTGTATTTTTTCTGGCACATTCCTTTCAATAGATACATTGTCATTAAAAAGCATTTTGTAACCACCTAAAGTAATTGCGCCTCCTAAAATTGCCATCCCTAGTAAACCGAAAAATTTCTTCATAATTCTATCTATTTAATTATTTATACTCAAATATACAATTTTAACGTTTTCAAAAAATCTGTTTAACTTAGTTTTAACTGATTTTAACCACGTTTTAACACTACCTTTTAATACTTGAAATTAGTATATTTGTATTATGAATTTGAATTTTTACAAATATCAAGGAACGGGAAACGATTTTGTGATGATAGACAATAGAACAAAAACTTTCCCAAAAGAGAATATCAAAATTATTTCTCATTTAGCCGATAGACATTTTGGTGTTGGTGCAGATGGAATTATTTTAATCGAAAATGATGAACAATTCGATTTTAAAATGATTTATTTTAATGCGGACGGAAGTGAAACTTTTTGCGGAAACGGAGGAAGATGTGCCGTTGCTTTTGCAAAATATTTAGAAATTATTAATACAGAAACTAGGTTTATAGCTTTTGATGGTGAACATTTTGCAGCTATTAAAAACGGAATAATTTCTCTTAAAATGATTGATGTTGATGAAATAAAAGTAAGTGAAAAATCAGTTTTTGCAAATACGGGCACACAACACCATGTTGAACTTGTTGAAGATTTAAATGAGTATCCAGTATTTGAAAAAGGTAGAGAAATACGAAATAGCTACAAAGAACCTGGCAGTAATGTCAATTTTGTTCAGCAAATAAATGAATCCACTTTTAGAGTACGAACCTATGAAAAAGGTGTTGAAGATGAAACTTTAGCTTGCGGAACAGGCGTTACAGCTGTTGCAATTGCCATGCATAAAACAAATAAAACCAACAGTAATCTAATTTCTTTGCCTGTAGAAGGTGGTCTTTTAGAAGTTTCTTTTATTGAAGAATATGGTGTTTACAAAAATGTATTTTTAAAAGGACCTGCCGAATTCGTTTTTAAGGGAAGTATAACTGTTTAAAATTCTATCTTTAATTCAGTTTGTATTTAAACCTATTTTCTTATAACTTCGCTAACGCCGAATATAAGTTTTTAAGACTACGCATATTCGTCTATAGTTGGACACAATTTAAAATTAATTGGAACACAGTAAAAAAATATTAACGTATAAGGGAAGAGTTGTTTTTGAAAAACTCAGACTTCCATATTTTGATGGTTTAGTACCAAAAGAATATTTTGAAAATGAAGCGTGTTTCGTTTTTGTTAATGAAGGAGAAATTACTATCAAAGCACAAACTGAAAATTTACATTTAAAAAAAGGCAGTGGATTGTTGGCAAAATGTATGAACTACTTTGTGGAATCTAACAACAAACAGCCTATAAAAGGAGAAGGTATTGAGGTAATTGGATTGTTAATGTATCCTGAATTAGTAAAAGACTTATTTGATTTTAATATCCTTAAATCAAATCATACCGTAAACTACAACCTTAAAGAAATTGAAGTTAATAAACTTTTAGAACATTATAAGTGCAGTATTGATATTTTAATTGAAAACCCAGATTTGGCAGATGAAACTCTAATACAGAATAAGCTGAAAGAATTCATTATACTTATGACCAAAACAGTGAACGCACCCTCCGAATTGGATTTTCTTTCGGCTATGTTCAAACCAAATTTTGCTTTATTTGAAGAAGTTATTCAATTCAACCTATATTCAAATATGCCTCTTGAAGAATTGGCAACACTTTGTCATATGAGTTTGTCTTCATTCAAAAGAAAATTCAAAGAGATGTATTCTGAAAGTCCAATAAAGTACCTTTCAAAAATGAAAATTGACAGGGCAAAAGAATTACTTCAAAACAAAGATTTTCGAGTATCTGATATTGCCTATGATACAGGTTTCGAGTCCTTGACAACTTTCAATAGAAGCTTTAAATCTCAAACAGGCAAATCACCTTCAGAATATCGATTGAACCAAATCGATTAGTTTTTGAGCTAATCGGCAAAACAAGCTTTTATATTCTTTACGTTCTTTGTACTCATAAAACTAAAAATAGTAGCAATGAACAAAAATGTAGGCAAAACAGATAAAATCGTAAGAGTGATTTTAGCATTATGCATTATTACTTTGGGATATATAAATATTTCTTGGTGGGGACTTGTCGGTTCAATAATTTTAATTACAGCAATTATAGCTTCCGATCCAGTATACACACTTTTCAAAATTAACACTAATAAAAACTAAATTATGGATATTAATTTCAAAAAAAAATATGGGAACTGGGCTTTAGTAACTGGCGCTACTTCGGGGATTGGAGCAGAATTAACAAGTCAAATTGCGGCCAAAGGGCTTAATATTATTTTGGTAGCACGAAAAGAAAAAGAACTAAAAGAATATGCTGATGCTTTAAGCACAAGATATGGTATTGAAACCAAGTATATTTCTGCAGATTTAGCTACTACAGAAGGTGTTGAATTAGTAAAAAAAGTAGGAGAAGATATTGGCCTTTTAGTAATTGCGGCAGGTGTTGAAGTAAATGGCGCTTTTGAAAAAACATCCATTGAAAAAGAATTGAAGCTTATTTATATAAATGTTGTTTCGACCTTACAATTAGCACATTATTTTAGCAAAGGAATGGTTGAGCGAAAAAAAGGAGGCATATTAATGGTGGCAAGTTTATCTGGGCATATGCCTAATCCCTATTTTTCAAATTATGCGGGCTCTAAAGCCTACGTGTTAAATTTTGGAGCATCGCTTTATGGCGAGTTAAAACCAAAAGGTGTTGATGTAAGCGTATTGTCTCCAGGGTTAACAAAAACACCTATGATAGCAGATAATGGTGTAGATTGGAGCAAAACTCCGATGACAGCAATGGAACCATCTGTTGTGGCAGAGGTTGGCTTAAATGGACTTGGCAAACGCTTTCTTTCAATTCCAGGTGGAAAAAACAAAGTAATGGCAGCGATGGCAAAACATAGTCCATTTGAAATGCAAGCAAAAATGAATGAAAAAATGATAAAAAAAGCACTTGTTCATAGCAAAATTTAGCTGGTAAAACTGTGTGCAACATTGTATAAAAATAATAGCGGCTTTGGTGCTCAATCGAAGTCGTTTTTTTATATTTACTGTCAGTCACAAGCGGAAAGGTAAGTTGTCCAAAGCTCACTACTATTCTTATACAAGACCGTTCGCGAAACGTCTCAGATTAAATTTTAATTAGAAAAAAAAACAGTTTTCTTATGACTTTATCCGGTCAACAAATTAATTTACGCGCTTTAGAACCAGAAGATTTAGAATTTCTATATCAAATAGAAAACAACGAATCTTTTTGGGAAGTTAGCCATACACAAACGCCGTTTTCTAAATATGTTTTAAAACAGTATTTAGAAAATGCACATTTAGATATATACGAAAGCAAACAACTGCGTTTACTTATTGAAGAAAAATCAACAAAAAAACAACTCGGAATGATTGATTTGTTTGATTTTAATCCGCAACATAAAAGAGCAGGAGTTGGAATTTTAATTCATCCTGATTTTCAAAAAAACGGATTTGCATCAGAAGCATTATCGCTCTTAATTAGCTATTCTTTTAGTCATTTACAATTGAATCAATTATTTGCTAATATTACTTTAGACAATGACAAGAGTTTAGCATTGTTCAAAAAGCAAAACTTTGTTAAAATTGGCATCAAAAAAGATTGGATTTTATCCGAAGGAAAATTTAAGGATGAAGTTTTATTTCAGTTGATAAAAGAGTAATTTTGCAATTATTTAAAAATTAAAAACTTTGAGCAAAAAATTTATATATACCTTTATAGGAATCATTCTTTTAATTGGTGGAATTATAGGATACAACTATTACCAAAAAATATTCGGAAAAGCAATAACAAAAAATAGTGTGCTTTTTGTCTATTCTACGGATAGTTTAGTAGATATTAAAGACAAAATAGCTGCATATTCTAAAAGTCCGAGTACTTTTCTATTTATTGCAGCAAAGAAAAACTTTTCGAAACCTAAAAGCGGAAGGTATCTTCTAAAAGAAGGAATGTCTAACAACGAACTTGTGAACATGCTTCGCAGTGGCGATCAAACTGCCTTAAGGGTTTCCTTTAACAATCAAGATACATTAGAAAAATTTGCTGGTAGAATTGCCGAACAATTAGAAATTGACTCAATTTCTATTGTAAATTCTTTTACTGATACCCGTTTTTTATCAGAAAATAAACTCACAACAAAATCAGTTTTGCAAATCTGTATCCCTAATAGTTACCAAATTTACTGGAATATTTCTGCAGATGGATTTAGAGATAAATTATTATCCGAATACCATCGTTTTTGGAATACATCCAGATTAGAAAAAGCAAAAAAATTAAAAATGTCTAAAGAAGAAGTTATTGCTTTAGCATCTATAGTTCAAAAAGAAACTGCCAAAAATTCAGAGCGTCCAATAGTTGCAGGTTTATATCTAAACAGGTTAAAAGATGGCTGGCCTTTACAAGCAGATCCCACAGTTATTTACAGTATAAGAGAACTAAAAGGTCAAGATTATGCTGTTAAAAGAGTTTTAACAGCAGATTTAGAAATAGATTCACCTTACAATACTTATAAGAATATTGGTTTACCACCTACTTTAATTTCAATGCCAGACATTTCTAGTATTGATGCCGTTTTAAATGCGCATAACCATAACTACATGTATATGTGTGCCAGTGTTGATAAGTTGGGCTTTCATGCATTTGCAAAAACACTTACACAACACAACAATAATGCTGCTAAATATCATATTTGGCTTAATAAGCAAGGTGTAAATAGATAGAAATCATATTGATAAATAATTGCTATTTCTTTATCAATATCATAAGAATAAACGAAGTAGTTCCTTTAAATCAACAAACTAAATTACAAAACAGCTGGGTATTAATAATTTTTAATACTTTCTCAATATTTTAACATATTGATTATCAATCAATTTAAAATTATGTTATAGCTTTGCACCGCGAAACAGAAAGCATAAAAAATATATGGTAATCAAAAAGTTTTTATATTTAAGTAGTGCAATAATTGTATTAGTAAGTACAACTTCTTTAACAACAGTAGAGACAAACAAAACGGTTTCCTATCCTAAGTATTTAGAATACAATATTCCATATTTACAAAAAAACTTTGTAGCTTTTAAACAGGCGGTTGCATTTAAAGAATCTCAAGGAAAATATACAGTAGTAAATACTTTGGGTTATTTAGGCAAATATCAGTTTGGAAGAACAACTTTAGAACGATTAGACATTTATAATACCAAAGAGTTTTTACAAAATCCTGAATTACAAGAAAAAGCATTCATAGCTTTGTGTAAAGTAAATAAATGGATTTTAAGAAAAGATATTAAACGCTCTGTTGGAAAAACAATTAACGGAATTATTATTACAGAATCAGGAATTTTAGCGGCTGCGCATTTAAGTGGTGCAGGAAATGTGAAAAATTACCTACGAAGTAATGGAACTGACTGTTTTTCTGATGCTTATGGAACAACTATTAAAAGCTATTTGAAAAAATTTGCTGATTATGATGTTTCTAATATTAAAGGCGATCAAGACGCAAAAGCTTAATTACTTTTGAATGATAAAAATAGCCGGCTTTTTATGTAAATCTGGCTTTTGATGTTTCCAATCTTTTATCATCATTGTTTTAATGTATTCGGTTGGCAATGTAATGTCTGCCGCAATACATAAATAAGTACTTGTCGACAAAGTATCCTTTAATTCGGTGAACATTTTTTCATTTCTATAAGGAGTTTCTATAAAAATCTGAGACTGATTTTTGTCTTTAGATAATTTCTCTAAATCTTTAATCGCATTTTTTCTTTCTCCTTTTTCAATGGGCAAATATCCATTAAAAGCAAAATTTTGTCCATTCATTCCAGAGCCCATCATTGCCATTAAAATGGATGAAGGACCAACTAAAGGAACAACCTGTATATTTTTTTGATGCGCTAGTTTTACCATACTTGCTCCCGGATCTGCAATTGCTGGAACTCCAGCTTCAGATAATAAACCAATATTTATTCCTTTTTGGCAAACATCCAAATATTTTAAGGTATCCATCTCTTCTGCGTATTTGTCTAGCGGCATTAAACGCAAAGAAGATTGTTCTTTTTCTGGTGCTATTTTTTTAATAAATCTTCTTGCAGATTTCTCGTTTTCCACAATAAAATACTCTAATTGATCAATCACATTTTTTACTGATAAAGGCATTACTTCTAAAGGTTCTGTATCGCCCAAAGTTGTTGGAATTAAATAGAGTTTACCGATCATTTTATATAATTTAGACACTAATTTATGCTAAAAAAAGTGCGTTTATTTTATTTAGAAAGTTTATTTGCTATAACTTTACAGGCTTCCTCAAACATTATATAGACATTTTCAAAACCTTGATTTCCGCCATAATAAGGATCAGGAACAGCTAAATTTTTAGTTGAATGTGTTTCATTTAGAATCAATTGTACTTTGCTTTTGTCATCGTTGGTTCTTGCCTGCATCAAAATATTTTGATAATTGGTTTCATCCATCGCATAAATATAATCAAAAGTATCGAAATCTTTGACTGTAAATTTTCTTGCTCTTTGGTTTCTGATGTCAATTCCGTGTTTTCTAGCAACTTCTATAGAACGTTCATCCGGTAGTTTTCCAATATGATAAGCTCCTGTTCCGGCAGAATCTACAAAAATTTCATCCGCATTTATTTTTGACAGTAAAATTCCTTCTGCCAATGGAGAACGACAAATGTTCCCCAAGCAAACCATTAGTACTTTTGTCATTATAAAATGAAATTTTTAGAACGTTAACTTCTTAGTTAAATCGTCAACGTATTTTCTAAATTGTTTATCTGTTTCTGTCAGATTATCTACGGTTTTACAAGCGTGTAAAACGGTTGCATGATCTCTTTGCCCAATTTGATTACCAATACTTGCTAAAGATGTTTTTGTTAATCTTTTAGCAAAGTACATCGCTAATTGACGCGCTTGCACAATATGTCTTTTTCTCGTTTTAGATTGTAAAGTAGCAACATCCATATCAAAATACTTAGAAACTTCCTTTTGAATATAATCTATAGAAACTTCTTTTTTGGTGTTTTTTACAAACTTATCTACAATCTGTTTTGCTAAATCAATTGAAAACTCTTTTCTATTAAATGAAGCTTGTGCAATCATAGAAATAAGAACGCCTTCTAATTCTCTAACATTAGATTTAATATTTTTTGCAATATATTCTACAATATCTTCTGGCATTTCTACGCCATCTCTGTACAATTTATTTTGTAAGATAGCTATTCTAGTTTCGTAATCTGGTGCTTGTAATTCTGCTGATAATCCCCATTTAAAACGAGATAATAATCGTTGTTCAATATCTTGCATATCTACAGGCGCTTTATCCGAAGTTAAAATTACCTGCTTTCCATTTTGATGTAAATGGTTAAAAATATGAAAAAATACATCTTGCGTGCCTGCTTTACCAGACAAGAATTGTACATCGTCAATTATTAAAACATCAATCATTTGATAGAAGTGAATAAAATCATTTCTCGTATTCGATTTTACTGAGTCTATAAATTGCTGTGTAAATTTTTCCGAAGAAATATATAAAACTGTTTTATCTGGATATTTATCTTTAATATCTACGCCAATTGAATGCGATAAATGTGTTTTACCTAAACCAACTCCACCATAAATTAATAAAGGATTAAAAGAAGTTCCTCCCGGTTTATTAGCAACTGCCATTCCTGCAGAACGCGCTAATCTGTTAGAATCTCCTTCAATAAAATTAGCAAAACTGTAATTTGCATTTAATTGTGACTCTATTTTTACTTTTTGTAAACCCGGAATTATAAAAGGATTTCTTAATTCTCTTTTACCCGATTCTAAAGGTACGGTAAGTCTTTGTGGTTTTAAAGGGTCTCTATTTGAGCTAGGAATTTTTACAATTTGTGGTCTATTACTACTGTAATTATTTTCCATTTTAACATCGTAAATCAATTTGGCTTCATTTCCTAATTGTCTTACCAATGCAACTCTCAATAATTTAATATAATGCTCTTCTAACCACTCATAAAAAAATTTACTAGGCACTTGAATTGTCAACGCTTCTCCAGAAAGTTTTACAGGTTTTATAGGTTCAAACCATGTTTTATAGGCCTGAGGCTTAATGTTATCTTTTATAAAAGATAAACAGTCTGTCCATACGGATTCAGCGGTGAAATTCATTTATTCTAAGTAAATTCTTTGGTTCTTATTTATTGGTGAAAAACACCAACTAATTCTCTTTTTCTTCAGCTTTACAAAAGTGTGAATAAAAAACAAGATAAAAAAACTAAATCACTATTGATTCATAACTATTTTTTTCGTAGACTGCTTAAAATTTTAAGAAAATTACCTATTGACAAAATCATCAACAAAAACAAGGGTACGATATTCTGAAACTGATCAAATGGGAGTAGTTTACCATGGAAATTATGCACAATATTTTGAATTGGGCAGAACAGAATGGCTTCGTAAATTAGGGGTTACATACAAAGATATGGAAATTAGCGGAATAATGTTACCCGTAATTTCTCTAAATTGTAATTTTATTAAATCTGCTATTTATGACGATGTGTTAACGATCGAAACTTTTTTAAAAAAAGAACCAATGGTAAAGATTGAGTTTGAATATAAAGTAATTAATCAAAATGATGAAATCATTTGTACAGGAAGTTCTGTCTTGGCATTTATGAATATGAAAACTATGAAACCAACAAGATGCCCAGATTACTTGTTAAAAAGTTTAGGATTCTAACTCCTTAATCTCCAATTTATACAGATTATCAAAAATATCAAAAATTGTTTGAGCCTCCTTTTTTCTGATAGAAATAACGTATTCACAAGCTAATTCTAATTTCTGATGTATAATTTCCAAATTTTTCTCTTTGATGATTCTTTGAACCACGTTCATTAAATCGTATTCAAAATTCAATTGAAAGTGCACATCAATTGTTTTTTCGATGATTTCGGATGTATCTAATGTAATTTGTGCAGAAGTTTTATAAGCAGAAATTAAACCACCAACACCCAATTTCGTTCCTCCAAAATAGCGAACAGAAACAATTAAAATATTGGTGACTTCAAAAGATTGAATTTGACCGTAAATTGGCAATCCTGCAGAATTATTGGGCTCACCATCATCATTTGCTCTGTATTGAATATCTTCAACCCCAATTTGATACGCGTAACAAAAATGACGAGCAGAATGATGTTTTTTCTTTAATTCTTCTAAACATACTTTAACATCATCTTCATTAAAAACGGGAAATGCATATCCAAAAAACTTAGATCCTTTTTCTTTAAAAAGTGTTTCTTTTGATGCTTCTATAATTGTTTTGTAGCTGTCGTTCATTATACCTTAATTTAAAAATGGATTAAATTAATTTTAAAAACTGACCCCATAGTGACAAAAAAAGCATAGATTTTTGATTGATAAAAATTCATTTTCTAGAGGTATGATTACACAGCAATAAAAAATCTAATTTTTATGGCGTTCTAAAATTAAGCCAAAGCTACAATTACTATCCCAACTATAGCCAAACCAACACCAATTTTGTTTTTAAAGCTAAATTGTTCTTTAAAAACTAAAATTCCAACCAGTGTAGACACAATTACAATACCTACATTATTAATAGTAAATAGTGTTGAGCTTTCAAAACCTTCAGTTTGCAATGCTTTTATTAAAAATATGATAGAATAATAATTAGGAACACCTAAAATAATACCTGCAATGATATTATTCATCCCAAAAGGTTCTCTTTTTTTGATGGATTTTATCAGCAAAATAACCAATCCGAAAAAAGCTGCAAAACCAAATAAACTTCCTGAAAAAACAGAAACATCCTCTTTTTCTACATAATTTACTTCCACAAACTTTAGCGTTGTATCAATAATTCCTGATCCTAAAAATAGTAAAACAGGAAACAACAACCCTGCATTTTTATGAGTTGATTTTTCTTCTTTTACGGATGCTAAATAAACGGCAACTAAGGCTATAAATATTCCTAAAATCTTTAAAAATGTAACAGATTCGTTATACAGAAATACACCAAAAAAAATAGGAATTACCACAGACATTTTTCCTGCAACGGAAGTCACGGCAACTCCATTAATTTGTGCTGTTTTTGCCATCACAAAAAAGATAGAAATAAATAAAGCTCCTAAAATAATCGCGCCATAAAACCAGAGTTGATTTGGGACTTCTAAAATAGAAAAACTTCTTTCCGCTAAAGCAAATCCTACTATAAATGCAACGATATAATTTACTAAAATAGCTTTTAATATATCTACTTTATAAATACCAAAATATTTAAAAATTACAAATATTCCTGTTGAAAAAAAAATACTTAAAAGTAAGTGAATCAATTGATTTTATTTTTAGTGAATAACTCGGTAACGTCTTCCTTACCCGGTATTAAATTCCAAACATGAATGCCTAATTTATTGGCTGAATCTGTATTCTCCTTTACATCATCCACAAATAAAGTTTCCTCAGCAATTAAATTATTTTCATTTAAAACAAACTCATAAATTTCTGAATCTGGTTTTCTAAAATTTATTTCATGCGATAAATAAAACTGCTCAAAACTACTTTTAAATTCACTGTAGAACTCAGGTCCAACAGCATTTTGAACCCATTTTATATGTAAATCATTTGTGTTGCTCAACAAGAATAATCTGTATTTTTTACTTGCTGATACTTCTTTTAAAAAGTCTAATCGCTTTTTAGGAAAATCTAATAATACAGCATTCCAAGCATTCAGTAAATCTTCTTTTTCAATTCCGAATTTATCATGATAAAAATTGATAAATTCATCCGTCGTCATCAACCCTTTCTCATATTGATGATACACAGCAATCATTTCATCAGAAATTTTGGTGACACCTAATCTTGTCATTTCTCTATAAGTTGCTTGTTTATCAAGATTGATAAAAATATCTCCAAAATCGAAGATGATGTTTTTAATCATTTGTATATGTTTTTAAAACGTCGTTTTTAATTTTTATTTCTGATGTTATTATGGCTGATAATATTGGTGCTTTTATTCCGTTTTTAAAAGAAATTTCACCAACAAAAACCTTCGCTTCATCCCATAAATTGGCATCAATAAAAGTTTGTAAAGTTTGTGTTCCTCCTTCAATAAGTACAGATTGAATTTGATGTTTTTGTAAAACATCACAAATTTGACCGGCAATATTTTTAGTAAAATTAATTGTTTCAAAAATTAGTTCTCCACTGCGTTCTAACTGACCTGAATTTTCTGACTTCCAGACTTTTTCTTTCTGCCTTAGACTTGTTGCATCCGTAATTACAATCGTTTTTACACTTCTGTCGAAAACAGCTGCTTCTTTAGGAATTCGCAAACTTTTATCCAACACAATCCGTGTAGGATTATTGCCCGACCAGCTTCGCACATTTAATTTAGGATTATCTGTAATTACAGTATTTGTGCCGACCAAAATAGCATGTTCTTCACTTCTAAACTTATGCACAATTTGTTGCGAACAGTTGTTCGAAATCCAAACAGGAGCTTGTTCATTTCTTTTAAAAGGCGCAACAAAACCGTATTTCGTTTCCGCCCATTTTAAAATAATATAAGGTCTCTTTTTCTCTTGAACTGTAAAAAATCGTTTATGATGCGCTTTGCATTCAGCTTCTAAAACCCTACAATTATATTAATTCCAGCATTTCTTAAACGCTCAATTCCTTTTCCTGCAACTAAAGGATTGGAATCTACACAGCCAATAACTACCTTTTTAAATTGATATTTTACCAACAAATCTGCACAAGGCGGCGTTTTACCAAAATGAACACAAGGTTCTAAGGTTACATAAATCGTTGCTTCTTTTAAAAGTGTTTTATTTTTAACTGAATTTACTGCGTTTACTTCCGCATGATTTTGTCCATGAATTGAGGTAAATCCTTCGCCAATAATTTTATTCTGATGCACAATTACTGCCCCAACACTAGGATTTGGACGTGCTGTGCCAATCGCATTTTTAGCAATTTGTAAACAGCGTTTTATGTAAAATTCGTGATTGATATATTTTTTTTTATAAGAAAGCAGGAAAAAAATACTGCTTAAAACTTGATTTTTATTTCTTCAGTCTTATCCACTAAAAACTCTTTTTTAAAGCCAAAAACAACATAATCAAGTTTTCCTTTAATTCTAATGTTTACTTTTTTGGTTAAAAATGAATTTATCAAACCTCCTAAGAGGCCGTTTTTATCAGAATTTAAAATTCTTTTTGTTGCAATTTTTGCTGTCAAAGGCATTAAAAAATCGGATTTTGCGGGCACTTTAAACTCCTCAGAAAAAACCTGAGCAACCTCAATATTATTTACTGATATTAAAATATTATCCGTATAAATTTTACCACCAACATCATTTGGGTTTTGAAAATAGGCGTTTGCCTGCAAACGAATGGTGTCCGATGAAAAACTAAGAATTTTTATATCATCAACCTTTAAAAAAACGGGTGATTTTTTTATTGAACAACTACTCGTCAATAAAAGTAAACCTAAAAAAAAGAGTAAATTTTTCATCAAAAAATATTAAAAAACAGCTAAATTGCTCCTGCAAAAATACAGCAATAAATGACAAATAAGGAGTTTATCATTAGAGAAATTAAGCAACAAGATAATCTCGAAGTTGCAAAAGTAATTAGAAACGTTTTAATTGAATTAGGAGTACCAAAAGTTGGAACTGCTTACGAGGATCGCGCTACTGATGAAATGTTTGAAAATTTTCAAAAGCCAACATCTACATATTTCGTAATAGAGCAAGATGGTGAAATTTTTGGTGGTGCAGGAATTGCACAATTAGATAATTTTGAAGGCAAAACCTGTGAGCTTCAAAAAATGTATTTTTTACCAATTATTAGAGGAAAAGGACTGGGTACAAAATTAATTAGAACCTGTTTACAAAAGGCAAAAGAATTAGGTTTTGAAAATTGTTATTTAGAAACCATGCCATATATGGAGGCTGCAAGAGCTTTATATCATAAAAATGGTTTTTTAAACCTCGATAAACCAATGGGAAATACTGGCCATTATTCGTGTAATGTTTGGATGCTTAAAAAGCTATAAAAGTTCCAATTTTAGAAATAAGAAACAATACAAATTTTGATGATCGTTAAAAATTATAGAATTGATTTTACACAACAACTTTCTACTATTTACCCGAAAACAGAAATAGATTCTTTTTTCTTTATTTTGATGGATGAATATCTACATTTAAAAAGAATTGACATTACTCTTAATCCTGATTTTGAGATTGATAACACCAATATTTTTATTTTAAATACCGCTTTGCAAAGGCTAAAGAATGAAGAACCAATTCAGTATATATTAGGCAATACCGAGTTTTATGGCTATCCTTTTTTGGTGGATAAAAACACGTTGATTCCAAGGCCAGAAACTGAGGAATTAGTTGAGTGGATTTTAGATGAAACAGCAAAATTACAAAAAGGCAAAGAATTAAATCCACTTAGAATACTTGATATTGGCACCGGCACCGGTTGCATACCAATTTCTTTGGCAAAAAATTTACCAACAGCCACTATTTTTGCAATTGATATTTCTGCGGATGCTCTAAAAATCGCAAAAAAAAATGCGACTTTAAATCACGTGGAAATAACGTTTTTACAAGCCGATATTTTAAAGACGGATTCACTAGAAGCCCCTGCAAATAAAATGAAACAATCTAATTTCGATACTCAAATTATTTCTTCCGAAACGAATCCTACAAAAAAATTAAATTTTGATATAATAATTTCAAACCCTCCTTATGTTAGAGAATTAGAAAAAGCAGAAATACACCATAATGTTTTGCAAAATGAACCTCATTTAGCATTGTTTGTTTCTGATGAAAATCCGTTGATTTTTTACAACAAAATTGCAGATTTGGCGAAAAAACATCTTACAAAAAATGGAATACTTTTCTTTGAAATTAATCAATATTTAGGAAATGAAACTGTAAAAATGCTGAAAGAAAAAGGTTTTAAAAATATAGAATTGCGCAAAGATTTATTTGGAAATGACAGAATGATTAAAGTTCTTAAAAAAACATCTTAACCGTGAAGATAAAATCAACTAATAAACACTAATCTAAAATTTCCAATCGAAAATAATTTAACCGCTTCTTTCAATATATATATACCCGTTGTGCATTATAAATAGTTAAAAAAAGTTATTCATTTGACTATTAAAAGTCGTATATTTAATTGACAATCAATCGATTAAATACAATGAATAACTTTAGAGCAAATTACAATAAAATTTTAGAAGTCTTAGCCACAATTACAGAAAAGGAACAATTTTTACGTCAAAACAGGAAACCAAAACTAAAAGACATTGAATTAATCGCTATGAATTTAACAGCAGAATATATGGGTATAGACAGTGAATGTCAGTTGTTTCGGGATATTCCAGAATATTTGTTTGCTAAAATAGAGCGATCAGTTTACAATAAACGGAAGCGAAAATTATTTTTTGCCATTGAATTTATAAGAACTCAACTCTCCAATAAGTTCACGGAGTTTGAAAACTATTATGTAGTAGATAGTATGCCTTTGGAGATTGTAAAACTCTCAAGAAGCGGGAGAAGTAAAGTTTGTAAAGAGTACTTTTATTCAGCCCCAAATAGAGGTTATTGTGCTAGTCAAAACATGCATTATTATGGCTATAAAATACATGCTGTTTGTTCTATTGATGGCGTGTTTAAAAGTTTTGATATTAGCAAAGCTTCTGTACATGATATTCATTATTTAAAAGACATTAAAAATCAGTTTAATAACTGTGTGGTTTTAGGGGACAAAGGATACCTAAGTGCGGACTATCAGTTAGATTTATTTGAGAGTAAACAAATTAAATTAGAAGTTCCAATGCGTAAAAATCAACAGAATTACAAAAAACAAACGTATATTTTTAGGAAGAAAAGAAAACGAATTGAGACCTTGTTTTCTCAACTTTGTGACCAGTTTAAAATACGGAATAATTATGCGAAAACTTTTGAAGGTTTTAAGACAAGAATTCTCTCAAAATTAACAGCATTAACTATCATTCAATACATTAACAAATTTGTCTTTAACAGGAATATAAACAATTTAAAAGTCAATATTGTTTAAATGCACAACGGGTTATATATATATATTCTTATGTACTAAAATATATTAAATAGGAAGAAAAGATTGGCACTAACCCCTTAAAAATTACATTCGTAAATTGTTATGACAAGTTTGAAATAAAAAAAGTAGTTATCAGAAAAAAAAAGTGACTAGATAACAACTACTTAAGCAAATCGATTAGAAATCTCACCCCTTTATTTTTGGTAAGTTGAATTAGTTTGCTTTAATTTACCTTAAATTTATTAGTATATTTAAAAAATAGTTAATTTTTCAAATTATTAAATCTGATTTTAGATGAATTAGGGAGCATCTAAAATTAAAAAGCAGGCTAAATGTTTACATTTAGTCTGTTTTTGTTTTAAAGAAAAATTTAGATTGATAAAACAACTTAGAAAGTGTTTTTATGATTACAACATGAAATATAAAATCTTTAGAAGCAGCAGAACGAATATCTCTAACCAATTTAGCATTAGGTATTTTGAATAATTGAAAGAAATTGAAAATCAAAAAAAAAACAGACTAAGCATATACTTCGTCTGTTTTCTATTATAATAAATTATACTTTCTATAAATTTTAATAAAACTGGTTTTTTAATGATAAAATACACACTTTAAACCATGTAATTTTGAATATATCGCTACAATCCAGAACTATTTATTAATTCTAAATCTTCATTTTTATAATGAAGATTTTTTTATCTAATTAATTTTTTATACTTAAGACGTTTTGGCATCAAATCTCCACCTAAACGTTTTTTCTTATTCTCTTCATATTCAGAAAAAGATCCTTCAAAGAAATATACTTGACTGTCTCCTTCAAAAGCTAATATGTGAGTACAAACTCTATCTAAAAACCATCTATCGTGACTAATTACAACTGCACAACCAGCAAAATTTTCTAAACCTTCTTCTAAAGCTCTTAAAGTATTTACATCCAAATCATTTGTTGGCTCGTCTAAAAGTAAAACATTCCCTTCTTCTTTTAAAGTCATTGCCAAATGCAATCTGTTTCTTTCTCCTCCAGATAACGTATCTACTTTTTTGTTTTGCTCACTTCCAGAGAAATTAAAACGACTTAAATACGCTCTAGAATTTACTTGTTTTCCGCCCATCATTACTAAATCCTGACCATCAGAAAAGTTTTCCCAAATTGTTTTATTTAGATCAATATTAGAATGCGCTTGGTCTACATACGCAATTTTTGCAGTTTCACCCACATTAAAGCTTCCTGCATCCGGAGTTTCTTCACCCATAATCATTTTAAAAATAGTTGTTTTTCCTGCTCCATTAGGACCGATAATTCCAACAATTCCTGCCTGTGGTAAATTAAACTCTAAGTTTTCGTATAATAATTTATCTCCAAAGGCTTTAGAAACACCTTTTGCATCTATTACATTCGTACCTAATCTTGGTCCGTTTGGAATATAGATTTCTAGCTTTTCGTCAACCTGTTTTTGATCTTGACTCATTAACTTATCATAGTTTTTTAAACGTGCTTTTTGCTTTGTTTGCCGTCCTTTTGCACCTTGTCTAACCCAATCTAGCTCACGTTCTAAAGTCTTTTGATGTTTAGAAGCAGTTTTACTTTCTCGTGCCATTCTTTGAGACTTTTGTTCTAACCAAGCAGCATAATTTCCTTTCCAAGGAATGCCTTCTCCTCTGTCTAATTCTAAAATCCAACCAGCAACATTATCCAAGAAATATCTATCATGCGTAACTGCAATTACGGTTCCTTTATATTGTGCTAAATGATGCTCTAACCAATGCACAGATTCTGCATCTAAATGGTTTGTTGGCTCATCTAATAATAAAATTTCAGGTTCTTGTAATAACAATCTACACAAAGCAACTCTTCTTTTTTCTCCTCCAGAAAGTACCCCGATTTTTGTATCCGCATCAGGAGTTCTTAAGGCATCCATTGCAATTTCTAATTTAGTATCTAATTCCCAAGCATTTGCCGCATCAATTTTATCTTGAAGAATTGCTTGCTGGTTCATTAGTTTTTCCATTTTATCAGCATCAGAATATACTTCTTCTAAGCCAAACATGTCATTAATTTTGTTGTATTCGTCTAAAATAGCAACTGTTTCTGCAACACCTTCTTTAACAATTTCAATAACTGTTTTCTCTGGATCTAATTGTGGTTCTTGTTCTAAATAACCAACTTTATAACCAGGTACAAAAGTTACATCACCTTGAAAATTCTTTTCTACACCTGCAATAATTTTTAATAAAGTTGATTTTCCAGATCCATTTAAACCAAGAATTCCAATTTTCGCTCCATAAAAAAAACTTAAATAAATATCTTTTAAAACCTGTTTTCCTGTTGATTGATAAGTTTTAGACAACTTATTCATCGAAAAGATTACTTTCTTATCGTCGCTCATTATATATTATTTTTAAAATTTAATTTGAAAAACTGCTACAAGAAAATGTAGACTTTTATACTCTTCCTTTTAAGGCATTAAATACCCATGCAATGCAGAAAAAACCAATTCCTACAGTTGCAAAACCCCAGCCAGCAACATCCTTGTATCTGTAAGCTCCCATTAATATTAGTACAACTCCCATAAAAAGCATTAAAAAAGTTGCCCAACCAAGGACTGTATTTTTATTCATTCCCATAATTCCTAAATCGTTAGTTTGTTCGGCAAATATCGTTAATTATTTGGTACTGCCAAATTAAAGCCTTTGGTAAAAAGTGATGAAAATTGATGTCTTAGAAATTAACAAGTGGTAATACTTAATTTCGACCAAGTTTACGCAAAGCTACCCACTGTTTCATTTTTTCTCTAGAATCACATGCAGGGTAACCAACTACAGATTTACCTGCTTGTACGTCTGCAATAACACCGGAGCCAGCACCTACTTTTGCGCCAGAATGAATTGTAACATGGTCTTTTATAGAGGCGCTTCCGCCAATAATTACGCCATCTCCCAGGGTTACAGAACCTGCTAAACCGCTATTGCCTGCCATAATACAGCATTTTCCTAAAACAGAGTTATGCCCTATTTGCACTAAATTATCAATCTTGCAACCATCACCTAAAATGGTAGAGCTAAATTTACCACGATCAATACAAGAATTAGATCCAACCTCAACTCCGTTGCCAATAACAACATTACCAATATGTTTTATTTTTACCAAACCTCTCCCGTCATCACTTGGTCTATATCCAAAACCATCAGAACCAATACTCACATTTGAGTGAAAAATACAATGACTTCCTATTTTGGTTCGTTCTCTAATCACCGTTCCAGACCAAATAACAGTCTCATTACCAATTGTACTGTCATCAAAAACAGAAACATTAGGATAGATGATTACATTATCTCCTAGTACTACATTTCTACCAACATAGGAATTCGCACCAATTTTACAGCCTTTACCTAATGTTACAGTTCTATCGATTACCGCTGTTGGATGGATATCTGTTTCAAAAAAAGGAGGATCTGGCTCAAAAGCTTCTAGTAAAACCGCCATTGCCAAATCTGGATTTTTTACTTTTATAAATGCTTTTCCTTCTCCAGGTAAAATATTTATTTCTTGATAAACCAGGGCTAAACTCGCATTCGACTTTTCCCATAAACTAGCATATTTAGAACTTCCAATAAAAGTAATGTTCCCTTTAATTGCATTTTCAATCTGCTCTGGAGCATGAATTTTATCTATACAATTACCTATTTGTTCACCATTTACAAGTGCATTAATTTCTTCAATAGAGAATGATTTCATGTAAAAATTTTATTAATTTATAAATGTACTATATATTATTTAAATCAAAAAACTGCTAGACAAACATACCATTTAAGTAATTTATTATCTTTTCATTCTTACATTATTTGATTTAGAAACTTATCTGTTTTTATTTTCTGGATTCTTATATTGCAAATTTATTTTCTTTTGAAATTTCAGTTAGTTTTTAGTTGTTTTTTTGATAAAATACTTTCTTAAGTTTTATTTAATTCTTTTTTAAACTCTTTTACACCTCGTCTTATTAAGCAAACGTCTTTTCTGAAAATTTACGCCTTTATTTAAACTTTAACTAAATTCTTGCCGCCAATCTGACTGCTTGATTAATGGCCCTTTTTGCATCTAATTCTGATGCAAAATCTGCACCACCAATAACATGTACATTTTTGCCTGCATCAAATAAAGGTTGATGCAATTCTTTTAACGGAGTTTGTCCTGCACAAATAATTATGTTATCAACTTCCAAAATTTTTGCTTCTCCGTTTTGTGTATAGTGCAAACCGATATCGTCAATTTTTGTATAGGAAACTTCATTTATGAACTGAACGTTTTTCATTTTTAAAGTAGATCTATGAATCCAACCCGTAGTTTTACCTAAGTTTCCACCAAACTTTCCTTTGCTTCTTTTAAACATAAAAATTTCTCTTGGCGACAGCTGTAATTCTGGTTTAACGCCTTCTATTCCGCTTCTAGATTGTAACGTTTTATCGATTCCCCATTCTTTTAACCAAGCATCAATATTTAGTGATGTAGATTCCCCTTCATGTGCCAAATATTCTGAAACATCAAAACCAATTCCTCCTGCTCCAATTACGGCAACTCTTTTTCCTACTGGTTTTTTATACTTTAAAACATCAATATAACTGAGTACTTTTTTGTTCTCAATTCCTTCAATTTTTATATTTCTTGGCGATATTCCTGTTGCAATAATAATTTCATCAAAATCAGATTTTAATAAATCATCCACAGAAACTCTCGTATTTAATTTTAAAGTAACATTTTGAAGTTCAATTTGTTTCTTAAAATAACGAATCGTTTCATAGAATTCTTCTTTACCCGGAATTTGTTTTGCCATATTAAATTGACCACCAATTTCTTTATCAGCGTCAAATAAAGTAACAACATGGCCTCTTTGCGCTGCAATTGTTGAAGCCGCTAATCCTGCAGGACCTGCACCAATTACTGCAATTTTTTTCTTATTTTCTGTTGGAATGTAATTTAGTTCTGTTTCATGACAAGCTCTTGGATTTACCAAACAACTTGCTACTTTTTGTTCAAAAACATGATCTAAACACGCTTGATTACAACCAATACATGTATTAATTTCATCACTTTTATCCACCTCCGCTTTATTAACCCATTCAGGATCGGCTAAAAACGGGCGTGCCATAGAAATCATATCGGCGTGGCCTTCTGCTAATATTTTCTCAGCAGTTTCTGGCATATTTATTCTGTTGGAAGTGATCAACGGAATGGACAATTCTTCCTTCATTTTTTTAGTAACCCAGGTAAAAGCAGCTCTAGGAACTGATGTCGAAATCGTAGGAATTCTAGCTTCATGCCAACCAATTCCTGTATTTATAATTGTTGCCCCAGCTTTTTCAATTTCTTTTCCTAATTGAACAACTTCTTGCCAAGAACTTCCTCCTTCCACCAAATCTAACATTGATAATCTGTAAATAATAATAAAATCAGTGCCTACAGCTTCTCTTGTTTGTTTAACCAATTCGATAGGCAAACGCATTCTGTTTTCATATTCTCCACCATACTTATCAGTTCTTTTATTGGTTCTTTTTGCAATAAATTGATTGATTAAATACCCCTCCGACCCCATGATTTCAACACCATCATAACCTGCTATTTTTGAAAGTTCTGCACAGTTTACAAAATCACGAATAGTTCTATTGATGCCTGATTGAGTTAATTTAAAAGGTTTAAAAGGTGTTATTGGCGATTTTATTTTAGAAGGTGCAACACTAAAAGGATGGTATCCATATCTGCCAGAGTGTAAAATTTGCATACAAATTTTACCCCCTTCTTTATGAACAGCTTCCGTAATTTTTTGATGATGAATTGCATGTTTTTTAGTAGACATTCTTGCTGCAAAAGGTCCTGTCCAACCTTGAATATTTGGCGAAATTCCTCCTGTAACTATGAGTCCTACTCCTCCTTTCGCTCTTTCTGCATAATACGCTGCAATTCTATCTAGGCCGTTTTTTTCTTCTTCTAAACCGGTGTGCATAGAACCCATTAAAATTCTATTTTTTAAGGTTGTAAATCCTAAATCTAATGGCTCAAAAATATGTTTGTATATCATCTGTTTTATCTTAAATTTATTATGCACGCATAACACATTGCAAGATATGCTTATTTTATGAAATTAAAAAACCAAAGAAATTGATTCTTTGGTTTATAAAAATATTGTTTTATTCTAATTCAGAGGAACATCTATAATCAATAATTTACTTTTTTTGTTCGCTTTTATAACTACTTTTTCGGATTCTGTAATACCTATTGCATCTCTTTCTTTAAGTGTCTCATCAGCAATCGACACTTCTCCATCGATTAAGAAAAAGTAGGCTCCGTTTTTTAAATGATATTCTATTTCAAATTCTGGGTCTAAATCAATCATCAAAATATAACCTTGCTGATGTATTGGCAAAGAACCTTCTACTAATTTATCTACTGGTGAAACTAAAACTTGAAAATTATTTTTTCGGCCAGATTCCTCAAACATCTTTTGATTGTAATACGGTGTTACATTTTCTGTTTCCGGAAGAATCCAAAGTTGTAAAAAGTTTACGGCGTCTGTTTTACTATGATTAAATTCTGAGTGCGTTAAACCAGTTCCTGCGCTCATAACCTGCACTTCCCCAACTTCAATAGCACGTTGATTATTCATATTATCTTTGTGTGATAACGCTCCTGAAATAGGAATAGAAATGATTTCCATATTTCTATGCGGATGTGTGCCAAAACCCATATTTGGTTGCACAATATCATCATTTAAAACACGTAACATTCCAAAATTCATTCTTTCTAAATTTTGATAATTTGCAAAACTAAATGTATGATACGATTTTAACCAACCATGATCTGCAAATCCTCTGGTAGTCCATTTATGAAGTATTTTGTTCATTTTTATTTCCTTTTTTTTTTGCATTAGAGATTGAGGCATTTATTGAAGCTCATTTTCTTTTTCAGAAAATAGCGACTGCCGAAAGCACGACCCTTTTTGGGGAATGCCCAAATATTAATATAAATAACCCATTTTTCCTTGCTGAAAATCGCGCATTGCTTCTAAAATTTCAGTTTGCGTATTCATTACATAAGGTCCATATTGTGTAATTTTTTCTTTAATCGGCTCTCCTGATAAAATTAAAATAGTACTTTGTTTTTTTGCTTCAAATTGGATGATAGTTCCGTCTTGATGAAAAGTTATCATTTGATTTTCTCCCTTCTTTAAAACACCCGAATTATTTATCAAAATTTCACCGTCTAATAAGTAGATTAAAGATTGATGATTTTCTGGGATTTCAATTTCTAACTTTCCGTTTTCATCAGCATTTGCCGTAAAAACATTCACTTCTGTTTGGGTTTTAATCAATCCAGATTGTTCTAATTGATTTCCTGCGATAATATTTAATTGCACTTTTTTATCCTCAGAAAAGAGTTTCGGAATTTGATTTTCTTCTAAATGCTGATAATTAGGCGTCATCATTTTATCTTTTGCAGGCAAATTTAACCACAACTGGATTCCTTCTAAATCGCCACCTTTTTTCACAAACTGCTTGGTTGGTGCTTCTGCGTGAATTATTCCACGCCCAGCCGTTGTCCATTGAACGCCGCCAGCTTTTACCACCATTTCATTTCCCAAAGAATCTCTATGTAATTGTTCGCCTTTGAACAATAATGTTATGGGCTCAAAACCTCTGTGAGGATGCGGACCTAAGTCAAAAGGATTAGAAAATTCACTTATTGCATAAGGTCCATAATGATGCAATAGCAAAAACGGATCTACATTTTCAATTCCGTCTGCTGGCAAAGGTTGACGCAATTTTATTGGTCCCATATTTACCAATGGACTTGGAACTTTATGTTGTATTGATTTTAGTTTTTTCATAATTTTTATTGCTAGTTGTTACGAATGTAATTCCGCTCAAAAATCGAAATAACTCGAACTGATATTTCAGTTAATTATTTTCCTAAAATTATAAGTTGAGGAAAATGTTTTCCGAAATTTTTTATCTAATTTTATCCAATAGATTACTTAGAATAGCTGCTTCTTCCTCTGATAAATTGTCTAAAAAAGATACGTTTTTTATATTGTCAATCATTGATAATAAATCTAAACCTACCTCCGAAATTTTAACATATACTACTCTTCTATCATGTTCGCAACGTTCTCTTTCAATTAGATTTTTATCACATAATTTATCCATTAAGCGAGTTGCATTTGGTGCTCTTTCAATCATTCTATCTTTTACAATTTGCACCTTAATTTGATCTTTTGAACCGCGTAAAATCCTTAAAATATTATATTGTTGAGGCGAAATTCCGTAAGGTTTAAAAAACTCATTTTCTCTACTACTCAACCAATTTGAAGTATACTTTATATTGATTAGTGCTTTTACTTTGTTGCTAGTAAATTTCGATTTTATGTCTTTAGATATATCTCCCATGTTTTAGTGTTTAGTACAGAGTAATCAATACTTAGTACTGGATGCGCAGCATTATTTAGTAATCAGTACTCTAAAAATTTGGTTTGGTAAAAACAATGTTTTACTCAATTTGTTTCTTGTTTTTCTTGTCTATTGTCACTTGTCTCTAAAATCAAAAATCCATGCCCTTAATCTTAAATCTTGCATTATTTTATTAAATTCATCCGTTGTAGGAGTTAAATAAATTTTATCATCCACAAATAAAGTTGGGAATTTAACAACACCATCATACAACTCTTTGCTATGTTCTCTTGCTTCTGAATCTTTGGAAACGTCTTTATAAATATAGGGCACATCCGTAGAATTTAGAAAATTTTTAAAGGCAACCGTATAAGCATGACCTTGTTTACCGTACAAAACTATTTTCATTTCTATTGATTTAAAAAATTCTCAAATTTATGTATATTGTCTTTTAATGAAGCTAATAATTCTTTATTTACAATCTTATCGGCTATAAAGTTATCGTTAAAACTGGGTAATGAAAAAGTAATTAACTCTTTTGCCCCCATTCTAGAAAACTTTTGCTCGCCAGCCGCCAATACAAATTGACCTCCCATTTTTCCTGGTGAAGTAGCCATTAATAAAAGTGGCTTGTCTCTAAAAACATTCAAGTGAATTCTTGAAGTCCAATCATATATGTTTTTAAAAGCTGCGGCATAAGAACCATTGTGTTCTGCTAACGAAAGTATAAAGCCGTCATAGTTATCTAACAAAGAAGTAAACTTTTTTACATCTTCTGGAAATCCGTTTTTTTCTTCGTCAAAACTATATATTGGGACATTAAAATCTCTTAAATCAATTACATCAAAAGAATTATTTTTTAAATTTTTTGCAGCAAAGGTTGCTAATTTTTTATTGATGGATGTTGAGCTTGTACTTCCTGAAAATGCTAGTACTTTTTTCATAATTAATTTAGTTTGTTATAAGTTATATATGACGTAATTCGTAGGATTACGGCAAAAATTGAAACCAAAGCCCATCCTAATGAATAATTTAAAATTCAAACAAAGTTACAAAAATAAAATTTATTTACCAAGGAAAATAAATCCAAGGAGATATTTAAGAAAGCAACTTAATAGAAGCTAATATTTGCTGATTTTTTTTAATTAAAAGAAATATTCCTATACTTATTTGTAGGTATTAAATCATTTCTGCTACAGATATTCCGAGTAAATGTTTTATTATTTGATTTAATAATTATTTTCTGGTTATTTTTACACATTATATTTATCCTTTTACAACACATTTTATGTTAAAAAATACTTTATATTATTTTCTACTATTCTTAATTAGTATACTTACTTTTCAAGATATAAATGCTCAGTTAAGCAAAAAACATTATTTACCACCAATTACGAGTGATGATCCTATAGAAAATCAATATATCTATATTTCTACTCCTAAAAATAAAAATGTTGCTTTTAAAATAACGCCAATTGGAAGGCCTTTATCAGAAGAAATAAAAGGAACGGTTTCAAACTCCAACCCCTTTATAACTAACTCCTATGATGTCGGAAACCAATTATTTCAAGAATCAAGTCAAACCGCAACAATTATGACATCCAAAGGTTATATTATTGAAGCTGATGATCTTGTATATGTTTCCATTAGAATGGTATCCTCAAACAGATTCCAAGCTGCGGCAATCGTAAGTAAGGGAAATTCTGCTCTAGGAACCGATTTTAGAATGGGAGGATTTTGGAGCTCTTCACCAAAAGAGGGATTTTTAAATTTTATATCTGTAATGGCTACAGAAGACGACACAAATATTACTTTTGATGATTTTACTCCGGGAATAAGAATTAATAATTATTCTGGATCAATCCCTTTTTCAAGAATTTTAAACAAAGGAGAAAGTTTTATTGTTTCTGTTTCTTTTGATGCAGGAGGAAATCCAGATGATTTAATAGGTACTTTAGTACACTCCGAAAAACCTATAGTTGTAAACTCTGGTTCTGCAACCGGTAGTTTTTTTGAAGGCAGCAACAATAGAGATTTTGGAATAGATCAAATTGTTGACTCAAAAAAAATAGGAACTGAATATATATTTGTTCGAGGTGAAGGAGAAGATGGATGGGAAAATGTACTTATTATCGCTCATGAAGATAATACCGAAATAAAAGTTGGTGGTACCGCTGTTATAACTATAAACAAAGGAAAATTCCATGTAATAGAAGGAGGATTTTACAATGCAAATGGTAACATGTATGTAGAAACCTCTAAACCAGCCTTTGCGTATCAAGGTGTTGGTTTTGGGGATAACGCTGCTAACCAAGGATTATTTTTTGTACCTCCTTTAAACTGTGAAAGCAAAGGAAATGTGAATAATATCGCATCAATAGACCAAATTGGTAGTGATACATTTGACGGCGGAGTAACAATTGTGACAAATACCGGAGCTACGGTAACAATCAACGGGCTACCAACTTCTTCTTTTATTTCAACCGGACCAAGTCTTGTTAACGGAAATCCAAATTATGTAACGTATAAAGTTACCGGGCTAAAAGGAGATATAAGCGTAGAAAGCAGTGAAGAATTATATTGTGCTTATTTTAATCAAAATGGCGCTGCAACTTCTGGTAGTTTTTATTCCGGATTTCCTTCTGCCCCAGAAATTAATTTTAATACCACCGTTTCCTCTTTAGGAAACTGTATACCAAACGTTACTTTACAAGCCGCAAACACAGAATTGTTTGACGGAGGCGTAAAATGGTATTATTATAATGAAACGACTTCTGATTGGGAAGAAAGAAGTTCTGATTCTAGCTACAAACCAATAGCTTCTGAACCAGGTAGTTATAAATTAATTGGTATTATAGATTGTACAGGAGCAACTTTCGAATCCTCAGAAATTCCTGTAAGTCTTTGTCCTGATGATTTTGATGGCGATTTAATTATAGACAATTTAGATATTGACATTGATAATGATGGGATTTTAAATTGTGATGAATCTTTTGGAAACGCAACTTTAAATCTTTCAAACACAAGTTCACCTAGTATTCTTTTTCAGGACAACACCACAAATTCAACAATTATTTCAAGTTCTTTTTCTGAAACAAATTCTGCCGGAACTCCAAACACTTTAACAGGGGAAAATTCTGGTAATTTTGTTTCAACCATAAACGCAGGAGATATTTCTAACTTAAATTATAAACTCGATTTCAATCAAAATATCAATTTTAAATTTACGCAGAACAGAGCTTTTGATCATGTAATTTCCGAAGGTGAATTTTTTATCCTAAAAATTGGTCCAAATTCTAAAAACATTACACTTTTAGATCCTGATGATCAACTTTTAATTGATACAAATTTTGATGGCGTATTTGAAGAAGAAATTACAAATATTTCTGCATCAGAAATCTGGTTTCAATATAAATCTAATACTTCAGGAGCTGCAAGTACTTTCGAGTTTTTAGCAAATCAAGTAAATCAAATTGATTTTACGCATCAGTCTGCAGGAATTACAACAAACTCAACCTTTAGCGGAAATATTCAATTAACTTGTTTTTCTTTGGATTCTGATGGAGACGGAATTGAAAACATGTTTGATTTAGATTCTGATAATGACGGAATTCCGGATATTTCAGAAGCTTCCTCTCCAAAAATTTTACTTTCAAATACAGATACAAATCAGGATGGATTAGATGATATTTTTAACGGAATTACAACAAATATTGACACAGATAAAGATGGTGTTCCAAATTATTTAGATGTAGATTCTGACAATGATGGAATTTTTGATTTAGTAGAAGCGGGCCATAATTTAGCGGATGCAAATAATGATGGAATTATTGATAGCGCAAACGCAACTTCGGTAGGTATTAACGGTGTAGTTGACACTTTAGAAACAACCGCTGATAATGCAATTCTTAATTACACAATTGCCGATACAGATGCAGATAATATTTTAAATTTCTTAGAATTAGACGCAGATAATGATGCTTGTTTTGACACGAAAGAAGCAGGTTTTACAGACGCTAACAACGACGGAATTATTGATGCAAGCCCCTTTCAAGTAAACGCAAACGGAAAAGTACTAAACACTACAAATGGCTATACAAACCCTAATTTATACTATATAACAAGCGCTCCAATACTCATTACAAATTTTGAAGATGTAATTTTTTGTGAAGATTCTACAGACACCATTACAATAGAAACAACTGCAGATAGTTTTCAATGGTGGGTTTCTGTTGATGGTTCAACTTGGAACATCATTTCAAATGATGCGATTTATAACGGAAGCACAACAAATTATTTAACAATCACAAATACACCTTTAACTTACAATAACAATAAATACCGAATTGTTTTAGGTAGAACAGGAAATGCTTGCGCAGTAACTTCAAATGAAATTACATTAACTGTAAATCCTTTGCCCATCGTCACAGCCATTGTAGAATTAAAACAATGTGACGATGATTTAGACAGAATATCAACAGTGAATTTAACAGAGGCAGAAATTAGTATTTCAGCAAATTATCAAACCGAAACATTCACCTATTTTGCAACTCAAGCTGATGCCATTGTTGGTTCACCTGAAGTAACAGACAAATTACGCTATCCTGTAAATCAAATTGGTGAAGCTTGGGTTAGAACTATTTCTACTGAAGGTTGTTATCGAATTTCAAAAATTAACTTACAGGTTGAAGCGGCTTCAGACGTTGCTTACGACAAAGAATTTGACGCTGTTTGCGATGATTTTTTACAAGCTGATGGTACAAACGGACCTTTAAATGATGATACTGACGGAATTACTAATTTTGATTTTAGTGCCGCTGAATCAGAAATTTTAGTGTTTTTCCCACCTGCTTTAAGACCCGATTTAGAAGTATCTTATTATGAAACCAAAGAAGACAGAACTGCTGTAATCAATAAAATAACAGATATTTCAAACTACAGAAATATTGAGTATCCCTCTGACATTACAAGACAAACTATTTATTTTAAAATCACAAATAAAAACAACAACGATTGCAGTGGAACAGGGGAATTATATTTAAAAACAAATACGGTTCCTGTAGCAAATTCAGTTGATGATTTAGAATTTTGTGATGATGCAAATGATGGTGATCGCACAAACGGATTTGTACAGAGTTTCGATTTAGAAAGTCAAAATAACATAATTTTAGGCAATCAAAATAGCTCAGATTTCACAGTTACTTATCACCTTTCTGACACTGATGCAAATTCAGGAAATGCTCCTCTTTCCTCTCCTTACACAAATACCAATCGTGACTTACAAACCATTTACGTAAGAGTTACAAATAACACAACAGGCTGTTTTACAGACCACACTGCTTTTAATTTAATTGTACATCCTTCACCAATTGCAAATTTCGTAGAAGATTTAGAAGTTTGTGATGATAATTCTGATGGCTCTGCTAGAAACGGATTTTCTAAAACTATCGATTTAGAAAGTCAGACTGCCGGAATCTTAGAAACACAAGACAACACTATTTACAAGGTTACTTATCATCGTAATTTAATTGAAGCACAAAATGGTGCAAATCCTTTAAATTCACCCTTTAGTAACACAACAGCAAACAGACAAACTATTTATGTTCGCGTTTTTAATGCTGATACGCAATGTGCAAACGGAATTTCTAATTTTGATGTGATTATAAATCCAGAACCAACTTTCGAAACGATTTCTAATCTTTCTGAATGTGATAATAATGATGATTTTGATGATGCAAACGGCATAATTCAAACCATTGATTTAGACGGGAAAATTGCTGAAATTTTAGGAACCTCTCAAGATCCTGATGATTTTAATGTAACTTTTCATTCATCTAAAGCAAATGCAACTTCTGGAAATTCTGCAATCTCATCACCTTATGAAAATTTATTTGCAACAGAAACCATTTTTGTGCGCATTCAAAACAAAAGAACAGGCTGTGTAAATGATGATGCATTTTTTGATGTCATCGTAAATCTTTTGCCAGATTTTACCGTGACAACTCCGCAAATTTTATGTTTAAATAATATGCCTTTAAATATTAAAGTAGAAAATCCGCGAGGTGTTTATACTTATGAATGGAAAAATACAAATGGAACAACTTTAAACACTGTTTCTGCGGACAATATTAATATTACTGTTAAAGGAACTTATACGGTTACGGCAACCACTACAAATGGAACATCATGCTCTAGAACAGAAACAATTGTTATCAACGAATCTAATATTGCAATTTTAGACATCAGTTTTATAACCATCGTTGATGAAACTAACAATATTGGCAGTCAAAATAATTTATCAATCTCTATTGACATTCTTAGTAACGATTTAGGACCAGGCGACTACCAATTCGCAATTATAAATATGGATGAGAACACAAGAACTCCTTTTGCTGGTTTCCAAGACGAACCTCTTTTTGAAAACTTAGAAGGCGGAATTTATAAAATACTTGTAAACGACAAAAACGGATGTTCGCCAGATACAACGTTACTAGTTTCTGTAATTCAGTTTCCAAAATTCTTTACACCAAATGCGGATGGAGACAATGACTATTGGGTTGTAAAAGGTGCCAACAAAACTTTTTACCCTAATAGCAGTATCAACATATTTAACCGATACGGAAAACTGGTCGCTCAAATAGCAATTGATGGCCAAGGTTGGGACGGAACTTATGGAGGAAAAAGACTTTCTTCTGATGATTATTGGTATAATATTACGCTAATTCCTGCGGATACCGCAAAACCAACCATCAGCAAAAAAGGAAATTTCTCTTTACTCAGGAAGTAACTATTTTACAAATAAAACTTTATATTCGCCTTTAGAAATTTATTTATGAAAAAAAATATTCTCCTATTATTTTTGCTTAATTCGATTTTTATATATTCTCAGAATGATTGTTCAGACGCATTAATAGTTTGCGGAAATAGTGGATATCAAGATTTAACCGCTACAGGTGTTGGAATACAAGAATTAAGTGGTTCAAATACATGTGGTAGTCAGGAAAATAATAGCTTATGGTTTAGAATAAGTATAAATACAGGAGGTACATTAGGTTTTATACTTACTCCTACTTTTGCTGACGGATCAACAAATACAGATTTAGTAATAGATTTTGATTTTTTTGTTTTTGGTCCTAATGTAGACTGTGGAGATATAGGCCAAGCCATTCGCTGCTCAACTACAAATCCACAAGCTTCTGTAGCTACCAGTAATTTAACCGGTATGAACAGTACCGAACAGGATACTTCTGAAGGGCCAGGAACATTAGGAAATAACTTTGTTCGTGAGTTAGACGTTATTGCTGATGATTCTTATTTTATCGTTATTGATAGACCCGTAGGCACTAGTAATTTTAAAATTGACTGGACAGGAACAGCCACCTTTAACGATCCTCCAAGCGCGACTCCTCTAACAACAGGAGAATCCTATGACTTATTATTATGTGATTCTGACGGGGTAAAAGATAACAGAACTACTTTTGATTTAACCTCAAATGAAAATTCTATTTTAAACGGACAACCAAATACCTCTATAAGCTATCATACAAGTAATAACGATGCACTCACAAATAGCAGCCCAATTCCTAATCCTTTAAATTATGAAAATACCGCAGCTCCACAAAATATATTTATCAGACTTACAGACACAAATACACTTTGTTTTACAACTACTAAATTTAATATAAATGCATACACAACTCCAGAAATTGATTTACAACCTGACAACTTAATTATTGAGGATCCTGATAATAATGGTAGCGAAATAGTTGATTTGACAGTTCAGGATGCCAGTATTTTAGGCGCTCAAGATATTTCTGAATTTGAAATCATGTATGCGACAGATATTACTTTTAACACAATCATTACAGATCCTTTAAACCATACAAGTGCTGTAAGTCTCGAAACTATCTATTTTAGAATTGTTAATCAAAATAATATTACTTGTTTTTCTCAAGGTTCTTTTACGGTTACCCTAGTAAACAATCAACCCCCAGAACTTACTGCTAATAACAGAGTCGCATATTGCCCTTTGAGTCAGGTCAATATAGCACCAAACTTCACTATTTCAGATCCTGACGACGCAGGTATTGATGCATTTTTTATTCAAATTTCTTCGGGATATAATATAGCAACTGATCAGCTAATATTAACAGGAACGCACCCTACGATAAACACCTCGTGGAATACCAATGAAGGCAAATTAACATTAACACCAATAGGGCCAAATCAAATCTCACATACAGACTTGGAAATAGCTGTAAGAGATCTAATTTTTGAAAGCACAAATGCAGATATTAGTTCAGATCGATTTTTTTCTTTTACAATTGGAGATGCCAACTACCTCCCTTTAACAGGACATTTTTATGTTTTTGTAGAAAATATTAATATCTCTTGGTCTCAAGCTAAGATTTTAGCAGAGGCATCAAATTACTATGGTCTTCAGGGGTATTTAGCAACAATTTTATCTACCGAAGAAAGTCAAATCGCTGCTGAGCAAATATCAGGTGCTGGTTGGATTGGTGGTAGTGATGAAGATCAAGAAAGTGTTTGGAAATGGGTTACCGGTCCTGAGGCTGGAACTATCTTCTGGAATGGTACTTTTACTGGATCAGCACCAATTGATCAAACAACTGGATTACCAATGTATTCAAATTGGAATACTGAAGAGCCTAATCAAGCAGGAAATGAAGATTATGCACATATAACTGACGATTCTATAGGTATTGAAGGTTCTTGGAATGATTTACCTGACACAGGTGGTGGTGGACCATATCAAGCAAAAGGATATATCGTTGAATACGGAGGTATGCCTGGGGATCCCGTTTTACAGATTTCTGCAAGTACAAGTATCTATATACCTAAAGTATTAACAATAAGTGCCGACATAGATTTATGTACTGGCACTTCTGTGAATTTAATAGCTACAGTAACCGAAGGTACTATTTTTTGGTATGACGCTTTAGGTAATCTCGTAAATGTGGGAAACTCATTTACAACACCAGTACTAAACAGCTCAATAACCTACTATGCAACAGCTTCACCAGAAGGGTGTTCAATATCCGACAAATTAGCGGTGGTAGTTACGGTATATGCGTTACCCGTTGCAAATAAACCGGATAACATAGAGAGATGTGACGATGACGGAAATGGATTTAGCACATTTGATTTTGATACGGACAGTACTCCTAAAATACTAAACGGACAACCTGATGCAGATTTTGAAGTATTGTATTTTAACAGTTTAGAAGAAGCTCAGAAAAATATTCCTGACACAAATATTGACAGTCCTTATGAAAACAAGGATGCTTTTACGTTAGAAACAATATATGCTAGAATTCAAAATACAAACAACACAACTTGTTTTGATATTACCTCATTTACTTTAGCCGTTTTTGATTTACCCATACCTATTCAGCCAGAATCTTACAGGATTTGTGACAATGAAGAAAGCGGAAGTGATACAGATGCAATTATAAATACGTTTTTATTACATACTAGAGATTCTGAAATTCTAGGAGCTTTAGATCCAAATCAATACAATATTAGTTATCATACCTCTCAAAATGGGGCAGAAACAAATGATTCTTCAACCGCAATTGATAAAGATGCTGATCATTCCGTTACAAATACTCAAACTGTATTTATAAGAGTAGCAAACAAAGACAATTCAGCTTGTGACGATGCCTCTAAAACCCTCGATCTAATAGTAGACTCTTTACCCGAAGTAACGGATGTAGTAAACTTATTACAATGTGACGATGATTTAGACAGAATATCAACAGTGAATTTAACAGAGGCAGAAATTAGTATTTCAGCAAATTATCAAACCGAAACATTCACCTATTTTGCAACTCAAGCTGATGCCATTGTTGGTTCACCTGAAGTAACAGACAAATTACGCTATCCTGTAAATCAAATTGGTGAAGCTTGGGTTAGAACTATTTCTACTGAAGGTTGTTATCGAATTTCAAAAATTAACTTACAGGTTGAAGCGGCTTCAGACGTTGCTTACGACAAAGAATTTGACGCTGTTTGCGATGATTTTTTACAAGCTGATGGTACAAACGGACCTTTAAATGATGATACTGACGGAATTACTAATTTTGATTTTAGTGCCGCTGAATCAGAAATTTTAGTGTTTTTCCCACCTGCTTTAAGACCCGATTTAGAAGTATCTTATTATGAAACCAAAGAAGACAGAACTGCTGTAATCAATAAAATAACAGATATTTCAAACTACAGAAATATTGAGTATCCCTCTGACATTACAAGACAAACTATTTATTTTAAAATCACAAATAAAAACAACAACGATTGCAGTGGAACAGGGGAATTATATTTAAAAACAAATACGGTTCCTGTAGCAAATTCAGTTGATGATTTAGAATTTTGTGATGATGCAAATGATGGTGATCGCACAAACGGATTTGTACAGAGTTTCGATTTAGAAAGTCAAAATAACATAATTTTAGGCAATCAAAATAGCTCAGATTTCACAGTTACTTATCACCTTTCTGACACTGATGCAAATTCAGGAAATGCTCCTCTTTCCTCTCCTTACACAAATACCAATCGTGACTTACAAACCATTTACGTAAGAGTTACAAATAACACAACAGGCTGTTTTACAGACCACACTGCTTTTAATTTAATTGTACATCCTTCACCAATTGCAAATTTCGTAGAAGATTTAGAAGTTTGTGATGATAATTCTGATGGCTCTGCTAGAAACGGATTTTCTAAAACTATCGATTTAGAAAGTCAGACTGCCGGAATCTTAGAAACACAAGACAACACTATTTACAAGGTTACTTATCATCGTAATTTAATTGAAGCACAAAATGGTGCAAATCCTTTAAATTCACCCTTTAGTAACACAACAGCAAACAGACAAACTATTTATGTTCGCGTTTTTAATGCTGATACGCAATGTGCAAACGGAATTTCTAATTTTGATGTGATTATAAATCCAGAACCAACTTTCGAAACGATTTCTAATCTTTCTGAATGTGATAATAATGATGATTTTGATGATGCAAACGGCATAATTCAAACCATTGATTTAGACGGGAAAATTGCTGAAATTTTAGGAACCTCTCAAGATCCTGATGATTTTAATGTAACTTTTCATTCATCTAAAGCAAATGCAACTTCTGGAAATTCTGCAATCTCATCACCTTATGAAAATTTATTTGCAACAGAAACCATTTTTGTGCGCATTCAAAACAAAAGAACAGGCTGTGTAAATGATGATGCATTTTTTGATGTCATCGTAAATCTTTTGCCAGATTTTACCGTGACAACTCCGCAAATTTTATGTTTAAATAATATGCCTTTAAATATTAAAGTAGAAAATCCGCGAGGTGTTTATACTTATGAATGGAAAAATACAAATGGAACAACTTTAAACACTGTTTCTGCGGACAATATTAATATTACTGTTAAAGGAACTTATACGGTTACGGCAACCACTACAAATGGAACATCATGCTCTAGAACAGAAACAATTGTTATCAACGAATCTAATATTGCAATTTTAGACATCAGTTTTATAACCATCGTTGATGAAACTAACAATATTGGCAGTCAAAATAATTTATCAATCTCTATTGACATTCTTAGTAACGATTTAGGTCCTGGAGACTATCAATTTGCAATTATAAATATGGATGATAACACAAGAACTCCTTTTGCTGGTTTCCAAGACGAACCTCTTTTTGAAAACTTAGAAGGTGGAATTTACAAAATACTTGTAAACGACAAAAACGGATGTTCGCCAGATACAACGTTACTAGTTTCTGTAATTCAGTTTCCAAAATTCTTTACACCAAATGCGGATGGAGACAATGACTATTGGGTTGTAAAAGGTGCCAACAAAACTTTTTACCCTAATAGCAGTATCAACATATTTAACCGATACGGAAAACTGGTCGCTCAAATAGCAATTGACGGTCAAGGTTGGGACGGAACTTATGGAGGAAAAAGACTTTCTTCTGATGATTATTGGTATAATATTACGCTAATTCCTGCGGATACCGCAAAACCAACCATCAGCAAAAAAGGAAATTTCTCTTTAATTCGAAAATAGAAGAAAACAAAAACCTCTTTGAAATACTTCAAAGAGGTTTTAACAATTTCTAATTCAAAAAATATATTAAGCTACTTTTCCTATTTCATTTCTTACTTTTTTAGGCTCTTCAACAACTTCAAACTGATTCGAAGTATTATTTGTACCTCCTGCTTTTAACGCTTTATCCCCAGTAAAAAAAGTTTTATGATCATCGCCTAAATCAGAACCTGCCATTCTCTGGTGTTTCACACAAGCAACTCCTTTTCTAATTTCTTGTCTTTGAACTCCTTTTACATACGCTAACATTCCGTCTTCACCAAAATAACCCTCAGTCAAATCATTCATATGTAAAGCCGTTGTATGATACGTTGGCAACGTAATTAAGTGATGAAAAATACCCGCTTCTCTTGCCCCATCAATTTGAAAAGTTTTGATTTTTTGATCTGCACGAAAACCTAGTTCGGATGCATCATATTGTTGATCCATTAAATTATTTCTATCATAAGCTGTCATATTTTCTCCTTCAGCACGCATTTCTTCATAAACTTGCTGTCTAAAGTTTAACGTCCAATTAAATGAAGGCGAATTGTTATACACCAACTTCGCATTAGGCACAACTTCTTTTACTCGGTTTACCATATGTGCGATTTGCTTTACATTCGGAGTTGGTGTTTCTATCCATAATAAATCTGCTCCATTTTGTAAACTTGTAATACAATCTAACACAACTCTATCAATATTAGAACCATCTTTAAATTTATACAAACCGTTTGCTAATCTTACCGGACGAACCAATTTACCGTCTCTTTTTAATAAAACATCATCTTCTTTTGCTTCATTTATTCCTATTTCTTCCGCTTCAACGAAAGCTAAATATTGCGAAGCTAAATCTCCAGGTTCTTGACTTACCGGTAATTTTTGAGTAAGACTCGCTCCTTCTGAATCTGTTCTTGCAACAATAATTCCTTCATCAACCCCTAATTCTAAAAATGCATATCTAATTGCATTTAATTTAGAGATAAAATCTTCGTGAGGAACCGTTACCTTTCCGTCTTGATGACCACATTGTTTTGCATCAGAAACCTGATTTTCTACTTGAATTGCACAAGCGCCTGCTTGAATCATTTTTTTAGCCAATAAATAAGTAGCTTCTTCGTTTCCAAAACCTGCATCAATATCAGCAATAATTGGTACAATATGAGAATCAAAATTATCTATTTTACTTTGTACATCTTCACCTTTTTCAAGTCTTCTAAATAAATCATTTAGCTCAATTGCATCTGCCTGACGTAAGAAATCATAAATTTCTTCAATCAAAGAAGAAACTGCTGTTTTTTCGTGCATCGATTGATCTGGTAAAGGACCAAATTCCGATCGCAAAGCGGCCACCATCCATCCAGAAAGGTATAAATATCTTTTGCTGGTTGTTTTGTGGTGTTTTTTAACTGCAATCATTTTTTGTTGCGCCACAAAACCATGCCAGCAACCTAAAGATTGCGTGTAATTTGATGAATCTGCATCATATTCCTCCATGTCTTTTCTCATAATTGCAGCAGTATATTTTGCAATCTCTAAACCCGTTTTAAATCGGTTTTGAGAAACCATTCTCGCAGCACTTTCAGAATTTATAGCATCCCAAGAGGTACCATATTTTTGTTTTAAATTTCTTACAGTGTCTAAAGCTGAACTATAACTGTTTTGTGATAAATTTTTCATAATTTCGTGTTTAATTATTAAGGTTTTCTGGATTTTGATAATTTCGTCTCGTTAACTATTTCAGTAGTTGCGAGACATTTTTTTTATATATGATTGTACGCTTTTAAAGTTAAAAATTCTTGAAAATTTTTTGTTAAAACAAGTTCATCAAATAATTGTATTGCTTCCTTGAATTTGCCATTATCAAATCCAACTTGTCCCACATACTCTTTAATTTTTTCAATCTCTTGATGTTTGAATTTTTCATAAGCTGTTGTATTAAATATTTCTCCAGTATCTATTGCTACTTCCTTTTGAAGCCACAACCAAACCTGAGTTCTAGAAATTTCTGCAGTTGCTGCATCTTCCATGAGATTGTAGATTGCTGCTGCGCCATTTCCACGCAACCAACTTTCGATATACAAAATTCCTACATTGATGTTTTTACGAATACCTTCTTCAGTAATGGTTCCTTTTGGCATTTCAACCAAATCATTTACACCCACGTTTACATCACTTCTTTTTACATGAATTTGATTTTTCGTCAGCATGTTTTCATTAAAAACATTCATAGCTAAAGAAACTAATCCTGGATGCGCAACCCATGTTCCGTCATGCCCATTTTTTACTTCTTGCTCTTTATCTGCATATACTTTTGCAAACGCATTGCTATTTGCTATTTCGTCATTCTTAATCGGAATTTGAGCGGCCATTCCGCCCATTGCGTGCACATTTCTTTTATGACATCTTTGAATCACCAATAAAGAATAAGCACTCATAAAAGGCGTCCTCATAGTTACTTGATCTCTATTAGGAACCATGAAATTTGGATGATTTCTGAATTTTTTGATGTATGAAAAAATATAATCCCAACGTCCGCAATTCAATCCCGCCATATGATTTCTTAATTCATAAATAATTTCATCTAACTGAAAACTTGCCGTAATTGTTTCTACTAGAACAGTAGCTTTTATCGTATTTTGAGCAATATTTACATACTCTTGCGCAAAAACAAAAATATCATTCCATAAACGAGCTTCTAAATAATGTTCTAGTTTTGGTAAATAAAAATAGGTTGCAGAATTTTGCGCTTGTAATGTTTTGATGTTGTGGAAAAAATACAGTCCGAAATCTACCAAAGAACCAGACATTTCTTCACCGTCAACAGTAAAATGTTTTTCATTTAAATGCAAACCTCTTGGTCGTACAATTAAAGTTGCCGTATTTTTATTTAATTGATACGATTTATTCTTTTTGTCATCATGATATGAAATTGTCTTATTAATTGCATCTCTTAAATTAATTTGACCCTGTAAATTATTATAGATATTTGGAGAATTACTGTCTTCAAAATCTGCCATAAAAGTTTTTGCTCCGGAGTTTAAGGCATTGATCACCATTTTACGATCTACAGGACCCGTAATTTCTACTCTTCTATCTAATAAATCTTCTGGTAAAGGAGCACAAACCCAATCGGATTCTCTAATTTTTTTGGTCTCTTTTGGAAAAGAAGGATAATTTCCAGCGTCAAAATAAGCTTGTTCAACTTCTCTTTCTTCCAATAATTTTAATCTTCTTTGATTGAATTTTTCATGTAATTCTAACAAAAATAATTGCGCTTCATTTGTTAAAACATCCTGATAATCCAAAATCTTAAAGCCATTAAAATTGATTTCTTTTGTAATTGTATTTTCTTCCATAATTAGACTAATTTAATTTCTACACTGCAATGATATAATTAATTTTTGGACTCCACAAGCGAACGTTCGCTAAATTTATAAAAAACTTTTTTTAATTCATTCGCTATTTATTCTTATCTTTGAATATATGATGGTAGAAGACGAATACATCCGATTAATTTTTGGTTTAAAACTCAAGCAAATACGAACAGAGAAGAATCTTTCGCTATTTGGTTTGTCAAAATTATCCGGACTCTCAAAATCCTATTTAAATGAAATTGAGAAAGGAAAAAAATATCCGAAGACAGATAAAATACTATTACTTTCAGAAAGTTTAGAGGTTCCTTATGATCATTTTGTCTCATTAAAACTAGATAAAAATCTTGCACCAATTGGCGATATCTTACAGTCTAAAATACTGAAAGAAATACCTTTAGAACTATTTGGTATAAAAGAAAATAACTTAATTGATATTATTGCCAATGCGCCCGCAAAAGTAAATGCCTTTATTAGCACCATTATAAAGATTGCACAAAACTACAATCTTACAAGAGAGAGTTTCTTTTTAGCCTCTTTACGTTCTTATCAAGAAGCGCATAATAATTATTTTGAAGACATCGAAGATGATGTGGAAAAATTTGCAAAATCGTATCATTTAGATTTATCAAAAAGAATTACATCTATCAATTTAGAAGAGATATTAATTGAAGAATTTGGCTATATAATTGATGATAAAGAACTTTGTAGATATGACAATTTAGGAGAAATTAGAAACATTTACATCCCAAAAAACAAAATACTTTTAATTGATAAAAACATTTCTGAAGCTCAAAAAACATTTATTTACGCCAAAGAATTGGCGTACAATTATCTAGAAATTCAAGATAGGCTTTATACGTTTCCTTGGATAAAATTCGAGAGTTTTGATCAAGTTTTAAATAACTTTATTGCTTCTTATTTTGCTGGTGCTTTAATTATTTCTAGAAAATCTCTTATAGAAAAATTAACAAGTTTCTTTGAGTTAGAAGAATGGCAACCTTTAAAATTACATCAAATAATTAAGCATTATAATTGCTCTCAAGAAACTTTTTATCAGCGCTTAACAACTATTTTACCTAAATATTTTAACATAAAAAATTTATTTTTCTTACGATTTACACACAAAGAGAATTCACCTGAATTTAAACTCAGTAAAGAACTGCATATTACCCAACAACAATCTCCACACGCAAACAGAAATAATGAGCATTATTGCAGACGTTGGATTTCTTTAAAAACAATTCAGGATTTAGAAAACTCATCAAAAGAAAGAGCCACTTTTGGTATTCAAATTTCCTCATATGAAAATCAAAAAAATGAATATTTAGTGCTTTCATCCGCAACTCCAGATCCTTTTAAAAAGGACATTAACAGAAGTGTAAGTATTGGATTGTTGCTTTCTCCTCATTTAAAAAAGAAACTTACTTTTCTGAAAGAAAACACTTTTCAGAAAAAACTTGTTGGTGTAACATGCGAAACCTGTTCTGTGAAAAATTGCGCAGAAAGATTTGCAGAACCAACGCGTCTAGAAAGAGAAAATCAATATAAAGAAATAGCACAAACAGTTGAAAGTATTATTACTTCTTACAGTTAAAATTTCTTATTTTAGCAGATAAATACAAACATTTTTCATGGATATTAACTTCAATAGAAACGAAGATCACAATAAGTTATTAGCTTCAGATTTGCGCAGACGTTTTGCGAAAGTAAAATTAGGTGGTGGTCAAAAAAGAATTGACAGACATCATTTAAACGGCAAAATGACGGCAAGAGAACGAATTGATTACTTATTAGATCGTACTGCTAAATCGATAGAAATCGGTGCGTTTGCTGGTGAAGAAATGTATGCCGAACACGGTGGCTGTCCGTCTGGAGGTGTTGTCGTAAAAATTGGATACATTAAAAACAAACAGTGTATTGTTGTTGCAAATGATGCCACTGTAAAAGCGGGCGCATGGTTTCCTATCACCGGAAAAAAGAATTTACGTGCGCAAGAAATATCCATAGAAAACAAATTACCGATTATTTATTTAGTGGATTCTGCTGGAGTTTACTTGCCTTTGCAGGATGAAATTTTTCCTGATAAAGAACATTTTGGACGCATTTTTAGAAACAATGCTGTAATGAGCAGCATGGGCATTACGCAAATTTCTGCGGTGATGGGAAGCTGTGTTGCTGGTGGTGCTTATTTACCAATTATGAGTGATGAGGCTTTAATTGTAGACAAAACTGCAAGTATATTTTTAGCGGGAAGTTATTTAGTAAAAGCTGCCATTGGCGAAAGTATTGACAACGAAACTTTAGGTGGCGCAACTACTCATTGTGAAATATCTGGAGTTACAGATTACAAGGCAAAAGATGATAAAGATGCGCTAGATAAAATAAAATTTATTATTGATAAAATTGGCGATTATGACAAAGCCGGTTTTAGCAAAACAGAATCTTTTCCGCCAAAAGAAAAAGAAGATGATATTTTCGGAATTCTGCCAAAAGAGAGAAATGCACAATATGATATGATCGAAATTATTAAACGTTTGGTTGATAATTCTGAGTTTGAACAATATAAAGAAGGATACGGAAAAACTATTTTAACCGGTTATGCAAGAATTGATGGTTGGGCAGTTGGTATTGTTGCAAATCAACGAAAATTAGTGAAAACTCAAAAAGGAGAAATGCAATTTGGTGGTGTAATTTATAATGATTCTGCCGATAAAGCAACACGTTTTATTGCCAATTGTAATCAGAAAAAAATACCCTTAGTATTCTTACAAGATGTTACAGGTTTTATGGTTGGCTCAAAATCTGAACATGGAGGAATTATAAAAGACGGCGCAAAAATGGTAAATGCCGTGAGTAACTCCGTAGTTCCAAAATTTACGATTATAATAGGGAATTCTTATGGAGCAGGAAATTACGCAATGTGTGGTAAAGCTTATGACCCACGATTAATTGTTGCTTGGCCAAGTGCTGAATTGGCGGTTATGAGCGGAAATTCTGCTGCAAAAGTTTTACTACAAATAGAAACTGCATCGCTAAAAAAACGTGGAGAAGAAATTACTCCTGAAAAAGAAGCTGAGTTATTTGACAAAATAAAATCGCGTTACGACAAACAAATATCTCCATATTATGCAGCTGCGCGAATCTGGACAGATGCAATTATAAATCCTTTAGACACTAGAACTTGGATTTCTATGGGAATTGAAGCTGCAAACCACGCACCTATTGAGAAGAAATTTAATATGGGTATTTTGCAGGTTTAAAAAGAAAAAAAATGCTATGAAAAACATAATTTTTATCACTTTTATAACTCTCTATACCTTAACTATTTTTGCTCAGAAAAAAGAAATAAATAAAGACTCAACATTTATAGAGCTAAAATTTTATAAAGAATTTTTTAAGAACGAGAAGTTAACAGCTATAGATCCAGAAAGGATTAAAGTTAGTGATGGAGACACCTTAATACTTGTTACAAATTTTAAAAAAATTTAGAAAACAAGCTTCAAAATAAAAGAAATTTCTTCTCAACAAAACTCCAGAGGGTATATACCTCTTTGGCAATATAAAAAGACGCACAAAGAAGCAATCACTAAAAAAGATTCAATCAATTTTATTTTTAAAGAAAAAGACACTTTAATACTTATAAGTGATAAAGATTTTTATAAAAATCAAAAACGAGTTTCTGTCCCGTATGAGCCAAAAAGTCATGAATTTTTAGAGACCTACAAAGATATTAAGACCGTTGCAAAAAGCGAACTTAATTATTTTTACTTTTTAGAGTTCCCTTTTTTTTAGCTAAAACATCGATTATGCTATTTTTTTTCTATTTTAAGTGAGTAAATGCCTTTTTTAGGCTTCATTTTTCCTTAATTTTTACAATTAGACGCAAATATCCCTGGACTTCGATATAAATTGTAGCATATTGCCTCCATCAAATTTTGTGTATGCATTTTTTTCATCCCTCTATATCTTGCAATTCCACCTTTAAACCATAATTTTATTCCTCCAAAAGTACGTTCTACTTTAAACCTTGTTTTTCCTATTAATTTATTGAATCTAGTTTCCCATTTTGTTAACGGTTTATTTTTTACCGCCTTTTTAAGGATATGATTCTTTAAATTACGCTTCTTTAAAATCGCAACATTTTTCTTTGATTGGTACCCTTTATCAGCCTTTAGAGGGATGCCTTTTGGTAATGCTACATTTACAGTTTCTAGAACTTCCTCCAAATTTGCAATCTCATTTTTGCTGGCAGTTGTGGTTAGTACTCCTAGAACAAGTCCTTCGTTATCCGTTACATGATGCTTTTTAAACCCAAAATGGTACTTTCCTCTTTTCTTTAACCAAGTACCCTCTTTATCGACACTATCTGGATATTCTTTGTGTACTTCTACTTGGTCTGCAAAGCGGTCTTCGGTTACCTTAAAATTTGTTTTTCCTTTTGGTCTAAGTGGCGTATCTATTACACTAGCGTCTATTATTAAACCTGTTTTTACAATGATATTATGTGCTTCTAGCTGTTTGTTTATGGAGGTAAATAATTTTTCGAAGGTTTGTGTTTTGGTTAATGCGGTTCTAAACCTACTTAAAGTACTATGATCTGGAGCAACCTGTTCAATAGTCATCCCACAAAAATAACTAAAGGAAAGACTGTCATTTATTCGGTCTTCAACTTCATAATCGCTTAAACCATACCAACTTTGTAAAAGACACATTTTAAAAAGTAATGTCCCATCATAAGAAGGCTTGCCAGTGGCACTTTTTCCTTTTAAATAGTCATTATTTATTAGGATAGAGATCGTATCCCAATCGATAAGGGTGTTTATTTGGGTGAAAAATGTCTTTTTAATTTTTCTTGCTCGTAAATCGCAAATGCTATCGGCTAAAGTTGGTTGTTTTTGTATTTTCATACACTAAATTTACAACTTAATATACTTACAATCAAACATTTAACATAAATAATTACGTGTTATTTTTGTGCTTTTTATTAGGTACTTCCTTGCAACGGTCTTATATTGTGTACAAGAAACACGATTCTTATGGCAACATCCGTAAAGGAAAAAAAGAATTCATGCGTTTATGGGAAGCGCCTATAAAAATTTATTTTGCCCCAAAATTAGATAACTACTATAAGAAAGCTATAAAAAAGGCCGTGAAAGCATTATCTTCTATAGATTCTTTACAAATTTCATTTGTTAAAAACCTCAATAAATCTAATTATATTATTTACCAAATAGATACTAAAAACAAGTTTCAATATTCTACTAATTTAAAAACAAATAAATATATAGATTATTATATCAATTGGGAAAAAGGAAAAATTTATGATGCTAAATTAGATTTTGAAATTATTAAATACCATTATTCTTATGGTATTTGCAAGTTTACTGACTTAGAAACTTTTGAGGAAAATCACACTCATGCAAAAGAGGCAATAAAGAATGGAGGTAAAATGTTCTTTACACACTCTAACTGATTTACTTTCATATTTATTTAATGACTAATATCACAATTAGTCATTTTTTTATGCCTTATTTTTGTAGGATAATTTCTAGAGAATGAGTAAATCAATTTATATTACTACTATAGAACCCAACAGCGGTAAATCTATAGTGTCATTAGGCTTTTTAAGAATGATGCTAAATCAATCTTCTAAAGTTGGTTATTTTAGACCTATCATCAACAAAGATAAAAACGGTCTTTACGACGATCATACATACACCGCAATTAATTTTTTTAATCTAGATATAAAATATGAAGATTGCTATGCTTTTGAACAAAGTGAAGTTGTTGAATTATTGAGCGAAGGAAAAAAGGAAAAAGTTATACATGATATTATTAAAAAATATAAAAACCTTGAAGCAAAATACGATTATGTCTTAGTTGAAGGTACCGATTTTTCTGGCGAAGGTGGTTTTACTGAATTGGATGTAAATCTAATGGTTGCTAAAAACTTAGGGATTCCTGTGTTAATTGTGGGCGCTGGAAATGATAAAAAGAAGAAAGATTTTATCAATACCATGCAACTCACCTATAATTCATTTATTCAAAAAGAAGTAGATGTTATTGGCTTAATTGCTAATAAAATTGAAATTGATGAAATGGAGTATATAAAAACTGAATTGCGAAAAGTAATTCCAAAAGAGGTTCATATAGATGTAGTTCCTAAAGTTAATTTTTTAGCCAATCCAACTGTGAAAGAAGTTGCTGAAGCTTTAAACGGAAAAGTACTTTTTGGGGAACAATTTTTAGATAATTCCATCGGAAGTTATAGTACTGGTGCAATGCAACTGCGTAATTATTTAACCCGCATTAAAGAAAATGCTCTTGTAATTACCCCTGGAGACAGAGCCGATATTATTTTAGGAGCATTACAAGCAAATGCTTCTAGTAATTATCCAAGAATTGCAGGAATCATTTTAACAGGAAATTTAATTCCGGAAGAATCTATTTTAAAATTGATAGAGGGCGTGCAGTCAACAGTTCCTATTGTTACTGTAGAGGGAGGAACTTTTGGAATATCCAATAAAATTGGTGCTGTAAAAACTAAAATTTATGCATCTAATAGCAAAAAAATATTATTAGCTTTAGATACTTTTGATACGTATATTAATGTAGAAAGACTTAATAAAATATTATCGAAATTTAGTTCGGATAAATTAACACCAAGCATGTTTCAATACAATTTGTTACAAAGAGCTAAAAGCTGCAGAAAACATATTGTTTTACCAGAAGGAAATGATGAGCGAATTATGGAAGCGGCTGCTCGTTTACAATTATTAAATATTGTTGATTTAACCCTATTGGGCGATCGAAGAGAAATTCAACAAAAAGCAGATCAATTAGGATTACAAATAGATTTAGACAAAATAAATATCTTAAATCCTGAAAATTCTATTCATAACGCCTACTTTGCCAAAACACTTTATGAAGCGCGTAAACATAAAGGTTTAACCGAAACTACAGCGATAGATTTAACCAGAGACGTTTCTTATTATGGAACCTTAATGATTTTAAATGGTTTAGCGGATGGAATGGTTTCAGGCGCTGTTCACACAACAATGCACACAATAAAACCAGCCTTGCAAATCATCAAAACCAAACCCGGAGTTAAAGTAGTTTCCTCTGTATTTTTTATGTGTTTATCAGACAGAGTTTCTGTGATGGGAGATTGTGCTGTAAACCCAAATCCGAATGCAGAGGAATTAGCCGAAATAGCAATTTCATCAGCAAAATCTGCAGAAGCATTCGGAATTAAAGCAAGAGTAGCGATGTTATCATATTCTTCTGGAAGCTCTGGAAAAGGGGAAGAAGTTGAGAAAGTTAGAAAAGCAACTGAAATTGCTAAAAAGTTAAACCCTGATTTATTGATTGAAGGTCCTATTCAATATGATGCTGCCGTAGATATGTCTGTTGCAAAAACAAAAATGCCAAATTCTAAAGTAGCTGGTCAAGCATCCGTTTTAATTTTTCCTGATTTAAATACAGGAAACAATACCTATAAAGCAATTCAAAGAGAAACAGGCGCCTTGGCAATTGGCCCCATGTTGCAAGGTTTAAATAAACCTGTGAACGATTTAAGCAGAGGTTGCACTGTAGAAGATATTTTTAACACCGTTTTATTAACTGCTATTCAAGCAAATCAAGAATAAATATGAATATTTTAGTTTTAAATGCAGGTTCTTCTTCGTTAAAATATCAAGTAATTGAAATGCCAAGTGAAACTGTAAAATGCGTTGGTTTAATTGAAAGAATAGGCACGGATAACACCATTTTTACGCATGAAAAAGAGGGAGAAAAATATTCAGAAATTTTACCAATTAAAAATCACGAAATTGGTTTACAAAACATTACAAAGACTTTACTAGATGCTAAAATTGGCGTTATAAACGCTGTGGATGAAATTGAAGTAGTTGGCCACAGAATTGTTCATGGAGGAAGTAAATTTAGTAAAACAACAATTGTAAATCAAGAGGTTAAAGATAGTATTCGCGAGTTATTTGATTTAGCTCCTTTGCATAATCCTGCAAACTTAACGGGTATAGAAATTGCCGAAACTATTTTTACATCGGCAAAACAGATTGCTATCTTTGATACTGCTTTTCATCAAACAATGCCAAAAGTAGCATATCAATATGCAATTCCGAATTCGTATTTAGAAGATCATAAAATTAGAGCCTATGGTTTTCACGGTACAAGTCATAAATATGTATCCGAAAAAGCGATTGAATATTTAGGCGAAAAATCTAAAAATTTGATCACAATCCACCTGGGAAACGGTTGTAGTATGACCGCTATAAAAGACGGAGAAAGTATAGAAACCTCTTTAGGCTTTGGACCAACAAATGGTTTAATTATGGGCACTAGAGCTGGTGACATTGATCAATCTGTCATTTTCTTTCTGATGAAAAAACTCAATAAATCGGCAGAAGAAGTAAATAATTTATTACAAAAAGAATCCGGTTTAAAAGGTTTAACTGGTTTTTCTGATTTAAGAGAAATTTCTGAAAAAGCAGCTAAGGGAAATATCGACTGCCAAAATGCGTTAGATTTGGCAAGTCATAGACTTAAAAAATATATTGGCTCTTATGCTGCTATTTTAAACGGGTTAGATGCGATTGTTTTTACAGCCGGAATTGGAGAAAATTCATCCTTAATGAGAGAAATGGCTTGTGAAAATCTAAATTTTTTAGGTATAGAATTAGATGACCTTAAAAACAAAATTAGATCAAAAGAAATTACAGAAATTCAGTCAAAAAACTCTAAAATAAAAATATTGGTTATCCCCACTAACGAAGAAATTGAGATTGCTAAGCAGTCTTATCAACTTTTAAAATAACATATATTCACAAAAAAGACCTTTCAATTTTTAAAACTGAAAGATCTTTTTTTTACAAGAAATTCTAAAAAAATTTAGAATTCATTCTTTACAAATCTTTTTATTGCAATACCTCCTTGATCGTTTTTTACTTTTACTAGATAAACTACATTTACTAAATTTTATATATTCAATTGCTTCTTAGCTGAAGTTTATACTTTTTTTCCTAGCAAATTATAAACCCAAACGCTTTTAATAGAAAGATTACTATCATCAATATTTAAAACGGCAGTTGATGGGTTTAGATATACTAAAAAATTAACCAAACTCAAATTATTTACACTTTCAGTGTTTTCTGTGCAATTATAAGTTGTTGTGCGGCTAGTTCTGGTTCTCTCTAGAATTTTATTGTAAATTTAATCCTCAAAAAATATAAATTCAATAGCTGTTTTATCTTTAAAAGGATGTAAATAATTTGACATAAACTTCGTGGTATCGAAAGTGATGATTGCAAATTCCCCTTCAACTAAACCTTCAAAACCTATATCATAAGTATAAACGGTTCTATCGGAATCAAGCAAGTTATCTCCTTTTAGAAACTCAGATAAACTAGAAGTAAGTTTATCTTGCCTAAAAAAAATGTTTCCAAAATAGTAAAAGGTGAAAAAGTAATTTTTTTCATACTGACTGCCATTTGTGGTTTTATCACATATGTTTAATTCAGAAAATGAAATAAATACCTAATAGTAGCTATATTCCTTATTAAAATCATCAACAAAAATAATAGTAAATCAATTTTCAAATTTTTACATTTGCGTAGTTAGATTAATTTTCAATAAAACAATCACTAGAAATGGGTAGAGCATTCGAACTTAGAAAAGGACGCAAAATGAAACGTTGGTCAGCAATGGCTAAAACCTTTACCAGAATTGGTAAAGACATTGTAATGGCTATCAAAGATGGTGGTCCAAATGTAGAAACGAACTCTCGTTTGCGTGCAGTCATTCAGAATGCAAAGGCTGCTAATATGCCTAAAGAAAATGTAGAGCGTGCCATAAAAAAAGCTTCGGATAAAGATACTGCAAACTACAAAGAAGTATTGTTTGAAGGCTATGCACCGCACGGAGTTGCCATAGTTGTTGAGACCGCAACCGACAATAATAATAGAACTGTTGCCAATGTTAGGGCAGCTTTTAATAAGTGCGATGGAAATTTAGGTACTTCTGGATCCGTTGTTTTCATGTTTGATCATGTGTGTACTTTCACTATTAAAAAAGAAGATATCACCGTTGATTTAGAAGAATTAGAATTAGAAATAATTGATTTTGAAGTAGAAGAGATTTTTGATGATGAAGAAGGCGTAATCATATATGCTCCTTTTGAGCAATTTGGTTCTTTACAAACTTATTTTGAAGAAAATAATATCGAAATTTTATCTTCTGGATTTGAGAGAATTCCGGCTACAACCACAAAGTTAAACGAAGAACAGCAAGCTGATGTTGATAAATTATTAGAAAAATTAGATGAAGATGATGATGTACAAAATGTATATCATTCTATGGAGTCTTAATTTTGCGGAATATTTTACTCAAAAATCCTAAAGCTATGTTTTAGGATTTTATTTTATTTTAAAACAAAAAGTCTTATTTTAGTAGGATATTAAGCAAAGGTTCTTGTACAGATTAAAAATAAATAATTATGAAATATTTAACCCCAGAATTGGAAGCTTTATCGAAGCAATTTGAAATTAAAAAATCGTTAGCACGTAAAAGTGTTTCTTGTGGTATTTTTCAAGATTATGATGACAACGAAGAAATAGCTCAACAATACAAAAAGAAAAACTAGTTTATTGCTTTACTTTTAAACTCCATTGAAATTTAAAATTAGAGACCACTACCCCATCTTCATTTACACCTTCAGAAATCAACGTAATAACTTGACCTTCGCCGGTTTTTACTGATACTTCAATCGCTTTTCTAATTTGACTTCCGCCTTGACACTTAAATAAAACAGTCCCTGTTGCTTTTTTAAAAAAATCGCTTTCTTGATGCGTAACCAACATCGATACTTTTCGTTTAGAATGTTCTATTTCTTGCATCACTAAAACTCCTGTACTCATTTCTGCAGCCATTCCTTGAGCCGCCCAAAACATACTTTTAAAAGGGTTCTGATTGATCCATTTATGAGTAATTTTTACAATTGCAGTTGTATCTGTTAAGCTTTTCACGCGCATTCCAGACCACCAACCTAATGGTAATTTGAAAAACATAAACGTATTTATTTTACTAGTAGTTATCTTCATTAGTATTGAATTCATTAGCAATTTACCACTTTTTTATCAATTAAAACAAGAAATATAAATGTTAAAATTATGTTAAAATTAGTACTATGTATTGCATAATACTATCTTTAGGATATATATTTGCATAAGAAAGTATTATATCTAATTTTAAATCATGAAAAAAATACCGAAAACACCAACGCTTTTTTAATCCATATTTCTGCTTTTGCTGGTTTTATGTTTCCTTTTGGAAATATAATTACACCATTAATTGCATGGCAAACATTAAAAGATAGAAGCCCTTTTTTAGACGAACAAGGCAAAGAAGTTGTGAATTTTAATATCAGTTATACACTTTATGTTTTTCTTTTAACACTTACATTTATTCCGTTTGGGATCGGTTCTATTTTTAGAAAAAATCATGACTTTTGGAATAACAATCACTTTAATTTTGACTTTGGCTTTGATAATCTTTTCGGATTTATAGGTTTAGTTTCTATTACAAGCATTGTTTACTTGACAGGAATTGCGTTAGTAATCATCGCGTCTTTAAAAGCAAAAGAAGGCGAAAATTATAAGTATCCTTTTACAATAAAATTTATAAAATAAAACCACATACATGAAGATTGAAAACACAAAAGCACAAATGCGAAAAGGTGTTTTAGAATTCTGCATTTTATCCATCCTAAAAAATGGTGATGCGTATACTTCTGAAATTCTTTCGAGCTTAAAAAGTGCAGAGATGATTGTGGTTGAAGGAACCATCTACCCGTTATTAACTCGTTTAAAAAACGCAGGTTTATTAACGTATCGTTGGGAAGAATCAACCTCAGGACCACCAAGAAAATACTACGTATTAACAGAAAACGGAGGTATGTTTTTGAAAGAGTTAGACAAAACATGGCATAATTTAGTAAATTCAGTTCACCAAGTAACTAGTAAAAAATCAACCACAAATGAATAAGACAATTAACATAAACTTAGGCGGATTTTTCTTCCACATTGATGAAATAGCCTATCAGAAACTAAGAAGATATTTAGAATCTATTTCTAAATCTTTAAGCGATGATCCTCAAGGAAAAAACGAAATTATTGCTGATATCGAAGCTAGAATAAGTGAACTTTTATCAGAAAAAATAACCGATGCACGGCAAGTTGTAAATGAGAATGATATTGACGACATCATTAAAATAATGGGGCAGCCAGAAGATTATGTTGAAGCTGAAGAAAGCTACAATGAATCCTCTTATTCTTATCACAGAAACAGCGCATCAGGAAAAAAGTTATTTAGAGATGGTGATGATAAATTTTTAGGAGGAGTTGCTTCTGGAATTGCACACTATTTTGATATTGATACTATTTGGGTGCGTCTTGGTTTATTAGCACTGTTTTTAGGCGCTGGATTTGGGTTTCTAATCTATATAATTCTTTGGATTTTGTTGCCCGAAGCAAAGACAACTGCAGAGAAATTACAAATGGAAGGCGAACCAGTAAATATTGATAATATTGAGAAAAAGATTCGTAAAGAATTTAATAATGTATCAGAAAATGTTTCAGAATTTGCGAACAAAGCATCCGAAAAAATAAAAGATGGAGCTAGTGAATTTTCAGACAAAATAAATCAAACTTTTTCAGGAAAGACAAAAAAAAATAACGGAATACAAGATTTATTTGAAACTCTGGGAAAAATTATTCTTGCCATTTTTAAAGTAATCGGTAAGTTTATTGGAGTGCTTATCATATTTGTTTCGGCAGCTGTTATTTTATCTCTAATTATTGGAGGATTTTCTGTAGGAAGTCTAGAATTTCTAAATGTGGATGGTCAGTTTTTACAATATCCGCCCTTTTTCTATGATGCGGCATTACCAAAATGGATTCTCGTATTAAGTGTGTTTTTGTTGATTGGTATTCCGTTTTTAATCTTATTTATTTTAGGATTACGTATTTTATCAAGCAGTGTAAGAAAACCAAGCAAAACTGCTTCTTTAACGCTTTTAGGTATTTGGATAGTCGCTTTATTAGCAATGATTTTTACAGGTTTAGAATATGGAACATCCTATGCAAATTATGGGCAATCAACGGACAGAAATACCTTAAGTATTTCTAAAAATGATACTTTAAAAATAAAAATGGTTAATGATGATACTATTTATTATCGCCATAATTTAAGAAAAAGCTCATCTCAAGAACAAGTAGCTGTTGATGGTAAATTGATGACCTATTCTAACTACATAAAAGTAGATGTAAAAAGAAGTTCTACGGATGAAAGCTATATAATTATTCAAAAAGAATCTAGAGGGAAAAACAAAAGTAATGCGAGCAAAAATGCCGAAAACATAAAGTATAAATACACCGTTTTAGACAATACGATTGTGTTAGATGCCTACTTTTTATCAGCATATAAAAATATGTGGAAAGATGAAGAAATTAATATCACCATTTATCTTATAGAAAATGCATATGTTTATTTTGATAATTCTTCTAAAAACTTTTTAAATGATGTGGAAAATGAAGCAGATATTTATGACAAAGAAATGGTAAATCATCATTTTATAATAACAGAAAGTACGCTAAAATGTACAGATTGTGTAGCTGAAATTATTGAAGAGGAAAGAGAAGTGATGAAAAAAGTTGATAATACGTTTGATGAAAGAATAGAAGTGACAATTTAAAAAACGATTCAACTAAATAAAACAACAATTCAGTAACCTAATTTTCTTTTTAAGCATCTAATAAAAGACATTTGATGTACACTTAAAAACAAAAACATGAAAACAACAACCACTAAAATTTTAACTTTTCTATTTATTGCTGCACTTTTAAGTTCTTGTAACGTAAATATGCTCAACAGAGTAAATGGAAACAAAAATGTAGTTACAGAAGACAGAACTACAAAGGAAGCATTTACAAAAGTGAAAGTTAGTGCAGGTTTAGACTTGTATATTTCTCAAGGATCTAAAAACAAAGTTACTGTTGAAGCTGATGAAAATTTACAAGAAATTATTATCACAGAGGTTATTAATGGAGAACTAAAAATTTATGCAGAAAAAAATATTTGGAGAGCAAAAGCAAGAAAAATTCATGTTATTATAAACAACTTAGAAAACTTAATAGCAACTAGTGGCGCAGATGTGTATGCAAAAGAAACCCTTAAAGTAACTGCACTAAAAATTAGTGCAACAAGTGGTGCAGATATCAAAATTTCTGTGGATGCAGATTTTGTTGAAACAAATGCAACAAGTGGATCTGATATTGAAATTTCTGGAATTTCCAATAACTATTTTTCTAATGCTACAAGTGGCGCTTCAATAGATGCCTACGAGTTAAAGAGTAAAAATGTAACTGCAAAAGTTACAAGTGGTGCAGAGATTAATGTATTTGCAATTGAAAGCATTGATGCAAAAGCTACTAGTGGCGGAGATATCGATTTTAAAGGAAATCCGAAAAAAATTGATAAAAAATCATCTTCTGGAGGAAGTATTTCTGCTCAATAGTTTAAAGTAAAAAATCAATCAGCTTAAACCAAACTAACCATGAATTCATTTTTAACTCCTTTTAAAGAGTCGATCATTTTACAAACAATTTTTGCCATTGCATTCTTCTTTTATAGTTTGATGACTGCTGCGCAAGTTGATGAAAATTCGGAATTATTTAAAACTTTAAAATCAAAAGACAGCATTATTTTTGAACGCGTATTTAACAAATGTGAACTTGAAAAATTAGCACCAATTATTGCAGAAAACTTTGAATTTTATCATGATATTGCTGGTATACAAAATAGAGTAGAATTTATAAATGCAATAAAAAACAATATTTGTTCAAACCCCGGAATCAACCAAAGAAGCCTGGTTAAAGAATCTTTAGCTGTTTTTGAGATGAAAGAGAACAACGTTTTGTATGGTGCAATTCAGAAAGGAAAACATACTTTTCAACAAAAAATTGACGGTAAAATGAAAACAGTTGGAATTGCAGATTTCACCCATCTTTGGATTTTAGAAAACACCAAATGGAAATTAAAAAGAGTATTGAGTTACAATCATAAACCACTTACAGAATAAAAATTTATTAGAAAGCTAACTTCTAATATTAGTACTAATACTTGGTTTTATTAGTTTACTTGGTAAGTCGTCGTTTTGTGAAAAACGGCGCTTACTTTTTTATGCTAACCTTATTTTACCATCTCATTAAAGTTTTTCAGTATCCCAAGAAACAATTTAAGCATCTTATTAAATTTGTATTTAAACTTTAAAAAAATTAACTTCGCTTCTTTACAGAGCTAGTTCATTAATTTATGATATAAGCGATCTTTGCGGGATTCCCAATTTAAACAACCTCCTATCGTTTTTACACTTAAATGATCTTTTAAAATAAATTCTTTTAAAATGAAAACAAATTATTTAGCTATTTTCTTGGTAATGCTAATTTTAGGTTGTAATAAAGAGAAAGAAATAAGTTCTGTCAACCTAGAGAATTGGTATAAGAGAACTGCAGATCTTAATGCTAAAGATTCCCTTGAATTTGGTAAATCTTATCTTTCAATTTATTCACAGATTTATAGCATGTCAGAGCATAAAACACATAATTTAACAGCGATGGCGAGTTTGCGAAATACTAGTGAAACAGATTCAATTTACATTCTTAAAGCCTTCTATTATGATACACATGGAAAACTTATCAGAAAATATTTTGACTTTCCAATATATTTGGCTCCGATGGAAACAACAGAAATAATAATTGATGAAGTTGATATAGCTGGTGGTACTGGCTCAAACTTTATCTTTGAATGGAAGATTCCTAAAAATTGCTCAGAACCTTTATTTGAAGGAGTTATGAGCTCTACAATTGGGCAGCAAGGTTTATCTTTTACAACGTATGCAAAACGAATTAAATAATTACATATAACACATGGAAAATAGATTTAATATTTCAGTACTTATAGACGGAGATAATGCGCAACCAAAATTAATAAAAGAAATAATTGAAGAGGTTTCTAAATATGGAAAAGCAACTATAAGGCGAATTTATGGAGACTGGACTTCACAACAAATGAATAGTTGGAAAGCAATTATTAATCAACATTCTATAAGTCCTATTCAAAAATTCTCTTATACAACTGGTAAAAATTCTACGGATGGTTCTCTCATAATCGATGCCATGGATATTCTACACGGAAAAAATACCGAAGGTTTTTGCATTGTTTCTAGTGATAGTGATTATACAGGTTTAGCCAAAAGAATTCGAGAAGAAGGATTATTTGTAATGGGTATTGGAGAGAAAAAAACACCCACTGCCTTTGTGAAATCGTGCGAAGTCTTTACATATACCGAAAATCTAAAAACTGTAGAACCTGACGAAAGTGAAGAGACGATAGGCAACGAAACAAAAACACCTAAATCAAAAAAACAAACTCCAAGTAAAAAGGCTAAAGTCAATACCAAAAAAATAAGCCTATCCAAAGAAGATTCTAAAACAATTGACAAAGCTTTTGATATTTCCATAAACGAAGAAGACAAAGCACATATCTCAACTTTAGGTTTAAATATTAGAAAGATAGATCCTAGTTTCGACCCTAGAAGTTATGGCTTTAAAAATCTAACAAAACTTTTTGAAAGTATAGACAAATTTGAAGTAATTAAAAACGAAGTTGGAGGTTTAAATCACCCGTTAATAAGAATAAAATAATTGTAAACTTTACTTTTTTTTAGTTAAATGCTCCTCAATATCAGCAATATGATGTTGCAAAGCTTCGGCAGAAATCTGTATTTCTTTTATTAAAAGTGACAAAGAAATAATTAATAAAATAAGCGCAAAACCAAAAACATATTCAGCAACTATTTGATAATCAATGTATATTATAAATATTGTTAACACACAAAAAAGTAAACTAGAAATTCCAAAAATTTGCATCCATCGCGTTAGATTTAAACGCAGTTTTAAATTTTTAATTTGTCTTAATAAAGAATCGTCTTTTTTCTCTAAATACTTATCATGCAAATTTCTAATAACAGCTGCATAGGCTAAAAAACGATTTGTGTAGGCAAGCATTATCAATGAAATTGCAGAAAATAGTACGGCTGGTGTTGTTAAAGTAAGTTCTTCCATGAAAAGCAAAATTAATAATATTTTCTAGTTAAAATGGATAAAATCAATTTTGTATTTTTGAAGTATGAAAATGCTACTTTTATTTATTACTTTCATTTTAAGTATACCGATGTGCGCTCAAAAACTACCAGAAGGTTTTGTTTTTCTTTCTGATGTGGATGCTACCATTCAAACTGAATTAAGATATCTAAGCAACAATAATTTTATTGGCAAAACAGTTGATGGTTATTATGATAATTGTTTAATTGTTACCAAGGAAACAGCCGATGCTTTGCATAAAGTACAAACTATTTTAGCAAAAAAAGGGTTGAGTCTTAAAATTTTTGATGCCTACAGACCACAACAGGCAGTCGATCATTTTGTAAAATGGGCCAAAGTTTTACAAGATACTTTAATGAAAAAAGAATATTATCCACAAGTGCCAAAATCAGAATTATTTAATAGAGGCTACATTGCTTCAAAATCTGGACATACAAGAGGTAGCACAGTAGATTTAACCATTATTAATTTAAAAACCAGCAAAGAATTAGATATGGGAAGTCCGTATGATTTCTTCGGTGTTCAATCGCATCCTAATTATAAAAATATATCAGAAAATCAGAAAAAAAATAGGTTTTATTTACGAGAAATTATGTTAGCAAATACCTTTAAGCCCTATGATTATGAGTGGTGGCATTTTACGTTAAGAAACGAACCTTTTCCTAAAACCTACTTTAACTTCCCTATTAAAGACTAATTTTTAACAGTTCATAAACAGGTTCCATAAAAATCGGCATTATATTTGTACTATAAATGCAAGAAATCTATATACCAATGAAATCATTTTTTAAATCTTTATTTATTTTATGTTGTATGTTTTTATCTACAACTTTAGTTGCCCAGTTAGATAAGAATAATGGTGGTAAAGAAAAAGGCAAAGTAAAAGCTATTATTTTAAAGAACTCTAAAGAGGTCCTAAAACCAGAAGCAGTCAATTTAGATGGTTCAAATGGTTTTAAAAAAGCCTTTGATGAAGAAAATGAAAAGCTAAAAGAAAAACAAAAAGAAGACGATTTAAAAAATAAAGGTATTCTTACACAAGAAAAAAGAAATGAAGAGCTTTTTTTAAAATCATTCAAGAAAATAAATGGTCAATATATTATTCCTAAAATAGACCAAGATTTAGGCAGTTTTAGAACCGATTCTAAAAGTGTAAATATTATTTGTAGAGATTTTCAATATCCAGATGGCGATAGAGTTACTATTTTTGTGAACGATATTCCTGTTGTACACAATATCGTATTGACTAATAGTTATCAAAAATTTAATATTCCTTTAGAAGTCGGAATTAATAAAATTGCTTTTCAAGCTTTAAATCAAGGTACTTCTGGTCCAAATACTGCTGCTTTTAAAGTATATAACGATGCTGGTGTGTTAATTTCTTCAAATGAATGGAATTTAGCCACGGGCGCAAAAGCTACAATAAACATTGCAAAAGACAAATAAACAGTCTACGAAATCGTTTGCGCTAATTTAAAAAACTCAGGTTTTTTTATTCTTTAGAAAACAGTTATTTTTGTACCTGATTATATCAAATAAGTATATAATGTATACAACAAACAACAATCATTAAGAATGAAAGAAATCACCAAACAAACCTATTTAGATTGGTACAAAGACATGCTTTTCTGGCGTAAGTTCGAAGATAAATTAGCATCAGTTTATATTCAACAAAAAGTTAGAGGTTTTTTGCACTTGTATAACGGTCAAGAAGCTATTTTAGCAGGGGCGCTCCATGCAATGGATTTATCGAAAGATAAAATGATTACTGCGTACAGAAATCATGTACAACCAATTGGTATGGGAGAAGATCCCAAACGTGTAATGGCAGAGCTGTATGGTAAAGTAACTGGTACTTCTAAAGGGATGGGTGGCTCTATGCATATCTTCTCTAAAGAATTTCGTTTTTATGGAGGTCATGGAATCGTTGGTGGTCAAATACCTTTAGGAGCTGGTTTAGCTTTTGCAGACAAATACAAAGGAAGTGACGCTGTAACTTTAACTTGTTTTGGAGACGGAGCTGCAAGACAAGGTTCTTTGCATGAAGCATTTAACATGGCAATGTTGTGGAAATTACCTGTAATTTTTATTGTTGAAAACAATGGATATGCAATGGGAACATCTGTAGACAGAACCGCAAATCATACTGATATTTGGAAACTTGGTTTAGGATATGAAATGCCTTGTGGACCCGTTGATGCAATGAATCCAATAAAAGTTGCGGAAGCTGTTGATGAAGCGATTCAAAGAGCAAGACGTGGTGATGGACCTACATTCTTAGAAATGAAAACATATAGATATAGAGGTCACTCAATGTCTGATGCGCAACAATATAGAACTAAAGACGAAGTTGAAGAATATAAGAAAATAGATCCAATTAATCAGGTTTTAGACATAATCAAAGAAAAAGAATATGCTACAGAAGAAGAGATTGACGCTATCAATAAAGAAGTAAAAAGAATGGTGAAAGAATGTGAAAAATTCGCAGAAGACTCACCTTACCCAGAACCACAACAATTATATGATATGGTTTATGAACAAAAAGATTATCCTTTTATAAGTTAAAATATGGCAACAATTATAAACATGCCCAGACTAAGCGACACCATGGAAGATGGTGTTGTGGCAAAATGGTTAAAGAGTGTTGGAGATAAAATTGAAGAAGGTGATATTTTAGCCGAAATTGAAACAGATAAAGCTACAATGGAGTTTGAATCTTTTCATGAAGGAACTTTATTATATATAGGAACTCAAGAAGGTGAAACTTCACCTGTTGACACTTTGTTAGCTATTATTGGTGAAGAAGACGAAGATATTTCTGATATTTTAAAAACAAGTTCAAAAACTGCAAAAACAGAAATTAAAGAAGAAGTAGAAGAAGTAAAAACTTCTGACGATTCAAATACTGATGCCGTTGTAATACCTAAAGGTGTAGAAGTAATTTCTATGCCACGTTTAAGTGATACAATGACAGATGGTACAGTAGCTGCTTGGTTAAAAAAAGTTGGAGACAAAGTTGAAGAAGGAGATATTTTAGCTGAAATTGAAACAGACAAAGCTACAATGGAATTTGAATGTTTCTATGAAGGAACTATTCTTTACATAGGCGTTCAAGAAGGAGAAACAGCTCCTGTAGACGGCCTTTTAACTATTATTGGACCTGCAGGTACAGATGTCTCTGCAATCATTGCAGCTAGAAATACATCTTCTGATAAAGCATCAGAAAAAGCTACTTCATCAGAAAATAAAGAAGAGAAAAAAGAGGAAGCGGTAGTTGTTGAGCAAACATCTACAAATGATACTTCTACAAATAATTCTGGAGGACGCATTTTTGCATCCCCTTTGGCTAAAAAGATTGCTTCGGATAAAGGTATTAATTTAGCCGATGTGAATGGTTCTGGAGAAAATGGTAGAATCATCAAAAAAGATGTAGAAAATTACACACCTTCTGCCAAACCAGTTGAAACTGCTAAATCTGAATTTTCTGCACCTACCGCACCTGCAATGAGTTTTGTTGCTGCTGGTGAAGAAAAATCTGAAGACGTTAAGAATTCTCAAATGCGCAAAGCAATTGCAAAATCTTTAGGTAATTCTAAATTTACAGCACCAGACTTCAGTTTAAATATTGTAGTTGATATGGACAACGCAATGGCTTCTAGAAAAACCATAAATGAAATTCCAGATACAAAAGTATCTTTTAACGATATGGTTGTAAAAGCTTGCGCAATGGCATTAAAAAAACATCCACAAGTAAATACATCCTGGACAGAAGAAAACACAATTTATCACAGCCATATTCACGTTGGCGTTGCTGTCGCTGTTGATGATGGTTTATTAGTGCCAGTTATAAAACACACAGACCAATTAAGTTTAACGCAAATTGGTGCAGGTGTTAGAGATTTAGCAGGTAAAGCTAGAAATAAGAAATTAGCGCCTACAGAAATGCAAGGAAGTACTTTTACGGTTTCTAACCTAGGCATGTTTGGGATCGAAAATTTTACTTCTATCATCAATCAACCTAACTCTGCTATTTTATCTGTTGGTGCAATTGTGCAAAAACCAGTTGTTAAAGACGGAGAAATAGTTGTTGGTAATACAATGAATTTAACTTTAACTTGTGATCACAGAACTGTTGATGGTGCAGTTGGAGCTCAATTTTTACAAACATTAAAAACGTTTATAGAAAACCCAGTTACAATGTTAGCTTAGGTTTTTAAAACTATATTTCATAAAAAAGCTCGCAATTTGCGAGTTTTTTTTATATCAAAATGAATGAACAATTTACAAGAAAAACTTAAAAATCCTGTTTGGTATTCATTAAACGAAACTCACAAAAAGTTTTTAATAGAATTTGATGGAGTCCAGTTTTATAAACCAGAGATATGCAGTTTTGGCGCTTTCTTTGATGAAACAAAAACGGCAAAAGCTTTAAATGAATATTCAAAGATTGCAGATAAATTCTATTTAGTTTCAGAAAACCAGGAACCTATAATAGATACCGATCATGTAGTTTTAAAAAAGAAAATTGATGGTTGCCAAATGGTTTTAGAAAATTTAATCGATATAGAAATAACTGAAAATATTGTTTTATTATCAGAAAAGTACATTGATGAAATTTATGATCTAATTTGGTTAGTAATGCCGGGATATTATCAAAAAAAAGGTTTTGAAATGGGTAAATATTATGGAATATTTAAAGATAATAAACTCGTTTCTATTACAGGTCAAAGAATGCAAACTGATAATTTTATTGAAGTGAGCGGGGTTGTTACACATCCAGATTATACAAAAAAAGGGTATGCAAAACAATTAGTTGCCTACACGACAAAAGGAATTTTAAAAGAAAAAAAGCTACCTATTTTACATACAAACAAAGGGAATCCTGCAATTTCACTATATGAAAAACTAGGATACAAATTAACTAGAGACATGAATTGGTGGTTGTTTTCTAAGAAGTAAAAGAAATTAATTAGCCCTTCTAAAAATTAGTCTTTTGCCTTTTACAAGAAAAAAAAGCCTTGAGAAATTAATTCTCAAGGCTTTTTAATTTATAAAAGCAGTACACTACAATTTAGTCATTGTCATTGAAACTTTGGAATTCATTTCTTGTCCTTGAACAGAAAGTGCCATATCTATATTTGAATTTAATGGAACTCCAGTTTTTCTATCAATTGCCATAGTTCCTGTGATATCGCCAGTTGCCATTCCTGAAGATTTACCTGTAATTTCTAACTCAACTTTATCTTTTAAAATAGAAGTAACTTTATAAACAAAATCTAAAACCATTCCTTTTTCGTTTTTTTGAAAAGCCCAAGTAGAACCTACTTTTAAAGCTTCTTTTGGATATACAACATTAGATTGATTTGCAAAATCAGTCATTCCAGGCACATTTGGTTCTGCCATAACTTCTATAACTTCCCCTAAATCATTTCCTTTAGCAGTAAGCACAGCTTCTAACATAGGAGACATTTGACCTTTCATCATTTTACCAGCCTCATCCAATTCCTCATCACTTTTGGTAGAATCAAAACTCATTACGTTACCGCCTTGTAACATATCCATCGTCATTTTTGTAAATGTCATTTCGGTAATATTTGTATCACCAGTAACATCAACAACTTTCATATTCATATCTATGTTCATTCCCATAGACATAACGGTTCCCATTTCTTGAGACATCGTCATTTTTGCAGCATAAACGTCTCCTTTTGTGTAATTTAACCTTAACAATACTGTTTCTTGACCAAAGCTAATTGTACATGATACAACTAGAAATAAAACTAACAATTTTTTCATTCTTCTTTTTTAAATTAATATTTCTTTTTGAAAGACGAAGATACTAGTTTAAAACAAAAAACGCTTGGAATATTCCAAGCGTTTTTTACAATTATGTATAGAACGTTTAAAAATCTTGATTAGGATCCCAAGCTTCTAAAATTTCTTTAAGAGTATTAATAAACATTCCACCTAAAGCACCATTTACAACTCGATGATCGTACGAATGAGATACAAACATTTTCTGTCTTATTCCTATAAAATCGCCATCTGGTGTTTCAATTACAGCGGGCATTTTTCTAATAGCACCTAAAGCTAAAATTGCTACTTGTGGCTGATTTATTATGGGTGTTCCCATTACAGAACCAAAACCTCCTACATTTGTAACCGTGTAAGTTCCTCCTTGAATATCGTCAGGTTTTAAAGCATTCTTTCTAGCTCTTGAGGCTAAATCATTTACAACTTTTGTCATGCCAACTAAATTTAGCTGATCTGCATTTTTAATAACAGGCACAATTAAATTTCCATCAGGTAAAGCCGCTGCCATTCCTAGATTTATATTTTTCTTTTTGATGATGTTATCACCATCTATTGCAATATTTATTAATGGATATTTTTTTATTGTAGTTGCAACTGCTTGCATTAAAATTGGAGTATACGTAAGCTTCTCTCCTTCTCTATTAAAGAAAGCATCTTTTACTTTTTCTCTCCATTTTACGATATTCGTAACATCAATTTCGATAAATGATTGCACATGAGCAGAAGTCACAACAGAGTTAACCATATGTTTTGCAATGAGTTTCCCCATTCTACTCATTTCAATAATTTCGTCTTCACCGTTTACAGAAACAGGAGCAGGTTTCGCTATTGTTTTTTCTATTTGTTTTGGTGTTTCAACTTTTATTGCCGCTGGTGTAGCCGTTTTTTGTGGTGCTTTCCCTTTATTTTCTATATACGATAAAATATCTTCTTTGGTTACTCTACCTTCTTTTCCTGTCCCAGAAATACTTTCTAATTCTTGCATCGAAATACTTTCCGTTTGTGCAATATTTCTTACTAAAGGAGAATAAAATTTACCTGAATCAGAAGTTTTAGAAATTGGAGTTGAAACTATTTCTGTAGCTTTCTCAATTGATTTTTCTACTTCGGTAACTTCTTTAGGAGTTTCAGTAGCAATTTCAGCTTTAGGCTTTGCTTCAACTGCATTAGTCCCCACTTCAGTTTCTATAATTGCGATGGTTTCACCAACTGCAACAACATCATCTTTCTGATATAAAATTTCAATTAAAGTTCCTTCTACTTCACTCGGAACCTCAGAATCAACCTTATCTGTGGCGATTTCTACGATAGCTTCATCTAATTCAATGGTGTCTCCTACTTCTTTTAACCAAGAAGTAATGGTTGCTTCCGCAACACTTTCGCCCATTTTAGGTAACTTTAATTCAAATCTTGCCATTTTTAACTGATTTTGAGATTGCAAAAATACTAAAATTCACTGATTTTTCACAAATTTACGAATGAAAATAAAATAATAAATAAAGTGATTTTATGTTATTCGTAAAATACATAGCTATAGAATGTTTTATTTTAACATATCTATCACTTTTGAACTATAAAGCTACTAATTCATTAATTAACTAAACCCAATCTCTAGGATTCATCAAAATATACAAAAGTCTTTCTTCCTCCGAATTTTCTTCTGGTCGATGGTTGTATTTCCACTGCACGATTGGCGGCAAACTCATTAGAATGCTTTCTATTCTGCCATTTGTCTTTAAACCAAAAAGTGTTCCTCTATCGTGTACTAAATTGAACTCTACATAACGACCTCTTCTCACTTCTTGCCAATCTTTATGTGCTTTTGTAAACTTAATTTCCTTCCTTTTTTCAACAATTGGTACATAGCTTTCTAAAAAACTATTTCCAACTTCTGTTACAAAATTAAACCTATCTTCTATTGAAAAAGCTTCTGTTTCTTTCTGATAATCAAAGAACAAACCGCCAATTCCACGCGCTTCGTTTCTGTGTGAATTCCAAAAATATTCATCACACGTTTTTTTAAACTTCAGATAAAATTCCGAATTATGTTTGTCACAGGCCATTTTACAAACTGCATGAAAATGAGTTGCATCTTCATCAAATAAATAATAAGGTGTTAAATCTTGACCTCCTCCAAACCATTGAGTTACAATATTCCCAGCTTCATCATACATTTCAAAATAACGCCAATTCGCATGCACAGTTGGCACAAAAGGATTTACTGGATGCAAAACTAAACTCAATCCACAAGCAAAAAAGTTTCCTTCTTTTACTTTAAATTGATTTCTTAAAACTTCTGGCAATTCTCCATAAACAGCAGAAATATTTACGCCTCCTTTTTCAAAAATAGCTCCGTTTTCAATAACACGCGTTCTTCCTCCTCCACCTTCTTCTCTTTCCCAAATATCTTCTTCAAAGGTTGCAAGCCCGTCAACATCTTCTAATTTAGAAGTAATTTGTTCTTGTAAGTTTTCTATGTATTTATAAAACTGATCTTTCATCTTCTTGATTTAATAAAGCTACCGTTTTTACGGATGCAGCCGTTACAGATAATGGTAAAACGATGATAATTCCCAGAGCAGGGATTAACAAACACAACATAAAAACAATTCCGTTTCCAATAGAAACTCCTTTGTTTTTAGCAATAAAATTGATACTTTCCTTATAGTTTAAATGCCTTTCTAATGTATAATCCATATTTCCAAAACCTGCATAATATGCTTGTACTAGAACCAACAAAATAGTAGAAAAAATATTTACTATAGGAATAAACTTTAATAATAAAATAGGAATTGTAATCAAAATTTCTTTTCCTAAATTTCTGATATTAATTCTAATTCCTCTCCATAATTGCTCCTTGAAAGTAGTTTTTCTATGATTGTGTTTTAAACTTCCATTGATATGAATTTCTATCTTTTCTGAAACAGTACTCATGAATGGCGCTGATAATGCTAAAATAATATGCTTGTACAAAATTAAGCCAATCACTAAAACAAAAATGGCTCCGATAAAAGAAGTAATTATAGTGACAGTTTCTTTTCCCCAATCCCAAATCCATATTTCAGCTAAAAAGACGCCAATATTATCTGACAATCCATACGCTGTAAAACCAATAAATGTTGCCGTTAGAATGCTGATTACAATCGGAATTATAAAATATTGCCAAAGTTTTAGTTTAGAGATTAAACTAAAAGCACCTGCGTAACCACTAATTCCTGAAAGTATATTTTTAATCATTAGCGTTGGTTTGCGTTAGCGATTGAAATGACATCCTTTTATGAGTTTACGAATAAAAGATAAAATGAAAAGCGCGACCTTTAGGTAACGCCCAAAATAATACTATCTTTTTATGAAACTTTATATTCTTTTACTGCATCTACAAATGCTTTCGCATTTTCTACAGGAATATTTGGTAAAATTCCATGTCCTAAATTTACAATATACCGATCTTTCCCAAATTCATTAATCATTTGATGCACCATTTTTTTGATTTCTGCTGGCGGAGACAATAACCTTGATGGATCGAAATTACCTTGTAACGTGATATTTCCTCCTGATAAATAACGTGCGTTTCTTGCAGAGCAAGTCCAATCAACACCCAAAGCTGAGGCACCAGATTTTGACATATCTCCTAAAGCAAACCAGCAACCTTTTCCAAAAGCAATTACAGGTGTAATATCTTTTAAAGCGTCTATAATTTGCTGCATATATTGCCAAGAAAATTCTTGATAATCTACTGGAGACAACATTCCCCCCAAGAATCAAAAAGCTGAACAGCGTTTACACCTGCTTCCACTTTTGCTTTTAAATAAGCAATTGTTGTATCTGTTATTTTTTGCAATAATGAGTGTGCAACAACAGGGTTCGTAAAACATAATTCTTTTGCTTTATCAAAGTTTTTAGAACCTTGACCTTGCACACAATAGCATAAAATAGTCCACGGTGAACCTGCAAAACCAATTAACGGAACATCATCATTCAGCTTTTCTTTGGTTGCTTTTATAGCTTCCATTACGTAGCCTAAAGATTGATGAACATCAGGGACAATTACGCGATCTAAGTCTTTTTGAGTACGAATTGGATTTGGTAAATAAGGACCAAAATCTGGTTTCATTTGTACTTCAATATTCATTGCTTGAGGAATTACCAAAATATCCGAAAACAAAATAGCAGCGTCCATTCCGTATCTACGAATTGGTTGCACCGTAATTTCTGACGCTAATTCTGGAGTTTGGCAACGGGTGAAGAAATCGTATTTCTTTTTGATTACTTGAAACTCTGGCAAATATCTTCCTGCTTGACGCATCATCCAAACGGGAGGTCTGTTTACAGTTTCGCCTTTTAAGGCTCTTAAAAATAAATCGTTTTTTATCATTATATTCTCTTACGTCATTGCGAATGTAATGAAGCAATCTACTTATAAGTTAACAGATTACTTCGTCATTCTTCCTCGTAATGACGGTTTATTATTTACATTTTTGAAACAGCAAGCATCGCTTTATCTACCGCTTCAGCTATTTTTTTAATATCCTTATCTGTTAATGCTGATGACAAAAACCAAGACTCAAATTGACTTGGAGGTAAGAAAACTCCGTTTTTAATCATCTCCCAAAAGAAAACTGCAAATTTCTTAGAATCGGAAGCCTTCGCTTCTTCAAAATTAGTAACTTCTCCTTTTCTAAAGAAGGGGTTGAGCATAGAACCAAATCTATTTACTACTAAATTTACTTTATATTTTCTTGCAGTTTCTATTAAAAATATTTCAATAATACCTGCATGTTCTTCAAATTGCTCATACGGATTTTGTTTTTTCAACTCAGTTAAAGTCGCTATTCCTGCTGCCATAGCAATCGGATTTCCGCTTAAAGTTCCTGCTTGATACATTTCTCCTAATGGCGCAACTTGCTCCATAATTTCGTTTCTTGCACCGTAAGCGCCAACCGGGAAACCTCCACCAATTACTTTTCCTAAACACGTAATATCCGCTTCAACGCCTAATAATTCTTGAGCTCCACCAAATTTAGAGCGGAAACCTGTCATTACTTCATCAACAATTAAAAGCGCTCCTTTTGATTCTAAATATTTTTTTAATTCTTTTAGAAAGTCATCTTCTGGAAGCACAACGCCCATATTTCCAGTAATTGGTTCAATAATTACTGCCGCGATATCGTCATGCCTTTTAAAGTGTTTTTTTACACTTTCTAAATCATTAAATTCCGAAATTAGCGTATTTTTTACAGCGCCTTCTGGAACCCCTTTTGAACCCGGTAAACTTAATGTTGCCAAGCCAGAACCAGCAGCTACTAATAATGCATCTTGATGACCGTGATAACAACCTGCAAATTTTATAATTTTATCTTTCCCTGTAAATGCTCTTGCTAAACGAATTCCGCTTAATACCGCTTCCGTTCCCGAACTTACAAAACGTACTTTGTCCATTCCTGGAAAAGCACTACAGACTATTTCGGCTAAATCAATTTCACTTTCTGTGGATGCTCCATAGGAATAGCCATTCTTCAACGCTTTTTTAATTGCTTTTTGCACTTTTCTATGACGGTGACCTAAAATCATAGGACCGTAAGACAGCACTAAATCTATATATTCATTGTCATCAGCATCAATAATTTTACTTCCTTTTGCTTTTTTAATAAACAACGGATTTCCACCAACAGAAGTAAATGCTCGTACGGGAGAATTTACAGCTCCTACAAGATGAACTAATCCTTTTTCGTATAATTTTTGTGATTTTTCGAATTTCATAATTAATGTGTAATTGTATATTTGTGTAATTGTGTAATTGTTTCCTTTCGGATGCCAACAGGCACACAATTAAACGATTAAACAGTTTAACGCTGTAACAAAACCTTAGCTGCCTCCTTAGCAAAATAAGTGATAATGATGTCTGCTCCAGCTCTTTTCATAGATAGTAAACTTTCCATCATTACTTTTTCGCCATCAATCCAACCTTTTTCTGCAGCTGCTTTTATCATTGCATACTCTCCGCTTACATTATAACACGCAATTGGTCTGTCAAAATTATTTTTTAAATCCCTGATGATATCTAAATAAGACAAGGCTGGTTTTACCATTAAAATATCCGCGCCTTCTTGATCGTCAAAAGTTGCTTCACGCATGCCTTCATCTCTGTTTGAAGGATCCATTTGATAGGTTCTTCTATCACCAAAAGTGGGTGCAGAATCTGCAGCTTCTCTAAAAGGACCGTAAAAAGCGGATGCATATTTTACAGAATACGCCATAATTGGCAAGTTTACAAAACCTGAGTTGTCTAAAGATTCACGAACCATAGAAATTGTTCCATCCATCATCCCTGAAGGCGCAACCATATCAACACCTGCTTTTGCGTGCGAAATTACTTGTTTTGCAATATTCACTAGAGTTGCATCATTATCAACATCATTTTCATGAATAATTCCACAATGACCATGAGAAGTATATTCGCAAAAACAAACATCTGTAATTACATATAAACTTGGGTAGTTTTTCTTGATAAAACGAATTGCTTGTTGCATAATTCCTTTATCGTTCCAAGTTTCTGTGCCCTGGTCATCCTTGGTTGATGGGATTCCGAATAGTAAAACTGCTGGAATATTTAACGAAACAACCTCGTCTAATTCTTTCGATATTCTATCCAAAGAAAAGCGTTTGATTCCAGGCATTGAAACAATTTCTGTTTCTATATTTTCTCCTTCTTCTATAAATAATGGATATACAAAATCGTCAACAGATAATTTAGTTTCTCTTACTAATCTTCTGATTCCTTCTGATTTTCTAAGTCTTCTTGTACGAAACATAAAATTTATTTTTTTATTTCATTTTGAGTTAGATAGAAGTAATCTACTTTTTAAGCTTGAGATTGCTTCGTCATCCTTTCTCGCAATGACATTTATTCTTTTGAAAAATAAGTATTCACCAACTCTAAAGCACTATCAACACTTGGTAAATTAGCAACTTCTACTTTTTCAAAATGTTTTCTTGCTTCTAATGCAGTAGTTTCACCAATACAAAAAGCAACTCTATTTGTATTATTTTTTTGTAGATAACTCTCAATTCCTGATGGACTAAAAAATAAAACTCCAGAAACTTCAGCATCAATTTCTACGGGACTTAACATCGTTTTATATGCCTCAACTTCGTTCACAATGATGTCGTGACTTTGTAGATAAGCTGGTAAAATATCTAATCTCAAATTGCTGCAAAAATAAGTTACTTCTTTATTTTCTAGTTCTTTGGACAAGTATTCCGCTAAATTTTTCGCATTTTTTGCTACATGAACAACTTTACCAATTCTGTTTTCAATTAATTTTTTGGTTCTTCTACCAACGCAGAAAATATTCTTGAATTTTATTTCATCCTTTGTAAAAGAATTTAAAATTGCTTCGACGCCATTTTGACTCGTTATAATAACATTCTCAATTTTAGTTTTCATCACTTTTGGCGAAATTCTATTAAAACGAATTTTGATAAAATCACTATCTAGAATGTCAATTGCGCGAGAAATTATTTCCTTTTGAACTTTAGAAAGCTTTTTGGTAGAATATATAGATTGAAGATTTGCAGCAGTTTCTTGATCTTCTAGAATCAACTCTTTTCCTCCTCTATTAATTACGTAATCTGCACAATCTTTAGCCAAAAGTCTATGGCTTCCCATTTTTGCATTTTGATTTACAGTAATTTTTTTACTACCATCTTTTTTAAGTAAAACTCCTTTAAAATTAATTTCTTGAGTCTTTTCATCAACAAATGCTAATGCCCCAATTGGCGCCGTGCATCCACCTTCTAAAAGGTGTAAAAATTCACGCTCTATACCAACGCATACTTTGGTTTCATAATGATTTAATTGTTCGCAAGCTTCTTTCGTAAATTCATCATTTTCTAGACAAACAACCATAATTGCACCTTGCGCTGGTGCAGGAATCATCCAAGTTAAAGGTATTGCGCCAGCATCTCTGAGACCGAGCCTTTCTAAACCTGCAGCAGCAAAAACGGCTCCATTCCAAGTTTCGCTATTTTCTAACTTCTCTAAACGCGTAATTACATTTCCTCTTAAATCTTCTACTTTGTGCGTAGGATAGCGATTTAACCATTGTGCCTTTCTGCGTATACTTCCAGTTGCTATAATTCCGTTTGGCTGACCAAAAAACTCTTCGGTATCTTTTAAAACTAACAAATCTGTATAATTCGCACGTTTTAAAACAGCAATTTGAATGATGCCTACTGGTAAGACAGTTGGAACATCTTTCATAGAATGCACCGCAATATCAATTTCACCATTTAACATGGCAATATCTAAGCTTTTGGTGAAAATACCTGTAATTCCCAATTCGTATAAAGGTTTATCCTGAATAAGATCACCTGTTGATTTTATAGGAACTAGTACTGATTGATAGCCTAAGGTTTCTAATTCTTTACGGACTTTATTTGCCTGCCAAAGAGCTAATTTACTTTCGCGCGTACCAATTCTTATAATTTTTTGCATGTATTTTTTATTAGTGTTGAAACACTTTATTAATTACTTGAAGACTCTGAGCAACAGACGTTTCTTCATTTTTTAAATGTTTCACAAACTGTGTTGTAATTTTTTGAATGATGCGGGAAGTTAAGATTTCTGCTTGATTTTCATCAAAATTATTTATTTTCTTTTTCTGAAAATTTATTTCATCATTTTTAATATTCTCTAAGGATATTTTTAACGCCGCAATTGTTGGCGTAAATCTTCTGTGATTTAACCAGCTTTTAAACTCTTTTTTATGCGTTTCTATAATGCTTTCTGCAAGGGGAACTTCTTGCAAACGAATTGCCAAAGTTTCAAACGTAATTTGAGAAAGCTCATCAATATTTACCAAAGAAACGCCTTTAAGAGCAGCTACATCCTTCGATACATTTTGTGGCATTGACAAATCTAAAATCAATAATTCTTTATCTTTAGCAATATGTTTTGCAGTAATTGTTGGCTTGATAGCGCCAGTAGAAACGATTAAAACATCTGCTTTTTTTATTTCTTTGGATAAATTTTCAATAACCGATTTTCGAATAGAAACATGCTCCTCTATAAATTTTGCAGCTTTTTCTTCTGTTCTATTTATTAGACAAACCGATTTGTTCTGTGTGTATTCCGCTAAGTTTTTACACGTGTGTTTGCCCATTTTACCTAAACCAAAAACTAAAATATTTTTAGAGTTGTAATCTGGGAAATTTTTAATAATATATTGCACTGCTGCGTAAGAAACAGATGTAGTTCCTGAACTTAATTTAGTTTCATTTTTAACACGCTTACTCGCCTGTAAAACACTGTTTATCAATCTTTCTAAATAGGCATTTGTCGTCTTTAAAGATTTGGCTAATTTAAAAGATTGCTTTAATTGACCAACAATTTCATAATCGCCTAAAATCTGACTCTCTAAACCGGTACCAATTCTAAATAATTGATTTACAGCTTCCTGATCCTTATAAATATTAGATACTTTTGAAAATTCCTGAATTGTTCCTTCAGAGAATTCGCATAAAAGTTCTATTAATTGACAAGGTCGTTCTGCAAAACCAGAAATTTCTGTTCTGTTACACGTTGATAAAATAAATACTCCAGTATAGCCTCTTACTTTAGAAAGCTCTAACAGCGCAATTTGATTTTCTTTAGATAAAGAAAATTTACCGCGCGTTTTAGCATCCGCTTTTTTGTAACTAACTCCAATATTGTAAAAGTACTCTTGCCTGTCCTCTAGCATAATTTGTAAAAGTTATACAAAAGTAAATACTTCATTAATAAAAAAATGTCGCTAAAAGTACTTTTTATAACGATAACAGTTTTTTGTTATATTTTAACATAATAAAATTAAAGAAACCCTTATTTTTGCAAGAGAATTAAGACTATAAATCAATTTTATATAGAATGATTCTAAATAGAACTAAAACAAAAATTATGTTTAAAAATGTCGGAGAAAGTTCTTTTGATGAGATTACGCTAGAAAAAGGTTTTTATGTGCTTCATTTTCAGAATGAAAGCAACATTGTTCAAAATTTTGAAAGAGAAATTAACAGTACATTTATACAAATGCATTTTTGTATGCGCGGAAACTCGAAATTTCTTTTCAATAATGGTTCTTATTCTTTTGATGTTTTAGACAATAGATCCATTTTATTATACAATCCGCAACGAGTTTTATCTATTAATTTAGAAATTCAGCCAAAAACAACTTTAATTTCTTTATTAATTTCTATTGAAAAATTCCACTCCTTATTTTCTAAAGAATCTGGTTATATTCCTTTTTTAAGCAATGAAAATAGCAACAAAAAATACTATGATGATAAGGAAATAAAACCAACGGTATCAATCGTTTTACAACAAATCATCAACTCTAACATCAATAGTTCTATTAGAGAATTATATGTAAAAGGTAAAGTATACGAATTATTGAGTTTACACTTTCAAAAAGATGAAACGGCAGAAGGAGAATATTGTCCTTTTTTAGTGGATGAACAAAATGTTTTAAAAATTAGAAAAGCAAAAGAAATTATTATTTCTAGAATGGCGGAACCACCAAGTTTGCAGGAATTGGCTAATGAAATCGGTCTAAACATCAAAAAATTAAAAGAGGGCTTTAAGCAAATTTATGGCGATTCCGTATTTAGTTTTTTATTTGATTATAAAATGGAACACGCAAGAAGATTGCTAGAAACCAATCAATTTAACGTAAATGAAGTTGGCACACAAGTTGGTTACAGCACTGCAAGTCATTTTATTGCAGCCTTTAAAAAGAAATTTGGCACAACGCCGAAGAAATATGTAATGAGTTTACAAAGTTAAAAGTTAGAAGAAAAATATACAATTTGAAACAACTTACACATTATGATATCGAAAATAATCATAAACAATTTCCAATAACGATTGTTTGTGACGCGATTAGAACTCCAGAAAATATCGGAATGTGTTTTCGTATTTCTGAGAGTTTTGGTGTACAAAAAATCTATTTTCATACAAATTCGCCTTCTGTAGAAAACAGAAAGGTGATTAATACCGCAAGAAATACCATCAATCAAATTGAACATGATTTTTATGCTGATTTTAATACTATTATTCATCAATTAAAAGCAGAAGGAAATACAATTATTGGTATAGAAATTACTGATAAAAGCATCAATATTCAAGATTTTAATTTTAAAAATCATCAAAAAATCGTCTTACTTTTGGGTAGTGAAAGAAACGGAATTGAAAATATCAAATTAGTTGATCATACAATTGCAATACCAATGTTTGGGAGAAATTCGAGCATGAATGTAATTCATAGTTTGGCGATTACGCTTTATGAGGTTACCAACCAATTAGTAAAAAAATAAAAATTAATTCTGAAATAAGCTCAGAATAATAAGAATATAAATAGTTACTGAAATAAATTCAGCACACAATGAAAGGAGTTTTATTAGTTAATTTAGGGTCGCCAGCAAGCACATCCACAAAAGATGTTAGAAAATATTTAGACCAATTTTTAATGGATGAGCGTGTTATTGATGCACCATATTGGCTTCGAGCAATACTAGTTCGAGGAATCATTTTAAATACGAGACCAAAAAAATCTGCAAAAGCATATAAAAAAATCTGGTGGGATGAAGGTTCACCATTAATTGTTTTATCAGAAAGATTACATACCAAAGTACAAGAAAAAACAGAATTACCGGTTGCCTTGTCAATGCGTTATGGCGACCCATCTATGAAAACTGGGTTAAAAGAATTGCATGACAAAGGTGTTACAGATGTGCTGATTATTCCGCTATATCCACAGCATGCAATGGCAACTACCGATACAATTTTGGTATTAGCCGAGCAATTGAGAAAAGATTTTTTTCCGCAAATGACGTTCACAGATATTCCTGCTTTTTATCACAAGAAAGAGTATATCAAAGTATTAGCAGAAAGCATTAAGACTTCTTTAGAGGGTAAAGAATGGGATAAAATTTTGTTCTCTTATCACGGAATACCAGAAAGACATGTTAGAAAATCTGACATCACAAAAAGCCATTGTAAACCTAATGATAGTGTAAACTTTGAATGCTGTAAAACGGCTTCTCCTGCTCATGAATTTTGTTATAAGCATCAATGTTATGAAACGACGAGGCAAGTTGTAGAGTATTTAGGTATAGAGCCACATCAACACTTTGTTTCTTTTCAATCTAGATTAGCTGGTGACCCATGGTTACAGCCTTACACAGATAAAATGCTTGAGAAATACCCAAATGAAGGTGTAAAAAAATTAGCAGTTGTTACGCCGGCATTTGTGTCTGATTGTTTAGAGACTTTAGAGGAAATTGCCATGGAAGGTAAAGAAGAGTTTTTAAAAGCTGGTGGCGAAAAATTTTACGCAATTCCGTGTATTAATGATAATGACGACTGGGTAGATGTTTTAGTAAATTGGATGGAAGCATGATTTTTTTTTTAGCTGATGACTGATTGCCATTCATTAAAATACATCAGTTTAATACGTTCCATACCAAAGTCATTAAAATGTATTACTTTGAAATCAAATTATAAATAAATGGATTACTTATACGTAAAAGCATTACATATCATTTTCGTGGTTACTTGGTTTGCTGGTTTATTTTATATTCCGAGGTTATTTATATATCACGTTGAGGCAGAAAACAAACCTGAACCTGCAAAAGAAATTTTACAAACTCAGTATAAATTAATGACGAAACGGCTGTGGTACATTATTACTTGGCCATCTGCCATTTTAGCAAGTTTCTTTGCGATTTGGCTGCTTGTTAAAAACCCTTATTATTTATCTGAACCTTGGATGCATGTTAAACTAGCATTCGTTCTAGCCTTGTATTTTTACCATTATTATTGTCAAGTAATTTATGGTCAGCTACAAAGAGATATCATTAAATATTCCGCTTTTAAGCTAAGAATTTGGAACGAAGTTGCCACTATTATTCTTTTTGCAGTGGTATTTTTAGTGACACTAAAAAGTGCCATTAATTGGATTTGGGGAGTTATTGGAATTATCCTTTTTGGAGTTTTATTAATGTTAGGAATTAGACTCTACAAAAAAATTAGAGAAAAGAAATCTTGGGAAAAAGCTGAGAAAGAGGTTTTGGAAAACAATAATGATCTTAAATAGTTTTATACTTTTTGAAGGTCAAGAATAATGAAAAAAAACAAAAACCAAGCAGCTTTAGGATTCATTTTTATTACCATTTTAATTGATGTAATTGGCTGGGGAATTATTATACCTGTAATACCTGCTTTAATTGAGGAATTAATTAAAGGTGACATTAGCGAAGCTGCTAAAATTGGTGGCTGGCTTACATTTTCTTATGCAGTTACTCAATTTATATTTGCACCGCTAGTTGGGAATTTAAGTGATAAATATGGTAGAAGACCCATTATTTTAATATCTCTTTTTGGTTTTACATTAGATTATATTTTACTCGCTTTAGCACCTACAATTACCTGGCTTTTTATAGGTAGAATTATTGCAGGAATTACAGGGGCAAGTATTACAACAGCATCTGCTTATATTGCTGATATTAGTACCTCAGAAAATAGAGCTAAAAACTTTGGAATGATAGGTGCTGCTTTTGGTTTAGGCTTTATTATTGGTCCAGTAATTGGTGGATTATTAGGTCAATATGGCCCAAGAATTCCTTTTTATGCAGCTGCAATTTTGTGTTTTGTCAACTTTTTATATGGCTATTTTATTTTACCAGAATCTTTATCCAAAGAAAATAGAAGAGCTTTTGATATTAAAAGAGCAAATCCTGTTGGAAGTTTTATGAATTTAAAAAAATACCCAAAGTTAATTGGCTTGATTTTATCAATGTTTATTTTATATGTAGCCTCTCATGCCATACAAAGTAATTGGAGTTATTTTACTATGTATAAATTTAATTGGGATGAAAAAATGGTAGGTTTATCTCTTGGAGCCATTGGCCTTTTGGTCGCTTTGGTTCAAGGAGTTTTAATCCGATGGATAAATCCTAAATTAGGAAACGAAAAAAGTATTTACGTCGGTTTTGTTTTCTACAGTTTAGGAATGTTGCTTTTTGCTTTTGCAACAGAAAGTTGGATGATGTTTGTTTTTCTAATTCCTTATTGTTTGGGTGGAATTGCAGGACCTGCTTTACAAGCTGTAATTTCCAATCAAGTTCCATCAACAGAACAAGGAGAAATTCAAGGAACTTTAGCCAGTTTAATGAGTGCTTCTGCTATTGTTGGGCCACCGGTTATGACAGGAGTTTTCTATTTCTTTACACATGATGATGCTCCTTTTAAATTTGCTGGTGCTCCTTTTTTACTGGCTGCTTTTTTAATGATTATTAGTGCTTTTATGGCTTTTTATTCTTTTAAAAGAAATAGTGTAAAAACTCCAAAAAAAAAGAATTAGAAAAATAACTTTTTTTTTAGCAAACCTCTTAAATTTAAGTTTTCAAGTATCTATTTGCAAATTAACAATATAAAAATCCCTATATTTTATGAAAAATTTATTGAGTTATTTATAGCAATTATAAGCTTATCTTCCTGTAATTCTTATGATGACTATTTAGATCAAGATCCAATAATCGGAAAATGACAACTAACTTCTGCAAAGGAAGATAATATAGAATATTCTGACGATTGTAGTAGAAAATCAACAATAACATTTTTAGAAAATAAAACTTTAACTGTTACCAGTTATTACGATGATGGTAATGGTTGTGAAAACGAAGCAGACCCTTTTGGATAGGGGAATCTTGGTAATTCTAGTTACGAGCTTACTTATAACTCAACGGATAAAGAAACTATTATATTTATTTTCTCTCAAAACAACACTGTTTTTACTGTAAATGAATCTGAAACTTATGATAATGTTACGTACACTTCTTCTATCACTTACAAAAAAAAATAGAGTATACTAAGAATTAGCTGCCTTGAAGTCTTTTTAGGTAGCATTTTTTATGCTTATAAAGATTTAGAAAAAGGAATTCTATCCATATTACTCTTGCTTACAAAAATTAAAAAATAAAGACTACACTGTGAGATAATTTAAAACTAAAATGTTATGAAAAAAATTATCCTTTTACTTATTACTATTGTAAGTTTATCTTCTTGTTCGTCTAACGATGACGATACAGCTTCTTTAAATGCCATTATTGGGAATTGGCAATTAAAATCCATGACCGAAAATGGTGAAGAAAGCTCAACTGATTGCACAAAAAAAAGCACCTTAACTTTTTTAGAAAATGGAAACGGTTCTAATATTAGTTATGATGAAAATTATGATGGAAATGGAAATGTTGTTTGTAAAAATGACGACAATGGAACTTCTACTTGGCAAAATTCAACTGGTTCAATTTATAAAATTATCGAAGATGGAGATATTTCAGAAGTTCAAATCACTTTTTCTCAAGATAAATCGACCTTCAGTATTGAAATGTCAGAAACATTTAATGACGAAGTTTATTCCCTAATTATAACATACAAGAAGATTTAAATACCCTTAAAAGCTCATTTTTAAAATGGGCTTTTTTTATGCTCTTAAAGATTGAGTAAACGGAATTCTATTTACAATACTTCTTCCTAAAGTAACTTCATCTGCAAACTCTAATTCATCACCAACAGCAATTCCTCTTGCAATTGTACTTGTAATAATTTCAAATTTTTCTATTTGTTTGTAAATGTAGAAATTTGTTGTATCACCTTCCATTGTAGAGCTTAGCGCAAAAATAAGTTCTTTAATTTCTCCTTCAGCTATTTTTTTAACAAGAGACTCTATCTGCAAGTTTTGAGGCCCAATACCTTCAATAGGCGAAATTTTACCTCCTAAAACATGATACAACCCGTTGAATTGCGAAGTACCTTCAATTGCCATGACATCTCTAATGTCTTCAACAACACACACAATTTCAGGATTTCTTTTTACGTTATTACAAATATCACATAAATCAGTATCCGAAATATTAAAACATTTTTCACAATTTTTTACATCATTTCTCAAATGGAGCAATGCTTCAGATAAGTATGCTGTATTTTCTTTGGGTTGCTTTAATAAATGCAATACCAAACGCAAAGCCGTACGCTTTCCAATTCCTGGTAAACGTGAAACTTCATTCACTGCGTTTTCTAATATTTTTGATGAAAAATCCATAGTTTACAAAATTACAATTTTAAAGAGAAATAAGAAGAAAGTTGAAAGAGAAAAGAAGCTCATTTTAGAAACTAAGTCTTTTTTATTTTCTCTATTTTCTATCCTCTAAAATCATATATTCGTATTTTAAAATCATAATTAATTATGCAACCAATTCATATTATTCTATTAATAGTATCTTATTTTTCTGTATTAATTTTTATTTCTTACCTCACAGGAAAATCAGCAGATAATAAAACTTTTTTTAAAGCAAATAATTCTTCTCCTTGGTATTTAGTAGCTTTTGGTATGGTTGGCGCATCTCTTTCTGGAGTAACTTTTATTTCTGTCCCTGGTTGGGTAGAGGCTCAAAGCATGAGTTATATGCAAATGGTTCTGGGTTATATTGTTGGTTACGCCGTGATTGGTTTGGTATTACTCCCGCTCTATTATCGATTGAATTTAACATCCATTTACACCTACTTACAAGATCGGTTTGGAGATTATTCGTACAAAACTGGCGCAAGTTTCTTTTTACTATCTAGAACTATTGGTGCTTCTTTTAGACTTTTTTTAGTGGCAAATGTGTTGCAATTATTATTGTTTGATGCTTATGGAGTGCCGTTTTGGGTAACTGTAACCATCACAATTGTATTAATTTGGTTGTACACTTTTAAAGGCGGAATGAAAACAATCGTATGGACAGATACCTTGCAAACACTTTTTATGTTAATTGCAGTTGGAGTTTGTATTTATACCATTTCTTCTGAATTAGAAATCACTAATATTTTCTCTTATGTTGCTGATAGCGAACTTTCTAAAACCTTCTTTTTTGAGGATATAAATGCAGGAAATTATTTCTGGAAACAATTTTTAGCAGGTGCTTTTGTTTCTATTGTAATGACAGGTTTAGACCAAGATATGATGCAAAAAAATCTAACTTGTAGAAACTTAAAAGATGCACAAAAAAATATGTTTTGGTTTACAATTGTTCTGGTAATTGTAAACTTTTTCTTTTTAGCACTAGGAATTCTACTAACCGATTATGCTCAAAAAAACGGAATTGACGCACACAAAGACGAGCTATTCCCAATATTGGCAACAAAAGGAGCCCTAGGTTTAACAACGGCTATTTTCTTTTTATTAGGATTAATAGCTGCCGCGTATTCCAGTGCAGATTCTGCTTTAACCGCTTTAACAACTTCTTTTAGTATCGATATTTTAGAAATTGATAAAAAGAAAAGCGAAACAGACCAAGAAAAAATAAGAAAGAAAATACATATCCTTTTTTCATTCATATTAATAGGAACCATTTTAATATTCAAATACTTTATTGCTGATGCCAGCGTGATTGCCAAAATATTCACATTTGCAAATTATACCTATGGACCATTATTGGGTTTGTATGCTTTCGGTTTATTTACGAAGCTAAAAGTAAAAGACAAAGCAGTGCCTTTCATTTGTATTGCTTCTCCCTTTTTAACCTTTGTAGTAAGTACTTTGTGTTTAAACTATTTCAATTTCGACTTTGGTTTTGCTTTATTAATCTTAAACGGATTTATCACTTTTATTGGACTATCGCTCTTTAAATTAAAGAATTCGGAATCTTAAAATATTTAAAGTGCTTTTTTATCTATTATAAACAGTTTAAAGCTATTACTAAAATGCTAAAAACCTTGGGTTTTAAATATTTTTATTACAGATTCACTAAATCATTCTAACCCCCATATTATGAACATCACTAAAAACCCTTCTTTCAACTGAAATCATTATACTTTTTATTAAAACAGCGTACAGTTTTAATCTACTATTTTCTAAAAAAGAGTTCAAAATTTTAATAGTTAAGAGGCAACTATTACAACATCAATTAAAAGTTAATTCCTCTTCTTAAAATTGAATAGCAAACAAGTAAATTACGGAACTTCCAAAAATTATGTTTAAATAACCTATTTTAAAAAATAAATCTCAGAAAAAAGGAATGCTTAAAACCTTTCTCTTTTTTTGTATAAAACTATTTTATTCTATACTATTAAAAATAAACATTCGTATTTTTACTACTTATAATATTAAAAATGCAAGAAGACTTAAGTAATTATAGAAAATCTTACGAAAAGCAAGAACTCTTAGAAATTAATTGCCCAGAAAATCCAATCCAACTATTTCAAACTTGGTTTTTAAATGCAGATAATTCTGATTTGCTTGATGAAAGCAATGCCATGACAGTTTCGTCGATTGGTTTAGACGGCTTTCCAAAAAACAGAGTTGTTTTATTAAAAAAATATTCTTGGGAAGGTTTTATTTTTTACACCAATTATCATTCAGAAAAAGGAAAAGCGATTGCTAAAAATAGCCACGTATGTTTGTCTTTTTTTTGGCCAGGTTTAGAACAACAAATCATTATTAAAGGAAAAGCTGAAATACTAGCAGAAAATTTATCTGATGATTATTTTGATTCAAGACCAGACGGCAGTAAGTTAGGCGCTTGGGCATCGAACCAAAGTACGGTAGTTTCTTCAAGAAACGAATTGGATAAAAACTTAATATCCTTTGAAAAAAATTTGAAGGAAAAGAAATTACAAGACCAAAAAATTGGGGGGTTATTTAGTAAAACCTATATCCATAGAGTTTTGGCAAGGAAGACCCAATAGAATGCACGACCGAATAAGATATAATTTAGAAAAAGATTTTTCTTGGAAAATAGAACGTTTATCACCTTAATTTTTATATTTACAATTTTATACTAAATTTGAATGAAAACACTTTATATAGTTCGGCACGCTAAATCTTCATGGGAATATGAAGGCATTGAGGATATAGACAGACCACTAAAAAAACGCGGAATTAAAGATGCCCATTTAATGTCTAAAGTGCTCTCAGAACTAATTTCTAGACCAGACGTTTTTATATCTAGTAGCGCAAATAGAGCTTTACATACTGCTATAATTTTTTGTGAAAACTTTGAATATCCGTTATCAAACTTAAAAATTAGACGTCAATTATATAGTTTTAGTGATGGTTATTTAGTAAAAACTGTAAAAGCTTTGGATGATGGTTTTAGTTCTGCAATTATTTTTAGTCATGACCACGGTATAAATACTTTTGTTAATAAATTTGGCAATAAACCATTAACACATGTACCAACCTGCGGTGTTGTAGGCATACAATTTGAAGAGAAGTACTGGAAAAACATCAAAAAAGGTAAAACTATTTTAACTGAATTTCCTAAAAATCATAAATAAAAATAATTGTTAGAAATAAAAAAATACGGAGCAATCGATATTGGCTCAAATGCAATTAGACTTTTAGTTTCTAATATTATTGTTGTTGAAGGAAAAGAGCCTCAATTTAAAAAATCTGCTTTAGTTCGTGTTCCAATTCGTTTAGGAGCAGATGCTTTTGTTAATGGAATAATTAGTGAGCAAAACACGAGAAGAATGATTGATGCCATGGAAGCATTTAAATTGTTAATGAAAGTTCACAATGTAGAACGCTATAAAGCGTGTGCTACTTCCGCTATGAGAGAAGCTACAAACGGTTTAGAAATTGCAGACAAGATTTTTAAAGAAACAGGAGTTAAAATTGATATTATTGGCGGTAAAGAGGAAGCTGCAATAATATCATCCACAGATTTAAATCAATTAATTGAAGGCAACAATTCTTATTTATATGTAGATGTTGGCGGCGGTAGTACAGAATTTACTATTTTTTCTGAAGGTAAAATAATTATCTCCAAATCTTTTAAGATGGGAACTGTTCGCTTATTAAGTAATAAAAAATCTGTAAATAAAGAGATTTTCTCAAATGTTGAGAAATGGATTAAAAAAAATACAGCAGGCCTAAAGAATCTTTCTTTAATTGGTTCTGGTGGTAATATAAACAAACTTTTTAAAATGTCTGGTAGATTAGAAGGAAAACCGATTTCTTCTATATACTTAAATGCTCAATATCAGTTTTTAAAACAAATGAGCTACCAAGACAGAATATCAGAATTAAGTTTAAACCCAGACAGAGCAGATGTTATTATACCAGCAACTAAAATATATATATCTGCAATGAAATGGAGTGGAGCAACAAAAATATATGTCCCAAAAATTGGACTTTCAGACGGAATTATTAAAAGTCTGTATTACAACAAATTTTAATTTATTTTTATTTACATGAATTTTATAAAGAAAAAGATTGACTAATGGCACTTATTAAATAATAAGAGCAATTACAAATAATTCTATTTAAAAATTCTTGTAATCTCTTATTTAAAAAGGGTTTACCAAACTAAAAATATTTTTAATTGGACATTAATAATTTTAATATTAATCAATACCTCATCAGAAAAGCAGCTATTTGTTCCGTTTTAAACTACCAATCGAATCGAGCTACTTTAGGGCTGATAAATACATAGGAATACTATTTATTATCCTACGAATTAAAAAATGCGAAGCAGTTTATACTACTTCGGATTTCTTTTTATCGTAATTAATTTTTGTTAATAGCCATCTATTTTAGATTGAAAAAAAGGGTAATAATAAGCAGTCATTACAGATCCTTTTTTCTCCGCTAATTTTTTACCTCTATGATTTACAATCATTAAAGTTGGGAACGATTTTACATTGTATTTCTCTTGAATAGAAATATTCTCAAACATTTTTTCCGGAGAAATTATATCTAATATTCTTGGGATATCAACATCTAAAATAATTAAACTCTTATCTGCTAAATCCTTAAATCTAGTTGTATTAAACAAATATTTAACTACTATTTTACGTGATCCACAACAATCTGAGTCTGTAGAATAGATTAAAACAGGTTTTTTTTCTTTTTTGGATTTTATGAAAGCCTTCGTATCAGTTGAAACCCAGTTCAACTTAATTACAGGAATCTCGCGAATTTTTTCATCAGTAGAAACCACATTTTTTGCGAAATAAACTTAAGTTGTAAGTAAATAAATAATAAAAGTGTAAACTATTTTCTTTGTTATTAACTTTTCTATTTTAAAAATATCAAAAATAATACCGCAATTAAAAACGTAAACTGTGACTTCTTAAACTTTATTATGTCATACTACTATCTGGTATTCTAAAAATAAATACTTCTTGCAAAAATCAAAAAAGAACCGGTATTTTTAATAACGGTTTTATTGCATATGGCCTTTTATAATGGCATCAAATTTATGTTGATTTTCTATAAAATTAGTTTCAATCTCCAAAAATGAAAGCTCAATTAACTTACTGTTTAGACGCGTGTAATCCTTTTCTGTTGTTAAAATCAACTTTTTATCAGAATTAATAATTTTAAACTTCTCCTTAATAGCCTTTAAATCTTTGGATGAAAAATGGTGATGATCTGCGTATTTTAAATGTGTAAACTTGATGTCTTTTTTACTCAAAAATTCTAATAACGGACTTGGGTTTGCAATTCCGGTTATCAATAAAACTTCGAACTTTTTCAATTCTTTTAAACTAATTTCTTGACTTCCAGAAATTTTGTCAGCATACGAAATTATTGTAAAAAAAACTTTTTTATTAAATTTTTGTAACTTTACTTCAATACGCTTTTTCTCTTCTTTTTTTAAGTTAAAAGGACACTTTGTAACCACAATTACATCTGCTCTTTTAGCTCCGGCCCTACTTTCTCTTAAATTTCCTGTTGGCAATAAAAAATCATCCGTAAACAAATCATCATATTTAGTAAGTAAAATATAAAAACTCCCTTTCACTTTTCTATGCTGAAACGCATCATCTAACAAAACCACTTCTGGTGATTTTTGAACTATTAAATTAGTAATGCCCGCTACCCTTTTTTCATCAACAACTACATTTATATTTGTAAACTTCTTAAAGTATTGCAAAGGTTCATCACCAACATCATTTGCTGTATGATTTTTATTTACAAGCACAAAACCTTTAGTTTTTCGCTTATAGCCTCTACTTAAAACGGAAACATTATAAGTGTCCTTTAGCAATCGGATTAAATATTCTATTTGAGGTGTTTTTCCTGTTCCGCCAACACTGAGATTGCCAACAACGATGATAGGAATCTTAAATGAAGTCGATTTAAAATAATGAACATCAAACAAAATATTACGAATTGTGGTTATCAAATCGTATAACACTGCAAAAGGAAATAATAAAAATCTTACTAATTTCATCAATGTAAAAATACAATAAAAGATTTTCTTAAAAGCACCTAAAAGTTTTATGAAATCGTAAAAATAGTTTGCTATTTAATTTAGAGTTCAGAAAAATATGAAATTCCATTCTTGAGATTCCCTTTACGTATATCCAATTGCGCATATATTTTACTAGAAAGACCTTTTGAAGGAAACTCGAGTTAAAACCATGAAACTTTTTTGTTTAAAAATGGTAACTTTGGATTTCAATACATATTAAAAATGATCATTAAAGACATCACAAATTACATTGAAGAATTAGCTCCTTTAAACTATGCCGAAGATTTTGACAATGTTGGTTTATTAGTTGGCAATTATAACACAAATATTACCGGTGTTTTGGTAACTTTAGACACTTTAGAAGAAACTGTAAATGAAGCTATTGCCAAAAAATGTAATTTAATAGTTAGCTTTCATCCTATCATTTTTAGTGGTCTAAAAAAATTAAACGGCAATTCTTATGTTGAAAGGGTCGTGTTAAAAGCGATTAAAAATGACATTGCCATTTACGCAACTCACACCGCGTTAGACAATTCTAAAAATGGAGTTTCCGCCAAAATATGCGAAGTTTTAGGTTTGAAAAACACCCGTATTTTAATCCCTAAAACAGGAATTATTAAAAAGTTAACTACCTATGCGCCAATTATTAATGCGGATGCTTTAAAAACGGCTCTTTTTAACGCCGGAGCAGGAAACATTGGCAACTATGACAAGTGTTCTTTTACTGTTTTAGGTGATGGAACTTTTAGAGGAAATGAAGATTCAAATCCTTTTATAGGTACCAAAGGAACCCTTCACACAGAAAAAGAGGCAAAAACATCTGTAATTTATGAAAGTAAAAATGAAACAGCTATTTTAAAAGCATTACAAGAAAATCATCCTTATGAAGAAATTGCCTACGAAATTGTAACCACAGAGAATGTGCATCAAGATATTGGAATGGGAATGATTGGTGAGCTTTCATTAGAAATGGAAGAAAAAGAGTTTTTGTTATTTTTAAAGAAGACTATGAAAACGGATTGTATTCGTCACTCTGCTTTGATCAATAAAAAAATAAAAAAAGTGGCAGTTTTAGGTGGTGCTGGAAGTTTTGCCATTTCTAATGCAAAAAAAGCGGGAGCCGATGCTTATGTAAGTGCTGATTTTAAATATCATGAGTTTTTTACAGCAGAAAATAACATACTTTTAGCCGATATTGGTCATTATGAAAGCGAACAGTTTACAAAAAACCTTTTAGTAGATTATCTTACGAAAAAATTTAGTAATTTTGCAGTCATTTTATCAGAAAAAAGTACAAATCCTATATATTATATATAACCATGGCAAAGAAGAAAGAAGTTTCGATTGAAGAAAAATTAAGAGCATTGTACGATTTACAATTAATTGACTCTAGAATTGATGAAATTAGAAACATTAGAGGAGAATTACCTTTAGAAGTGGAAGATTTAGAAGATGAAGTTGCTGGGTTAAACACTAGAATTTTGAATTTATCTAAAGATCTTGCTAATTTAGAAACAGACATCAATAACAAAAAGTTAGCGATTGAAGAATCTAACGGTTTAATGAAAAAATACGATGAGCAACAAAAGAAAGTTAGAAATAACAGAGAGTTTGACTCCTTGTCTAAAGAAATTGAATATCAAGATTTAGAAATTCAATTAGCGGAAAAAAGAATTATAGAATACAAGGCTAAAATTGCTCAAAAGAATGAAGTGATTGATACTACTAAAGAAAAAATGGCAAAACAAGAAAAACATTTAGGTCATAAAAAATCTGAATTAAATGCTATTTTAAAAGAAACTGAAAAAGAAGAAAAGATTTTATTAGAAAAATCTATAGAATATTCTGATTCCATAGATGACCATTTACTTTCTGCTTACAGTAGAATTAGAACCAAAGTGAAAAATGGTTTAGCGGTTGTTGCAATAGAACGTGGCGCTTCTGGAGGTTCTTATTTTACAATTCCACCTCAAGTTCAATTAGAAATTGCAAACAGAAAGAAAATCACAATTGATGAGCATAGTGGCCGTATTTTAGTTGATGCAGCTTTAGCTATTGAAGAAAAAGAAAAAATTGATAAATTATTTGCTTAATAATACAATACTAATCATAAAAAAACTCGAAGTGTATACTTCGAGTTTTTTTATGCAAAATTGTTAAGGAAAACCTTAAGGTATTACCTAAAGGAATTCCTATCAATTAATAATCTAACTTTTTGAGGTAGCTTAATTTTTCTTTCCAAATTGCTAAATCTTCTTTATGCGCTTCCAGTTTATTTTTTACGTTCAAAAATAAAGGATTATTATGCTTTACATTCGAGAAAAAGCCCATGTTATTTTCTAGTTGTTGAATTTCTTTAAAGATTTCATCTATCTTTTTTCTGACAAATATTTCTTCTGAATCTAGTTTTCTACTATCATTATCATCCGCTAAAGAATCTACAACATTGGTAAATCTCAACATCGAAACTTCATTTTTATCCAAAGACAAGCTTTCTAACATTCTATCTATTTGCTTGTTAAACTTATCTTCTAAATGACGCACTTCCCTTGGTAATCTTCCTAAATCTTTCCAAGAATTAATAGCCTCTAAAACAGAATCTTTGGTTGTTTCTTCAGTTTCCTTTAGAGCATCTAAAAACTCTTTTTTAGCGTCCACAACTGCTTGTTGTTCTTTGCTTACTGCATTTTTTTGTTCATGAAATCTATCAAAATAATGATTACACGCTGCTTTAAAACGTTTCCAAATATCATCAGAAAATTTACGAGGAACATGACCTATTTTTTTCCAATCAGATTGTACTTTTTTCATGGCATTTGTAGCCATTTCCCAATCATCACTATCTTTTATAGATTCTGCATATTCAATTAATGCAATTTTCTGTTCTAAATTTTCTTGCTGTCCATTTTTTTCCTGCTTATAAAAAACATTTTTAGCAGCGTTAAATTTTTTAGTCGCATTTTTGAATTTTTGCCAAACCTCTTCACTTTTAGAATATGGTAATTTACCGGCGTTAAAATAGTCTTTTCTTAATTTTTCAATTTCATTAATACTTTTCTGCCAATCGCTATGAGATTTATTGTTAGAAGGATCATATGCACTAATTGCATTGATAGTAACCATTTTTTTCTCTATAATTTCATCATATTTTGAGCGCATTTCTTTATAATAGTCATGTCTTTTATCATGAATATTTTTAGTGGCGTCACTAAATTTTTGCCAAACCACTTCGCGCATTTCTTTCGCTACTGGGCCTACATCTTCTTTCCACTTTTTATGTAAATCTTGTAATTCTTTAAAAGCAAAATTAATATCAGCCTCTTCGGATAGCGCTTCAGCTTTTTCTATGATTTTTATTTTTTTCTCTAAATTATGTTTAAAATCCAAATCTCTAAAATCATTACTTAGATGCAATAAATCGTAAAAACGTTCTACATGATGATGATAGGTTTTCCAAGTATCGTTATAATGAGATTTTGGAACTGAACCAATTGTACGCCAAGTGTCCTGAATTTCTTTAAAATTTTTATACATTGTAGAAGTGTTTGCTTCGTCAATTAAATTTTTAAGGTTTTCAATAACTTGCTCACGCTTTACAAAATTTTCATTTAAATTATTTTCCAAGTTTTTATAAAAAGCATCTCTTTGCTTTTTATAATCGGATAATAAATTATTATAATTTGTTTTTATAGGACTTGAGAACTGAAAATCGATAGAATTTCCTCCTTCTTCTAAAAAAGCTGCTTTTTTCTCGGCTAAAATTGCTCCAAACTTTTGGTTAAAAGCACTTTTAATACCTTCAACTTGCGATTTTATTTTTTGAACAGGGCTGCTAGACAGCGTCTTTTCTAGACTAGAAACTAGTTCTTCTAATGAAAAAGTATCATAATCTACAGCAGGAGATTCATCTTCTTTAGACTCATCATTTTCAGCATCTTCTGCAACAGATTTTTCAATTTCATCCACGGCATCATTCGTTTCATCAACTTTTACCGCTTTTGGTTCTTCTTTTTGCTGTTCAGGTTTCGAAGTTGTTTCAATACCTATCTTTTCTACTTTTAATCCGTTTTTTTCAACATTTTTTCATTTTCATCTAACATATCTACAATGTTTAAGGTCGTTTATAAAATACTATTTACATAAAGCATAAAGATACAGACAACTTACAAAATCTACAAGTTAAGTGTACAAGTATAATTTATAATAAATTATTCATTCCAAATTCTCCAAGATTCCTCTGCTTGAAGTTGTAACATTTCAAATCCGTTTTTAATAATTGCCCCTTTTTCTTTTCCTTTAGATAAAAAAGTAGAAACTTCTGGATTGTATATTAAATCGTACAATAAATGAGCATCTGTTATAAAATGATACGGAATATCAGGACATTTTTCTATCTCTGGGAAGGTTCCTAAAGGTGTACAATTAATAATTACTGTATATTTTAAAAGTGTTTCTTCCGATAAACTATGGTATGAAATTTCTTTTTTACCCTCAGGATTTCTCGAAACAAATTTATATTTAATACTATTTTTATGCAGAGCAAAGGCTATGGCTTTCGATGCGCCTCCAGTTCCCAGAATTAATGCTTTTTTATGATGCTTTTTTAACAGCGGTTTTATGGAGTTTTCAAAACCAACAACGTCTGAATTATATCCTTTTAAGTTTCCTCTTTTGGTGAATTTTATGGTGTTTACCGCGCCAATATTTTTTGCAGTTTCATCTAACTTATCTAAAAACGGAATAATTTCCTCTTTGTAAGGAATAGTTACATTTATACCTCTTACATTTTTTTCTTCACCAATAATTGAAGGAAAATCTTTTATTTGCTGAATATCAAAATTTAAGTACTTGTATTTATTAAGCTTTAATTTTTCGAACTTTTCTGTAAAATATCCACGAGAAAATGAATAAGAAATATTTTTACCTAATAAGCCAAAAGTCTTACTTTCTTCTTCTTTCATAATAATCTATTGCTAATATTAAACCGATGCCAAAACAGATAAAAAAAATAGCTAAGAATGTTTCTAAGCTAAATGTTTCGGGAATATATCTTTTATAATTTTCAATTACTTTATTTCCTTTTTGGTCAAGCAAAAAGTCACCATTATTATTTGTGTAAATTTTATTTTTCCAAGGCCAAACAATGCCCAAAGAGCCCGTTATAAAACCAATAATAATTGCATTTACAATTTTATTCCAACGTTTTAAAACATATCCTAAAACGTGTGAGATAGAGACCAAACCAAAAGCTGAGCCAGCAGTGAAAACTGATATAATTTTTAAATATCTTATTTTAATAGGATCTGCTAAAACTTCAAAATTTCCTGAAACTAAATTTGTAAACACATTTAATAAAATGTTTACTGAGTCGACTAAAAGTAATACATAGTTTCCTAATAAAATTAAAATAAAAGAACCAGAAAGCCCAGGAAGCGTTATGCCAGAAACACTTATAATTCCGCAAACAAATACAAACCAAAGATTATCATTTTCTCTTGCGGGTGTTAAAAAACTGATTCCTAAACCAAGAGCTATTCCAAAAATTAAGAATACAAAATTCTTTCTATTCCATTCTCCAAAATCTTTTCCAATATAGTAAATAGAACCAATGATCATCCCAAAAAACCAACTCCAAACATACAATTCATAATATTTTAAAAAGTAGTCTAAAATTAAAGAAATGCTAAAGTAGCTAAAAATACTACCTGCCATTATAAGCGCTACAAATTGGGCATTTGTATATTGAAAAAAGCTTTTAAACCTCCCTCTTAAAAGAAATTTTAATGCATTTAAATTTACTTTTCTAAAAGAATAGATTAACTCTTCATAAAACCCAAAAACAAAAGAAACAGTTCCGCCAGAAACCCCAGGAACTTTATTTGCAGCTCCCATAACTAATCCTTTTAAAAAAAGAATTAGTTTTTGTTTAAAGGTTCTCTGTTTTTCCATTTATTGTTTCTTAACCGCTAATTTTTCCATCAATAAAATTAACGAAAAACCAACAAATGCCAAAACAATTGACAGTAATAATTGTGCATCTCCATCAAAAGAAAAAGGAGAAACACTTTGTTCATTAAATGCAACCTCAATTCCTTGAGAATTTGTGCGCCAAGTCAAGGTTTCTTTCCAAGGCCAAATTTTATTTAATGAGCCAATAATAAAACCCGTTAAAGCTGCTAAAGTATAATTTTTATAATTTTCAAATAACCATTTTAGCACTTTAGAAAAACTTAATAAACCAACAATTGCCCCTAAACCAACGGCTGTAACTGTCTTTAAATCTCTATCATTTACTGCAGCTAAAATTGGTTGATAGGCACCTAATAACACTAATATAAATGCCCCAGAAATTCCGGGTAAAATCATAGCGCAGATTGCTATTGCTCCTGCAAAAAACATAAATAGCAAAGAGGAGTTCTCTGTTACCAGCGGATTTAAAGTTGTTATATAATATGCTAAAAAAGCGCCTAAAACTAGTGCTATAATAGAAATGAAATTCCAATTTGAAATTTGTTTTACGATGTAAATAATACTCGCTAACACCAAACCAAAAAAGAAAGACCACAATAAAATAGGTTCATTTTCTAATAAGTATTTAATAGCTTTTGCCAAAGAGACAATACTGATAAAAATCCCAATAAAAAGTGAAAGCAGAAAGTTGCCATTTACTTGTTTCCAAGCCGCTTTAATGCCTTCTTTTTTTAAGGATTTTAACAAGCTTACATTTACATTGCTTATAGACCCTAATAATTCTTCATAAATACCAGAAATAAATGCAATTGTTCCTCCAGAAACTCCAGGGACAACATCCGCTGCTCCCATAGCAATTCCTTTTAAACCAATAACAACATAATCCTTAATAGTTCTACTCATTTTAAGTTTGATTTTTTTGAAAAACGAAGATAATAGAAATTTAAGAAAGATTGAGAAAAGCAATTTTAATTTGGTTTGTTTCTAAGCTTAAAAAAATATAGATAAGCTAACTTCTAAAACATCAAATTAAAACAAAAGTAAAATCACAATGGAAATTACCAGCATGACTATGAAAATTTTAATACTTATTTTTTCTATTTTTTATAACCACAACGAAAGTTATGCGCACAATTAATTAACCTTCAAATCTAAAACACTTGATAGTTCTCCTCTTTTACTAAATAAAGGTATTAATTACAAACTAAAGAAACACGTAAATGAAAAATTAGCTTATAAAAAAACCTGAAAATCAAATTCAGGTTTGTATTTTTAAAAAGAATATAAATTATTCCAAAGCCTTTTTATAATTTGCAATTAACTTCTGTATTTTTTTGTTTTCAAAAACTGTTGGATACAATTCTTTTAAAATTATATGATATTCATAATCTAATTTCATACCAGCAATTAAATGATGAAAACCATATTTTTCTTTGTTTAAAGCGAAAAACAATCCTGTTAATCGATACTCTATTTCCGCTAAATTTTTATGCGTTTTTTGTGCTTTTAACAGCACTGAAATTGCATCTTCAAACTCCCCTAAAAATGACAAAACATCAGTTAAACCAATATAAATTTCCAAAGCATCATCACTTAAATCTAAACAAGTTTCAAAACCAACAACTGCTTCCTCAAAAAAACTAAGTTTTAGTTTAATCTCTGCATATTTTCTCCAGTACAATGCATTCTGTTCATCGATTTTTAAAGCTTTAGAAATATAATACGATGCCTTTTGGTAATTTCCGTCATTATAGTATAAATCGGTAAGTAAAATCCAAGCTCTATCTAATAGAGGATCTTCATGAACTGCTTTCTTGTAGTAAGAAATTGCAGCATCAAATTTATGTATTCTTTCATAACACTCGCCTATTCTAACATAAGCAAATGCAGTTGGGTCATCTAATTCTAATGTAATTAAATAATTATCTATTGCTTCTTGATAACGCCCTAATTCTTCTAAGGTTTTTGCTTTTTCTAAATAACCACCGATAAAAAATTCATCGATTAAAACAGCATAATCAAAAGAATTTAAGGCTTCTTTATACATTTTTAGTATAAAATATTGTCTACCTAACTGATGCCAAGCAACTTCACAATAAGGATTTATATTAATATAGTTATCTAGGTATGCAATAGAATTTGCATGTTTTTGTTCCATATCATAACAATACACAATATTATAAAGGGCAGAATAATCTTCAAAATCTACTTCTATACATTTTTCGAAACTTAAACGCGCCTTCTCAAAATTATCTAAATACAAGTATTCCATACCAATTAAAGACCAAACATCTACTTTATCATCTGTAAAATTTAATGCTTTTTCTAAGTTGATAATTGCCTCTTGGTGCTTTCCTTTCTTCGAATTAATAGTTGCTTTTTGAATAAAAATTTCATCATTACTAGGTTCTATTCGCTCCAATTTTCTGAGTACACTAGAAGCTTTATCTAATTGATTTTCAAATATATAAATCTCTACTTGTAACAATTTTAAATCTACAGATTGCGCATGTTGTTCCAGACCAAGTTTCACCGCTTTTTTTGCCAGCGAAAGTTTACCGACATCTAAATAATGGATAATAATCTCCTCAAACTCAACTAAATCAAAAAAAAAGATATTGTTGGTTTTTAGCATGGATTCAAACTTCGTTAAAGACATAACTTAGGTTCTTTGAATTATAAAATAAAGGTACTACAACTCCTACCGCACTTTTAAACAAGTACTATTTGTTTTCAACAATTTATTAACAACAAATATCAGCCAAATTTTTAAGGATAAAACTTAGATTTGATTTAACATTTAACAAAAATACTTCTATGCTATTGCACTAAATTAAGTAAAATATTTATTTCGACATCCAATTTATAATAATTAGTGTCTTATTTTATTTTGCTCATACGTTTATTTACCCTAATTTTGATTTTCAATAACTATCAACTAAAATTTGATAGACCTCTAATGAGCAAAAAAACCTTACTTAACTCAAAAGATATTGAAATTATTCTTCACAGATTAGCTTGTGAGCTAATTGAAAATCATAATGATTTCTGTAATACTGTTTTAATTGGCTTGCAACCAAGAGGAACATATTTGGCAAACAGATTAAGTGCCTTGCTAAAAAACGAATACGGAATAAATAACCTAAAATTAGGCCTATTAGATATTACATTTTACAGAGATGATTTTAGAAGAAGAGATTCTCCTTTGGCAGCTACATCAACAAAAATCGATTTTTTAATTGAAGATAAAAAAGTAGTAATTATTGATGATGTCTTATTTTCTGGCAGAAGCATAAGAGCTGCATTAACTGCAATACAATCTTTTGGAAGACCCGAAAGTATTGAGTTATTGGTTTTAATTGACAGACGATTTAGCAGACATCTACCTATTCAGCCAAATTATAAAGGAAGACAAGTAGATGCAATTAATGAAGAAAAAGTTTTAGTTTCTTGGAAGGAAACACATAAAAAAGATGCTGTATATATAGAACAGAAATAATATGGATCAATTAAGCGTATCGCATTTATTAGGCATAAAATATCTAAAAGCAACTGATATTGATCTTATTTTTAAAACTGCAGATCATTTTAAAGAAGTTATTAATAGACCTATAAAGAAGGTTCCTTCTTTGAGAGATATTACAATTGCAAACTTATTTTTTGAAAATAGTACAAGAACAAAACTTTCTTTTGAGCTTGCAGAAAAAAGGCTTTCTGCGGATGTTATTAACTTCTCTGCAAGTCAATCATCCGTAAAAAAAGGTGAAACACTAATAGACACTGTGAACAATATTTTATCTATGAAAGTAGATATTGTTGTTATGAGACATGGAAATGTGGGTGCAGGCGTTTTTTTATCTAAACATGTAAATGCTAAAATTATAAATGCCGGTGATGGAACGCACGAACATCCAACACAAGCTTTATTAGATTCTTATTCTATAAGAGAAAAACTAGGCACTGTAAAAGGAAAAAAAATTGTTATTGTGGGCGATATTTTACACTCAAGAGTTGCTTTATCAAACATATTTGCGCTGCAATTGCAAGGCGCACAAATTAAAGTTTGTGGACCAACAACCTTAATTCCAAAATATATTACAAGCCTAGGTGTTGAAGTTGAAACCAATCTTAAAAAAGCGTTGGAATGGTGTGATGTTGCCAATGTTTTAAGAGTGCAACATGAAAGAATGGATATTAAATATTTTCCATCAACAAGAGAATACACGAAACTTTTTGGGATAAATAAAGAACTCTTAGACAATCTTGGCAAGAAAATTGTAATCATGCATCCAGGACCAATTAATAGAGGTGTAGAAATTACAAGTGAAGTTGCAGATTCTGATCAATCCATCATTTTAAATCAAGTAGAAAATGGTGTTGCGGTAAGAATGGCGATCATTTATTTATTGGCGCAACAAATTAAAAGGTAAAGAGATGATCGTAGAAAAAAAAGAAAATTATACGTTTATTTCCTCGGATGAAGATTCGTTTTCAGACTTTTATACTTCCTTTTTAAGATTACAAAAAAACCGTAAAGAAGAACATTTAGTGCTGCAAATTTCTAATAACATTAACATAACACAAGAGGAATTTTCACTATTTTTGATTAATATTAAAAAAGAACCTGACAAATCATTTGTAATCGTTTACAATAAAGTAAATATTGATGATTTACCTCAGAATCTTAACATTGTTCCTACCTTATTGGAAGCAGAAGATATTTTAGAAATGGAAGCTATGGAGCGAGAATTAGGATTTTAAAAAGCGGCATAAAATGATAAAAAAAATACTTTTTATTTTATTTTTAAGTATATCCACAATCGGATTTTCACAAGAAAAATCAATTGAAAAATTATCTGCTGCTCCAAATCCGTTTACGAATTCAACAAAAATAACATTTAACGCTACCAGTAATTCTGACATAATTTTTAAGGTATTAGATGTTTTAGGTAAAACTGTTTACGAAGAAAAAGTAAAGGCCAGTGTAGGTAGTAATTCGTTTACTTTTGAAAAAGGGAACGTTCTTACCGGTATTTATATTTACACATTGCAAGATAAAGAAAGTATAATTTCTAAACGGTTTGTAATTAAATGAGTTTAAACCTAACTATTTTAGGTTGTCATTCTGCAACTCCACGTATAAATGCGTTTCCTACGTCCCAGTATTTAGAAATTAATAATCGACATTTTTTAATTGATTGTGGTGAAGGTACCCAGCGTCAAATGCGGAAATATAACGTTGGTTTTTCTAAAATTGACCACATATTTATTTCTCATTTACATGGAGATCATTTTTATGGTTTAGTTGGTTTATTAGCTACCTACGGTATTTTGAGTAGAGAAAAAGAACTGCATATTTATGGTCCAAAAGACATAAAAAAAGTAACACTATTACAGTTAAAAATTTCTCAGTCTCATGCGCAATATCCAATTATATTTCACGAATTAACATCCAATGAAAGTGAACTTATTTTTGAGGATGATAAAGTTTCTGTGCGAACAATCCCTTTAAACCATAGAGTGTATACAAATGGTTATTTGTTCACAGAAAAAGAAAAACCTAGAAAATTAAACATGCTAAATATTAGCGGATATCCAGAAATTGATAAAGCTGATTACTTAAATATTAAAGCGGGTAAAGATGTTGTTTTATCAACTGGAGAAATTGTTGCAAATAAAGAGTTAACTATTGCACCAAAAAAACCATTAAGCTTTGCTTTTTGCAGCGATACTTGCTACAAGCCAAACATACTAAAAATTATAGAAAATGTTGATTTACTATATCATGAAGCCACTTTTTTAGCCGATAGAGAAGATTTAGCAAAAAAAACAAAACATTCTACTTCAAAACAAGCCGCGCAAATTGCAAAAGATGCTTCTGTAAAACAATTGATTCTTGGTCATTACTCTGGCAGATATAAAGATATTTCTTTGTTTAAAACCGAAGCAAAAGAAATTTTTGAGAACACAGAATTAGCACAACCTGGTAAGGTTTTTAGTATTCATTAATTGACAACATAACCAAAGTACAAGCAATTACGGGTTCTATACTATTTTCTTCTAACAGTTTTACAAACTCCTCATTCTCAGCACCAGGATTAAAAATTACCCTTCGAGGTTTTAAGCCAATAATGTAGTTATAATATTCCTCTTGTCTTTTCGGATTAAGGTACAAAGTAACAGTATCTATATTTTTATAATCTTGTTTTTCGTCATCAATTTTGATAGTTACAACTTTACCTTTTTTTATTCCTAACGCCTTTACAAATAATTTTTTATCTAACAACCTTTTAATTGCAATGTTAGAATATCTGTTTGGATTTGCAGATGCACCAAGAACTAATGTTACATTTTTCATACTGGTAATATTACGTTAAAGGTTGTTTATTCAAGTAACAAATATAAGTAATAGTTGGTCTGTACGCCAATCTATAAAGTTAAAATTAACACATAACGCAAAAAATAATACTCTTTATAATGCTCATGATTATTGGAACCTCATTTGCTCAATTAACAAAAAGGTCTACCAAAACTAAAATCAATTTTAGGAAATACAATTAATAAAGACAAAGGTTTAACTTTGGTTATAAAATAAAAATACTTAGAAAAGGAAAACATACTATTAAAGAAAGTAAAACAAAATGTACTGCAATTCATAAATTTAAATTTATTAAAAAACCCGAAGCAATATTTGCTTCGGGTTTTTAACTTTTTAAAAAATTAAGATTTCTATTTTACCAACGAATAACGACTGAACCCCAAGTAAATCCGCTTCCAAATGCCGCTAAAACGACTAAATCATTGTCTTTAATTTTACCTTTTTCCCAAGCTTCGGTTAATGCTATAATTACGGATGCTGCAGTTGTGTTTCCAAATTTCTGTATGTTGTTATGTACCTTATCGTCCGATAATTGAAACTTTTTTTGAATAAATTGTGCAATTCGTAAATTCGCTTGATGCGGAATTAACATATCAATATCCTCTTTTTGTAAATTATTTGCTTCTAAGCCTTCTACAATTGCTTCAGAAAAACGAGTAACGGCATGTTTAAAAACAAACTGCCCATTCATATAAGGAAAATAAGAAACATCTTCAGGATCATTAGCTTCCAAAATTTCCGGAACCCACCTTTGTGTTGATGGCCCTTCTAAAACCAATTCTTTAGCATGTTTTCCTTCGGAATGCAAATGAGTGGATAAAATTCCTTTTCCTTTTTCTTCACTTCTTGATAAAATTGCTGCTCCCGCTCCATCTCCAAAAATTACTGTAACACCTCTACCTTTAGTTGATCTGTCCAAACCTCCAGAATGATTTTCTGCGCCAATAACTAAAATATTTTTGTACATTCCTGTTTTTATAAATTGGTCAGCCACAGACATCGCATAAATAAAACCAGAACATTGGTTACGCACATCTAAAGCACCAATTGTTGGCATCTCTAACATGTCTTGCACTTGCACTCCGCCTCCTGGAAAATACATATCCGGACTTAAAGTTGCAAACACAATAAAATCAATATCATCATTTGTTAAACCAGCTCTTTCAATTGCAATTCTAGCCGCTTTTGCCCCCATAACTGCTGTTGTATCTCCAGATTTTGGATCAATCCAACGGCGTTCTTTTATGCCTGTTCTTTCTTGGATCCACTCATCCGAAGTTTCCATAAATTCCTTTAAATCATTGTTGGTAACAATATTATCTGGAACATAATATCCAAGTCCGGTAATTTTTGAATTATACATATTTTATGGGTGTATTTTTTAGTGATTTGTTTGTTTGTGTCTAACAAAAATAGTGATAAATTAACATCCTCACAATAAGTTACATTTTGAAACCTTAAAATATCAAAAGATATTTAATTCTTTATCAGAAATTTTACGCATCCCATATTCAGAAATTGCAGTAATTGATAAAGAAGGATTTACAACCGGATTTGGAGAAATCATAGAACCATCACAAACCATCTTATTTTTATATCCGAAGACATTATAATTTTTATTGATTACACCAGAATTAATATTTTTTTCCTTCACATAACCACTCAAAATATGGGCAGTTATTTTAGTTCCTAAAAGCACATCTGTAAAATTTGAATACTGAATTCCTTTTATTTTCTCACCTACTTTTTTACTTAAAGACAATGCTTCAGCGCTTCAGGAATATATCTTCACAAAAGTCTTTATATATTGCAAAGGCTATTGAAAAACAGCAAGCAAAACACCATTTTTTCATTTATCCAACAATGACTCTCTATTTAAATCTTTTTTTTATTACCTTTATTATTATAACAATTAATATATTGAAAACCAAAATCTTATGAAAAACCAATTTTTACTAATCATTTTATTCTTAGCGATCTTTTCGTATGCTCAAGAAAACTTACCGTATCAGAAACCTTCTAAAGAAATTTTAGAATTAGCAGATATCGATGTAGCACCTATAGTGCAAATTGACAGTAAAGGTGAAAATATGGTTCTTATTTACCGAAATCAATATAAATCGATTGCTGAACTTTCTGAAACCGAGTTACGTTTAGCAGGATTAAGAATTAACCCAGTTACGAATATTGGAAGTCGTACTACTTTTTACACTAATTTAAAGGTAAAAAAAACAAGAGATATTGACGCTAAGCAAGTAACGAATTTACCAGAAAATCCTCGTTTATCCGATTTTACATGGTCACCTGATGAAAGTATGATTGCTTGTTTAAATACTACAGAAACAGGTGTAGAAGTTTGGATTTTGAATGTAAGTGAAGGCAACGCCACTAAAATTACTACTGCAAATATGAATGCAAATATGGGAAGTACCATTAACTGGTTTAAAGATAATAAACATTTATTGATAAAAACGTTGCCTGCCGATAGAAAACCTCTAATTAATACAATTACAGCAGTACCAAATGGCCCCACTATTTCTGTTAGTGATGGTGCTAAAGCACAAAATAGAACCTATCAAGATTTACTAAAAACACCAAATGATGAATTTAATTTTGAACAATTAGCATCATCAGAAATAAAAAAAGTATCTATTGCCGGAGAAATAGCAGATTTTCTTCCAACGGACATGTATGAAGATATTAGCTTCTCTCCTGATGGATATTATGTAATGATTACTAAAATTAAGCGTCCTTTTTCTTATTTGGTAACCTATGCTCGTTTTCCCAGTGAAAGTAACATTTATGATTCAAATGCTAAGTTGATACAAATGGTAAATCAAGTTCCTATCGATGAAGTGAGACCTACAGGTTTTATGGCGACTAGGACTGGTAAACGAAACATGTCTTGGCGAGGTGACAAACCAGCCACCTTAGTTTGGGTAGAAGCTTTAGACAATGGAGACCCCGAAGTTAAGGTTGAATTTAGAGATGCTGTGTATCAATTAAATACTCCTTTCGATGGCAAACCTAGAATGATTTTAAAAACTCAACAACGTTTCGCAGGCATACAATGGGGAAATGACAATATCGCGATTGCTAATGATAGATGGTGGAATACCAGAAATACCAAAACTTATTTATTTAATCCTTCGGATATTAATAGTAAAACTAAGGTAATTTCAGACAGAAGTTACCAAGATATTTACAGCGATCCTGGAAATTTTGTTGTGTCTAAAAATGAGTTTGGTATCAAAACACTCGATATTCAAGATAACAAGTTGTTTTTAATGGGTGATGGCTTCTCTAAAAAAGGCCAATTTCCATTTGTTGACGAATATGATGTAAAAACAAATAAAAAGAAACGTTTATATGAGTCTGAGTTTACTGATAAACTTGAAAGTTTGATTTCAGCAATTGACATGAAAGAAGGTGAAATATTGGTTGAAATTCAATCTCAAACAGCATATCCAAATTACTATATTCGAAATTTAAAAAAGAAAAGTATAACAGCGATTACCGCTTTTCAAAATCCATTTAAAAGTTTAGAAAACGTAAATAAACGTGTTATTAGTTATAAACGTGATGATGGTTTAGATTTAGAGGGCACATTATATTTACCTCTTAACTATGAAGAAGGTAAAAAATATCCTATGATTTTATGGGCATATCCCAGAGAGTTCAAGAATAAAGCAAGCGCATCGCAGAGTACAGCAAACCCTAACAAATTTGTGTATCCATACTCCGGTTCTCCAATATATTGGATTACCAAAGGCTATGTAGTTTTAGATGACGCAGCTTTCCCTATTGTTGGCGAAGGATCTAATGAACCTAATGATAAATTTCGGACTCAATTAGTAGGTAATGCGAAAGCAGCAATTGATGCTGTGGATAATTTAGGGTTTATAGACAGAAACAGAGTTGCCGTTGGCGGCCATAGTTATGGCGCATTTATGACTGCTAATTTACTATCTCACTCTAATCTTTTTGCCGCTGGTATTGCAAGAAGTGGCGCCTATAACAGAACTTTAACCCCGTTTGGTTTTCAAAGTGAGGAACGAAGTTATTGGGAAGCTCCAAATGTATATTACGATATGTCACCTTTTATGCATGCTGATAAAATGAAAACCCCTTTATTATTGATTCACGGAGTTGCAGATAATAATTCTGGAACATACCCTTTACAAAGTGAACGATATTTTAATGCGCTAAAAGGATTAGGTGCAACCGTTAGATTAGTAATGCTTCCAAAAGAAAGTCATGGTTATGCAGCAAAAGAATCTATTTTGCATATGCTGTGGGAACAAGATCAATGGTTAGAAAAATATGTAAAGAATAAGAAAACAATTAATTTAAATACAAATACAATTAGAAACTAATCTTATAAAACTTTTAATAAAGCTACTCTTATTATAAGCGCCAAAATCCATCAAAGCTGCATCGTCTACTAAAATGAGTACAATATTTGGTTTTATCTCAGAATTTTGTGAATATGTTACACTTCCGAATATTCCCAAAAACAGAAATAAAAGAATATTTTTTGGGTTTATTATCATAAAATACGAATGTATTAACTTCTATAAACAACTGCATTACAATGCATTCCTGCACCAACTGAAGCAAATACATAGGTTTGGTTTTTTGCTAATTCAAAGCCTTCCATTTTGTTTTTATTGACCAAATCGAACAATGTAGGAATAGTTGCTACAGATGTATTTCCTAAAAACTCAATACTCATTGGAATCTTACTTGCATAGTTTTCATCATCAATATCATACAATTTCATTAAGTTGCTCGCAATTACTTTTAACATTTTTCCATTGGCTTGATGAAAGAAAAAATAATCAACATCTTTTGGATTGATACTCACTTTATCCATCGCTTTTTTAATTACTTGTGGTAACCAAGTTGTAGCATATTTATATACTTTTTTACCATCCATCTTAAAATAACAATCTCCAGGAATCTCTTTATTCAATGAACTTCCCATAGTAATATTATGTAGGTCGTTTTCTGTATGAGAAAACGAAGCGTATGCCAAAATTCCAATATTTCTTGAATCAGATGCAGAAATAATTGTAGCTCCACAACCATCTGCCATCAGCAAAGAGTCTAAATTATGCGGATCTAATAGTCTAGACGCTACTTCTAAACCAGCAACCAATACATGCTTTGCTTCTCCGCAAGCAATTAATCGGTTTGCTTGAATTACTCCTTGTAACCAACCAGGACATCCAAATAAAATATCATACGCGATACATTGATAATTTGTAATTTTTAATTCATTTTTTAAAACAGCTGCTAGGTTTGGTACGGTATGAAAAACTCCGTCCTTATTTGGAAGCATATTTCCAGAATTATGAGCAACTATAATAGCGTCTAATTCATTTTTATCAATACCCGAATTTTCTAGTGCCTTTTTACTAGCATCAAAAAGAATATCTACAGATTGTTCTTCTTCACCTATAAAGCGCCTTTCTTTAATACCAGAAATTTCTTCTAACTTTTTAATAACTTCTGTTCCTTTTTTTGGGTTTTTTGTACCCTCTTTAGTATAAAAAATGTTTTTAGAAAAATAGTCATTTTTTATAATCTGACGTGGCATTGCACTTCCTGTTCCTGTAATTATACCTCCCATAAATTATTTCGTAAATTCTTTAAAATCTTTAGATGGATTATAATCGTTATTTGTTTTAAGAGAATACAATTCACTTCGTGGATCCTTAGATCTTATAAACGGAAACATTAGCTGCACATACCAGGGTTCTTTCATCTGATTCCAAGCTCCAAATCTACTAGGGTATTTTCTTGTAATTTTTGCAGTTCCAAATAATACATCCCAAAAAAAAATTAAATTACCAAAATTACCATTTGGATGCGATATACCATCTTCTTCCGTTAAACCATGATGCGCATAATGTGTACTTGGCAATGTTATTGTACGTTCTATAACCCAAGCAATTGGATGTAGTATTTTGTATTTGAATAAAAATCGATCCCATCTTGTTTCGCTATGGGCTAATAAAATAAATACTAATTTTATTGGAAGATAAAACAAATACACATAGCCCATCCCGAAATAAATAAGCAGTCCTGTAAACCATAGACCTGGCATTAAAGCATAGTATAATGTAGCGTTTCTATAAGTTACCATAACACCCATTTCTTCTACTACGTGATGCGGCCTGTGCAATTTCCACATCGTCGGACTTACATGCGAAAGTCTATGCCACCAATACTGTGTCATGTCATCTAACACTAAAAATGCCGCAACATGCCACCACAAAGAAGAGTTTATAAAATAATCTTCTAACCCTGGAAACCAAGCCTTCATAGCAAACAAAGTTGTTAATAAAATTGCAGGTTGAATTAAGGTGGGTAAAGTTACCAAACATAAAATCTCTATAACATAATCATTTTTAGTTCTTCTATCATTATTAAAATACAAACCTCCTAAAGCCTCTATAACACCTAAAACTAATAAAAATATTGCCGGAGCTAGTTTACTTATTTGCTCTGCTTCCATCTTTTAAAACCATTTAATTGTTAGATTAATTAGTCTTTCTTTAAAATTAGTATATGGTGGCATCAACATTTCTAGAGCACCCGGAATGTGTTGTTTCAAAACTCCTCTTGCATTCGAAAATTCTTGAAAACCAAACACACCGTGAGACTTCCCTATTCCGCTATTATTTGACCCTCCAAAAGGTAAATTATTATTAAAGAAATGAACCGCATTATTGTTTATGCATGAACCGCCTGCTCTCGTATTCTTTAAAATATTTTTTATGTTTTTATTACTCTTACTATAAACGTATAAGGCTAAAGGTTTTTCTTTTGAATTGATAGTATCTATCACTTCTGATATATTTTTGTAAGAAATAATTGGTAAAACAGGACCGAAAATTTCATTTTGCATCACTTTAGAGTCCATATTTACATTGGTTAAAATTGTTGGCTCTATAAAGTTAGAATCACAATCAATTGTACCTCCATAAGCAACAGTTGCTCCTTGTGCTTTTGCTTCTGTTATCATTTCTCCAACTCTACTTTTATGCGATGAGTTTACAATTTGAGTATAATTAGCAGAATTGTTTGCGCCATCTCCGTAAAAAGATTGAATTACTTTTTTGAATTCAGCAACTAATTCCTCTTGTTTACTTTCATGAACATAAATATAATCTGGGGCAATACAAACTTGACCCGCATTCACAAATTTACCCCAAGCAATTCTTTTTGCTGCGGTTTTAATGGATGCTGTTTCGTCTACAATTGTTGGAGATTTTCCTCCCAATTCTAATGTAACTGACGTTAAATGTTTTGCTGCTGCAGACATTACTATTTTCCCTATAGATGGTGCGCCTGTAAAAAAGATGTGATTAAATGGTAATGATAATAAATCAGTTGATGTCTGTATAGCACCTTCAACCAATGTTACTTCATTTTCTTCAAAAACGGAAGCAATTAATTCTTTCATAACTTTTGAAATGTGTGGTGTCATTTCAGAAGGTTTTATGATAACGGTATTACCAGCCGAAATTGCACTCACTAGAGGTGCAATCGTTAAATTTACAGGGAAATTCCATGGTGAAATAATTAAACAAACTCCTTTTGGCTCGTATTGTATTGAAGAACTAGCTCCCATAAAAGCCAATGGAGTAGAAACACTTTGTTTGCGTGTCCAAGAATTTAAATGACTTAACGCATGTTTAATTTCACTAGTTACAGGGTAAATTTCTGTCAAATCTACCTCTGCCTTTGGCTTACCCATATCTTTATAAAGAGCTTCTTGTATTGCGCTTCTAAAAGTAACTTCTACCGCTTTTTTTAACGCTTTTAACTTTCTTCTTCTTTCTGATATTGGTTGGTTTGCTACTGCAAATTGATTTGCTTTTTGCAAATTAAAAACAGCAGTAATGTCTTTTAAACTTAATTGATCTTTGTTCGCTTCCATAATGTATAATTTACGTAGTTCTTTTTTTAATATTTTGCCGGTTGTACTCGATGGTAATGCTTTAATAATTTATATAACTCTAGGATATTTATATGCTGCTATGTTATCTTTAGTAAACTGCCTTAATTCTTCTTCGGTGGCTGAAGTGTTTTCTTTTAAAACAACAAACGCTTTCACTTCTTCACCCATTTCTTCATCTGGAATCCCAATTACAGCTGCCATAGAAATATCAGGATGTTTCATCATTACAGTTTCTACTTCTCTTGGATAAATATTTAAATCTCTACGAATAATCATGTCTTTAGTTCTATCAACAATAAAATAAAAACCATCTTCATCTTTTATCGCGATATAACCAGAATACAACCATCCGTTTTGTTTGGTTTTAGCCGTAGCTTTTGGGTTATTATAATACCCCTTCATTACATTGTGTCCTTTGTACAACAACTCTCCTTTTTCTCCTTGTACAACTTCATTTCCATTAGCATCTACCAATTTTACTTGAACTCCCCAAACTGGAGTCCCAACAGAACCTGGTTTTCTACCAGTATCTAATTGATTAAAAGTAACTACTGGTGAACCTTCAGACATCATAAAACCTTCTAAAATTGGGATATCAAATCGTTCTTCAAATTTTTCTAAAACCGCAACAGGTAAAGATGCTCCTTCTGAAAGACACATTTTTAAATTTAATTTTATAGTAGAAATATCAAAATCATTTGCATCTAAATAACTATTTAAGCCCCAATACATCTTTGGTACACCCGCAAAAACAGTAATTTTATGTTTATCTAATGAATCTAAAACAGCGCCAGCATCAAAACGAGGTAATAAAATAGATGTTGCTCCTTTATATAGTGCAGCATTCATTAAAACTGTCATCGCAAAAATGTGAAATAAAGGTAATACTATTAAAATCGTATCATCTTTACTACAGTTATATAAACCTTCACTTAAAGTAGTATTCTGTATCAAATTACTATGTGATAATTCTGCTCCTTTTGGCTTTCCTATTGTTCCAGAAGTATATACAATTACCGCTGTATCTGTTGCTTTGGTTTCTATCGTGTCAAAAGAAGTTCCTTTATTTGCTAGTAAACTGCCTAAAGTTTTAGTCCCTTTAATTGGCGAAGGCATTTCTGGTTTTGGCATTATCATAAAAAAATGTTCGCACTTTTTTGCTTTAGAGAAACCTGAAAGTCCCATTTTCCCCATAGGTAAATCTTCTGTTCCCATAAAACAAAAGTATGCTTTAGCTTCACTATTTTCTAGATGATATTTAATTTCGTCAGCTTTTAACAGAACACTTAAAGGCACCACTGTTGCACCTGCTTTTAAGATTCCATTATAAATTATTGGAAAATAAGGGAGATTAAAACAACTTAACGCTACTTTATCGCCGGGTTTAATCCCAATATCTACTAATCCGTTTGCAACTTGATTTGCAACTTCATTAATTTGAGAAAAACTCAAACTAGTGTTCATAAATGTAAACGCCGTTTTGTTTGGGAATTTTATAGCACTATTTTCTAATAAAATCGATAAATTTAACACACGCTAAACTTTTATTTTGTTTTTATTCTTAACAACTCCTGGTAAATAATTTTCTACAGTATTCTTGTTTAATAATGTTTCTTTTGGTCTATAATTTCTAAAATTCAATTTAAAAATACCTTCTTTTGGTATGGGTACTCAGTTATTCTTTTTCCCTTCGGGTTCTTCAGATTAAATATAAATGGTTCGACTACAATCTTTATTATATTCTAAGCCTTCACTTCGATCACTGACTGCATAATGTAAATCTTTTCTTGGTACTAAATTATATTCAGCATCGTAAGCCACGATAGACCAAAATGCATCTGCTTGATGCAATTGATCTTTTTGAAAGGTAATTGTATAATTATTGCCTCCCAATAAAGAATTTCCTTCACTATCATAATACCTATGAAAATATTGGCATTGATCTGCATCATGAACAACAAAACCCTGAACAGCGAATTCTGCTCTTGCCATAACATCGACATTGTAGGAACCTCCAATAGGATCTATATTCCAATTACTTTTAGATTTATAGCCTCTTGTTCTTGCTTTCCAAGAAAGAATTTCTTTTGCTTTTGGGATTGCTTGTAACAAGCCTTTTTTTATGTTTGGATCTACATAATTGAAATCAACTGTTTCATTTTTATCAATACCAATTTGTTTCATTAAAAACCAAAAGTGAGTATCATTTTTTAAATCCGGATAGGCTTTTACATATTTTAACATGCTGTTATAAAACTCTATTCCTATTGGCATTTTCTCTTTGGATAAAAGTGGGTAACGGTCTTTTCCTTTTCCTAGAAATGAATTTAATGATTGTAGTTTAAATTGATCTTGTATCGCAATCACCTTCTCTGTATCTCCTTTTTCGTTTGTGTTTAAGATTCTTAAAAGCACAAAACCAATATCGGTTGGCATTTCAATTACTTTAGAAATTGAACTTGGTTTTTCACCTTTCCAATTGGGCTTTACGACCATGTAATTCCCTTCATAATCTTCCTTATTGCTTCCTGCCAAATAATGAACATTTTCTAGATAAGCATCCGTTATCTGAATTGAGTGATATCGAGCTATTTTAGGTACTGTAAAAACAATAGGCCCTTCACTAACATCTATAAAGGCTGGCGAATATTGTGTGTCTATATTTGGTGTTACACCCGATTCAAAATAATGATTGGTAAGAATTCTTAAATGTACAAACTCATTTAGGTGCACTCCATCTTTGCCATTTTCAGAAAAAAAAGATTTGTTTGCGGTATTCACATCGGCAACCATCTTAGAAAATTTATTTCTAAACAGCATTTCTCTAACAATAGGAATACTATAAATGTATGCTTGTACTCCAATGTTTTCCCCTAATTGTCTTTTTGCTTCATCATCTAGCGCTTTCACATCTTCTATAGATGTTGCGTTTAAAATTGACGTGTTTTTAACTTTAGAAGTATTTACGGCACCCTCTTTTGCAGATTCTCCTTTTTGTTTACATTGATAGCTTAATGTTATTAGTAGAAGTAATGCAGAAATTTTAATTACTTTTTTCATTTTTGATTCTTGAAATTCTGGCATTATGCTTCTTTATTTGGAATTTTACTCATTGCATATTCTGTAATTGCTGTGATTGATAAAGAGGGATTTACGCCAGGATTTGCAGAAATCATAGCTCCATCACAAACCATCATATTTTGATACCCAAAGACTTTACATTCTTTATCAATAACACCAACAGAAATGTCTTCTCCCATTACCGCACCTCCTAAGATATGTGCTGTTGTTGGACTTCCTAATAATACATCTGTAAAATTAGCATATGGAATTGCTTTTACCATTTTAGCGAATTTTTTACCTAAAGTTAGCGCCTCAGGAATAAATGCATTAGGTTTTTGACCACCTTCTGTAACTGTTTTCATCCTTGTAAAAAATCCTTTTTTAATCCGTAAAGTACTGTCTAATGTTTGCATAAATAACAAAACAGTAGTTCTCTTAGCGTAGTTTTTTGCAAATACTGTTTTCAAAAAACGTAAAGGTTGTTTCAATATAATTCCAAACATTCCTAAAAGTCTAAATACAACAAACTTATTATGAATAGTTGGTATGGTTAGTGTTCTAAAAAAACTTGACCCTTCACCATAACGAACCGGCTCTAGATGACTATTCTCATCAGTGTGTAGAACAGAACCAATTGCGATTCCTTTAGAGTAATCTTTATGATTTTTTTCAGTAGAAGTCATCACCAATAGTGATTCGTTGTTGGTTCTAATATTACACCCTACTTTATCAGAAAGATATGGTAAACTTTTATCTTTTAATTCTAGTAATAATGGTACAGTTCCCATCACGCCACCAGAGAAAATAACTCCTTTTGTGGTTACTTTTCCTTTTAATTTCTTTCCTAATTTTGATTTATATTCAACTGTATACCCATCGCTTCCATCATCTTTATTTATAGGCAATACATTTATTACCTCTTTCTCTGCAATAATTGTAGCGCCTAATTGCTGCGCTAAATACAAGTAATTTTTGTCTAAAGTATTTTTAGAATTGTATCGACAACCTGTCATACAAGCACCACAATGCACACAACCTGTTCTGTCTGGTCCTTTACCGTTAAAATAGGGGTCTTTTACTGTACGCCCCGATTCGCCAAAATAGATAGCTACTTTGGCTGCTTCAAAATGTGCCTCTTTACCAATATCTTTTGCTAATTCTTTTAACGCTAGATCTGATGCATCTAGTTTAGGATTTGTTGCAGCACCTAACATTTTATATGCTGTTTCATAAAATGGTTCTAAAATATTTTTCCAATTGTTAAGATCTGACCAGCTACCTGATTCAAAAAAATCGCCTTTAGGAACTGGTAATGTATTTGCGTAGGTTAATGAACCACCCCCAACTCCAACACCCGAAAGTACTGTAACGTGATTTAAAAAAGTCATCTTAAAAAAACCTTGAAAACCTACTTGAGGAAGCCACAACCACTTTTTAAAGTTCCAATTAGTTTTAGGAAAGTCTTCTGCTTTAAACCATTTTCCTTTTTCTATAACTAAAACTTTATATCCTTTTTCAGAAAGACGTAATGCACTAACAGAACCACCAAAGCCACTTCCAATAATTACGTAATCATATTCTAAATTTTTCATAATATTTTAAAAAAAAGAGGAATAATTTTTAAACTATTCCTCTCGTGCAAGTAATTAATTGAATACGTTAATAAATAATTAATCGAAATGTAAAGTTAATTGACCTAAAATAGTTCTTCCAATAAATGGAGCATTTGCTATTGGTCTGTATTTAGAATCAAAAAGATTACCACTAGTTAGTTTAAATGCAATATTTTTATCAAAGTTATATCCAAAACTTAAATCTACTAATGTAGAAGCTTCTGTTGTACCTGTCCAAGCACCTCCATTCTCAGATTGAAATTCGCCTCTATAACGAACTGCTGCATTTGCATTGAAACCTAATTCTGGGCTGTAGTTTATAGCTAATTTTGCCATAATTTCTGGAACATTTAGAGAAAAAGGTACTTTTTGAGTTGATCCAGATATCGCTACTTCATCCCAATATGAATTACTTAACCAAGAAATACTACCATTTAATGTTACATCATCTGACATAAAATAATCTAACCCCAAATCTACCCCTACATAATCTACACTCTCAACATTAAAATAGGTAATATCTAAAGCATTTCCTGGTGATTGATCTGATGACATAAAACCTAAAGGATTTGGTGCTCCAGTTGAAGCATTCAAAGTTACACCGTTAATTCCTCCGGCAAAAGTTTGTGCTACAGTAGCACCAGAAGGTAATACGTAATTTGCGAAACCAGGATTTACAGCTGTAATTGCTGCTGCTAAATCAGATCCTGCTGTTGCATAACCATAAAATTTTGAAGACAATAAAGTAGATGATATATTATTATTTCTTTTATTATAATAGGCATCTAATGTAACTTTCAACTTGTTAGTTGGGCTGCCTGAATATCCAATTTCAAATTGACTAGATGTTGAGGGTACTAATGGACCTCTTTTTATTGGAGTTCCAAAAACGGTTGCAGATGTTGTACCTGTTATTTGCGTACCTACAGCATTAACACTTGCTGCTAAAGGGCTACCAGCAAAATTTGCAGCAACCATATTATATAATGCTCTTAAAGGAAAATCAGTACTTGTTACTGCAGATTGAGTTATAAAACTATACGCATTTCCATTATTATAGGTAAATGCTTCTGCACCACCTGTTAACCAAATTAAAGAACCCGCTGGCCCTTGACCAGTTGGCAAATCTGTAAATAAATTAATACCTAGTGGAGCACCAGTTGACTGGTTAAAAGTAGCTCTAAACGTATGATTATCACTTGCTTTGTAAACAGCTGCAACTCTTGGTGAAAAAGAAATATGATTTAAAGCTGCAAATCTATCAACTCTTGCTGCTGCTGTAATATCTAACTTATCTGTTGCATTATATTTACCTTGTGCATAAGCACCAATTATAGAATATTCATCTGCATCTTCATATTTACCATTAATAGTACCCTTGGTATCGGTATCAAAAGTTTTATAATCTGAACCGACAATAAGGTTTAAATTTTGAGAAACATCCCAATTGTATTGTACTTGTCCTTCTAATTGCTCTGCATTATTAAAGTTCGTTAATGCTGGTCCATACAACCACGTATTTTCTCCTGCATTTTGTTGAGACCAAAAAACTTGTGCAAACAAACCTCCAGATTGCATACGAACTTGAGCAAAACCTCTTGGTGCAGTTTGATATCCATCACCTTGCGCAGTTCTAAATAAACCTTCAGTCGTACTATAACCCGCTAAACTTGTTATTGTCGTTTTATCGGATGGTTTGTACTCTAGTGTCCCAGTTACACCATAGCTTTCAGTATGTAAATCTGGCACTTTTACTTCAAAAGTACGGCCATCCACTCCACTGGTAATTATCTTACTCGTAAACGAGCCATAGCTCTCTAAACGAGCTTGGCTTTCTGCGTCATCAAAAGAAAAGTCTTCTGCTGTTCTATGATACCCTGTAAATTTAAAACCTAATTTTTTATTTTCAGAAACTTCTGCATATCTAAATGCTGTTTGAAATTGACTTTGATTACCTAACCCCATAGACAAGGTTAAACCTTGTTTTTTAAATGGACTTTTGGTAATAAAATGCACAACTCCTGCTTCTACCCCAGGTCCATATAATGCACTTCCTGGTCCTTTAATAACCTCTACGCGTTCTAAATCGATTGCATCTACTGGATTTTGACCAGATTTGTTTTGCCCCAAACTTGGCATACTAATATTTCTATAATCTACAATAACAAGCGTTTCCGATTGAAAAACTGTAGACTTACCTCTTAAATTAATTTTTGATTCTCCAATACCATAAGTTGCTACATCAACTCCTGTTAAATTTTGTAATGCTTGTACAGGGTTTGAAACAGCATAAGCTGCTAATGCTTTTGCAGAAAGTACACTTACTGCTGCTGGTGCTTCTTGAATTTTCTCCCTTTTCCTAGAAGCTGAAACAATAATCTCATCTAATGAAATACCTTCATTTAATCTAATTAAAGAAACATCTGAAGCTTTATTAACTTTGATACTTTTAGTATCATAACCAGTAAAACTAACTGTTATAGTATAAGGAAATTGTTTCGTTACTTTTAAAGTAAAATTCCCATCAAAATCTGTTGATGCTCCTTCAGAACCTCCTATAATTAGTATATTTGCTCCTGGTAAAGGAGATTTGTCATTAGAATCTATAACCTTACCGCTCAGCACAGTTTGAGCACTTAATTGTACAGTTATTAGAAATGTCAGTAATGTTAATGTAATTTTAATTCCCTTTTTTAATTGTTTTATCATCTGATTTAAGTTAATTTTGGTTAATTATTTAGTTAATTTTGGGTTAATTATTTAGTTAATTTTTAAACATAGTCGAAAAAGCTTTTAAAAGTAAGTAGATTTCTTTTTTTAAAATTCATATTTCCAGAGAAGTAACTTTCAATACCGCCATCTACACCTGATGCTAATTTCTTCCAGTCTTTAGAATTAATTTCTAAAAAGATATCTGCATCATTAACATTAAAAGATTGAATTTCTGCGATACCATATCTAACTTGTACAGACCACTTTTCTTTTATGTCTGGAAAAAAGAAATTAACTTTTTTATTTTCATAAATGCTTTTTTCTGGTATAAGGCTTACTACCATTCCATCAAAGGTTGATTTTAGAGTTAATTGTTCTGCAATTTTACCTGTTGCAGGTCGTAACTTCATCTCTAAAACTTTTAATTCTAATGCGCTTGTTAAATAATAGTGCCTAGCATTTGGATTTGAATTTGACCCTCCTAGTTTTATTAGGCTATTGTACCTTAACTCTAATACTTCATTATCTTTTGGAGCAATTTTTAAAAGATAGTCTGTCAACTCCAAAGACCATTGATAATTTTTATTAGTAAAAGCTGCTACAGTTGTTTGCTTTAGAACATCAAAACCACCTGCTAATTCAATTATTTTTGCTGTTTTCTCTTTTAAAGGTAAAGGCAATAAGGTTGATGGGTTTCCATCAAATAAACCTAAAGAACGAGCAAATACAGATTTGACAGACCAATTTACTTTACTATAAAACTCTTTTAAATAAGGCGAATTGGATAAATGAGTTGGTAAAATTACTTTTTCAGCAATTTCGTCTGGCATTAAACCTAAATTTATATTTCTAATCGTCTGATCATGTACAAACTGAATAGCATCCCTATAATTAGTCAATATTTTCCGAATTGTATCTTTTTGTTTTATGGGTTTAGTGTGACTTGGTATTATAATTTCTGGATTTAAATATCGCATCTTATCAATACTTGATGACCATTTTTTTATGTCTCTATAAGAGGTTCCTCTAATTGTATAGAGATTTGGAAAGGTTTTATAAATATTATCTCCTGGTAATAAAATTTTCTTATCATCAATCCAAACAAATAATTGATCATCTGTTTCTCCCGGAGCATGTACTAATTTTAATTTTATACCCGCCTCTTCAATTGTTAATTCATCTTCAAAAGTATGTGTGGGCTTAATTACCCCCAACGAACCTCTTCATCTAACCCTAAAAAAGGACCAATACCCGCGTTTACTAATTCTTCATCATTCAAAAAATTACCAAACATTCTATAACTTCTTTTTGTTATGATTGGTCGAATTACATTTACTAGTTTTTCTATGTGTGCTTGTGTTGTGCTATGCGCATAAATTTTAGGATTATCATCTCCTGCCATTGTTTCTGCGCCAAATGTATGATTTGGATGAAAATGTGTGTAAATAATTGCTTTTACGGGTTTTGTTGTAATTTTATTAAAAGCTTCTTTAACTCTAGATGCTGTTTTTTCAGACTCTAAACAAGCTACAATTATAACACCGTCTTTACCTTCTATTAAAATAGAATTTGCCAAACCAAAACCTACAGCAACATAAATATTATCTGTTAATTTTATAATCTGCTCTTCAAATTCTTTAGAGTGCTCTAATACGTCATTATTAGATAAAACTTTGTTATTAAAAGCTACTTCTGTTTTTGTTTCTGTTTTGCAAGAAAACAAGAATAAAAACGCTAAAAATGCAATAGAAATGAAGTATTTTTCTTCTTTTAATAAATTAATACTCATAAAAAATCGAATTACACATAATAATGGCAACTACTTTGCATTATTATTAAAATAATAAGTTCGAAATCTAATACATTAGTTCTTAAAAAAAGTTTACAATTGTTAAGATTTATATAAAGGTTTTTATGCTTTTAATTTTCCCTTTCCAATTTCATAAAAAACAAAATACCCAACAACAAATACTGAAGCAATAAGATATATTATCATAAAAATAGTACCTCCATTTATAATTTCATCTAGTCCAAACCAGCTTCCCATACGATAGATAATAGCTAAACCAAAAATTGATTTCACTAATTCCATCCATATAGAATTGCGATTTCTATCCATTAATGACGTAAAACAATAAACCATAAAAAACAAGAATACCCCATAGATAAAGATATCTGGATTTCCTATTTTGGCAATAGCATATAATAAGTGAAATGTCATACCGATTAGCATACAAATCTGAACCCAAGACCATGCTTTTAACAAAGAAGAAGCTTCTGTATCATACTTGACAAAATTTCTGGGATCTGCAGAAGTAATTGGATACTTCTCTTTAACATCAGCAGGTCTCCATCCTGTTGGCATAAACCAAATTCTTAACTTATCTAACCAACTCTTTGCTCTCCAAGCATCTTTAATTAGCAACCATAAATGAGCTAAATTAATAAGAATTGGATTCCAAGTATTTACTTGCCTAGTAACTCCATATATACATGGCTCTTCATCTAATTCTTCTTGAAAAGTTCCAAACAGTCGATCCCAAACACAAAATACTGGCGACATGTTTTTGTCCATATAAATTTTATTTAATGCATGATGGACTCTATGTTGTGATGGTGTTACTATAATGTACTCTAACCATCCTAATTTCCCTATATGCGTTGTATGATACCAAATTTGTATAAATAAGTGAAGCGGCGTAACCATAATAATTACTTCAGTTGGAACCCCTAATAATGCCGCAGGAAATAAAAAGAATACGGCTATATTTACAAACTTTGAAACAGATTGGCGTAATCCGGTAGCAATATTAAATTCTTCACCTGAGTGATGAATTACATGCCTGTTCCAAAAGATATTAACTCTATGAGCTAATCTATGATGCCAATAGGTAGCAAAATCTAATGCAACTATGGCGATTATATATGTGTGCCATTGAATATCTAAAGGAGCAATTGCAAACTGGATAAATAAGTGTTTGTATCCAAAAATGACAACAGTTAGTCCTAAAACATTTTTTAATATATTTGTCATTCCAGCACTTAAACTAGTAATCATATCCATTGTTCTAAGCTTAATTTTTTTTACAAAATAGGCATAAAGTGCCTCTACAATAACTAAGCTAAGTATTACTAAAATTACGATAATTAAAAGATTTGCATATGCCTCCATAAGATATTATTTTTTTAACGAGTTTCTATTTATTTCGAAAATAATATGTTTTTTAAATATATTACTTTCTAAAAAGTTTGTGTGCCCATATTTTTCGAATTCATAAAGATGTATTCTTGGATGATTTTCTTTTAAAGTCTGAGCATGTTTAAAAGAAAAAACTGAGTCCTCTTTTCCATGAAAGATGCTTATTGGACAGTTTACTTTTTGAAGTCTTTTGTTTGTGTTTAATTCATACTTCCAAATAAAACCAGGGACAAAAGGAAGTTTTTCTTTTAGCACTTTTTTAAAGCTAGAGTATGGAGCCGTTAAGATTAATGAATGTGGGGTATTATGAGCCGCTAAATAGGTAGCAATACCACTTCCTATCGAAATACCAAAAAGTATTATTTGAGATTCTTTGTATTCCTTTTTTAATGAATCATAAACTATTTGTGCATCTTTTAATAATTGGCTTTCGCTTTTAATAGTACCAGAGCTTTTACCATATCCTCGGTAATTGATATACAAAACATCATAACCATTTTCTGTAAATAGACCAGATCTCTTGCCTATTACAGATAAATCCCCCTTATTCCCATGAAAAGATAATACAATTCCTTTTTTAGCTGCACTTCTAAAAAGAAGGCCATTTAGTGTGATTTTATTATCAACTAAAATATTAATTTCTTCAAACTTTTCATCGAACTGAAATTTATAATTTTCAGCTAATTTAGTCGGTTTAAAAATTAATTTTTCCTGAAAAAAGTAGAGTCCTAAAAAAATAAATATCGGGACTATAAAAAGTATTATAATAAAATTCTTCCTCATAAAAAATTGAATTACATATAATAATGGCAACTATTGTGCATTAATAATAAAATAATAAGTGCGAAATCTAAAACAATAGTTCTTAAAAAAAGTTTACAATTGTTAAGATTTATATAAAGGCCTTTATACTTTTAACCCGTTGTGCATTATAAATAGTTAAAAAAAGTTATTCATTTGACTATTAAAAGTCGTATATTTAATTGACAATCAATCGATTAAATACGATGAATAACTTTAGAGCAAATTACGATAAAATTTTAGAAGTCTTAGCCACAATTACAGAAAAGGAACAATTTTTACGTCAAAACAGGAAACCAAAACTAAAAGACATTGAATTAATCGCTATGAATTTAACAGCAGAATATATGGGTATAGACAGTGAATGTCAGTTGTTTCGGGATATTCCAGAATATTTGTTTGCTAAAATAGAGCGATCAGTTTACAATAAACGGAAGCGAAAATTATTTTTTGCCATTGAATTTATAAGAACTCAACTCTCCAATAAGTTCACGGAGTTTGAAAACTATTATGTAGTAGATAGTATGCCTTTGGAGATTGTAAAACTCTCAAGAAGCGGGAGAAGTAAAGTTTGTAAAGAGTACTTTTATTCAGCCCCAAATAGAGGTTATTGTGCTAGTCAAAACATGCATTATTATGGCTATAAAATACATGCTGTTTGTTCTATTGATGGCGTGTTTAAAAGTTTTGATATTAGCAAAGCTTCTGTACATGATATTCATTATTTAAAAGACATTAAAAATCAGTTTAATAACTGTGTGGTTTTAGGGGACAAAGGATACCTAAGTGCGGACTATCAGTTAGATTTATTTGAGAGTAAACAAATTAAATTAGAAGTTCCAATGCGTAAAAATCAACAGAATTACAAAAAACAAACGTATATTTTTAGGAAGAAAAGAAAACGAATTGAGACCTTGTTTTCTCAACTTTGTGACCAGTTTAAAATACGGAATAATTATGCGAAAACTTTTGAAGGTTTTAAGACAAGAATTCTCTCAAAATTAACAGCACTAACTATCATTCAATACATTAACAAATTTGTTTTTAATAGGAATATAAACAATTTAAAAGTCAATATTGTTTAAATGCACAACGGGTACTTTTAATTCTTCCTCATAAAGCTTATAAAATATTAAGATATTTTTTTTCTATTCTTCTGCTAATTATTCTAGAAAGGGAAACTGGAGTAATTCCTAAATAACTAGCAATGTCTTTATGATACGCTGTTTCAAAAAGCTCAGGCCTTTTATCTAACAGATCTTTATAACGCTGCTCGGGCGTTTTATCGATCATAGATTCTAATCTATAAAGTAAGGTTTGTATCATCTCTTTATAAGAGGATAAAAGAAACTTTAAAATATTTGTGCTTTTTAAGGTTAATTTTTCAAAGTCGCTAAATTCAAAAACCAATAATTCTGTATCTCCTATTACTTCAAAAGTATATTTAGAAATTTTATTATCCAAAAATGCATCAGGTGCTCCTATGATTGTGGAAGCAGGTCTTAAAAAAACACTTTTCTCTACCCCATCTGTATTTGTTAAATAACCTCTAATAACACCTTTTAATATAAAAAAAACCAACGAAGATTTTTGGTTAGGCTCAATTATTACTGCTTTATTTTTAAGTCTTTTAAAGGTACAAATTTCTAAAAAAGAGTAAATATCTTCATCTGAAAATTCAGGCAAAATTTCTTTAAATTTTTTGAATAAAAATTTATTATCGTTACTAATCATATATGTAAATATATATTTTTTATTTCATTAGCAATGTCAACTTGTCAGAAATATTGATTTGGCATTTTTATTGACTAAAAGTTAAATATAAAAATAAATTTAAACAAAACATTTATAAAATGGCAAAAGGAAATATTAATGTATCGGTAGAAAATATTTTTCCACTGATTAAAAAGTTCTTGTATTCTGATCACGAAATATTTTTACGTGAATTGATTTCGAACGGAACAGATGCTACAACGAAACTAAAACACCTTATTTCTATTGGTGAAGCTAATACAGAATTAGGCGATGCTAAAATTGAAATCAGCATCAACAAAGAAGCTAAAACCCTAACAATTAAAGATCAGGGTTTAGGAATGACCATGGATGAAGTTGAAAAATACATCAACCAAATTGCATTTTCTGGTGCTGAAGAATTTTTAGAAAAATATAAAGACGATAAAAACGAAACTGGCGTAATCGGTCATTTTGGATTAGGTTTTTACTCCGCTTTTATGGTTGCTGCCAAAGTAGATATTTTTACAAAATCTTTTAAAGAAGATGCTGCTGCTCATTGGACTTGTGATGGTTCTCCAGAATACACCTTGGTTGAACATGACAAAAAAGACAGAGGAACAGAAATTGTTTTGCACCTTGCAGAAGATTCTTTAGAGTTTTTAAAAGAAGATAAAATTAAAGGTTTATTAAACAAATACAATCGTTTTAATCAAGTACCAATTAAATTTGGAACTAAAAAAGTAAACGATCCTGATTTTACGCCTCAAACTACTTCAGATAAAGACGGAAAAGAAACTACAGAACCTCACAAAAAAATTGATGTAGATAATATCATCAACAATACAAATCCTGCTTGGACCAAAGCGCCTGCAGATTTAAATGATGAAGATTACAATAATTTTTACAGAGAATTGTATCCAAGGCAATTTGAAGAATCTTTATTTCACATTCATTTAAATGTTGATTACCCTTTTAACTTAACCGGAATTTTATTCTTTCCTAAGTTAAGTACTTCAATGGATATGCAAAAGGATAAAATTCAATTGTATCAAAACCAAGTATATGTAACGGATAATGTTGAAGGAATTGTGCCAGACTTTTTACAAATGTTAAAGGGTGTTATTGATTCTCCAGACATTCCTTTAAACGTTTCTCGTTCTTATTTACAAGCAGACGGCGCTGTTAAAAAAATATCCGGTTACATCACTAAAAAAGTAGCTGATAAATTAATCACTTTATTCAAAAATAATCGTGAAGATTTTGAGAAAAAATGGAACGATATTAAAGTAATTATTGAATACGGAATGTTATCCGAAGATAAATTCTTTGATAAAGCTAAGAAATTTGCTTTGTACCCAACAGTTGCAGACACTTATTTTACGTTTGATGAATTGCTTGAAAAAACAAAAGACAATCAAACTGATAAAGACGGTAATCACGTTATTTTATATGCTTCAAACAAAGATGCACAACACAGTTATATCGAAGATGCAACTGCAAAAGGATATGAAGTTGTTATTTTAGATTCTCCTATTATTTCACATTTAATGCAAAAATTAGAAGGTGGAGATGCAAAAGTAAAATTTACAAGAGTAGATTCTGATTTTATTGATAATTTAATCAAAAAAGACGAAACTGCAATTTCTAAATTATCCGAAGAAGAAAAAACTACTTTAAAGCCAATTATTGAAACTGCAATTGCTTCTGAAGCATATACAGTTCAATTAGAAGCGATGGATTCTGATGCTTCACCATTTATTATTACGGTTCCCGAATTTATGCGTAGAATGAAAGAAATGCAAGCATCTGGCGGTGGTGGCGGAATGATGGGAATGGGTAATTTTCCAGACATGTATAATTTGGTAGTAAACACCAATAGTCCGTTAATTTCTAACATCTTAAATAGTAAAGATGTAAACGAACAAAAACACTTAATTTCTCAAGCTTTTGATTTGGCTAAATTATCTCAAAACCTTTTACATGGTAAAGAGTTAACAAGTTTTATTAAAAGATCTTACGAATTGATTAAGTAAACGCCATTGCGAGGAACGAAGCAATCTGTTGATTTAATAAGTAGACTGCCACGACACACCTCCTAGCAATGACAAATAATACCAACACCACTTTGTGAAAACAGAGTGGTTTTTTTTTAGGTTAAATTTAACTTTGATTCCTTTATTAAAAAATGATTATTGACGTACATACACACCTTAACAATTACCATGAAGACAGAGTAACGTCTATTACAGACAGTTTAGATTTACTTTCAAAAACAATGAAAGAAAATAATGTAGATTACTCTTTGTTGCTATCTTCTTTCAAAGTAAATGAACATAGACCAAGTAAAAACAGGTTGTAGAAGCTGTACAAGAATATAAAAACATGGGTGCTGTAGCAGGAATAAGTTACTTATATTATAATTATAAAAATGTTATAGCAATGAGTGAATATTTAAAAGAAGGACATATTAAAGGATTAAAATTTTATCCTGGTTATGAACCTTTTTATCCTAGGACATCCGTTTTAAACTAATGTATAAAATGGCAATAGAATTTGATGTTTCTGTAATGTTTCATTCTGAAAACACTTATGCACCAGTCGGAAAAGTAAAATATTCTCATCCTTTACATATTAATGATTTGGCGATAGATTACCCATATTTAAAAATTGTAATTTGTCATGTTGGTAATCCTTGAATTAAAGATTGCATGGAAGTTCTGTATAAAAACCCAAACGTTTATATAGATATTTCTGGATTAGTTTTAGGCAATTTTAATGATAAGTTTGAACGCTATGTAAAAAAAGAAATCGAAGAAATGATAACCTCTGCTGGCGACCCAAAGTATTTATTATATGGTGCAGATTGGCCAATATCTAACATGAAATCATATTTAAAATTTATGAATCAATTAGATTTAGCAGAAGACAAAAAGGAATTAATTCTATGGGAAAACACTGCAAAATTATTTAAGATTGATATAAATGAATTAAAATAAAAGCTATTTGATTCTTCCTTTCTAGGATAAAAAATTCAAAATTTCTTTGTGAAAACAGAGCCGTTTTTTTAATTAAAATTCTAAAAAAATAGCTAATTTTGTATACATTTTAATGATAAACAGTAAACTGTTAAACCTATTTAAAAAACAACTCTAAAAAACATAAACTACTCAAAATGAACAGATTTACTACATTAATTTTAATACTATTTTCAATTATTAGCTGTGAAAAACAAAACAGTAATTCATATATTAAAAATGAAGATGAAGCCATCAATGACATCCTACTTGAAATGACGAGGTTTGATGAAATGAAAAATGTGATTGACACTAAAAATAAAAAACTTATTTTATATGTAGATGCTTTTTTAGACACTACAACGGCACTAACCTACAAACCAGAACGTTATATAAATAACATTGACACTAATAGTTTATCAATTGAAGAAATTGAAAAAAACGAAAAAGAATTTTTACAAGATTCAATAAAATATGAAAGAGAAAAAAATTTATTCTTAGGTCTAAAAAATAATCAATTAAAAAAACGTACCCTCGATTATTTCTTTAAAAATGATCAATTAAATATTAAATATTTTGATGCTGAAAAAATTGAAAATTTTGACACTAACGAAAATGAATTTGGCTATTTATTTATTTCAAGAATAATTTTTAATGATGATTATACAAAAGGGTATTTGCATTATGATTTTATTTGTGGTGATGGTTGTGCTTGGGATTATAATATCGAGATTGTAAAAACAGACAATAAATGGAAAATATCAGACTATTTTTCAGGTGGATAGTTTTGTGTGATTAAAAATAAAAACCTTAATTGATTTGTATATTTCAAGTTTTACAAGAGAAGTATTTAAAAACTTAAGATTATCCATACTAAAATACTGGTTGTGTTTCGTGCAGAAAAAAATCTGTCTCTCATAAAAAAATAACTAGAATCGAATACCTTTGTAACTTATCCGTTACACGTATGTTGTGAAAGAAATTGATATTACAAAAGATTGTCCCTAATTTATTGACAAACAAAACGAAAAAAAATTCTTTAAAATTCTTTCAACTTATTAGAGAAATTAAAGTTATCAGCACAAACTTTATTAAAAAACTAAAAGCTACTTAGTTTTATGAGCTGAGAATTAAAGCCTGGAATAAATATCGAGTGCTAATATTTGCAATTGACCATCTAAATTTTACTGAATGCAAAAAAGCTATTTATCTGACGGTATTTTAAAAAAAATCGGTAATAAATTATAATAAAGCGCTAAAATAAACCCAAAAATAGTAGCGGAATACTTAAAAGAAAATACTTACAGAAAAATCAATAAATGCAAAAGAATTAATTGCAAAAGATTTAGAATAAAAGCAACAAATTACAATATCATATAAAAAAGCAACTCTATTTTATTTGACTAAAAACGTATTTCATTTCTACAAACTTCCTAATTTTACTTAGAAATTTACTCAATCAAAAAACCGCTACTTTCCTTAACGCAACAAAGTTAAAAGAACTTTTTTAAAACAACAATTTCATCAAAAACCATTCTCCAATTTAAACTACCTTTGCAGTAAAAATACATCAATGCAGTTTTCTGATTTTCCTTTCAATAAATCTATCTTAAAAGCAGTTGCCGAAGAAAGATATCACACACCAACTTTAGTTCAAGAAAAAGCAATTCCTTTAGTTTTAGAGAAAAAAAACGTTATTGTTTCTGCACAAACAGGAACAGGAAAAACAGCTGCTTTTGCGCTGCCTATCATTCAACTTTTGTTTGATAAACCAATTGAAGAAAATGAAGTAAGAAAGATAAAATCATTAGTGGTTACTCCTACTCGTGAGTTGGCAATTCAGATTTTAGAAAACTTTAAAAGCTACAGCAAATACACAAATTTAAAAACTACAGCAGTTTTTGGTGGTGTTTCTTTAGAACCTCAAAAAGAAGAATTGGCAAACGGAATTGATATTTTAATCGCAACGCCAGGAAGGTTAATCGACCTGCAAATGCAAGGAAATATCGATTTAGGCGCAATTGAAATTTTTGTTTTGGATGAGGCCGATTTAATGTTAGATATGGGTTTTATAAACGACGTAACTAAGATTGAAAAATTATGTCCGAAGAAAAAACAAACCTTACTTTTTTCAGCTACCATTCCAGAAAAAATAGACGAATTAGCAAAAACAATTGTAAAAAACTCGGTTAAGGTTGAAATAAATCCAGAGGAAACTACGGCAAAAAATATTGGTCAGTTATTGTACTATCTTCCAAAAAAGAACAAAACAGATTTGTGTTTACACTTATTAAGAAACACGATAAACGGACGAATTTTAATTTTTAGACGCACAAAACTTGGCGTTGATAAATTGGAACAATCATTACTTAAGAACGAATACAAAGCAACAAGTATTCATGGTGATAAAACTCAGGGGGTCAGAAATCAGGCTATTGATGACTTTAAAACTAAAAAATCGAATATTTTAATTGCTACGGATGTTGCTGCTCGTGGAATTGACATTAGCAATGTAGATGCAATTATAAATTTTGATATCCCAAATGTGCCAGAAACCTACGTACATAGAATTGGTAGAACTGGTAGAGCAGGTAAATCTGGAATTGCATTTTCTTTTTGTTCTCCAGATGAAAATAGTTATATTAAAACCATTGAAGCGTTAATTGAAAAACCAATTAAAATTATTACCGAACATCCTTATGTTATTGATAAACCAAAACATAAAAAATTACAACCAAATACAATGAGTAAAAACAAAAAAGGTAGAAAATCGGATAATTCTAAAAAGAATAAAAAACGCTGGTATTAAAATTTAATTTTTGTGTATCAAAAATAACACAACATGCAAAAGGCAATCCTTGTAAAATTCTTCCTTTGTCTCTTTTTATGCAGTTATCAACTTCATAGTCAAACAAAAAAAGTGTCTAAAATTGCTGCTTGGGATGATTATGATTATGGTAAAAACTACCCTTTTAAAGAACAATCCAACGAAATATTACTAGATACTTTTGATGAACACATCAATTCTGAAAGAAAGATTCTTTCACATACGGAACTTCTGCACAAAGAATATGTTGGTTTACAAAAGGTTTTAAAACTAGTTATATAAATCAAGGTGGCCCTTTTAATACAAATTCTTCATAATTTATTTTTCACCAACTTATGTATACAATTATAAAAGCAACTTTAAAAGATGCTCAACTTTTATCAATAATTGGCAAAGCAGCTTTTTTAGTTGCCCACGGTCATTCTGCTCCTAAAAAAGATATTGATAATTATGTGAGTCAGAATTTTAACGAAGAAAACTTTAAAAAAGAGTTATCAGACGTTAAAAATGAATATTATTTAATTTATTCTGACGCTAAAATTGCTGGTTATTCGAAAGTGATTTTAAACTCAAAAAACGAAAATATAAGCTCAGAAGACATCACTCTTTTAAGTAGATTATATTTATTAGAAGCCTTTTACGGCTTAAATTTAGGCAAAGAATTGTTCAATTTTAATGTAAACCTATCAAAAGAAAACAATCAAAAAGGAATTTGGTTAGCAGTTTGGGTAGAAAACCAAAGAGCCATCAGATTTTATGAAAAAAGAGGTTTTGTAAAAGTTGGAAAATTTGATTTCAAAATTTCTGAAACGCATTACAACCCTAATCACATTATGTACTTGGCGTTTTAAGCTAGCAACAGATAATAACTTAAAAACTCTCTTTTTATAAAACTTTATACCTCAATTTATTGAGGTATTCTTTTTTGTATCTTTGAGAAAATCAACCTACTATAAATGAAAAAAATACTGCTAACCGTTTTAGTTATTTCCGCACTTATTATTTCTTGTACTAAAGAAAAAAAAGAAGTATCAATCACTAAAGAAAACATCCCTTTTAATCAATTGCTTATAGACTATAATGAAGGTAAGTTACAACTAGATCCTATAGCGGCTACGTTTGCTGGAGACAATAGATATAATGATGTTTTTCCTAACTTTTTATCAGACGAATATCAGCAAAAATCCAAAGATTTTTACACAAATTATAAAGCAAAACTCAAGGATTTTAAGGATGCTGATTTAACTGAAAGCGAACAAATGAGTAAGGCTGTTTTAGATTGGGATTGTGAAATGGCACTTGCTCAAGGTAGTTTTAAAAACGATGTGTTATTTCCTATCAACCAAATGTGGACGGTTAATTTAACCATGGGACAATTAGCTAGTGGAAGCAGCGCACAACCTTTTGCAACGGTTAAAGATTACACAAATTGGTTAAGCAGATTAGAACAATATAATGTTTGGTTAGTTTCTGCGGACGCAAAAATGAGACAAGGTGTTACTGAAGGTTACGTTTTACCAAAATCTTTAATTAAAAAGATAATTCCGCAATTTGAAAGTTTATCAGAAGTAACCACGGATGGAGAAGGAATTGTGGATGTTTCTAACCATTTGTTTTATTCGCCAATCAAAAAATTTCCTGAAAGTTTTACAGAAAAAGAAAAAGCAACTTTCATAGAAAAATACACTTCAATTTTAAATTACAAATTAATTCCGTCTTTTAAATCATTGGCATTATTTTTAAAATCAGAATACCTTTCCGCAGGACGAAAAAGTAGTGGAATTTCGGAGGTTCCAAATGGTGAAGCATACTATAATCATGCTATAAAAAACTACACTACAACCAATATGACTGCCGATGAAATTCATGCACTTGGTTTGAGCGAAGTTGCTAGAATTTTATCAGAAATGGAAAAGGTAAAAAAAGAAGTTGGTTTTAAAGGCACTATAAAAGAATTTTTTAATGAAGTTAGGACTAAAAAAGAATTGATGCCTTACAGCACTCCAAAAGAAATTTTAGATCATTTTAATGCTATTCATAAAAAAATGAAACCGCAATTAGAAAAATTATTTGGAAACAAACCCAAAACCCCTTTTATCGTTAAACAAACAGAAAAATTTAGAGAAGCCTCGGCGAGCGCAGAATACAATCCTGGTTCTTTAGATGGCACAAGGCCTGGTGTTTTTTATGTTCCGATTCCCAATGCTACAAAATACAATATGGTCTCGGATGAATCATTGTTTCTGCACGAAGCGATTCCTGGGCATCATTATCAAATTTCACTAACACAAGAAAATAAGGATTTACCAGATTTTAGAAAAACAATTTGGTACAGTGCGTATGGCGAAGGTTGGGCTTTGTACACAGAGAATTTAGGAAAAGAATTAGGTTTGTACACAGATCCTTATCAATATTTTGGAATGTTAGGCGCAGAAATGCATAGAGCAATTCGATTGGTTGTTGATACCGGAATTCATGCAAAAGGCTGGACTAGAGAAAAAGCAATACAATATTCCTTAGATAATGAAGCAGAATCTGAAGACGGAATTACTTCTGAAATTGAGCGCTATATGGCAAACCCAGGACAGGCATTATCATATAAAATTGGACAATTAAAAATTAGAGAACTACGAGCTAGAGCAAAAGCTACTTTGGGTGATAAATTTGACATTAGAGAATTTCATCATCAAGTTTTAGAAACAGGTTGTATTCCTTTGGCTTTATTAGAAAATAAAATTGATAAGTGGATTGAAACCATGAAATAAGTAAAACAGTATTGTCATTTTAAAAAACTTAACCTAAGTCATTATATGAAAAACCTAACCTTTCTTTCGTTCTTTATTGCAATGAAACTTTTCTGTCAAACAAATACGGAAGTAAGTGTTTTTGATATTATTATGACCGAAAAAGGGTATGATTTGATAAATGGAAAAAATATTTCTAATAATGCAGGTTATAACAGTCAGCCTTTTTTTTATGACGACAACAACATCATTTTTTCCTCTACGAGAAATAAAAACACAGATATTGCTATTTATAATTTAGAAACGGAAACAAAACGTTTTATTTCTGATACTCCAAATGGAGGCGAATACTCACCGCAAAGAATTCCTGAGTCAAATGATATTTCTGCCGTTCGCTTAGATGACGATGATTTTCAAAGTTTTTACAGCTACGACCTTAATACAGGGAAAAACAAAAAATTGATTTCAAATTTAAGAGTAGCTTATCCTAATTGGTTTGATAAAAATACAGTAATAGCTATTTCTATCATAAATGATTCTTTAGACCTATTTATTTGCGATATTAAAAAGAAAACAAATACATCAGTTGCAAAAAATGTTGGGCGTTCTGTGCATAGAATTCCGAATACAAATTTAATGAGCTTTATCAGTAAAGAAAATAAAGATTCTTGGTTGTTGAAATCCTTAAATCCTGAAACAAAAGAGATAAAAACGATTATATCCTTAAAATTACAAGAAGATGTAACTTGGCTACCAAACGGAACTTTATTAATTTCTAAAGGAAACGACATCTATCAATTTGATCCTGAAAAAGATAAATCACCACGTTTATTTTTTAGTTCTATGGATGACAATATCAATAATATTTCTCGAATTGCTGTAAATTCTGATGGAACAAAATTAGCATTAGTTGCAGAAGTATCCCCAGAATATTTAGCGCAAGAACAATTAGATGCATACAATAAAAGAGATATTGACGCTTTTTTAAAACCGTATGCTAAAGATGTAAAAGTATATAGATATCCTAATAATCTTGAGTATGAAGGTTTGGAGAATATGAGAAACCGCTACGAAGGTTTTTTTAAAAATAACCCTGATGTAAATTGTAAATTAATCAATAGAATTGTGAATAAAAATCAAGTAATAGATCATGAATTGGTTACCGCAAATGGCAATATTTTTAAAGCAGTAGCTATTTACACTATAGAAAACGGTAAAATAATATCTGTAACTTTTATGTAAAACTAATCCAAGCGTTTATTAAAATGATTTTTTAAAAATACTACTTGTGCAAAAAACATCAATCCAAAGAAAAAGATAGCATAAAAAACAGTGTTAGAAACTTTTAGGTTATCTAAAAAATTAGGAATTTGAATTTTATCAAAGAAATAAAAATCTAATTTTGGGATGTTGATGAAACTTTTTTCTGAAGATTTAAAAGGGATTAAAACTACTGCCAAAACCGATAGAAATATTACAAACCATCCTTTTTTAGAAATCAATTCTTTTGAAACAAAGACACTCTTTTGATGTTCTACAACGATTTTATTCATTAAAGAAGCTGTAAAATCTTTTGACGGACTTTCCATTTTAATTTCTTTTACATATTTTTTTGCAAAAGCATCTAATTCTTTGTTGTTATTAATTTCTTCCATAATGACTAATTATTTCTGGTTCTATATTTTCTTTAACAATAGCTAATAATCTTTTTCTTGCTCTGTGTAATTTCACTTTTAAATTGGATTCAGATATTTCTGTAACTGCTATAATTTCTTTCAAATTTAACTCATCAAAATAAAACATCCAAATTAAAGAGCGTTCATCTTCTGGTAATTTAAACAAACATTCATCCATTATTTTTGCCCTTTCTTTTCTTTCTATACCTTGTAAAATAGTATCTACAGAGACAATTTGATTGTAAGTTACTTCATTAATTTCTAACAAAGTAGTATGCTTTTTATTTTTTTTGATGGCATCTAAACACGCATGATACGCAATTCGATACAACCAAGTACTAAATTTAGAATCTCCTTTAAACTTCTTTAAATTCTTAAATGCTTTTATAAATGTATCTTGACTAACCTCTTCTGCGTCTTCTCTATTCTTAGTCATTTTAAATGCCAAACTAAAAACCATATTTTTATAGGCACCAACGAGATATGCAAATGCATTTACATTTCCACTGAGGACTTTATCAATATATAGTTGGTCGTTGTTGTTGGTCATTTTTACTTTGACTGCAACTCTTAAATTTAGGTTACAGTTTTTTTGAAAAATATTTTTTTATACTTTTTGTAACCTTTATTTAAATGCAATCGTCAAAGCTACAAACACAATAAAATTAATCATTTAAATTTTAAAATAATATAATTATGGAAGTAGCAATTTTAGCAGTAATTTTTGGAAGCATCTTTGGAGTATTCTATTTATTCTTTTCAACCAGAAATAAAGAACGTTTAGCCTTGATAGAAAAAGGAGCAGATGCAAGTATTTTTATGTCTAGCAAAAAAAGAAGTGCAGCGCCATTTTGGAAAGTACTAATCTTAAATTTAGGTTTATTAGCAATGGGAGTTGGAGTAGGAATTTTATTAGGAACTTTTTTAAGTTATCATTTTGGTTATGAAGGTACTTGGGAAAACAGACCACAAAACGCTATTGATTCTGGAGTTTTTTACGCTGCTTCTATCTTTTTATGTGCAGGAGGATCTTTATTAATTGGCTTTAATCAAACTAAAAAATTAGATAAAGAATAATTTTAATCTTGTTAAATTTTAAAAGAGAATAGATTTAGTTATCTATTCTCTTTTTTCTTTTGTAATTTAGTTTCTTTAAAAATTTTTATTGATGAAAACACTAAGCTTTCTATTTTTACTATTTTCCGTTGTTGTTTCAGCACAAACAGATTCTAGAATCTATGGTATTATTGATGCTGTTTCTGCGGATAGAATTAAAGCTGATATAAAAACACTCACAAAATTCGGCACAAGAAACACCTTTTCTGATACCATTTCTGATACTCGCGGAATTGGGGCTGCAAGACGTTGGATAAAATCTGAATTCGAAAATATATCCAAAGGATGTAATAATTGTATAAATGTCTTTTATCAGAAAGATTTAGTTACAAAAGAAATGGGTAATAGAGTTCCTCATAATGCCTATGTTGTAAATGTTGTAGCCATTCAAAAAGGAACAAAATATCCAAATAAATTTATAATTATGAGCGGTGATATAGATTCGCGCGCAAGTGACACGATGGATTTTACAACGAATGCTCCTGGTGCAAATGACAATGCTTCTGGAATGGCAGGAACCATAGAAACTGCAAGAGTTTTATCAAAATATAAATTTGAAAGCAGTATTATTTATGTTGGTTTATCTGGAGAAGAACAAGGTTTATTTGGTGGTGCAGGATTAGCAAAATATGCCAAAGAGAAAGGTTGGGAAATTATTGGTATTTTAAATAATGATATGATTGGCAATATAACTGGTGTTGATGGCGTAATTGATAATAGATCTTTTAGGATTTTTTCTGAACCAGTTCCTGCAAACGAATCAGAAAATGAGAGAAGAATGCGTCGTTTTTATGGGGGTGAAGTTGACGGAATTTCGCGTCAATTGGCAAGGTATATTCATAAAAGTGTAAAAACATATATGCCCGAAATGAACCCAATGATGATTTATAGATTAGACAGATTTGGACGTGGAGGACACCATAGACCCTTTAATGATTTAGGTTTTGCTGGTATTAGAATTATGGAAGCGCACGAAAATTACACGCAACAACATCAAGATATTAGAGAAGAAAACGGCATCAAATATGGAGATACTTTTGATCATGTTAATTTTCCGTATGCTAAAAAGCTAACGGCAGTAAATGCCATAAATTTGGCAGGTTTAGCATGGGCACCAGAATCGCCAAAAGAAGTTGAAATTGGAGGAATTGTAGAAGCATCGGTAAAGCTAAAATGGACAAAAGTTGATGGCGCAAAAGGATATAAAATTTATTGGAGAGACACTACTTCTCCTACTTGGGATCATTCCAGATATGTTGAATCTACAGCGTTTACTTTAGACGGAATTGTAATTGACAATTTCTTCTTTGGAGTTGCCGCTGTTGGAGAAAATGGTCATGAGAGCGTGGTTGTGTTTCCGAATAAAATAATGAGGTAAAGTAACTTTATTTATATGGATTGATTTATCAAAAAACAAACTACTGAATAGAACTATTACCCTCCATAAAAAATTAGAAAATTCAATATAGCAAGAACCTTAATTTCTAAAATAACAAAACTTATTAAAGATTTGCACTAGGCTTTAAGTTTAGATAAAAATCAAGTTAAGTAAGAAGTCTTTTTAACTACAAAAGTGTATCTGACCTTCTCAGAAATATTAAAAAATGTGAATTATTTTAAATTATATCAGAAATACAAGTTTTTGAAATATGCCAACCAAAAGTGTTTTTACCTCAAAACATTTAACCTATTTTATTAATTACCACTTTATTATAAACTAAAATTATTTAAACATAAGATAATTCAATAGTTTTATGCTCAAATATAATAGTATTACTATTATATTTGAGCATAAAACTACTAATCATGAAAAATATTTTATTAATTACCTGTGTATTAATTTTTAATTTATCTTTTTCGCAGAAAGATGTAAATGCTTTATCAGAAAAAATATTTTATAGCAATATTGAAGAGAACCACTATATACCAACTTATGATTTTTTTGCTTTAGAAAAACAGAAAGAATTACAAGCACTAAAAACAATAAAAGTGATTAATAATTCCGAAGGGAAATTTCCTCTTTACAGCCATGAAGATCAAAGTTTATTTGATTTTGAAGGAATGGTTCCTCAAAAAAGTATCCTAAATCTTAATAGCATTACATCGATTAAAAATAACAATGATTTTCTGGATCAAGTAATATTAAAAATTTTAAATGATAAAAAAATTAATATAGTTGACTTTCAAAATAGTTCAGATTTTAACGGTGATAAAAACTACCATTTTTATAATAATTATGCAACTGATGTAAATAAGTTGATTATTGCATACCAACTTAAAGGAGAAACTGATTTTCAAATTGGCATGGAAATTAATAATTTTATAAATAAAATTCTAAAAACAGAAATTGATAAAACCTTACAAAACAGTATAAATCTATTTGCAATAAACTTTTAAGACTTATAACTGGTATTTATTTAAATTTGGTTGATTGATGATTGGCATCCTATTTTAGGATGTCAATTTTTGTTTAAAAGTAATGCCTTTCTCCGATGCAAAATAAGCCTGAACTTTATTTTAAAAATGATGCTGACTTTAAAATTTGATACTTAGAAAATCATATTTGAAGAGTGGGCTTTTTTTTGGTAAAATCAAAAGTAAGGAGAAACTACAGAAATTATCATTTTTTATAAGTTACATAAAAAAGACCTTTCAGATTTTTGCAACTTGAAAGGTCTTTATTATTATAATTAGATTTCTACAATCCGTCTATAAAATTACCATACGGATCTTTAAATTGAGTTCCTTCTGCAAATCTATATTTGCTTAGTTTTTTAAATTCTACCAATGCCCACAATACAAATTCTTTTACAAAATAACTTTCTTGTTTTTTTGTATTTGGTTGATGCTCGTTCAACAAAGCCTCTAAAGGAGAAATTTTATCTAATAAACTTTTATACGCCTCTTCATTTAAATCGTCTAGAATTTCAAAATCTGAATCTGTATTAAAAAACCAAGAAATCACTTCGTCATATGGAGATTCTGCGGTTTGCTTTTCTAATTTTTTAATCTCAGGAAAATAGATAGGAAACAAACTTTTTACAGCATTCCCTATTAAACTTTTTGCAACAAATGCCGCTCCTTCTTGCTCTCCCTCATACACCAATTCTACTTTACCAGTAATTGCAGGAATAATTCCGTCAAAATCACTTAAACGTAAGGTAGTTTTCTCATCACCCGAAATTAACAATCTTCTTTCTGCTGTACTTAATAAGTTTTCGAAAGCAGTAATACTTAAACGAGCACTTACGCCACTTTTAGCATCTACAAACTCACTTTCTCTCGCTTCAAAAACAATTTGTTCTAACAAATCTTTTGCCAATTCTGGTACAAAAATGGTTTCAGTTTGACGCTTGTCTAACTTCGCTTCTTGTTGCGTAATTATTTTTGCAGTCTCGATGTCTTCTGGATAATGTGTTAAAATTTGAGATCCAATTCTATCTTTTAAAGGCGTTACAATACTACCTCTATTTGTATAATCTTCTGGGTTTGCAGTGAATAAAAACTGCATATCTAAAGGCAATCGTAATTTAAAACCTCTAATTTGAATGTCTCCTTCTTGTAAAATATTAAACAATGCAACCTGAATTCTAGCTTGTAAATCTGGCAATTCATTAATTACAAAAACACATCTGTTTGCTCTTGGAATCATCCCATAATGAATCACTCTATCATCTGCATAACTTAGCTTTAAATTTGCAGCTTTTATAGGATCAATATCACCAATAATGTCTGCAACAGTTACATCTGGCGTTGCTAATTTTTCTGCAAAACGCTCACTTCTGTGCATCCAATAAATTAAAGTTTCGTTACCTTTTTCTCGAATGGTTTCAATTGCAAATCTTGAAATCGGATTTAAAGGATCATCATTAATTTCTGAACCTGTTACAACCGGAATATATTCATCCAATAAGTTTAACATCAATCTTGCCAAACGTGTTTTTGCTTGTCCTCTTAATCCTAATAAATTGATATTGTGTTTGCTTAAAATTGCTCTTTCTAATTCAGGAATTACGGTGTTTTCATAACCATGAATACCTACAAAAGTGGTCTCTTTATTCTTTATTTTAAGAATCAGATTTTCTCTCAATTCGTCTTTAATTGATCTTGATTGATATCCAGATGCTACTAATTCTCCTAATGTTTTTATATTTTCTATATTCATTTAAATCGCTTTTTGCTATTGGCTTTTTGCCTTTAGTACTTACTCGTATTTTATAAAAATGCCAATAGCCCTTAGCTAAAAGCGATTTTTTTATCCTTTAATTCTCTTCTTTCTATTTGTTTCGTAATCTTCAAAAATCATTTCACCCAAACCTTTAAGGCCTGTATAAAATGCTTTTCCTTGATTTGCTTGTGTAAATGCTCTTACAAATTGCATTAAATATGGGTCTTGTGCAATCATAAAAGTAGTTATCGGAATGTGTAATTTTCTAGCCTGTTGCGCCATTGCATAACATTTGTTTACAATGTATTTATCTAAGCCATTGCTGTTCTTGTAATACTGACCGTCTGGCAAACGCAAACAACTTGGTTTCCCGTCCGTGATCATAAAAATTTGTTTGTTCGTATTTCTTTTTCTTCTTAACAAGTCCATTGCTAATTGTAAACCAGCAACTGTATTTGTATGATAAGGCCCAACTTGTAAATACGGTAAATCTTTAATTTTTATTACCCAAGAATCATTTCCAAAAACGATTATATCTAAAGTATCTTTTGGATATCTAGTAGTAATTAATTCAGCCAAAGCCATCGCTACTTTTTTTGCAGGCGTAATTCGATCTTCGCCGTATAAAATCATAGAGTGACTAATATCAATCATTAGTACTGTACTCATCTGACTTTTATGCATTGTTTCTTCAACAACTAAATCGTCTTCTGTTAAACTAAAATCCTCAATTCCGTTATTAATTTGAGCATTTTTTAAACTTTCGGTCATAGAAACTTTGTCTAACGCATCACCAAATTGATAATTTCTAAAATCACCCGTATGCTCATCCCCTAAACCCGGAGATTTACTTTTATGATTTCCAGAACCACTTCGTTTAATTTTTCCGAAAATATGATTTAATGCTTGCTGACGAATTGCACGTTCCGTTTTCGGCGTAATTTTTGTTCCACCTGTTCCGTCTGCTTTTATTTCTTCTTTTATGTACCCTTTCTTCTTTAAGTCTTCTACAAAATCATCGATCGTATAATTTTCATCTGTTAATTTATACTCCGTATCCAAAGAACGCAACCAATCTATGGCTTCTTCAAAATCACCTGAAGTGTGGGTAATGAGCTCTTTAAATATTTCGAATAACTTATCAAAAGGAGACTGGTTTTCTGCCTCAAAAGTTTTAAAGACAAATCCTTTTCTTTTAATATTATTTTTTTTCATCGAGTATAAAAATACAGCTTTATCAGCAGTAAAAATAAAGATTCACATTGCTTTATTATATCTTAATATAGATTTGTTTTATCAAATTTAAAAAACACTGAACAAAAAATAATTATATTTACGCTATGGCAAAGATATTAATTACCGGTGGTACAGGTTTGGTTGGAAAAAGACTAACAGAAATGTTGGTTGATAAAAATCATGAAGTTGTAATTTTAAGTAGAAATCCTAAACATAAAAATGAATTCAAATGGGATCTTTCCACCAATTATTTGGATGAAAAGGCACTCAAAAATACCGATTATATTATTCATTTAGCCGGAGCCGGAATTGCAGACGAACGTTGGTCAGCACAAAGAAAAAAAGTAATTATTGATAGTAGAGTGCAATCTGCAAACTTTCTTTTTGATAAAATAAATGAATTAAAAATCGATTTAAAAGGTTTTATTTCTGCATCTGGCGTTGGTTTTTACGGTGCTATTACTTCGGATAAAATTTTTAAAGAAACTGATAAAGCTGGTGATGATTTTTTAGCGGATGTTTGCATCAAATGGGAGCAAGCTGCACAGCAATTTTCAACAAAAAACATTCCTGTAACTATTTTAAGAACGGGTATTGTTTTAGCTGAAAAAGGCGGAGCATTAGACAAAATGAAAACACCAATAATATCTCCTTTAGGTTCTGGAAAACAATATTTACCATGGATTCATATAGACGATTTATGCGAACAATATATCGATGCCGTTGAAGGTAATTTAATCGGTGTTTTTAATGCAGTTGCGCCTGAACACCAAACAAGTGCATCTTTTTCTAAAGCACTTGCTAAAAGTATTAAAAGACCTTTTATAGGAATTTGTGTTCCTGCTTTTATGTTGAAACTTTTATTTGGAGAGTTGGCGGTTATCCTTTTAGAAGGAAGTAGAATTTCAGCAAAAAAAGTTACAGAAACCAATTTTAAATTTCAATTTCCTACACTTAAAAAAGCATTAGAAAATATTAATTAGACGCTATAACTTTCTTCTTTTTTCAAAATATAGAGAGCGCATCAAACAAAAGTACATGGTTCTTTTAATATCGTAACATTTTTCTAACTTGCTAATTACGCATGATACAATTTATACTCAATTCTAAAATTATTAAAACGGATGAAAACTCTGGAATCACATTAATAGATTTCATTAGAGATAACCAACACTTAAAAGGAACAAAAATTGGTTGCCGAGAAGAAGATTTTGGAGCTTGCAAAGTTTTAATCAGAGCCTTAAACAACAACACCGTTAGTTACCAAAATATAACCTCTTGTATTTCTCCGCTAGGAAATGCACATTTGCTTTTTTAATAGGAAAAACAATCAATTCAGAAACAATACTGCAAGCTGAAGAAGTTTTACAATCAGAAATTGTACCAATTAGTGATGTAAGAGGCACATCAACCGACAAAAGAACTTTTTAATTTTGTAATCTTTACTTGCATCTTTCGTAAAAAGACTACTTACAGGAATTGAAAACTCAGTGCTATCAATTACTTCTTTTAAGTCATTGCCTTCACCTCCAGATAGCACATAAACCTTATTAAGCTGTCCACCTCAACCTAATTTTTCGGTAGTTTTATACGCCGTAAAATTAATTTCATTTTTAGCATTTACTGAAGCAAAAGGTAAAGTACTCTTATTCGTGTTTTCTATTTCACCTGTTTTATTTTCTTACTTTTTAGCATCCGTATTATATGCAGTAAAGTTAAATGCGGTTGCGGTCACTAAAAACGAAATAATAATTATTTTAATACTCTTTTTTAATTTGTTTAATATTCTTTGGCAAGTTTTATGTATTTTCTTTTTGCTTTTTCTGCAGACATACCATTTAATTGCATCCAAGCATTAAATTTAAAGGCACTTCTTACATCTAAACCACTATTAAAAGAGAATTTATTACCAAAATTTGCTTGCTTGTAATAAGCATAAAATTTTAGCATTATATCAGAAGCAACCGCTTTTTTCAACTTAGAAATTTTGTCGAAAGCAGCTTTATACTCTATATCTAATTCTATTTTATTTTTCTGCGATAACTTGGACACCACCTTTTACTTTATCTCCTAAATTTACGTTTACCTTAGTTCCTATTGGCAAATAGATATCAACCCTAGAACCAAATTTAATAAAACCTGCATCAGTTCCTTGCACAACTGTATCTCCTTCTTTAGCATAATTTACAATCCTTTTAGCTAAAGCCCCTGCAATTTGTCTATATAAAATTTTTCCAAAAGATATATTTTCTATAACCACGGTAGTTCGTTCGTTTTCAGTGGATGACTTTGGATGCCAGGCAACTAAAAATTTTCCTGGATGGTATTTGCTATATTTAATAATTCCGCTCATAGCATATCTTGTAATATGCACATTTATTGGAGACATAAAAATAGAGATTTGTAACCTTTTATCTTTAAAAAATTCTGGTTCCTCAACTTCTTCAATGACAACAACTTTACCGTCTACTGGAGCTATAATTTGAGTATCGTCTATATTTGTAAACCTTTTAGGGTTTCTAAAAAATTGCAATACAATAACTACAAAGCCTAAAACAATTACTTGAATAGTTTTTACCAACCAAGTAATATCAATAAATTTTTCTACTAATAAAATTGACGAAATTGCAATAATAAAAGTGATTGAAATAATTTTATACCCTTCTTTATGAAAACGAATCATTTTTAAATAATAAAGTTAATATACAAATATACAAATGGCGCAGCAAATAACAAGCTATCTAATCTATCTAAAATACCACCATGTCCTGGCATTATAGTGCCACTATCTTTTATTTTAGCCTGTCGTTTAAATTTTGATTCCACTAAATCTCCAATAGTACCAACTACAGAAACAATTAGGCCTATAATTAGCCAATCTAATACAGAAAAATCAAAATTAAGTTTACTTATTAGAAAAGCCGCCAAGAGCGAAAAAGTTAAACCTCCGAGAAAGCCTTCAACCGTTTTTCTTGGTGATACTGAAGGAAACAACTTACGAAATCCAAAATTTTTACCAACTAAAAAAGCAAAGGAATCATTTATCCATATAATGGATAAAATACTTATCATTAAATAGGGGTGGAAACTATTTTTATGAAACGGAAGTAAAACCAAAAAACACATAGAAAATATTACATATCTAATTGTTACTCCTAATTTAGACCGATCATTAGAAAAAGTAATTTGTTTTTTTGCAAATAATTGATACACCAAAAACAACGAAGAAAATAACGTTACGGCCAAAACTATAAGCGTAGCATAACTATTTTGCCTTTGGATCATCAAAAATAGAACGAAAGCATAAAAAATATAGGATGCGTAGTTTTTTAATGAAATCATTTTTGTGAATTCCCAAATACATAAAAATCCACATATAGTAATCAATACTATATAAGATTCTTTTGATAATAGAATCGCAGAAATAAATATTAAAACATAAATTATTCCAGAAAGACTCCTTCTTAAAAGGTGGCGCATATTATAAATCTTCTAATAGCAACAAATATAAGTTTTTTGAATTACTGTTGCCATAGTTTAAAAATTATCATCATTATTATTAATAATATAATTTTTTATAGCCGATATGTTTGTGGGCAAACGCTCTGTACTATTCGTCTTTATGCCTGTTAAACCTTGACCTGTATCTTTAACCAGTTGACTCGTAGTTGCGTACACAATAAAATTTTCTGAAAAGTCCTTTAACCTTGTACTACCTAATTGATTTGAAGAAAATAGAATATCTCCATTATCCGCAATTAAATGTTCGCAAGAAGTAAGTATTGGCGTATTATCGTTAAATTTAGGTGTTACTTTAACCGTATTTTTATCAAATAAAGTAACTAAACTTGTATCTAACAAATAAACTTCATCCCAACCATTCTCAGAAAAGACTTTTTTTAAATTATCAATGACTTCCTCCGCATTTAAACAGTATAAAAACTTACCTTCTTTTTTAACAAAATTATGCACAAATAAATCGTCAAGAGATAACTTTACATCTTGATTTTCTATTTCTCTATCCTCATGTATTTGGATATTAAAGAGTCTTTTTAAGAAATTCATTTAAAACCTATTCTTCTGAGATTTTATCAACTACTGTTGTATCTAATTCTTCTGTGTTATTTTCATTAACTACTGGTGCCTTACTTTCATCTTCCTCTACTTCTTCCACTTCATCAAAAGGTCTTTTACCAAATATTTCTTGTAAATCATCCTTAAAAATAACTTCTTTTTCTAATAGCAATTCTGCTAATGCTGTTAGTTTTTCTTTATTTTTATCTAAAAGTTCAATAGCTCTTTGATATTGAGTCTCAATCATTTTAGAAATTTCTTTATCAATTTTTCTACCAGTTTCTTCGCTATAAGGTTTTACGAAAGCATCATTCCCTGAAGAGTCATAATACGTAATATTACCAACTTCCTCATTTAAACCATAGACGGTAATCATTGCTCTAGCTTGTTTAGTTACTTTTTCTAAATCGCTTAAAGCTCCTGTAGAAATTTTATTAAACATCACTTTTTCTGCAGCTCTACCTCCCATTGTAGCACACATTTCGTCTAACATTTGTTCGGTTTGCACAATCATTCTTTCCGCAGGTAAATACCAAGCAGCTCCTAAAGACTGCCCTCTTGGCACAATCGTAACTTTTACTAAAGGTGCAGCGTGCTCTAACATCCAACTTACAGTTGCATGACCCGCTTCGTGAAACGCAATTACTTTCTTTTCTTTGGGTGTAATTACTTTATTTTTCTTTTCTAAACCACCAACAATTCTGTCAACAGCATCTAAAAAATCTTGGTGATGAATTGCTTTCTTACCAGTTCTTGCAGCAATCAAGGCAGCTTCATTACACATATTTGCAATATCTGCACCAGAAAAACCTGGAGTTTGTTTTGCTAAAAAACCTATTTTAACATCATCTGCTAACTTTAATGGTTTTATATGAACTTCAAAAATTTCTTTTCTTTCATTAATGTTTGGTAAATCAACATAAATTTGTCTGTCAAAACGACCTGCACGCATTAACGCACTATCTAAAACGTCTGCTCTGTTGGTTGCAGCAAGTACAATAACGTTCACATCGGTTCCAAAACCATCCATTTCAGTTAATAGCTGATTTAAAGTATTTTCACGTTCGTCATTACCACCAGTCATGTTGTTTTTTCCACGAGCTCTACCAATAGCGTCAATTTCATCAATAAAAATAATAGATGGTGATTTTTGAGCCGCTTGTTTAAATAAATCTCTAACTCTAGAAGCTCCAACACCCACAAACATCTCAACAAAATCTGAACCCGATAAAGAGAAAAAAGGAACGTCAGCTTCTCCCGCTACTGCTTTTGCTAACAAAGTTTTCCCTGTTCCTGGAGGACCTACTAATAAAGCTCCTTTTGGAATTTTACCTCCTAATGAAGTATATTTATCCGGATTTTTTAAAAAATCAACAATTTCTTGTACTTCTTCTTTTGCGCCTTCTAAACCAGCAACATTTTCAAAAGTAGTTTTTACTTTCGTGTCTTTGTCAAATAATTTAGCTTTCGATTTTCCGATGCTAAAAATTTGACCTCCACCGCCTGCTCCACCACCTGCACCAGACATTCTTTTCATAAAAAACAACCAAACTGCAATTAAAATGATAAATGGCAGAAAACCAAGAATAGCATCAAAAATACTCGTGCTTTCTTTGTTATCAACATCAACAATTAAATTATTTTCTTTTTTAATCGTTGCAATATTTTCCTCAAAAGTTCTTAAATCTCCAAAATTATATTCGTACACAGGAGAACCAGGCCTATAAAAGGTTGCAGAAGTTTGCTTTACATGCTTCGCTTTTTTAAGGGCATCTGCTGTTAAAAACAATTGTGCAACATCTTTATTAATAACTACAATTTCTTTAATGTCGTTGTCTCTTAGTATTTCTTCAAATTTATTTTTTGAAATACTTTTAGAAGCCAAATCTCCACTACTAAAAAATTGCACTGCAATTATTACTATAAAAATCGCCCCATAAATCCAGTATGAACTAAACTTAAACTTGGGTAAATTTGATTTATTTTCTTTATTTGAATCGCTCATTTTTTATAAAAATCAATAGGATTAAACTGGATTTATTTCTGTAATTTTTGCATCGCCCCAAAGGCTTTCGATGTCATAAAAGTCTCTAACATGCTTTTGAAATACATGAACAACCACGTTAACGTAATCCATTAAAATCCATTCAGAATTTGTTTGACCTTCTATATGCCAAGGTTTGTCCTTTATTGTTTTACTAACTACTTTTTGAACAGAACCAGAAATTGCATTTACTTGTGTATTAGAATTACCAGAACAGATTATAAAATAATCACAAACTGTATTTTCTATTTCTCTTAAGTCTAATAATAAAATATTTTCTCCCTTAACATCATCTATCCCTTTAATAATCACAGAGATTAAATCATCGATGCTTGCTTGCTTTTTTGCCATTAATATTTTTTCTAATTTAGTGCAAAGTTATTATTTTTTTGCGAGTATTTTATGTATTATTGAACTAGTTTACACTTTATTTAACACTTGAAAATAATCAAACTTAATGCCACCAATTCTACCAATTCTTTTTTAAAAGAATTAGGGCAAGATACTGCGCTAGAAAACTTTACGATTGTAGTTACAAATGAGCAAAAAAAAGGTCGCGGTCAACAAGATAGCCAATGGGTCTCCGAACCTTTTAAGAACCTTACATTCAGTGTTTTTACAAATGAATTTGATTTAGAGATTAGACATCAAAAATATTTAAATTTTGCAATCTCATTGGCTCTTTTTAACACCCTTTCAAGTCATAAAATCCCTAATCTTTCTATAAAATGGCCAAACGACATTTTGTCAGCAAACAAGAAAATTTGTGGTATTCTTATAGAAAACAACATTAAGGGCCCTAAAATTAATAGTTCTATCATTGGAGTTGGCTTAAATGTAAACCAAGAAAGATTTCTAGATTCCTTAAATAATGTATCTTCTTTAAAAAATATCTGCAATTTAGAATTTGATTTAGACCTCTTATTGCTAGAAATTATTAAAAATTTAAAAAAGACAATACACCTACTCTTGTTAAACGAATACCTAAAATTAGAAACTGATTATTTAAATGCTTTGTATAAAAAAAATATACCAGCGATGTTTAAAGACAAAAATGGCTTGTTATTTATGGGCAAAATTATAGGTGTTTCTAAGTATGGTAGTCTTCAACTTGAATTAGAAGATGAAACCATCAAAGAATTCGGAGTTAAAGAAATTTCTTTTCTTTAAAGTTTCTCTAAATTATCGGTTAACGTTTCAATAAAATTTGTCAATGGTTTTTTGACCATCATTGCCATCATCATATTAAATTCTCCGTTAAAATCTAACTGAACTTTAGAAGACGCTTCATCAATCTCATCAATATTTGCCACCAATTCAAAACTTAACTTACTACTTGCCGCGCCTAAAGTTATGTTAGAAAATTCTGTACTTTCTTTTAAAACCAATCTTATTTCTGGCATTCCTTTTAATCCGAAGATAAAAGAATCGCCATCCACTTCAAACTTATGAATAGATATTGGCATTAATTGTTCAAAGTTTTTTAAATCTGATAAAAACTTAAAAGTTTCTTTTTGAGATTTATTTACTACTACTTTTGTACCACTAATATTCATGTTATTTGTTTTTTATTGTTTCCATTGACTAGGGTTTGCACTCCATTCTTGCAATGTATTTAATTCTTTTTCAGAAATGTAATCACTATCTAAGGCTTGTTCTAGTAAGTTTTCATAATTACTTAGTGTAGTTAAATGAATGTTTTTTTCTTTAAAATTGTCTGCAGCAATTTGAAAACCATAGGTAAAAATAGCAACCATTCCTTTTACGACAGCTCCAGCTTCCTTTAAAGCAGCAACAGCATTTAAACTGCTATTTCCTGTGCTAATTAAATCTTCTATTACCACCACATTTTGACCACTTTCTAAATGCCCTTCAATTTGGTTTTTTCTACCATGACTTTTAGGTTCTGGTCTCACATATACAAACGGCACCCCTAATTCTTGAGCAACCAAAACACCAATAGCAATTGCGCCCGTTGCCACGCCGGCAATTACATCTGGCTTACCATATTGCAATTCAACAATTTTAGCAATTTCTTCTTTTAAGAAAATACGAACTGAAGGAAAAGACAACGTAATTCTATTATCGCAATAAATAGGAGATTTCCAACCAGAAGCCCATTGAAATGGATCACTTGGACTTAACTTTATTGCTTTAATTTGCAATAAATGTTCGGCTGTTTTTTTTGCGTTATCTTTGTTTAAAATCATACTGCAAATGTATACAGTTTTTGTAAATGATAAACCAATTATTATTACATCTTCTTTAAAAAAAGAAAATAATTTTCCGGTTTACGACTTTCAAAATATTGTTTTTGATGAAATCCTTCACAAACTAAAAACCGAAACGATAAAAGGTATGAACCTCTATTCTTCTGATTTGAAGAATGATTGGCCTGTTTTCCTGGAGAATATGGACGTTATTCCTGCCGCAGGCGGCTTGGTTCTAAATCTTAAAAAAGAAGTGTTATTTATTTTTAGAAATAATTTTTGGGATTTACCAAAAGGAAAAATTGAAAAAGGAGAAAGTACTGAAACTGCTGCAATTAGAGAAGTTGAAGAAGAATGTGGCATTTTTAATTTAGCAATCGAAAAGAAATTAATTACAACCTATCATATTTATTTTTATAAAGGAGTAAAACTAAAGGAAACACATTGGTTTTTAATGAACTCAGATTTTGATAAACAATTAGTTCCACAAACGGAAGAAGGAATTACAGACGTTTGTTTTAAAAATAACACGGAGATTCATGAGGCTTTAAAACATACTTTCGAGAATATTAAATTAGTTTATAAATCGTATCAAAAGATCTAAATTAATCCGTTGTGCATTTTGAGTTAAAAAATCTCTTTCAATGTTAGTTTGAGTGATTTTTTCTTTAAAAAATGAATAAAAATCAAACATAAGAGAACCTATTTAAGAGCTAAAAGTTCTTGTTTATAATTTCTAAAAGTGAAGCCATCTTGATTCTTAAATACAACAAAGTAATTTTATAATGAAGCACAAATAAAAGAGCCCATTTACTTCGAAATTAACATCCAATATTTATTAACTCCTACGCACCAAGCCTATCTAAAAAAAACCAACTACCTTTGCCGACTTTTAAAAGCTACTAAATTATGACTGAATTCATTAGAAAAATAATACCAAATGCTAAAGACGATGTGTTAGCAGGAATCACCGTTTCTTTAGCGATGATACCAGAAGTGGTAGCTTTTGCATTTGTGGCTCAAATAGATCCTTTAGTTGCACTTTCTGGTGCATTTATCATCGGATTAATTACTGCTGTTTTTGGTGGAAGACCAGGTTTAATTTCTGGTGCTGCAGGCGCCGTTGCTGTTATTTTTGTAAGCATGATTTCTGAAGGTCATACAAAAGGAATGTTATTTAATACACCAATAGACAACATGGGGTATTTTTATTTACTTGCCTGTGTTATTCTAATGGGAGTGATTCAAATTCTTGCAGGAGTGTTTAAATTAGGTCGTTTTGTACGTTTAATTCCGCATTCTGTAATGATGGGATTTGTAAACGGATTAGCAATTGTTATTTTCTGGGCACAAGTAAAAATGTTTACACATAAATCTTTAAAGGTTTCAGAAAATGGTGTAGACCAATATGTAAGCACGTATATGTTTGGTAAAGAGTTATACATTATGCTAGGCTTGGTTGGTTTAACAATGGCAATTATTTGGCTATTACCAAAAATCACAAAGAAATTACCGGCATCTTTAACTGCTATTTTAGTAACTACCTTTATTGTTGTTTTTTCTGGCATAGAAGTTACAACCGTTGGTTCTTATATTATTGAAGGTGGCGGAACGGGTTTAAAAGGAGAATTCCCAACACCTAATTTAGAGCTTTGGCATAACTTACCTTTCAATTTAGATACCCTAACATTTATTTTGCCTTTTGCATTTTTAGCCGCTTCTGTAGGATTGATAGAGTCTTTAATGACGATGAATTTAGTGGACGAATTAACGGAAACTAGAGGAAACGGAAATCGAGAATGTGTTGCGCAAGGTGCAGGAAATATTGTAAGTGGTCTTTTTGGCGGAACTGGTGGTTGCGGAATGATAGGACAAACTGTAATTAACATCAATGCGGGTGGTAGAGGACGTTTATCCGGAATAATAATGGCGTTAACGTTACTGACTTTTATTCTTTTTACTGATAAATTAATAGAACAAGTGCCCATTGCAGCTTTAATTGGCGTAATGTTTATGATGGTTATTGAAACTTTTGCTTGGTCTAGTTTTAGAATTTTAAAGAAAATACCAAGATCTGATGCTTTTGTTCTAATCATCGTTTCTTCGGTAACCGTGGTATTCGATCTTGCCATTGCTGTATTTGTTGGTGTTATTGTTTCTGCATTGGTTTTTGCTTGGGAAAGCGCTAAAAAAATTAGAGCTAGAAAACGTTTTAAAGAAGATGGTACTAAAGTGTATGAAATTTGGGGGCCACTATTCTTTGGGAGTATTGCCGCGTTTAATGAAAAGTTTGATGTTAAAAATGACCCAGAAAAAGTAGAAATAGATTTTGTAGAAGCACGTGTTTCCGATCATTCTGCCATAGAAGCTATTTATGCCTTGGTAGAAAAATACCAAGCCGAAGGTAAAAAAATTACGTTAAAACACTTAAGTGAAGATTGTAAGGTGCTTTTACACAAAGCAAGCCCAATTTTTCTAGATATTATAGAAGAAGATATTGATGACCCTCGGTATCATTTAGCGGCAAACCCAGAGAAGTTTCCGAAACCTTTGAAAGAGTATAAGTTTTAGAGGAATATTAAATATATAATTAAAAAAGCTCAACTGGTAAACGTTGAGCTTTTTTAATTAATCTAAGACTTTTACAAATTCACTTATAACACTCATTTCTTTAGCACTTTCTTCATCAAGAATTATACTTTTAAAACTTTTATCATAGGAATTAGGCTTAAGTAAAATTGAATCATGGCGATATCCTTCCTCTGTAATAGTTTTTACACTTGAATATGTTTTAACAGTAAATGCGGAATTAAAATCTGGGTCGAAAGAATCTCTATTTTCTATTAGTAAAATTTTGCCACTACGAGAACCTGTTACATTTTTTTTGAATATGCAAATTGAATTGTTTGGAATTGTTTTATTCATTGAATCCCCAATTACTCTACAAGCGAAATAATCATCAGATGCATATCTTTCTTGCACAGGAATTAAGTTGTATTGTTTTTCATCTTGCATTTCACTAAAATTACCTGCTGCTGCATGAAAATCATATAGCGGAATTGTAAATTGGAATGTCTTTTCTTTTTTTTCTATTAATTTTATTTCATGTTTAGAGTTGTTTTGAGGTAGTTTTTGCCTTTTAACTGCTGTAATATAATTGTATAAGTCATCTTTTACAGGTTGTTCTAATAGAAACTTAAAATGTATAATAGGTTTTCCTGAATCTGGCATTTCTGCTTGCTGAATAGAGTCCTTTATGATTGATGCATCTCCCATAAAATAGAAATCTGTTCCTTCAGCATCTTCTTTTTTTACGAATAATAATATGCGTTTTGAGGCGACTACATTTTTTATTTCTTGACTAGATAACTTTCTATTTGACCTTGATTCCCATGCGAAAACCGAAGGAGTAACGAAGTAGTCATTATACTTTATAGTATTTTCAATATCATCAGATTTATGATAAGTTACAAAACAAGGAGTGACTTCATTTCTTGTTCTATATCCATAAACAGTGCTACTTACATCATTTTCCCAGTTCAACAATCTGCAAACATCTTTACGACTATACTTATTGAAAAGTAGCAGTCCATCTCTGTAATAATCTTTATTGAAATTTTTATTGAAGTTGTGAATTGAATAGTTTACAGAATCAAACAAGAATTCTCTAAAAGTGGTGTTTGTAATTAACTTTATAAATTCATCATAAAATTTGAAAGTATTATTTTCTATAAAAATGACTTTCTCTTCCTTTCGGATAAAGCTGAAATTGATATTTGAAATACATGATTTTATTGTTTCTATACTTGGTCTATATTGGTATTTATCAAATATTAATTCATTTAACTTTGAAATAGTGAGTTCATTGCTATTAAGTAGTTCTTTTAAAATAATGCTTTCTTCAATTCTTTTTGCATTGTTTATTTCTTTAGAAAAGAGTTCTAATAATTCAGAGAGCCTTTTATCTAGTGATTTATCAAATGTTTTATCAACCTTGTTAATGAAATTAAAATATGATTTAGAATATTCAATGAATGAGAAAGGGTCTCTTGAATTATTTTTTACAAAGTCAATCATCATTGGAATACGTCCAATTCTGCTTTTTAAATTATTGTAATCTATTTTTAAATCCGTTAATAATTGCATCTTTGCAGAATCAATTGAAGCATAGATTCGTTCTTTAGTGATTTCATCAAAATTGATTGTTGATTCTCCCGGAATCATGCTGCTGCCCTCTGAAATCAACTTTCTTATTTTGTCTTTATTGAAGGAGGTGTCTCCATATAAAGCTATTGGTATTAAATAATTATTTTTATAATTCCCAATAAAATCAATGATAGTTAAGTAATACTTGTTCTCGGTTTTTCTTAATCCTCGTCCAAATTGCTGTATGAATATTATAGCTGATTGGGTCGGACGAATCATAATAACTTGATTGATTTTTGGTATATTAATTCCTTCATTAAAAATATCAACAGTAAAAATATAATCTAACTTTATTGATAAATCGTCACTTTCTAATAACTCTATGGCTTTTGTTCTTTCGTCTTCTGAACTATCTCCAGTTAAAGCAATTGTTTTGTAACCTTTTTGGTTGAATTTATCTGATAATTCTTTTGCTTCATTTTTTTTGGAACAAAAAATTAGACCTCTTGTTAACCCATTATCAGAACCATAAAAGTCAATTTTAGAAATAATTTTATTAACTCTTTCTTCAGATGTTAAAAGTCTGAAGTCAGATTCATTTTCAAGTATTTCGTCGTTAACAGATAAATCTGTTACACCATAATAATGAAAGGGAATAAGCATATTCTCTTCCATTGCTTTATTCAATCTTATTTCATAAGCTATAACCCGTTGTGCATTATAAATAGTTAAAAAAAGTTATTCATTTGACTATTAAAAGTCGTATATTTAATTGACAATCAATCGATTAAATACGATGAATAACTTTAGAGCAAATTACGATAAAATTTTAGAAGTCTTAGCCACAATTACAGAAAAGGAACAATTTTTACGTCAAAACAGGAAACCAAAACTAAAAGACATTGAATTAATCGCTATGAATTTAACAGCAGAATATATGGGTATAGACAGTGAATGTCAGTTGTTTCGGGATATTCCAGAATATTTGTTTGCTAAAATAGAGCGATCAGTTTACAATAAACGGAAGCGAAAATTATTTTTTGCCATTGAATTTATAAGAACTCAACTCTCCAATAAGTTCACGGAGTTTGAAAACTATTATGTAGTAGATAGTATGCCTTTGGAGATTGTAAAACTCTCAAGAAGCGGGAGAAGTAAAGTTTGTAAAGAGTACTTTTATTCAGCCCCAAATAGAGGTTATTGTGCTAGTCAAAACATGCATTATTATGGCTATAAAATACATGCTGTTTGTTCTATTGATGGCGTGTTTAAAAGTTTTGATATTAGCAAAGCTTCTGTACATGATATTCATTATTTAAAAGACATTAAAAATCAGTTTAATAACTGTGTGGTTTTAGGGGACAAAGGATACCTAAGTGCGGACTATCAGTTAGATTTATTTGAGAGTAAACAAATTAAATTAGAAGTTCCAATGCGTAAAAATCAACAGAATTACAAAAAACAAACGTATATTTTTAGGAAGAAAAGAAAACGAATTGAGACCTTGTTTTCTCAACTTTGTGACCAGTTTAAAATACGGAATAATTATGCGAAAACTTTTGAAGGTTTTAAGACAAGAATTCTCTCAAAATTAACAGCACTAACTATCATTCAATACATTAACAAATTTGTTTTTAATAGGAATATAAACAATTTAAAAGTCAATATTGTTTAAATGCACAACGGGTAAGCTATATTATGGTCGTATAAACTATAAATTTCTTTGTCGTCGGTTCTATCAGGTGTTGCCGTCATACCAAGAAGAAAACTTGGCTTAAAATATTCTATTAATCTAATATATGAATCTGCTCCTGAACGATGAGACTCATCTATAATAATATAATCAAAAAAATCTTTATCAAATAATCCTAAATGATTTGATTTTGAAATTGTTTGAACCGTTGAAAACACAAAGTCTTTATCTAATTCTCTTTGATTTCCAGAATATAATCCCATTGTTTTTGTCTTTCCGAAAACTGACTGAAAAGTCCCCATTGCTTTTTTAGCAATGTTTAATCGGTGTACAACAAATAAGAGTTTTTTTTGGATTAAAGGCTTTGGCATCAAAAGCAGCTAAATATGTTTTACCTGTTCCTGTTGCAGAAATTATTAGAGCTTTATTATTTTCTTTTCTTACGTTTTTTAAGTTCTCTAATGCTTCTATTTGCATCGAGTTTGGTGTTATTTCTATATTGAGTTCTTTAAATAATTCCTCTTCACTTTTTTTGTAAACTAAAAATTGCTTTTTGTAAATCTCTTCATATTTTTCAATATATGTCTCATTTACAATTTCTCCTATTTCAAAATCATCTTGAAACTCTTTAATTACTTTATCGACTAAGGAACTTGAGTTTCTTGCAGAAACTTTAATATTCCATTCTTTATTCGTAGATAAAGCAGAGGAAGTTAAATTGCTGCTTCCTATGACTAAATTATAGTATTCAGAGTGCTTAAAAATATAACCTTTAGAATGTGAGTTTTCTTTAGTTATAATTTTTAATTCAATGTTCGGAAATTGTAAAAGCCTTTTTAGAGCTTCGGGTTGTGTGAAATTTAGATATTGAGAAACAAGAATTTTTCCTTTTACACTTTTTCCTTCAAGTTTTTTAAAAGTATTTATTAAAGCAGCTACTCCGCTTGTTGTAACAAAAGCAACAGATATAAAAAAGCTTTCACAACTTTCTAACTCTTTTATAATTGTTGTTAATACTTTCTTTCGCGGAATTTTTCTGTTTACCAATAACTCCGGTTGATAAAGAGCATCAGAATCTAAAGATTTGTCAATAAACCCTGTTAGTAAACTACCTTTAAAATTATCATTAAATGATTTATTCATTCTCAATTAATCTATTAACTATTGGAATATCCGCCTCAGCCCAATCTAGTTTATCTAAGTTTTTTATTGTTAGCCATTCAGAAGAAATGTGCTCGTTTAATTGAATATCTTTTGTTTTAGAATAACATTTAAAGCTATGCATTGTTAGTTCAAAATCAGGATATTCATGAATAACTGTTAAAAATAATTCGTCTATTTTAATTGGTGTAAAATTTAACTCCTCTATAAGTTCTCGCTTTAATGCTTCTATTTTTGATTCGCCTTTTTCAATTTTACCACCAGGAAATTCAAATTTTTCCGAAATATAACTTAGTTTGTCTTTAGGTCTCTGAACACAGAAGATTTCATTTTTAAAATAAACTATTGCTGCTACAACCTCAATCTTATTCATCTACTTTTTTTTGATTAATTACATAAACTTCAGATCTTAATTAACGGATAATTAGAGTTTCTAATTTAGAAACTCTAATAAAAGTTTCCGTAAGGCAACTAAAGTAAAAAAACTATTTACAACATCTCTTATAATACTCAGTAAAGTTATAATAAGTTTATAGGTTGGTAAAACCTTAAAGGTTCTAAGTGCAAGCAGCCTCCCAATCTCCGTTAACACGCTCCCCTATCTATTTTATCAGCGACTACATACTTTTACAACGCGCATACGTATCTATTTTGTAAATATACTAGTATAATTACACAAATTTACTAGTATAAATTTAAGATTATACTAGTATAAATTTTAAAAAAATGTAGTATTTTTACAAAAGATGTGCGTAGAAGCTTTGCACACACTAATTTAAAGTATATAAAGATAAAAATACAAAAAATAATTAAGAAATGGCAATACGGTATAGAATCACCAAAAGAAGCAATAGCATACAAAACAAAAAGGAACAATACATTATGCAAGCAGTTACTACTGGCACGCTAGATTTAGAATTTATTAGCGATGTAATTAGTAATGAATGCAGTTTGCATAGTGTAGATGTGCAAGCTGTATTAATTGCGCTCGGTAAAAAGTTAGATTTTTATTTACAACAAGGTAATATTGTAGACTTGGGTGCTGTTGGCAAGTTTAAAATGGGCTTTAAATGCACCGCGGAAGAAGACCCAACGCTATTATCGCCAAAACGAAATATTAAAAAGTACCACGTAAATTACCAACCTTCGGTAAAATTAAAACGAGTATTAAAAAACGGAATTACCACTTATAGAGAAGGAAGCAGGAGTATTTAATTTTTATGACAACTTGCTGTTATCCAAACACTCCTGCTTTCTTTAATCGTTGTAGCTGGTTTTAAACCATCCCTAAATCTACCAAAGGCAAACTTCTAACTCGTTTACCAGTAGCATTAAAAATAGCATTACAAATAGCGGGCGCCATTACAGGAACTCCGGGTTCACCAACACCTGTTGGATGTTTATCCATTGCTTCTATAATATCTACATGAATTTTTGGTGCGTCTTTCATTCTTGTCATTTCATAATCGTAGAAATTATGTTGCTCAACGGCGCCTTCTTTTACAGAAATTTTACCGTACAAAGCAATTGACATTCCAAAAATAGCAGCGCCTTCTAACTGGTTCTTAATATTGTCTTTATTTAAAGCCAAACCACAATCTATAGTGGTCCAAACATTTTCTACTTTTACTTTTTCATTAACTACAGAAACCTCTACAATGGTAGCAACATAGCTGTAAAAGCTATAATGAATTGCCACTCCTAAACCATGGTTTTCAGGAATTGTTTTACCCCAATTAGAAACTTTGGCGGCATTTTTTAAAACCGTTTTCATTCGTTTAGAATCATAAGGAAACTCAGATCTACCTTCAATAATTCTATCAGCTCCAATTAAATCTAAATGAAATTGAATCGGATCTTTTTTTGCCGCAAATGCCAATTCGTCCACAAAAGAATTGTTACCAAAACCACTGTGAATATGCACTACAGAGCGCAGCCAACCAATTCTTAAATTTGCTTCTGCTTGGGCATTTTCTAAAGTGAAATTAGATAAATTATACGGATTATTTGTAAAACCCATTCCCAATTCAAAACCAGAAGCATAGTCTGATAGCGGCTTAAAACTAGAAGTTATAGATGGAAATGCAACTCTTTGCAACCAGCCGGTTACCTGACCGTTTTTATCTAAAGAACCTTTTAAATATTGTGCACTTGTGGCATGGTAAAAACTATGTTGAATATCATCTTCACGCGTCCAAACCACCTGAACGGGTGCTTTTATTTTTTTGGATAAAGCAACTGCTTCTACCACAAAATCAGATTTTGATTTACGTCCAAAACCTCCACCTAAAAAAGTAACATTTATAGTAATGTTTTCTATAGGAATTTCAAAAAAGTGGGCAAGTTCTGCTCTAGCCGTTTGTGGATCTTGCACAGGCGCCCAAACTTCAATTTTATTTTGTTGAAACCATGCTGTTGCATTTGGCACTTCCATAGGTGCGTGCGCTAAAAACGGAACATGATAAATTGCTTCTATGGTTTTTGCTGCTTCCTCAAAAGCATCATCGACTTTTCCAGAACTACCAGGAACTAATTTCCCTTTTTCTTTAACTCTTTTTGTAAGTGTTTCTTTAAAATTTTCGGAATCAAATGAATGGTTTTCACCATAATTCCACTCAATTTCTAAACTTTCTTTTCCTTGAAAAGCAGCCCACGTATTATTTGCAATAACTGCAACACCGCCTAAAGCTCCAAAAAATTCTCCTGTTGGAGGCACCATTCTATCTAATTGAAAAACGTTTTCAACACCTGGTGTTTTCTCAGCCGTTTTGGCATCAAAACTTTTTACCGTTCCAAAAGTTACAGGACATCTCGCAATCGCAGCAAATTTCATATTGGGCAAGCGGATATCAATTCCGTAGGTTGCCGTGCCATGCGTAAAGTCTTTTAAATCGACACTTTTTAACGTTTTACCAATATATTTAAAGTCTTCAACTTTTTTTAGTTTGATGGTTGCTTCATCCGGAATTGCAACTTTAGCTGCTTCTTCAACTAAATCGCCAAAGAAGATTTTTTCGTTTGTATTTTTATTGATTATAAAATGGTTTTCTGCAAAACAGTCAGCTTCTGAAACGCTCCATTTCTTGGAGGCGGCAGTAATTAACATCGCTTTTGCAGTTGCACCCATTTTACGCATGGGCTCTAATAAAGTGCGTACACTTCGAGAACCATCTGTATTTTGATTGCCATATTTAGCATTTCCTGTTGCTTGTTGTACGGTAATAAATTCCCAGTCTGCTTCTAATTCATCTGCAATTGCGGATGCTAAGGATGTTCTAATTCCTTGGCCCATTTCTGATCGAGAAGCGATTAAAACAATATTACCGTCTTTCTGAATTTGCACAAATAAGTTAGGTGCAAAAGTGCCATTCATGTGCGGAATAAAATCTTTTTTATCCGAAGAAATAGTACATCCTAAGATAATTCCGCCAGTAGCTAATCCAAATAATTTTACAAAATCTCTTCGATTTATTTGCTGTATTTTACTCATATCGATTCGTTTTTAAGTGCAACAGCTTTATGAATTGCTTTTTTAATTCTTGAATACGTTCCGCATCTACAAATATTACTGCTCATGGCAGCATCGATATCTTCATCCGTAGGATTTTCTGTTTTATCTAATAAAGAAGTTGCTGCAATTAGTTGACCAGATTGGCAATATCCACATTGTGGCACATTACCATCGTTCCAAGCTTCACGTAAAAATTCTAAATTTGGTGATGATCCTTCGATTGTGAATATTTCTTTACCAATTCCGTAGGAAACCGGCATGCTACAAGATTTCGTAAGCGTGCCATCGATTAAAACAGAACAGGCTCCGCATTGACTTACGCCACAACCAAATTTTGTACCTGTTAAACCTACAATATCCCTAATTGCCCACAAAAGTGGCATATCATCCTGTACATCAATTGTGTACGATTTCCCATTAATTGATAAATTTTTACTCACTTGTATCGATTTTGAAGTTACAAGTTACGGAAATGAAATTGAATTATAAAAAAAAGAAATTTAAAACCTTTATTTGTTGAAAAATAAAAAACGTATTCCATAATCAGAAAGTTAACATTGAAGTTTTTGTTCTCTAAAAAATTCTGGTGAAACTGCCATTATAAGAACTAACAGCAAATACTATCGAATCGTGCTACTTTCGGATATTGAAAAAAGCTTTTTGCTTCTTCGCGCATTTCAGTTTGCGCCTTTGTGTTCAAAAAACTATTCTAAATTTAAAACAAAATACAAACCGGCATTGGCGCAGAAGTTTCGCTTACAAAAGTTAATTTCCCAGTTTTAGAATTGCGCCTAAAAGAAATAATATTGTCAGTATCTTGGTTGGCAACTATTAAAAATTCTTCATTTGGTGATAAAGAAAAATTACGCGGATTTTTCCCGAAAACAGCTTGATATCCTATATTTTTTAGTTTTCCGTTTTCTGGGTTTACTTCATACATCACAATTGATTCATGTCCGCGATTTGATGCATATAAAAATTTACCATCTTTTGTAATATGAATATCTGCAGCTTTGCTGTAGGCTGTAAAATCTTCTGGAAGCGTAGAAATTGAAGTTTCAACATAATAGGTGTTTTCTTTTTCTTTGACTAAAGAGACGGTATTATTTAGCTCGTTTAAAACGTATATCCATGTATTATTTGGATGAAAAGTTAAATGTCTTGGCCCTGCTCCTTCAGCCATTTCCAACGTTTTTTGATTGGTTGAAACCAATTCATTTTTCACTTCATCAATAGTAGAAAACCACAACTGATTGGTTCCTAAATCAACCGCAATCAATTCTTTTTTTGTTGGATGAAACCAAGCAGAATGCGCATGCGGTTCCTTTTGTCTATCCGTAGTTCCTTTGCCCACGTGCTGCTGTATATTTAATAGACTTGATAATTTTCCTGATGCATCCGCTTTTAATAAACCAACACTTCCGCCACCATAATTTGCGGTTACAATATAATTTTCATCATTTAAGGCCACAAAACAAGGTCCTGCTCCCCCACTTTCTTCTTTACTTATAAGTTTCAAGGAATCTTTTTGAATTCTAAAAGATTTCACAAAACCCGTTCCGTTTTCATTTATTTCTCCAACTGCAAAAAGTGTTTTATTATCTTTTGATTTTACTAAAAAAGTTGGATTCACCGTTTGGGCAACCAATCCTATTTTAGTAAGTTCACCTTCTGATGAAATTTCGTATTTATAAATTCCCTTAGAATCTTTTTGTGTATACGTTCCAACATAAAAAGAGTAATTTTCTTTCTGTACTGATTTGCATCCAGTCATTAATATAGTTGTAATTAATATTAAAAAACCTGTTGCTATTTTATTCATTTTTAAATTTAATAATTGGAGTTTCCCAAGAAATTGAGTCCCCTAAAATTTGGTATTTCTCACTTATGATCGTTGCTTTATTAGGTATAAACTTTATCAACATAAAATCTGTTGTTTTGTTTTTATAAAAATTTTCCCATGCTGTTTTCCAGAATTTTTCTTTCTCCTTTTGGGTATTTACGATGTTTGCAGTTCCTTGTAACGTAACATAACTCGCACTTTTTGCGTCAAAATAATACAAGGTTACGTTCTTGTTTTTTTTAATCTGACGAACTTTTAAACTTCTCGAATTTGTTCCCATCCAAACTGTAAAGTCTTCTTCTGGCAAAAAAGGATCCATTGCTCTTACATGCGCAACCCCTAAAGAATCTATGGTAATTAATGCGCAGTTTTTGGCATCTGTCATAATTTCTTTTGCAATTTCTTTGATGTCTTTTTTAACAGGATTTGCAGCGTTATTGCAACTCATTAAAACAAATAAAAAAACGGAACTAAAAAAATATTTTATCAAAAATTGAAATTTAGAAAATTTTAAAAACGGGTAAACGTACATGAGCTTTTTCATAATAAACAGAATTTTTGTAAATAAAATCTAATTGCGCACGTGGGTTTTTAGCAAAATCAGCATCCGAAGCTAATTTATCTTCAAAAGCTTTTTTTATTGTAGGGTTTTCTAACAGAATCTTTTCTGCAACATCTTCAAAAACATAGGCAGAATACCCTTCTTTTTGTTGTAAAATAGTATCGAAAAAGTTCCAGTTAAAAAAGGAATCTGTAGCTTCTGCTTCTAAAGTTTCAAGCAAATAACGCACTCCATTTTGATTGGTGTCAATATAAATATCCCTTTTTTAAAGTTGATTTTTGCTGATGATTTCTCAATAGTTGTATTGAAATGTAAATAATGGCCTTCATAAGGCCTTTTTGAAGTTTCAAAATCTTTGATATGACTTACCACCACAGTAATTGTAGTGTCTTTTTCAAAACGCGTAAACTCAATTTTATTGTTTACTAATCTACCAATAATATCATGCCAACCTTGTTGTAAAATATAGGCTTTCGGGATGTTGACGTCTTTAATCACTACAAACTCATCATAATATTTTATAACTTTTTCAAAAGGTTTCGTTTTATCGTAAAACAGTCTTTTTCCATTCGTTACTTTACTATCAATGAGTTCGCCTTCGTATCCTTTAAAAGATAAATCGCTATATTTTTCTTCATCAACTTTAAACTGAATCGGATATGCTTTATTCGCTAAGATTTCTTGTGTCGCTTTAGAACGTAAATCTTTTATAATTACGGAGTTCTCTTCTGTAAAATCAAAAATAGAAAACAGCAATTCATAGGTTTGCTCTACTCTAATCTTATACGGTTTTAACATGTGCGTTTCTACCATTAAGCCCAATGTATGAAAGAGTGTTGTGTATCCTGTAGAATATCTTGGCGAATCGAAAAACTGGGAAAAACCGGCTTCTGGGGTAGTACCCCATACATTTACATATGGTGTTATATGAACGCCTTTATTCTCTAAAGATTCCTCTATTTTTGGACGCATTTCGTTTTGTAAAAACGCTCCTAAATTACCGCCTAATTTGTTGTGTTGGGTAAATAAATGTGTAATTGCATATTGATAATCTGCTCCATTACTTACATGATTATCTACAAAAACATCCGGATTTACCGTGTGAAAAATTTCGGCAAAAGCAGCTGCATTTTTAGTGTCTTGTTTAATAAAATCTCTGTTTAAATCGAAATTTCTTGCGTTTCCTCTAAAACCATATTCTTTTGGCCCATTTTGATTGGCTCTTGAATGCGAATTTCGATTTAAAGAACCACCAACATTGTAAACAGGAATTACGCAAATAATCGAATTTTTATACTTTTCTTGCAAAGAGTCGTTTTGCACAATATCTCTTAAAAGCAGCATGGAAGCGTCAATTCCGTCTGATTCTCCCGGATGAATTCCGTTGTTAATTAAAATGCTGTTCTTTGTTGAACTTTTAATTTCATCAACATTAAAAATCCCTTCTCTATTATAGACTACTAAATGCAAAGGTTCACCGGAATCTGTTTGCCCAAAAGAGAACATCGAAATTTGACTATAGGTTTCTGATAGTTTAGTATAAAATGCAATTACATCTTTGTATTCTGGTGTTTCTGTTCCCTTTGATTTTTCAAAAAGTGTAGTAAAATCTGTGTTTTCTTTGGAGGTAGTATCACAAGAAATCATCAGAAAGAAGAATGCAAAAAAGCTGATTTTAAAAAAATATTTCATCATTATTTAACTCTTACTGTTTTAGGAACTAATTTTGTATAATCTCCATTATTTCTGATTACATCTCGCACAATGGAAGAAGATATATAAGATCTGTTTGCCGATGTTAGCAAAAAGACCGTTTCAATTGGTGCTAAATCTCTGTTTGTGTGTGCAATCGCTTTTTCAAACTCAAAATCTGCAGGATTTCTTAATCCTCTTAAAATGAAATCAACATCATTTTTTTGGCAAAAATGGACTGTTAAGCCTTCGTACGTAACCACTTTTATTTTAGGTTCATCTTTAAAACAATCTTCAATAAATTTTTTGCGTTCATCCAACGAAAACATGTATTTTTTATCTGCATTGATTCCGATTGCAATAATGAGTTCATCAAACAATTTTACACCTCTTTTTATAATATCAAAATGACCTAATGTTATTGGATCAAAAGATCCTGGAAAAATTGCTTTTTTCATATTTTCTTAATTTGGATTCAAGACTTTTTTGATTCAAAAATCATGACTTATGTTTCTAACTTAAAATTAATTTCTCTATATATTTTTGATGCCTCTAATTTACTTGATATTTTGATTTTTTTGATTCACGAAACATGACCTGTAAAATCTCACTTAAAATTAAGTCTTATTTCTTGCCTCAAAATATTCCTGTTTTTTATTTTTGAGACAAGATATTTTTGATTCTATTCTATCAATAAAATTTGAAATTTTTTGTTGTAATTTTTTAATTCTAATTTCTAAATCAGAAAACTTTTCTTTGGATATAAAATTAAGGTTTTTACAAATTATTAATTGGGTTTCCCATTCAAAAGCTGAGCCTAAACTATCATCTAGGTATTTTATAAAATGTTTATTCGTTCTTTTGCTGGTGCCTTCTGATATATTTGATGCAATTGAAACCGAACATCTATTCATTTGACTAACTAAGTCGAACTTTTCGTAATCTGGTATACTTGATGTAAACCCATAATTTAAGGTAATTAATTCAATGGCTTCTTGCCAAATTTGTAGTTTCTTAAAATTATGTCTTTTCATCGGTTTGTTGTTTTTTATTGATTTGATGTTTTAATTATTTGATTTTCATAAAAATAAAAAAACAAATCAGTAATCTAAACTACCATCTTTATTAACTAATAAAATCAAACTAGTTCTTAAAAAATCCTGAATCCTGAATCTAAAACATCCTGAATCTAAACCAAAGCAGATTCAATAGCAGATTCAAATAATTCGGCTAAAGAAATTCCGGCTGCTTGCGCTTGTTGCGGCAAAATACTAGCTTCTGTTAAACCAGGAACTGTATTTATTTCTAAAAAATGAGGTTCGCCATTTACCAAAATATATTCCGATCTCGAAAAACCAGACATATTTAAAACTTTATACACCTTTTCTGCAACGGCCTCTACTTTAAGCTGTTCTTCGGATGAAATTCTTGCAGGTGTAATTTCATGCGATTTTCCTTCATATTTTGCCTGATAATCAAAAAAATCATTTTCTGAAACAATCTCTGTAATAGGCAAAACTTTTGTTTCTCCTTTATATTGAATAACACCAACAGAAACCTCTGTTCCGTCTAAAAAAGACTCAATTAAAATAGCAGAATCCTCTTTATATGCAACTTCAATACCGATTAAAATTTCCTCTTTAGAATACGCTTTCGAAATACCATAGCTAGAACCTGCATTGTTTGGTTTTATAAAACATGGCAAGCCAACTTTAGCAATTATTTCATCCGTATCTATGACATCACCTTTATTTAAATAGACAGAAATTGCCGTTTTAACACCATATTCTTTCACTACGCTTAAGGTATCTCGTTTGTTAAATGTTAATGCCATTTGATAATAAGGTGCAGAAGTATGCTTGATTCCTACTAAATCAAAATAGGCAAGTAATACCCCGTTTTCTCCAGGATTTCCGTGAATTGCATTAAAAACACAATCGAAAATGATTGATTTTCCATCCATTAAAAATGAAAAATTGTTTTTATCTATTGTATATTCATTTTCTTGATCATCCAAAGCAACCCATTTTTCTTTTAAAATATGAACTCTAAAAGAAGTGAATTTATCCTTGTCTAAATGCTTGTAAACGACACTTCCACTTGTTAAAGAAATGTTTACTTCGGATGAAAATCCACCCATTACAATCGCTATATTTTTTTCATCAATCTAAAATAATAAAAACAAATTTATCAAAATATAAATAGAAACAACAACGTTTAGTTTTTATATCTTTGAACCCTTAAAACTTTTCTATGAGTATAATTCAGTTTTTTAAAAGTAAAACCTTTTTTAAGCAAATTGCATTTGCAGTTATTGGTGTAGTTGTATTTGTCTTTTTCTTAAAGTTTTGGTTAAATGTTACTACAAATCACGATCAAAGAATTCAAGTTCCCGATTTACACAAACTAACAATTACTGAGGCTGAAAGAACATTAAATGAATTAAATTTAGATTTTGTAGTAAAAGATAGCGCAAGATACAATCCTACCTATCCTAAAAAATCTGTGATTGAACAAAATCCGTTAGCTGGTGCTTTTGTAAAAGAAAAACGTAAAATTTACCTGAGTTTAAATCCTTCTAAATATAGAGATATTACAATTCCTAATTTAAACGGACGAACAAAAAGACAAGCTATTTCTGAATTACGAGCAATTGGTTTTATCGTTGGAATAAATTTTACCTATGTAAATGATATTGGCAAAGACGTTGTTAGAGGTTTAAAACACAAAGGAAAAATTGTGAATGCAAATGACAAATTAGAAAAACACTCTATAATTCAATTGGTTTTAGGGGATGGTGAAGGTGACGGGACGCCGGTAATAATACCAGAAGAACTTATTATAGAAGAAGAGGCGCAGTAAGCAGTAAGCAGTAAGCAGTAAGCAGTAAGCAGTAAGCAGTAAGCAGTAAGCAAATTTAAAATATTTGCAATTAAAATAAAAAACATGCAAGAAAATATTTCTGAAGATAATGATAATGATGATTTATACGAACACTACAGATTTACGGCTAGTGTTGGTCAAGAGCCTTTAAGAGTTGATAAATTCTTAATGAACTTTATTGAAGGTTCTACAAGAAATAAAGTGCAACAAGCTGCAAAAGCTGGTAATGTTTTAGTGAATGATGTTGCTGTAAAATCAAATCATAAAGTAAAGCCAAATGATATTGTAAGAATTGTTTTGGCCTATCCACCGGCAGAAAATTTATTAGTTGCAGAAGAGATTCCTTTAGATATTATTTATGAAGATGATACCGTAATTGTTGTAAACAAACCAGCAGGAATGGTCGTACATCCAGGTCATGGAAATTATTCTGGAACTTTGGTAAACGGTTTAATTTATCACATAGAAAATTTGCCTACAAATTCTAATGAAAGACCAGGTTTGGTGCATAGAATTGATAAAGATACCAGCGGATTATTAGTAATTGCAAAAACCGAATTTGCAATGGCTAATTTATCGCGTCAGTTTTTTGATAGAACTACAGAACGTTTGTATTATGCATTAGTTTGGGGAAATATTGAAGATGATGAAGGCACAATTGAAGGCAATATAGGCCGCAGTTTAAAAAATCGTTTGCAAATGTCTGTTTTTCCTGATGGCGATTTTGGGAAACATGCAGTTACCCACTATAAAGTTTTAGAGCGTTTAACGTATGTAACTTTAGTGCAATGTAAATTAGAAACCGGGAGAACGCATCAAATTAGGGCGCATTTTAAACATATTGGTCACACACTTTTTAATGACGAACGTTATGGGGGCGACGGCGTTTTAAAAGGAACTACTTTTACAAAATACAAGCAATTTGTACAGAACTGTTTTAAAGTGTTACCAAGACAAGCTTTACACGCAAAAACACTAGGATTTACGCATCCAAAAACCGGAGAGTTTATGCAGTTTAATACGGAAGTTCCGCAAGATATGGTTGATTGTTTAGAAAAATGGAGAATGTATTCTGAGAATTCTAAACATGAATTTGAATAATTTTTTTACAATTTAACAGCTTATTTATAAAATAAACAGTGATTTAGTTTAAAACTTAAATCGCTGTTTTTTTTATGTGAAAATTTTAATATCAATTTTTTCTTCCAATAAATCTAATGACACTAGATAATCCATTGTGAAATTTTCTTCGGATAAATTCACTTTGGTTTCTTTCAATTTTAACTAACAACAGCCAATACTAGGATCACAAGAATAACCTACAGCTTCAGAAATTTTAATTTTTGTTTTTTCAGCCGGAATTCCGCAAGCATCTATGGCTAAACAAGCTGTTAATTTTGAAGTTAATAAAAAGTTGGTTCCATCAAAATCTAAATTGTATTTACCAATGGTTTCTTTTCCTTGATACTCTACCTCGATTTCTAAATCATCAAACTTAAACATCTTTTCTGATAGCTCTATAATGTTCATTAATTTCTCCGGATGCAATCTGTGATCGTAATCATTTTCTTCCCAAAGTTGAAAATTTATCACCGTTTCACTTCTAACTTTACCTCCACAATCAATAAAATCTTTCGTTATTTTACCAACTTCTGTTACATGAAAATGGCTAGCAACTAAGTTACCGTTTGGTAATTGAAAGCCTATTTTACTTATACCTTTTAAATGATTTTTAATTTCTGATAATTTCATAATTTCTATTTTTTTAACAACAGCCTCCAGTTGAATTTTTGTTTAAAAATTTGCCCAAAATATTTTTTATTTTATCCCAATTATCTTGATATATGCGATAACATTCACTTGTGCCATCTATGGTGCCTTTTATAATTCCTAATTTTTCACCTCTTTTAAATATTGAGAAATAGTGGGTTTTGCCAAACCAATGTCTTTTACCAAATCTCCACAAACACAGGAATTAAGTTTTATAATAAATTCTAAAATAGCTATTCTTGCAGGATGACCTGACACTTTTGAAATGGCCACAATTTCATTTTATTCTTCTGTAAATATTTCTGAGTTGGTTAAACCCCTCTTAATTTGTTTATTGCAATATTACGATTAATTGACTTAAATAAAAAGATTTTACTATTTTTTATTTAAGTCAAACATATAACCAACAGATAAATTAAAGAATCCTGTTATTGGTAAATCGCTCTCTGCAGAAGTTGCTTTTGGTAAATTTAAGTTGTAACCTACTTCAAAATCCCAGGCTTTAGAGGTTAAAGAAATTGGAAAATTTAGTTGTGTATTTAGCAAATCAAAAATATCATAACTTACCGTTTGTAAAACTTTTCGTCCGTTTATAACTATATTTTTTTGAACTGAAAGAGTTTGTTTTGCAATAATAAAATGAATGCTAGGCCTAAAGCGCACCGCAAAATTAGAAGTTCTTTTTAGTGTAAAATTAACAAAACTGTTAGAAACAATTTGAAATGAATTATCAGTTCCAAAAAGATAAGAAGCAGAAATTGTAGATCCTAAACTTCGTTTGTTGTTTCTAATACCTACACTTAGATCTACAGAATTAGTGAAATCATCAAAATTATCTGTGTAAAAATACTTTGAATACCCTACGTTATATAGTATGCTTTTCTTTTTACCAATGGAATTAAAATATCCAACAGAAAGACTTGTGAAATCCCAACTTGGATCAAAATTTTGGTAATAAATTCCAGAAACACTAGCGTTAAAGCCTGATGAATGATAATAGGAAACTTGAGGAATTACGTTAAACTGATCTGTACCAGAATCTCTACCCGAAAAATACGTATTACTATTGTAAGAAACAGACGTATATAAAAAATTATATGAAAAATTACTCTCTATTAATTCTTCTAAAAATTGTTGATCTCTAAAAAAAAGTTCATCAATTAAACCGTCTAAATCATCAACCTTTTCTTCTTGTCCATACGAACAAAAAGAGGTTGCTATTGAAAACAATAGCAACCCAAAAACTTTAAATGTGTTTTTAAACCTTTGATAAATATGCGTCATAAATAGTTAAAAGCTAATTTCCATTATTTCTTTTTTTCTTACCATTATTAACATTATTTACTCTTGGTCCATCTTTTAATTCTCCTCTGTCTTTAGTGTCTCTTATTTTATCAATTCTTTCTTTTAGCATTTTTCTTTGCTCGCCAGTAAGTGTTTTTCTAAAGTTATCTCTGGTTTTTCTCAAACTAATTTGTTGATTTTTAACCATGTCTTTCTGACTTGTAGAAAATGTAGCTACTAAACGCATTCTTATTTCGTTTTTAGAAATTGTTTTATCATTTAAAATAGCTAACTGTTCGCTGGTAAGTGATGTTTTAAATGCTTCACGATTTGATATCATTACCTCTTTTTCTTGCTGCAATAAATCCCTTTGTTGTTGTGTTAACTCTTTCTGAATTAAATTAAAACTAGAATCTTGAGCAAAAACTACTGCATTAAATAGCATCAAACTAAAAAAGCTTAAAGTTGATATGATGTTTTTTAATTTCATGATAATGGGTTTTTACTCTTTAAAAAATCTAAAGTACAAATTTATTAATTAAATTTTACATGCATCTTTTGCTGCATCAAATTCTGTTTGATCGTTTATAGTAGCTGTAGTTCCGTCTTTATATTCAATATCAACAGGGAAATTTAAAGCTGGCTTAACAGTTGCATCAGGATTTGCTTTGCGCCATTCTCTTAATAATTTAAAATCTGCTCTCTCTGTAACTTCTATTACAGTTGCATCTTCCATTGTAAAACTTACAGGCAATACCAATTTAAAACATTTTCTTTTGTCTTTTCCTTTTTTACAAGAATCTTTAACTGCTCTTAATTCATCGGTATCAATTAAAGTTTGTACTGTTCCGTCTTCTAAGGTTACATCTACAGGAAAAACTAATTCTGGTCTTTCTGTAACATCAGTATTTTCTTTATACCAGGCTTTAATTAAACCCCAATCATCCGCACTTGTTAAAGTGATTGATGTATTATCTGCCATAATAAAGTCTATTGGATATACAAACTCAAAACATTTATGATGTCTTCTTCTTTGTCTTTTTTGATCGGTGTCTGCCAATTGTTTTCCTTGAAGAGAAAAATAAACTTCACTCGTTGCTTCTTCTTTTGACGCATCATCTGTACCTAAAACCACTTTATAACCTAAACCACTAGCAAGTTCTGCACTTTCTGCAAAGCTATCTGCTAATACAAATCTAAAAGCTGTTTCCGTTGCAACTGGTAAATTATCAACAGAGATAGTTACTTTTGTTGCACTTTCAATTTTTTCTATTAGTGCAGTATCTTCAATTGCAGTTTCTTCTGCAGTTTCTGTATCTGAACATGATGTTAATACTAAAGTTGATAAAATAAAGGCTGTAATCGAAAAGAAAAGAATACTCGATTTTAAAATACGCTCTCTTGAAATTGATGTTTTCATAATGTGTAAATTTTAAGTTAATAATTGTTTATATTATTTAGAACTCTCATTTTTAAAATAGTTTGAAAAATTTTATTTTTTTTATAAAATAACAACATCTACCAATAATTCATCTATATAAGTATCTAATAATGAGTCTCCTACAATTAAATTATCTAATACTAAATTATCTAGTTTTTGTTCCGAAAGTTCTGCCTTCACCAAAACTTCATTAAATAAAGTAACATCTGTAAATGCATCAATATCTGAATCTTCTATTAATAAGGACTCTAATAAAACCTTATCAGAGAAAGCTAACAATTCAAAATTAGGTTCAATTATAGTAGTTGTCTTGTTATAATTTTGCAACCAAACTGTTAAACTCAAAATAAAAGCCAAAGATGCTGCTGCTATATATTTAAAGTGTGGTCGCATCCAAAAAATAATTTGTTTCTTTTTGGATGCTGTTTCAATACTAGTTTCTTCTTTAATTTTATCTAAAATTGAGATTTTAGACTTCGCAAAATATCCTTCAGGAATTTCTGTTCCTAAATATTTTTTATGATGTTTAGAAATATCCCCCTTTAAACCTTCTTTTAGAAAGTTTTGATTGTTGTTATTTTCTGTAAATTTTTCCATAATATAGTAGTTAGACCCAAACCCTTTTAAATAGTTTGGAATTATAAAAATATTTTTTCTTCAATAATTTTAACAGCTGTGTAATATGTTGATTTTAATGTGCTTTCAGATGATTTTAAAACTTCAGCAATTTGCCTAAAACTTAAGTCGTCAAAATATTTCATTTGAAAAACACGCTTTTGTTTCTCCGTAAATCCATCAATAATTGTGTTTAGTTTTTTCTGAATTTCATCTCCATCAAAATATTCATCTTCAAATAAAACTTCTAAATGAGTGCTAGAAACATCATCAATATTTTCATAACTTTTTCTGTTATTCTTTTCTAAAAACCGAATAGATTCATTGTACGCAATTCGATACATCCAAGTATGTAAACTGCTTTTTTCTTGAAAATTATGAATGCTTTTATAAATTCTGATAAAAGTGTTTTGTAAAACATCATCAGCATTTTCATGTGTAGTAACAATCTTTCTAATATGCCAATACAAACGTTCTTGATAGACGCTAAGCAACTCACTAAAAGCAATATCTTTTAGTGTGGCATCTTTTAACTTTTTTACAAGTTCTGCGTCTTTACTCAATTATAATTGGTTAGTTTTTATTCTTTGACCCAAGATAAATTAAATAGTTTGATTAATTTATAGAAAAAAACAAAATACTTACCTCCATCGATTTTTTAAATAGGTTTATCAATTAAAATAGCCCTTTTTATTTGATGATTGTAGTAATCATTTGTATTTTTAAAATTTAATTTATAAAACATTTTTTTACAATTTCATAAAATGAAAATCATTATATCTCCAGCAAAATCTTTAGATTTTGAAAGTAAAGTACCAACAAGTTTACATACACAACCTTGTTTTTTAGAGCAATCAGAAAAACTTCATAAGAAACTAAAAACGCTGTCTAAAAATGAATTATCAGAATTAATGAAAATTTCTGATGATTTAGCTGCGTTGAACTATGACCGAAATCAGACTTGGCAAACTCCTTTTACAACAGAAAATGCTAAACAAGCTATTTATGCTTTTACGGGTGCTGTTTTTCAAGGAATTGATGTAAATTCTTTGGATGAAAAAAAACTACCAATCTTACAAGAAAATTTAAGAATTTTATCTGGTTTGTATGGCATTTTAAACCCTTTAGATTTAATACAGCCTTACAGATTAGAAATGGGCACAAAATTAAAAGTAGGCAGCACTGAAAATTTGTACAAATTTTGGGATGACAGTGTTGCAAAAGCTTTAAATGATGAATTAGAAGATGGTGAGTTATTAATAAATTTAGCAAGCTCAGAATACTTTAAAGTACTACCTGCAAAGGTTTTAAAGGTAACAATGATTACACCTGTTTTTAAAGATTTTAAAAACGGACAATATAAAATTGTGATGACCTACGCTAAAATGGCTCGTGGATTAATGGTTAGATATATTATTGATAATAACGTTAAAACCATCGAAGAATTAAAAGGTTTTAATATAAATAAATATCGTTTTTCCGAAGAAATGTCTTCGGGGAATGACTTGATTTTTACACGTTAAAATTAGCTGGCAATATGCAATAACATTATGAAATGCCAGTATTTTCAATAGCGGTATGCTGTATACGGCTAACTTTATCCTCAATGCAGAATGGCTAACTTTATCCTGAAAACTGAGACTGAAAACTGGTTCAAGATTGATTCAATTCTTCATCTTATGCATCACCCAAGTATGTGGCGCTGTTACTGCAAATAAAATCACAAAAACAACGGTTGCAAACAACTTTATTTGTGGAAATAGTTGGTATAAAATTAATAAACCAGCGATACTAATGATCCAATAAATCATTGCTTTTTTTACGTAAAATAAAATATTTTTCCTGTTCAAATCCCCTGAAATAAATTGTATTTGATGAATAATAGAAGGAATGGAATGCCAGAAAATAAAGTAGACCGCAAAGCCTAAAACCAAAGAAGAGGTTTTAAAAACAAGAAAAAGTAGTAGCAAATAAAAGAATTCTTTTACAAATATTTCGACCTCATTTTTTTTAGCTAAAACCAAATACAAACTTCCTATAAGTAAAAAAACAGCACTGGTAAGTAAAGTTGTTTCAATTTGAAATTTAGTGAAGGTTGCGCCTGTAAGCTCAATCATAATTTCAGCCACATCAAAAATTGATTGATAAAAAAGTAAAGAGAAAATAAATAATCCGTAGGCTAAAAAATAAACCGCGTTAAATAAAAAATTTAAATTAATTGTTTCTCCTAGATGCTCTTCTCCAAAATGGTAAGAGCTAAGTAAAACGAAAAGTAAAATTGCAATAAAAGGACTAAATAGATAGATAATTACACATAAAATGATGATGCTTACATAAATTACAAGATTTTTTCTAAACGTTTTATCCATTTTTTCTTTGGTGGATAGAATCAATAAATCATTGGCGCCGTGCAAAATACCGATAGAAACGACCATAATATAGGCTAGAAAATCTTCTACTACTTCTCCAAATTGAATACTTATCCAAAATAAGAAAAAGGTAAAAAAATCATAAAATCTTGATAATTATACATTTTTTTTCTTTCATATTTCAAAGTTATTAATTTTTATTGTATATTTGTTTATCTTTAATAGATAAATACTAAACATAATTTTTACTAACTTAAATCTATTTACAATGAATTTATCAATTATTTCTTTGTCGGTTGCAAAAATGGCACCAGATGATTACGTTGGGTTTACATTTTTTGTAGGCTGTATGGCTATGATGGCCGCTTCGGTATTTTTCTTTTTATCAATGAATAGCTTTGATAAGAAATGGCGAACTTCAATTTTAGTTTCCGGTTTGATTACTTTTATCGCTGCTGTGCATTATTGGTACATGAGAGATTATTGGGTATCAAATATGGAATCACCAACATTCTTTAGATATGTAGACTGGGTATTGACAGTGCCATTAATGTGTGTTGAGTTCTATTTAATTCTAAAAGTAGCAGGAGCTAAAAAATCGTTAATGTGGCGATTAATTTTCTTATCTGTGGTAATGTTAGTGACAGGTTACATGGGAGAAGTTCTATACAGAGACCAAGCATGGTTCTGGGGATTAATTTCAGGTCTAGCATATTTCGTAATTGTGTATGACATCTGGTTCGGTACCGCTAAGAAACTAGCAGAAGCTGCAGGCGGAGCTGTATTAAAAGCACACAAAACATTATGTTGGTTCGTATTGGTAGGTTGGGCAATTTACCCAATTGGATATATGGCCGGAACTCCAGGATGGTATGAAGGTGCATTTGGAGGATTAGACTTAGATGTTATTTACAACATTGGAGATGCTATTAACAAAATCGGCTTTGGATTGGTAGTTTACAATTTAGCTGTAAATAGCTCTAAAGAGTAATTAAATATTGATTATTAAAAAAATACCCAAGAATAATTTACATCTTTCTTGGGTATTTAATAAAATTAGTTTTAAAATAGCCGCTTTATAATAACGTATCTTATGTAGAATGATTATTTAGCCTTAAATGGTAAATATGGACTTTTTATCCAATTTACAAAACTAGTAATGATACTATAGAAAATTTATATATTGCTAACACAACATAAAGTTTAGCTAAAACTACTACTACACCCACATATTCCCATATAACGGACATAAAACCACCTAAACTCCAAGCACTACCGGCAGCCATTGTAGGATCCCAATTTGTCCAGTCTATAATTAAAATATTTCCTATAAACTCAAGATTTAAAAGCTTAGCCAATTCAGCTGTAGCTGCCATTGGTAAACCATAAGCATAATCTATATTCGCAATCCATTCTGTTCCAAAATCTCCTGAAACATTCATAGAAGTAGCCCATGATAATGTCATCGTAAAAGCACTAAACAAAGCAATAATGGCAGCTACATGACCTAGTACTTTAATATTGGCAATTGCAAAATCTTTAAAAACGAAATCAACTATTCCACTCTTCGAAGATGCTAAGTCATCTCCAGCTGATCTTATAACCTGAGAAATAGGAAATGCCGCATAAACCCATATCAACATAGAAAGTATATTCCCTAAAATATCTAACTTCTCGCCCATTCCACCAGACCATATAGGTGAAAGAATCACCATTAGTGATGTTAAAAGGACAACAAGGGCTGATACCTTGTAAAATTTACCCACCCAGTTTGGAATATTTCCTTCTGATTCTTGAACCCAAGAATTAAAAGTGTTTCCAGGTAATTTTGAATTGATCATTTGAGGAAGATCAAATAACTTGTTTAAAAATTTTTTCATCATAAAATATTTATTGGTTAATTACTCAATAGTACAAATAAATTTTTGATTAACAATAAATTAACTTTTCAACAGTATTATTATCATATTAATAAACTGCAGGTTTTAAATTAACATATCATCATTTTATTAACATAATTAATAGTTTAACGCTATGTTCAAAAGGATGAAAGCAAAAAGTTTTATGTTAGTAACTTGTTAAAATTAAAATTTACAAAAAAGAGATTTTGAGATTTTTTAAAATTTTGTTCCACATTTTTAAATTTCAAGAAGATTTAAAATCACTAAACACTAAGTATTTTAACCCGTTGTGCATTATGATTTAAGAAAAAAAAGTTGCTCATCTTACTGAAAATCAGTAAATTAATTTAACCACAAATCGCTTACAATGAGTAACTTAAATGCAAATTACGAAAGAATATTGGAAGTTTTAAGAAAAATATCAAAAGAACAACTTTTAACCTATCAAAGGAGAAAACCCAAAATGAGCGATTTAGAACTGATTAGTTTAAGTTTAACGGCTGAATTTATGGGAGTTGATAGTGAAAATGATTTATTTAGAAACTTACCAGCATCATTTTTAGCAAAAATAGAACGAAGTGTTTACGACAGGCGAAGGCGTAATTTAGTGCCACATTTAGAAATTATTCGTTTAAAATTAGCTTCTTTTTTTAATGATTTTGAAGATTATTTTATCATCGACAGCATGCCTTTAGAGGTTTGTAAATTAGCTAGAAGTTCACGTTCAAGAACTTGTAAAAAAGATATTTATAGTGCTCTAAATAAAGGATACTGTGCCTCACAAAACTCAAGTTATTACGGCTATAAACTGCATGCTATTTGCTCTGTAAATGGTGTTTTTCAAAGTATAGATTTGGGCGCTGCATCAGTTCATAATATTCACTATCTTAAAAAGATTAAGACTCAAATTAGTGATTGTACTTTAATTGGAGATAGAGGGTATTTATCCGCAGAAGTGCAACTTAACCTTTTTGAAACTTGTAATATAAAAATCAATACTCCAATAAGAAACAATCAAAATAATTATAAGAAACAACCTTACATATTTTAAAAAGAAAAAGAATTGAAACACTATTTTCACAACTATGCGACCAATTTATGATCAGAAGAAACTATGCAAAATCTTTTCATGGTTTTAAAACTAGAATATTATCAAAGATTACAGCGTTAACAACTATACAATATATCAATACATTTATATTTGATAGAAATATCAATAATATTAAAATTAGTATTATTTAAAATGCACAACGGGTTATTTTATTGCATAAACCATCTAATAAAAATGTAAAATCAAGTTAAATTTAAAAGTTTTTAGATTTTAACACCTAACAATTTGGTAAACCAACGTTAATAGCCAATCCACCTTCTGAAGTTTCTTTATAATTTTTGTGCATGTCTTTTGCCGTTTCCCACATGGTATCAATTACTTTGTCTAGAGGTACTTTAACCTCTTTAGGATCTGTTTCTAAAGCCATTTCTGCAGCATTAATTGCCTTAATTGCTCCCATTGCATTTCTTTCTATACAAGGTATCTGCACTAAACCTCCAATAGGATCACAAGTTAGACCCAAATGATGTTCCATTGCTATTTCTGCGGCCACCAGAGATTGAGCTGCTGTTCCGCCTAATAATTCGGTTAAAGCAGCAGCTGCCATGGCAGAAGAAACTCCTATTTCTGCTTGACAACCTCCCATAGCTGCTGAAATTGTAGCATTTTTCTTAAAAATACTACCAATTTCGCCAGCTGTTAATAAGAATTTTTTAATGTGACTAAAATCAGCTTCATGGTTTTCTATCACTAAATAATACATTAAAACTGCAGGAATTACACCTGCACTTCCATTTGTTGGTGCTGTTACAACTCTACCTAAAGCTGCATTTACTTCATTTACAGAAAGTGCTAGACAACTTACCCATTTTAAAATTTCTCTAAATTTCACCTCGGTACTTCTTATGGCAGTAATCCATTCTTTAGGATTTGTATAATTGGTATCTTTAATTAATTTTTGATGAGAAGAAAAAGCTCTGCGCTTCACATTCAATCCTCCAGGAAGTATTCCTTCTGTATGACAGCCAATGTACATAGATTCTAGCATCGTTTCCCATATTCTAGTTAGCTCAAAGTCTATTTCATCTGAGGGGCGCAGTTCAAGTTCATTTTTTAGAACAATATCAGAAATTAATAAGCTCTCTTTTTGACAATACTCTTCTAATTGAATCGCCCAATTAATAGGAAATGGAAAATTCTTTTTTGTAATTTCTATCGCTTCTTCTAAATGATCTTTTTCTTGCACGATAAAACCTCCACCAATAGAAAAATAGGTTTCAGTTGATATTTCTTTGCCTTTGCAAAAACCTCTAAAAGTTATTCCGTTTGCATGAAAAGGAAGAAACTCTTTATTGAAAACAATATTTTCAACAGAAAAAGTAATTTCTCTCTCGTTGTTAAATTGTAATTTATGTTGATTTTTAATTTGATTGACGATATTTTCAATTTCTGCAATAGGAATATATTCTGGATCTGTGCCGCTTAAACCAAGTAAAATTGCATAATCTGTAGCGTGTCCTTTTCCTGTAAGCGCTAAAGAACCAAATAAATCGATTCTAATTCCATCAATTTGATGAAATAATTTAGATTCATTCACAGTTTTAATCCACTGCTGTGCAGCTCTCCAAGGCCCAAGCGTATGAGAACTTGATGGGCCAACACCGATTTTGAGCATATCAAAAACACTTATAAATTGCGACATTCGTAAAAATTTGACTTATTATGACTGTAAATGTAAAAAATCCAATGCAATGAGTTGGATTTTTTTCATATAATTTAATGAAAGATTTCTTACATTCCGTAAACCGACTCTTTATCAAATTTCTTAACTGACATATAATATACTACAGCTCTGTATTTTTTTCTTTCAGATTTCCCTATTCTTTCCAGAACTTACTCAATTCCTAAATCTAATGTAGCATCATCTGCTAAACCTAATTTTTTTAATTAAAAAGTTATTTTTTACAGTTGCTAACTCTTTAGCCTCACAACCAGAAACTGTTTCTGCTTCCGCTTTGTAAATAGTAAGGTCCTAAACCTTTTATTACAGCAGCTAATAAATCAGAATTAGATCATAAATCGCTATCGTCCATAAACTTTTTATACAACGCTACTTTTTCATCGAATTTACTCATGATTTCGTTTTTAATTTATTAAATTTTTGTCCAACTTCCCAAATACAAAAACTAATTATGTATTTCAAAACGAATAGATGCTCCATGTTTTGGATTCAAATTATGTCAAAATGTCACAAATGTTTAAAAAACATTTTCTAAAACTGACATTTTTCAATTAAAAAGCAGTTGGCACACAGTTTGCCAATTACTTAAATGTAAAATTGAATTAAGAATTTTTTAAATATAAATATTGAGTTATGAGTAAAATAATTGGAATAGATTTAGGAACAACAAACTCTTGTGTATCTGTAATGGAAGGTAACGAGCCTGTTGTAATACCTAATGCTGAAGGAAAAAGAACAACACCATCTATCGTTGCCTTTGTAGGAGGTGGAGAGCGTAAAATTGGTGACCCCGCAAAAAGACAAGCAGTAACAAACCCAACAAAAACGGTTTCTTCTATCAAACGTTTTATGGGAAACAAATTCTCTGAATCTTCTAACGAAATTAAGAGAGTACCTTATAAAGTTGTAAAAGGTGATAATGACACGCCAAGAGTAGATATTGATGGTCGTTTATACACCCCACAAGAAATTTCTGCAATGGTATTACAGAAAATGAAGAAAACAGCTGAAGATTATTTAGGAACAACTGTTACTGAAGCTGTAATTACCGTACCTGCATATTTTAATGATGCACAAAGACAAGCAACAAAAGAAGCTGGTGAAATTGCTGGTTTAAAAGTTAGAAGAATTATAAACGAACCTACTGCAGCTGCTTTAGCTTATGGTCTAGATAAATCTCATGACGATAAAAAGATTGCTGTTTTTGATTTTGGTGGTGGAACACACGATGTTTCTATCCTTGAATTAGGTGATGGTGTTTTTGAAGTATTAGCAACAGATGGTGATACACATTTAGGTGGTGATGATGTTGATGCAAAAATTATTGACTGGTTAGCTGCTGAATTTAAAGCAGACGAAAACATGGATTTGACAACAGATCCTATGGCTTTACAACGTTTAAAAGAAGCTGCTGAGAAAGCGAAGATTGAACTATCTTCTTCTGCTTCAACAGAAATTAACTTGCCATATATAACAGCTACTGCTTCTGGACCAAAACACTTAGTTAGAACATTATCTAAAGCAAAATTTGAGCAATTAATTGATGATTTAGTAAAAAGAACAATAGAGCCTTGTAGAAAAGCTTTAAAAAATGCTGATTTAACAATTGCTGATATTGATGAAGTTGTTTTAGTTGGTGGTTCTACAAGAATTCCTGCTGTACAAGAAGCTGTTGAAAAATTCTTTGGAAAAGCACCAAGTAAAGGTGTAAATCCTGATGAAGTTGTTGCTTTAGGAGCTGCAATTCAAGGTGGAGTTTTATCTGGAGATGTAAAAGATGTATTGTTATTAGACGTTACACCTTTATCTTTAGGTATCGAAACTATGGGTAATGTTTTCACAAAATTAATTGATGCTAACACAACCATTCCTACTAAAAAATCGCAAGTATTCTCTACAGCAGTAGACAATCAACCATCTGTAGAAATTCACGTTTTGCAAGGTGAAAGAGCAATGGCTGCTGATAATAATACAATTGGTCGTTTCCATTTAGATGGTTTACCTCCTGCACAAAGAGGTGTACCTCAAGTAGAAGTTACTTTTGATATTGATGCAAATGGTATCATTAAAGTTTCTGCGCAAGATAAAGGAACAAACAAATCTCATGAAATTAGAATTGAAGCTTCTTCTGGATTATCTGAAGAAGATATCGCTAAAATGAGAAAAGAAGCAGAAGAAAATGCTGATTCTGATAAAATTGCTAAAGAAACTGCAGAAAAAGTAAACGGAGCTGACTCTATGATTTTTCAAACAGAAAATCAATTAAAAGAATTTGGTGATAAATTATCTGATGATAAAAAAGCGCCAATTGAGGCTGCTTTAGTAGAATTAGTTGCTGCTCACGAATCTAGAGATATTGCTCTAATTGATACTGCAATGGAGAAGATTAATGCTGCTTGGAAAATTGCATCAGAAGAAATGTATGCTGCAAAAGGAGCTGGAGAAGCAAATCCTGGAGCAGAACAACAAGGCCAACCAGAAGCTAAAGATGCTAAAGGAGACAATGTTGAAGATGTAGAATTTGAAGAAGTGAAATAACTTGTCATACTGAACTTGTTTCAGAATCCTCACAAGAAAAACATATTTTCTTAAAATAAGTAAAACGCAATCATTCATTTGATTGCGTTTTTTGTCTTTTAGTAAACCGTATATTTACACGTATTAAATTCCTTGAAAATGAAAAAATACTTTCTTCTTTTAGCTATTTCCTTATGTATAGAAAGCTGTTCAGAAAATAAAGAAACCTCTTTTAAAATAGGGATTATTTCAGATTGTCAATATTGTGACTGCGATGTTAAATGGGATCGATATTACAAGAAAGCACCACAAAGATTACAAGAAGCGATTGCCATTTTAAATAAGGATTCCCTAACCTATACGATTCATCTAGGTGATTTTATTGATAAGAATTTTGAAAGCTTAGATCGCATTCTACCACTTTGGGGAAAACTAGAATCCCCCTCATATCACGTATTGGGAAATCACGATTTTGAAGTAAAAGATTCCTTAAAAGAAGAAGTGATTAAAAGATTAAATCTTAAAAAAAGGTATTATAGTTTTGTGGAAAAAGATTGGCGTTTTATCGTTTTGGACGGCAATGATCTTAGTTTTCACGGCGCTTTAACCATCGCTAAAAAAGAACAAACAGATTCTCTTTTTAATTTATTAAAAGACAAAGAATTACCGTATTTAAAAAAATGGAATGGCGCTTTAAGTTCAAATCAATTAAGCTGGGTTAAAGGAGAATTAGATTTCGCCGTAAAAAACAATCAAAAGGTTGGTTTTTATTGCCACTTTCCAATTTTTCCAATAGATCAACATAATATTTGGAACAGAGAACAGTTCTTATCACTCATAAAACCTTATAATAACGTAAAAATCTTTTTTAATGGTCACAATCACGCAGGTGCATACCAAATCGAAAATAATGTACATTATTTAACCTTTAAAGGAATGGTAGATACAGAAAACACCTCTGCTTTTGCAAAAGTACAGTTTGATAAAGACACGATTATTATAGAAGGATATCACAGAGAGCCTTCTAGAAAATTAGTCATTAAATAAAATATTCTTTTGAAAACCTACAACCAACAAAACTTCTTTAAACATACTTTTTGCGAATTTCAACCAGTTGATGACTTTACGTTTCAAGAGAAAGAAAACTATAAAAGTAAATCTGAAAGTAGTTATTTTTATACTGAAAACGGTGTTTACCGAAAATCAAATCACTGGGGAAGAGTTGCTAATTGCCGTTGGAAAATTGCTGCTAATGAAAACTACAAAAATCAACAAATAGTTATTGGTTTTGCAAAATGGACGGACTTCTACCCTATCAATTCAACTGAAAAAATCTTTTTTATTAACGTTAATTTTAAAGAAAAAACAGCGAGACTTCAAACAAAAGTTACTGAAACGGCCAAGAAAGAAACGTTTACAAATCATTTATTTACTTTTCCTGAAGCGCAGAAAAGAATAAAACAAATAACTCATTTATTTAAGGATGATAAGTGGGCAGAATATTACGCTGTTGCTATAAAAGATTTACGCTTCGATGTAATTACGGCATTTATAAGTTCGGATATAACATTGCAGCAAATAAAAATAAATTTAAAATAATGATTCTTTTTTCTGACAAGAACTCTTAACATTAATCAAAACAACTCATCGTTCTAATACAACAACTCAGATAGTCTGTTTTTAGTAAACCAAGACATCTCCACATCTTTGTATCATCTAAAACAGCACACTGATGAAACAACTATTCTTATTCTTTTGTATTCTATATCACTTCTCTTTAATTGCACAAACAAACATTTCAGGCCAAGTTACCGACAAAAAGAACAATCCAATTTATGGAGCAAACGTTTATTTAGATGGCACTTATGATGGTGGATCAACCAATAAAAAAGGTGAATTTTCTTTTGAAACCGGAGAAAAAGGAAGTCAAACTTTAGTGGTTTCGTTTGTCTCTTTTGAAACTTACATCACAACTGCTGACGTTTCAGTTCTCAAAAATATACAAATAAAATTACGTGATGATGTAAATTCATTGGATGCCGTTGTCATCAATGCAGGAATGTTTGAAGCTGGTGAAAAGGCAAAGGTAACCGTTCTAAAACCTTTAGATATTGTAACAACTGCAAGTGCACAAGGCGACTTTTTGGCTGCTTTACAAACATTACCCGGAACTTCTACTGTAGACGAAGATGGACGATTGTTTGTGAGAGGTGGGGAAGCCGAAGAAACACAAATATTTATTGACGGAATTCGGGTTTTTACACCTTTTACGCCAAGTGCAAATAATCTTCCCGTTCGCGGTCGCTATTCTCCTTTCTTGTTTTCAGGAATTTCCTTCTCTACGGGCGGATATTCAGCAGAATATGGCCAAGCATTATCAAGTATTTTATTACTAAATACAATTGACAAACCAGCTCAAGAAAAGACAGATTTAACTTTTATGTCCGTAGGTTTAGGGATCGGAAACACACAAATTTGGGATAAAAATTCATTGAGCGTAAATGCTTCTTACATCAATTTAGCACCATATCAAGAAGCCTTTACAGACAGAAATAAATGGAACAAACCGTTACAATCTGCCAACGGAGAACTGATTTACAGACACACTTTTAAAGACGAATCTATGTTAAAATTGTATGGTGCTTTTAGCTATACTGATTTTGATGTAATTCAAGATGACATTAATTTTGAAGATGGATTTCGTTTTGGTATACAAAATAGAAACTTATATTTTAATAGTTCATACAAAAATAAATTTGGTAATAATTGGAAACTTGAAACCGGTTTAAGTTTCACAAACGATCATTCTAATTTAAAAATTATTGATGATAAAGTTGATAATACTGAAAACTCTGCACATTTTAAAATCAAGTTAAAAAAACAATTTACAACTCGTTTTAAAATCAGTTTTGGATCTGAATATTTCAGCACAAATTTTGATGAAAACTACACGCAAGTCAATACTCAAAAATTTAACTACGGTTTTAACAATAACCTCTTCGCATCATTTGCAGAAACGGATATTTTCTTTTCTAAAAACTTGGCAACTAAAATCGGAATTAGAGCCGAACATTCCGGTTTATTAAATGAATTTACCATTTCACCAAGAGCTTCGCTTTCTTATAAATCCGGAAAAAACTCACAATTTTCTTTGGCTTATGGACAATTTTATCAGAATCCAAAAAACGATTATTTAAAATTTAACTCCGATTTTAAAGCTGAAAACACATCCCATTTAATTGCGAATTTTCAGCACACGAAACAAAATCAAATTTTTAGAATTGAAGCCTATTTAAAAGATTATAAAGATTTAGTAAAATATGACACTGACTTTGTTGGCTTTAACTCAAATTTCTCAAATACCGGAAAAGGTTTTGCTAAAGGAATTGATGTTTTTTGGAGGCAAAATGGTCAACTAAAAAACACAGATTATTGGGTTTCGTATTCCTTTCTAGACACGGAAAGAGATTATAAAAATTATCCAACTCCTTCAAGGCCCAATTTTGCCTCAAAACACAATTTATCTTTGGTTGGTAAACATTTTATACCAGCCTGGAAAAGTCAAATTGGATTAACTTACACCTTCGCGTCTGGCAGAAATTACACGAACCCTAATGAAACCGGATTCTTAAATAATCAAACTAAAAATTATAATTCCTTAAGCTTAAATTGGGCCTATTTAATTGATCAGCAAAAAATATTGTACTTCTCTGTAAATAATGTTTTGGGCACAAAAAACATATTTGGATACAACTATAAAAACACGCCAAATACCGCTGGAAACTTTGAAAGGCAAGCAATAATTCCGAATGCAGATAGTTTCTTTTTTGTAGGTTTCTTCTGGACAATTAGTGCTGATAAAAAGAGTAATCAACTAGATAATTTGTAAAATATTTTGAAGCTATTTCCTGCTTTTCACTTTATCTTTTTTCGCTATATTTTTTGCTGAAAAGCAAAAATTACATCAAAAAAAGGATGCCGTTTCAATCAGGGCTAAGCATCTTTAGTAGCAAATAGCATGCACTAAAACCGAATACATTAATTAAAAACAACAGTTCAGTAATAAAAAAATACAATTCGGTATTATTCTTGCTTAATTGTTGTAAAAACGTCAGATATTTGAATCGTCAAAAAATAAGTATTATGAAAAATACAATCTTAACTTTAGCAATTATTTTCTCTGGAATCTTTTCTACGAATGCACAAGAAAATGAAACCTTCGATTTAACAATTGAAGTAAACGGAATAAAAAATAATCAGGGTAAAATATTTATAGCAATTTATGATAGTGAAGAAACTTTTCTTAATAAAGCATCCGGAATTATAGCGGAAATAAAAGACAAAAAATCCACAGGTATTTTTAAAGGATTAAAAAAAGGCACGTACGCCGTTTCCTTTTTTCATGATGAAAATAATAACCAAAAAATGGATACCAAAATTTTCGGAATTCCGAAAGAGCCTTATGGATTTTCGAATGGCGCTTCTGGTTTCATGGGACCGCCAAAATTTAACGACGCAAAATTCAACTTAGATTCAAATAAAAAGATTACCGTAAATATCAATTAAAAACTCTTTTACAATAACAACTATTTTAAAATCAATTAATTATGAAAAATTTATTTTTATTCATAGGGCTGTTTATTGCTCTAAATGTAACCGCCCAGACTCCATATCAAACAGGAATGCAAAAAGCTTTCTCTCTTTGGGAACAAGGAAAAATGACAGAAGCTTCGCAACTTTTTGAGAGAATTTCTAAAGTAGAAACAGAAAATTGGCTGCCTTCTTATTATGCGGCTACTGTTGAAATAATAGGTAGTTTTGGTTTAAAAGATGAAGCAATACTAACTGCAAAATTAACAAAAGCACAAGAATTTTTAGATGTTGCAGCATCTTTATCAGAAAATAATCCAGAAATTATAATTACGCAAGCTTTATTAAATCTTGGTTATATTGCTTATGATGGTCAAAAATACGGAATGACTTTATCTGGAAAGAACAACCAATTATACGCGCAAGCATTACAAATTGCACCACAAAACCCTCGTGTAATTCTAGGAAAAGCAGAATGGGAAATAGGTGCTGCAAGTTTTTTTGGAAATTCTACAAAGCCTTATTGCGAAGAAATAAAACGTGCAATTACAATAGGAAAAAAAGAAAAAGTTGAACAAGAATTTTATCCAAAATTTATGCTAGAAAGAGCTGAACAGGTTTTGAAACAATGTGAAGGTTAGTGTTCAATTTTCAGTAGCAGTATGCAGTAATCAACAAGTGGATTCAGTAGCAGTTTCCAGTCAAGTGCTAACTGAGAACTGCTACTACCAATTGAAAACTTATTATAATATCTTATCAATCAAATCTTGCTTAGCTTTTTCATCATCACCAAACAACCATTGTAAAACATTATCCTCCCAAATTTGCCCTTTTTCAATTTCTGAAATAATACCTTTTTGTACAGCTAAATCTAAAATTTTTCCAGGATAAGAAGACTGTTTATCGCTTTCCATTTCACCTAAAGGATACGGATCGTCTAAGCCCATTAAAACCTGATTTGTGCCTTGTCTTTTAAACATTAGACCTAAAGAATCGGTATCATGCACTAAGGTATCAAAGAAAATATTTTTATGCCCAACAGCTTTTCTTGGGTGATATTTGCCTTCAAATAAATCAGGTCTTCCATCAAAACCTTGAATTCGTCTTCCTAAATTCATTTGTGCTAATTGGCCACCATGTGCAAAACAAGTTCTAATGTTTGGGTAGCGCTCTTGCATTCCGTTTAAAGTATAAAAATGGTAGGCATCTCCACATTGTGCCAACATCCAAATTAAATGAAAACGCCAATTAGTATTCTCTAATTTTATCATTTTATCTCCATCATACGGATGAATTTCAATCGCCAATTTGTACTTGTCTGCTAATTCAAAAATTCGATCATTTTCTTCATCAAAAACACAACGCCATTGCCCAATAGAATCCATAAAATGAGTTGGTAAACACAACACTTTTAAGCCTAAATCTTCTACACAACGCTTCATTTCATCTAATGCGCCATAGATAAAACCAGGATGTACTACAAATCCGCAGGTAAATTTATCTGGATGACTATGTTGCACTTTTGCATTAAAATCGTTCTGAAAACGCAGTGCTTTTTTCATTTCTTCTAAACGCAATCCATTGCCATATAATTGAGAAAGGTTTAAAACTACCGCATGATCTATTTTATTTTTCTGCATCCAAAGTAATTTCTCATTTAAGAAAAAACTAGAATCTGTAACGGGTCTTCTCCACCCTTTTTGCAACATGTGCTTCCGTTCATCATCTACCCAAAAAATTTCTTTTTCCTTCATAAATTGAGGGATTTCTTCTGGATACGGTAATAAATGTGAATGTCCGTTTATGCGTAGTTTTCTTTTTTCCATTTATATCTGAATTCATTTCAATGTTTCAACCTCATTGCAAAGAAAGTTTTTCACTTTCTGTGGCAATCTCACTAATAATTAAGAGATCGTTTCGTGCCTTGTAATGACGCATTTTTATTTACTTACAGTATCCTGCGACCGATTAACTGCTAACTTTTTTTGGCGCTTCCATCACGGTTCCACAAGAATCACAAGTACATTTTTCTACATCAGAATAATAATTATCAAAAATGACTGGCATATCAGTCTCAATATTATCTAGTGAAAATTCTTCTCTGTACAACTGATTTCCACAATCTTCACAATACCATTCTAAAGCGTCTAACATTCTTCTAGAACGCGGATACTCAATTACTAAACCAACAGTATTTTCTTTTCTTTGTGGTGAATGCGGCACTTTTGCTGGCAATAAATAAATATCGCCTTCATTGATTTCAACATCAATCATTTCCCCCTTATCATCAATGATTTTCAAAATCATATCTCCTTCAACTTGATAGAAAAACTCAGGAGTTTCGTTATAATGATAATCTTTTCTGTTATTAGGACCACCAACAACCATCACAATATATTCACCATTTTCCCAAACTTGTTTGTTACCAACTGGCGGTTTTAATAAATGACGATTTTCATCAATCCACTTTTTAAAGTTTAAAGGTCTTACGAGTGTACTCATTTTTATAGGTGTTTTTGATTATTTAGAAACAAGGTTCAAAACTGATGAAAGGTAGTCAAAATTGTCTTAATCCTTGATTCTTGATTCTTCGCTCTTTTTTATTTTTTCTCTGGTCCATTTTCTCTTTTCTCTTTTCTCTTAAAGTGATTTCGTTCTTCCACCATCTACAGGAAGATTTATTCCGTTAATATAACTCGCTTTTTCGCTTGCTAAAAAGACAATTGCACTAGCAGTTTCTTCTGGTTTTGCAAATCGTTTTGCTGGCGAATAACTTTTCATAATCTCAGTCATCTGCTCAATACTTTTATTTTCATTTTTTGCTTTTGTCTTAATAATTTCTGATAAACGTACCGTTTCTGTAAAACCTGGCAACACATTGTTAACCGTTATTCCGTGACTACCAATTTCTTCAGCTAACGTTTTTGACCAATTACCAACGGCGTTTCTAATAGTATTACTTACACCTAAACCCGGAATTGGCTCTTTTACAGATGTTGAAATTACATTAATAATTCTACCAAAACACTGTGTTTTCATAAAAGGAACCACAGCCTGTACCAAAATGTGATTGCATAATAAATGTTGAGAAAAAGCCTGTTGAAATTCGTCTAAGGTTGCATCTAGAATCGCGCCACTTCTTGGACCTCCTGTATTATTTACCAAGATATGAAACTGTAAATTAGAATTTTCTATCACTTTTCTCAGTTCTTCTGGTTTTGAAAAATCTGCTACCAAATAGCTGTGGCATTGTTCTCGACTGCGCTCAAACTGACAAGCATTTAGTTCTTCTAAAACAGCTTTTAACTTTTCTTCATTTCTAGCGATCAGCGTAACATTTACGCCTTCTTTTGCTAATAAAATTGCAGTTGCTTTTCCTATTCCTTGTGTACTTCCGCAAACTAATGCGTTTTTATTTTGTAAGTGTAAATCCATTTTTCTTTTGATGTAAGAATAAAGAAACAAGAAGCTAGACTAGGGTGAGTCTTCTCTCTTGATTCTTTTATCTTGATTCTTATTTGTTATTTGTTACCATCTGTTTAATCCTAACTGCTTTTTCAAAATGATCTAACTCATGTGTTTAAATCCACTATTTGGCAACTCCCATTACTAATTTTGGATTCTCATTTTTATTTTAAAAAAAGCATAAAAAGACAAACCTACATTTTCTCTTTTTTTAATTATTTTATCATCGTAAACTTGAATTATTTTTTCTTTTATCTCTTTATTCATAAATTTCTTTTGCTCTATCAGAAATTTTTTCCATCAACATTTCTGGTTTTTTAATTTTCTCAAAACCAAATTTTTCATACAATGAATGAGCATCTTTTGTAGCTAAAATCCATTTATCAATCTTTTGCAATTCAGGGTAATTCATAATATGATCAATTAATATTTTAAAATGTCCTTTTCCCTGTTCCTCATCTACAACAAAAACATCCAACAAATATGCAAAAAACACTTTATCTGTCATTACCCTAGAGAATGCTATTTGATTTCCATTTTTAAACAATCCAAAATTAAGTGTGTTTTCATTGGCTTTTTTTTGTTCTTCAAAAGTTCTTAAACCACCCCAATAGGTCTTCTTTAAAAAACTGAATATCAACTCTATATCCATATCTTTTTTGTTATCAGAAAAAAATAAATCATCCTTAATTTTAATCATATTGAATACAAATATTTTTTGGTTCTGTAAAAAATCGCAACGCTTCAAAACCACCTTCTCTGCCTACTCCAGAATCTTTTTGTCCGCCAAATGGTGTTCTTAAATCGCGTAACATCCATGTATTTACCCAAACAATTCCTGTCTGTAATTGTTTAGAAAATTGCATGGTTCTATTTAAATTATTTGTCCATAAGGTTGCTGATAATCCGTACTTTACGTCATTCGCTAAAGACAAGGCTTCTTCATCGGTTTTAAACGACATGATCGTTACTACTGGTCCAAAAATTTCTTCCTGATTTAAGCTGCATTTATTATCAAAAACTTCAATAATTGTGGGTTGTAAATAATAACCAAGTTCACAGTTTTTAACGGCAACTTTATCACCTCCAAAAAGAGTTTTCCCTCCTTCATTTTTTGCAAGATCAATATAACTCTTTACTTTTTCTAAATGTTCTTTGGATACTAATGCTCCAATATTAGTAGTTTCCTCTGATGGATTTCCCACTTTTAATTCCGATACTTTTTTATAAAATCCTTCTTGAATTTTTCATAGATTGTTTCTTCCACAAAAATTCGACTTCCACACAAACAAATCTGACCTTGATTTGCAAATGAAGAACGAACTGTGGTTGCTAACATTTTGTCATAATCGCAATCTTCAAAAATGATGTTTGGGTTTTTTCCTCCTAATTCTAAAGAAAGTTTTTTAAACATTGGGGCTGCAACCCTGGCAATATGAGCTCCTGTTTTTGTTCCTCCTGTAAATGAAATTGCTTTAATATTTGGATGTGCTACAATTGCTTGTCCTGTTGTAGATCCTAATCCATGAATAATATTTAAAACGCCTTTTGGTAGTCCAGCCTCATTGCAAATTTCACCTAATAAATAAGCCGTCATGGGTGTAATTTCGCTTGGTTTTGCAACCACACAATTTCCTGCAGCAATGGCTGGTGCAATTTTCCAAGTAAATAAATACAAAGGTAAATTCCAAGGAGAAATACATCCTACAACACCTATTGGCTGGCGCAACGTGAAATTAACAGCATTAAACCCAATACTTTCATGCGCTTCTGATGAAAACTGCGTAATCGCATTTGCAAAAAATTGGAAGTTACTTGCTGATCTGGGTATATCAACTTGCTTTGCTAAACTGATTGGTTTTCCGTTGTCTTTAGATTCTGCTTTCGCTAAAAAGTCTAATTTCTCTAAAATTAAATCAGCGATTTTAGAAAGGATTTTACTTCTTTCATCCAAAGGAGTATTGCTCCATGTCGGAAAAGCGATTGCCGCCGCTTGGTATGCTTCTTCTACATCTTCTTTTGTTGAATTGGGTATTTGTCCGCACACTTCTCCAATTGCAGGATTGTAATTATCTATCCAATTATTTTTAATAGGATTTGCAAACTCGCCGTTTATGTAGTTTTGGATGTCCATTTAACTCTTTTTATAAGCAGTAACTTTAATTTCCACAACTAAATCTGGATGTGGTAATTGATGCACAGCGACAGTCGTTCTTGTTGGCCCTGTTTCTTTATTGAAAAATTCTGCATACGCTTTGTTATATCCTGCAAAATCATTCATGTTTACTAAGAATGTAGAAACATCCACCACATCTTTTAAACTAGCGCCAACTGTTTGTAAATTGGAATCTATGTTTTTTAGAACTTCGCTGGTTTGTGTTTCTATATTTAGAAATTTTGTTCCCATTTCATCAATAATATCCACACCTGCAATGGTATTGTCTGCTCTTCTAGAACTGGTTCCTGATACAAAAATAAAATCTCCCACAACTTTTACATGTGGATATGCGCCTCTTGGTGTTACTTTTTTTTCTTCCATTTTTTTATGCTTTAACTAACTGTAACAACTTTAAAGTTGTTCCTAAATTTCTTGTAGTTGAAATCACATTGAGTTTCTTTTCAATGATATTATTTGTCAATTTTGTACTACCAAATCCTGATGGACAATAAAGATAAATAAGATCATCATCAATTTTGTATTTATCTCCTTGTAATCTTCTTATTTCTATTTCTTTAATTTCTGATATTTTATTTAAAAAGGCAAAAGCGATAATTTTTTCATTTTCTAAAGGAAATGGATGACTTTTAACTACTCTTTCTAACTCTAAAAATGTTTTAGCAATTACAGGAAACATCATACCCCAATTTAGCTTTAATACCTACTTTTATTTTTTTACATATTTCTGACTTAGGTGCATCAGCCTCTAAAATAATATTCCCACTATGAATATACGTTTGTAAATTTTGAAACTTTAAATCCTTTCATTATTCATGCAGGTCTGCCGTCAGAATTTTATTTTTTCCTGATATATTAATTCCTCTTAATAAAACAATATATTTTTCCATTTTGCTTTTTAAATTTCTTATTGCTTTAGATGATCAATAACTCTATAAGTGGGTTAGCCCTGATTGAAATGGCATCCTTTTTTCTTTTTCAGAAAAAAGATATAATGGAAAGCAGGAAATAGCTTCTAAAAAAACTACATGCCTGTTATTTTATCCTCTTCTAAAATGGCATTTGTTTCCTCTTTCACTTTATCCAAAATAACTTTCAGCTCCTCTTTTGTCATATTTAAGTTTGTATGCACAGCGTCATCTGCAACCAAATTTAACAAGGCTTTATCTTGCGCTCGTCCTCTTGTCATGGCTTCATTATAGCCAATATTCTCGTTAAATGTGACTAAAGAATATTTAGAAAAATACTGCGTAGGAAAATACTTTTCTAAATCCATCTCTATCTTTCTTTTTTCTTTAAAAAGCGGATTTGCAACATGGTCTCGCATTTCATAAAAATTATCAATTGCCAAATCTGCAATCGCATCTGTATCTATTTTTCTTGCTTTTTGATAGGCTTTAAAGATAGCTTCCCAATCCCCTAAATTTTTATCTAAAATTTCATCAAAAACAACTACATCTTCAAACGAAGCATTCATTCCTTGCCCGTAAAAGGGCACAATTGCATGCGATGAATCGCCTAACAATATGGTGTTATTTTTATAAAACCAAGGCGCACATTTTACCGTTCCTAAAGGTCCTGTTGGGTTGTTGATAAACTCTTCTTTTATATTCGGAATTAAAGCCAACGCATCCGGAAATTCCTTTTCAAAAAATGCTGTAATTTTTTCTTCGGATGTTAAATTCTCGAAATTAAACTCGCCTTCATCATAACTTAAAAATAGCGTTACAGTAAAACTACCATCCATATTTGGCAATGCAATTAACATAAAATCGCCTCTTGGCCAAATATGTAAATGAGCATTACTTATTTGGTGATTCCCACTTTTATCAGCAGGGATTTCTAACTCCTTATACCCATGATTTAAATAATTTTGAGAATAGCTAAATAAAAACTTACGCTCTAAATAATAGCTTTTTCTTAGAATTGAACCAGCGCCATCAGTACCAAAAAGAACCGTTGCATCTATCGTAAACTCTTCATCCGTTTCGTAATCTTTAAAATGCGCAATCGTATTTTCAATATCCACTTTTTGACACCTTTTATTAAAGTGAAAAGTTACATTCGCATGTTTTTCTGCTTCATCTAATAAAATAGCGTTTAAATCTCCTCTAGAAATGGAATTGATATATTCATTTTCTCTTCCAGAGTAGTTCGAAGAAAATGTATTTCCTGCTGTATCATGCATCAATCTGCCATACATTGGTATACAAATCTCTCTTGCTTTTTCTTCCATTCCGCATAAACGCAATGCTTTTAAACCTCTATCGGATAAAGCCAAATTAATCGATCTTCCTGCAGAAATATCTACTTTTCGTAAATCGGGTCTGCTTTCATACACCTCCACTTTATAACCTCTTTGCGCTAATCGTAATGCTAATAATGAGCCGCACAGACCTGCTCCAATGATTAGTACCTTATCGTTTGTTTTCATTCTCTTTTATTATTATTATTTTCAACTTTTCTTTGTTTAAAACAAAAATTATAAAGCAAAAAAGTATAGTTAATACATGATTTATATTAGAAATATTACAATTATTTATATAGATCGATCCAGAATAATTCTGAAAATGCCAAGGAAAAATAGTATCAAATATTGGTAAATTAATATTGAATAATGAATTCATAATCCCAGGTGATAAATCTAATAAATCAGGAAATATTGAACCTAATAAAGTAGTCATAACAAGTATTTTAAATTTCTTTTTAACATAATAGATTAACAATAAAAATACAATCAAACTACTAATTACATCAACTTTTGAATTTATTGGATAACAATGAGGAATATAATCCAAGATTCCATGAGATAATACGCCTAAAACAAAACCAAATACACTGATTTTTTTATTTTCAAATTGACTTTCTTCATTAATCTTAGCAATTCCGACTATAATTGTTGCTCCAACTGCCATGTGAAATAATACATTCATTATGCTATAACAACCCTTTTAAAATAGTGACCATTCTATACACATCTTCATAAGAACTATACATTGGCACGGGCGCACAGCGTATAACATTGGGTTCTCGCCAATCTGTAATAATATTATTTTCTGTTAGTTTTTTATGCAAACTTTTATCTGTATTTTGAACTTGAATACTTAATTGGCAACCTCTTTCTTTTGGATCTTTAGGAGTGATAATTTTAATATCATCCGAATCAATTTCATTGATTAAAAACTCAAAATAACCAGTTAGTTTTTCTGATTTTTCTCTTAAACCACCCATCCCAACCTCATCAAATAAATCTAAAGAAGCTTTAATTGCTGCCATCGATAATATGGGCGGATTGCTTAATTGCCATCCTTCTGCACCTTGCATCACATCAAAAGGCTGTCGCATATTAAAACGTGTTTCTTTATTGTGATTCCACCAACCTGCAAAACGCGGCAAGTCTTTATTTTTTGCATGTTTTTCGTGCACAAAAACACCGCCTAAACTTCCTGGTCCCGCATTTAAATATTTGTAGGTACACCAAGCTGCAAAATCTACATTTGAATCGTGCAAATTAGGTTGCACATTTCCTGCACCGTGCGCTAAATCAATACCAACAATACAGTTTTTTGAATGTCCGATTTCTGCAATTTTTTTTATATCTAAAAACTGACCCGTATAATAATTTACGCCTCCAATTAATAATAAAGAAATTTCATCGCCTTCAAATTTTATAATCGACTCTAAATCCTCGATATTTAAAAGCGTTTCTCCTACTCTTGGTTTCCATTCTATAACGCCATCTTCATCATCAAAACCATGAAACTTTAATTGAGATTGCACCGCGTATCTATCCGAAGGAAAAGCATCGCTTTCAATTACAATTTTATATTTTGTTTTTGTAGGCCTGTAAAAAGAAACCATCAACAAATGTAAATTTGTGGTAAGCGTGTTCATTACCACCACTTCAACTGGTTTTGCTCCCACAATTTTAGCCATTTTATCTGTTAACAATTCATGGTAATTTAACCACGGATTTTTCGCTTCAAAATGCCCTTCTACCCCCAAATTTGCCCAATCTTCTAATTCCTGATTGATGTATTCTTTGGTCGATTTGGGTTGCAATCCCAAAGAATTCCCAGTAAAATAGATCCATTCATTTCCGTTTTTATCTTTCGGAATATGAAATCGATTTCTTAAATGAGAAAGAGAATCCTCTTTATCTTGCTGTTTCGCAAAAGCTAATGTGTTTTGATAATTCATCGCTAATAAAAATGATTTATCCCAAATATAAAACAATCCTTTTGAGAATTCGCTCTTTCGGAACGAATTTCACAAATTCATACAAACATTTCTATGTTGTTATAAATGATTTTCTTCATTTTATAAAACAGCAATTTTGTTTTGTATTTTAGCAAAAAATCTATATCTAATGAAGTTTATAAAATACTTTTCTTTGTTATTGTTCCTTATTTTAATGTCTTGTAAAAATGATTCAAAACTAATTTCTGAACTAGAGAGCATTCATGCATCCATAAAATCAGAATTTGCTCCTGACAAACGCGTTGAATTGTTTGACATCAATTTTGAATTGGCAGACAATCAACTTATTTTAGAGGGAGAAACCACTTCTAAAAGAGCCTTTTTAATATTATTAGATAGCTTAAATAATAGAAAGTTACAATTTACAAATAATGTACGTGTTTTGCCAGATGCTGCGGTTGGAAATCTACAATTTGCTGTGGCTAAAAATTCGGTGATTAATATTCGTTCAGAACCAAAACATTCCGCTGAATTGGGTACACAAGGTTTGTTAGGCATGTCTTTAAAAGTGTTCGATCAAAAAGGTGATTTTTATAAAATTCAAACTCCTGATATGTATATTTCTTGGGTTGATAGAGGCGGAATTCAATTACTAAACAAAGCCGAAATAGACACTTGGAATCAAGCTAAAAAAGTGCTTTTTACCAAAAATTTTGGATATGTTTTTGCTGATAAAAAGGATGAAGCTACTATTATTTCTGACGTTACTTTAGGCGGAATTTTAGAATACATTTCTGAGGATGACACATTCTATGAAGTAAAATATCCGGATAAAAGAACTGGATTTATCAAAAAAGAGGAAGCTGTAATTTATGATTCTTGGTTAGAAAACGTAGTTTCATCCAAAGAAAATATTGAAGCTGTTGCCAAAAATTTTGGAGGTTTTCCTTATTTGTGGGGAGGAACCTCCTCTAAAGGAATGGATTGTAGCGGTTTTACTAAAATGGTCTATTTATTAAATGGTTTAGTAATTCCTAGAGATGCTTCTCAACAAATAAATGCCGGAAAAACGGTCGATGCTACTTTAAATTTTAAAGATTTAGAGAAAGGAGATTTACTTTTTTTTGGAACAAAAGCAACATCAGAAACAAAACAACGTGTTGTACATGTTGCTATTTGGTTAGGTAATGATAAAATGGAATTTATTCATTCTTCTGGAAACGTTCATTTAAGTTCTATGGATGCTTCACAACCAAATTATGATGAGTTTAATAAAAATAGATATTTAGGAAGTAAGCGTTATTTAGGTGTAAAAGATGCCATGATTATTGATTTGAAGGAGAAAATGAAGTTGTAACTGGTCATGTTACAAAGAGATTCCCAGAGAAATTGCATAGAGTTTCACAGAGAAAAGTACTTTTAAATAAGCATAACTGCGAGGAATGACGACAAAAATAAAAGCCCTTCAAATTTTAAAATTTGAAGGGCTTTTTTAGGTTTAAAAAAGAAGATTAATACAACACTCTAAACTTGATAGTGCCTTCTACTTTTCTTAATTTATCAATAACTTCTTTGTTATATTCTTTGTCTAAATCTGTAATTACATAGCCAACTTTTGGATCTGTAGATAAATATTGACCAGAAATGTTTAAATCGTATTTGGCTAAAATCTTATTAATTTTTGCCATAATTCCGGGTACATTCTTATGAATGTGTAAGAATCTATGAGACTTTATTTGTCTTGGCAAACGAATATTAGGGAAGTTTACAGCGTCTACCGTATTTCCAGAATTTATATATGCCATAATTTTACTAGGCACAAAATCTGCAATATCTCTTTGCGCTTCTTCGGTGCTTCCACCAACATGAGGCGTTAAAATCACGTTTGGCAATCCTTTTAACTCTGTTAGGAATTCCCCGTTTTTTGCGGGTTCTTCTGGATAAACATCCACGGCAGCACCTGCTAATTTTCCGCTTTTTAAAGCAGCAGCCAATGCTTTAATATCAACTACAAATCCTCTTGAAAGATTAACTAAATACGCACCATCTTTCATTTGAGAAATCTCTGTTTCTCCAATAAAATTTTTGTTCGCTGCGTTGTCATCAATATGCAATGTAACTACATCGGATATCGCTAATAAATCTTCTAATTTACTTACTTTAGTTGCGTTTCCTAGCGCTAGAGTATCTTCTACATCATAGTAATAAACGTCCATTCCAAGACCTTCTGCTAAGATTGATAATTGCTTACCAATGTTACCATATCCAACAATTCCTAGTTTTTTACCACGAACTTCTCTTGAACCATCTGCTGTTTTATTCCACTGACCGTTGTGTATTTCCGTGCTTCTTTGAAAAACACTTCTCATTAACATAATAATTTCGCCAATTGCCAACTCAACAACCGAACGCGTATTACTATAAGGAGCATTGAAAACAACAATTCCTTTTTCTTTACAGGCTTCTAAATCAATTTGCTTCGTACCAATACAAAACGCACTAACCACCATTAATTTATCCGCAGCATCTACTACTTTCTGTGTAACATTAGTTTTAGAACGAATTCCTAAAACGTGTACATCTTTAATTTTTTCTATCAATTCATCTTCGGATAAACTTCTAGAAACGGTTTCTACAGAAAAGCCATCCGTTGATAACTTTGTAAAAGCATCTGGGTGTACGTTTTCTAATAATAAAATTTTAATTCTATTCTTTGGGTATGAGATATTTCTTGGCAACTTGTTTACGTATAAAAATTCATCTAAATTTGGGGCAATATGATCTGCGTTTTCTGTAGTTTTTACTCTAGAAATGTTTTCTGTATATGCAAAAAACTTATGTGCTACGCCCGATTTTCGGGTTACATAATCGCTATAACCATCACCAATAACTTGTATTTCTCCTTCTAAATCCATGTCTTTTAAACACTTTATTTTTCCGTTGTGCTGTGATAACGGATTATTAGCATCAAAACCAATAATTTTTCCATCATTAGCAAACTCAAAAGTATTTGCAAAAACTCTATCTGAAGGTATATTGTAGGCTGCTACAATAGGGTCTATAAATTCTTTAAATCCGCAGGAAATAACATAAATATCGTCTGCAAAATCTTTAAAAAATTCTTTATTTCTTTCTATGGATGCGGAAACTTGCTTCTTTAAAGCGCTTACTAAGTTCGCTAAATCTGATTGATTTGCATTTAACAGCTTAATTCTTTTTTCTAAAGATTCTGTAAATGAGATTTCGCCATCAATTCCTAAATTGGTAATATCAATTATTTCTTGAATAATTTTTTCTTTGTTAGGATTATTTTGTAGTGTAATTTCGGCTAAAACATCCAAAGCTTCCACCCTGGTTAAAGTACTATCAAAATCGAAAATATAATTTCTTTTTGTGGTAATCATTACTTTAAAATCATGGTTGAATTTAAATGCGTAAAGCTACAAAGATAGTAGACAAGTAAGAAGCCTTTTTAAAGTTTTATGATATCAATTTAATTTGTCACCAATATTGATTAACTTCATAAAAAAAAGACATTTAAGGCTTAAAAATTATGAAATCCCAAAAGAAATAGCAACCAAACAATAGGCAAAGACTCTACCCAAAAGGAGCTATAATATTTTGATTGATTGATTTTAGCTCTCATTAAGAAGATAATCATTAAAAAGAAGAACAGCATAAAAGGACTTTTTACTGTGATTTCTGTGGAGGACATAAACTCTAAAACTAACGAAAAAACGAGCAGTGCAACTCCTAGTTTCTTGGTGCTATCTATCCCTATTTTCTTTGGGATTGTTTGCAAAGAAATCGCATCAAATTTCATATCTCTAATATCAAAAGGAAGTATCAAAACAATTACCAATAAAAATCGTTGAATTGCATAAAAAACTGCTGATAAAGTCCCTTCTTTTCCGGCATCAAATAACGGAATTAAAACAGTAAACCCAGTCCAAACAAAGGCTACTACAATAATTTTTAGATAACTTATCTCTCTTAAATTTTTAGCAAATCCGCTTAAAAAAGGAACCGCATACAAAACGGTTAACAGCGCTAAAGGAAGGGATAAAAGCAGTGTTTTAAAATCAATTAAACACCCATAATAACACATAGCTAAAAAGCATAAAAAAGAAAAAATCTGAATGATTTTTAAATCGTTTGTTAAACTTTTGTGATGCAATTTTGCAACACCCGCATATTTTACAAAATTATACCCTGTAATTGTACCGCAGAAAATAAAATAATCTAAGTTTTCATTAGGGGGAAGTTTAAAATACATTTCTGTAATTCTAACAAAAGAATATACGGCTATAGCCACATGTATACTTGAATTTAAGTAAAAATTTAAAATATTTTTTAAAAACCTCATCAAACAAAAGTAAAGTTTATGTTGATAACATTGTCATTTGGTTAATAATTATTCTCAATTTAACGTAATTATGTGAATCTTAAGGATGCTAAAATCCTTATTTTTGCAATGTTAATAAAACATAAATCATCAATCAACTAAATCGATTGAATTTAAGACTGATAAAAAATTTAAATGAATACAAACTCGTTTCAACTAAGACATATTGGCCCTAATAAAAAGGAGCAAGAAAAAATGTTATCGGCTATTAAAGTAGCTAGTTTAGATCAGTTAATTAATGAAACTGTTCCAGAAAAAATCCGATTAAAAGAAGCTTTAGATTTAGAACCTGCTATGAGCGAATATGAATATTTAGCGCATATTAAAGAACTTTCAGAAAAAAATAAAGTCTTTAAAAGCTATATTGGTTTAGGCTATCATGAGGCGATTGTGCCAAGTGTTATTCAAAGAAATATTTTAGAAAATCCGGGTTGGTACTCGGCATATACGCCTTACCAAGCAGAAATTGCACAAGGAAGATTGGAAGCGTTGTTAAATTTTCAAACAATGATTTGTGATTTAACGGGAATGGAATTGGCAAATGCTTCTTTGTTGGATGAAAGTACCGCTGCTGCAGAAGCAATGGCATTACTTTTTGATGTGCGTGAAAGAAATCAAAAGAAAAATAATGTAACCAAGTTTTTTGTATCCGAAGAAATTTTACCTCAAACTTTATCGGTTTTACAAACACGTTCTGCGCCTATTGGTATTGAATTAGTTGTTGGAAACCACGAAGAATTTAATTTTTCTGACGAGTTTTACGGCGCAATTTTACAATACCCGGGAAAACTTGGTCAAGTAAATGACTATACAGCCTTCGTTGCAAAAGCGAATGAAAAGAATATAAAAGTGGCAGTTGCTGCGGATATTTTATCACTCGTAAAATTAAAAGCACCGGCAGAATTTGGAGTTGATGTTGTTGTAGGAACTACACAACGTTTCGGAATTCCGTTAGGTTATGGAGGTCCTCATGCAGGATATTTTGCAACAAGAGATTGTTATAAAAGAAATATTCCTGGTAGAATAATTGGTGTTACTAAAGACATTAATGGCAACAGAGCTTTACGAATGGCTTTGCAAACTAGAGAACAACATATTAAACGCGAAAAAGCGACTTCTAATATTTGTACTGCACAGGTTCTATTAGCTGTGATGGCTGGTATGTATGCAGCATATCACGGTAAAGACGGTTTAAAAAATATTGCTGATTACGTGCATACAAACACAAAAACGCTAGCAACTATTTTAAGTGATTTAGGCTTTAAACAACTAAATTCAGCTTATTTTGATACTATTTTAGTGGAAGTCGCAGCTGCAAAATTAAAAACAGTTGCAGAAGCAAATCACATTAACTTTAATTATGTTGATGAAAATCACGTTTCAATTTCTATCAATGAAACCGTCGGAATTACAGAAATTAAAGAAATTGTAGGTTGTTTTGAGCAAGCTTTTAATGTTAAAAGTGGTGCATTACCACAACCAATAAAAGCAATTCCAGAAGCTTTAGTAAGAAATACACCTTTCTTAGAAAACAGCATTTTTAACACGTATCATTCAGAAACAGATATGATGCGTTATATTAAAAAATTAGAGCGTAAAGATTTAGCTTTAAACCATTCTATGATTTCTTTGGGATCTTGTACAATGAAATTAAATGCTGCCTCAGAAATGTTGCCTTTAAGCAATCCGCAATGGGGAAATATTCATCCATTTGCACCGTTAAATCAGGCGCAAGGATATCAAGAAGTTTTAACAAAATTAGAACATCAATTAAATATTATTACGGGCTTTGCAGGTACTTCTTTACAACCAAACTCTGGTGCACAAGGAGAGTTTGCTGGCTTAATGGTTATTAGAGCGTACCACGAACACAGAGGCGATTCTCATAGAAATATTTGTTTAATTCCGGCTTCTGCACACGGCACAAATCCTGCATCCGCAGTAATGGCTGGTATGGAAGTTGTGGTGACAAAAACCGATGAAAAAGGAAATATCGACTTTGACGATTTAAAAGAAAAAGCGGAATTACATTCTAAAAACTTAGCGGCTTTAATGGTTACCTATCCTTCAACGCATGGTGTTTTTGAAACAGGAATTAAAGATATTACTGATTTAATTCATGCGCATGGTGGTCAAGTATATATGGATGGTGCAAATATGAACGCGCAAGTTGGTTTGACAAATCCTGCAACCATTGGTGCAGATGTGTGTCACTTAAACTTACACAAAACATTTGCAATTCCGCATGGTGGTGGAGGTCCTGGAGTTGGCCCAATTTGTGTTGCTCCTCAATTAGTGCCGTTTTTGCCAACAAACCCTTTGATTAAAACAGGTGGTGAAAATGCAATTAGTTCTATTTCTGCCGCACCTTGGGGCTCTGCATTAGTTTGTTTAATATCTTACGGATATATAACAATGTTAGGTGCTCAGGGATTAACGGATGCCACTAAAATGGCAATTTTAAACACAAACTATATTAAAGAACGTTTAAATGGTCATTATCCAACTTTATATACAGGCGATCAAGGACGCGCTGCACACGAAATGATTATTGATTGTCGTGATTTTAAACAAAACGGAATTGAAGTTGTAGATATTGCAAAACGTTTAATGGATTATGGTTTTCATTCACCAACAGTTTCTTTTCCGGTTGCTGGAACCATGATGATTGAACCTACAGAATCTGAGAGTATGGCTGAATTAGATCGTTTTTGTGATGCAATGATTTCTATTAGAAAGGAGATTAATGAAGTAACAATAGCGGACGAAAATAATCCTTTAAAAAATGCACCGCATACACAAGCCATGTTAACTGCAGATGATTGGGTTTTTCCATACACCAGAAAACAAGCTGCTTTTCCTTTGGAGTATATTGCGGACAACAAATTCTGGCCAACAGTTAGAAGAGTGGATGATGCTTTTGGAGACAGAAACTTAATTTGTTCTTGCAACCCAATTGAAGATTATATGTAAAAACACGAATTTTTTTTTACAGTTTAAAACCATCTCTTTTGAGGTGGTTTTTTTGTTTAGAAGTTAAAACTGTTTACCTGTATTGAAGTCCTATTAGTATTTAGAAACGGTTTCTTTTGTCTACTGCATCAACATTCCCAATTATTTTTATTTTAGTGAGTGATAGAAACTTCGTCTGTTCCTATTTTGAATTTACTTCTGCTAAATTTATTTTAAACCAATATGCATTTTGAATTGTACTACTTCTCTAATTGTCAGTTTGAGTGACTTTATCTTTAAAAATAGTATCGAAATCTTGTTTAAAATAGTTTTCCTTTTTATATATTAATCGTAACATTGCAATTAAATAATAAATAAGAAATGGGATTAGCAAAAACAGAAATGTTTACCGACCTACAAAACGAAATAGCCTTATTCGCAAAAGTCTTTGGACATCCTGCAAGAGTGGCAATTTTACAGCAACTATTTAAAATAGACGCCTGTTATTGTGGCGATTTGGTGAACGAAATCGGACTTGCACAACCTACAATTTCTCAACATTTAAAAGAATTAAAACATTTAGGACTTATTAAAGGAAATGTAGAAGGGACCAGTGTTTGCTATTGTATCAATGCTGAAAATTGGACAAAGATGAAAGAAACAATGTTGCTATTTCTACATCAAGATATTACTAATAAAAAAGATTGCTGTTAAAAGCATTTATCTTACTAAACAAAACAATGAGAACCACACAACCAACCTTATTTCCAGAAATAGAAAATATAATTAAGCGCTTAGAACCAGCAACTATTTCCGATGAGCGTAAAGCTATTTTAAAACCACTAACAGATTTTATTCAATCTAAAGTTTCCAGTCATCAAGAAATTCGTATCAATTTTATTTGTACACACAATTCCCGAAGAAGTCATTTATCACAAGTTTGGGCGCAAACAATGGCTAACTATTTTAACATCAAAAATGTATTTTGTTATTCTGGTGGCACAGAAGCTACAGCTTTATTTCCAATGGTTACAGAAACACTAAAAAATGCAGGCTTTCAAATTAAGACGCTTTCGCACGATAAAAACCCAATTTACAGCATTAAATATGCAAAGAATGAACATCCTATTATTGGATTTTCAAAAAAATTAGACGATGATTTTAACCCAAAATCTGAATTTGCAGCAATTATGACTTGTGATTCAGCAGATGGAGCTTGTCCATTTATTGCGGGTGCAGAAAAACGAATTCCGATAACTTTTGAAGATCCAAAAGCATTTGATGAAACACCTCAACAAGCAGAAAAATATACTGAAAGAAGTTTGCAAATAGCAACTGAATTATACTTCGTTTTCTCTCAAATAAACTCATAAATATGGCATTAAAAAAATTAAGTTTTCTCGATAAAAATCTAACCCTTTGGATATTTGTTGCCATGGCAATTGGAGTTGGACTTGGCTATTTTATTCCAAAATTTCCTAATATCATCAACTCATTCAACAGCGGAACAACAAATATTCCCATAGCAATTGGGTTGATTTTAATGATGTATCCGCCTTTGGCAAAAGTAAATTATGCGCTCTTGCCAAAAGTTTTTCGCAACACCAAAATTCTTTCTATTTCACTTATCTTAAATTGGGTTATTGGGCCCGTTTTAATGTTCTTTTTAGCCATCACTTTTTTACGCGACTATCCAGAATATATGGTCGGATTGATTTTAATTGGCTTGGCGCGTTGTATTGCCATGGTATTGGTTTGGAACGATCTTGCCGAAGGAAGTAGCGAATATGGTGCAGGTTTAGTGGCATTAAATAGTATTTTTCAAGTTTTTGCCTACAGTTTTTATGCGTGGCTTTTTATAACAGTACTTCCACCCTATTTTGGTTTTGAAGGCGCTATCGTTGATATCTCTATCGGAACGATTGCAGAAAGTGTTGCTATTTATTTAGGTATTCCATTTGTAATGGGTATTTTAAGTAGACTGATATTTGTAAAACTCAAAGGCGAAGATTGGTACACTAACAAATTCATCCCGACCATTTCACCAATCACATTAATTGCGCTGTTATTTACAATTGTGGTGATGTTCTCTTTAAAAGGCGAATTAATTGTAGAAATTCCTATGGATGTTTTAATTATTGCGGTTCCTTTATTAATCTATTTTACTATTATGTTTATCATTGGGTTTTTCGTTACCAAAGCAACGGGAGCAACCTACGATAAAACAGCTGCCGTAGCTTTTACAGCAGCAGGAAATAATTTTGAATTAGCAATTGCAGTGGCGATTGCAGTTTTCGGACTCAATTCAGGTCAAGCATTTGCAGGCGTAATTGGTCCGTTAGTAGAAGTGCCAGCTTTGATTTTATTAGTTCGCGTTTCATTCTGGCTAAAGAAAAAATATTATTCATAAAACTAGAGGAAACCCTACAAAATCTTCCTTTTACTAAACTCATTTTACGGGTTTGCCTCTCAAGAAGTTTTTAGGTTAATATCTTCGATTTTACATCCTATTTAAAATTATTTTTATACCTTTATAAAAAATGCAATGCTACTGGCATGCACGCACCACTTTACTTGCTTTGTAAAAGTTGTACATATTTTTACAATTTATTTTACTAAATTTAATTAAAAATAGTAAGATTTTTACTCGATTATACTAGTACTTTTACAAAAAACCTTAGTAACTTTTACAAGAAAGCCTAAATGCTCTGGCAAAGTTGGCTATAGGGGTTTTTCCTTATTGACTTTTTGATAGAAAAAAGTTAACATCGCTCACTTATGATATAGGTCATTGAAACAGGGAATTATCAGTTTTAAGTTGTGCTTCCTTAACACCAAACTAAAAAATTATAAAATATGAAACGTATTATTACAGCAATTTTTCTTTCAGGAATTTTGATTTCTTGTAATTCATCAGACAAAACAAAAACAACAATAAAAAAATACTCTGAAACAGAAACGGTAACAGAAAGTATTTCTGGTATGGGTAAACAATTAAAAGCTATTGACACAGATGAAGCTTTAATTGCCACAGCATTAATGGCGGCTCCCGAAGAAAGTAGGGCAGCATGTAAAGTTATTGGATATAATATGGCTGGTGAATTTGTGACGCTAAAAGAAGGAGATAATCAATTTATTGTTCTTGCAGATAACCCTAAACAAACAGGCTTTAGTGCGGCATGTTATCATAAAGATCTTGAGCCGTTTATGGCGAGAGGAAGAGTCTTAAATGCAGTAGGAAAGACGAGTCAAGAAATCTTTACGATCCGGGAAGCAGAAATGAAATCAGGTCAACTTAAAATAACTTCTGGATCTACTTTGCACATTTACTATGGAGCAAATGCACTATATGATTCTGAAACTTCAAAAGTTGGAGGAGCACAACTTCGTTATGTGGTGTATATGCCTTGGGCTACAGCAGCATCTACAGGTTTGCCAAATGCCCCTGTGGCGTCAAATCATCCTTGGATTATGAATCCTGGAACACACAAAGCGCACATTATGATTTCTCCTTTATCAGAAGAATATAAAAAATAGTGTTCATTCCTAATTAAAAAAATGATTAATGCATTGACAGAAAAAACAAGTAAAATGATCGGTGCTGACAGATAAAAGACGCAAGACTGCTTTACTTTTAAAAGAGAGAATTGATTCCCGCTATCTCACAAACAGATACAATTTATAACGAAATTATTTCGCAAAAGTAACGGATCACCTAAAAAATGAGTGTAATCTTTTATTTAAAAGGGGTGTCAAACTAAAAATTATATTTTAACTATATCTGCATTCCATCCAGAAATGGGGAATATTGACAAACTTTGTTTTGAATTAACGAAAACATTGGAAACAGAATAACGGAATGTAAACACAAGTTAAAAATTAATTTATTAATTGTTATTTACAAAAGTCCTCAGAAACGATTGCTTTACTTCCAGAAATTTTACAAGCCTTTAGTTTATAGACTAACTTTAGTCTTTAAAAAAGATGTTTCATTAGTAACTTTTTAATTTAAAATTCTAACTTCGTTATTTATGCTGAACATCATTAAAAAATATGATTGAAATAATAAGAACTAATTCAGAAAATATAGCTTTTAAAAAGCTAGTGGAGTTGCTGAATTCCGATCTTGCAAAAAGAGATGGAACCACACATTCGCTATCTCAATTTAATACTATTAATGAATTGAAATATGTGGTTTTAGCTTTAAAAGAAGGGAAACCTGTTGGCTGTGGTGCCATCACGAAATATGATTTTAATTCAACAGAAATTAAACGAATGTATGTTTCTCAGACAGTTAGAGGTCAAAGAATTGCAGATAAAATTCTTTCTGAATTAGAAAACTGGTCTCGAGAACTAGAAAGTGTAAGATGCATACTCTTTACCGGTTCAAAGCAACCTGAGGCAATTAGGCTATATCAAAGAAACGGCTACTATCCTATTGAAAAATATGGTAAACTAAAGGATATTGCAGACAGTCTTTGCTTTGCAAAAGATTTATAGCAAAGAAACGGTTGTCATACCGGTTTGTGAAATAAAATAGACTAGAAATCCGAATAAAATACATATTCCAATAAAAATTATAAGTAAATTATTTCTCATTTATTGGTTGTTATTTTAAAAGTTTAAAAATAATGTTTTAGTTTTAGAGGCAACAACTCAGTTGGTATATAAGTTGCGTTAGGGATTGAAATAGCATCCTTTTTGGAGGTATGAAAAAAAGATATAATGGAAAGCCCGACCTGAAAGGGAATGCCCAAACGAAAATTAAAATAATTACCAAATAAATACTTGTTTTACAAAGACACTCTTTTCTATTGGATTAAAAAAAAACTCCAACAAATGAATGTTGGAGTTTTAAATATGTTTAAAATTCTAAAAGTATTACTTTTTTTGAACTTTACGTATTTGGTTTTGAACTTGTCAATACGTCCTGCAGCATCAATAAGTTTAGATTTACCAGTGTAAGATGGGTGAGAAGTTCTAGAAATCTCTAATTTCACTAAAGGAGAGGATGACATCCTTGTTATTTATGGTTTTATATTTTGATTTACTCGAAATACATTGTTGGGATCATAGGTTCTTTTAATGTCTAGCAAGCGCTTGTAGTTGTGTTTGTAACTGGCCTGTATACGTTCTTGTCCTTCTTCCATCATAAAATTAGAATACGCACCACCAGAAGAATACGGGTGTAGTGCCTCCCAATAATCTTTACACCAATTGGTTATTTTATCCGCATCTTCAGGGTCTGGAGAAACGCCAACAATAACCCCTGAATATTTTGCATCGCGATATGCCCATGGTGTTTCATCTGATCCAACTCTACTTGCAGCACCGCTAATAGGGTATAAATGCATAGCAGAAAGTGGTGTAGGAATATTAGAACCAAATTTTAAGTGTTGTTCTTGAATTTCATCTCCTAACTCTTTAAAAAAGTCGGCTCTCCAATACCACTGCATTCCAGGAGGAAACAACGCGTCAAACATAGATTGTATTTGTGGATACGGCATTTCGTCTACATGTTAAAAAACAGGATTGAGTGCTAATACAGGCTTAAACAATTCTTTAAAATCAGCTGGATCACCAGTATAGCACCAAACAATACCACAAAATTGCTTGTTGTGTAAATGTTCTGGAAAGGGCGCCCCAGGAATAACCATAGTAGCAATAAATCCATTCAAATCATCGGGAGCATTGTTTAAAAAATCATGATACCATGCCATAATTTCTTTGGTCTTTTCGATAGGCCATAAAGTAGGCCCTCCTATAACTGTTTTAACAGGATGTGCTTGAAATTTAAACGAGGTTACAATTCCAAAATTCCCACCTCCACCTCGGATAGCCCAAAACAAATCTTGGTGTTGATTTTTATGTACGGTCACAAAACTACCATCAGCCAATACCATATCAGCTTCTAAAAGGTTGTCTATGGTCAAACCATATTTTCTTGACAAATGCCCAACACCACCTCCAAGGGTGAGTCCGCCAACACCTGTTGAAGAAACAACTCCTGCAGGTACTGCTAAACCGAATGGATGCGTAGCATGATCTACTTCTCTCCAAAGATTTCCACCGCCTACTCTCACCGTGTTTTTAGCAGTATTTACACGTACAGATTTGAGTCCTGATAAATCGATGACTAAACCGTTATCGCAAACACCTAAACCACCCCCATTATGTCCACCACCTCGAACGGCAATGAGTAAATTATTTTCTCTTCCAAAATTTACAGCAGCAATGACATCTGCAACATCAGAACACATCACAATCATGCCTGGATACTTGTCAATATTTCCATTATACACTTTACGTGTTTCATTGTATTCAACATCTTCTGGCGTTACAATTTTACCGCTTAGTTTTAACAAAAAAGTGTCCAACTTATTTTTTTCAATAGTATTCATATCTTTAAAGTTTAATTTTTCCATGATTAAGTTTATTTTTAGTTAGTAAAAACCAAAATTACACTCTAAAAGGTGAAGGAAACCACAAAAAAAATTCAAAAAACCATAAAATTAGCCCAAAACAAGAAAACTACTTTAGTTTAGCAAATCACTTTATGCAGAACGAAGCCTGGACTGCCTGATGTAGTTTGAAGGAGAAATACCAAAAAATCATAGAAACATTTTCTAAAATACTCAGGACTATTAAAACCTACATCATACGAAACTTCAGCAATTATATTGAACTGAGGAAACATCTCAATTGATTTTTTTAAACGATACTCTCTTAAAAAAACAGTAAAAGAAACACTTAAAGAAGCTGTCATTTTCCGGTGTAAACTAGAGCTGCTTATTCTTAAATACGTGCAGCAATCTTGTGTTTTTAGATTGGGATTATGCCAGTGGTCAGCAAGAAACGCTATAAATTCAGCAAGAAATTCGGTATCTACGGGCTTTAAATCTTTAAAGTTTAGAGTATTTAAAGATGCGTCTCCTTTTTGATACATTTTTTTAATAGCACTAGACATCACAATCTGACCTCTTCTTGAGGCTAAACATAAATTTTTAGCCTCAATGATTACTTTTTCAAAAATAATTTGAGCGTTATCTACTGGATTTCCACAGCTTAGGCCAATTTGAAGGTTTAAAGTATTTTTACTTGAAAATTCTACCAAGATTTTGGCGAAATCAATTGTACTTTGTACTGTTGTAAAGATGGTTAAAAAACGCCCTTTAGTTGATTCAACAATGGCTCCATTGTGTTTTTTAACACCTTGTTTCAGTGTATTCGAAAAAACTTTATTGATTTGAACATGATGGCTGTCTTCAATAAAATTTATGGCCATGATAAACCGAAAGGCTGGTTCTTCAATCAATTTTAAAACCTCACCCTCTTTATTAAAAGGGTCTTTCACCCTTCCTAAGAAAGCCAGCACAACAGATTCATCTACTTCAATAATTTCATTTGGCACACCTCCATGTGCATGGTCATGCATTTCCCTAACCGCTTCTTTACTAAGAGCTTCTACCAAACAAAAAGCTACTTTTCGCACTTCGTCAAACCAGTAGGTAATTGCTTTACAACCGTGTTGATCTTGAATTCCAAGATCAAGTAAATGTTCTTGAGCGGCTTCTTTAGCAGAAACGTCACTAATAAAACTATGTCGGTCTAAATAAATTGGCATATATTTTTTATGCAATATAAATAAAAAAAACAGTTGTTAAATTCTAAGAACTATACCACAAAAAAAACCTCGACAGTGTCGAGGCTTTTTTATATGTTAAAAATTGTAAAAAAATTACTCTTTTTTAAATTTTGCGTATTTGTTCTTAAATTTATCAATACGTCCTGCAGCATCGATAAGTTTAGATTTACCAGTGTAAAAAGGGTGAGAAGTTCTAGAAATCTCTAATTTTACTAAAGGATAAGCTACACCATCAACATCTAAAGTTTCTTTAGTGTCTACAGTAGAACGGGTTAAAAAAACATCTTCATTAGACATGTCTTTAAAAGCTACCATTCTATAATTTTCTGGATGAATTCCTTTCTTCATTGTTTTATATTTTAATACTTTAATGTTATGTTTGTATGCGGAAAGTTGGTAAAGTTTTACGCAATCTTCTAGATAGTTAATAATTAACCATTTTGAGATTGCAAATTTAACCTTATTTTTTAATTTACAAATAAAAAAATAGTTTTATTTAGTCTTTTAAATACTTTACGTAAAAAACGGATTAACTTTGTACCTAAAATGAGATAATATATCTGATTTTTAAATATTTAAAACCCAAATATAATACTTAAATAATGAAAAAGCTTGCTGTTCTTATTACCTTTTTAACCCTCTTATTCATTACTTCTTGTAATGATGGCTACAAATTTACTTTAAATGTTGTTAAAAAAACGACACTAAACTCTTCTATATCAATTACTTTAAAAGAGAAAAATGACAAACCCGTTGATAAAGTTCAGTTTTTTGTTGACGGACTAGAAATTACTGCGGATGGAAATACTGCAACTATTAATACTTCAGATTTTGGTGTTGGTAAACACGTAGTTTCTGCTCTGGCATTTTTTCCTGGAAAAACAAAAAAAGTAAATAATTCTTTTGAAGTTTTGGCAGATAAAGCTCCTGCAATTTATACCTATAAAATTATAAATTCTTTTCCGCATGATACCGAAGCGTACACACAAGGTTTAGAATATTATAACGGTTTTTTGTATGAAACTACGGGCAAAAAAGGACAATCTTCACTAAGAAAAGTAGAAATTACTACTGGTAAAGTTTTACAAAAAATAGCTTTAGACAACCAATATTTTGGTGAAGGAATGACCATTTTAAACAATAAAATTTACTGGCTAACTTGGCAAGCTAAGAAAGGGTTTGTCTATGATTTAGAAACTTTTAAACTAGAAAAAGAATTTGCATTTAATAAAAGTGAAGAAGGCTGGGGTCTAACCAACAACGGAACAGAACTTATAAAATCTGACGGTACAAACAAAATTTGGTTTTTAGATCCTGTAAGTTTTAAAGAAAAAAAATATTTACAAGTCTATACCAATAAATATGCTTTAGACAACTTGAATGAATTAGAGTTCATCGATAACAAAATTTATGCAAATAAATATCAGCAAAATGTAATGGTGATTATTGATGTAAAAACAGGTGCAGTATTAGGTGTAGCAGATTTATCTGATTTAAAAATCGAAATGGAAAAAACACAAAAGTTAGTTCCTGAAGATGAAGTTTTAAACGGAATTGCTTTTGATGCCGAAAACAATAGATTGTTTGTTACAGGAAAGCATTGGGGCAAACTTTTTGAAATTGAATTGATTAAAAAATAATAAACCAATCATTTTTAAGTTCTATTTTTATATAAAATTGATTTATGCGCTATTTCCTTACATTTCTTATTTGTGTTGCTCTAATCTCTATGAGTTCTTGTAGAAAAGATTTTTCTACAATTCCTAATTTTGGCGAACTAGAGTTTTCTAAAGACACTATTTTTTTAGACACTGTTTTTACGAATATTGGTTCTGCAACCTATAATTTAAAGGTGTACAACAGAGGAAATAAAGCTATTACCATTCCTAAAATTGCTTTGGAAAACGGAACTTCATCAAACTATAGATTAAATGTTGACGGAATTGCAGGAAAAGAATTTAATGACATTGATATTTTAGCAAAAGATAGCATCTTTGTATTTATAGAAACGACCATTGATGCCAATAATGTTGTAAATCCGTTATACACAGATCGAATTTTGTTTGATAATGGGGCCAATCAGCAAGGTGTAGATTTAGTGACTTTGGTACAAGATGCCAACTTTATTTTTCCAGGTAAAGATCCTTTAACGATGAAAATTGATAGTTTAACGATTGGCGGACAAGTGACCTCTATTAAAGGTAGGTTTTTAACGGATGCTGAACTGACGTTTACAAACACAAAACCAACTGTTATTTATGGATATGCAGCGGTTCGTGCAAATAAAACGTTAACAATTGAAGCGGGTGCAAGAGTTCATTTTCATGACAATTCGGGTTTGATTATTGACAATAAAGCAACCTTGAAAGTAAATGGTACTTTAACTGAAAGAGTGATTTTCGAAGGCGACCGATTAGAAAGTGGTTTTAATAAAATTCCTGGTCAATGGGGCACCATTTGGATGCGCGCCGGAAGTAAAGACAATGAAATTAACTTTGCACAAATTAAAAACGGAATTATTGGAATCCTAATTGATAGTATCGGCTCTACTTCTACTCCAACTTTAAAATTACAAAACTCAGAAATTTACAACCATTCAAACTTTGGAATTCTTGCCAGAGAAACAAATATAGAGGCGTATAATGTAGTAATCGGTTCGGCAGGAGAAGCTTCTTTAGCTGCCACCATTGGCGGAACTTACAATTTTACACACAGCACATTTGCTAATTTCTGGAATAATGGAATTCGTCAATTACCAGCTGTTTTAATCAATAATTTTTTTACGTATGTTGATGATGGACTAGAAATAATTGAAACCAGAGATTTACATGCTGCTAATTTTACCAATTGTATTTTTGATGGAAATAATAATATTGAATTTCTAATTGATAAAGTTGATGGTGGTAGGATCTTTAATTACAACATTAGCAATTGTATGATTCAGTTTAATGATACTAGTAATTCTTTTGAAGGAAATTCTGAATTAGATTTTACAAACCCATTTTATCAAAACATACTTTTAAACGGAAATACAAATTTTAGAAATTCTCAAAATCAAGATTTTATTATTGGGCAAGATTCAGATGCCATTAATAAAGCGAAAACCTCAATTTTTACTCTAGATATTTTAGGAGTTGATAGAACTACAAAACCTGATATTGGCGCTTATCAGCATATTACTTTTGAATAATTTACGATGATAAACATACATAAACCTTTCCAGTTTTAAAACCTGAAGGGTTTACTTATTTTTGATCATTAGCTTCTGATTCTAGTTTCTTTTTCTTTCTATAACTAAGAAAAGAACCAGCAGCAATAAACCCCCAAATTGTTCTATACGTCCAAACATTTAATTCAAATCCAAAAATAACTTCAATTGTATTATTACCGGCAAAAGAGAAAACAATATTTAATATTCCTATAATTACAAAGACTAAATCCCACTTTTTATTTCTCATTTTAATAGTTGTTTTCATTTAAGTTCCACTGCTTTTTTATTTAAAAAAATATCAGAAACCTATTTTACTAATATCGATCAAAAAATTAACTTAAATAGATAAAGTGCTCAAACTGTATCTTTAGTAATTACTTTTTATAAACAACACCCTCTTTCATTACAAAAACCACGTTTTCCATAGTGGCAATATTCTCAGTAGGATCTTCATCCACAGCAATAATATCTGCAAAAAAACCTTTTTGAATTTGTCCAATTTCGTTTTCCATCTTCAATAACATTGCGTTTGTAATCGTCGCAGATTGTATCGCCTCGATTGCTGGCATTCCTGCTTCCACCATAAAACCAAACTCTTTTCCGTTATTACCGTGCTTAAAAACACCCGCATCTGTTCCGAATGCAATTCCGACTCCTTTTTTATACGCTCTTGCAAACGTTCCTTGAATTTGCGGACCAACCGCCAACGCTTTTGGCACAACGATATCCGGATAAAAACCTTTTATTTTTGCTTTTTCCTCTACTTCTTTTCCGGCAGTAATTGTAGGTACTAAATAAGCATCGTGTTTTTTCATGAGTTCCATCGTTTCATCACTCATATAGGTTCCGTGTTCTATGGTTTTTACACCGCCAATTATAGCTCTTTGCATTCCTTCATCCCCGTGAGCATGAGCCGCAACATGCATTCCGTAATCTTTTGCCGTTTCACAAATTGCCTTAATTTCTTCGACTGTAAATTGAGGATTATCGCCAGATTTAGCAACACTTAAAACACCACCAGTTGCGGTAATTTTAATACAATCTGCACCGTTTTTATATTGTTGTCTAACGGCTTTTCTACCCTCTTCAACAGAATTTACAACTCCATCTTCTGGCCCAGGGTTTCCCATTAATTCTCTGCTACTTCCGTTTGTAGGATCTGCATGACCACCCGTTGTAGCTAAGGATTTACCAGCTGTAAAAACTCTTGGACCAATAATTTTACCTGCATTAATAGCATTTCTCAAAGATATATTTACACCGGAACCACCTAAATCTCTCACGGTTGTAAATCCGTTTTTTAAGGTTACTTCTGCAAAATTGACAGAATTGTAAGCAACATCCGCTTCATTTAAAATATACCCATTTAATCTTGAATTTGCTGTAAACTCTTGCTCGATATGCACATGAAAATCAATTAAACCAGGCATTACCACTTTATCACGCAAGTCAATAGAAACTACAGATTTTGGTATTATATAGCCATCCATGACGTCAACAATTTTATTTTTCTCAACAACAATTGTCTTCTCTGTACTGATTTTTCCTGATTTTGTATCCATTAATTTCCCACATAAAATATAGGTCGTTTGCGCTGTTAAATTTTGAATAAAAATGAACGTTATAAAAAGTAAAACTATTTTTTTCATTTGTTTGATTTTAATTCTGAAATGTATGAAAATTTGAGTAGATTGCTTATTCAAAATTTAAAAATTAATGAAAAACGTTGTTATTACAGGAACTAGTAGAGGAATTGGTTTTGAATTAGCTAAATTGTTTGCTAAAAACGGGCATCAAGTGCTGGCTATTTCTAGAAATACAAAACCTTTAGAGACTGTGAATCATAAAAATATCTCTGTCCTTTCTGTTGATATTTCTAAAAATACCGATGTTAAAAAAGTAACCAATTTCATCGAACAAAACTGGAAACAAGTTGATATTTTAATCAACAATGCAGGCAAACTCATAAACAAACCTTTTACAGAATTAACTTCGGATGATTTTTTAGAAGTGTATAAAGTAAATGTTTTCGGAGTGGCACAAATTACTAAAAATTTAATTCCTTTTTTACCAAAAGGAAGCCATGTTGTGACCATAAGTTCTATGGGCGGAATTCAAGGAAGTATGAAGTTTCCTGGTTTAGCTGCATATTCTTCATCAAAAGGGGCTGTAATTACCTTATCAGAATTACTAGCAGAAGAATACAAAGAACAAGAAATTGCCTTTAATGTTTTGGCCTTGGGAGCTGTGCAAACAGAAATGTTAGAAGAAGCCTTTCCTGATTATAAAGCGCCTCTTTCGGCCGCAGAAATGGCAAATTATATCCATGATTTTTCTTTAACCGGAAATAAGTTTTATAATGGTAAAGTACTGGAAGTATCCTCTTCAACACCTTAGTTAATAAGCAATAAGAAAAATTAAAAATTGAATACAGATTATATAAAATTTATTCCTTTGAAATCAATGCCGTTTGTTCAATTTTTAATTGATGAACACTCTTTTGATTTGTTTATTGTGAACCAAAGAGCCACAAAACACGGTGATTTTAGAAAACTTCCCAGTGGTCGATTTCAAATTACAGTAAATAACAACCTAAACAAGTATCAATTTTTATTGACTTTAATTCATGAAATTGCACATCATGTAACACATCAGAAATTTGGACGCGTGCAACCTCACGGACAAGAATGGAAAACAGTTTTTCAGCATTTAATGTTGCCTTTTATTCATCCAGAAATTTATCCGAAGGAAATATTACCTTATTTGGCAACCTATTTAAAAAACCCAAAAGCAAGTACAGATGCCGATGTGAATTTATCTTTAGCCTTAAAAGGTTTTTCTGCTGATTCTGGAAAACATTTTATTTTCGATATTCCTTTTGGTAATTTATTTGAATTTAAAAACGCCATTTACAAAAGAGGAAACAAGCGCCGAACAAGATATGAATGTTTAAATATGCACACCAAAAAAGTGTATTTATTTAATCAAAATGCAGAAGTAAAGATTTACAACTCGTAAATAATTTACGTAAAAAAGCATCCCTAAAGGATGCTTTTTTTTATCGCTCTCTTTTCATATATAGCGTATCTAACTCCATTTCTTTTTGAAGCCAATCTCTTAACTCCTTTTCAATAGACTTGATAAAGCTATCTGATAATCTATAATTCCATTTAATAGTTGCTGTAGGAATTGTATCAATCTTTATAAAATCTTTTGAAAATAAAACATTTGCAAAGCCAATCGCTTCAATATCTTTATATCTAATTTTCACATCTTTAGATATTCTACTAAAAGCAATAACTTTTTTATTTTTATTTAATGCGTCTTGTTCAATTCTGTAGTTCAACTTAATAATATCTTCTTGTAAAACTGCAATTTGCCCTTGTAAACCGGCAATAATATTCTTGCTTTCTTGTAGTTCTTCTCTTTTATCTCTATAGGCAGTTGTAATTAACTCGAAACTCTTAGTATCACTCCCCTTAATCTTTATCTCAAAATCTTTTATTTTGGTATAATTAGGATTATTATACAACTGATTTTTTAAAATATTTCTTTCACCTTCCGTAACTTCATTAAAAAAATTTAAACTAATCTCTTTATTTTTAGAACTATACGACTCATCAATTAACTGAAAGTTCGATATTGTTTTAACCTCTTTATTGATAAAAGAATTAAACTGTGTTTTAATTTGATTTTCATTAAAAACGGTTATAAACGTGAAAATTGCAGGAATCATAACAGTAATTCCAATCACAGTCGCTATCGCTGAATAGCGTTTTCTTTTAGCTGCATTTGCGTATTTATGCATTGGAAAACGCAATAATTTTAAGACTAAAAAAGTAGCCAAAGCAATAAAAATTGTATTAATTGTAAATAAATACATCGCACCAAAAAAGTAGGTAAAATTTCCTTTTGCTAAACCATAACCTGCCGTACATAAAGGCGGCATTAAAGCTGTAGCGATAGCCACACCAAAAATAACAGAAGCAATCGTTCCTTTTTTGGTTCTAGCGACCATTAAAGCTAATCCGCCAAAAAAAGCGATTAATACATCTCTAATATCTGGACTTACTCTGCCTAACAATTCTGAGTTATCTTCACTTAATGGAAAAAAATAAAAGAATAAAAAAGAGGCGAATAAACTTAGACCAATCATGGTACCAAGATTTACTAGCGATTTTCTAAAAATTTCAATATCATTAATTGCAAACGACATTCCTATACCAAGGATTGGACCCATTAAAGGCGATATAAGCATGGCTCCAATAACAACTGCTGTAGAATTAGCATTTAAACCAATAGAAGCCACAAAAACGGCGAAAATAAGAATCCAGGCGGTTGCGCCTTTAAAAGGAATATCTGCTTTTATAGCATTTATTGTAGCTTCATGATCTGTATCGTCGCGAAAGTCGAAAAGTTCGAGTAAATATTTCTTGACGCTTAATAGCAACCCTTTTGCTTCGTTTTTTATTTCATGCTTAGATTGCTCGGAAGTATCTTTAGACTGATTATCTTTTTCCATTTATACGTAATTAATAAGATGTAAATATATATAGAAAATGTAACTAATTAAACTTAAAAAACTTTGAAGCATAAAAAAACTCTGCAAAATTTTGCAGAGTTTTTAATTTAAAATGTGACCGGGCTGGGGCTCGAACCCAGGACCATCTCCTTAAAAGGGAGATGCTCTACCAACTGAGCTACCAGGTCATCTTTTCTTTTCTTAGCGGCTGCAAATATATAAGTTTTTTTTAAAAAAACAAATATCTTTTCTATTTTATTTCTTTTAAATATGCCTGCCTTACTTTTTTAAATAAATTGGAAGAATACACAAAGTCTACAACTGACTCATTATCAGTTTTAAATATCTCATCACTACTCCCCTCCCAGGCCTTTAAACCATTTTTTAAAAACATGATTTTTTCTCCAATTTCCATCACAGAATTCATATCATGTGTATTAATTACAGTTGTAATGTTATATTCGTCGGTAATTTCTTGAATTAATTTATCTATGACAGTAGCAGTTTGAGGATCTAAACCAGAATTTGGCTCATCGCAAAATAAATATTTTGGATTCATTACAATGGCTCTTGCAATTGCAACTCTTTTTTGCATCCCTCCGGATAATTCTGCTGGAAGTTTTAAATTTGAATTTTCTAAATTCACTCTGTTTAGTGCAAAGTTTACTCTATCTAACATTTCTGAATTCGAGTTATCTGTAAACATTTTTAAAGGAAACATAACATTTTCTTCTACTGTTTGAGAATCAAATAAAGCACTTCCTTGAAAAACCATTCCTATTTCTTGCCTCCATTGCCTTTTTCCTTCAATGGTAAATTCGGTATTTACTCTTCCATCAAACGAAATTGTTCCCTCTTCTGGTGTATGCAGTCCTATAAGTGTTTTTAATAAAACTGTTTTTCCTGATCCACTTTGACCAATTATTAAACTAGTTTTACCAGGATGAAATGTTGTAGATATTCCTTTTAAGACTTTTACATCACCGAAACCTTTATGTAAATTTTTGACTTCTATCATTTAGGTTAATAACATTTGGGTTAAAAAATAATTGGCTATTACGATTAAAATAGTAGTCCAAACAACTGCTTTTGTGCTTGCTTTTCCAACAGCAATTGAGCCTCCTTGTACATAATAACCATGATAAGATGGCACTGTGGCTATTAAAAAAGCAAAGAGTAATGTTTTAATCATAGAATACACTAACAAAAAAGGCTTAAAATCGGTTTGTAAGCCTGTTACATAATCTACTCCACTAAACAAACCTGACAAAACACCTGTAAGCCAACCTCCAAAAATACCCAGGACCATTGCCAAAATAATTAAAAATGGATAAAAGAAAACGGTCGCTAAAACTTTTGGTAAAACTAGATAATTTAAAGAATTGATACCCATAACTTCTAAAGCATCTATTTGCTCTGTTACGCGCATTGCACCAATACTTGAAGTAATATAAGAACCTACTTTTCCTGCTAAAATAATTGAACAAAAGGTAGGTGCAAATTCTAAAATAATAGATCTTTTAGCTGCAAAACCTATTAAAGAATCTGGTATAAATGGGCTATCTAGGTTTAATGCAGTTTGTAAAGCGATTACACCACCAATAAAAAAAGAAATAAACATAATAATTCCCAAAGATTTTAAACCAAGTTCTTCTATTTCTTTAAATAACGCTTCATAAAAAACCCTCGCTCTTTGAGGCTTTTTAAAAACCTGAACAAGCATCATAAAATATTTACCAATATGTTCTATGTAATTCACAGATTAAATTTTATGCTAAAGTATTAAATTTACATCAATAGAGTGTAAAATCCATCAATCAAAAATAAAATTTAAGTACTTTTGAGCTTAACTTAAGTTTAATTATTATGAAAAAAAACATTTTTCTTTAGTTTTATGTACAATTCTATTTTTAGGTTGTAAACTTCAAGAAATAAAGCAAGAAATCAAATCAGAAAAACCAAAACTTGTAATTGGAATTGTTATTGATCAAATGCGATATGATTATTTAACACGTTTTTCTGATAGATATAGTGAAAACGGATTTAAACGCTTGTTAAACCATGGTTTTTCGCTTGAAAATGCACACTATAATTACATACCTACCTACACCGCTGTTGGGCACACCTCTATTTATGCAGGAACAACGCCAGATAATCATGGAATAATCTCTAATGATTGGTATGATAAATATTTAAAAAAATCTATTTATTGTGTCGATGATAGTACGTACAAAACGATTGGAAATGAGGGTACTTCTGGAAATAAATCTCCGGCAAGAATGCAGACAACTACAGTTACAGATCAACTGCATTTGGCTCAAAATATGAAAGGAAAAACCATAGGGATTGCCATAAAAGATCGATCTGCAATTTTACCCGGCGGTCATACCGCTAACGGTGCGTATTGGTTTGATGGTGGACAAAACGGACAATGGATTTCCTCATCATTTTACATGGATAAATTACCAAAATGGGTGTTAGATTTTAACAAATCAGGGAAAGCAGACAACTATTTAAAAGCTCCATGGAAACCATTTTATGATATAGAAACATACACAAATAGTATTGTTGATGACAATATTTATGAAGGAAAATTTACAGGTGAAACTACGACTGCTTTTCCGCACGATATTCCTAATTTAAGAATGCAAAATGGCAATTTTGATATTCTAAAAGGGATTCCTGCCGGTAATTCTTTTACTGCAGATTTTATAAAAGCTGCAATTATTGGCGAGAATTTAGGGAAAACTGAACATACAGACTTTTTAGCGGTTAGTTTCTCTTCTACCGACTACATAGGGCATCAATATGGTCCTGCATCTAAAGAAATTGAAGATACATATATACGTTTAGACAAAGATTTGGCTGATTTATTGTCATTTTTAGACCAACAAGTTGGACAAAATAAGTACACTGTTTTTTTAACCGCAGATCATGCTGCTGTTGATGTACCAGCCTATTTACAGTCGGTAAAAATTCCTGCACATTATTTAAATTTTAGTGAATTTAAAGAAGCTGCTTTAGAGGTAACAAAAAAATATTTTAATTCTGTTGAGTTGATAGAAAATATTTCTAATTATCAAATATTTCTAGATAAAGATAAAATAGAATCTTTAGGCTTCGATAAAAATGAAGTAGCAGAAAAATTAGCTGAAGAAGTTATGAGTTTTGATGGAATTTATAAAGCGGTAACCGCAAAAACGTTGCAAACAAGCAGATTTACAGACGGCATTTTAAACTCATTACAAAATGGCTACAATCAAAAGTTTTCTGGTGATGTAATGCTAATTCCATATCCTGCAACTTTAACTGGCGGAAGAACAGGAACTTCGCATGGCTCGGGATATTCTTATGACACACACATTCCTGTTATTTTTTATGGAAACGGAATTAAACAAGGCGTATCAAAAAAGAGTTATGAAATTATAGATATTGCACCAACAATTTCCAACTTATTACAAATTGAAGCACCAAACTCATCCACAGGAAAAATTATTGGGGAAGCTTTGAAATAAAGAATTATGAAAATTACTTCTCCAAGTTTGATTTTATTGTTGTTCCTAAATTCATTTTTAGGGCAAAGTCAAATTACAAGTTTTAAAGAAAAATTTGAACTTCCAGAAGTCGTAAAAGAAACTTCTGGTTTACTTTTTTTTGATGGAAAAATCATTACACATAATGATAGCGGAGATGATGCATACTTATATGAATTAGATAGTTTAACAGGTGGTGTTTTAAGACGAATTACAATCTCAAATGCTACCCATGTTGACTGGGAAGATATAACTGAGGATGAAACTTACATCTATATTAGTGACACAGGAAACAATAAAGGCACAAGAACAGATCTAAAAATTTACAGAATTTTAAAATCTGATTTTAAAAATAGTAACACTGTTTCCGCAGAAACAATTTTATTTTCTTATGAAGATCAAACAAATTTTATAAGTTCTGATAACCATAATTTTGACGCAGAAGCCTTGGTGATTTTCGAAAATAATTTTATACTTTTCACTAAAAACAGAGGTGATTTAAAAACCAATGTTTATAAAATTCCAACCACAATTGGCAATCATACAGCTGTAAAAATTAGTAGTGCAAATGTTGCAGGTTTAATTACCGGCGCAACAGTGCAAAATAATAACTTTTTACTTTGTGGAATTGACGCCAGCGCAATTCCTTTTTTAGTGTATATAAGTTCTAATAGAGCTCCTGGTGATGACATATTTAAATCTGGGTTTCAGAAATATTCGTTATTTAATGAACTGGATTTTGGCAATCAAGTTGAAGGGATTACTAGTTTTGACAATGGTAGGTTTTATATTTCTAGAGAAGCTGTAAACCAAAATAATTTTTCCTTAAAACAAAAATTATTTGAGTTCAGAGATGATAGAGCTATACTTTTATCAGCAGTAAAAAATGATTTTGAAAATTTAACGATTTCTCCAAATCCAACTTTCGGAAATATAACTATCCAAAGCAATAAAGAGATACAATCAATTTCTATTTATACTATTCTAGGAGAAAAACTTATGGTCTTTAATTCTCATCAAAAAGAAATAAATATTTCTCATCTTTCTAAAGGAATCTATTTATTAAGAATTCAATTTAATAACCAAGAAATTATTATTAAAAAATAATTAAATATTAAAAACAGAATTTAACTGATGTTTTTTTATCGCTTTTCGAGACAAGAAAATTCCTACAAATAAAGAAGCGAAGGCACCAATTATTGTTCCTGGTATAAAGTTGATAAACAAGAAGAAATCATAAGCTCCGTGAAAAAGTGTCGCCACTAATAAACCTAGTAGATTTAAAATTCTTCTATTTTTAGAAAATTTTGCTTTTCCCATAAAATATCCCATTAAAACAGCAAAAGTTGCATGCGCTGGTACGGCCGTAAAAGCTCTTGTAATTCCTGTTTCAACTCCATTCTGTAAAACATATAAAACATTTTCTAATGCTGCAAATCCCATAGAAACCATAACTGCATAAACGATACCATCAAAAGGCTCGTTAAATTCTTTATTGGTTTGCGCATAGTATTTTACAATTATATATTTAGAAAATTCTTCAACCAAAGCAACTACAACAAATGCCTTAATAAATTGCTGAAAAATACTCTCATAGTCTGTTACTGTAAAAACAACAGTGGCAACAGTACTTAAAATAAAAGTAATTAAAATACTGGCAAAAGCACCTAAAAGAAAGTTTTTGAATAAAAAAAGAATTGGTTCTTTTTCGAATTTATCTTTAAAATAAATATATAGAATTATTACCATAACAGGTGCTACAGCAAGGAGTAATAAGCTCATTTTATAAATATCTTTTTAATTTTTAGGTAGAAAAACTTCTGCCATCATACAACGTGCACTTCCGCCACCACAGGCTTCTATAGTAGCTAAAGAGCTAGAAATTATTTTGCAATGTCTGTTAATTTGAGATATTTGAGACTGTGTTAAACAATCGTGAGCGGCCTGACTCATTACTAAAAAAAGTTCTTCATTAGCACCTTTTACTTGCAACATGTTTCCAGCAAAACTAGTAACTTGCTCTTCTGTTATATCAATTACCTGCTTTTTGTCTTCCTTAAGACTTTTCATTAGATTTTTTCGTTCACTTTTGTCATCTATGGTTGACAAACAAACTACGGCAAAGGTTTCTGCAACACACATCATCACATTTGTATGATAAATTGCTTCTCTTTTGTTATCTACCGTTTGATAAGATGTAAAAACTACAGGAGTATATTCAAAATCTTCACAAAACTCTATAAACAAATCTTCGTCTGCTCTAGGAGATAAGGCGCAATACGCTTTTTTATTTTCACGATCTAAAATCATGCTTCCTGTGCCTTCTAAATAAACCTGTTCGTCTTCCGCAGAGGTATAATCAACAATATTCTCAATTAAAAAACCACTCTTTTCTAATTCTTCTAAAACATCCTCTCTTCTTTCTAAGCGTCTATTTTCAGCAAACATTGGGTACAGAGCCACAGTTGCATCCGCATGAAAAGAAACCCAGTTATTAGGAAAAATAGAATCCGGAGTATCTAATTCTTTCGTATCTGATACGACAACGACCTCGACACCAAAACCTCTTAATTTTTCTACAAAAGCATCAAATTCCCCTTGTGCTTTTTGATTCACTGTTGCTGGCAATAAATCTTTTAAAACTTTTTGATAGTAATTATTTACCGCAGTTTGTTCGTTCATCCTAAAATTTACAGGACGAATCATTAAGATTGAATTTGTAGTTTGTAGCATATTACTGATTAAATATCAAGGCAAAATTATACTTTTTTTCACAGTTTGTAATGTATTTAGATATCTATTTTTATTTAACCTTTTTTAGAAAATATTTAACATTTTATTACAAGTTTTTGTTTAATCTTTTATTAATATTGTTAAACAAAAAATAAATACTAATTTAAATACTACAACAATGAAATTAATTACAAAATTTTTTAGCTTATTTTTGTTTGCATCCTTATTAGTATCTTGCAGCAACAATGATGAACCTACTATTGAAACAAATACAATTGTAGATGTGGCTGTAAACAACAATTTAACAAGCTTGGTTGCTGCTGCAACAAGAGCAGATTTAGCAAGTATCTTGTCTAGTCCTGGTTCTTATACCGTATTTGCGCCTACAAACGATGCTTTTCAAACTTTATTAGACTCTAACCCTGCTTGGAATACTATTAATGATATTCCAGTTGCTACTTTAAGAGCGGTTTTACTTTTTCATGTTTTAGAAACTGAAGTAAAATCTACAGATTTATCTGATACTTATGTAAATACTTTGTCTGTAGGACCAAATGAAGAGCAGTTATCTTTACAAGTAGAAGTAATTGGCGGCGTTACATTTAATGGAAATACTACACCAATTACTGTAGATGTGCAAGCTTCAAATGGTATTGTACATGTGATAAATAAAGTAATGTTACCACCAAATGTTGTAACATTGGCTTTAAATAATGATGGTTTTACAAGCTTAGTGGCTGCCTTAACAGATAGCAGACATACAATTGATTTTGTTGCAGGTTTATCGGGCGCTGGACCGTTTACCGTTTTTGCACCAACAAACGCAGCTTTTCAAGCATTATTAGATTCAAATACTGATTGGAACTCGCTTGCGGATGTTCCAGTAGCTACTTTAGAAGCAGTTCTTTTATATCATGTAGTAGAAGAGGCTAATGTTCAGTCAGGAGAGTTAACTAATGGAAATGTTTCTACTTTAGGAGGGATAATAACCATTGATTTAACCAATGGAGCTCAAATAAAAACAACAAGTTCTCAGACAGTAAATATCATTGTTGTTGACGTGCAAGGAACTAATGGAGTAATTCACGGTATTGATACTGTATTATTACCATAATAAATTTGTTTCTGAACAAAATAATTCATAAAAAAAGCTGCAAATTGTAGCTTTTTTTATGAATTATTGTAACCTATTAATCTCTTATTAGAGGCATTGTAGAACATCTTAAAAGACCTTCTTGCTTTGCAATTTCTGCATAAGGAACTTCTTCAACTATAAAATCATTTTTTCTTAACCAACTATTTAACCTCGTAAAGTTTTTCTCAGAGATAATTACTTCTTCAGAAATTGAAAACACATTACTATTCATGCTATACATCTCTTCTTTTGTAATTTCAAACACATTCTCTTTTCCAAAATAATTCAATAACCAATCATATTCTCTTTCAATTAGAAATCCATTTTTATGTAAAATGGCTTTATTTTTTCCTATTGGCTGAAAACAACAATCTAAATGTAACGCATTTTCTTTAGCGTCTTTATTTGATTTTCTTAACTCAAAAGACTTCACAGTTTTATGAGGAAACAGTTCTTGTAAAGCAATTACTGCATCCATATTAGTTCGAGCTGTAATATAATCAGCATAATCTGCACCCGAATACGTGCCTACAAAAATATAATCATTCCAAGGCACAACATCTCCACCTTCTAAATGACACTCTTTAGGCAATTGAATGATATTTTCGTCATCAATTTGTTCTAGCACGTGTTTTATTGCTAAATACTCTTTTTCTCTATCCGGTAAAATATTTGCTTTTATCAATTTATCTTCAATTACAAAAGCAATATCTCTTGAAAATATTTGATTATAATCGTGAAGAATACTTGGTCTAAAAACTTCAACATTGTATTTTTTAAAAACTTCAGCAACCGCTTCCATTTCTAAAATCATGTCTTCTTCTTTTGGATATGTGCCAGCCAAGACATGCTGTATACTTTTAGGATCATAACAATCTTCCACTTTTGGAACTGGTCCAATACTTTTGGCAGTTCCTAAAATAACGGACCTCAATCGAGACGTTTCATTTTGAATATTAAGTTGTAACATATTTTCAAATGTATAAAAAAAGCTCCATAAATTTATGAAGCCCTTATTTTTTTAGTAAAAAATATTTTTTTTATCTTTTATCTAATTCTACGAAACCTCTTTCTGTTTCACCAATATAGATTTGACGTGGTCTTCCTATTGGTTCTTTGTTTAATCTCATCTCTTTCCATTGCGCTATCCAACCTGGTAAACGACCTAATGCAAACATTACGGTAAACATATCAACCGGAATCCCCATAGCTCTGTAAATAATACCTGAATAGAAATCTACATTAGGATATAATTTTCTTTCAACAAAATAAGGATCGCTTAAAGCTTCTTTCTCTAATGCTTTAGCAATCTCTAGGATTGGATCGTCAACTCCTAAGTTATTTAAAACTTCATCCGCAGCTTTTTTGATAATTTTCGCCCTTGGATCAAAGTTTTTATACACTCTATGTCCAAAACCCATTAATCTAAAAGGATCCTCTTTATCTTTAGCCTTAGCCATATATTTTTCAGTGTCTCCACCATCCACTTGAATCGCTTCTAACATTTCTAAAACTGCCTGATTTGCTCCTCCATGAAGTGGACCCCAAAGTGCTGATATTCCTGCTGATAAAGATGCAAATAAACCTACATGAGAAGAACCTGCGATTCTAACAGTAGATGTAGAACAGTTTTGTTCATGATCTGCATGCAAAATTAATAATTTATCTAAAGCATTTTTTATTATTGGGTTTACAACATATTCTTCATTTGGTTGTTCAAACATCATTTTTAAGATGTTCTCTACATACCCTAAAGATTTAGAGCCATAATTTAGAGGTAATCCTTGTTTTTTACGCATTGTCCAAGCTACTAAAACAGGAAATTTACCCATTATTTTCACTACTGAATTATACATATCTTGCTCTGAATCTACATTTACTGAAGAAGGATTAAAAGCTGTTAATGCACTTGTTAATGATGACAAAACACCCATTGGGTGGGCTGTTTTTGGGAAAGCATCAATTATTTTCTTAATATCATCATCTACTAAAGACTGTACTTTTATATCTGCATGAAATTTATCTAATTGTACTTTATTTGGTAAATTCCCAAAAATTAATGCAAACGCAACTTCTAAAAAATCTGCCTTTTCTGCTAATTCTTCAATAGGAAAACCTCTGTACCTTAAAATACCCTTTTCACCATCTAGAAAAGTAATAGCGCTTACACAAGACCCTGTGTTTTTGTAACCAGGATCTATAGTTATTAAACCATCTGTTACTTCTCTTAATTTTTTATATCAATGGCAATTTCATTCTCTGTTCCTTTTATTAAAGGAAATTCGTAGGAATTATCTCCAATCTGTAATTTTGCTATATCCGACATTTATGATGATTTTTAAAGTATTTATGTATTTTACGAAGATATCATTTTTAAAGGGATTTTAAAAATGAACATAGATAGATTTTTGATATTTTAAGATAGTATTAGCTTATTCAGTTTATAAAAAAAAAGAACCTCATAAAAATTATGAGGCTCTTTAAATCTTAAAAAATAATTTATTATATTTTAAACGCTTTCTCTTTAGGAAAATAAGCTGTTTCTGCTAATTCCTCTTCAATACGTAGTAATTGATTGTATTTTGCCATTCTGTCTGAACGTGAAGCTGAACCTGTTTTAATTTGACCACAATTTAATGCTACTGCTAAATCTGCAATAGTGTTATCTTCTGTTTCGCCCGATCTATGAGACATAACAGTTGTATATCCAGCATTTTTTGCCATATTAACTGCAGCAATAGTTTCTGTTAAAGTACCTATTTGATTCACTTTAATTAAAATAGAGTTTGCTATTCCGTTTTCTATTCCTCTTGACAAACGCTCTACATTTGTAACAAATAAATCATCACCAACTAATTGAACTTTATCCCCAATTTTTTCAGTTAAATATTTCCAACCATCCCAGTCGTTTTCATCCATACCGTCTTCAATAGAAATAATAGGATATTTTTCGGATAGCTCTGATAAATAATCTGCTTGTTCTTTACTTGTTCTAATTTTTCCGGTTTCACCTTCAAATTTAGAATAATCGTATTTTCCATTTACATAAAACTCTGCCGCTGCACAATCTAAAGCAATTTTTACATCATCACCAAAAACATAACCTGCATTTTCTACAGCTAAAGCAATCGTTTCAATAGCATCTTCTGTACCCTCTAACGTTGGTGCGAAACCTCCTTCATCACCTACAGCAGTAGATAAATTTCTATCATGCAAAACCTTCTTTAAATTATGAAATATTTCAGAACCCATTTTCATTGCTTCTGTAAAAGTTCTCGCTTTAACAGGTATTACCATAAACTCTTGAAAAGCAATAGGTGCATCAGAATGAGAACCACCATTAATGATATTCATCATTGGCACTGGCAATGTATTCGCAGAAACTCCACCTACGTATCTGTATAATGGCATTCCTAACTCATTAGCTGCAGCTTTTGCAACTGCTAAAGAAACACCCAAAATAGCATTTGCCCCTAATTGAGATTTATTTGGCGTACCATCTAAATCTATCATTAATTTATCAATTGCATTTTGTTCAAAAACAGAAACTCCTAAAAGTTCTTCAGCAATTATAGTATTTACATTTTTTACAGCTTTTAAAACTCCTTTACCCATGTAGTCTTTTCCACCGTCCCGTAATTCAACAGCTTCATGTTCTCCTGTTGAAGCACCTGAAGGAACTGCTGCCCTGCCAAGAATTCCATTTTCTGTAGTTACATCTACTTCAACCGTAGGATTGCCTCTTGAATCAAAAATTTGACGTGCATGAACGCTAATTATTATACTCATTATATCGTTTTTATTTAATTAATGTATCTTTTTTTTCCGATGCTAAATTACAACATGTAATAAGCATTTAATAATTTGTCTCTAATTAATTACGAAAACGTTTGCTATAAACAGACTTTTAAATAAAAAAAAACCCACTCAATAAATTGAGTGGGAAAATTGCTATGAAAAAGAATGTGATTTTTACATCACTCCTCAAAAATACTATTTAAAAGTTAATTAATCATTAAGAATTTGTTAAAAAACAGCTACCTATCGATGAATAACCATAAAGTTACGATATAACTTTTTTTCCTTCTTTAATATTCGTTATAAACTGATCAAATAAATACTCCGAATCGTGCGGTCCAGGACTTGCTTCTGGATGATATTGTACTGAAAAAACATTCTTGTTTTTCATTCTGATACCAGCTACCGTATGATCATTTAAATGAACATGCGTAATTTCAATATTTTCATTTGCTTCGGTTTCTTCTCTGTTGATTGCAAAACCATGATTCTGTGAAGTAATTTCTCCTTTACCTGTTGATAAATTCTTCACTGGATGGTTGATTCCTCTATGTCCATTGTGCATTTTGTAAGTAGAAATTCCGTTAGCCAAAGCAATTATCTGATGTCCTAAACAAATACCAAATAAAGGTACATCTCTTTTAATAATTTCTTTTGCCAATGCCTGTGCTTCAAATAAAGGTTCTGGATCTCCTGGTCCATTTGATATGAAATAACCATCAGGATTAAAAGCTGCTAAATCCTCAAAAGTGGCATTATAAGGAAAGACCTTTATGTAAGCTCCTCTTTTAACAAAGTTTCCTAAAATATTCTTTTTGATGCCAATATCTAAAACTGATATTCTTATCTCTGAATTTTCATCCCCAACAATATACGGTTCTTTTGTAGATACTCTGGATGCTAATTCCAAACCATCCATACTTGGTACTTCCATAAGTCGTTTTTTTAGTTCCTCAATATTGTCGACATCCGTAGAAATAATTGCGTTCATAGCTCCATTATCCCTAATATAAGCTACTAAAGCTCTTGTGTCTACATCAGAAACAGCAACTACATTATGCTCTGTAAACCAATCTTTTAAATTTCCATCAGAATCTACTCTTGAATGTGTAAAACTAAAATTTCTACAAATTAGACCAGAAATTTTAATCCCATCGGATTCTACTTCATCCTTGTTAACTCCGTAATTCCCAATATGAGCATTTGTTGCCACTAACAATTGCCCAAAATACGATGGATCTGTGAAGATTTCTTGATAACCGGTCATTCCAGTATTAAAACAGATTTCCCCGGTAGAGGTTCCTTCTATTCCGACAGATTTTCCATAAAAAATTGTTCCATCTGCTAATAAAACTAGCGCCTTTTTACGTGTTTGATATTTCATTGATTCATGTTATTTTTAATAATGTAAAAATATAAAAAAAGGGATAAACGTATACGTTTATCCCTTTAATATAATTTAAAAATTTTCATTTTTTATTCTTCAGATTTTTCTTCTGTCTTTGTTCCTTCTACTTGAGCATCATCCACTTTTTTGCTTTTTCCTCTACGAGTAGTTTTCTTAGTTTTAGTTCCGTTAGGATTGTAAATTTCGTTGTAATCAACAAATTCTACCATTGCCATAGGAGCGTTATCTCCTTGACGATTTCCTAATTTGATGATACGTAAATATCCTCCTGGACGATCTGCAACTTTTACAGAGATCTCTTTAAATAATTCTGTAACTGCAAATTTATCGCGTAAATAAGCAAATACGATACGTCTATTGTGCGTAGTATCCGACTTAGATTTTGTAATAATTGGTTCTGCAAATAAACGTAAAGCTTTCGCTTTAGCTACAGTAGTATTAATACGCTTGTGCTCTATTAAGGAACAAGTCATATTTGCTAACATTGCTTTTCTATGCGCTGTTTTTCTACCTAAATGATTGAATTTCTTTCCGTGTCTCATGACGTTTGTTTTATACTTTCATCTTGCATCTACTCATTTTGAGGAGCAAAATATGAAAGATTAATCTCTATCTAATTTATATTTTGTTAAGTCCATTCCAAAGTTTAAACCTTTAACAATAACTAACTCTTCTAATTCTGTTAATGATTTTTTACCGAAATTACGGAACTTCATTAAGTCACTTTTGTTAAAAGAAACTAAATCTCCTAAAGTATCTACTTCTGCTGCTTTTAAACAATTTAAAGCTCTTACAGATAAATCCATGTCGATTAATCTAGTTTTTAATAACTGACGCATATGTAATGATTCTTCATCATACGTTTCTGTTTGTGCAATTTCATCTGCCTCTAAGGTGATACGCTCATCAGAGAATAACATAAAGTGGTGAATCAAAATCTTTGCAGCTTCCGTCAATGCTTCTTTTGGATTGATTGAACCATCAGTATCAATATCGAAAACTAATTTTTCATAGTCCGTTTTTTGTTCTACACGAAAATTTTCGATTGTATATTTTACATTCTTAATTGGTGTATAAATAGAATCTGTGAAGATAGTCCCTATTGGTGCCGAAGCTTTTTTATTCTCTTCTGCAGGTACAAATCCTCTACCTTTTTCTATTGTAATTTCTGCATTTAATTTAACAGATTTATCCATATTACAAATTACTAAATCTGGATTCAATACTTGAAAACCAGAGATAAATTTCTGCAAATCTCCAGCAGTAAACTGCTCTTGACCAGATACTGAGATAGAAACAGTTTCTCTATCAGTTTCATCTATTTGTTTCTTAAAACGAACTTGTTTTAAGTTTAAGATAATTTCCGTAACATCCTCCACAATTCCAGGAACAGTAGAAAACTCATGCTCTACACCATCAACTCTTAATGATGTAATTGCAAATCCTTCTAAAGAAGATAAAAGTACTCTTCTTAAAGCATTTCCTACAGTTAAACCAAAACCTGGTTCTAAGGGTCTAAACTCAAATCTACCAGAAAAATCTGTAGATTCAATCATTACCACCTTATCTGGTTTTTGAAAATTTAATATTGCCATTTTTCTTCGTTTTAATTGTTATTTAGTTGCGCGGTATATAAGTCTGAAGAAGTACATACAAACCCTTTGGCTAAATTACAATGTGATTAATTTATTACTTAGAATATAATTCTACGATTAATTGTTCTTTGATATTTTCTGGGATTTGTAATCTTTCTGGTACTTTAACAAAAGTTCCAGTTTTTGTATCTACGTTCCAAGTTAACCATTCAAATACATTGCTGTTAGAAGCTAATGCATTGTCGATAGCTTGTAAAGATTTAGATTTCTCTCTTACAGCAACAACATCACCCTCTTGTAAACTATAAGAAGGAATATTAACGATTTCCCCGTTAACAGTAATGTGTCTATGAGATACCAATTGACGTGCTCCACTTCTTGAGTTAGAAACACCCATTCTGTAGACAACATTATCTAAACGAGATTCACATAATTGTAATAAAATTTCACCTGTAATTCCGGACGCAGCCTGTGCTTTTTTAAATAAATTACTGAATTGGCGCTCCAAGATACCATAGGTATATTTCGCTTTCTGCTTCTCCATTAACTGAGTTGCATATTCAGATTTTTTACCTCTTCTTCTAGCATTTCCATGCTGTCCTGGTGGGTAATTTCTTTTTTCGAAGTTTTTATCTTCTCCAAAGATCGCTTCGCCAAATTTACGAGCAATTTTAGTTTTTGGTCCTGTATATCTTGCCATTTCGTTTTTGTTATAGATAGGGATTATGAATTAAGGCTTCCTCCTTCGATAATCTTAAAATCCTATCTTGTTAAAATATAAATTTTTGTTTTTAAACCAGAGCACTGAAACTAATTCAGCTTAAACTCTTCTCCTTTTAGGTGGACGACAACCATTATGAGGAATTGGAGTAACATCAATAATTTCTGACACTTCAATACCTGCATTATGAATAGATCTAATGGCAGATTCTCTACCATTACCTGGACCTTTAACGTAGACTTTTACCTTACGTAAACCTGCCTCTTTTGCAACATTTGCACAATCTTCTGCCGCTAATTGGGCTGCATAAGGAGTATTCTTTTTAGAACCTCTAAAACCCATTTTACCTGCAGATGACCATGAAATTACATCACCTTTTTTATTTGTTAAAGAAATAATAATATTATTGAAAGATGCAGTTACGTGCGCTTCTCCAATAGCATCAATTATTACTTTACGTTTTTTTGAACTTGCTTTTGCCATAATTGTTTAAGTTTTAGTAATTTAGTTTTCTAACTTTATAGTTTAAACTATTATTAGATCTTTATTACTTTATCTAACTTTATTTTTTCTTGTTAGCCACGGTTTTTCTCTTACCTTTTCTTGTGCGAGAATTATTCTTAGTTCTTTGACCTCTTAATGGGAGACCAAGTCTATGACGAATTCCTCTTTGACAACCGATATCCATCAAACGTTTGATGTTAATCTGTATTTCAGAACGTAATTCACCTTCAATTGTGAAAGATCCTACTTGTTCTCTAATTGCTGCGATTTGATCATCAGTCCAATCTTGAACTTTGATACTTTCATCAACCTCTGCTTTTGCTAAAACTTTTTTAGCTCTACTACTTCCTACACCAAAGATATAAGTTAAAGCAATAACTCCTCTTTTGTTCTTTGGAATGTCTATACCTGCTATTCTTGCCATTACCCTTGTCTTTGTTTAAATCTAGGATTTTGTTTATTAATTACGTATAATCTACCTTTTCTGCGCACTATTTTGCAGTCGGCACTTCTTTTTTTGACTGATGCTCTAACTTTCATCTGTTCTATGTTTTTTTTTAGTATCTGTAAGTAATTCTTGCTTTTGATAAATCGTATGGACTCATTTCTAATTTTACTTTATCCCCAGGTAATAATTTAATATAATGCATACGCATTTTACCTGAAATGTGAGCCGTAACAACATGTCCATTTTCTAATTCTACACGGAACATCGCATTTGATAATGCTTCTGTAATTGTCCCATCTTGTTGAATAGCTGATTGTTTAGCCATATTATTTATTCGATTTTCTGTTACTATTCCCTGTCTTCATTAAACCATCATAGTGACGATTTAATAAATAAGAATTTATTTGCTGCAAAGTATCAATTGCAACTCCTACCATAATTATTAAAGATGTTCCACCATAAAACATTGCCCAACTTTGCTGAATCCCAAACTTAAATGCAATTGCAGGTAAGATTGATAAAGCCGCTAAAAATAACGATCCTGGCAATGTGATTCTAGATAAAACACTATCTAATCTATCTGCAGTATCTTTCCCTGGTCTAATACCAGGAATAAAACCACCACTTCTCTTTAAATCATCCGCCATTTTATTCGTTGGAATAGTAATAGCAGTATAAAAATAACTAAAAATGATAATCAAAAATGCAAAAATAACATTGTAACCAAAACCATTCATATCTTGTAAACCCGCCATAAATGGAAATCTTTGAGCCAATGCAACTGGTAAAAACATAATTGCTTGTGCAAAAATAATAGGCATAACACCCGCAGCGTTTAACTTCAATGGAATATAATCCCTTGATCCCGCAACATTTTGAACATTTCCAGCAACCGTTCTTCTAGCATATTGAACTGCAATTTTACGAACAGCCGTTACTAATAATACAGTTAATAAAATTACTACAAACCAAACAATGATTTCAATTAAAATCATCATTACCCCCCAGCTCCTGCATTTGTTGTTTTTGCAACAAATTCCTGTAAAAATGCCGCAGGGAAATTGGCGATAATACCAACAGTAATTAATAATGAAATACCATTACCAACACCTTTGTCTGTAATACGCTCACCCAACCACATCGCAAAAATTGTTCCTGCAGTTAAAATAATGATAGATGATATCCAAAAAGTAGCTCCACTTACTAAAAAAGCTTCAGGTCCTAGACCAAATTGTGTTTTAATAGCAGTGATATACGTTGGTGCCTGCACTAACGTAATACCAATTGTTAACCATCTTGTTATCTGAGTAATTTTTTTACGTCCACTTTCTCCATCCTTTTGTAGCTTCTGTAGATAAGGAACCGCAATTCCCATTAACTGAACTACAATAGATGCAGAAATATATGGCATAATACCAAGAGCCATTACTGACGCCCTAGCAAATGCTCCTCCTGTAAATGCATTTAATAAACCTAAAAGACCACCTGAAGTACTTTCTTTTAAAGCTGATAACTGCAATGGATCTATTCCAGGTAATGGAACAGCTGCCATAAAACGGTAAACAGCAATTAAACCGATCGTAAGAAGAATTTTATTCTTTAATTCCTCGATGCTAAAAATGTCTTTTAATCTATTTATAAAATTCATCATTTACAATTTCTTATAAAGTAACAGTTTCACCTCCAGCTGCTTCAATAGCCGCTTTTGCTGTTGCTGTAAATTTATGTACAGTTATGTTTAATTTAGCCTTTAATTCTCCACCACCTAATATTTTAACTAAGTCGTTTTTACCTGCTAAACCAATAGCAACTAGATTTTCTAAATTAACTGTATCTGTTATCTTTCCGCTATCAACCAAAGATTGTAATTTATCCAAGTTGATTCCTTGATATTCCTTACGGTTTATGTTTGTGAAACCAAATTTTGGCACACGTCTTTGAAGTGGCATCTGCCCTCCTTCAAAACCGATTTTTCTAGAATAACCTGAACGCGATTTTTGTCCTTTATGACCTCTAGTAGCAGTACCACCATGGCCAGAACCTTCACCACGTGCAATTCTTTTTCCTTTTTTAATGGAACCTTCTGCGGGTGTTAAATTATGTAAACTCATTTTTCTAAATATCTTATTTAATTTCTTCGAAAGAAACTAAGTGTTTAACTGTATTTACCATACCAACTATTGAAGGAGTTGCCTCGTGCTCAACAGTCTGGTTCATTTTACGTAAACCTAATGCCTCTAAAGTTCTCTTTTGACTCTGAAGACGCCCGATTTGACTTTTTACTTGTGTAACTTTAATTCTTGTCATCGTTCTTAGATTTATCCGTTAAATACTTTCTCTAAAGAAATCCCTCTTTGTTTCGCAATCGAACCAGCACTGCGTAATTGTAATAAAGCATTAAAAGTCGCTTTTACTACGTTGTGAGGATTTGATGAACCTTGAGATTTCGATAATACATCATGTATACCAACTGACTCTAATACGTGCCTTACAGCACCACCAGCAATAACTCCTGTACCATGAGATGCTGGCTTAAGGAAAACTTTCGCTCCACCAAACTTCCCTTTTTGTTCATGAGGTAAAGTTGCTTCTAAAATTGGTATTCTTACTAAATTTTTCTTTGCGTCTTCAATCGCTTTAGCGATTGCTGAAGAAACATCTTTAGATTTCCCTAATCCATGCCCAACAACTCCATTACCATCACCAACTACTACGATTGCAGAGAAACCAAATGCTCTACCACCCTTAGTTACTTTAGTAACACGTTGTACACCAACTAATCTATCTACAAGCTCTAGTCCACTTGGTTTAACTCTTTCTACGTTTTTATAACCTTGCATAATTTCTTAAAATTTTAAACCAGATTCTCTTGCAGCATCAGCTAATACTTTAACTCTACCGTGGTATAAATACCCATTTCTGTCAAAAGCAATTGTTTCAACTCCAGCTTTAACAGCTTTCTCAGCGATTGTTTTACCAACAGCTGCTGCCGCTTCTACCTTAGTATCTGCTTTTATTTCTTTATCTCTAGATGAAACTGAAGCTAATGTTACTCCATTTACATCGTCAACTAGTTGCGCGTATATTTCTTTGTTACTTCTATAAACCGATAATCTTGGTTTTGTAGGAGTACCAGAAATAATTTTTCTAATTCGACGCTTAATTCTAGTTCTTCTTTGTAGCTTTGATAATGCCATAATGCTATGTATTATGCAGATTTACCTGCTTTTCTTCTTAATAATTCACCAACAAACTTAACTCCTTTTCCTTTATAAGGCTCTGGAGCTCTGAAAGAACGAATCTTAGCAGCAATTTGACCAACGAGTTGTTTGTCAAATGAAGATAATTTAATGACCGGGTTTTTCCCTTTCTCAGATATTGTTTCGACTTTAACTTCTGGAGCTATTTCTAAAACAATATTATGAGAGTAACCTAACGCTAAATCTAATTTCTGACCTTGACATGATGCTCTATAACCAACACCTACAAGTTCTAAATCTTTAGTCCAACCTTTACTTACACCATCAACCATATTACTGACTAACGCTCTCATTAAACCATGTTGTGCTTTATGGTCTTTACTTTCGGACGCTCTATCTAAAGTGATAATACCATCTTCAATTACTATTGAAATACCGTTTGAAATAGTTTGAGTTAATTCTCCTAACGTTCCTTTAACAGTTATAACATTGTCTTTTATGTTTACATCTACACCTTGTGAAATGCTAACGGGATTTTTTCCTATTCTACTCATTTCTTATAGATTAATAAACATAACATAAAACCTCTCCTCCAACTTTCTCAAGACGTGCTTTTTTATTTGTCATTACACCCTTAGATGTAGAAACAATAGCAATACCAAGTCCGTTTAATACCCTTGGCATCTCTGTAGAGCCAACATATTTACGCAAACCAGGTGTACTGATACGTTGAATTTTTCTAATTACTGACTCTTTTGTGTCTCTGTCATATTTTAAAGCTATCTTGATAGATCCTTGAACCTTATTATCATTAAATTGATAGCTTAAAATATATCCTTGATCAAACAAAATTTTAGTCATTTCCTTCTTCAAATTTGAAGCCGGAATTTCTACTACTCTGTGCCCTGCTGCGATTGCATTTCTTACTCTAGTAAGAAAATCCGCGATTGGATCTGTATACATATTTATTTATATTGCGATTACGGTTTTTAATTACCTCTATTTGTCCTACAGATTTCTCTGTGATAACTAAACCTATAATCAGTTAAAATTCTAATATTGAAAAAAAATAGAGCGTGCAAAGATACACATTCTATTTTTATTCTTATACTTTATTTTTGATTTCTACCAACTTGCCTTTCTAACACCTGGTATCAATCCTTGATTCGCCATTTCACGGAACGTTACACGAGAAAGACCAAACTGACGCATATATCCTTTTGGACGACCAGTTAATTTACATCTATTGTGCAATCTAACAGGCGATGCATTTTTTGGTAATTTTTGCAAACCTTCATAGTCTCCAGCTTCTTTTAAAGCTTTCCTCTTTTCAGCATATTTTGCAACAATACGTTCTCTCTTGCGCTCTCGCGCTTTCATTGATTCTTTAGCCATTTCTTAATTTTTTTTGAATGGTAAACCTAATTCGCCTAATAATGACTTCGCTTCTTTATCAGTATTTGCAGATGTTACGAATGTAATGTCCATACCGTTAATTTTTTTCACTTGATCAATATTAATTTCTGGGTAAATGATCTGCTCAGTAATTCCTAAATTGTAATTACCTCTTCCATCAAAACCGCTAGCTTTTATACCGTTAAAGTCCCTTACACGAGGTAACGAAGCTGTAACAAGTCTATCTAAAAATTCGTACATTTTATCCCCACGTAAAGTAACTTTAACGCCAATTGGCATTCCTTTACGCAACTTAAATGCTGCAACATCTTTCTTAGACATCGTAGATATTGCTTTTTGACCAGTAATCTTAGTCACTTCTTCTAAAGCATAATCTATTAATTTCTTATCTGCGATTGCAGCACCAACACCCTTAGAGATAACAATTTTCTCTAATTTAGGCACTTGCATTACATTCTTATAACTGAATTCTTCAGTAAGAGCTTTAATTACTCTTTCTTTGTATTCTGCTTTTAATCTTGGTACGTAACTCATGATTATTCCTATTTTTTAGTTTTTTTAGAGACTCTAGTCTTAGTATCTCCATCAACTTTATAACCTACTCTTACAGCTACACCTTCTTCAACTAACATTAAGTTAGAAATGTGCAGTGATGCTTCTTTTTTTACGATACCACCTTGAGGACTTTGAGCGCTAGGTTTCGTGTGCTTAGAAACTAAGTTCACACCCTCTACTAAAACTCTGTCTTTCTCCTTTATGATTTCTAAAACTTTACCTTCAGATCCTTTATGGTCTCCTGCAATTACTTTTACAGTGTCTCCTGATTTAATCTTAAACTTCTTCATCTTGTATAATAATTTAAAGCACTTCAGGTGCTAATGATACTATTTTCATGAATTGTTTCTCACGAAGCTCACGAGCAACGGGCCCAAAAACACGAGTTCCTCTCATTTCCTCTGTAGGATTTAAAAGTACACAAGCGTTATCATCAAACCTGATATATGATCCATCCTTACGTCTAACTTCTTTCTTAGTTCTAACAACAACTGCTCTTGATACTTGACCTTTTTTCACAGTCCCGTTAGGAGTTGCCGACTTTATAGATACCACAATTTTGTCACCAATACTTGCGTAACGTTTTCTCGTTCCTCCCAAAACTCTGATTACTAAAACCTCTTTGGCTCCAGTATTATCTGCTACCTTTAATCTTGATTCTGTCTGTAACATATTATTTAGCTCTTTCTAGGATTTCTACTAATCTCCAACGCTTAGATTTACTCATAGGTCTAGTTTCCATGATTCTAACAGTATCTCCCTCGTTGCAATCATTCTTTTCGTCGTGTGCAACGTACTTCTTAGTCTTTAATACGAACTTTCCGTACATCGGGTGCTTTACTCTCTTTGTTTCAGCCACAACAATAGATTTCTCCATTTTGCTACTCGAAACAACACCAATTCTCTCTTTTCTAAGATTTCTTTTTTCCATCTTTAAAACTGACTATAGAATTATTGTAATTCTCTTTTTGTTAATTCTGTTGCAATTCTTGCTACAGTTCTTCTTAATCCTCTCAATTGCAATGGATTCTCCAGAGGAGTTATTGCGTGAGCCATTTTAAGATCAGTATAATTCTTTTGCAACGCTCCAAGCTTCTCGTTAAGATCTGCTATAGATAATTCTTTTACTTCTGATTGTTTCATTTTATTTAGAATTATGTGTTAGTACGTCAACATCAAAATCTCTTGCCACCACAAACTTCGTTCTTACTGGAAGTTTTTGAGCCGCTAAACGTAAAGCTTCTTTTGCCACATCCATTGATACACCACCAATTTCAAACAAAATTCTACCCGGTTTAATAACTGCAACAAAATGATCTGGTGCTCCTTTACCCTTACCCATACGTACCTCTAAAGGTTTTTTGGTAATAGGCTTGTCTGGGAATATTTTAATCCATAACTGCCCTTCTCTTTTCATATGACGAGTTGCTGCGATACGAGCTGCCTCAATCTGACGAGAAGTTAATAAATTCTGATCTACAGATTTGATACCAAACATTCCGTTAGAAAGTTGATTCCCTCTTCCGGATAAACCAGACATATTTCCTTTCCCCTTCTGTACCTTACGGTATTTTACTCTTTTTGGCTGTAACATTTTTAATTTCTAATTTTAAAAATTATTTTCTTCTACGAGGTTGCTGACGTTTAGTCCCATCTCCTCCTTTAGCGCCACTTTGCTTTTTAGACAAACCAACTAATGGAGATAATTCTCTTTTACCATAAACCTCACCCTTCATAATCCATACTTTAACACCGAGTCTTCCGTATTGTGTATGAGCTTCTACAAGTGCATAATCGATGTCAGCCCTAAAAGTAGAAAGAGGAATTCTACCTTCTTTATAATGCTCTGAACGCGCCATTTCAGCTCCGTTTAAACGACCTGAGATTTGAATTTTAATTCCTTCAGCATTCATACGCATTGTAGCCTGAATAGCCATTTTAGTAGCTCTCTTATAAGAAATTCTATTCTCAATTTGACGCGCAACACTAACTGCTACTAACTTAGCATCTAGTTCCGGACGTTTAATTTCAAAAATATTAATTTGAACTTCTTTACCTGTAATTTTTTTAAGCTCTTCTTTTAACTTGTCTACCTCTTGTCCACCTTTCCCGATAATAATACCTGGCCTTGCGGTAGTGATAGTAACGGTTACAAGTTTAAGTGTACGCTCTATAATTACTCTAGAAACACTTGCCTTCGATAATCTAGCATTTACATACTCTCTTATCTTAAAATCTTCAGCTAATTTATCTCCGTAGTCATTGCCGCCATACCAGTTAGATTCCCAACCTCTGATGATTCCTAAACGATTTCCTATTGGATTAGTTTTTTGTCCCATTTCTACCTTGATTAATTACTTAAATTTTTACTACCTAACTCTAAAGTAACGTGGTTAGAACGCTTGCGTATTCTGTGTGCACGCCCTTGTGGAGCTGGTCTTAATCTTTTTAACATCCCTGCGCTATCTACACAAATAGATTTTACAAATAATTTAGCATCTTCTATAGACTCATCTTCATTTTTAGCTTGCCAGTTTGCAATTGCAGACAATAACAATTTCTCTAAATTTATCGATGCTTCTTTAGGGCTAAATTTTAAGATTTGCAAAGCTTTTTCAACTTCAACACCTCTTACTTGATCTGCTACTAAACGCATTTTTCTTGGTGACGTAGGACAGTTAGTAAGCTTTGCGAAAGCACGTTGCTTTCTATCTGCTTTTAACTGATCTGCCATATTTTTTTTACGAACTCCCATTTCCTGCTATTTTTTTCCTTTATTTTTTGCACCAGCATGTCCTCTAAATGAACGAGTTGGTGAAAATTCGCCTAATTTATGCCCTACCATGTTTTCTGTAACATAAACTGGTACAAATTGACGTCCATTATGAACAGCAATTGTTTGTCCTACAAAATCTGGAGTAATCATACTTGCTCTAGACCAAGTTTTGATTACAGTTTTGTTACCAGCCTCTACATTAGCTAACACTTTTTTCTCTAACTTATAGTGAACGTAAGGTCCTTTTTTTAATGATCTTGCCATAACTTATTATTTCTTTCTACGTTCTATAATATACTTATTACTAGCTTTAGTCTTAGATCTAGTTTTGAATCCTTTCGCAGGAATACCGTTTCTCGATCTTGGATGACCTCCAGAAGCACGTCCTTCACCACCACCCATTGGGTGATCCACAGGATTCATTCTTACTGCATTTACTCTTGGTCTTCTACCCAACCATCTTCTTCTACCTGCTTTACCAGATACTAATAATTGATGATCTGAATTAGATACAACTCCAATTGTAGCCGTACAAGTTAACAAGATTAATCTAGTTTCACCAGAAGGCAATTTCACAGTTGCATACTTACCAGCTCTTGCCATTAATTGAGCAAAAGAACCCGCAGAACGAGCCATAACAGCTCCTTGTCCTGGACGTAATTCTATACAAGAAATTGTAGTTCCTAAAGGAATTTCACTTAAAGCCATTGAGTTACCAATCTCTGGAGCAACTCCAGTACCTGATACAACTACTTGACCTACGTTTAAACCGTTTTGTGCAATCACATAACGTTTTTCACCATCAGCATAACTCAATAGTGCAATAAATGCTGTACGATTTGGATCGTACTCTATTGTTTTAACTGTTGCAGGAATACCGTTTTTATCTTTTTTGAAATCGATAATACGATATCTTTGTTTATGACCACCTCCTATATTACGAGTTGTCATTCTACCTTGACTGTTTCGACCTCCAGATCTTTTTTTCGGAGCAAGTAAACTTTTCTCCGGCTTATCAGTTGTAATGGCGTCGAACCCATTTACAACTCTAAAACGCTGACCTGGTGTTATTGGTTTTAATTTTCTAACTGACATTTTGTGTCTTTGTTCTTAAAGATTGTTATAAAAATCAATGCTTTCTCCTTCTGCTAATTGAACGACAGCTTTTTTGTACCCACTTTTAATACCAGTAACTAAACCTTTTTTAGTAAACTTAGTATTTCTTTGAATTGGATAATTTAAAGTCTTAACGCTTGATATAGAAACTCCGTAAGCTGACTCAACAGCATTTTTAATTTCTAATTTATTAGCTTTCTTATCTACTACAAACGTATAACGATTAAATATTTCGCTATGATTTGTTGCTTTTTCCGTAATAATAGGTTTTATTAAAATACTCATTGTGAATCCCTATTTGCTTAAATTAGTGTTAATTTCTTCCAAAGAACTTTCAGTAATCACTATTTTACTAGCATTTAAAACACCATATGTGTTTATTTCTGAAGCGTTTATTACCTTAGAGTTTTTTAAGTTACGTGATGATAAATATACATTCGCATTATCACTACCTAACACAAACAATGATTTTCTAGCACCTAAGTCTAAAGCCTTTAAAACATCCACAAAGTGCTTAGTCTTTGGGCTGTCAAAATTAAAGTCTTCTACAACTACTAAATTATTGTCGTTTGCTTGTATACTTAAAGCTGATTTACGAGCTAAACGCTTTAAGTTTTTATTCAATTTAAAAGAATAACTTCTTGGTCTTGGACCGAACATACGACCTCCACCTCTAAAAACACCGGACTTGATAGAGCCTGCTCTCGCAGTACCAGTTCCTTTTTGTTTTTTTATCTTTCTTGTAGAACCTGCTATTTCTGCTCTCTCCTTAGATTTATGAGTTCCTTGACGTTGATTTGCCAAGTACTGCTTTACATCTAAATAGATTGCATGATCATTAGGTGCTATACCAAATACATCGCTAGAAAGTTCAACTTTTCTACCTGTATCTTTTCCTGTAATATCTAAAACTGCTACTTCCATTATCTCTGAATAGTTACAAAAGCATTCTTGTGTCCAGGAATCGCTCCTTTAACAATAAGTAGGTTCTTTTCAGCAACTACTTTTAATACTCTTAAGTTTTGTACTTTCACTTTATCTCCACCCATTCTTCCGGCCATACGCATTCCTTTGAATACTCTTGCAGGATATGACGCAGCACCAATAGAACCTGGAGCTCTTAAACGGTTATGTTGACCATGAGTAGCTTGTCCAACTCCGGCAAAACCGTGACGTTTAACAACTCCCTGAAAACCTTTACCTTTTGATACACCAGATACATCTACAAATTCTCCTTCAGCAAAATGTGCTACTGTGATCGAATCTCCTAATTTAAACGTTCCTTCATATCCTTGGAATTCAACGACTTTCTTTTTAGCAGTGGTGCCAGCTTTTTTAAAGTGACCATCTAACGCTTTGTTAGAACTCTTTGCTTTTTTGTCATCGAAACCAAGTTGTAGTGCATTGTAGCCATCAACCTCTTTGGTTCTGACTTGGGTAACAACGCAAGGACCGGCTTCGATTACAGTACAAGGAATATTCTTCCCGTTTGCATCAAATAAGCTGGTCATCCCAATTTTTCTTCCTATTAACCCAGACATTTAGTTAAAATTTTAGACGATAAATATAATTATCCAGCGCGTCTATTATTAATATTTGTTTTTGAAACTATCGTTTCGAATAATCCTTTGAGTTTGTTGCAAAAAAAACAGCGTAAAACAAATTCAACGCTGATTTGTTTTTACCGTTTTTCCTTCGCGAAACGCTCTGGACATGTTACTATTATTGAATTAATATCAAAAATAGCCTTTCCCCTACTCTATTTCGGGTTGCAAAAGTATAAAAAACTTTCGGTTTAAAAAAATTAAACCGAAAGTTAATCATTTACTTTCTAATTATACTTTGATTTCAACTTCAACACCACTTGGTAATTCAAGTTTCATTAAAGCATCAATAGTTTTCGAAGAAGAACTATAGATGTCTAATAATCTTTTATACGAAGCTAATTGAAATTGCTCTCTAGATTTTTTGTTTACGTGCGGTGAACGTAATACAGTAAAAATCTTTTTATGTGTTGGTAAAGGTATAGGTCCGTTTACAACAGCACCAGTACTTTTTACCGTCTTTACAATTTTTTCAGCAGATTTATCTACTAAGTTGTAATCGTAAGACTTTAATTTTATTCTAATTTTTTGACTCATCTTGTATTATTTAGTAGATTAACCTTTAGCTTTTGCAATTACTTCTTCGGATACATTAGAAGGAGTTTCAACATAATGTGAAAATTCCATAGTAGAAGTTGCTCTACCAGAAGACATCGTTCTTAAAGCAGTAACATAACCAAACATTTCTGATAATGGAACTAAAGCTTTTACAACTTTTGCACCAGCACGATCACTCATGTCATTAACCTGGCCTCTTCTTCTATTTAAATCTCCAACGATATCTCCCATGTTTTCCTCTGGAGTTAACACTTCTACCTTCATTAATGGTTCCATAATTTTTGCTTTTGCAGATTTTGCAGAAGCTTTAAAGCCCATTCTTGCAGCTAGTTCAAAAGACAATGCATCAGAATCCACAGCGTGGAAAGACCCGTCTCTTAATGTAACTTTCATTGAATCCATTTCGTATCCAGCTAGAGGACCATTACGCATCGCTTCTTTAAACCCTTTTTCAATAGAAGGAACAAATTCTTTAGGCACATTTCCACCTTTAATAACAGATGTGAATTGTAATCCTTGAACACCTTCATCAGCAGGACCAATTGTAAATACAATATCAGCAAACTTACCACGACCACCTGATTGTTTTTTATAAACTTCTCTGTGTTCTGCTTCAGCTGTAATAGCTTCTTTATATTCTACTTGAGGTTGCCCTTGATTTACTTCTACTTTAAACTCACGTCTTAAACGATCTACAATTACATCTAAATGCAATTCACCCATTCCAGAAATAATAGTTTGTCCAGAAGCTTCATCTGTTCTTACTGTAAACGTTGGATCTTCTTCAGCTAATTTTGATAAGCCAATTCCTAATCTATCAACATCTGCCTTAGTTTTAGGCTCCACAGCAATACCAATTACCGGATCAGGGAAATCCATAGATTCTAACACTATTGGGTGTTTTTCATCCGTTAAAGTATCTCCAGTCTTGATAGACTTAAATCCTACAGCAGCACCAATATCTCCGGCTTCGATAAAATCGATAGCGTTTTGTTTATTAGCATGCATTTGATAGATTCTAGAAATACGTTCTTTTTTTCCTGAACGATTATTTAAAACATAAGAACCAGCGTCTAAACGACCCGAATATACTCTAAAGAATGCTAAACGACCTACAAAAGGATCTGTAGCAATTTTAAAAGCTAAAGCAGCAAACGGCTCATCTACACTTGGTTTGCGTAATTCTTTTTCGTCTGTATCTGGATTTACACCCACAATACCTTCTTTATCCATAGGAGAAGGTAAATAACGACATACAGCATCTAAAAGGAACTGAACACCTTTATTTTTAAATGCAGAACCACAAATCATAGGAATAATAGACATGTCCATAACAGCAGCTCTTAATGCAGCGTGCACTTCTTCTTCTGTTATAGAGTCTTCATCCTCCATATATTTTTCTAACAAATTTTCATCATAAGCAGCAACTTCTTCAATAAGTTTACCACGAAGAATCTTTGCTTCTTCTTTCAATTCTTCAGGAATATCAACAACATCAAATGTTGCGCCCATTCCTTCTTCATGCCATATAATAGCTCTGTTTTTAACTAGATCTACAATACCTTTAAAGTTCTCTTCATCACCAATGTTTAAAACAATTGGTACTGCATTAGAACCTAACATTTCTTTTACCTGCCTACAAACCATCATAAAATCAGATCCTTGACGGTCCATTTTATTGACAAAACCAATTCTTGGCACTTTATAATTATCGGCAAGCCTCCAGTTTGTCTCTGATTGTGGCTCTACACCATCAACAGCAGAAAACAAAAACACTAAACCGTCCAAAACACGTAAAGATCTATTTACTTCTACAGTAAAATCTACGTGACCAGGAGTATCAATAATATTAAAGTGGTAATCTTTAGTTTCTGGAAGAATCTCTGCATTTTCCTTTGGAAACTGCCATGTACAAGTAGTTGCAGCAGAAGTAATTGTAATACCTCTTTCTTGCTCCTGCTCCATCCAGTCCATTGTAGCTGCACCGTCATGTACTTCCCCTATCTTGTGAGAAACACCAGTGTAAAACAATACACGTTCTGTAGTTGTGGTTTTTCCAGCATCAATATGCGCTGCAATTCCAATATTTCTTGTGAATCTTAAATCTCTCGCCATTTCAATTAAAATCTAAAGTGAGAGAATGCCTTGTTCGCTTCTGCCATTTTGTGAGTATCTGTACGTTTTTTAACAGCAGCACCTTCTTCTTTAGCCGCAGCTAAAATTTCAGCAGCTAAACGCTGTGCCATTGTTTTCTCGTTTCTTTTACGAGTGTACAAAATCATCCATTTAATAGCCATAGATACTTTACGATCTGGTCTAATTTGCATTGGAATTTGGAATGTTGCACCACCAACACGACGAGATCTTACTTCTACGTGGGGCATTACATTTGACAAACCGTCTTTCCAAATTTCTAAAGCCGATTTTTCTTCGCCTTCTCCTTTTCTCTCTTCTACTAGGTCTAAAGCATCATAAAATACTTTAAACGCTACAGACTTTTTACCACTCCACATTAAGTTATTAACGAATCGCGTTACTAGCTGATCGTTAAACTTTGGATCCGGTAATAAGACCCTTTTTTTTGCTGCTCTTTTTCTCATGTCTTTACATTAAAAAAGTTACTAAATTACTTTTTTGGGCGTTTCGCACCATACTTAGACCTACGTTGAGTTCTACCCTCAACACCTGCTGTATCTAATGCACCACGTACTACGTGATATTTAACACCTGGTAAATCTTTTACCCTTCCACCTCTAACTAATACTATCGAGTGCTCTTGTAAGTTATGTCCTTCACCTGGGATATACGCGTTTATCTCATTACCATTTGTCAATCTAACTCTGGCAACTTTACGCATTGCTGAATTAGGTTTTTTTGGTGTTGTAGTATAAACACGAGTACATACTCCACGTCTTTGCGGACAAGACGACAAAGCAGCCGATTTACTCTTCTTAGTTATTTTGGTTCTTCCTTTACGAACTAATTGTTGAATAGTTGGCATACTAAATTATTACTGTTTTTCGTTTATAATTAAACATTGTCTCTTTTTTAAGAGTCCGCAAATGTACAATTAAATTCTAATTATTCAAATATCAACAAGTTATTTTTTTAAATTGATTTTATTTCGGTCAATTTTTATGATTTTATTTTACATTTGAACCTAATATAGCCAGTACTTTGATTCAAAAAATTAGTCATTATATATATATAATCTTTTTTGTTTTTTTTTCAAGTGATTTTTTTGCTCAAAAATTAAATTTGAAAATAGCTTCTACTAGAGAGGCTGAAAATTTAATTTTAAACAAAATGGAGTATCAGAAGAAACACACAGATACTGTTTCTATCGGCAGCGAAATTTATAAAATCTCTAAATATTTAGAAAATAACGGATATTTTACGCATACAGTTGATAGTGTCCAGAAAACCTCAAAAGAACAGCTAGTTTATTTTTCTTTAAATGATAAAATTGATAACGCGGTTTTGAAAACAAATTCAGATGTTTCTTTTTTAGTTGCTACTCATACTATAGAAAATAACTTAATTTATATACCAATAGAAAAATTACAACCTCTTTTATTAAAAATCTCAAAATATTTAGACAACCAAGGAAGGTCCTTTTCTAAAGTTCAACTAAAAAATATTTTAATTAAAGATAAGACCTTATTTGCTAATTTAGAAATTCAATCATCAGAAAAAAGAACTATTAATAGTGTTTTGGTAAAAGGTTATGAAGCCTTCCCTACTTCTTTTCTAAAAAACTATTTTAATATAAAATCAAACGCTGTTTTTAATCAAAAAAAAATAAACGAAATTTCGAATACATCAAAAGGGTTACAATTTATCAAAGAAATTAAACCTCCAGAAATTTTATTCACAAAAGACTCTACGCTATTGTATTTATATTTTAAGAAACATCAAACTAACAGCTTTGATGGTGTGGTTAATTTTGCGTCCAAGGAAAATGGAGATTTATTGTTTAATGGAAATATTGATCTAAAACTTAATAATGTTGCAGACCTTGGTGAAAAGTTTGAGTTATTTTGGAATAGTATTGGGGATGAGCGTCAAGAATTTAAAATGGTAGCTGAACTTCCATATATTTTTAAGTCTCCAATTACACCAGAAATTGCATTCTCAATTTACAAACAAGATTCGACTTTTTTAAACACCACTTTTAATTCAAAAATAAAATATTCCATTTCTGAAAAAATAAAACTAGGATTAAGTTATTCCTCTGAAACTTCATCAGAACTCAACAAATCTAGCCTAACAAATAACGTTGATAATTTTACTAATAGTTTTATTGCCATTCACCTATCCTACATCAAGCCTAAATTCGACTTATTTTTTAACAATAAATTTTATTTAGAAGTAATCCCATCCTTTGGAAAAAGAAAATCTGACAACAAAACTACAAATCAATTTAAAATAAGAACAATTGCAACATATATTTGGGATGTAAATTTTAGAAATAGCATTTATATTAAAAATGATACAGGTTTTTTAAACTCTGGAAGCTATTTAAACAATGAGCTATTTAGAATTGGAGGAGCAAATTCGATTAGAGGATTTAATGAACAAAGTATTTTCACAAGCAGTTATACGTTTTTTAATATTGAATATCGATACTTAACATCCGAAAAATCTTTTATATATTCCATTACAGATATTGGAAGCATCAAAGAGAATAGCAAAAAACTGCTAAGCCTAGGGTTAGGATATCGATTTATAAATAACAACTCACATATCAATATCGGCGCAGTAATTAGCAGAAACCAAAACAATCAAATTCAATTTAAAAACTCCAAAATTATTATTGATTGGACAATTTATTTTTAAAAAAACAGACATGATAGATTAAAAAACAACAAAAAACCAAATACCTTATTAATTTCATAAAAAACCTAAATCTAACAAATAAATAACACCCTGTTAAACAGCTGTTTACAACGATAAAAAAAATTTATATATATATATTCATTTATCTGGTTTATTTTTATGTTAAAAAATTGTTTATTTAAGATTAATTTAAGACTTTTGAAGTTAATTAATTCAAATAATTATAAAATGAATACAAAGTTTAATCGAATTTTAACGCTATTACTGGCGTTTGTAGTGCAAATAAGCTTTGCACAGCAGAAAACTATTTCTGGAACAGTATCTGATAACTCAGGATCTATACCAGGAGTAAGTATTATAGTAAAAGGAACTACAATAGGTGTACAGACAGATTTTGATGGTAAGTATGCTATCAAAGCTGCACCAGGAGATGTTTTAGTCTTTAGATATCTTGGTTACAAGACTTTAGAAAAAACGGTAACTGCTTCTACTACTTTAAATGTAACCTTACAAGAAGGTGGTGAAATATTAGATGAAGTGGTAATTACTGCTTTTGGTATTAAAAAAGAGGAAAAAGCACTTGGGTATTCTGTACAGAGTATTAAAGGTGAAAGTTTAACCGAAGCTAGAGAAAGCAATATTACTAACTCTATTAGTGGTAAAATTGCGGGTGTACAAGTTACTGGAACATCTGGTAGTGTTGGTGCTTCTTCTAGAATTGTATTAAGAGGTAACTCCTCTATTACTGGTAACAATGAACCGTTATTTGTAGTTGATGGTGTTCCAATTAACAATAGTAGTTTTGGTAGTGCTACATCAGGTGGGGGAGTAGATTTACCAAACGGTGCTGCGGATATTAACCCAGATGATATTGAATCTATTACCGTGTTAAAAGGGCCTAATGCTGCTGCATTATATGGTTTAAGAGCAAGTAATGGTGTTATTGTAATTACAACAAAAAGAGGAAATCCAAACAAGAAATTTAGTGTTTCTATGAATACAAACTTAACATTCTCTAATCCTTTATTGTTACCAGATTATCAGAATTCTTATGGTCAAGGTGGGGATACAAGTTTTTTCCAATATGTGAATGGTGCTAGTGGTGGTATCGGAGATGGTGTTGATGAAAGTTGGGGACCAGCTTTAGATGCTGGTTTAGAATTTGTTCAATGGGATTCTCAATTAACAAATAATGGAAATCCAACTCCTTGGATCTCTCACCCAGACAATGTGAAAGATTTCTTAAACACTGGGATAAATATTTCAAATAACGTTTCTATTACTAGTGGTTCTTTTAGATTATCTATAGGGAATAGCAAAGAAGAAGGAATGGTGCCTTTTACAGAATTAAAGAAATTTACTGTTGGTATTAGCGGGTCATTAGATATTGCAGATCATACTAAAGTAGGAATATCATTAAATTATCTAAACCAAGATAGTGACAATCTCCCTATTAGTGGATATAATAATGAAAATCCTTTTCAACAATTTATTTGGTCTGCAAGACAAGTGAATTTTACTGATTTAAGAGACTGGAGAAACTTCCCTTCAGCACCAGTAGGAACTGCAGCAGAAGGAACACCATTAAACTGGAATCATAACTTTCAGAACAATCCATATTGGATTTTGGAAACCAACACAAATACATTTGAAAAAGATCGTATTATTGGAAATGTAACAACAGAAACTCAATTAACAGATCACTTAACATTATCAACTATGTTAGGAGTAGATATGTTTAGTCAAAGAACAACTAATAGACAAGCTTTTGGTAGTAACAATGCACAAAGCGGTTCTTATCAAGAAAGAATTAGAAGATTTGAAGAAATAAATGCAAATTTCTTATTAAGTTATAATAATAATATAACAGAAGATTTTGGATTTTCTGTGAGTTTAGGTGGAAATCATATGAACAGAACAGGTGATAACGTCAATGGTTATTTACCAAACTTAGAATTACCTAATTTATATAGCCTGTCTAATTTACAAACTGGTTCTACTGCTGTACTTAGTAATTACCATGCTGATCAACAAATTAATAGTTTCTATGCAACAGGACAACTTGCATATAAAAACATGGTATTTTTAGATTTTACAGGTAGAAACGATTGGGCTAGTATATTACCAACAGCTAATAATTCTTTCTTTTACCCCTCGGTAGCAGCTTCTGTTTTATTGTCTGATGTATTCGAAGGTATTAAAGAAAGCAATGTTAATTTATTAAAAATTAGAGGTGGGTGGTCTCAAGTTGGGGGTACTGGTGCTTTAGGTGAGTATTCTTTGAATCAAACTTTTGGATTGAGTAATTCAGGCTTTGGAAATCAGGCAAGTGTGCCTAATACACAGTTTAATCCAAACTTAAAAGCAGAAACAGTAACTGGAATTGAATTTGGTCTAGATTTAAAAATGTTTAGCAACAGATTGCGTTTTAGTGCAACGTACTACGATCAAAAAAGTAATGACTTGTTAGTACCTATTGGAGTTAGCGCTGCTACAGGTTTTACAAGTGTTTGGGATAATATCGCAGATATGCAAAATAAAGGTTTCGAATTACAATTAGGAGGTACCATCATTAAAAAAGCAGATTTTACGTTTGATCTTGATGTAAACTTTGCTAAAAACGTGAACGAAGTAACTTCGTTAGGTGATTTAGATAGTTATGTATTAGGTGGCCAATGGGGTGTTAGTTTAGAAGCTAGACCAGGTCAACCTTATGGCTCTTTGGTAGGTAGAGATTTTGAAAGAACAGCTGATGGTCAAGTAATTTACGAAAACGGCTTGCCATTAATTGACGAAACTCAACAAATAATTGGTAATATCGCACCAGACTGGACAGGAGGGGCTAATTTTGCTTTCCAATATAAAGCTTTTAGTTTATCTACTTTAATTGACGCTAAAATTGGTGGAGATGTACACAGTATGACTTACGCATGGGGTCGTTACGCCGGTACTTTGTCTGAATCTCTTATTGGTCGTGAAACTGGTATTGTTGGAAATGGCGTTATGGCTGATGGTAATGGAGGTTATGTTACTAACAATGTAGTTGTTGGTGCTAAATCTTTTAATCAAGCTTCTTATTCAAACTCTATTGAATCAAGTGCTATATTTGATGCATCTTATGTAAAATTAAGACAAGTATCAATTGGATATACGTTACCTCAAAAATATCTAGAAAAAACAATTATTCAGTCATTAAAATTCTCAGTAGTAGGTAGAAATTTAGCTATTTTATACAAGAATGCACCGCATATTGATCCAGAAACAGGATTTAGTAGCTCAAATGGTAATCAAGGTCAAGAATTTGGTCAATATCCATCTGCAAGAAATATTGGATTTAATGTTAACTTGAGATTTTAATTTATAAATAGAAAAACATCATGAAAAAATAAATATAATTTTATATACTTTTTTGAGCTTTCTTTTAATCACAGGTTGTGATGAAGGTTTCGAGGAGTTAAATGTGGATCCAAATAACTCCACAGCGGTGCCTGCACATCTTTTATTAGGTAGCCCGCAAAGAATATACATGAATACACTCTACTCAGCGCAATTAGGTGGTGATATGGGAGAATGTTGGGGACAGCATTGGGCTAAAGTACAATATAACGATGAGGCAAGATATGTGCCAAGACGAGGTAATATTGACGCAATTTGGAATAATATCTATGCAAGTGTTATCTCTGAGTCTAAAGCAATGTATGCTTTAGCAGAATTAGAAGGTAATAACAGTCTTAAAGGTGCTGCCTTAGTAATGCAGGCTGTAGGTTACCAAACCTTAGTAGATTTTTATGGCCCAATTCCATTTACGCAAGCAATTGACGGTGCTATATTACAACCCGCTTATGATGATGAAGCTGTTGTTTATGAAGGAATTATTAAAATGTTATCAGATGCGGCAGCATTATTTGCTACTTCGACTGGAGAAATAACAGCTACTTCCGATCTTTTTTATGGAGGTGATACTTCTAAATGGTCAAAACTAGCGAATTCACTAAAATTTAGAGCTTTAATGAGGATCTCTTCAACGAGAAGTGTAAATGCCGAATTACAAGCTTTAATGGGGACTATGTTTACCTCTAATAGTGACAATGCGCAATTAGCATATTTAGGAGCTGCGCCGGATGCAAATCCTATATGGGAAACAATTATTGATGGAAACAGACCTGAATACAAAGTGAACTCTGTATTAGTAGAGATGTTAAAAACTTTAAATGATGACAGATTAACAGTTTATGCATCTGTGAATGCTAGTGGAGATTATTTAGGTAAACCTTCGGGGTTTGGGAATCAAACTAGTTTACCTAATGAAGATTTAGGATATACTTATGCTAATATTTCTGGTTTAGGAGATTTTTATTTAACACCGACACTTCCAGGGGTACTAATGTCTTATTCTCAATTAAGTTTTTTAATAGCGCAAGCAGCTAATGAAGGATATATTTCAGGAGGAAATACTCAAGCATCAAACTGGTATAAAGAAGGAATTAGTGCAAGTTTTTCTTTCAACGGATTAGATGCTACTGCATATTTAAGTCAACCAGGTTTAGGTTTTACGACACAAACGGATGGACGAACAAAAATAGCAACACAAGAATGGATTGCTTTATATGGTCAAGGATTTGAAACATGGACAGAATGGAGAAGAAATAAAATCCCTGTTTTGGCACCAGCTGCTGAAGCTCCTATTTCTCAAATTCCATCTCGTTTGTACTACCCAACCACTGAACCTTCTTTAAACAAGGCAAGTTACAATGCAGGCGTATCCAAAATTGGCGCAGATGAATTAACATCACCATTATTCTGGCAATAATCTAACACTAAAAATATTATTAAGATGAAAAAAATAAAATATATTTTACTTACTTTATTTACAATAGCTACTGTAGTATCTTGTATAGATGAAGATAATGATGAACTAACAGGAGATGCGACTACTGGTGGTTTATTGAAACTAAACAATAGATTGATAGGATATGTTGTAGGTGATGGCGCAAGCTATACTGCAACAGGAAATGTTTTTCAAGGACGTGAGCAAACGAATTCAGTTGGCGTTTATATAGCATTTACAAACTCTATAACTGGAGAAACAAGTAATGAAGTATTGTATGAAACCATTGATATTTCAGAAACAACCATAGGGGCTACTGGTTCTTTTTCGACAAGTTTTACTTATGAGAATTTAATTGAAGGATTATCTCTTTCAACAGGTTCATTGCCAGCAAGTGATGGAGAATTAAGCATTGGAGATTTTTGGGAATTACGTTATGTGTCTACTTTAAATAACGGAAAAATTGTATCGAATAGTAGTACAACAAAAGTTTCTGTAGGTACTCGTTTCGCTGGTACTTATAGACCTTTAGATGGAGCCTATTATAGAATTGGTGTTGAAACCTATGTATTAGCAGATTGGATAAACTATTGTCCAGTAACAACCATAGAATCTGTAGATGCTACTACTTATAGAGTTGTCGAATATTTTGGACCTTTTAATGGTAACGAATGGTATTTTCAAATTGATGGCAATGATAAAATTACTTATCCTGCAAATACACCTGCGGGTGAAGCACAATTGGGTAATGGTCAACCTTTTATAACTTGTGAATCAAATGCAGCAGACATGACAGATGTACCGTGTGGCCCTCTAACAAACTTTGTAACTCGTTTTGATAATGGTGCAGATCAGCTTACTATGTCTTTTGGATATTTTACATCTGGATCAGGTGCTAGAACTTTTTATCAAGTGTTAGAAAAAATAGTAGATTAATTATAAAAACTCTTAAAAATGAAAAATAAATTAATAAAAATATCGTTCCTATTTTCTCTATTTACCTTGTTATTGTCTTGTAATGATAATGAGGATTATACAGGTGATAGTGTACTTAAAGCTACCTCGCCTTCTTTGAATGTTACTTTAAGTTTTGAAAACTCACAAACTTTAGTTGAGCAAGAAAAAGAGTATGCTTTTACAGTAACAATTAGTGAAAAGCAGGTAACTGATGTAGTGATTTACTTAGAGCAAGTTTCAGGAGATGCAACTGATGGAGTCGATTTTTCGATTCCTCTTACTGTAACAATTAAAAAAGGTTCTTTAAGCGTTTCTGATGTAATCGCAATACACGCTGATGAACTTATTGAAGAAACAGAAACAGCAACTATCCAAATTGGAACTGGACTAGAAGCAAATGTTCAAAGTGTAAGCGGTCAAACGGTTTCTTTTAGCATTGCTAACTTGACAGACGGTGATTTAGTTGCTAACATGTCTTGGGCAGCATCAAGTGCGGTTACCGATAACTATGGTAATGCAATTGAGCCTTATGATCTTGCTGATTTAAGATTACTGCTAACAGACTCACCTTACACACAAGTTTTTGATAGTGCTGATGGTGCTGGTGCCGAAACGTACATATTATCTGGTGATGCACCTGACGGTACATACTCATTCGTTGCAGATTTTTATGCTGCGATGTCCGAAATATCAGCAGATATAGATATAACACTTACTTTTAATCAAGTTGGATCTATTAATGGTCAGACACATTCTTTTTCTGCCGCTTTAAATACTACTGATTCGTGTGCAGGTTTAAATTATGTAATGGCAACTGTTACCAAATCTGGAAATTCATATTCATTTGAAGAAGTAGGTGAGAAAAGTACACTAGATCTTTCTATTTTGGCTGGAACTTGGTCAGGTAATGCAACTTGGTACGAATACTTTGGATACACATCAGAAGTTGTAACTAATGTAGACGCTAATGGAGATGTGTATGTAACTGGAATTGCTTTCCAATGGTTTGAAGGATGGTGGGGTGAAGTAATTATATCAAGTACTCCTGTTAAAGTTACCATTACAGATCCTTGTACTGGTGCATTCATAATTGAAGAGCAACCTTATATTGTTTCATCTTACAATGGAGCTATACAACCAGCATACGGTTTAAGCGGTTCTGGAACAATAGATTTTTCGGGAGCTAGTCCAACAATGACGATATACCCAGTATTTCATCAAAGTGGTGGTACATTTAGTGGACCAGAATTTGATGGTATTCCTTTTGCAGAATATTTAACCTTAGATTAAATATCTTTTAAAAGTAATTTAAAATGCCATTCCTTAAAAAGGATGGCATTTTTTTTATGCTCATATTTAACATTAGTAGTAATTCGAAATTATATAAAAATTAACTATTTATAGTAATAAAAGTTTTATATTAACGAAAAAAATAAAATTCATAAACATGAAGAAAAGTTACTTATTATTAATTGCATTTATATTTACAATATACACCTCAAAGGCCCAAGATACTGCCTCAAAAGCAATTGCTGATTTACAAGCAACAACACAAGCGATCGTTACATTAAATAAAAATTTACAAACACCAGGATTTATAAAATTTCCGATGCTCAGTCCTTACCGATTAGAAGGAAATACCATTAAAGCAAAAGTAAATAGCTTTTTAAATACTTATAAATCCATATATACGATTACCGATGTTGATGCATCCTTAAAAGACGCAGAAATCAGCACGGATGTTTATGGATTACAACATTTTGTGCTAAAACAATATTATAAAGGTGTACCCGTCTTCGACGCTGAATTGAAATTCCATTTTAATAAAAATGAAGATTTAAATTCCATCAATGGGAATATTATTTCCAACATCAATATTAACCATATTCCCAGCATCAATAAAAATAACGCTGGAAACATAGCATTGCGTCTTCTTAAATCGCAAAATTTAAATAAGTCTGGTGCAGCTTTAAAAATCATTTCCAACGAACTGTATCTTTTTCCTAAAGGATTAGCACAAGGTTACGTAACCACTAAGCACTTAGCGTACAGAATTGAAATCAGAAATGATTTAGACGTAAGAGAATTCTTATTTATTGACGGGCACAGCGGGAAGCTAATAGAGCAATTTACTGGTATAGCACATGCTTTAAATAGAATACTTTATGAAGTAAATACAGATAATAAAAGATATTCTGAAGGAGGGTCAACTTTCTTTTTATCACAATGGCAAAAAAATGAAATAGAGACTGCCGGTCATGTCTATTATTTCTTTAAAAATGCGTTTGGTGTTATCTCTTATGACAATAATGACGCTCAAATGGTTACTATCAATAATAATCCAGATATTGATTGCCCAAATGCAACTTGGAACGGAGTGTCTGCAAATTATTGTGATGGTACAGCTTCCGATGATGTGGTAGCACATGAATGGGGGCATGCATACAATCAATACACTGCTAACTTAATTTACTCTTATGAATCCGGTGCGTTAAATGAATCCTTCTCTGATATTTGGGGAGAAACAATAGATCTTTTAAATAATTATCAAGACGATGGCGAAGATGATTCTGTACGAACTGGATCTACTGTAACCAACAGATGGCAAATGGGTGAAGATGCAACCGCTTTTGGTGGAGCTATTCGTGATATGTGGGATCCAACAATTTTCGGACACCCTAGTAACGTTACAGGTAGCGATTATTGGTGTGAAACAGGAGATAACGGCGGTGTGCATATGAACTCAGGAATACCAAATCACGCATATGCTTTGATCGTTGACGGCGGTTCTTTCAATGGTCAGACAATAACTGGTTTAGGATTTACAAAAGCCGCTCATATTTTTTGGAGAGCACAAAGTCAGTACTTAACCCAGACTAGTAGGTTTTCAGCTTTTGCAGACGCAATAGAGGCATCTACTAATGATTTGATTGGAATCGCTTTAGAAGGTTTATCGACAACAGAAACGGCTGCAGGAACTTCAGGACAAAGCATCACTACATCCGACTACGATCAAGTAGTTAAGGCACTGATTGCAGTTGAATTGCGTACTGAAAATAACTGTACTTTTGCAACAATATTGTCCGCGAATGAAGAAATCTGTGGAGCTTCTGCGAGTAATCCGATATTTCAGGAAGATTGGGAGTCTGGTGTTTCTGAAGGTTGGATAATCACACAATTACCCGAAAATACAGAGAAATGGGAAGCGAGAGAATGGGTATTAAGAAGTAATCTTCCAAAAGAAAGAGAAGGTATCGCTCTTTATGCTCCAAATCCAGCAAACGGTCTTGAAGATGGAGGAAACTGTGATACACAAAATGGAATTATTCGTTTGGAAAGTAGATCAATTTCAATACCAGATTATACAGATGGTATTTTTGAATTGGCTTTTACACATAATATTGCTTCTGAGCCAGCATATGACGGTGGTAATATAAAATATAGCTTAGATGCAGGTACTACTTGGGCAATAATCCCTGGTGATGCCTTTACTGTTAATGCTTACAATACGGTATTGACTGCAGACAACGACAATAACAACCCTATGGTAGAAGAAGAAGTTTTCTCTGGTGTAGATGAAAATTCTGTCAGTAGTATTTGGGGCCAAAGTGTAATCAATCTTTCTTCATTAGGCCTAGTAGCCAACTCCTCAATAAAACTTAGATGGGAATTTGGAAGTGACGGATGTAATGGGAACGATGGGTGGTATATTGATGATATTGTTATTTATAACTGCTCTCAAACTTTATCTATAAACGATATAGACTTTTTAAATAAAAACATTAATATATACCCTAACCCTTCTCAAGGGATCTTTAATATAGAAATGAAAAATATTTCAGATTTTCATTATGAAATTTTTGATATTAGTGGTAAGTCAATTACAAATAAAATTGACGTTACTTTAAACTCATTCGAAATCAATTTAAGTAACTATTCTAAAGGAATATACTTCTTAAAATTACAATCAAATGAAGAAGTAATAACAAAGAAGTTGATCATAAAATAAAAATTTAATCTTATTTTATAAAAAAAACCACCTCTTTCGAGGTGGTTTTTTTTTATTCTTTTTTTAGCATACATCTGCGCCATGACAAAAGAAACAACAATTATATTTGGTATTAGAACAATCATTGAAGCTATAGAAAGCGACGCTACAGTCAACAAAATATAACTTCAAAAAGGATTAAGAGGAAATCTCTTTTACGAATTAGACAAAATCATAAAAGACAAAAATATTACTACAAGCTTAGTTCCTGTTGAGAAATTAGATAGGTTATCTAAAAACTAAAATGATGAAAAATAAACAAAACAAAACTTAGTGCTTACAAATAACCAACAAAAAATAATTAGTACGTAGAAATCACTTAATGATTAAAAACCAAAAATTAACTTGATAAAAATGAAGGTTGATAATTTTAAATGCTCGAAAAAAAGCCAAATTAAACTAAACCATCTTTTTTTTTAATGTAAAAACAATAAAAAAAAGCATTTGTAAAGAATAATGCAATAAAATCGACTTTATTTTAAAAATTTACTGTTAAAAAATTGTTTATTTAATATTAATTTAAGATTTTTACATCTAATTAATTCAAATAATTATAAAATGAAGACAAAGTTTAATGGAATTTTAACGCTATTACTAGCGTTGGTCGTGCAAATATCCTTTGCACAAGACAAGACTATTTCGGGTACTGTTTCTGATCAATCAGGACCGTTACCAGGAGTAAGTATTTTAATCAAAGGTGCTTCTACAGGGACTGAAACAGATTTTGACGGTAAGTATACGATATCAGCATCAGAGGGAGCTGTTTTAGTTTTTCGCTATTTAGGTTACAAAACTCTAGAAAAAAGAATTGGTAACTCTAATGTTATTAACTTAACAATGGCAGAAGACAGTAGTGTTTTAGAAGAAGTCGTTATAGTTGCTTATGGCACTTCAACAAGAGAAGCTTTAACAGGTTCAGCGAGTGTGGTTACAACAAAAGACTTGGCATTAAGAAATGTTACATCTCCAATTGCTGCAATTGAAGGTAAAGCAACTGGTGTTCAATTTGTATCAGCGTCTGGTCAACCAGGTTCTGACCCAACAATAGTTATTAGAGGTGTGGGTACTTTAAATGGAAGTTCAGATCCATTGTATATCGTTGATGGAATTCAATTTGAAGGAGGTTTGAATACAATAAACCAAGATGATATTGCATCTATGACTATCTTAAAAGGTGGTGCTTCGACTTCTTTATATGGTGCTCGTGCTGCAAATGGTGTTGTATTAATTACTACAAAAACTGGTACAAAAGGAAAAACTCAAGTAAATGTTACTACTCAATACGGCCTAGTAACTAGAGGGATTCCAGAATATGATTATCTAAACCCAGGTCAATATTATGAAACAATGTGGGAAGCATACAAAAATTCTTTAACTGGAGCTACTGCTGCTGCAGACGCTTCTGTAGGAATTTATTCTCGTTTAGGTTACAATCCTTTTAATGTGCCAAACGATCAAATAGTTGGTACTGATGGAACTTTAAACCCTGCAGCTCAAGTAACTTATAAAAGTTTAAATTGGTACGATGTTTTAGATCAAGTTGGAACAAGATCTAATCATTCTGTAAACGTTGCATCTGGTGGAGAAAACCATAAAGTGTTTTTCTCTGCTTCTTACTTAGACGAAGAAGGTTATATTATTACTTCAAAATTTGATCGTATTACAACTCGTGTAAACGGAGATTTTAATGTGAATAAATGGTTGAAAATTGGAGGTAGTGCAAATATTTCCATTTCAGAATCTAAGGGACCACCTTCTAGAGGTGGAAGTATTGCAAACCCTTTTGGATTTGCTAAAAATATCGGATCTATTTATCCTGTATACTTAAACGATGCTGATGGTAATTTAGTACTTGATGCAGCTGGTAATCGTATTTTTGATGTAGGTGAAGGAGATATTTCTCTAAATCAAGGATCTAGACCTAATAATCCTGGGCGTCATGCAATAGCTGAAGCAATATTAAATGATGAGTTAAACAGAGATAATACTTATGGTTTTAGATATTATGCGGACTTAAACATTACAGAAGGTCTTAATTTAAGACTTAACTACGGAATGGATATTAATGAAGGAATTAATAAAAGTTACGAAAATCCAATTGTAGGAGACGGGCAACCAACAGGTAGATATGGAGAGACAAGATTTAGAAGAGACGTTATTAACTTCTCTCAAGTATTAGATTACACTAAATCTTTTAAGAACGTACATAATTTCAATGCTACATTAGGTCATGAAAGTTATCAAAGAGATTTTTCTAGCAACGACGGTTTAGCAACTACACAGACAGCTTCAGGTATTTTTGAATTTGATAATTTTGCAATCCCTGTAAGATTAGGTGGTTCTACAACCACAAAGAGAATTGAAGGATATTTTGCAAGATTAAAATACGATTATGATAATAAGTATTATATCTCTGGTTCTGTAAGAAGTGATGGTACTTCTGTATTAAGTACAGATGCAAGATGGGGTACTTTCTATTCTGTAGGTGGTGCATGGAGAATAGATCAAGAAGATTTTATTAAAAATGTTTCTTTTATAGATCGTTTAAAATTAAGAGCCTCTTATGGACAAGTAGGTAATGATGATTTAAATGATTTCTTTATCTCTCAAGCTTTATATTCATTAACATCTAATGCTGGTGTTCCAGCTATCGTATTTACAAACCCTGGTAACCAACTATTAGAATGGGAAACTGTAGGAAGTTGGGAAGCAGCTTTAGAGTTTGGTTTATTCAATAACTTTTTAGATGGTAGTGTAGAATATTGGGAAAAGAATTCTACAGATTTATTGTACAACTTGCCAATACCATTATCTAATGGTATTAATTCTGCTCCTTTTAATATTGCAGATGTTAGTAATTCAGGTATTGAACTTAGTTTAACGGCTCATTTATTAAACAAAAGTGACTTTAAATGGGATGTAACTGTTCAGGCTTCAACTTTTAAGAATGAAATAGTTAAATTACCAGAACCATTTATAAATGGTTCTAAAAGATGGGAAGTTGGAAGATCTAGATATGACTTCTTTTTGTTTCATTCTGCAGGTGTAGACCCAGCAAATGGAGATGCCTTGTATTACATGTATGAAGATGATTTAGATGGTAACAGTGTTGCTATTTTAGATGCAAATGGTGTTCATGAAACTACTAATGATTGGAATGATACTCAAAGAGCATATTCAGAAGCGAACACAATTCCTGATGTTTTAGGTTCTATTTCTAATACTTTTAGTTATAAAGGATTTACAGCAGATTTATTATTTACCTACGGTATAGGAGGTGACCTTTTAGATAACGGATATTCTGCAATGATGCATACTGGTAATTATGGAAACTCTTATCATCCAGATGTTTTAAATGCATGGAAACAAGCAGGAGACATTACAGATGTTCCTAGATTAGAAGTAGGTAGTACAACACAAGTACAAACTCAATCTACTAGATTTTTAACAGATGCTTCTTTTTTAGCACTTAAAAATGTAAATGTTGGGTATAGTTTTAATGACTTAATTACAGAAAAATTAGGTGTAAGTAATATGAAAGTATACGTGTCTGGTGAGAATTTATTCATAAATACTGCAAGAACAGGACTTAATCCTCAATTCAATTTAGGAGGAACGGGTGCTGGAAACGATTTTAATCCTGCTAGAACAGTAACTTTTGGATTAAATATATCTCTTTAAATTCATAATAATAAAAATAATAATCATGTTAAAAAAATAAGTTTATTGTTATTGGTGGTTTTAACAATCACAATGACATCATGTAACGAAGAATTTTTGGAGACTACACCAACAGATGCAATATCTGCTGGAGATGCCTTATCGTCTCCAGAGAATATGCGTTTAGTTGTTAATGGTCTTCATAGAATAATGTTTGCTCAAAATGGTTTTATTCCAGGAGGAGAAAATACTAGAGCTGGTATGCATTACTTCTTACCAATGTTTGATGTAATAAGTGGAGACTTAATACATTCTGCAAGAGGTAATGGATGGATGAGAGCTGAATTACAATGGAATACTCATACATTAGAAACTTCTACTACTGTTGAGCAATTATGGTACCAACGTTACCAAATTATTGCAAGTGCTAATTCTATCATTAACAAAGTAGAACAAGATGGATTAACCAAAGATGCTAATATGAACGATATTTTGGGACAAGCACATGCATATAGAGCTTGGGCTTACCATTCTTTAGTATCTACTTATGGTAAAGGTTATATTATAGGGATCCCTGCTACAGATCCTGGAGTTCCTTTATTGTTTGCTACAGAAGCACCTTACACAAGTGAGCCTAGATCCACAGTGCAAGCTGTTTATGATCAAGTATATCAAGATATAGATACTGCTATCGATTATTTTAAGGTTGCAGCTCCTAGTGATAACAAATCTAATTTAGATCTTAACACAGCATACGGTATTAAAGCAAGAGTAGCATTATCTGCAGGGAATTGGTCTGTAGCATCAGAAAACGCTATTTTAGCACGTAATGGTTATGCTCTTATAAACAAAGATGGTTGGAACTCTGGTTTTAATACTACAGATTTATCTGAAGTAATTTGGGAGCGAGAGTAATCTCTACAGAAACAACATTTTTTGCTTCTTATTTCTACTACATGTCTCCTACTTTTCAAGGAAGTCAGAATAGAGGAAATCCAAAACTTATCAGTAAGTTAGTGTATGACGCTACTCCTGCTACGGATTATAGGTCAGATTTATATTTACCAATGGCACCAAATACTAATGGTTCTGCGGCAAATGATCAAGGTGGTTTTGGAAACGACCCTAACTACACAGATGCGGCTGCATTCCAAGCAGCAAGAAGAGCTATTGAAGATGCATGGGGTGTAACTTCTAGACATAATCAGCATCCTTATATGCATGTAAAGTTTAGAAATAAAAACCCAGGCACTATAGACCCAGATGATGTTATTTTCATGAGAGCATCAGAAATGTATTTAATTGAAGCGGAAGCTGAAGCAATGATGGATGATGTTGCAGGAGCTCAAGCTGCATTGAAACCATTAGGTGAAGAGAGAGATTCGGCTTACGATGTTACCATATTTAATACTAAAGAAAAATTAATGGACCATATCAAATGGCAAAGACGTATTGAATTGTACGCAGAAGGTTTTGGATATCATGATCATATCCGTTGGGATGAAGGAATTAACTTAACTGGTTCTGGTGCTTCACTAGTGTTATATCAAGATGGTTTTACACAAGCAAAACCATCTCTTAATGATAAATGGATATTTAAAATCCCACAAGCGGAAATTAATGCTAATCCAAATTTATCTGCAGCAGATCAAAACTAAATTTTCTTAATATTTATTTAAAGAAACCGTCTCAATACTAATTTGAGATGGTTTTTTTTTTGCATTTATTTATCTACATTTGCAGCATGCAAGACAATACAACTATTTTTGGCATTAGAGCAATCATTGAAGCTATAGAAAGCGAGGCTACAATCAACAAAATATACCTTCAAAAAGGATTAAGAGGAAATCTATTTTACGAATTAGACAAAATCATAAAAGACAAGAAGATTACTACAAGTTTGGTCCCTGTAGAAAAATTAGATAGATTATCTAAAAATAATAATCATCAAGGAGCAGTTGCACAGATATCACCAATAGATTTTTATGATTTGGAACGACTGATAGAAGAAACTCTTGAGAGCGAAAAAATTCCTTTGTTTTTAGTTTTAGATCAACTTTCTGATGTTCGTAATTTTGGGGCCATTATAAGAACTGCAGAATGTACCGGTGTTAACGGAATTATCATACAGAAAAATGGAAGTGCGCCCGTAAATGCAGAAACCGTAAAAACTTCTGCTGGAGCTGCATTTAAAATACCAATCTGTAAAGTAGATCACATAAAAGATGCATTGTATTTATTACAAGCATCGGATATTAAGACAGTTGCAGCAACCGAGAAAACTGATGATTTAGTGTATGACATCAACTTTAATCAACCAATAGCTATTGTAATGGGTTCTGAAGATAAAGGTGTAAACCCATCTGTACTTAAAATGGTAGATTATAAAGCCAAATTACCATTGTTAGGTGAAATTGCTTCTTTAAATGTTTCTGTGGCTTGTGGCGCTTTTTTATATGAAACTTTAAGACAGCGCGTCATTGTGAGTAAAAAAAAGCAGTTAACTTAAAAGTATAGAAACTACTCTTCTCGTTATTTTCTTATTATTCCACTATTTTTTCACCTGAATGAGCTTCTGAATTTACTGGTGTTTCTTCTACTTCTTCTATTTTTGGTGGAGCAAAATTACCCTGTTCGTCAAAAAGTAAATCGAAATCTGTTTCTTTAAATTGATACTCTTCTCTTACAATACCTCTCTTTCTATGGATAATTGCGAACAAAAATCCTGTTAAAAAACCAGACAAATGCCCTTCCCAAGACATGCCCTCTTTTATAGGTAAAATGTACCAAATCATACTTCCATAGAGAAAAATAATGATCAAAGAAAGAGCTACTAATCGATAGTGTTTTCTTATCATTCCACTAAAAAAAACAAAACTAAAAAGCAGGTACACAATTCCGCTTGCACCTATATGAAAAGAATCTCTAGCAATTATCCATGTTATAAATCCTGTAAAAAAACCTCCAAATACTAAAACTTTATAAGCAACTTCTTTATAAAAATAAAAAAGACTACTTAAAAGCACGAATAAAGGAATCGAGTTGTTAAAAAGATGACCTGTATTGCTATGGATAAAATGTGTTAAAAAGACCCCTCTAAAACCTTCAAAAGTTCTAGGATACACGCCGTACTTATTAAAATTGAAGTTAAACTGTATTTCAATAAAATAAATAACCCAAATTGAAACCAAATATACTACCGGAACTAGTAAAAATGACTTCGAAAATTTAAATGTATGCACGTCTTTCATCCCTCCTAAAATAACAAAAATCTAACCAAATCCAAATTATGACATTTCTGTCAAAAATCTTTGTTATTTTTGCAAAATGAATGAACCTTTGGCAGAAAGAATTAGACCTAAAACGCTTGAAGATTATATTAGTCAACAACATTTAGTGGGTAAAACTGGTGTTTTAACAAAATTGATAAAACAAGGAATCATTCCGTCTTTAATTCTTTGGGGACCTCCCGGAATTGGTAAAACAACGCTTGCTAATATTATTGCAACGGAATCAAAAAGACCTTTCTACACTTTAAGTGCCATTAGTTCTGGCGTAAAAGATGTAAGAGAAATCATTGAAAAAGCAAAAAAAAGTGGCGGATTATTTACAACAAAAAATCCAATTTTATTTATTGACGAAATTCATCGTTTTAGTAAATCTCAACAAGATTCTTTACTTGGCGCTGTAGAAAAAGGTTGGGTAACTTTAATTGGCGCGACCACAGAAAACCCTAGTTTTGAAGTAATCCCTGCCCTACTTTCGCGTTGTCAAGTTTATATTTTAAATTCATTTGATAAAACCGATTTAATTGCCCTTTTGCACAGAGCTATTAAAAAAGATGCATTTTTATCAGCCAAAAAAATTACATTAAAAGAAACGGATGCGCTGCTGCAGGTTTCTGGCGGCGATGCAAGAAAACTTTTAAATATTTTTGAATTACTGGTTTCTGCAGATGATGAAATTGAAATTACAAACAAACTTGTTTTAGAGAAAATTCAAAAAAATACAGTTAGATATGATAAAACTGGTGAGCAACATTATGATATTATTTCTGCATTTATAAAATCGATACGAGGAAGTGATCCAAATGGTGCTGTTTATTGGTTAGCTAGAATGATTGAAGGTGGCGAAGATGTGAAATTTATTGCAAGAAGATTACTAATTTCTGCTTCTGAGGATATTGGAAACGCGAATCCTACAGCTTTAATTTTAGCAAACAATACATTTCAGGCAGTTTCAGTTATTGGTCATCCAGAATCTAAAATTATATTAAGTCAGTGTGCCGTTTACTTAGCAAATTCTCCTAAAAGTAATGCCTCTTATTTAGCGATAAATAACGCAATAGGTTTGGTTCAAAAAACAGGTGATTTATCAATTCCATTGCATTTAAGAAATGCACCCACTAAATTGATGAAAGATTTAGATTATGGCAAAAACTACAAGTATTCTCATGAGTATCCTAATAATTTTGTAGAACAAGAATTTTTACCTGATGAAATTTCTGGAACAAAATTGTATGAGCCCGGAAACAATGCAAGAGAAAATCAGTTTAAAGACGCCTTAAAAAGTAAATGGAAAAATAAATACGACTACTAGAATTTTATTTGATATTCTCTCGTTACTAATTGATTCTTTTCATAGAACTCTGCAACCCATTTTTCACCTAGTTTATATAAAATTCCGTTTTTATCGTGAATAATAAAAACGTTTTTCACATTTGTTTTTAAAATTAAAAAAACCACTTCTGGTGCAGTATTCACTAATTGAAATCCGTTATTTTTTATTTGTGCGTATAAAACATCCACAGTCTTAGAAACAATTATTTTTTCTTTTATTGTTTCAATCTCAACATCGGGAGTCATCACAACTTTTTGAGTTTTAGTCCTCGCAGTACTGTCTATATCAGCGATGAACAATTCATTTTTTTTATCCTTTTTAACATCAACTAGCAAAGGATTATAACTATAGTTAAAATCAGTCATAGTTTCATAAGCATTTCTTATAGCTTCTTGATACCCTTTCTTATAATCTTTTTCTTTGCTTTTACCCTCTTGAGAACTAAATAAAATTTCCCCATAACAATCTTTAATTTCTATAGTATTTTTTATGGTAAACATGCTAGAATCGTCTTTAATAGCTGCAAATAATGCTATACATCTATTAACTTGTAAATCTTTTGGTAGCTTATCACTATTTAAAAAAACTTTAAACCCCTTCTTTTCTAGTAAAAATTTAGTTAGCGAACTTGTTTGATATTGATCTGTTTCACTCACAAAATCAAATTTATCTGCAACCACTATATATTGATATTTATCGAAATTTATTTCTTGACTAAAACCTGAAGCGCTTATCAAAAGAACTAGAAAAAAGAGTATTTTTTTTATCATTTTAATTAAATATTAGATTGATTCCTACCTGTAAAGATAAACTATTCGCGGCTGACAGATTTGAATACTCTAAAATATTGTCTACCATTCCATACAAATTTACCTTACCAAATTGTGCAGAAAGTCCGGCTCCAATATTCGCATACGAAAAATCATCTATGGTGTACGTTACCTTTGTATGTATTTTATTAGTAATTGATTTTTGATAAAAACCAGTAAGTGCCAATTGCGGACTTAATGGTCTAAAAACACTGTAAAGCTGAATGCCTAAAGCATCCGTATAAAAATCTTTATAGGTATTATCGTAGCAATATTTACTTCTTCTTTCGCCAAAACTATACTTTAATGCAGCATTCAGTTTTGCAGGTCTCCAAGAAATATAAGATTCCTGGTTATCCTCTGTTGGCAATTGTTCTTTAAAGTTTTTATCAATTTCTCCCCAATAATTTGTTTGATTATTTGAATCGTACAGGAATTCTACTCCTTCAAAAACAAAGCTACCTTTTGCTGTAGTGTTTTTGATATCTTTTGTATGATTTATAAAACCTAAATCTAACATACTAGCAGAAAGTTCTAATTGTGGATTTATGTGAAACGTAAATCCACAATCGAAACCAATTCCTAAATTACCTCCTAAAAAAGTATTTTTCAAATACGCGTTTGGATCTTCTTGATATTCATCATCTACTACTAAACCAGAAGTTCTAGCATTTATATTTATAGTACTTAAATAATGTTTGTAAATATTATCAGTTCCTAAAATGGTAGTAATAGTACCTGTATTATTTGTCGATTCAATATTTAAAGCCGACGAATATATTTTAACCCTTCCTCCTAGCGTTAATTGGTCATTAATTTTTTTTGATACTCCCGCATGCAAAACTCCTAAAACATCTAATTTATAAAGTATTTGAGAAACACTAAAGTTTTTATTTAAATACGCATTATTACCTTCATTAAATAACGTTATAAAATCTTTTGGAAAATAAGTAATTGCATCTATTTCTTGATAAAAACCAAAGCTAAAATAAGTATTTTCGTCACCTCTAAAACCACCATTAAAAATTTCTATTTGGCTATTAAACTTCACAAAATATCTTGAACTTAATGAGTTTAACATTGTAGAAATTTTATCCTTAATATTTTTATTATCTAAGGCAAAAATATCTGTTAAAACCACATCTGAAGAACCATAAGCAATTGAAAAACCTGACAAAAAAGGCATTCCAAAATGGAATTTGTAATTAGTTTCAGCACCTGGATTTAATAATAATGTTTGAGGTAATTCTGCAAAATCATATAAAACTTGTTTATTCTGCGCAGAAATTTTAACGACTGATAAAACCAGTATAAAAAATAAAAATTTCTTCATTTTAAATACCTGATTCTATGAAAAGTGTTACTGATGATTTAAATACAAGCTCACTAATATCATTAGGATCCATTTGAGTTCCTGTGTTTTCTATAGTTGTTAAAATATTTACTTTGGTTGTGTTTAAAATAGCTGGATGTGATGCAACTTCAATCTCTTCTAAAAATATTAAATTCAAGTCACCAGCTTCCACTATAATAGGTGTAAAAGAATAGACAACGATATCACTATTGTTTAAAAAATCAACTTGAATTGTTACTTCTCTATCAAATTCATTTTTTATTTCTGCACTAAAATCTAACTTAACAAGATTATCTTTAACATAGGTGTTTTGAAAACCATAAAAATTTGTAATATCAGAAATACTGTTTTTTTGAGTACCATTTGAATCAAAGAATTGAGCTGGTACGAGAGTAAAATAAGTGAATGCTGAAGTAAAAACAGGTTTAGAAACATAGTCATCTACTTGATTAAAATCTAAACTTTCATAGCAAGATGATAGGACAAAAAAGCATAAAAACATGCTTATTTTAAAGAGGGATTTCATAAAATATTTTCTATTTATTTTAAACGTAAATTCAATTAAAGATATTGCTTTAATTCTAAAAGAGATTTTATACTAGGAAAACTAGGGTTATTTACTTCTTCTCCTACAAAATTAAAATGAATTGCGTGCATACCAGCATCCAATGCTCCTTGAATATCTGCTTCAATATTATCGCCAATCATAATAGAATTTTCTTTTTTTGCATTTGCAACCTCTAATGCAAAATTAAAAACTTTAGGGTTTGGTTTTTTAACTCCTACAGAATCAGATGTAATTACTTTCTTGAAATAATGTAAAATATTTGAAGATTGCATTTTTTTAGTTTGAATTTCTTCAAATCCGTTTGTAATAATATGCAGCTGATACTTCTCCTTTAAATAGTCTAAAACTTCAAAAGTATGCTCAAACAAATGATTAAAATCTGGCATAAAATCGACATATTCAATTGCAATTACATCAATCAACTCATCTGTGATAACATAATTTACAGCATCAAAGGTTCTTTTTAATCGCTGGTACCTTAATTCTTCTTTCGTTACTTTTTCTTCTCTATATAATTTCCAATATTGATGATTTAAAGGTCTATAAATATCTAAAAAGCTATTTAAATCTATGGTAATATTTTGCTTATCAAAAACCTTTTTGAAAGCTAAATCAGAGTTTTTTTCAAAATCCCATAAAGTGTGATCTAAATCAAAAAAGACGTGCTGTATATGTTTCATTTCCATTATATTTGAGAACAATAATTAGACTAGTAATATGCAACTATTTTCTTTTTTAAAAAAAGAGTTTGTTAAAAATGTTTTAACATTGATAACCGGATCTGCTTTGAGTCAAGTTATAATTTACGTATCTATTTTAATACTTACCCGACTTTTTTCTACAGAACTTTTTGGAATTTACATGCTATTTTCATCAGCAACTTTAATATTAAAGCCTTTAGCAACATTACAGTATGAATTTGCTATTGTTTTACCAAAAAAGGATACAGACGCCATTAATTTAGCAGGTTTTTCTTTTATTATCTTAGTAAGTTATTGTCTATTATTACTTATAATAATCTTCTTTTTAATAAAAATATTGCTGATTTCTTTAATATTACAGAACTGGCTAATTTTATCTATTTATTACCGCTGAGTGTTTTCCTTTTTGGAGGCGTTTCAATTTTTGATTATTGGAACAATAGAACTAATATGTTTAAAAACATTTCTAAAGGTTTGTTAACAAAATCGGCTGTGATGAGTTCTTCTCAAATTGCTGTTGGTTTTAGTTCTTTTAATTCTTTGGGGTTAATTCCTGGGATGTTGTTTGGTAATTTTTACAATTGTTATTTTTAATTAAAGTCTCATTGAAATCAATACGAGATGTATCACAAGAAATATCCTTAAAAAGGATGTTGTTTTTAGCGAAAAGATATAAAGATATCCCTGTTTTTAATACGATTATCAACCTAACAAATAATCTTTCTAATGAATTACCGGTACTTTTAATTACCAAATATTTTGGTTTGGCAAGCTCAGGAATTTACGGACTTGCCATTAAATTTACACGAGCTCCTGTTGGCATTTTTCAGCAATCTATAAATCAAGTTTTCTTTAATAAAGCAAGTAAAATATATAATGATGACGGTAACTTGCATGAGTTGGTTCTAAAAACAGCTAAGCATTTATTATTTATTAGCTCCTTTCTTTTTATCCCTTTATTTATACTTTCTTTTTATTTAGATATTATTTTTGGAGAAAACTGGACAGACGTTGGTTTGTATTCAAGAATTTTAATTCCGTGGTTATTCTTTGGTTTTTTAAGCAATCCAATAACTCCGTTAATTCTAATCTTAAACAAACAAAAAACGATGGTTGTTTTCGATGCTTTTTTATTGGTTTTTAGATTTTTGGCATTATTCTCAGGATACTATTTTTACAATAGTATCGTTATAGCTTTGATACTTTTTTCCGGAATTGGAATGCTTTTTAATATTCTTATTTTTATCTATCTTTTAAAAACATCCAAAGAAAAGAAGATTGCCTATAACTAACATGAACATTACTTTAAAACATAACAAAGGCTTTCAATGGTTTAAAAATGATTCTCTTTTTTTTAAAGGGTATTTTTATGTTGATGCTGTTTTTTATGAAAAAGAAAACGCCTTCAATTACTTATCAAGCATCTCTAATAGGTACGGTTTTAAGGAAATTTTAAAGAAATTAAATGGCGTTTTTACGATTCTAATTGTGGATGATCATTCTCTTTATGTTGCTTCTGATCTAACAAGATCTTTCCCGATTTTTTACACATTTCAAAACTACAAAATATTCTTAAGTGATGATATTTTTCACCTGAAAGACACTTTTGAGCTTGATGATTTTGATCCATTATCAGAAATTGAATTTAAAGCATGCAATCATACACACGGCAAAAAAACATTGTTAAAAAATGTTTTTCAAGTGCAAGCTAGCGAGTATGTGATCATAGAAAATAATGAAATAATTGAAAGTGATTTTTTCTATTCTTACGCCATAAAGAAAGAAAGTTCAGATACGTATCAAACTTTAAAAGACAATGCTGTTTTTGCTTTCGAAAATACATTTAACAGATTTATAGATTCATTACAGAATAGAACAGTCGTAATTCCTTTAAGCGGTGGTTTTGATTCGAGATTAATTGCTGTGATGTTAAAAAAATACAATTACAAAAATGTTTTGTGCTATACGTATGGCAGAAAAAACAGTTTTGAAATTGAAAATTCTAAAAAAACAGCTGAACAATTAAATTTTAAATGGATTTTTATTGAATACGATACTCAATTAATTGACGGTTACTTAAAAACAACAGAATTTAAAGAATATGCACAGTTTGCTGGTAAACTTTCTTCCATGCCAAATTTGCAAGAATATTTTGCTGTTAAATACTTAAAAGAAAAGAATTTAATTCCAGAAGATTCTATCTTTATTCCTGGTTATGCAGGCGATTTATTAGGCGGAAGTCAGTTTTTAAAAGTAATTCCAGAAAATTTAAAACACACTGAAATTGCTGATTTAATAATTAAACAGAAATTCACTAATTACCCTTTATCAGCATCAGACAAGAAAATTTTAAAAAGCGAAGTTGAAAAAAAGTTAGTTCGTTTTGATAAAAACTACTTAGAGAAAATTCCTTCATCTGTTTTTGAAGATTATGATCTCAAAGAAAAAATTGCCAAATATATTTTTAATTCGGCCAATTTTTATACTTATTTCGGCTTTGAACATCGATTTCCTTTTTGGGACAAGGAACTATTAGACTTCTTTAAAAAAGTTTCCGTAAAAAATAAATTGATGAAAACATTTTTTGATGATGTCCTAATCAATAATTATTTTGTGCCAAATAATATTTACTTTGAAAGCGAATTGCAACCATCAGAAAAAACTATACATACTCAAAAAATAAAAGAGAAAATAAAACCAATTTTGCCTACTTTTATAAAACAGAAATTTTTACTAAAAAACGATTGGAATAATTACAAACCTATTACCGATAAAATGCTTGATTCAATTTCAGTTAACGAATTAAAAGTCTATCAATTATGTAAAAATTACAATGAAATAATTACACAATGGTATCTGTATTTCTCTAAAAACAAGATAAAATAAATGTTTAAAAAATTGATTTTTTCTTTTTTGGATGGATTATAAATTGGTTGTATCCAAAATATTATAGACCTAAATATGGTTATCAACGTTATTATATTTTATTTTTCATTATTTAATTCCTCAAAAAGTATTTAGATTGAATCCAAAAGTAAAATGGCCAGTTCATTTTACATCAAAAGTGTTAGCGCCAGAAAATATAAAAAAAGGGATTTTATGTGATCCAGGAGATAACTTCAATAACTACATTCAAGCGAATAACGGAATTATTTTTGGCTCAAATATTGAATTGGGACCAGGAGTTTCGATTATTTCATCCAATCATAAAAACGATAATTTAAGAAAACATACAAAAGGAAAATCAATTACAATTGGTAATAATGTTTGGATTGGTGCAAACAGCACTGTTTTGCCAGAAGTTTCTATTGGTAATAATGTTATCATCGGCGCAAATTCTCTGGTAAATAAAGACATCCCTAGCAATTCTGTTGCTGTTGGTAATCCCTGTAAAGTTATAAAACAAAAAGAACCTTATACTGAAGATTTATCAGCAATTATTTTCAACAAAAAACTTCCAAAAAAGTTTTATGATTTTTAAACTCTAACGTTTAAATAATTTAAGTAAAAAAGGTAAATTATTATATTTTATTTGTTGATATTTCTCTGTTTTTGAGCCAAAACTTACATAATAATTAGCAATATTTTCCATTGATGAACCTCCAAAATTATAGCTATCAAAATGTGGTTGGTATTTAAAAATAGCGCGATCATTAAAAAAAGTATGTACACCGTTTTGTCTGTTAGAAATATCTGAAGCACAAACCAATTGAGTTACTTTATTTTTATGTTTTAAGAAAAAAGCAGCAGCTAATAATTTATTATTTGTATCATAAATAGTTAACAACTCTCCTACTCCATTTTTTAAAGAAAAATTCATCAGGTTTCGTAAATTAGCATAATCCTTATCAGAAATTCCTTTAACACGTTCAGCGATATTTTCTTTAAAAATAGTAATTAGTTTATCTGGATTATCTGTCCAATTTTCTATTAAATGATATTTATTTGCTTTTACAAGTTCTCTTTTTCTATTTCTATTATAGCCTTTTAAAATAGCTTCGTAGCCAATTTTTAAATCTAAATATTGAAACTGTTTGGAAATTAAAGATGCTGATTTTAAAAACTTATTTTTAGTATTTAATCGAAGTTCTACAAACATAAATTTACTGCATAAAATGGCTAAAAACGGTTGAATATCTTGGCTTTCATCCAAAGAAAAAACACCTAATTCTAACAACCAAAGAGACGGATACACATATTTAATTCCGGCTTTTTTTCGCCACGTTATTGGCATCACTGCCTCATAATCGTCTAAAACTAAAACATCCCAATGGTCTGCAACGATATCTAAATACCATGAAAACGCATAAATTCTACTTTGAATTGAATTTTCAATACAAGTATTATATTTAGTAACCTCTAAATCTTTCTTTTAATATAATTAATCATTTTATGAAGTGGCTATTTTTAACATCGATTCATACAAGCGTTTCCATCCTTTCCATCTTAAATAATCGCTTAAATTTTCATTGTGAAATAACGTTATAAAAGTGCCATCAACAGCTTTTACTTCATTTTTTAAATCTCTAATTCTACCTAAAGATTGCTTTGGTGTTAACTTCATGTAATCGTTTAAAGTAGTATCCATCAAAGCAAAAGGAAATATTTTTAAGGGCGTTTGAATCTCGAAATCCAAATCATAAAAATAAAATGGTGTACATGTGCCCGCTCTAAAACCTACATTGCTCGCATAGCCCATCGAGTAGTCTTCTTCTACCTCTAAATCTATTAAATTTTGATAAGTTTCTGGCAAAGAAAAACGCAAATAATGTTGCCTAGATCTGCTAACAGGCATATTGGTAATCGATTCTAAACGTTCTTTTTCTTTCTTTAAAAGAGCCGCATTTTGCATGGTAAAATAAGAAGGATGCAAGCCAACTCTGGCATAATCTACCATTTCTTTTATCAGCAGTTTATATTTCGTTTTTGAACCAGAAACATTAGTGTCAAAAGTTGAATAATCACCAATTAAAAAAAAGAAAATAGTTTTAACATTATAGTCTTTTTTTAATCTTAAAATTTTATCAAAAGTATCAAAAGGATCTTTTTTTAGGTTCCAAACCACCGCAGTACGATTCCAAACTTCTAACAATTTAAATTTGAATAAATCATTAAAAAAACCGCCTACACTTCTTGTTAAACTCTTATGTTTGTAGGCAAATGCATTGTCTACATCAATGGTCGAAATATAGTTATACATTCTTTTTTTGTATTCATACTCCGGAAATCTTTCTTTTAAAACGGCTAAGAATTTATATGCCCAAATATCTACGATTGGTTTTTCTAAAAATTGATGTTTATACCCTAAACTTTGTTCCGCCGTAAACCTTCCATGAGTATCTTTAACATGTGGTAAATATTCTTCGTATCTAGAAATTAAATAGAAGCTTGCAGCGAAAATATCAAAAGGTATGCTTGATTTTTTATTCGATTTAAAAAAACAAGCAATGTCATCCCATTTTTGGACACTTATTTCTAAATCATTTACACCTTGTTCAAATAATAAATTGTTGCTTTTTATAAAAAGCTCGTTGCTTAAAGGAGTCTTAGTATAGGATAATTTTGGTCCATTATGAGCAACAAAGTCTTCGATTTTTGTAGTAAAAGAAACCGGAATTACCAATGTTCTTGTTAGAATATGCTTAAAAATATAACGTACTCTAGGTGTTATTTTATGTGTGTAAACTAGTATCATTTTTTTCTATAGTTGCAAAGCTGCAAAGTAACAAAGATTCAAAGCTTACCTGCTGATAAAAACATAAAACTTATAGCAAACCTTCATCTGCAAAGCTAAAATACGCTTTTTCGGTAATTATTAAATGATCTAATAGTTTTATATCTAAAGTTGTACCGGCTTGTTTAATTTTTTGCGTCAATTGTTTATCCGCGTTACTGGGTTCTAGTTTTCCTGATGGATGATTATGACACACAATCATAGCAACAGAAGTAAGTTCTAAAGCTTGTTTAAATAACAATCTTACATCTACAATTGTGGCTGTTAAACCACCTTTACTTATTTGGTTTTTTGCCAATACTTTGTTTGAATTATTTAGAAAAAGCACCCAAAATTCTTCATGTTCTAAATCGCCGATAATAGGTTGTATAATATTAAAACCGTCTTTACTACTAGTAATTTTGGGTTTTTCTAAAGCTATTTCTAATTGCCTCCTTTTGCCTAGCTCTAAACCTGTTATTATAGAAATTGCTTTTGCTTCTCCAATTCCCTTAAATGTCATTAATTTTTCTACGGATAATTTTGCTAGTGCATTAATATTCCCTTTAACAGAATTTAAAATTCTTTTAGACAAAGCTACTGCGCTTTCATTTCTGTTTCCAGATCCAATGAGAATTGCAATTAATTCGGCATCGGACAAAGCATTTTTTCCTTTCGCCACTAATTTTTCTCTAGGTCTATCGTCTAAAGCCCAAGATTTAATAGTCAATTTTTCCATGTAACAATTTTTGATAAAAATACTAAAATGAAATTTGTTACCCAGAATTTGTTTTTTTTCGGATTTGTGTGAACTATCAAATTGAAAATCATCAATTTAAAAAGAACATCAATTTTTTAAAAAGCCAATACTTACTTTCGTATATTTGCAACCTATTTCTATATTTCAAATATGAAAATTATTATTGCAGGTGCTGGGGATGTAGGCTTTCATTTAGCAAAGCTTCTTTCTTACGAATCTCAAGACACTTACGTTATAGATTTTGATGGTGAAAAGTTAAACTACATCAACAATCATTTAGATGTAATTACCAAAAAAGGTGATGCAACTTCTATAAAGCTTTTAAAAGAAATTGGCATTGATTCTGCTGATTTATTAATTGCTGTTACTGATAGCCAAAACACAAATTTCACGATTTCTGTTATTGGAAAGTCTTTAGGAGTTAAAAAAACAATTGCGAGAATTGATAATCCAGAGTTTTTAAATGAATGTGAAGTAGATTTTAAAAAATTTGGAGTAGATTTTATGATTTCTCCTCAAGAATTAGCCGCAAATGAAATAAAAATGCTGCTAAATCAATCTTCATTTAATGATACTGTTGCCTTTGAAAGCGGCTTATTTAATGTAATGGGAACGGCACTAACTTTCAAATCGCCTTTAATAAATTTAACCGTAAAAGAAGCAAAAGAAAAATTTTCTGATGTAGATTTTATAACCATTGCTATTAAAAGAGAAAATGTTTCTCAAACCATAATTCCTAGAGGAGATACGAAGTACCAAGTGCATGATCAAGTGTATTTTTCTGTACCAAATTACAGTATGAAAGACTTGTATCCAATTCTTGGCAAGAAGCAATACAATATTAAAAATGTTATGATTCTTGGTGGAAGTAGCATTGGCGAAAAAACAGCAAGAAACCTTTGTGAAGACAATTTTAAAGTAAAGTTGATTGAAAAAAATAGAGAAAAAGCAGAAAGTTTAGCTGAAAGTTTAACCAACACTTTGGTTATTAATGGTGATGGACGAGATTTGGAATTATTAGAAGAAGAAAACATTAGAGAAATGGATGCTTTTATTGCGGTTACCGGTAATTCTGAAACCAATATTATGTCATGCTTGGTTGCAAAATCTAAAGGCGTTAAAAAAACAATCGCTCTAGTTGAAAATATGGATTATATTGATATTTCTCAGACCATAGGAATTGAATCCCTTATCAATAAAAAACTAATTGCAGCAAGTAATATTTTTAAACATATTAGAAAAGGTGAAATTTTAGAATTAGCCAATCTACATAATATTGATGCTGAAGTTTTTGAGTTTGAAGTAAAACCTAATTCTAAAGTTACAAAAGAGCCTATTAGAGATTTACGTTTTCCTAGAGAAGCTGTTTTTGGCGGAATTATTAGAGAAGGAAAAGCCTTAATGTCTTTTGGTGATATACAAATACAAACTGGAGATAAAGTAATTGTTTTCTGTTTACCAGAAGCAATATCAATAGTAGAGGGTTTTTTTAATTAGAATGGGAAGTCTAAATCTAAAAATAATTTACCGTTTTTTGGGCATCACTGCAATTCTTAATGGATTGTTTATGTTTGTTGCTTTTCCGTTTAGTTATTTTAATGAAGAAGAAGCTGCTGCTGGAATTTTAATTGCAGGAATTATTACTGTATTTATAGGACTTCTACTCTACCTTCTAAACAAACCTAAAAGCACAAATATTCATAAAAAAGAAGGATACTTAATTGTAACCTTAGGGTGGCTTACCCTCTCATTTACAGGAATGTTACCGTACTTGTTTTCAGGTGCAATACCAAGTATTTCTGATGCTTTTTTTGAAACTATTTCTGGTTATTCTACTACAGGATCTTCGATTCTTACCGATATAGAATCTATGCCAAAAGGAATTCTCTTTTGGCGTAGTGTTACACATTGGATTGGCGGAATGGGAATTATTGTGCTTACCATTGCCATTTTACCACTTCTAGGAATTGGAGGAATGCAACTTTTTATGGCAGAAGCTCCTGGACCCTCTGCAGATAAATTACACCCAAGAATTACAGACACCGCAAAACGTTTATATTTAATTTATGTATCCTTAACGTTTGCTGAGTTCTTTTTACTAAAAATTGCCGGTATGACGTGGTTTGACGCCATAAATCATGCAATGGCAACATTAAGCACAGGCGGTTTCTCTACAAAAAACAGCAGTATTGCCTACTATAATAATTTGCCTTTTGTACAATATATTATCATCTTTTTTATGCTGATTGCTGGTACAAACTTTGTACTTATTTATTTTGCTTTAAAAGGAAAAGTTCGAAAAGTTTTTCAAAGTGAAGAATTTAAATATTATTTATTTGGTATTTTAGGAACTTCGGCTATTATTGCCGTCTTAATTATATTTTATCAAGACCCAAATTTACAAACTACCATTGCACATCCAAATGTTTATGGTGATACAGAAAGTGCTATTAGACACGCATTATTTATGGTAACATCTGTAGTAACAACAACTGGTTTTGTATCCGCAGATTTTACAACTTGGAGTTTCTTTGCAACCGCTATTTTCTTTGCACTCTTTTTTACAGGAGGATCTGCAGGTTCTACAAGTGGAGGTGTAAAAGTTGTTAGACATATTATAATGCTAAAAAATAGTTTTTTAGAATTTAAAAAAGCATTGCACCCAAATGCAATAATTCCTGTTAGATATGATGGTAAATCTGTAAGCCAAACAATTGTTTTTAATATTCTTTCTTTCTTCATTATTTACATGCTTATTTTTATAATGGCATCAGTAATTTTAACTTTTTTAGGCTTAGATTTTATTTCTGCTTTAGGAGCAGCAGCTTCTTCATTAGGTAATATTGGCCCAGGATTAGGTTCTGTAAGTCCTGTAGATAATTTTGCACATTTATCTTCTACCGCAAAATGGTTTTGTTCTTTTTTAATGTTAATTGGCCGGTTAGAATTGTTTACTGTTCTAATCTTGTTTACTCCTTTCTTTTGGCGTAAGAGCTAAAATAGCCTTACTTCCTTTTTTTGTTTAAAATCGAAAAAATAAAAGTAGTCCTTCTGAAAATCAACAAAATAAAAGTGACCAAAATTTATAGAAAAAACATTTAATGTACCCTAAATACGGATTCCCGTAACCTTTTTATTTGAGTATTAATTAATTTGTAAGCCAAAATTAATTATTATGAAAAGACGAAACATTTTTAAAATTGCGATGATTTATATTCTCGCAATAACCGCTAACAATTCTTTTGGGCAAACAACAATTTATTCTGAAGGTTTTACAGACCAAGAAAACAAAGGTGCAATTGGCCCCGAACCAAATTTAGATTTAACTGGAGTTGATTGGAGTGTAGATATTTCTGCTACCGATTTGTCCACAGATAGTGATTGGTTTAAGGTGACCGACGGAGTTTTCGAAGCCAGAAATCTAGACGGAGATGCTATCTGGCTCTCAAAATCAATTACTATTTCTGATTATACTAATATATCATTTAGCTTAAGTGCGGCAGAGTCAGGAACTTTAGAAACTCAGGATATTTTTAAAACAGAATATAAAATTGACTCAGGTGCATGGACTGTAGCTTCAACCAATGGTGATTTAAGTGACGATTTCGATACTTTAACTGTAACTCAAACAGAATTAAATGGTAGTACCTTACAAATAAGAGTGATTATGAAAAATAATGCAGACACAGAATATCTAAGACTAGATAATATCATCATTCAAGGTATTTTAGCTACTTCAGAACCAACAATAACCTTTAACAACGCTTCAAGTAACCAAACAGAAACAGATGCCACCTTTGCAACTAATGGCATCCCCATAACTTTCACCAATTACGATACCAATGTCACCGTTACAGCAACCATAAACGGAAGTAGCACTTCTGAAGCGGAAGATTACACGATTGATTTAACTCCTTTGGTATTCGATGCGAATGAAACGTTGAGTATTCCTTTAAGTATTAATGATGATGCAGATTTATATAATGAAACAATTATTATTGATATTTCTGTTACTTCAGGAACTGCTACTTTAAGTATAAGTCAACATGTAGTTAACATTACAGATGATGATATATGGAATATAATCATCAACGAAATTTTAGCCGATCCAGCGGCAACAGACCCAAAACCCTCTATTGATTCAAACGGAGATTCAAATTTTAATTCCTCTGAAGATGAATTTATTGAATTGGTAAATTTAGATAATAAATCTCATCTTTTAACGGGTTATACAATATCCGATGGCACAGGTGTTAAGCATACTTTTGGTGCTATTTCGATTCCTGCTGGTGGATCGGTTGTCGTCTTTGGTGGAGGAACTCCCACAGAAATCTCAGGTATTACAGATACGGCAAATGGATTATCATTGAACAATGCTGGTGATACTATTACTTTAAAAAATTCTGAAGGAGCGTTAATAACCACTTATACGTATGGAAATGAAGGAGATGAGGACCAATCTATTGGTAGAAATAATGATTTAACAGGTGGTTTTGTAAAACATTCTGAAATTTCATCAAACCCCGTTGCTGCTTCTCCTGGGAGATACAATTCTTCAGGACAGCCTTTTAGTATGAATACATGGACTGGTGCTACTGATAATTCTTGGACAACAGCATCCAACTGGAGTTTAGGAATAGTTCCTGGAACGGAAGATGATATTCAAATATTAAAAGCAACAAGTCAACCAACGGCTTCATCCGCGGTTACTGTAAATTCAGTAATTATAAACTCTGGCACAAGTTTAATAGCTGAATCTACTTTTTCAGGAACTGCAACTTACAAAAGAAACTTACCAACTGAAAATTCTTGGTATTTTATATCCTCTCCAGTTGATGGAGAAACAATTCAGAACTTAATTTCTAATCATACTTTTTTACCCAGCAACTCTGTTGCTGGTAGAATTGGTATTGCTCCTTATGATAATATCCAAGCAATATCAGCAAAAAGATGGGCTTATCAAACTACTTCCTCTACTGGTGATTTAGAAGATGCAAAAGGATATTCAGTACAATTAGATGAAGTAAGAAATATTTCGTTTTCGGGTACCATTAGAACGGATGATTCAAATGCTGATATTCCTCTTATTCTTGGGGGAGTAAATGGCACTAATTTTAATTTAGTAGGGAATCCATACACTTCCTATATTAATAGCACAACTTTTTTAACCACGCAATCTAATGATTTAGAACCAAACTTTTATATGTGGAATGGATCCTATTATGATACAAGATCAACAGGAAGTCATGCTGATTTTATGATTGCACCCGGTCAAGGATTCTTTGTTGAAGCTAAAACTGCTAATACGGTTACTTTTGTAAAATCTAATCAAAATCATAACGCAACAAATACTTTTCAAAAAAGTAATTCAAGACCAGAAATTAAACTTTTAATTACTGATAATATATCCTCTAGATATGCAGATATTTACTATATAAATGGGACAACTACGGGTTTTGATAATGGTTATGATGGTAAGTTATTTGGCGGCGTTCCACAACCATTTGCAATATACACTCATTTAGTTTCTGATAGCGAAGGCAAAAATTTTCAGATACAATCTTTGCCAACTTCTAATTATGAAAACATGATAATTCCGATTGGAATTAATTCGGCTTCGGATAAAGACCTTACTTTTTCTGCGGAAACTTCAAACTTACCCAATGAACTTAAAGTCTTTTTAGAAGATAGATTATTAAATACTTTTACAAGTTTAGAAGAAGCAAATAGTACTTACAAAATCACTTTATCAGAGGCTATAAAAGGAATTGGAAGGTTCTATTTACATACTTCTACAAAATCACCTTTAATTACAAACAGTAGTGATTTAAAGAATATCAGTATTTACAAAACGAACAATCATAATTTAAGAATTGTTGGTTTATCACACGGAAAAACAAAATTAAAACTATTTAATATTCTTAGTAGACAAGTATTAATTTCTTCATTTACTTCTAACGGAATTCAAGATATTTCTTTACCAAAAGTAGCTGCTGGTATTTACATTGTTCAGATAGAAACTGAAACCGGTAAATTGAATAAGAAAATTACTTTAGAATAAAAACGAGAATTTTAAATACGAAACATCATGAAAAACATAAAAAACTTAAAACAAGAAATTACTCGTAAGGATGCTATCAAAAAAATAGGCTTTTATGGTAAATATGCTGCATTAACTGCTCTTGGCACTTATCTAATTTTGAATCCGCAGAAAGCACAAGCGCAAAGCCCTGAAACCCCAGGTACAGGATTCTAAATTCAATACCACATAATATTTGTAAAACGTCTCAATTTATGAGGCGTTTTATTGTTTTAATAAACACTAAATAACTACTTTTATTCTTTATGAAAAATACAACAGCACTCTATAAAGTTATTGAAGATAAAACCATTACTTGGTTTGAAAAAAATAATGAATATGTAGTATTAGAAAATACAACAGCAGATATTCTAAAAAGATTAAATAAAGGGATTTCAGTTCATGAAATCGCAACCGTTTTATCAAAAAAATTAGCTGTTCCCTTAAATAAAACGATCGATTTAATTTTAGAGCTTGAAAAAAAGTTTTTTACTAGAAATACTTCTAAAAATTCAGAAATAGATGATGATCACAAAGATATAAAAAGACCTAAAAACTTTGAGTTTATAAAGTATTATAAAATCAATGATATTATTTTTAAGATTTCTTTTTTAAGTGAAAAAGGACTTTCTCTTGTGCATCCCAAATTTGCACATTTGGTTATTGATAAAGTAACCAAATTTCAAAATGAATTTGAAGTTTTTATCAACCATAATTACATTTTTTTATACGTAAATAATACATTTATTGGTTCTTGGAGCAGTCAGAATATTCATTTCTTTCAAGGAAAATTCTCTATGGAATTAATTCAGAAAATTCATCAAAAAAAAGAAAGTGAATGGTTGGGAGTTTTTCATGCTTCTGCAATTAGTAATGGCGAGAAATCTATGCTTTTTTTAGGGGATTCTGGCAATGGTAAAAGTACTTCCTTAGCGCTTTTACAAGCAAATGGTTTTACCTGTTTAGCTGATGACTTTGTGCCGATGGATGCAAACAAACAAGAAGTTTATAGTTTTCCTGCGGCTATTTCTATTAAGAAAAATAGTCTAGAAACGTTGCTTCCTATTTATCCTGAATTAGCAACCACTGCAGAATACAACTTTATAAGATTAAATAAAATTGTGCGTTATTTAAAACCAAATAATGATGATTTTTTCGCACACTTACCTTGTAATGATTTGGTTTTTATTAAGTATGAAAAAAATGCCGAATTAAGCTGTAAAGAGATTTCTAATATTGACGCTTTTCAGCAATTAGTTCCTGATTCTTGGTTATCACCAAAAAAAGAAAATGCTCAACTATTTTTAGATTGGTTTGCAGGTTTAAAATGTTATCAATTAACGTACTCCGATAATAAAAAAATGATTGCATCTATTACCAAAATATTTAATGATGACTTATAAAGAGACACTTTTTTTATTGGAAAATGTTTGACGATTACTCATGAAGAACATAATAAAACTCTAAGAAACAGACATCATAAAAGAAGTGGAAGAAAACTTAATATAAAAAGTAGGTTAGATATTATTTACAAATCATTATTTAATAAGGATCATAGAAATTGGTTAATTAAAAGAACTACTGATAAAAACTGGTATAAAGAAAAATTAGTTCAAGTTGGGTTAAAGAAACCTACACCAAACTCTTAACCTCCTCAAAATCTAAACCACCATAATTACCAGAACTCATTAAAACGACTGCCGAATTTATTAAATTTTGACTAAATAAATAATTTTTAAATTCTTGCGGATTTGTATAAATAACCAAATCATCTCTTTGAAAAGCATTTGCAATTTGCTGTGCTGTAACTTCTTCTAATTGCTTAATTTTTACTGCATGCGGAGAATAAAAAACAACCGCTTTATCAGCAAAATCTAATGCACCTTTGTATTCTGATAAAAATTCTGCATTTAAACTAGAATACGTATGCAACTCTAAACAAGCTAAAACTGTTCTTTCTGCATGTTGTTCTTTTACCGCTTTTGTAGTTGCCGCAACTTTACTTGGCGAATGTGCAAAATCTTTAAAAATAACCGTTGAATCACTTTCTGCAATTTTTTCTAAACGTTTACTTGCGCCTTTAAAACTTACAATTGCCTCATAAAAATCGTCTTCATCAATTCCCATATGCTGGCAAATCCATTTTGCACCTGCTAAATTTTGAAGATTGTGTTTTCCGAAAATCTCTAAAGGTAAATTTCCCTCTGCGGTTTCTATGTAGGTAATTCCGTTTTCAATAAAATGTTCTGGCGTTTTATAAGGATATTTTTTAATATGATTCTCCGAAGATTCTACAACATCTTTTACAATTTCATCTTCAATGTTATACACCATACTTCCGCCATCTATCATGGAATCTGTAAAAATTTTAAACTGCTCAACATAATTCTCGAACGTCGGAAAAACATTAATATGATCCCAGGCAACGCCACTTAACAACGCTATATTTGGTTTGTATAAATGAAATTTTGGACGCATATCAATTGGCGAACTCAAATATTCATCACCTTCTAAAACAATAAAATCATTTTCATTGGTTAAATGAACCATAGTTTCAAAGCCTTCTAATTGAGCGCCAACCATATAATCTACTGCTTTTTCATGATAGTTTAATGCATGTAAAATCATCGAAGTAATCGTAGTTTTACCATGAGAACCACCAATAACAACGCGTGTTTTATTTATAGATTGCTCATACAAGAACTCAGGATAAGAATATATTTTAAGACCTAATTCCTGCGCTTTTAATAATTCAGGATTATTTTTTTTAGCATGCATTCCTAAAATAATCACATTTAATTTTGATGCTATTTTCTCAGGAAACCAGCCAAATTCTTCGGGTAACAATCCATATTTTTCTAATCTAGATTTTGATGGATCATGAATTGTATCATCACTTCCAGAAACTTGGTATCCTTTTTGGTGTAACGCAATGGCTAAGTTGTGCATTGCACTTCCACCAATGGCAATAAAATGAATTATCATTGAACAAATTTTAAGATGCAAAAATACAAAAGCTTTGTACAATATAAAGTATCTTTAGAACTAAAGTTAGTTTGAAAAAGTAACTACTAAAATTACAGTTTTTGGTATTTGAAACTAATTAAAATGACTTTGAAAATTAAAAAATCTGATTATGAAAAAAATTACTACAACCCTATTATTGATTTTCTTGTTTTCTATATCTGTAAATGGTCAAAATAATTATGACGAGCTTTGGCTTGAAGTAGAAAAATTTGAAGTTGATGGTTTGCCAAAATCAGCATTAAAAATTGTGGATGAAATCTACGAAAAAGCTGCTAATGCAAGTAATTCTCCTAATATCATAAAATCACTTTTTTATAAAAGTAAGTTCGCTTTAACTTTAGAGAAAGATGCGCAATTAAAAGTAATCAAACCCGTTGTGCATTTAAACAATATTGACTTTTAAATTGTTTATATTCCTATTAAAAACAAATTTGTTAATGTATTGAATGATAGTTAGTGCTGTTAATTTTGAGAGAATTCTTGTCTTAAAACCTTCAAAAGTTTTCGCATAATTATTCCGTATTTTAAACTGGTCACAAAGTTGAGAAAACAAGGTCTCAATTCGTTTTCTTTTCTTCCTAAAAATATACGTTTGTTTTTTGTAATTCTGTTGATTTTTACGCATTGGAACTTCTAATTTAATTTGTTTACTCTCAAATAAATCTAACTGATAGTCCGCACTTAGGTATCCTTTGTCCCCTAAAACCACACAGTTATTAAACTGATTTTTAATGTCTTTTAAATAATGAATATCATGTACAGAAGCTTTGCTAATATCAAAACTTTTAAACACGCCATCAATAGAACAAACAGCATGTATTTTATAGCCATAATAATGCATGTTTTGACTAGCACAATAACCTCTATTTGGGGCTGAATAAAAGTACTCTTTACAAACTTTACTTCTCCCGCTTCTTGAGAGTTTTACAATCTCCAAAGGCATACTATCTACTACATAATAGTTTTCAAACTCCGTGAACTTATTGGAGAGTTGAGTTCTTATAAATTCAATGGCAAAAAATAATTTTCGCTTCCGTTTATTGTAAACTGATCGCTCTATTTTAGCAAACAAATATTCTGGAATATCCCGAAACAACTGACATTCACTGTCTATACCCATATATTCTGCTGTTAAATTCATAGCGATTAATTCAATGTCTTTTAGTTTTGGTTTCCTGTTTTGACGTAAAAATTGTTCCTTTTCTGTAATTGTGGCTAAGACTTCTAAAATTTTATCGTAATTTGCTCTAAAGTTATTCATCGTATTTAATCGATTGATTGTCAATTAAATATACGACTTTTAATAGTCAAATGAATAACTTTTTTTAACTATTTATAATGCACAACGGGTGTAATCAATAGTTTTAAAGAGCATATTGCTAAAAGTGATTTCCCTACAAAAAACGTGTTAGAAAATGTTTTAGCTAATTTATATTGGCACTATTTTAATGAAAATAGATATCAGTTTTACAATAGAACTAAAACTGAAAATAAGGTTGATTCAGAAGATTTTAGAACGTGGGATTTAGACACCTTATTTAAAGAAATTCATTGTTATTTTGAAGCCTCTTTACAAAATGCTGATCAGCTTCAAAAAATAGAAATAACAGCTTTTTCAGATATATTACAAATCAACATTGAATCTAAGATTTTCAGACCAACACTGTTTGATTTTTTAGCTAACAACAGTTTACAATTTTATAAAACAACCGAAACGTCTATTACAAGTCCTGCGTATAAATTTATTATTGATGACGCTTCTTTTTTGGGTGATGTAAAAACATTTTCTGAATTAAAAATAATATCAAAAGATAGTTTGTCTTTACAATTGAATGCACTAAAAATATATCAAAAAATAATTGCTTTTCATTTAAAAGAGAACAATAAAAATGCGCTAGCAGAGATTGATATTCAACGGTTGAATTTCGTGAAGCAACATGCAACTTTTAATGATTCAGAAAATATTTTACTGTCAAGTTTAATTACATCCAAAGAACAATTTAAAAATCATGAAGCGAGTGCTTTGTATGCTTTTGAAATTGCAAATAGTTACAGAAATAAAGCAAATTCATCATCAGCAGAAAACACTAAAGATCGCTTTAAAAATAAAGAAGCAATTGCTATTTGTGATGAAACAATCAAACAATTTCCTAAAAGTTTTGGCGCTGAAAAGTGTACCCTTTTAAAAGCTCAAATTGAGCAAAAAACACTTTCTATTATTGCCGAAGAATATATTCCTATACATCATACTTCAAGACTATTAGTAAGGTATAAAAATGTTGAAAAATTATTTTTTACAGCATATAAAATCAATCAAAACAAACTTGAATTCTTTAATAAATTACACAAGTTAGAAGATAAAAAAACATTTATTAGCAAGCAAGAAAAGGTTACAAATTGGCAACATCAACTTAGAAATGAACACGATTATTTACAACACACGACTGAAGTACTTGTTCCAAAATTTGAAAACGGAATGTATTTAATTCTTGCATCAGAAAGTGAAGATTTACAAGAAAATTCCATTTACGGAACAGCACAAATTCAGGTTACAAATTTAACCTTAATTGAAAACAATTTTGACGATCACTACCAGTATCAAATTGTGAATAGAAATGCGGGAAATCCTATAAAAAAAGCTGAAATACATATTACAAATCCTAATAGAACTAACAGTGGTTTTATAAATCAATATCTAACTACAGACAAAAACGGATTTGCCACGTTTAAAAATAAATATACGTATGTTGATTGTGATATTACAGTAAAAACTAAAAATGATTTCGCTTATTTTGGTTCTCATTATTTTTATAAAAATGATCGAAATACCTATCAAGATAATACTAAAGAAATCAACATAAAACCTTTTATTTTTACGGATAGAAGTATTTATAGACCAGGACAAACTGTTTATTTTAAAGCAATTATACTTAAAAAACAAGGCGATAAATCTGACGTTTTTACAAACGAATTTGTAGAAGTTGCTTTATTTGATGTTAACAATCAAAAAATAGCATCGTTAGATTTAAAACTAAACGAATTTGGCTCTGTTGCTGGCGAATTTACTATTCCGAATAATGGTTTAACAGGCGAGTTTTCTATTGAAGTTGATGAAAGCATAGCACATGACAGCTCCTTTTATGACAATACCAATTTTGATTTTGACTACGATAATGAAGTACGGTTTTCTGTAGAAGAATACAAAAGACCCAAGTTTGAAACCGAATTTAAACCTGTTACAGAAAGTTTTAAAATCAATGATTCTGTTAAGGTAAATGGTTTTGCAAAAGCCTTTTCTGGCGCAAATATTACAGATGCAAAAGTAGTTTATAGAGTGCATAGAAAAGTACAATATCCTAGTTGGTATTATTGGTACAGACCAAACCCTACTTCAAATTCTCAGGAAATTACGAATGGTGAAAGCATTACAGATGCATCAGGTAATTTTTATATAACTTTTAAAGCAATTCCTGACGAAACCGTTTCTAAGGAAAATCTTCCTGTTTTTACCTATGAAATTACTGCGGATGTTACCGATATAAATGGAGAGACAAGAAGCGCGACAAGCTTTGTAAAAATAGGATATCACAGTTTACTTGCTTCTATTTCTTTGGATGCCGAAATTGACAAAAACACAAATGACAACATTCTAAAAATTGATACTAAAAATTTAAATGATGAGTTTGTTGCTGCAACGGGAGCGGTGAAAATTTACAAATTACAAGCGCCAAAAACACCGCAAAGAAAAAGATCTTGGCCTGCTCCTGATTATCAAGATATTTCTGAAAATGAGTTTAGAAAACTCTTTCCCAATGAACCTTATACAGATGATGAAAGTGATGAAAAAAACTGGAAAAAAGGAGCCCTTGTTTTTAGCGAAAACTTTGACACTTCAACATCCAAAGAAATCATTTTAAAAGATATAGATACCTGGGTTTCTGGAAAATATATTGCTGTTTTAGAAAGTAAAGACAAATTTAATCAAGAAGTAAAAGACGAAAAAAGAATAACACTTTTCTCATACAAAGAAAAAGAAGTTGCTGATAATTCTTTGTTTGACATTAATACCAATAAAACTTTTTATTCAATTGGTGATGCTGTTGAAGTCCAAATTAGCTCAGCTTCAAAAGATATGACGGTTGTTGTTCAAATTGAAAAGGATCATAAAATTATAGAAACCTGTTTTGTGAAGTTAAAAAACGATTCAAAAACAATTAAAATTCCCGTAAAAAAAGAAGATCTTGGTGGCTTTGCCATTAAATATCACTTTGTGAACTATAATTATTTTGAAAGCGGAAACTTATTAATTAGTGTTCCTGAAAAACAAGAAAGTATAGAAATTAGCACGAATATTTTCAGGGATAAATTACAACCCGAAGCAAATGAGACTTGGAGTTTTACCGTTAAAAATGACAAAAATGATGCTGTTGTTGCAGAAGTTTTAGCTTCTATGTATGATGCTTCTTTAGATGAATTTAAATCTCATAATTGGCAATTTAACCCAATAACTCCAAAACCAAGTTACTATTCTTATAATGTTAGTCGCGCAAATAAAAGTTTTGATAACACGTATTTCAATATCAGAAATATAGAAAGAAATTATTATGCATTTCCTTCAATTGGCAATGACACGTATAACTGGTTTGGCTTTAGCTTCAACAATAATCGCTGGATCAATCAACAATATTTAAGAACTACCAGAAGAAAAATAGATAGTTCTAGAACTGATTTTGACGGAACAATTACTGGCTTTATAGCTGATAAAAATGGAGAACCTTTGCCTGGAGTTAACGTTCAAATTAGCGGAACAACTTTTGGAACACAAACAGATTTTGATGGCAACTATTCCATTAAAATTAAAACTGGGGATGTTTTGATAGTTAGTTATTTAGGATTTAAATCTCAAGAAATTACTATAAGTAAACAAACAAACTTAGATCTCAAATTAGAAGCTGATGAAAGTAATTTAGATGAAGTTGTAGTTGTTGGTTATGGAACTCAAAAAAAAGAATCTATAACTGGGAGTTTAAGTTTATTAAAAGGAAAAGTAGCTGGAGTTATGATTGAAGAAAGTGAAAATTCTGAGAATATTCCTTTTGTTAAAATTAGAGGAAACTCATCAATTTCTGGAGAAAATCAACCTTTGTATATTGTTGATGGTGTACTTGTTGATAAATTCAATTTAAATGAAAATGATATTGCAGAAATTCAAGTTTTAAAGGATGCCGCTGCCACATCACTTTATGGTGCAAAAGCAGTAAACGGAGTTATAATTATCACTACAAAAGCTGGCTTGGCAAAGCTAGATAAGGAATTATCAAAAGTACAAGCTCGTAAAAACTTTAAAGAAACGGCTTTCTTTTTCCCACAATTAAAAACGGATGAAAACGGGAAAATAAGTTTCAATTTTACAATGCCAGAAGCTTTAACAAGATGGAAATTGCAATTGTTAGCACATTCTAAAGATTTAAAATCAGCAAGTAAAACCTTGCAAACGGTTACTCAAAAAGAATTAATGGTAGTGCCAAATGCGCCTCGTTTTTTACGTGAAAAAGATACTATTACATTGAGCGCGAAAATTACCAACTTAACAAATAATCAATTAAGCGGTGTAGCTAAATTAATTTTAACGGATCCTATTACTGGGAAAGAAATAAATACTGAATTACAAAACACAAATGCTACTAAAAGTTTCAAAGTTGATAAAGAAGGCAATACAAATGTTTCTTGGAATTTATCGATTCCGGAAACGGTGCAAGCTGTTCAATATAAAATTGTTGCAAAAGCCGGCGATTTTTCTGATGGAGAACAAAATGTGTTGCCTGTTTTATCAAATAGAATGTTAGTTACCGAAACACTTTCTATGTGGATTCGGGCAAATGAAACCAAAACCTTTACGTTGGATAAATTGAAAAACTCTAATTCAACAACTTTAAAAAATCACAAATTAACGCTAGAAATGACATCGAATCCTGTTTGGTATGCCATTCAATCTTTGCCATATTTAATGGAATATCCTTATGAATGTGCAGAACAAACCTTCTCTCGCCTTTATGCAAACACGTTAGCTAGTTTTGTGGCAAATTCAAATCCGAAGATTCAAGAAGTGTTTAATTCTTGGGCGTCCTCGGATGCACTTTTATCGAATTTAGAGAAAAATCAAGAATTAAAGTCATTGATTATTCAAGAAACTCCTTGGTTAAGAGATGCACAATCAGAAACTGAACAAAAGAAAAGGATTGCGATATTGCTCGATTTGACGAAAATGAAAAACGAAAAAGAAAAAGCCATCAATAAGTTGCAAGATATGCAGATGAATTCTGGTGGATTTCCTTGGTTTAAAGGCAGTAGATATGAAAGTATTTATATTACACAACATATTGCCACTGGTTTTGGGCATTTACAAAAATTAGGTGTTTCTGATTTTAACGCATCCACTAAAGATATGCTTGAAAAAGCAGTACGTTTTCTAGACAAAGAATTATTAGGTCAGTATACAAAATTAATAGAAAGAGCATCAGAAATTAAAGCCGAATCAAAAACAAAAAAAGAAGGAACGGAAAAATATACCGAGTTCTTAGAAAAAAACAACTTGAATTATTTTACGATTCAGCATTTATATATGCGTAGTTTTTATAGTAGTATTACTTTAGATGAAAAAACAAAAAATGCTGTTGATTATTATCAAAATCAAACCTCAAAATATTGGAATGAGTACAATTTATATGCAAAAGGTCAAATTGCATTGTCTCTTTTTAGAAATGATGAAAAAGCAGTTGCAAATAAAATTTTAAAATCTTTAAAAGAAAATTCTATTACTTCTGACGAATTAGGAATGTATTGGAAAACCAATACCGCTGGTTATTACTATTATCAAGCGCCAGTTGAAACGCAGTCTTTGCTGATTGAAACTTTTTCTGAAATTGAAAATGATGTAGAAACGATCGATAATTTAAAAATTTGGTTGCTAAAAAACAAGCAAACAAATAGTTGGAAAACTACAAAAGCAACTACAGAAGCCGTTTATGCATTGTTATTAAATGGAAGTGATTGGGTTTCTGTTACAGAAATGGTCGACATTAAGGTGGGTGACTTAGAAATAAATCCATTAGAAATGCCAGCTATAAAAGTGGAAGCTGCAACAGGATATTTTAAAACTTCTTGGAATACGGATGAAATTAAATCAAAAATGGGCGAAGTTACCATCAACAAAAAAGGAAACGGAATTGCTTGGGGAGGTTTGTATTGGCAATATTTTGAAGATTTAGATAAAATTACATCCGCAGAAACTCCGTTAAAAATCAGTAAAAAATTATTTTTGAAAGTAAATTCTGATACAGGAAAAGAATTGAAAGAAATTACTAAAAATACTTCCATAAAAATAGGAGATTTAATTACGGTAAGAATAGAATTGAGTTCGGATAGAGATATGGAATTTGTTCACATGAAAGATATGCGTGCTTCTGGAGTTGAACCAGTTAACGTACTGTCCCAATACAAATGGCAAGATAATCTAGGCTATTATGAAAGCACAAAAGACGCAGCAACTAATTTCTTTTTTGATAGAATACCTAAAGGAATTTATGTTTTTGAATATGAAGTTCGGGTAAATAATGCTGGTAATTTTAGCAACGGAATTACAACGATACAAAGTATGTATGCACCGGAATTTAGCAGTCATTCTAAAGGTATCAGAATTAATGTATTAGAAAAATAACCATTTTATTTAACAAAAGTTTAAAATAATAGAATCGAAAAAGAGGATTGATTTCTTAAATTTGTTCTCAAATTCAACTCAAAAAATATATAATTATGAAAAAAGTAGTATTCATATTTGGTTTATTAGTATCGCTAACGTTGTCTGTAAATGCGCAGGATATTGCTGATAATGCAATTGGTTTACGATTAAGTGGTGGAAATGGAGCAGGCGGAGAAATTTCGTATCAAAAAGCTCTAGGAAATAACAATAGGTTAGAAATTGATTTAGGTTTGGCAAACGAATTTGCTGATTTTAAAGCAACCGGTTTATATCAATGGGTTTGGAGTTTAGAAGAGCAATTTAACTGGTATGCTGGCTTTGGTGGAGGAATTGTTTCTGCAAACGGAACAGGAATTTATGGCGCCGGAGTAATCGGAATTGAATATAATTTTAACGAACCTGTTTTACTTTCTATAGATTATAGACCAGAAATTGGTGTTGCTGGTGGCTTAGATGGATTAAATTCGAGCTTTTCTTTAGCTGTTAGATATCAGTTTTAAGAACAACATTTTTTAAAATAATAATTCCTCTAAATTAGTTTTTAGAGGAATTATTTTTTGGTGAATACGTGTCCAAAATCTTTTTTATAATTTCATTAAAATGAAGTTTCTTTTGTTCTGGAGTTCTTTTTTCTTTTATTGTAGAGTTTAAAATCCCTTCCCAAATTACTTGATCTGTTTTAGCGTTCACAAACTCAATAACAAATTCTTCATTTAACTTCTTACCTCCAATTGGTATTCCGCCAGAAAGACCAAAACCATCATTTCCTAACCCTATTCCTATTAAATTTTTATTTGGATTTTCTGATATTTTCGAAGTAAAATTGATGAAAAAATCAGGATTTTCAACTTCTTGAAAAGTCCGTTGTTTCATTTCCAATTTGAGCGCAGAAGTTACTCTATTTACATCTAATTCATTTAAACCTTGACCAACATCTTCATAAAAACTATAGGTTTTAAAATCAGAAAAATTAATGGTATTATCAAAATCCGTCATCACTTTCGAAGACGAACATCCCATCAATAAAAACAAAAATAAATATTTTAAATTCTTCATTAATTACTGTTTTTTGTCATCTTCTAGCAAAACCCTGGTTGGGGTATCCTTACCATTAATAATACTTTCTGTTCCTTTTGCAACTGCCTGAATTGTTTGTGTAATTACGGTCATATTTAAAGTTTCAGCTTCATCAGAAACTTGATGATAATCCTTATCTACATCAATTGGTGTTGTAGAAAATGTATGAGAAGGCACGCCTAAGCGAGCCAAAGAAGCATTGTCTGATCTAAAAAATAAGTTAAAATTTGTATAGGGATCAGGAAATAACTGATATCCAGTTCCTACTAAATTCTTCTGAATAATCTTTCCAAAATCTGATCTTTCAAAACCAGTTAACCAAGCTGTATTTGGGCCAAAACTTGGTACTTTACCAATCATTTCTAAATTGATTCCTGCAACAAATTTACTCGCGTCTATTCCCTTTCCAAAATGAGTAGAACCAATCAAACCCATTTCTTCACCCGTAAAAGCAGCAAAAAGAATTGTTCTTTCATTCCCTACTTTTTTAAAATATTCTGCCAACGCTAAAACACCAGTAACGCCAGAAGCATCATCATTTGCACCATTATAAATTTTGTCATCTCCTTTTCCTTCATTTCCTAAATGATCATAATGTGCAGAAATAATAACATATTCGTCTTTTTTACTTTTGCCTTCTAAAACACCAATAATATTTGCGCTCGTAATTTCCTCCTTCCCTTTTCTTGGTTTAAAATTAAAGGTTTGTCTATACGTTTCTAAGTCATCAAAAGTGGATAAACCAATTCTTTTAAATTCATTTTCTATATATTTCGCAGCTTTTTCAATGCCCGGAGTTCCAGATTTTCTTCCTTCCATTTCATCAGAAGCCAATGTATATAAATGCTTTTTAACCGTTAAAGAATCGATAAAAAAGGCGTTTCTTAAAACTTCTATTTTGGTTGATGCAACATGCGTCTTAGTAACATTCTTTGCACTGTCGCAAGAAATTATAAATGCTAATGCTATTAAAGTGATATAAATTCTATTCATTTTTTCAGTTTTTAAAAGGATAAATATAACGCAAATTTTTTATGTATTTTTGCGTAAAATTAATACAAATGATTTTATCTGAAATTCCGAATATAAAACACACAAACGAGAACAATTTTTTCCTTTTAGCAGGACCTTGCGCTATTGAAGGCGAAGAAATGGCATTAAGAATTGCTGAAAAAATAGTTTCAATTACTGATAAATTAAAAATTCCTTTTATTTTTAAAGGAAGTTTTAAAAAAGCAAACAGAAGTAGAATTGACAGTTTTACGGGAATTGGCGATGAAAAGGCGCTAAAAATTTTACGTAAAGTTTCTGAAACTTTTGGTGTGCCAACGGTTACAGATATTCATGAAGTTTCTGACGCTCAGAAAGCAGCTGAATATGTAGATGTTTTGCAAATCCCTGCTTTTTTAGTACGACAGACAGATTTAGTTGTTGCTGCCGCAGAAACAGGAAAAGTAGTGAATTTAAAAAAAGGGCAATTTATGAGTCCGGCTTCCATGAAACACGCAGTGCAAAAAGTTCTCGATGCGGGTTCTAACAAAGCTTGGATTACAGATCGCGGAACCATGTTTGGTTACCAAGATATGATTGTCGATTTTAGAGGGATTCCAGAAATGCGTAAGTTTGCACCAACAATTTTGGATGTAACGCACTCTTTACAGCAGCCGAATCAAACCGCAGGAATTACTGGCGGAAGACCAGATATGATTGAAACAATTGCCAGAGCAGGAATCGTAAATAACGTAGATGGTTTATTTATTGAAACTCATTTTGATCCTGCAAACGCAAAAAGCGACGGCGCAAATATGTTGCATTTAGACAATTTAGAAAGTCTATTAAGTAATTTAGTTGCGATTAGAAAAACAATCAATAGTTTATAAAATTATTTAATTACTACTTTTAAAATCCTTCAAGTTTCTAAAACCTGAAGGATTTTTATTTTTGATTAAGTAAATTAAAGGGAAGAAAAATTTTCAAAAACCAATAATTACTAAAGAAAAAATACAACAACTTTAACTATTAAAAATCCGAAAATAAATATTAATTTGGTTTTATTCATTAACAAAAAAGATGCTTTGCATTTTAAGATAAAAATGAATTGATTACTTTGCTTTATGAAATCCTTACTCTTTTTTCTAGGATACTAACTAGAAATCGTGCTTACAATTTATTCCTTTATATCCATTATTTTAGAAGACTTTAACCAATTTACAACTTTTATGTTTTCAGTAATTCAAAGTCATTTTACTATGATAAAGCGTGGAAATATAAAATAATAAATTTTATAACCTTTTTTAAGTGCGAATTAATTAACAAAAATGTTTGTCATCCGAATAAAAAATACGTACTTTTCATTTAATTTTAAATCATTTTCCAAAAAAGTACTTTCAATTAAAATCTGTAAATACATTAAAACCGTTTTAAAAGGTTCTCCCTGATTTAAAATGTATGCTTTTACAAGTTTGATTTTTTTGTATATTACCCAGATTTATAAAGTTTATGGATAAACAAGATAATTTTCAGTTAAATTTTTCTTTAAAAGGATATTCAAGTATTCAAATTGGATTGTACTTTTTATTAGCTGCTTTTTTTATTAAAAAAATACTTGAAGGTTTTTTAATTGATGATAACCCAATGGGCATGCTATCTGCAGAAATTATTGAAATTTTAGTACTAGGTATTATTTTCTTAACAATGGTACTTTCTGCTTTGGCGTTGTTTTTTAAAGGTCAAAGAAAGGCAAGGAGACAAGAATATAAGCTTTGGAATACTAAAACTAAAATAAAATCCCAAGCATTTTCAACTAGTTTTATAGTAATTTTTTCGGTTCTTATTGTCTTAACTACTCAAGATTTTGCAGATTATATGACGCCTACCTTTTTATTCTTATATGGTATTTCACTCCTATTTCTAAAAAATAAAAAAAGTAAAGATTTATTTGTCTTATCTGGTATAAGTCTGCTCCTTACAGTGATCTGCATTTTAGTTCCAAATTACTGGTATTCCTCAATTTACATTCTAGGAATTGCTCATATCACGTATGGTTTGGTGGTTAAAAATTAAAATTTTCTTCTAATTTCTCTAATCATATCCTCTAAACCATTTAATTGAAGTTCATAAACCAACTCCATTTGCTTTCCTAGCTTTCCGTTTGGGAAACCTTTGGTTTTGTACCAAACAATATAATGTTCTGGTAAATCAATTAAAAAAGTGCCTTTGTATTTACCAAATGGCATTTTCATTTTAGCTAAATCAATAAGAAATTGTTTGTCTTCTGTCATTTATTCTTTTCCGTCTACATAATCTTGTAAGTATGAAAAACGTGCTGTTAACTTTCCGTTTTCCGTCATTTTTGCACGCTCTAAAACGCCATATTTATCATTATTAAAAAAAGCAGGAATTACATTTTCTAAAAACATTTCTCCAAAACCTTCACTTGCGTCTTGTGGTAATTCACAAGGTAAATTATCAACTGCCATCACGACAATAGCATTTTTGTCTTTAAAATCTACTTCGGCTTCTGTTTGAGGATTGTAGCCGTAAAAGGGATTTGCAATTGTAGATGCTCTTAAAGTTGACGCAACAGGACCATCTACATCACAAGAAATATCTGCAACATATTTGATATTAAAATCTTCTGATTTAGCATCTTCTCTGGTAAATAAATAAGGCGCTCCGTTTCCATAAAAATGCCCAGCAATAAAGAAATCTGTTACGTTTGCAAAACGCATAAAATCAGATTCATATTCTTCTGGATTATTATAAAAATCGTAATTATCAATTACTTTTCCATCTTTACGCTTATTGTAATCTAAAACATCTAGAAAACAATAAACAGATTCACTCAAAGTCTTTGTTATATAGTCATTTACAGAAACCTTTTTAATCTTCATTGCATCCAGCATCTCTTTCGCACCGTAGGCCACTTTACCGCTACCTGTTAGTAGAATTTTAGTATTTGATACATTAATTTTCTTCAATTCAGAAATTAATTCTAGCTGATTTTCTAACGTTTCTGCCTTCGGTAAATTGAAAGTTTCTTTTGTAATACCAATAGCTCTAAAACCATTGTAAGCACCAACAATACCAGCATAACGTCCAAAACCAATTAAACGTGCTCCATTTTCTTTGATAATGGTTTCATGGTCGAACAACTCAATATTTTTTTCTAAAATTGCTTTCAACAATTCTCTATTATAAGGTTGTTTTTTGATGGTATGGCTAAAGAAAAAATATTTTTTATTCGGAATTAAAGCGCCTATTGGTACTTCTTTTACGCCAAATAACACCTCGCAATCACTTATATCTTCGGAAACTTCAAAACCTAGTTCTTTATACTTTTCATCCGCAAAAATTCTAATATTAGACTTTTCAACCTTTATTTCTGATGAAGGGAATTGATCTTGAAATTCTTTTAATTTTCCTGGAGAAAATACAACCCTTCTATCTGGTGGGTTTTTAAGTTCTTTAATGATGGCAAACTTCATTTTTTATGTTTTAGAAGCTACAACGGATTTAAATATTTTCAATTTAAACGAGTTTAGTAGTATTGGTATAATATTTGTTCGAAGATATTAGATTTTATAATGATAAACAACTGTATTTTTTTATACTTTTGCAATCTATATTTCTTAGGATAAGAAATATTTCTTTGACATTTTGGGGACGACTGGTTTTGACAGCAAGATCAGTAGATTTGTAAGCATACCAAGGAATGAAATTATTCTTGTAAAACTTATTTCAACTTTTTAAACGGCGAAGATAACTACGCTTTAGCTGCTTAATCCGAAATATAGTAGGATTAGCCTAGGCACACAAGGTGTGCAAGCTTTATGTCCACGAACAGCCTTGGTTTATGGCGTTTCATATTAGGGCATCGTAAATATAAACATAGAACACCTGAAACTTCGGCAGGTTTTTGAAACTAAAGAAGTTAAGTTAAAAGTAGGTTGTTTTTGATCATCTTTTAAACGAAAACCAATCAAAAACTAAGTATGTAGAAAGCTTTTTGACTGCTTGTTTGGACCCGAGTTCGATTCTCGGCGTCTCCACTAAACGGGACAAACTCATATTTTTTGAGATTTGTCCCTTTTTATTTTGAGCTAAGTATATGTATATCTGTAAGATACACCTCAATACATCATTGATTCTTGTAGTTCGACATTTTTTTCCGTCAAATTCTATTTTTTCTGGAAAAATCAAACTAATTAGCGTCGATTTACATTCCATTCGACTCTCTGTATAGGTTTGCTTAAAATTTTCTAAATGATTAAAAACAGATTTAATCAGACCTTTACACTCATAATATTAGGTATTTAGCACATTCAAATTAGAAGCTATTTTGATCTCTTTGTCTGTTGTAACAGCCTGAGACGGGTTAAACGTTGCTAAATAATTAAGCGTTGATTTTAAATAGTTAAAACAAGCGAGCCATAAGAAGTGCTTGGCTTTACGAGCTCCCAAAACAGAAGTTGATGGATTTAATGAAGCCATACTACTCTACCAAGCTTTCAAATTATTGAATATAAATTTAATCAATTAATACTTAATTTATTGAAATTTGGCACAACGGAAAAACAAGGCACTCTGCTTTAGATTACAAAATAATTAAAGAGTTCTGGAAATAGAAAAATATTTTTAAAAATGTTACGTAACTAATAGCACGAGTTTTATTTGCAGATCCAGATAGGGTATTTTAAATAGAGGTGGTCGATAGGGATGGTGAGATAAGATACTTACTGTCTAAGATAAATTATGAGTATAAGTACTAATAGAAACATTTACAAGTTGCTACAACAGATAGAATATCGGGGAAAATATGAATGATATTTTGAAGGATAAATTAGCTCCAAAGACAGCCTTAGACAAAGATCGATATAGAAGTTTTGAAGCTTTTGCTAAAGAGAATCAACTTGAGCATCAATCAATAAAAGTATCAGCCAAAGAGTATGTAAAAAAAGAAATTTATCATGTTAAACATGCCAATCAGACCGCGCATGATTTAAAAAAATGGATAGAGAAATTCAATGGAGTCTCAACAAAATATTTATAAAATTAGTTAAATTGGTATGCATTAAAAGCAATCATAGATGAAAATAAAGGTCCAATAAAAAAAACAGTGGCACTGATAGCTACTTCTTTTTCTGCTTGGTATCAATTTAAAGACATTATCAATTTAACATATTTATATATTTAGATTAAAGCCTTATTTATTAATAACTCTTGCAGTCAAAGTTGCTACTTGATGATTTTATCTTTCTTCATTTTTTCAAAAATTTAAGCCAAAACCCTAGAAAGTTTGTCAAGATATTCCATAAATCCTTCTAATAAAAACACGTCAATTGGTTTTTAAATTAGCATTCACAATCTATTGATTAAAAGTATAAAGCACCATTTAATGAGAGTTTAAAAGTTTTTGAAATAACCTTTATCTTTTTTTTTACAAAGTCGAAACTAAGGTTATTTATTTAAACTTTAAAAAGAATTATATATTCTTTAAAAAAATTAAGTAACCCTAAAATATCGAAACTATTATACTTAAAAATATCTCTTTTTTCTCATTGAATTAGTACTCAAAAACACCAAACTCGCTTGTAATCGTCAGTTTTTTAGTTGGTGAAGCTTCTACTCTACCCACAATTTTGGCATCTACATTAAAAGATTTTGAAATTGCAATAATATCTTTTGCTGTTTCAGGCGAAACATAAATTTCCATTCTATGCCCACAGTTAAAAACTTGATACATTTCTTTCCAATCTGTTTTTGATTGTTCTTGTATCAGTTTAAATAGAGGCGGAATCGGAAATAAATTATCTTTTACAATATGCAAATTATCTACAAAATGTAAAATCTTAGTTTGCGCGCCGCCAGAACAATGAATCATTCCGTGAACTTCATCGGAAGTGAATTTAGATAAAATTTCTTTAATAATTGGCGCATAGGTTCTTGTTGGCGACAATACTAGTTTACCAGCATCAATAGGAGAATTTTCTACGGCATCCGTCAGTTTTATATTTCCAGAATATACTAATTCTTCAGGCACTGCGGCATCATAACTTTCTGGGTATTTTTCTGCTAAATATTTATGAAAAACATCGTGCCTTGCGGATGTTAATCCGTTTGAACCCATTCCTCCATTATATTCAGTTTCATAACTAGCCTGTCCAAAAGACTCTAAACCTACGATAACATCACCCCCTTTTATATTTGCATTGTCAATCACTTCAGAACGTTTCATTCTTGCGGTTACTGTAGAGTCTACAATAATTGTACGAACTAAATCTCCAACATCCGCAGTTTCTCCTCCGGTTGAATGAATAGTTACTCCGAATTTTTTTAAATCTGCAATAAGTTCTTCTGTTCCGTTTATAATTACTGATAAAACTTCACCAGGAATTTTACTTTTATTTCTTCCAATAGTAGAAGATAACATAATATTATCGGTTGCACCAACACACAATAAATCGTCAATATTCATTATTAGAGCATCTTGCGCAATGCCTTTCCACACTGAAATATCGCCGGTCTCTTTCCAATACATATATGCTAAAGAAGACTTTGTACCTGCGCCATCTGCGTGCATTATTAAACAATAATCTTCATCATTTGTTAAATAATCTGGTACAATTTTACAGAATGCTTTAGGAAATAATCCTTTATCTATATTTTTAATAGCATTGTGCACATCTTCTTTGGATGCAGATACACCTCGTTGTGCGTATCTTTTAGAAACTTCTTGACTCATATTATTGTGTTGTTCGGCAAATTTAGTCTTTTGATTAAAAAAAAACGATAGAAATCTATATGAATATTTAAAGGCAAACACCTTACCTCTGTCTAATAAAACCCAAATTTTATTTATCTAATTAAGAAATTTACGTTCTAAAAAATAACTTACATATCTTTATAGATGCAGGTAAATTTAAAGAACTTACTTTTAAGTCTTACAATAAGCGTTAGGGATTGAAACGGTATCCTTTTTTATTTTTCATAAAAAAGATTTAGTGGAAAGCCCGTTAAAACGCCCATACTTAGCAAAGCTCAGTACTCACCACTATCTATCTAGTAAACAACAATTCTCTATATTTTGTAAGTGGCCAAAGATTGTCATCTACCATCGTTTCTAGTTTATCGCAATGATATCGTATTTGCTCAAAAAACGGTTTTACATTGTTGCAATACATTTCTGCGGATTTTAATGCCGTATGTTTGTTTGCTTTTCTGCGTTCATCTATCATTTTAACACTTAGTGAGTTAATTTCTGTAATATGATTGGAGATAATCATAATTAATTCTATTTGTTCTTTTGCAATATTTTTATACTCTTCGCCAAAAATTTCTTTTAAATTTCTAGTATTTTCTAACAATGTATTCTGATAAATAATTGCCGTAGGAATGATATGATTTCTCGCAATATCGCCTAAAACCCTACTTTCTATTTGCAAACGTTTCGTATATTCTTCTATATCAATTTCAAAACGAGCCTCTAATTCTATCTTATTCATTACCTCCATTTCTTCAAATAAGTCAATGGTTTTCTTAGAAATTTTTACTTTTAAAGCTTCTGGTGTCGTTTTATGATTGCTTAAACCACGTTTTTTAGCTTCTTTTTCCCAAGATTCACTATAACCATCTCCTTCAAAACGAATTTTTTTCGATTCCTTTATGTATTCTCTTAACACATTAAATATTGCTTCATCCTTTTTTAAATTTTTAGCATCAATTAAAGAATCCACTTCTTTTTTAAATTCTTTTAATTGTTTAGCAACAATTGTATTTAAAACGGTCATCGGTTTTGCACAATTTGTCCAAGAACCAACTGCTCTAAACTCAAATTTATTACCTGTAAAAGCAAAAGGTGAAGTTCTATTTTTATCTGTGTTATCTAATAAAATTTCAGGTATTTTACCAATAATGTTTAATTTTAAATCGGTTTTTTCTTGAGGTGATAACTTTCCTTTAGTCACATTCTCTAATTCATCTAAAACTTGTGACAATTGACTACCAATAAACACAGAAATAATTGCTGACGGCGCTTCATTTGCTCCTAATCGCTGATCATTACTTTCGGATGCAATTGACGCTCTTAACAATTCTTCATACTCATAAACTGCTTTTATCGTGTTTATAAAAAAAGTTAAGAATTGTAAATTCTTCATAGGTGTTTTTCCCGGACTCAATAAGTTTACCCCATCATCTGTTGATAAAGACCAATTATTATGTTTTCCAGAACCATTGATTCCTGCAAATGGTTTTTCGTGAAATAATACTTTAAATCTATGACGTCTAGAAACTTTTTGCATTACATCCATTAGTAAAGAATTATGATCTACCGCCAAATTGGCTTCTTCATAAATAGGCGCTAATTCAAATTGATTTGGAGCAACTTCATTATGTCTTGTTTTTAAAGGAATACCTAATAACATGCACTCTTGCTCTAAATCTTGCATAAAGTTCATCGCTCTTGCAGGAATGCTTCCAAAATAATGGTCATCTAATTGTTGGCCTTTTGCAGAAGAATGTCCTAACAACGTTCTGCCCGTTAGCAAAATATCTGGTCTAGATAACGCTAACGCATCATCAATTAAAAAATACTCTTGTTCCCAACCTAAAGTTGCATATACTTTAGATGCGTTTTTATCAAAATACTTACAAATAGCAGTTGCATGCGTATCAACAGCTTGCAGCGCTCTTAATAAAGGAGTTTTATTATCTAAAGCTTCTCCCGTATACGCAACAAAAATTGTTGGAATACACAAAGTGGTTTCATAAATAAATGCGGGCGATGTTGGATCCCAAGCCGTAAAACCTCTTGCTTCGAAAGTATTTCTAATTCCGCCATTCGGAAAACTTGAAGCATCTGGCTCTTGTTGAACTAATTGTTCTCCATCAAATTTTTCCATCGCTAAGCTACCATTAATAGACTCAAAAAAAGCATCGTGTTTTTCCGCTGTAGCTCCTGTTAATGGCTGAAACCAATGTGTATAATGTGTTGCACCTTTCGAAATTGCCCAATCCTTCATGCTTACCGCAACTTGATCTGCAATTTTTCTATCAATTTTAGTTCCTTTGTCAATCGCATTCATCACACTTTCATACGCAGCTCTTGTAAGATATTGTTGCATAGCATATTTGTTAAAAACATTTTTACCGAATAAAACCGATCTTTTTTCGTTTTCAACCACTTTTATAGTGCTTCTATTTAATGTTTCTTGCAATGCGGCAAATCTAATTGTTGACATAATATGATTTTTAACTAGTATATTTTATTCTTTAAACAAATATACCCTATAAAAATTAGGGATAAAATTATTTTCAGATGATTTTTAAAATTATACCCCTATTTTTTTTGATATCTTAGTAAAATATTTCATTTTTGTAGTATTAACATCACATATACAACTATTTATTATGGCAAAAATTAAATTAGAATACATTTGGTTAGATGGATATTTTCCAACTCAGAACATGAGAAGTAAAACCAAGGTTGAAGAGCATGAAAATTTTCAAGGAACTGTTGAAGAATTAGGAATGTGGTCTTTTGACGGATCATCTACTAAACAAGCTTCAGGCGGCGCTTCTGACTGTTTATTAAAACCAATTGCTATCTATCCAGATCCTGCAAGAATAAATGGTTACTTAGTTATGACAGAGGTTTTAAATGCAGATGAAACTCCACACGTTTCTAACGGAAGAGCAACTATTGATGATGACGATGATGATTTCTGGTTTGGTTTTGAACAAGAATATTTTATTATGGATACTAAAACTCAATTGCCTTTAGGTTTCCCTATTGGTGGTTACCCTGCTCCACAAGGAATGTATTATTGTTCTGTTGGAGGGTTGCATACTCATGGAAGACTTTTAGTTGAAGAGCATGCTAATTTATGTATTGATGCAGGATTAAATTTTGAAGGTATTAATCAAGAGGTTGCTTCTGGACAATGGGAATTTCAATTGTTTGCAAAAGGTGCTAAGAAGGCAGGTGATGAAATTTGGATTGCTCGTTATTTATTAGACAGATTAACTGAAAAATATGGTTTCTATATTGAATATCATCCAAAACCATTAGGTAGAGATATGGACTGGAATGGTTCTGGTATGCATGCAAACTTCTCTAACCACGTATTAAGAACTTGTGGAGATAAAGAAATATATGGTAAAATTTGTGAGGCATTTAGACCTGTTGTAAAAGAGCATATTGCTGTTTATGGTGAGTTTAACGATCAACGTTTAACTGGTTTACATGAAACTGCTTCTATTCACGATTTCTCTTGGGGCGTTTCCGATAGAGGTGCTTCAATTAGAATTCCAATTATTGCAGTTCAAAAAGGTTGGAAAGGTTGGTTAGAAGACAGAAGACCTGCTTCTAATGGTGATCCATATAAGATTGCAGGAAGAATTATTAAAACCGTAAAATCTGCGAACATTAGTTAAAGTTTAAAAAACAATAAAACAAAAAACTCCGAAATCAGAATGATTTCGGAGTTTTTTTTTATGATTAAACTTTATCTATTTGTTTTCTTCTGGTGGAAATTTAGATATAATTTCTTTTACAAATTCTTTAATTCTAGCATCTTTATTTTCTCTGTTGTCTATTTTCAGAGCCCCTGTTCCAATCCCCTGCCAAACTAATTCTTTCTTTTTGGCGTCAATAAAATCAACAAATAAAGTACCTTCAGTAAATTGTGAAACATTTATGTTATTATTCATTCCGTTCATCATCCAAGGATTCCAACCAAATCCCCAACCAAAACCAGTATTATTGTTTTGATTTACATTTACGCGTTCTCTAGATTTGGTAAAAAAGCTAACTAACATATCTGGGTTTTCAGATTTCATAAACCCTTTTGCTAATAATTCTGATTCTACAGCCCTTAGAACACGCTTCTTATCTAAATCAGAAATAGCTGCTTTGTCAATTCCTGGCTTATAAAAAGCAAACGTTTTATAGCTATTAAAATCGGCTTTAGAATCATAATCTACAACTACTTTTACCGAGTTACAAGATGACAATAAAACCACACTAAATAAAAAAAGAACAAAATTTTTCATGATTAATTATTTTAAGTTATTGAATCTATAAGTTTATCGTCAACCATATTAGGTAGCGTTACTTGCAGGTTTTTTTCAGCTTTCATAGCTCTTTTAATTGCAAAAACAGCCTCTTTATTTCTTGCCCAACTTCTTCTTGAAATTCCGTTGTTTACATCCCAAAAAAGCATGGATTCTAAACGTTTTGACGCTGCCTTTGTACCATCAAGAAGCATGCCAAATCCGCCGTTAATCACTTCTCCCCAACCAACGCCACCACCATTATGAATGGACACCCAAGTTGCACCTCTAAAACTATCGCCAATTACATTCTGAATCGCCATATCTGCTGTAAATTTAGACCCATCGTAAATATTAGAGGTTTCTCTATAAGGAGAATCTGTACCAGAAACATCGTGATGATCTCTACCTAAAACTACTGCTCCGATTTCTCCTTTTTTAATGGCTTTATTAAACGCTTTTGCAATTTCAACTCTTCCTTCGGCATCCGCATATAAAATTCTTGATTGAGAACCCACTACCAATTTATTTTCTTGTGCGCCTTTTATCCATTGAATATTATCCGCCATTTGTTGCTGAATTTCTTCGGGCGAATGTTGTTTTATTTCCTCTAAAACTTCACATGCAATTTTATCTGTCTTGGCTAAATCTTCTGGTTTCCCCGAAGCACAAACCCATCTAAAAGGCCCAAATCCGTAGTCAAAACACATTGGTCCCATAATATCTTGCACATAACTAGAATACTTAAAATCAATTTTATTTTCTGCCATCACAGCTCCTCCTGCTCTACTTGCCTCTAATAAAAATGCATTTCCATAATCAAAGAAATAGGTTCCTTTTGCCGTATGTTTGTTGATAGCATCCGCATGTCTTCGTAAAGTTTCTTGCACTTTTTCTCTAAATCTCTTCGGATTTTCAGCCATCATTGCATTTGCATCTTCAAAAGAAATATCCGTAGGATAATAACCTCCAGCCCAAGGATTGTGCAATGACGTTTGATCTGAACCTAAATCTACATGTACATTTTCTTTATCAAACTTTTCCCAAACATCCACGATGTTCCCCAAATACGCGATGGAAACTGTTTCTTTATTTTCTTTTGCTGATTTTACTCTAGCAACTAACTTATCTAAATCGATGATTTTTTCATCAATCCAACCTTGCTGTAATCTAATTTCTGTAATTTTTGCATTTACCTCAGCACAAACGGTAATACAACCGGCAATATTTCCTGCTTTTGGCTGTGCTCCAGACATTCCGCCCAAACCAGAAGTCACAAATAAATTTCCTTTTGTTTCTTTTTTTATTTTTCGAAAGGCATTTAAAACCGTAATTGTTGTTCCGTGAACAATTCCTTGCGGCCCAATATACATATAACTTCCGGCGGTCATTTGTCCGTATTGCGAAACTCCCAATGCGTTCATTTTTTCCCAATCATCTGGTTTTGAGTAATTAGGAATTACCATTCCGTTTGTAACCACCACTCTTGGCGCATTTTTACTGGAAGGAAACAACCCCATCGGATGCCCAGAATACATTGTTAACGTTTGTTTATTAGTCATTTCTGATAAATACCTCATTGTAACTAAATATTGTGCCCAATTTTGAAAAACAGCTCCGTTACCTCCGTAGGTAATTAATTCATGTGGATGTTGCGCCACTGCATCATCCAAATTGTTCTGAATCATTAACATAATTGCCTTTGCTTGCTCAGATTTTCCAGGATATGCTGTAATATTTCTTGCAAACATTTTATAATCTGGTCTAAATCTATACATATAAATTCGACCGTATTTTTCTAACTCATCAACAAATTCAGACAGTAATTCAGCATGATGTTCGGCTTCAAAATAACGCAAAGCATTTCTTAAAGCTAATTTTTTTTCATCCGCAGATAATATTTCTTTTCTTTTTGGTGCGTGATTTATAGAAATATCATAGTGCTTTTTTGATGGTAAAATAGCCGGAATTCCTTGCTGAATTTGTTCTTTGAAAGTCATAAAACGTTCGTTTTTAAGTGTTTTTAAACAAATATATTTCTTTTTATAAATACTATTTTAAAAACAATAAAGATTTGCAGTATTTTTTAAGATTTTCGTAAATTGCAACCCTAAAATCAAACATTTATTACGAATGGAACAAATTACACCTTACACGCCTCAACATAAAGTACGAATTGTAACTGCTGCCTCACTTTTTGATGGTCATGATGCTGCCATTAATATTATGCGTAGAATTATTCAATCTACAGGAGTTGAAGTTATTCATCTAGGACACGATAGAAGTGTTGAAGAAGTGGTTAATTGCGCCATACAAGAAGATGTAAATGCCATTGCAATGACTTCTTATCAAGGCGGTCATAATGAGTATTTTAAATATATGTACGATTTATTGCAAGAAAAAGGCGCCGGACATATCAAAATATTTGCTGGTGGTGGTGGCGTAATTCTTCCTGAAGAAATTAAGGATTTGATGGAGTACGGAATTACTAGAATTTATTCTCCGGATGATGGTCGCTCTCTTGGCTTGCAAGGCATGATCAATGATTTAGTACAAACTTCTGATTATGCAATTGGTGATATTTTAAATATTGATGTCAACAATTTATCAAACAAAGAAGCTGGAAAAATTGCAAGAGTAATTTCTTCTGCAGAAAACTTTCCTGAAGTTGCAAAAGAAACTTTAGATAAAATTCATACAAAAAATAAAGATTCTAAAACTCCAGTTTTAGGAATCACAGGAACTGGTGGCGCAGGAAAATCGTCTTTAGTAGATGAATTAGTTCGTCGTTTTTTAATTGATTTTCCAGAAAAAACCATCGCATTAATTTCTGTTGATCCATCAAAAAGAAAAACGGGTGGCGCTCTTTTGGGAGATAGAATTAGAATGAATGCCATTAATAATTCAAGAGTTTACATGCGTTCTTTGGCAACTCGTCAATCAAACTTGGCATTATCAAAATATGTAAATGAGGCTATTCAGGTTTTAAAAGCAGCTGAATTCGATTTAATTATTTTAGAAACTTCTGGAATCGGGCAATCGGATACCGAAATTATAGAGCATTCTGATACTTCGTTATATGTAATGACTCCAGAATTTGGCGCAGCAACGCAATTAGAAAAGATTGATATGTTAGATTTTGCTGATTTGGTTGCCATTAATAAATTTGATAAAAGAGGTGCTTTAGATGCTGTTAGAGACGTGAAAAAGCAATACATGCGCAACAATAATTTATGGCATATTCATCAAGATGATTTACCTGTTTACGGCACAATTGCATCTCAATTTAATGATCCAGGAATGAATACTTTGTACAAAAGTATTATGGATAAATTGGTAGAAAAAACAGGCGTAGATTTAAAATCAACCATGGAAATTACCAAAGAAATGTCTGAAAAGATATTTGTAATTCCGCCAGCTAGAGTTCGTTATTTGTCAGAAATTGCAGAAAACAACAGAGGGTATGACAAAAAAGTTGATGAACAAGTTATAGTTGCTCAAAAATTATACGGGATTTATCAAACAATTCTTTCTGTCATTACGAGTGAAACGAAGCAATCTCTTCTTACAAAAATAGGTTTAGATTCAGATGAAATTTTATCCGCAGAAATAGAAATAGACGATATAGAATTTGTTAAACTTTTATTAGCTCAGTTCGAGAAAATAAAAATGAATTTTGATCCTTATAATTGGGAAGTTATTTTAAACTGGCAAGAGAAGGTTCAGAAATATAAAGACCCAATTTACACGTTTAAAGTTCGTAATAAAGAAATTAATATTGAAACACATTCAGAATCGTTATCGCACTCTCAAATACCTAAAATAAGTTTACCAAAATACGAAGCTTGGGGAGATTTATTACGCTGGAATTTACAAGAAAATGTTCCTGGAGAGTTCCCATACACAGCAGGTTTGTATCCGTTTAAAAGAACAGGAGAAGACCCAACAAGAATGTTTGCAGGTGAAGGTGGACCAGAAAGAACAAATAGAAGATTTCATTATGTGAGTTTAGGAATGGACGCAAAACGTTTATCAACGGCTTTTGATTCTGTAACTTTATATGGAAATGATCCTGGTCATAGACCCGATATTTATGGAAAAATCGGAAATGCAGGAGTTTCTATTTGCTGTTTAGATGATGCTAAAAAATTGTATTCTGGTTTTGATTTAGCTCATCATATGACATCGGTTTCTATGACTATAAATGGACCAGCACCAATGTTGTTAGGGTTTTTTATGAATGCAGCCATTGATCAAAATTGTGAGAAATACATCAAAGAAAACAAATTAGAAAAACAAGTTGAGGCAAAATTTAAAGAAATTTATGATTCAAAAGGTTTAGAAAAACCAACCTATCAAGGAAATTTACCTGAAGGAAATAATGGTTTAGGGTTGCTACTTTTAGGTTTAACAGGAGATATGGTTTTACCGCAAGACATTTATCAGCAAATAAAAAAAGATACTTTAGCGCAAGTTAGAGGAACAGTACAAGCAGATATTTTAAAGGAAGATCAAGCACAAAATACCTGTATTTTTTCTACAGAATTTGCGTTGCGTTTAATGGGTGATGTGCAAGAATATTTTATCGAAAAACAAGTTCGAAACTTTTATTCGGTTTCTATTTCTGGATATCATATCGCGGAAGCAGGCGCAAATCCTATTACCCAATTAGCCTTAACATTATCTAACGGGTTTACCTACGTGGAATATTATTTATCACGCGGAATGGACATTAATAAATTTGGTCCCAACTTATCCTTTTTCTTTTCAAACGGAATAGACCCAGAATATGCAGTAATTGGTAGAGTTGCCCGTAAAATTTGGGCAAAAGCAATGAAGAGAAAATATGGCGCAAATGAACGTGCACAAATGTTAAAGTATCATATTCAGACTTCTGGACGCTCTTTACACGCACAAGAAATCGACTTTAATGACATCAGAACTACGTTGCAAGCATTGTACGCAATTAATGATAATTGTAATTCTTTACATACCAATGCGTACGATGAAGCAATTACAACGCCTACCGAAGAATCTGTAAGAAGAGCAATGGCTATTCAGTTGATTATCAACAAAGAATTAGGGTTAACCAAAAATGAAAATCCAATTCAGGGTGCTTTTATTATAGAAGAATTAACAGATTTAGTTGAAGAAGCCGTTTTATTAGAATTCGACAGAATTACCGAAAGAGGTGGGGTTTTAGGAGCGATGGAAACGATGTATCAGCGTTCTAAAATTCAGGAAGAAAGCATGTATTATGAAACTTTGAAACACAATGGAGAATTCCCGATTATTGGCGTAAATACTTTTTTAAGTTCTAAAGGATCACCAACTGTGCAACCAGCAGAAGTTATCAGAGCAACGGAAGAAGAAAAACAATATCAAATTAAAACGAAAGAAAACCTAAACAAGGCAAATCTTAAAAATGTGGAACAGCAAATTGCAATTTTACAAGAAGCTGCGATTCAGAATGAAAATTTATTTGATAAGTTAATGGAAGCAACCAAAGTATGTTCTTTAGGACAAATTACAGAAGCGTTGTTTAAAGTTGGGGGACAATATAGAAGAAATATGTAATAACTGTTTAAAGTAAAATAATTATACTATAAGCGCATAAAAAAAGGCAACAAAATTTAGATTCTTGTTGCCTTTTTTAGTTCTTATTTTTTTTAAACTTTTGCTGGTAAATAAATTCCTTTTGTTAATAAAGAAACACCTATAAACAATAAACAGATTGTATTGCCATCGTATTTACAAAAATAATAAACCACTTGAAAAGAAGATCTTTTGTGAAAAAAGCTGTATCAGGTTCTTTTTCAACAATTAACGGATTGTGTAAAGCTGAAAGATTGTGATGGATTTTGCAAAATTATAATTTTAAAAATATAAAAATGCTTCAAGGAGACATTGAAAATTGGAAAGCTATTAATGGGAAAGTAACTCATAAAATTCCTGAAAAAGTAAAAACAGTAGTTGCATTTCCTGAAAAAACTAATATGAAATACGCAATTTCAAAAGAAGAAGTATTCAATGCTTTATCAAAAAATGTTGTAATTGTTGACACAAGATCTTTTAAAAAATTCTAAGGAAAGCAAAAAAAAGGACGCTTCATAAACAGGAAGAATTCCAAATAGCATTCATATTAATTGGGATGAAGCTATCTACTTCAACGGAAATCATACGCTAAAATCAATAGAAACTTTAGCAGAATTTTATGCAAAAAATTAAATGTAACAGAAAATAATTCAATAATTTTGTATTGTAATAGTGGCGTTCGCTCAGCGCATACCACTTTTGTTCTTATTCAACTATTAGGATATAAAAATGTAAAAAATTACGATGGTTCTTGGACAGAATGGAGTTGTTTTAATGATTTACCCTTTACTAATAAAAGTTTAACTACAATTAATTAAAAACTAAAAATGGAAAAATATTTAGATGCGTTTGTAAATGCTTTTACAGGAACTGTAAGCTGGACATGGAAGTCTATCATTTTTGAAGTGCCGTGGTATACCAATTATTTTTGGGGACTTATCGCTCTTTCGCTCATTGTTTGGATTTTAGAAATTTTCTTTCCTTGGAGAAAACAACAAGCTATTATTAGAAAAGATTTTTGGTTAGATGCCTTTTACATGTTCTTTAACTTTTTCATTTTTTCAATCGTTATAAGTGGTGTGTATAAAATTTTAGAATTGGTTTTTAGCGAGTCTAATATCACTACAAAAAGTCTAGCGCTTTTCGATATTTCTCAATGGTCTGCTTGGTTACAATTACTTGTTTTCTTTGTAATTCTTGATTTTGTTCAATGGTTTACGCATGTGTTATTGCATAAATATGCTTTTTTGTGGAAATTCCATAAAGTACATCACAGTGTCAAAGAAATGGGTTTTGCTGCTCATTTAAGATACCATTGGATGGAAAATATTTTTTACAAGCCATTGAAAACTTTTGGTGTAATGATTATTGGTGGTTTTGAACCTGAACAAGCTTATATTGTTCATTTTATCACGATTGCTATTGGTCATTTTAACCATGCAAATATTAAAATAACTTGGGGCGTTTTCAAATACGTTTTAAACAATCCAGTGATGCATTTGTACCATCATGCATATGTGGTGCCAGAAGGAAGAAACGGCATGAACTACGGCATTAGCTTAAGCATTTGGGATTACATTTTTAATACAAATTATATTCCAGAAGATAGTGGAACTATCGAGATTGGTTTTAAAGGTGATGATCAATTTCCACAAAATTTTATTAATCAAAATTTATACGGTTTTAAAAAAGGGCAGAATTAAATATAATTGTAGTAACTATTTTATAGGATAGTTTTTTTATAGCCATTATATTCAAAAAATAATCAGAACAAACTTAGCTTCCTTTTATTTTAATTATCTTAGATATAATTATAAAATATCTAAAAAATGAAAGCACTTAAAAAAGAAGATATCAGTCAAGAAGTATTTGATTTATATGACGACTACGCGCACAATAAAATAGATAGAAAAGCATTTCTTAAAAAACTATCTTTATATGCAGTTGGCGCAATTACGTTGCCCGCTTTATTAAGTTTTATTTCGCCAAATTATGTAGATTCTATATTAGTTCCATCAAATGACCCAAGGTTAAAATCAGAATTTATAACGTACGATTCCCCAAAAGGCGGCCTAAGAATAAAAGGGTTATTTTCTATTTTAAAAGATACTACAGAAAAAGTACCCGGAATAATTGTTGTTCACGAAAATAGAGGGCTAAATCCATATATAGAAGATGTTGCTAGAAGAGCTGCTTTGGAGGGTTTTGTGACTTTAGCTCCGGATGCATTATCTCCTTTAGGTGGATATCCAGGAAATGACGATGATGGTAGAGAAATGCAAAGAAAAAGAGATCAAAATGAAATGTTAGAAGATTTTATTGCGGCGTATCACTATTTAAAATCTCACAAAGATTGTAATGGAACTGTTGGTGTTGTTGGTTTCTGTTTTGGTGGATGGATTTCTAATATGATGGCTGTAAAACTACCAGATTTGGCAGCGGCTGTTCCTTATTATGGACGACAACCAGAAAATGAGGATGCTGCAAAAATTAAAGCGCCTTTATTATTGCAATACGCAGGTTTAGACAAAAGAGTAAATGATGGATGGCCAAATTTTGAAAAAGTTTTAAAAGAAAACAACATAACACATGAAGCTTATTTTTATGCGGATGTAAATCACGGTTTTCATAACAATACAACTCCCAGATATGATGAAGAAGCTGCAGATTTATCATGGGAAAGAACCATTGCTTTTTTTAACACACATTTAAAAGGTTAATCTATGTTACTTTCTTATTGCGAAAAAGAATAAAAAGCAATCTGTTTATTATGTGTTCATTATTTTATAATTGACCGATTGTTTCGTTCCTGGCAATGACTCTTCAATTTTCACTTTAATTTAAGTACTTTTATCCTTTAAATAATTAAGGTGAAAAAGAAAACACTTATCAGCAAAGAATTAGATGACTTTTACAACAAAGCATCCGAAGAAACCAGACTTGAAAAAGGAATGGGGATTTTTGAATTTGAACGTATTAAAGAACTCATAGAACTTCATATTTCCAGCCCGAAAGCAACAATTATTGATGTTGGTGGCGGAACAGGGAAATATGCTGAATGGTTAGCAAAAAAAGGACACAATGTTCATTTAGTTGAACCTGTTTTAAAACACATTAAACTCGCAGAAAAAAGAGCAAATAAGTTAAAAAACCCTTTTTCTGTTGCCATCGGCGAAGCTAAAAAGTTACCTTTCAAAACTGATTCGGCAGATTTGGTTATTCTCCACGGACCTTTATACCATCTTCAAAAAAGGGAAGATAGAGTTGCCGCAATTTTAGAAGCCAAAAGAGTTTTAAAAAAAGGCGGAATTATTTTAGGTTTCGCAATTAACGCAACAGCGTCTACGGTAGTTGGTTTAATGAACGGAATGATTCATGCAAACTCATTTTTTGATATGTGCAAGGAAGAACTCACCACAGGAATTCATAATGCACCAAAAGATTTTCCTTTTTTATTAGCGGATGCTTTTTATCATAAACCACAAGATTTAAAAGCAGAATTTTTAGAGCAAAACCTCAACTTTATAAATCTTTTTGCGGTTGAAGGAATGATTTGGTTAGACAATGAATATTTTGCAAATATGCTAGATAAGAGAAAATCGAAAACGTTAAAAACCTTGCAAACTCTTACTCAAAATGATCAATATTTGTTGCCGTTTAGTCCGCATATGATGATTGCTGTTAAGAAGTAGTTGTTTTATTTCCAAAATTAAATTTAAAAAAATACACTAAATAATTAAAAATAAGGTAGTTGAAAAAAAAAGAAGATCATTGGACTGTTTGTCAGAACTGCAAAGGCACTGGCAAAAAGAGGAAAAGTCTTCGTAAAAAAGCTATACTCAACTACCCGCTGGAGTTCGCGCAATTTAAAAAATCTAATGGCAAGGAAACCCCGCCAGCTCGCCCTAAAGGTCAACTTTATTCTTGTTTAGATTGTAATGGATCCGGATTAATTCACGCTACAAATCATCCTATAGCAGACAACGAAAACTACCCACATATCGCTATTATTGGCGGCGGAATTGGTGGAGTTGCTCTGGCAGTAGCTTGTTTGCATCGTAGAATTCCTTTTACGCTTTATGAGAGAGATCATAGTTTTGATACGCGGTCTCAGGGCTACGGACTCACCCTGCAACAAGCAAGCAAAGCCATGGCTGGACTAGGAATTCCTACTTTAGAAAAAGGCGTAATTTCTACTAAACATGTGGTTCATACTACTGATGGAAAAATCATCGGCGAATGGGGAATTAGAAAATGGGGACGATCAGACACCAAAACATCTCCTAAACGAACCAATATACATATTGCGAGGCAGTCTTTACGTTTAACTTTACTTGAGCAGCTCAACGGACAAAACTCCGTAAAGTGGGGATATCAATTATTAAGTTTTAGTGATTTCGATAGCAAAAATGTAAATCTAAAATTTCAAGTAAAAGACAAAATCATAAATGTCAAAGCGGATCTTGTCGTTGGAGCAGATGGAATTAGAAGTACCGTAAGAAATTTACTAATTGGAGAAGAAACAACTCCTTTACGTTATTTAGGTTGTATTGTGATTTTGGGAATTTGTCCTTTAAAAAATTTAAAAGGCGTAGAAAGTTCTTTACTCGATTCGGCTACCGTATTTCAAACTGCCAACGGTACTGAAAGGATTTATATGATGCCGTATAGTTCAGATGCTATCATGTGGCAATTGAGTTTTCCTATATCAGAAAAAGAGGCTAAAGAACTTCATAGTAAAGGTGTAAAAGCTCTGAAAGAAGAAGCGTGTCTAAGAACTCAGTGGCATGACCCAATTCCGCAGATTGTAGCAGCAACATTAGAAACTCAAATTTCTGGTTATCCTGTGTACGATCGCAAATTACTAAATACCGAATTATTAAAAAAAGGAACTAAAGTTACCTTAATCGGTGATGCAGCGCATCCAATGAGTCCGTTTAAAGGTCAAGGTGCAAATCAAGCCCTGTTAGATGCATTATCTCTAGCTCGAGAAATATATAAAGGATGCAAACCAGTATCTCAATGGAAGGAAATTGGAATACGAAAAAGTATATTAACTAAGTTTGAAACTGAAATGTTAGAACGAAGTGCTTCTAAAGTGAAGAGTTCTGCAGAGGCTGCAAAATTATTACATTCTGAAATTGTGATGTATAAAGGTGATGGCCCAAGAGGAAAACATCGGAAGAAAAAAGATGAATAACTTTACAACTAAATTACAACAAGAGTTAACTAAAGAAACGCAGTTGCATATTTCTAAAATTAAATAATACGGATACCGTAGTAAGAAGAGATAAATACAATAACATGAAAAAAACCATTGCCATTATTGGAGGCGGACCTTCTTCTTTTCTTCTCGCTGCTTTTTTAGACATAGAAAAGTTTGAGATCACCATCTATGAAAAAAACAAAACGGCTGGTCGTAAATTTTTAGTTGCGGGTAAAGGTGGTTTTAATGTAACACACTCAGAGCCTATGGAAGCGCTTATTAAACGATATACTCCAGATGATTTTTTAGAGAAAACTTTACGCAGCTTTACAAATAATGATTTTAGAAATTGGCTAGAACAAATAGGAATTCCAACCTACATAGGAAGCAGTAAAAGAGTATATCCAAAAGAAGGAATTAAACCTATTGAAGTGCTGAATGCGATGCTTAAAAACCTTAAAGAGAAAGGAGTTAAGATAAAATATAATCAAACTTTTTCTGATTGGGATGCTAGTAATAACCCAATTATCAATACTAAAACTTTAAAAACAGATTACACCATTTTTTGTTTGGGCGGAAGTAGTTGGAAAGTTACAGGTTCTGATGGTAGTTGGCTTAATACGTTTTCTGAAAAAGGCGTAAAAACAAAAGAATTTCAAGCCTCTAACTGCGGATATCAAATTGATTGGAAATCAGGTTTTATTCAGAAGCACGAGGGAACTCCGTTAAAAAATATCGCAATTTATTGCAATCATCTAGTTCAGAAAGGAGAAGCGGTTATCACAAATTTTGGCCTAGAAGGAAATGCTATTTATGGATTAAGTCCGCAAATTAGAAAACAATTGTCTGCAGGTTCAAAAGCAAAAATTTTTATCGATTTTAAGCCTTCATTAACATCAGAAAACATTTTGTCAAAAATAAAATTATCTAACGCTAAAAATACAACGCAGGTTTTAAAAAAAGAACTCAAATTAACTACTGCGCAAATCGATTTACTAAAAATATATCTTTCTAAAGAATCTTATTTAAATGTAGATGCATTAGTGAGAAACATTAAAAAATTTCCTTTAGAAATAATTGATATGGCAGCTATTGATGAAGCTATTTCTACCGTTGGCGGAATTGATTTAAACGCAGTTTCTGAAAATTTTGAACTTAAAAAAATTTCTAATCAGTATTGCATTGGCGAAATGTTAGATTGGGATACACCAACTGGCGGTTATTTATTGCAGGGAAGCGCAAGTATTGGTGTTTATCTGGCAAATCATTTAAATAAAAATAATTGACCAAACTAATTTAGTCAACCATTTAGATAACCTATGCTATTAAAATTGCTACTACCTTGCACTTTTAGGCGCTCTACTCACCTTTTTCTTTCTCTTATTAAAAGGAATGGCATCATCAAAAGTGTGTTGTGCTATTTTATGAGCAGTTTTGTTCTTTTTCCAAGAGTTATTTTCTGGCAATAATTTTTGAAGTAAATCGTGTCTTCCAACTTTATTCAACGTGTTTTTAATCCATTCTTTATTTTCTTTTTTATACCAAAAGAAAAATTTATGTTGATCTTCACGCTCCTGTTTCGTCTTTGGAGTCTTCGTTGGTTTTAGCGTATATGGATGGTATCCAGAATAATAAATAACCGTTGCTACTGTCATTGGCGTTGGTGTAAAACCTTGCACTTGCTCCAACTGAAAGCCCATATCTTTAGTTTCTGCAGCTAAATTTGCCATGTCTTCTACTTCACTTGCTGGGTGACTAGAAATAAAATACGGAATCAATTGTAAGTTTAATTTCTTCTTGATATTGATTCTATCGAAACGTTCTTTAAAGAGGTGAAAATATTTAAAAGAAGGTTTACGCATCAATTTTAAAACAGGATCAGAAGTATGTTCTGGCGCAACTTTTAATCGCCCAGAAATATGTTTGGTCATCACTTCTTCCGTATATGCATCTAATTCTTTTGGATCTGCATTTTTATTAAATTCTGGCACTAATAAATCATGTCGAATTCCGCTTCCAATAAACGATTTTTTAATCTTTGGATGCTTATCAACTGCTTGGTATAAATCCGTTAAAGGTTTATGAGACGTATCTAAATTAGAACAAACTACAGGCGAAATACAACTTGGTGCAACACATTTCTCACAAATAGATTGTACCTTTCCTTTCATCTGATACATGTTTGCAGATGGGCCCCCAATATCAGATAAATAACCTTTAAAATCTGGCATATTTGCCACTTTATCAATTTCTCTTAAAACAGATTCCTGACTTCTACTAGCAATAAATTTTCCTTGATGCGCAGAAATTGTACAAAAACTACAACCTCCAAAACATCCTCTATGAATATTGATAGAAAATTTTATCATTTCAAACGCAGGAATTGGCCCACGTTTGTCGTATTTTGGATGCGGTAAACGTGTGTAAGGCAAATCAAAAGAACCATCAATTTCTGCTTCTGTCATTGTAGGAAAAGGCGGATTTATCACCAACGTTTTTCCTTCCACTTCTTGTAGAATTCTACGCGCTTTCAATTTATTTGATTCTTGCTCAATCACTTTGAAGTTTGAAGCAAATGTTTTTTTATCGGCCAAACAAGCTTTATGAGAATTTATTGTTACATCTTCCCAATCGTTTACAAAAGGTAATTTTTCTTTATTTTCATCAATTAAAACAGCCGTTTGTTTGATGTTTTTTAGACTCGAAAACGGCACCCCTTTTTGCAATAATTCTACAATTTCTCGCAAAGGTTGCTCGCCCATTCCGTACACTAACATATCTGCTTTAGAGGTTTCCAAAATAGTTGGCAACAACTTATCAGACCAATAATCATAGTGAGTTACACGTCTTAAAGAAGCTTCAATTCCGCCAATTAAAACAGGAACATCCGGAAATTTTTCCTTTAATATTTTAGAATATACCGAAGTTGCATAATCGGGTCTAAAACCCTTATCACCATTTGGAGTGTATGCATCTTTATCACGGCTTTTTTTATTTGCAGTATAATTACTAACCATAGGATCCATACAACCCCCAGTCACGCCAAAAAACAAACGAGGTTTTCCTAATTTTTCGAAATCTTGCAAATTGTCATTTACACTTGGTTGTGGCACAATCGCCACTCGCAAACCATAACTTTCTAAAATACGACCAATTACAGCAGGTCCAAATGACGGATGATCTACATAAGCATCTCCGCTAAATAGAATTACATCCAATTCTTCCCAACCACGAATTTTAACTTCCTTGTTTGTAGTTGGTAACCAGTCTGTTAATTGATGTCTTTTAGTGTTCTCCATAATTTTGCAAAAATACAAGAAATTTAATTGAATAAAACAATATTTAACAAATGTAATTTTTTATGAGATTTGAAGCTATTTCCTGCTTTCACTACTCGCTTTTTTTATCCTAAATAGGAATAAAAAAGAGCTCAAACAAGCCGTTCAATCAGGGCTAGGCTTGTTTATGACCTTTTAGAAAACCTATCTATTTTATTACAATTTACTAAAAACAAATCTTTAAATGTTTACGACACCAATTCATGAAGTTCATCTTCGTCATCAATACCGTCATCAAAATCATCATTAATATCAAAATCGTCAAAATTATTTCCTGATGGATCATAATCTTCATCACCAAAAGGGTCATCAAAAGGCAGCTCATCATCAATATCAAAATCGTCAAAATTAATTCCTGGCGGATTAAAAAGACCCCATCTGTCGATTACATAATTCGATACATTAAAAGTTTTTACCCATTCTGTAAATAAAATTCTAAATGCTTCAATTTCATCTCTAATTAAGTCTAAATAATCATGCTCTTTAAATCCACAAATCTTTAAACCAGATATACTCGTTAAAATATAATGAGCCTCACTTCTTATAATAGCGACATTTTGCATTCTACTGTGGTACAACATATCTTCTTTATGAGCATTCACTATTTTTCCAGCAATAGTAAAAGCACTACTCTTAAGAGAATTTTTGTAATCATTTAAAATATTATTTGCAAGATCATTTTTATCCCCATTTTCTTCAACTAGCAGTAAAACCTTACAAACCAAGATATAAATTTCTTCTGCTTTAATAAATAGCGGAATTTGCCTTATTTCTTCATCCATAATAGTACCTTTTAAAAAATTAAAGATTCGTATTTTACTTTAATAGCGTGTTACGCTTATTTCAATTTCGCTTTCTTCATAATGAGATTCTTCAATGGCTTAAAAACTGATTGCAAAATAACACTTTATTACTTTATTTTTAACTGCGGTACTTTTTCTACATTCCAATCAATAACCAAACCACCAGCTAAAGATTACGCAACATCTTTTCTAACATCTAAATTTGGAAACATTGCTCTCATTTTATTCATATCACTTGGAAAATAAGAAACTTTTTTACTTAATAATCCTGCTTTTGCCAACAGAAATGCTCCATCACAATGCGATGCTACAAATAACGCTTCTTTACCTATTTTCTTTACAAAATCAATCATCGCTATGTCTTCCAAATAAGTACCTAAATGATATTCTGCAGAAGGAATTACCAAAATATCTTTTTTTGGTAGCGAATCTTTTAAATAATTAAAGTTTGGGAGAATTCTCATTCCTTCAAAAATGGTAATTGAGCTATCAGAATTTATGACACTAAAAACATTCATCGCTTTTATATTTTCTCTGTAAATGGTATGCTGAAAAATATCTAAAGGAGCCGTAAACTCTCTATTAAAAGTTCCATCCATTATTAAAAAAGCTGGATTATATCTATCTTTTTCGAGTTTTGGAAATGTTTTATTTTGCTCCACTATATTTACTATTTCATCATTTTCTTTATCAATATTTGTATTCCCTTTAGAATTGAATCCTAAAAAAATCACTAAAAACAAGAGAAATAAATTGTTTTTCATCAATTTAAAATTTATAAGTTGAATGAAAGTATTATTAATCATTTTAACAAAAGTATTTATCACTAACTCTTTTTAGTTTCGTAGATTTAACAAAACTTAATAAATCAAACAATGAAAAACCAAACTTTAAGGCTCTTTTTTATAGCTATATCCTTTATTTATTTTATCGGATGTACTCCAAAAACGGAAAAAAAATTAGCAACTGAAGAAAAAACAGACACTTTTGTTGTGGAGAACTACACTAAAAAAGAGGTTGATATTGTAATGAGAGATGGGATTAAACTCCATACAACCATTTACACTCCAAATGATAAAAGCACAACATATCCTATTTTAATGCAAAGAACTCCTTATAATTCTGCGCCTTATGGAGAAGGAAAAATGAAAACCAAAATTAGTCCGAATGTTCATTTAATGAGAGAAGGTAATATTGTGGTGTATCAAGATGTTCGTGGGCGATGGATGAGCGAAGGAGTTTATGATAATATGCGTGCTTACATCCCAAATAAAAAAGAAAATCAGTCTGATGAAGTTTCTGACACCTATGATACGATTGACTGGTTGGTAAAAAACGTAGAAAACAATAATGGAAATGTGGGAACTTGGGGAATTTCGTATCCTGGGCATTACGCAACAATTTCTGCTATTGATGCGCATCCAGCCCTAAAAGCAGCTTCTCCTCAAGCCTGTATTGGCGATTTTTTCTTTGATGATTTTCATCATAATGGTGCATTTTTATTGAGTTATTTTAGAGCTATTCCGTTATTTGGAACCTACAAAGACACGCCAACGGATTCGGCTTGGTATTCTTTACCAGAAATGAAAACTCAAGATCAATATCAATTTTTCTTAGACAAAGGGCCTTTAAAAAACTTGAATGAATATTTTCAATATGATAAATTAGATGTAAAAACGGCCGAAAATAAAGACAGAATTGATGATTTTTTCTGGAAAGAAATTATTGAACATCCTAATTACGATTCAGTTTGGCAAAGCAAAGGAATTATACAACATATGGATAAAGTACCTAGCTCTGTGGCAACCATGATTGTTGGTGGTTTCTTTGATGCAGAAGATTTATATGGCCCCCTAGAAACGTATAAAGGCATAGAAAAAAACGGAAAAGAAAATTACAACACACTCGTTTTTGGCCCTTGGGATCATGGAAAATGGGCAAGTTCTGCTGTTAGAAATGATGTGGGTAATTATTATTTTGGGGATTCTATTTCATTAAAATTTCAAAAAGAAATTGAAACAAAATTCTTTAATCATTTCTTAAAAGGAAAAGGAGATAAAAACTCTGGATTGCCAGAAGCGTATGTTTTCGATTCAGGTAAAAAAGAATGGAAAAGTTACAATGCTTGGCCACCAAACAATATGGTGAAACAAGATTGGTTTTTATCAGAAAATCAAGAATTAACAGCAACTAAAAAATCAACAGCAGCAATAAAATTTATTAGTGATCTTAAAAGACCCGTTCCGTATTCTGAAGATATTAAAACTGTTTTTACGCCAAGAAAATACATGACAGACGATCAGCGTTTTGCAGCAAGAAGACCCGATGTATTGGTTTTTGAAACGGATATTTTAACCGAAGATTTCACCTTAGCGGGAGATATTTTAGCAAAATTAAAAGTAGCTACCACGGGAACTGATGCTGATTGGATTGTAAAAGTCGTTGATGTTCATCCTGCGGATGCAGCAGAAAATAATGATAAAATGCAAGACCATTTAAAAATGAGTAATTATCATTTAATGGTTCGTAGCGAAGTAATGCGTGGTCGTTTTAGAAATAGTTTTGAACACCCAGAACCTTTTATGCCCAATAAAAAAACGGATGTAAACATTAAATTGCAAGATGTTTTTCACACGTTTAAAAAGGGGCATAAAGTACAAATTCAGTTACAAAGTACCTGGTTTCCTTTAATCGATTTAAATCCGCAGACCTACGTAGATAATATCTATAAAGCAAACGAAAAAGATTTTAAAACGCAAACACATACTGTTTTCACAGATTCTTCAATCGAATTTTCAATACTAAAATAACCCAACAAATTTTAACATGAAAAATAACATCAAAATTCAATTTATCATTTTATTTCTTATCGCTTTTTCGATAAAAGCGCAAGAGAAAGCAGTACCTATTTTTAAAGATGGGGAAGCTCAAATTGTAGAAGCTTTTAACAATCCAGAAAAATGGATTCAACACGATTTATGGGTAGAAACTGCATTTGACTCAGATGGAGACGGCAAATTAGACCGAATGCACGTAGATGTAACCAGACCAGAACAAACAGAAACAGAGGGTTTAAAATTACCTGTAGTTTACGAGTCTAGTCCATATTATGCAGGAACAGCTGGAGATGCACCAGGTTTATTTTGGGAAGTAAAACACGAAATTGGCGCAAAAGAAAACCCAAGAACGCACGTGGAAGTGCAAAGAAGAGGCGAACGCCCAATTATTTCAAATTCTCAAGTAAAAACTTGGCTTCCTTTAGGATATATTGTGGTGCATTCATCATCACCAGGAACCGGTTTATCAGACGGTGCGCCAACAGTTGGTGGCGATAATGAATCCTTAGCTCCGAAGGCAGTGATAGATTGGTTAAACGGTCGTGCAAAAGGATTTACTTCTAGAGAAGGAACTGAAACTGTAACCGCATTTTGGTCTACGGGAAAAGTAGGAATGACAGGAACTTCTTACAATGGCACAATTCCTTTAGCTGCAGCAACAACTGGCGTTGAAGGTTTAGAAGCAATTATTCCTGTGGCGCCAAATACTTCCTATTATCATTATTATCGTTCTAACGGATTGGTGCGCTCTCCTGGCGGCTATTTAGGAGAAGATATTGATGTTTTATACGATTTTATCCATAGTGGAAAAGAAGAAAATAGAGCAAGAAATAATAAAGTTGTTCGTGATACTGAAATGGCAAATGGCATGGATAGAATGACTGGCGATTACAATGATTTTTGGGCTGGACGTGATTATATAAATGATATGAAACCAATGAAAGCCGCTTTATTAATGTCTCACGGTTTTAATGATTGGAATGTGATGCCAGAACACAGTTATAGAATTTATAAGAAAGCTTCAGAAATGGGCTTGCCTACTCAGATTTATTATCATCAAAATGGACACGGAGGACCACCACCAATGAAAATGATGAATCGTTGGTTTACGCGGTATTTACACGGTGTTAAAAACGATGTAGAAAACGATTCGAAAGCTTGGATAGTTAGAGAGGATGACAAAAGAGAAGAACCAACGGCGTATAAAGAATATCCTAACCCAGAGGCAAGTCCGGTTACTTTTTATTTAGAAGCTGGCGCTCCAGAAACAGGAAATTTATCTACTGATAGCTCAAAATCGAAAGGAAAAGAAACTTTGGTAGATAATTATTCATTTTCATCCGAAGTACTAGCCCAAGCAGCTTATACAAATCACCGTTTATTATATGTTACTCCGGTTTTAAAAGAAGATATCCATATTTCTGGTTTGGCTTCAATTACTATAAAAGCTTCGAGCTCTAAAGCTGCGGTAAACTTATCTGTATATTTAGTTTCTTTGCCTTGGAATACTGGCAGAAATTCTAAAATCACCGATAATATAATAACTCGCGGTTGGGCAGATTTACAAAATCACGAATCAATTTCTAAAAGCGCTCCTTTAAAAACTGGTAAATTTTACGAAATGAAATTTGACTTACAACCTGATGATCAGATTATTAAAAAAGGACAACAAATTGGTTTGATGATTTTTTCTAGTGATAATAATTACACTTTATTACCAAAACCAGGAACTGAATTAACGATTGATTTACCAGAAACAACAATAACAATACCTATTGTTGGTGGCGAAAATGCTTTTAAAAAAGCTGTTGAATAGTTTTTAAAATTCTTGAGATTCATTTATAATAAACAGAAACCGATGAAAAGATTATATCTGTTGTTTTTATTGATAACGCCAGTTTCTATTAGTCAGAATATTAAAAAATATTTGGGAAAACACAGAATTTTAATTATTAGTACGAACGATAAAAACAACGCCGATTTTATTAATCAAATTGAATTAAGACCGTTGCAAAAAGCGAACTTAATTAATTTTACTTTTTAGAGTTCCCTTTTTTTTAGCTAAAACATCGATTATGCTATTTTTTTTCTATTTTAAGTGAGTAAATGCCTTTTTTAGGCTTCATTTTTCCTTAATTTTTACAATTAGACGCAAATATCCCTGGACTTCGATATAAATTGTAGCATATTGCCTCCATCAAATTTTGTGTATGCATTTTTTTCATCCCTCTGTATCTTGCAATTCCACCTTTAAACCATAATTTTATTCCTCCAAAAGTACGTTCTACTTTAAACCTTGTTTTTCCTATTAATTTATTGAATCTAGTTTCCCATTTTGTTAACGGTTTATTTTTTACCGCCTTTTTAAGGATATGATTCTTTAAATTACGCTTCTTTAAAATCGCAACATTTTTCTTTGATTGGTACCCTTTATCTGCCTTTAGAGGGATGCCTTTTGGTAATGCTACATTTACAGTTTCTAGAACTTCCTCCAAATTTGCAATCTCATTTTTGCTGGCAGTTGTGGTTAGTACTCCTAGAACGAGTCCTTCGTTATCCGTTACATGATGCTTTTTAAACCCAAAATGGTACTTTCCTCTTTTCTTTAACCAAGTACCCTCTTTATCGACACTATCTGGATATTCTTTGTGTACTTCTACTTGGTCTGCACAGCGGTCTTCGGTTACCTTAAAATTTGTTTTTCCTTTTGGTCTAAGTGGCGTATCTATTACACTAGCGTCTATTATTAAACCTGTTTTTACAATGATATTATGTGCTTCTAGCTGTTTGTTTATGGAGGTAAATAATTTTTCGAAGGTTTGTGTTTTGGTTAATGCGGTTCTAAACCTACTTAAAGTACTATGATCTGGAGCAACCTGTTCAATGGTCATCCCACAAAAATAACTAAAGGAAAGACTGTCATTTATTCGGTCTTCAACTTCATAATCGCTTAAACCATACCAACTTTGTAAAAGACACATTTTAAAAAGTAATGTCCCATCATAAGAAGGCTTGCCAGTGGCACTTTTTCCTTTTAAATAATCATTATTTATTAGGATAGAGATCGTATCCCAATCGATAAGGGTGTTTATTTGGGTGAAAAATGTCTTTTTAATTTTTCTTGCTCGTAAATCACAAATGCTATCGGCTAAAGTTGGTTGTTTTTGTATTTTCATACACTAAATTTACAACTTAATATACTTACAATCACATATTTAACATAAATAATTACGTGTTATTTTTGTTTTTTTTAGGCACTTCCTTGCAACGGTCTTGAATTGTTAAAAAATAAAAGTACTGAGTTTGAAGAACGGGAATTAAAAGTTTTTCAAGCGCTACCTAATTTTTTTAAATCTGATTCTGATGAAAACTGGAGTCAATCACCAGATTTATATCAAAAATTTAATACAGAGAAAACAGCTTTCAAAATAGTATTAATTGGTTTAGATAGAGGTATAAAAGTATCTCAAACAGCAATTTTATCCGTAGAAAAATTATTTACTATTATTGACGGAATGCCAATGAGGCAAAGAGAATTAAAGTTAAAAAACAAATAATTATTTATGAATTCTGATATTATAATTATTGGTGCGGGCTTATCGGGAATTGGTGCAGCTTGTCATTTGCAAAGAAAAAATCCGAATAAAACCTATAAAATTCTCGAAGCCAGGGAAGAAATTGGGGGCACTTGGAGTTTATTTAAATACCCCGGAATTCGTTCAGATTCTGATATGTACACTTTTGGTTATTCTTTTAAAACCTGGAATGATGATAAATCTTTTGCAGATGCTCCTTCAATTTTAAACTATTTACATGAAGCTTCTGATGAATATGATGTTAAAGAAAAAATAACATTTAATCAAAAAGTAGTTTCTTATAATTTAGATACTTCACAGAATTTATGGACTGTTAAAACTGTCAACCCTAAAACAAATGAAGAACAGCTTTATACCTCACAATTTATTTTTAATTGTAGCGGATACTATAATTATGATGACGGTTATACTCCAGAATTTAAAGGCTTAGAAAATTTTAAGGGCAAATTTATTCATCCACAAAAGTGGGATAAAAATTTAGAGTATAAAAACAAAAAAGTAGTCGTTATAGGCAGTGGGGCAACTGCGGTTACTATTGTGCCTTCAATTGCAAATGACGTTGCTAAAGTAATCATGTTACAAAGATCGCCTACATATATTGCAGCTCTGCCAAATAAAGATAAAATTGCTCGTTTTGTCAAAATAATTTTTCCGGTTACAATTGCTCATAAATTAATAAGAGCTAAAAATATTTTTGCGGATATGCTCTTTTATAATCTTTGTAAAAAGTACCCAAAAACGATGAAGAAGATGGTCTTAAAAGGCATCAAAAAAGAGCTTGGAGATTTACCTTTAGAACCTCATTTTACGCCAGATTACAAACCTTGGGATCAGCGTTTTTGCTTGGTTCCTGATGGCGATTTCTTTAAAGCTATTAAAAAAGGAAAAGCAGCGGTAGTTACCGATACTATTGATACTTTTATTGAAAACGGGATTCTTTTAAAATCAGGAGAAATTTTGGAAGCAGATATTATTATTAGCGCAACTGGCTTAAAATTATTGCCTTTTGGTGGCGCAAAAATTTCGATAAATAGTATTCCTTTTGATATTACAAAACAATTTATTTACAAAGGTTTAATGCTCAGTGAACTGCCAAATTTTTTCGTTTTTACAGGATATACTAATGCTTCTTGGACTTTAAAAAGCGATTTAACAAGCGAATATCTTTCAAGGCTATTAAAATATTTAGATAAAACTAATTACAAATCAGTGAGTGCAAAAGTGTTAGAAGAAAACTTAGGCACATTGCCTTTAATTAATTTAGATTCCGGGTATATTCACAGAGCTAAAGACATCCTTCCAAAACAAGGAGACAAGTTTCCATGGCGATTGTATCAAAATTATATTTTAGATTTTAAAGCTTTAAGAATGGACACTGTAAAAGATAAAAGATTAGAGTTTATTCGATAAATTTTGATTAAAACTTTTGTAATCTTCTTTGTTTCTATTTTTTTTAATATCCTTAAAAAGTTAAGGTAGAAAACATTTTACGGGTATAAAATTTACCCCAAACCAAACTTTAAAAGCGTTGTTACCATAAACAATTTTAGGCTTCTTTTTTTAGGTACATTTTATAACGTGTTTCACTATCAAAAAGAGCGCGTTTAAAACAAAGTTTTGCAAAGTCTAAAGCATACACTTTTCCCATTCCAGAAGCTGCACCAATAATTACCACAATTTTATTTTTAAAGTTTTTCCTAATTAAATAATTGAATAAATATAACGCTTTCAATACAATTAAATTTTAAAAAGCCATATTTTTGCAGCATGTTTAAACCAAAAGTAGAGCTAGAAAAAGACGATTATTATCTTAATGAACAAGGTTATAGAGTTTTTACTGAAAAATATCACTTAAAAAGAGGATATTGTTGTAAAAATGGTTGTAAACATTGCCCTTTTGGATATGATAAAAAAACAGATAGTTTTAAATAAAAAAGTGACTTTTTAATCAAAAAGGTTTCAAATAAAGAAAGTCTAAATTTAGATACATGATTAAAAAAATTTTAGTTTTAGTGATTGCTATTCAGTTTGTAGGTTGTGCAGAATTGCAAAATGTTCTTAATCAATTACCAAATGGTGTTGGTTTATCTCAAGAACAAATTGGCAACGGATTAAAACAAGCGTTAGATAAAGGCATAAAAAATCAAGTTTCTAAACTAACATCACAAGATGGGTTTTATAAAAACGATTTAGTTAAAATTTTGCTACCAGAAGAGTTGCAAGTTGTAGACGATGGTTTGCGTAAAATTGGTTTAAGCAATTTAGCAGATGAAGGAATTAAAGTTCTTAATAGAGCTGCAGAGGATGCTGTAAAAACAGCAACTCCTATCTTTGTGAATGCGGTTAATGAAATTACATTTAATGATGCTAAAAATATTTTATTAGGCGATGAAAATGCAGCAACTAGTTATTTACAGACTAAAACTTCAGAAAGTTTGTATAGTAGTTTTAGCCCCGTTATAAATGATTCTTTCTCTAAAGTTGGAGCAGATAAAATTTGGTCCAACTTAATTTCTAAATACAATTCTATTCCGTTTGTGGCTAAAGCAAATCCAGATTTAACTAGTTATGTTACAAACCAGGCCCTAAAAGGTGTTTTTACGATGATTGAAGTTGAGGAGAAAGGTATTAGAGAAAAAGTAAGCTTAAGAACTACCGCTTTATTAAAACAAGTATTTGCATTACAAGATAATAAATAAATCAATGATTTTAAACCTCTGTATGGTTTTTGTATAGGTTCTTTTTCATGAAAAAGGGTTAGCATGACCTTATATTTGTAAACTAACCTTAATTACAAAGAATGCAAAATTTATTTACGCTACTAGCACTTACTTTTTTTGCATCCATTTTTTCTCAACAAAATGTTGTTGATGATTTTGAAGGAAATGGAACAATTACAACTTGGGCTGGTGATGATTGCGGAATGGATAAAGCTTTTTTAAATCCTTTTAAAACAGGTGTAAATAATTCTAAGACGGTTTTAAAATATACAGATGAAGGGGGCGAATATGCAAATGTTCGTTTTGATATTCCTGCAAATTTTGATTTATCAACAAACAACACTTTTTCTTTAAAAATTTATGTTCCTTCTGCTAGTATTACAGGTTCTGAGAACAATCAAATTTCATTAAAATTACAAAATTCAAAAATTTCTGAAGCTTGGTCTACACAATCAGAAATTATTAAGAACATCGTTTTAAATCAATGGCAAACCATCACTTTTGATTTTGCTACTGACAACTATATAAACATCAACAATAACTCAGGAAACCCTATTAATAGAAAAGATTTTAATAGAGTCTTAATTCAGATTAATGATGAAAATAATACGAGTAAAGTTACAGCTTATATTGATGATTTTTTATATGATGGAACAATAGCTGAGCGTAACAATTCTGGCACAGATCCTGTTTTTGATAATTTGGTTTGGTTTGATGAATTTGACGGAGTAGATGGGCAAATTGTAGATCTGGATAATACTAGGTGGTTTAAACAGACCTATCCAATTTTAGGTGGAAATTCTTGGGCTAATGGTGAAGTGCAACATTATACAGATAGAATTGATAACTCGTTCATTAGTAATGGTAGTTTAAAAATTTTAGCAAAAAGAGAAACCTACCAAGGAAATAATAAGAATTCTAAAAATTTCACTTCAGCTAGATTAAATTCGAAATTTGCCTTTACTTATGGTAAAGTGGAAATCAGAGCAAAGATGCCTTTTGGTTTAGGTACTTTTCCTGCGCTTTGGATGTTAGGACAGAATATAACTGAAACTGGCGGGTATTGGGCATCAACTCATGGAAATACTCCTTGGCCAGATTGTGGTGAAATAGACATTATTGAGCACTGGGGAGACAATCAAGATTTTGTACAAAGTGCTATGCATAATAGATCAAGTTCTGGCGGAACTATTAACAAAGGTGGACAAAAAATTTCAAATGCATCAACTGAATTTCACACCTATACCATGGTTTGGGACGCCACTAAAATGGTTTTTAGTGTTGATGACATTGTACATTACACTTATAATCCAGAAAATAAGAATATTGAAAATTGGCCTTATGATGCGCCGCAATATTTATTGTTTAATGTGGCTATTCTGCCAAACATTGCTGCAAATTTCACAGAAAGTGCTATGGAAATAGATTACGTGCGAGTCTATCAAGAATCTACAGCTTCTCTTTTTGAAATTGACAATTTAACAGACGTACTCGTTTTTCCTAATCCTGTAAATAATAAATTAACTATTAAAATACCAAATATTGATGTTGCATCAAAGGTAATTATCTATAACATAGTAGGAAAAAATTACATACTTTTAATCAAAATTCCACTTTAGAAACACATGATATCTCTTTTTTAACAACAGGAATTTATTTATTAAAACTTGAAATGAAATCAAATTCAAAGTTTTTTAAAATTATAAAAAACTAAAGATGAATTTATTACAATTATGAAAAGTTTATTTTATTTTGAACTATTGGTTTTTTGAATGTGATTTTTCATTATATTTACCTTAATAATTCCCCAAATAAAATAAACATGCAGAACCAGAATCAATTTAACAGCTTTAAAAAACACCTCAAAGAAAGGTATGATAATCTTGTGGAGAAATCTAATGATTACAGATTTGAAGATGAATCTATTAGTGATTTAGCTGCATTTAAAGCAATGAAACTGCTTAAAAAACTGAATCAAATTAGTTATTTAGATAGATGAGATACTCTTTTAAAGTTGACTGTGTAGCATCTTAAAATAATCGAAAGATTTTACTAACCTTGAACCATACCAAGAAAAATATTCACCATCGACTAAAATTATTTTTGTTGATTTGAATTTTTTTTGAAGTTCTATAATGTGCTTTTCTTGAAAAGGAAATGGTTCAGAAGATAGAAAAATAGCATCAAGATTTTTTTTTCTTAGTTTTTCTAAGTCAATTTCTGGGTATCTTTCTTGTTCATTATAAATATTTTCGAACTTATTAAGCCTCAAAAGATGATTGATAAACGTGCTATTTGCGGCCACCATCCAAGGTTTTCTCCAAATAAAATAAGCAACTTTTTTTATACTTTTAGTTGCTGTAAAATCTATAAAATCGGTTTGTTTTTGCTGTATTTCTAAAATTAAGTGTTCGGCTTTTGCTTCACAAGAAAAGAGTTTTCCATATTGATGAATAAGCTCTAAAGTATCTGTAATTGTATAAATATCCGAAACATGTGTTGTTGTAATTCGTCTACACGTTTCAACAATTTCTTTTGTGTTTTCTTCTTTATTACACAAAATAATAGCGGGTTGAAGTGCTTTTATTTTATCAACCTTTATGTTTTTTGTACCACCAACAATTATTTTCTCTTTTAACAAAGAACTTGGATGAACACAAAATTTGGTAACACCAACGATGTCATCTTCCAAACCTAAATCTACTAACAACTCCGTAAGACTTGGTACTAAACAAATAATTCTTTTTGGGGTATTTTTAATGTCCAAAGTGGTGTTTAATTGGTCTTTAAACTCCATAGAATTCCTTTAAAATCGTTTCCATTTCAGTTTGTAATTCTTTTGATTTTTCAGCAGCAATTATAGCAAAATCAATGCCTTTCGAGGCATAAATTATTCCACGAGAAGAATTAATTAATAGACCAATATTTTCTGATAAACCATATTTACAAACCTCTTGTAAACTTCCTCCTTGTGCACCAACTCCCGGAACTAATAAAAAAGAAGTAGGAACTATTTTTCTTATTTCCTTAAAATACGCTGCTTTTGTTGCGCCAACAACATACATTAAATTTTCAGCGTTTTTCCAGTTTTTAGAAGTTTCTAAAACTTGCTTATACAATTCTAATTCACCCACTTTTTTTGTTTGAAAATCAAAGGCACCTTCGTTAGAAGTTAATGCCAACATAATGGTATGCTTGTTTTTAAAAGCTAAAAAAGGCTCAACAGAATCTTTACCCATATAAGGTGCAACAGTAACCGAATCGAATGCTAAATCTTCAAAGAAAGCTTTTGCGTACATTGTTGAAGTATTGCCAATATCTCCTCTTTTAGCATCCGCAATTGTAAAAATTTCTGGATACTCTTTGTTGATGTACGAAATTGTTTTTGCCAACGCTTGCCATCCTTTAATTCCGTATGCTTCATAAAAAGCGGTGTTTGGCTTATATGCTACACATAAATGATGTGTTGCATCAATAATAGCTCTATTAAATTCAAAAATAGGATCTTCTAGCGTTAATAAATGTGCAGGAATTTTATTTAAATCTACATCTAAACCAATGCATAAAAAAGATTTCTTTTGTTTAATTTGCGCTACTAATTGTTGTGTTGTCATTAATTGTGCTTAAAGTTATGCAAAAGTACTATTTTTAAGATACAACATTTGTAAGTTATCCCTTTTTAATAGACAAATTTTACATGAAAAAAATAATTATTTTACTCTTTATCGTATTTATCAGTTGTAATTCAGAAAAGCCAACTCAGTTTTCTGATGAAGCTTATAAGGAAATGTTGATTGGTTTAGACGGCTCAAAAACTACTTTAAGAGAAGTTTTATATTATAAGAAAGGTCAAAAAATTTTAATTGATGTTTGGGCTTCTTGGTGCAAAGATTGCATTGTTGGTTTTCCAAAAATAAAAGAATTACAAAAAGAATTTCCGGATGTAGTTTTTCTTTTTTTATCTGTGGATAGAAGTAATCCTTCGTGGCAAAGAGCGATTGAAAAATATAATTTAGTTGGTGAGCATTACAATCTACCTGATGGAATGGATGATGGAGAGTTTGTAAATTTCATCAATTTAAACTGGATTGCACGCTATATGGTTATTGATGAAACCGGAGAAATTAAACTTTTTAAAGCAACAGATGCATCCGACGAAAAAATAAAAGAAGCTTTAAAAGCGAATAGATAAATCGTTTTAGTAACTATTTTAATTAATAAAGTAGAAATCCTTTAGCATTTATTAAATTTACATTTTAATAAATAAAATAATTATGAGACAAAAAATAGTAGCTGGTAACTGGAAGATGAATAATGATAAGGATGAAACAAAACAGCTTATCAAAGAAATTAAAAAATCTATTAAAAAATTATCTCTAAAAAGCACAAGAGTAATTGTTGCACCAACATTTGTTAATTTAGCTTTAGCTGTAAAAAGAGCAGAAGACACTAAAATAGAAGTAGTTGCACAGAACATGCATCACGCTAAAAATGGCGCTTATACGGGTGAAATTTCGGCTGATATGTTAAAGTCTATTGGTATAAAAACTGTTATTTTAGGCCATTCTGAAAGAAGATCTTATTTTGGTGAAACCGATGCTATTTTAGTTGAAAAAGTAAATGCCGTATTAGAAAACAATTTAGAAACTATATTTTGTTTTGGCGAATTATTAGAAGACAGAAAATCTGAAAATCATTTTAATGTTGTAGAAAGTCAGTTAAAAAATGGATTGTTTCATTTAGAAAGTACCGCTTGGAAAAGCATTGTTTTAGCATACGAACCTGTTTGGGCAATTGGGACTGGAGAAACTGCTAGCCCAGAACAAGCGCAAGAAATGCATGCCTTTATTAGAGGTATTATAAAAAATAAATACGGTAAAGAAATTGCTGATACCGTTTCTATTTTATATGGCGGAAGTGTAAAACCCTCAAATGCAGAAGAAATTTTCTCTAAACCAGACGTTGATGGAGGTTTAATTGGAGGTGCTGCTTTAAATGCTGAAGATTTCACAGCAATCATAAAAGCAATTTAAAAGAAGTTTATTAGTAAAACTTCTATAGAAAACCGATAAATTTGCATCAAGATTTAAAATCTTGATGCATTTTTTATTATGGACAATATTTATATAGAATACAATTTTACAATTACACCAAAAGAACCTGCAACAGAAATTTTAATTGCAGAATTAGGTGAGGTAGGTTTTGAAAGTTTTGTTGAAAACGAACACGGCGTAACCGCTTATATTCAAAAAAGTGAATGGAATTCTTCAATTCTCGAAGATATCTTTGTTTTAAATTCTGATGAATTCTCGATAGAATACAATCAACATGAAGTTGAACAAACTAACTGGAATTCAGAATGGGAAAAGAACTTTACTCCTATTCAAGTTGATGATTTAGTGAGCATCAGAGCTCCTTTTCACGAAAACCCTAATTTAAAATACGATATTGTTATAGAACCAAAAATGAGTTTTGGCACTGGTCATCATGAAACTACACATATGATGGTTCAACATTTACTAAAATTAGATTTAACAAATAAGAAAACTTTAGATATGGGTTCTGGTACTGGAATTTTAGCAATTTTTGCTGAAATGAAAGGCGCAAATCCCATTGATGCCATTGATATTGACAATTGGTGTTATGAAAATTCTTTAGAAAATATTGAAAGAAATAATTGTAACAAAATTGATGTCTTTGAAGGAGATGCATCACTTTTAATCAATAAAAAATACGATGTTATTATTGCCAACATCAACAGAAATATTTTATTGATGGATATGAAAGTGTACACAGATTGTTTAAACGAAAAAGGTATTCTTTTATTAAGCGGGTTTTATGAAGAAGATATGCCTATTATTGATGCAGAAGTTTCTAAATACAATTTAAAATTAGAGACTTTTATCCAAAGAAATAACTGGGTTGCGTTAAAATATAACAAAGAGTAAAAAATAATCTCTATTTTTATAGTATGAGTACAAAAGAAAAAATACAAGAAGACGTAGCTGTTTTAGAGCAAGAAACTTTTCAGCATGAAATAGTTTTACATAATGATGATGTAAACACGTTTGATTTTGTAATAGATTCTTTAGTTTCTGTTTGCGAGCATACTTTTGAACAAGCAGAACAATGTGCAACTTTAGTCCATTACAAAGGAAAATGTACGGTAAAATCGGGTGAACTTAAGGATCTAAAACCTAGATGTTCTAAATTATTACAATTAGGTTTATCCGCAGAATTAATTTAAATTATGGAAAACGTTCTACAATATTATGAATTTTCTCTTTTTAAGAAAGATGAGTCTGACGCATTTTCTGGAAATGAAATTGCATTTACTGCATTAAATGAAACTCATTTTTTAATTTTCGAGAAAAAAGAGGAAACCTACAATTTATATGTTTCTAAATATGCTAACAAAAAAGAAGTTGGTGTAAATATGCCCGAAATACTAGAGTTACTGGTAGAAAATTATGATAAAAGTATTCCAGAACATCGAATGGCAATTAAACAATATTTAAATTAGTCTGCTAATTTTTATTTTAAAATAAAATGTGCCTAATTAAATTTAATAGTTCCTTATAGATAGAAGACCTTAAAAAAATTCGAAAGAAAAAAATAGTAGTAGTTAGTTTTTATACCAACTTTGGTTAGGCGTAAAGACCTTGAACATATGCAAGGTCTTTTTAATTATATTAATTTTCTAATTTTTCAATCGTTACCTTTGGTGACAATATTTCCTTTACCATTCCATAAATAAGTTTATCCTTATTGTCCCAAATTTCTCTCCAGAGCAAAAACTTTAAAGTTTGTACTTCACACTCTTTATCCAAGTATTCTTCAATAGCTTCAAATTGTGTTCCAGTAATAAACAAAGCGATATCATTTTTATAATACCCTTGAGCTATCTTTTTAGGGAAAATTTCAAAATTATTTTCCCAATAACTTCATAAATCTCATTATTAAAGTTATACCCAAACTGTTTTATATATGTTGGATTTTTATAATTAACAATAAATCTATCACCTCTTTTTACTTTTTGCCAAATTGGCAAAGTAAAATCTTCAAAATTCCGATTAAAAAGCACCATATTTTGTTTTAAGCCTAAACTTCTTTCCCGTAGTGATGCAAATTCAATTTTTAAATCTTGATTTTAACTTCTTAAAAAACAAGCCGGTACAGTTAAAAATAGTAAAGAAATATACGTTATAATTTTATTTTATTTTCTAAATTAGAAACCACAAATAAAATTTATTTTGATTTTATTATTAATTTATTCATGCCTTTTCATTTAAAGGATAAAGGAAAAAAGCTCTTTTGGAAAACAAAACACTACCCAAAAAAATGTAACTATTTATAAACAGCTGTTTACTTGATCTTTATAGAGCATAATAGCTTCTTGAACTTAAAAAATAAGTTCATCAAAATTGCGTAAATTTAAGTTTATAGAAAAGTTTATTTTATAATAGAAAGCAGGTTAAACGAATATTTTTTAACCGATTTATTGAAACTTGACTTAATGTCACCTCTTATATTATCCTTTTTAGGGGTTTAGGACTTATCAAATATCTAATAATAAAAAATTTAATATCCATATCATAAATAAATAAAATCGGCTTTATAAGAGCATATTTAGGAATAGAATAGTTACTTTTATGTATCATGTTTTTTGATTTTACAGCTATAATTTACAATTTTATTGAAGACGTACTTTAAATCTTTAATTCACTATTCCAAAATAGATTGATGTCCAGTCGATTTCTGTGCCTTGGTTAATAAACTTGTTTTTTATTTAGGATATGGTTATTATCTTTCGGTTTAGTTAATTATTAACTTCCCTTTTCATTATCTTTCGTACTTAAAAAAAAATGCATGCTAACTTATTATGCTTTATTACACTCAACGCTAAATAATGATAAAATTCTTTAGAAAAATACGATACGACCTTATGGAAAAAAATAAAACTGGAAAGTATTTAAAATACGCTATCGGAGAAATTATACTTGTTGTTATTGGAATCTTATTAGCCTTAAGTATCAGTTCTTGGAATATAGAGCGAAACCTAGGAAAAAGTAATGAGGTATATCTCGTAAAACTAATTCAGGAATTGAATTCAAATATAAATAGATTAGACTTTTTAGCTTTTCCAAGTAATACAAGCATAGGTTTAGATAGTGTAGTGAAAAATTGTCTTTACATTCTACCTCGTTTTTCGAAAGGTTTAGAAAAATCAGATTATGAGTTTTTATTAAATAATGATATGTATTTAGGTTCATCACAATTAAATCTCAATGATGCCACTTATGAGGAGCTTCTAAATACTGGAAAATTATATTCATTTGGTTCTGATAGCTTAGTCAAAGCAGTAAAAGATTATTACAAACGTTACGAGCGTGAAAAATATTATAACGAAATGTGGAAGAATATGGGGGTTAAGGGGCATGATTTATATCTAGGAGCAATGATTAATCTAACAAATGACCATAGATTCAGTCCAGAAACATTTAGTTTGCATAATTATCCTTGGGTTTTCGACAAGAATTCTAAAAATTACAATGATTTACAACTGGGTATTGAAAAATTTCGTATAAATCAAAGAATCGATTTAACTAAATGCATCTCACTAAAAGAAGACACCAATAAGTTAATAGAAATAATTGAAAAAGAACTTAAAGAAAAGTATTAAGAATCCTAAAATGATAAAGCTATTTAAAAAATAACGAAATGCTAACACAGTACATAATTAATTGCCAGTACTCGCCTACTTGCAGAAATCCTCATAGATTTTATAGTTTAGTGGTTATAGCCGTTATTTAATCACCATAATTTTAATTATCCTTTTTTCTTGAGAAAGAATGTTTATTAAATATATCCCTTTTAATTCTGAAACATCAAAGGTGTTTCTATTTACACTAATTTGTGATGATATACTCTTCTTCCAATAGCATCATAGATTTCAACTTGAGCACTTAAAGAAACACGTTTAATATTGACAGTTTATTTGATTAATCAACCTTTTTTAAAATGGTTAACAATCTTTTTCAATTAATAATCTCGTTATGTGAGATAATTAATAATTGATTTGTATTAATTCATACTTCATAAACTTTAATCACTAAGTTCTAAAATACATATGTTTTATCTTAGCAAAAAAGAACATTTATGATACCATCTGATTTTAGAGATTATTTTTTGAGCAGTAGCTTAATTATCCAACAAGATATTGTAAACTCTTTACTGTCTTTATCAACATCGGGTTCACATTTAGAAGAAGATAAAGAACGAAAAGCAGTTACTTGTCCTCATTGTAAAAGCGAACGCATACGTGCAAATGGTAAACTAAAAGGCGTACAACGCTATTTGTGTAATGGTTGTGGTAAAAACTTTAGTGAAACGACCGGGAAATTTTGGTTTGCATTAAAAAAGAAAGACAAGATTAACAAGTATCTTTATTGTTTACTATCGGGCTATAGTATTAGAAAAAGTGCAAAGGAAACAGGAATCTCAATTCAGACCTCATTTGATTGGCGTCATAAATTATTAACCTCATTTTCTAGCGTTTCAGTATCCGAATTTGAAGGTATTGTAGAGAGTGATGATTTGTTTTTTCCAATTTCAGAAAAAGGGAATCGTACTTTAGAAAGAAAACCTAAGAAACGAGGAGAAAAAGCAAGCAAAGCAGGTATATCTAATGAAAAAGTAGCCGTAATTGCTACCTGCGATCGTTCTGGAAATAAGGATTTTGAAGTGGTTACAACAGGACGAATTAGTAAAAAAGACCTAAACAAGGTGTATCAAGGTAAGCTCGATAAAGCAACAGTACTTTGCAGCGACAGTCATAGAAGTTATGATGCCTTTGCAAAATCTAATACAATTATTCATAAGAAGTTCAACGCATCAAAAGGACAGAAAACAGTTGATAAAATATATCATGTTCAGAATGTGAATAATATGGATATGAGATTGAGGAAATTTATGGAATCCTTTAATGGTGTAGCAACTAAATATCTGCAAAATTGTTTAAACTGGTTTTTGGTACTAGAAAAAATAAAGAATAAGACCAATAAAATGGCAACACTTGCTAGTATTGCATTAGCTTCTAATCAAGTCTGGATACAATTCAAAGAAATAGCTATAAACAATATACTTTTTTGAACTTAGCCATTATTTTTTACCAACAGAGACCAAATTGTAACTTCACCTTTCACCATGACGACAAACAAAAAGCAATTTAGCTAAAAAGTATATCGAAACACGAGATGTTTTGTACGGACCAATTACTACTATAGATTAGGCAACCGATTGTTCTGCCTGCTATAGGATAATGGCGTTTGATTCGTTATATTTTTAAATGCCCTAAAAAAGGTTACAGGCGAGGAAAAACCAGAATCAATAGAAAGCGAATTAATAGTGTGCTTATTTAGATAACCCCCATTAATAAGATCTTTGGCATACATAACACGCTGGTGCTTTAAAAATGATTTAAAGTTCTCAAAATCAGATTTTTTTAAAGCATCTCTAATTGTTTTGGCGCTTAAATTTGAGTGGAATTGCATTTTTGCTAATGAAAAATCGCATTCTAAAAATAATTTATTAACCATTACTACATGTGTTAAGCGGTCAAAAGCTTGATTTTCATGAGCTAAATTAGAATCGTCTTGATTAGTGAAAGTAACATTTGCAATGCTAGACAAAAAGCTAGGAATTATTAAAGGAAATAAAAACTCAAATATTAAAAGCAGTCGAAATAGAGTAGTGAACTCTTTAGCACTAGAATGGTTTCTGAAAAAAAATTGTAATATAAGAGCAATTGTTAAGTTTATTAATATGATTGAAACGTAGAAAGAGAAATACATTACAAAAGCCTTTACTTGTTTTGTTTGCTTCTTAAAGCGCTTCAATGCGCTCACAAAATTGAAAATTAATAAGACAACTAACAGTAAGTTCGCAATCCAAGAAAAAAGTGCAGTATCTCTATACAGTATTGTAAGCGTGCCCGGATTAAAGCCAGGGTTTATACCGAAAGTCACTGGCAACAATATTCTATACCCCATAAAATTAAAAACAAAAAGCGCTAAACTTATTAAAAAAACCAGGATAATTACTTTTGGCACTTTTGGCCGTATTTGAGAAAAAATAGACTTTGAAAATAGGAATAAGAATATCAAGCTCAACTGTTTATATAAAAGAATAATTTCCACCGGAAACGGAGATAGTTTTAAGAAGAACAGAAACCCTAAAAAACAAATCAAAAAAGTCAACGCAACATGCCCTAAAAAGTAGGATAAATGCATTTTATTTCGGGGAGTTATTGCATGCATCAATCGATAGAGGATGACTCCCAAAAACAATATAAGAAAAATAGAAAGCGAAAATTTTAAATCTTGAACCAAAATATTACTTATTCCATTAATTGTTAAAATATAAAGTATGTATAATTAAATACAAATATATTTTATTTTATGTTTTTTTCGGTTAATATGTTATGTTTTTTTAACATAAAAAACACATCATTATATGGTTCTAATAGTATCAAAAAATACTTTCTGACACTTATTTCTTTAGGAAAGTGAAATAAAATCAAACAATCTATTCTAAATTTGCGGGAATTTAATTTTAAATAATTTTTAAAACTCTATCCATGAAAAAAAAGTTTGATATTTTCAATTTTTTCTTTAGTTCTGCTGCAGTTGTTATACTTATAGGGGTTATTGCTAAGATTTTGGAATGGCCTTCACAAGATTTACTTATAACAATGGGTTTAAGTATAGAAGCACTTGTATTTGGAGTATCATCTATACGATTCATTGAAGTATCGAAATCAAAGAAAGTAGCTACTGAAACGACGCTTTCAAAAATGGCTGATAATCTTGCAACAGGAAAGCAAACCAAAAACGATGATGAAGCACTCATCAGTCCAGACAAAACTATACAAATAGGCAATGAATCAGAATTAAGCAGCACCACAAAATCAACGATTCTTGATAAATTACAAACTGAAGAATATACTATGTCAAATTTTAAAAAACTTAAATATTTTAATATTTCAGATGATTTCTATTTTCAACTAGAATGGTTTATTCTCCCAAAAGATGAATACAACTCGCTTAAAAACTTAATTCATGAACTATTTGGTAAAAATTTACCTGAAAAATCAGATTACTTATTTCTGAAAAACTCTCCAATCGAACTTCCTGAATACTCTTTCAGTGATTTAATTTTAGTTAAACCAGTAAAAATGAGTCGAGAAAGCTTGAGCTTACTTATAAATTCGTTTAAACTTGTCAAGTTTAAAGATTTCCTTTCCAAATTTATCTTATCAGAAATAAATAATAAAATATTAATCAGAAGTAGAAAAAATGGAGAAAGTCAAGTGTATTTTGAAGAGTCTTCACTGGTGTCTAATTACATCAAATCTCATTATAACCATAAGCTTGTTAAAGCACCTGTCATGAGTGTTTTAGAGCCTTTAATAGCTCTTAAAGGAGAGGAGTTAGTGCGGTATTTAGTTGATGACCTAGAAGTACAAGACTTAGTCAAACTAACTGATTTAGCTGAACTAACAATTCAATTGTCTGACACTTTAAAAATGTATTTGATCATTAAAATAGGGCATGTGGAATTCAACATGAAAACTAAGAAAGAGTTGGACGTATTAGTTCCTTTGATCAAAATTTTATTGGCATTAGATAACACAAACACTGCTAAAGAAAACTTGAACAAATTACTTTCTTTAAAAATCGATCAAAAAACAATTCTTCGTTTACAAGATGTCGTATACTTTAATGACAGTCAAATTTATTTTGGTGATCAAAATGAATATAACTTAAATATTACTGATTTGTTTTCTAGTGATCAACTTGGGATAATAAACTACTTTGAAAGTGTTATGGAACTGACTTCATCTAATGAAATGAGGGAAGTAGAACGAGTTCGAAAATTGTTTGGATTAGACGAATTTAACACTATAACAGAGCTTCATCAAAAAATGAATCGCTATATAGCGACCCGTCAAGAAGGCAAGCCCAAGGCTGGACAAATAGCATTCATTTTATTACACAAACAGTTTAGCAAATAAACATATGTCTGCATCAGAAAATAGTGATTCTAAACGGAATAAAATTATTGGTCTATTGTATATAGTCTTTATTTGTTTTTCCGTCATTTCCATAAAAGTTTCTTTGTTAGACTCTAATTTATACACCATTAGATCTTTTGAAGAGATATTTGAGGAAGAAGACAAAAAAATCAATGTTAGCGAAGATGTCATATTACATAATAAAGAGCAGTTGTTAAAGATCCCAAAGGCTGCTAGTTACTTAAAAATAAGCAATCGTATTGAAGAAAGTCAAAATTTAATTAAGGATATAATTGATTCTCTAAATAATCAATTAGGACAAAAGGGAAAATCTATTGTCAAAGAATTCAATAATCGGACTGCTGTTGAAAACATACTTAAAAAGGATAAATTCGTCCCCCTACTAAAAAAAAACCTGTTTGAACTTAAAGAATTTATTTCGTTTTCTGAATACCAATTAGACTCTATTCAAGATCCTTTATTTCAAAATATTCCCGTAAAAAAAATAATCAAAACAATTAAAGGTAAAGAAGCTGATTGGGAAGACTATTTGTTTTACAAAAAACCAACTGCCATTAGCTACATGCAACTCGTTAGAATAAAGGTTTTGTTGGCAAAATCAAAGTTACTATACAACGAAGCTACCCTCAAAGAAATTAATTATTCAGCAACATACTTCTCTCCTTTCAACCCAAAACTGTACGTGTTAAAATCAGAAGTTGAATATTACGATGATGATAAAATTTTAAAAGAGGGGAACGCGCTGTTTCAGAGAGCACTCAGGTTGTTGATGAATTATTCAAAGGTATACTTCAGTCCTTGAATACAGAAAATATTTTTGCTGGAATTCCCTATACGTTGTTATCTGATTTTAAATTTAAAATGGATTCTGAATTTGATATAGAAATTAACCCACAGGTTAAAACAAACATCAAAAAAACCAATATGTCACTGTATTCAGAGAACCAGGCAATTACTCTCTTAAATTTTACGACAAAAGAAATGGCTCTAATTTATTGTTTGAAAGAAATTTAAAAGTAGGCTACATCCCAGACCCAGTTGTAAGGATTGTGGGTAAAGGTTTCGAAGACAACATTATAAACAAGGACGAACTGTTACAAGCGGAACGATTAGAAGGGATTTTAAAAATCAATTATTTATCCTATTTCCCTGGTAAAATAAACAATTTTAAAATATCACGAATCAATAATGGTATCGAAGTGGCGGCTGCTTTGAATTATGGCGAAGTTTTTCAGTCACCTGCACAAGAAATAATTGCCAAACTTGATAAAAATGATTTTTTAGTGATTAATTTAATTAATGTAACAATGGATGATGGGACAACTCGTGTTCTTACTCCCTTAACGTTTAGAATAGTAAACTAAGATTAATGAGATACTTTTACAATATAATTACGGTTTTCTGCATATTTTTTTGCAGCGCAGCTTATAGCCAAGATACCCTTCAAGGGACATACAAAGATTACAAAATAGAAGCTGGTGAATATCTAATAAATGAAAATGTTCAATTCAATGGAAGTCTAATCATATCTCCAAATGTGAAAATTATTTTTGAGAAAAAAGGAACCATGATTATTGGCGGTAGTGTTCGTGCTATTAGTGAAAACTTTGATATAAAATTTATTGGTGCCGAAGGTAATGTAGGTAATGGGGTAATCATTGTAGATAAACAAAATGTTGAAATTGAATTTAACGGGGTGATATTTAAAAATTTAAATACTCCCCTATTTTTTGAAAACAGCTGGTATAGAACGAAAGTTAACGTTCGTAATAATATATTTATTCAGAATTATGGCAAAATTAGTCTTATTCAAATATTAACTCCTTACAATAGTTATTTTGAAAATGATCTCCCTATAGAATTTAAGTTAAACGGTAACCTTTTTGCTGAAAACAATTCCTCAATTTTTATACAAGATTTAGGTAGTTTAAATTTAAAGATTGATATTACCAACAACACTTTTATCAACAATAAAATTTTTGGTTTAGATTCATACACTATATCTTCCAACCTTATATATGGCCGCCTTGATGAAATCAATGCAGTAAATATTACTAAAATAGAAGCGAATAGTTTTATTAACAACTATTTGGTAAACAACTTAACCGGCCTACAGATTAAAAAAGCTAACTTAGGGATTTACGGAACCAAAGAAACATTCAATATTGGAGGTAATTTCTTTGGAACTATCGACCCTGATCAAATAGCCAACTCTATTTATGACAAAAAATACAATTACAACTCACCTCTAGTTGCATTTGAGCCATTCCTAACAGCACCCAACCCAGAAAACCCAGCACATATTTACGGTGCTTTAAATTTTGAAGGCAAAGAAATTAAGTCTAATGTTCTGTTAAATGAGCCACTAGAAGAATTTATTACCCTAAGCAATACATTCATTGATTTAACCAATGCAGAACTGTCTTATGTGTATTTAAAAGATACGCTAAGTGCAGAAGCCAGTAAGAAAGTAATTCCCTTCAAATTTAAACCAGGGGAAAAGGGAATAAACGTCACTGTAAGCAAAGAGTTTAATGAACTCAAAGGCAAAGTCGGGTATCTTGAATTAGATAACATAATTGATACAAACAAAACTTATGTCCCAAAATTACAAATTGGACAATTAGCGTTTGGAGAAAAAAAAATAAAAATTAAAGCAACATTAGACAAAATTGAAAAAGAGATGGAGTTGCTAAAAAAACAGCAAGACTCAATCAAAGGTAATGAAGAGGAAATAAGTAAGACAGAGCTTGGGAAGTTTGAAGTTGGTTTAATTGCTGGCGGTGCAATATTTCGAGGGTCAATTAGTAATAATAATTTCATGGAAAATGACTTGAACATTTCTTTTGGTATAGATATTGGTTATAACGTAAACCCCTATTTAACAGCAAGAATTAATATTTCAAGTTCTACACTAAGTAACTCCGACATCAACTCAGGAGATGCAGATAAGATTAATCGTGGCATGAATTTCTCCACTCCAATCTTGAGTATTTCGCCAGGGATAGACTTTGATCTCATCAATAACAGATCAAATCCAAAAGTTAATAAAGTAAGACCTTCTATAGGAATTGGACTTGATGCAATATCATTCAAACCTACTGGTATTTTTAATGGACAGGAATATGATTTAGCATCGTTAGGAACAGGCGGGCAATTCTTGAATGAAGAAACAGAACCATACGCAACGTTTACATTGGGCCTATATGTTACGTTTAAATTAAAATATCAGATAGGCAAAAACAGCATTGGTTTATTTGCTTCATATCATTCAACATTAACTGATTATCTAGATGATGTAGGTGCAGACCCCTATCCTGATCGAGATGCGCTCTATAACTCTAATGGAGAAAATGGCGGTGCTTCCGTATACTTTTCTAACCCTACATCAATTAATACGACCAATAGACTTAGAAGTGACCCTTCATCTGGAAATGATTCATTTGTAAAGGTTGGTATTTCCATAACAAGAAAACTGTTTAATCCTAAAAATTAATCATGCACATATTCTATTTTAACATCCGCACTAAAAAGACCCTTATTTTACTACTAATCTTGTGTTCATTGTTGTCATGTGCTGAAGAAATAATACCCTTGACAAATATTGAGTTTAGCAAGGAACTGCTATCAGGATCAATAAATATTACAGGACAGCAACATAAGGTTTGGAAAATTGACTCTATGTCAATCGATAATGTAGGACAAGTATTGAACAATTCTCAATTGAACTATTTTCAAAAATTCGATGCATTTGGATCGTGGAGCGATTACGACGGATTAAGTGGCGTTTGGGACATGCCAACTCAAAATACGATTAATATTATTATAGGCAATAATACTGTTGAATACTACGATGTGAATGTGTTGTCTTTTATGTTAAAGATGAAGAGACAATCTGAGGGTCAAACTATAGAATACTTTTATAAAATTAATAATTAAATGAAGTTACTATATTCAACCATGCTAACCATGTTGGTTAGTTTAATTTCAAATGCTCAAATATCCACTGGATATTCGATGGGAATTGTTGATGGGAACTCATTCTCAGAAGCGACATTTAGCTACCCCGTTACTGTTAACTATGATGATTGTTATTTTGTGACTAACACATTGCTTAAATATTGGGCGGGAAATGACGGAAGCTTTGTTTCTAGTTGTAATTCAGTCTTAGAAAAAGAATTGGTATTTGCAGATACAAAATACTTGGACTTTCCAGTTCAGATTTACCCGAATCCAACCAGCGCTATTACGGAGATTATTTTTTTAAGTGATTTAAACTTTCTAAAATCATTTGATGTGAATATTTTTTCTAGTAACGGAAGTCTTGTTTTAATAAAAGAAAACATTCCATTTAACGAATTCAAAATAGGATATAAACTAAATATTTCACTTTTATCAAATGGTATCTATTACCTGAGTCTTACGAGCGAAGATTTTTATAAATCCTTTAAAATAATTAAAATTTAAAAAATGAAGAAAACGGTACAATTTTTGATTTTTATACTTTGTTGTTCACCAGCGTTAATGCAAGCACAAGTTCCTAATGGCATTTCGTTCCAAGCAGTCGCAAAAGACGCTAATCAAAATGTAGCAAGTGAACGAACAATTCACATTAAGGTTAATATTAACGAAAATGACGCCAATGCGACTGTTTATTCTGAAACTTTCGAAGTAACCTCTTCTAGAGAAGGTATTTTCTCTGTAGTTATAGGTCAAGGAGATTGGCTTTTTGGCACAAACAGCATTCGAGAACTAGATTGGAGCAATAATATTTACTTTCTGAATTTAAATGTTGCCGTAGAACCCTCATTATATGACCCAAGTTGGAATTACCTCAATGAATACGTTGACTTAGGAACCTCTCAAATTTGGTCTGTACCTCATGCGTTTAGTGCTGATATAGCAAATAGTATTAGTGGCATTGTTCTAGGTGCTAATGGGGGTACTGGAATGAATAATGAAGGAAAAAAGATTGTCTTAGATGGAGATTTAAGCTTAATTGGAGATTACAGCCTCACATTAAATACTACAGGAGACACAAACGTTACTTTGCCAACATCTGGTACTCTTGCAACTCTTAGTGATGTCAATAACGGGATTTCAGGAGCTACTGCTGATTTATCTATCCTTCAAAATGAAATTGACGCAACGCAATTAAACGCGGGATTAAATGCTGATGGCACCTACTCAACAAACTTAAGTACTAATTACATCACAACTTCTACCTCTATTGTTGAGGCTACGGAAGCTCTTGATACACAAATCAAAATAAACACTGATGCAATTGCTGCAAATGCAGGAAGTAACACGGACGCCTTACAAACGGAACTAGACACCACACAAACAGGTGCTGGACTAGGGTTAGATGGCAGCTACACTCCTGATAGTAGTACGAACTATTTAATTACGGCAACTTCACTTACTAATGCAGATGTAGCATTGGATGCGCAGATCAAAAATAACCAAACTAATATTGCAACAAATTCCGATAACATTGCAATCAATGCAGGAAACAATACAAACTTGCGGACAGAACTCAATGCCACGCAAACTGGAGCAGGACTTGCAGCAGATGGCACATATATAGCTGATAGCTCTACCAACTACATCACTGCTGTAGGTTCTCTAACAGATGCGGATGCTGCTTTGGATACACAAATTAATATTAATACTACATCCATTACTGCTAATGCAACTGCAATTGCCACCAATAAATCAGATACCACTGCACTTCAAACAGAACTAGATGCCACACAAACAGCGGCTGGGCTTGGAACGGATGGCACCTACTCAGCAAACTTAAGTACCAATTACATAAAGACTGCCACCTCTTTAGTTAATGCTACTGAAGATTTGGATACACAAATCAAAACAAATAACGAAGCCATTGCAACCAATGCAACAGGAAACACTAGTATTCAAATAGAACTCGATGCCACTCAAACAGGTTCTGGACTGGGAACGGATGGTGCCTACTCAGCAAACTTAAGTACTAATTACATGACAACTTCTACCTCTATTGTTGAGGCTACGGAAGCTCTTGATACACAAATCAAAATAAACACTGATGCAATTGCTGCAAATGCAGGAAGTAACACGGACGCCTTACAAACGGAACTAGACACCACACAAACAGGCGCTGGACTAGGGTTAGATGGCAGCTACACTCCTGACAGTAGTACGAACTATTTAACTACGGCAACTTCACTTACTAATGCAGATGTAGCATTGGATGCGCAGATCAAAAATAACCAAACTAATATTGCAACAAATTCCGATAACATTGCAATCAATGCAGGAAACAATACAAACTTGCGGACAGAACTCAATGCCACGCAAACTGGAGCAGGACTTGCAGCAGATGGCACATATATAGCTGATAGCTCTACCAACTACATCACTGCTGTAGGTTCTCTAACAGATGCGGATGCTGCTTTGGATACACAAATTAATATTAATACTACCTCCATTACTGCTAATGCAACTGCAATTGCCACCAATAAATCAGATACCACTGCACTTCAAACAGAACTAGATGCCACACAAACAGCGGCTGGGCTTGGAACGGATGGCACCTACTCAACAAACTTAAGTACCAATTACATAAAGACTGCCACCTCTTTAGTTAATGCTACTGAAGATTTGGATACACAAATCAAAACAAATAACGAAGCCATTGCAACCAATGCAACAAGAAACACTAGTATTCAACTAGAACTTGATGCCACTCAAACAGGTTCTGGACTGGGGTTAGATGGCAGCTACACTGCTGACAGTAGTACGAACTATTTAACTGTGGCAACGTCACTTATTAATGCAGATGTAGTATTAGATGCGCAGATCAAAAATAACCAAACTAATATTACAGCAAATTCCGATAATATTGCGATCAATGCAGGAAACAACATAAAATTGGAAGCAGAATTAGACATCACACAAACGGGCGCTGGGCTTGGAACGGATGGTGCCTATACTCCTGACAGCAGTACGAACTATTTAACTGCGGCAACGTCACTTGCTAATGCAGATGTAGCATTGGATGCGCAGATCAAAAATAACCAAACTAATATTACAGCAAATTCCGATAATATTGCAATCAATGCAGGAAACAACATAAAATTGGAAGCAGAATTAGACATCACACAGACGGGCGCTGGGCTTGGAACGGATGGTGCCTATACTCCTGACAGCAGTACGAACTATTTAACTGCGGCAACGTCACTTGCAAATGCAGATGTAGCATTGGATGCGCAGATCAAAAATAACCAAACTAATATTGCAACAAATTCCGATAACATTGGGATCAATGCAGGAAACAATACAAACTTGCGAACAGAGCTAAATGCCACGCAAACAGGTGCGGGACTTGCAGCAAACGGCACATATATAACTAATAGCTCTACCAACTATCTCACTACTGTAGGTTCTCTAGCGGATGCGGATGCTGCTTTGGATACACAAATTAACATTAATACTACTTCTATTATTACTAATGCAACTGCAATTGCCATCAATACATCAGATACAAATGGACTAAAAACAGAACTAGATGCTACACAAACAGGCGCTGGGCTGGGAACGGATGGTACCTACTCAACAAACTTAAGTACCAATTACATAACCACTTCAACATCTTTAGTCGATGCTACTGAAGATTTGGATACGCAAATCAAAACAAATACTGATGCTATTGTAACCAATGCAACAAGCAACACTAATATTCAATCAGAACTTGATGCTACCCAAACTGGGGCTGGATTAGGAACGGATGGAGCTTACACTGCTAATGGCAGTACGAACTATTTAACTACAGTAACGTCACTTACTAGTGCAGATGTAGCATTGGATACGCAAATCAAAACAAATACTGATGCTATTGTAACCAATGCAGCAAGCAACACCAGTATTCAAACAGAACTTGATGCTACCCAAACTGGGGCTGGATTAGGAACGGATGGAGCTTACACTGCTAATGGCAGTACGAACTATTTAACTACAGTAACGTCACTTACTAGTGCAGATGTAGCATTGGATACGCAAATCAAAACAAATACTGATGCTATTGTAACCAATGCAACAAGCAACACCAGTATTCAAACAGAACTTGATGCTACCCAAACTGGGGCTGGATTAGGAACGGATGGAGCTTACACTGCTAATGGCAGTACGAACTATTTAACTACAGTAACGTCACTTACTAGTGCAGATGTAGCATTGGATACGCAAATCAAAACAAATACTGATGCTATTGTAACCAATGCAGCAAGCAACACCAGTATTCAAACAGAACTTGATGCTACCCAAACTGGGGCTGGATTAGGAACGGATGGAGCTTACACTGCTAATGGCAGTACGAACTATTTAACTACAGTAACGTCACTTACTAGTGCAGATGTAGCATTGGATACGCAAATCAAAACAAATACTGATGCTATTGTAACCAATGCAACAAGCAACACTAATATTCAATCAGAACTAGATGCCACTCAAGCGGGTGCTGGATTAGGAACGGATGGAGCTTACACTGCTGATGGCAGTACGAACTATTTAACTACAGTAACGTCACTTACTAGTGCAGATGTAGCATTGGATACGCAGATCAAAACAAATACTGATGCCATTGCAACCAATGCAACAAGCAACACCAGTATTCAAACAGAACTTGATGCTACCCAAACTGGGGCTGGATTAGGAACGGATGGAGCTTACACTGCTAATGGCAGTACGAACTATTTAACTACAGTAACGTCACTTACTAGTGCAGATGTAGCATTGGATACGCAAATCAAAACAAATACTGATGCTATTGTAACCAATGCAGCAAGCAACACCAGTATTCAAACAGAACTAGATGCTACCCAAACTGGGGCTGGATTAGGAACGGATGGAGCTTACACTGCTAATGGCAGTACGAACTATTTAACTACAGTAACGTCACTTACTAGTGCAGATGTAGCATTGGATACGCAAATCAAAACAAATACTGATGCTATTGTAACCAATGCAACAAGCAACACTAATATTCAATCAGAACTAGATGCCACTCAAGCGGGTGCTGGATTAGGAACGGATGGAGCTTACACTGCTGATGGCAGTACGAACTATTTAACTACAGTAACGTCACTTACTAGTGCAGATGTAGCATTGGATACACAATTAAAACGGTTTCTGATCAAGTAACAAATTTATCAGCTTCTAGCTCTAGCGGATCTACTAGTATTCAATCAGAACTAGATGCCACTCAAACAGGAGCTGGACTTGCAACTGATGAACTTACACTACTAACGCTACAACCAATTACATAACCACTTCAACATCTTTAGTCGTTGCTACTGAAGATTTGGATACGCAAATTAAAACAAATACTGACGCCATTACTACCAATGCAGCAAGCAACACCAGTATTCAAACAGAACTTGATGCTACCCAAACTGGGGCTGGATTAGGAACGGATGGAGCTTACACTGCTAATGGCAGTACGAACTATTTAACTACAGTAACGTCACTTACTAGTGCAGATGTAGCATTGGATACACAAATCAAAACGGTTTCTGATCAAGTAACAAATTTATCAGCTTCTAGCTCTAGCGGATCTACTAATATTCAATCAGAACTAGATGGCCACTCAAAACAGGAGCTGGACTTGCAACTGATGGAACTTACACTACTAACGCTACAACCAATTACATAACCACTTCAACATCCTTTAGTCGTTGCTACTGAAGATTTGGATACGCAAATTAAAAACAAATACTGACGCCATTACTACCATGCAGCAAGCAACACCAGTATTCAAACAGAACTTGATGCTACCCAAAACTGGGGCTGGATTAGGAACGGATGGAGCTTACACTGCTAATGGCTGTACGAACTATTTAACTACAGTAACGTCACTTACTAGTGCAGATGTAGCATTGGATACACAAATCAAAACGGTTTCTGATCAAGTAACAAATTTATCAGCTTCTAGCTCTAGCGGATCTACTAATATTCAATCAGAACTAGATGCCACTCAAGCGGTTGCTGGATTAGGAACGGATGGAGCTTACACTGCTGATGGCAGTACGAACTATTTAACTACAGTAACGTCACTTACTAGTGCAGATGTAGCATTGGATACGTCAGATCAAAACAAATACTGATGCCATTGCAACCAATGCAACAACAACACCAGTATTCAAACAGAACTTGATGCTACCCAAACTGGGCTGGATTAGGAACGGATGGAGCTTACACTGCTAATGGGCAGTACGAACTATTTAACTACAGTAACGTCACTTACTAGTGCAGATGTAGCATTGGATACGCAATCAAAACAAATACTGAATGCTAATTTAACCAATGCAGCAAGC
>NZ_MQUA01000012.1 GCF_002943715.1 Polaribacter filamentus | reverse complement strand
TACGGCGGTTCACAATTGAAGTTTGCTTCTTATTTATGTAATCTACCATGGGTTTGTAACCTTTTCTTTTAAGTATAGAAAGGGTAATTGTAGTTTTAGTATAGGGCTTTGGGCTACTGCCCAGCCTCCCATTCTTGTTCTACTCCAAGCATACGCTTGTCCGTTTCTATTCCTATCGAATAGGCTTTTACTTTTCTTTCTAGTTTTTCCAATCATGCCAAATGCAATATCGTAACCTATTTCGAACATTCATCCACTTTTTAAGTTTAGCATAAATGTTTGTTAATCGGTAATTATTCATCCAGCCCTGCAAACTTGATTTGTCGCTCGAGTCTTTCTAGTAAGACATTGGTTTGGTTTTCTTGGTTAAACTTTTAGATTGCGCTTAAACTTTTCCCAACTTTCCTGTTTTACAACTAGTTGATACTGCCCTTTTATGCCTTTCTTATAGATTGGCACAAAACCGTGTCCTAGCAATTTAAATTTACAGGTCTGCGTATACCACTTTTAGCACCATTTATAGGGCTTTAATTTGTCTCTAAGAACCAAATACATGCTATTCCTATCGTTTTGCCTCGCTTTTGCTTTTAGCATACATACTAAAATCGTCTGCATAACGCACATATCGTACCCTTGTTTTTGCATTTCTTTATCCAGAACGTCTAATATAATATTAGATAGTAATGGACTTATTGGACTGCCTTGTGGAATTCCTTTTCGGCGTTTATAAAGTTTTCCATTTATTGAAATGGGAACTCTAAGCCATTTTCGGATTAAACGCAAGGTGGTTCGGCATTGTACTTTGTTGTAAATAAGTTGCAGTAGGATGCAATGGTCTACTTCATCGAAGAATCCTTTTAAGTCAATATCTACAATATCCTGATAGCCATCATTGATGTATCGCTGGGCTTGTAGTACTGCCTTTTGGATGTTCTTCTGTGGGCGAAATCCGTAACTAAAGGTTTCAAATTCGTATTCGAACTTAGTCATTAATTGTTGGTTTACCCCCTGTTGTAACCATCTGTCTACTACCGTTGGTATTCCTAAAAGTCGGGTTTTACCATTTCCTTTAGGGATCGTTACTCCTAAAATTGCTTGTGGTACATAGCTATTATTACAAATGGATAGCAGTAGTTCTGACCTATTTTCCCTAATGTATTCAGGGAGTTTTTGATGCGACATACTGTCTATTCCGCTTGCTCCTTTATTGCGCATAACTTGACGTGCTGCTTTATAAAGATTCGTAGCTTCTAATACTTGGGCAATCATAGTTTTAAATAATTTGTTTACTCCTGTTGAGCTAAGACTAGGCTAGCAACGCCTCCTAGTCGAATTACAACGTAATTTAATGTTCAGTCCTTCCTTACTTGTGAGACCGTGAGGGTTTTCCCCTCCTCGTTTCCTGTAAGTACTATGACTTCTGCTGACTTCTCTATACAGCCAACTCGTGGCTCTAGAGACCTCCCCAGGTAATGGCATCTTCTTTCACTCAATTCCTGCCGTATCTACATACTTACCCTTTTGTTACTCTTTTGGGCGTTACAATGATGTGCTTGCTTACCCAAGTAAATATGCCTCTGTATACGATTTCTGTTCGTCAGTACCGAGTTTTGTAGTCTCGCTTTCTTCAGATGTAACTTCGCAGTTACCACCCTTGCGACTTACTAATGCTTCAAGACGTTACTCCTGTGCATAAGGGACTTGCACCCTCTAGTTGAATAACTTATCTTGCGATAAGTTAAAGATGCCCATACTGGGCACACACACCGTATAAAATTAATTGCTGGTTTTAGCTTATTTACGAAAGTTCTCGCAGATTTTAAATCTGTGTTTATTTACTAACTTTCGTGCTTAAAACACGCAACTAATCTTATACAATCACGTTGTAGCCAATTAACCGAACGAGATGAATTCAACAGAAAAAGAAATATTGGAGAGGATTTTGTGAATGAAATTGCATTCAATTCTTTTATTGAACATTGGTGTTATCCAAGTCCAAAAGATGAAAATGGAGATAAAAAAGAAATATGTGACCTTTTAATTTTATTCGGAGACAAGCTAATAATTATATCGGTCAAGAATTATGAATTTAAAGACTTTTATTCTAGATACTTTAGAAGAACTATTGACAAGGCAGTTAAACAAATTTATGGAGCAGAAAGAAAGCTATTAAAAAGTAAAATAGATATTTTCATTAAGCACCCTAAAAGGGATATTGAAAAATTTCCAAAAGAAAGAGTTAAAGAAATTCATAGAGTTATTGTTAACCTAGGAGAAGGAGTACGATTTTATCCATTTAACAAAGAAACAAAAGATGAAAAATTCATTACTCTTTTGGATAAAGAAGCTTTTCAAACAATAGTTCGTGAATTAGATACAATTCCCGATTTTCTTGAATATTTAAGAAAGAGAGAAGAATTGTTTGCGAACAAAACTGCTACTATTATGCCTGGTGAAGAAGATGATTTCCCTGCAGAAACAGCAAAACAATTTTTTGAATATGCACAAAATAATTTTAACCCAACTGGCAATCAAAGTCTCTTAATTTCAGGAACTGAGCACGATTTATTAGCACATTACCTGAAAAATGAAAGGACATTTCCCGAACTAATTAATTCAGATGAGTATAATGGCATATTCATCCAATTAGATGGTGCTTGGAAAGATTTTAATGAACGCAAAGAAGTACAGCAAAAAAGAGAACTAGACAGGAACAGTTACTTTCTTGACGAACTAGTTAAAAGAGAAGTCTTAAACAATATCAATGAAAACTCAATAGAACTTGCAACAGCTATTATGTCTTTTGATAGGTTTAATCGGAGGATAATTTCCGAAAACTTTTTGCAATTCTACGACTCTTATAAAACCTCAAAAGGAAATTATTTAGCAAGAAGATATGCTGATTTTGGAGGCGTAGGAATTGTATTTGCTTTCTACCCAAAAGAAATGCCACAAGAAATGTCTAACAACTTACTTTCTGTAGCACTTGATAGTTTTTGTGTTTACTCTAATTATAAGAGTAAATCAATGATTCTAATAGCAACAACGAACGAATTTAAACAATTTAAAATGGGATTAATGAAAGACATAGTACCTTTTTCGAAAGAAGAAGAACTTGAGATAAGGAAAAATGTTGAATTACTTGGCTGGTTTACAAATCATCAAGAATTTAAAATAACTAGCAAAGAATATCCAGATTGAAAATAAAAAAACTGGCTACAACACCGTATATAATTTATTGCTAGTTCAAGCCTACTTACGAAATCCCTCGCGGACTTTCTTGGTCGGTAATTATTTACTAAATTAGTTGCTTAAAACACGCAACAAACCATATACAACAACGTTCTACGCAATTTAAAACAACAATCGTAACATATATGAAACAACTGATTTTAGTATTTATCATCTTTCTAAATTTTTCTTATGCTAATTCACAGAGCAATAAAATAGACCAAACAAAAATAAAGGAAGATTTAAACGAAATCTTAACTGATATATCTCAAAATTACATTTATCTACAAGAAAAAATGTTGATTTAAATTGCATCCGAGAATATTACGAGAAACAAATTCCAGACATAAAAACAGAAGAACAAATTGTTCTTTTTTTTGAGTATCTCTTAGACGAATTTTATGATAGTCATCTAATCTTAAACACCAATAGAAATTCTTCATTCAGGTTATATTCACCAATATATGTAACTATCAAAAATGGAAAGCCGATAGTATCAAATGTTTGGCAAATCCAAATAGAAAATCTTGAACAAAATATAATTGGAGCAGAGTTATTAAAAATAAACGGAACTGATTTTGACAGAGCAATCGAACAATTTCCAACGCATTGCAGTGACAAAAAATCCCAAAGCGTTAGAGAGTGGATAGCTAATAAACTTTTGGCAGGTCGTTACAATCAACCTAGAATTCTAACCTTAAAATTGGAAAGTAAAGAAACTGTTGAATTTGATTTGGATAAACTAAAAATCAAACAATCTTCTGAACTTCTAACATTGACCGTAGAAAATGAGATTGGAATAATTACTATAAACAATTCATTGGGAAATAACGGTCTTATAAATGAGTTTGACAAAGCTCTCGACAAGTTGATGAACACCAAAGGACTGATAATAGATTTGAGAAATACCGTAGATGGTGGCAATTCATATGTGGCTCGTGGAATTATGGGACGATTCATCAATGAACCTAAGCCATATCAAAAACATTTGACAATCGAGCAATATGACGGAAATCCGATTTTAGAAAGAAGTTGGATAGAATATGTAAACCCAAGAAAGGAACAATACAAAAAACCCGTTGTGATTTTAGTCGGACGATGGACAGGAAGTATGGGAGAAGGACTTGTGATAGGTTTTGAAGGAATAGAAAGAGCAGAAATAGTTGGTTCTGAAATGGAGAGGTTGGCAGGAGAAATGAACGGGTTTTCGTTTAAAAATCAAAATTTTGGTTACCGCCTTTCAACAGCTAAACTATTTCACGTGAATGGAACGCCAAGAGAAAAGTACGTGCCTACCAATTATGTGAAACAAACGACAATTCAAAAAGATGAAACCCTTGAAAAAGGAATTGAAATAATTAACAAAAGTGAAGAATAAAAACTGCGTAGAATCGAGTAGACGGCTGACTACCAAAAAGTAGCCAGTGCGCCTCTCACACCACCGTACGTGCGGGTCTCGTATACGGCGGTTCACCAAATTGAAGTTTGCTTCTTATTTATGTAATCTACCATGGGTTTGTAACCTTTTCTTTTAAGTATAGAAAGGGTAATTGTAGTTTTAAGTATAGGGCTTTGGGCTACTGCCCAGCCTCCCATTCTTGTTCTACTCCAAGCATACGCTTGTCCGTTTTCTATTCCTAATCGAATTAGGCTTTTACGTTTTCTTTCTAGTTTTTTCCAATCATGCCAAATGCAATATCGTAACCTATTTCGCAACCATTCATCCAACTTTTTAAGTTTAGCATAAATGTTTGTTAATCGGTAATTATTCATCCAGCCCCTGCAAACTTGATTTAGTCGCTCGAGTCTTTCTAGTAAAGACATTGGTTTGGTTTTCTTGGTTAAACTTTTAAGATTGCGCTTAAACTTTTCCCAACTTTCCTGTTTTACAACTAGTTGATACTGCCCTTTTATGCCTTTCTTATAGATTGGCACAAAACCGTGTCCTAGCAATTTAAAATTTACAGGTCTGCGTATACCACTTTTAGCACCATTTATAGGGAGCTTTAATTTGTCTCTAAGAAACAAATACATGCTATTTCCTATTCGTTTTGCCTCGCTTTTGCTTTTAGCATACATACTAAAATCGTCTGCATAACGCACATATCGTACCCCTTGTTTTTGCATTTCTTTATCCAGAACGTCTAATATAATATTAGATAGTAATGGACTTATTGGACTGCCTTGTGGAATTCCTTTTCGGCGTTTATAAAGTTTTCCATTTATTGAAATGGGAACTCTAAGCCATTTTCGGATTAAACGCAAGGTGGTTCGGCATTGTACTTTGTTGTAAATAAGTTGCAGTAGGATGCAATGGTCTACTTCATCGAAGAATCCTTTTAAGTCAATATCTACAATATCCTGATAGCCATCATTGATGTATCGCTGGGCTTGTAGTACTGCCTTTTGGATGTTCTTCTGTGGGCGAAATCCGTAACTAAAGGTTTCAAATTCGTATTCGAACTTAGTCATTAATTGTTGGTTTACCCCCTGTTGTAACCATCTGTCTACTACCGTTGGTATTCCTAAAAGTCGGGTTTTACCATTTCCTTTAGGGATCGTTACTCCTAAAATTGCTTGTGGTACATAGCTATTATTACAAATGGATAGCAGTAGTTCTGACCTATTTTCCCTAATGTATTCAGGGAGTTTTTGATGCGACATACTGTCTATTCCGCTTGCTCCTTTATTGCGCATAACTTGACGTGCTGCTTTATAAAGATTCGTAGCTTCTAATACTTGGGCAATCATAGTTTTAAATAATTTGTTTACTCCTGTTGAGCTAAGACTAGGCTAGCAATGCCTCCTAGTCGAATTACAACGTAATTTAATGTTCAGTCCTTCCTTACTTGTGAGACCGTGAGGGTTTTTCCCTCCTCGTTTCCTGTAAGTACTATGACTTCTGCTGACTTCTCTATACAGCCAACTCGTGGCTCTAGAGACCTCCCCAGGTAATGGCATCTTCTTTCACTCAATTCCTGCCGTATCTACATACTTACCCTTTTGTTACTCTTTTGGGCGTTACAATGATGTGCTTGCTTACCCAAGTAAATATGCCGCTGTATACGATTTCTGTTCGTCAGTAACGAGTTTTGTAGTCTCGCTTTCTTCAGATGTAACTTCGCAGTTACCACCCTTGCGACTTACTAATGCTTCAAGACGTTACTCCTGTGCATAAGGGACTTGCACCCTCTAGTTGAATAACTTATCTTGCGATAAGTTAAAGAGGCCCATACTGGGCACACACACCGTATATAATTTATTGCTTGCTTCTTGCCTACTTGCGAAAGTCCTTGCGGATTTTCTATTTGGTTTGTACTTGCTAAATTTGTTACTTTACCACGCAACAAACCATATACCAAAAGTTGTGCACAAGCTGAAAAAAATTGGAACATAATGAAAAACACTACGATTGACATAAACGAATCCACTATTAAAAAGTATGTGGAATCATTACGACCTGAAAACCTTGAAGTTCGTAAACAAGTTGATATCGGGTATTCATTCGACGGGAAAGTTGTAATCCTATTCGAAATCAGACCTGAATGGGACAACCCAAAAAAGATGCAACAAATTGATTTTGCTAAAATCCGACATTATAAATCAAAGAAAAAATGGAATCTATTTTGGATGCGAGCTAGCGGAAAATGGGAGATTTACGAACCATTTCCTGAATCTACTCATTTAGGGAAATTATAGAAATCATAAAAAAGGATAAACACGGTTGCTTTTATGGATAATTCAAAACAAAGTGTAGTTAGAGAAATTGCGCAAGAATTAGATTGCGGAAATGAATGCTACTACAATATGAAAACGAATGAAATTATAGCAATTCCTGATTTTTCACAAATTTCAGACGAAGAAGAATTTAAAGAGATTTTCCGTGAGCATTTAGAAAAGATAAATCAGAAAAAGAAAATTTTATAAAAATTGAGATACTTGAAAGTTTCGAATCATTTAAAATAATGGAGCGATTTATCGAGCAGTTAAATGACCAAAATTTAAAATTGGAATTACAAGATGTTTTACAACAGAAAAAACCTTTTCAGAATTTTAAGCATAAAATAGACCAATCTAATTTTCGCCAATCTTGGTTTGACTTTAAACAAAATGAATTGGAAAAAATAGTAGAAAATCAATTAAAATGAGAAAAGCCTGTGCACAACAAAGTACTGTGGTAAAAAACAAGTAAAATCTCATTAATTTTTCACTAAAGTACTTATATAGGTGTCATCATATATTAATCCTGATTTTGCTATGGCAAATGCCTGTTTTAATAGCTTATTACAAACTGCAATTAAAGCTAATTTTTTACGCTTACCTTTTGCGACTATTCTATCATAAATTGCCTTACACCCTTTATTGTATTTACAGGCATTAAAGCTGCACATAAATAATAAATTTCGCAGCTTTTGATTTCCTATTTTACTAATTCGTGCTCGGCCATTTACACTAGATCCACTTTGTCTAATTATAGGGGTTAATCCTGCATAACTACATAACTCACTTCCACTTTTAAAACGATCGAATCCATCCGTTAAAACCACTAACATTAAGGATGTTTTCTTTCCTATTCCTGGAATACTTTTTAAACGTGTTAAAATATCTTTATGCACTTCATTTACCAACAACAAAAGCTTTTCTTCTATAGTATCTATTTCTTTTTTGAGTTGTCTTAAACTCCTTTTAATGAAGTAACAACTAATTTACTAGGTTGCCCTAAAACAGCTTCTCCATGTAATTTATTTTTTAACATAGTACTCTGTTTTGTATACACAGAAAGTAATCTTGTCATTTGAAGACATTCTAATTGGTGTTTTGAGTTTCCCTGCCAAAGCTTTAAATCTACTTGTTTTGCGTATTCACAAATAAGCTTAGAATCACTTTTATCTGTCTTTATTTTAGATAGTTTCATCTGAATAAAACGTTTTACTGATAATGGGTTTTCTACGGATAATACAACGCTATTCTCCTGTAAATAATACGCTAACTGATAGTGATAATAACCGGTAGCTTCCATCACACAATGGCTATTAAAATCCAAAAGTTTCATGAATTTTTTAAATCCAATTAAGCTGTTTTTAAATTGATAGTAATTACCATCAGAATCTGTAACATCAAAAACTAAATGGCTGATGTCAATACCAAAATATTTAATATCTTTATTCATAAGAAAATGTTTTTTGAAAGGACATACTACGCGAGTTTCAACGACTTAAAATCGAGGTCTAAAAAGCCTCATAGAACTGTACGAAATCTGTGTAGAAAAGAGAGGTGATTTTCAATGTTGACGAAGTCTTAAGCTTCTGCGTATATCATAACCTTAATCCCCTCTTTTGTTCTTTCTAATTTATATGTCTAATTTAGTGTTTTTATTAAAATGCTAACTTAAGCCGTATATAATTTATTGCTAATTCTAGCCCAATGTTATTAAGTTAAGGATTATTCATATTGTATCTTTCTGGTTTTTAGTTACTTTAGGTTTTCTTCGCGTTCTATATTTACTGGTATTTCTTTTGTTAGCGGGAACCGGACTCGAACCAGTGACGTTCGGGTTATGAGCTCTGTGTTTAAAATGATTTAAGCACAAATATTAAGCTAAAAAACCCTTAAAATTATAAAATCGTATGCAAAAACGTTTTTAGTTTTTAGATTATTGAAAATATTTAATGCATGTAAAATTTAAAATCAAATATTTATGATCATATTCAACTAATTTATAAACCAATATCAAACTTAAATTTATTTTTGTTCACATTATGACAAAAACAAATATCACATCATTTAAACATACAGATATTTGTATCATTTTCTTTGTTTAATTAGGCGATAATAATAAAAGTAAAAGTCCAAATATTAGAGTGTTTAGCAAACCATATGGACTTATTCTCGAATCAAATTTTAGATCAATTTTAAAATTTAACCTATTTTTGACAACAATGCCCCTTTAGTCTCAAGAATAGGTCAATATGGTTTACATTCTAGGACAAATCATCCTTTTTGATTTACCCATTTTTTAATTCCTCTCCAAACCATTGTTAATTATGGAAATCTTCAACATAGTAAGTTGATTTTGGAAACCTTCCTATTTTATTATACCTTAAATAACTATCAAATATTGTGAAATCGGGGCCAACAACACGTGGGTCGTTTGTTCTCTTTAATTCTTCTATTAGAATATTTTTCATTTGTGCTTCTAGTATATGGTAATCTTGCTGACCTGACAAATTATTTAAACAATCCTTATCTTTATCTAAATTATAAAGCTCAAATTCTGGACGTTTGTTAAAAGCCAAATTAAAATATGTCTCTGTTTTTTCAGCCTTATAATTTTCAATAAGGTATGTTTTGGATGGCGACTCATCAATGTCTGCAAATATGCCTTCATAAACATAGTTTCCGGCTTTATTTAAGCCATAAATGGGTAGTAAT
>NZ_MQUA01000011.1 GCF_002943715.1 Polaribacter filamentus | reverse complement strand
AAGCGCATTAGAATATAAAAGTTTTAGAGATGAAGTTACGAACCTGCAACAGGTAAAATTGCAGAACAATTAACTCTAAAATCAACCTTTGATGGAATGGTAGTAAGCCTTATACCAGAAAAAAGCATTTATGAAAATAAAAAAGTTAATTTCTTTTTCCAGACATAAAAGAAAAGTGGTCTGTACAAGTTAGATATGGTATCGCAGAAATTCAATCTTTTAATGTTAATGATGCAGATATCTTTTTAGAAATTAATTCTAAAGACTGGAAGAAATTAGCATCAGGTGTAGGATGGCGGTATTGAAAGTTACTTCTCTGGAAATATGAATTTTAAAAAAGAGAAATCTACTTACTTTTAAAAGCTTTTTCGACTATGTTTAAAAATTAACTAAATAATTAACCCAAAATTAACTAAATAATTAACCAAAATTAACTTAAATCAGATGATAAAACAATTAAAAAAGGGAATTAAAAATTACATTAACATTACTGACATTTCTAATAACTGTACAATTAAGTGCTCAAACTGTGCTGAGCGGTAAGGTTATAGATTCTAATGACAAATCTCCTTTACAGGAGGCAAATATACTAATTATAGGAGGTTCTGAAGGAGCATCAACAGATTTTGATGGGAATTTTACTTTAAAGTAACGAACAATTTCCTTATACTATAACAGTTAGTTTTACTGGTTATGATACTAAAAGTATCAAAGTTATAAAGCTTCAGATGTTTCTTTAATTAGATTAAATGAAGTATTTCATTAGATGAGATTATTGTTTCAGCTTCTAGGAAAAGGGAGAAAATTCAAAGAAGCACCAGCAGCAGTAAGTGTACTTTCTGCAAAAGCATTAGCAGCTTATGCTGTTTCAAACCCTGTACAAGCATTACAAAATTTAACAGGAGTTGATGTAGCAACTTATGGTATTGGAGAATCAAAAATTAATTTAAGAGGTAAGTCTACAGTTTTCAATCGGAAACGCTTGTTATTGTAGATTATAGAAATATTAGTATGCCAAGTTTGGGGCAAAACAAATCTGGTCAAAATCAGTAGATGCAATCGATTTAGAACGCGTAGAGGTTATTAAAGGACCAGGAAGTGCATTATATGGACCTGGGGTAGAAGCAGGAGTTGTGCATTTTATTACCAAAAGTCCATTTAAAAACAAGGTTTAACCTTGTCTATGGGGTTAGGTAATCAAAGTCAATTTCAAACAGCATTTAGATATGCAGAAGTTTCTGAAAATAAAAATTAGGTTTTAAATTTACAGGTATCATAGAACAGCAGAAGACTTTCTTTTGATGACGCAGAAAGCCAAGCTCGTTTAGAGAGCTATGGCTCGTTTACGAGTAAGATAATTACCAGTGGAGTGGATGGCCGTACTTTTGAAGTAAAAGTGCCAGATTTTACATACTGAAAGCTATGGTGTAACTGGACACTAGAGTACAAACCATCCGATAAAACGACAATAACAAGTTTAGCGGGTTATAGTACGACTGAAGGTTTATTTAGAACTGCGCAAGGTGATGGATATCAAACTGCACCAAGAGGTTTTGCTCAAGTTGTATGCAATCTGGAGGTTTGTTTGCACAAGTTTTTTGGTCTCAACAAAATGCAGGAGAAAATACGTGGTTGTATGGACCAGCATTAACGAACTTTAATAATGCAGAGCAATTAGAAGGACAAGTACAATACAATTGGGATGTTTCTCAAAATTTAAACCTTATTGTCGGTTCAGATTATAAAACTTTTGATACCGATACCAAGGGTACTATTAATGGTAAATATGAAGATGCAGATGAATATTCTATAATTGGTGCTTATGCACAAGTAAATATAATGCAACAGATAAGTTAGATATTACAGCAGCAGCAAGAGTTGATAGATTTGCAGTTTAAATCATATTTCTTTTTCACCAAGAGTTGCAGCTGTTTACAAAGCAAGTGATAATCATACGTTTAGAGCTACTTTTAACCAGTCAACTGGTGCTCCACTAGGTATTAATTTATTTACAGATTTGCCAACTGGTCAAGGGCCAGCGGGTTCTTTAATTTGTTAACAGGTGGTGCAGAAGCATTTACCTATAATAATGGAAATGCGTATAGTTTTATAACTCAATCTGCAGTAACAAGTACTGATTTTCCTTTAAGAGCATTATATAATATGGTTGCTGCAAATTTTGCTGGTAGCCTTTAGCAGCAAGTGTTAATGCTGTAGGTACGCAAATAACAGGTACAACATCTGCAACCGTTTTTGGAACTCCAATAAAAAGAGGTCCATTAGTACCCTCAACATCTAGTCAATTTGAAATTGGATATTCAGGCAGCCCAACTAACAAGTTGAAAGTTACATTAGATGCCTATTATAATAAAAGAAATAATAATATATCATCTACTTTATTGTCTTCAAAATTTTATGGTTATGCAACAGCAGGATCTGATTTAGCAGCAGCAATTACAGCTGTAAATCCTGGTTTCGCAAATTACGTATTACCTTCTGGTGCTACTGTAGCACAAACTTTTGCCGGAGGAATTAACGGTGTAACTTTGAATGCTTCAACTGGAGCACCAAATCCTTTAGGTTTTATGTCATCAGATCAATCACCAGGAAATGCTTTAGATATTACCTATTTTAATGTTGAGAGTGTAGATTATGTAGGGGTAGATTTGGGTTAGATTATTTTATGTCAGATGATGTAACATTAAATGGTAGTATTTCTTGGTTAAGTAATTCATATTGGGATGAAGTAGCGATATCTGGATCAACTCAAAAAGTACCTTTTTCTCTAAATGTTCCAGAAATTATGGCAAAATTAGCTATAAACTACAGCCAGAATTAGGTTTCAATGCAAATGCAGCAGTTCGTTATAGAGGCGAATTTCAATCTGAGAATGGAGGTGCTTGGACAGGTACAACAGAAGCTTCTACATTAGTAGATTTAAGTTTTGGATATAACTTTGATAAAAATATTGCATTTAAACTAACTAGTGTAATCTTTTTGATTCTAAATACAGACCAATAGCAAATGCTCCATTTATTGGAAGAACTATTTTAGGTCAATTAACTTTACATTTCGATTAATTATTTATTAACGTATTCAATTAATTACTTGCACGAGAGGAATAGTTTAAAAATTATTCCTCTTTTTTTAAAATATTATGAAAAATTTAGAATATGATTACGTAATTATTGGAAGTGGCTTTGGTGGTTCTGTTAGTGCATTACGTCTTTCTGAAAAAGGATATAAAGTTTTAGTTATAGAAAAAGGAAAATGGTTTAAAGCAGAAGACTTTCCTAAAACTAATTGGAACTTTAAAAAGTGGTTGTGGCTTCCTCAAGTAGGTTTTCAAGGTTTTTTAAGATGACTTTTTAAATCACGTTACAGTACTTTCGGGTGTTGGAGTTGGGGTGGTTCATTAACCTACGCAAATACATTACCAGTTCCTAAAGGCGATTTTTTTGAATCAGGTAGCTGGTCAGATCTTAACAATTGGAAAAATATTTTAGAACCATTTTATGAAACAGCATATAAAATGTTAGGTGCTGCAACAAATCCTAAACTAGATGCATCAGATCTAGCGTTAAAAGAATTAGCAAAAGATATTGGTAAAGAGGCACATTTTGAAGCAGCCAAAGTAGCTATCTATTTGGCGAATCGGGGCGTACAGTAAAAGACCCCTATTTTAACGGTAAAGGACCAGACAGAACAGGTTGTGTGCATTGTGGTGCTTGTATGACAGGTTGTCGATACAATTCTAAAAATACTTTAGACAAAAATTACTTGTATTTAGCGCAGCAATTAGGCGCTACAATTATTGCAGAGAAAGAGGTAATAAATGTATTGCCTATAAATAAAGATGATGGAAGCGATGGGTATACAGTTGATATAAATCAAAATTAGGAAAGAAATTAAAAGGAAAAGTAACCACAAAAGGAGTTATTTTCTCTGGTGGCGTGATGGGAACTGTACCATTATTACTAGAATTAAAAGATAAAAGTTTACCATATCTTTCTGATAAAGTAGGGTGTAATATTAGACCAACAACGAATCACTATTGGTGATGACTTCTACTGAAAAAAATCATAAAGATTACTCTAAAGGAATCGCAATTGGTTCTGTTCTACACACTGATGAGAATAGTCATCTAGAGCCGGTTCGTTATGGTGAAGGGTCAAGTTTTTTTAGAACACTAACCATACCAACTATTCATAATAAGTTTGTTGTATTTAGACTTTTAGGAATGTTTGGAATTATATTGAAACAACCTTTACGTTTTTTGAAAACAGTATTTGCAAAAAACTACGCTAAGAGAACTACTGTTTTGTTATTTATGCAAACATTAGACAGTACTTTACGGATTAAAAAGGATTTTTACAAGGATGAAAACAGTTACAGAAGGTGGTCAAAAACCTAATGCATTTATTCCTGAGGCGCTAACTTTAGGTAAAAAATTCGCTAAAATGGTAAAAGAATTCCATATGCTAATTTTACAGATGTATTATTAGGAAGTCCAACAACAGCACATATCTTAGGAGGTGCGGTAATGGAGAAGACATTTCTGTTGGTGTTATTGATAAAGAATGTAAAGTCTTTGGGTATCAAATATGATGGTTTGTGATGGAGCTATGATTTCTGCAAATCCTGGCGTAAATCCCTCTTTATCAATCACACCAACAGAAATGTCTTCTCCCATTCCGCACCTCCTAAGATATGTGCTGTTGTTGGACTTCCTAATAATACATCTGTAAAATTAGCATATGGAATTGCTTTTACCATTTTAGCGAATTTTTTACCTAAAGTTAGCGCCTCAGGAATAAATGCATTAGGTTTTTGACCACCTTCTGTAACTGTTTTCATCCTTGTAAAAAATCCTTTTTTAATCCGTAAAGTACTGTCTAATGTTTGCATAAATAACAAAACAGTAGTTCTCTTAGCGTAGTTTTTTGCAAATACTGTTTTCAAAAAACGTAAAGGTTGTTTCAATATAATTCCAAACATTCCTAAAAGTCTAAATACAACAAACTTATTATGAATAGTTGGTATGGTTAGTGTTCTAAAAAAACTTGACCCTTCACCATAACGAACCGGCTCTAGATGACTATTCTCATCAGTGTGTAGAACAGAACCAATTGCGATTCCTTTAGAGTAATCTTTATGATTTTTTTCAGTAGAAGTCATCACCAATAGTGATTCGTTGTTGGTTCTAATATTACACCCTACTTTATCAGAAAGATATGGTAAACTTTTATCTTTTAATTCTAGTAATAATGGTACAGTTCCCATCACGCCACCAGAGAAAATAACTCCTTTTGTGGTTACTTTTCCTTTTAATTTCTTTCCTAATTTTGATTTATATTCAACTGTATACCCATCGCTTCCATCATCTTTATTTATAGGCAATACATTTATTACCTCTTTCTCTGCAATAATTGTAGCGCCTAATTGCTGCGCTAAATACAAGTAATTTTTGTCTAAAGTATTTTTAGAATTGTATCGACAACCTGTCATACAAGCACCACAATGCACACAACCTGTTCTGTCTGGTCCTTTACCGTTAAAATAGGGGTCTTTTACTGTACGCCCCGATTCGCCAAAATAGATAGCTACTTTGGCTGCTTCAAAATGTGCCTCTTTACCAATATCTTTTGCTAATTCTTTTAACGCTAGATCTGATGCATCTAGTTTAGGATTTGTTGCAGCACCTAACATTTTATATGCTGTTTCATAAAATGGTTCTAAAATATTTTTCCAATTGTTAAGATCTGACCAGCTACCTGATTCAAAAAAATCGCCTTTAGGAACTGGTAATGTATTTGCGTAGGTTAATGAACCACCCCCAACTCCAACACCCGAAAGTACTGTAACGTGATTTAAAAAAGTCATCTTAAAAAAACCTTGAAAACCTACTTGAGGAAGCCACAACCACTTTTTAAAGTTCCAATTAGTTTTAGGAAAGTCTTCTGCTTTAAACCATTTTCCTTTTTCTATAACTAAAACTTTATATCCTTTTTCAGAAAGACGTAATGCACTAACAGAACCACCAAAGCCACTTCCAATAATTACGTAATCATATTCTAAATTTTTCATAATATTTTAAAAAAAGAGGAATAATTTTTAAACTATTCCTCTCGTGCAAGTAATTAATTGAATACGTTAATAAATAATTAATCGAAATGTAAAGTTAATTGACCTAAAATAGTTCTTCCAATAAATGGAGCATTTGCTATTGGTCTGTATTTAGAATCAAAAAGATTACCACTAGTTAGTTTAAATGCAATATTTTTATCAAAGTTATATCCAAAACTTAAATCTACTAATGTAGAAGCTTCTGTTGTACCTGTCCAAGCACCTCCATTCTCAGATTGAAATTCGCCTCTATAACGAACTGCTGCATTTGCATTGAAACCTAATTCTGGGCTGTAGTTTATAGCTAATTTTGCCATAATTTCTGGAACATTTAGAGAAAAAGGTACTTTTTGAGTTGATCCAGATATCGCTACTTCATCCCAATATGAATTACTTAACCAAGAAATACTACCATTTAATGTTACATCATCTGACATAAAATAATCTAACCCCAAATCTACCCCTACATAATCTACACTCTCAACATTAAAATAGGTAATATCTAAAGCATTTCCTGGTGATTGATCTGATGACATAAAACCTAAAGGATTTGGTGCTCCAGTTGAAGCATTCAAAGTTACACCGTTAATTCCTCCGGCAAAAGTTTGTGCTACAGTAGCACCAGAAGGTAATACGTAATTTGCGAAACCAGGATTTACAGCTGTAATTGCTGCTGCTAAATCAGATCCTGCTGTTGCATAACCATAAAATTTTGAAGACAATAAAGTAGATGATATATTATTATTTCTTTTATTATAATAGGCATCTAATGTAACTTTCAACTTGTTAGTTGGGCTGCCTGAATATCCAATTTCAAATTGACTAGATGTTGAGGGTACTAATGGACCTCTTTTTATTGGAGTTCCAAAAACGGTTGCAGATGTTGTACCTGTTATTTGCGTACCTACAGCATTAACACTTGCTGCTAAAGGGCTACCAGCAAAATTTGCAGCAACCATATTATATAATGCTCTTAAAGGAAAATCAGTACTTGTTACTGCAGATTGAGTTATAAAACTATACGCATTTCCATTATTATAGGTAAATGCTTCTGCACCACCTGTTAACCAAATTAAAGAACCCGCTGGCCCTTGACCAGTTGGCAAATCTGTAAATAAATTAATACCTAGTGGAGCACCAGTTGACTGGTTAAAAGTAGCTCTAAACGTATGATTATCACTTGCTTTGTAAACAGCTGCAACTCTTGGTGAAAAAGAAATATGATTTAAAGCTGCAAATCTATCAACTCTTGCTGCTGCTGTAATATCTAACTTATCTGTTGCATTATATTTACCTTGTGCATAAGCACCAATTATAGAATATTCATCTGCATCTTCATATTTACCATTAATAGTACCCTTGGTATCGGTATCAAAAGTTTTATAATCTGAACCGACAATAAGGTTTAAATTTTGAGAAACATCCCAATTGTATTGTACTTGTCCTTCTAATTGCTCTGCATTATTAAAGTTCGTTAATGCTGGTCCATACAACCACGTATTTTCTCCTGCATTTTGTTGAGACCAAAAAACTTGTGCAAACAAACCTCCAGATTGCATACGAACTTGAGCAAAACCTCTTGGTGCAGTTTGATATCCATCACCTTGCGCAGTTCTAAATAAACCTTCAGTCGTACTATAACCCGCTAAACTTGTTATTGTCGTTTTATCGGATGGTTTGTACTCTAGTGTCCCAGTTACACCATAGCTTTCAGTATGTAAATCTGGCACTTTTACTTCAAAAGTACGGCCATCCACTCCACTGGTAATTATCTTACTCGTAAACGAGCCATAGCTCTCTAAACGAGCTTGGCTTTCTGCGTCATCAAAAGAAAAGTCTTCTGCTGTTCTATGATACCCTGTAAATTTAAAACCTAATTTTTTATTTTCAGAAACTTCTGCATATCTAAATGCTGTTTGAAATTGACTTTGATTACCTAACCCCATAGACAAGGTTAAACCTTGTTTTTTAAATGGACTTTTGGTAATAAAATGCACAACTCCTGCTTCTACCCCAGGTCCATATAATGCACTTCCTGGTCCTTTAATAACCTCTACGCGTTCTAAATCGATTGCATCTACTGGATTTTGACCAGATTTGTTTTGCCCCAAACTTGGCATACTAATATTTCTATAATCTACAATAACAAGCGTTTCCGATTGAAAAACTGTAGACTTACCTCTTAAATTAATTTTTGATTCTCCAATACCATAAGTTGCTACATCAACTCCTGTTAAATTTTGTAATGCTTGTACAGGGTTTGAAACAGCATAAGCTGCTAATGCTTTTGCAGAAAGTACACTTACTGCTGCTGGTGCTTCTTGAATTTTCTCCCTTTTCCTAGAAGCTGAAACAATAATCTCATCTAATGAAATACCTTCATTTAATCTAATTAAAGAAACATCTGAAGCTTTATTAACTTTGATACTTTTAGTATCATAACCAGTAAAACTAACTGTTATAGTATAAGGAAATTGTTTCGTTACTTTTAAAGTAAAATTCCCATCAAAATCTGTTGATGCTCCTTCAGAACCTCCTATAATTAGTATATTTGCTCCTGGTAAAGGAGATTTGTCATTAGAATCTATAACCTTACCGCTCAGCACAGTTTGAGCACTTAATTGTACAGTTATTAGAAATGTCAGTAATGTTAATGTAATTTTAATTCCCTTTTTTAATTGTTTTATCATCTGATTTAAGTTAATTTTGGTTAATTATTTAGTTAATTTTGGGTTAATTATTTAGTTAATTTTTAAACATAGTCGAAAAAGCTTTTAAAAGTAAGTAGATTTCTTTTTTAAAATTCATATTTCCAGAGAAGTAACTTTCAATACCGCCATCTACACCTGATGCTAATTTCTTCCAGTCTTTAGAATTAATTTCTAAAAAGATATCTGCATCATTAACATTAAAAGATTGAATTTCTGCGATACCATATCTAACTTGTACAGACCACTTTTCTTTTATGTCTGGAAAAAAGAAATTAACTTTTTATTTTCATAAATGCTTTTTTCTGGTATAAGGCTTACTACCATTCCATCAAAGGTTGATTTTAGAGTTAATTGTTCTGCAATTTTACCTGTTGCAGGTCGTAACTTCATCTCTAAAACTTTTAATTCTAATGCGCTTGTTAAATAATAGTGCCTAGCATTTGGATTTGAATTTGACCCTCCTAGTTTTATTAGGCTATTGTACCTTAACTCTAATACTTCATTATCTTTTGGAGCAATTTTTAAAAGATAGTCTGTCAACTCCAAAGACCATTGATAATTTTTAGTAAAAGCTGCTACAGTTGTTTGCTTTAGAACATCAAAACACCTGCTAATTCAATTATTTTTGCTGTTTTCTCTTTTAAAGGTAAAGGCAATAAGGTTGATGGGTTTCCATCAAATAAACCTAAAGAACGAGCAAATACAGATTTGACAGACCAATTTACTTTACTATAAAACTCTTTTAAATAAGGCGAATTGGATAAATGAGTTGGTAAAATTACTTTTTCAGCAATTTCGTCTGGCATTAAACCTAAATTTATATTTCTAATCGTCTGATCATGTACAAACTGAATAGCATCCCTATAATTAGTCAATATTTTCCGAATTGTATCTTTTTGTTTTATGGGTTTAGTGTGACTTGGT
>NZ_MQUA01000010.1 GCF_002943715.1 Polaribacter filamentus | reverse complement strand
AATAAAACTCTTCTTTTAAAAGAGGTTTTACCAATACACACCTCTAACTTCTAGTAAAGTGGCTATGGTATTTGTTAAGCATAATTTGTAACGCTTGATCTTGAATTTAAAGAAACTTGATTAAAACTACCTCACCATTATAATCGGCTGTAGAAACATATGGAACGTGTTTAAAACCAAACTTTTTAACTTTTTGTGCATTTTTCACAAAAATATTTTCTGTGAGATCTCTTAAATTTTTTGTACATTTAAATTACCTGTATTTTAAAACATAGCGTCGTATAAGGTTACAACACCAAAATTGCCATCATTGCTAAATCTCTTCTAAAAGGTCTAAATTCATGAAATCTACAGCAACTTCAGGATTAAAGGCTACAAAGGCATTCTTTAAACTACACTTTCTGGCGCATTAATTTGGCTTGATCTCTGTTTAAATCTAATCCATTTGCAGCATATCTGTCTTTTTTTAATAGCCACAATATTTGCCATGGGCACAATTGCCAACTCAATATCATCTAAAATATTTTATATTTTCATCATTTAATAATTGATGAATTAAATACAACATTCCTTCTGTACTTGCCGATTCATCCCCATGCAACCCACCTTGCATCCAAACCCTACTTTTTCTTTTGATTTGGATTCGTTAAAATAACCATCGGAATTTCTCTTCCTTTTGGAGTTTTACCTATAATAGATAATTTTATTTTTTGAGGATTTTCAACTACCAAACCATTCAAAAAACTTTTTAGTTCTTTATAATTTGTATAGCCTTTTTTTTTTTTAAAGCAGGCGTCACATTTTCTACGGATGTAACATCAGGAAAAAAGTTTCTGTAATATTTTTTGATTGCTGACTTAATTGTCCAGCAATTGGCCAATGAAATCAATAAAATTAATAATGTATAGATTGTTTTTTTCATCCTTAAAAAGCTAATGTTAGAATTAATCTAAAAATATTTCATCTTCTGTAGTTGGTAATCCTTTATTGGTATTAACACCATCACTACCATCTGTTATGGTATACGATTGCTTGAAATTTTAGCGGCATAACTCCTTGTTAATATTTTGTTAGATCTATTGTCTAAAAGTGGCGTGTTTAGAAATGAAAAAAACAATCTATACATTATTAATTTTATTGATTTCATTGCCAATTGCTGGACAATTAAGTCAGCAATCAAAAAATATTACAGAAACTTTTTTTCCTGATGTTACATCCGTAGAAAATGTGACGCCTGCTTTAAAAAAGAAAAAAGGCTATACAAATTATAAAGAACTAAAAAGTTTTTTGAATGGTTTGGTAGTTGAAAATCCTCAAAAAATAAAATTATCTATTATAGGTAAAACTCAAAAAGGAAGAGAAATTCCGATGGTTATTTTAACGAATCCAAATCAAAAAGAAAAAGTTAGGGTTTGGATGCAAGGTGGGTTGCATGGGGATGAATCGGCAAGTACAGAAGGAATGTTGTATTTAATTCATCAATTATTAAATGATGAAAAATATAAAAATATTTTAGATGATATTGAGTTGGCAATTGTGCCCATGGCAAATATTGATGGCTATTTAAAAAAAGACAGATATGCTGCAAATGGATTAGATTTAAACAGAGATCAAGCCAAATTAATGGCGCCAGAAAGTGTAGTTTTAAAGAATGCCTTTGTAGCCTTTAATCCTGAAGTTGCTGTAGATTTTCATGAATTTAGACCTTTTAGAAGAGATTTAGCAATGATGGGCAATTTTGGTGTTGTAACCTTATACGACGCTATGTTTTTAAATACAGGTAATTTAAATGTACCAAAAAATTTAAGAGATCTCACAGAAAATATTTTTGTGAAAAATGCACAAAAAAGTTTAAAAAGTTTTGGTTTTAACACCGTTCCATATGTTTCTACAGCCGATTATAATGGTGAGGTAGTTTTTAATCAAGGTTCTTTAAATTCAAGATCAAGCGTTACAAATTATGCCTTAACAAATACCATAGCCACTTTACTAGAAGTTAGAGGTGTAGGTATTGGTAAAACCTCTTTTAAAAGAAGAGTTTTTATTACCTTTTCTGTAGCAATATCCTTTCTGGAAACAACCAAAAATAATAAATTATTGGTCAAAGAGGAAATTGAAAAAGCAATCAATGAACAAAGAGAAGATGTCGTTGTAACTCATAAAAGACCAATTTATAAAGATACAATTCAAGTTATTGATTTAAACACAGAACGAATAATTGATTTAGAAGTAAAAAAACGAGATGCCGCTAGAGTAAAACCAATTCTTGTAAGAAAAAGACCAATTGCCTATTATTTGGACGAAGATCAAAAAATACTTGTCGATAAAATGCGAATTTTAGGAGTAAAAGTAGCGCAGCTATCAACAGATGAAGAAAAAATGTCTGAAAGTTACACGATTACGTATTACGATAAAAACTTCAAAAAATACGAGAAAGTTAATCAGCAAGACGTAAGAACAATGATTATAAAAGAGAAAAAAATGTTCAAAAAGGGAACTTATAAGGTCTCTATGAATCAAAAAAGAGCAAACATCGTTATTGAACTTTTAGAGCCAGAAGCGCCCAATAGTTTTGTAAGTTTTGGTCTTTTAAAAACCAAAGAAGGAGCGCAATTACCAATATATAGAATTTTAAATTAAAAATAAATACAATCGAATATGAAACGATTTCAGAACTTCAATTTTAGGATAACACTTTGTACTTTTTTATGTGTTTGTGTTCCTTTTTTTGCAATAGCTCAAGATGATGATGAAGACCAAGATCAGGAAAATGATAGAAATAAGGTGAGTTTTAATGTAGGTAGTGGCTTAAATTTTCTTTGAACGATAATCAATATCAGTTTAATTTGGGTGGTTTTGTTCAACCAAGTTTTATGTCTTCCAAAGCAGATGGTCTTGACCGAGAAAACGAATTTAATTCTAGAAGATCTTATTTGTATTTTTCTGGAAATGCGGTAAAAGAAAAGGTGAGCTTTCTATTTCAGTTAGATTATAGTTTGCAAGAACCTTTGTTGGATGCTTGGATTGCATATCATCCTCACGAATCAACAACCATTACTATTGGTCAAAAACAAACGTTTTTAAACAATAGAGAAATGATGTATAGAGAAGATCGTTTGCAATTTACAAACCGTAGTTTTTTAAGTACTAATTTTAGTGAAACTGGTAGAGAATTTGGAGTTTTTGTAAGTTCTAAATTTGGCGATAAATTCGGAATTGCACCAATGTTAGCAGTAACTTCTGGCGATGGAAGAAACTCTTTTGGAGCAAATTCTAGAGATACAGATTTAGGTGGAATCAAATATGGTGGACGTTTAGACTTATATCCTTTAGGATTTTTTAAACCAGGAAACGATTTAACAAGCACGGATTTAGAAAGAGAAGAAAAATTAAAATTCGTTCTTGGGTTTGCAGGAAGTCATAATATAGGTACAAGTAATGCTGTTGGCGAAGGTCATGGAAATTATATTTTATATGATGTAAATGGCGAAAATAATTACCCAGATTACGTACAAATTTATGCCGATATTTTACTAAAATATCAAGGTTTTTCTTTATTAGCAGAATATGTAAATGCAAGCGCTTCTAATATAAACGAAACCTATATCGATGCAAATGCAACACAAATTTTAGCACCAACTCAAATAAGCGATTTTTTAACTTTAGGCGATAGTTTTAACGTGCAAGTTGGTTATGTAACCGTAAGTGGTTTTAGTTTTGATGCGCGTTACGAAAACAGAACGCAAGAATTTGTTACAAACGTAAGTTCTGTTTTGCAAAGTGCCAATGCAACTACTTTTGGTTTGTCTAAATATTTTGTTGGCAACAGCTTAAAAGTACAGTCTTCATACAGTAACTACAATCCAAAAATTGGCACTAACATAAATCAGATTGATTTGTTATTTCAGATTACTTTCTAATGAAAAAAAGTGTCATATTTATTTTATTTAGTTACTGTATTTTGTCATTATATAGTCAAAATTTAATACCAAATACAACTGGTTCATTTACCTATAATCCTTCAGGAGCATTGAGTTCAAAATCTATTGAAGTTTTTTATCATATTCCTAACGGAGAGGTAAAAACGATGCCAATAGTAATGTCTTTTCACGGCGTAAATAGAAATGCAGCTGATTACAGAGATTATTGGATATCTATGGCAAACAATAATAAATTCATGGTATTTGCACCACAGTTTTCTGATGAGGATTTCTCAACAGGAGATGCGTATAATTTAGCCAATATTTTTAATGATGGAGATAATCCTTCTTTATCAACATTTAATGCAAAAGAAGAATGGACTTTTTCTGTTTTAGATCCTTTGTTTGAACAAATAAAGTCAGCCGTTTCTGGTACGCAAGAAAAATATAATGGTTGGGGCCTTCTGCTGGTGCACAATTTTTACAACGTTTTGTTTTGTATTTACCAAATAGTAAATTAGATATTGCAGTTTGCTCAAACGCTGGTTGGTATACTGTTCCTGAGTTCTCTATCGATTTTCCTTACGGATTAAAAAAAGGCCAATTGCCAAATTCAGATTTAAAACTAGCTCTTTCTAAAAAGCTAATCATTCATTTAGGAACTGGAGACACAGACCAAAGCTCTTCAGGATTAAGACATAATGCAGTTGTAGATACTCAACAAGGTTTAAGTAGATTGGTTAGAGGACGCTATTTTTTCACAGAAAGTCAATCAACAGCACAATCTTTAAATACTACTTTTAATTGGGAAAAGGATGAGGTTTTTTTAGTAGCACATGAGGCTCAAAAAATGGCTAACGATGCTCTAAAGCATATTTTAAAAAGCACTCTTTCTATTGATGAACAACTCAAAAATAACTTAATTATATTTTATCCAAACCCTGTAACAACTATTTTAACTTTTGATAACTCAAAACTAAAATCTAAAAATGCTGCTTTGTATTCGATTACTGGCAAAAAAGCATCTTCTTTTTTATTTAATAGCTTTGTTGCAAATCAAAATATTGATGTCTCCAAATTAGCAAACGGAATTTACTTTTTAAAAGTTGGTACTTCTTTAGTAAAGGTTCTCAAAAAATAAATAGTTTGTTTTCACCAACAATCTATAATTCATGCTTGTAAATTATATTGCTGATGCAAAATGAGTTGGATAACATGTTCGTAATTCTTTAGATAGAAGATAGTCATGTGTAATATAGTTTGTATGCGCTCTATAAAGTTATATTGGACATATTATTTCTGATAGATAGCTTTAAAAGAAATAGTTTATGCGCTTTTAATTCTAGGTCTTTTGCTACCAATTTTCAATGACTACTTTAATGGACGGTCCATTTTACTAAAGCCGTTTACCTTAAGTGTAAATAGATGACCTCGCTACGTATTGGAAAATTTTGAGCAGCTACTTCTATCCAACAAGTCTGACAGGTTTAATGTAATACCAATTTAGTTAATAAATGCCGCATTAAATGCATTTAAAAAATGATGATTTCCAGTTATAGATTTAATCGTTTCACTATCCATTTTCGTGACGGTTTTATGCAGCCATTCTTTAAGGTTTTCCATTTTTTCAAAGCGTTGATTTTTAAATCTATTTTTAATGTATTGCCAAACTTGTTCACAAGGATTTAACTCTGGATTATAAGGGGGGATTCTTAATAAATGAATATTTTCAGGTATTTCGATATTCTTTGTTGAATGAAAACCTGCGTTATCGATTACCACAATTTTATATTCCTTAGGCTTATATAAAGAGAATTCTTTAAGATAGGCTTCGAATATTTTAGTATCAACACCATTAATTTCCCATACAAAACAATCTCCATTGATTGGGGAATAACTTCCATATAGATAAGTTGTTTTGAAAATATGCTGATAAGTAACTATTGGTTTGACTCCACTAGCTGTTAAATATTTTCCTAAATGATTCATCATTCCAAATCTAGCTTCGTCTTGAAAATATAGATTTACCTCTTTGTATTTATTTTTATTTAGACTTAATCTAATGTTGTTTAGCGTATTAGGTAGTTTTTAAAAAGGCTTTTTCAGCCTCTACATTTTTTTTGTAATGAGATTTTCGCGGGCTTTTAAGTTTTGTTTTAAAATGTTGCTTTAAATACTCTCGAATACGTTGATATTTTATCTCAATCCCATAGGTTTCATTTACCCATATTTGCGCATCCCAATATCCTAAAAAAGGGTTGAGAGGGTCATTAACTCTTTGCGATAAACCTAAATGAATTTCAGAAGTAATAATTTTTGATTGTTTATTTTTTGGCTTATCACTAATCATTTGATCAATTCCAAATAATTTATAGGTTTCTACCCATCTTTCTAATGTTCTGATGTGAACTCCTACAGAAGCTGACACTTCTTGTCGAGTTTTAAACTTTTTTGTCTTTATATAAATTAAAGATTTTACTCGCTTTTCCCCTTTTAATGTTGTTTGCTTTGACACTAATTCTTTAAGCTCAATTAGTGATTCTGAAATATCTAAACTTGCTATTCTTCCCATAACGTAATATAATGAAAATATACGGCATTAAAAAACTATTTTGGTATAAGTTACTTAAAAACAGGTGTAATTCGTTTCACTTTTGTGAATTATAAATGAAGTTTTTCATTTATAATTCCTTGTTTACTGTGTTTAAAATATCCATAATAACTTTTGGTATGATAAAGCAGTTAAAGATAATTTTAAAAAAAGTTTAAAAAAAGGTTGTGTAATTAAAAAGGGGGTGTATATTTGCACCCGCTAACGGAAATACAAGTAGGTTAGTAAGTTCATTAATAGGTTGTATTTGCATAGGGTTTAGAAGTTTTGCGTTCAGATTTGATGGGTATATTTTTCAATAAAAAAAGTTTCATTTTTATTAGGTTGTAAAACAAAATTCATTGTATGTTTGCAATCCCAAATTTAGGGAGTGTAAGTTCAAGATTTTATCAGAGGTAAATAATTTAAAAAACTTTATTTTTTTCTTGTCAGTTTAGAGAAAGTTTGTATATTTGCACCCGCTAACAAATACGGTAAAAAAGTTCAGGGAGATTTTGGAAAGGTTTAGAGATAAATCGACTAGTTCGAGTCTAGTATTTCTACAAAATTAGGGGTTATTAAGATGTGTTAAGCATTATTAATATACTTTAAAAGTTCATTGAAAATATTGAAATTGACAGCGTAAACAAAGAGTAGAATAACCATGTTTAGATTTATTTAGACAAAAATTCTTTTGAAACTTATTCATTCATATTATTTAAAATATACAATGAAGAGTTTGATCCTGGCTCAGGATGAACGCTAGCGGCAGGCCTAACACATGCAAGTCGAGGGTAACAGGGAGCTTGCTTCGCTGACGACCGGCGCACGGGTGCGTAACGCGTATAGAACCTACCTTTTACAGGGGAATAGCCTTTAGAAATGAAGATTAATGCCCCATAGTATTGTAGACTGGCATCAGTTTACAATTAAAGATTTATCGGTAAAAGATGGCTATGCGTCCTATTAGTTAGTTGGTAAGGTAACGGCTTACCAAGACATCGATAGGTAGGGGTCCTGAGAGGGAGATCCCCCACACTGGTACTGAGACACGGACCAG
>NZ_MQUA01000009.1 GCF_002943715.1 Polaribacter filamentus | reverse complement strand
TAAGATTGTTTCTTTCATTTTCAGGCCCAAATCCGTAAGCATTTACTAAATTTCCAACCGTTGGATCAAAAAAACCATCTGTTTCTTTGTAGATTCTTTTTGATTTTTCGAAAACTTCAGAAAAAATAGCATCCACAACTATTGGGTATCGCCATTATTAATTTTAGAAATATCTGAAGTAGAAATATATGTAGATGTAGCGCTGTTTATCAACAAAAATAGACTGTCTAACGAATCTTGGTAATTAATAGCTGAATTTAAGTAGGTTATTTTAAGTTGTCCCAAAAACTAGGCCTTGTAACGTATAATCCCTGTTCTGAACTCTTTCTTACATGCTATTAAAATTGATGAAATGATAAGAAAAGCGACTATTATTTTGAGTTTCATGAATTTCTTAATTTTTGTACAAAAATAGTGTATAAATTTTTCACAATTATTGTTAAACACACTTTTATTGGTACATTTTGTTAAATTTGTAGATAAATTTAATTAATATAAAGATGAAAAAATATCATATTATTATTAACCGCTGTTTTGGTAAGTTCTTGTGTTTCTAAGAAAAAATTTGTTGAATTAGAAACAAAACACGATTTATCTAAAACAGAATTAGTAGATCTAAAAGCAAATTTACAAAAATGTTTAATTGACAATGAAAGAGAATCTACCAGGTTTTTACTTTGTTAGAGCAAATAAAAATTTACAAGAGGATAAAAAAACAGCTTTAAACAAGTTGAAAACTTAACTGTTTTAACACAATCTTCTTCTGACAATATTAAAACTGTTATTTCTCAATTAAGTGAAAAAGACAAGTACATTAATGGTATTAGAGAAGCAATGACTCAAAAAGACTCATTAAATCTAGCTATTAAGTTTCATTTAACTAAAAACTTAACTGATGGGATTAGAGATGAAGATATCGAGGTAAACGTTGAAAAAACGGTCGTTTTTATCTCAATTTCGGATAAATTATTATTTAAAAGCGGAAGCTATAATGTAACTGATAAAGCATATACTGTTTTAGAAAAGATTGCAAAAGTAATTAATGACCAACCTACTATGGAAGTGATGATTGAAGGCCATACAGACACCACTCCAATAAAAAGAGATATCATTCAAGATAACTGGGATTTATCTGCTTTGAGAGCTACTTCAATTACAAGAATTTTACAATATAAATACGGTGTTCAACCAGAAAGATTAATTGCTGCGGGTAGAAGTCAATATATTCCTTTAGCACCAAATGATACTGCTGCAAATAAATCTATAAACAGAAGAACAAAAATTATTATCATGCCTAAATTAAATCAATTCTTTGAATTGTTAGAGCAAGATGCTACTAAATAATTTTTAAACTTTACATTATTTTAAACCCAACTCAAATGAGTTGGGTTTACTTTTTAGATGATTTCTAAACTTGACTTTTCAAAAAAAACCACTAACTTCGTTTAACTTCTGATAAAATGAATTAAAACTCACCTTATCATTATAGTTAGCAAATATTAAAATGAAAATAGTAAAACTTATAATAATTGTTTTGTTTTTACAAACATTACACTTGGTCAAAACTATTTAGGTTATTCCAATGATAGCTTAAAAATTAAATCCGTTTTTCTAAAAGAAACAGTAAGTCTTAACCTACATATTCCGGAAACATTTAACTTTTCAGCAAAATCAACAAAATATCCAATCACAATAATTTTTGATAGTCAACACGAAAGAACGTATCCTCAAATAATAAATTCAATTGATTTATTGACTAATGAATCTCAAATACCAGAAACAATTATAATTGGAGTGCCTTTTAATCGCAATAATAGGTATTACTTAACTTCTAGTCAGAAAAATAAAAACGATTCTTTATTAGGTATTGAAAGAATGGAAAGGTTTCTTTTTAATGAACTTATTCCAAAACTTCAAAAAGAGTTTAAAGCAAAGACTATATAACTCTTGTTGGACATTCAAGGACTGCTTTTTTAGTCAATTATTTAACCACAAAACAAAGTAAAAAAATGATATCGCAATTGCGTTAAGTGGATTTTACAATAATAAACCTTTGTCTATTGAGAATTTCAAATCTTATATTTCAGACTCTTCTAATTTTCTTAATAAGTTTAATTATTATTTTACTGCTGGAAGCACTTTGGAAGAAGAAACATATCTAACTGAATGTAAAGATGTATCTGATTATATTTCCAAAACCGAAATGCCAAAAACTTTGTAGGACGTTTTGCCGAAAGCAAAAACGCTAACCATATGACCAACTATTGGGTTTCAGCACCTTCTATTTTTATGGACGCATACGCTGATTATAATTCAATCCTAAATAACTGGTTTTATATCAAGTTAAAAAAAGATACTATCGAAAAGCCAATAGAGGAATTTAAATCTGATTTAGAACAAACAGGTAAAAAATTAGGGTTTGAGGTAAATCCTAACCTAACTCATATATTTTCATTAGCGAGTTCTTTTGGATATGAGAAAAAAGACATTCAAACAGCTATTGACTTTATTAAACTAGGGCAAAAGTATTATCCTAATTATCCTGATTTTGATTTAGAACTTATTGGATACTATAATCAGCTCAATAATCTCAAAATGTCAGAATATTATAAAACAGAATATAGAAATAAAGTTATGTCAAGAAAGGATATTAGTGAACGAGAAAAAACTGAACTATTAAAAAAATTGAAGAAGAATAAAAACGTTTGCTAACACCGTGTATAATTAATTGCTTGGTTTCTGCCAATTTACGAAGTCCTTGCGGACTTTCTATCTGTGTTTTATTTGCTAACTTTGGTGCTTAAAACTCGCAACTAACCATACACGGTGTTAGCAAACGTTTTTTCTTCTTCAATTTTTTTAAATAGTTCAGTTTTTTCTCGTTCACTAATATCCTTTCTTGACATAACTTTATTTCTATATTCTGTTTTATAATATTCTGACATTTTGAGATTATTGAGCTGATTATAGTATCCAATAAGTTCTAAATCAAAATCAGGATAATTAGGATAATACTTTTGCCCTAGTTTAATAAAGTCAATAGCTGTTTGAATGTCTTTTTTCTCATATCCAAAAGAACTCGCTAATGAAAATATATGAGTTAGGTTAGGATTTACCTCAAACCCTAATTTTTTACCTGTTTGTTCTAAATCAGATTTAAATTCCTCTATTGGCTTTTCGATAGTATCTTTTTTTAACTTGATATAAAACCAGTTATTTAGGATTGAATTATAATCAGCGTATGCGTCCATAAAAATAGAAGGTGCTGAAACCCAATAGTTGGTCATATGGTTAGCGTTTTTGCTTTCGGCAAAACGTCCTACAAAGTTTTTTGGCATTTCGGTTTTGGAAATATAATCAGATACATCTTTACATTCAGTTAGATATGTTTCTTCTTCCAAAGTGCTTCCAGCAGTAAAATAATAATTAAACTTATTAAGAAAATTAGAAGAGTCTGAAATATAAGATTTGAAATTCTCAATAGACAAAGGTTTATTATTGTAAAATCCACTTAACGCAATTGCGATATCAATTTTTTTACTTTGTTTTGTGGTTAAATAATTGACTAAAAAAGCAGTCCTTGAATGTCCAACAAGAGTTATATAGTCGTTTGCTTTAAACTCTTTTTGAAGTTTTGGAATAAGTTCATTAAAAAGAAACCTTTCCATTCTTTCAATACCTAATAAAGAATCGTTTTTATTTTTCTGACTAGAAGTTAAGTAATACCTATTATTGCGATTAAAAGGCACTCCAATTATAATTGTTTCTGGTATTTGAGATTCATTAGTCAATAAATCAATTGAATTTATTATTTGAGGATACGTTCTTTCGTGTTGACTATCAAAAATTATTGTGATTGGATATTTTGTTGATTTTGCTGAAAAGTTAAATGTTTCCGGAATATGTAGGTTAAGACTTACTGTTTCTTTTAGAAAAACGGATTTAATTTTTAAGCTATCATTGGAATAACCTAAATAGTTTTGACCAAGTGTAATGTTTGTAAAAAACAAAACAATTATTATAAGTTTTACTATTTTCATTTTAATATTTGCTAACTATAATGATAAGGTGAGTTTTAATTCATTTTATCAGAAGTTAAACGAAGTTAGTGGTTTTTTTTGAGAAAGTCAAGTTTAAGAAATCATCTAAAAAAGTAAAACCCAACTCATTTGAGTTGGGTTTTAAAATAATGTAAAGTTTAAAAATTATTTAGTAGCATCTTGCTCTAACAATTCAAAGAATTGATTTAATTTAGGCATGATAATAATTTTTGTTCTTCTGTTTATAGATTTATTTGCAGCAGTATCATTTGGTGCTAAAGGAATATATTGACTTCTACCCGCAGCAATTAATCTTTCTGGTTGAACACCGTATTTATATTGTAAAATTCTTGTAATTGAAGTAGCTCTCAAAGCAGATAAATCCCAGTTATCTTGAATGATATCTCTTTTTATTGGAGTGGTGTCTGTATGGCCTTCAATCATCACTTCCATAGTAGGTTGGTCATTAATTACTTTTGCAATCTTTTCTAAAACAGTATATGCTTTATCAGTTACATTATAGCTTCCGCTTTTAAATAATAATTTATCCGAAATTGAGATAAAAACGACCGTTTTTTCAACGTTTACCTCGATATCTTCATCTCTAATCCCATCAGTTAAGTTTTTAGTTAAATGAAACTTAATAGCTAGATTTAATGAGTCTTTTTGAGTCATTGCTTCTCTAATACCATTAATGTACTTGTCTTTTTCACTTAATTGAGAAATAACAGTTTTAATATTGTCAGAAGAAGATTGTGTTAAAACAGTTAAGTTTTCAACTTGTTTTAAAGCTGTTTTTTTATCCTCTTGTAAATATTTTATTTGCTCTAACAAAGTAAAAACCTTGGTAGATTCTCTTTCATTGTCAATTAAACATTTTTGTAAATTTGCTTTTAGATCTACTAATTCTGTTTTAGATAAATCGTGTTTTGTTTCTAATTCAACAAATTTTTTCTTAGAAACACAAGAACTTACCAAAACAGCGGTTAATAATAATATTGATATTTTTTCATCTTTATATTAATTAAATTTATCTACAAATTTAACAAAATGTACCAATAAAAAGTGTGTTTAACAATAAATTGTGAAAAATTTATACACTATTTTTGTACAAAAATTAAGAAATTCATGAAACTCAAAATAATAGTCGCTTTTCTTATCATTTCATCAATTTTAATAGCATGTAAGAAAGAGGTTCAGAACAGGGATTATACGTTACAAGGCCTAGTTTTTGGGACAACTTATAAAATAACCTACTTAAATTCAGCTATTAATTACCAAGATTCGTTAGACAGTCTATTTTTGTTGATAAACAGCGCTACATCTACATATATTTCTACTTCAGATATTTCTAAAATTAATAATGGCGATACCACAATAGTTGTGGATGCTATTTTTTCTGAAGTTTTCGAAAAATCAAAAAGAATCTACAAAGAAACAGATGGTTTTTTTGATCCAACGGTTGGAAATTTAGTAAATGCTTACGGATTTGGGCCTGAAAATGAAAGAAACAATCTTACAGAAGAAGAAATAAAAGCGCAAATGCTATTTGTTGGTTTAGAAAAAATTTCTATCAGTAAAGGAAAGGTAGTTAAAGAGGATCCAAAAATATATTTAGATTTTAATGCCATTGCAAAAGGTTTCGGAATCGATTTGGTTGCTCGTTTTTTTGATGAAAAAAAAATAGAAAATTATTTAATTGAAATAGGCGGAGAAATAAGAGCAAAAGGGACGAAAAAGAATCAGAAACCTTGGCTAATTAGAGTTGTAGATCCAGCAAGTGCAAAGGAAAATGGAGGTTTCAAAAATATTAACCTTTCTAATAAATCAATGGCAACTTCCGGGAATTATAGAAAGTTTAGAATTGCTGATGATGGAAAAAAATATGTACACACCATAAATCCTAAAACGGGTTTTGCAACAGAAAGTAATTTATTAAGTGCTTCTGTAATTGCAAGTAAAGATTGCGCAGATGTTGACGCCTATGCAACTGCTTTTATGGCAATGGGTTTAGAAAAAACGAAGGAGTTTTTAAAAAAACATCCTGAAATAGAAGTGATCCTTTTATTTTCTAATACAGAAGGACGTGTTGAAGAATATGCAACATATACATTTCATCAATAAATTTTATTCTTTGTAACAAACAGGAAGAATTTCGTTCTTCATTAAGCAAAATCGTTCTAGTTTTTCTGGAGCGATTTTTTTTGTATAATCAACTTCATCCACTTTAAAACCTACAGAACGCAGTTTGTTAAAATAATCTTTGCCATAAATACGCACATGATCATATTGACCAAAAATTTTAGCACGTTCTTTTCTATCGGTAATAGAATCGTTTTCAAAAGTGGTTTCTTTGGTAATGTCTTGCGGAATTTGAAAAATACCAAATCCGCCTTTTTTCATTACTCTAAACAGTTCTTGCATTGCTTTTGTGTCATCAGAAATATGCTCTAAAACATGATTACAAAAAACAACATCAAAAGAGTTATCTTCAAAAGGTAAGTCGCAAATATCTGCTTTTACATCTGCAATTGGGGATTCTAAATCTGATGTTAAATAATCAAGATTTTTTTGTTTTCTAAAAATGTTTAAAAAACATTGTTCAGGTGCAATGTGTAAGGTTTTTAGTCTCCTATCTGATGTAAAAAAATCAGTTTCATCCTTTAGAAAAAGCCACATCAATCGATGTCTTTCTAGTGATAAAGTTGACGGAGAAAGTGCATTTTCTCTTTGTTTTCTATATCCGTAAGGTAAAAATTTACGAAAACTTTTCCCGTCTATTGGATCGGTAAACTTATTGCCTTTTAAAGAAAGTGCAATTATTGGACGCACTAAATAACTAGCTTTAATTAGCCAAGGTCTAGGGATGGTATTTAATACGGATTTGAAGATTTTCATAGTTGTTACACAGCGGTTTTTTGACACGGATTTCACTGATTTTCACTGATAATATTATAAGATAACTCGTTTATATTTTAAACTACCTTCACCAAAATTGATTAGTAAACCAATTTTTAATTTAGAAACGGCTAAATAATTTAATGTTTGTTTTACATGCGAAGATGTCAGACAATGAATTGCTTTTATTTCTAAAACTATGGTATCATTAATTATAAAATCAGCCCTGTATTTATGAGGAAGAATATTTCCTTTATAACTGATATTAAATTTTTGTTCTTTTGAATATTTAATATTATTATCAATAAATTCTATTTCTAAAGCGTCACTATAAACAACTTCGCTAAAACCTTTACCTAATTGATTGTGAACTTCCATACAGATTCCAATTATCTTAAATGTATCTTCTTTATATAATAGAGTATTCATAATATTATAATTTGATAAATTTTCTTTAATCCTTGAAGATCAGTGAAATATGTGTCATTTTTTTTTAAGTAATTTTGTGATACTCCATAATTTCTCTGTGAAGCTCCTGAACGGTGTTAATTAAATAACTTAGAAGAATCTTTATTTAATTATTTTTAATTCGTGAAAATCCGTGAAATCCTTGTCAAAATTTTAATTGCATCTCATTGAAATCCATATCAAAATCTAATTCCGAAACTCATCCTCAATATCAGTAACAATCCCCAATGCCTCATTCACATATTTAAAAGTCGATAAAAGCTCTGGTTTACCATTCACAATGGCTACATCATGTTCAAAATGAGCCGAAGGTTTATTATCTAAAGTAGTAATGGTCCAACCATCAGAATGCTGTCTTATTCTATGAGTTCCTAAGTTTGTCATCGGTTCAATGGCAACAACCATTCCTTCTACAAATTTCTTTCCTCTTCCTCTTGTTCCGTAATTTGGCATTTCTGGATCTTCGTGCATTTCTCGTCCTAAACCATGACCAACAAGTTCTCTTACAACTCCGTAACCATGTTTTTCCGTAAAATCCTGAATTGCAAAACCAACATCGCCAACTCTATTACCCGCTTTAAACTCTCTGATGCCAACATATAAACTTTCTTTGGTAACTTCTAATAATTTTTGAACTTCCAAATCAATTTCTCCGATGGCAAAAGTGTACGCATGATCGCCATAAAAACCGTTTTTTAAAGCGCCACAATCAATGGATATAATATCTCCTTCAATTAGAGGGTTTTTATTCGGTATTCCGTGAACAATTTGAGAATTCGGACTCATACAAAGGGTGTTTGGAAAATCATACAAACCTAAAAAACCCGGAATAGCTCCTTGTTCTCTTATAAATTCTTCGGCAAGTTTGTCTAAATATAAAGTAGAAACGCCAGGTTTTACCTCTTTTGCAAGCATTCCTAATGTTCTAGAAACTACCAATGCACTTTCGCGCATAATTTCTATTTCTTCTCTGGTTTTGATCTTTATCATTATAAAAAATTGAATCGCAAAGTTACTATTAATTATTAGGAATTAATTTTCTTGATCAAACAATGGTGCATAAAACGGCTTAAAAAAAATAGGACACGAATTTCACAGATTTTTTTCTGTGTTCATCTGTGAAATCAGTATCAAAAAAATACTTGAAATTAAATAAATTACTGACTTCTGTCGTAAGAATGTTTGTAAGGTTGGCCCATTACAATTTTTAAAATATCTTTCTCTAAAGTTTCTCTTGGATACTCTACATAACGTCCAACTTCTTCACCATCTTTATAAAAAATAAAGGTTGGCACTCTTATAATATTTAAACCTTCTTGAAGATTATCAGGTGTTTTTTTACTTCTATCAACTGTAATTAATTCAAAATCATTTTGATTAAAACTAGTTTCATCTAAAAGTTTATAAAAACGAGGTGTTTCTCTTTTACTATCTCCACACCAACTACCCATAAATCCTTTTATAGTATAGCCTTCAATAGCAGTTTTAAGTTTGTCCATCGTTTTTTTATCAGTTGTATATTCCTCATAGCTATTGTCAAACCAGCCTTTAAAAGCTTCATCTTGAAAAGATTCTTTGTTAGCAATACCTATTAAATATCCATTTGCATCTTTTTTAGCAGTAATTTCTCTAGCAATTTTATTTACACTTTTAGGAGCTACTTTTTGAACTTCAATTCTTTCGGTTTCAATTGTGTTTGTTTCTGTAACTTTTTTAGCTGAATTACAAGCCGCAAGAATCGTTACTAAAAATAAGAATAGTATTTTTTTCATAATTATAAAAGTGATTTTTGTGTCATTTCTTTTGGTTGTGCAACGCCCATTAATTCTAGAATTGTCGGTGCAATATCGCCTAAAACTCCACTTTTTATTGATTTTATATCTTTATCAATCAAAATAAAAGGAACGGGATTTGTTGTGTGTGCTGTGTTTGGAGAACCGTCAGGGTTCATCATCGTTTCACAATTGCCGTGATCTGCAATTAACAAGATTGAATAACCGTTATTCAAACCAGTTTCAATCACTGCTTTTGCACAAACATCTACAGTTTCACAGGCCTTTATAGCAGCCTCCATAATTCCTGTGTGCCCAACCATATCGCCGTTTGCAAAGTTTAAACAAACAAAATCGGCTTCGCCTTTTTCTAAATCTTCACAAAGTGCATCTTTTAATTCGTAGGCAGACATTTCTGGTTGTAAATCGTAGGTAGCTACTTTTGGTGAGTTTCTTAAAATTCGAGATTCGCCTTCAAAAGGAGCTTCTTGACCGCCAGAAAAGAAGAAAGTTACATGTGGATATTTTTCTGTTTCCGCAATTCTAATTTGTTTTTTTCCAGCTTTTGATAAAACTTCGCCTAAGGTGTTTTTAATATTATCGTTGTTGTATATAACATTGATACCTTTAAAAGATTCATCATACAAAGTCATTGTTGTGTAGTACAAATCTAACTTTTTCATGTCGAATTCAGGAAAATCATTCTGACTTAAAGCATTCGTTAATTCGCGTCCTCTATCGGTTCTGTAGTTGAAGAAAATGACAGCATCACCTTCTTTTATTTGTGCTTTTGGAGATCCATCTGCATTTGTAATTACAATTGGCTTGTGAAATTCATCCGTTAAACCAGCTTCATAATTTTGGTTGATGGTCGCCAAAATATCCGTAGTTTTTGTCCCAACAGCATGTACTATTCCGTCGTACGCAATTTTAACGCGTTCCCATCTATTATCTCTATCCATAGCGTAATAACGACCAGTAACTGTTGCTAATTCGCCCGTACTTTTTTTCATGTATTCTTGCACTTCGTTGATGAAATACGAACCCGATTTAGGGTCACAATCTCGTCCGTCTGTAAACGCATGTAAAAACACATTGGTAACGTTATTTTCTTTGGCAACATCCAAAATTCCTTTTAAATGATCAATGTGCGCATGAATTCCGCCATTAGAAACCAACCCTAATAAATGCACATTTTTGTTATTTTCTTTGGCATATTTAAAAGTATCTAACAACGCTTTTTCTTTACCTAAGGTTTTTTCTCGAACAGCTTTGTTTATTCTTGCTAAATTCTGATATACAATTCTACCAGCACCTAAATTCATGTGTCCAACTTCAGAATTCCCCATTTGACCCTCTGGCAAACCAACATGTTCTCCTTCGGTTCTTAATTGAGCGTTCGGATATTTGTCATATAAACTATTGATAAATGGAATTTTAGCATTGTAAATTGCGGATACTTTTGGGTCTTGCGTAATTCCCCATCCGTCTAAAATCATTAGAATAACTTTCTTGTTCATTTTTCTGAATTATACTGTAAAAATAAGAAATATTTTAAAGCTTTTTTTAAATTTTCACGAAACCGATAACGTAAATGATAACGGAAATAAGAGCAATGATGATCAATATATTCCTTTTTAATAATTTTTTATTTTCTTCTTGAAGTTTTTCTTTAATCTTTTTGAGTTGGTAGGAAGAGGCTTCTTTGTCAAAAGCAACTTGAATACTTTTCCCTTTCTTAAAATTTTTCAATTTATCAAAAGTTGAAACACGAGTTCTTTTATTATTTTTTAAACTGGTAATCATTCCGGATATTGAACTCATAGCTGAAAGTCTTTTTTTTTAATAAGTATTTGAAAATCAATAAATTTTATAAGAAACTACTTTTTAATTTTCGATATTTTTTACTGATAAATTTAAAGATACAAAAAAGATCTTTTAACAAGAAAACAAGCATATTAAATTGTAAAATTCGTAATTTTGTACTGAAAACTTTATGAAATCTTTAATGAAAGAACATTTTGAATTTAATGAGGTAACAAAAAGTTACCAAAACATTTGCACAAATTTGTTGTAAAGCAACCTTATAACGAATATACTCCTCAAAATCAAGCAGTTTGGAGATATGTAATGCGAATGAATGTAGATTATTTAAGCAAAGTTGCGCATAAATCCTACATGTCCGGACTTCAAAAAACAGGAATTTCTATTGAAAATATTCCGCATATGGAGGGCATGAATAGAATTTTAAAAGAAATTGGTTGGGCAGCAGTTTCTGTAGATGGTTTTTTTCCTCCAAATGCTTTTATGGAATTTCAAGCCTATAATGTTTTGGTAATTGCTTCTGATATGAGAACTATCAATCATATAGAATATACGCCAGCGCCAGATATTATTCATGAAGCAGCTGGTCACGCACCTATTATAGCAAATCCAGAATATGCAGAATATTTAAGACGTTTTGGAGAAGTTGGCAGCAAAGCAATTTCATCTTCTAAAGATTATGAAATATATGAAGCAATCAGGCTTTTATCCATCTTAAAAGAAGACCCAAGTTCAATCGAAAAAGAAGTAGATGAAGCGCAAGAAAAAGTAGAATGGTTGCAAAATAATATGGGCGAATTGTCAGAAATGGCACAAATTCGAAACTTACACTGGTGGTCTGTAGAATATGGTTTGATAGGCACTTTAGATGCCCCAAAATTTATGGAGCAGGTTTGTTATCATCAATTGGTGAAAGTGCTTGGTGCATGACGGATGAAGTTAAAAAAATGCCCTATTCCATTGACGCAGCAACTATAAATTTTGATATTACAAAACCCCAACCGCAATTATTTGTCACTCCAGATTTTGCTTATTTAAGTTTGGTTTTAGATGAATTTGCAAATACAATGGCTTTAAGAACTGGTGGTTTAAAAGGAGCTCAGAAACTACTAAATTCAGAAAATTTAGGAACCGTAGAATTATCAACAGGAATCCAGATTTCTGGAGTATTTACAAAAGTAATTCAGTATAAAATAATAAAGTTGCGTATTTACAAACAACAGGTCCAACCGCTT
>NZ_MQUA01000008.1 GCF_002943715.1 Polaribacter filamentus | reverse complement strand
TTTTCGCAAGCCTCAATGCCATCCATTTCTGGCATCATGATGTCTAATAAAATTAAATGGGGATATTTTTTTTCGCAATTTTTATAGCTTGCTGGCCATTTTCGGCAGTAAAAACTTGATATCCTTCATTCTTAAGATTATACCAACTATTTCTAGAATGTCTGGTTCATCATCAACTAATAAAATTTTAATTTCACTTTTATTCATAATCTTTTTGAATGTTGAATATCAAAAATACAGATAATTCTAGTATAAAGTTAGGTTCTTAACAATCATTTAATCTTGGCTTTTTTAATTTACTTTTAAATAACATAGGATATTCTAAAAAAAAGGCAGTTACTTCTATTAAATTAACAATTAATTAATGGGTTGTTAATCAGTGTAAAAGTTAATTATTTGTTATATTTACAGCCAATTCAAAAATCAAATCACACATGAAAAAAAACTACATTTTTACTTTATTGATTGCACTTTGTTTAACGGCAGTTTCTTTTGGGCAAGTATCTCTTCCTCATTATGATGGGTTTGATTATACTGTAGGAGCAGATTTAGGAGCTCAAACAAATTGGGAGAATTTTAGTGGTACTGTAAATGAAATTGATGCAGTATCAGGGAGTCTTTCCTATGAAGGATTAGAATCTTCAACAGGTAATTCAGTTTATTTAGAAGGATTGTCGTATGACTCTCAAATTTTGTTTTCGGAAGTTACTTCTGGAGAAGTTTTTTCTTCATTCATTATTAAAGTTACAGATATATCTAAAATGACTGATTATACTGATGGTGGATATTTTGCTATGTTTGCTTCGGGTACAACTTCTTTTAATGCTCGTTTATGGGTACATCCTGCTACTAATCCAGTGGCAAGTACTTTTAATTTTGCAATAACTAATGGGAGCTCAGGCACAGGTTTTGGCTCTGATTATAATGTAGATGATGAAATATTAATTGTGATGAGTTATAATACAACATCAGGGGTTATGAATGCTTGGATTAATCCTTCTTCTTCAGATTTTGAAGGAAGTACAGCTCCTACTGTTACATTAACAGATACAGATGCAACTCCCAATGCAACAAATAGATTTATTTTAAGACAAGATTCTGTTGATGAAACACCAGGAATGATTATTGATGAACTTAGACTTGGAACAACTTGGGCATCAGTTACACCAGCTGCTGCTGCTGCATCCGTAAAAAACAATTCAATCGAAGGTTTTGCAACCTATCCAAACCCAATTACAAATAATAGATTTACTATTTCTAGCAATAGCAATGGTAAAAAGAACTTGTTATTTTTAATGTTTTAGGTAAGAAAGTACTTTCATCTAGTTTTTCTGGAGTAAAATCTACTATTGATGTGTCTGCTATTTCTGCGGGAATCTATATTTTAAAAGTTACAGAAGCGGGTAAAACAGCTTCTAAAAAGTTAGTAATTAGATAATATCTTACATTATTACATAAGTATTCTTATTTTAAAAGCTCCAAATTAATTTTTGGAGCTTTTTTATTTAGTATCTTTATCTTGGAAAAGAAAAATAATTTGCTATGAATCTTACCTACAACATAAACGATATCCTTTTTTTAGATATAGAAACGGTGCCTCAAGAAGAAAATTGGAGTTTACTTTCTAAAAGTACTCAAGAACTTTTTGAAAAAAAAACACAGTACCAAAGAAAAGATGAATATACTGCTGCACAGTTTTATGAACGTGCGGGGATTTGGGCAGAATTCGGAAAAATAATATGTATTTCCGTTGGCTATTTTGTGGACATAAAGGAAGTGAAGCAATTTAGAATTACCTCTTTTTTTGGAGATAACGAACACCAACTTTTAACTGATTTTAAAGTGTTGTTAGATAAACATTTCGCTAAAAAAGCGAATGTTTTATGTGCGCATAATGGTAAAGAATTCGATTTTCCTTTTATAGCTAGAAGAATGATTGTGCATCAAATAGAATTGCCTAAAAAACTAAATTTATTTGGTAAAAAACCATGGGAAATTCCGCATTTAGACACGCTAGAGCTATGGAAATTTGGTGATTACAAACATTATACATCACTAAAGTTATTAACTTCTATTTTAGGAGTTCCCTCGCCAAAAGATGATATTGATGGTAGTGAAGTTGCAGGTGTTTATTACAAAGAAAAAAATATTGATAGAATTGTTACCTATTGCGAAAAAGACACCATTGCCGTTGCACAAATTTTATTACGTTTTAATAATGAAGCCTTATTAAAGGACGAAAATATTATTCGAGTTTAGTTGAAAACAATTGTATTATGAGAATTGTATGGAATCAAAACGCTTTAGATAGTTTAGATAAAAATATAAATCATCTTAAAAAGAATTGGTCGACAGATGTACTTGTAAATTTTTTAGATATTGTAGATGAAAAGGTTGAGCTTTTAAAAACTTACCCTGAAATGGGAATAATTTGTGAATTCAAACCAATATTTCGTCAATTGGTCATTACAAAACACATTACACTATTTTACGAAGTAGAAACTGATGAAATTTATTTACATTTATTTTGGTTAAATTTCAGCGATTCATTAGAATTACAAATGCTTCTTTCGTAACATTTTCATTGCTTCACTGTGTTCTATTATCCTACCTGCTTTTTTATCTGCATTAGATTTTTCTAACTCCATTATCAAAGCTTCACTAGGAAATAAGATTTTTGAAATTGTAAAAACCTCATTCGCGGTAAATGTTTTAGTTTTTAATTTTCGGTAAAAAACTTGTTTTGACATTCCTAAATTTTGGTAAATAAAACTTATCTTAAAAGGCGAACTGTCTAAATAGTCTTTTAATTCATCTAAAAAAGTATTATATTTTGATACTATTTGTAGCATATTTTAGTATATTTTGTGTTGTTATTAACAAATATAGTAAATATATTTAATACAATTAATTTAAAATATGCGATTTTTATTAGAGTTAAATAGAGGTTTTAATCTTCCTGTTTCATAGAAAGTTCAAACCAGCGCTCTTCTTTTTGTTCAATTGTAGTGATAATTTCTTGTAACTCTTCAGATTTTTTTGCAATATCATCAGGCTCAATCTCTACATTTAAAAATTGGTTCTCGATGGATGCTTTCCTTTTTTGAAGTCTTTCAATTTCTACTTCTAAAGCACCAAATTCCCTTTTTTCATTAAAAGTTAAGGTACTTTTGGTTGCTTTCTTTTCGGTTTTTTCAACGACTATTTCTACAGGTTTCTCATCTATTGTTTCAACAGGATCAGAACTATCATATGCTCTAAAATCAGAATAATTTCCAGGAAAATTTTCTACAATTCCTTCGCCTCTAAAAACGAATAAAGCATCTACAATTTTATCCATAAAGTATCGGTCATGCGATACTACTAATAAGTTTCCAGGATAATCTAATAAGAAATTTTCTAAGACGTTTAGGGTTACAACATCTAAATCGTTTGTTGGCTCATCTAAAATTAGAAAGTTAGGATTCTGAATTAAAACGGCACATAAATAAAGGCGTTTCTGCTCTCCACCAGAAAGTTTTTCAACAAAATCATATTGTTTCTTTTTATCAAACAAAAAGCGCTCTAAAAGTTGTGAAGCAGAAATTTTTCTTCCTTTTGTTAAAGGGATAAATTCACCAAATTCTTTAACAACTTCAATTACTTTTAGAGCGCTTTTTGTTGATAAAAAGAAACAATATGATTTTGTTGAAAACTTTCTGGTGGAGAGCAGAAACGCCTTTATTTATGTGCCGTTTTAATTCAGAATCCTAACTTTCTAATTTTAGATGAGCCAACAAACGATTTAGATGTTGTAACCCTAAACGTCTTAGAAAATTTCTTATTAGATTATCCTGGAAACTTATTAGTAGTATCGCATGACCGATACTTTATGGATAAAATTGTAGATGCTTTATTCGTTTTTAGAGGCGAAGGAATTGTAGAAAATTTTCCTGGAAATTATTCTGATTTTAGAGCATATGATAGTTCTGATCCTGTTGAAACAATAGATGAGAAACCTGTAGAAATAGTCGTTGAAAAAACCGAAAAGAAAGCAACCAAAAGTACCTTAACTTTTAATGAAAAAAGGGAATTTGGTGCTTTAGAAGTAGAAATTGAAAGACTTCAAAAAAGGAAAGCATCCATCGAGAACCAATTTTTAAATGTAGAGATTGAGCCTGATGATATTGCAAAAAAATCTGAAGAGTTACAAGAAATTATCACTACAATTGAACAAAAAGAAGAGCGCTGGTTTGAACTTTCTATGAAACAGGAAGATTAAAACCTCTATTTAACTCTAATAAAAATCGCATATTTTAAATTAATTGTATTAAATATATTTACTATATTTGTTAATAACAACACAAAAATATACTAAAATATGCTACAAATAGTATCAAAATATAATACTTTTTTAGATGAATTAAAAGACTATTTAGACAGTTCGCCTTTTAAGATAAGTTTTATTTACCAAAATTTAGGAATGTCAAAACAAGTTTTTTACCGAAAATTAAAAACTAAAACATTTACCGCGAATGAGGTTTTTACAATTTCAAAAATCTTATTTCCTAGTGAAGCTTTGATAATGGAGTTAGAAAAATCTAATGCAGATAAAAAAGCAGGTAGGATAATAGAACACAGTGAAGCAATGAAAATGTTACGAAAGAAGCATTTGTAATTCTAATGAATCGCTGAAATTTAACCAAAATAAATGTAAATAAATTTCATCAGTTTCTACTTCGTAAAATAGTGTAATGTGTTTTGTAATGACCAATTGACGAAATATTGGTTTGAATTCACAAATTATTCCCATTTCAGGGTAAGTTTTTAAAAGCTCAACCTTTTCATCTACAATATCTAAAAAATTTACAAGTACATCTGTCGACCAATTCTTTTTAAGATGATTTATATTTTTATCTAAACTATCTAAAGCGTTTTGATTCCATACAATTCTCATAATACAATTGTTTTCAACTAAACTCGAATAATATTTTCGTCCTTTAATAAGGCTTCATTATTAAAACGTAATAAAATTTGTGCAACGGCAATGGTGTCTTTTTCGCAATAGGTAACAATTCTATCAATATTTTTTTCTTTGTAATAAACACCTGCAACTTCACTACCATCAATATCATCTTTTGGCGAGGGAACTCCTAAAATAGAAGTTAATAACTTTAGTGATGTATAATGTTTGTAATCACCAAATTTCCATAGCTCTAGCGTGTCTAAATGCGGAATTTCCCATGGTTTTTTACCAAATAAATTTAGTTTTTTAGGCAATTCTATTTGATGCACAATCATTCTTCTAGCTATAAAAGGAAAATCGAATTCTTTACCATTATGCGCACATAAAACATTCGCTTTTTTAGCGAAATGTTTATCTAACAACACTTTAAAATCAGTTAAAAGTTGGTGTTCGTTATCTCCAAAAAAAGAGGTAATTCTAAATTGCTTCACTTCCTTTATGTCCACAAAATAGCCAACGGAAATACATATTATTTTTCCGAATTCTGCCCAAATCCCCGCACGTTCATAAAACTGTGCAGCAGTATATTCATCTTTTCTTTGGTACTGTGTTTTTTTTTCAAAAAGTTCTTGAGTACTTTTAGAAAGTAAACTCCAATTTTCTTCTTGAGGCACCGTTTCTATATCTAAAAAAAGGATATCGTTTATGTTGTAGGTAAGATTCATAGCAAATTATTTTTCTTTTCCAAGATAAAGATACTAAATAAAAAAGCTCCAAAAATTAATTTGGAGCTTTTAAAATAAGAATACTTATGTAATAATGTAAGATATTATCTAATTACTAACTTTTTAGAAGCTGTTTTACCCGCTTCTGTAACTTTTAAAATATAGATTCCCGCAGAAATAGCAGACACATCAATAGTAGATTTTACTCCAGAAAAACTAGATGAAAGTACTTTCTTACCTAAAACATTAAAAATAACAAGTTCTTTTTTACCATTGCTATTGCTAGAAATAGTAAATCTATTATTTGTAATTGGGTTTGGATAGGTTGCAAAACCTTCGATTGAATTGTTTTTTACGGATGCAGCAGCAGCAGCTGGTGTAACTGATGCCCAAGTTGTTCCAAGTCTAAGTTCATCAATAATCATTCCTGGTGTTTCATCAACAGAATCTTGTCTTAAAATAAATCTATTTGTTGCATTGGGAGTTGCATCTGTATCTGTTAATGTAACAGTAGGAGCTGTACTTCCTTCAAAATCTGAAGAAGAAGGATTAATCCAAGCATTCATAACCCCTGATGTTGTATTATAACTCATCACAATTAATATTTCATCATCTACATTATAATCAGAGCCAAAACCTGTGCCTGAGCTCCCATTAGTTATTGCAAAATTAAAAGTACTTGCCACTGGATTAGTAGCAGGATGTACCCATAAACGAGCATTAAAAGAAGTTGTACCCGAAGCAAACATAGCAAAATATCCACCATCAGTATAATCAGTCATTTTAGATATATCTGTAACTTTAATAATGAATGAAGAAAAAACTTCTCCAGAAGTAACTTCCGAAAACAAAATTTGAGAGTCATACGACAATCCTTCTAAATAAACTGAATTACCTGTTGAAGATTCTAATCCTTCATAGGAAAGACTCCCTGATACTGCATCAATTTCATTTACAGTACCACTAAAATTCTCCCAATTTGTTTGAGCTCCTAAATCTGCTCCTACAGTATAATCAAACCCATCATAATGAGGAAGAGATACTTGCCCAAAAGAAACTGCCGTTAAACAAAGTGCAATCAATAAAGTAAAAATGTAGTTTTTTTTCATGTGTGATTTGATTTTTGAATTGGCTGTAAATATAACAAATAATTAACTTTTACACTGATTAACAACCCATTAATTAATTGTTAATTTAATAGAAGTAACTGCTTTTTTTTAGAATATCCTATGTTATTTAAAAGTAAATTAAAAAAGCCAAGATTAAATGATTGTTAAGAACCTAACTTTATACTAGAATTATCTGTATTTTTGATATTCAACATTCAAAAAGATTATGAATAAAAGTGAAATTAAAATTTTATTAGTTGATGATGAACCAGACATTCTAGAAATAGTTGGGTATAATCTTAAGAATGAAGGATATCAAGTTTTTACTGCCGAAAATGGCCAGCAAGCTATAAAAATTGCGAAAAAAAATATCCCCCATTTAATTTTATTAGACATCATGATGCCAGAAATGGATGGCATTGAGGCTTGCGAAAAAATTAGAAAAATTAAATCATTAGAAAATGTAATTATTACATTCTTTACTGCAAGAGGCGAAGATTATTCTCAGGTTGCAGGTTTTGAAGCTGGTGCAGATGATTATATTACAAAACCTATTAAGCCTAAAGTTTTAGTAAGTAAGGTAAAGTCTTTATTAAGGAGACTAAAAACCGAAACAGAAAGTGAGGAAACTTTTAAAATTGGTGATATTGTTATTGATAGAGATGAATATGTTGTTTATAAAGCAGGCAAAAAAATTGCACTTCCAAGAAAAGAGTTCGAACTATTTTCTTTGCTAACTTCTAAACCGGGAAAAGTTTTTAAAAGAGAAGTAATT
>NZ_MQUA01000007.1 GCF_002943715.1 Polaribacter filamentus | reverse complement strand
GCAACACTTAAAACGCAAAAATTGAGGTAACTTCTAAGCTTGGAAAAATACAAATTAATGATATTTTGTATGAAAAATATATCAAAATAAATCAGAAAAAAACCAGAAAACCTTTACGGTAACAAGCTTAAAAGCTAATATTTATTTAACTACCCAAAAAACACAATAATAGTCTTATTTTTGTGAGCACAATTCTATAAAAATGTCTAAAAAGAACATCGCAATTCTTACTATTTTATTTACAATTATTTTAGATCAAGTTATTAAAATATATATAAAAACAAACTTTGTTTTAGGCGAAGAAGTGGTGGTTTTCGATTGGTTTAAAATCCATTTTGTAGAAAACAACGGAATGGCAATGGGTTTTGAGTTTGGCGGAAAAGCAGGAAAACTTTTTTAACTGTTTTTAGATTGGTTGCAGTATCAGCAATTATGTATTGGTTAATTGGCAACATAAAAACGAAAGTGCACAATGCAGTGATTATTGCTATTTCGTTAATTTTTTCTGGTGCCGTTGGTAACATTATAGATTCTGTTTTTTACGGAGCAATTTTTGACGATTCTACCAATAAAGTGGCAACGCTTTTTGCAGATCAACCTTACGGAAGTATTTTTCACGGTAAAGTGGTAGACATGTTTTATTTTCCTATTTGGAGTGGAGATTTACCAAGCTGGATTCCTTTTATTGGAGGTGAACCATATACTTTTTTCCAATATATTTTTAATCCTGCGGATGCCTATATTAGTGTAGGTGTAGCATTACTTTTTATTTTTAGCAAACAAGCTTTTCCAAAGGAAGAGAAGAAAGTACAGGAGTAAAGACCGTTGCAAGGAAGTACCTAATAAAAAGCACAAAAATAACACGTTATTATTTATGTTAAATATATGATTGTAAGTATATTAATCTGTAAATTTAGTGTATGAAAATACAAAAACAACCAACTTTAGCCGATAGCATTTGCGATTTACGAGCAAGAAAAATTAAAAAGACATTTTTCACCCAAATAAACACCCTTATCGATTGGGATACGATCTCTATCCTAATAAATAATGATTATTTAAAAGGAAAAAGTGCCACTGGCAAGCCTTCTTATGATGGGACATTACTTTTTAAAATGTGTCTTTTACAAAGTTGGTATGGTTTAAGCGATTATGAAGTTGAAGACCGAATAAATGACAGTCTTTCCTTTAGTTATTTTTGTGGGATGACCATTGAACAGGTTGCTCCAGATCATAGTACTTTAAGTAGGTTTAGAACCGCATTAACCAAAACACAAACCTTCGAAAAATTATTTACCTCCATAAACAAACAGCTAGAAGCACATAATATCATTGTAAAAACAGGTTTAATAATAGACGCTAGTGTAATAGATACGCCACTTAGACCAAAAGGAAAAACAAATTTTAAGGTAACCGAAGACCGCTGTGCAGACCAAGTAGAAGTACACAAAGAATATCCAGATAGTGTCGATAAAGAGGGTACTTGGTTAAAGAAAAGAGGAAAGTACCATTTTGGGTTTAAAAAGCATCATGTAACGGATAACGAAGGACTCGTTCTAGGAGTACTAACCACAACTGCCAGCAAAAATGAGATTGCAAATTTGGAGGAAGTTCTAGAAAGTGTAAATGTGGTATTACCAAAAGACATCCCTCTAAAGGCAGATAAAGGGTACCAATCAAAGAAAAATGTTGCGATTTTAAAGAAGCGTAATTTAAAGAATCATATCCTTAAAAAGGCGGTAAAAAATAAACCGTTAACAAAATGGGAAACTAGATTCAATAAATTAATAGGAAAAACAAGGTTTAAAGTAGAACGTACTTTTGGAGGAATAAAATTATGGTTTAAAGGTGGAATTGCAAGATACAGAGGGATGAAAAAAATGCATACACAAAATTTGATGGAGGCAATGTGCTATAATTTATATCGAAGTCCAGGGATATTTGCGTCTAATTGTAAAAATTAAGGAAAAATGAGGCCTAAAAGAGGCATTTACTCACTTAAAATAGAAAAAAAATAGCATAATCGATGTTGTAGCTAAAAAAAAGGGAACTCTAAAAAGTAAAAATAATTAAGTTCGCTTTTTGCAACGGTCTTGTATTATATGAACCATGTAAAGTCTTTAATTTTTCTTAGACACGGATTTCACAGATTTTCACGGATGAAACATGTTAAATTGTAAAATAAAATTTAAATTGATTGGTATTTTTTTTATTCTATCCACAATATTAGAGTTAAGCGAGGGTCTGTGTAATTCGTTAAACCCTTGTCTTTTTTTACAGCAGCAGATTCAACTCAAAGCAACAATCCGCGTAAATCTGTGCAATCCGTGTCTTAAATATTTAATGTATTTCCTCTATCTCTTTCAATAATTTTTTTGTTTCAGGAAGCGGGGAAATTCCATACTCTTCTTCTAAAATCACTTGGCATTTCATATACGTTTTGATCGCTTGAGGTCTGTTGCCTTTAATAATATACGCTTGCATTTGTATTCTGTATGCGTCTTCCCAAGTTGCATCAATAGCCAAAGCATTTTGCGCCAAACGGATACTTTCTAACGGATTTTCTTCTAGTAAAATTTCTGCTAAGGTGATATAAGCGCCTAAAATTAAAAGTTGTGTTTTTTCTCTTTCTTCGGAGGTCCAATCTTCGAAGATTCTGTTGGGTAAATAAGATCCTTTATATAATGCTATTGCAGCTTTATAGGCTATTTTAGAAATAGATTTGTCAACAATAAAAGCTTCATTACCAATAATAATGTATTTTTCTAAGGCTTCGACATCAATCCAAACTTTTTCTAAATCTATTTGGTAACTAACACCTTGTCTTATAATATATTCTGATTCTGTTCTAGAAAGTCTCTCTGGTTCTAAAACTTTATGGATTCCGTGAAGCGCCACTTTAAAATCTCGATCATTCCATTCTTCCCAGAGGCCATCCATAATTTTTTCTTTATGAAGTGCATTTCTTTTTCGATTAGAAACTAAATATTGCAATAATTGAATCGTTTTATCTCTTGCCCATTCTTTACTTTCAATCTTTTGATGATTTCTCCACACACAAAAATGCCCTAAAGTTTCAATGCGAATTTGTGCATCTTTTTGAAAGGCTTGTAATTCTTGTAATTGTTGAAGAGCGTTAAACATAGCGCAACTATTTCTTTTTTATAGCGTCTACTTTTGTAACAAGTTTTGTTATTTCTGATGATAAGCTTTCTATTTGACTTTGAATTTTATTAAAATCAGATCTTGAAGCATTTCTCCATTGATCAATTTGCACTTTCTCTGATATTTCTTCGCTAAATGTGCTTATTTTATCTTGAAGTTCATCTTGTAAATGTATAAACTGTTTTTTAGGATCTTTTAAGGTGTCTCTAATTACTTTTGGACCAAAATCCCTAATGGTTTTCCACATAGAATAGCTTTTTTTAAGAATACTTTCTTGTTCCTCAGTAGTTTGATGTTTTGTAGCTTCTTCCGTTAATTCGCCTAACTTTTGCTGCATAAAAAGTAAGGCATCGTTAAAATCTGAAAATCTTTTCTCATCACCATCTTGAATATGAGAAATCTTACCACGCCATTGCAGTTTAGATTCGCCATTTTCTTCAAAGATTCGTTGGTTAAAACGAACCATAAAAGAGGCTGTTTGGTCTTGTTTTTTTGTCATGACTTTAATTTTAACCCGGTTCTTTTTCAGAGCCAGTTTCGTATTTTAATAAACCTTTAAAAGCATCATTTACGTTGTTACCTTCGTAGAGAACTTTGTAAATTTCTTTGGCAATTGGCATATCAATTTTATAATGTTTAGCTAGTTCCATAACTACTTTTACTGTTTTTACACCTTCAGCAACTTCGTCCATTTCGCTAATAATTTGATCTAAGCTCTTGCCTCTTCCTAATTGAAAACCAACATGATGATTTCTACTTTTGGTGCTAGAACACGTTGCAACTAAATCGCCCATTCCTGCTAAACCAGAAAAAGTACTTTTTTTACCACCCATCGCAATTCCTAATCGGGTAAGTTCTGCTAAACCTCTAGTTATAATTGCAGCGCGTGTATTATCTCCAGCATTTGAACCATCTCCCATTCCTGTGGCGATTGCATAAATGTTTTTTAAAGCACCGCCTAACTCACACCCAATAACGTCATCATTTGTGTACACACGAAATAAACCCGAACTAAATACCGACTGTAAACTTTGTGCAATTGAATGATCCACCATTGCAATTACTGCAGCGGCGGCTTTTCCAAAATGAATTTCTTTAGCTAAATTAGGACCTGTTAAAACACCAATTGGATGACCAGGCATTAATTCTTCAATTATTTCTGTCATTCGCATTTTGGTGCTAATTTCCAATCCCTTTGCTAAATTTATGATGGGAACCCAAGGTCTAATATGTGGTTTTGCTTCTTCTAAAACTTCACGGAAACTTTGTGAAGGAACACCCATAACAATAACATCTGCATGTTCAACCGTTTCTTTTATAGAAACGGATGCTCTTAAAGAATGTGTTAATTTAGCATTAGGTAAATATTTGCTATTTGTGTGATGCTCATTAATTTCATCGACTATTTCTTGGTTTCTTGCCCAAATAATTGTGAGGCTATTTTTTGCAGTTAAGGAGGCAACAGTTGTTCCCCAAGAACCGCCGCCCAATAATCCAACTTTTAATTTCATAATTTTAGTTTTATTAGTTCTCTAATTCCTTTAAAAATAAGTTTCTAACTTCTTCAACATAGCTATCTATGTATTTTGGTTTCCATTCAGAAGTGTCTACAGGATCTAAAACCACTACTTCAATATGTGTAGGTTTAAATATTTTACTTCCTTTTGGCATTGCCATATATGCGTTTTTAATAACAATTGGCACAATTGGAACGCCACCTTTTATCGCTAAGTGAAAAGCACCTTTTTTAAATTTCCCTAAAGTTTTACTTCCACTTCTTGTGCCTTCTGGAGCAATGGCAACTGATGTTCCTTTTTTTAGGATTTCTGAAGCATTTTTCATTGATTCTAACGCTTTATCTTTGTCAGTTCTATCTATAAATATTGCGCCCATTGCTTTAAATAGTGGGCCAAAAGGAGTCATTTCTAATTCTTTTTTTGCGATACCAGTAACATCTTTTCTTAATAATTTTAAAATGATAAAAAAGTCTGCAGACGATTGATGATTAAAACAAAAAACTGCTGGTCTATGATCTTCTAAATTATGTTTATTTTTTACAACAATATCTAAACCGGCCAATCTAGTTCCTAAATCTCCAATACTAGAAATGGTTGCGTTTATACCTTCTTTATGAGATAATGATAAGGTTCCTTTTAGAATCCCTTTTAATGCAGATGGGTATAAACTTGCAGCAGCTAAGCCAGTTCTTAATCCGTTAACCAAAGGTTTTCTTTTGTTTTCTTTAAAACGAAGAATTTTCCAATCGTTTTCAAAAGCCAATTGTGATAATTTAGTATCAGGATTTGTAGCAATTGGTTTGCCTACAATTTCTAATAAAGGATAATCGTCAATACTATCGGTGTAGAAAAAACTTTTTGATAAATCGATGTTATTAGATTTTGCAAATTTTCTACCAGCCCTCGCTTTTCCTTCTTGCCAACACATTTCTGAAATGATTCCCGTAAATTTTCCTTTTCTAACTTCCATTTCTGTACAGAAAATATCTTTGATACCAAGCTCATTTGCAATTGGTGTAATTTGATAACGCGTTGCGGCAGAAATAATAACGACTTGATGTCCTCTTTTTACATGAGATGCAATTAATGCAATTGCCTCAGGATAAATAGTGTTTGCCAAGTGTTCTTGGTATACTTCTTCACCTAAATCTATAAATTGTTTTTCTTTGATACCTTTTACGCCCAAAGCAGAAATTTTTGTAAGCATTTCAAAATCCCTATTGCCTGCTGCATATACTAAAACGGTAGCAAATTGAGAAAGCAATTCTTTGACAGTGGATTTACCACTTAATAAGCGAGATTTTAAAAATTGTTTAGCAGAAAAATCATTGATTAACGTTCTATCTAAATCAAAAAATGCTGCAATATGCGGGCCTTCTTCATCCTCTAAAACATCTTCAGAAATACTGTTTAATTCGGCACCAGGAACAACTTCACTCTCCTCTTTTCTTTTACTGATTAATTTCTTCGTATTTACAATTTCTAATTTTTGTAAAAATCGCAAACGTTCCGTAAGATTTTCTAGCAAATCCATCCAGACATCTAATTCCTTGATATCTATTTTTTTATCAAACGGAGTTAGTTTACTGTTTTTTGCCAAACGCAAAGCACTCACTAAAAAGGGCGTAGATAAACTGTCTAATCTGCTAATTCTATTCTGCCAATGCAATTCTCTTCCTTTAAAAAGACACAATTGTATAAAATCTTCATCTGTAAATTCATCTTCTAAATCCCAAGAATGTAAAGTTTGGCAGACTACTTTGTTGGCTTCTAAATAGATTAATAACAATCCTTTAGAAACAAACATTTCTTGTCTTGCCAATAATCCGTTTATATCTCCTTTTGGGTTACTAATAATTGCTCTCCAATTTTTATCAAACAACGATAATTCGGCTTCAATTTCACTGCTAAACTTCGGTTTATTTGTATAGAAAAATTCGAATTTAAACAAGTTTCTTAAACGCATAATTTCTGTCCAAAAAGAAAGAATCCTATTGGGAGAATCTTCATCCTTAATTTGAACCAAAGCCATTTCTATAAAAGCTCTGTGATACAAATGTGCAGAAGCCATGTTTGCATAATAGGTTGCTGACAAAAACTCAGAGGAAGTTAAACTATACTGTGTTTTATAGCCTGCTTTATTTTTTTGAATAATGCCTGAACTTTGTAATAAATTTAAAGCTTTTTGCACCGATGCACCAATGCTTTTTCCTCGTTCAATTAAAACATCTTTTTTACGTTGTTCAATATAATTCATTAGTTGAATAACGCTAATTTCTATCTCATTTTTAGTAAGTGAAAAATTGTTTAATAGTACATTACAAACCAGTGATACAGTCGTTACTGGTGTTATCATATTTGCATTATGAATCAATTCAAAAGCAAAACGCGGCAATGTGTTTGTGTCTGAATAACTGTCTTCTTCAATATCCGGTATGATGGCATTTTGGTGATCGCCGGCATCTACAGGCTCACCAAATCGAATCGCTGCCTTGCCATATTCATTTCCTAGCTTTTTAAAGTAGTTGATAAAAGTACTAATATTTTCAGATTTTTTTGCGACTCCTTTGCCTTCTTCAGTCATTTCTTTAACATCCGGAATTAAATCATACACAATAGAAACGGGTACATATTTTATATTTCGTGTGCTTTCTTTTTCACCTTCCATGATGTATTTTAAAATCCCCATTTGAGGATAGACAATCTTACCTGTTCTAGAGCGCGTGCCTTCGATATTCCAAGTTAAATGATCGCCATTTTCTATCATGCAAGAAATATAATGTCTTAAAGCAGCTTTGTAAATTTGGTCTTCTTTAAAACTTCTTCGGATAAAAATTAAACCAGATTTTTTCCCCAATTGTTTAAAACCAGGAACAGCAAGATTGATGCCTCCAAAAGTATACGGAATTGGCATTCCATATCTAGCTAAAGTGGTTACTAAAACAACAGTATCTAAATAGGTTTTGTGTGTTAAAATAAACGCAACAGAGTTTTGTCGCATTAATTTCATCAATTTTTTTATTTCTTTAGGATCAATATCTATTTTGTTATTGTACGCTTTAGACATCATAAATTGAAACCCTTTTAGAGACAACATGTTTGCAATAGGATGCTGTTGAGAATACAATTCTGCAATACAATCAGCTCCTTGTTTTTGAATTTCAGAAAATTCAATTTCTTGAGCTGTTGCAATTTCTTGAAGCTTTTCTTGAAATTTAGGATGCTCTATAATATTTTGTAAACGATGTTCCATACTTAACTAAAAAAGAGGTTTGTAAATTTTGATATTCCTTTTTGTTCCCAGAATTTAGGGAAAAATAAACTTTCAACCTTAGTCATGATACCTTTTGGTTTTTTACCTGTAATATTCGTGTTTAAAGAATTGGCTACGGTTAATAAAACGGATGCATTCGCACCCATTCCACAATGACTTCCAAAAACTTCGATATTTTTTATATCTTTTCTTAATGTTTCAGCTTCCATACAATGTTTCCAAGGCAAAAGACCGTCGGTTTTTGTGTAAATACAGGTCACGGGTACATCTGGAATTTCTTCTAATTCTTTAATAAATTTATCATTTCTTTCCTTTAATTTTCGTCCTCTTAAAAATTCTAAAGACCTAACTACAGGGGTTTTCATGTTTTTAACGCCCCAAACAGGAGAACCAATTGTAATTAATTGTTCTACTTTATCAGGATGTCTGTTCGCAATTATTTTTGCAAAAATTCCTCCGCCACTCCAGCCAACAAGACTTACTTTTTCCTGATGTTTTTCAAAGATTTCGTCTAACTTTTCTATCAATTTTGGTAATGATTTTGAGTTAATCATATTTACCCAAGCTCCCATTTATACGTTTTAAAACCAACAGATTTAAGGTAATTTCTTACAAAAGTGGTAGATAAATCATTTCCTAAATAAGGCGGCATTAATAAAACGGGTCTATTTTTACTCGCTTTGTGCTTTGGTATAAAAGGATAAATACCAAACATAGAAACCCATTCTACAACAGATCTCGTTTCTAAAATCACATTAAATAATGGAGGAGATTCTATTCTTGTATTTATTTCTTCAATCTTTTCTTTGAAGGCGATTAGCACTTGATTTGCAATGTCATCGGTACCTTTTTTAGTTGCCTTTACTTTGCTTATTCTATCTAAAACAATAATTAAAGTTACATAATCTCTATCAGGTCCAAAATCTTCGCAAACAGATATACATTCGTCTAATAGTGTATGGATCTCTTTTTTTATTAGTTTACGTTCATCAATAAGGCCAACAATCATTTTTTCAAAAGGGTGTAGTTCAAACTTTAGAATAACGATTTCCTTTGCTTTTTTTAAAGTCATGCCTTTAGACATGGCAAGTTTTAGGGCAAGTTTTGTAAAGGATGTATAGAGCGTTTTGTTGTTTTCCATTTTTCTAATTTATACCTTAATTCTATCATTTAGCCAATTAATGACATCTTGTTCAACGTCATTTTTATTAATTTCATTCAGCATTTCATGTCTACCACCTTCGTAAAGTTTTAGCGTTAGATTTTTAATGCCCGCTTTCTCATATGCATTTGCCACTTTTTTGACTCCTTTTCCCATTTCTCCAACTGGATCTTTATCGCCCGAAAAAATTAAAATAGGCAAGTCTTTTGGCGTGCTTTCAAAAGTTTGAATTTTATTAATCTTCTTAGTCCCTTTCAAGATATCTCGAAAAACACTTAAAGAAAAATCTTCAATTCTTAACGGATCGGCTTCAAACAAATCTACCTGACGCGCATCACTACTGATCCAATCTACTTTTGTTCTGTTCGGTTTAAATTTCTTATTGAATTGTGTAAAGAACAGCTTTTTTAATAACTCGTTACTTCTATGTTTGCCATTAATTTTGCCTAAAATGTCTGCGCTAAAAAGGCCCACAGGCCCCAAACCTTTCATAAAACTTGCCGTTCCGGATAAAATTAACGCTTCTAAATCAGCACCATATTTGGTAGTATATTCTCTACTCAATAAAGAACCCATACTATGACCAAACAAAATTATTTTTTTATTTGGATGTTCTTTTTGGATGATTTCTGTAAGTTGGCGCATATCATTTAAAGCATCCAAAAAATAATTATCACCATCATAATAGCCTAAATAATCATGACTTTTCACTGATTTTCCATGAGCTCTATGGTCGTTTGCATAGACTTCAAAACCTTCATTTTGTAATTTTTCTGCTATTGGATGGTACCTGCCTGCGTGTTCACCAACCCCATGAGCAATTTGTACAATTCCTTTTATAGGGTTGTTTCTATTTGATGGCCATTTGTAATAAAAAATGGTTTCATCATCAATTGTTTTGTATGCACTGGTCGTAAAACTCATTAATTTTTTTCTAAAAATTCAGAAAGTAGTTGCGAGAATTTATCAATGTTCTTTTTAGTACCTGTAAGTTTTACTCTTTCTTGAATGATGGCTTCTTGTAATACTAAATTCTTTTTATAAAGATTGATTAAATTATCATCATCAATTTCAATTTTTACAACAGGTTTTGCAGTTTTTTTCTTTTTAACGGAAACACTTTCTTTTAAAATGCTAGCTGATAATTGATTTCTGAGTTACCTAAATTTAGATCAAAATCATACAAACCAGTAGCTTTTTGTCTTCGTT
>NZ_MQUA01000006.1 GCF_002943715.1 Polaribacter filamentus | reverse complement strand
GTAATTAGAAAAAAGACCTTTTTCTTTGCGCGAAATCAATGGTAAAATTCATACTCTTTAAATGAAAATATTGCTGTATTAGTTTTAGCTGCTGGAAAATCGTCAAGAATGAATGCATAAAACGCTTGAAAAATAACAAAAAACTTTTAGACATCACTTTAGAGAAATTAAAATGTATTTTTCTGATGAATTATTGTGTTTTAGGGCAAATGCTGCTAAATAAAGCAAAATCATTCAAAAATATCCAATTTATGAGAACCAAATATGAGAAGGTTGAGTTCTAGTATTATTTCTGGGATTCAATATTTTAAAAAGAGGCGTTAAATTTGACGGAATCTACATTTTATTAGCAGATCAACCGCCATTGAAATTGCTTATTTAGAATCCTTACTTGTTTTATTTAAAGACATAAGGATATATATTATGCATCTAACTATGGAAATAAATTAGGAGTCCTGCTATTTTCCTAAAATATTTTCCTGAATTACTATTGATAAAGGTGATAAAGGCAAAAGAGTTTATCACCAAAGAAAAACGAGTAGTTTGTCGGAATCATCCACAAACTTCTTTGATATAGATACCAAAGAAGACTTAGAGTTATTTAAAAATAGTGGCTAAGTTCTAAATTAAATATGTGTTATCTTAGCAAAAAGAACATTTATGATACATCTGATTTTAGAGATTATTTTTTGAGAGTAGCTTAATTATCCAACAAGTATTGTAAACTCTTTACTGTCTTTATCAACATCGGGTTCACATTTAGAAGAAGATAAAGAACGAAAGCAGTTACTTGTCCTCATTGTAAAAGCGAACGCATACGTGCAAACGGTACATTAAAAGGCGTACAACGCTATTGTGTAATGGTTGTGGTAAAAACTTTAGTGAAACGACAGGGAAATTTTGGTTTGCATTAAAAAAGAAAGACAAGATTAACAAGTATCTTTATTGTTTACTATCGGGGCTATAGTATTAGAAAAAGTGCAAAGGAAACAGGAATCTCAATTCAGACCTCATTTGATTGGCGTCATAAATTATTAACTCATTTTCTAGCGTTTCAGTATCCGAATTTGAAGGTATTGTAGAGAGTGATGATTTGTTTTTTCCAATTCAGGAAAAAGGGGAATCGTACTTTAGAAAGAAAACCTAAGAAACGAGGAGAAAAAGCTAGCAAAGCAGGTATATCTAATGAAAAGTAGCCGTAATTGCTACCTGCGATCGTTCTGGAAATAAGGATTTTGAAGTGGTTACAACAGGACGAATTAGTAAAAAGACCTAAACAAGGTGTATCAAGGTAAGCTCGATAAGCAACAGTACTTTGCAGTGACAGTCATAGAAGTTATGCTGCCTTTGCAAAATCTAATACAATTATTCATAAGAAGTTCAACGCATCAAAAGGACAGAAAACAGTTGATAAAATATATCATGTTCAGATGTGAATAATATGGATATGAGATTGAGGAAATTTATGGAATCCTTTAATGGTGTAGCAACTAAATATCTGCAAAATTATTTAACTGGTTTTTGGTACTAGAAAAAAAAATAAGACCAATAAAATGGCAACACTTGCTAGTATTGCATTAGCTTCTAATCAAGTCTGGATACAATTCAAAGAAATAGCTATAAAAATATGCTTTTTAGAACTTAGCCAAATAGTTAATTTAGCATTTATGAAGTTACTTAAAAAATTATTCTTTTTAGCTATCCTTTTCTTGGTTTCGGCTTGCGCTACAATGAAACTACAAGTTGCTGAAAATCAATTTTTTGAACCTAAAGAAAGCACTGCCGAAATTGAATATACTTTTTATTTAATTGGTGATGCTGGGAATTCAACTTTAAAAAAGATTCACCTGCTTTAAAATATTTAAAAAGAAACAAAAAACGTATCTCAAAAGTCAACTTTAATTTTTTTAGGTGACAATGTTTATGAGACGGGAATTCCGAAGAAAAAAAATCTAAAAAATATAAACTAGCAAAAAGAAGGTTAGAAGCGCAAACCGATGTTGCGAAAAAATTTAAAGGGAATTCCATTTTTATCCCTGGAAATCATGATTGGTATAACGGTCTAGATGGCTTAAAAAGAGAGAAGAATTAGTAGAAAAAGCATTAGGAAAGAAATCCTTCTTTCCCCAAAATGGCTGCCCTTTAGAATCCGTAGATATTTCTAAGAACATCGTTTTAATTATTGTAGATACGCATTGGTATTTAACAAATTGGGACAACCACCCAACTATAAATGATAAATGCGAAATAAAAACAAGAACAAAATTCTTTGATGAGTTTGAAGGTTTAATTAAAAAATCAAGAGGAAAAACGACCATTATTGCTATGCATCATCCAATGTTTACCAATGGTTCTCATGGAGGAAAATATTCGTTTGCTAGCCATATGAATCCTTTGCCAATTTTAGGTTCTCTAAAAAATTTAATAAGACAAACATCTGGTCTTTCCAATACAGACATCCAAAATAAAAAATACAATGCACTTAAAAAACGCATTGTAACACTGGCACAAGAAAATGATAAAACCATTTTTGTTTCTGGTCATGATCATAATTTGCAGTATATCATTCAAGATAATATTCCTCAAATTGTTAGTGGTTCTGGTTCTAAAACAACCGCTACAAAATTATCTGGAGGCGCGAAATTTACTTATGGTGCGCAAGGTTTTGCTAAATTAGATGTCTATAAAGATGGTTCATCAACCGTAAGTTTTCATACTGTAAAAGATGATAAAATAGTGTATCAAAGCCAAGTTTTATCAGAAGATGAAAAGAAAAATTTTACAACATTTCCTTTGCAGGGTATAACAGAAAAAAAAGCATCAATTTATACGCAAGAAGAAATCACAAAAAGTAAACTGTATCGTTATTTATGGGGAGAACGATATCGAAAATATTTTGGCACAAAAGTAAACGCACCAACAGTTGATTTAGATACGCTTTTTGGCGGATTAAAACCAGTTAGAAAAGGTGGCGGCCATCAATCGAAATCTTTACGATTAAAAGATAAAAAGGGCGCGAATATGTAATGCGCGCTTTGCGTAAAAATGCTGTGCAATATTTGCAAGCCGTGGCTTTTAAAGATCAGTATATAGGAGCTCAATTTGATGATACTGCAGCAGAAAATTTATTGTCAGATGTTTTTACAGGCTCACATCCTTATGCCCCTTTTACTATTGGAAAATTGTCTGATGCTATTGGCCTTTATCATACAAATCCTGTGTTGTATTATGTGCCAAAACAACCTAGTTTGAAGCAGTTTAATGATGATTTTGGCAATGAATTATATATGATTGAAGAACGCACAGATTCTGGTCATGGAGATAAAGCTAGCTTTGGTTTTTCTGATGAATTAGTAAGTACAGACGATTTATTAAAAAATTAAATAAGGACGAGCATCATGTTTTAGATGAAGAAGCGTATATAAAAGCACGTTTATTTGATATGTTAATTGGAGATTGGGACCGACATGAAGATCAGTGGAGGTGGGCCGTTTTTAAAGAAAATAATCAAACAATTTACAGACCAGTTCCAAGAGATCGAGATCAAGCATTTTCTATTTTTGGAGATGGAGCTTTGTTACATATAGCAACAAAATTAGTACCTTCTTTACGTTTAATGAGGTCTTATAAAGAAGAATTAAAAAGTCCGAAATGGTTTAATTTAGAACCATATCCTTTAGACATGTTTTTAATATCTATGTCTACAAAAATTGTTTGGGATAAGCAAGTTAAATTGATCATCGACAATATAACCGATGCTGTAATTGACGATGCTTTTACAGAATTTCCTGATGAAGTAAAAGATGAAACAATACAAGAAATAAAGAAAAAATTACAAGGAAGAAGGCACAATTTACAGAAAATTTCTGATGCTTATTTTTATCATATAAATAAGTTTCAAATTATTAGAGGAACTCAAAAAGATGATTGGTTTGAAATTGAAAGATTACAAAATGGACAAACAAAAATTACAGGTTATCGAATAATAAATGGAGACAAAGATGCTATTTTTCATCAACGAATTTATAATGAATCTGAAACCAAAGAAATTTGGATCTATGGCTTAGATGATGATGATGTTTTTGTGGTAAAAGGTGATGGAAGAAAGCTAATAAAACTAAGACTTATTGGCGGACAAAACAATGATATCTACAAAGTTAAAAATGGTAAACAGGTAATTATTTACGATTATAAACCAAGAAAAACACTTTTAAAACTAAAAATACAAGAATAAAATTAACAGATGATTATAAAACAAATGTATATGATTATAAGAAGCTCAAAAACAATCAAAATATACTAACACCAACTATTGGTTACAATCCAGATGATGGCATAAAACTTGGGTTTTCTAACACATACACAGTTTATGGTTTTGAAAGAAACCCGTTTACAACTCAACACACTTTAAATGCTTCATACTATTTTGCAACCAATGGTTTTGAGTTTAATTATGCCTCTGAAATCGCAAACGTTTTTGGCAGTTGGAATTTAGGAGTAGACGCAACTTTTACAAGTCCGAATTTTGCAGTAAACTATTTTGGTTTCGGCAATAACTCTATAAATCTTGAAGCAGATGATTTAGAAGAAGAAGATTATAATAGAGTAAAAATCAGCAAGTTTATTGCAGGTAGCTTTATAAAATGGAAAAGTGATTTAGATGCAGAAATAAAACTAGCCATTAATTATCAAACATTTAAAGTTGATAATACTCTTGGCAGATTCGTTTCCGATGAATTCAGCGCTAATAATGCTATTTTTGATACTCAGAAATTCATCAATACAGAAGCTAGTTATCATTTTGAAAACACAGATAACAGTGCTTTTTCAACAATGGGAATGAAAACGGAATTAATAGCTGGTTATACTTCAAGCTTAAATAATAATGGTGATTTCGGGTATTTAATTCCTTCTATATCATTTCAACACAAATTAATTCCTAGCGGACAATTAGTATTCGCAACTAAATTAAAATCTCATTATACTTTTGGTAATTCGTATCAATTTTATCAAGCAGCAAGCATTGGTGGAAATGATGGGTTAAGAGGGTTTAGAAATCAGCGTTTTACTGATAAAAACTCCTTTTACCACAGTTCTGATATTCGTTTAAATTTACGACGTTTTAAAACAAGTTTAATTCCTTTAAATGTTGGTATATTTGGAGGATTTGACTACGGAACTGTTTGGGGTCAACAGAATTCAACTTTTAAAAATAGTAAATTTAATACTTCTATTGGAGGCGGAGTTTTCTTTAACGCAGCAAATATGATTTCTGGAAATATTTCCACATTTAATAGCGATGAAGGTTTAAGAGTTGCTTTTACTTTCGGCTTTACTTTTTAATAATTTATATGATACAAAAAGCATTAATTTTCGGTTCCTTACTTGGGTGCACTGCAGTAATATTTGGGCTTTTGGAGCGCATTTGTTAAAGAAAAAACTAACTTCAGATCAATTACAAAGTTTTGAAACTGGCGTAAAATATCAAATGTATCACGCCATTGTTTTACTTATTTTAGGATTTAATTTAGAGCTAAATGCTTCCCTTGACAACTGCATTATCTACGCTTTTATTATAGGAACCTTGTTATTTTCTTTCTCTATTTATGGCTTGGTACTTTCATCAGCAAATAATAAAAAAATAAAATTTCTAGGACCAATCACACCTTTAGGAGGTTTGTTTTTGGTTGCTGGTTGGGCACTTTTAATTTACAAATTTGCAGTTTAATCGTTAAAGTGCAGCGATTAAAATAATATATTCTATCCACAGATCAACTTTAAATAAGGTAGATAATCTCCATTATTTTATACTACATTCACATTAAATATATAACCAACTGCAGCCGTTAAGCCCATTGCAACCGTTCCCAAAAAGTAATTCTTAAAACTGCAATTCCTATTTTTGAACCACCTGCTTTCGCCGCTAATGCGCCTAAAATTATTAAAAAGACCGTAGCAAAACCATAAATAGAATATTCCATACTATTTAATGGAAGAAAAAGTGTGACTAAAAACGGAAGCAATCCTCCAATCGTAAATGCAGCACCAGATGCCAATGCAGCCTGAATAGGATTTGCCTGATTCATTTCATTTATGCCTAATTCATCTCTAACATGCGCAGCCAACGCATCTTTTTCTGTCAATTCTTTAGCGACAATTAAAGCCGTTTCTTTTTTTAATCCTCTCTGTTCATAAATATCCGCCAAACGTTGCAATTCTAATTCTGGCATTTCTTCTAATTCTAATCTTTCTCTTTCTATATCCGCATTTTCAACATCGGTTTGTGAACTTACAGATACGTATTCGCCAGCAGCCATTGATAATGCACCCGCAACTAATCCTGCTAAAGTTGCCAAAATAATAGGCTCTCTTAAATCAGTTGCAGCAGCAACACCAATTGCTAAACTTGCCGTTGATAAAATGCCATCATTAGCGCCAAGAACCGCGGCTCTTAACCAATTACTTCTATGGATATAATGATTGTCTAAATAATCATCTAATTCCGCTGTTTTTTTTGATTTTTCTTTCATTTGTATGCCATTATTTTAATTGTCCACATCAATTTTTAGTTCATACAAATTTCCGCCTTCTCCATGAGATTTTTCATCGGTAATTAGTAATGTATTGCCATCTTTAAAACAGATTCCTTCTTTCTGAGATTCATATTTTAACTCAATTTTTTTTACCTTTCCTGATAAAAAGTTATCACCTTTAAAATCAGTAAAAACTAAAACATTTTTTTGCGATAAAAGCACCACTTTTTTTCCATCCGAAGAAATATCAGCAGAAGTTATCCAACATTCTATATCGTTACAATTTTCAAATTCGCCAATTAATTTAGCGGTGTGTTTCCCTTCTTCTGCCATGACTTTATACAAAGAAGTTTTACCGTATCTATCCTCTACTCTGCTTTTAGTAAAAATATAAAAGTTCTTTTTAAAATAGAAAAATGCCTCTGCATCAAAAAATAGCTCTTTCTTTTTTGGAGGAAAATCATACTGATCTTCATACTCAATTTTAATTTCTTCGACCTCTGCTTTTTTTTCCTTAAATACTTTTTATCATTTTTAGTATTCTTAAATTCTTTCTACTGTTTGTATTATTTCCAAAATTACCAATATAAATAGTGCCTTTTTCATCGGTCGTTAAGTCTTCCCAATCTGTATTTTTAGCCTTTATCTCAATTTCTTTTTTTATTTTTCCTTTTTCAGAAACTCCGAATAATGTTGATTTGTTTCCTCCATCATTAATCATCCAAATAATATTGGAATTCCTTAAAACTTCTGTCCCAGAAACTTCTTTTAATTCATTTGGTAAATCTGCGAGTATATTTAATTGTCCAAAATTTTGACAGCTTATCAATAGAAAAAAAATGAATGAGTAAACTATTTTTTTCAACATCTAAATTAAAATTACACAAGTTGTCTATTTCTTTAAGTTAGCAAGGTTAAAATGGGCTTATTTACCAGCCACCAGAAGCACCGCCACCGCCAAAACTTCCTCCACCGAAGCCACCACCAAATCCACCACTACTTCCCCCGCCAGACGAGCCACCAAAACCTCCACCAGATCTGCCTAAACTACTTAAAAGTATAGCGTCAAAAACAGTGCTAGATAAAGAACCTGTTCGATTATTTCGTCCGCCTTTATTATTTTTATTCCCTCTAGAAACTAAAAGAAAAAATACGCCTATGATTATAATAAAAATGATGGTTGAAAAATCAGAACCTTTAGACTCTTCTTTACGAGAACCTTCAAACTCGCCATTCAGAGTTTTAAATATATAGTCAGATCCTTTGTCTAAACCGCTATAATAATCTCCTTTTTTGAATTCCGGGATAATGACTCTTTCAATAATTCTTTTTGATAGAAAATCGGTTACTAAATACTCGACACCTTTACCAACCTGAATTGCAATTTTTCTATCGTCTTTAGCTAATAAAAATAAAATACCGTTGTCCTCTTTGGCTTGACCAATTCCCCATTTTTCTCCCCAATTGGCGGCTAAATAATTAATATTTTCACCTTCGGTGGATGCGATAATTGCAACCACAATTTGAGTTGAGGTAGAGTCTGAATACCGAACTAATTTATTTTCTAAACTTGTTTTTTGAAAATCTGTAAGTAATTTTGGAGTCGTGAAATCGTAAACACTTGTTTGAAATTTTGGTTTCTCCGGAATTTCATATCCCTGAGAAAAAATATTTTGTGACACTAAAAACACCAGTATTACAAGACTTTTACTAAAAACTGAAAACTGAAAACTGAAAACTTTTTTTAAACTCATCCTTTAGAAATTTCATTTGAAAGTTCGTTTTCGTCATCTTTTTGATATGGAAAATGATCGCGTAATTCTTCACCGGCTTTTAAAATTCCGTCAACAATTCCTTGTTTAAAATTACCTGTTTTAAAATGGTTTTGCATTACATCTTTAGTGGTATCCCAAAAATCTTTTGGCACCACGTTATTAATCCCTGTATCACCATAAATAACAAACTTTTTATCAGCTACAGCAACATAAATTAACACGGCATTAGCGTCTTTTGTGTTGTGCATTTCTAAGAGCTGAAATACTTCTAGCGCCCGCTCATAATGAACCTTTTTCGTGGAAGATTCCATATGAATTCGTATTTCACCAGAAGTATTTTTCTCTGCAGTTCTAATAGCAGAAATAATTTCTTGTTCTTCTTCTTTAGTAAGAAAAGCTTCTACTTTAGACATATTTATTATTTTTTCTTATTAAAATCGAAACTAGCATCTGGTGCTTTCTCAGAACCTGCGTCCGCTGTATAGCGATTCATTTCATCAAAATTAAACAAACCTGCTAAAAATGAATTTGGGAATACTTTAATATGTTTATTATAATTATTCACACCTTCGTTAAAACGATCTCTGGCAACATTTATACGGTTTTCACTGCCTTCATATTGACTTTGTAATTCCAAAAAATTTGCGTTTGCTTTTAAATCAGGATACCGCTCTACAGAAACTAATAATTTAGACATCGCGCCAGTTAAACCACTTTGCGCTTGTTGAAATTGCGCCATGTTTTCTGGTGATAAATTATTTGCATCAATAGTTGTAGACGTTGCTTTCGCTCTTGCTTCAATCACTTCTGTTAACGTGTTTCTCTCAAAGTCTGCAGCTCCTTGTACAATTTTTACCAAGTTGCCAATTAAATCGTTTCTACGTTGATAAGAACTTTCTACGTTAGACCAAGTCGTTTTTGCGTCTTCTTGCAAAACAACTGCTGTGTTATTAAAGCCTTTTCCAAAATTATAAAATCCGAATATTATTACAATTATTATTATTACCGGAATTAACCATTTTTTCATAATTTCTAAATTTTAATTTTATGTTGATTTTTACCTCACAAATTTACGGATTATTATCCACTCTTTAAAGCGATGTTCCTCCATCTAAAGTAATTGTTTGACCTGTAATAAACTTTGTACTATCCGAAGCCAACCAGACTACTGCTTCTGCAATTTCTGATGTTTTCCCGTACCGTTTCATCGGAATGACACTTTTTAAAACAGCATCCATTTCTGGTTTTGCGTTTAGCAATTGATCTAATAAAGCCGATTCTGTATACCCAGGACACACTGCATTTACTCTAATGTTTTTCGTTGCATATTCCATTGCTGCAGACTTCGTCATTCCAACCACTGCAAATTTACTTGCGCTATAACTGATGTTACTTGGTGATGCCTTTAAACCTGCCAAAGAAGCAATATTTACAATATTTCCGTAACCTTGCTTCAAAAATTGCTGCAAAGCTACTTTCATGCAATAAAAAACACCTGTCTGATTTACAGCAATTACCCTGTCCCAATCTTTAAAAGTGACTCGTGCGTTTTTAATAAATTTGGGCCAATTCCGGCATTATTTACAATTACATCTAAGCTGCCAAACTTTTCAACAGTGGTATTTATTAAATTTTCCACGTCTTCAAACTTGGCAACATTTGCCTTTATAGCGAATGCTTTCCCTTTATTTGTTGCAATTTCATCCACAACTTTTTGAGCACTTTCT
>NZ_MQUA01000005.1 GCF_002943715.1 Polaribacter filamentus | reverse complement strand
AGAAAAAGATTTTTTTATCAGCATAAAGCAATTTTTTATAAAAAGAGGAACTAAATTCGGTTTAAACTACCAGATCTCGTAAAAACTTTCTTTAGAAATTTCATCTCCATCACAGTCATCAATAGTTAATGTTCCTTCGCACAAACCACCAAATTTATCTTCTTGATTTTCTAAATCATATTTGGTAATTTTTCCGTTTTTATAAACAGTAATTTGTTTTAAAACTTCATCTGCATCGTTCGTTTCAAAATACCAAGTTGAGAAACCCCAATCTGCATGTTCATCATCTCTATTTTCGTCCCAAAATTGTGAAAAGTAATTCATTATATAACTGATTTAAATTGTTCTAAAAGACGTTTGTCATTTTCGTAAAACATTCTAATATCAGGAATTTGATATAATAACATTGCAATACGTTCTATGCCCATTCCAAAAGCGTAACCAGAATATTTTGTTGGATCAATATTGGCATTTTTCAATACATTAGGATCGACCATTCCACAACCCATAATTTCTAACCAACCGGTACCTTTTGTAATTCTATAATCTGTTTCTGTTTCTAATCCCCAATAAATATCTACTTCTGCACTTGGCTCTGTAAAAGGGAAATAAGAAGGTCTTAACCTAATTTTAGACTTTCCAAACATCTCTTTTGTAAAGTATAAAAGTGTTTGTTTTAAATCAGCAAAAGAAACATCAGTATCAATATATAAACCTTCTACTTGATGAAAAATACAATGTGCTCTTGCAGAAATATCTTCGTTTCTAAAAACTCTTCCAGGAGAAATTGTGCGTATTGGCGGTTTATTTTCTTCCATATAACGCACTTGCACAGAAGAAGTATGTGTACGCAATAAAATATCTGGATTTTGCTCAATAAAGAACGTGTCTTGCATGTCCCTTGCAGGATGATATTCTGGCAAATTCAACGCTGTAAAGTTGTGCCAATCATCTTCAATTTCTGGCCCTTCAGAAACAGTAAAACCAATTCTATTAAAAACCTTAATAATTTGATTTCTAACCAATGAAATTGGATGTCTAGAACCTAATTCTATTGGTTCTGACGGACGTGTTAAATCTCCGTAAAAAGATTTTTCGCTGGTAGAATTTTCTAAAGCTTCTGTTAATTCAGCAACTTTATACTCTGCAGAGGCCTTTAAATTGTTTAATGCTTGTCCAAAATCTTTACGCAACGCGGCATCCACATTTTTAAATTCTGCAAATAAATCTTTTAATAAACCTTTAGAACCTAAATATTTAATTCTAAAAGTCTCAACTTCGTCTTTTGTTGTTGCTTTAAAAGATTTTACATCACCAATAAGCTCTTTTACTGTATCTAACATTACATAATAAATTAAACGGCGAATTTACACCTTTTTATTTTTGTTGAATCTAATTTTTGAGTTGAATACTTAAATTTTATTAAAGTTCTAAACTAGAAATTGAATATATTGTACGTCATAAAAATGGAATTAAAATGAAAGAAAATATCTTATCAAACTTAAAAACATACGCATTTAAGGAGGTTACTTTTGATAAATTAATGCAAAATAGAATTAATAAGGTATTAATAGTTTGTTCTAATTACGATTTTTACATGCTTGAAGAAGATGGTAGAATTGAGGAACGAATCTTTAATGAATACACCTCTTTAAATTTAAGGCATCCACCAAATTTTATTCATGCAAATTCTGCAAAAAGAGCTATTATAATGATGGAATCTCATCAAATTGACATTGTTATTACTTGGTTAGATATTGGTAATCATAATGCTTTTGAATCATCAAAAAAAATTAAAGAAGCCTTTCCTGATGTACCAATTGCTGCTTTAAGTTATCATTCTTCGCTATTAAGAAGTAAGCTACAAAAAGAAAATACCGATAGTATAGATTTTGTTTTTCACTGGAATGGAAATGCAGACATATTTTTGGCCATCATAAAATTAACAGAAGATAGAATGAATGCCGAAGTTGATATTAATGTTGTGGGTGTTAAAGCCATATTATTAGTAGAAGATTCGCTAAAATTTTACTCTAGATATATTCCACTTATTTATAAAGTGATCCTTAAACAAACACAAGGATTAATGTCTGAAGGCTTAAATGAGCACAGAAAAATGATGTTAATGCGAGGAAGACCAAAAATTTTACTAGCTACAACTTATGAAGAGGGTATTGGTTTATTTGATACTTATAAAGATAATTTATTAGGGGTAATATCCGATGTTAATTATTATAAAGATGGCGTGAGAAATAAAGAAGCAGGATTCTTATTTTTAGATTATGTAAGAAATTATAAACGGTATTTTCCTTTTTTAATTCAATCATCGAATGCAAGTAACGAAAAACGAGCGTTAGAACTTAAAGGTAAATTTTTATACAAACACTCAGAAACTTTAGGTGTTGATATAAAAAATTATATCATGAAATATTTTGCTTTTGGAGACTTCGAGTTTTGGGATCCTACGCAAATGAAAGTTTTAGCAACAGCCAAAGATTTAGGTGAATTTCAAAGAGCGATAAAAAATGTTTCTGAAGATTGTTTGATGTATCACGCAACAAGAAGCGAGTTTTCTAAATGGTTAAAATCAAGAGCCCTTTTTTCTTTAGCAGATTTACTTAGCGTTATAGAATATGATGAATTTGAAAACAATGATCAAATAAGAGACTTTTTAATTAACTCTATTAAAGCATACCGAGTATACAGATCTAGAGGTGTAATTGTAAAATTTAACAAATATAAATACGATGAGTTTGTTGGCTATGCAAGAATTGGTGAAGGTGCTTTAGGCGGAAAAGCAAGAGGTTTGGCTTTTATAGATTCCTTTTTAAAACGTAATAGTTTATATAATAAATTTGAAAACGTAAGTATAACAATACCAAGAACGGTAGTAATAAGTACCGATGTTTTTGATCAGTTTATAGAGACCCACAAATTAATTAAATTTGCTGCAGAATGCACAGATGACGATAAAATATTAAATAAATTTATTTCAAAGGATTTACCAGAATGGGCGCTAGAAGATATTAAGGCATTCTTAGAAACAACCAAATGTCCCATTGCTGTGCGTTCCTCTAGTATGTTAGAAGACTCAAATTATCAGCCTTTTGCGGGGGTTTTTGCAACGTATATGATACCAAATTCTGACATAAACAAAAAAGTTGAAATGGTTTCTAATGCCATTAAATCGGTTATTGCATCTGCCTTCTTTGAAAACAGTAAATCCTATTTAAAAGCGATATCACATACTATAGAAGAAGATAAAATGGCTGTAATTTTACAAGAAGTTACAGGTAAACAATATCAAGATGTATATTATCCAAATATTTCTGGAGTAGCACGTTCTATTAATTTTTATCCTATTGGAGAAGAAAAGGCAAGTGAAGGAATTGCTAATATTGCTCTTGGTTTAGGTGAAATAATTGTTGGGGGCGGACAAACATTACGCTTTTCACCCTATTATCCAAAAAAAGTGTTGCAATTATCTTCTCCAGGCTCTACGCAAAGAGATACGCAACAGTATTTTTATGGTTTAGATCTTGATCCTGATAGTTATAAAATTTCAACTAGTGAAGCAATCAATAAAAAGAAAGTAACAATCAGAGAAGCAGAAAACCATGGTTCCTTAAAGTTTGTAGCATCGACATACGATTTACAAAATAATACAATTAAACCGGGCGTAATGCATGATGGTATTCGTGTAATCACGTTTGATAATATTTTAAAATACAATACGTTTCCGTTGCCAGAAATTTTACAAGAACTCTTACGTGTTGGGCAACGAGAAATGAGAAATCCAATAGAGATAGAGTTTGCCGTAAAGCTAGATGTTCCGCCAGGGAAACCAAAAGAATTTAGCTTTTTACAAATAAGACCAATCATACAAAGTATGGAAACGGTTAGTAAATTACCTGAAAATTTAGATATTTCTGAGACCATAATTTATTCTGAATCTGCTTTAGGAAATGGAAAATATGAAAACATTTTCGATGTAGTTTATGTAAAACCAGAAACTTTTAATTCAGCCAATACAAGAGATATTGCAAATGCAGTTGAAGAAATTAATAGAAAATTTGTTGCATTAGATAAACCTTATATTTTGGTTGGCCCGGGGCGCTGGGGCTCAAGTGATTCTTGGTTAGGAATTCCTGTGCTTTGGTCTCAAATTTCAGCAGCAAAAATAATAGTAGAATCTGGTTTAAATAACTTTAGAATAGATCCAAGTCAAGGAACCCATTTTTTTCAAAATTTAACATCATTTAAAGTGGGGTATTTAACGATAAATCCGTTTATAGATGATGGTTTTTTTGATGTAGATTACTTAAATAAACACGAGGCTGTTTTTGAAGATTCTTATTTAAGGCATATTTCCTTTAAAAATGCACTTACAGCTATTATTGATGGTGAAAATAATAAAGCAGCTATTTTTAAAGAAGGTATTTCATTGGAAAACAGTGCTTCAAATATAGAAGAATCATTTGAAGAATTACCTCCGGAAGGATTTATGTAAAATGTATATATAATAAAAAAGTCTTCAAATAAATGAATAAACATTAAGATTCATAAAAAACGGATAAATTATTGTTAAATATTAAAAAACTCGATAAATATTCCATTTTAAAATCAATTTTAAAATGTATTTTTGATGTATAAAATTATTCTATAAAAGTTATTAAGTATATCAATATGAATGTAAAAGAAATTTTAACAAATTTGGAAACGAAACACCCTGGTGAAAAAGAATATTTACAGGCTGTTACCGAAGTTTTAGTGTCTATTGAGACTATATATAATGAAAACCCACAATATGAAGCGGCTAAAATTATTGAACGTTTGGTGGAGCCAGATCGAATTTTAACATTTAGAATTTCTTGGATTGATGATGCAGGCCATGTTCAAGTAAATTTAGGGCATAGAGTACAATATAATAATGCGTTAGGACCTTACAAAGGAGGAATCCGTTTACACCCGAGTGTAAATTTAAGTATCTTAAAGTTTCTAGGATTTGAGCAAATATTTAAAAACGCCTTAACAACACTGCCAATGGGAGGTGGAAAAGGAGGTTCAGATTTTAATCCAAAAGGAAAATCGGACACCGAAATTATGCGTTTTTGCCAAGCATTTATGTTAGAATTGTGGAGAATGATTGGACCAAGTACAGATGTGCCAGCTGGGGATATTGGCACCGGTGGTAGAGAAATTGGGTTTATGTACGGAATGTATAAAAAACTACAGCAAGAACATACAGGCGTTTTTACAGGAAAAGGTTTAAATTGGGGAGGAAGCTTAATTAGACCAGAAGCAACAGGTTTTGGTGGTGTTTACTTTACAAAGGAAATGCTAGAAACTAAAAATGATGATTTTAATGGTAAAATAATTTCACTTTCCGGTTTTGGAAATGTAACCTGGGGTGTTGCTTTAAAAATCACCGAATTAGGCGGAAAAGTAGTTACAATTTCTGGTCCTGATGGATATATTTATGATGAAAAAGGTTTCGATCATGATAAAATAAGTTATTTATTGCAGTTAAGAGCATCTAATAATGACATTGTTTCTCCGTATGCAGATGAATTTCCAGAAGCCAAATTTTATGCTAATGAAAAACCTTGGAGTGTAAAATGTGATATTGCAATGCCTTGTGCAACTCAAAATGAATTAAACGAGGAAGATGCAATAAAACTGGTTGCAAATGGCGTACAATATATAGCAGAAGTTTCTAATATGGGTTGTACCCCAGAAGCTGTTCATGTATTTCATAATGCCAAAATTTTATATGGACCAGGTAAAGCGGTAAATGCCGGTGGAGTAGGAGTTTCTGGTTTAGAAATGTCTCAAAATGCGATGAAGCTAAATTGGACTAAAGAAGAGGTAGACGATAAATTACATCAAATAATGCATTCTATTCATACCGCTTGTTTAAAATACGGAACACAAGAAGATGGTTATATAAATTATGTAAAAGGAGCAAACATAGCTGGTTTTATTAAAGTAGCAGATTCTATGTTAGATTTAGGAGTTGTGTAAAAAATATATTTGAGTTAGTCATTTAATTTCTGTATATTATACCCTTTAAAACAAGAGATATGGAACAATTTGAAGGTCAAGATATACTAAACTTTATAAAAGAATTACCAAATGATGCTGCGTGTAAAGCGTATTTAGCCAAAATAAAATGGCAAGATGGATTTACTTGTATGAAATGTGGTCATACCAAAGGCTGTGAAAAAGTAGATTATAGATACCATTGTTATAACTGTCAACACGTAGAAAGCGCCACTGCAAACACCTTATTTCATAAAGTTAAATTTGGATTGCAAAAAGCCTTTTGTGTGGTTTTTGAAATGAGTACAAGTAGTAAAAGTATTTCAAGTATTCAAATGGGAAAACGTTTTAGCATTCGCCAAGGAACAGCGTGGTATTTCATGCAAAAAGTGCGTAAAGCAATGAAAAGCAGTCAAAAATATCCTTTAGAGAAATTAATCCATGTTGATGAATTTACTGTTGGAGGGAAAGAAGAAGGCAAACAAGGAAGAAGTTATGATACGAAAAAGAAAAAGGCTGTTATCGCAGTAGAATTAACAGATGGCAATAAAGTTAAAAGAGTTTATATCAGATCCATCAAAGACTATTCTGCAAAATCATTAACCCCGATATTTGAAGAGCATATAAGCACATCTGCTAAAATAGTAACTGATAAATGGAGAGGTTACCAACCTTTAAAAGAGATGTATGACATTGACCAAATATATAGTAATAATGGTGCTAATTTCAAACAATTACACATTGTGATTATGCAAGTTAAGTCATGGTTGAGAGCAATACCAACCCATGTAAGTAAATGGCATATTCAAGCATACTTTGATGAGTTTTGTTTTAGAATTAATCGCTCTCAATTTAAAACCAGCATATTTCATAAAACGATTAATAGAATGGTAGAAAGTAAACCAATATATCAAAATCAAATAAAACAGATGCTAAGCGTATAACTCAAAAATATATTTTAAAGACTAAAATGAATCATTTTTTTGATGCATTTTTTTTATTTTCAAAGAAATATCAAGTAGTATTATCCAAATTTTGTTGGAATTGTAGGAGTAATTTTGGGTATTTTAATTTACTGATATTGAAAAATTCTTACATTTACATCGTTAAATTTGTATACAAATCGTAGAAAATCAAATCAAACATTATGGAATTAAAGATTAAAGAGTTTATGGAAATGGTGAAAACTAGAAATAACCATGAGCCAGAATTTTTACAAGCCGTTCAAGAAGTTGCAGAAACTGTAATTCCTTATATCGCAAATCACGATATTTATAACGGTAAAAATATTTTACTTAGAATGGTAGAGCCAGAAAGATTAATTTCTTTTAGAGTTTCTTGGGTAGATGATAATGGAGAAATACAAGTAAATAGAGGATATAGAATACAAATGAATTCGGCAATTGGCCCTTATAAAGGTGGTTTGCGTTTTCATCCAACAGTAAATGCAAGTATTTTAAAGTTTTTAGCATTTGAACAAGTGTTTAAAAACTCGTTAACTACTTTGCCAATGGGTGGTGGAAAAGGTGGTTCTGATTTTGATCCAAAAGGAAAATCAGAAAATGAAATTATGCGTTTTTGTCATTCATTTATGTCAGAATTGTATAGACATATTGGTCATAATACAGATGTTCCTGCCGGGGATATTGGTGTTGGTTCAAGAGAAATTGGATTTATGTTTGGTATGTATAAAAAATTAAACAACTCATTTACAGGAGTTTTAACTGGTAAAGGTGCGTCTTGGGGTGGTTCTTTAATTAGACCAGAAGCAACAGGGTATGGTACGGTGTATTTTGCACAAAATATGTTATTGCGTAAAGAAGATTCTTTTGCAGGTAAAAAAGTAGTGATTTCTGGTTCTGGAAACGTTGCACAATATGCTGCAGAAAAAGCGATAGAATTAGGTGCTACTGTTTTAACTTTATCAGACTCTGGAGGCTACATTTTAGATGAAGAAGGAATCAACACAGAAAAGTTGAAGCATATAATGTACATCAAAAATGAAAAAAGAGGAAGAATTAGCGAATACACAGAAAAATATCCAAATGCAAAATTTGTAGCAGGAGGAAGACCTTGGTCTGTGAAATGTGATATTGCGTTACCATGTGCAACTCAAAATGAGTTGAATGGAGACGAAGCAAAACAATTAATTAAAAACGGTTGTATGTGTGTTTCTGAAGGAGCAAATATGCCTTCTACACCGGAAGCAATTCATGAGTTTCAAAATGCAAAAATATTATTTGCTCCAGGAAAAGCCTCAAATGCAGGGGGAGTTGCAACTTCTGGTTTAGAAATGAGTCAGAATTCTTTAAGATTAAGTTGGTCTCGTAAAGAAGTAGATGATAAATTAAAAGATATTATGGAAGATATTCATGATTCTTGTGTAGAATATGGTGAAAATGAAGACGGAACAATAGATTATATCAAAGGTGCAAATATTGCAGGTTTTGTAAAGGTTGCAGACGCAATGTTAGCCCAAGGAGTTGTATAAAGATTTAGTAGTAAATTTAAATATAAAAAACGCATCAATTTATTTGATGCGTTTTTTTGTAAGTATATATACCGTAGTTTTAAAAAAAATTATAATACCTATCAATTTTTAAGTAATGATTTTAGTTTCACATTTTTTCTTCGGATTTATTTTTTCTTTTCTGGGCTCGATAACTCCAAGTATGCTAAACATGACAGCGCTAAAAATTAGTTTAGAAAACGGTAAAAAAGAATTAAATGAATATGCAATTGGTGTTTCGGTAGTTGCACTTCCACAAGCTTATATTTCTGTTTTTTTAACGAAAGGGATTGTAGAAAATCCATTAATTATAGAAACCTTAGAAAAAATAGCGATTGTAATTTTTGTTTTTTTATCTTACTATTTTTACAGAGAATCAAAAAAAAGGAAAATTAAGATTGAAACAGGTGCTGTAAAAAAGGAAAATGCTTTTTTAGCAGGAATTACGTTATCTGTTTTAAATATGTTTTCGATTCCTTTTTTTTGCGGAATAGTGGCAACTTTAGATGCTTTTAATAGGTTTAGTTTTGATGTTATTTCCGTTTTATTTTTTATTTTAGGAGCTGCAATTGGTACATTTTATATCCTTTTTTTATATGGGAAATCCGCTAATTTTATTCAGAAAAAGACTGGGAAACTAACAAAAGACATCAATATAATTTTAGCTATTTTAACCGCATTCGTAGCTGTTTTAGCAGTAATTAATCTATTTTTTTAAAGAAGAGATGAAAAATATAAACAACATAGAAGTTAAAGGAAAACACAACAAACCTATCGTTACAGATGTTTTTTATAAAGAAACAAAGAAACCAAAAAAATAATTATTTTTTGTCACGGGTACAAAGGATTTAAAGATTGGGGAGCTTGGAATATCTTGGCGGAAACTTTTGCAAATGCAGGGTTTTTCTTCATCAAATTTAATTTTTCGCATAATGGAGGAACTGTTGATAACCCAATAGATTTTCCGGATCTAGAAGCTTTTGGTACTAATAATTATACAAAAGAATTGGATGATTTAGAAACCGTAATCGATTGGATTTCTGGTAATTCGGATTTTAAAAATGAAATTAATTTAGAAGCTATTTCTTTGATTGGGCATAGTAGAGGTGGAGGAATCGTGTTATTAAAAGCAAATGAAGATAACAGAATTAAAAAAGTAATTACGTTGGCGGGAGTTTGTGATTTTGAAAAAAGAACAGCTACAATTGGCGATTTAGAGCAATGGAAAAAAGACGGCGTAAAATATGTTTTAAACGGAAGGACAAAACAGCAAATGCCTCATTTTTATCAGTTTTATGAAGATTTTATCAAAAATAAAGAACGTTTTAATGTGAAAAAAGCAACTGAGAATTTAAAAATCTCGCAGTTAATTATTCATGGAGATGCTGATACTTCTGTTTTGATCGAGGAAGCAGAAAATTTACATAAATGGAATCCAAAAAGTGAATATCAAATTATTGAAAATGCAAATCATGTTTTTAATACTTCTCATCCGTGGAAAGAAAAAATGGGATCAAAAGAATTAGAAATTACCGTAAAATTTTGTGTTGAATTTTTGAAGTAAATAGATTGTTAAAACAAAAAAAATCGAACATTTCTGTTCGATTTTTTTTGTTTTATATTGCCCTGAAAAAACACTTCGACAAGCTTAGTGTAAAAATTAAGAATAAATTATTTTTTATTTATTTCTTTAATATATTTATCTAAAGCCATTGTCATAGAAGGTGTATCCGGAGTTGGTGCTTCAATATCGCACTTTAAACCAGCTTCTGTAACTGCTTTTATGGTAGAATTACCAAAAGCTGCTATTCTTGTATTATTTTGTTTGAAGTTTGGGAAATTATGAAATAAAGATTCTATTCCTGAAGGACTAAAAAACACTAAAACATCATAAAAAACATCTTCTAAATCAGACAAGTCACTAACTACCGTTTTATATAAATCTACACGTGTCCAATTAATGCCTAGTTCATCTAATTCAGCAGGTATTAAAGGTTTTAACTTATCCGAAGAAGGTAATAAAAACTTCTCTGTTTTGTGTTTCTTTATTAACTTGGTTAAATCTGTAAACGTCCTTGTGCCAACATAAATCTTACGTTTTCTATACACAACATATTTTTGTAAATAATAAGCTACGGCCTCAGATTGACAAAAATATTTCATAGAATCTGGCACTTTAAAGCGCATTTCTTCTGCAACTCTAAAAAAGTGATCTACAGCATTTCTGCTTGTTAAAATAATTGCAGTAAAGTTTTTAAAATCAATTTTATGTAACCTTATATCTTTAACCGTAATCCCTTCAACATGAATAAAAGATCTAAAATCGATTTTTACTTTTTGTTTGTCAGACAAATCAAAATAAGGTGAAGTTTCTGTCTTGGGAGCAGGTTGTGATACTAAAATTGTTTTCACTCTCATATGCTTTCGTTCTATAATTAAAACATCATTTTAAACAATATAAATAGCGGGGCTATTTCAACGGCGCAAATGTACAAAATAAAATAAAACAACTTATTAAATATCAGCTTTTTGTTACTTACTATATGAATTACAAATCTTACAATAAATAACAAGGCTGCAAAATAAAATAAATACCATTGTTTTAAACCTATATATTCACTTAAAACTATTGCTAAATATAGTAAAAATGTAATTGTATGTAAATAATTAACCTTTGAAACAATGAAAAAACGCACGTCTCTTTTGATTAAAAATAAGTAAAAAAGCAAATACTCTAAAGTTCTTTTAATTAAAAAATAAGATAATAAACTTAAAAAAACGGGCAGATAAGACGAAAAGCTTGATACATTTATTGATAATCTATACGTTTTAAAGCGATACGCTAATAGGGATAATACAATTACCGTAAACATGAAAATTACGATCTTAAAGGAGTCAAAAAAGCTTGTATTTTCTTCAGACTCGCTTTCTATAAAGTTGATATTAAACAAACTAAAAACACTTCCTTTTAATCTATTGGTGTCTAATGCTTTTAATAAAACTACGCCTATAAATAGTAGCATTATTAATGCTGTAACCCAACTCTTAGTAGTTATTATTTTTTCTAGTGCTTGCAAGTAGTTTTCATTTCGTTATGATTAACACAAAATTAGTAATTATATAATGTATATTTGTTTTCTTACTTACATATATTATTTATTTATGTCTGATTCATTAGTTATTATCCCCACTTACAACGAAAAAGAAAATATTGAAGCTATTATAAGAGCCACTTTCAATCAAAGAAAAGCATTTCATATCTTAATTGTTGATGACAATTCTCCAGATGGAACTTCAGAAATTGTTAAAAATCTTATTACGGAATTTCCAAAACAGCTTTTTTTAGAAAAAAGAATTGGTAAACACGGCTTAGGAAGTGCTTATATTCATGGATTTAGGTGGGCAATTGAAAAAAAATACAATTATATTATAGAAATGGATGCCGATTTTTCTCACAATCCAAAAGATTTAATTCGTTTATATAATAAGTGTTATAAAGACGGCGCAGATGTTTCTATTGGGTCAAGATATTCGCAAGGTGTAAATGTTGTTAATTGGCCAATGAAACGAGTACTTTTATCTTATTTTGCATCAAAATATGTGCGTTTTATAACCAGAATTCCGGTTTTTGACACAACTGCAGGCTTTGTTTGTTGGAAAAGAAATGTGTTAGAAACCATTAATCTTGATAAAATTAGGTTTGCTGGTTATGCTTTTCAAATTGAAATGAAATTTAAAGCTTGGAAACATAAATTTAATATAAAAGAAGTTTCAGTTATTTTCACTGACAGAACTTTAGGAACGTCTAAAATGAGCGGAAATATTGTGTTTGAAGCACTTTTTGGAGTAATAAGAATGCGTTTAAAAGGCTTACCAAAATAAATGATAAACAAACCTATTTCTATTAGAACTGCAAATTTAGATGATTTAGAAACTTTGTTACAATTTGAACAAGGAGTTATAGGGTTCGAAAGACCTTTAGATTCTTTTTTGGCGGATGGTGATTTGTGTTATTATAATATTCCGCAATTAATTACTTCGAAAAAAAGTCATTTAATTGTTGGGGTTCTTAATGATGAATTAGTTGCTTCTGGATATATTAGATTAGAGGATTCTAAAGAATATCATAAAAATTTAAAGCATGGTTATATTGGTTTTATATTTGTAAAACCTGCGTTTAGAGGACAAAGAATTAGCAGTCTAATTTTAGAATCTTTAAAAGGCTGGGCAAAAGAAAAAGACTTGAAAGAGCTAAGGCTAGATGTGTATAGTAACAATGTTGGCGCTATAAAAGCTTATGAAAGATTCGGACTTATAAAGAGTTTAGTAAATATGAGAATGGATATTTAAAAACGCGATTAATTAGGCATAACATTAAAAACATCAATAATAAAGTTTGCGAAAACCTTTGTGTAATTGCTATTAAATAATAATGAGAATGAAGAAATCAATTTTAATAAAAAACGCAAAAATTGTAAATGAAAATACTATTTTTTTAGGTGATGTTCTCATTGAAAATGAAATTATAAAACAAATTTCATCAGAAATAAAAGCTCCCGTCAATGTAGAAATTATTAATGCGGATGGGAAGTATTTAATTCCGGGTTTTATAGACGATCAAGTGCATTTTAGAGAACCTGGTTTAACACACAAAGGGAATATTGCAGCAGAAAGTAGAGCTGCTATTGCTGGCGGAATTACAACTTTTATAGAAATGCCAAACACAGTTCCGCAAGCGACCACTCAGAAATTATTAGAAGATAAATTTACAATTGCTGCAAAAGATTCGTACGCAAATTATTCTTTTATGTTTGGTGGTACCAACGATAATTTAGAAGAATTATTAAAAACGGATTCTAAAAAAGTAGCCGGAATTAAATTATTTTTGGGGTCGTCTACCGGAAATATGTTGGTGGATAATGAAGAAATTTTAGAAAAAATTTTCTCATCAACCAAAATGATTATTTCTGTGCATTGCGAAGACGAAGCGACCATCAGAAAAAACACGGAAGAGTTTATTGAAAAATATGGCGAAGATATTCCTATAAAATATCATCCAATAATTAGAAGTGAAGCCGCATGTTATTTGTCTTCATCCAAAGCAATTGAACTGGCTAAGAAAACAGGAGCAAGGTTGCACGTTTTTCACTTATCCACTGCTAAAGAAACGCGTCTTTTTAGAAACGACATTCCTTTAGAAGAAAAGCAAATTACATCAGAAGTTTGTATTCATCATTTGTGGTTTTCAGATAAAGATTATGAAGAAAAAGGAACGCATATTAAATGGAATCCTGCGGTAAAAACAGAGGCAGACAGGTTGGGTTTATGGGAGGCTTTGTTAGATGACAGAATTGATGTTATTGCGACAGACCATGCACCACACACTTTAGAAGAAAAAAGTAATAAGTATTTAAAAGCGCCAAGTGGTGGACCGCTTGTACAACATGCAATCGTTGCAATTTTAGAGAAAGTAAAAGAAGGCATAATTTCAATTGAAAAAGCAGTTGAAAAAATGAGCCATAATCCTGCAAAATTATTTCAAATAGAAAAACGCGGATTTATAAAAGAAGGTTATTTTGCTGATATCGTTTTAATTGACACGAACAAACCACAAACTGTTTCTAGAGATAATCTCTTATACAAATGCGGCTGGTCTCCTTTTGAAGGAACAACATTTTCATCCACCATAACGCACACATTTGTGAATGGAAATTTAATTTATAATAATGGTGTTTTAATGATGAAATTAAAGAAAACGCATCACTTTTAATCGTTAAAATGAAGAAAATAAGTTATTTATTAATTTTTATATTTTTGGTTTCTTGCACAAGTAATACTATTTTAGAAGAACCAAAAGACTTAATTCCCAGAGATACAATGCGTCTTTTAATTCAAGAAATGATGATTGCATCTTCCGCTAAATATGTTAAAAATAAGAATCTAGAAACTAAGATTGAATACATGTCTTTGGTCTACGATCAATTTAAAATTGATAGTGCCCGTTTTCAAACTAGTAATGTGTATTATATGTCTAAAATAGATTTGTATCAAGAAATTTTTGAGGACGCGAAAGCTAGCTTAGAAAAAGAGAAAAAAAATAACGACGATATAAATACTAGACGAGATTCGATACGAAATGACTCTCTAAACAAGGTTAGGGAAATTAAGAAAAATAACATAAAAGAGGATAGTTTGGTGTTAAATAAAAAAGATTTTAAGGTAAAGAATGCTCTTTAATATAGTTTTTACAAATCTCTTCAACTGATTTTTCTGTTTTTTCAAATTTAAAATTAAGTATTTTTTCTATTTTTTCTGATGAATATTTAGAAACTGCATGTGCAGATCTAGCCGAATATTTACTTAATAAAGGTTCTTTTCCTGTAATTTTTGATAGGAGCCAAGCAACTCGCCAAAAGATATTGGTTTGCCAGGATTTTATTTTT
>NZ_MQUA01000004.1 GCF_002943715.1 Polaribacter filamentus | reverse complement strand
ACATAACCACTTCAACATCTTTAGTCGTTGCTACTGAAGATTTGGATACGCAAATTAAAACAAATACTGACGCCATTACTACCAATGCAGCAAGCAACACCAGTATTCAAACAGAACTTGATGCTACCCAAACTGGGGCTGGATTAGGAACGGATGGAGCTTACACTGCTAATGGCAGTACGAACTATTTAACTACAGTAACGTCACTTACTAGTGCAGATGTAGCATTGGATACGCAAATCAAAACAAATACTGATGCTATTGTAACCAATGCAACAAGCAACACCAGTATTCAAACAGAAACTTGATGCTACCCAAACTGGGCTGGATTAGGAACGGATGGAGCTACACTGCTGATGGCAGTACGAACTATTTAACTACAGTAACGTCACTTACTAGTGCAGATGTAGCATTGGATACGCAGATCAAAACAAATACTGATGCCATTGCAACCAATGCAACAAGCAACACTAATATTCAATCAGAACTTGATGCTACCCAAACTGGGCTGGATTAGGAACGGATGGAGCTTACACTGCTAATGGCAGTACGAACTATTTAACTACAGTAACGTCACTTACTAGTGCAGATGTAGCATTGGATACGCAAATCAAAACAAATACTGATGCTATTGTAACCAATGCAGCAAGCAACACCAGTTATTCAAACAGAACTAGATGCTACCCAAACTGGGGCTGGATTAGGAACGGATGGAGCTTACACTGCTAATGGCAGTACGAACTATTTAACTACAGTAACGTCACTTACTAGTGCAGATGTAGCATTGGATACGCAAATCAAAACAAATACTGATGCTATTGTAACCAATGCAACAAGCAACACTAATATTCAATCAGAACTAGATGCCACTCAAGCGGGTGCTGGATAGGAACGGATGGAGCTTACACTGCTGATGGCAGTACGAACTATTTAACTACAGTAACGTCACTTACTAGTGCAGATGTTAGCATTGGATACGCAGATCAAAACAAATACTGATGCCATTGCAACCAATGCAACAAGCAACACCAGTATTCAAACAGAACTTGATGCTACCCAAACTGGGGCTGGATTAGGAACGGATGGAGCTTACACTGCTAATGGCAGTACGAACTATTTAACTACAGTAACGTCACTTACTAGTGCAGATGTACATTGGATACGCAAATCAAAACAAATACTGATGTATTGTAACCAATGCAGCAAGCAACACCAGTATTCAAACAGAACTAAGATGCTACCCAAACTGGGCTGATTAGGAACGGATGGAGCTTACACTGCTAATGGCAGTACGAACTATTTAACTACAGTAACGTCACTTACTAGTGCAGATGTAGCATTGGATACGCAAATCAAAACAAATACTGATGCTATTGTAACCAATGCAACAAGCAACACTAATATTCAATCAGAACTAGATGCCACTCAAGCGGGTGCTGGATTAGGAACGGATGGAGCTTACACTGCTGATGGCAGTACGAACTATTTAACTACAGTAACGTCACTTACTAGTGCAGATGTAGCATTGGATACGCAGATCAAAACAAATACTGATGCCATTGCAACCAATGCAACAAGCAACACCAGTATTCAAACAGAACTTGATGCTACCCAAACTGGGGCTGGATTAGGAACGGATGGAGCTTACACTGCTAATGGCAGTACGAACTATTTAACTACAGTAACGTCACTTACTAGTGCAGATGTAGCATTGGATACGCAAATCAAAACAAATACTGATGCTATTGTAACCAATGCAGCAAGCAACACCAGTATTCAAACAGAACTTGATGCTACCCAAACTGGGGCTGGATTAGGAACGGATGGAGCTTACACTGCTAATGGCAGTACGAACTATTTAACTACAGTAACGTCACTTACTAGTGCAGATGTAGCATTGGATACGCAAATCAAAACAAATACTGATGCTATTGTAACCAATGCAACAAGCAACACTAATATTCAATCAGAACTAGATGCCACTCAAGCGGGTGCTGGATTAGGAACGGATGGAGCTTACACTGCTGATGGCAGTACGAACTATTTAACTACAGTAACGTCACTTACTAGTGCAGATGTAGCATTGGATACGCAGATCAAAACAAATACTGATGCCATTGCAACCAATGCAACAAGCAACACCAGTATTCAAACAGAACTTGATGCCACTCAAACAGGAGCTGGACTTGCAGCAAATGGAACATATATAGCTGATAGCTCTACCAACTACATTTCTACTGTAGGTTCTCTAGCAGATGCGGATGCTGCTTTGGATACACAAATTAACATTAATACTACTTCTATTATTACTAATGCAACTGCAATTGCCATCAATACATCAGATGCAAATGGACTACAAACAGAACTAGATGCCACACAAACAGCGGCTGGGCTTGGAACGAATGGCACCTACTCAGCAAACTTAAGTACCAATTACATAAAGACTTCCACCTCTTTAGTCGATGCTACTGAAGATTTGGATACGCAAATCAAAACAAATACTGATGCCATTGCAACAACCAACACTAGTATTCAAACAGAACTAGATGCCACTCAAACAGGAGCTGGACTTGCAGCAAATGGAATATACACCGCTAATACTGCAACCAATTACATATCTACTTCCATTTCTTTAGTGGATGCTACTGAAGATTTGGATATACAAATCAAAACAAATACAGATGCCATTGCAACCAATGCCGGTGCAATCACGACCAACACTTCAAACACAACTGGACTTCAAACAGAACTAGATGCCACACAAACAGGAGCTGGACTTGCAGCTAATGGAGCTTACACTGCTAATGGCAGTACGAACTATTTAACTACAGTAACGTCACTTACTAGTGCAGATGTAGCATTGGATACGCAAATCAAAACAAATACTGATGCTATTGTAACCAATGCAACAAGCAACACTAATATTCAATCAGAACTAGATGCCACTCAAGCGGGTGCTGGATTAGGAACGGATGGAGCTTACACTGCTGATGGCAGTACGAACTATTTAACTACAGTAACGTCACTTACTAGTGCAGATGTAGCATTGGATACGCAGATCAAAACAAATACTGATGCCATTGCAACCAATGCAACAAGCAACACCAGTATTCAAACAGAACTTGATGCTACCCAAACTGGGGCTGGATTAGGAACGGATGGAGCTTACACTGCTAATGGCAGTACGAACTATTTAACTACAGTAACGTCACTTACTAGTGCAGATGTAGCATTGGATACGCAAATCAAAACAAATACTGATGCTATTGTAACCAATGCAACAAGCAGCACTAATATTCAATCAGAACTAGATGCCACTCAAACAGGAGCTGGACTTGCTGCAAATGGAATATACACTGCTAATAGTTCTGCCAACTATATATCTACCGTAATTTCACTAACGGCTGCTGATACTGCTTTGGATACGGAATTAAAATTGGTTTCTGATCGAATCGGCAGCTTGTCATCTTCTAGCTCCGATGCTTCTTCAAATATTCAAACAGAACTTGATGCCACGCAAATAGGAGCTGGATTAGGAACTGATGGAAGATATACCGCTGATGGTTCTACCAATTACATAGCCAGCGCAGGCTCTCTGAAAGCTGCTGATGCTGCTCTTGATACACAAATCAAAGCAAATACAGATGCAATTTTAAGTATATCTGTTAGTGATGCAACTACGACAAATAAAGGGATTATTAAATTAGCGGGAGATTTAGGAGGAACATCCGACTTACCCACCGTTCCCGGATTGATATATAAGGAAGACGCAACTAACAAATCTACTGCAATAGCATTAGGAACTAGTAATGTCTTATATCCAACTCAAAATGCCGTGAAAACCTATGTTGATAACCAAATAGCAAGTGGATCTGTTGCAGACGCAACAACCAGTAGTAAGGGGATTTTAAAACTAGCAGGAGATTTAGGAGGAACAGCCAATTTACCCACCGTTCCATCATTAGGGTTAAAAGAAAATTTAAGCCACAAGTCATCAAACATAGCTCTTGGTATTAGCGATATTTTATATCCTACTCAAAAAGCAGTGAAAACATATGTTGATGCACAAGTAACAGTATTTGATGCTACAACATCCTTGAAAGGTATAATCAAATTGGCAGGAGATCTGGGTGGTACATCTGAGCTACCCACCGTACCTGGATTATCGACTAAAGAAGATACTACAAATAAATCTACGTCAACAACATTAGGGACAAGTGATGTATTATATCCTACTCAAAATGCAGTGAAAACATATGTAGATAATGAAATTTCTACAGGATCGGTAGCAGATGCAACAACTACTATCAAGGGTGTCATAAAGCTTGCGGGAGACCTTTCTGGAACTGCCGATGCTCCTACAGTACCTAATTTAATATTCAAGGAAAATGCAAGTCTAAAGTCTACGGATGTAAACTTAGGAAGTAGTAATGTTTTGTATCCTACTCAAAACGCAGTTAAAACATATATTGACAGTCAGATTTCAAGTCTTTCTTCTTCAGTAGATGCTTCAACAACAGTAAAAGGGATTCTAAAACTTACCGGAGATTTAGGAGGGACTGCTGATTCACCTACTGTACCTGGCTTATCTAGTAAAGAGGCGAGTTCTAATAAATCCACAAACACTGTTTTAGGTACAAGTAATGATTTATTTCCTACTCAAAATGCCGTAAAAACATATGTAGATACTCAAATATCAAGTTCACTAAGTCTTGATGCTACTTCTACCGTAAAAGGAATATTAAAGCTAACGGGAGATCTTTCAGGAACTTCTGATACTCCAACCGTGCCTGGGCTTTTATTAAAAGCGCCTATTAACAATCCTAATCTTACTGGACTGCCCACTGCGCCAACTGCCGCTTCCGGAGCCAATACAACCCAAATAGCAACAACCGCTTTTGTTATGGATGCTGTTACGGGGGTTAGTGCATCAGGGGTGTTTGTTGACTTAACTTCAGATCAAACTGTAGCGGGTAAGAAAACATTTACAAGTGACCTTGTTATTTCTGCGATGCTTACCGCCGGAGGAACCGCACTACCTTCATCTACTGGAACCGTTGGGCAAGTTTTAATGATTTCTAGTAGTGGTGTTGCGCAGTGGACTACGATCATTCAAGAAATCAATGTGGAAGTTGCTGCAACTGCTTCCCAAACAAGTTTTACAATATCTCAAGCCCTAATAATCGAAGTATGGTTAAAATGTATATCAATGGTATTCGTGTTAGCAATTTGGCTTATAATTTGAGTAGTCTAACCGTTACTTACAACCCTGCTAATAACGGAAATTATACAATAATGTCTGGTGACAGAATTCAATTTGATTACTACTACTAATATTAAAGATTAATGATCTCGCTTCAAAATATGGTAACTAAAAAAACATACGATATTCCTTTCCCAAGTAAAATCAAGGATTTTATGTCCCTGGCATCGATTACCATGTTTATTTTTTTAGGGTTTACTTTTTCTGTGAATGCGCAACACAGCAACATAGAAATTACAACAGCAGCAACTACCGGAGGTACATGGAACGCAGCAGCGCCTTGGGTCTTTACTCCCAATACCGATAACGTAAACATCCAAAATACCGACATACAAAACAAACTAAATACTGGGGATGTGACCATCGTAACCAATAACACCTATGGTACCCAAAGCGGGGTGGTCAACATACTCACAAGCATAACGTCAACCAGTAGTAACACCGCGGGACGTAGCTTTACCATTGAAGCAAACGACGCTATAACAGTCTCAGGAAATTTAGACCTCTATAGCGCTAACTATATTAATCACGGAAAAAACATCATCCTAAGGTCTACCCAAGGAAGTATACAAGTCAATAATCGTCTCTTTACCTACCAAACAGGTACTGGAGCCATGGGAACCGTTCCCAGAAGTGCTGGAAACATCACCTTAGATGCCGTCAACGGATCGGTGCGTGTGAATAATATCCTAGACACAAGAGGAGGAAACAATACTAGTTATGGTACCAATCATTATAATATTGGAACCTACTCAAGTCTGTCAGGAGACGTAACCATTACAGGACCTTTAGGGGTCTCCTTGACTCAAGACATGAATCTATATAATCCATCTTATAACCAGTACGGTTTTATGAATGGTACCCTTACCATTGATACCGATGCTACTGTATTGACAACGGCAACAGGTATCAACGATGGGCATACGACTGGAACCCTAGCTATCGGAGCACTCGTGAAAAACGGTACCGGAATCTTTGCCTTGAACGCTGTTACTTGGTACGGCTCAAGCTATCCCTCTTACTCCCCGACCACGGTAAATCAAGGAACACTAAAATTACTACGTACCAATACCTTGCAAATAAGCGGACCATTAACGGTAAATACATCTGCGGTAGTAGACATGTATAACTACAACCACCAACTAGGAACCATCGATGGAGGCGGAACCATCACCAGCTCGGGAAGTGGAACCTACACCCTAAATGTAGGAACTGGAAATGGAGCAAGCTCCTTCTCCGGAATCCTTGAAAACGGAAGTGCAACTGCACTAAACCTAACCAAATCAGGAAGTGGAACACTTACACTGAGCGGACCCAATACCTATACCGGCACAACAACTATTGCCACCGGAACTATAAATGCACAACACGATACGGCCTTAGGAGCAGTTAGTGGACCTACTATAGTAAATAACGGAACCACATTGCAAATAGAAGGTGGTGTATCCATCGCTGAACCTATAACCTTGTACGGAGCGGGAATCAGCAACACAGGAGCGCTGAGAAGTCTTAGTGGAAACAATACCTACAGTGGAACTATTACCTCTAATGCTAACACCGTGTACATAAAAGCAGATGCCGATATCCTATCCATCACAGGAGGCCTTGTATTAAACATCAGCACCTATATGGCAGGAAACGGAACCATCCATATCCCTAGTGTGATCTCTGGAGCACAACCGTTCTATAAAACAGAGAATGGAACCCTTATACTAAGTGGAGCTAATACCTATACAAACGCTACCACTATTCAAGATGGAGTCCTTACGATTCAACACAATCAAGCGCTAGGAACTACAGGGCAAGGAACAACTATCTCTAACGGCGCAACACTGCAACTCGAAAATAATATTACCACTGCAGATGCATTAACCCTAAACGGACTAGGGCACAGTTCTCTAGGAGTACTGCGCAATCTAAGCGGTAACAATACCGTAACAGGAAATATTAACTGTGCTAATAACACCGTGAAAATACACAACGAAGCAGGACTACTTACCCTTAGTGGAAACATAGCAATAAACAATATAACCTATTTTCAAGGACCCAGCAATATCGTAAGCACAGGAGTTATCTCAGGTGCACAACCCCTAATCAAAGAAGGAACAGGGATCCTTACTATAGGAGGGGTCGCAGCAAACACCTACACCAACTACACGCAAATTACCCAAGGCATACTACGTTTTGGAGCCAACGATGCCCTAGGAGGCCCTAATAGCATTGTCAAGTTTAATGGAGGTATACTAGAGACCAACGGCTTCTCCTCAAGTACTGGACAACTAGAACTGCCCCTGAGCTCTACCCTATCACTAGGAAGTGGCGATCACACCATAAGCTTTGCTTCTGCTGCAAACTTCGAATTTGAACAACTCACCATCACTGGATGGCAAGGCACCTACGGGGCAAACACCTCAGGAACAAATGGAAAAGTTAAAGTCGGTACCAGCCAAGTACTCACCAAACAACAAATCGATGCCATGCGCTTTTTAAACAGTGCAGACAACCAACTCTACTTCGCGGTACAACGTACTGATGGTGAAGTTATCCCTGGAAATATCGTCTCTGGAAATGAAACCGGACACAGCAACATAGAAATTACAACAGCAGCAACTACCGGAGGTACATGGAACGCAGCAGCGCCTTGGGTCTTTACTCCCAATACCGATAACGTAAACATCCAAAATACCGACATACAAAACAAACTAAATACTGGGGATGTGACCATCGTAACCAATAACACCTATGGTACCCAAAGCGGGGTGGTCAACATACTCACAAGCATAACGTCAACCAGTAGTAACACCGCGGGACGTAGCTTTACCATTGAAGCAAACGACGCTATAACAGTCTCAGGAAATTTAGACCTCTATAGCGCTAACTATATTAATCACGGAAAAAACATCATCCTAAGGTCTACCCAAGGAAGTATACAAGTCAATAATCGTCTCTTTACCTACCAAACAGGTACTGGAGCCATGGGAACCGTTCCCAGAAGTGCTGGAAACATCACCTTAGATGCCGTCAACGGATCGGTGCGTGTGAATAATATCCTAGACACAAGAGGAGGAAACAATACTAGTTATGGTACCAATCATTATAATATTGGAACCTACTCAAGTCTGTCAGGAGACGTAACCATTACAGGACCTTTAGGGGTCTCCTTGACTCAAGACATGAATCTATATAATCCATCTTATAACCAGTACGGTTTTATGAATGGTACCCTTACCATTGATACCGATGCTACTGTATTGACAACGGCAACAGGTATCAACGATGGGCATACGACTGGAACCCTAGCTATCGGAGCACTCGTGAAAAACGGTACCGGAATCTTTGCCTTGAACGCTGTTACTTGGTACGGCTCAAGCTATCCCTCTTACTCCCCGACCACGGTAAATCAAGGAACACTAAAATTACTACGTACCAATACCTTGCAAATAAGCGGACCATTAACGGTAAATACATCTGCGGTAGTAGACATGTATAACTACAACCACCAACTAGGAACCATCGATGGAGGCGGAACCATCACCAGCTCGGGAAGTGGAACCTACACCCTAAATGTAGGAACTGGAAATGGAGCAAGCTCCTTCTCCGGAATCCTTGAAAACGGAAGTGCAACTGCACTAAACCTAACCAAATCAGGAAGTGGAACACTTACACTGAGCGGACCCAATACCTATACCGGCACAACAACTATTGCCACCGGAACTATAAATGCACAACACGATACGGCCTTAGGAGCAGTTAGTGGACCTACTATAGTAAATAACGGAACCACATTGCAAATAGAAGGTGGTGTATCCATCGCTGAACCTATAACCTTGTACGGAGCGGGAATCAGCAACACAGGAGCGCTGAGAAGTCTTAGTGGAAACAATACCTACAGTGGAACTATTACCTCTAATGCTAACACCGTGTACATAAAAGCAGATGCCGATATCCTATCCATCACAGGAGGCCTTGTATTAAACATCAGCACCTATATGGCAGGAAACGGAACCATCCATATCCCTAGTGTGATCTCTGGAGCACAACCGTTCTATAAAACAGAGAATGGAACCCTTATACTAAGTGGAGCTAATACCTATACAAACGCTACCACTATTCAAGATGGAGTCCTTACGATTCAACACAATCAAGCGCTAGGAACTACAGGGCAAGGAACAACTATCTCTAACGGCGCAACACTGCAACTCGAAAATAATATTACCACTGCAGATGCATTAACCCTAAACGGACTAGGGCACAGTTCTCTAGGAGTACTGCGCAATCTAAGCGGTAACAATACCGTAACAGGAAATATTAACTGTGCTAATAACACCGTGAAAATACACAACGAAGCAGGACTACTTACCCTTAGTGGAAACATAGCAATAAACAATATAACCTATTTTCAAGGACCCAGCAATATCGTAAGCACAGGAGTTATCTCAGGTGCACAACCCCTAATCAAAGAAGGAACAGGGATCCTTACTATAGGAGGGGTCGCAGCAAACACCTACACCAACTACACGCAAATTACCCAAGGCATACTACGTTTTGGAGCCAACGATGCCCTAGGAGGCCCTAATAGCATTGTCAAGTTTAATGGAGGTATACTAGAGACCAACGGCTTCTCCTCAAGTACTGGACAACTAGAACTGCCCCTGAGCTCTACCCTATCACTAGGAAGTGGCGATCACACCATAAGCTTTGCTTCTGCTGCAAACTTCGAATTTGAACAACTCACCATCACTGGATGGCAAGGCACCTACGGGGCAAACACCTCAGGAACAAATGGAAAAGTTAAAGTCGGTACCAGCCAAGTACTCACCAAACAACAAATCGATGCCATGCGCTTTTTAAACAGTGCAGACAACCAACTCTACTTCGCGGTACAACGTACTGATGGTGAAGTTATCCCTGGAAATATCGTCTCTGGAAATGAAACCGGACACAGCAACATAGAAATTACAACAGCAGCAACTACCGGAGGTACATGGAACGCAGCAGCGCCTTGGGTCTTTACTCCCAATACCGATAACGTAAACATCCAAAATACCGACATACAAAACAAACTAAATACTGGGGATGTGACCATCGTAACCAATAACACCTATGGTACCCAAAGCGGGGTGGTCAACATACTCACAAGCATAACGTCAACCAGTAGTAACACCGCGGGACGTAGCTTTACCATTGAAGCAAACGACGCTATAACAGTCTCAGGAAATTTAGACCTCTATAGCGCTAACTATATTAATCACGGAAAAAACATCATCCTAAGGTCTACCCAAGGAAGTATACAAGTCAATAATCGTCTCTTTACCTACCAAACAGGTACTGGAGCCATGGGAACCGTTCCCAGAAGTGCTGGAAACATCACCTTAGATGCCGTCAACGGATCGGTGCGTGTGAATAATATCCTAGACACAAGAGGAGGAAACAATACTAGTTATGGTACCAATCATTATAATATTGGAACCTACTCAAGTCTGTCAGGAGACGTAACCATTACAGGACCTTTAGGGGTCTCCTTGACTCAAGACATGAATCTATATAATCCATCTTATAACCAGTACGGTTTTATGAATGGTACCCTTACCATTGATACCGATGCTACTGTATTGACAACGGCAACAGGTATCAACGATGGGCATACGACTGGAACCCTAGCTATCGGAGCACTCGTGAAAAACGGTACCGGAATCTTTGCCTTGAACGCTGTTACTTGGTACGGCTCAAGCTATCCCTCTTACTCCCCGACCACGGTAAATCAAGGAACACTAAAATTACTACGTACCAATACCTTGCAAATAAGCGGACCATTAACGGTAAATACATCTGCGGTAGTAGACATGTATAACTACAACCACCAACTAGGAACCATCGATGGAGGCGGAACCATCACCAGCTCGGGAAGTGGAACCTACACCCTAAATGTAGGAACTGGAAATGGAGCAAGCTCCTTCTCCGGAATCCTTGAAAACGGAAGTGCAACTGCACTAAACCTAACCAAATCAGGAAGTGGAACACTTACACTGAGCGGACCCAATACCTATACCGGCACAACAACTATTGCCACCGGAACTATAAATGCACAACACGATACGGCCTTAGGAGCAGTTAGTGGACCTACTATAGTAAATAACGGAACCACATTGCAAATAGAAGGTGGTGTATCCATCGCTGAACCTATAACCTTGTACGGAGCGGGAATCAGCAACACAGGAGCGCTGAGAAGTCTTAGTGGAAACAATACCTACAGTGGAACTATTACCTCTAATGCTAACACCGTGTACATAAAAGCAGATGCCGATATCCTATCCATCACAGGAGGCCTTGTATTAAACATCAGCACCTATATGGCAGGAAACGGAACCATCCATATCCCTAGTGTGATCTCTGGAGCACAACCGTTCTATAAAACAGAGAATGGAACCCTTATACTAAGTGGAGCTAATACCTATACAAACGCTACCACTATTCAAGATGGAGTCCTTACGATTCAACACAATCAAGCGCTAGGAACTACAGGGCAAGGAACAACTATCTCTAACGGCGCAACACTGCAACTCGAAAATAATATTACCACTGCAGATGCATTAACCCTAAACGGACTAGGGCACAGTTCTCTAGGAGTACTGCGCAATCTAAGCGGTAACAATACCGTAACAGGAAATATTAACTGTGCTAATAACACCGTGAAAATACACAACGAAGCAGGACTACTTACCCTTAGTGGAAACATAGCAATAAACAATATAACCTATTTTCAAGGACCCAGCAATATCGTAAGCACAGGAGTTATCTCAGGTGCACAACCCCTAATCAAAGAAGGAACAGGGATCCTTACTATAGGAGGGGTCGCAGCAAACACCTACACCAACTACACGCAAATTACCCAAGGCATACTACGTTTTGGAGCCAACGATGCCCTAGGAGGCCCTAATAGCATTGTCAAGTTTAATGGAGGTATACTAGAGACCAACGGCTTCTCCTCAAGTACTGGACAACTAGAACTGCCCCTGAGCTCTACCCTATCACTAGGAAGTGGCGATCACACCATAAGCTTTGCTTCTGCTGCAAACTTCGAATTTGAACAACTCACCATCACTGGATGGCAAGGCACCTACGGGGCAAACACCTCAGGAACAAATGGAAAAGTTAAAGTCGGTACCAGCCAAGTACTCACCAAACAACAAATCGATGCCATGCGCTTTTTAAACAGTGCAGACAACCAACTCTACTTCGCGGTACAACGTACTGATGGTGAAGTTATCCCTGGAAATATCGTCTCTGGAAATGAAACCGGACACAGCAACATAGAAATTACAACAGCAGCAACTACCGGAGGTACATGGAACGCAGCAGCGCCTTGGGTCTTTACTCCCAATACCGATAACGTAAACATCCAAAATACCGACATACAAAACAAACTAAATACTGGGGATGTGACCATCGTAACCAATAACACCTATGGTACCCAAAGCGGGGTGGTCAACATACTCACAAGCATAACGTCAACCAGTAGTAACACCGCGGGACGTAGCTTTACCATTGAAGCAAACGACGCTATAACAGTCTCAGGAAATTTAGACCTCTATAGCGCTAACTATATTAATCACGGAAAAAACATCATCCTAAGGTCTACCCAAGGAAGTATACAAGTCAATAATCGTCTCTTTACCTACCAAACAGGTACTGGAGCCATGGGAACCGTTCCCAGAAGTGCTGGAAACATCACCTTAGATGCCGTCAACGGATCGGTGCGTGTGAATAATATCCTAGACACAAGAGGAGGAAACAATACTAGTTATGGTACCAATCATTATAATATTGGAACCTACTCAAGTCTGTCAGGAGACGTAACCATTACAGGACCTTTAGGGGTCTCCTTGACTCAAGACATGAATCTATATAATCCATCTTATAACCAGTACGGTTTTATGAATGGTACCCTTACCATTGATACCGATGCTACTGTATTGACAACGGCAACAGGTATCAACGATGGGCATACGACTGGAACCCTAGCTATCGGAGCACTCGTGAAAAACGGTACCGGAATCTTTGCCTTGAACGCTGTTACTTGGTACGGCTCAAGCTATCCCTCTTACTCCCCGACCACGGTAAATCAAGGAACACTAAAATTACTACGTACCAATACCTTGCAAATAAGCGGACCATTAACGGTAAATACATCTGCGGTAGTAGACATGTATAACTACAACCACCAACTAGGAACCATCGATGGAGGCGGAACCATCACCAGCTCGGGAAGTGGAACCTACACCCTAAATGTAGGAACTGGAAATGGAGCAAGCTCCTTCTCCGGAATCCTTGAAAACGGAAGTGCAACTGCACTAAACCTAACCAAATCAGGAAGTGGAACACTTACACTGAGCGGACCCAATACCTATACCGGCACAACAACTATTGCCACCGGAACTATAAATGCACAACACGATACGGCCTTAGGAGCAGTTAGTGGACCTACTATAGTAAATAACGGAACCACATTGCAAATAGAAGGTGGTGTATCCATCGCTGAACCTATAACCTTGTACGGAGCGGGAATCAGCAACACAGGAGCGCTGAGAAGTCTTAGTGGAAACAATACCTACAGTGGAACTATTACCTCTAATGCTAACACCGTGTACATAAAAGCAGATGCCGATATCCTATCCATCACAGGAGGCCTTGTATTAAACATCAGCACCTATATGGCAGGAAACGGAACCATCCATATCCCTAGTGTGATCTCTGGAGCACAACCGTTCTATAAAACAGAGAATGGAACCCTTATACTAAGTGGAGCTAATACCTATACAAACGCTACCACTATTCAAGATGGAGTCCTTACGATTCAACACAATCAAGCGCTAGGAACTACAGGGCAAGGAACAACTATCTCTAACGGCGCAACACTGCAACTCGAAAATAATATTACCACTGCAGATGCATTAACCCTAAACGGACTAGGGCACAGTTCTCTAGGAGTACTGCGCAATCTAAGCGGTAACAATACCGTAACAGGAAATATTAACTGTGCTAATAACACCGTGAAAATACACAACGAAGCAGGACTACTTACCCTTAGTGGAAACATAGCAATAAACAATATAACCTATTTTCAAGGACCCAGCAATATCGTAAGCACAGGAGTTATCTCAGGTGCACAACCCCTAATCAAAGAAGGAACAGGGATCCTTACTATAGGAGGGGTCGCAGCAAACACCTACACCAACTACACGCAAATTACCCAAGGCATACTACGTTTTGGAGCCAACGATGCCCTAGGAGGCCCTAATAGCATTGTCAAGTTTAATGGAGGTATACTAGAGACCAACGGCTTCTCCTCAAGTACTGGACAACTAGAACTGCCCCTGAGCTCTACCCTATCACTAGGAAGTGGCGATCACACCATAAGCTTTGCTTCTGCTGCAAACTTCGAATTTGAACAACTCACCATCACTGGATGGCAAGGCACCTACGGGGCAAACACCTCAGGAACAAATGGAAAAGTTAAAGTCGGTACCAGCCAAGTACTCACCAAACAACAAATCGATGCCATGCGCTTTTTAAACAGTGCAGACAACCAACTCTACTTCGCGGTACAACGTACTGATGGTGAAGTTATCCCTGGAAATATCGTCTCTGGAAATGAAACCGGACACAGCAACATAGAAATTACAACAGCAGCAACTACCGGAGGTACATGGAACGCAGCAGCGCCTTGGGTCTTTACTCCCAATACCGATAACGTAAACATCCAAAATACCGACATACAAAACAAACTAAATAATGGGGATGTGACCATCGTAACCAATAACATAGGAGGTAAACCCACATTAACATCTTACGGAGAAATAACAAATACAGGAATTAATTTAGTAAACAGAAACGGGAAGCGAATAACAGCGGGTAATGAAGGAATAGACAGCTATGGAAAACGGGCTTCGTCAGCGCCAGGAACGCAAAGTGGAGTCGTAGTGATAAAAGCAAGCATAACGTCAACCAGTAGTAACACCGCGGGACGTAGCTTTACCATTGAAGCAAACGACGCTATAACAGTCTCAGGAAATTTAGACCTCTATAGCGCTAACTATATTAATCACGGAAAAAACATCATCCTAAGGTCTACCCAAGGAAGTATACAAGTCAATAATCGTCTCTTTACCTACCAAACAGGTACTGGAGCCATGGGAACCATTCCCAAAAGTGCTGGAAACATCACCTTAGATGCCGTCAACGGATCGGTGCGTGTGAATAATATCCTAGACACAAGAGGAGGAAACAATACTAGTTATGGTACCAATCATTATAATATTGGAACCTACTCAAGTCTGTCAGGAGACGTAACCATTACAGGACCTTTAGGGGTCTCATTGACTCAAGGCATGAATCTATATAATCCATCTTATAACCAGTACGGTTTTATGAATGGTACCCTTACCATTGATACCGATGCTACTGTATTGACAACGGCAACAGGTATCAACGATGGGCATACGACTGGAACCCTAGCTATCGGAGCACTCGTGAAAAACGGTACCGGAATCTTTGCCTTGAACGCTGTTACTTGGTACGGCACAAGCTTTCCCTCTTACTCCCCGACCACGGTAAATCAAGGAACACTAAAATTACTACGTACCAATACCTTGCAAACAAGCGGACCATTAACGGTAAACACATCTGCGGTAGTAGACATGTCTAACTACAACCACCAACTAGGAACCATCGATGGAGGCGGAACCATCACCAGCTCGGGAAGTGGAACCTACACCCTAAATGTAGGAACTGGAAATGGAGCAAGCTCCTTCTCCGGAATCCTTGAAAACGGAAGTGCAACTGAACTAAACCTAACCAAATCAGGAAATGGAACACTTACACTGAGCGGACCCAATACCTATACCGGTAGAACAACTATTGCCGCCGGAACTATAAATGCGCAACACGATACGGCCTTAGGAGCAATTAGTGGACCTACTATGGTAATGAACGGAACCACATTGCAAATAGAAGGTGGTGTATCCATCGCTGAACCTATAACCCTATACGGAGCGGGAATCAGCAACACAGGAGCACTGAGAAGTCTTAGTGGAAACAATACCTACAGTGGAACTATTACCTCTAATACTAACACCGTGTACATAAAAGCAGATGCCGATACCCTATCCATCACAGGAGGCCTTGTAATAAACATCACCACCTATATGGGGGAACTGGAGACGTAAATGTAACAGGTACTGTAAGCGGAAGCGGAAATACTGGAAGCATATACAAATTAGGAAGTGGAACGCTAACCATAAATGGCGTAGTTCGCTAAGCAATAGAATAAAAAAATTCTATTGCTTAGAATTCATGGCTGCCAAAATAGGCAAACAAACTAGAACGGAAGCAAAGTAGAACACGCAACTTTCTGTGGTTCTGGGTTTTTTATTTTATGTAATTGCTTTCCAAAATAGTTGGACACTACTCCTCTCTCCTACTGAACGGTATTGATTTATTTTCCAAGCAAATCTTAGAATTTCTCGAAAATCTGATTGAAAAAATGGGCGTAATGGACAAAATGGTTGATCTTTTTTCTAGTAATTTTATCAATCCATTTTCGTTTTTAAAAAATCATTTACAAATTTGATCTTTCTCTCTTTTGTCAATCCATTATGATTTCTTAGTTTGTTTTTTAAATCAGAAAAATGACCATCAATCGTGTTAGTTGTGTTAGGAATATTTAACTCATAATTTTCATACCATGCAAATAACCATGTCATATTCGTGTTAAGGCTTCTGTATGCACTTCTGAGTCTTTTATGAGTAAAGTGACTTTTACCTGTTTCAATATTAATGGTTCGCTCATTTAAAAAGCTTTCCCACTTAATAAACCACATCTTTAATACACCTTCAAATGATTCTTTATCAATGCTTTTTAGCAAAGCTACGTGTATTTTCAAATCAATAGATGCATCCATTTTCGGGTTTTTAGTTATATATCTTCTTATTGCAGCAACTTGATGAAATTGACAGAGTTGAACAGGTATATCATTAAATGCTCCAACTAATCCTTTTCTACCATCACAGACGATAGCAACTATCTCAAAACCTTTTGATTTTAGTTCATTAATTCCCCTTATGTATAAAGCGTTCGTTTCTGATTTTACGTAATACCAAAGAAGATTTTCTTTACTGTAAGCATCCTTAAACAACATTAATCCAAAGCTTCTTCCCCAATAAGTTGTAGACACTAAAACAATAACTTTCTTAGGTACTACTTCTGCTTTCTTTTCTTGATAAAGATCTAGCTTACGTTATATAGTTCTCTTTGAGCATCCATATTTATTTGCGAGTTGTATGTAAGTTTGTTTTCCTCTGGTATACTCATCCCAAAGAAAATTTACTGAGATTTGTTTTCCACCAGTAAAAACTTTCTTACAATCCAAACACTTGTAACGCTGTTTACCTAATCTAATACCGTATTTATGTGTGATTAAGCTATCACAAAATTTGCATTTTTTTTATTCAAAACCTTTGATTTGGCTCAAAGCTAATAAACAAAAGTGGTAAGGAAATTTTTGCCAACTATTTTGTCTATTACATCTCAAATGAATAACTTTTTTTAACTATTTATAATGAACAACGGGTTTAAATTATATTAATCTGTTTTCATAAAACTAAAAAAAGGTTGTTTTTAACACCATAAAAAAAGAGTTTTTAAATAGTTGGCAAGATGAAATTCAAAAAAGGGGGAGTATAGGGGGAAAATAAACATCAAAAAAAAGTAACTATCAAATTATTAGATAGTTACTTTTGTAATCTGTGACCTCGACTGGATTCAAACCAGTAACCTCTTGAGCCGTAATCAAGTGCGCTATTCAGTTGCGCCACGAGGCCGTTAAGCGGGTGCAAATATAATAGCATTTTTTTTAATAAAGAAATCTACACTTGTTTTTTATTCGTTTATTTTTTCGTTGTAATCGTTAATGGTTTTTTTTGCCTTTTCTAAGTCAGCATCTAATACATGAACTTCAACAGAATCCATCTGTTCTCCAAAACCTCCTAATCTAGCTGATTCAAATTTATCCTTTATAATGTAGCTTATATCTGCCGTGTCTAATAAATTCTTTACACCATTCACAATAATATTAGATCCTGTAAATAGTTTAGTGTGTTCTGTTTTCATAATTTTATATTTTAATTAAGTGAATTTATCGTTACAAAAGCTCTCCAACCAATAACAGCCAATTGAAATTTAGTCGCTTTAGAGATGTCTAACTTTTGCTTTGTATATGATGGTAAAATAGCTTTATTAATTTTAGCTAAGATTTTAAACATTTGTAATTTCATTTTAGTTTGATTGATGGTCAAATTTAATAAAAATAAACAACAAATCCATTCTCGAAAAGTTTGTCATCAAACTTGCTGATAAGCAAATAGCAAATCAAAAATAGTATTTATAATTCTTAAACATATATGAACTACAATCTAGGATTTTAAAAGTTAATAAATAACACCAATTTCAAAATTATTATTTTCACGTTCACTAAAAGAACTTTTTCCAAACAACTATTCTAATTAAACTTTCACTTTTTAGGTGGAGCAAAAATATAATTATTCGTACAAATAAAAATACAAATCCTACAGTAAAGTTTCTAAGCAATTATCTAAGTTATTAAAAAGTAATAGAAAACCCATCCATTTTATACTCTTCAAATGTACTTTTAATTTTTAAGTTTTCTATAAAGTACTAAAAATGTATCTTCGCAATAAATTTAAAAAAGATGAATTTTTTACTAATAATTGGTGGTTTAATTTTATTGATTTTAGGAGGGAATTGGCTCCTAAAATCAGCAGTTGCTTTATCTTTAAAATTAGAAATTCCAAAAATTATCATTGGAATGACCGTGGTTTCATTTGCTACTTCGGCTCCAGAACTTATTGTTAGTATAAATGCCGCTTTAAATGGTTCATCGGATTTAGCTTTAGGAAATGTAATTGGTTCTAATATTGCAAATTTAGGCTTAGTATTAGGTATTACGCTGCTTCTTGGCTCAATGCATATAACAAAGAGTTTTTATAAAGTTGACTGGCCAATAATGATGATTGCCTCTGCACTACTCTATTTATTTTTATATACTGATAAAGTAATTGAGCAATTTGAAGGAATTATTCTATTTTCTCTACTAATTATATTTTTAATATATCTTTTAAAATATCAAAAAACAGCCGTTATAGACGAATTGCCTGAAGATGATGTGCCTTTACCTATTTATAAAACTGTTTTATTTTTTGTTTTAGGAGGATTAGGTCTTTACGGAGGCTCAGAATTATTAATAAAAGGCGCTACTGCTTTAGCCCTAGAATATGGAGTTACAGAACGTGTTATTGCGGTTACAATTGTTTCTATCGGTACTAGTATCCCAGAATTAACAGCGTCAATTATTGCTGTAATTAAAAAGGAAAAAGCTATTTCTTTGGGGAATTTAATTGGTTCAAATATCTTTAATGTTTTTGCAGTTTTAGGAATCACCTCTATAATTACGCCTATTTCCGTTACTGATGAAAGACTTTTAACGAACGATATTTTTTGGATGCTAGGAATCTCATTTATTATTTTACCGCTCGTTTTTCTTACAAAAAGATTGCGCTTAAGTTGGAGGGAAGGTCTACTGTTAATAATAACTTATTGCATTTTTATTTATCAGACCTTATAAAAAAGTTCTTCAACATTTATAAATTTTAAAAAAATATTCTTTTCATTTTTAAGAATTTGAAGTTTTACTAAAATATAAAGTCCCAATTTGACCTCAACTTTTTGCAGCTATTTTAACGTAAATTAAGGGGATTAAAACCGATGCTCAGCAGAATTTTCATGCTTTTTTACTTGAGTTTTAAGTTCTACTTGTAATGACTATTCCATTTTTTCGCTAATATTAATAGGAAAGAACTTCATAAAATAATTGAATGTTGTATTTTTATGAAAAGAATTTAATCATGAAAAAAATTAATACTACTTATTTAGTCCAATTGCTGCTATTATTATTTGTTTTTGGAATACAAAGTTGTGCTTCGAAAAAGAGCTCAATTATTGTAAACAAAAAAGTAGTTACTGAAAAATACAAAAGCAATCCATCGAATAAAAATATTCTATACTTAATAGCTGGTAAAGAGGTTTCACAGACCTATATAGAAAATATAAAACCTGGAAATATTGAATCTATGAATGTTATTAAAGGTGAAAAAGAAATTGCAAAATATACAGACAAAAAATATGACGGAATAATTATTATTAAATTGAAAAAATAAAATGAAGTTTAAAAAAAGGATTTTTATTGCAACAACCATTTTATTATTACTTTTTGTAGCAAATATTTTTATTTCTACCGGATTTTTTAGATCGATTGAAAACAAGTTTAATGGCGAATTAATTCAAAAAATAAATATTGAAGGTGCAGAAGATATTACCATCAGTAAAAAAGATAGTTTTGCCATTATTTCATCAACTGTAAGAAATAAAACACCAAATAAAGCGCAAGAATCAGGCGGCTTATATTTTATTGATTTAAAAACGGATTCTTATAAACCCATTCTTTTAACTCAAGAGTTTAAAAAACCATTTGCTCCTCACGGAATTTCTATCTTTCAAAAAGAGAATGTCACCACAATTGCTGCAATTAATCATACTGATAAAGGCGAATTTATTGAGATTTTTACTTTAGTTGACACACAATTAACGCATCGAAAAACATTAAAAAACGAACAAATATTTAGTCCAAATGATATTGTTTTACTGGATGAAAACAGATTTTATTTTACAAATGATCATAAATATAAAAATGGAATTCAGCGTTTATCCGAAGATTATTTAGGCCTTTCAATTTCTAATGTCATCTATTTTGATGGTAAAAACTACACAGAAGTTGCTAACGGAATTGCCTATGCAAATGGCATTAATTTAGACGCCAAACGAAATTTAGTTTTTGTGGCTTCACCAAGAAAATTTCTGATAAAAGTGTATCAAAAAAATGAAGACAATACGCTTACTTTTATAGAAGATATTGATTGTAAAACGGGAGTTGATAATATTGAATTTGATGAAAACAATGATTTATGGGTTGGTGCTCATCCTAATTTATTACATTTTGCTTCCTATGCAAAAGGTGATAAAAAAACTTCGCCTTCAGAAATCATCAAAATAAAATACACTAAAAAAGACGATTATAAAATTGAACAAATTTATATGGATGATGGCTCTAAAATGTCTGCTTCAACTGTTGCTGCGCCTTTTGGAAACACCATTTTAGCAGGAAGTGTAATGGATACTCATTTTCTGGTTTTAAAAAGAAATTCCAACTAATTGTATACTTTAGCAGCCATGAAAAAAATTACACTACTTTACTCTTTATTATTAATTATTGCCTGTAATTCGCAAGACAAACGTCCTTTAATGGGTAAAACTGAATATCAGCAAGAACTAAATGCAAGTTATAAAGATGCCTCAAAATCGCCTTTAAAAACAAAAGATTTAAAAAACTTTAAAGGATTAGATTTTTTCAAGATTGATTCTACTTTTATTGTAACTGCAAAATTGACAAAAATAGCAAATGCGCCAACTTTTGAAATGGCTACCACAACAGATAGAAAACCTTTGTACAAAGAATACGGAATCTTAAATTTCACCTTAAACGAAAAAGATTTTGAGTTAATAATTTACCAAAGTCAAGACGATTTAAGTGATGAAAAATACAAGGACTACCTCTTTTTACCCTTTACAGACAATACTTCTGGCGACGATTCTTATGGCGGCGGCCGATATATGGATGTACTGATTTCAGACGAAAAACCAGATGGTACCATTAAACTGAACTTCAACAATACATACAATCCTTATTGCGCGTATAATGAAAAATATTCTTGCCCATTAACACCTAGAAAGAATCATTTAGATTTTGAAATAAAAGCGGGTGTGAAAATTTTTAAGAAATATTAATTATTTTGTCATTTCGAAATGAACTTTTTTTAAGCGATTGAGAAATCTCTTAAACAATTCAATTTCTTATTATTAAGATTGTTATTAATTTCAGAAGCTATTTCCTGCTTTCCTCTGTATTTTTTTGCTTAAACAAGCAAAAAAGATGCCGTTTCAATCAGGGCTAGGATTGCTTAAAACCTTTTCATAATCTTAAAACTATAGGTTATTTTAATAGCCAATAGTTTTAAGAAATCTATAAAGCTAGAACATAAACTTAGCCCTGATTGAGCGGACTGTTTTAGCTCTTTTTTGAGTTTTTACGAAAAACAAAGCGAGTAGTGAAAGCAGGAAATAGCTTCTAAAAAAATTAAGAATTTAAAGAAATTTCCCCTGCTAAATCTAACTCTATAGCAATTGCCAAAGCTTCTAAATGTGGTTTTCTAACTTTTAATTTGGTTGCTGCATGTGCTTTCTTGTTCAGTTTTGCAAACATTTCTGCCACCTTAATTGCTGTTGGCAACAAATCGTCTTCTGGTACAATTACATCTAAAAAACCAGCAGTAATTGCCTCTTTAGAACTAAAAACCTCGGCATTATTTACGCTTCTATTTAGGTATACTTCAGAAAGGCGAGATTTTGCAATTGCAATTCCTGCATAATGCATCGTCATGCCAATCATTACTTCATTTAAACCAATTTTAAAGTTGCCTTCTACACCAATTCTATAATCTGCAGACAATAATAAAAACGCGCCTTTCGCAATTGCATGACCATTGCAAGCAATAATAATTGGTTTCGGAAAAGACAACATTCTTAAAGATAATTTTGAACCTTTTGTAACTAATTCTTTTGCAGATTCAGGTGATTTTGTCATCACTTTTAAATCAAATCCACCAGAAAAAATCCCAGCAGTTCCTGTTAAAATAATAATTTTATCTTCTTGTTCTGCTTTGTCTAAACCTGCATTTAAACCCGCAACAACTTCATGAGAAATAGCATTTGCCTTTCCGTTATTTATGGTAATAATTGCATAATTCCCTTCTGATTGATATGTTACAAATTCGTTCATTATTTTTGTTTTAAAACTTTAAACAATTTACAATAAAATTTTAAAAAGCAGCATATTTAGCTGTAAAATGATACATTATAATGCATAAGCTCTTTATTTTTATTTGTTTAAATTTGCCCAATCTCAAAATTAAAAATTTGTATCCCTTTAATGCAAGAGAATCTAGAATATATGGATAAAATTAAAAGGTTCTTTCTTTCTTTTAAACAAAGTTCTTCTTTGTTTTTTCTTTTAAAATGGACTTGTATTTGTTTACTAATTGGTGGATTTACAGGTAGTGTCTCCGCTATTTTTTTATGGACTTTAGAGTGGGCAACAAATTATAGAGAAGCTAATCTGTGGATTATTGCATTGTTACCTCTTGGTGGTTTTATTATTGGTTTATCTTATCATTTATACGGTGAAAGTGTTGTAAAGGGAAACAATTTATTGCTTGAAGAATTTCATTCTCCTAAAAAAATAATCCCTTTTAAAATGGCTCCTTTAGTATTTTTAGGAACTGTACTTACACATTTATTTGGCGGTTCTGCAGGTCGTGAAGGAACTGCAGTACAAATTGGTGGCGCAATTGCAGATCAGTTTACTAAAATTTTCAAACTTTCTAATTTAGATAGAAAAATTATATTGATTGCAGGTATAAGTGCAGGTTTTTCGTCCGTTTTTGGAACACCTTTAGCTGGCGCAATTTTCGCACTTGAAGTAATGATTATTGGACGAATAAAATTTGATGCTATTATGCCAAGCTTTTTAGCAGCTATCTTTGCAAACTATTTTTGTGATATTTGGCAAATTTCTCATCACACAAACTATACTATTTCGTCTGTTTCAGATTTAACACCGGCAACAATTTTATGGTCTTTATTAGCCGGTATTATTTTTGGGTTGGTAAGTATGTTGTTTTCAAAATCTACGCACTTTTGGGGTAATCTATTTAAAAAACATATAAAGTATCCTCCACTTCGCCCGGTAATTGGCGGAGCTGTTTTGGCACTTGTCGTTTATTTCATGGGCACTACAAAATATATAGGTCTTGGGGTGCCAACAATTGTTGATGCTTTTAATATCGATTTGAATTCTTATGATTTTTTCTTGAAATTAGTGTTCACTTCATTCACTTTAGGTGCCGGGTTTAAGGGAGGAGAAGTAACACCTTTATTTTTTATAGGCGCTACTTTAGGAAATGTATTAATTTGGTTTATTCCATTACCAATGGGTTTATTAGCTGGAATGGGATTTGTAGCTGTTTTTGCAGGAGCAACAAATACACCCATAGCCTGCACTATAATGGGAATAGAATTATTTGGAATAGAATCTGGAGTATTTATTGCACTGGCTTGTACAACATCCTATTTGTTTTCTGGCCATTCTGGCATTTATTCCTCTCAAATTATTGGAAGTCCAAAACATGTATTTTTAAAAAATGAAAAAGGACTATCTCTAACAGAGATTCAAAATAAAAGGAGTAAGAAGTAATCCTAAATAATTTATAACTCTAAATCTTCAGCATCGCTCCAATTTTTCTTTTGAACAACCGTACCTTTGTTTAAAATAATAATTCCAGGATTTGCTCTAATCATGGTTTTTAAAGTTGTTTCATCACAAAATAAAAACTCAAAAGGCAACTCAAATTTATTTTTTGTCAACTCAATGATGTCAGAAAAAGAAGCCGAAACCCCATAAACTTTATACCCTTTTTCAATAGCTTTATCTGCAATTATCTTAATTTCTGGAAAACCTTCAAATTCTGATTTATTCAAATTAGAAGCGATAACTAGCATCACTTTTTCCATTTTTAGAATTTTTGGTGCTAAATCATTTTGAGAATCTTCTAGCATAAAATCATGAACAGGCGGTATTTTTCCATCATCCTTGTACTTCATTCCCTCAGAAATATTTTTACCAATTGCATAGGCTCTAAAATCTATAATTGGCAAATGTGTTAATACATGTTGTACAATAAACATAAAACCAGCCAAAGAAACTAACGTAATTACTTTTGGAATCTTACCACTAAAAATGGGTTTTATAAGTTTCACTTTTATTAATAAAATGATAATTAACGCAATTAAAATTACGTTTTTATAGAAGGTTTCCCAAGGAGTTAATTTTACTGCATCTCCAAAACAACCACAATCTGTTACTTTATTGTAATGCGCAGAATACCAAGTTAAAAACAAGAAAACGAGTGTTAAGAAAAACAAACTCCAAACAGTAAACTTTTGTTTGTAGCCTATTAAAATCATCACTCCTAGCAATATTTCTGCAACAATTAACACTATTGAAAATATTAATGCATACGGAATTAAAAACTCCATATTTAAAACACCTTCAGAAAAGTATTCTTCAAATTTATATTGAGAACCTATTGGGTCTACCAACTTTACAAAGCCTGAAAATATAAATAAAGCTCCTACTAGTATTCTTACTATTTGAACTAAGATAAATGTAAATGTGGTTTGAGCTTTTCTCATAAAAAATTGTCTTTATTCTACTAAATTATATTTATAAAACTTTAAATTCAAAATTCAAAATTAATTATGCTAAATGAATCATTGCAAAAACCGCATAATTAATCATGTCTTGATAATTAGCATCAATACCTTCAGAAACTAACGTTTTCCCTTTGTTATCTTCAATTTGCTTCACTCGTAATAATTTTTGTAAAATCAAATCCGTTAAAGAAGAAACACGCATTTCTCTCCAAACTTCGCCATAATCATGATTTTTATTCATCATCAACTCCTTGGCAATTGTACTGTGTTTATCATATAAAATAATAGCTTCTTCGGAGGATAAATCCGGAGTTTCTACCACCCCTTTTTCTAATTGAATTAACGCCATTATTGAATAATTAATGATTCCGATAAATTCAGATTTCTCTCCTTCATCTACCATTCTCACTTCATTTTCTTGCAACTGACGAATTCTCTGTGCTTTTATAAATATCTGATCTGTTAATGATGGTAAACGTAAAATACGCCAAGCACTGCCATAATCAGACATTTTTTTTATAAATAAACTTCTGCAACCTTCAATCACAGCATCATATTCTTTTGATGTATCTTGCATTTTTTGTAAAAAAGTATTTTCTCAAAAATAGTAAAACTTAAACGTAATTCGCTTATTTTTACTGTGAATTTATCAATCATACAAATGAAAAAAATTGTTGTTTTTTGTGGTTCGAGTTTAGGTTTTAATCCTATTTACAAAAAAGCTGCTGTAGAACTTGGAAACTATTTTGTAAACAATAATATAGGTTTGGTGTATGGTGGTGGAAAAATTGGAATGATGGGAGTTATTTCTGATACGATGCTAGCTAAAAATGGAGATGTTATTGGTGTAATTCCTAAATTATTAGAGAAAGAAGAAGTTTTACATAATGAAGTTGAAGAAATGATTGTTTGCAAAAACATGAGTGAACGAAAAGTAATCATGAGTAAATTAGTAGATGGCTATATTACCCTTCCTGGTGGTTTTGGAACTTTAGATGAGCTTTTTGAAGCACTAACTTTAAACCAATTACAAATAGAACAAAAACCTGTTGGTCTTTTAAATGTAAATGGCTTTTTTGATGCAACTTTATTGCAATTAAATAAAATGGTAGAAGAAGGATATATCAAACCTCAAAACCTAAAATTATTATTAGTTGCAAGCACTGTAGATGAATTACTGCATAAAATGAACAACTACAAATCACCAGAAATAAGTCATGTAATTAATAAAGTTGTACGTTAATGACCATAAATTGTAAAGGAAACTTAATAGATGTATCATCACCAAAAGTGATGGGGATTTTAAATATTACTCCGGATTCATTTTTTGACGGAGGAAAATTTCAAAACGAAAAAGAGGTTCTTTTACAAACAGAAAAGATGCTTTTTGAAGGCGCGACTTTTATTGATGTTGGCGCATATTCCTCAAGACCAGGTGCTCAACATATTTCGGAAGCGGAAGAACTTAAAAGAATTGTTCCGGTTATAGAATTGCTAATAAAAAACTTTCCTGAAATTATTATTTCTGTAGATACTTTTAGAAGTAAAATTGCTCAGGAAACCGTAGATGCTGGCGCAGCAATTATCAATGATATTTCTGGTGGAAAAATGGATGCAAAAATGTTTGAAACAGTTGCTGATTTGCAAGTTCCTTATATATTAATGCACATGTTAGGCACACCACAAAACATGCAACAAAATCCGGTTTATAAAAATGTTATTCAAGAAATTATTTCTTTTTTTGCCGAACAAATTTTTAAACTTCATCAACTAAAATTAAATGATATTATTATTGATGTTGGCTTTGGATTTGGAAAAACCAATCAACATAATTTTGAGATTTTAAAGAATTTATCACTTTTTAAAAGTTTAGATACACCTATTTTAGCCGGAATTTCTCGTAAATCAATGTTGTATAAAACCTTAGATATTTCTGCACAAGAAGCTTTAAACGCAACCACATCAGCAAATACAATAGCACTTTTAAATGGAGCAACTATTTTAAGAGTTCATGACGTAAAAGAAGCGATTGAAGCTGTAAAAATTGTGGAACAACTTAATTAATTTTGTACTTTTACCTAAAATCAATCTGTTTTCATGCTAGATTTTATTGAATTTTCTTTCTTAGATATTTTAGACATTGTACTTGTCGCGATCTTACTATATTATGTTTACAAACTTCTAAAAGGTACTGTGGCCATCAATATTGTAATCGGCATTGCGTTTATATTTTTAATCTGGACAATAACACAGGCCTTAAAAATGGAAATGTTAAGCGGTATTTTAGGCTACTTACTTTCGGGTGGAGTTATTGCGTTAATCATTGTTTTTCAGCAAGAAATTAGAAAATTCCTACTTATGATTGGTACTACAAACTACACTAACAAGAAAGGTTTTCTAAATCAGTTAAAGTTTTTGCAATCAGAAATTACTATTGAAACCGAAACAGGAAAAATATTAAAAGCATGTAGCAACATGGCTAAAACTAAAACAGGTGCCTTAATTGTTATTGAAAGAACCAATAGTTTAGACTTTTTGATAAATAACGGTGACACTATGAATGCGCTTGTAAATGAAGTTATTTTAGAAAGTATTTTCTTTAAGAACAGCCCTTTACACGATGGCGCAACAATTATTAGAGATAATTATGTTGTTGCAACTAGAGTTGTTTTACCGATCTCAGATAGCACGAAGATACCTGCAAGATTTGGATTAAGACACAAAGCTGCCATTGGTATAACTGAAAAAACAGATGCAGTTTGTTTGTTAGTTTCCGAAGAAACTGGCGAAATTTCTTATATAAAAGATGGCGAGTTTGTTTTATACGCGAGTAATGATGAATTAAACGAAAAACTTAGAAAAGATTTAGCGTAATTTAAGACACTCTTTTTAATAATTTATCCAAATATTAAAAAGGCTAAGACGCCTTATCTAGGCTAAACTGCTTATCATAAAGGTTTTTGTAATAGCCATTTTCTTTTTCTATCAATTGGAGATGTGTACCTTCTTCAACAATTAAACCTTTATCCATTACAATAATTTTATCCGCTTGCTTAATAGTTGCTAATCTGTGCGCAATTACAATGGAAGTTCGCTCTTTTGTAATGGTTTCTGTCGCATATTGTATCATTTTTTCTGCTTGCGCATCTACTGATGATGTAGCTTCATCCAAAATTAAAATACTTGGTTTGCTTACATACGCCCGTAAAAAAGCAATTAATTGTCTTTGTCCAGAAGATAACATTGCCCCTCTTTCTTTTACATTGTACTCGTAACCTCCAGGGAGCGTCATTATAAAATCGTGAATTCCTATTTGTTTTGCCGCTTTTTCAACATCTTCAAAAGTGATATTTTTATCTTTTAAAGTGATATTATTTAGGATAGAATCAGAAAATAAAAAGACGTCTTGCAGCACAATTGCTACTTGATTTCGTAAACTTTCTAAAGAATATTTATCTACAGAAGTACCATCAATAGAAATTGTTCCTTTATCAATTTCATAAAACCGATTTATTAAATTGATAATAGTAGATTTTCCTGCACCCGTAGCGCCAACAATAGCAACAGTTTGTCCGCTTTTTACGTCAAAAGAAACCCCTTTTAAAACTTCTTCATTTTTGATATAACTAAATCTTACATCTTTAAAAGTGATATTTCCTTTTAAATTCTTGGCTTTTAGCAATCCGCTTTTAGCAATACTGCTATTTGTATCCATCACTTTAAAAACACGTTCACCTGCAACAATACCCATTTGAAGTTGATTAAAACGATCTGCAATTTGTCGTAAAGGTCTAAAGAGCATTTGTGCATATTGTATAAAACCCATAATCATACCTACAGAGATTCCTGAATTTTGAATAGACTGACCTCCACCGAACCAAACAATCAATCCGATTCCTACCGAGGATAAAATTTCTGCAATCGGAAAGAAAACTGAATAATACCAAATTGTTTTTACATGTGCTTTTTTATGCTTGTCATTTATTTCTTTAAAGTTATGATATTCTATGTTTTCACGATTAAAAAGTTGTACAATTTTCATTCCCGTAACTCTTTCCTGCACAAAGCTATTTAAATTTGCAACTTGATTTCTAACTTCTTGAAACGTAGCTTTTATAGCAACCTGGAACAGTTTTGTTGCATACAACAAAATTGGTAAAATTGACAAAGTAATCAATGCCAACTTCCAGTTTAAAAAAAGCATCACTACCGTTACAGCAAGCATTTTAAGAATATCACTAAAAATTGTAAAAACACCATTGCTAAAAAAAGCAGCTATTGTTTCAATATCAGAAACAACCCTTGTTACTAGTTTACCTACTGAATTTGTATCAAAATAAGACATTTTAAATTGCAAAATATGCTTAAATATTTTCGATCTAATATCTCTAATTATATGTTGTCCAACCCAATTTGCAAAATAGATAAAAATGAATTGCAACACTACTTCAATCAATAGAACAGCAAGCATTAACAAACTGTAATCTAATAAACCCGCTTTGTCTTTTGATAAAATATAATCATCTACTGTATTAATTAAAATATAAGGCGATACAACCGAAAATAATGCTAATAGAATAGACGATGAGGATGCAATAAAAAAGTACAACCGATAGCGTTTTGCAAAAGACATTAGTCTAGAGAAAATTTGCATATCAAAAGCATTTCCAGTTTTTTCTGCCACAATTTAATATTTAATTTTTGTTAAAAATAAGCCTTTCGCAGGAACTGACAAGCCTGCATTACTTCTATTCTTGCTCTCTATGATTGCCTTAAAGCCCTCAATAGAAATTTTACCTAAGCCAACATCTACCAACGTACCAACAATAGCTCTTACCATATTTCGAAGAAATCTATTTGCTGATATATGAAACGTTAACTCAGATTCTTTTAATTCCCAAAAAGCTTCTGTAACATCACAATTAAATGTATACACTTCTGTTTTTACTTTAGAAAAAGTTTGAAAATCGGTATATTCTAAAAGTAATTTTGATGCTTCATTCATTAAATGAATATCTGGCCTTTGAGAGTGAATTTGCCAAGAAAAGTCTAATAAAAACGGATTTCTACCCAACCAAATTTTGTACTCATAACTTCTTGATGTTGCATTAAATCGCGCATGTTTTTCATCATCAACTAGAAAAACTTGATGAACAGAAATATCATTTGGTAAAATAGAGTTTAGTTTGAAAACAATATTCTTTTTCAATTCCTTTTCTATATCAAAATGTGCAAACATCTGCGATGCATGAACTCCTGTATCTGTTCTACCTGCACCAACAACTTGAATTTCTTCTTGAAAAACAGTACTTATCGCGTTATTTAATTTTTCTTGTACAGAAATTGCATCTGGTTGAATTTGCCAACCATGGTATTTTTTTCCATTGTAAGAAAGCTCTATAAAATATCTCAAGAATATTCGTTTTTTGAAGTGATCAAAATTACGAAATTTATTTTGTTATCCTTACTTTTGAGGTTCTAACCGACGTTAAACTTTTCTTACTATTTTTAATGAAAAAATTTTACTATTATCCGATACTCATAGTTTTATTGACGATCAAATTTTAAAATTTGTAAAACAAGCAGATGAAGTTTGGCATGCAGGCGATATTGGCAATTTAGAAGTTACTGATACTATAAAAAAATTAAAACCTTTAAGAGCCGTTTTTGGAAATATTGATGGAACGGATGCCAGAGCTGAGTTTCCTTTAGACGCCAAATTTTCTATTGAAAATGTTGCTGTTTGGATCACTCATATAGGCGGATATCCAAATAGATATAATATAAGAATTAGAGAAGAAATTAGCAAAAACTCACCAAAGATTTTTATTTCTGGTCATTCTCATATTTTAAAAATTCAGTTTGATAAAAAATTAAATTTATTGCATTTAAACCCGGGAGCTGCTGGAAATCACGGATTTCATGCCGTAAGAACTATGCTTCGTTTTGAATTAGAAAAAGGAGAAATTAAAAATTTAGAAATTATAGAATTAGCTAAAAGAGGTTAACCGTTTTTTTTCTTGAATTGGTAACAATACTTTAATTACGGTTCTGTTACTTTTAGACGTAACTATAGTAAACTTTCCTTGCATCATCACTATTCTAGCATCCATTTGATTAATACCTACCCCTTCTTTAGCGGTGATTGTATTTTTATTAAAACCAATTCTATCATCAGAAATTTCTAAAACAAGCGTACCTTCTATTTCTTTTAGATTAATACATGCATTATTTGCTTTACTATGTTTTAAAATATTATTTATAAATTCTTGAATAATATTTACGTTTTAATTTCAAAATTTTGATTATTTCTCTTTAAACCCTCAATCTGAGTATCGATGGATAATTATGAATTTGAATACTTCTCTGTAATATCCTTTATCGCAAAATTTAATACAAATTTTAATAAAACTGACGACATTAAAGAATGTGATAAATTTCTAATTTTTCTTGAAGCTTCCTTAATAATTTTTTGAGTTTTATCAATTTCATTAAGTACTTTGCCCTTGAATTGTTTTATTGGTGCTTGTACGTGAAGATTTGCCGATGATAATAATGAACTTACTATCGTGCAATGTGTATGCAATTTATTTTCTCAAATTTAAAGTACTTAAACAGTTTATACAATACCCATTTATAATGAAATTACCCTCTACCTAGAAACAAGTAGAAGCCTGCCTGTTTCGAAGGAAAGACTATTTATAAAAACCCAATTTTCAACACCTTAAATATGCATCGAGAATCAAATAAATTATTATTTACAACTACTGATAAAAAGAATTTTTATCACATTATTCTTGAAAATAAAAAACCGAGAAATTTCCTCGGTTTTTTTTCGCACTAAATATACTATTTGTTAGTCTTATCGCAATCTATCTACAGATTTTACGAGATCTTCATCCTTTTTAATTGCTTTATTTGCCAAAACAAGAAGCAAAATAGCAAAAATTGGTAAGAACATCCCAATACCCTTCTCCGAAACCGAAGCTTCTCCAGGTAATGTTAGAGATACATAAATCAACAATCCTAATAAAAAAAGATTGATCAAAATTATAATACGTCCTAATACAAACTGCAACTTTCTATCTTTAAATAAAAAGATGGTTACGAATGATAAAATGGCCGACGTAATGAACATAAATGGAATTACTCTCAACATTAATAGTTCACAAAAAAACAAATCTAAAACAAAAATTTGTTCTTTTAAAGTATTCCATAAACTAAATACAAAAATTAATCCTCCAGAAACTACGGAAGTCAAAATTAAATATATAGTTTGTATTCTTTGTAGCATGTTTAATTTTTTTACAAAAATAGTACTTCTTTTTTTAAAAAGAAAACCAATAATTAAAAAAAAGGTTTATATTTGTATTATAATAACCACACAAAAAATATTGTATAGTACTATATACAATAAGTAAAATCAAGAAAAACAATTTGTAAACATCTTAACGTCTTAAGATTAAATTAACTTAATATATACATAAATGTTCGAAATTTCTGAACTAAAAGAAAAAACACTTGCTGACTTGCAGGTAGTTGCCAAATCTATTGGACTTACAAAAACAAGTCAATTAAAAAAATTAGACTTAGTTTATCAAATATTAGATACACAGGCTGCAAACCCTATAAAAGTCTCAAAACTTGAGGAATCTGAAACAACAAAAGCTGAAAAACCTAAAAGAAGAAGAGTGGTTAAACAAATTCAGCCTAAAAAAGTTACGGTTGACACCAATAATTTAGAGAACACAAGCTCCTTAGAGAAAAATAACACTCCAGAGAAATATCCTGCTTTAGAAAAAAGTGTACCTACAGAAAAAACAGGTGCTTTAGAGAATGAGCCAGAAGTAAAGAGGGCTATAGAAAAAAGAGCTCCTCTAAAACCCAAAGTTAAACAGGAAAGAAAGGAAGAGCTTGAAGTAACTAAAACGGCTGATGTAAATGTTGAAAACCAAGTAAAAAAGGAGTTAAAACCTGTTAATAATAATCCAAACAGAAACCCTCCAAGAAAAAATAATCCTCCAAAAAGTAAAGAACCAAATAATCCTAAAAGCAATACAAACAGAGGAAATAAATCTGGAAACAGATATAAAGATCCGGAATTTGAATTTGATGGAATTATTGAAAGTGAAGGCGTATTAGAAATGATGCCTGACGGTTATGGTTTTTTACGTTCGTCTGATTATAATTATTTATCATCACCAGATGATATTTACGTTTCTCAATCTCAAATTAAATTATTTGGTTTAAAAACCGGTGATACCGTTAGAGGAAACGTGAGACCGCCAAAAGAAGGTGAAAAATATTTCCCTTTAATTAGAGTTTCTAAAATTAACGGATTAAATCCAAATATTGTTAGAGATCGTGTTTCTTTTGAGCATTTAACACCTTTATTTCCGGAAGAAAAATTTAATTTGGCAGAAAAAGGAAGTTCTTTATCAACAAGAATTATTGACTTATTTTCTCCTTTAGGAAAAGGGCAACGAGGTATGATCGTTGCGCAGCCAAAAACTGGTAAAACAATGTTATTAAAAGACATTGCGAATGCTATTGCAATGAATCATCCAGAAGTTTATCAAATTGTTTTATTAATTGATGAACGACCAGAAGAAGTAACAGACATGCAAAGAAGTGTTCGTGGTGAAGTTGTCGCATCAACTTTTGATGAACCAGCAGACAAACATGTACGTGTTGCAAATATCGTTTTAGAAAAAGCGAAACGTTTGGTAGAATGCGGCCATGATGTTGTTATTCTTTTAGACTCAATTACACGTTTGGCAAGAGCTTACAATACAGTTGCTCCCGCATCAGGGAAAATTCTTTCTGGCGGTATTGATGCAAACGCATTGCACAAGCCAAAACGTTTCTTTGGAGCTGCAAGAAACATTGAAGGTGGTGGTTCTTTAACTATTATTGCAACTGCACTTACAGAAACTGGTTCTAAAATGGACGAAGTAATTTTTGAAGAATTTAAAGGAACAGGAAACATGGAACTTCAATTGGATAGAAATATTTCTAATAGACGTATCTATCCTGCTATCGACTTAATTAAATCTTCTACAAGACGTGATGATTTATTATTAGACGCAAAAACGGTACAAAGAATGTGGGTTTTACGCAAGTATCTTGCAGACATGAATCCTATAGAGGCAATGGAATTTATTAACGATAGAATTAAATTTTCTAAAAATAATGACGAATTTTTAATCTCAATGAATGGTTAAAAATAGTTAATTATTTAGAAGTAAAAATAAATACAAAACCTTTTTGAGCAATCAAAAAGGTTTTTTTTGTGAAGTTATTTTCTACTTGGATTTTTATCTTGAGTGCAATCATAAGGTAGTGTCTTATTTATTCTTCAAAAAAGATTAAGACTATCAATAGTTACTCGAATTTCCATAATCAGAACCACGAATATTTGCTGTTTTACAACTTCTAAGAAGCTAACAAATACCTTATTGAAAGTACTATAAACTTCCTTAAAACTAAGGTTAAAGCATAAAAAATCCATTCAAAATAATTTGAACGGATTTCGTTATATGTATTGAAAAAGAAAATACTAGTTTGCACTATACATCATAGCTCTATTGTCTTCTACGTTAGATGCATTTTTAATTGCTTCATACATCTTAAAAGTTAATCTTTTTCTAGCTTCAGAAATTCTTTTTCTATTTGTATCATAGTTTGGTAATGCTGTAGCTACTTCTTTACTTGTTACCATAAAAGCATATACACCTCTATCACCCTCAACAGAATTAACTACTTTATTTAACGCTGAGTTATACATTGCTCCAACAATTTTTGGTTCAACACCAACTCCAGAAAGCGTAGGACTTTTTAAAGTAAGCCCATTAGAAGTTCTAACAGTTGTATTATTCGAAGTTGCAATATCAGCTAAAGAAGAACCTTTTAATTTATCCGTAATCAACGCTGCTTTCTTTTCATTTAGTAAAATAGGTCTAATGGTATTTGTAGCTTTTTCAGCAGACATTAATCCTTTTTCTTCAGAACTGGTTACAAAAGCAACTACATGACTTCCGTCTAAATCAAAACGTTTAAAATCATTTACCTCCGTCTCTTTACCAAAAGCCCAACTTACAATTTGTCTTTGGTTACCTAAACCTGCAACATTTTCATCTAATACTTTTAAGCCGACAGCAGATCTTGGTTCATATTTTTTTGCTTTTGCTAAATCACCAAACTTATTATCTTTAGAAATTGCTAATGCAAATTCTTCAGCATTTCTAAAAGTAGCATTTTCAGTAGCTTCAGATGCCACTATTTTTCTACTATAAGTAGCTAATTTTACTACTTTTTGGCTGTTTTTTTGATCATCAATTTTTATAACATGAAAGCCGAACGGAGTTTTAACAACACCGATATCTCCTTTTTTCCCTTGAAAAGAAAAGTCTCTAAAAAGAGGAGTCATTCTTTCATATGTAAACCAATCTAAATCTCCGTCTTTTGCTCCTGAACCTAAATCAGAAGAAAAAGTTTTTGCTAATTCACCAAATTTACTTACGCTACTTTTAACAACTGATAAAAGGCTATCTGCTAAAACTTTAGCTTCATCCTCCGTTCTTGTAACATCCGCTGCAACTCTCTGAGAACCAACAAAAGGAATTAAAATATGGCTTGCTCTTGTTGAATCTGGCATTTGAGAAATCTCTGTAATCTTAGAAATTTTAAAAAACTCTGTGTCCTTATATGGGCCAACAACATCTCCTATATTAGCTTCAAAAATTTCCTCTGATGTTTCCTTATTTACTAAATTCTTAAATTGAAAGTTTTCATTAATACTTGTATCTGAAGTGTTTTCTGCCAAAAATGCACTTTCATTTGTACTCTGTTTAAAGTCTTCAATTAAAGCCACAACATCATTTTTTATAACATCCTCATCAGCCGCAGTTGCAATAATATTTAACTGAACATAAGAAATATCTCTAGTTGCTTCTACTTTAAAATCATTTTCATGACTCTTAATATATCTTTCAACTTCCGATTTTTTAATCTTTACTAAACTATCTGGAATACTTGTATACGGCACATACACAAACTGCGCATTTAACTTTGTGTTGTCAAGTACATATTCAAGTTCACCTTCTTTTAAAGAAGCTCCTAAACCAGCAGTTACTAAATTATTATATGTATTTGTTTCTGCATTGTCTCTAATTTGGTTCATATAACTTGACCATTGAGACCACATTGCCGTTTTATTTTCTTTTTCTGTTGCTAAGAATTGTTTGAATTTAGATTCATCAAACAAACCAGATTCAGTTTGATACTGTGGATTATTTTGCACAAAAGGAGCATTTACAAGTTCTTTCCAAACATCTGCCTCACCAATTGTAATACCAGCTTGTGTTAACTGATTTTTATATATTTTTTTCTTAAAATATTATCCCAAACAGTTTTAGCTGCTTGCATTTCAGAAACCTGACCTCCAGCTTGTTGTTTATAATCTTCTAACTCTTGTACAAATTCTTCTCTAGAAATTGATTCTCCATTAATTTCACCTATCTCATTTACTTTACTAGAGGTGAAAAAATCACCGAGTGTAGAAGGATCTAACACAAAAGCAAAAAGCGCCAATCCAATAATGATGATTAAGAACATTGAACGTTCTCTAATTTTTGATAAAACTGCCATACGTCTTTTATTTATTTTCAGTTCGCGAATATACGCTTTTTGGTTTTAATATTACAATCCAATTTTCACTTATTAGTAGCAAGTTACGTGATATTATAGCGTAGCACTTTACTTTATAAATTTAATCTCCTTGATTTATAATTTTAAGAGACACTTCATCTATTTTAGCACCACTCATTTTTAAAATTCTAAACTCGAAATCTTCAATATCAATAAGCTCTTTTTCACTAGGTATATTCTCTGTATGCTCAATAATATAGCCCCCTAAAGTTTCGTAAGCTTCTGATTTAGGTATATTTAAATCATATTCTTCATTCAAATAATCGACCTCTAATCTTGCTGAAAAATTAAATTTTGATTCACTAATTTTCTCTTCTAAAAACTCTTGAGAATCGTGTTCATCCTCTATTTCTCCAAATAATTCCTCCACAATATCTTCTACAGTTATCATGCCGGAAGTTCCTCCATACTCGTCGATAACAACGGCTACACTTTTACGTTTTTTGATCAACGTATTTAATATATCGTTAATCATCATAGATTCTGGCACTATTTCTAATGGTAATAAAATTGATTTAATAGTTTTGGGACTTTTAAATAATTCGAATGCATTTACATAACCTACAACATCATCTAAAGAAGTTTTGTAAACTAAAACCTTTGACAATCCGCTATCAATAAAAATATTTTTTAAATTGACCACAGTTTCATGAATTTCGACAGATACAATTTCGGTTCTAGGAACCATAACTTCTCGCGCCTTTACATTATGAAACCCTAGCGCATTTTGAAAAATCTGAATTTCAGAATCTACTTCGTTATCCGTATTACCTGTTTCTAATTGTTCACTTATATAGTTTCCTAATTCTTCTTTACTGAATACAGTTTTCATTTCATCTGCATTCGTTTTAAAGAAAACACGCAAGAAGAAATCTGAAATTAGCGTAATAAATTCTGAGAAAAAATGAAACAAAGTATAGAAAATATAAGCAGGAATAACAAAGATTTTTAGGACTTCGTTTGCGTAAATTCTAAAAATTGCTTTTGGTAAAAATTCTGCTGTTACTAGAATAACAATTGTAGAGATAATTGTTTGAATAAATAAAATTGTAAATTCATTAAAACTATCTATTGGCAATATCCTTATTAAGAATTTACCCATAAAATAACTATAAATAACCAATGAAATATTATTACCAACTAACATTGTAGTAATAAATTTTGAAGATTTTTGTGTTATTTTTGTTAAAATTCTTGGTATAAAACCTTCTCTTTTTTTCTCTAACTCAATATGCATCTTATTCGCGGAAAAAAAGGCAATTTCCATGCCGGAAAAAAAGGCAGAAAATAAAATAGAAATGATTATAACTATGAGTTCAACTTCCATCTAAAGATTAAAATTCTATTTATTTTGATTGTTTCTTTTTCCACTTTTTTTCTAAAATGTCTTTTAAAGAAAAACACTAAGGTAATAAAAATAGCAAAACCAAGAAAAAAATAAGCTCTATCCCTATCTATATTCCATTTAACGAATGTTTCAATTAAACAAATAAAAGCAATCATTAAATATCCGTATTGAAAAAATTTCCAAATTCCATTCATAATTTATTGTTTTGAGGTTTCTAATTTTCCTGTAGTTTTTTTAGCTAAGTGCTTAGACAAATCATCTTTAGATTCAAAGCCAATTCCAAAAACTGTATCTTTTTCAGTCATCAATTTAAAGGCTTTTTCTGAAACAAAATAGTTGGTATTTTCATCCCAAAATAACTGTTCTGTTTCTAATCTCGATTTCTCTCTATGATTTACTACAACTACATTTCCTTTAATTTCTGATATTGACGTTTTTGGATATGAAATTGCATAGTCTCCAATAATAGTGACTGAATCCATTCCCTTTTTTTCAAAGTTAATGATTTTAATTCCCTTTGGAAACTCGCTATAAGGATGTTCTTTTCTATTGCTATAATCTAACAACAAAGGTGTTATTAATTTTGATGTAATTCTACCAGAATCTTTATAAACATGGTAGGCGTCTTTCGCTGTGCCCACAGGTAAATTTTTATCTGCTAAAAAATCTCTTACTTTTTGAGTATTATTATCACAAGAAAAAAGCATTACTGTTGCATATAGAACAGCAATGCTTTTAAATATTATTTTTTTGTAATTACTCACGAATAATTAATTAGGAACATTTACAGTTTCACCAATCCAACATTTGATAGTATAACTACTTCCAGGTGTTACACCGGCTGTAAAAATTACTTTTTTACTTGGTAAATTAGCTCTGTAATTGTCTACATATTTTCTAGCAACAGAAGACATGCTTGGATCTACACTTTCCGCTATTTGGGCTTGTCTTAAAGCAGCTGCATACACCATTCTTTTCTCGAACTCGCCGCTACCGCAGTTATTTACACTAGATTGATACAATCTAGCAATTAACAAATAAGCTCTACCAGAACTAGGATTATATCTTATCGCTTCTCTTGCTAAACTTCTAGCTTCACTTAACTGTCCTCTATTTTTTGCTGTTTCCGCAAATTTTAGTTTGTATCTAGATTTTTTTATCGGATCAGTTTCTAAATCAAATGCTTTTTTTCTCATAGCAACTGCACCACTCGCATCTCCATTTTTCTCTAAGATACCAGCGTAAAATGAGTACGAATCAGGAGAAGGTGTTGCTTCTGCATATGCTTTTGCTAAAGTTTCAAACATTGGTTCATCTTGACATTCTTTACTAAACATTCTAGAAACCGCTCTTCTTAACCAAATAGAATTCCCTTTGTTAGCTTCAAAATCTCTTTTGTATAGAGGCACTAATCGCTCACAAGTAGCAATTTCAGAAATGATAGCATCCAAGCCTCCTTCAATAGTACCAAGAGCAGTAGAATTAGTTTGATATGCTTGCAACAATCTCTTTTCTTTACTATCTAGCACTCTTGTAGAGTCTGACAGTTCATTGATTCGTTTAGCATAACCGTCTAATTTTTCACCTACAGATTCTACAACATCATCATAAGTATCAAAAACTCTTTGAGGATTTTCGTCTTTATATTTATCTGTAACTCCTTGAAAGTATTTATAAATATTTCTAACACCCATATCTTGAGGAGAAATTTCGTATGCTTTTTCTAATATAACAAATACTTCTTTATCCGAAGCCAAATTGTTATCTGCCAAGTAAGTAGCATAATCACTATGTACTTTTGCAGGACTTTCATTTGGATAATATTTTAACCTTTGTTCATATACTCTTTTTGCTAAAACTGGATCTTTTCTAATATCTTGAACCAAATCTGAACCATACTTATAGATATTAATAGATAAATCTTTACAATTATCCATTAAATAAATCCAGTTGGGATAAGCGTCGTCATATTTTTTTGACAGGAAATCTCCTTTAAAAAGGTTATACTTTATGGTGCATTCTCTTAATGCATCGTCCTGTGCGTTTGTCTTCACAGTAACTAAAAGCACTGCAACTGCTAGTAAAAAAGTAATTTTCTTCATTTTTAATGTTTTTGTTAATCAATTTTTCTTTTTTCGAACCACTTATCCGTTAAAGATAAACTTAATCTAAAATTAAAATAATTTTCTTCAATTAAATTATTATTTGTGGTACCCCTTTTACCAAACTCAAATCCCAAATTTACTGAAGATAATCGCTGTAATGGTAAACCTAAACCAAAAGATATGCCAAAGTCGTCAATTGGAGTAAAATTTGTGTTATTTCCTGATCCGTCAACCATTAAGCCAGACTTCTCAAACCGAGCACCTGCTCTATAAGTTACTCTATTCCAATAATTTGATATAGAATTTATCTTAGGTAAATAAAATCCTCCTAAAGAAATTCTATTAGAACTACCATATCTATATGCTCCGCTTGTACTTGCTACTAATCCTGTAGTAGAAATTGCTTCTTGATTTTCATATTCTAAACCTGCATACCAATTATCATATTTACCTATTCCTATTCCTACAATAGATTTTAAAGGTAAATTGAATTTTCCATTAATCTTATTAGACGAAACTGTATCTTTTGGAGACCCAGTGAAAGTTAATGAATATAAATAATCGTCACCCGTTACTTTTAAGCTATTACCTAACTTAAAAGTAGCACCCGCATTTAAAATCAATTTATTTTTTAATTCCTTTTGATATTGTACTCCTAATTTTACAGAAGTACCTTCAATAAACGTATTTTCTTCATATTTTGTTGCTAAACTAACTCCATTAATTTCTTTCAAAATGCTGTTATCTACGTTACCAAAATTATAATCTGCTTCTACACCTACAGAGAATCCTTTTGCTACTTTAATTCCAAAACTACTGTAAATTCGATTTACACCTCCATCTCCAGAAAAACTAGTTCTTTCACTAAAATCGGTTGCTGTATTAGTTAAAGAATACCCTACAGAAGATACAGGCTGCAATCCAATAGAAAGACCCGCTTTATTTCCAATAGGAAAAGCTAAAGCGAAGTAAGACAAACTTGTTGAATTTACATTTTGTTTAGAAGTTCCGCTTTTAACGGTTAAATCGTTATTAAGAATACCAAAACTATACGTTGTGTATCTTAAATCTGAGTAAGCCGCCGGATTTGTGAAATTTAAATATTTGTAATGGTTAAAAGCAACACCAATGCCTCCCATAGAACTTTGTTCTACAGTCGTTTCGCTAAATTCTTCGCCAATCCCAAAATAAGAATAAGGGGATGAATTTGTTCTTTGTGCTAAAAAAGTTACAGAAGTTAACAGTAAAAAAGCTACTAGAATCTTATTAATCATTTGTTTTTGTTAAAAATCAATATTTCATTTAATCCTTCTAGGAGAAAATTTTGATGCGCAAATATGCTACTTTTTAATTGTTTTGCCAAGAAATTTGTATCTCCTCCTGTTAAAACAACTGTTAAATCCTTATATTTCTTTTTATATTGATTAATTACACCCTTAATTTCTTGAGTAACACCATTCACAATACCAGAATTAATACTTTCATTTGTATTCTTTCCGATGAAATTTTGGGGATAATTTTTCTCCAAAATAGGCAATTTACTTGTAAATGCATGAAGTGACTTGTATCTCATTTCAATGCCCGGCGAAATTGCACCGCCAAAATAGGCTGATTTATCATTTACAAAGTCAAATGTAATGCAAGTTCCGGCATCAATAATTAAAATATTTTTATTTGGAAACTTTTTTACTGCGCCACTAACTAATGCAATTCTGTCTACCCCTAGAGTTTTTGGAGTTTCGTATAAATTGATAAAAGGCACCTTTGTTGAAGACGATAAAAGGACTAAATTGAGCAAATATTTTAATTTTTCTACCTTTTTTTCTGGTATAAAACTCACAGAAGACAAGATTCCGTTAGAAATTTTGTGCTTTTTTACTATTTTTTTTATTTCTGATAAAAATCTTTTCCTATCTATTACAAGAACTTCTATAAGCGTACTTTGCTCAAAGACAGCTACTTTTACTCTTGTATTACCCGCATCAATAATTAGATTCATCTTTTATTTTCTATGAAATTCAAAAATACAATAGATTTTTTTAAAATTTCATTAGCAGATATGAAAAAACATTTTATATTTGCATCCGCTAAGGCACGGTACCTTAGCTCAGTTGGTAGAGCAAAGGACTGAAAATCCTTGTGTCCCTGGTTCGATTCCTGGAGGTACCACTTAAAAGCCCTGTAAACGTAATGTTTATAGGGTTTTTTATTTTTAGGGTGCTAAATAGGGTGCTAATAAAAAACAATTACTTGCTTAAGAAACTTTCATAAGATATTCTTCTACCACCTCCTGTTTAATATTACTATACACCGAAAACTCTTGGGTTGTAATAAATTGATGTGACTGCCTTGTATGCTGCAAAATGAATGGTAGCTTCAATATCTTTGTTCTCTTTTAAAATATTTCTTACCCTATGAATCTCTTTTAAATCACAGGCATAAAATGTTGGTTTTACGCCTGTGATTTTTTGAATATTTGATATTGTTTCTTTATTTGAATTTGATAAATCATCAATAATAAGTACTTCAAAATTATTTTTGATCAATTCTACAACTGTATGAGAACCAATATAACCACAGCCTCCTGTTACCAATATTTTTTGTTTCATTTTAAGCAAAATAAATATAAATTAATACTACAATTAACGATATAATTAACCCTGTAATATTTACATACTTCCAAGGAGTAATATCTACCTGCTTTGTATATACTTGAACATACGGCTCTTTTCTTGGTTTTATCTTTCCGATCAGCAACATAATTGCAACATTCAGCGCAAATAAAATTGCCATAATATCTAAAAAGTGAAGGCTAGAAAATGTTGCAGGAGCATATATATCTATCAATAAATAGACAATGTAAAGTAAACAACCAGAAACCAAACCAATTTTTGCTGCTATTGCAGGTACGTACTTTGTCAAATAACCCACAATAATAATGGTTAAAATAGGAATGCTGTAAATACCGTTAATCTTTTGCAAGTAATCAAACAAACTGCCTGCATTTGCTATTAAAGGGGCAATAAACATGGCTGCAATTGCCAAAATAACACCAAATGTTTTTCCGTATTTTACAACCTTTTTTTCATCTGCCTCTTTGTTCATGTGCTGTTTGTAAACATCAATACCAAAAAGGGTTACAGAGCTATTTAAAACACTGTTAAAAGAACTTAATATCGCACCAAATAACACGGCCGCAAAGAAACCAACCCAAGCACTTGGCAATACTTTTCTTACCAATTCTGGATACGCACTGTCTGCACTTTCTAAATTTCCTTCAAATAAATGAAAGGCTATTAATCCTGGCAAAACCACAATTAAAGGCCCTAGTATTTTTATGAAAGATGCCAATAACAACCCTTTTTGACCTTCTTTGAGATCTTTAGCACCCAACGCTCTTTGAATAATTTGCTGATTTGTACCCCAATAAAATAACTGTACCAACATCATTCCTGTAAAAATGGTGTAAAATGGCACAGGATCATTTGCGCCACCCATTGATTTAAACTTCTCTGGATTTTCTGAAGTTAAGACACTTAAACCGTCTAGCATACTTCCGTCACCAATCATCATTAAACCAAATATCGGAATTAAAATACCACCAATTAGCAATCCAATTGCATTGATAGAATCAGATACTGCAACCGCTTTTAGACCACCGAAAACAGCATAAATAGAACCAATAATTCCAATACCCCAAACACAAATCCAAATAGATTCTGTGTGGGTAACTCCTAATAATGTCGGAATATCAAACATCCCACTTATGGCCAAAGAACCTGAATATAAAATTACAGGTAGTAAAACCACTACATAACCAGAAAGGAATAAAACAGAGGTTAATGTTTTTGTAGTAACATCAAAACGTTTTGCTAAAAAACCTGGAACTGTCGTTAAACCCCCTTTTAAATATCTTGGTAATAAAAACAATGCCGTAACCACCATAGCAATAGCAGCTAATGTTTCCCAAACCATTACTGACAATCCACTTGTATAAGCAGCACCATTTAAGCCTACAATTTGTTCTGTAGATAAATTGGTTAGTAATAATGAACCTGCTATTACACCTGCAGTTAAACTTCTGCCTCCAAGAAAATAACCGTCTGATGAATCTTCTGCTGTTTTTCTTGTGGCTAAATATGAGATTACTGCGACTAAAATAGTAAACCCTAAAAATGTTAGTATTTGCATTTAATTGATTTTTGTTTTTTTATTACCTTATATATGTAATTACCTTATAAATACCTGGAGTAGTAATTACCTCTTTAGTGGAAGGAGAATATGCATCTGGTTCTCCTTCTTTCTTTGTGATTTTTACAATATCTTTCTCTGTCTTAAATTTTCTACCAAAAACTCTTAACCTTGAATTATGATAGGTTTCATCACCATTCATCATTCTAGTAGTTATCCATTTTTCATTTTCATACCCTCCTTCAAAGACTTGTCCTATATAACCTATTGAGTTTTTAACTTCTGAATAAAAGTATATTGACATATTCATACCTATAACTAAAAATTCATTTTCATTTTCTTGAATTATAATACCAAATGAAGGTTCATTTGGTTTTTCATACATCACTTTTACTTTCCAGTCGCCCATATAAAAATCTTTGTAAGTATCGCCATTTTCTTGAAGAACTGCATGCATTTTTCCTGTGCCTTGATATTTTTTCACCAAATGTTGTACTTCATTCAATACCTCATAAGACTTTGTAAATACAAAATTATCTGCAGCATCTTCAATTCCGAATGGCGAAAAACAGATGGCATCATGCTCACCAAAAGCATAAAAAGCTCTACCAACCTCAGCTTTAGATTCAGGCACTAACAAAGGATTATCGTCTCTATGGTACATAGCGATAATCTCTTTGAAGTTAGAAAGGTAAATATCGGGGGATAGAATGTCAATATCAGGTGCAGCTGCTTTCCAAATATCCATAACTCTAGAGACAGGTCCCCCATTTGGATACATACCAGGAAGATCTTCTGGTTTTTGTACAATCCAAGAATTCACCATCATGGGTAAATTATATGCTTTTCTTCCTGCTTTTGCGCCATAATTGATATATGTAGCATACTGCCAAGTTGTAAAGAAAGCTTTGGCTTCTGGTGTGTCTCCAAACACTTCTTTCCAAGTACCTGTTGTTTTAAATTTAGATTTAGCCCAAGTATTACGGACATAATCTTTTAAATGTTTTTTGTTTTTCTTTAAATAGGTGATTAATGCTTTTGGAACCTCTTTTTCGTATAAGTCGAGTGCTACTTTATTATAATCGATGTCTTGAAACATACCCACTTCATTTTGCGGTTGCATTAAAATAACCGTTTGGGCTGTATCTACCTCTTTCACGTGCTTCATAAGAATAGCAAAGGCTTTGGCATCTGCAATTTTTGTAGCTTCACAAAAAGGCGACATGGTTTCTATTGCTTTGCCTTCTTTGGTTTTCACTCTAAAAAAGCGTTTGGTATCTTTTTTTACCCAAAGTGGGGTATAGCTAGATTCGCCATTTTTCCAACTGGCAAACCAAAGTAAACAGACTTTTAAATCATTTTTTTTTGCGTTTTCAATAATGGCATCTACCAAGGTATAATCGTAAACACCTTCTTTGGGTTCAAATTGCTCCCAAGCTAGTGTAACAAAAACTGAATTTAGGTTCATTCTCTTTAATTTTGGAAACAAAGGTTTCATATACTCAATAGTTGAAGCTGAAGAATTGTGAACTTCACCTGCAATCATTATAAAAGGGTTATCATTAACGATAAGTTGTGTTGACGTCCCTTTTTTTCAAGATGGGGAATGCTATTTTGAGCATAAGAGGTTGCATAAAAAAAGACTGACAAAAATAAGATTGTCAATTTTAGCGCTGGTTTTTTGAAATGTTTTGTAAATGTTATCATAGGTTTAAGTTTTAATTATGATTTAGATATTTATTAATTGATTATTTGTTTTATAAATCGTATTGCTTTTTGTTGTGTTTTCATATTTTAAAAAGCTTATATTGCTAATGTCTCCTTGGGCCAAGCCACTAATTTTTGATCTTTTTTACGTCTAGGCATTTGTGCTTCTACTTTTATCAAGTAATCACTCAATCGCCCTGCCAATTCAGTTGCCAATTGTGGTTCAGAATTGATCAAATTATTGCTTTCTCCAATGTCATTCTTAAGATTGAATAACTCAAAACTAGAATCTTTATGATAATAAATAAGCTTCCAATCCCCTTTTCTTATAGCACTATATGCACCAAAACCATGTCCTTCAGGATTACCATTATCATTAGGATAATGCCATATCAGCTCTCTTTGTTGATTATCAGCAAGTGGATCTTTTAGATAACGAAGAAAGCTTTCACCATCAACTACCTGAGGTATTTCAAATGATTCACATTGTCCGATTGACAAAATCGTTGGAAAAAAATCTTCAATAATCAGCTGTGCATCATTAGTCGTATTCATTTTGATCTGTCCGGGCCAACTAACTATCATGGGCACTCTTATCCCACCTTCTCTTGCTGATGATTTGCCACTCGACAAAGGTGCATTGTGTTTAAAGGGTATACCACCCCTAGGAGGAGTGTTGCACAACCCACCGTTATCAGACATCAGAAGGATGATAGTATTATTTACTATTTGTTTCTCTTCCAAAAAAAGTAACAGATCTCCCAGACTCTTATCAACACCTTCTATCATTGAAGCATAGTTGGCCTCAATATCATCCATTCCTGTTTGGATGTATTTATCAACAAAACGTGAGTCTCCTTGAAGTGGTGTATGCACTGCGTAATGAGACATGTATAAAAAGAAAGGTTGTTTATCATCCAGAGACTGATTCATGGCAGAAATTGCTTCAAGTGTTAAAGCCTCAGATAAATGGGTCTCTGTATGATGATATTTTTCCAAACCAGGAACTCCCCATATTTTATTTTTTTCCGTCCCAAAGCTATCTTCTCCAAAATAACTAGCAGGAGCACCGGCTGCGTGACCAGCAATATTTACATCAAAACCTATGTTAGTAGGATTCTCTGCAAGTGTTCCTATTGCACCAAAATGAGCTTTGCCACAATGAATAGTTCTATATCCATTATCGCTTAATATTTTTGGCAAAGCCTTGGCGTATATACTATTTGCTATTCCTTTCTGAGGACTTATTCCGTTTACATTCCAATCAGGAAAGACGAGGGTAGGGTGTCTTAATTCAACATCCCTTTTAGTATTTTCTTCGAGTGTCCAATTTGTTACTCGATGTCTGGCAGGGTTCATTCCTGTCATCAAGCTAACTCGTGAAGGAGAACAAACACTATGAGCATAAGCTTGTGTAAACTTCATTCCTTTACTAGCTAATCTCTCCATATTAGGCGTTTGATAAACTTTATTATTTCTTGTAGTATCTATCCAAAAAGGAACAGACGTATCCTGCCAGCCTAAATCATCCACTAGAAACAATATAACATTAGGACGCTTTTCAAATTTTTCCTTTGTTTTAAAAAGATTACAACTCATTACAGATGTTAGTACAAAAAGAAAAACTATTCCTTTATGGATTCTATTATTTTGCCTTATATAATTTATAATAATTTTATCATTCAACTCATTTTTTATCTCTTATAAGTAATCACTTTATAGATTTGCGGCGTTACTATTTTTTTACCAGAAGGACTGTTTGAACTTTATTTACAAAACATAACCTCAAAATATAGAGCCCTGAAGCATAATTCCTTAAATCAATTTTTATTTGAGCTTTTTTAGCAGCTATTTTTTTAGTAAATACAATATTACCAGATAAATCTATAACCTGAAAACTATCCACTTCGCCAAAAGGTGAAGAAGGTAATTCAATAGTAAATATTCCTTCTGATGGATTGGGGTAGACAGAAACTCGTATTAAACTACCATCCTCAACTTCTTCTTTCTCAATTGATAAAGTATTTAACTGTGTGTTTAATATCAATTCTTCTAATGCTGTTTTAAAATCTAAATCTGAAAGCATCAAATTTGATATCGTATTGTCTTGAACCTGCTCAATTGCCATTGCTATAGCAGCCGTATTTATATCAAACCTTTCCCAATTGGGTGCCCATTTGTCATTTAAACCCCCAGGTAATTCTTTCATTCTTATATCGTCTGGAAATCTGAGGAATGAATGAAAATACCCTGTTTTTCCGTATTCTCCTAAAGCAGTCATAGAAGCACCAAGCAAAAAGGGATATGTTAAAACAGCGCCATATTGTGCCGGAGAAATTTGAATCACTTCATTTAAATTTACTGATCCATGAGCCTCGGAGCCTTGATTAGACACGTAAGAATTATATGATACGAAGCCATTTCCATCAACATTTGACACCATTCATCATTCTTGTTGTTATCCATTTTTCATTTTCATACCGACCTTCTAATACTTGAACTATATAACCAATAGTATCTTTTATTTCTGATTCAAAATAAATAGATAAGTTCATTCCAATAATAATAATAAATTCATTTTCATTTTTTTGAATTATAATACCAAAAGAAGGTTCATTAAGTTTTTCATACATTACCTTAACTTTATAATTACCCATATATAAATCTTTGTATTGCTTATTTCCTTCTTGAAGAACAGCTCTCATTTTACCCGTACCTTTATATTTTTTTAATGAGATGTTGTACTTCATTTAAAAGCTCATAAGACTTTGTAAATACAAAATTATCGGCGGCATCTTCAATTCCGAAAGGCGAAAAACAGATGGCATCATGCTCACCAAAAGCATAAAAAGCTCTACTAACCTCAGCTTTAGATTCTGGAACTAGTAACGGATTGTCATCTCTATCATACATCGCAACTATTTCTTTGAAATTAGATAAATAAATATCAAGAGATTGTATATCGATATCTGGTGCTGCAGCTTTCCAAATATCGATGACTCTAGATACAGGGACACCATTTGGATACACACCTGGCAGGTCTTCTGGTCTCTGTACAATCCAAGAATTAACCATCATTGGCAGGTTGTATGCTGCTCTACCAGTTTTTGCACCATAATTGATATAGGTAGCATACTGCCAAGTTGTAAAAAACGCTTTGGCTTCTGGTGTATCTCCAAAAACTTCTTTCCAAGTCCCTTTTGTTTTGTAGTTGTTTATAGACCAAGCTTTTTTAACATACGCATCTAAATGAGCTTTATTCTTTTTTAAATAACTAATTAAAGTTTTAGGTACTTTTTTTTCGAATAGTTTTAAAGAAACTTTATTATAGTCTATATCTTGAAACATGCCCACTTCATTTTGCGGTTGCATTAAAATAACCGTTTGGGCTGTATCTACCTCTTTCAAGTGCTTCATAAGAATAGCAAAGGCTTTGGCATCTGCAATTTTTGTGGCTTCACAAAAAGGGGACATCGTTTCTATTTCTTTGCCTTCTTTGGTTTTTACTCTAAAAAAGCGTTTGGTATTTTTTTTTACCCAAAGTGGGGTATAGCTAGATTCGCCATTTTTCCAACTGGCAAACCAAAGTAAACAGACTTTTAAATCATTTTTTTTTGCGTTTTCAATGATGGCATCTACCAAGGTATAATCGTAAACTCCTTCTTCTGGCTCAAATTGCTCCCAAGCTAGTGTAACAAAAACTGAATTTAGATTCATTTTTTTAAGCTTTGGAAAAAGTGGTGTCATATACTCAATGGTTGAGGCAGATGAATTATGAACTTCTCCAGCAATCATTAAAAAAGGTTTATTAGCAACCATTAATTGTGTTGCATTTCCGTTTTTTGCTAAATGTGGTATGTTATTCTGAGCAGTATTTTGCCAACAAATACATAGTAGAAACCCTAAAAATTTAATTGTTTTCATTTTTTTAAATTTTGGTATTTATTTTTGATATTTTAAACCTGCTTTTTTAAAAGCAATATGGTATTCTGGAGCTTTTTTAGCCAATTCCCACAACAAACCAGATCTATAATTTTCTATTGATAAAACATTAATAGGTTGAAAAAAATAATCTGGATTTTTTGCAATTTCTCTGGTATTGGTATTTACGCTCATCATAAAGCCCTCTTTTCCGTATATACCAATATTGTTGAATTCTGAATATAATTTCCTCAAACATTCAATACTCTCTTTTGGTTGAAAATTTATGGCACTCATTACCGCAGAAATTGCAATTGTACCTTCATCATAATCTCCCTCTGCTGGCAAACCAGTAACCATCCATTTTTTAGAAATAGGTGAATAGGTGTCATAAAAACCCCACACATCTCCATATAATTTATTTTCCCCTGGATTGATTTGAGCATATTTTATTTGAGCTTTCACAGCATTTTGTACTCCTTGGAAATAATCCATATTATAAACCTGGCAGATAGAATCTCTATAATTAGCCAAATCAAACCAGATATGCGATTGCACTAAATAGCCTAATTTTGCAATTGGATAATTATCTAGTTTTAAGATTTCTGGATTCTTAACTGTGATTCCTGTAAATTGTTTTGAATTCTTATAATCGTATTGTTTGGTAGAAAAATATTGGTAACCATATTGAGTATCAACAAAAATTTTTGAAGTATAATTTTTATATGCTTCGTTGCCATAACTCCAGTTTTTTGAACCCAATACTAATAGTTGTATAAAAAAGGTTTCATCCATTTCTCCTAACAAATCTTTACCGTCAAACAAGGTTCCGTCTTTACCATTTTTAAACCAAGTAAAACATTTCTTGTCTTTTCTATAGGCAAAATCCCAATCTATTCTATTGCATATTATATCACATAATTGTCTTATTTCAACTTCAATTTCATTTTTTTTATCAAAGAACTGTCTTATGACAAACTTTAAAGAAGTAGCCATAAATGCTGTTCCAACTACATCATAGGGTTGCCCAAAATTGTAATATTTTTTGCCGGGAATAAAATCGCCAGTTTTTCTACTAAAAGATCTTGGGAAAAAGCCTTTTATATGCTTTGCTTTTTCATATTGTTGTAGGTATGAAAGTACTTTTTTTGATGCTTTTTCTCTCGAAAACCATCCGTTATAGACTCCAATTGCAAATAAGTTTATTCTATAACCGTCTTTTTCAATTACGATGATAGAATCTTCTTTTTTGTTTAAAATATCTTTTGTGTAATCATACTGAATTCTTTCTAAAAATTGGTCATCACTTAATTTTTGAAGTTTAAGCGAATCTACTTTTAAAAAGCTTTTATTTGAGATTAAATTATCATCAAATAAACTATCATATTTAACAATACTATCATTATCTGATTTGCAAGAAATAAATAGCGTAATTGATAGGAAAAAAATAATTTTTAGGTTAATTTTAGATCTCATTTTTTAAAGAATATTCTTGTATTTAAAAGTAAAGCTCAACATTTTGATGAGCTTTACTTAATTAATCAAATAGGAATCGAAAATTAATGGAATAGTACTTTATGATTACTAAAACCTAAATTATTTTTTAGTTTGATGAAGTAAAGTCCTTTTTTATTTAAAGCTTTTTTAGATGAATTACCATTGATTTGCTCTTTTAAAATTAAAGCACCTTTTACATCAAAAATATATAATGTAGCATCTTCTTGTACTTTAGAAAAATTCACAATACCATTAGCACCAACAAAAACTTTACTTTCATTTTTAAGAAAATCCGAAGTACTTAATACAGATGCTGAACTGATATAAATATTATCATAGCTGATAGAAATACTCTCTCCTGCAACAGGGTATAATTGGATTTTAGAAATGCTCTCACCTACATAAGAAGATAAATCTAAACTTACCTCTACCCATCCAGAAGATGTATTTGAATCGTGAGCTGGATCACCACCACTAATTTGGGTAAATGAACCAGTTGTACTTAAATCCATTCTTAATTGCCAATTTGCTGCACTATTTGGATTGTAAAAAGAAATATAAAATTTATCACCTGATTGTATTGTATATGCACTAGGAAACAATTGCGTTTCTTGCCACGAAGCTGTACCATCATTTTGTAGGACAATACTACTTGGATTTACACTGTCTGATAATGGGTTACTAATATCTGTAACACCATTATGCCAGATGGTTCCATTTTCTACTGCTTCTTGATAGAAATAAGTTTGCGTACTTGGGGCAGAAATTACAGAACTTGTATGAAAATAAACATTGTCAATGTAAGCGGAGTTAGCCTCTCCACTTGCTACATATAACCATATTTTATTAATTTGGTTACCCACATGATCAGTAAGATCAAGACTATGTTCTACCCATCCAGAAGTTGCACCAGCTTCATATGTTACATTTCCTCCCCACACCTCAGTGCTACCAGATGTATAATCAAATTTAATTTGAGCAGCCGTTACGCTATTAGGGTTATATACAGAAAAGTAAAGTTTATCTCCACTCACAGGAGTATAGGTAGGAAAAAATTCTATTTTCTGCCACCCAGTTCCAGACTGAGCACAAGTAGTACTAGAATTTACAGCATCCGATACTGGATTTGCTACTTCCGAACCACCATCAATAAAAATACCTGAAGGTGTGTCATCATTGTAAACATCAGTTTCCGATGATCCTGAACCTAACACTGAATTTGTATGAAAATAAACGTTGTCAACATAAGCAGAGTTTGCCTCTCCACTTGCTACATATAACCATATTTTATTAATTTCTGTACCCACATGATCAGTAAGATCAAGGCTGTGTTCTACCCATCCAGAAGTTGCACCAGCTTCATATGTTACATTTCCTCCCCACACCTCAGTGCTACCAGATGTATAATCAAATTTAATTTGAGCAGCCGTTACGCTATTAGGGTTATATACAGAAAAGTAAAGTTTATCTCCACTCACAGGAGTATAGGTAGGAAAAAATTCTATTTTCTGCCATTCAGTTCCAGACTGAGCACAAGTAGTACTAGAATTTACTCCATCTGATACTGGGTTTGTTACTTCCGAGCCACCGTCAATAAAAATACCCGAAGCCGTGGCATCATTGTAAACATGTGTTTGCGCTTTGGCATTAAAACCAAATAGCAGCATCAATGCAATTAATGCAGTTGTTGCAAAATTTTGAATTGTAATTTTTGTTTTCATGATAAATTAATTAAAGGTTAGAATTAAAAGTAAGGCAATCAATTATAAATTAAGTGCCCTCCAGTTTTGTTATTATTGAATTTCTTTTAGCGATATTTCATCTATATACAAAACCCCTGTTCCATTTTGTAGAAACTTGAATTGAGTGAAAGCATTGTTTGCAAAACCTTCAGCATAGGTCTGTGTTAAATCACCTGTTTGAAAAGTGACTGTTTTATATGACCAATCGCTGTTAATTTCTCTGATAGGACTGTACCAAGCAAAATTATACCAAGATTGCACCTCATTTTCATTAGAAATTTCAGCAGCAGTAAATTGATCAAAATCATCACTTTTTACATAAAAACTAAACTCGTATGTTTTATTACTTTCTAAAATTCCATTAAAAGGCTCTGTATTCCCTTTTGTGTATAATTGTGATTCTACATTTGCTTTATTAATTGTAATTTTTGCAAATCCATCAGTATTATTAGCTCCACCTTGTGTAGTGTTTTCAACTGAAAAAACCATAGCATCGCTATCATCAGAAACCCAAAAACCCCAAGCTTCAGTTGCTGCTGTAGCGTCTTCAAAACCAAAGATATTTCTACGATATAATTCATTACCCACTTGAATAACAAACTCTTTTGTTTCCGTAAAATCATCTATAAAAGTAACTTCTACTTTTACAGTTACAGGGCCTTCTTTACTAAAAGAAACACTTACTTCTTCATCTGTTGATGTTGCTGGAGAACCTCCAGGAAATGTCCAAAGTCTTGATTTAACACCTGTTGAATAATCTGTGCAAACTACTTGTCCTCCAAGGTCTATTTTACTTGTGCTAATATCAGGGTCAAAGATTAATTCATCCATTGAGATTCCATCATCTTTACAATTGATGCATAAAAGGCACATACTTAAAATAATGATTAATGCATTTTTATTCATATTCTATTTATTTAAAATGATTGTATTAATTTATCTAAACTATTTTTTACATTACTATCTTTCAAATACAGGTTAGAAATAATTTTGTCTTGATACATATCTATTGCCATTCCCATAGGCCCTATATTTATATCAAAAGTTGACCAGTTAGGAACAGGAACATCAATATTCGTTGGATAGTTTTTTAGTCTAATATTATCTGGCAAACCCAATAAAGGATGATAGTAACCAACTTTTACAAACTCTTTTAAAGCTGTGATTGCTCTATCCGAAGCGAAAGGCAAAGCCAAAGTTGCACCATAAGGCGCAGGTGAAACCTGTATCACTTCTGATTTATTGGCACCAGATACATTTGCTCCTTGATTACCTAAATAAGCATTCCAATTCAAAAAACCATTACTGTCTGAATTAGATATAGTACTACAAGCTGTTAGTCCCATAAACGGTTTGCCAAAAGAGGATAAACAACTTAAAGCATCAGCTTGATATGCATTTACACTATTTGTTTTGTAAGGTTCTATTGCACCTGTCCAAAGTTGTGACCAGTTGTAAGTAAACCCAGAACCAAACCAACTTACGTAAAATCCATTTTTCTTTTCTCTAAAAATTCGATCTAAATCTAAATTATTGACTTTCCCAGATGCTAAAGCTTCTAGGTAAATAATTTCTGATTCTTCAGTAAAAGCATCACCCCATACTTGACCGTTTTTTTCGCCTGTAATTCCACTAATACCTTTAGTAATTCTACCATATTTATAGGTGTCATTTGCTTGATTGTGAATCATTTTTCCCCATTCAGGACGATTTAATAATTCATCACAAATGGATGCAATTGTTGGGTCTGAACTGTATTTTTGCTTTACCGTTCTTAATCCTGCTGCACAAATTGCCCAGTCAATAGTACTTGCTGCTTCTGGACTATTGCTATACAAACCACTACCATCTGAATTGTAATAATGAAAAGGAAAACCAAATTTACCTTGTGAACCATTGAACCAATTTTGTGCTTTTTGCCAATTTAACATTGCTTCAATTCTATCTTTAGCTTCTTGTGGATTGATCATTCCTTCACTTTCTGCCAAAATATACATTGCATAGGCATAACCAATTCCAGAGACAGATACTTTTGTTGCATCATCACTAGCTTCTAAAACCACTCCTTGATTTACTCCAATTGCTTTATAATTCCAAAGAAAATATTTAATACTGGATTCTTTTAGCCATTGTAATAACTGTGTATCATTTGTAGGTGGAGAAAACGTAATATTTGATATATTATTTAAATAGATATCATCTAAAGCGATAGATCCTGTTCTTAAAGAAACTTCATTCTGTTTGTTTTTTTGAATTTTTAATGATAAATGATGTAGTGATTGGTCTGAGATATCCATCTTAAACATATTCATTTTATCAGTACTCAAATCAAAATCTTGACTTTTAAGAATAACATTATTAATATCTAGAGCTTCTATAGTAATTTTTACTGGTACATCATAACTTACAGCTCTAAAACTTATTCCTGTTAAATCTTTTAGATATTCATTGGGTATTGGTGTTCTATTGGTTAATTTACCGTGAATTGCTAAAACAAATTCAAAATAGTCATCATCATTTCTAAGGTTTTCAAAATTGATTTTATGTATTGCATTAAATTGATTTCTTTTAATCTCGCTAGAAATAGTAACAGAAGATGATTTTCTTAATACCCATTCAGAATTTACATCAGAAATTCTATTTTTAGCCATATCAAGAGTATAAAGAGCTATTCCAGGATAATGAGATGGGCTTGATAAAGCTTCTAGTTGAAACTTTTCAGGCGCAGCCATTTCTTCGTCTTCAACATTGCTGTTGCATTGAATAAAGAGGAAGTATATTAAAATTAATATATATTGTTTTGCGTTAAACATACTTTTTAATAACCTGGATTTTGTTGCAAATTGCTTTTTAGTATTTCTTCAATAGGAATAGGCCATACATAATGGTTTTCAGGGAAGCTTCTATTACCAGTGCCACCTTCAAAATAGAAGTACTTGTAAGATTTGTTACCGTTTACAGGATTTTTTTGTATTTCAACTCCTACAATATCTTTTGCAAAATCTACTTCAGCATCTCTCCATCTTCTGGAATCATACCATCTATTGCCTTCAAATGCGAGTTCAATTTTTCTTTCGTGTTTTATTTTCTCAAGTAAATCACCAGAAGCATCTATTGGCGGCATATTAACACCTGTCCTACCCCTAATAGAATTCACAAAATCAACAGCCAACCCAGTATTACCTAGGTGATATTGTGCTTCTGCATACGTTAAATAGAATTCTGATAGTCTCATATAAATCCAAGGTTGTTCACTCCCTTCATTATCATCTATTGACCAATTTTCATTTAACCCCTTTCTTATACCATACCCTAATCTGCTGCCATTCCACCAACCATCTACATTAGGATCTCTACTATCTTTACCACCTTGCCAAAATTCTAACTCACGTTCTTTGAAAGGAGCACCATCGTGTAATACAGAATATCCTAATCTTGGATCTCTATTTTCATATGGTCTGCTGGGTTATATATACCTCTAGCATTAGGATTAATAATTTGTATCAAATTATCAGGATTACCTGCATATCCTTGAACAGGAATTACACCGGTAATTGTTTCATATTGATCTATAAATTCGTGTCTAGGATTTTCACTTATCCAACCAGCATCTCCATTTGGAAAGCGCCATTCGTTTATTTTATGCCCACCAGTATAGTGATAATAAAAATCTGAAAGTACATCAGTTACACTTGGTCCATATTGCTCTATAAACTGTTTAAAAAAGATAATTTCAGAATCCATTGGGTTCAAAAACAATCCCTTATAATCTGATGATAAGCTATATTGATTTACATTGAATAATTCTTCGCAAGCATCTGCTACTAATTGCCATTTAGAATTATCGTTTGTTGTATTAAATAAAGGACTTGCATCAAACATTAATGCTCTAATTTTTAAACCGATAGCAGCACCTTTTGTTATTCTTCCAAAATTTGCACCTAAAACATCCGAACGGTTTGGTAAGTCAGCAATTGCTAAATCTAATTCTTTAACAATAAATGCAACACAATCTTGAAAAGATGATCTTGGAACTTGAAAATCTGAATTTAAATTAAACGTATTCTCTATTAAAGGCACACCACCATATCTAGAGATTAATTCTGTATAAAAGAATGCTCTTAAAAAACGAATTTCTGCTGTAAAACTCTTTATTTTATCTTCTTCACCACCATCGTAATTGCCTATTTTTTCTAAAAAAATATTATTATTTCTTATTGCAGAATATGCATCTAACCAAAAGCCATTGAAATAATACATATTTAAAGAACCAGAAGTAAGGCCACCTTTTGTGTATTTATCTAGAAACCTAGCTTCGTGCATATGATAACTTTCATCAGTAATACCAGTTAATCTTAAACCACCAGCCCATTGTGTAAAACCGTGAGGTAATTCATTATAACGATCATTTACGTATAATTCTATGAGGTTTAAATCTTCCCAAACACTTGCTTCAGATATTGCGTTTTGAGGTTGTAAGTCTAAAAAATCATCATCACAAGACGATGTTGTAATTAGCAAAAAGAATAAAGTATAATAGATTACTTTTTTATACATTGTTATTTATATTAAAAGGTTAAACTAATCCCTGTTGATAAAAGTCTTTGTTGGGGATAAAACCAACCAGTGGAGGAAGTACTTTCTGGGTCATTAATACCTACATTATCATATATCAAAAACAAATTATGGCCAGTAAGAAATATCCTAAAACTATCCAAACCAATAGATTGTAATAAATTATCCTTAAGAGCATAAGAAAGCTCAACGTTTTTTACTCTTAAAAATGAATTATCTTTTACCCATACTGTAGAAACCTCTTGAAAGCTACTACTACCTAAATCATAAGCAGCAGGATAAGTAGCATTTGGAGTTAAGCGTTCTGAACGCCATCTATTTTCATAGAAATAAGATTGCTGATTTAAATCAAAAGGTCTATAAATAGTTTGTGCGCCAGCTTGTCCTTGAAGTAAAACATTTAATGATAAGTTATTCCATTCTAATCCCACATTAAATCCGTAAACTATTCTTGGAGTTGGAGAATTTTCCAAAATGATTTGATCTTCTTGATTTAAAACGCCATCATCATTTTGATCTACAAAAATTACATCACCAGGTTTTGCATCTGGAAAATGTACAGAGTTATCTATGTCTTCTTGATTATTATAAATACCGTTTGCTTGATATACCAATAAAAAATCTACAGGCTTACCAGTTCTTCTTTGCCAATCTGGAACGTTCGCAGCTTCATCAATAAATTTAATTTCACTTCTAGCATAGGTAAATTGCCCACCTAAAGTATAATTAATGTTTTTTATTTTTCCTCTATGGTTTAACTGTAGTTCCATCCCTTGATTGGTAACTCTACCAATATTTTCATCTGGCAATTCTAAACCAGAATACACAGGTATAGAGGCATTTCTTGGAGCTAAAATATCAGATCTATTTTCATAAAATAAATCTAAACTACCAGTTAATATATTATTTTTTAATCTAAAATCTACACCAAAATTATATTTCTCTGATGTTTCCCAGGTAATATTAGGGTTAGGAACAGTGCTTGGTGTTAAACCAATTTCTCTTACTCGATTTTCTCCGAAAATATATGAATTTTCTACTAAATTATACAATTGGAAGTATTGAAAATTTGCGACTCTATCATTACCCAAAATACCCCAAGAGGCTCTTACTTTTAATTCTTTAACCAAATCAGTATTAAAAAAATCTTCTTGAGATATCCTCCAACCTAATAAAGCTGCTGGAAAAAACCCAAATCTTTTATCTTTAGCAAAATTTGCAGAACCATCGTATCTAAATGTTAAGTCTAGAAGATACTTATCGTCATAAGAATAGTTGAATTTACCAAAGTAGTTTCTTCTTGCTGCTTGATAACCACCACCTCCATTTTCCTTATTTTCATCTGATCCTGAAAAAAGAAATGGAATATCTTCAGAAACTAAATCTTGTCTTGAAGCGAATAAAAACTCGCCTTCTTGTTTATATTGTTCGAAAGCTATGAAAGAATTTATTTTGTGTTTTTCAAACTCTTTATTATATCCAAGTTTTAAATGATACGTTTGATTTAGTTCTTCACTATTCTGCTGAAACAAGTTAATACTACCCGTTTGGAATTTTAAATTAGTATACTCTCCTGTCAGTTCATTAAACTCATATTGGTCAAAAGGTTTAGATAAATCTTTTCTTGAAGTAGTATAAAAATCTATAGCAGCATAGCCTTCTGTATAAAGTCCTTTCGTTATAAATGGTAAATCCCATTTAAAAGCAAATCTAGAATCAAACTTTTTAGTTTTAGTTGATCTATTACCACTATTTCCATTTACTAAACTAATTGGATTCCCTGAAGAAGTTTTTGCTACTAAACCATTTTCAAAGTAAGGAAATTCATAAGGAGCCTGGACAAAGACTTGTCTAATTAAACCATCTGTATCTAAAGTTGGGCCACTTTTATTTCCAACACGAGCTGCAAGATCAAAGCTCATTTTAAAATTATCGCTAAAACGAGTATCAATATTTGATCTAATATTATATTGTTTGTATCCATAAGCACTTCCAACATATAAGGCATCTTGATCTAAAAATTGACCAGAAACAAAAAACTGTGTTTTCTCACCACCTCCAGAAGCATTAATAGAATGTTGAATTTGTGGTGTCCAATCTTCAATAACTGTGCTCCACCAATCTGTGTCGCCCCAAACAGAAGTGTCAATTGTTCCGTTTCTATATTGTCTAATGATACTTTGAAATTCTCTTGGCCTTCCATTTCTTTCATTCTTTTCATCAACCCACGTAAGATATTGCTGAGCATTCATTAACTCAGGTCTTCTTGTAGATTGAGAGATCGAATAACTTTGATTGTAACTAAAAATTGTTTCGCCCGTTTTACCTCTTTTTGTAGTAATTAGTATTACACCATTTGCTGCTTGAGCACCATAAATTGCCGCTGACGCATCTTTTAAAACAGATATACTTTCAATATCTGCTGGATTTAATCTCTCAAAACTTCCTCTGTTTGGAATTCCGTCTATCACATATAAAGGAGTATTATCACCCGTTGTAGAAATACCTCTAATTAAAATACTTACGTTATCACTTCCTGGCTCACCACCTCTAGAATTGATTACCAAACCCGGTACTCTACCTGTAAGATTATTGGCTAAGTTTGCGGTTTGTGTTTGTTGTATTTCTTTCGTTTTAATGTCAGAAACAGAACCTGTTACAGTAACTTTTTTTTGAGAACCATATCCTACCACCACTATTTCTTCGAGGCTTGCAGTGTCTTCTAATAGAACAATATTTAAGTTACTATCATCTTTTATTTGTATTTCTTGACTGATATACCCTAAAAAAGAAACAACCAGAGTAGCATTTAAATCTTTTATAGCAAGAGAAAAGTTTCCATCAAAGTCTGATTGTGTGCCATTATAAGTGCCTTTTTCTAATACACTTGCACCAGGTAAAGTCATGCCTTTACTATCTTTTACGACTCCATTAATCATGAAATCTTGGTTTGTTTTTTTAGTATTTATTTGGTCATTAATGTCACTAATATTTTCATTTTTAGCTTTTAAGATTACTTGTTTACCAACTACTTCGTAAGTAATATCAGAGTCGCTAAACAATCTCATTAAGACACTAGGTAACTTCTCTTTTTTAGCTGTTATTGAAACATTTCTATTGTAATCTATTTCCTTATTTTTATAAATAAATCTGTATTCCGTTAAATTTTCTATTTCATTTAATACCTTTTCTAGATTCACATTTTTGAATTCAAGAGTTACCTCATTTTTTTGAGAAAATGAAGTATTAGCCTGAAGCTGAAATAGAGAGAATACTAATATGAATACTGAAAACTTCATTTTTAATTTTAGATTTATAGATAATAGGTTTATACACCTTAACCTAAATACTTTTTCATATTTTTGTAGTCGATTTATGTGGTTAATTAATATTAGTCACTTTTACTTAATCGAAAGGTGTTGCTGCACCTTTCGATTTCTTTTTATTACATAATTTAATTTTTACTTGTTATATTTTGAGATTAATATTTGATTACCTTTTATTTTATAATCTATTGGATGTAACTTATTGATCACTTCCAAAACTTGACTTATTGTTTCATTTTCAAATGTTGCTGTAATAAACTCATTGTTTAAAATAGCATCACTGCTTTCTATAGAAACATCGTAACGTCTTTCTAACTTATTTATAATATCACCAAATTTCATATATTTTATAACAATTTTACCTTTTAACCAAGCTGTATGAACTTCAAAATCTGCTTTAGATACATCTAAATTTTTACTTGTTTTGCTATATGATGCTTTATAGCCTGGAGTTAATTTTATTTTATCTAATGAATTGTTTTGTGAAAGTTCAATAGAACCTTCAACTAAAAAAGTAGTTATACGATCATCTTCTGGATATGAACTAACATTAAATTCTGTACCTAATACCTTTATATTGATATTTCTATTATTTACAATAAACGGATGATTTTCATCTTTTTTGACATTAAAAAACGCTTCACCAGTTTCAATAAATACTTTTCTCTCTTGACCTTTTAGAAAGTTTATTGGATATTTAAATGAAGTGCCTGAATTTAAATTAACTTTTGTACCATCTGATAGATTAATTGTAAACCTTTTACCATAAGGCACTGTAATAGTATTATAAACTAACTTGTCTAAATTTGAGTTTTTATTATAAGTGATACTATTTCCTTTTTGATTCCCTATAATATTCCCATTAGATCCTTTAATTAAGGATTCGACATTTTCATTTATTGTTTTTACCTTTCCTCTTTCAGTTTTTAGAGTAACTACATTAGAAACAATATTCAGATCATTATTATTTATATCCAGTTTGCTGAAATAAAAAATACTTGCTGAAAAAATCACAAGAATTACGGCAGCATATTTTGTGAAACTTTTGATTTTTTTAATAAAAATCACTTTTTTATCTTTTCTTATTTTAAGAAGCAGACGCTCAATACCTCTGTCTTGTTCGGAGTTATTCATAGCATAGTTAATTATATAATGTGTTTTTACATATTCTTTAAAGAGTATTTTATTATTTGGGTATTGAATCCACACTGAAAGTTCATCTAAATCTTTGGCAGTTGCCGATTTAGAAATGTACTTAACTATCTGTTTATCTATTTTTGGAGTCATTTTTAATGTGATTCTTTTTATATTATACAAGTCAGAATTTAATAACCCTTACTTTTTAATAATTTTTATTAGTTTTATTATTATTTTTATGATATTTACATAACATTTGTGAGTATTTAATATTTTTTAGACTTGAAACCTATTTATAAAAATAATATAGACTTTATAGATCATCTTAAAAGAGGTGACGAAAAAGCATACGTTTATTTGGTTGAAACATATCATAAGCCTCTTTTCAATTATGTTTTAAGTTTAAATGCTGACAGAGCACTAGCGGAAGATATTATTCAAACTGTTTTTCTGAAAACCTGGGAATATCGGAAACGGTTGAATCCTAACTATTCTCTAAAAAGTTTTTTATATACGTCTACCTATAATGAGTTTATTAACCAATATCATAAACATAGAGCTTTTTCTATACTTGAAAAAAAATACATTGAGGCTCTTGACGAGGTGGTTTCTGAAATAGACAATAAAAACTTATTAGAGCAAAAAATAGCTTTATTAAACAGAGGAATAGATCTTTTACCACCTAAATGTAAAGAAACTTTTTTATTGAGTAAAAAAGAAGGACTTACAAATATTGAAATTTCCGAATACTTGAATGTATCTATTAAAACTGTAGAAGCTCAACTAACAAAAGCATATAAAGTACTCAAAAATAAAATTGGTAAGCAATTGAAAAGTATGCTATTCTTGTTATTTGGAAAAGTAAACAGGGTTAAATTATAATTAGTTTAACCCTGAATTTAAACTTGCATATTTTTTAAGATAATGTCTTAAAACTTAAATTACTTAAACTATCGTCATTTAAGTTTTGTCTTTTGAGTTTATTTTTCGACACCATTATATACTCACTAACTTTTCTATCCGAAATCTTCGCATAGTGTAGGCTCGTTTTTAGTGATTCATGACCTAACATTTTACTAACTGATTCTGGAGGTACCACAAAAAAATCCGAACATTAATTTGTTCGGATTTTTTGTTTTTAAAAAGTATTGAAAACTTATTTCAGGTTTTCAATCATTGTTTTAGTCATCAGTTTTAAATCGTATTCAGGCTTCCAATTCCAATCATTTCTAGCATCAGTATCATTAATGATTTTAGGCCATGAATCAGCTATACCTTGTCTAAAATCAGGATTGTATTTAATTTTAAAATCAGGATAATGTTCTTTAATGGATGCTGCCATTTCTTCTGGATTAAAGCTCATTCCTGCAATATTATATGAAGTCCTAATAGAAATACGCTCTTTAGGAGCTTCCATAAGCTCTAAAGTTGCTCTAATTGCATCATCCATATAAATCATTGGTAAAGTTGTTTTAGCCGCTAAGAAGCAATCGAATTCAATGTTTTTTATCGCTTCGTGATAAATACTAACAGCATAATCTGTCGTTCCTCCTCCTGGTAAAGATTGATAACCAATTACTCCAGGATACCTCAGAGAACGAACATCTAAACCATATTTTACATAATAATAATGCGCCCAATTTTCGCCAGCAACCTTGCTCATACCATACACACTTGATGGTGTTAAATTTGAGGATTGTAGGGTATTTTCTTTATCTACATTATTACCAAATACCGCAATTGAACTAGGAAAAAATACTCTTTCGACTTTATGCAATCTCGAAACCTCTAAAACATTGAATAACGTTTTCATGTTCAAATCCCAAGTAGCCAAAGGGTTTTGTTCTCCTTTTGCTGATAAAATTGCTGCAAGATGATAAATCTGGGTAATTTTATTTTTTACAACAACCTCTTCTACTGCTTTAAAATCTGTGGCATCCAATTTTATAAAATTATCTACCGAATCAATTCTTTTAAACAAATCAGAAGTAATAACATAAGAATCACCATAAATTTTGCGCAATTCTTCGGATAAAACGGTTCCTAATTGACCATTAGAACCAATAATTAAAATAACAGTTTTACTCATATCTTATAAAATATTAAAAGAATAAAATTATAATAATTATAAATAAAAAGGCCATATTTACTTTAAATTAAAGTAAATTAAGTATTTTAATCTATATTTAAACGAATAAAAAGTTTTTTATCTTTTAAAGTATTAAATTTATCCTCTAAAAAGAAAAATATGCTGCCAAATGAAAAAATAGACGGAACCGATCTTCAAATTTTAAGAATCCTACAAAAAGATGCTAAAAAAACAACTAAAGAAATTGCTGAAATGCTGCATCTAACTTCTTCACCTATTTATGAGAGAATTAAAAGATTAGAAAAACAAAAATTGATACTAAAATATGTGGCAATTTTAGATAAAAAAAGGTTAAACATACCAATAACAGTAATTTGCATGGTTTCATTAAGATATCATAACGAAGGATTTATTGATAAGTTTGAGAAGCAAATTAAAGAACTAAAAGAAGTACAAGAATGTTATCACATGGCAGGAAAAGTTGATTTCTTCTTAAAAATAAATATGGAAAGTTTAGATAATTATCATGAATTTGTAAGAACTAAATTATCAAGAATTGAAAATATTGGTGTACTAGAGAGTTATTTTGTATTAAAAGAAATAATGGCAAGCACAGAGTATTATATTTAAGCTTTCTTAAGAATTATTTTAAAATTTCTTTCACAATTTTTAAATGATGATTGGTGTGCAATCCTAAAAACTTAATGGTTTGTTTTTTATTTAATTGCTTAAATAACGGATGCGTAAAAAATTGATTTTCATCAAAACCTTCTATAATTTCTAGATTTTTAATTGCCTCACCTAACTGATTTTCCACATCTTCTTTTAAGATAATTTCTGGCGGTAAAACTCTTTTTGGCGATTTTACTTTTCCTCTTGGAAAGGATCCTAAAGTGAAAGTGAGCAAACGCAATAAATTAAATTCCTTCTCGTAATCAGCAGGTTTTGATTCTTTTATATTTTCATAAACACTATTTATCACTTTTAAGGAATGATCTAAATGCCAACCGAGATTTCCTTTTGAAACCTTTAAATTTTCTTTTTCTAGATGCTGTATGTTTGCTTTTATGAAGCTAAATTCTTTGTGTAACATTTGGTCTCTCAATTTATAGGAATATAGATAAATATAGTTCAAAAAAAATCCAGCTAATAGCTGGATTATAATTTTATTTCATCATTTTAAGATTTGTAACCTCTAAATTGGTAAGCTCTCTCCATCTTCCTCTTGGTAAATTTTTCTTCGTTAATTCAGCAAAAACAACTCTATCAAGTTTATTTACCTTATAACCAACGTGTTCAAATATTTTACGAACAATTCTATTTCTACCAGAATGAATTTCTATTCCAATTTCTGTTTTCGGTTCTCCGTTAACGTACGAAATTGCATCAATAAATACTTTTTTACCTTCAATCATAACTTCGCCTCTTAACTTCTCTAAATCATTTAACTCTAGCTTTTTATCTAAAGAAGCATGGTATAATTTACGTACATTATGTTTTGGATGCGTTAGTTTTTTAGCTAAATCGCCATCATTTGTAAACAATAATAAACCGGTAGTATTTCTATCTAATCTTCCTACGGGATAAATTCTTTCTTTTGATGCATTCATAATCAATTCCATAACTGTCTTTCTACCACGCTCATCATCCATGGTTGTTATGTAATTCTTCGGCTTATTTAAAAGGACATATTTTTTTTGTTCTGGAGTTATTGAAGTTCCGTCGAAACGAACAATATCGTCTGGCTGAACTTTGTAACCCATCTCTGTAACCAGTTTCCCATTTACTTCTACACTTCCGTGCTCGATATAAGTATCTGCCTCTCTACGCGAACAAACACCCGAGTTGGCGATGTATTTATTTAAACGAATTCCAGAAGAATCATCAGATTTTTTAATAGGACTTATTTTTTTAAAGTCCTTTTTAACAATCTTTCTGTTTAGTGGTGCACTTTTTTTAGCATCTCTTTGAAATGTAGGCTTGTTGGCATCTCTTTGAAATGTGCTTTTTTTAGAATCTCTTGGAGAAGCACTTTTGCTACCTTCTTTTTGAGAAGTGTTTTTTTTAGTATCTTTTTGAGGTCTACTTTTACTACCTTCTTGTCGTCCTCGCGACGAGTTTTTATTTGAATCCATTTTTAAAAATTTTTGCAAAGATACTCAATTAGAATCTCTAATTCAATCTATCAATTACTTTTTCTATAAGCATAGAAATATCTATAAAAACTAGACTAAAAACACCGATTAATAATAAGATTTTTAGAATGTTATGCAGAAATGTATACTCCCTCTGTTGGTTCGATTTCCAGAGATAAAACCCAACATAAAACAATGTTAAAAATGATAAATAAAAAAAATATTTCATATAACTTAATGCCGGATCACTCAGCAAAAAGAATGTAGGGAATAGGGTCAATACTAATAAAAATATTGATAATTGCTTTGTTTTCACCTCTCCGTAGACGATGGAAAAAGTCTTATAATTATTCGCTAGTGCACCTTTTATATTTTCCAAATCTTTTATTAATTCTCTTACCATAATTACTAAAAATAAGAAAATTGCATACACAAAAATAATTTTTGAAAAGTTTTTATAGTAAACAAATACAGCGAAAAAAGGTAAAATAGTAAGTATAGTCGCAGTAATTAATCCTGTAAAAGCATATTTTTTTAATTTATGAGAATAAAACCAAATGGAAAAAATATAGACCGAAAAGAACAACGCAGATTTAAAAGACACAAACAAACCAAAAGTAAACCCTAAAAAGTTTAAGAAAAAATAGAGCGATAGCTTCGTTTCTTGTTTTACATAATTATCTAAAGATGTTTTTAAAGGTCTGTTAATTCGATCAACTTTGACATCATAAAAATTATTTATAATATACCCAGCGGCCACCACGCAAACAGATGCGATAACAATACAAAGTAAATCAATATCAAAAATAACGTGTCTTATTGATGTTCCGGATGAAAAGATAAAAAGCGAAGCTAGATATTGCGCAATAATTAAAACAAGTATGTTATAGCCTCTAACAACAGATAGTAAACTGAATATTTTTTTTAAGAACGCCTTCGTTTTTGAAGCACCCATAATCCCTGTTTTAGAACCTATAAACTAGTTCCGTCTTGTACTCTTTTAAGCTTATTTGAGCTTTCTCATAATCCTCAGTAAAACCTAAAATATAACCTCCACCACCAGAACCACAAAGCTTTAAATAATAATCGTTTGTTTTAATACCGTTTGCCCAAACTTTATGAAATGCATCAGGTATCATTGGTTTAAAGTTTTTAAGAACTACTTTAGACAAGCTTTTAACGTTTGTAAATAAAGAAGTAACATTTCCATGCAGGAAGTCTTCGATACAAGCATCCGAATAGGCAACAAATTCTTCGTTCAACATTTTTCTAAAACCTTCGTTTTTCATCTTATTCATAAAAATGGTAACCATAGGCTCAGTTTCACCAATTTGCTCTGAATCTAATAAGAAAACAGCTCCTTTTCCTTCCTTTTGAGACGGAATTCCTGCAGGTTCTATGTGCTGTCTAGAGTTAATTAATATTGGTAAACTTAAGTATGAATTTAAAGGATCTAAACCAGAACTTTTTCCGTGAAAAAAAGACTCCATCAAAGCAAAAATTTCTTTAAGAATTAGTAACTTATCTCTTGTTAAATTCTCTAAAACAGTAATTTTATCTGAAGCATATTTATCATAAATCGAAGCTACCAGAGCACCAGAACTACCAACCCCATAACCTTGAGGTATAGAAGAATCAAAATACATTCCTTTTTCTAAATCAGCTTTAAATTTTTTTAAATTAAAAGAAACTAAATCTGAATTTAAAGCCGCTATATAGTTGTAAAACTTATACAAATTTTCATTTGATGCTTTTGCCTTGCCTTCTAAAATTTTTGATGTTTTTAAACCTCCCCTATAGGCATTAAAGGGAATTGCTAAACCTTTAGAGTCTTTTATAATACCATATTCTCCAAAAAGTAAAATTTTAGCGTAAAATAGTGGTCCTTTCATTTTCTTTTTCAATTACAGTACAAAAATACAACTTAAATTATTAGGTATTACCTTTTAAATATTTTTATAGTAAGTCTTCCAAATTCCTACTTTCTCTCCCGCACTATATTTTCCTCCAGATTGTATTTTGCCATTTTTGTAGAAGGTTTTCCAAATTCCTTCACGCAACCCATTTTTATATTTTCCAATTCTCTGTGTCTCACCAGTTTCAAAAAACTCAGAGAAACTACCTTCTGGCTGACCGTTTACATAATTTACTTTTTGAAAAATTTTTCCGTTTTCATGAAAATAATTTACCTTTCCTTGAAACTTTTCTACATTTGCTTCGGATGTTTTACTAAAACCTTCCATTTGTACTTTTCCAGAAATATAATAATCTACAATCCAAAAACCATTGTCCTTTTTCTTCGGATTTGGCCTATAATAAGTAGCTTCTTCTTTGGTTGATACTTTCCAATTAGAATCAAACCAAACAATTTCTTGAGCGTAAACAGAAGTTGTTAAAAACCAAACAACTAATGCAATCAGTGACATTGAAGTTTTCATAATGATATGTTTTAGGTTGCTGAAAATTTTAAAGCTTTCTTGCCCCAAAACCCACAGCATCACAAATATACTGATTTTTATAGCAGTATTTAGATAATTGACTCTCAATAAATTGCAGCACGTTTTCTTTTTCCTTTTCTGGAAACAGCACGTGCACATTTGCCCCAGCATCTAAAGTAAAACAAATGGTGCTGTTGTTTTCCTGACGATACTCCCAAATTTTATGAATGATTTCTAAAGTGTTTGGTTTCATCAATATAAAATAAGGATTACTTGTTAACATCATTGCGTGCAAGGTTAACGCCTCACTTTCTACCAAATTGATAAAGTCTTTGGTATTTCCTTCTTGAAGGATTTTCGACATTTTAGACAAATTTTCATTCGCTTGTTTAAAACGATTTTCCGCAAAAGGATGTTCATGCATTAAATTATGGCCAACGGTACTTGAAACTTGTTTTTCACCCTTATCAACCAATAAAATTACGTCTTGGTAATTTTCAAATATAGCATGCACTTTGTAAGGGAATTGAACTCCAAATAAATCTGAACTTCCTTCAATTTCTGAATGTTTTCCCCAAACAACCAAAGGCCCTTCTATGCTTCTACTTGCACTTCCAGATCCTAATCTCGCTAAAAAGGAGGCTTTTTTGTTGCTATTTTTTACTGATAAATCAGGATTTAGTTCCTTTTCCAAACTCATTAAACACATTGCAATGGCACTTAAACCACTCGCTGAAGACGCAATTCCGCTAGAATGCGGAAAAGAATTTTCTGAATTAATTGTCATCTCATATTCTAAAATATAAGGACAATATTGTTGTACTCTTTTAAAAAATTCTGCAATTTTTGGCTTGAATTCGGCTTTCTCTTTTCCTTCAAAAAGCAAATTAAAAAAAGCTTCATTACACTTTTCTTTCTTAACGAAATCTATTGTTGTAATTGTATGACAATTGTTTAACGTAAAACTGATAGAAGCATTTTTTGGGATTTGAGGATTACTTTTCCCCCAATATTTTACCAACGCAATATTACTTGGTGTTTGCCATGTAAAACTTGCTGTATCAATATATTTTAATGCCGATTTAACTAAAAACTGATCTGTATTCAAAGTCTAAAAATTTTGAAACAAAGATAAAGTATTACACTAGACTTCTGCTAATTTTTGTAAAACGGATTTTTTATAACTTCTACTTATTGGCAAGGCTTTTTGATTAATTTCTATAAATTCGTTGGTGTACGAAGTAATATTTTGAAGAGAAATTATAAAAGATCTATGAATTCTGATAAACTTTTTTACCGGCAATTTTTCTTCTAAACTTGTGATTGTTTCTCTAATAACAATTGTTTTTTCTGATGTAAAAATCTTTACATAATCGCTTAAACTTTCTATGTATAAAATGGTATTAAAGTCAATTTTTACCATTTTTCTATCTGATCTTACAAACATAAAATCAGTATTATTTTCTGTGATTTCTGATTGTGTAACCTTTTGAACCGCTTGTAAAAACCGATCAAACGAAATAGGTTTTAACAAATAATCGACCACATTTAAATTAAAACCATCAATTGCATACTCTCTATAGGCTGTGGTAAAAATTATTTGTGCTTTTTTATGGATAATTTTAGCCAAACTTAAACCTGAAATTTCTGGCATATTAATATCTAGAAAAAATAAATCTACTTCGTTTTCTTGCGCAAATAAAATAGCTTCGGCAGCATTTTTACAACTGGCTGTTATATCTAAATTTGGAATTTTAGCAATATAGGTTTCAATAATTTCTCTTGCCATTGGCTCGTCGTCGACAATAACACACTTTAGTTTACTCCTCATTTCTTATAGGTATTTTAAAATTGACTATAAAAACCTTTTCTTCTTGCAAAACCTCTAAAAAATGTTGCGCTGGATAAAACATTTCCAATCTTTTTTTAATATTATCTAATCCAATTCCTTTTTTAGAGTTCTCTTTGCTAATTGCCGAATTTTTAATCGTAAAATTCAGTTCGTTTTCATCCACTTTTAAACTAATAAGTACGTTTACGATTCCATCAATTTGTGCTCCATGTTTAAACGCATTTTCGACAAAAGGCAATAATAACATCGGTGCAATTTCAAGGTTATCATCGATTATGTTTTTATTAAAAATAATTTTTAAACTATCTTGAAAACGTGATTTCTCTAAAGAAATATAATCTTCAATATGATTGATTTCATCTTTTAATAAAACTAAAGGCTTATCAACCTGATATAAAATATAATCCAACAAGTTAGATAATTTTAAAATCATTTCTGGAGTTTTTTCTGATTTCTTTAACGATAATCCGTATAAAGTATTTAACGTATTAAACAAAAAATGAGGATGAATTTGCATCTTCAAAAACTTCAATTCTTGCTCTTTTAATTGCAATTGTGTTTGCAGAAATTTGTTCTCCAACGTTTTCTTTTCATCCAAAGATTTATAAGTATCCTTTAAAATTTTAAATGCACTTGCCAGCGCAATTATCAACAACACACACACCAAAATAACTCCAGCATTTTTGGTTAAAGCGGGCATTTTTTGATATTCTAAATTGTAGAAAAAGACAAAGCCAAAAACAACGGTCATTAATACAGCACAAACAATAAAAACGCCTGCATAAAAGGCATATAAAATAAACTGTTTGTATTTTTTAGCGATTAAAAAATCAGGAACTAAATAATACACAAAAACATAAGAAGATACAATTGTAATTATACTTAAAATAGAAGAAAACCAAAAAATAAAGTTTTCATTTTTAGAGCCTACACTAAAAAAACTAGAGAAGAAAAACCAAATCAACATCCAAAAAATAAGATGTAAAAAAGCATTCTTTAAAATTTTTAATACAGATTTGTTCATCTTACAAATAAACTGTTTTTTTAAATTAATCGCTGTAAAAATAGACGAAATACCAAATTAACACGTGTTTTGACAATTTTTGCTATAAATTCATTAAAAATACGATATTTGTTAAAACCGAACCAAAATTGGTCGTTGGTCGCTAAAATAATTTTTGGCGCAATTAACCAAATACTTTAGCAGCATAATCTTAAAACATAAATTATGAATTTTATTTTAGAAGGTGGACCCGTATTTATGGTTTCGTTATTAATTTTACTAATTGTTATTGTAATTCTTTTTGTAAAAGGATTAAAAGACAACTCCGAAAAAAACAACAAACTTATTAAAGAAATAAGCTTATTTGCATTTGTTTTTGGAGTTTTAGGTTTCGTTATTGGATTTTTAGGAGCATTAGAAGATATTGCAAATGCAAGTGATATTTCTCACCAAGTTTTAGCTGGCGGATTTAAAGTTGGTTTGCTCGCTCCTACTTTTGGGATGGTAATTTTTTTAGCTGGGAAATTATTTACTATTATTTTAACTTGGATGAGAAAATAACTACAAATTCATAGTTTCCTGCTTAATAAAAGCATCTTTATACTGTAAAGCAATGATGCCTTTCTATAACTATTTGAGAATTTTCATGCAATTCTCAAGGAAATTTGCATCTTAATTTTCCAAAAATTAAAATATTTTAACAACAATTAAACTTATACTTATGAGAATGCCTCTATCAGATTTTTTAGCTAACGGAGATTTAAAATTTGTCATTATCTTATTCCTCTTTTTATCAATCGCTATTTATTATTTTGTCAAAAAAATTATCAACAAAGAACAACAAGAACGCCTTAATTTAAAAATGAATAAACTGGTAACATGGTCTATATTTATGAGCGCTTTTTCCTTAATGCTTGGTCTTTTACATAGCTTTTATTTTATTTCTAAAGTAAACGGAATCGCTAATAATCTTCTTTTTGGTGGTTTAGCAAATGTGATCATTACACCAACCTTAGGAATTATAATTGCCATGATTATAAAACTATTGTCAACACCTATTTCATCAAAAAAATAAAATATGAAAAAGAAATTATTCTTAGTATACATCATTACTTCATTAAGCATTAGTGCTCAAACCAATGGAGATTCCTTGAGAAGAAAAGGAAACTTAGAAGGTGCCATTAAAGCCTATAAAAAGTCCTTAAAAACTATTACTGATATTTATAAAAACAATTACAATATTGCCTGTATCTATGCAATTATGTACAATAAAGACAGTGCTTTTCAGTATTTAAATATAGCTTTAGAAAATAATAAATCACTTTGGGCTTTAGCTGATAATGATTTGTACTCTTTAACAAATGATAAACGCTGGGAAACTATAGAAAATCAACAATTAGAAAAGTATCAAACAGAAAAAGGAAAAATACAAAAACCTGAATTTGCCAAACAATTATTGCGATTGATCATGAAAGACCAATCTTTAGATTATCAATTAGACATGGCAAAAGACTATTTTTTTAAAACTGGAAAAGCACCTCATTGGTATTACCCTATTGCCCAGATGAAACAGGAAATAACGGAAGGGAATTTCGAGAAAATGGAAGCACTTATTAAAGAAGATGGTTGGCCAACATACTCTGTAGTTGGTAAATTGGCAGCAGATAGTCCTTTATTAATTATTAACCATCATCCAAAAGAGGAGATAAGAATAAAATATCTTCAACAAATAAAAGAGGCTTGTTTAGAAAATGAAGGCAGCTGTTTTGAGTACGCAAAAATTCAGGATAGAATATTAGTGAACACAGAAAAACCTCAATTATTTGGCATGCAGTTGACTTATGACAAAGATAGAAATCGTATTCCTTTTCCTATTTTAAAGCCAGAATTTGTAGATAAAAGAAGAGCCGAAATTGGCTTAGAACCCCTTAAAAAATATCTAAAAAGAAAAATAAACTATGAGTTTACTGTAAAACAAGAAAAATAGCTATCTCATTCATTTGAAATAGCTATTTTTGCTGCGGATGAAAGAAAAAAAAGTCTTTTTATTGTTAAATGGCGAAGCTCCAACAATGCTTCCAAATTTATCAAACTATGCTATTATTTGTGCAACGGATGGCGCTTATCATCATTTAGAAGAAAACAATATTGTACCAGATTTAGTTTGTGGCGATTTAGATTCATCTCAAAAAATTCCAGAAGAGGTAGAAGTAATTCATACGCCAAATCAAGATTTTACAGATTTTGACAAAACGCTACAAATCTTATTAGATAAAGGTTTTACAGAAATTGATGTTTTTGGCGCAAGCGGAAAAGAACAAGATCATTTTTTAGGAAACTTGCATACTGCTATTCAATGGAGAGATCAATTAAAACTGAATTTCTTTGATAATCACAGTCGTTATTTTTTAGCCGATAAAAGCACAGAAATCGCGAATTGTAAAGGCAAAATTATCTCTTTAGTTCCTTTCCCAAATGTCACAAATATTTTTACTGAAGGATTACAATATGCTCTAAATAAAGAGGATTTAACATTCGGTGAAAGAATTGGCACAAGAAATAAAGCCCTCAAAAACAACATAAAAATCTCTTTTGAAAGTGGTAATTTATTCATTTTCATCAATCATAAAAAAGAAAAAATGTCTAACAAAATAAAATTATTGTGGGATTTTAGAGGTCCTGATGCCAAAAAAACAGCAGAACATCACACCATTCATTTAAAAGAATTTGCAACCATAGAAAACTTAACTTTTTATGAAATTGATATTCAAGAAAAAACCCAATGTTATTTTCTGCATTTATAGTTGTTGATGAAGCGGATATGAAAATTTACAGAGACGCTTTAAAGCCGCACAGAGGTGAAGTTGGATAGTTTAATTTATGTATTTCCGTAAAAAAACAGCTCTTCGCCAAAAGCGATAAACTCCTTTCAGGATTAAAACTAATAATACATTAGCGTTAAGCTTCTAAAAATTAAAAATATCAGAATTAATCTTCTTTTTTTATAATTTCCATTTAATACCGCAACCAACACTTGGTTTTTGATTTTCTAAAACAGATTTCCTTTCTAACAATAATTCCAAAGAGTTTCGTAAATCATTTCCTGTAACGGGTATTCCATTTCCAGGTCTTGAACTATCTAATTGTCCGTGATACATGGATTTTAAATCAGCATCAAAAACATAAAAATCTGGCGTACAAGCAGCATCGTACTTTTTGGCTATTTCTTGAGTTTCATCATATAAATAAGGAAAAGGGTACTTTACATCTTTCGCCAGTTGCTTCATTAATTCAGGTGAATCTTGCGGATAATTTTCTACATCATTAGAACTTATTGCAATAAAATTGATTCCTTTTTGTTGATATTCATTCGCCATTTTCACTAACTCATCATTTACATTAAGTACAAACGGACAATGATTACAGATGAACATAATTACAGTACCTTTTTTACCTTTTGCATCATTTAAAGGAAGTAAATGGTCATCTACTGTATTTATTAAACTAAAATCTGGAGCTAATGTTCCGTTTTTAAATTCGTTTGATTCTGCTCTGGCCATTTATTGGTTGTTGGTAATTAGTTCTTGATTTTTAGTTCTTAGTTGATAGTTTTCCATAATGCTAGAAATTCACCTATTTTTCTGCCAAAGCTTTCGCACAAATAAAGCCGCTAGTCCAAGCGTTCTGGAAATTAAATCCACCAGTAACTGCGTCAATATTTAAAACTTCACCAACAAAAAAGAGGTTCGTATGCTTTCTACTTTCAAAACGTTTAAAATCTATTTCTTTTAAATCGATTCCGCCTGCAGTAACAAATTCATCTTTAAAAGTTGTTCTTCCGTTTGCGTTAAAAATTCCTTTTGTTAATTGATTTGCTAAATTTTCTAGCTGTGCGCTATTTAAATCTGCCCAATTTTGACCAATTCTTATATCTGATGCTGCCACAAAACGTTCCCATAATCTTTTAGAAATTTCTGTAAATGGTGATTTTAAAATCACCGTTTTACGAGGTTCTTTCTTTTTTAAATTTAAGAGCACATTTAAGACCTTTTCAGTTGGTCTTGACAACCAATTTACCTCCACATTGTATTGATACTTTTTGTCTGCTAAGATTCTAGCTCCAAAGGCAGATAATTTCAAAACTGCTGGCCCACTCATTCCCCAATGTGTAATTAGCAAAGGCCCTGAAGCTTCTAATTTTGTACCTACAATTTTCACAGTTGCATTCTGAACAGAAGTCCCCAATAAATCTACCAATCTTTTATCATTGATATTAAAAGTAAATAAAGAAGGAACAGGCTCAATAATCGTGTGATCTAATGTTTCACACAAATCCCAAATACGTTTAGAACTACCTGCAGCAATAACTACTTTATCAGCTTCAAAATTTTTCTCTTTTGTGTTGATAACCCATTTATTTTCTTGTTGATAAACTGAATTTACTCCGCAGTTTGTGAACACTTTAATCCCTAGGTTATCAATAGCATTTTGAAAGCAATCTATAATCGCCTGACTCGTATTTGCTTCTGGAAAAACACGATTATCATCTTCGATCTTCAACGGAATTCCTCTGTTTTCAAACCACTCGAAAGTATCGCCTGTCATAAATTGATGAAAAGGTCCCAATAATTCTTTTTCTCCCCTAGGATAAAATTCACAGAGTTCTTTTGGTGTAAAACATGCATGTGTAACATTACATCTTCCGCCACCAGAAATTCTTACTTTTTGTAAAACATCGTTTCCTTTTTCAAGGATGATAATATCTAAATCAGGATTATTTTCTTTTGCGTTAATTGCTGTGAAATAACCAGCTGCTCCACCTCCAATAATTATTATTTTGTTCATTTCTTTATATTGTTTACACCTCTCAAAAAACTGCGTTTTGTACTTCCAATCAAATTACAATTTGATTCCAGTAATGCTTGAGGAGATATTTAGTATATTACTTGTCAGGTCGAGCGCAGTCCAGACCTAAAATATTCATTATAAAACCATTTCCGAATAAGAAATAATGGTTTCAAATCCTTTATTTTTAAAATACGCTGGTGTTGATTCATTTCCTGTTACCAACACAAAATCTCCTCCCCAAGCGCCTAAACTTTTTATTTCTCCAGAATAATCTGGAAACAATTTCTCTTTTACCGGTTTTAGTTTAATAATTGAACTGATAATTTGTTCATGTTCAACTATTAATTGATTAAAACCTTCTATCGATTTTGCTGATAAAAATTCATCAGAAATCGCTGAAATTCTTTTTATTTTTCCTTGAAGGTCATAACGAGCGGAATCGAGATATTCTCTATATTTTGCAATCCCTTCTTTAGAATCTTGTTTCTGATTTAAATGTACAAAAAACAAATTATCTTTAAAAATTGGATTGAATTCTACTTTTTTTATAGTTGGTTCTTCACCTTTAATTTGATAAAAAATAGGACAATCATTTTGTGCACAAGCAATATCATAGCCGCTTCCTTTAAAGGAATTCCATAATAACTTAAAAGCATCTACTTTTGCCCAACTAGCAATAGAATTTATTAAAGTTGATGAACTTCCCAACCCCCAATTTCTCGGAAAAGTAAGTGTTGCTTTTACTACAAAACCTTCGTCCGAAGTTAAAAACGCTGGATTCAAATTTTTGGCTTCTTTTAAAATATCCAACAACGTTTCTGCTATCAAATCTGCATTTCCTTCTTTATCCGAATTAAAAGTACAATTGACTAAACATAGTTTCTGTATATCAAAAACAGCTTCAAACCAACACTCTCCAGAATGTGTAAAACTACCCCAAATTAATTGAGGCTCTTTAATTTTTTCAACAATTAAATCTTGTCCAAATTTCGTGGGCAGCGCTAATGATTTTGCGCCATCTAGCACCAAATATTCTCCTGTTAATAATAATTTTCCGTTTGAGTAAAAGTTTTTCATTTTTTTATATTGATAAACTACTTTCAATTAATTACCATTTTTTTGATTTGAATTCTGCGGAATTGCGTCACTTTTTGAATTATCTGATCAACACCAAGAGAAACTAAACAATGACAATGCTCAGAATATCCGTTTATAAAATCCTTTCTCTTTTCTATGAAACTATACCTTCTCCATGACCGCTTTTGTTGCTAAAAAAGGAATTCTGCTTTTTGTACTCCAAACAAAATGTATACAATATTTTATAAAAGTTAAAACCCATTGCTAACCAATTACAACAAACCAAATTGCTTAAAATGATGCGTAAAATGTTTTACTTGAAACTTTTGCCAATCGTCAAAATTTAACTCTCCAAAAAATGGATGAACCACAGTTCTTTTATCATCATCAGTAAAAACTTTTACAAAAATTGCTACCTGACCTAACAAATCATCAATTGCTTCTTGAATAGAATTAAATTTTAATTCATTTGGTTCTTCCTCTAAAAAAGATGCTTTAAAACCTATTTGTAATTCGGCATCCGTATTTAAAAATGGTTTTCTACGAGCGGTCTTTTCATCAGAAACAAACCTATTTACAACCCAATTACCATTTGCAATTTGAGTTACTGCACTTAAATGTTCGATCATTTGTTGTGCATTCATCGAACCAAAATTAGGTTCAGAAATTGTATTTAATTTTGATAAATGAGTTCTAACTAAATTTTCATCCAAAAAATTAATCCAATTAATTTTAGGCTTTCTTAACGAATTTAATTTTTCTACTACAGCAGAATGTGAAACTGTTCTTTTATCAAAATAAGCGGTAATTATTTCCTTCTCTGCTTCGTTTGCTTCAAACTGATTTAGAATATTTTGTAAGTGCATTTTCATGTGTCCATGCTGAATTCCTTTCGTTGTTAACGCTCTTAAAGCTGCAAAATTCTGCGCTAAACCTGCGGCGGCTATAATTTGCATCAACGTTCTTGCCGATGGTTTTTGCAACATTTCTAAAGAAAGTTTTGCCATTGGATGTAAGGCCGTTAAGCCTCCTACAGTTCCTAAAGCTAGCGGGATTTCAATCCAAAATTTAAAAATTCCGTTATCTATAGAACAATGAGATAAACTTGTATACTGTCCGGATTTTGATGCATACGCATGTGCGCCAGCTTCGATTGCTCTAAAATCATTTCCTGTAGCGAGAACGACAGCGTCAATTCCGTTCATAATCCCTTTATTATGAGTTACTGCTCTATAAGGTTCTATTTCAGCAATTTTTACTGCTTGGTAAAATTTCTCTGCAAATTTCTGCGGGTTTTCTCCTCCCAACTCATCAATCTTACAACTCACTTCTGCTCTAACCAAACATTCTGGAACGAAATTAGAGAGAATGCTCATCACAATTTCTATATGTTCGTTTTCAAACTTTTTTGCAATCGCCTCTAAACAGGAGTTTATAAAGTTTGCACCCATCGAATCTTTCGTTTCAAAAGTGATGTGCAATTGATAATAATTAGGCAATTTATCGGTTTTATCAATCAAATTGATGGCTAAAATTCCACCACCACGCTTTTCCATATTTTTAGTAATAGAAGCAGTCGCAGCAAATAGTTCCGTTTTATTTTTATTGAAATAATTTTCTAAATCCTTTTTATCACCCGCAAACATAAAATGAACTTGACCAATTTTTTTAGTACCAAACACTTTTGTTTTAAAACCTCCTCTTGTGCTCCAAAACTTCGCCACTAAAGAAGCTGCGGCAACCACAGAACTCTCTTCAACAACCATTGGAATTACATATTCACGATCATTTATAACAAAATTAGGCGCAACACCATAAGGCATATAGAAATTAGAAATGGTGTTTTCTATAAAATCATCGTGAAGTTCTTGTAAATCGGTGTCAATATTCCAGTATTGCTTAATAATATTTACAGTTTCTGTTTGATTATGAAAGTAGTTTTTAGTTAACCATTCAATTTTTTCTTTTTTTGATAATTTGGAAAACCCAGAAATAATCTTAGACATCTATGTTCTTTTTTCTTAGAAAAGCAAAGATATGTTAATCTTCAAAAAATTGGCTTCATTTATTTTATTGATTTCTGATCCAGGCTTTTTAAAAATAAAATCTTACCCGTCTAAATTGCACAAAAAAATAATTATTATCTGTTAATTTATTACTAATTTTTGCAAAAAGATTACATTTTTAATAAAAATATTTAATGTTTATTATAATTAAGTTTAATATATATCCACACTTTTTACATATTCAATAATTTATCTTTGAGTAAATCTAAATATAGAAATCATGAAAAATATAAGTTTAGTAGCACTTTTAGGAATATTTATACTTTCAAGTTGCGCAGTAGTAAGACCGGGAGAAGTAGGAATTAAACAAACTTTAGGAAAGTTTTCTAAAGAAGTTAAAACCCAAGGCACCATCATTTATAACCCTTTAGTAAGCAGAGTAATTAAAGAATCTACAAAAACCAGTAATATAAAATTAGTTTTAAGCTTGCCTAGTAAAGAAGGTTTGAGTGTAAATTCTGAAATATCTATACTTTACAGATTGCAAGCAAATAAAGTTGCCTCTGTTCTTGAAAATTTAGGAAAAGACTACGAATCTGTAATTACAAGTGTCTTTAGATCTGCTGCTTCGGATGTTTGTGCTCAATTTTTTGCAAAAGACATGCATTCTGGTATGAGGGCAAAAATAGAAAGTGAAATCTTAGACAAGATGATGGTAAATATTGAAAAACAAGCAAATGGCATAGAACTTATAGCTGTTTTATTAAAAAGAATTCAATTACCTAGTGGCTTGGCAAGTTCTATAGAAAGAAAATTACAAGCAGAACAAGATGCAATGCGAATGACCTTTGTTTTAGATCAGGAAACATTAGAAGCACAAAGGAAAATAATAAATGCAAAAGGAGAAAGAGATGCGCAACTTATTATTGCGGAAGGTTTAACAAGCGAAATTATAAGAATCAAAGCAATTGAAGCTTTTAGAGAATTAGCAAGATCTGCAAATGCAAAAGTTATAATTACAGATGGTAAAACGCCCTTAATTGTTGGAGACTCTAATGATTCAGAATCAAAAAAATAGGATTCTAATAAGAAATAAGCTTTAATCAGTGCAGTTAAATCTCGATAAATTAATAATTTATCGAGATTTTTTTATTGATGGAATCAGCTTTACTTGTTTCATCTCAAAAAAATAAATGAATTAACTACCCTAAGGCTGCAATAGAATCCAATTTTTAAAGCTGTTTTTCATAAATTTTTCCGTAAACTTGGCAAAGTTTTAATAATTCAATATCTAAGTGAACCAATTTTTAGTTTTAATAACAAGTATACTTTTTTATAAATTATATCAACTTTAACTTCACAGAATAAAAAATTAAAAGAAATTATTCTTGAAAAAATTTGACCTATTTAGTATTCTAAATAAAAATACTAGGATGATAAAAGGAAGGAATACGCTTTTGAATTTGTTTTTAAAAAAGACTAATTTTAGTAACAAATATTTAATGAACACTAATAACCAAAAATAAAGGATACATATATGTCAAAATCAATTATTTCAACAGAAGAACAACAATTGTTCGGTCATCCAAAAGGATTATTTTATTTGTTCTTTGCAGAACTTTGGGAACGTTTTAGTTTCTATGGTATGAGAGCATTATTAATGCTTTACATGGTAGAAAAAATATTTAATGCCATTGTTGAGCGAGATACTGCATCTGCGGTAGTTTATGCATCTTATGGTTCTTTAGTGTATGCTTCAACCGTAATTGGTGGGCAAATTTCTGATAAAATACTAGGAATGAGAGCTTCAATTTTTTTAGGTGGAATTTTAATGGCTTTAGGTCATTTTATTTTAGCTGTAGAAAATGATATTGCGTTCTTTTTAGCATTGGCTTTAATTGTAGTTGGTAATGGCTTTTTTAAACCAAATATCTCGACTTTTGTTGGGGCTTTATATAAAGAAGGAGATGTTAGAAAAGATTCTGGTTTTACTATTTTCTATATGGGAATTAATATTGGAGGTATGGTTGCGCCATTTTTGTGTGGACTATTAGCTCTTAAATATGGGTATCATTATGGGTTTGGATTGGCAGGAGTGGGAATGTTAACTGGACTGATTGTATTTTGGAGAGGAATAAAAACTAATGTTTTTGGTGACAAAGGAATGCCACCAAGTAAAGAAGTTTATGAGAAAAAAATAATAGGTATTCCTCAAAAAACACTAATTCCAATTATTGCATTTTTATGTGCTCCTGGAATAGCTTGGTTATTGGCTTCATGGAAACATAATTATGTTAGTGGAATTTTTAAATTTATAGGTGTAGCTGTTTTAGTATATCTTGGGTATATTATTTATAATTTAAAAACCAATGAAGCTCGAAAAAAGTTATTTATGGCGGTTTTAATTACCTTTTTCATGACACTTTTCTGGGGTTTTCATGAATTGTCCGGTAGTGTAATTACTTTATTTGCGTCAAGAAATGTTGATCTAGATGGTATTATGAGCGCTAGTCAAACAAACGGATTAAATTCAATGTTCATTATCATTTTAGCAATTCCTATTTCACTTTTATGGGGTTATTTATCTAAAAAGAAAATGAACCCAAGAACTCCTTATAAATTTGGTTTAGGATTACTTTTAGCCGGTGCAAGTTTCTACATTCTATCTATAAGTGGTGCAAGCGCAAATGAAAACGGAATGGTTCCTTTCTACTATTTATTTGCAATGTATTTTATTATTTCTATTGGGGAGTTATTTATGTCTCCTGTTGGATTATCTAAAATTACAGATTTATCACCAAAAAATATTGTAGCTTTTATGATGGGAGTTTGGTTTCTATCATCTGCTTTTGCTTTTCAAATTGTAGGTTTTATTTCTGAACAATTGGCTGTAGAAAATATAGAAGGACGCGTTATTAATCCTTTAGATACATTAGAAATCTATACAGATGGCTTTCACTTAATTGCTTTATATGCAATTGGAGCTGGCGCAATCGTATTATTATTTTCTCCATTAATGAAGAAACTACTAGGTAACGTACACTAAAAAAACATCAATCAAAACCTCATAAACAAAAATTTGTGAGGTTTTTCTGATTTTAAAAATCTTTAAGAAAATCTTTTTATTGTAAATTTAGCAACTAATTTGAGAAATCATACCCATGAATAAAATAATTTTACTTTTAACCATTTTAGCGTTTAGTTTAAAAGCGACATCACAAGAAATAAAATGGCTTTCTTTAAATAAAGCTTTAGAACTTCAGAAAGAAAATCCTAAAAAAATAATGATGGATGTGTATACAAATTGGTGCGGACCTTGTAAACTTTTAGACAAAGAAACTTTTCAAAACCAAGATGTTGCAACGTATGTTAATGAACATTATTATGCAGTGAAATTTAATGGAGAAGGAAATGAAACCGTCAATTATAAAGAAGATTCTTATGGTAATCCTAACTACGATGAAACGAAGGCAAACAAAAGAAATAGTTCTCATGAATTTGCGAACTTTATGGGAATAAATGCCTATCCTACAATTGCCTTTTTAGATGAACAAGGCAATTTTGTACTTCCTCTAAAAGGTTTTTATAAACCACAGCAACTTGAGTTTTATCTTAAAATGCTCTTAGACGACAAACACATCCAGTTTACAAGTCAAGAAAAATTTAATGAATATAAAAAAGCTTTTATACCCAAATTTAAAAGTTAATATTTTTATTCTTTGTCATATACAAATGCTCCATTTATACCTGTGTAATAAAATGGAGTTTTTTCATTTTCACAGATAACTTTCCACCTATTTACAAAAGTTTTATAATTATTACCGTCTGCAATAATTTGTTTAGGATTGATTATTTTAATCAATCTTTCTAAATTTATTTTAGGTGAATATTGCAAAATAACAATTGGGTTTTTCAAGCCTTTAAGTTGATAAATTCCTATGCTATCAATGACTAAAATTTGCTGTTTTTCAAATTCAAAAAAGGAGGGGATATTCATATTAAAAGCTTGATCTACATTTTCTCCAATTCTATAGGAAGTTATAAAGTTTGATTTTTGAATACCCAAACTATCTAAATCATGATGCACTAATAGCTTTTGTCCTGTTCTAATTCCGATTACAGAATTTCTACTTTTATGAAAAACAATAAACTCCTTCTTTATTTTCTTTTGATGTGTTTCAAACACTAGAACGCTTTGTATAATTAGTATTGAAATTAAAAAATAGATCAACTTTCTAGCCGATTTATCAATTAAAAAACGCGCAGCAAAAATCACAAAAATATAGCACGAAACCATCAAAAAGAAAGACATAGAAATCTCTTTCCATAAAAACTGTTCTTGTTTAGAAATCCATCCTACAAAGTTGTTCATTAATGAAATTACAAATCCGTAAAACGTTCCTAAAAACTGAGGTAAAAAACCAATTAACGAAAAGAAAATAATTAAAATTCCACCAATTAAAATCGCTCCTAAAAAAGGAATGATTATCAAATTAGACAACCAAAACAAACTTGGAAACTGATGAAAATAAAATAAACTAAGCGGTAAAACACCAACTTGAGCGGCAAAAGAAACCGTAATTAATTGCCAAAATTTATCAACTATTTTAAACCTTGGTTTGTAACCTTTATACAATCTTGGTTGTATCCAAATAATACCAAAAACAGCTAAATAACTTAGTTGAAAACCAACATCAAACAAAAACATAGGCTTTAAAACTAACAAGAAAAACATGGAAGAAATCAATGAAAACTCAATCACATTTTTTCTTTGAAAAGCCAAACCAACTGCCAAAAAAGTAAACATTGTTACTGCTCGAACCACAGATGCAGAAAGTCCCGCTATAAAGGCAAACATCCAAAGAAATAAAACCACTAAAATTGTTTTGATAAATTTTCCTTTTTTTAGTCTTTCTAAAGGTTTAAAAATCCATGATAAAATGAGCAAAATGATACCCACATGCAAACCCGAAACTGCTAAAATATGTATGGCTCCTGCTCTTGTGTAATCTGCAATTAGTTCTTTAGAAATATCTTGTCTTTGTCCTAACAGCAATGCATTTATAACTGCTAATTCATCCGCTTTAAAATTAAATTTTTCAAGTGACTCTTGGATTCTATCCCTAAATTTTTCTGAAATCCCCAACAAAGAAAAACCTTGAAAACCTATTCTTTTAAATTGCTGATTTTCCAAAAATAACTGTTGATAAATCCCTTGTCTTTCTAGATAGTTTTTGTAGTTAAATTGATGCGGATTTAACGACGGATTTAACGTTTGAAAACTTGAATTCACGACGAATAACTCATCAACTTTTAAGGCTGTTGTTGAGCTGTCTTTTGCCACATTTAATAATACTTTTCCTATAGTTTTTACGGCATCAATTTGTATGATTTTAACCTCATATTTATCATGATAATAACCCGATTTTAAAACTTTATCAATCTTTAAAATTAGAGCAGAAGTTTCTTTTAAATGATTCTGATAATAGCTGCTATAATTTGAATCATTGTCAAAATAAGTAGCAGAGACACCAATAAAAAAGAACAAAATAAAGGACAGCAATGTTACTATTTTCTTATGCCTCACAATCCGCAAAAATAAAGAAATCGAAGCAATTAAAAAGAATAATTTTAGGAAACCAAATTGCCAAAATTGGTGAAAAAATTGCGTGTAAATTCCTAAAATAAGAAATCCAACAAAGTGTAAGGGTAAATAATTAAGTAACCTTTTCATAGCGAACTAAAGTTACAAAAATATTTTTAAAATACTATAAAACTTTTGTAGCTTTTAAAAAAGCGTTTTTCCAGTATTTTTCTGACAAACTAGAAATAACAACTCCTCTGCCATTTGTGGAGTGTATAAAATTTATTTCATTCGCTTCTACAGAAACTATTAGGCCAACATGATTAATGTTTTTACTTTTTCTACCCGTAATAAAAAATAATAAATCGCCTTTTTTAACTTGGTCTAATGCAATTGCAACCCCTTTATTTGCCATATACATTGACTGTCTTGGCAATAGAACATTTTCTATACTAAAAGACCTATAAACAAGACCTGAACAATCAAAACCATCCGTAGTAACGCCCCCTCTTCTATATTTTACACCTTCAAATTGCAAGGCATTGTAAACAACTTTATCCTTTACTGAAATTTCTTTACTTGGATCTATAATTAACGAACTTACAGTTCCGCAAGAACTCAGTATCAACAAGAATACCCAACAGGTAAAGCTTATTTTTTTCATTTAAATTTAATTTTTAATGCGTTCGTATATAGATTTTGCTACTTTTTTTGATGCTCCTTTACCTCCTAAAATTTTCTCTAATTCAAAATATTCTAAAAATAATTTTTCTCGATTCTTAGAATCTAAAATTTTTCGCAATGCTACTACTAATTTTCTTTTTTAAAATTATTTTGTATTAATTCTGTCACAACTTCTTTATCCATGATTAAATTTACCAAAGAAATAAATTTTAAAGTGATAATTCTTTTAGCAATTTGATACGAAATTGTACCACCTTTATAACAAACTACTTGCGGCACTTTAAACAAGGCTGTTTCTAAAGTTGCAGTTCCTGAAGCTACTAAAGCCGCAAATGAAATACTTAATAAATCGTAGGTTTTATTGTTGATAAAACACACTTTTCTATCACCAATTATTTGCTGATAAAAAGAAAAATCCTGGCTTGGTGCACCTGCAATTACAAATTCATATTCAGAAAAGTCACCAACCAAAGACAACATTACCGCAAGCATTTTTGTAATTTCCTGTTTTCTACTTCCTGGTAATAGTGCTATTATTGGTTTGGTTCCTAAATTGTGTTCTATTCTAAATTTATGAATATCAACTTGATTTCTATCAGCAATAGCGTCAATTAAAGGATGACCCACAAACGAAACTTCATAATCGTATTTTTTATAAAATTCTTTTTCAAAAGGAAGAATCACAAACATTTTATCGACATCTCTTTTAATATCTTGAACCCTACTTGCTCTGCTTGCCCAAACTTGCGGAGAAATATAATAATTCGTTCTAAAACCTTGCTGTTTTGCCCATTTTGCAATACGTAAATTAAAACCAGAATTATCTATAAAAATAAGTATATCTGGTTTAAATTGCGCAATATCTTTTTTACAAAATTTCATAAAACCCAACACTTTTGAGAGGTTTTTTAACACTTCAAAAAAGCCCATAAAGGCTCTTTCTTTATAGTGACTTACTAAAGTTCCGCCAACATTTTGCATTAAATCTCCGCCCCAAAAGCGAATATCTGCTTGTACATCTTCTTTGTACAATTCTTTCATTAAATTAGCACCATGTAAATCTCCAGAAGCTTCTCCCGCAATAATGTAATATTTCATTTAGAAAAACTTTAAAATTAATGTTGTTAAAGCGATTAAAATTGTAATAAATAAAACGCCTTTTGCTCTATTATCTTGTTTCTTTCTGATAAAAATAAAGAAGACAAATAAATTAGGAATTGCCGCTAATGACAAAATTTTTCCTAATAAACCACCCTCTTGAATCATCCTAAACGTTTCATTAAGATTGTTCTTTGAAAAATATTCTAGGTACAAGAAAATTCCTGCTGCAGTTGCAAAAAGTGAAATTAATGCACCAATAAGAATGTCTTTTTTTATAGTTCCCAAGAGTTTAATTTTTGAATCATGTGATGTGCCGTTAAATCAAACTGAACAGGTACAATTGAAATATAACCGTTTTCTAAAGCATATACATCTGTATCTTGCCCCTTATCTTTATTGATAAATTCGCCTGAAAGCCAATAATATTCTTTTCCGAAAGGACTTTTACGTTTGTCAAAAATCTCTTTCCAAACACCATTTGCTTGTCTACAAATTTTTATGCCATTTATTTCATCCGCTTTTAAATTAGGAATATTTACATTTAAAACAATTCCTTCAGGCAGGCCATTTAACAACGTATTTAAAGTGATCCTTTTAATAAATTCTTCTGCTGGCTTAAAATCTGCGTGCCATTTAAAATCTAATAACGAAAAACCAATTGCAGGAACACCTTCTATACCGGCTTCAATTGCAGCACTCATCGTTCCTGAATAAATAACATTTATAGAAGAATTTGAACCATGATTTATCCCAGAAACACACAAATCTGGTTTTTTATTTAAAATCTCACTAATTGCCATTTTTACACAATCGGCAGGAGTTCCAGAGCACGTATATTCCAATTGCGGACCATCATCAATGGTAATTGGGTTGCACGTTAAAACATTATCAACCGTAATTGCATGTCCCATACCGCTTTGCGGACTATCCGGAGCGACCACAACAACCTCTCCAATTTTATTCATTATTTTGATGAGTGCTCTAATACCTGGAGCTGTAATTCCGTCATCATTTGTTATTAAAATTAAAGGTCTTTCTTGCATAATTTATAGGTTTAAGATTCAAAGTTTATGATTGTTTATATCATAAAACTAAACTTGAAATACTAGATTTTTATTCTTTTAAGCAAATGTAATTTATTTTAAACAATATTCTTTTTAACATTTTGTAAAGAATAAAAATGTCTATTTTTATGTAAAATTATAAAATTAAAATTTTCGGTACTATTTTAGTAGTCTGAAATTAATAAATAATTAAAAACGATCGTAGATTTATGAAAACGAGATTTAAGTTTAGTACTATATTTTTAGCCATTACCTTATTAATAAATAGTTTTGCAATAAATGCATCACAAAAAAATAGCTTTTTAAATTCTGATCCAGAGAAAGATAAAGTTTTAATTTATGTGTTAAAAAATATTTTAACACGCGGCCATTTTGTTGCAAAAGAATTGAATGATGATTTTTCTGAAATAGTATACAAATCTTTTATTGATGGTTTAGACCCAAGTAAAAGGTACTTTACACAAGAAGATTTAAAGGACTTTTCTAAATACAAATATCAAATTGACAATCAACTATTAAAGGATGATTTAAGTTTTTACAACTTAGTTTATAATCGATTTTTAGCTGAAATAAAGAAAGCAAAATCGTATTATGGATCTTTATTAAAGCAACCTTTTGATTTTTCAAAAGACGAAACTATAGACATTGATTATGAAAAAGTTTCATTTGCAAAAAACAACAATCAATTAATCGATTATTGGAGAAAACAATTAAAGTTACAAACTTTAGGGAGAATTCAAGAACAGACGGAACTTCAAAAAGAAAAAGTAAAAAAAGATAAAAATTTTAAAGTAAAGTCTTTTACAACTTTAGAAAAAGAAGCGAGAGCAGAGGTTCTAAAAAATATGGATGAATTGTACATCCGAATCGAAGAGTTAGAAAGCGATGATTGGTTTACTACTTTTTTAAACTCGGTTGTTGGTGCATTTGACCCGCATACAACCTATATGTCTCCAAACATTAAGGATAAATTTGATCAAGATATATCGGGTAAATTAGAGGGAATTGGAGCTCGTTTACAAAAAAAAGGAATTTACACGCATGTTTTTGAATTGGTTGCTGGCGGTCCTGCATCAAAACAAGGAGACCTTGAACCAGAAGATATTATCTTAAAAGTTGCCCAAGGAGATAAAGAGCCTTTAGATATTGTTGGGATGCGTTTAGATGATGCCATAAAATTTATTAAAGGTAAAAAAGGAACAGAAGTTAAATTAACAGTAAAGAAAAAATTAGACGGTTCTATTAAAGTAATTTCCATTATTAGAGATGTAGTTGAACTAGACGAAACGTATGTAAAATCTAGTATTGTAGAAAAAAACGGTAAAAAATATGCAATTATAGACTTGCCAAGTTTTTATATCGATTTTGAAGATAAAAACTCTAGAGATTCTGCGAAAGACATGGAACAGGAAATTGAAAGATTAAAAGCAGAAAATGTTGTTGGCCTAATTGTAGACCTAAGAAATAATGGTGGTGGTTCTTTAAAAACTGCTATTGAAATATCAGGATTATTTATAGATCAAGGTCCTATTGTACAAGTAAAATATCGAGATGAAAATCCGGTTGTAAAAAATGATATAGATCCAAAAATTCAATGGGAAGGTTCTGTGGTTATTTTAGTAAATGAATTTTCTGCATCCGCTTCAGAAATTTTTGCTGCAGCAATGCAAGATTATAAAAGAGCTATTATTTTAGGTGGAAATCAGACTTACGGAAAAGGAACAGTGCAAAATATTTTGCCAATTAATCAGTTTTATCCAAAGTATGAAACTGATTTAGGATACTTAAAAATGACGATTCAAAAATTCTATAGAGTTAATGGCGGTTCCACCCAAATAGAGGGTGTTTATTCAGATATTGCTATGCCAAGTAGGTTTAGCTACATGAAGTTTGGTGAGCGCGATTTGGACGGCGCTTTGTCTTGGGACAAAGTACCACAAGCAAAATATACACAAACAAATTCGTATTCAAATTTTACTGATGTAATTTACAATAGCAAACAAAGAATTTCTTCGAGTTCTAACTTTCAACTAATAAATGAGTATGCTAAATGGTTGAAGAAAAACCAAGATGAAACTTCGTATTCTTTAAACTACAAAAAGTTTTTTGAAGACAGTGAAATAAAAGAACTAGAAGCCAAAAAGTTTAAATCTGTTTTTGATTACAAATCTAATTTAACTTTTTTATCACCAAAATATGAGCAACTTTTATTAAAAGCAGATAATAGTTTGGCTGATAAAAGAGTTTCTTGGCATAAAAATTTATCAAAAGACATGTATATTTCTGAGGCTTTAAATGTTATTAGTGAATTAAAATTAAGAGATAAATCTACTATTATAAAAATTAATGATATAAAATTTCAACAATTAAAAACCTGATACATTTCAAAAAAGTATCAGGTTTTTTTTTAAATTTCACCTTATGAGTTATCAAGTAACATTTGCCACAAAATGGTCTGATTTTGATCCAAATAGACACATGCGACACACGGCATATAATGAATATGCTGCAGAAGTAAGAGTTCGTTATTTTGCTGAACAAAATTTTTCTATTAAAGAATTTACCAAATACAACTTGGGACCTATATTATTTACAGAAGAAACATCCTTTAGAAAAGAAATTCATATTGGTGAAAACATTTCTGTAACCATTAAAGTCTCTGGACTTTCTGCAAATAATGAACGCTGGAAAATTGTTCATGAAGTTTTTAATGAAGCAGGCAAATTATCCGCAGTTATAAAAGTATTTGGTGCTTGGATCGATTTAACAAAAAGAAAATTAATTGCACCACCAAAAGAAGCTGAAGATTTATTCTTAAACGCCGTTAAAACGGATGATTTTGAGGAAATAATTTTAAAAAATAAAGCATAAAAAAATAAAACTATTACAAGACATAATAGTTTTATTTTTTAGTTGACGTTATAGAATATTACAACTCCATATCAATAACAATTTTACCTTTTGTTTTTCTTTGCATCATATCTTCTAAGGCTATTGGTCCGTTTTTTAGTGCATATATTTTATCAATATGTGGTTTTATAGCACCTTTTGCAAACCATTTTAATAATTGCTGAATGTTTTCTAAACTCTTTTTAGGTTCTTTTTGTGCAAAAGCTCCCCAAAAAACACCAACAATACTAGCACCTTTTAAAAGCGTTAAATTAATAGGAATTTTAGGAATTTCTCCATTCGCAAAACCAATGACTAAATGTCGTCCTTTCCAAGCAATTGCCCTTAAAGCTAACTCAGAAAAATGCCCTCCAACAGGGTCGAAAATAACATCAACTCCTTTTCCGTTTGTAATTTCTTTTATCCTATCTTTTAAACTTTCTTCAACATAATTAATCACTTCGTCTGCACCAAACTGTTTGCATAATTCTAATTTTTCTGCGGAAGAAGCAGCTGCAATTACTTTTGCTCCCATCAATTTAGCCAATTCTAAAGCTGTTAAACCAACACCGCCCGAAGCACCTAAAATTAAAATAGTTTCTCCTTCTTGCAAATCTGCTCTGTCTTTTAACGCATGGTATGAAGTACCATAAGCCAATAAAAAGGCAGATGCATTTACCATAGACATTCCGTTTGGTTTTGGGAAACAATCTTTGGCATTTACAATCGCTTTCTCTGCAAAACCGCCAAAAGGAATAAAACCAACAACTTCGTCTCCTACTTTAAAATGTGTAACATTTTCGCCAACTTCTGCTACAATGCCGGCAACATCACTTCCGGGCGAAAAAGGGAATTCTGGCCTAAATTGATATTTTCCTTGAATAATTAAGGTATCTGGAAAATTAACACTACAGGCTTTTACGGTGATTAAAAGCTGTCCTTCTTTTGGAGATGGCACATCTATCTCTTGATATTGTAATATATCAGGTGCGCCAAACTTATTGCATACAATTGCCTTCATTCTTAATATTTTTTGAGGAAGATACGTTTTTATCAATAAATTAAAAAATAATTTAATACTACTCAATAGATTCTACTTGTCAGTTTATATTTAAATACAGAACTTTTGAATCTTATTTTTGGGGTATCGTTTTGCAAGATTGACCAATGAGTGCAGTTATTTAAACGCATTAACCAATTAAAAATATAGTTCTTTTTGATGAGTCACTTAGACCCCTATATTTGACCAATAAATACTCTTATTGTAGTCAATTATTAGTTATGTTTGTGTTTTAGTACTCAATTTATAATCAACTCAACCAAAAACAACATGCAAATCATTACATTTTTAGGTTTTACAATTCTAGTAGCAGTCATCGCTTATTTAAAAACAAGAAACACAGATGAAGATTCTTCGGATGGATATTTTCTTGGAGGACGGAGTTTAACCGGCGTTGTTATTGCGGGTTCTTTATTGCTTACAAATTTATCGACAGAACAAATAGTCGGTTTAAATGGTGCTGCTTTTAAAGAAGGAATTCTAGTAATGGCTTGGGAAACCTTAGCTGCAATAGCAATGGTAGTTACTGCTGTTTTTTTACTACCTAGATATTTAAAAGGCGGAATTACAACTGTTCCACAATTTTTAGAGAGCAGGTACGATAAAATGACCAAAACAATTACTTCTGGTTTGTTCTTATCTGGATATGCAATTATTTTATTACCTATTGTATTATATTCTGGAGCTTTAGCTATAAACTCGATGTTTAGTGTGCCAGAAATGCTTGGTGTTTCTAAAAATGCTGCACTTTGGATTACCGTTTGGGGTATCGGAATAATTGGTTCTATTTATGCTATTTTTGGCGGATTAAAAGCAGTCGCTGTTTCTGATTTAATTAACGCTATTGGTTTGTTAATTGGAGGTTTAATGATTCCGTTTTTTGGATTGATGGCAATTGGAGATGGTAGTATTTCTGATGGAATATCAACTTTAATAGAAACAAATCCAGAAAAATTTAATTCTATTGGAGGTGCTGATTCTTCGATTCCTTTTGCAACTATTTTTACAGGAATGATGTTAGTTCAACTTTTTTATTGGGGAACAAATCAAGCAATTATTCAAAGAGCTTTAGGAGCAAAAAACTTAAAAGAAGGTCAAAAAGGATTATTATTAGCATCCTTTATAAAAATATTAGGCCCATTAATTGTAGTACTTCCTGGTATTATAGCGTTTCATATGTTTGGTAATACATTAGCAAATCCGGATGAAGCTTACCCAATGTTAGTAACAGAAGTATTGCCTAATTACCTAGTTGGTTTCTTTGCAGCCGTATTATTTGGGGCAATTTTAAGTTCATTTAATTCCGCTTTAAACAGTTCTGTAACTTTATTCGGAATTGACATTTATCAATCATATATCAACAAAGAAGCTTCAGAAAAACAAGTTGTTTGGGCGGGTAAAAAATTTGGAATTGTTTTAGCAATCGTTTCGATGTTTATTGCACCTTTATTAATGTATGCTTCGGATGGTTTATTTGGGTATCTACAAGAAGCTAACGGAATTTATAGTATTCCTATTTTAACCATTATTGTTGTAGGGTATTTAACAAAATTTGTACCTGCGATTGCCGCTAAGGTTGGAATCATTTCTGGTTCTGTTTTGTACATCATTAGTCAGTTTGTCATAAAACCAGCGGTTGGTGCAGAAAATTATCCGCATTTTTTACATGTAATGGCAATATTATTTGTCTTAAATATTATCATCATGTTAATCATCGGTAAATTAAGACCAAGGTCTATTGGATATGAACAAGTGTACACAAAACAAGTAGATATTACACCTTGGAAATACCTAAAAGTTACAGGTATTGCTATTTGTGTAATTGTTATTGGTATTTATATTTATTTTGCTCAATAATATTTTATCATTAGTGTCCGATTAAAAATATTTTCAGTTTGATAAACCCTTTTAAAATGTGCCATTCGATGAATTTTTTAAATGACACCTTGCTTTTTTTAAAATAATTTTATTACGATAAAGTAGCCAATTTTATTTTAAGTTATCGCTGTTTGTAAAATAGTTAAGATTAAGTTGAGGTTCTAAAAGCAAAGCAATCTTGAATCTTTTATACGGCAACAATAATATTTTATAAAACAGCATAAAAATTATTAAAATTTATAACTAGTGCTAAAATAGGCACACAGATAAATAACTGGCGAACAAGAAGTGAGTAGATATTTCAAGTCAAAATTTTAAGTGAAATAACCTTGGATAATATAATTACGGGAATAGAACCTGTTTTGCATTCGCGATTCTATGAGATTATCGATACAACAAATTTATAAAATTATTTTCACCCAAAACCCTATAAAATTTAATTACTAATTTCATAAGATATCAATTGGGTAGAACAAAAATTAGGGGAAAACTTATTTAAGAAACCTTATTACTATCACTTTAAAGTTAAACTAAAATTAACGTATACATGTCATAAAAAAGCGTGTGTTAATATGATAACTTTTTAGAATATAAGTGCAGAAATATAAAGAATAAGTACTTTTAAATTTCATTTGAAATATTTTGGTAATTAATTTTTATATTTTTTTAGCTATCGCATATATAACTAACTGTAATTTTATTTATTTAAAAATCTTCACTTTTTCTAATAAATAACTTATATAAATTTTTCATAGCATATTCTGTTTTTAACGAACTTCAAGTTAAATTAGGATTTCCATACCACTTATTCTACCAACACAAAATCGCCTTGTTCAACATATTCACAAGAAATACTATCTTCTTTACTACACTCATAAATCAAAAACATAAAAGCGAGTATTGCAAGTATTCTTAAACTATATTTTAATTTTTTTTCATATTTATTTTGTTTTAAAATTATATTTATAATTTTTAATTCATTTCCTATAGAAACAGAGTAAGAACCAGTGTCCAAATTTGTAAAAATCACTTCGCCATTTAATATTTTTTTTTCTAAAACTTTTTCACCATTACTAGTTATTGTCACAGCACTACCTTCTTGATTAGAGACTACTTTTATAGCGCCACCAATAGTGCAAACAGCATCTTTCTTGTAAAATTTAGTTGGTGTTTCTATTTGATTTACACTAACTACATATTCGGTTAATGTTGATTCGTCTTGAGATAAGACTTCGTAAGTTATTTCAGATGAAAAATCATCAATTGTTTCTCCTGACACCTGTTCTATTCTTTTTTTTAAAAGTTTACCACCTTCACTTATTGTAAATATAGGACTGAGGCTAGTTAAATCAGATGAATCATATATTACAATGTTTACATTACTATTATTTATATTCGAAGACACACTTGTCACATCCAGAAAATTAAAACTTACTAGTTCTGCTTTATCATTTAATGTTGGCTCAGCGATACTATACGATTGAAATAATGTGCCGTAGTGCTCTTCCTTTTTAAATAACACTTGTTTACTTACGGTTGTTATATTGTCACTCGAACCATCATATAATTTAAAATAAATAGATTCATTATTTGTATTTGAAAATACGGTGAGATAGGCATAATATGTGTCTTTGCTTTTTACATATGTTAAACTAGACGTCCCTCTGCAAGTATTTCCTACAAATGCACCTACTTTGTCATTGGCCCCAATCAACTGTTTTCCATTTAGATTAAGTTTTGTTAAAAACGTCATTGTATATTGATAGTCACTCTCATTTACACTCCAAGAAGGTGATTGTGCTAGGAGTACATTGAAATAGAAATGAAATATAACAAAAATTATAACTGTTTTTTTCATACATGTATATGTTATTCAGAAAAGCTTCTATACAGGAGCTTTTCTGAATTTTAATTTTAATATTTAATTATTTTTTAGAAACCACTTTATTGGTCATTGTAATTTTAAGAATATAAGTACCATGAGCTATGTCTGGATTTATAGTTAAAACATTATTACCTGGTTGCATTTGAAAACCACGTGTATACACTATTTGACCTAGCATATTGGTAATAATTAAATTAGCTTGATCTTTATCTTCAGTATTAATAGTTATTTCAAAATTGCTGCGAAACGGATTTGGAGAAACATTTATACTATCTTCTAAAAGATTAATTACAATAGGTTTAGAAATACTTCCCAAAATAGCATCGGAAGCAAAGTTGAACGATGTTGTTGTGATTTTCTTATCATTTTCTGAACCAATAAATGCTGTGAGTTTTCCCGGCTCATTTCCATAAATAGTTATAAATGCTAAAGGTATATCGTTCACATTTTGAGTCGTTGCAAATCCCCTTAGTTCACCGTCACCGTTATATAAATAAAGATTTTCAAATCCATCAGGTAATTTAACGATGGCACTCATTGTGTTAGCAAATTGAGCATATTGATATGGTAAATTATTAGGATCCAGACTACTTTGATTCCCTTTTATTTTTGTACTTGACTTACTTCCAACTTGATTTAAATATGCAGGATATGTAAAATTTTGAGATGTGCTTGTTTTTAACATATAACCATTTCCAGCTTCTAAATAGGTTAAGGATCCTTTCCAACCAATTGAAGGGTTGTACATAGCAAACTCAGATTGTGATTTAATAAAATCACCTTCTTTAGCATCTAAATTGGCTAAAGCTTCATCAATTTTTGTGTTTCTAGCCACCACATAAGGTAACCAGTTCCAATTTTCCGACAAATTAAAAGACCAGGTATCTAGATCAACAGGAACTCCTTGGATATTTAAATTTTGTGACACCGACTGTTTAATCTTATACATTTTATTAGACATAACGCCACCATTGTTTGTGATACTTCCGAACCAGCCATTATGTGAAGGATCGTTATTGTCTAAAGTGTATATATCATATAAAGAAGGAGCATTAGATTTTATCATATCACCGTTACTTGGAATAAGCGCTTTTGTAAGTTCATTTAAATTACTAAATCTAACGTCATCTACATTAAATGAAAGCCAAGTCCATCCTCGGTTTAATGGTATTTGTTGTCCTGTTATAATGGTGCCGTTAAAAATAACAGGGTTTGTATAGCTACCAATTATTTCATCTGATGAAAAATCTCGATAAGCTAAATTATCTATGGTTGCTAACTTTAACTTTCCAACTGAAGCATCCCAGATATAGAATATAACTTGTTCATTAACTGCTTCCTGATTACTATTACTATACACTGATAAAAATACAAAATACTCATCAAAATCGGTATCGAGTACAAGAGGTGCAATACCACGAATTTCTGAATCTATAAAAGCGACTACCCTATCATATGGGTCCTCAGACAACACTCCATCAAATTTTAATTTACCTATAACGGTCATAGATTCCGAGAACATAGCAGGGTCAATTGTGAACTCTTGTTCATCCACTAAAACTCTTAAATCTAGATGAATTTGCTCATTAAAGTCATAACTGGTAGTTAATGATAAAACTGCATGGTAATCACCTACTTCAATCTCATCTATAACTTTTGCTTGTAAAGTAACCGTCGAATTTGGAGACAAGGTTCCTGAAGATTCTGTTATGTTTAACCAATCAGGCATGTCAATTTTATAGGTTTCATTTTCTACTCCTCTATTAACTATACTAATCTCAAAGGTTTTACTTTCATTAGTTCTTTTAATTAAATTCAAAATATTATCATTTTCGCCCGCAACAAACCATTTTACTGGGTTTCTCTGGATAAGTACACTCCAAGTTACTGGAGATACTTGTGCGTTATCTGACATATCATTTAAATGAGAAACGGTGATATTTGCCACTTTACCTTCTATACTTGCCCAATTTGATATCTGTGGTTCTAAAATAATTTCTTGACCGCTTATCACAGGTTTTAAAGGAATTGTTTTCGTGGTTCTAAATGGTTTAATAGCCGGTGTTATCTCTGAAAATGTGTAAGCTTTATTAGAACTCGCATAATCACTTACCTTGTTAAAAGCGTTTTCAGGATAAAAGTACTTAGGACCATTAGAATTTGCTTGTTCGGGCAAATTAAATGTTGAATAGAGTAACAAACCGACACTTTCAAAATCCATTTCAAAATACTGATCAGCTCTAATTTGGTCTGCTGTTCGTGCTGCATTCCAAATACACAATTCGTCAATAAAACCACTGTAGTAATTGTCTATTGCAGTAGTACTATCATTTTGGAGATATCCTCTAGCACCTAAATAAAGATTGGCAGCCGAAAAACCTCCAATATTTGAACTTTCATAAGATCCCACTTCATTTCCATCTACAAACATTCGTGCGGTAGCATTTCTTTTGATAATTAAAGTAATATAATGCCAGCTATCATCATTTACAGTAATATCTCCAAATGTGTATGTATTCCCTTCCGAAAGAAACTCTAAATGATTTCCGTTAAGGTTTATAGCCCAATTATCTCTATTGCCACTACTACCTGGTATATCGGTTCCATCTCCTCTTCCATTCGATAAAAGTGTTGATGAAGTTGTTTGTGCTGTTTTCATCCAAAATGATAATGTAGCATCCATTTCTTTAGAAATAACAACCGAAGAAACCTTCTTAAAATCTAAATAATTAGTACCATCAAAAACATATGAATTGCCCTTAGGTTTAATATCCCAATTTGCATTGCTAAAAGAAAGATGTTTCATTCGCACTATATCTTTAGCTAATAAACCTCTACCTTCATTCATGGGCCAATACCCCAAAAGGTTAGTTTCATTACCATTTAGCGTTGAATTCATATTAGCAGTGGCATCACTCGCAGTTATATAGCGCTTCCAAAAGCGCAAATCATGTATGTTTCCGGTAAAAGTGTTCCCACCAATTACAATAGATTTACTGTTAGTAAATACTAGGTTGGCATTGGTTGTTTTATTTTTTAGAAGTGCGTCATTTTCAATAATCGTTAATGTCTTATTTTCATCATCATAAGACAAGGCATAGTGGTTAAATTCTCCTAAAGTTGATATTACTGCAGAAATAGTTTCACCACCTATGGTGTATTCCATTATATTATTTTTTAACCCTATACTTATACCATTTTCTTGATACAATAAGGTTGATGCTCCAGAAGTATTTGAATTTTTTAGCCAAAATTCGATACTAAAATTTCCATCTGATATGGCTGGTTTATTAATGGTACCGGCATTGCTTGCACCATTAAAAGCCAAAGATACATCATGATTAACTAATAATTGATTATCCTGTACTTGAAAAAGAAATTTAGATACATTTCCATTCGTTTTTATGGATTCATTAAAACGTAAGCTGATATCATCTCCTAGATTTAAAATACCATTTGTTGGGGTAGGAGTGCCAAATAGTTCAGGAGAAGTTAAATCTACAGTTCCTTCAATGATATCAGACACATATCCTGTGCCGTTACTACAAACGGTCAATGCCCTTAATTCATAAATACCATTAGACATTTTAAGATATGCAATATCCCACGAATAATTAATTTCGCTTCTGGTATTAATTAGTTCTACATTTGTGTCATTATTAGCAGTTGCAGCTATGTATTCGGCATCGGTAGAATCTTTATAATAGGTTTTTAAACCTGTCCAATTGGGGGTTCCTTTTAATCGGTATTGTAGATTGATTTTTTTAAGGCCCCCAAAGTCTAGGTTGTATTCACTTATTGTAATTGAAAGTGGAATTGTTGTATTATCTTCACTAAAGGCTTCATTTTTATTAAATAGCCAATTGTTTTGTGGCGCTTTTATAGCAATTGGAGAACAGGCTGGAACAAATGTTGCTGATACAAGAACATGTCCTAATGCAATATCACCTGTTGCTCTTAATGCAGATGCATTTATATCTCCATTACAAGCAGATTCTAAAGTTATTCGAATATCAGTATAAATAAATTGATCTTCTTTAACTTTTGATAGAGTTAATAAAAAATTAACCGATTCGCCACTTGGTATAAGAATATCTTGCCCATTAGCTGGAAGATTAAATTTTGCACCATTAGGATTCGTAGATTGATCAATTTTAAGATTAAAAAGGGCGTCGTGGTCCAGTGGACTATTATTACTTAATTTCAAAACAAATTCTGCGTTTCTACCCTCGGGGATATTCGTTACAGATTTTACCTCTACTGTTACTTCTGGAACTTCTAATGGCACTGTAGCATTTGATAAAGTAACTCGATCAGTATCAGGAAGTTCAATAATATCGGTTGTTTTGTCCGTAACATTCGCGTGATCTGGGTTGTAAAAGAAAGATTGTTCTGCGGACTCATAGGGGCAAGAGGTTTCGCCTCCTATAGTTGAAAATATAGGGCCATTCCCATCAAAAGCATTGATGACATCAATAGAAAAAAGATTATAACTATCGTTATCTCGTAAGGTGTAGCTTATATTTGAAGTGTTTTCTGAACTAGCTTCAACAGAGGCTGAGTAATTAATTGATGTTGTAGCCTTAGTCGATGCAGTTGCACCCGTATCATTCCATGTCAATCCTAATTCGTATGCAACACTTGACTCTATTTCATATGCTACAGACAAACTAGCTTTATTTAGTACTACAGATTCATATGATTTTGTTAAACCTCCTGACCCAGCATCAAAAGAAATATTTTCATAAAAAGATGCATTTAATAAATCTGTAATGCCTTCCAATGATGTTCCTGGTAAAGCATTAATTATCTCAGTTAATCCGTTTTTGAGAGCATCTTTATCATTTAATGCTTGATATTTTTCCTTTTCATTATTTAATATTACCTGACGCCAAAGATTAATAGAAGAATTGTAGAAAGATACGGTTTTAATTCCATCTACATTTTCAACTAAATCACCATTATGAATTTGTTCGATAATGCTTTCATATTTTGGTATAATCTCACTGATAATTTGATATTGAGAATAAATAAAGAATGTTTTTTCTGGTGACTCACTGAAATACATTGCCTTCTTAACCTCAGGGTATAACTTTATACTATCATTATCAATGTTTATTGCGTTGATAAAAAAGGGATTACCTGCTGATGTGACATTAAGCGATAAATCATTGTATGTCCCATAATATTGATTCGTAGAAGATCCTATATATAAATCAGCAGAACTACCCACCCAATTTGGATCATCACTGGTTGAGATAGCTTGATTAAAAGTATAGTTGGTACTAAGTTCAACGCCTAGATTAGAACTTACAGAGGTTGATAGACTACTTGTAAGAGTACTTGTAGTTTCAACTTCAGACACCGGTCCCGCAAGCCCGCCACCAACTTCGAAAGTATTACCTAATTGTAAATTCATAGTACTTTCATTACCTAGACTAACCCCTACATCGGCAGTAACTGTAAAACTAAAACTAGAGCCTTTTTCAATAGTGGCAGAACTATTAGATCCTGGAGGATCTCTTAAAATAATATCAGCCTTTTCAGGACCTGCTGTAACAAAAGTTTGAGAGCCGTCAGATACCCCTCCAAGTACAATACCTCTTGGTATATAACCTGATATTGGAGAATCATTAATTTTTAAATCGAGGGAACTCGTATAATTGTCATTGGAGCTTGTATTGACGGACCCTCCTCTAAATGTATAAACTATGACACCAGCCTCATCTGCTGATTGCTCAACGGCCTCACTATCCTCAAGCGCCATATTATTAGTAACAATCAATTGAGCATCAGTTACAGGAACTTCATCAATTACTGGGTTACCAGAATCATAATTTTCATATATTTCTGTACTTTTAATTTTAATAGAATAGTTTTGAAATTGTAAATATATTAAAGGATCTTGATCAACTGCTATCTGATAGTTATTTCCATTTACTTCAACAGAGGTTTCACTAGTTTGGTTAATTACCTCATGATTAGGCGTTGCCATATGTGTAAAACTTAAAACTTCTTGATAAGGATCATCGCCTTTTATTGTAACTTCTTTTAGCCTAAAAGAAGGGTATATTAATGGATTAATAGTTGTAAAATTAATAGTCTTGTTTTCATCTAAAAGTTCTATTTTGCTATCTGGATTACCACTCTTAAAAGTTAAATTACTCTTTTCAAGCGTATAACTTAAAGGCAGTAAACTTACTCTAAATTCTCCAGTCTCACCATTGGTTGTAAAAGTGGTTTCATACTCGGGTGTAATGCTTGCACTTCCCGTAGGCATATAGCCTAATGTTATATTAGCAACACCCATATTGTTTTTAGAGGTATATTCAATAGATCTATCTATTCCTTCATCGTCGGTATAATTGTAAGTCTTTGTTCCATCAAAACCAAAACCTATTGGTTTAGCTGTTTCAATTTGTCCTCCAACGACCCTACCCACAGCAATTATTTTAGTATTGTTAATAAAGGTAATCGGTTCATTTCTGTCTTCAAAAAAGTCAACATAAGTATTGGTAACAGAAATTTCTCCATTAATGGTGTCTGTTTGATTGGCTGGATATCTTCCATCAAAATCAAAAGTATGCAATGCTTTACCAATAGAAATAGCATGTTTTCCAATAGGTACTTCAATAGTAAACTGACCATCAGCACCGGTTAGTATTTGATTATTATTACTATCAATAGCTTGTATTTTATCTATAAATATTTGAGCATTTTGGACGGGTATTTTTGCATAACGACGCAATTCAGTAATTTTACCTGTTGCATCTTTTTCTGCCCAATACTCACCTTTTTGGTATTTTAAATTCCCAATGGTATAGGCGTTGTATGCCTCATCCTCTTTAATATCTCCTTTTATTGGTGCTTCTGCAATTGCAGGGAATACTCCTCTACTATCATACACAACATTTCCCTTAAAAGAAAACGATGATGTATCTATAAAATCGACTTTGTTAATCACCATAGAATTCGCTCCTATAAAAGCGAGTTGTTGAGAAGGACTAAAGTCATGCACTCCAAGCGAAGGGACAATTGTAAAGGTTTCTCCGTTACCACCGTATGGTATTGATGAAATAACATAATTTCCAAATTCGTCAGTAATCCCTAAAATTCCTAGTTGTTGATTAGTTGGCCTATTTTCTGCGTCATTAGCCCAAGTTACTGGTACAACATTACTTAATTTAGCGTTATTACCATGAAAAACGTAACCTGTATGTGCTAAATCATATGCGTAATTTCCTTTTCCTTCATTTGCACGGATATAGGTATTTAAAAAGGTTTCATTTCCTCGAATATATCTTCTATAATCTGTTTTTATTTGATTTTCGCTTAAGGCTGTCTCCCATACTCTAAGCTCATCAATATATGCCGTTTTTCCGCCTCCAGCAGAAATGTAATTCCATTTTTGTGAAAGCCCTGTTGATGAAGTGCTTAATGTAACAGTATTATTATTTGTTGAAAACTCAACCGATCGATCTAGAGTACTATTATTTTCGCTTAAAAGAGTGTTCATTGTAACTGCATATTCTGCAGTTATTAGACGACCATTGATATAAAATTTAGGTATTTCACCATCCTTTAAAACCGCACTAAAGTGAGTAAATGAAGTGTTCAAATCGGTGATTGGTATTAGAATATCTAACCCTTTATTATCTATACTACCACTTGGTATAAAATCAGTTAATGTTAGTTGGAAGTTACCAATATTTGCATATAACTTATTTACACCATTTGTGTCCTCCATTTCAATATTGAAGGAAAGATTTTCATTTAAGCTGCTATATATTTTATATATCTCCAAAGAATCACCAACAATATTGGTCTCTGGCTTAACCCATGCTTGAAGAGTAATTGAATTTGTTAAACTATTACGTAATTTAGAAATTAATAAATTACTGTTACCTGGCACTCTTAAAGAGCTTCCAAAGTTTACATTACCGCCAGCAGGATTTGCAGTAACTAAAGCATTCGCTACAGGAGTTCCGCCTGAAAAAGATATTGTACCAGCAACAATACCAGTTGGATTTCTATAACCTATACCCGCAATAAATGTGGTATATTCTATTTCCACACCTGTTGCTTCCACACCTATTGCTACTAATTTATAACGGTACAGTTTACCTCCTTCTATATTTTTATCTTCAAAAGATTTTTCCTCTTTTCCTAAATTTTTTAAATATGTTCCCCAATTTGGCGCTATGCTCTCTACATCTTCAGTTCTGTAAATTTCAAAACTTGTTATTTTGTCTTGGTTCGCCTTTATAGTCCAATTAATTTCAATTTTATCGCTATAATAGCCTTTAGAAACAGAAAAATAATCATCAGAGAATGTAAAACTACGATAACGAATACCCCAAGGGAAGCCTAAATCTTTAATATAATTTTGCTCTGATGGGTTATTGGCAAAAGGTGCATCTATAACCCCCATATACGGCAACCCTATTTGCATTTGCACGGTATTAATAGTAACCGATTTATTTACACCATTAACTGGTGTTGTTATGGTATGGTTTAAACTATCTTTGGCTGTAGCTCCAGCACTAATCACGGTTTTTACACCCAATTTTTCTTGAGCCATTAGGCCACCAAAGCTTAGTAGAGAACACAACAATATAGAATGATATTTCATATAGATGTTTTTTTTAAAAAATAAAGAGGCAATGAAAATCTAGATAAATGGTAGTTAATTATATTTTTATAATATAATTAACGCCATAATTGATAGGGCGAGTTTCTATAGCTGAACCATTATTGGCTGTATTTCCAGATACATTATGAGTATGATTTCCAGCATTCCTTGTAGCAGCCAAAGAACCCGAACCACCTCTCCAGAAATCATTCTTGTTACCGCCACTTAAACTTTCACTCGCATGATCAATACCATGATTGTGGGTTCCATTATCACTTGTATTTATATTAACATTATGCGCATGAGCAATAACATCATCTTGCTGAATAGCTTTTAAAGCTGGCCCTGTTTCGCCGGTTGCTGCAGCACCTGTACCCCTTAAAAAGAGGCCGTTTAATTTTGGGGTAGTGTTACTACCCAACAAGGCTTTTAAATTAGCAGTGTAGGCATTATCGGTAAAAGAGCTACCATCACACAATAGCCAGCCGTTTGGCGCTACCGTGCCAATAAACGGCATAATAGATCCTGTAGGCACTCCATTTTGTGCATGTATAGCATAAGGTACTGACTGTAATTTTTCATTAGAAAAAACCACACTGCCTTGTACTACTTTTAAGTAAGCTTCTTTTGTACTAATAAGGTTATACTGCTGTTGATCAATAACCAATACATACGAAAAGACTCCAAAATTATCGGTAGTTACATTTGCAGTTTTATTAAGAATAATTTGTTCGCTATTTGAACTATTTAAATAGTACAAACTAAAAACAAGGTTTAGCTGATCAAAATTGGCTAAAGCCCTGTCATCTAAATCACGGGCAATACCTTGAATGGATATGCCAGATGCTGTGACAGATGTTTGGGCTTTTAGCCCTAGGTTAAAAAAAGTTAATATGATAATACTAATAATGGCTATTTTATTTCTCATTTTTATTGTGTTTTGTTCTTAAGCAAAAGAACAAATTTTTACCAAAAAACAAAAACAGTTAGAGAATTAATGCTATTTTTGTTACAAATATTTCATTTTTCACACATGCTTTTAAATATCATATCTCTTTTTGTTGGCTTTTTATCCCTGTTTATAATTTTATTGATTTGTATCAATCCAATTAAAAGGAACGAAAGAAATATATATTTTATAGTAATTTTATTTATTTCTGGGATTCTTCGCTTTTCTAATGGCCTTAATTTTTTAAACTTAACACAAGTTAACTATACCTTAATAATTATCAAACCCGTGTTAACTTTTTATATAGTTCCTGTGTACTTCTTGTTTTTTCAGAGAATAATGGTGAAAGATTTTATGCTTAAAAAAGAGCTGTTGCATTTTATTTTCCCGACGTTATTATTATTAATAAATTTTTGTTATATCAATTTTAAAACTTTTGCTTTAGTGTATGCTTTTTATAGTATTGCTTACCTTATCATGCTGCTCGTGAAGGTGAAAATGTTTTTTTTTACAAAAGACAAATCAATACTTGGAAAAATGAATAAGAATGTTATAAAAACTTGGCTAGTGCTAATGCTTTTTATAACTGTTTCAAGTGGGTTATATTCTAATATTATATTATTTAGCGACATTCATAATCGAATTATTATTACAAACTATTTAAAATATTCATCATTATTATGGTTTATTCCTCTTTATTATCTTTTTTCAAACCCTAATATCATTTTTGGTGAAGAATATTTATTGAAAAAATTAAAAAAAATTAAGCCTCAAGACCATTTAATTTGGAATGCAAAACCTTTAAAAAACTTAGCAGATATTGACAAAAAACTCTATAATATTCTTTTTAATAGAATTAATAGTATTATTATAGGTATTCAAAACTTAGAGAAATCGGTTCTTATAATTTCAGAAAAAACATTGAACGCTAAAATCATCGCTGAAGAATTAAACATACCCAAAAGACATATTGATTTAATTTTTAAATATTACTGCAATTATTCTGTAAATGATTACACCAACTTTATTAAAATTAATTATGCCTTAACCCTTATAAATGACGGGTATCTTAATGAATATACTGTTGAGGCTTTAGGTGAAAAATGCTTGTTTAAGTCGCGTTTCACGTTTTCGCAAAATTTTAAGAAATTTGTAGGGACTTCCGTTAGTGAATATACCTATACCGTTATTGGTAAAGTAGTTAATGAAAGACCGTTGCAAGAGCGAACTTAATTAATTTTACTTTTTAGGATTCCCTTTTTTCAGCTAAAACATCGATTATGCTATTTTTTTTCTGATTTAATTGAATAAATGCCTTTTTTAGAGCTCATTTTCCTTAATTTTTACAATTAGACGCAAATATCCCTGGACTTCGGTATAAATTGTAGTACATTGCTTCCATCAAATTTTGTGTATGCATTTTTTTAATCCCCCTGTATCTCGCAATTCCGGCTTTAAACCATAATTTTATTCCTCCAAAAGTACGTTCAACTTTAAAGCGGGTCTTTCCTATTAGTTTATTTAATCTAGTTTCCCATTTTGTTAATAGTTTCTTTTTTACTGCCTTTTTAAGGATATGATTTTTTAAATTACGTTCTATAAAATTTCAGTATTTTTCTTTGGTTAACACCCTTCATCTACCTTTAGGGAGATGCCTTTTGGCAATGCTACATTTACAGTTTCTAGAACTTCTACCTCATTTGTTTCTATTGCCTTATAAATGAATACAATTAAAGGTCTTCAGAAAAAGTCACCCCAAGTAGGTTTTCTAATCACACGATAGGGTCTTAAAAGACATCCATAGGTTATTAAAGAGCATCCATGTACCTGTTTGTTAAATGCTTTAATAGATTCAAGTATTTCATTGATATTTTAAAAACGGAGCTTTTTGGAAGAGGGAAAGCCAATCCTGTTTCGTAGATTATAAAGAAGCTTGCTTTTTTAATTTTGCTGCTTTTTTGATCTCAACAAGGCTAAAATAGAATTGAAATAATTTTCAATTTTTAAATCTGTAATACCTTTCATAGTCTTTTTGGGTTTTCCGTTTTTGTGGTGCAAATAAAGGCCCTCTAAGGTGTTCCATTCGGTTTCCATGTTTTTTTTCATTGCTGCAGTATTGCCTAGTTGCATTTCACCTATAATACATTCTATACTACCATCACGCATTAAAAAAGTCATTTTATAGCGTATGTCAAAGCTATTCGTAAAGCCTAAAGATTTCATCTCGTACAAGCCTTGTGCTAGCTCTTGAATAACAATTTCTTCTGATGACGTTGCAGAAAGTATAATATCCTGTGGATATTCATGCTTTTCAGCAATAAAGTCATACACTAATTCGTAATTTTCAACGGCCGTTTTATTATTTAAAACAAATGCCGATGAATTCATTACAGATTTGATGCCAACAATTGCTTTCTTTTCATCCGTTTTAACATATTTGAATACTAAGTTTTTCTCTTGTGCTTGCAATGTAGTGACTAAAAATAGGCTAATAAAAAATAAAATTGGTTTCATGAAAAGTATATTTATTGATTTTTAGTTTGATTGTAATAATGTGCTATTTTATAAATATTATCATATTCAAACCATCCTTTATCACTGGTCCTTTCTATGAATTTTTTATTGTCAGAAGTTATTTTTTTCATTTGTTTTCTGAAATTTAAAGCTGAAAGCTTTGAAATCTCATCATTTTTTAAGGCCAAGAAACTCAACATTTGACCTTCGTTAAATACTACGGCATTATTTCCTGAAGCAGATGCATAACCACTTTTTGAAACTTCTGCTTTTGGGTTTTGAAATATAGTTAGGTGTTCTCCATAGTAAAGAGCTACATAAAATTGGTGTTTCCCTTCTTTTTTCTTAAAATTTTTGGGTAAAGAAAGCACAATTAATCCATCATAAGATATTAGCTTACAAGCATCTGCTTTAATGGTTCTGGCTTTCTCGCCTTTTTTCAATCGATAGCTAAAAGAATTAATATCATTTCCTTTATAGGAAAATCCACGGACTTCACCATTAAGTTCACTTCCGTCAGCTAAAACAATGGTGCCTTGAAGCCAAGATGCTCCAACATATTTTTTGGTTGTGCTAGAATTACCGGTGTTGTAAAAAGTCCGCGATGTTTGTGCCTTAGAAGTCAGACATAAACATAAAAATGCAATGATTGTAATAAATTTTCTTATGTTGAGGTATAAATTTTTTCTAAAAGTACGCTTTTTGGTGTAATAAAGATATAAAAAATTACTCACAGCTTATAAAGCTGATTCATTTATACGAATACAAAGTATATAAATTAGTTATTCTTGCCTAAAAAACAACAAATAGACATTAACATCAATAAAAATAAACGGAATTTACTAAATGGAAATATGCGTTAAAGAGTTTTAGAAAATTCATTTTTGTATCTTTATAAAATTAAACTTTAAAGCGATTCACTTTGGAATTAAACGTATTTAATGAACCTTTAGAAAGCTGTTGTACAGAGCCAGCAACTGGTTATTTTAGAGATGGTTTTTGTAGAACCATTTCTCATGATGTTGGCACACATACTGTTTGCGCTGTGGTTACTCAAGATTTTTTAGACTATTCTGCATCTAAAGGAAATGATTTAAAGACGCCAATTCCACAATGGAATTTCCCGGGATTAAAGCCGGGGGATAAATGGTGTTTGTGCATTTCTAGATGGCTAGATGCTGAAAAAGTAGGAAAGGCTCCCTCTATTATTTTAGAAGCTACACATATAAAATCATTACAATATACAAGTCTAGAAGTACTTCAAAAATATGCCTTCATTAAAAAATAACTGATGCTGGACTATTCGCAAATTATCTTACAAATTTCACTTTTAGTCGATGCCGGATTGGTTGTACTTATTTGGATGGTTCAACTTATTATTTATCCAAGTTTTACCTATTACAAATCAGAAAACTTAATTAAATGGCATCAAAAATATACAAATAGTATTGCAATTGTTGTTGTTCCTTTAATGCTTTCACAACTGACTTTAGCAATAGTTGCGGTATTTTTAAAACAAAACTTTACAACTATTCTTACTTTATTAATCGTACTATTTCTGTGGATATTTACTTTTCTAAGTTTTGCTCCACTACATTTTAAAATATCCGAAGGAAACACGAATCAAAAGCTTTTAAAATTGCTGATACAAAGAAATTGGATTCGCACTTTTTTTTGGTCGCTTTTATTGGTATTCCATATAATAATATACATTTCTGTTTGATACAATTCGATACAAGAAGGAATTTGCAATTGTGATCAATAAAACAGTAAAGCATTTTCTTATAGAATTATATCTTTTGAACTAACATCAATATAAATTTATGTAAATTAGATTTTCACAACTATATAATAAAATATGGAAGAAGAAAAACTGCGGATAAGTCGTTATTTTAGAAAAGTTATGAAAATAGCAGCGAAAGAGGTTTTGGCTAAAAAAATGGTTACAAAAGAAGATTTGTATCATTTATTTGAAGCAAATAGCAACATCGAAGAAATTTCAACTTCCCCTTTGTATATAAAATATAAATTCACAAAAAAAAATCTACCGAAGGTTGCTATGAAATGTGAGTTTATAAGTTTAAAATTACCTTTAAAATATTGCTTAATAGGTAGTTTTCGTATTCTTAAAACCAAAAAAAATAACAAGAAATTATCTGCTAAAAAGTTTTATTTTGAAGAGTGTAATACGGATTAAGTTGATCCCATATTTATGCCTAATTTTAAAATACCCCACCTTTAAACTAAATTCACAACAAGTTATAAGGAAGGATAATGACTATATAATTATTCTTAGAAAGTTAAGTACCGAAATTTTCAACAATAATTTGCCTTATTTTTTTATTGAGTGAATGCATATCCTTGTAACTAGTATGCTCTAAAACGATAACTACTAAATCCTCTTTCAGATATTTTGTAAGTGCTGTACTAAATCCGTTCCATCTTCCATGATGATAAATACTTTTTTCTTCATTTGTATCAATTCTAAACCCAAAACCATAAGGCACTTTTTTTCCATCAGAAGTTTCCCCTTTACAATACATAAGGTCTAGTGATGTTCTTGTAAGCAGTTTTCCTGTGTTTAATCCTTGAGTCCATTTAAACAAATCCTCGGCAGTCGTATATACATTTTTATCACCAACAATAGCATCATTTATAGTGCTGCGAATTTTTAAATGTCTCCAACCTTTATACAATCGGTACCCATCTAATTGATTTTCTTTAATACTATCGTTTTCAAAACTGTATACATACGAATGTGTCATTTGCAACGGTTCAAAAATATTGCTTTTTAAAAAGGAACTAAAAGAAGTACCAGAAACTTTTTCTACAATTGAAGCCAACACAAAATAACCTGTGTTGGAATAATCAAAATTACGTCCTGGTTTAAAGTACCGCTTCGCATTACTTGATTCTAAAAATTCCATCATCTCATTATTTGTTGGCGCTTTTTTTTGTTTCCATTCATGCTCTGCTACCCAAAAATATTTCGGCAATCCGGAAGTATGATTTAAAAGATTCTTGATGGTTACATTCTTAAAAGGAAAATCCGGAAAATAAGCGTTTACAGTATCTGTAAGTTTAATTTTATTTCGCTCTTTCAATAGCATAATCGCAGCCGCTGTAAACTGCTTACTTACGGAAGCTAATTGAAATACAGATTCTTTATGTAGGGGAACTTTCTTTTTGAAATCTGCGAATCCTACCTGACTACTATATAAGATTTTTCATCCTTTGCTACTAATATCGCCCCGTTAAAATCATTTCTTTTATTAATACGCTTTAATAATGAATCCAATTTTTGTCGCACATCGTTCGTTGCCTTTTCAGGATGTCGCTCTATTAAAAAAGGAAGCTCCTCTTTTAATTGTTTACTAATAGTTGTTTTACCTAATAAAACTGAACTCTTAGATACAAAATTAGAAGCCACTAACAAGAAAACACACAAAAAAATATAGATACTAACGATATTTTTTTAATATTTTTTTTTAAATCCAAATAAAATTCTTTAAAGTGCAAGTTAACAATCATTTCTTTATATTCAATGCGCTTAACGTAAATATTATATTTAGACTCTTAAACATTCATAACTACTTCTTAAATTCCACAACTTCTGGTCTTGATCCCAAAAAAAATATAAGTAGGCACGTAGCGGATGTTTTTTATTTATTTAGCTTAATTCCGTATAATTCACCTTAACTCTAAAACCGTCTTTAAACCTAGGAAAACATTAAGAAAAAGAAAAAAGGCTCATCTTTCGATGAACCTTTTCGCGGTCTGGACGGGACTCGAACTTATTTCCGAAACCACTATAAACACAGTGCTTTTAATTAACTTTATAAATTTTGTTGACCGAATTGTTGACCTTTCAATTATAATAATTTGATGTAACTTGATATTCAATCTTGTTATAAAAATACAAAATTTAAAGGACTAAAACTGTATAAAATTAATTAAAATATATTGAAATGCTTGATAAAAAACGGCAAAAAAATCCTACGTAAAAAAACATGACACCTTAAATTAAGAAACTTTCAAAAGGTATTAATTTACTGTTTCCTGATCAATACCACTGTATTCTGAGAATTCTTGCACTGTAATAAATTGATGAGGTTGCTTACCAAAATGCTCTTTCATCTGGTTGATTAGTTTTCTACCAAAGCCCTCACTTCTAACGTTGATGCATTGGATGTCTTTTGGATAAACTTAACGCGTGAAAAACTTCTTTTGCTTGTTTTATATGACTTTTTAATTTTTCAGTTTTGGTTATTTTTTTAAGGCGTGTTCTTTTTGTTGAACATAATATTGGTCAACTAAAGGGATATTCTTTTTCATTTTTTTTGCAATTATTTTAGTTGTTTTATATTTTCATTACTCTTATTTATTTAGCAAAAAAAAGACATAGCTTTTGCTACATCTTTTTATTTTTATATTAAAGGTTATTATTTATTACTTCCTTTGAAAACGTTTACTAAACACTAAAAATAGAACACCGCACAGCAACCAGGCAGGAAGCGTTACAAAAGATAAGAACACATCAAATTGAATCGAAATAAAATAGAATACCCCAAAACTAATCAACCATGCATAAAACACGGACTTATTGAAAGTAATACCGGCAACTTCTGCGTAATTTTTAGTAATACCAATCTTTTCTGCAAAGAAATGTTCAAATACAATAACGGCTCCAAAAGGGGCTAAAATAAATCCGTAAAGAGCCACAAAACCTAAGAGTTTCATTGCAAATGCAGGAAATAAACCTGCAACCGTTGCCAAAGCACCTGCTAGAATAGTAACTTTTGCTGTTGATAATTTTGGTAAAATTGCTTGAAAAGCTAAACCTGCTCTATAAATTGTTGGGTTTGCAGTGGTCCATCCAGCTAAAACCACAGCGATAATTCCGAAAACACCAATAGCATTGTGTGCTAAGGGACCTGGAGCAACTGGCGGTGCTTCCCCATTATTTAAGAATGCTAATGCTTCCGGAGATTTTAAATATACTGCATACAATAAGGCCGCAGCTATCCAAGCCATGTAATGACCAACATACATTCCCGCAGCCGTTGTCCATCCTGCTTTTGCTTCTTTAGCAAACCTAAATACAGATAAGTCCGACATACCAATATGCATCGCACCATTTGCAAACCAAGACCATATTACAACATGCCAAAAAGTGAATTTTAATTGTCCTGGAAAAGGTTCTGAACCTTCTCCCCAAATATTCCAAAAATCAGAAAAACTACTTACACCTAATTGATTAAGAGCTAGAATACCACAAGCTATAAACGCAACAACAATAATTGGAGACATCCAGTTAGCTGCTTTTGTAACAGTATCATAACCACGTGCTGCAATTATTGATATAACTGCACCAATTAATACAACAATAATTACCCAAGTAAGCCCATTTGGTAACGTATCTGACAATTTTGGCATTGGCATATCAAAAGGAATGCCAACAGCCGTTGCCGATACGGTAATCATAGAACCTGCTAAAAAGCAAAATAAAATTCCGTTTGCTAAATTATAACCGGTCACTAATTTTTTACCACAAATTTTTTCTAGTTGAAAATATAAAGTCAGCCTATTTTTAACAGCAATTTCTGCCGTTAAAAAACGCCAGCTTAAAACCGCTAAAAGATTTCCTAATAACAAACCAATAATTAAATCGAACGCACTTACACCGGCCGTTAAAAACAACGGACCAATCATAAACTCTGTACCTGCAGCGTGTTCGCCTGCGTACATACCCAAAAAGCTTTTCCAACCTTTTAATTTTGATTTTGGCACTGGCTCTCTTTCAAATTCTCCTCCAGCAATTTCTTCAATTTGATCTGACTCTATGCTAACTTGACTCATCTATTTGTGTTCGTTTGGTTGATTATATTAAGTGATTTGGAAAATCTTCTACTCGTTCGCAACAAATTTGTTCCATTACTTGTTGTAGTTCTGTTTTTAATAATGAAATTGTATGATCTCCTCCTTTATTGCCGAGTGCAGAAACTCCGTACATAAAAGAACGTCCCATAAAAGTAAATTTTGCGCCAGATGCTAAAGCTCTTGCCACGTCTGGACCAGAACGAATGCCACTATCCATCATTACTTCTATTTGATCGCCATATTTTTCTGCAATCGTTTTTAATGGTTTTATAGATGATTCTCCTGCATCTAACTGTCTTCCACCATGATTAGAAACTATAATACCGTCTATACCTAAACGTATTGCTTGTTCTGCATCATAATGAGAAGCTACTCCTTTTAACACCAACTTGCCTTTCCACATATCACGAATTGGCTTAATTTTCTCTTCGTTTAAGCGTCCAGAAAAAGTATCATTCATAAATTTACCCAATTGATTTAAATCTAGACCTTTTGGCATGTATGGTACTAAATTTGCAAAACCAGGTATGCCGTGTTTTAAGGTTTGTAAGCTCCAATGTGGTCTTCCAAAAGCTTGTAAAATATTATTTAAATTCATTTTAGGCGGCATTGCCAAACCATTTCTAATATCTCTTGGCCTAAAACCAAAACTTGGCACATCACATAAAATAACTAAAACCGGGCAATGTGCAGCTTCTGCCCTACTAATAATATCGTCTCTTAATCTATCTTCTGTGGGATGATATAATTGAAACCAAGATTTCCCTTCTGTTAATTCTGATGCTCTTTCTATACTTGTGGTAGTCACTGTGCTTAAAATAAACGGGATGTTATGATTAAAAGCAGCTTTTGCTAAGATTTCTGGCGAATTTGGCCAAACTAATCCTTGCAGACCAATTGGGGAAATACCAAAGGGAGCGTCGTATTCTATGCCAAATAATTTTGTTTTAGTTGACGAGCCTCCATGATTTCTTAAATAATTAGGCTTTAATTGTACTTCTCTTAATTCTGATGTATTTCTAAGTAAATTTACATCTTCATTACAGCCGCCATCTAAATATTCAAAAGCAAATTTTGGGATCTTTTGCTGCGCTCTAGTTCTTAAGTCGTCTATTGACGGATATCGGGAGTCAAATGTTAAAGTCATAGCTAATTATTTTATTATAAAAGGAACATGTTTTTTAAGTGAATAATTTTCTTTTAAGAATTTTGAATTTAATTTTTTATCAGAAATTGAAATTGCAGCGCCAAGTGCAGACCCTAAAGAGGCATCCGTAGTTCGTAATTTCATACCTCTAAAATAGTGTGATAATAATTTAATATATAAATCATTATTACTAAAACCACCATCAATATATAATCTTTTTATGGCATCTGTACCAATACATTTTTTAATGCTTTCTAGTTGTAATGTTACTAGTTCTATCATTAATTGATGATACGCATGCTCAAACTTATTATAGGTAATTTTTGTCTTTTTAGGCATGTTAGATACCTTGATACTTTCCCATTTAAAACATGGTTGAAAATCTTTCATAATTTCGAAAAATACATCATAATCAAAAGACACATTTCTATGAAAATCGCCTGAAACCCCAAAATGTTCGTCTAATTTTTTAACCTGAATTTTGTATTCATTTCCTAAAAATAAACGGGTTGCTTTTACTGGTTTACCATTAATACGCATGTAATTAATAGTGTTTACATCTTCCGTATTCTCAGCAATTGGTTTTTTAGTAAACGGATTAAAAACAATGCTCCAAGTACCTGTAGAAACTAATGCAAAATTTTTATTGATACTTCTTACATACGGCAAAAGTGCGGCAGAACTATCATGAATTCCTACTCCTATTTTAATGCGTTTGCCATTATAATTCATGTTTATACTGGTTTCCGTAGAAACAATTGGAGGCAAAATTTTATGTAAATTCTCTGCATAAACCCAGTCATGATAATCTTTTTTATCATAATTCCACAAAGCTGTATGGCAACCAATACTCGTATATTCACTTAAAGGAATGCCTGTAAAAACATAACTTAAATATTGCGGAAGATGTAAAGAGTATTTAATTTTTTTAAAGATTTCTGGCTTTCTATATTTTAACCAATACAATTGAATTCCTGAATTTAGCATGCTTAAATCTGAGCATCCTGTTTGCTTCAAAAATTCTTCTTTTGGACCATATTTTGCAAAGAAATCGTCTATTAATTTCTGATCTATCGGTTTAATATAATTGTATAACGGTGTTAAAGGATCCCCATTTTCATCAATATGAACAAAACTAGCTCCATACGTTGAAAAATTAATTGCTTCTATATCAAATTTTTCGGCCTTTAAAATCAGACTAAAAACTTCTTTTAACCATTTTTGTAATGCTGGCAAATTTTCTGTAGGAAAACCATCTTCATCTACAATTTCATCAAATTCTATGTATTCTTTATGAACTTGTTTAAAATCTTCATTAAACAAAAAAAACTTTTTATTGGTTTTTCCGATATCAAAAACTGCGGTAACTTTTTGTTTCATTCTAAATATTATAAACCTGTTGCTACGGTGTTTCTACCTCTTTCTTTTATCAATTGATTTCTAACATCTAAAGATCTGTATGCGTTTATTGGACTAATAACGCCACCAGAATTTAAACGAGCTCTTTCTATTAAAGGACGCACATCTGTTCTGTAAGCACCTTGCAAAATCTCTTGACATTTTACAACATCATTGTCTAATTGCGCTGCTTTTAATTCGTCTTGATCAATTAATAATGCTTTTGCAAATGCTTCTTGAATGGCTTCTAAAGATTGAATTAAATCTTCTAAAGGATCTTTTACATTATGACTAGCATCTATCATCCAAGCTAAATCTGGGTTTTGCGGGTTGTTTTCCATTCCATATACCAATTCGTTAAAAATTAAGAATAATGCATACGGTTTAATGCTTCCAACCGTTAAATCATCATCTCCATATTTACTATCATTAAAGTGAAAACCACCTAGTTTCCCTTTTAATTGTAGAATAGAAACAATTTGTTCTATATTAGAATTTGGTAAATGATGTCCTAAATCAACCAAAGTAAAAGCTTTTTCTCCACAACCGTTTGCCAACATTAAAGAAGCACCCCAATCTTGGATAACTGTGCTGTAAAAATTTGGCTCATACGGTTTGTATTCAATTAACATTTTCCAATCATCTGGTAATCCTTTATAGATGTCTTTTAAACTATCCTGGGTATTTTGAAAAGCAGTTTGAAAATTATTTTGTCCAGGAAAACAAGATCCATCAGCCAACCAAACCGTTAAACTTTTAGAACCTAATTTATTTCCAATGTTAATTACGTCTAAATTATGAGCAATTGCTTGCTCCCGAACTGCTTGACTTGTATTGCTTAAAGAACCATATTTGTAACTTTCTTTTGCGTTTTTTTGATCTTGAAACGTGTTTGAATTTACTGAATCAAACTTTATGTTTAAAGCATCAGCTTGTTGTTTTACGGCTGCATAATCTTGAGGAATATCCCAAGGAATGTGTAAAGAAACAGCTCCTGCAGTTTTTGTTAATGCGTGTAGAACGCCAACATCTTCTAATTTTTGTTCTAGCCTTGAAGGTTCGCCATAAAAAGAAAAACGTCCAAAACGAGTTCCACCAGCACCTAATGCCCAACTTGGAATTGCTACTTGAAACTCTGATAATTTTGATATAATTTCTTCAACTTTATGACCGTTTTTAGACAATTTATTAGTTAAAAAATCAAAGTTTTCATTGTGATTCTGCAAACCTTTAGTATTGTAATCTAAGATTTGTTCTTTTTGTATTTTCATACTTTCTGCTTCTTATCAAAAAAAGCTTTTATAAATACTAAATTTATAAAAGCTTTTACTCTATTTATAATTTACTGTTTTTTAGTTATCTAACGAATGCATTTGCCATTCCGCCATCAACATTTATAATATTTCCTGTAGACTTATTTAAAATTCCTACTAACGAAAATACTCCATTTGCAATATCATCTGGTGTAATAATTTCATTTAATAAATTTCTTTTTGCATAAAATGCTGGCAATTCTTCTACTGTTATTCCGTTCGCCTTTGCTCTGCCTTCGGCCCAAGCTCCTTCCCAAATTTTACTACCAACAATAACACCGTCTGGATTTACAACATTCACTCTTATTTTGTCCTTTCCTAATTCTGCTGCTAATAATCTCGACATGTGTTGTTGAGCTGCTTTTGCAGTTCCATAGGCTACATTATTTGGCCCGGCTACCAATCCGTTTTTACTTGCAATTGGAACAAAATCGCCTCCTAATCCTTGTTTGCGCATAATAGCAACGGCTTGTTTTATGAGGTCAAATTGACCTTTTACCAAAATATCTTGTAAGATATTCCAATCTTTATCAGTAGTGTCTTCCAACGGCTTTGATATTGCTAAACCAGCACTGTGAACCACAATATCTACACCACCAAATTCAGTGCACGCTTTTTTATAAGCATTTGCTATAGATTCTGTATCTGTAACATCGCAAATTGCATAGGTAGATACATCTCTTTTGTATGTTGCATTTGCTGCGATTAAACTTTGCTCATTAATATCTGTCAATACGACATTTGCTCCTTCTGCCGCTAATTTATCAGCAATTGCTTTTCCAATACCACCGCCAGCACCGGTAATAAAAGCTACCTTTCTTGATAACGGTTGTTCTTTTGGCATACGTAATAATTTAGCCTCTTCTAATAACCAGTATTCTATATCAAAAGCTTCTTGCCTTGGTAAGGAAGTGTAAGAGGTTATTGCTTCAGCACCTCTCATCACATTAATTGCATTGATATAAAACTCGCTAGCAACTCTTGTCGTTTGTTTGTTTTTTGCAAAACTAAACATACCGACTCCTGGATAAATAATTATTACAGGGTTTGCATCACGCATTGCAGGACTATTATCTTTTTTACAAGTATTGTAGTAATCTGCATATTCGGCTCTATAGGCTTCAAAAGCAGGCTCTATTTTTTTTAAGATAGCATCGGCATCATTTAGATCTTCGTTCTTCTCTAAAGTTAATACTAACGGCTGAATCTTTGTTCTCAAGAAATGATCTGGACAAGATGTACCCATTGGAGCCAATCTTTCTAGATCATAACTATTAATGTATTCCATAACTATAGGATCGTCTGTAAAATGGCCAATCATTCTATTTTCAGAAGAACACAGTCCTCTTAATAAAGGCATTAATTGTGCTGCTTTGTCTAAGCGTGCTGCTTTTGGTATACTCTTTAATCTTTGTCCTCCAAAAACTACATCTTTTTCCTTTATTTTTTCTTCGATATAATTAGAGGCCATTTCAATAACTTCTAAACTGTTCATATAACATTCATATGAAGTATCTCCCCAAGTAAATAAACCATGAGAACCTAAAACGATTCCTCTAATTCCTGGATTATCTTCTAGACACTTTTCTAATTGCAATCCTAAGTCGAATCCTGGTTTTTGCCAAGGAACCCAACCCATGGTATCTCCCCAAATTTCTTTGGTAACTTTTTCACTGTCTTTTGCAGCAGCAACTGCAATTAATGCATCTGGATGTAAATGATCTATATGAGCAAATGGTAATAAACCATGCAAAGGAGTATCTATTGATGGTGCTTTACTATCTAAATCGTAAATACAATGATTGAACAAACCAACCATCCTATCTTCATCATGTAAACCTTTATACACTTTCTTTAAATCACGTAATCTACTTGTATATAAACCTGCAATACCTGATCTATCTAATGTTCCAATATCTCCTCCAGAACCTTTTACCCACATAACCTCAACTTCTTCATTTGTTAAAGGGTCTTTCTCTATGGTTTTACAGCTTGTGTTTCCACCACCATAATTGGTAATTCTTAAATCTGCTCCTAAAATATTAGAACGATATAAAAATAAAGCTACTTGATCATCTCCTAAAGCATCTGCTCTTTTTTTGTCCCACAAATAATCTACGTATTTAAATTTCTTAATTTTAGTGTCCATATGGTATATTAATGTATTATACAGCTAATTTATATGAACACAAAAGTATTCCTGTCCTGTACTGTACTGCACTGTACTGTGGAATTATAAATTATATTATAATTTTCAGAATTTGTAATGTAATAATCCTTGTTTTTTCGTTAAATTTTCATAATTTGCCCTTAAGTTACTTTATTTTAATCTAAAGATTAATAAAAATTTATGTTTAATTTTATTACAGTAGATGAAAATTCTCGAATACCGAAGTACCAACAAATAGTTGACTCAATTATAGATAACATTTCAAATGGAAATTTTAATATTAATGATAAAATCCCTTCCATTAACTCTTTAAGTGAAGAATATTATTTATCAAGAGATACTGTTGAAAAGGCATATAATATACTGAAGAAGAAGAAAGTTATTGTTTCTATTAGAGGAAAGGGTAATTATATTTGTAGGACAGAATTAATTTCTAAGGTAAATATTATTTTTTTAGTAAATAAAATGAGTTCCTATAAAATGAAAATTTACGACTCATTCATTAAAAAATTAGGTTTAAATTATCATGTAGATCTACATATTTATCATTGTGAAGAGTCTATTTTTTTAAATATTTTAAAAAAAATTTGGGGGGTATGATTATTATGTAATTATGCCTCATTTTAAAACTAACGATTTAATTCATGCAAGTTCAACTAAAGCGATAAATGAAGTTATAAATAAAATACCATTTAAAAAATTAATTATTCTTGATAATTTATTAAATATTAATGATGAACACAATGAAATATATCAAGATTTTGAAAATGATATTTATTTTGCATTAATTGAAGCACAAAGTAAAATAAAAAATATAAAAAAATATTTCTAGTGTATCCAGAAAAATTACAATACCCCTATCCTAAAAGAATTCTAAATGGTTTTCGGAAGTTTTGTGTAGAAAACAATTTAGACTTTGAAATTTTAAATGAGATTTATAAGGATATAATATTAAAAAAGGTGATTTATTTATTACTATTGAAGAATCAGATTTAATAAATTTGATAAAACAAATACGGAAAAAAAATATGCTTTAGGAAAAGAAATTGGGGTTATATCATATAATGATACACCTTTAAAAGAGTTACTTGAAATAGCTGTTATCTCAACAAATTTTAAAAAAATGGGAGTTATGGCTGCTAAACTGATTGTAAAAAAAGAAAAGGGAAAGTTTAAAGTACCTTTTAATTTTATTGATAGAAAGTCAATGTAATTATTAAATCTAATTATTTAAGGAATTTAATATCTTTTCATAAATTTCTGAATTTTCATAGACACCTCTAAAGTTATCTGATTTTGGACCAAACGCAAATACAGGTATTAAAGTGGCAGAATGACCTTTTGTAGAAAAAGATGGTTTGATATTATTGTAATCATTAATTAATTTATTGTTTTCGTCTTTTTTTTGTGACGATGCTAAGGTAAAACCACCTGTTTCATGGTCCGCAACAATAACCACTAGCGTATTACCATCTTTTTCAGCAAAATCTAAAACTTTGCCAATGGTATTATCAAAATCTTTTACTTCATTAATAATATAATCTGCATCATTATTATGACCACCCCAATCAATCTGAGAACCTTCAATCATTAGAAAAAAACCTTTATTTTTATTAGATAGTAAAGAAAGTGCTTGATCTGTTGCTGAGATTAAAAAATCACCTCTACCCTCAGACATTTTGGGCATACCATCTTCAGCTAATAAAAAACCATATTTTTTCTTATCTTGTAAATTTTCTTTGAGGTCTTTGGAGTCAAGTGAAATAATAAAACCATTGTCTCTCATTCTTTTCAAATAATCTATACTATCTTTTCTTTTATTAAAATATTTCAAACCACCAGCGGCAAAATAATCTATATCTGAAATTGGTAACCAAGTTGCAATATCTTCTGGTAATTCTCTAGATTTTACGTGTGCAAAAAAAGAAGCTGGTGTAGCATGTGTAATTGAAGAAGTTGCGATTAGACCTGTATTTAGATTTTTTTTAGATAGCACTTCAACTATATTTTTTTGAGGAAGAGAATCTATGTTCATTCCTATAGCACCATTATATGTTTTTTTACCCGTTGAAAAAGCGGTAGCACCGGCAGCAGAATCTGTAATTAAATGGGACGCTGACGAAGTTCTAATAAAACCAATATTATTAAATCTTTTAAAATTTGAAATGCCATCATTGAAATAAAAAGCTGTAGATATTTGTGATACTCCCATGCCATCGCCTATTAAAAGTATTACATTTTTAACATGAGATTTTTTTTGTGCATTTTCTTTAGCTTTTGGTTTACAACCATTAAAAAATAATATGCAGAAAATTAAACAAATTAGGAATTTGGCTTTTGTATGCATTTGTAAATAAATTGATTAAAAAAATGAAAGTTTTAATTACTTTAAATTATCATTTTTTCTTTTGGTTATATATTTATTGAATTTTTGAAGACTATCTACATTAACTAAATCTACTTTATTATCGAGTAAAAAACGCCATACTTTCTCTTTGTCTGGTGATGCCCAAAACCTCAACTTTTTGCCTTCTTGATGCGTTTTACTTACCATTTCAGACACTGTTTTTATATCTTTTGACGAAGGTTCTCCATCTCCTTTGTAAGAAAAATAATGTTTATAATTTTCACTTATGTAAGGCATTAATTCATAAGAAATATTTTTATCTAATTCTTTAAACCTGCCATCGATAGACATTAAAGTTGATTTTTCTTCAAGAATTTGATTATAAGGTCTCCCTTTATGACCAGTGATAACTATCTTAATAGGCTTATTTGTTTCTTTTTGCTCATTATTAACTTTAGAAATAATTTCTTCATATTTATTTAAAATATTTTTTAGTATTACATAAGAAGAATCTGCTTCGGTTTTCACATCAATCATCAAGTAAAAAAAACCATCATAATTTTTATAGACGCTACCATTATTTTTAGAAACAATATTACTAAGGGGTTTTAGGTATAAATTTTCAAGTGTTTTTGTACTATCTATAACAGAAGGCTTAAAGTGAGATACATATAGCTGATTGTTTATCAAATGAACATCAGCTTCTACAGAAATAAATCCATTTTCTAATGCATCAAATAGAGAACGTTTATGTTCATAATCATTATGTGCATGGCCTTGAATTATAATGTGAGTATCATTTTTTGAACAACTGATTAAGATCAGAAAGAAAAAAGATAAAATTTTAAATATTTTATTCATTATTATGTAGTCCTTTTTCGGTTAAAAACGTTACCAACTCTTGAGATTTATCAGTAAATATGCCATCTATTCCTTGTGTAATTTCCCAATTCCAAATAGCTTCGCTGCCAAGGACTACTTCAGAACAATTAGAACCAATAAGTGTTGTACTAAATATCCATTTATTATTCTCTTTAATTTTATCAAACACATCGTTATTTGAAGAAATAAGATCGCAACTTGGAAAGTACGCTATTGGATTTATACTGCTTTCAAAACTATTTATATACTCTAACGTTTGCCCAGAACCTGCTCTAGGAATGTAATTTATTTTACCAATTAAATTCGAAAATTGATTGTTAAATTGAAACCACGTTAAAGTACCTCCTATTAAAGTTTGATTAGCCGTATTTGTGGCTACTAAATCTTGATAAATTAAGTCTAAATAATCATGGCCTTTATCTAAAAATAAATGCATTTTATCCTTACTAAAAGTAAGAGCTTCTTTAAGAGAAGGTACATTTTCTTCTGACAAACTACCATTTGGATTTAACAATCGAAACTGTTGTAATTCTGCCAAAGTATAATCACTTACTAGACCAGAACCATTTGTTGTTCTATTTATAGAAGTATCATGCATCACAACTAATTTATTGTCCTTTGTAAGTTGTACATCCATTTCTACAATATCTACTTCTATATCAGTACTATTTTGGATTGCCGAAATACTATTCTCTGGAGTACTTACAAACCCTCCTCTATGAGCCAAAACCATTACATATTCAGAAGTTGGATTATTTCTCAATATACTTTTAACCTTATTAAAAGATGGCTTTACTGTAGCAACAGGATCTGGATCTGGATCTGAATCAATTTGAGGAGCTTCTTCAGAACTACAACTCAAAAAAATAAAATTAAATAAAATAAAAACTCTTAACTTTAAATTCATCCTCTTTTTAATTCTTACAATTACCATCTAATATATCTTGAAAGCTAGGGTTAAAAGAAGAGTAACTATCTATACAAGAACCTCCTAGCTCTAAAACAGGTATTGTAAATCTTTCGATAATACCAGTAAGGGCACAATAATCTGTTAATTGAGGATTACCGCTATTTGCACTACCACACGCACCAATATTAATTTTATTTTCACCAATACTCCTTATACTATTAATACCCTCTAAGGTTTGTAAAACAGGATTTTCTCTAATACCTATTCTTCTACCAACATGAATTAAAGCCTGAAGACCATCTAATGTTACTAAACCATCCATTTGTCTTATCACAAGTTCATCTGATGGAGTAGCACCTATAAACTCCAAAGAATGAAAACCAGTTAAATCTGTTAACAAAGGTGATCTTTGTATAATTAACCTACCTTCTATACGTCTTAATTTTGAAAATTTAGAAAGATCTGTTATATCATTTGTAGAGGCATCAAGACCAATTATTAATTCTCCTGGAAAATGTGTTATACCATCTGGCAATGCATCTACTTCTGCTTGCGTGTTAAATCTTGGGAAATCTATATAAATTAAATCATCTGTTTTACAATTACCTGATTTTATATCTGTAAATGTTGGATTAAAACCATTTCCTGAAATGGTCGAATTTATCGACGATGGTACATTTGATAACCCACAAAAGTTAACAAGGTTTCTATTATTTTCAATCGTAATCTTGCCACCTTCAATTATTGTTAATTCTGATAAATTGCTTAAATTCGATAAGATTGGGTTATTCATAATCTCAATAGTTCCTATTACTCTTTTTAAGTCTTTTAATTTTGATAAATCAAAAGTATTGTCAGAGCCATCAGATATGATTTTTAAGTTACCATCAATTACTTCTAAAGCTGCTTGATTTGCCAGTTCAATAATATCTAAATCTGACTGATTACCAATAATCAAATCACCAGAATATGTACCTGGGGGTCTAATTTTTGGGGTTTCTGAAACTGACACTGTTTTTGAGGCCATTAATTGGTTATCTAGCCATGAAATTGTAAAAGTATATTCTACATCTGACTCAAGATTTTCTATGGTTATTTCGTTCATAGTACCATCATTAACTAATAGACTTTCATCTCCAGGGGTGTACGTTATAATGTAATTATTTACACCATCTAATGGTAAATCCCATTGTAATGTGACTGCTTCAATTTTTGATATCGCTGTTAGGTTTTTTAAAGCATCTTTTTTTTCTAATACAATTTCGTCATCATTACACCCTAATAGTATTATACTTAAAAATAATGCATACTTATAAATTTTAATAAAGTTTTTCATAATTAATATCCTGGATTTTGACCAAAAGTTTGGCTGTTATTTATTAAATTTATTTGAGCTTGAGGTATTGGATACAAAACGTGATGGCTACTTATAATTAGAGGTGCTCTCGTTTCATTATAGTTCGTCATTACTTCAACAGCTTTGTTTGATCTAATTAGATCAAACCATCTGTGGTTTTCTAATGCTAACTCTAAACGTCTTTCCAATAACAATGCTTCTCTAAATTCTTCTTGAGTTTTCAAAGTATTAGAATCATAGTTGGATAAACCCGCTCTTTGGCTAACTAAATTTAAATAATTAAAGGCTTCACCATCTGCAACGTAGCCTATTTCATTTAATGCTTCTGCTTGCATTAAAAGTACGTCTGCATATCTGAGTACCATAAAATTATTACCTTCATCATTCGGTATGGTAGAAATTGCTGTATACTTATTTGTATATAACCTACCATCATTTGGAACCTCTAATACTGTAACGTCCTTTCTTAAATCATTGTTTGAATAAGCATTCAATAGATCTTGAGATGGCAAATTAAAGCCAGCACCAGCAGAAACATTATTAAGTAATGAGGTCACACCCAAAGGTATATGCATTCTTCTATAAACACTACCTTCACCGTTCACGTCTGCTTTAAATTGAATCTCGAAAATAGATTCTCTATTATTTTGATTATCTGCATCAAAGACATCTGCATAGTTTGACAAAAGTTGATATCCTAATGACTCAACTTGTTTAAGAGTTGTCGTTGCTAGATTCCATTCTTGTTGCGTTAAATATACTTTACCTAAAAGTGTTAATGCTGCTCCTTTTGTAACTCTACCTATTTGGATTTGTTTATTTGGTAAAATAGTAGAAGCATCTTTTAAATCGTTAATAATAGCTGCATAAACATCACTAACTGGTTGCCTAACATCTGCATATGAACTAAAAGGATCATCAACTTCTTTTAAAACTACCGGTATCGCCCCCCACATTCTTACCATATTAAAATAAGTTAAAGCACGAATAAATTTAACTTCTGCTTTTCTAATACCTTTTAAATCTTCACTCATTTCTATGGCATCTATTCTATTAAGCACAATATTGCATCTTTGAATAGTAATATAACAAGTTTTCCATGTATCGTCTAAAAGGCTATTCGTAGTAGCTTCTCTAAAAAAATCAAAATCAGATTTTTCAGTTTGAGTTATGTCTTCAAAATAGGTATTGTCAGATCTACCTTCCATAAAATATAAGAAATTTTCTTTATACATGTTACTGGACTGAAGAGCTCCATAAGCTGCTATTACAGCTTGCTCCATATCACTTTCATTTTTATAAAAGTTTCCTGCTGTTACTTCTGATAAAGGCGCCAAATCAATAAATTCTTCTGAACAGCCATTAATAAGGATAAATAAAAGCATTAATGTTATTGTATTTTTTATTTTTTCATCTTAATATATTTAAATTTAGAATGATAAGTTTAATCCAACGAGAAAATTTTTGGCTAGTGGATAGGTTCCATAATCTTCACCTTGTGTTAAAGCATTATTTGGTCTTGAATTTACATCTGGGTTATATCCTGGATAGTTGGTAAATGTAAATGGATTCACAGCAGTTGCGTAGACTCTAAAAGATTGAAGATTTCCTAAACTTCCAAGAATTTTACTATCAAATGAATACCCTAGAGTTATATTTTGAATCCGAACATAAGAACCATCTTCCACGTGATATGAAGAAATATTTGCATTACCACCTGTTGGGCTAGCATTTGGTCTATACACTTGTCCGTTACCTGGGTTATCCGAAGAAATATATGCATTATTAAAACTATCTGACCTGTAATTACTAAAAGTTTCCATATTCCCTAAATATCTTTGAGAGGTATGCAATACTTCAAAGTTTTGTTTCCCTTGAATTGCCAAACTAAAATCAATATTTTTGTATTCCATTCTAGTTGTAATACCAAAAGTATAGTCAGGTATATAATTCCCTATTATTTTTCTATCATCGGCATTTATTACCCCATCATTATTTACATCTTCAAACATAAAATCACCAATAAAAGAACCACCACCAACCCACTGGGCACTATTATTTAATTGTTCTTGAGTTGTGAAAACCCCTTTTACATTATAACCATAAAAGGAACCAATAGGCTGGCCAATTTGAGCTATAGAAGTTTCTGCTCTACTCCCATTTAAAATAATTGGATCATTATTTAAACCAAAGGATAAGATTTTATTTTTTATTGATGAAATATTTGCATTAGTCGTTATTTTAAAGTCACCAATTCTTGCATTATTCGTTATACCGAGTTCAAATCCTCTGTTTTCTATACTTCCAATATTTTGCAGAGAATTGCCCCCTGGAGTGCCAGAAGAACCAGGAACGGGAATATTAAATAATAAATCTTTTGTTGTACTTATAAAATAATCTGCATTTATAACAATTTTATTATTTAAAAAAGCCAAATCAAGACCGTAGTTAAATTCAGAATTTTTTTCCCAAGTCAAACCTGCATTACTAGAGTTTATAGGGGCTAAACCATTTACTATGTTATCATCAAAAACATAATTAGAGGATCCTAGTCTAGCGATACCAGAATAGTTACCAATTTGGTTGTTTCCTCTTTCTCCGTAACTTGCTCGTAGTTTAAAATCATTAACAAGATCATTCTTAAAAAATGCTTCATCGCTTATTCTCCATCCTAAAGAAACTGATGAAAAATCGCCCCATTTAGAGTTTGCACCAAAACGAGATGATCCATCACGTCTAAAAGACGCACTTAACAAATATTTACCCTTATAATCATACATAAGTCTTGAAAAATACGATATAATAGACCATTCATCTTTTGCAGAAAAAGCCGATTGAATTGTATTATTGTTTGTGTTAATGGTTTGTACCAAATCATTTTGAAAATCCGTTGCTATTAAACCACTTCTCTCTCTTAGATCTTTTTGAACAGAATAACCAAAAAGAGCATTAACATTATGATTCTCACTAAATGTATTACTATAGGTTAAAGTATTTTCCCATAACCAATTGTATTTTTGAGTACTAAAATTTCTAGCAGTAGGATTAGAAGGGCCAGCAACACCTCTATATTCTATAGTTGAAGGTCTGTAAATATCTCTATTCCAACTACCAAAATCTAAACCAATTTGCGTTTTAAATTTAAAGTTCTTTGTAAAATCATAATCCAAGTTAGAACCAACTAATATTCTAGTTTGTTTCAACTCATCATCATATAAGTTTGCAATTGCAATTGGGTTCACAAATGGGCCAGAACCTGAAGCTGTATTTTGATTAAAATTAAAGGATCCATCTGGATTATAAATTGGCTCTGTTGGTATTGATAATAACGCTAAATTAACCACGCCGTCAACAAAATAAGGACCCTCTGAAGGTACTAAATCACTAACTGCTAAAGAAGGATTTATATTTACCCCAATCTTTAATCTATCATTTATTTCTGTATCTAGATTTACCCTTAATGAATACCTTTTATATCCAGAACCAACAATAATACCATCTTGATTCGTATAATTTGCAGATATATAGTATTTTGTTTTTTTACTACCTCCTTTTAAAGAAAAGTCATAAATATCCATCGCAGCAGGTCTAAACAGCGCAGCTTGCCAATCTGTATTGGTTAGGCCAGGCTCATCATTTAAATAGGGTATTAATGCACTTGGATAATTGGCTAGTGTCCCAGCATTCCTTCTAGCAATATAGTTTTGTTCTGCATATTCATAAGCATCCATCATATCGTATGTTTTTGAAACCGTTTGAATACCCGAAGAAATATTTAAACTAAAAACTGGTTTTCCTTCTTTACCTCTTTTAGTCGTTATTATAATAACACCATTAGCACCTCTAGAACCGTAAATAGCTGCTGCAGCTGCGTCTTTTAAAACCTGCACATCTTCTATGTCATTTGGGTTTAAGTTACTTAAAGGGTTTTGAGAATTTTCACTTACGTTTGTACTTCCTTGCCTAGAACCTTGAGTTGATGAGGAATTATTATCGTTAGAAACAATAAAACCATCAATGACTATTAAAGGATCATTACCACCAGAAATAGAACCAGTACCTCTTATTCGTATAGATGAATTACCACCAGGTGCACCAGTAGTTTGAGATATAGAAACTCCAGCTAATTTACCTGCTAATTTGTTTTGAAAACTAACATCCGGCAAATCTCTAAGCAAAGTTGAATTTACTTTACCAACAGCACCTGTTACATTTTTCTGATTAATAGAACCATAACCAATAACTACAATTTCATTTAAAGTATTAGCGTCTTCTGATAAAGTTATTTTTAGATATGTTTTATTTTGAACTGGAATTTCTTTTGTAGTATATCCTAAATAAGCTACTTTTAGTATGCTAGACTCATTGGTAACTGTTATACTGAAATTACCGTCAAAATCTGTCTCTGTTCCATTGCTTGTACCTCTTTCTATTACACTAGCACTTGGTAATGGAGAGCCATCAGAAGAGACTACAATTCCTTTTACTATTTTTTGTTGGGCAAATACACCAGTAAAGCAGAGTACCATAAGGAAGAGAAGTATTTTTCTTACTATCATTTTATAAGAATTGATTTTCATAATTAATAAAATTTGATTTAATTTCAACTTGTTTAGCAATATTACCCCAGATAAAATATAACTGTGTCCTGTACTATACTGTAATGTCTTTTTTTATTCTATTTCTTGATTTAACTTATAGATTTCAATCGCAAATTGAACTCCTAGATCTATGTAACTTGGACTAGTATAATGATATTTGTCTATATATTTATAACTATTCGTTTTTCTGACTATTGAAGTATATTGATCATAAGCGCTAAATTTTTCCTGTGCAGATTGAACTAAATTAGCATATTTTAAGGTTTTATTATTAGAACCTGAATCTGATATCTTACCTACTACTATTGGTAAATTCTTGTTTCTAAAAGCGCTTCTTATTAAGTTCAGTAACTTTTTTAAATTATAAAAATAATTTGTTGCAGATTTTTCAAATAAAGCATCACTTTCTCCTTGCATCCAAATAATACCGCTTGGGATTAATTTATCTTCTATTCCATTTTTATCAATGTCTGATGTTTCTAAAGCTAATTGCACAGTTTTTAGAAAATTATCATATTGATTTAAACCACTAAAATCTGTATCCCAAGAACCTATGTCTCTTGCTGCCAAACTATCTATAGAGGTACCTCCCATGGAGTATTTAATAATGGCTATTTTTTGATTAGGATACAATTCTTGAATTTTTTTTACAAAAGATAGTTCAACTCCAAATCGATTAGAAAGCTTATTTTGTATACCATCTGATGAAAAACCTTTTCCATGTCCTGGTTTTAGTTCCCCCCATTTGCCAATACCTCCGTTTTCAATTCCGTCTTTGGCAGGATTTCCATGAAAAATTTAACTATTGTTAAATGTTTTTTTTAATGATTTTGGCAAGTCTTTCTTAAAACCATGACCATCCATATTTGATTGACCACCTAAGTAGAAAACTCTAACGGAATCTACTTTTTTGGATTGACAAAATATCAATACTGGAAATAATCCCAAAACTAAGATTAATAATTTCTTCATAGTATACAAAAATAAATATTGACACAAATAGCTGCTCTTGATAGAATTAACTTTGTGTTTTTTAAAGAAAACTGTATCTCAAGGAGATACAGTTTTAACTAATTACACCGATACTTACGTGTTAATTTTTAATAATTTTCTTTACAGCAGATTTATTTCCAGCACTAATTTTAACAAAATATAAACCTGTTGGTAAATGGGAAATATTTAATGCTGTGTTTGTGGTTTTAAGCACTTCCATTCCTAGAGCGTTTATTATTTTAATTGAATCTAATGTTTCAAAACTCTCAATAGTTAAAATAGTAGAAACAGGGTTTGGATATATACTAAAACTTTCTTCTGCAAATGTGTTAACAGATAACGTACAAGTACCTCCAGAAATATTAGTAAATGTTGGGTTGTAGGCAGCATTACCAGAGATACAAGAACCTCCTGCTTCCAGTGTACTTAACCCAATAGTAGTTATAAGAGTTTGCAATGCACAATAATCAACCAAGGTAGCATTTCCTAGAGAAGTATCATCACCACAAGCAGCATCACCAATATTAATTTTATTCTCTCCAATTGTCTGTAAATTATTAAGCCCCTCCAAAGTGGTTAAAACAGGGTTTTGTCTTACACCAACCCTTCTTCCTACAGATGTTAAGGATTGTAAGCCATTGAGGGTAGTAAGCCCATCCATCCTACGTATCACTAATTCTTCATTTGCATCTAAACTTCCTATTGCTTCTAATGAACTGAAACCTGTCATATCAGTCACCAAAGGACAGTCTTGTATCAATAAACGACGGCCAAGATCTTTTAAATCAGAAAATTTAGATAAATTACTGATATCTCCACCACCACCTAAGATATCAAGTCTTCCCGTAATATGGGTATATTGAATAGGAAGTGCATCAACCTCAGCTTGAGTTGTTACTGTTAAATTACCTGTAAAAACTGATGTACAGGTTCCATTAGAAATATCGGTGAAAGTTGGATTAAATGTAGTTTCGTTATTTATAAATGATAATGGGTCTGCATCTAAGACAGCTGCCCCTATGATATCAATAATTCCTGATAATGCACAAAAGTCTGTTAATAATGGATTACCAGCAGATCCTGATGTACCTATTCGAATTAATTCAGAAGTAACATTATCTTTTATTAATTTCAAATTATTTAAACCCTCCAAGGTCTCTAGTTTTGGATTACTCCAAACTCCGATTCGCTTTGATACCGTTCTTAATGCTTGTAAACCATTTAATGTTGTAAGTAGATCATTTTCTCGAACAACAAATTCTTGAGCAGAAGCACTACCTACAATTTCCAAAGCACTGAACCCTGATAAATCTGTTAATAAAGGACTCTTTTGAATCAATAAACGCCCCCTATATCTCTTAATTTAGAAAATTTAGATAAATCTGTTATGTCATTGGTAGCTGCATCTAAGCCAATAATCAGCTCGTCAGTAATATGTGTAATATCATTTGGTAAAGCGTCTATTTCTGCTTGTGTATTAAATCTATCATTGGCTGTATCATTATATATTACATCTGCAGCTTTACAATTAGCTCCAACAATATCTGCATAGGTTGGATTGAAACTATTACCACTAATGGTTTCTGCAGTAGGAGCAGGAGTAACACTACTTAAACCACAAAAACTATAAAGATTTTGATTGTTTTGTATGGTTATTGTGCCTCCAGATATGGTCGTTAGAGAACTCAAATCATCTAAATTAGATAAGATTGGATTGTTTTGAATAATTAGTGTTCCTGTTATAGTAACCAAGCTTCCTAAATTAGAAAGGTCAAAAATATCATCACTACCATCCGAGATAATACTTAAATTTCCAGTTATAGTAGTAGGTGGTGTTAGGCCATCTAAATCAGCCTGATTTTCAATAAGCACATCTTGCGAATAGCTTAATTGATAAATGAAAATTAATAATAATAAGTAAAGTTTTTTCATAATTGAATGTTAAATGTTAAATAAAATAAAACAACCTATTTGTTTTACTCAAAATTATACTCATTTCACTATGAATGTATCCTGTACTATGCTGATCAATTATTAATTTAAAGTATTTAAAAGAAACTCTTAATGTTATCAAAAAAACTAACTAATATCTACTTTAGTCTTTTTTAATTGTCCTTCGATTATTATTTTTCTTAAAAGAGCCATATCTTCACTCACTTTTCTTTCAATAACTTTAGCATAAATTTGAGTTGTTGAAATACGTGAATGTCCTAATAATTCAGATACTGTTTCAATAGGTACACCATTAGTTAAAGTTACAGTTGTTCCAAATGTATGCCGTGCCAAATGAAAAGTTAGTTTCTTTTTTATTGAACAAACATCTGCTACTTTTTTTTAAATATTAATTGAAAATTGATTGAAAATTTTTGGGTGAAAAGGTGATGTAATCTTTATTTTCAATGCCTTTGGGTTATTTCATCAATCTAAAGAAAAAGAGCCAGTAATGAAATAATTTGGGCTACTCCCTTTACTACCTATATAATTTCAATCTATTCCAAAGCTTAAAAAAGAGGGTACATTAAATTTGCGGTATTAAATTTAAGACCGTTGCAAAAAGCGAACTTAATTAATTTTACTTTTTAGAGTTCCCTTTTTTTTAGCTAAAACATCGATTATGCTATTTTTTTTCTATTTTAAGTGAGTAAATGCCTTTTTTAGGCTTCATTTTTCCTTAATTTTTACAATTAGACGCAAATATCCCTGGACTTCGATATAAATTGTAGCACATTGCCTCCATCAAATTTTGTGTATGCATTTTTTTCATCCCTCTGTATCTTGCAATTCCACCTTTAAACCATAATTTTATTCCTCCAAAAGTACGTTCTACTTTAAACCTTGTTTTTCCTATTAATTTATTGAATCTAGTTTCCCATTTTGTTAACGGTTTATTTTTTACCGCCTTTTTAAGGATATGATTCTTTAAATTACGCTTCTTTAAAATCGCAACATTTTTCTTTGATTGGTACCCTTTATCTGCCTTTAGAGGGATGTCTTTTGGTAATACCACATTTACAGTTTCTAGAACTTCCTCCAAATTTGCAATCTCATTTTTGCTGGCAGTTGTGGTTAGTACTCCTAGAACAAGTCCTTCGTTATCCGTTACATGATGCTTTTTAAACCCAAAATGGTACTTTCCTCTTTTCTTTAACCAAGTACCCTCTTTATCGACACTATCTGGATATTCTTTGTGTACTTCTACTTGGTCTGCACAGCGGTCTTCGGTTACCTTAAAATTTGTTTTTCCTTTTGGTCTAAGTGGCGTATCTATTACACTAGCGTCTATTATTAAACCTGTTTTTACAATGATATTATGTGCTTCTAGCTGTTTGTTTATGGAGGTAAATAATTTTTCGAAGGTTTGTGTTTTGGTTAATGCGGTTCTAAACCTACTTAAAGTACTATGATCTGGAGCAACCTGTTCAATGGTCATCCCACAAAAATAACTAAAGGAAAGACTGTCATTTATTCGGTCTTCAACTTCATAATCGCTTAAACCATACCAACTTTGTAAAAGACACATTTTAAAAAGTAATGTCCCATCATAAGAAGGCTTGCCAGTGGCACTTTTTCCTTTTAAATAATCATTATTTATTAGGATAGAGATCGTATCCCAATCGATAAGGGTGTTTATTTGGGTGAAAAATGTCTTTTTAATTTTTCTTGCTCGTAAATCACAAATGCTATCGGCTAAAGTTGGTTGTTTTTGTATTTTCATACACTAAATTTACAACTTAATATACTTACAATCATATATTTAACATAAATAATAACGTGTTATTTTTGTGCTTTTTATTAGGTACTTCCTTGCAACGGTCTTAATTTGCGTGCCATTATTTTCTCCCTTTTAAGCTTTTACTTTTCGACTAACGGTGTTATAGGACAGAAAGTGAACGGATGTAGCTATAGCCGCGCATTATGTAACTTAGCTTTGGGAAGTTTTGTGTTTTATGAAAACAATAACAAAGATTGCTTTTTATAGTTGTATTTGAGTTTGCGAAAAGACAAGCTGTAAAGTGCAAATACCTATAGAATAGTAAAACTCTAAACTTGCAGAGGTGCACGGAACAACAGAAAATACAGTGGTTTATTGCTTTTGTTACAAACTAAATTTTGGGTAGCCTAATACTCTTAAAACAAAAGACCCGATCGCTTGGATATGTTCTTTAGACAACGTTTGCGCGGATGCAATCAGGTCAAGCATATTGTATCGACACAGGAAAGCTGCAAACGGAATCACTAAAAAAGGGATTATAAAATAGATTGCAATTTCATCATTGGAATGGGCACGGATTCCAAATCCGCGCCAGTGGGTTTAAATGGAAAACCGTCTATTTATGTTCTTAAAATAATTAGTAAATTTAAAAAATAGCCTTTATATTTAGCAAAAAAAATGTTTTACTCAATTGTTGGCTGGCTTGGAGTTGTAATTTTTATTGTGGCTTATTTTTTATTGAGTCTTGAGGTATTATGCGCCAAAAAGACTACCTATCATTGGCTAAATGCTTTTGGTGCAATTTGTTTGGTATGTAATGCTTTAGGGATAAATGACTATCCCTCATTGACGGTGAATGCTGCGTGGGGAATTATAGCACTTTTTACCACTATTAAATTAAAAATAAATCAATCGAAATCAGCAAAATCTAGCAAACCTAAAGCGTGATTTATAAATAGCTCTGCTTCTTTATTATAAGTTTCCTTATTATTTATATGTGCTCCTAATTGAAAATAAGCACCATCGATCATAGCATATAAAATATTTGAACTTTGTAGAACGTCCGAATTATAAATTATGTTTTTATCTTTACAATTCTGTAAAATAGTTGCAATTCCGTTTCTTAACGTTTTTAAAAATTCGCTATAAAGCGCACTTACTTGATCATTTTGATAAATTAAGGCATAGAAACTATAAAAAACACCGTCATCAATATAGAGATTCCATTCTCTAGAAAACAAAGAACTAATGTAAACGACTAATTCCTTTTTGCTGGCAATATTTAAATACTTTTCTGCAACCACAAAGTTTAAATAGCGTTCTAAAATCTGCTCATAAAGTGCAAATATTAAGCTCTCTTTAGTAGCAAAGTAATGCATAATTAATCCTTTACTAATACCCATTTTATCTGCCACCTTAGCAATGGATGCATTTTCTAGGCCTACTTTTTTAGCTACTTCGTAAAAAGCTATTGTAATTTCTTTCTGTCTTTGATTGGTTAAATTACTTCTTCCCATGTTTGCAATTATGCAACGAAAATACTTATTCTTAAAGAATTATTTATTGAATTTAAGCTAAAAAATTTACTTAACCTATACTTAAAGTTTTCTTGCCTTTTTTTTAACTTAATAATTGTTCAATTTATTTTTTGATTCTTTAATCATTATTGGTTTCAATTTTGCCATAAAAACACCACTACTCTTATTAATTATTAACTATAAATTAATGCCTTTGTTTTTAGTTCATTATTGATGTTACCTCTTATAAATTATGCTTAGTAACAGTTTATTCACACTCCTAAAAACTTGGTAACAAACAGTTAAAGTTTAGTTAAACATTTATTAATTGAACAGTTGGTCAATCTATATTTTACTGCATTACATTTACCGCAAAAATATAGATAATGAAACTACTGTACTACACTTTTTTACTGTTTCCGTTTATTTTGTGCGGACAAAACTCTGATTTAAACCGCTCTAAAAAGGTAGTTTTTATTATTGTTGATGGTATCTCTTACGACCAATTACAAACCGCTGCTACACCACATATAGATCGTATTGGTAAGGCAGGTAACCTTACAGAGGCCTATGTTGGTGGTACTGCTGAAGACTATAGAAAAACACCTACAATTTCAGCAGTAGGCTACAATAGTTTGCTAACAGGAACTTGGGCCAATAAACATAATGTTTATGGCAATTCTATAAAAAACCCAAATTATAGTTATCCGAGTATTTTTAGGTTGTATAAAGATTACAACCCAAAAGGTACTATTGCTGTTTTTTCTTCTTGGTTAGATAATCGAACTAAATTAGTAGGAGACGGTCTTGAAGCAACAGATCGTATAAAAGTAGATTACGCTTATGATGGTTTAGAATACGATACTATCAATTATCCTCATGATAAGTATGGAAACTTTATGAAATTGATCGATGTTCACGTGGCAAAAGAAGCCTCTAAAACCATTTTAGAAGAAGCGCCAGATATTTCTTGGATTTACCTTGAATATACAGATGATATAGGGCACGAATATGGAGATGGTCCTCATTTTAATGCGGCAGTTACTTTTGAGGATGGTTTGATTGGACAAATTTATGATGCAGTTACACAGCGTCAGAAAAACACTAATGAAGATTGGCTATTTGTTGTAACAACGGACCATGGTAGAAGTCTTAAAGACGGCAAGGACCACGGAGGACAAAGTGCAAGAGAACGCAGTACTTGGATTCTTACGAATAAAAATAACACTAATTCTTATTTTAAAAATGAAACTCCTGCTATTGTAGATATTTGCCCAACAATCATAGATTTTTTAGATATAAACGTACCTAAAAATATAAAAAGAGAATTGGATGGTGTTTCTCTAATGGAGCCTGTACATGCTATGAATCTTAGTGCAAAAATTGAGGAGGATACCCTTTTTCTTACTTGGAAAGCCTTACAAAACCACCAAGAGAAAGCCAAAATTTATATCAGTCCCACCAATTTAGCTACTACTAAAGGAACTGATGCCTATACTTATTTGGGAGAAGTAGAGGTAACAAAGGAAAGCTACCAAACTGTTATTAAAAGTATTGAATCAAATTTTTATAAAGTGGTTCTAGAAACAGAAAACACCACTTTAAATTATTGGATCAACAAATAATCTACTAAACCAACTATAACCTAATTATGAAAAAACATCAATTATTATTGTTATTCTTAATCATTAGCTCCTTCGGATTTGCACAGCAACGAATTACTGGACGCGTTACTGATAGTACTAATGAACCCATACCAGGTGTTTCTGTTACCATACTCGGTACATTAACAGGAGTTATTACCGATTATGACGGTAAATATGAAATTAATGCCAAAGCAACACAAGAATTAAAATTTAGTTATTTAGGCTTTGTTACCCAAACTATTTTGGTTGGAAATCAAGATTTAATCAATATTATGCTCGACGAAGATTTACAATCTTTAGACGAAATAGTTATTGTAGGTTTTGGTAAACAAAAGAAAATGAACTTATCAGGAGCTGTAAATTCAGTTTCTATAGATCAATTGTCTACCAGACCTTTAAGCAACATTACTCAGGGTCTGCAAGGAGTTTCGCCAGGTCTTAATATTGATTTTACCAATGGAGCTCCTGGATCTAATCCAAAAATAAATGTGCGTGGTTTTACCTCTATAAATGGTGGTGAACCTTTAATTCTTATAGACAATATCCCATCAGACGTTTCTTACTTAAACCAAATTGCACCAGAAGATATAGAAAATATATCTGTACTTAAAGATGCTGCCTCTTCTGCTATTTATGGAAGTAGAGCAGCGTTTGGGGTTATATTGGTAACCACGAGAAATGGATCTAAGGGTAAGACTAAAATCACCTATAATAATTTTATGTCTGTAGGCACACCTACGGTTTTACCTCAAAAGATTAGCGATCCTTATATTTACATGCGATTGCAAAAAACGTTTTCTGGCAACACCCCTTGGGATAATCAATTTTTTACAGACGACCAATGGCAATGGGCAAAAGAACGAAGCAACAATCCTAGCGAAACTGCAGGTGTAAGAGCAAATAGCACAACTGGAATGTGGGAATATATGGGTAATAAAGATTGGTCTGAATACTTCTTATCAAATACTACCTTTTCTTCCAATCATAATGTTAGTATTAGCGGAGGAAATGAAAAACTAAACTATTTTGTTTCAGCTTCTACCAATAAAGATAATGGAGCATTACAATTAGCCGAGGATTATTATACTAGAACTGGTTTGAGAGCAAAATTAAATGCCGACATAAACGATTGGTTAAGCTTTGGTTATAATACCTCATTTATTATGGGTACTCGCAAAAGCCCATCTTATTTTGACATTACTAGTATTTACAATTTTAATACTTACGAATACAATGAAAATCCAGATGGTACCTGGACAAATACAGGTGTAGGTAGAATGGCAGCTCAATTAGTAAATGGTGGAGAAGAAAAAGATGTAACCAGTACTTTTAGAACTAATTTTACAGCCCAAGCTTGGTTGGTAAAAGATATTTTTAAAATTAATACAGAGTATACTTATGAGCAAGAAAATCAGAATTATGACGCCAATTATACCAAGTATAAAATTGGATTTGCAGAAGACGATATTAGAGAAGAAGGTATAAACCAAGTTTGGAAAGGATTTGGAGAAAGAAAATATAGTGTATTAAACGTTTATGGAACTTTTACCAAAACCTTAAACGATGATCATGATATTACACTTTTAGGAGGTTATAATCAAGAAGATCTAAGAAATGAATATACTTATTTAAATAGAGATGGTGTTATTTCTGCTTCATTACCAACTATTCAATTGGCTACGGGAAATATTGAAGCTTCCCAAAACATTTACAGTTGGGCTGTTAGAGGTTTGTTTTACAGAGCCAATTATATATATAAAAATCGCTATATCGTAGAATTAAATGGACGTTATGATGGTTCTTCTAAATTCCCTAAAGACAAACGATTTGGATTCTTTCCATCGGTTTCTGCAGCATGGAATATATCCAAAGAAAGTTTTATGGATAAGGTAAGCCCTACCCTTAGTCTTTTAAAATTGAGAGGCTCTTATGGTACTTTGGGAAACCAAGATGTAAACCCATTCGATTATATACCTTTTATGTCTGCCACTAATGGTGGTTACATTGTAGACGGTGCATTGCCTTTAATGATCAATTCACCATCACTCGTTTCCGACAATTATTCTTGGGAGAAAGTAACCACTCGTAACTTTGGTGTAGATCTTGGTTTTTTAAATAATAAAATTAAAGCCACTTTTGATATTTATCGAAGAGACACGAAAGATATGCTAACTTTAGGTAAAGAGCTACCTGGCGTAATTGGTGCTAGTGAACCGTTACAAAATGCAGCAAATTTAAAAACTAATGGTTGGGAACTTTCCATTGCGTATCAAAATAGTTATGGAACTGAAAAACCTTTGGGGGTAAATGCTCGATTTAATTTAAGTGATAGCCGTTCTTACATTACAAGTTTTGATAACCCTAATAACAGCCTTATGCAATTTAGAGAAGGTATGGAACTTGGTGAAATTTGGGGACTTACCTCAGACGGACTTTTTGAATCTCAAGATGAAATAGACGCTTTAGATCAAACCTCTTTAATACCTTGGGGTGCATTAACAATTGTAGAAGGTTGGCCAAAATATAAAGATTTAGATGGCAATGGTGTTATAGAACTAGGTACTAGTGCAGACGACCCTAAAGACGCTAGTGTAATTGGTAATATGATGCCAAGATTTCGTTTTGGTTTTAACTTAAATTTAGATTGGAATAATTTTGATCTAGGCCTATTTCTGCAAGGTGTTGGCAAAAGAGATTATTACCCAAAAGATTACTTATACTGGGGCTTTTACCAACAACCTTATGCTGGTGGTTATGCACACTTAAACGACTATTATAGAGCATCAGATGATTCCCCAGAACTTATGGCACAACATTCTCAAGCTTATATAGATGCCGGTTTGGCTCATGCAAATACCAATGCAAATTACCCTGTAGCTCAAGCCTGGTTAGCTGACCGAAATTTAGGAGAGCGTATAGACGAAGCTAAAGGTTTAGCAATACCTCAATCTAAATACTTATTAAACGCTGCTTATTTAAGGTTAAAGAATATCACCTTTGGTTATACTTTACCTAAGACGTTTTCAAATCGAATCGGAATTGCTTCTTTTAGAGTCTATTTTAGTGGAGATAACCTTTTTGAATGGTCTGAAGTGGCTGATTTTTTTGATCCTGAATCTATTTCGGATATCGATAATCGATTGAACCCCGGATACAGCCCAGGACGTACAGAAACAAGTGGATATCAATACCCTTATCAACGTAGATATTCATTGGGTATCAATGTTAGTTTTTAAATAAATAATACAAAAAATGAAAGACATAAAAACATATTTTAAAAAAGTATTACTGTTATTTGGTATTTTTTGCCTAGCTGCATGTAATGATGACTATTTAGAAAAATTTCCTGAAACAGAAATTGGAGCAGAAAACTTTTTTAATACAGAAGACGATTTAATAACATACGTTTATAGTATGTACAACTTCCCTGGCAATGGTATTTTTACGGCTGATGAAGCTACTGATAACATGAACACCACCGGTAATCGTGAAATAAAAACGATTATGACTACCGAAGCAAACGCTACCAACATTACCATTGGTTGGGATTGGAGCGCTTTAAGAAATATCAATTTCTTTTTAGAACACGTAGATAAAGCAGAAGTTACCGAAGACGTTCGTAATCATTACATAGGGGTTGCTCGTTTATTTAGAGCTAATTTTTATATGGAAAAGATAAAAAGATACTCGAATGTACCTTGGTATGATTATGTTTTAGGTACTTCTAATGAAGATTTGTACAAACCAAGTGATTCTAGAGAAGTTGTCATCAATCATATTTTTGAAGATTATCAGTTTGCTTTAAACAATGTAATGGAAAGTGTTGAAACAGGAACTGTAAATAAATGGGTAGTTGCTGCGTATTATAGTAGAAGTGCTTTACATGAAGGTACGTTTAGAAAATATCATAACGAATTAGGTTTAGCATCTACAAGCAATACCTATTTGCAACTTGCAGAAAACGTTTCTAAAGAAATTATGGATAGTGAAGCTTATTCTATTTACAATACCGGTAATCCTTCGCAAGATTATCATATGCTTTTCGAAAGTCAAGATTTAACTTCTAATCCAGAAATCATTTTTTCTAATACTTTCGAAACAGACATTAAAGATGGTGCAGATCCACAATATTTATTTGGTAGTTATGAATCAGGACCTTCTAAAGATTTAGTAGAAGCTTATTTAATGAGCGACGGATCGTATTTTAGCTCTAAAAGCAACGTAAACACACTCTCTTTTGTAGAAGAATTTACAAATCGTGATGCCCGCTTATCGCAAACTTATGCTTTTCCTGGTTGGCAATTGTATTATACTTCTACCTATAGCCCAGGTAACACAAATTATGTACAAGAACTTAAAAAGAATTTTACAGGATATCATCAAATTAAAGGTTTTATTAATGATCCTTCTTATGCAGTACGCGCTGCTGTAGATATTCCTGTATTAAGATATGCGGAAGTATTATTAAATTACACAGAAGCAAAAGCAGAACTAGGAACATTAACTCAAGAAGATTTAGATTTATCTATTAATGAATTAAGAAAACGAGCAGGAATGCCAAATTTATTATTAACTGTAGGTGCAGATCCTGTACAATCTTCAAAATATCCAAATGTAACTAGTCCTATTCTTTTAGAAATTAGAAGAGAGCGTAGAGTAGAAATGGCTTTAGAAGGGCGTCGTTTAGATGATCTGAACCGCTGGGCTGCTGGTAAATTAATGGAAAAAGAACCTAAAGGGATGTATTTTTCAGGATTGGGTAAACACGATCTTACTGGAGACGGAATTGAAGACATTGTGCTTTTAGTCGAATCTGATGCCATACCAATCCCAAAAGAAACTAACAATCTGGGTGTAGAATTAATGTATTATAAAGTTGGTAACGTAGGTAACATTAGTGTAAATGTGTATTTAAGCAATGGTACTAGTGGTAACATTGTAGCAAATCCAGAACGTGGTGTTTTTACAGAACCAAAAGATTATTATAGGCCAATACCGGCTTCAGAAATAATACTAAACCCTAATTTAGAACAGGTGTTTGGTTGGTATTAAATTAATTGTTTATTAAATTAGAACACTAGACTCTATACTTATTTGTTCATTGTAAATGAGCTGTAAAGTATAGAGTCTTTTTTTCGTATACTTTAAAGTTTAGAGTTCAAAAAACAATAACCTTTCCTTATATCACCTTGAACCTGTTAAAGGCTCCACTGCAAAACATTGAATTTTAAGCTAAAACCTCCTTTATGTTACCTTGAGCTTGCCGAAGTAATGAAAAGTAATCTTGAATTGTAAAACCTAAAAGCTCTATTTCGTCATAAAAATTTTCTACCCAGTGTGAGTTTAATACGGGTATATGATATGCTTTTTGTTGTAATTGAAATAATTTTACCTGCTGATTTTTTTGTTTTTTTTGTTGCATATAGTTTAAAATTAGCTTGCCATAATAAAGTTGTTTTAGGCTTATTGGTAAACCCGATCGCTCGGATATGTTCTTTAGACAATGTTAGCGCGGATTTGCAATCCATGCACGCATAGTTTATCGACACATGAAAGCTGCAAACAAAATAAATAAAAAAGAGATTATAAAATAGATTGCAATTTCATCATTGGAATGGACACAGATTCCAAATCCGCGCCAGCTTGAGAAATAGTTGTTTGAGCGCTGGCAATGGCTCTTTGCTTTTTTATTGTTCTAATTTTTAAATATAACTAGGTTTAAATAAAACAAGCAATGTGCCATTTTAGCGTTGGCTACAACTATTATGACACAAAACCAACTATGCAGTGGTGAGCGGGATAACACAAAAGACAGAGGGTTTTTGCCTTTTCGCAAAAAATTGGGTTTTGGGTTGTGGGGATTTAGTATACTGGATATTCTACACCTAAATGCCTGTATAACTTTCTTATTTTAGAAACCCAACTGATACGTGTTTGAATCCAAGGTTTACTATTATTTGCCATTGTAATATTATCATTAGAATGATTTGGTTTTATAGAATTTCTTTTTTTTGTATTTCTATCAAAATTTAAAAGTTCTAAAGGATATTGTGTTGGGCATTTATCCTCATCTAAATCAAAAATATTTTTGTGCTCTTCATTATTATATAAGGCTTTTTTAACTTTTAACGCTTCAAATAATTCTATGATTGGTATTTTTTCTGTGATGAAATCTAAATCGTAAATATCTTTTTTTGCTGCTCTACTAGAACCACTAACTAATTTAAATAAACCTAAATCTTTTGCAGTTACTAACCTCACATCATCTATTACCTCAACAGCATCCATCATTTTCATATTCTGAATGATTTCTACTTTTATGCTTACACCACAAGGTTTTGTTATATAACATCTAAAAAAACTATGTTGTTCACTTACTTTATCGGCAGGGTATTCTATTCCTGTAACATTCTTTTTACCATAAAAATGTATAATTTCATTTTCTATAGCCTCTAAATGTTTTACACCCACTATTTCTTGGCAAAACAAATCGATGTCTTGAGATTCTCTATGATTAAAACGAAATGCTAAATTTGTACCTCCTGCTAATGCAAATTGAGATAAACTTGGTAAGGATTGTAATTCTTTAATGGTTTGTAAGAGTACTTCTGATACCGCACTCATTTAACTAAAATCGTAACGTAAAAAAGTAGGTTTGTTATAACGTTTAGAAACTAATCTACAAACGTTATTACTGATACGTTCTTTTGTGTCTTTTAAAGTAGTGTAGATTTCATTAGCACTATAAACACTTTCTACAAGTTCAATATCTTTAGAAAAAGTATCTTCATTTGTAGTCATTAATACTCTAGGGATAATAATAGCCCTATCTCTTTGAGTAGACAATTTATTAGTATCCATATCCCAAAATGCTTGTTTTGGAAAAGTATCAGATATGTTTATTTTTTTAGCCAATGGTTTTGTGTATTAAAAAATGTATTTAAATACTTTACAAAAGTAGATAATTTCTTTATCTAAAGCAACTATTATACTATTTATTGTATTGTAAGCGTTATACTTAAGCTAATAACTAACTTTATATATTAGACGTTTATTTGTTTATATAGTTACAAAATATTTTTTAATCTATTTTATTTGTTTATTTTGTAGATGTATACCATTACTATAAGAGTTATATATACTATAAGAATTTACTTTAATGTTTTTTAAACATTTATAATAAATATTGTAGATTTGATGTGTATTATATTTTTAGAACATTTGGCATTCAATTTGCTAAGGTATTTGAATTATTAATAAAAAAGTATTGCTTAAATGAATAATAACAAAAACTTATTTGATAGTTTAATTGGAGTATTTGGAGTTATAGCCTTATTTGCTATAATCTATAATACTATTAAGACTATTGCTAATAAGACCGAAACAAATGTTATTTCAGAGAAAGCTTTAAAAGCTATTCAAAACCCTGATGAAGCTATAAGATTAAGAAAAGCAATTGATGAGTATCACGAAACTGGTGACTGGTCTAAAACAGAAATTAATACTATTTTATAATATAATTAATGAATCTTACTATTGGGTTCATAGCCTTCTTTATTTCAATAGTTATACCCGGTTTACTTTATAGGCGCTTTTTCTTCTATGGTGAATTTTCAAAACAGTTTAATACAAAAGACCCTGTCTTACATTCTATTTTTTTTAGTATTGTACCAGGTATTGTTTTGCAATTAATATGCTTTATTTTTTATTATAAAATACTAGGCTTTAATGCAACTTTTTTAGACATTTTTACAATTTTTAGAGATGTTACTTCAGACGGAACTGCAGAAACTAAAACCGTAACAAAAGATTTCATTAACAATCATATAACTACTTACTTTTATTATACTTTATTTGTTTTTATCATCTCTTCGATAATTGGCTATACTTCAAGTAGAATAATTAGATGGTGGAAATGGGATAAAAAATATAAATTCTTTAGGTTCAAAAATCAATGGTATTATATTTTTAGTGGAGAAGTATTAACAATGAAGAAGTTTAAAGAGGCGAATAAAGTTTCTTTTAATAAACTAGACCCTTTTAAGTATGGAGTCTCCACAACTTATGCTGATATTTTAGTCAACATAAAAGATGATGTTAGAGAATTATATACTGGGTATGTTGTAGATTACGACCTAAAAAGCGATGATACTACACAGCTAGATAAAATATATTTACTTGACGCTTACCGATATAAAAGAAAACCTAAAATAGATAGTGAATTAATTATTGAAAACGCTATTGATGATCCAACTAGAGATAGAAAAAAAATACCTGGTGATGTTTTTATTTTAAGTGCTAAGAACATTATCAATATCAACCTTACCTACTTACCCTCGAAAGAAAAGAAAGTTGAAAAAAGAAAAAGAAAAAAAATAGTTTACGCTTGGATTTTGTTGATGTATCTATTTTTAACAATCTCTTTTTTAATACTACATTTCACTTATAAGTCTATAGGACTTGAAGATACTTTATTTGAAAAGTATATGACTAGCACCAACTTTTTCGAAAAACTACTAGCTTATTTATTTGTTAATCAAACCTTAAGTCTTTTTTTACCTATAGGTGAAAAATTAGATTTAAATTATAATTTAAATCTAATTGTAAAGAGATTAGGAATTGCTCTAATATTTGGAGTGCTTACTTATTGGTTTGTAATAAGTGACTTGTAATTACTAATTAATATTTACCAATTAAAGGTTGTAACTCTTTTGCTAATTGTTTTTCTAAAATAACTATAAGGTGTTTCATATTTTCTTCAAAAACAATATAGTTTAGTTTAAGGTCTCCATATAACTCTGGTTTGTACCAATGAAATAATTGCATGCCTGCTGTTTTTGGACTTTGACTGTAACCTAAATGAGTTACTAATCTACCCCAAAAACCTATTTCTACTTTGCCAACATATAATGTATTACTTTTAGCATCATACCCTTTTTTATAAGAAGATAAGACCGTTGCAAAAAGCGAACTTAATTATTTTTACTTTTTAGAGTTCCCTTTTTTTTAGCTACAACATCGATTATGCTATTTTTTTTCTATTTTAAGTGAGTAAATGCCTTTTTTAGGCTTCATTTTTCCTTAATTTTTACAATTAGACGCAAATATCCCTGGACTTCGATATAAATTATAGCACATTGCCTCCATCAAATTTTGTGTATGCATTTTTTTCATCCCTCTGTATCTTGCAATTCCACCTTTAAACCATAATTTTATTCCTCCAAAAGTACGTTCTACTTTAAACCTTGTTTTTCCTATTAATTTATTGAATCTAGTTTCCCATTTTGTTAACGGTTTATTTTTTACCGCCTTTTTAAGGATATGATTCTTTAAATTACGCTTCTTTAAAATCGCAACATTTTTCTTTGATTGGTACCCTTTATCTGCCTTTAGAGGGATGTCTTTTGGTAATACCACATTTACAGTTTCTAGAACTTCCTCCAAATTTGCAATCTCATTTTTGCTCGCAGTTGTGGTTAGTACTCCTAGAACGAGTCCTTCGTTATCCGTTACATGATGCTTTTTAAACCCAAAATGGTACTTTCCTCTTTTCTTTAACCAAGTACCCTCTTTATCGACACTATCTGGATATTCTTTGTGTACTTCTACTTGGTCTGCACAGCGGTCTTCGGTTACCTTAAAATTTGTTTTTCCTTTTGGTCTAAGTGGCGTATCTATTACACTAGCGTCTATTATTAAACCTGTTTTTACAATGATATTATGTGCTTCTAGCTGTTTGTTTATGGAGGTAAATAATTTTTCGAAGGTTTGTGTTTTGGTTAATGCGGTTCTAAACCTACTTAAAGTACTATGATCTGGAGCAACCTGTTCAATGGTCATCCCACAAAAATAACTAAAGGAAAGACTGTCATTTATTCGGTCTTCAACTTCATAATCGCTTAAACCATACCAACTTTGTAAAAGACACATTTTAAAAAGTAATGTCCCATCATAAGAAGGCTTGCCAGTGGCACTTTTTCCTTTTAAATAATCATTATTTATTAGGATAGAGATCGTATCCCAATCGATAAGGGTGTTTATTTGGGTGAAAAATGTCTTTTTAATTTTTCTTGCTCGTAAATCGCAAATGCTATCGGCTAAAGTTGGTTGTTTTTGTATTTTCATACACTAAATTTACAGATTAATATACTTACAATCATATATTTAACATAAATAATAACGTGTTATTTTTGTGCTTTTTATTAGGTACTTCCTTGCAACGGTCTTAAGATGTATTTCTATAAGGAGTTTTCAAACCTTTTTTAACTGGCTCTCTATAGCCTTCAATAAATTTCTCTCTAATTGATTCATTAACATCAGAAGAAGCGAGTTCAAACCAATATAAAACAGGTTTTTTGACGTCTTTTAAAGCTCTGATTTCTGTAATACATTCACTAATACTTGCATCATTCATAAACATATTGTCAAAGTATTTTTTATCTAAAACAATCGTTTTTTTACCTTCAGAATTATTAAGATTTAATTGTGCTTCTTCTAAAATTTCAAGAGAATTTGAAATGTAACCTTTTATTTTATTTTTCATTAAACCTTTTTAAATCTGCGGAATTATATCTTTAGGATTAAAGTTAACTATTTTCTCTCTCATCAGTTTATTACTATTAAAGTGACGTGAAATATTCATTGTTTTTGTATTAAAATCTTCTTGATTATAATAATAAATTTTTATTGATTTACAATTTTTATGCTCAAAGATTTCATTTAGCATAACTCTATCTGATAAGCCACAACTATGACCGTAAATACATACTTGATAATTATGTGAATTTAAAAAACGTAGTAATTCTCTGTATTTATTGCTTTTAAAATATTGGAATGATTTTATAAATTTAAAGTATTTATTATCATTTAGTTCTTCAATTTTTTTATAAACTTCATCCATTTCATCACCAAAACCAAATATTATAGGTTCATCAGAAATAGCACTTGAATGAATTTGATTAATAGTAATATCTGAGTGTTCTAGACCACTTTGCTCTAAAATAACGTTAAGACTTTCTGTATAATTAAAGTTTAAAAAATAAATATGTTCTGGATTAATGTCAGATTGTTGCTTTTCTATAATATCTTCTTTTACAATAACATCATAGAATTGCGAAACATATGCATCAGCATCACTTATTTTTAAATCAATTTCTATTTCACGTAAGTACTCTTTTAGCCTTTCTGATATTTGTTCTAAATCATCATTTAAAATATCAATACTATGTAAATTCTTTTTTAGAGACAAAGACTCTTTTACTAAATCGAAGTATGTTGCTTCTATATCTATCCAATTTACTTTACTTAATTCTAAAATTTTTTGAAATAAAGATTGTTTGTTTTTTGGCACAACTTCAATATTAAACTGTTTTAAGAATTCGTTTAATGAAGCTAAGGTTTCACATTCTTTAATACTGGTTGGTATTGTAGAATATGCTTTTTTAACTAAAACATCAAATAATGGATTGCTTGCAAAACCATAAAAGCTTATTAAATCGTATTGCCTTAAAAAATCGTTATACTTTGTGTGTTTTTCATTTGTTACCTTTTGAGGAAAACTCTCTAATGCTTTTAACACCTCTGACTTTAGTAACCAAAACAAAAAATCATTATAAGACGTTTTTAAGTCTAGAGCTAAATCAAAACCATTACCTATTAAGATTAGTTTATTGTAGACTTTTTCTACATTCTTCATTATTTTTTGTTTTTAAGCAATTTTTCTATTTCTTCTAACTCCATAGCATCTTCTCTTTTAGCTTCCTCAAATTTTCTATTGGTGTTGAATTCTACGTATATTTCTCTTACTTTTTCTTCCATTTGTTTGTTAGAAATAGACCCCAAACCTTTTAAAACTTTTTGGTCATTAAACTCTAAAACGCTGTCTACATTTTGTTTCCAGAAATTCATTGTAATATCGATACGGTTTTTGACTCTTAATTCTGCTGTTTCTAAAAAGATTACTACTAATCTGTTTAAGGAATCTAGTTCATCTTTATTTAGATAGTTTTTTGCAATAAAGATGTCTTGTTTTCTTACTGCATTGCCTTGCCAAGTTGTTAGTGCCATAGTAGGGTCTTTTGCACTGGCTCTTGCTACTACTAATTCTGCGGCTGTTTTATGTGTAACTGCAAATAGTAATTTGTTTTGTGTTTCGGCAAAAAACATTTGTGTGGCTTTGTCTGTTGGGTCGTAATCGCTGCATAATGCAAATAGGTCTTTTACTTTTTGATAGAATCTTTTTTCTGATGCTCTAACATTTCTAATACGTGCTAATAATTCATCAAAATAATCTGGTCTGCCATCTGGGTTTTTTAGGCGTTCATCATCCATTACAAACCCTTTAATCATGTATTGTTTTAGGTTTTGGTTTGCCCAAATTCTAAATTGTGTACCTCGTTTGCTACGCACTCTAAAGCCGATTGCCAAAATCATATCTAGGGCATAAAAAGTAACGTTGTATTCTTTACCATCTTGGGCAGTTGTTAAGTAATCCTTAATAACTGAATTTGACGGTAACTCTTTCTCTTTTAATATGTTAGATATATGTATGCTGATGTTTGGTATAGAGGTGTCAAAAAGTTCTGCTAGCTGACTTTGGTTCATCCAAATAGTACCTTCTTTGGTATATAAACTTACAGATGCTTTGCCATCTGCAGTAGTATAAATAATGATGTTCTGTTGGTTGTTTTGCATTTTAATTCTTTTTAACTCTTCTGTTTTCTACTACTTTTCTTTTTACTTATTGCCAAAGCGGCTCTTGTTGCCAATTAGGTTTCATATCTAATGCATTGGAGTCTACATTTGGATACTTGGTAAACAACGCATCTAATCTTGATGTAAATAAATTATTAGGCTGTATTTCATTTAACATATATTTCATTAAACACATATGAACATATAATTTATTGAACTGTTTAGGCACGTTTTCTTTGTCAACTATCCAAGGATTTGGTGGTTTTGGTAATAGCTTAAAGGTATTTGGCAAATTGCGATTCCATAATCTTGAATGATGTGCGCAAAAATTTCTAATTTGTGCAATAGATTGTAGCCAACTTGGTAAAAACGTATGATTTACTGCTCCAAACTCTTTAGCGATAGTGTCTTTAGCTTTTACTGTAGGTTTTAAATTACCATATAATTTAGATAGTGCGCCAAAACTTGTTTGTTCTAAAGATTTCCAAGCAGGTGGAAACCTTTTGTCATCTTTATGGTTTTTAAAATGATTTTTAATAGTAACGTCTTTAGAACGTTCTAATTCTCCTTGAAGGTTTGATAATGTTTTTGTCAATGCCATACTATCTGAGAACAACTCAAAATTTTGAAACCACCAGGGATCTATTTCATGTGAAGGATGATATATTAATTTGGTACGAAGACTAATTTCTATTTTTTCTATAACATCGAAAAGGAGTAAACGCAGTTCTGCATCAAAATTGTAGAGCGCAATAACATCGTTAAACTTACTGTTGGGTTTAAAAACATGCTGTTCTTTGTCTTCTTGCATTACATACCAATACTCGCCTAAACGATAATAACTAATATGCGATAAGTATTTTAAAGCAATACTTTCATTTGAAAATAGAAGACCTCTATCTTTAAGCTTTTGTAGCTGTTCTTCTATTGTAAATGCTGTTTTTTTAAACATAAAATATACCTTTTAATGAAGAAATGGAAAGGTATAAAAAGCAAAAGACACACCCTGGGACGCTGTTCTTATGGTGTAGCGTGGTGTGTACTGTTGCTACAAAAGTACAACTTTTGTAATATATTACACTAGTATTTGTCTGTTTTTTTCTTTTCATACATTTTCTTTTTCAATTAAGAGATTGCTTCGTGAGTTTCTGAAACAAGTTCAGAACAAGCGCAATGACACACGTTATGGCAATGACTAACTATTTTCTACAACTTCTATTTACCCAAAGTTTCTATTAGGTTTTTTAATTCATTCATTTCTTCTAATGGTATAAAATCACCTACTGTTTTATTTAATATATTATTTGAATTTATAAATAGCTTTCTTCTTAACTAAATATTTCTATTTGAGAATTTTTCTCTATTTAAAAAGTGTGACATTTTTTGATATTAAAATAAAATTATATAATTACTTATACTTGAAAATATATTTATATCATTTATTTATAAATCTGTATTTATACAATCTTAATATAGGCCATTCTAAAATATTTTCATAATTATTATATTTCATACAGTCCCTTATCATCTTTTGAGAAGCAGAGCCAAGTAAGAGGTTACAGCATAAAACAAAAGAGGCAGAATCACTATTTCTCTTTAAAACATTCAAAATATCTGTTCTTGCTTCATCAGAAAATGACTTACCTCTATGTCTAGCAATTTGATAATAGTTAACTTTAGCAACATCTTTACTTTCTCCTTCATTCGCTTTATGATAATATCTTTCGGCTAATTCTTTAATGGGTTCCCATTCGGTTTTACCTTCAATACAAAGATGAATTAAATCTAATAACTCTCTATTATTAGAAGAAAATATACCAACTCGGTTTTCTATTACTTTCTCTGCTTCCTTTATCAAAATGCCATCAACTTTCTCTCCTATTCCAAATGATTTAGTTTTTAAGTTTAAACTATCTGAAAGTCCACTTTTCTTAAAGCTATTTATATCTCTTTTTAATTGTTGACACCATTCAAAAAAAGAATTTGCTAATTCAGATTCTAAATTCCAACGGTCAGCAAAATTTTCTCTTTCATCTTCAGGTCTTGCATAATCAACAGGGTTAGGTATTAACCATTTGCCATCTGAATAATCTAGGATATCATCTTTAATTAAATATCCATTTTTAATCAAAAATTCGTTTCTACTTAAAGTATAATTTATAAACTCATCTATTATCTCTATTATATTACTTTCTGTATATACCTGTGTAGTAATAGTTGTAATAATTATTGATATTGGTTTAAAATCTTTATTTACGAAATGAACGTCTCTATGTCTTTTCATAATTTGAATAGCACGTTGTAAAGAAGTTCTAAAGAGTTGTTTAGGAACTTCTTCTTCTATTTCATATAATTCTTTATTAGCATTAAAAATTGTACTTCTCTGAGATTCAATAAAGCTAGTAGAGTAAGCATTTTTTGATTTAAACCAAAGATAATAGCCTTTAGGATTACTGGTAGACCAAGAATAAATGTCATCTTCTTTATGTGTAATATCAATGCTATGTAACGTTCCTTCATCAGATTTTAGAGCTGGTAAAATATCAATATGAAAACCTGGTCGATTATTTTCAGTAGCATATTCAATTGTCCAACACCTTTTACCTTCAGTATCTAACATTCTTTCATAATCATTATTTTCTTTTAATCTATCTCCAACATCATTTTTAAGAATTTCAGAAGATTTTAATTCATTGTATTTTGTCAATTCACATACTTGGTCAATATCAAAATTCCCATCTTTATCGTTATGATATGGTCTTACAACTGTACCAAGTCTAAATGAGCCTTGTAAATATACATCAAGCAAATAGCCAGACTTATATGATCCATCGTCAAGCCAATTTTTAACTGCGTTAAATCGTTCTTGGGCTATTTTATAATCTGTAGGCGATATATCTAGATACTGCGCTATTTGTAATAATATTTGATTACTCATTATTTTAATTCTTTATTAATAAAAATGTCTTTTTAATATATCTGTTCTTTTGTATTGATATTCAATTGCTGCCAATTCTGCAAAATTTGAAATCAAATTTTTATCACATTCATCCATTTCTAATTGGCTACCTTCTGTTAGCTCGACATCTATCCTATCGTAAATAAAATTTTCATCTTCTCTTCTATCTATTCCTTTGTGTAACAGACTTATATAATTTGCTACTAACTGGGATTGACTCTGCATAAATAACTCAATCAGTCTTTTTCTTTTGTCCTTTATCATCCAATAATGTAATCCCCATTTTTTTCTAGAATTAATATCAGTAAAATTCTTATGACCAGTACCTATTGATAGTATTTCTAAATCAGAAGTATCTACTTTAAAAGCTTTGATAGCTTCCAAAAAAGCAACCAAAGTGGGGTTATTTGCCATTACACCTCCATCAACTTTATTGACAAATGATTTGCTTACATCATTTAAATCTGTATACTGATTTGAGTATGGACTAAAATAAGTAGGTGCTGCTGCTGTAGCCATTGCGGCTTGATAGGCAGGTATATGAAAATCTCTTGTGAATGCTTCGTGATACGGTGTTTTTAAAACACTTGGATTCCCTCTAACTAAGTCATATATAGGGATGCAAACATCAGTTTTACAATCCTTTAGCCTAGGGTCTATACCATTATTATATTCTTTAAATTTATTTTGTATTAAGCTTTCTAAAAAATCACTCTTATGAGACGCAAAAAATAATTGACAAAAAAAACTTTTTTTGTTACCAAAAATACTTTTAGCATTATTTAAGTATAACTCATAGATTTCTTTTGCAGGTATTCCAAAAGAAAGAGCTAGTGCAATTATTCCTCCTGTCAATGTTCCAGTTATCAAATCAAAGTGTTGGTATATTTTAGATTTACCATCTTTCCTTTTTTCAAGTTCAGATTCTATTAGCAGTAGTAAATATGCAGGAAAGACACCTTTTATTCCACCTCCGTCAATTGATAATATTTTAAATTTTTTATTTTTCATAGGTTTTTTGTTTTAAATAGGTTTAAATAAAATAGGTGCTTTCTAACTATTCTCCACAATCTTAATTTCATCCGCAGTTAAACCATACAACTCATACACCATAGCATCTATTTCTTTGTCTGTTTGGGTTATTTGGGTTTGTAAGGTTTGTGCTTTTTGTTTGTTTTCTTCAAAGAGGTCTAACCACTCAAACTCGTCTTTTTTTGTTAGTTCTGGCACTTCTTGTAAGCCATCTTTTAAACGTTGCTTATTGCTTGTTTTAATGGCTTTATTTAGCTCTTTTATAAAGTCTCCAAATTCTAAATCGTGCCAATTTTGAAGTTTTCTTGTAAGTTTTTCTAATTGGAATTTTTGTTTTAAGTAATTTTGGAATTTTACATTTAAAATTTGTAATACATTAGTATTTTCTATAATTAAATTAACCTTTTCTGAAAGTAAAGAATTTGTAAGTTTTGGAATAGGTATTCTTCCAAAGTATTTCCAAATTAATTGACAACCATTTTGTATTTGAGTACAATATTTTGTTATTAACCACCAACCCATTTTTGAATTTAGCACACCTAGTAAAGATTTATTATCCGAAGGTATAATCCACATTGAATCATTACAATATAAATTTTGTTCATCAAAAATAAAACAAGGCTTTACCTGGAATTTTTGATACATAATTTTGGGTTTATCATATAATGATAAATAAGAAAACGATGGATTATTATCTAATTCTAACCAATGATGTTGCCCTAAAAATTGCTTGTCATAAGTAATTTTACTACCATTACATTGTCCTCTCTTTTTTAGTTTTTCTTCAAATTGAAGTAAATGATTATAAATTGCTGGATACTTTTCTTCAATATACTTGTAACTACCAAAACTTGCTAAAATTATACTATCTAACTCTTTTTTAACCGGTTTACCGTATCTAGTTAAATCTCTACCTCTTAAAATAGAGCCTATTAAATTTTCAGAATTAAAATCGATTTTTATAAGTTCTTCTTTCTTTTTATTATCAATAAGAAATGCTTCTGTTAAACCAAATTTAATTCCATAATTTGCTTCACCTTTTACAAATTCATCAAGAGTATTATTTTTCTCTAAACGAGATAACATATTTTTTTCTGATTTTGAAGAAATTACCCACGTATCTTTTGTAAAATCAGTTATATCAAAAACTTCTTCTGTGTTTGAAATATTAGAATCAAAATCAAAAGAATTAGACATTTTTAATACAGAAACTAATACCTTATCTTTTGGATTGTTATTCCGAGCAATAAAAATACAAGGATATGTAGTTGCTCCTTGAAAAATTTGAATATCTCCAAAGTCAATTAATCTTTGAAGTTCTTTTGTCAAAAAATACTCTCTTAAACTCTCACCATAACCAGCTTGCAACCATTTATTAGGCATTATATAAGAACAAATACCGCATTTTTTAGTAATATTAAATGCTTGTTCGACAAACAATATATATAAGTCACCTCTTTTATTGTATGTTTTATAACCTTGTTTTTCGAGAGCTAAAGAAATTTCTTTCATTCGCTCTAAATTGACATAAGGAGGATTTCCAATCACCACATCAAAACCACCTTTTTCAAATACTTGTGGAAATTGAGTTTCCCAAGTAAATGCTTTATCACCTGCAACTGCTTTGCTATCAATTAAAGAATTACCACATTTAATATTGCTACTTAAATCGTTTAATTTTCTACGAGGTTGAGCTGTACGCAACCACAAAGAAAGTTTGGCAATTTCTACAGATTCCTCGTTTAAATCTACCCCAAAAATGTTGTTTTCTAAAATGGTATTTTCAATATCAGAAAACTGTAAACCACCTCCTAACACTTTTGTTTTTAGTTCATCTATATAGGTGTGTTCTGCAATTAAGAAATTTAAGGCTTGGTTTAAAAATGCGCCAGAACCACAGGCTGGGTCGCAAATGGTTAGTTGTAAGAGCCAATCTCTATAGGTGTCTAGTAAATCTACTAAATTAGCTATGGTTGCTTTGTTTCGGTTTTTACGTCCTTTAAAGTATTCTTCCTCTTTAATGCCTAAGTCCGTTTTCTTTTCTGTACAGAGTTTACCTATTGTGTTTTCTACAATGTATTTGGTAATGTATTTAGGTGTGTAGAATACGCCATCTTTTTTACGTTTGCTTGTTTGCTTATCAAAATCTGCCCCTTCAATTTCTGCATTTACGCTTTCAATTTCGTTTAATGAGTTTTCGAAAATGTGTCCTAAAATATTTACATCAACTTGACTTTCAAAATCGTATCCTGCTAATTTATGGGTGTGTTTGTATAATAACTCGTTGTCTATTTCTAAACCATCTAATAAGGTGTCTTCTTTAAATAAACCGCCATTATACGCATATATTTCGCCTCTACTTTTTGTGCCTTGTCTTCCTTGGTCTAAGAAGGTGAAGTATTGCTTAAATAGGTTGTATAGTGGTCTTTCATCACCAAAATCGATGTCTGCTTTCCATTTTTGTAAAATGAGTTCTGTACTGTTTGCAGGCAATAAACTTCTATCTTCTGCAAAAAAGATAAATAGAAAACGGTCTATTAATTTTTGTGATTTTTTAAATAAAGTAAGCTTTACATTTTTATCTAATTGTTGTTGTTCTGTTTTTTGTTCTTCAGATAAGTCATCAAGAGATTGTTTCGTGCCACGCAATGACGATTCTAACTTTAACCGTTTTACATTATTCTTAACTAAATCTCTGTATAATTCTCTTTTAAAAAGTGAGTAATCTTTGTAAAATTCTTTTGTTATTTGTTCTTCTTTTACTATGGATGCTTCTTTAATTTTTAAAGGAACGTTGTTTAGTATATTATCTTTTTGAAGACAGAGAAATAATAATGCAAAGCGATCTATGGAAAGTTCAAATAAATTAAATTCTTCGAACTCTGTAGCATCATTTATATAGAATCGTAACTTCTCGAAATTAGAGGTAATTACATATACACATCCTTTTTGATTTGCTTTATAATCAAAGGCTTGTTTTCTTATACTTTCTAAATCTTTAGTATTTGTTCCTTTTAATTCTATAACGCCAACAGCAATATCATTTTGCAAAATTGCACCATCTGCTTTACGAGCATTATTTTGGTTTTTATATTCTGCTACTAAATTAAAATCTACTTTAGGTTTTAAAGTATAGTCTAAAATATTTACAAACAATTCTGTTAAAAAAATACCTTGATATTCTTCTTCTTTAGAATTTCTTATATTTTCTTGTATGGCAGCATCTAAAAAATACTTAGTGTACTTTTTATAGGCTTTTTCTACAATTTGCTTTTCTTGTAAGTTGATATAATTCTTTAATACTGATGCTTGGTATAATGACATTGTTTTCTTAGCAATTTATTAGAATTATAAAAGTATAAATATTAATTGAAACTCTATTCTCTTTTATGTTATTATCATCTTTATGTATTGCTTACATCAACAACAATAAAAGATATAGTACTTGTAGTATACACCCGTTGTGTATTATGATTTAAGAAAAAAAAGTTACTCATCTTACTGAAAATCAGTAAATTTATTTAACCACAAATCACTTACAATGAATGACTTAAATTCAAATTACGAAAGAATATTGGAAGTTTTAAGAAAAACATCAAAAGAACAACTTTTAACCTATCAAAGGAGAAAACCCAAAATGAGCGATTTAGAACTTAATAGCTTAAATCTTACTGCTGAATTTGTGATAAGACGAAATTACTCAAAATATTTTGATGGATTTAAAACAAGGGTATTCTCTAAAATAACATCTTTAACAACAATAAAGTATATCAATAAATTTATATTTAATCATTAGTGTCCGATAAATAATTTTAAAAGCAGGATTTCCATAGTTGGATTTCCTGCTTTATTTATATCTTGATTTTTACCACAAAATTGAGATATGAACAAAAGTACACACTTTAGCGGAACACCAATAATTAAACAGATTTTAAAATATATACCACAAGCAGATATTACTCGGACAGCCAAAATCTATAACAGTGACCGCTACTACAAAAAGTTTAAAACCTACGACCATTTAGTCACGATGCTTTATGCCACAATGAGTGGAGTTTCCTCACTTAGAGAGTTGTCGACCGTTTTATTAGCTTGTGAAGGGCGTATCAGCCATTTAAATCTAAAACATTTCCCTAAGCGAAGTACATTGTCAGATGCTAACAAGAAAAGAACCAGTGAAGTCTTTGGAGCAATTTATTCAAAATTATACAAACGCTACGCTCCATTTTTATCGGACAGCAGTCCATTAAAATCTCCTGTAAAGAATTTAAAAATTGTAGATTCTACCACAATCAGCCTATTTAGTGATATTTTAAAAGGAGTTGGTCGTAATCCTATTACAGGTAAGAAAAAAGGAGGTATAAAGATGCACACAATGATAAATGCTTTGGAAGATGTACCTTGTCTGATACGTTTTAGCAGTGCTGCTACTCACGACCACACTTTTTTAAAAGAGTTAAATTTAGAGAAAGATTCTTTTGTCGTTTTTGATAAAGCATACAATGATTATCTCCAATATTTAGAGTGGACTTTAAATGATATTTACTTTGTAACTCGCCAAAAAGACAATGCTGTCTATAAAAGCATTAAAGAATTTGATTTAGCAGACAAAACAAGTGATGCAATACTAAAAGATGAACTTATATTGATAGAAAAAGACGATAAATCTATTCAAATAAGAAGAGTTGCTTATTGGGATGCTACAAAAGAAAAGGTATATGAGTTTATCACCAATAATGCAGAAATATCTCCAGACCAAGTAGCAGATATATACAAACACAGATGGCAGATTGAAACGATGTTTAAAAGACTCAAGCAGAACTTTCCCCTTAAATATTTTCTTGGAGATAATCAAAATGCAATAGAGATTCAGATATGGTCAGCATTAATCATTCAACTCATCATGCTTGTGATACAAAGAAAAATCAAACGAAAATGGGCATATTCAAATATGGTTTCTGTGATGAGATTTCATCTGATGACCTACATTGATCTGTTTAAATTTCTCGAAAACCCAAACAAACAATGGTGGGAACTCACATCAAAACCTCCAGATATACAACTGCAACTTTTTAAATAGACACCTTGCTAACTCAAAAAGAAAAATATAGAACGTGTTTACTGGGCTCAAAAATGGGTTTAATTAAAATTTGTAGTTTTATCGGACACTAATGATATTTAATAGAAATATAAACAATATTAAAATTAGCATTATTTAAAATGCACAACGGGTTAATGTAACATAACCATAATTCATAACATAGAATTTAGATTGTTGATTTTTTAATTAAACTTGAACCAAATATTAATTTATGAAATCTAGCTTGCTAAAAGACTTATTTAGGATAACCGCATCGTCTACTTGAAGCCATTTTTCCAAAATAGTGGCATACACAGATCTAAAGTCTACGGTATGAATAATATCTCCATTAGCATCCAAATTAGCGAGATCAGGTAATTCATTATAAAACCCTTTTGATTTAAGATTCTCCCCAATAATAAATACGTTATTAGCTGCTCCATGATCTGTACCTCCTGCTGCGTTTTGTTGCACACGTCTACCGAATTCAGAAAAGGTTAAAATAAGTGTATCCTTAAACGTATCGTTTTGTTTTAACTCATTTACAAATACTTCCATAGATTCACTATAAGTACTTAATAAACGTTTTTGTCTATCTGCTTGATTTGCATGCGTATCAAAACCACCCATAGACACATAATATACTTTGCTTTGTATGTTTGAGTTTATAAATTCTGCTGTTGTTTTCAACTGCTTTCCAAATGCGTTGTTAGGGTATTCTTGCCTACTTTTATACGTTTTGGAAGTTTCATAAATATACTTTGCTGATGATTTTGCTTCAATCATCGTTTTATATAAATACCCCAAATTATGCTCACTTAAATGCTGATCACTTTGGTGACTTAACACTTTTTTGAAATAAGGTGTTTGGGTATTGTCAAAGAGTATTCTTGGGTTCTTAGTAGCAATTCCATTCATGGTTTCGCCTTTCATAATTAAAGATAAACTATCGTCTATTTCTATTCCTGAATATGGCATTTTACCATAACGATCTATATAACGTCCTAACCATCCTGAATCTAAATATTCATTTGCACTACTGGCCGTTTGCCATATATCTGTAGATCTAAAATGAGACCTATTGGGATTTGGATAACCAACATTATTAATAATTGACAAATATCCTTGATCGTAAAGATTTTTTAATGGCGCTAAACTTTTATTAAAACCAAGGTCGTCTGTTACTTTTATAAGATCATTTTTTGGAATCGAAATTCCTTGTCTATTTTCATAATAAATGTCATTAGTAAAAGGAACAATGGTATTCAATCCATCATTACCACCGGATAATTGAACGATAACAAGTTTTTTATACCCTAAAGATGCTTTGGCAACCTGCTCAAAAGCCTTCACAAAATTTGGCACAAAAAACAGACTACTTGCCAATGTACTTTGCCTTAAAAAATTTCTTCTTTTCATCTGCTCAGATTTAACATAGTTGATATTCAGGGATAGACATTAACTGAATGCAATAATCCTTATTTGACTTAACTTTTAAATTAGATATTAAATCTTTTGTATCCTTATCTATTTTCGGGATAATAATTATTTTTCTTAATTCATCTGGCTTTAAATGCCCATATTCTTTTTCAAATTGCGCCCATTTTTGAGTTACATTTAAAAATTTATTTCTATTTTTTTCTTTTTTGTAATAAGCTTCAAAAGAATCTTCAAAAGCACCTTTTTCTTCTAAATTAATAATAGCGTTGTTCAATAATAAAGACGGTAATTTCATTCTAAACATTAAGGTATTAGAATCAATCCAATTTTTATCACCCTTCCAACCAGAAACATTATCAGGATATAATAAAACTTGTCCCATCATTTTTTGTAAATAATGAAGCTGCTTTTTTTTATTGAAAGTTACTGGAACAACTCTATGAATACCAACTAATAATTCTATTGGCGATTTTATTTTAGCACCAATATTTTCTTCATTATAAAACCAATCTGAAGTAAATATATGTTGCATTAATTTTTCAATGTTATACTCTTTGTAGAATAGCGTTGTGATTTCCTCAAGTCTATCCTGATCAACATTAGGATTCACAAAATATTTATAAACTTTGGCACAAATAAATTTTGCACATTGTTTTTGTTCTAGAATGATATCAATAATATCATCTCCATTAAAGTGACCTGTCTTTCCAAAAAACGTCTTCTCCTCATAATCATGTTTTTGTTTTCGCAAGAAAAAATCGCCATTGTTTTTAAACGACCAACCCGAAAAGGCTCTTGCTGACTCTTTGATATCTTTTTCTGTATAATTTCCAACCCCTAAAGTAAAAAGCTCCATCAATTCTCTTGCAAAATTCTCGTTTGGGCTTTCCTTCACATTTTGTCTATTATTAAGATATTTGCTCATAGATGCTTCTTTTGCAATCGCTTTTACAAAATTTCTAAAATCGCCTAAGGCATGTTTTCTTAACGTATTATTGTAATGTTGAATATGAAAAATATTATTATCTCTACAAACAAATGTATTTGCCCAAAATAATGTCATTTTTTCACGTAATATAGAAGTTGGTTCTGACAATCTATCAATCCAAGCATGATTTAAGTCCTTTACTTTTTGCTGGCCTTTTTGTATCAACTTTTGAAAAGTAGCCTCACCCATCTCCGTCATTAATACTTTTGGATTTGTGCTTTTTATAGGATTAAGTTCTGAAAGATCAAGTTGTAATAAATTAACATCCTTGGACTTGGAAAATATGCTAGTGATTATGTTTGATTTAGAATCTGATTTAAGGTTCTCTAATTCACTAATACTTATACCAAATCCTACTCGCCAATATAAATGTTGAATATGTTGTTGTTTCATTCTTAAGTAAATTATAACTATAAGACTCTAATTATTATAAAAGGTTTAATTCGAAATCATATCTACAGTGGCAACGGTTCTAAAGCCCATGTGGTCTGAGCCTGAGTCTATAGTGACACCCATTTTTGAAGAAATCCTAAAACTAGCACAATACGATTCATGACATAAAAAAGAACCACCTTTCATTACGTATTCTATTTGATTAGGATTCGCTGGACTGTATGATTTTTTAGACCCTGTAGGATTCTTAATTACCTTAGAAATATCTAATTCTTTATAGTGGTTCACATTAAATAAGTCTGCTGTAAGTTCCCAAACATTTCCCGCCATATCATAGATGCCAATGCTGTTTGCTGGGTATGATTTTACGGGTGCAATTAACTTAAAACCATCTATAGATTCGTTTTTTGTAGGAAAAACACCTTGCCAAGTGTTTGCATTTGAGTTTAAAATAGCGGGGTTATCTCCCCAAGTAAAAATGGCGCTATTATTTGTTCCTTGCGCTGCAGCTTCCCATTCTGCTTCTGTTGGCAAGCGTCTATTTGCCCATTTACAATAAGCCAGGGCGTCTTCTAAAGCAATATGAACAACAGGGATGTTATCTTTATCTTTAATTGTAGAATCTGGTCCTTCTGGATGTTTCCAGTTCGCGCCAATTTTCCATACCCACCATTGAAAATAATTGTTCATATTTACAACCGCATTTATATTTTTATTAAAAATTAAACTTCCAGGTTGTAAAATAGAATCGTGCGGTTTTGGTGTGTTTTTAGGAAGTTGGGTTTTCATTTCTTTCCAATCGATCTTTCTTTCTGCAACTGTAATATATTTTGTTGCAGTAACAAACTTTTTAAATTGTTTGTTTGTTACTTCTGTAGCGTCTATAAAAAAACCATCAACCATAACTTCATGAGCAGGTTTTTCCCTTGGCATTGCAAAATTATCTGACTGTTTGGCTCCTTGTAAAAAGGTCTTACCGTTTACCCAAACCATCCCTTTAGGTACATTTAATTCTTTATTATTCGTAGTTTTATTACTTATATTTTCTTCTTTCTTACAAGCAGAAATTGATATTAAAATTATAAAAATAAAGATGATTTTTTTTTGAGAGTTCATTATTTAATATTTTTCATAGTTCGTTAAATCAAATTATTTTGGGTAGAATTTAATGCAATTAGTTAACTTAAACTGATTTCCTTCTACTATTTAATCTGTGAAACCTTTTGTTGTGTTATTAACTTCAATCTTTTATTGAGTTTAATTCTTTTGCTTTAAAACCTTTAAAGAAACCAATACTGAAATCTACTAAACATTTTTACAATTAAAAAACAAGCAAACAAACATTATTAAAATTCTTTTCATCATTGATTTAATTAATTATTTATTTTTATTAATCTGAGTAAAGCCTCTACAAAATAATAATCTGCATAAACTAATGGAACATTAACCTCTGAATTACTCGGAAAACTTCCTGTCGATTGATTTAGTATAAAATACTCATTCCTCTTTTCAGAAAATTGATCAGATGATAGTATTTCTATTATTTTTTTGGCATTTTCTGTATATTCTTTCTTCAATTTATCATTAGTGATATATCCTTGAAGTTCTAATAATGCAGAAGCTGTTATGGCAGCAGCTGACACATCTCTAGGCTGCTCATAAAGGTTAGGTGCTAAATAATCCCAGTAGGGTATCAAATCATTTGGCATATTTTCATGTTTAAATATCAAAGCTGCAATTTTATTAGCTTGCTCCAAATATTTTACATCCTTAGTTTCTCTATACATAAGAGTATAACCGTATAATCCCCATGCTTGACCACGAGCCCATATAGATTCATGGCTATATCCTTGATGTGTATTCTTTTTTACAACATTACCGTTTACAGGGTTATAATCGATAACATGATACGAGCTATTATCTTTTCTAAAATGATTTTTCATAGTCACATCTGCATGCGAGAGGGCAACATCATAGAACTTTTTATTTCCTGTTAATTTATAAGCCTCAAACAAGAGCTCAAGATTCATCATATTATCGATAATAACTGGATAACCCCATTTATCATCGCTGTGATCCCATGATCGAATACAACCTACAGTAGGATTGAACCGAGTAATTAATGTTTCAGCGCTTTTTACTAATATATCTTTATAGTGAATATCATTCATAAGTCTATAACCGTTACCTACGCTAGAACCAATTTTAAATCCCATATCATGAGTTACACCATTATACTGTTCTTTTTCTACAAAAGATGTGATTTCGATAGCTTCTGATTTTAATTCAGGGTATTTTGAATATTCATACAAGTACCATAACATGCCGGAGAAGAAACCACTAGTCCAGTCTCTACTATTTACGCCTTTCAAGCTCCCATCTTCTTTAATAGTTCTAGGGATATGCGTTGAATCGATTTTTGTTTTGGCTGCTAGATCTTTATACTTATTTGAAATCTTTGTGAGTACGTCTGAGGCATTAAATTCATTTAGAAAAGAATCGTGTTTTGTCAAGGTTTCAGATTTTATATCAATCGAATTAAACGCAGTCTTTAGCCCATTACTTTTTGCAGATACCGTGCTTTTTCCATTATTGTGTAATAATCCTATTAAAGCTCTGCCATTGTATAATTGTAGTTTTGAACACCCCCTAGATGTACCCTGGTTTATAATGAGTTCACCATCTCCTGCCACATCAAAATCAATCACATTTTTAGCATCTAAACATTTAACACCTTTGGCGTCAAAAACCTGCGCTTGAAACCAAATAGTATCCCCCGCTTGTCTCTTTACATTCAAAGTAAGTTCTTTAGGATTTCCCCATATTTCGGTTTGGTAATCTACCCATATTTCATCTGTAATTACGGTTTTTGATTTTTTACCAATAGCTTTTATATAGTTTTTGCCTTCTTTTAATGCTACTAGCCATCTTAATCCAGCAGCTGGATAATTTTGGCTGTTTCTTTTTTTAGAACCATAACTTTTACCATTTACAATCAGTTCTACATTTGCGCAATTAGAATACACCTTAATCATTTTTTTTTCATCTTTATCGCCCCATCTTGTTGGCCAAGTCTGACCGTAAATATGAACCATTGGCTTTTCTGTCCAATAAGATTGAAATACAAAAAAACTTTCTTTTTTTGTGAAATCTCTTTCAATAACACCTTTTTGATTCACATAAGGCACAGGATTATCTGGTCTTGTTGGAGTCGAAAAATCTTTAAACGGCCAATAAGCAGTTCCTGTTAACCATGGCATATTTTCTTGTTCTTTAAGATGCCACCAATTTGATGTTTGCGAAAACATTGAATTACAACATGTTAAAATAATTAGGATTAAAAGACATGAGTTAAAGTTTTTCATAATTTAATGGTTTTGTATTTCATTTATACTGCCTTTGTTCTCAAGAAGAAGCATTTTGAAATAGCTATTAATCTTCACAAGAAAAAGAAAAAAAAAGCATAAAAAACATTGAAGATGTAATATGAACTTTTAAACCCCTTTATTGGGGTTATATCTCTTTATATAAATATTTAATAATCTAGTTAGAAGTGATTAATGATAATAATTGGTTACTTCTTTTGTTTACTAGATAAGATTTAGGGCAATTTTTGTTCACTTATAATCATCGTTCCTAATAATTGTAAGTATGTTCATTTTTTGTATAAAGTTTCTTGAAAACCTCTATTTAATAATATAAAAAATGAAGTCATTTTTAAAACATAATTAGCATAAGACATAACTGCTAAGTATTAAAAAATAAAAATTAACAGGTATTCATTACTGAAAATTAAATTTAAAGAAAAGTATATTATTAATACCGTTCTATTTCTTCTCTCATTTTTTTAACCTTTAGTTTTCAGATATCCACAATAATGGATATCTAATTGATGTAACTCGCATTAATTCATATTTATCAGAAGAAGGCTCTGGTAGTTTTGCCCATAAATTTATATAATCTTCATTTTTAAAATTTAAACCACCAAATAATAATGCTGTGTGTTTTGCTGGCCAATCTTCCCAATGAGTTACGTCTTTTTTATAAGGCCAATCATTTTTGTTTTTTAAATAAGGGTACATAAATTCCAATCCTAGTTTTAAACTTTTACCATCTTCAGTTTTATAAATAAACATATTATTTTTTTCTGTCGAAATTATCTGCGCTAATCCAAAAAAGCCATCTAAATTAAACCTAGAGTAGCTGTAGGGTTTTGTTCTAGATAGTTCATCAGGAAAACCCCCATCTTCTGCCATTTGATTTGGCAATAGTGTTTCTTTAAAAAACGTTCTACAAAAGTCGAGTAGTTCTTCATTGTCATTAAGTTTAGCAAAAGCAGCTACTTGCATTGTCCAATAGGTACTGTGGTTATTTCCATGATCACGTTCTTTAACTCCATATTCATGAGTTGTTAGCCAAATTGAATAATCTAAAAACCAATGTTTTATTTTCATAAGTTCTTCCTTTGACATCATATTTGACGCTTCAACAACTTCAACAGCTTTCGCTACTTCTATAAGATGTATAGTATCTATAATACCAATACCTCTTCCCGTTACACGTCCTTTTATAGCTTGAGCGTAGAGTAAATTAGGATTCATCTTTGTATCACTATTAACAAACCAAGCATTTAAATGATTAATTAAGTCTTTAATGTATTTTTTATCTTTAGTTACAAGATAAGCTGAGGCTAGTGCTCCAGAAATTTGACTCAACATAACCATAGCTCTTCTATGAGCAACAAAATTATTAGGATTACTCAACCCATCCTTTCTAATATAGGAGCTATCAGGATATTTTGGATTAGGCCACCAATAATCACCTTCAGAATAAAAATCATTTTTTGTTCCTGCACTACGTTCTGCAAAAAAAGATGTAATCGTTATAGGTTCAATATTAAAATATTTTTTAACCTCCTTAAGCACTCTTTTTTTTTCAAGCTGAATCGCAAAATGGTTCGTGTTTGTGGATTCTTGACAACCACAAAATAGAAGTATAATTAAAATGGCTAAATAGTTTTTCATCAGGTCTTTTTTTATCTGGAATCAGAAATTATTGTTTTTTTAATATTTACTTTAGATTATACATTTTTTAAAAAAAATAACGAAATCGTTTCTGTTAGAATAATTTAAAATAAGTATAGAATTCTTTGATTTTATAAAATAATAGTATAATTAACATCTCTAATTACACGGAACTATTCTAGTTTATGTAATAAATAAAAAAATATTACAGTACATTATCCATAATATCCTGAACTACTTCAGGATTTAAAAGTGTACTGATATCTCCCAAATTACTTGTATCCTTATCTGCTATTTTGCTTAAAATGCGTCGCATTATTCTTCCTGAGCGGGCTTTAGGCAAACCACTTGTAAATTGAATTTTATCCAACTTTGCGATTGACCCTATATGCTTTATTTAAAGTTTAATAACAAATAGAACCCTTGATTACATATTTTGTAAAGGTAAAACCCTAATCGATTTTTTTAGGGTACAGAAGTACCAACATAGTGTACAATAATACAGTATGAACTCCTTAATTCCTTTAGATTAAATCGTATTTCTTTTTAAAAACTGACTCGTAAATTGAGTTGGTAATAATTGATTTATTTTTCTAAAGTACTTTGGGTCTTTAAACCCGACTCTATCGCTAACTTCAGAAATATTTATTTCACTTTGTTCTAACAGCTGAATAGCCCTTTTCATTCGCATTTCAATAATAAATTCGTTAGGAGTAATATTTGCCCAAGCTTTAATTTTCGTGAATAGTAATGTTTGGCTCACGCCCAACTCTCTAGCAAACATATTAACATCAAATTGGTTATTTGAGATATTTAACGCAACAATCTGTAAAGCTTTTTTTAAGTAATTTCTCATTAAACGTGTATTATACTGATATAGGTTGACCTTTTTTAGGTTTAATTTATACCGTTCAAAGCTATTTTTTTAAGGTGTTTAGAATGCAAAAAATATCTTGAACAAGTTTTAGTTTTAAATTTTTAGTTCAGTCAAATTTACATTATTTCTTCGATACGATTTATATTTTATATTCGGATTCAAATGGACTTCGGCAGGTTTTCTTAAACCGAGGCTAAAATGGGTTCTTAAATTATTGTAAATAGATACTGCTTGTTTTGTTATTTGCTGAGCAATGTCGGTATTTTTAATGCAGTTTCTAAGTCCATATTCATATTTTAAAGTTCTATTAATCCTTTCTGCAATTGCATTTTCGTATGGGTCGTATTGTTCTGTCATACTCATCATGATGCCATTACTTTCGGCAAATTCTGTATATTTTGGATTGCAATACTGAAAACGGCTATCGGAATGATGAATTAGTTTTTCATTAGGGTATTTCCTGTTTTTAATAGCCATAGACAACGCTTCTGTACAAAGTGATGTTTTCATGTTGTTATCTAATTTATAGCCCATAATTTGCTTTGAATAGGCATCTGTTACAATTGCTAGATAATTATGCCCTTTATCTGTTTTTATATAGGTTATATCACTCACCCATAGCTGTTCTGGTCTATTGGGTACTTGATCTTTAATCAGGTTTTTATACTTTCTAAATAAGTGATTAGAGTTCGTGGTTGTCACGTAGTTTTTAAGCTTAGGAACTAAAAGGTTGTGCAGTCTCAATATATCGTATAGTTTATCTCTACCAATTTTAATGTCCTGATTTATAAAACCTTGTTTAAGTTCTGCATAAAGCTTAATACCACCAGTTCTCTGCCCAACTACTTTACGATAATCTTGAATCATTATGATAATTTTCTCATCGTTTAGTTGTTTTTTTCTTGTGATTTACATCTTTTGTAGAAGGCTTGTTTACTAATCCCAAAACACTGATAGAACCATTTTCTTTTAAACGGTGTTTCTTTTTTAGCGCTATCTCTTTTGCTACTATTTTGGGCAGCGACTTTTTTGACATATCGACTCCAGTAATGAGTTCCATATCTGCAATAACATCTTGCTGAAAGTCTTTTACAAACTCTAGTTCTTCAATACGTTCCTTTAGTTTTTTAATCTCATCTAGTTTACTCATACCTGTGTTTTGTTGCACTAAAGTACTGTATTTTTTCAACCAATAGGAAATAGTTGTTCTAGGAACATCATATTTTTTAGAAGCAAAATTAGTAGAAATATGACCATTTTGGATTTGGTCAACGACGAATAATTTAAGTTCTAAAGTTACTTTTTCGTATGTTTTTTACTTCCATTTTACAAATCTATAATTTTAGATTTGTTGCGTTAAGTTATTGAATGGAGGGTACATGCGTTAAATTACACACAACGTGTTTGTGTAAGGAAAGTTGCGTAGTTTAAGCAATAAATTTAGTAAATAAAACACGAACCAAGAAAATCCGCGAGGATTTTCGGAAGTGTGTATATGTGTGTCTAGGTAAATTGGGTTCACGATATTTTTTTTAGATTACTGGCAACGGTTTGTATATGGTTTTGTGGCGGTTTTGAAACACAAATCTTTCAATTTATACAGGTGTTTATTTTATGTAATGTGCTTTTATTTAGAACTTCACCCGCCATAAACTATATACTTTGTTAGCATTTTGTTGTTTTCCCAATTTTTAGAAAAAAGTTTGGCTGGAATTAATTCCTTTAATCTTGCTTACTTCGCCTTACGGAATATCCTCTTTCACGATATCCTTTAAGTAATTTCTCCATTTCAATGATTTTTTCCGGATATTTCTCATAAAGATTAACACGCTGTTCAGAATCATCCACCATATTGAAAAGAAGACCTTTTGTATTAAAATCTGTATATCCGGTTAGTTCTTTGAACGATTCTGGTAATTTTCTGTGTCCTCCGGTTGAATCATTGATATAAAGCCAATCTCCTTTTCTGATGCCCCAAATAGATTTATATGTATTATGAACAGTTGCTTCTCGAATAGGTGATTTATATTCTTTTCCCAGAATAACAGATTTAAAATTATAGCTATCTGGAGCTGAGTCTTCAGCCAAATCTATTCCCGTTATACTTGCTAAGGTTGCCATAATATCAACTTGTGAAATAACTTCATTTGAAACTGAACCTGCCTCAATTAGACCCGGCCATTTAACTATAAAAGGCACATGATGTCCTCCTTCCCATACATCTCGTTTAAGCCCACGAAAACCGTTCATGCTATAATGCCCATATTTTTCAGCACGTTGCCATGCATAGGATTCTGGACCATTATCGGAACTGAAAATAATGATGGTATTGTCTTCCAGTCCTTTTTCTTTAAGTGCTTTTAGAACTTGACCAGCTACCCAGTCGGTTTCAACCATGAAATCACCATACCCACCTGCCTGAGACTTTCCGTCGAATTCATCGTTTGGAATGATGGGTGCGTGCGGTGAAGGCAGGGCAAAATAGAGAAAGAAAGGTTTGTTTTCATCTTGCCTATTTATCCATTCAATAGTTTTTTTTGTAAGTGTTGGTAAAACTTTATAGGGATCCCAGCCTTTCACTTTTGGCCCTGGACGAGAATCCCAATCTGCCTCTTTTACTTCTCTCTCAAACTGATTGAATTCGAATATGTCGTTGGGGATTTCAACAAAACGATCATTTTCAACCCAAGCATAGGGAGGAAAGTTTATTGTCCCATCACCATAGTAGTAATCAAAACCACGATCCAAAGGGCCACCGGTTATAGGAGCCTCCCAATTTATATCTTGGAGGTCATACATTTTGCGGTCGTTACGCCAATAATTTCTAGAACTAGAAGGTTCTTTGTTGATAAAATCCCAATCCCATCCCAAATGCCATTTGCCAATGCAAGCAGTGGTGTATCCCTTTGTTTTTAATAATTGTGGCAAAGTGATATCCGAGTCCTTGAAAAATGGTTTACCAAAGGAGCCAACGATTCCATGTTGCCTGCGCCAGTGATAGGACCCAGTAAGTAATGCAAATCGACTAGGGGAGCAAATCCCTGACGAGCTGTGTGCATCGGTAAAACGCATACCTTCTGAAGCAAGCTTGTCGAGATTTGGAGTCGGAATTTTCGAATTCGGATTTTGGCAATTAAGGTCGCCATACCCCATATCATCTGCATAGATAATTACAATATTCGGAGAATTACGTTCTACTTTCGAACAACTTGTAAATGTTAACACGATTAGTAGTGAAATTGTTAGTGATTTCATGCAATTCATTATTTGTACTGTATTATGATTCATATATCTAAAGTTTATTTGTATTATACTGATATAGGTTGACCTTTTTTAGGTTTAATTTATACCGTTCAAAGCTATTTTTTTAAGGTGTTTAGAATGCAAAAAATATCTTGAACAAGTTTTAGTTTTAAATTTTTAGTTCAGTCAAATTTACATTATTTCTTCGATACGATTTATATTTTATATTCGGATTCAAATGGACTTCGGCAGGTTTTCTTAAACCGAGGCTAAAATGGGTTCTTAAATTATTGTAAATAGATACTGCTTGTTTTGTTATTTGCTGAGCAATGTCGGTATTTTTAATGCAGTTTCTAAGTCCATATTCATATTTTAAAGTTCTATTAATCCTTTCTGCAATTGCATTTTCGTATGGGTCGTATTGTTCTGTCATACTCATCATGATGCCATTACTTTCGGCAAATTCTGTATATTTTGGATTGCAATACTGAAAACGGCTATCGGAATGATGAATTAGTTTTTCATTAGGGTATTTCCTGTTTTTAATAGCCATAGACAACGCTTCTGTACAAAGTGATGTTTTCATGTTGTTATCTAATTTATAGCCCATAATTTGCTTTGAATAGGCATCTGTTACAATTGCTAGATAATTATGCCCTTTATCTGTTTTTATATAGGTTATATCACTCACCCATAGCTGTTCTGGTCTATTGGGTACTTGATCTTTAATCAGGTTTTTATACTTTCTAAATAAGTGATTAGAGTTCGTGGTTGTCACGTAGTTTTTAAGCTTAGGAACTAAAAGATTGTGCAGTCTCAATATATCGTATAGTTTATCTCTACCAATTTTAATGTCCTGATTTATAAAACCTTGTTTAAGTTCTGCATAAAGCTTAATACCACCAGTTCTCTGCCCAACTACTTTACGATAATCTTGAATCATTATGATAATTTTCTCATCGTTTAGTTGTTTTTTTTCTTGTGATTTACATCTTTTGTAGAAGGCTTGTTTACTAATCCCAAAACACTGATAGAACCATTTTCTTTTAAACGGTGTTTCTTTTTTAGCGCTATCTCTTTTGCTACTATTTTGGGCAGCGACTTTTTTGACATATCGACTCCAGTAATGAGTTCCATATCTGCAATAACATCTTGCTGAAAGTCTTTTACAAACTCTAGTTCTTCAATACGTTCCTTTAGTTTTTTAATCTCATCTAGTTTACTCATACCTGTGTTTTGTTGCACTAAAGTACTGTATTTTTTCAACCAATAGGAAATAGTTGTTCTAGGAACATCATATTTTTTAGAAGCAAAATTAGTAGAAATATGACCATTTTGGATTTGGTCAACGACGAATAATTTAAGTTCTAAAGTTACTTTTTCGTATGTTTTTTTACGCCAGGGTTCTTTTTGTGTTTTCATAAGTGACTATCATTAAGTGTTTAATTTTTAGTCAACCTATTTCAGGAAAGTACAACGAAGTAACCTTGATAAAGTAATGCTTTAGTATGCATTTATTATTATTTTTAACTATATCAAAATTCTTTAATATTGAAAATGAGAAGATAAACTAACTCTTCTCATTCTCAACAAACTAATTCAAATAATACGATATAAATTTAATGTACAATCGAAGATTGTCTTTCTTTGAATATTAAAAATTTAGATTAATACCCGGGTACTTGCTCGTTTATCTCAGGGTTTTGATCAATTTCAATTTGGGGCGTTGGTAATAGTGAAAATAATGTAAGATCACCCACAGGAGCATCATATTTTACAATATTAGAACCTGGAATAAAATCAGAGAAAAAATGTCTTTTAACTTTAGTACCGTCTCCAAAAACTTCAGACAAAGTGCCCCATCTAACCAAATCAAAAAGTCTTACTCCTTCCATTGCTAATTCAACTCTTCGCTCATGTCTTACCAAATCTATTAAATCACCATCAGCAGTAGTTTTATCTGGCATATTAACAGATGCTCTTTGACGCACTAAATTTACCCATGTTAAGGCCTCGACACTTCCTTGTTCTGCTAAAGCTTCAGCTAAAATTAAATACAATTCAGACATACGTAAAATTGGAATATCCATACCGCTCCACCTTTCATTTCCTAGATCAGATACTTTTCTAGTCATTTTTTTTACATTGAGACCAGATGGAGACCAGTTATGATTATATGTTACCATATCTCCCGTTTGATATGTTACCGTCTCTGATATTACATCACCTAAAGCGTTGTAGGTATCATACGAATAAACAAAGTCATCAGAAGCAGGATACATACCATAATCATCACCATGTGCATACATTGTATAACCTCTTCTAGGATCTCCATCCTCAAAAGCATCATATAAATCCCGCTGTGGCAGACAATATCCCCAACCATTACCTGGTTCTACTGCTCTTAATGCCGTTGGTATATCTCTTACCAAACGCTGCACTGTCGCATTTTGTCCATATTGAGGATCATTACTTTTAAATTGTAAAGCAAATAATAGTTCTCTATTCTCTTCAATGTCCCAAATAGATAAGTAATCATCTACCAAACCAAAACCTGCTCCTTCTGCTTGTGATATTGCTTTTCTTGCTGCTACCTCCGCTTTTTCCAAATCATTTAACCAAAGGTATGCTTTAGCTAAAAAACCAGTAGCTGCTGCTGCTGCAGGAACTCCTGCTTCTGGCGGACTTGTTAATAAGTTATTACTAGCATACTCTAAATCTTCTACGACTTGTGCTAAAACATCTGCTCTTGAAGACCTTGGTTTAGAAACTATACTGGTCTCTGTATGAAGCGGTACATTTCCAAATAAAGATGTTAAAAACAGATAAGACCAAGCTCTTACAAACCTTGCTTCCGCAATAAAAGGGGCTTGCTCTTCAGGTGTGAAATTTTCATTGCTTGATGTAGGAATACGCTCTATTGCAAAATTTGCTGCATTAATAGACCTGTAAGCTTGTGTCCAATAAGCTCCAATAATATCATTAGTTGGTGTAAAATCCCATCTTTCCGCTGCTATTGATAGACGCCTTGCTGGACGCCAATAACTATCATCTGTCATAGCATCTAATGTTATTGTTAAATCTCGTCCATAGGTATGTGGACTTGATGTCCATGGACGGTAACTTGCATTAACGGCAGATCTAGCAGATACCGCATCTATAAAAAAGTTTTCTGGACTAGGACTATCTAACGGAGAACGATTAAGAAAATCCTCATTAGTACAAGCCCCTAAAACAGAAAGCATAGCTACAAGGAGAATTATTCTTGTATTCAATATTTTTTTTATATTTTTCATAATTAGTATATTAAAATTAATTAAAATGAAGCTTTTATACCCAAAGTAAAAGTTCTTGGGTTTGGTACACTAGACAATGCATTGATAGTTCCTCGATCGCCTGAAGTAGTATCCACTTCGGGGCCATCATATTTAGTAAAGGTATAAGCGTTGTTTATACTGCCATAAATACTTAAACCACCTATTCCTATTTTACTTAGCACTTCTGTTGGTAGGTTATAAGATAAATAGATATTGTTTATACGCAAAAACGATGCATCCTCTAACCAAAAATCTGAAATTTCTGTATTTGATCCTCTATCATCTTTCGTTACCCTTGGCCAGGTACCATTTGGGTTATTAACTGGGTGAAATCTATTAAAAACTCTGGCATCTTCATTTCTTGCCCATGAAGACATAAGCACCGTTAAATCCGTTGAATTTCTAGATCCGATGTATATATCTCTACCTTGAACACCTTGTACTTGTACTTGAAAACTCCAGTTTTTGTAATTAACGGTACTAATCATACCATATGTAAGGTTTGGAAATCTATTTCCTATAATAGTTCTGTCTTCCCCATTTATTAAACCATCCATGTTAGTATCCACAATATCAATATCTCCAATATCTTTTGAACGAAAAGGACCTTCCTGGTATTTTGTTAATTGACTTGCATCGGTAATTAATCCATTAGTTTGAAAGCCGAAAAATGAATTTACAGGCTCTCCTACTTTAAGACCATTTGCTAAAAATTCATCATCACGTCCACCAAGGTCTGAAACTTCATTTTTTACAGTAGCTAAGTTAAAATTAACATCATAAGACCAATCTTTAGCTGTGTTATCTCTAAACCCTAACTGTAACTCAAAACCTGAATTTTTTACTGCTCCAGAATTAATTCTTGGATTTGAAGAAAATCCGTTCGATTGTGGAATAGGCTGAACAAAAAGTTGATCAGTAGTTTCTTCTACAAAATAATCCAAAGAAGTATAAATGTTCCCACTAGCCAATAGGGCATCTATACCAAAATTACTTTTTGTAGCTCTTTCCCATGTTATATCTTGATTTATAGCCGCCGTTTGGGTGTAACCTTGAGATATACCTTGATTTAAAACCGTTCCTTGGCTACTTAATATAGACGTTGTAGGGTAATTACCAAGACTTAATACATTACCTAATGTACCTATACTAGCTCTTAGCTTTAAGTTATTGACAAGTCCTTCTTTATTAAAAAAATCTTCTTCACTTATTGTCCATCCTAAGGAAGCCGCAGTGAACACCCCATATCTATTTTCTTCAGTCAATCTAGATGTTCCATCTCGTCTAATAGTACCGTTAACAGAATATTTGTTTTTATAAGTATAGCCTACTCTAGAAAATATTGAAGAAAAACTCCAATCGGTAAATCTATTACTATTTAATTGCGTTTCAGGATCTCCAGCATTTAAAAATCGTATACTATTGTTTGGTGTACCTAAAATACTTCCAGTCAAACTTTCAAATTTATTTTCTTCCATAGAATACCCCAATAAGGCACTTATTTTATGATTTTCATTTAAAGTTAAATTGTAATTTAATAAAAAATCTGCTATCCAATGCGTTGTATCGTCAGCCCTCTTTGCAAGCGAGTTAACTGTTGTTCCTTCCCAAGAATATATCGTAGGATCTGGCACGGCAGGACTAAAATCGGTTGAATATCTAGCTTCATAATCCATACTTCCTCTGGTAGTAAATTCTAACCCTTTAAGCAACTTTAAAGTAAGATATATATTACCCTGTAATCCTCTTCTTTCGGTATCATTCTGAAAATTTTTGGCTTGCCAAACAGGGTTTGCAGATATATGCTCTAACGCTTGTGACCTAATTATACCCCAACCACCATCATCTTCATATACTCGAGTAAATGGAGATTTACGTGTTGCGAGGTTATAAGGACTTCCAGTACCTTCCTTTTTGGAGGAATAAAGTAGAATAGAATTCCCGAAGGTTAACCACTTATTAATTTTATGGTCAGAGTTTAATGTTAAGTTTAATTTTTGAAATCCCGTTCCTATAGACATACCTTCTTGACTTAAAGAATTAAGAGCTACAAAGTAATTAGAGTTTTCGTTTCCACCAGAAACAGATAAGTCGTAATTAGAAATCATCCCTGTTTGAAGCATTTCGTCTCGCCAGTTTGTATCCACACCTGCAACTGCAACTAGATCAGCTTGTGTCCAATTAGGAGTTAAACCAATATTTTCATGGGATTCTGTCCAAACTGTCAAAAATTGTTCCGCATTCAAAAGATTTAATCTCAAATTACTTTCGTTTTGAACACTATAAAAGGCATTAAAATTAATTTCAGGAGCATTTTTACCTTTCCCCCTTTTTGTAGTTACAATAATAACACCATTGGCCGCTCTGGCACCATAAATAGCAGCTGCTGAAGCATCCTTCAATACAGAAACTGACTTTATAACATTTGGATTAAGATTATCTATTGATGTCTTAATAACACCATCTACAACATAAATTGGAGCACTAGTTCCATTTATAGACCCTACACCTCTTATTTGCACATTGCTTCCTGATCCAGGCAGACCAGAAGCACTTGTAATGTTAAGTCCAGGCGCCCGACCTTGCAATATTTGTAAAGGAGACGTAGCGGCTACTCTATCAAAATCTTTACCTGAAACTGTTGATATTGCACCTGTTAAATCACCTTTTCTAGAAGACGAATAACCTATTACAACTATCTCATCAAGGATTTGTGAATCTTCCTTTAAAGCTATATTAATATTGGTTTTACCTGCAACTATAATTTCTTGAGTTATAAAACCTAAATAACTGATAACCAGTACTGCATCTTTATTTAATATATTAATGGTGTAATTCCCATCAAAATCTGTGGCAACCCCATTTGTTGTACCTTTTTCAACTATAGTTACACCTGGCAAGGGTTGGCCATTAATATCGGTAACCATACCTTTTAAATTAAAGTCTTGTACAGTAATATCTATATCGTCAATTTTATTAACAGTATCGATTGCGTAACCGTTATATAGGCAAAATAAGAGCAAAAATGATATTAGTCTTATTTTTACATTGGAATTAGGAATATGACCGTTTATGATAATTCCTCTAATTATTTTTTTCATATTTTTGTAGTTAATTAGTTATGTTTTAAAGCATTTAATTAATTGTTTTACAAACCCAAAAAAGCTTTCCTTTTTTTTGGGTTTATTTTTTTGAAGTGCTGTAGATTTTAAGTCATAATTTTTATTTAAAGGTTCGTTTGATTTATTTTACGGTCTCACTTTTTATTAAAATTTTTCTATACTGTAAAGAAAGGGTACGTTACTGTTACTTGTGATACTTAAAATACTCATATTTATTTGTAATTCAAACATTTAGCATATTGTTAGTTCTATTAACATTTAGCAGGGGTTAGACTAAAACTACTGATACTTTGTAAGTTTTAGTTTAGTTGTTCTTTTTATTAGCTTTTACAATAATCAAACATTTTAAGTTCTTTTGAAACTAAAAATCCTAAAGATGTACTTTTGAACCCCTAATAACGGATTTTCGATTTACGAGCAAGAAAAATTAAAAAGACATTTTTTACTCAAATAAACACCCTTATCGATTGGGATACGATTTCTATCCTAATAAATAAAGACTATTCAAAAGGAAAAAGTGCCACTGGCAATCCTTCTTATGATGGGTTATTGCTTTTTAAAATGTGTCTTTTACAAAGTTGGTATGGATTAAACGATTCTAAAGTTGAAGATCGAATAAATGACAGTCTATCCTTTAGTTATTCTTGTGGTATGACCATTGAGCAGGTTGCTCCAGATTATAGTACTTTAAGTAGGTTTAGAACCGCATTAACCAAAACACAAACCTTCGAAAAATTATTTGCTTCCATAAATAAACAGCTAGAAATACAGAATATTATTGTAAAAACAGGTTTAAGAATAGACGCTAGTGTAACAGAGACTCCACTTAGACCAAAAGGAAAAACAAACTTTAAGGTAACCGAAGACTGCTGTGCAGACCAAGCAGAAGTACACAAAGAATATCCAGATAGTGTCGATAAAGAGGGTACATGGTTAAAGAAAAGAGGAACGTACCATTTTGGGTTTAAAAAGCACCATGTAACCGATAACGAAGGTCTTGTTCTAAGCGTACTAACTACAACCACCAGCAAAAATGAGATTACAAATTTGGAAGAAGTTCTAGAAACTGTAAATGTGGTATTGCCAAAAGACATCCCTCTAAAGGCAGATAAAGGGTACCAATCAAAGAAAAATGTTGCGATTTTAAAGAAGCATAATTTAAAGAATCATATCCTTAAAAAGGCGGTAAAAAATAAACCGTTAACAAAATGAGAAACTAGATTCAATGAATTAATAGGAAAAACAAGGTTTAAAGTAGAACGTACTTTTGGAGGAATAAAATTATGGTTTAAAGTTGGAATTGCAAGATATAGAGGAATGAAAAAAATGCATACACAAAATTTGATGGAGGCAATGTGCTACAATTTATATCGAAGTCCAGGGATATTTGCGTCTAATTGTAAAAATTAAGGAAAAATGAAGCCTAAAAAAGGCATTTACTCACTTAAAATAGAAAAAAATAGCATAATCGATGTTGTAGCTAAAAAAAAGGGAATTCTAAAAAGTAAAAATAATTAAGTTTGCTTTTTGCAACGGTCTTTATTTGCCCAAGCTTTAATTTTCGTAAATAGTAATGTTTGGCTCACGCCCAACTCTCTAGCAAACATATTAACATCAAATTGTTTATTTGAAATATTTAACGCAACAATCTGTAAAGCTTTTTTTAAGTAATTTCTCATTAAACGAAGTAACCTTGATAAAATAATGCTTTAGTATGCATTTATTATTTTTAACTATGGCAGTATTCTTTAATATTGAAAATGAGAAGATAAACTAGCTCTTCTCATTCTCAACAAACTAATTCAAATAATACGATATAAATTTAATGTACAATCGAAGATTGTCTTTCTTTGAATATTAAAAATTTAGATTAATACCCGGGTACTTGCTCGTTAAGTAATATTGAAAGTGTTGTATATTCCATTTTACTAGTTTTCATTAATTCATCCATGAAAGTTCTTTCCAAGTATTGCCAGTATCATTTTTCTGATCTAGGCCTGGGGTACTTCTTCCTTTTAGAATTTGTTGCGTTAATAGTTGTTTTAATTCACTTACTTTTTCTGGGTAATCAGCCTGTACATTAGTTGCTTCTGCAATATCTGTATCTAGATTATACAATTGAATTTTTGGAAGTGTTTTAATATAGTCTTTATCTTTCTTAGGGTTAGGGTAACTCCACCCGCCAGAATCTGGTGTCATTATTAATTTCCAATCGCCTTTACGGATAGCAAAATTACCATTGATAGAATGATGAATGGTAGCTTCTCTTGTACTCCTATCTTTTCCTTCTAACAAAGGCATCATACTAAAACTGTCTTCACCATCACTAGCTTTCATTTTATAGTTTACGATCTCAGCACTGGTAGCAAAAAAATCGGTAGTACAAATGGTTTGATTGCTTACTGAACCTGCCTTTACAGATGCGGGCCATTTAACGATAAAAGGAACCCGATGTCCGCCTTCAAAAATATCTGCTTTATGGCCTCTAAAAGTATAACTAGGAGAATGGTTTTTTGCAGTTAATTCATCAATCTTTGCAGCAGGTGAACATCCATTATCACTAGTAAAAACAATTAAGGTGTTTTCTTCGATTCCGGCATCTTTTACTGCTTTTAGCAATTGCCCTACATAATCATCAAACATCATTACAAAATCACCATAAGGGTTTAAGCCACTTTTATTTTGCCATTCTTCGGTAGGTAAAATGGGTGTATGTGGCGAGGGTAAGGGTAAGTATAAAAAAAAAGGCTTTTCTGCTGTAGCTTGTTCTTGTACATACTTAATACCGCGTCTAAAAAAATTAGGAGTCACATCTTCATGTACAAAATCAGCAGATGTTAATCCATTTCTCCACCAACCGTATTTTGATTTACTTTCAGTTAATTCCGTAGGTATTTGAGTGGCAAAACCATTCTCAACATATACATAAGGTGCCATGTCTAAAGAACCGCAATGCCCATATGCATAATCGAAACCTAAATCGTTGGGTGTATTGGTAACCTCTTTGCTAAAATCTATTTCATTATTTTCATTTTTTGCCCAATCCCAGCCTAAATGCCATTTTCCAATGAAAGCCGTTTGATAGCCCGATGCTTTTAAAATAGAGGCAAGTGTACTTCTATCATTAGGTATTAATGCTTTCGATGTACCCCTCAACACACTCCTTTTTAATCTAGAACGCCAATTATAACGCCCAGTTAAAATACCGTATCGAGTTGGTGTGCATACAGATGATGAGGTATGTGCATCTGTAAACATCATCCCTTCAGAAGCCATAGCGTCTAAATTGGGGGTTTTTATTTTTCCATTCTCATTAAAACTAGACAAATCCCCATAGCCTAAATCATCCGCTAGAATGTAAATGATGTTTGGTTTTTTCTTTGATGTTATTTTCTCAGAAGCATTTTTTTTCTGTGTAGATGAGCACGATACTATCACTAGGCTCAAAATTAAAAATAAAGTATTGTTAATTAGATTTTTCATTTTGTTGTGTTTTTATAGTCAAGATTTGGTTCTGGCATAGACGCATTGGTTTCTATTAGCATGTTTTTTAATTTTATATGAAGCGTATTTGCTTTTTTTGGATGTTTATGAATCAAATTTGTTTTTTGTTATGGTTGGAAAATAATCTAAAGTAAAACAAATTGCTCCTACTTGTATTCTTGGTTTTATTTTAAGGAGACTTAACTGTCTGGAAAACCAACCGAAATGGTATTATTTATATCTAATATATTCCCTTGTACCACTATGATTTCTAATAAATATGACAACTTTATTTATCTTTTTGCAGTTAATTAGTTATGTTATAACTACATTTAATTGATTGTTTTACAAAGCCAAAAAAGCTTCCCTTTTTTTTGGGTTTATTTTTTTGAAGTGCTGTAGATTTTATGTCATAATTTTTATTTAAAGGTTCGTTTCTAATTGAGTTCATATTCTAAAGTTTTTGGTTATTTATATTCTGAGTTATTTTCAAACAGATAATTTACCGTCTATTTAATTGTAATAAAATATTTCCCTGATTTTTTAGTATTAAATTCAATAATATCTTCGTCGGTAATTTTATAGACTATTTGTTTACCCATACGATCTTTTAATTGAACACCTTTAGTGTTAGGCAATTTGATACTGCATTTTCCACCACTTTTTGAGAGGATTTTAACGGAGGATATCTTACTATTTTTCCAGCGTAATGATACCTCAAAATTACCTCTTGCTACTAATCTATCAAATGAACCTGTTTGCCAAGCTTTGGGAAGTGCTGGCAGTAGCTCAATAAAACCTTCATGACTTTGGATCAACATTTCAGCCACACCTGCCATTGTGCCTAAGTTTCCATCTATTTGAAATGGCGGATGAACAGTCCATAAATTAGGAGATGTACGCTCTCTTAAAAATTCAGAATATACTTCATACGCTTTTTCTGCTTCCTTGGTTCTTGCACGAATGTTCATTCTATGCGCCATTGCCCAACCTGTAGTTTTGTTACCTCTAAAATCTAATACTGTACTAGCGGCTTCCATCCATTCTGGCTTTTTAGAGTCAATTAGGGTTCCTGGGTAGAGGCCGCATAAATGCGAAATATGTCGGTGTTTTGGATCTCCAATATCTCCATATTTCTTTTCCTCTCTATATTCTTTTATCTGTCCTGATTCTCCAATAATAATAGGGTCTAATTTATCTATTTGATTTCTAACTATTTCCAAAAAAGGGTCGTTGGTTCCTAAGATTTTAGCACTTTTTAATAAGTCGTTGTATGTTTCCCAAACAAAGCCTTGATCAAAAGTAGTTCCTATGGTCATATAGTGCACGCCGTTGTGTCTTTGCTCTGGAGATGCAGAACGATCTACTAATAATTTACCATCTTCAGTAGCTAATAATGTTTTCGATAAAAAGGTACTCATACCTAACAAAGCAGGATACGCTTGTTCTCGAAGGTAGGTGGTATCTTGGGTAAATTCGAATCGATCCCAGAAAAGTTTTGTTGTAAAACCTCCCGTGCCAGGACCAGAATGACCACTTGATCCGTTAACATGATAAGCGTTTGAGCCTGTTCCGATAGCCCAACCATTTCCTTTTTCACTGTCAACAAAAGCACTGGGATGCCACTTCTTTATATAGGTATTTGCATGTTGATATGTCTTTGGTGTGAACGCGTTAAAGTATTCTTGATATCCAGTAAAAGTTTCTGCCAGATTCGTGTTAAATGCACCCCAATAATTCATTTGCACATTAATATTGTGCCAATAACCACCAGACCATGGGGTGACATGGTACTGACTCCAAACACCTTGTAAAGTGCTTGGCAGTGTTCCTTTTCTAGAGCTAGCAATCAACAAGTATCTTCCAAAGTGGAACATTAATTCTTCCAAATAAATATCAGAGGCATCTTGCTTGTAATTTTCCACCAGTGTTTTAGTAGGAATATTAGGAACAGAAGGGGATACTTCTAAATTAACCCTAGAGAATAGATTTTGGTAATCTTTGAGATGCGATTCTTTTAATTTTTTATACCCCAGAAGACTAGCATTCTCAATTATTTCTGTTACTTTTTTATGAGGAAATATTTTCGAATTTAACTTTAATTCTGTACTATCTTGTAGGAAAATATCCTCATTTAATTCGTAATTGGTTCCTGTTGAAATCAATATAGTTGCTGAATTGGCATCAATAATTCTAATCTCGTTAGATCCATTCTCGTTATTTGCTATAAGCTTTCCACCCTCGTTAATTATTTTAACCTGTCCTTCAAAATTAAGACTGAAAGATGGAACGTTGCCAGCGAATGTGATTAAATTATCTTGAGCTGTTGTATTGGCATACTTTGCAATATTTTCTATAGTTTCTCCTGAATGGTTATATGCATCTGCACTTCTTAAATAAGGAACAACAGCACTTACCGTTAAAGATAGCTTTGCTTTTTTGCTTGCTTTAAGCTTTATCGCTATAACGTTCTGCGGATAATTCGCAAGATATTCCCTTGTATATTTTACACCTTCATATTCATAACTCACATTTAAAATTGCTTCATTAAGATTAAGCGAGCGCTTGTAATTTTTCACCTCATAATGGTCGAATTCCAGAAAAACCTCTCCAAAATTGGTCAGCCCCCCATGTCCATAAGGCGCACCGTTGGTTAATGTTTTATCCGTTATTTGAATGCGTTCCATATCCGTTCTGCCAAAAATATTAGCACCCATGTATCCGTTACCAATGGGGTAAGAATGTGCTTCCCAATCCGAATCTGTAGGATAGCCTCTCGCTTGAATTCGAGAATAGTCTTTACCTCGATTTGGGGCGGGTTGATCATCCCAAATTTCATACGTACGATGTGTAGCATTTAATTGTGAAGTATTATTTTGAGAAATAACACCTTTAGAAAAACTTAAAAAAGAAATTAATACTATAATTCTAATTATTTTGAACATTTTTTTTGTTTTTGTGACTATTTTTTTTTTGAAATTTACTGCTTATTAACAGTTCTTTTCTCTTTGAGAAATGTATATCAATTACATTTTTTTTAGAGGATTTTTATTTACTGTAAAGTAACGGTAAGTTACTGTTATTTGTTATACTTAAAACCTTCATATTTGTGTATAATTCAAACATTTGGCATATTGTTAGTTCTATTAACATATAGCAGGAGTTAGACTAAAACTACTGATAATCCACATTTTAACGAAATTCACATAAATCAACTCCAAATTATTCAAGAAAAATTGAACAACAGACCTCGGAAAATTACAGGGTCTAAAACGCCCAAAGAAATGATGGATTTAGAACTTAAATCTGCAGCTTGGTAACTTCTTTTACTACACCTGGCCATTTTACAATAAAAGGCATACGAATACCACCTTCATATAAATCACGTTTTATACCTCTAAACGGACCTGAACTTTTAAAATATTCTGGGTTCCTGCCACCTTCTTTATGAGGACCATTATCACTAGAAAACATAATAATAGTATTCTCAGCAAGCCCTTGCGCTTCTAATTTTTTTACAATCTCGCCAACTTCCCAATCTAAACGACTAATCATACCTGCTGTAGTAGCATTTGGATCTTCAGCTACGCCATAATGAGGATATTTTTTCCCTGGTTTTTACTTGTAAATGGTGTTTCTTCAAATTGCCCTTTATAGCCTTCTTTATATTTTTCAGGAACCCACATTTGAGCATGTGGTAATGTAGAAGCATACATCAAAAAGAAAGGTTCTTCCTTTTTATCTTCGATGTAGCCTAAAGCTTCATCCAAAATTAAATCTGCACTATAAACCTCACCTCTCCAGGTTTGGCTGCCTCCATTGTTAGGGAAATCTATTTGTTCCTTATTTCTATGTAAAAATTTTGGAAAAAACGAATGGGCTTGTCCATGACCTAAATATCCATAAAAATAATCAAAGCCTTTATCGTTTATATGTCCAACGGTATTGTCACAACCGGAACTGCCTTTACCAATCATAGCTGTTGCATAACCTGCATCTTGCATATACTTACCAATGGTTAAATCTTCAGGATCTTTACGTAATTGTAAATCATTTCCATTTGAACGAATAAAAGCACGACCCGAGTGCAAATCCGTCAATAATACAGCTCTTGACGGTGCACATACAGTACTCCCAGAATAATGATCTGTAAAAAGCATTCCTTCTTTTGCTAAACGATCCATATTAGGAGTTTTTATAACTTCTTGCCCATAAACAACCTACATCGCCATAGCCTAAATCATCAGCTAGAATGTAGACTATATTTGGTTTTTTCTTCGTTGTATTCTTTTTTGTTACTGATGAGCATGATACTACCATCAAAATCAGAATTACTACCAATGCACGATTACTTATTATTTTCATCTGTTTATATTTTTAAATAATCAAATTTAGACTTCATTCAATACCAATACTTCGTTTATTTATGTGATATCCACATAGTCATTTCGTTGTGTATCGAAACTTTAATCATGAATGTTTCATATAAAAGTGAATGCAATTTTTTAACAAAATCTGGATTAACTTTTGTTGGTGCATCTGCTTCTGTTTCTTTTACCCAAGTCATTAGTTTATCATATAACTTTTTGGATATTTCAGGAATAGATTTTGATAAATCATGTTCTTCACTAATGTCAGTAGCAACATTATAGAGTTCGTATTTTTCATATTCATAAAAATAGATAAGTTTCCAATCGCCTTGCATAATTGTTGATGAAGGTGCCGCACGCCAATACATTCTATCTGTCCTGTAAATGGGTAATACATTATCTCCTTCCCAACCTTTATTTGATCTCCCTCCTTTAAGGTACATAAGATAATGCCAAAAGATGGCACGCTCTTTTATGTTTTTTCCTGTTTTTAGAAGTTCTACAAAAGATTGCCCATCAAAAGTTTGATCTTTTGGCAGTTCTGCTCCAGCAATTTCTGCAAAAGTAGGCAATAAATCGACTCCTGTTATAGGATAGTCAGTCGTGCTGCCTGCTGCTATTTTTCCAGGCCATACAGCTGTACCAAAGGTTCTTATTCCACCTTCGTACATAGCGCCTTTGGCTCCTCTTAACGGAGAATTTGTTGTAACATTTCCCACATTACCATTATCGGATACTACCATAAATACTGTGTTTTCATCCAAGTTAAGTTCTTTTAGTTTGGCTCTTAAAACACCCACACTGTTGTCCATAACTTCAATCATAGCAACATAGGTAGGATTCCATTTTTTAGATTTATCTGGCCATGTCTCCCCTTTTTTCTTGTACTTTTCTACCACTTCTTTTTTTGCTTTTAAAGGGGTATGAACATCCCACTAAAGAAACTCTTAAATGGGTGCATATTGCCATAAGTAATGCCAAAAGAAATTTCGTAGGCACATATCATAAAATCAAGAAAAAGTATTTACAATTATACCTCAATGAGTTTGTGTATAAACTTAATCGAAGGTATTTTGGAGAACAAATCTTTGACAGGCTAGTTATAGCAAGCATTACAGTCAATGGACATTAAGTGGATATACAAATAAAAATCCTCTATTGCAAACTAGAATCTACAAAAGAGGATTTTAAAATAAACTAAATAACGAATTCAAATAAACTAAATTCTATCATCGACCATTACCTTAAATTAATAAGGCTTATTTCTCACTGGATCATTAATTACATGGCCAATGCCATTATTAAAAATATAATTATAACGACTTATTCTCTCATTTTGAGATGTTGCTGATGATGGAAGAGGTGCTGAATTGCGATTAATAGTAACATTGTAACGTGCATCTCTCCAAAAAGCAATACGACCATCATCACCAGGTATTAATGTTTGAAAGACATAATCAAGTTCTGCTTGAAACAACACCGGCACCTGATTTACATATGTAGTAACGATATGGTATTTTAAAATAGTTCTAAGCTTATCAAGATTAGCTCTAGCCATTGTTTCAGCAGGAGTTTCCCCATCTGGAACATTCCTAGAACCAGTTACTAATTGAATAATATCTCCGCCCCCTGTAAACGCATTGTTACTTAAAAGCAAGTACGTTCTGTCTGTAGTATCCATTTGGTTGTATTCGTCAACCATTCCAGCTGCTTTTATAGCTTCTATAAAATAGTTCATTTCATCACCACTAAAGTTGCCTTCATCATTTAACGCAGTTCTAGTTTGTATCCATTCCCACGCAGTAATCTCGTCAAAAGGATCTTCTAAATTTTGTGTTGTATCAAACTCATAACTTGGGTTTAGTTCTAAATCGCATCCAAACACTAGCATGGTAATTGCTAACAAAGTAATAACGCCTTTAAATTTTATTAATTTTTTCATATTTCTTTTATTATTAGTTATAGCCTAGTGTTTGTTCCAGTAATGGGTTTTCAATTAAATGGTCATCAAAAATTGGAGAAAAAATCCTTTGTGGTGTCAATGGTATTCCATTTGGTACAGTATTTAAGATAGGATTCATAACTTCTATTGTTTTACCTGTTCTCATTAAATCCCACCATCTTTTACCTTCTCCAAGGAGCTCTAATTGCCTTTCATCTAAAATGTAATTTTCTCTGTCATCAATAGTTGCTCCAAATTCTGTAAGTGTAACCATTGGCAACATTCTAGCGGTTCTTATCTCGTTTACAAGCTCTAGCGCTTTAGTTGTATTTCCTAACCTGTTTTCAGCTTCTGCCAACAAAAGTTTCATGCCAGAGTAACGGTATAGTACAATGTCGCTATCGTCAAAACCAAGACCAGCATTAGTTTTTTGATACTTTGTCGATCTTGCTTCACCAATTTCTTGTGACAATACGTCTATATCCCCCTCGCGACATAAAAAGTAACGCCAGTCGCCATAAACAGGTGCTAGTGAATCTAATAAGACACCATTGTCTGTATAAGAAACTTTTTGTGTTAATTGGGGAGCAACTGTTGGGTATTTATTTACCCAAGTTGTTGAATCTATTGGGAATTTAGTTCTCCATTTATTTTCCAATGCTGGTGATATATAAAACGATGGGATTCCTGTCATAAATATTGCGTATATGGCAGCTCTATCAGTATCTAACAAATCAAAGTTGATAGAAAGAATTAATTCTGAACCACTTTGTATTTTTCCAGTACCTCTAAGCTCAAGTTCAGGGCCATTTATTGTTGTTATACCGCTCGGTATTTTCTCTCCAATATCATTTAAAAATAAATTTTGCCATCCTTGTACTGAATTTGTCAAAGTAAATTCGTTAAGTGCTTCGAATTTATCTAAAGCTTCTTTAGCCTTATTATAATCTTGTAAATGCATATACACTTCTGCTTGTAAGCAGAATATACTTGATTTTGAAAACCGATATGGATTCGCAAATTGTTCCATAAAACCTTCGGCAGCTATGATATCAGGTATTATTACCTCATTCATTATAGTTGTACCATTTGTTCTTGGGCGCTGTAATTCTTGGTTTTGGTTTTCTATTGGATCTGTAAAAACAGGAACACTTCCCCAAACGCGTATTGCATGGAAATAGGCAAAAGCCCTTAATGCGTATGCCTCTCCTAATAAACTTCGATTGACACCTTGAATTTCTGGGAGGTATTTTATGGCTAAATTCGCCTGATTAATTAGGTTATACAGATTGTTCCATCTGAAATAATCGTTACCAGAAGTTAAATCATTAAAAACTAACTCTAAATTATTAGCAGTAGCACCGCCTGAACCTTCATGAAAATTGTCAGCTCTCATTTCTCCCCAAAAGTAATGATTGGCTTTAAACGATTTCTGCATGCGGTCATAGGCACCAGCAACACCATTTTCTGCATCATTAGGCGTTTTCCAAAATTCAGTAAACCCAATTTCACTTATTGGTTGTTCATCAACAAGGTTATCACAAGACATACTTATTACTAATAGTAATAAGAAAGCATATTTAAATTTTATAGTATATTTTTTCATTTTTATTCTTTTTTAATTCTTAAAATTTAACTCTTAATCCAAGTATGATATCCGTTTTATTAGGATACCTTAAATTATCTACCCCTGGCTGTAAAGGATTACCTCTAGAGCCTAATTCTGGGTTATAGCCGATATAATTAGTCCAAGTAGCAATGTTATTGAATGAAAGGTTTAAAGACATAGTTTTAAGCCAATTAACTTTTTGCGTAAAGGTTTTGGGCATATCATAAGTGAAGTTTACAAATCTTAATTTTATAAAGTCCCCGGAAGTTACAAAAAAGCTATTAGGTCTTTCTCTGTTTTGTGGCACCCTGTTCATTCTGGGGTATACTGTTATATCTCCTTGTTCACGCCATGAACCATTTATTCTGTCTGGTCCTGGGGTTTCGTTACCAGAATTTAAATCGTTACGGAGTTCATCATAACGTCTCCAAATATCTTGACCAAAACTATAATCGAACAAAATGCTCATCCCAAAATTTTTGTATTTGAAATCATTTGAAAAACCTCCAAACATAGTTGCTACACCATTACCTATTACTTGACGGTCTGTGGCTGTTATATCAAAATCGCCATCTATATCATCCCATATAATATCTCCACCTTCAAGTGTTCGTCCAGCATTTCTTAATTGAGTTACTGAACCAGTATAATCTTGACCGTTAAGCGAATAATCTACAAAGGCACCATCACCATCGAAATTTGGTGTTAACCGTATACCAGTATCTGTATAAGCATTTGATTCGTCATATTGATACACCCCTAGGTTTTTAAACCCATAAATGTTACCTAAAGATTCTCCTTCTTCAATTATATAATCACCCGATTGAAACGAGGTGCCTCCTGCAAGTTCTAATACTTCATTTCTTAAAAAGGTAATATTGAATGCACTTTTCCACGAAAAATTTTCATTTTTTATTAACGTACCGCTAAGACTCAAATCGATACCTTCATTTCTTATGGCACCAATATTTTGTCTAATTCCCGAGAATCCAGTTTCTTCAGGTAAAGGCACACTAGCCAGAAGATCTGAAGTATCCTTTCTCCAAAAGTCTGCATTAAAGTTTAAGCGTTTTTTAAACATATTTAAGGTTATGCCAATATTTGTCTGTGTCGTACTTTCCCAACCTAAATCAGGGTTTCCTAATCGTGTTGGTACAACCCCACTTATTCCATTGTATATAGCTCCAGGCGAGTACGCGCCACCAAACTCGTAGTTTCCAATTCGTTCGTTTCCTGTTACTCCGTAATTAGCACTTAACAGTAAGTTGTCGATAAAATCAACACCTTCCATAAAATTTTCACTACTTACTCTCCATCCTACGGATGCTGAAGGAAAAAAACCATATTCTTTATTATCTCCAAATCTAGAAGATCCATCTCTACGGACCGTTGCAGCAAATAAATATTTGTTATCAAAGTCATAATTAATTCCTCCAAATAAGGAAAACAAATTATTTTTGCTATTTTCTCCTACATCTAAAGAAAACGTGGTAGGATCAATATTGTTAAATGTTTGAATATCGTCAGACACAAAATTAGATCTTACATCAAATTCTTCCCTAGAATATTTCTGAATTTGCATCCCTGCAAAAGCACTTAGCGTGTGTTTACCAAAATCTTCTTTGTAATTTATAAAATTTTCTTGTTGTATGTCATAGCTTAAACGAGTATCTCTTTCACCTCGCGGAAATTCTCTCTCTAAAATTGTAGGCCGAAAACCATCAAACTGATTATACCTATAATTAATACCTAAAGTTGATTTGATAGACAGTGTAGGAAAAAAATTATATTGCGCATAATTAAATAGTTGCGCTCTAAAGTTTCTAGTATTACGTTTCCCTAAATTGGCTTCAGCTACTGCATTACGGCGCCCTCCTAATCTTGGAGAGTAAGATCCATCTGGTTCAAAAATAGGAAAAGTAGGAACAGTTGATATCAATGAGTTGAAAACATTAGACTCATTTAACCCTTTCTGTTCTTCATATGTTAGGTTTATTTTTGTGCCTACTTTGAATTTTTTAGAAGGGGTAAGATCTATCTTTAATAAACTGCTTATACGTTTGTAAGAACTGTTTACAATAACACCTTCCTCTTCTAAAATACTCGTGTTCCAGTAAAATTTACTTTTTTCACCACCACCACTTAAAGCGACATTAAATAGTTGTCTTACACCCATTCTAGTAATTAAGTCTTGCGAGTTAATAGAGTTTCTCTGTAAAAGACTTAAAGAGTCAAGATCTGCAGTTCTAAGATTATCAGGATTTGTTCTTAGTCTTTCATATAAACGCCTTTCATTTGAGTTTGGTAGTGCTAAGCCACCTATTAAATTGGTAACGGCTGTAGTTGCGTTTACATCTAAACTGAATTCACCACTTTTTCCGGTTTTGGTTGTAATAAGTACAACTCCATTTGCTGCTCTAGATCCATATATAGCAGCTGTAGCTCCATCTTTTAAAATTTCTAAAGAAGCTATATCACTAGGGTCTATATTATCGATGTTGTCTAACTGTTGCCCATCAACTACATAAAGTGGTTCTGTACCACCTGCAGAAAATGTAGATGTACCTCTAATCTTTATATCAAAACCTGCTCCAGGGCCACCGTTTGATAATATTTGAACACCAGACAATCTACCTTGAACTGCATCAAAAGGACTAGTTGGGGTAGCTTGTACTATTTCTTCTGCTTTTACAGTTCCTAATGCTCCTAGAATTTTATCTCTACTTACTGCTGCATATCCAATAACTACAACTTCATCCAGCCCTTCAGTATCATCTTTTAGAACCACAGAAATAGTAGTTTGATTACCTACTTCAACCTCTTTTGTTTTAAATCCGATAGAAGAAAAAACTAAAGTTTTATCCCCTGGGCTCATTAAAAGAGTAAATTTCCCATCAAAATCTGATACGGTTCCTCTAGTGCTCTTTTTAATTAGAATAGATACACCAGGTATTGGATTTCCATACGTATCAGTAACTGATCCAGAAATTTTACTCTGTTGAACGCTTACGTTGTCAATATCTTTATAGGCTTCAATAATATCTTTTTCAACTAGAGATATCTGTGTATCCAATATTCTATAAGTAGTATTTGTGCCTGAAAAAATATTTTCTAACACACTAGTTACCAGTTTTTTATTGGCATTTACAGTAATTTTTCTATTTAAATTTACATCCTTGATTTTGTAAACAAATTTAAAATCTGTTTTACTTTCAATCTCTTCAATAACCTGTCTAACAGGGACATTTATCAAGTTCAAAGAGACTTTCGTCTTTTGAGTATATGTAGTGTTTGCTTGCAGTGCAAATACTGCGACAAACATAAATAGTGTACTAAGCTTCATCTTTAAATCAAATTTTATAGATTGACGATGTAGGCTTCTCTTTTTATTAAGAAGTTTTTTCATACTTTGTTATTTTTAATTGTGGTTAATAATCTTTGATTAATAATAGCATCATTATAAGTCGGGAAATGTGTCCGCCTTTTCTGGTTTTTTATTTTCAATATTTTATTAAAAGAATAAAAAGATGCTGAATTTTATTCAATTGATGTTCTTGTAAACTTCTAAATCATATGCATCGTGGTTTTTAGTAGTTCATATTAGTTTCTCTTTTTATAATAAACCTTTGTCAATTCTTAATAACTTTTATAGTTCTACTTTGGGCATTCACTTCATCTGTGATTTTTAAAAAATACATACCCGAATGCAATGAAGAAATATTGAGATAATCTTTATACACAGTTTCCATCATTAATTGTCCCATTGAATTGAATATTTTAACATCCATCCCATTTTGTAGGTTTTTAATAAAAATCTTATCGTTAAATGGGTTTGGATACACAAGTAGGTCTTTTAATATATTTTCAGCAGTGTTGTCTAGCACTTCTAAAACCTGCTTTTGACTACCTAAACTTGACCCATATATAATTGTAGGTTTTTCCGCATCACTGTTTGCCGTTTCTTTACTATGAATATCGCTCTGAACATCTGCAATTTTACCTACTATTTTTATAGTGATAAACCCATCACCCCCTGATTGTGCTAATGCTGCCGTGGTGATGTCCCATTCTAAGGTTTGACTGCTTGATGTGGTTTTAGATTGAATACCAAATGAAGTTGTAGTAGCAAGTGGCTTATTGTCCCAAGTTATTAACGTTTCTGACCAACTATCATCAGATACTAGAAGGGCTTCAAAATTATTTAAATCAGTATCAGTAACAGTTACTCTTAACTTTGCAGAGCCTGTATTAGATGGTAAACTAGATACATCAAATTTTAGAAATGATTCCCGTATAGTTCCTTCCCCTAATGTACCAAGCTTGATCACTAATTTTTGACCATTATAATTAACATTTGCACCAGAATCTCCTCGTACATATGAATCGTCTATAGAGAGAAGGCTTCCGTTTTCTATTGGATCACCATATATTTGTAGCTCTGTTATTGAATTCCAGGCATTAACCGTGTTTCCATTACCAATATATTTCACATATCTGGCATCTGAATCAGCAATGTCAATATCTTCTAATTCAACAGAAGCTCCACCTGATTGTCCAGAAAATACATTCGTCCAGTTCAAATTATCTGTAGAAACCTCTATATCAAATAATGCCGATCTTATATCCCCATTAAACCAAGCTATGCTTAAATCTTTTACATTGTATATTTCGCATAAATCAAAAACCGCTTCAACACCATGTACGTTTGATGACCAGCGTGTATTATAATAGCCATCAAGTACGTTTTCTATTACATTACCGTCGTCATTACTTGCTGTAGCAACGCAAATCGAAAGTGATGGTGATATTTCTTCATAAACAATGGCCGGTTTTTCCGCATCACTAGTTGCCGTTTCTTTACTAGCAATATCGCTCTGAACATCTGCAATTTTACCTACTATTTTTATAGTAATAAACCCATCAACCTCTGATTGTGCTAATGCTGCCGTGGTGATGTCCCATTCTAAGGTTTGACTGCTTGATGTGGTTTTAGATTGAATACCAAATGAAGTTGTAGTAGCAAGTGGCTTATTGTCCCAAGTTATTAACGTTTCTGACCAACTATTATCAGATACTAGAAGGGCTTCAAAATTATTTAAATCAGTATCAGTAACAGTTACTCTTAACTTTGCAGAGCCTGTATTAGATGGTAAACTAGATACATTAAATTTTAGAAATGATTCCCGTATAGTTCCTTCCCCTAATGTACCAAGCTTGATCACTAATTTTTGACCATTATAATTAACATTTGCACCAGAATCTCCTCGTACATATGAATCGTCTATAGAGAGAAGGCTTCCGTTTTCTATTGGATCACCATATATTGGATCACCATATATTTGTAGCTCTGTTATTGAATTCCAGGCATTAACCGTGTTTCCATTACCAATATATTTCACATATCTGGCATCTGAATCAGCAATGTCAATATCTTCTAATTCAACAGAAGCTCCACCTGATTGTCCAGAGAATACATTCGTCCAGTTCAAATTATCTGTAGAAACCTCTATATCAAATAATGACGATCTTATATCCCCATTTAACCAAGCTATGCTTAAATCTTTTACATTGTATATTTCGCATAAATCAAAAATTGCTTCAACACCATTTACGTTTGATGACCAGTGTGTATTAGAATAGCCATCAAGTACGTTTTCTATCACATTACCATCGTCGTTACTTGCTGTAACACCACAAATAGTTAGTCGTGAAATATAAGATGGTCCAACATCAGACAAGCTTAAAGGTCGGTTGGTGATGGTTCCGCTTGTAAATTCATCAGAACCGATATCCTTTGAGGTTTTATTTAATGGTCTTGGTTGTCTGCTTATATCCTTAAGAAGGTTGTAGTCATTATCAATGCCTGGAATGTTAGGAATAGCAGTGTAATCTGCGCTTGATGCATCTATTGCAGGACTGGAACTGGATAAACCATAATATCCATCACCATTAACCTCTAACAGCGGGTCTGTTTGCAAATTCCCATCTGGCACTGGCACGCCAAAACTCCCATCAATAATATTGTTTATAAAAGTACGACTATAATTAACAATGGATCCACTGGATCTTTTAAAAATATTATTAGCAAAAACAATATTATTAATCCTATCATCATCTATATCAAGTGTTCCAGACTCATAAAATGTATTATGTAGAATATGAACGCTATCAACAGGATCAATACCTGAATATACTATCCGTAAAGGTTTCTCTCTTGTGGAAAAATAATTATTATAAATAAAATGATTTTGCCCCTCTTTTACTCTAATACCTCTACCCGTATTTATGAAAAAATTGCCGTAAGCCTGATTTCTGCTTCCATGCCTAAAAACCAACTCACCACCTCCATTATTCTCAAAAGTGTTATACCTTAATACATTTTCAAGAGATTTTATAGACATCGTTTCATTATCAGCGTCTTGGGTGTTATTAAAGTAACAATACTCAACAGTAGTGCGAGAAGTATATAAGCGAGTTGCATAATATCCTATTCTGATGGGTTCACGTCCATAATCACCTCCCTCGCCAGGTAAATTTAGAAATGAGGTGTACCTCACCTTATGATATCCAGGTTGCGAGTCTGATACATTAATCTGAATAAGAGCACTACCACCTCTAACATTTTCGATATTACAATAAGAAATCTCATTGTATTGTGTATTATCGTCTATCTGCATAGCTCTGTAGCCAGTATTATCAACCATATTGATATGTGTTGCCAGATTGTGATCCCCAGCAAATCTAACACTCATTTCACTACATTCTCTATATTGGAACCCTGAGAAGGTAATATAATCGCCTGAAATTCTAGCTTTTGAATTTCCTGAAAAAACTACTCCTCCGGGAGTTTCAGCTTTTAGAGTAATTCCATTCTTACTTAATGTTAAATCTACATTGCTGTAGTTTCCGTCTTCCCAGATAATGGTATCTCCTGAAGAAGCGCTGCTTTGGGCCGTGTTAAACTCACTTACAGAGTTCACAGATACTTGAGCATTTGTAACAAATACAATTGCAAAAAATAAGACTAAAAGTACTAGTTTTTTCATATTTAAGGTTTTGTTTTTCTTTTGTAATTTTGTTTCATGTTTCATGTTTCATGTTTTTTAGAGGATATTACTTTACTGTAAAGTTAAGGGTAAGTTACTGTTACTTATGATACTTAAAATACTCATATTTGTGTATAATTCAAACATTTGGCATATTGTTAGTTCTATTAACATTTAGCAGGGGTGAGACTAAAACTACTGATGCTCTATCAGTTTTAGTTTCGTTGATCTTTTTATTAGCTATTACAGGAGTCAAACATTTTTAGTTTTTTTGAAACTAAAAATCCTAAAGATGTACTTTTGAACCCCTAATAACGGATTTTCGATTTACGAGCAAGAAAAATTAAAAAGACATTTTTTACTCAAATAAACACCCTTATCGATTGGGATACGATTTCTATCCTAATAAATAAAGACTATTCAAAAGGAAAAAGTGCCACTGGCAAGCCTTCTTATGATGGGTTATTGCTTTTTAAAATGTGTCTTTTACAAAGTTGGTATGGATTAAGCGATTCTAAAGTTGAAGATCGAATAAATGACAGTCTATCCTTTAGTTATTCTTGTGGTATGACCATTGAGCAGGTTGCTCTAGATTATAGCACTTTAAGTAGATTTAGAAACGCATTAACCTAAACACAAACCTTCGAAAAATTATTTGCTTCCATAAATAAACAGCTAGAAATACATAATATTATTGTAAAAACAGGTTTAAGAATAGACGCTAGTGTAACAGAGACTCCACTTAGACCAAAAGGAAAAACAAACTTTAAGGTAACCGAAGACCGCTTTGCAGACCAAGTAGAAGTACACAAAGAATATCCAGATAGTGTCGATAAAGAGGGTACATGGTTAAAGAAAAGAGGAACGTACCATTTTGGGTTTAAAAAGCACCATGTAACCGATAACGAAGGTCTTGTTCTAAGGGTACTAACTACAACTGCCAGCAAAAATGAGATTGCAAATTTGGAAGAAGTTCTAGAAACTGTAAATGTGGTATTGCCAAAAGACATCCCTCTAAAGGCAGATAAAAGGTATCAATCAAATAAAAATAGTAAAATTTTAAATAAGCGTAATTTAAAGAATCACCTCCTTAAAAAAGTAGTAAAAAATAAACCATTAACAAAATGAGAAACTAGATTCAATGAATTAATAGGAAAAACAAGGTTTAAAGTAGAACGTACTTTTGGAGGAATAAAATTATGGTTTAAAGTTGGAATTGCAAGATATAGAGGAATGAAAAAAATGCATACACAAAATTTGATGGAGGAAATGTGCTACAATTTATATCGAAGTCCAGGGATATTTGCGTCTAATTGTAAAAATTAAGGAAAAATGAAGCCTAAAAAAGGAATTTACTCACTTAAAATAGAAAAAAAATAGCATAATCGATGTTGTAGCTAAAAAAAAGGGAATTCTAAAAAGTAAAAATAATTAAGTTTGCTTTTTGCAACGGTCTTTATTTGCCCAAGCTTTAATTTTCGTGAATAGTAATGTTCGGCTCACGCCCAACTCTCTAGCAAACATATTAACATCAAATTGTTTATTTGAAATATTTAACGCAACAATCTGTAAAGCTTTTTTTAAGTAATTTCTCATTAAACGAAGTAACCTTGATAAAATAATGCTTTAGTATGCATTTATTATTTTTAACTATGGCAGTATTCTTTAATATTGAAAATGAGAAGATAAACTAGCTCTTCTCATTCTCAACAAACTAATTCAAATAATACGATATAAATTTAATGTACAATCGAAGATTGTCTTTCTTTGAATATTAAAAATTTAGATTAATACCCGGGTACTTGCTCGTTAAATAATACTGAAAATGTTGTATATTCCATTTTACTAGTTTTCATTAATTCATCCATGAAAGTTGTTTCCAAGTATTGCCAGTATCATTTTTCTGATCTAGGCCTGGGGTACTTCTTCCTTTTAGAATTTGTTGCGTTAATAGTTGTTTTAATTCACTTACTTTTTCTGGGTAATCAGCCTGTACATTAGTTGCTTCTGCAATATCTGTATCTAGATTATACAATTGAATTTTTGGAAGTGTTTTAATATAGTCTTTATCTTTCTTAGGGTTAGGGTAACTCCACCCGCCAGAATCTGGTGTCATTATTAATTTCCAATCGCCTTTACGGATAGCAAAATTACCATTGATAGAATGATGAATGGTAGCTTCTCTTGTACTCCTATCTTTTCCTTCTAACAAAGGCATCATACTAAAACTGTCTTCACCATCACTAGCTTTCATTTTATAGTTTACGATCTCAGCACTGGTAGCAAAAAAATCGGTAGTACAAATGGTTTGATTGCTTACTGAACCTGCCTTTACAGATGCGGGCCATTTAACGATAAAAGGAACCCGATGTCCGCCTTCAAAAATATCTGCTTTATGGCCTCTAAAAGTATAACTAGGAGAATGGTTTTTTGCAGTTAATTCATCAATCTTTGCAGCAGGTGAACATCCATTATCACTAGTAAAAACAATTAAGGTGTTTTCTTCGATTCCGGCATCTTTTACTGCTTTTAGCAATTGCCCTACATAATCATCAAACATCATTACAAAATCACCATAAGGGTTTAAGCCACTTTTATTTTGCCATTCTTCGGTAGGTAAAATGGGTGTATGTGGCGAGGGTAAGGGTAAGTATAAAAAAAAAGGCTTTTCTGCTGTAGCTTGTTCTTGTACATACTTAATACCGCGTCTAAAAAAATTAGGAGTCACATCTTCATGTACAAAATCAGCAGATGTTAATCCATTTCTCCACCAACCGTATTTTGATTTACTTTCAGTTAATTCCGTAGGTATTTGAGTGGCAAAACCATTCTCAACATATACATAAGGTGCCATGTCTAAAGAACCGCAATGCCCATATGCATAATCGAAACCTAAATCGTTGGGTGTATTGGTAACCTCTTTGCTAAAATCTATTTCATTATTTTCATTTTTTGCCCAATCCCAGCCTAAATGCCATTTTCCAATGAAAGCCGTTTGATAGCCCGATGCTTTTAAAATAGAGGCAAGTGTACTTCTATCATTAGGTATTAATGCTTTCGATGTACCCCTCAACACACTCCTTTTTAATCTAGAACGCCAATTATAACGCCCAGTTAAAATACCGTATCGAGTTGGTGTGCATACAGATGATGAGGTATGTGCATCTGTAAACATCATCCCTTCAGAAGCCATAGCGTCTAAATTGGGGGTTTTTATTTTTCCATTCTCATTAAAACTAGACAAATCCCCATAGCCTAAATCATCCGCTAGAATGTAAATGATGTTTGGTTTTTTCTTTGATGTTATTTTCTCAGAAGCATTTTTTTTCTGTGTAGATGAGCACGATACTATCACTAGGCTCAAAATTAAAAATAAAGTATTGTTAATTAGATTTTTCATTTTGTTGTGTTTTTATAGTCAAGATTTGGTTCTGGCATAGACGCATTGGTTCCTATTAGCATGTTTTTTAATTTTATATGAAGCGTATTTGCTTTTTTTGGATATTTATGAATCAAATTTGTTTTTTGTTATGGTTGGAAAATAATCTAAAGTAAAACAAATTGCTCCTACTTGTATTCTTGGTTTTATTTTAAGGAGACTTAACTGTCTGGAAAACCAACCGAAATGGTATTATTTATATCTAATATATTCCCTTGTACCACTATGATTTCTAATAAATATGACAACTTTATTTATCTTTTTGCAGTTAATTAGTTATGTTATAACTACATTTAATTGATTGTTTTACAAAGCCAAAAAAGCTTCCCTTTTTTTTGGGTTTATTTTTTTGAAGTGCTGTAGATTTTATGTCATAATTTTTATTTAAAGGTTCGTTTCTAATTGAGTTCATATTCTAAAGTTTTTGGTTATTTATATTCTGAGTTATTTTCAAACAGATAATTTACCGACTATTTAATTGTAATAAAATATTTCCCTGATTTTTTAGTATTAAATTCAATAATATCTTCGTCGGTAATTTTATAGACTATTTGTTTACCCATACGATCTTTTAATTGAACACCTTTAGTGTTAGGCAATTTGATACTGCATTTTCCACCACTTTTTGAGAGGATTTTAACGGAGGATATCTTACTATTTTTCCAGCGTAATGATACCTCAAAATTACCTCTTGCTACTAATCTATCAAATGAACCTGTTTGCCAAGCTTTGGGAAGTGCTGGCAGTAGCTCAATAAAACCTTCATGACTTTGGATCAACATTTCAGCCACACCTGCCATTGTGCCTAAGTTTCCATCTATTTGAAATGGCGGATGAACAGTCCATAAATTAGGAAGTGTACGCTCTCTTAAAAATTCAGAATATACTTCATACGCTTTTTCTGCTTCCTTGGTTCTTGCACGAAGGTTCATTCTATGCGCCATTGCCCAACCTGTAGTTTTGTTACCTCTAAAATCTAATACTGTACTAGCGGCTTCCATCCATTCTGGCTTTTTAGAGTCAATTAGGGTTCCTGGGTAGAGGCCGCATAAATGCGAAATATGTCGGTGTTTTGGATCTCCAATATCTCCATATTTCTTTTCTTCTCTATATTCTTTTATCTGTCCTGATTCTCCAATAATAATAGGGTCTAATTTATCTATTTGATTTCTAACTATTTCCAAAAAAGGGTCGTTGGTTCCTAAGATTTTAGCACTTTTTAATAAGTCGTTGTATGTTTCCCAAACAAAGCCTTGATCAAAAGTAGTTCCTATGGTCATATAGTGCACGCCGTTGTGTCTTTGCTCTGGAGATGCAGAACGATCTACTAATAATTTACCATCTTCAGTAGCTAATAATGTTTTCGATAAAAAGGTACTCATACCTAACAAAGCAGGATACACTTGTTCTCGAAGGTAGGTGGTATCTTGGGTAAATTCGAATCGATCCCAGAAAAGTTTTGTTGTAAAACCTCCCGTGCCAGGACCAGAATGACCACTTGATCCGTTAACATGATAAGCGTTTGAGCCTGTTCCGATAGCCCAACCATTTCCTTTTTCACTGTCAACAAAAGCACTGGGATGCCACTTCTTTATATAGGTATTTGCATGTTGATATGTCTTTGGTGTGAACGCGTTAAAGTATTCTTGATATCCAGTAAAAGTTTCTGCCAGATTCGTGTTAAATGCACCCCAATAATTCATTTGCACATTAATATTGTGCCAATAACCACCAGACCATGGGGTGACATGGTACTGACTCCAAACACCTTGTAAAGTGCTTGGCAGTGTTCCTTTTCTAGAGCTAGCAATCAACAAGTATCTTCCAAAGTGGAACATTAATTCTTCCAAATAAATATCAGAGGCATCTTGCTTGTAATTTTCCACCAGTGTTTTAGTAGGAATATTAGGAACAGAAGGGGATACTTCTAAATTAACCCTAGAGAATAGATTTTGGTAATCTTTGAGATGCGATTCTTTTAATTTTTTATACCCCAGAAGACTAGCATTCTCAATTATTTCTGTTACTTTTTTATGAGGAAATATTTTCGAATTTAACTTTAATTCTGTACTATCTTGTAGGAAAATATCCTCATTTAATTCGTAATTGGTTCCTGTTGAAATCAATATAGTTGCTGAATTGGCATCAATAATTCTAATCTCGTTAGATCCATTCTCGTTATTTGCTATAAGCTTTCCACCCTCGTTAATTATTTTAACCTGTCCTTCAAAATTAAGACTGAAAGATGGAACGTTGCCAGCGAATGTGATTAAATTATCTTGAGCTGTTGTATTGGCATACTTTGCAATATTTTCTATAGTTTCTCCTGAATGGTTATATGCATCTGCACTTCTTAAATAAGGAACAACAGCACTTACCGTTAAAGATAGCTTTGCTTTTTTGCTTGCTTTAAGCTTTATCGCTATAACGTTCTGCGGATAATTCGCAAGATATTCCCTTGTATATTTTACACCTTCATATTCATAACTCACATTTAAAATTGCTTCATTAAGATTAAGCGAGCGCTTGTAATTTTTCACCTCATAATGGTCGAATTCCAGAAAAACCTCTCCAAAATTGGTCAGCCCCCCATGTCCATAAGGCGCACCGTTGGTTAATGTTTTATCCGTTATTTGAATGCGTTCCATATCCGTTCTGCCAAAAATATTAGCACCCATGTATCCGTTACCAATGGGGTAAGAATGTGCTTCCCAATCCGAATCTGTAGGATAGCCTCTCGCTTGAATTCGAGAATAGTCTTTACCTCGATTTGGGGCGGGTTGATCATCCCAAATTTCATACGTACGATGTGTAGCATTTAATTGTGAAGTATTATTTTGAGAAATAACACCTTTAGAAAAACTTAAAAAAGAAATTAATACTATAATTCTAATTATTTTGAACATTTTTTTTGTTTTTGTGACTATTTTTTTTTTGAAATTTACTGCTTATTAACAGTTCTTTTCTCTTTGAGAAATGTATATCAATTACATTTTTTTTAGAGGATTTTTATTTACTGTAAAGTAACGGTAAGTTACTGTTATTTGTTATACTTAAAACCTTCATATTTGTGTATAATTCAAACATTTGGCATATTGTTAGTTCTATTAACATATAGCAGGAGTTAGACTAAAACTACTGATGCTCTATCAGTTTTAGTTTCGTTGATCTTTTTATTAGCTATTACAGGAGTCAAACATTTTTAGTTTTTTTGAAACTAAAAATCCTAAAGATGTACTTTTGAACCCCTAATAACGGATTTTCGACAACTAAACAAGTACTGGTTAAGTTATAACCCTTTTTTATTATTATTTTATAGTCTGTATATAATAATAAAAAGCTTACAAATTAGTAAGCTTCTTTTATCTATATTTAATTTCCTAAAGTACTATTTAACTAAAAATAAATTTATTAGAATATTCTAAAGGTGTCAGCCCAAATTTCTTTTTAAAGTATTTACTAAAATATTTAGGGTTCTTAAAACCAACTTCCTGACTTATTTGCGAACTATTAATTGTCCTTTGCATTAATAGTTCTGATGTTCTTTTCATTCTAAAATATAAGATAAACTCGTTATGGGTACAGTTAGACCATTCTTTAATCTTAAGAAACAACTTTGCTCTACTTACCCCTAATTCTGAACAAAATAAAGCAATATCAAATTGTTCATTTCGCATATTATCTTCGACAACGATTATGGCTCTTTTTAATAAGTCGTTGTATGTTTCCCAAACAAAGTCTTGATCAAAAGTGGTTCCTATGGTTATATAGTGCACGCCATTATAGCCTCTTAGTTACCTGTGGAAGCTTGGTATTAAATTATAGGAGAACAAACTATTGCAGATGCCATTTTAGATAGGTTAGTTCACTCTGCTCATAGAATAGATATAAAAGGAGAATCTATGGGAAAAAATTAAGAAAAAATCATTAAACTTATACCACAAATGAATCAACTTTTAGTACCTCCTTTACACTGCTCAGTTTAATCCGCCCGAGGTGGCTCACTTTGACCGCCCTATCCACTGCAGGGGCTGGATGAATAATTACCGATTAACAAACATTTATGCTAAACTTAAAAAGTTGGATGAATGGTTGCGAAATAGGTTACGATATTGCTTTTGGCACGATTGGAAAAAGCTAGAAAGAAAACGTAAAAACCTCATTCAAGCAGGCATAGAGCAAGGACAAGCTTATGCTTGGAGTAGAACAAGAATGGGATGGTGGGCAGTAGCCCAAAGCCCTATACTTAAAACTACAATTGCCCTTTCTATACTTAAAAGAAAAGGCTATGAGCCAACGACAGATTACATAAATAAGCAGCAAACTTCAATTTGGTGAACCGCCGTATACGAGCCCCTTAGGTACAGTGATGTGAGAGGCGCACTGTCTATCTTTTGGCAGACAGCCGTATACTCGATTAGCTTTTGTACTTTACTCAAACCAATTACTAATTAGAATTGCACCTAACTAAAAGGATTCTTTTAATTAAAATCATTGAAAATAAGATCATTTTATTTTCTTGGCAATCTTCTGCGCTAAAATTTTGTATCCTTCGTTATTAATATGGACTCCATCAGTTGTGTATTGGTACTTCTTTTTCATCATTTTATGGATATTTATAAGATGAAGGTTCTGTTCTTTAGCAATCTCCTTGATAGTTGGGATTACCCATTCATTAAGTTGTTCTTTACGTCCCAGAAGATTTTTGTTCTTAGGTTTCTTTTTTGCCCAAACGGGTAAAGGTGTTATTACATAAATCTCCACTTGCGGATTCTTGTTTTTAAAGTCATTAATAAGTTGAATGTATCCTCTTTTGAATTCTTCTTTGGGCGTCCCCATAAAATCGGTTTTTCTGGTTTTATCTTTACACCATTTAGGATTAGCATCATTAGTCCCAAACATTATTAATACAATATCAGGAGAAAATTTAAGTGCATCTTTGTATTGAGGTGTCTTGTGATAGGGGAAATAACTACCGTCAATAATGGTTGCTGCACCTTTACCAAAATTCTTTACCTGATAGGCATTGCCTAATTCTTGTTGCAAGAATTGAGGATATTTATTTTGCGTATTGCTATCGCCAGAACAAGCTAAAAGTTTTAAGTTTCGACTAATAGTAGGGTTTCCTCGTAAGTAACCCAAATTTGTTAAAAAAACATCGGTATCATACATGGTTAAATTAAAATATTTATCTCCTATACCTTTCCTAAAGTAGTCGCCATTGAAAAAACCGTGACCAACATTTTCTATGGTTATTAGTTCACACTTATTACCCACTTCTTTCATGAGCTGTGTAAAACGCTTTGCATTTTCAATTGGTACCGTTGTGTCTTTATTTCCATGAAAATTAATCATAGGTGGTAGGTTTGTCTTTATCTGATGACAAGGAGATATTTCTTTTTCACGCCCTTTTACTTTCTCACTACCATATCCCTTATCTGTTGTGTCGAAGACTGGATTATATCCAATGACAGCATTAGGCATAGAACTAATCGTCAGGTTTTCGTCAGGATTTTCATATCCATCAATGATTGCGGTACATATGGCAACATGTCCCCCGGCGGAAGCACCACTTGCTACAATTTTATTCGGGTCGATATTTAACTCTTTAGCATGTTGACGCACCCAGCGAATAGCAGATTTGCCATCTTCTACACAATCAAATGGAGTGGTACCGTGCTTGCCCTTTATCCGATACTCTGCGCTTATGGCTAATATCCCCCTTGAAGCCAAATATTTACTTTGCTGATAAAATTGTCGAGGATGACCGCCTGTCCAACCTCCGCCAAAGAAGAATACGATAGCAGCAGTTGGTTCTATGGATGTAGGAGGTTTAAATATATGTAAACTTAGACTATCTCCATTTATCACTTTGTATAGCAATACTTGATTCGGTTCAATATTTTCAGCACGAGTACTAAATGTTATCAACACCAAAGTAATTGACAATAATAGTGTCTTTCGTATTCTCATAATTTCTTTCCTTAAATTTAATCAGTTTATTATATTTTCACTTCTCTTAATATCAAATAGTATGATGCTTATCTCTTTTTGAGTATGTCTTGTCCTGAAATATGGCTACAGATAAAAATTGAATTAAGCTGATAATTTATATACCATATTTGGTGTTTTATAGTCTAAAGATAAATGTAATCTTATTTCGTTGTATAATTCGGTGCGTTGAATAGATTCATTATGTAATAATTTCCAATCTTCCAATCGAACCGCAGCCGTTGACCATCAATTTGCCTGATTCGGATTGTCGTTTACCTTAGGAAATCCCCATTCCCAAAATAAAGGTTTTAACCTTTTAAGGGGGATGTTCTCAAATATAGAACTTATATTCTCTCCATCGGCTTTGTAATCTTCTGGTAATTTTATTCTAATTCGAACTTAAAAAAGGTTACCATTTTGCCCATTTCGACATCAGGCATTGTTAAACTTTCTTTTAAAAGGCTTAAATTTTATAGATGAATTCTTCCCCCTTTTGCAAATCAAGGGTGATATCCTTGCCTTTATACCTCAGTACCACTTTGTATCCAAACAATGATCGTATCCTTGCCTGAACTAAAGTCCCTTCGTTCCATTCAATATCAACCTCAAAACCATTTGCAGCCCGTAAGCCATTTATTTCGCCTTTGTCCCAAACATCGGGAAGAGCAGGAAGTAAGTCTATGATTGGAATTTCTTCACCATCAATATTTTTTGTTTCATGGCTTTGTAAAAGCATCTCTATTATGGCTGCACCACCACCAAAATTCCCATCTATATTAAATGGTGGGCATGATGCCAGCATATTTGGAATGAGCCCTGGTTCCTTATAACTACCGGGAGCAAATAAATTACTTAAAATAGTATAGGCATGATTTCCATCCTTTAGTCTTGCCCAGCAACTTGATTTCCATGCCATTGCCCAACCTGTTCCTTCGTCTCCCCTGATTTCTAATGAGCGTTTTACTGCATTAAATAATTCAGGGGTTTTGTCTTTTGTAATTTCATTACCGGGACTTAGCCCATACAAATGTGAGATATGTCGGTGTTCCGGGTATTTTTCTTTATACTCTTTGTCCCATTCCAGTAGTTGCCCCTGGCTTCCTATTTGGTACGGTTGAAGATTATCCCTTTGTTCCTTTATCGTTTTTACAAATTCAGTGTCGATCTCTAAAATTGCAGCAATTTTAATACAGTTGGTAAACAACTCTTTTATCAGCATAATATCCATCGTCGGACCTTCACTAAAAGCACTTGCTCCATCCCCACCAAAAGAAGATGCTAAAACAGCGTCAGTATCTTTTTCTGGTCCCTTTCCTGTGCTTCCTTCAGGATAAAACCTGTTTTCAGGCGATGAACCTACAGGAGTGGTGTAATACCCGTTTTCGGATAGTACCAACCATCCACTCATAAATTCAGCAGCTCCTTTTAATACGAGCCAGTTTTCTTTTAAAAATGCTGTATCTTGGTTATAGTTATAATGTGTCATTATTTGCTGACAGAGCCAAGCTCCTGAAAAGGGCCAAAATGAACAATTGTAATAATCAACAGGTTCGGCACCACGCCAAATGGCTGTATTGTGGTGTGCTGTCCAACCATCTAATCCAAATGCTTCCCGGGCATGACGAGTACCATCCACCGATAGCTCTTTTGTGAACCGAAGATTAGGTTCTGAACATTCACTTAGGTTAGCTGCCTCGGTCATCCAATAATATATTTGAGTGTTGATATTCATGGTATAGGCACTGGCCCAAGGAGGAATGATATCTTTATTCCAAATTCCTTGTAGATTGATGGGTTGTCCGCCTTCACGGGATGCGGCAATCGTTAAATAACGGGCATATTGCATGAACAGCGCACTGAATGATGGATCCTTTCCATTGGTAAATGCGACTATTCTTTCGTTGGTCGGTAAAAGGCTTTGCGCTGTTAAATCACCCAGTGAAAAATTTAGCCTATTAAACAAGGACTGATAATCACTCACATGATCTTCTTTCAGGTCATCGAAATCCTTAGCAAGTGCTTTTTGCAGGTTGGCTGTAGCCACTATCGATGGGTCAACACCCTCCTTACTCGGGCTTTTATCAAAACCATTAAAACTGGTGTCTCCGGATAAAACAACCTTTATCTTATCAGCATTTTTTACGATTAATTCATCACCTTCAATGGTAAGTGTACCTCCTTGTAATTCAACACCAACGCGACCTTCGTAAAATGTTCCTTTGCCATCAAGCTGATCGCCATACATAACGTTACTGCGACCGGGGATTACATTTCCTTTTTCATCAAAAAGTTCAGGGTACATCCATTCTTGATTCCAGCCTTTTATTTTCGAAATTGATCGACGTAGTGCCAAGGCCGGGGCTTGTCCATTCATAATTAAGGTGTTGTTTTGTGCAGTGCTAACTGCAGTTGGATGGGCACCTTCAAGCCGTATGCGACAGGAAATGCTTTTGTTTTTACTTGCTTGAACGCCCAGAACTATGACTTGATCTGGATGGCTTGCAAATACTTCACGCTGATAAGACACATTCCCAATTTGGTAATCTGTTCTGCATACTGCAGTTTCCAAATTTAAATCCCTGCGGTAATTTTCTATGTTCTCACCGTGGTCAAAATCAATGTATAGGTGTCCAAAGGGCTGATAACAATCCTGCGCCCTTCCCATCCATTGGGAACCAATTATTTGCTCTACCTCTACCAGTTTACCTTCTTTTACCAACTCTTTTACCTTCGGCAAGCTTTTGGTAAAATCAAGATCAACGTGCCTGTCTCCGGGTTCTCCCGAATACAGGGTATTCTCATTTAATTGTAAAGTTTCGTTGGATACGCCTCCGTAAACCATGGCTCCCAAAGTACCATTTCCAATGGGAAGAGCTTCGTACCAATCGGTAGCCGGCTTGTCATACCATAATACAGTATCCCGATGTTGTTTCTTTTCTGCACACCCTGATAAGAGCGTTGCTGCTAATAAAATAGTTATTGAATATTTCATCGTTTTATAATTGTTTGTTTTATTTGTTGCAGATGGATTTTGCTTATTATCCAGTTTTCTTTTTCTTCCGTTTACTTTGGAATCCCCAGGTCCTCAAACCTTGCCGGTAAAACCGGAAAGGTAACCGTGGTTATGCTCAAATATGTCAGTAAATCCTAGAAATTGGCATGGAAAACGATTGGCATATTAAAAGTTTAGAGACTATTAATCCTAGAAATATTTTCTTTGTCTTCATTATTTATCTGAAATTTAGTTTTAAATCGTTTTATTGAGTTATACGCTTAGCGTCTGTTTTATTTGATTTTGATATATTGGTTTACTTTCTACCATTCTATTAATCGTTTTATGAAATATGCTGGTTTTAAATTGAGAGCGATTAATTCTAAAACAAAACTCATCAAAGTATGCTTGAATATGCCATTTACTTACATGAGTTGGTATTGCTCTCAACCATGACTTAACTTGCATAATCACAATGTGTAATTGTTTGAAATTAGCACCATTATTACTATATATTTGGTCAATGTCATACATCTGTTTTAAAGGTTGGTAACCTCTCCATTTATCAGTTACTATTTTAGCAGATGTGCTTATATGCTCTTCAAATATCGGGGTTAATGATTTTGCAGAATAGTCTTTGATGGATCTGATATAAACTCTTTTAACTTTATTGCCATCTGTTAATTCTACTGCGATAACAGCCTTTTTCTTTTTCGTATCATAACTTCTTCCTTGTTTGCCTTCTTCTTTCCCTCCAACAGTAAATTCATCAACATGGATTAATTTCTCTAAAGGATATTTTTGACTGCTTTTCATTGCTTTACGCACTTTTTGCATGAAATACCACGCTGTTCCTTGGCGAATGCTAAAACGTTTTCCCATTTGAATACTTGAAATACTTTTACTACTTGTACTCATTTCAAAAACCACACAAAAGGCTTTTTGCAATCCAAATTTAACTTTATGAAATAAGGTGTTTGCAGTGGCGCTTTCTACGTGTTGACAGTTATAACAATGGTATCTATAATCTACTTTTTCACAGCCTTTGGTATGACCACATTTCATACAAGTAAATCCATCTTGCCATTTTATTTTGGCTAAATATGCTTTACACGCAGCATCATTTGGTAATTCTTTTATAAAGTTTAGTATATCTTGACCTTCAAATTGTTCCATATCTCTTGTTTTAAAGGTTATAATATATGGAAATTAAATGACTAACTCAATCGTTTTATTTTATCATCTATATCCGTGGATGCTTGGCAAATAAAAACTGTCCTCAATAATTAGCTCTTCTGTTGACTCTGAACTACAGCTTAAGATTAAACTAAAAAGGAATAAAGAACAGTTTAAAAATTTTAATTTTGTATTGATTTTTAAAAGTTTTAGTTAGCATCATGGTTTATGGTTTTATTTAGTACAATTTATATTGTGCCGAAATTATACTAAATAAACTTTTTAAAAATTCATAAATAGGGGCTTAAAAGTCCCAAATATCTAGTTTTTAATACTTTCGAGTCAAAACTATACTCTGTTAACGCCGTATTAAATGTTTTATTTATAATTTAAAAAACTTCAGGAAATGAAGGAACCTCATAAAAAATTACATAGATTCCTTTTAAAAATACTTTATTATAATCTACTTTGAAAAAAGTAGTTTAATTTAATGGATCTGACCTTCTTTACGCCATTTGGAATTCTAATACTATAAATATATTTTGTAAGTATGACGATAAGTCTTCTGGATATTCTGTATAATTTATTTATAAATATCGTAATACACAAGACCCTTCATCTTATTTGGTATCATACATAAATCTGCTTAATTTATATATAGTAATTTACGCTAATTGGTCAATAAACGAACTATCGTTACTTTTTAGAAACCTTAGTAATAAGTCTAAGTTTTAACTGCGCTTCAAATAAAGAGCTAGGCTCCACTTGTTGTCCACGGAGTTCGTCTAAACCTTCATTTGTAAAATTCACAGTACTACTCCCAGATTGAAGTCCAATAAAATATGGCTCGGCGAATGTATGACTACTCCTACTTGATGTTTTCCAAAAATCGTAATTATATGTTGAATTACTACTATGCTTAAAGTTCCAAAAAACAAAATGCCTTCCGTGGTGAGGATAACTCTGATGAGGCCCACCATTTCCACTCAAAACTCCACCTCCTCTTACATCGTCTAATAAGGTAGCGTATGGCGATCCGCTATGTGAATCAATTCTTTGACCATTTTTCATTTTATATCTCAAATAAACCGTATTTACACCACTATACCCAACACCTGGACCATGATGCATCCCTGCTTTATCTTCACAATCTTTAAATAATAGGCCATAAGATCGTTTATTAACGAAAGAAGCATGTGCCTTTTTACCTGTTATAACCACATTTTGAACTGTAACAGCTATAGAATGTGCAATGCTCATTACTTGACTCCAATCTTGAAATTCACAATTTTTAACCCAGGCATTACTTACATTTGACAATTGCAACGCATTCCAAGCATAATCATGCAACTTATTTTTATGATGTACAAAAGTCTCTCCAACACTTGGCCAGTTTCCTGTAAAACGAATATCTTCTACCCCAACCTCGTCAATCGTTGTTAAATTTCTGAGGGTATAAGACTTTCCTGGTATCGCAGGCAAATCTATTTGTATTGGGTTTTTAAAAGTCACCACATTACCATCTATTGCCGTAACTAAATGGTTTTCAAATAAAGACATGCCTCCACCATTCTTTGCCACTCCTTTTTCAGAATAGTTGTTTTTAAGGCGAAACCAGACATCAAATGGGATAAATAAATTATCATAATAAGCAGTTGCGAATTCCTGACTTTTATGCGTTACAGAAACATATTGACCAACCTGTAAAGTATGGCCAGGAGAAACCTTTATGGCGTAATCGTTTCTTAAAACTGGGCTAGCAATTGTTGCCAAGACACTCGCGTTTGTTGTCGATGGCATAAATTTGAATTGCCAAGCTCTATCGCGCGATTTATCTGAAAAAATTTCGGTTCCACCTGCTCCACTGCCACTTCCTTTTAAAACAATATTACTTCTATTTACTTGAATACTTTTGGTTATATCGTTATCGCTACTAATTCTAAACCTCCCTGAAGGAAAATAGACAACAGCAGGTCCATTAGATGCTTGCGCAGCGTTTATTGCACTTTGTATTGCCACTTCATCATAATTACCATCATTTGCGACAGCACCATAATTTGTAACATCGAAAACAGCCCAAGACGAAGTATCTGGCAGACTCTCCTCGGAAAAACGATAGCCAGAGAATGAAAAGTTGGGTAGTATGGGTTGTGCTCCTGTTGTTTGTGCATCTAAATAATTTTGCCACGAAGGTGGTATTTGTGCTTCTGTATTTTGATATACCAATAAACATAAACAACTTATAAAAAAGTTAATTTTGTATTGGTTTTTAATAGTACTAAATAATATCATAAATCATATTTTTATTTAACATTTATCTTATTAAGCATCTGCAATTTTAAAGATTACACACCTCTTTTTGGCGGTGTATTGTACAAAAAAAGAGTATAACCGTACGGCTTTTGTATAAACTATTACATTATGGTTTTAGTTTCCCCAAGTATCTGTTCTAAAAAGAGAAACAGGTAAACCAGATTTACTAAACAAAGAACCTTCTAAGCAATCTTCAAATCCGTAACGCACTGCTACTGGTTTTTTAACCTTGTCACTGTAAATTGTTAACTTTTGGTTTTTATTTATTTTTACTTTTGCAGGATAAAAAATATGATCAGCACCTGCTATAACAAAATTTTTCAATGCCCTTGTACTATCAAAAATTTGGTTGTCTTTATTTTTTCCGTAAAAATTAAAAGCTATAATGACTTTGTTTTTTCGGATCTTCATTGACTTATACTCTGGACTTCTGTATGGAATGTTTTTAAAACTATACTGCTCTGCCAAAGCCAAATTAGCCAATCTCTTGGCCAAAATATTCTTTTCTGGAGGATGAATATTATCACATTGACCAATATCATTTGTTATTACAACACCGGTATTAGGAATTTCTTGGACTACTAAACTTTGTGCTTCTCGAATTAAATTAGCATTCATAATTGGAGTATCTCTTATCTCATGATAACTATACGGTGCAATCTGAACAGAATAAAACGGTAGATTTTTTTGCTTCCATTGCGCTCGCCAAGAATTTATTAAAGTATGTATATAGTCTTTATAGGGCTTTGGATAATTACGATTTGACTCGCCTTGATACCATAAGAATCCTTTTATATTGTAATTTTTAAAAGGATGAATCATTGCATTATATAGCAATGTTGGTCGTTTATTTTTGTTTTGATCTTTAGATAAGCTATCAGGGATTTTTATATTTGTATATTTTTCAATATGGTCTTTGGGTAACCAAGATTCAATGTTTGTACCCCCCCATGAGGCTTCTATAATGCCGATAGGGATTTGTAATTCTTCAAACAATTTTCTCGCAAATAAATAACCTACGGCACTAAAGTCTTGCACAGACTCAGAGGTAGCCTCTGCCCAACTACCAATAACATTATCTTTTAAAGACAAGCTAGCGCTACGTTCAGTATTAAATAAGCGAATATTGGCGTTACTAGAGGTAGCTATTAATTCTTCTGCATTATTTACAGGAGATTTTTTCCAACCATCCATTGGCCATTCCATATTAGATTGGCCTGAACAGAACCATACTTCTCCTATTAAAATATTATGAAGTACTATTTTTGAACTGCCCTGAACCGTGATTTCTTGTTTTTCAAAAGAAGCTTCCTTTGTAAGAATATTAGTTTCCCATTTACCATTTGCCTTCGTTTTAACAACTTTTTCAGCACCCCAGGAAGTGTGGACCTCGATTATAGTGCCAGGTGCATCCGTTCCCCAAATAGCAACATTCTCTTGTTGCTGTAAAATCATATTATTCGAGAAAAAAGAGGGCATATTGGTTTGAGAAATACATGTAAAGTTGACGCCTAACATGAATAGAAATAATTGGGTAATAGTTTTGGTTTTCATAATATACAGTTTAGTTAATTGGGTAATAGTTTTGGTTTTCATAATATACAGTTTAGTTAATTGAATACACATCTTTCTATCAGTATTAAGGACTAATCATAATAACATATATTCATTTATTCATTACGTCAAGAAATTAGAAGGATAATTAATTTGCTTAAATAGTTTTTATCAGGCTTTATTTATGTGTCATTATAAATTTTTGATTTTCAATATATGTTTTAGATTATATTTTTTAAATATACTACGGTACATTCTCCATAATATCTTTTAAAACTTCAGGATTCAGAAGTGTACTCGTATCTCCTAAGTTACTGGTGTCTTTATGGGCTATCTTTCTTAAAATACGTCGCATTATTTTTCCTGAGCGGGTTTTTGGTAAGCCACTTGTAAACTGAATTTTATCCAACTTCGCAATTGGTCCAATATGCTCTGTAATAATCTGATTAATTTCTTTACGTAGGTTATTTTGGTCTCTGCTTTCTCCCGTATCTTTTAAAATAACATAACCATACAAGGCATTCCCTTTTATATCATGTGGAAAACCTACAATGGCAGATTCTGCTACTGCTGGGTGTTCATTTACAGCGTCTTCTATAGTAGCGGTTCCTAAATTATGACCAGATACTATAATTACATCATCTACGCGACCTGTTATGCGGTAATAGCCAACTTCATCTCTCAACGCTCCATCACCCGTAAAATATTTGTTTTCATAAGCTGAAAAATAGGTGTCTTTATAACGCTGATGATTTCCCCAAATGGTTCGCGCCATACTTGGCCACGGAAATATAATACACAAACGTCCTTCTACCTGATTACCTGTTATTTCTTTACCGTTCTCATCCATTAAAGTAGGTTGAATACCTATAAAAGGCAAAGTCGCGTAGGTCGGTTTTGTTGGTGTTACAAACGGAATGGGCGTAATCATAATACCTCCCGTTTCAGTTTGCCACCAGGTATCTACAATAGGGCTTTTCTTCTTTCCTATATTATCATTATACCAATGCCATGCTCCTTCATTTATGGGTTCGCCTACGGATCCTAATACTTTTAACGAGGTTAAATCATATTTTTCAACAAAACCCATTCCTTGTTTTGCCAAGGCTCTAATGGCTGTTGGTGCGGTATAAAACTGGGTAACTTTATGTTTTTCAACTACTTCCCAAAACCGTCCGAAATCTGGATAACTTGGAACACCTTCGAACATTACGGTGGTTGCGCCGTTAGCTAATGGCCCGTATACAATGTAACTATGTCCTGTAATCCAACCAATATCGGCAGTACACCAATACACATCATTTTCTTTATATTGAAATACATTTTTGAAGGTATATGCCGTATAAACCATATAACCTGCGGTAGTATGCACCATCCCTTTTGGTTTGCCTGTTGATCCCGATGTATATAAAATAAACAACGGATCTTCAGCATCCATAATTTCAGGGTCACAAGCGGTTGAAGCGCCATCTAAGAGGGGTTGTAACCAATGGTCGCGACCAGATTCCATATGAATATCTGAGTGTATGCGCTTGACTACTAAAACAGAGGCTACGCCTTCACAACTTTCTAAGGCTTCATCTACAATACCTTTTAAGTCGATGGTTTTTGCTCCACGATATGAACCATCACTGGTAATCACTATTTTACAATCGGAATCATTAATTCTTGTTGATAAGGCTGTCGCTGAAAACCCTGCAAACACCACAGAATGTATTGCTCCTATTCTGGCACAAGCCAAAACAGAAATAGCCAATTCAGGAATCATAGGAAGGTAAACACATACCCTATCGCCTTTTTTAACCCCTTGGCTTTTTAACACATTGGCAAATTGATTGACACGTTTGTGTAAATGATTATAAGTAATATGTTCGGCTGCTTCTTTTGGGTCGTTGGGTTCAAAAATAATCGCCGTTTTTTGGCCTCTTGTTGCTAAATGCCGGTCTATGCAATTTTCTGTTATATTAAGTTTTGCGCCTTCAAACCACTTTATTTCAGGTTTTGAGAAATCCCAACTTAATACCTTATCCCATTTTTTACGCCACATAAAATGTTCTTCGGCTATTTCCTCCCAGAAATTTTCGGGTTCGCTAACCGATTTTCTATAAACTTGATAGTATTCTTCTAAATGTTTTATGTGATAGTTACTCATCTAAATATTTACTGTTGATTTGATTATGACCTTATTTGGTTAATCCCAAAATAGATAAATTATTAACTATTTAATGATCTGATGCCTCTCCTGCGTCACTTGGTATTCTAATATTCTCTACAATATCTTGAACATCTTGAGGAGGTTCTGGTGTGAATTTCATGATCACAATAGAAACTACAAAATTCAAAGTCATTGCTATTGTGCCAAAGCCTTCTGGCGAGATACCAAACCACCAATCGGCTTTTTCACCACCACCAAACCAGCCAAACTTGAATTTGGTCATGTAAAATAGCATCGCCAAAATACCTACCACCATACCAGCGATAGCACCTTCTTTATTCATTTTTTTATAGAAAATACCTAAAATAATGGCTGGAAAAAAAGATGCGGCTGCTAAACCAAATGCTAAGGCTACGGTTGCGGCAACAAACCCTGGCGGATTAATACCAAAATAACCTGCTACACATACAGCAACAACTGCAGATAAGCGGGCTGCTATTAATTCACCTTTTTCTGAAATTTTTGGATTCACCATTTTCTTTATTAAATCGTGAGAAACAGAGGCAGAAATAACTAATAATAATCCAGCAGCTGTTGATAATGCTGCAGCCAATGCGCCTGCTGCTACCAATGCAATAACCCAATCTGGTAAATTTGCAATTTCTGGGTTAGCCAAAACCATAATATCATTATCTACAACTAATTCATTTTTAGATTTATCTGCAACATATTGAATAAGGCCATCATTATTTTTATCATTAAATGTAATTAGTCCAGTGGTTTCCCATTTTTTAAACCATTCAGGAACGTTTGCATACGGCTGATTAGAAACAGTTTCAATCAAATTCATTCGTGCAAAAACAGCAACGGCAGGAGCTGTCGTAAATAAAATTGCTATAAGTAACAATGCTATTCCGGCCGATTTACGAGCATCTTTAACACATTTTACTGTAAAAAATCGTATAATAACATGAGGTAATCCGGCCGTTCCAACCATTAATGCTAATGTAATGGCAAACATATCAATCACCGATTTAGAACCTTCAGTGTATTCGTTAAAACCAAGTTCGGCACTTAATCCATCTAATTTATCCAGTATATAGGTTCCAGAACCATCAGACAATGTGCTTCCAAATCCTAATTGAGGAATTGGGTTACCTGTCATTTGAATGGAAATAAAAACAGCAGGCACCATAAACGCAAATATCAATACACAATATTGCGCTACCTGTGTATAGGTAATACCTTTCATACCTCCAAGGACGGCATAAAACAAAACGATAATCATGCCTATGATTACCCCCGTATTGATATCGACTTCTAAAAAACGAGAGAACACCAATCCTACCCCACGCATTTGCCCCGCTACATATGTAAACGACACTATAAGGGCACAAATAACACCTACTAAACGTGCTGTATTAGAATAGTAACGATCACCAATAAAATCAGGAACCGTAAACTTTCCAAACTTACGCAAGTATGGTGCTAGTAGTAATGCTAAAAGCACATAACCACCAGTCCAACCCATTAAATATACAGCACCATCATAACCTTTAAAAGAGATGATACCTGCCATAGATATAAACGAAGCAGCACTCATCCAATCTGCTGCCGTGGCCATTCCATTTGCTAAAGGCGAAACACCGCCTCCAGCAACATAAAATTCTTTTGTAGACCCTGCACGTGCCCATATGGCAATACCAATATATATAGTAAATGTAATGCCTACTATAATGTATGTCCAGTTCTGAACGCCAATGCCTTCAATTAAAAAACTATGCATCATAACCGTATTTTTTATCAAGTTTATTCATTAAGCTAACGTATACAAATATTAAAACAACAAAGACATACATAGAACCTTGTTGTGCAAACCAAAACCCTAATTTAAAACCTCCCATTCTAATAGAATTTAACTCGTCTTTAAATAGAATCCCTGCCGCAAAGGAGACTATAAACCATATAGCTAATAGAATTATAACATACCTAATATTTTCTTTCCAATAGGCTTTTGCTTTTTCTTTGTTTGTCATATTTCGAGATTTGGTTTATTATTTTAGTTTAAAAGAGAAAAGAGTGAAATAAAATTTATTAAAAGAAGTTGATCACTTTTTTATGATCTATATCAGTGGATGCTTGGCAAATAAAAACTGTCCTCTATAATTAGATGAAAATTATCTCCATAACTACTCCATCAATACCTTATTCAACCATTCTTTTAAGTCTGGAATCCAGTCCCGATCTACTCTTGAACGGTGTAAACCGAATCCATGTCCTCCTTTATTGAGTTGGACATATTTATAAGGGATCTTGTGTTTTTTTAATTGTTCTGTATAAATCACACTGTTTTGATAATTTACAGAAAGGTCATCGATAGCATGAATGATAAAAGTTGGAGGAGTACTCGAGCTCACCTGATTTTCCATGGAGTAGTAATCCAACAAGACCTGGTCTGAAGCCTTATCGATCAATAATCTTTTATAAGAACCTCGATGCCTATATGGCAAGTTGAATGATACTACAGGGTACATTAAAATTGATGCCGCTTGAGCTAAATCCTCAAGTTTTACTCCCGGAGCAACTATATCAGATTTTAAATTCGCCAGAGATGCAGCCAAATGCCCTCCTGCAGAACTACCCATAACAACAATTTTACTTTCATCGATCTGCCATTGATTTGCGCTTTGATGCATCAAAGCCAATGCTTTTTGAGCATCGCACAAGGGCACTTTTTCCTGTTCATTAACAATTCTGCTATCAGGCAACCTGTATTTAAGGACTGCAACCACATTAAATCCCATTTCGAAGAATAATCTGGCATACGATTCACCCCGATCTACCTTTATAGAAACAGTTCCATAACCACCTCCGGGACAATACAGTAGTGCAGGTCCAATATTTTTAACACCCTTCTTACGATAGAGATAAATCACAGGGTTTGAAATCTGTGTAAATCGTTTGTTTTCCGAATCAATTTTTTCTTCTAATTCAATATTCTTCTTATTGAAAGGGACCTTGCCCTCTTCCCAAAGTTCAATTACTTCTTTGCTATATCCCTGAGCATAGGAATGGCCAGCACTTAATATTACCAGGCCAATGATCATTAAATAAAACGTGATTCTCATAATGATTTAATTTTTGTAAGATTTTTTTAATATTGATACTTATTGCCTATCATTTCTTGTGAGGAAGTATTTTTCACTCTAATATCCATATCAGTGGATGCCTGACTGGTAGATTTCTAATTACTTCCGCAGGGATTGGATAAGCAGGTAATGCAAGATACGTATCCAAATACTTTGAATTATTGTATGCTATTGCTCCAAATAACAAAGCTGGATGACATACAGGCCATTCGTTCCAAATGTAAATATCCTTTTTGTATGGCCACTTAGTCTTATCTTCAATGTACGGATAGATAAAATCAAGCCCTTTTTTTAATGACTTTCCATCTTTGGTTTCGAATTCAAACAAATTATCCTCAGGAGTAGATAATATTTGAGCAACGTTGAAAAAAGCATCGATATTAAACAGCGAATAGCCATAAGGTTTGGTTCTTTTTAACTCAAGCGGAAAACTACCATTAGCAGCCATTTGGTTAGGAAGGAGTATGTTTTTGAATCGATCTACGCAAAGTTTTTTGATTTCGTCATTATCAGTCAATACTGCCATTGAAGCTGCAGTTGCTGCCCAGCAAGTGCCATGATTGTTCTTCCAATTCATTTCAGATATACCATATTCATGTGTGGTCATCCACTCTAAAAACGCGCCAAACCAAGCTTTTATTTTTTCTGCTTGTAGAGGTGAAATACCTCCCTTGTCAGAAAGAACTTTTACCGATCGAGCGACTTCAACAAAATGGTATGCGTCTATCAATCCAATGCCACGACCCGTTACTTTCCCATAAATAGCTTGCGCATATAGTAAATGAGGGTTCATCTTAGTATAAGTGTCTACAAACCAGGCATTTAAATGCTCCAGTGCCTTGTCTGCATAAACTTTATCTTCCGTTAGCAACCATGCTGAGGTTAATGTAGCGGTAATCTCACTCAGTCTGATCATTGCATATCGGTGTGCCGTGAAATTATCAGGATTCGTCTGACCATCTCTTTGTTGGTAGGGCCCACCTGGATTTTCAGGGTTCGGCCACCAATAGTCACCTTCAGAATAAAAATCGTTTATTCCTCCAGTACTACGTTCACAATGAGCATCGGTTACAGTTACAGGAACTGCACTTAAATATGCTTTTGCGCGTGCAATTTCAGTTTCTTTCAAGGCTTCAATAATCGGATCCTTAAAATCTTGTGCTTGTAGATTCATCGGAATAAGAAAACCAATGAATGCAAAAATAGAAGCTATAAAAGACGTTTTCCTTTTTAACTGATTTTTATCCATGATGTATAAGTTTTATTAATCTATTTTCTTGAATTTATGGTCATGATCAGTAGTCTTAATTCTTTTAGATAATTTTTCAGAAAGAAATTTAATTTCCTTTTTATATGATAGATCTCCTACTACATTTTTGGTTTCCATAGGATCTATTTCGTGATCGAACAATTCAGTTGCAACAACTTTTCCTGTGCTTAGTTTGACCCATTCAACATAGTTAAATCGTGATGATTTTGCTGAATAGCCCATAATAGTTCTGTCGTAATCTTGTCTCGTAATTGGCCACTGGGTATATACAATTCTGTCCATATTCAACGTTGGGTCATCAAAGAGTGGCACGATACTTTGCCCATCCACATGTAAAGGGATTTCTAAACCACACAACTCAGCCAAAGTAGGATAGATATCAAGTGCCTCAACAGGTGACTCAGAAACAAGTCCTTTTTTACCATTCGGCGTATTAAAAATGAATGGTACGTTGGTGTCTATATTCATATTTGTCCATTTACACCAGCTGTTATAATCTCCTAATTTGTAGCCATGATCTCCCCATAACACTACAATGGTATTTTCTCTAAGACCTAGTTTGTCTAACTGATTCATTAAGTTTCCAACCTGTGCGTCTACATAAGAAACACATGCGTAATATGCTCTTCGAAGATTTAGCGCTGTAGCATCATCTATTTCATCATACTGCTGAGGTATATTGTAATAACTGTTTAGTTCGCCTCTAGTTCGTATCGCTTGTCTATATGAATTTTCTGGTCTTTTCTTTAAATCAGATAAATGAATAGAAGCCGCTGGGTACATATCCCAATATTTTTTGGGTGCTGTAAAAGGCAGGTGAGGTTTTGAAAGACCTACCGCTAAAAAGAAAGGTTTGTCGTCCTTACTCAATACTTCCATTTTACGCATTGCATTAAGGGTATTTAGTCCGTCCTTATAAATAGTATCATGAACATCAGCAAACTCATAAGCTGGGCCTCTGTGAAACTCTGTATTGAGTGCTATTTTTTCAATTGCTTCTGGGGTAACATATCCTTTACCTGTCCAAGTAGATTTTGGTGTCATTTCATCATCACCGAACTGATTTTTAGTATCTAATCCATGATGATATATCTTACCACAAGAAGCGATGTTGTAACCGTTCTGCTTAAAGAATTTATTCATAGTCAATACATCAGGCAATAAATCCTGAACAGCCTTACCTGTATATATACCTTTTTTCTCAGGTCTTATTCCTGACATAATAGAGGCTCTTGATACCATACATATTGCTTGTTGTACATGTGCTTGTTTGAACATGATACCATCAGCTGCTAATTTGTCTATATTTGGTGACTTAATATGGCTAGCACCATAGCAGTTCAATTCAGTTCGCAAGTCATCTATGGCAATAAAAAGTACATTGTAATTTTGTTTTTCTTTTTTTTCATTTATGTTAGATTGGAAAGAATATAATGTTGTTAACATGATAAATAGCCCAAATACTAATACTAATTTTCTTAATGGAATCATATATTAAAGCTTAAATTACTTTTTTGAATTTATTTATTATTCTTTCTTGATATTAATTGATAATTGAATAAAGAAGGGATATTTACCAATCGTTTATTTGTTTCTTCTATATATGGATTAGGGGCGTATTCAATGTCAATTTCCTTATTAGCATATACTCCAATTAGTCTTGCCGATGGGCCATCTTTCATACCATTTAATAAGACTACTTTATCATTATCATGGTAATTTGTAAAATTCACTCGGATATTCCAAAATGTACTGAACGCCCCATGTGATGGTTTCCAATAGCCGGCACCTCCTCCTGCAAAAAGCGGATATTCAAATTTATTTTCATCCAACGAGACCCAAACTTCGATATTGTCAAATAGGTTTTGGTGGTTAGCCCCAGAATGTTGATCTAATATGGGGTCTTGGTAAACCTTACAATCTTTATAAACACTCTTAGTAGACATCGTATTAATACTAAGGGGATGGGTGACTTTATTCTTTACTACTAGATTCTGAACAAGTACATTGTGCACACTACCCATGGCCACTGAATAATGAGCCTTCTTAAGACCAGATGTTTCAATATCCTGAATCGTGACGTTGCTAATTTCATCGGTCAATATACCACTGTCTGCATTTTTAATTTTCACATCCTTTACCCATCCATTGTACAAACGAGTTAAATACATCGCATTATATCCATCTTCTACATGATGCGCAATATTAGGCGCCATCGGAAATTCAATATTGAAATGTTCTATTCCAACTTCCTCAAGATGCTTCCATTCAGCTAATACAGGTGCCCATGCTTCCTTGATGTCATGCAGTAACGGATCTTTAATGCGTATTTTCTTTCCTTTTATTTGTGTAACCAATACTTTTTGGGATACCAATGCGTGATTGGGGTATTTCCAATGGTGTGACCCTAACTTTAAAGCTTTTAAATTATTGTTGTCGTAAAGAGAGTATAAAAACGAACCGTTCTCTCCTTCCTTATTGAACCATTGAATTTGAAGTACATCACCAACTTTCAATTTATCAACAGATTCCACTGTGATATCATGTTCTCCTCTGTTTCCATCTACCAATTTGGTCAATACTACTGGTGCTTTATCATATTTATCTAGGTAAGACTTCACTCTTTCCCCTGGCACCATAGTCCAAATCATTCCTCCAGACCATGCATATTGAGAAAAAGGTAGGGTTAGGTTATTTACTGGTTCCTTTTGAATTTTGTTGAGTTCTACCAAATACTCTCTTAATTCTTTCAATTCAGGAGGGTCAGAAAAAAACTTAAGGGGTCTCGGGTAATAAAGTGTGGTGCCACCAAGACCGCTACCTGCACCTCTCAGGGTAAAATTACTTCTAGAGATATAGAGAATCTCACTTAATATAAATCTTCCTGCAGGAAACTGAAGTACGGCATTCCCTTTTGTACCATTTACAACTTTCATAGCCTCTAAAATAGCCTTGCTATCGTCTAATCCATCATTAGGGATCGCTCCAAAATCTTCAACGTTCAGTGCGGTATCGGTTGATTCAAATGGAATGTCTACCTCACTAAAATGATATCCAGCGTATGAGAAATCGGGTAAATAATTTTCACTTTTAACAAGTTTATTTGACAAAATATTAGGTACGTGCTGCCCTTGAGCAATAAGGGATACTAGCAAGCAAGAAAAGATCATAAAGGACCTTAGATGTGCTTTGAAAACTACTTTTAATTTTGAAATGTTAAATTTCATGTGATTACTATTTAATTACTGACAACTCCTTTTTCTGGATGGTTAAATAACTTCCTTTAAAATCCTGATTTCTTATTTCCATGATTAAATCCATATTGGTAGCGTCAGGAACTACTTCAATAGCCGCTCTACCATTTGCCATTTTAATTGATTCACTCCTCGTAGGTGTTCCATAACTTACCAATGTCTTTCCTCCTTGTAAGCACTGAAAATAAACGCGATCTTCATAATCCAAACATCTTTGTCCTTTTTTATCCATAGCCAAAGCTTCTATAAGAACATTTCCATTTTCTAACAAACTATGACTAAGAACTAGTTCTTTTGGCGCCTCGTTTTGTTCAAATGAGTAATTAACTTTTAAGGTATCTGTTGCTATTAACTTTCCGTTCTTATACCCCAGAGAAATCAATTCATTCTCACCTTTTTCAAAATTGATATCCCAATTTAATCCAGAGGCTGGAAAATCGTTAATATCTTTTGTCTTCTTCTCTAATTTTTTTCCGTTATGAATAAATTGTACTTCTTCACAATTACTATACACACTAATATTTCGTGCTAAATCTTTAGGGCCTGATCGTTCTGTCCAAGTGTGAGATTCTATGTAGCAAAACGGATCATTAGACCAATAACTTTTAAATACATAAAATGCATCCTTAGGGTTACCGTCTCTATCAACCAATCCTTTTTGATTGATATATGGAATATCATTCGTAGGTCTAAGTGGTGTGCCAAAATCCTTGATAGCCCATTGTGCATTTCCTACAAAATTTTCAGTTGTTTCAGAAATGCGCAGATGCCAATCGAATAAATCTACGATATAGTTTTCACTCCAATCTCCAAATTTAGCAATATTCTTAACATCCACTTGATTAACGGCTTCCTCCCATTCATTCGGGTTCACTTGCCCTTTTCCATCTATAGGTTTTTCTGTATGTCTTCCAACCATACTGGAGCCACCATATTCCAAATGTAAAAAACTTTTGTATTCCTTCATTGCCTTATCCACCGCTTTCTCGTAATTGGTGTAAGCCCCAGAATACCACCCTGCCCAAATAGATGGAGAAAACACATCTACAATATCGGCACCTTCGTAGTACTTTCGAATACCTGTTGGTCTACTTGGGTCTAATTGATGGCTTAGGTTGTTAAGTTCAGTTAGATATTCATTGATTTTTTCTGTATCATCTCCGTTTTCAAAATCTGGTAACCAATATATTTCATTTCCTAAAGACCATAAAATAATACTTGGGTGATTTTTGTTTTGTAAAATCATTTCTTTTAAAAGACGTGTGGTATTTTGTTTCCATTTTTCGTTACCGATTCCTCCACGACACCAAGACAATTCGTCCCAAACTAAAATTCCGAGTTCATCACATGCTTTGTATATTTCAGGATCTTGTGGATAATGAGCTAACCTAACAAAATTGGCACCCATACCCTTAATAAGCTCCATGTCTTTTCTGTGCAATTCATTGGGCATAGCAGCACCATATCCTGCATGCTCTTCATGACGATGTGTACCTCTTAGCAATACGCGTTTTCCATTAAGATAAAATGCGCCGTGATCTTTAAACTCAAACCATCGGAAACCAAATCTTTCCGATTGACTATCCAATGAAGCCTTTCCTTCTAATAACTCAACTTGTATTGTATAGAGTTGTGGGTTTTCAATGGACCATAAAAAAGGTTTTTTAACCGTCTTAAGTGAAATCAACAGGTTAGATCCATTGAGATTATTCTTGTCAATTGTTTCAGTTTTACTTGTAACTTTTTCCCCTTTAGGGTTCAGCAAAGTGATTTTTATTTTTTTACCTATTAATTGCGCTATTTCTCCATTTACTTGAATCGACACCTCTGTAGTTGCTGATTGATCTGTTACACTAGGTGTATTTACATGAACTTTCTCGATGTACTCTTTTGATAGTGTTTTAAGCCAAACATCTCTGGTGATTCCTCCAAAAATGAAAAAGTCTGCTTTTTGAGATGGAATAATTTCTCGGTCGTATGCATTATCAACCCTCACCAAAATTTCGTTCTTGCCTTGGATTTTCAGGAATTTAGTAATTTCAATATCAAATCCAAGGTATCCGCCCACATGTTCTCCTGCAAACTGTTCGTTGACATAGACTTTTGTGGTAATATTAGAACCTTCAAAATAGAGTACATATCTTTTGGATGTATCTAGATTTTTAATTTCTAAATTTTTCTTGTACCAACTTGCATCTCTTCGATATCCAGGAACCACATCTGTAGCGTCAAAACTATTCCAAGAATGTGGAAGCGTAATCGGGAGCCATAAATTGGATGTTTGGATTTCTGAAACCTTCGGATTGTTATCTTCTAAATAAAACCAATTTTCATTCAAATTAACTACTTTTCTCTCACTCAATGTGGATTGTCCGTAAACGCGAGTGAAATTAATTAATAAAATAAGGGTAACTATGAGTACTTTTTTCATTCGTTTATAATTTGTCTTTTGTATTGTTGTTAATGTTTTCTTTTCTAATCAATGCTTCTAGGTAGTAGTAATCGGCATACGAAATTGGCACATCTACCTCATCATTCTTAGGCATATTACCTGTGCTGTGGTTCAAAATAAAGGGGTGTTTTGAGTTTTGTTCAATGATATATTTTTCTGAACTCAGCGATGAGATAATAGCATCTGCAAAAGTTGTATACGCTATGCCATCTTTTGAATAGTTTTGTAGTTCATACAAAGCCGAAGCGGTAATCGCAGCCGCAGAAGCATCTCTTGGTGCATTGGGTATGTCGGGTGCATTGTAATCCCAATAAGGAATTTTGTCTTTAGGCATTTGGGGATTCGACATTATAAATTTGGCAATCTTCTCTGCTTGTTTTTTGAAAAGCACATTACCTGTCTCACGATAACACAAGGTAAAACCATATAGTCCCCATGCCTGACCTCTTGCCCAAGAAGATTCGTCTGAGAATCCTTGATGTGTCTCTTTAGCAATTACCTTACCAGTTATAGTATCATAGTTAACTACATGATAACTGCTAAGATCTTTTCTGAAATGGTTCTTTAAAGTAGTGAGTGCATGTTGCAGTGCCACTTCATAGTATATTGAATCTCCAGACAATTCTGTAGCAAGAAAAAGCAGTTCAAGATTCATCATATTATCAATAATTACAGGAAACTCCCAAGAACCATGATCCCAAGATCTGAGGCTACCAACTGTTTCATTATATCTCGTTAGCAGCGTTTTAGCCGATTGAATAATAACATCTTTATAAGCATCCTTTTTATCAAATTTATAGGCGTTACCGAAACTACAGTTTATTTTAAAGCCCATGTCATGAGTACGGTCGTTCCATTTTTCTTTTTCCGAAAAGACCAACCATTTCTGTGCTAATTCTTTATATTTTGCATCTTTACTAACCCCATATGCCAACCAAAGGCTTCCAGGGTAAAAACCGCTTGTCCAATCTTTTGACGGAACTCCTCTAATCTCTCCATTAGGTTCTAAACATCTTGGGAAACCCAGAGAATCCGGTTCAATTGTAAAGCTGTTTGATAACCTTACCAAAGCCTCTTCCAAAGGGTACTTTGGTTGATCAACTTTCGAGTGTTCTTTAAGCTTTGCTGAGCATCCTACCATAACTACGAAGAGAGTTATCCAGATCATCTGTTTAATTTCTATACGGTTCATAAAAGTCAATTTTTATATACTATTAATAAGATTTAGTTTTTTTGAGTTTCCAATCTGGAAATTGATAGCACTCTTTTGAGATGTCCGATCCCTCTTCTTTTTCCAGTAAAAGGGTCTTTTTAAAAACGTTATTTTTCTTTTTTGTTAGTTCATTTACCAGAGACACAAAATTCTCATTACCAAATAACCCTTTGTAAATTACGTCCCATTCCCAGCCTGGATGGAACTCTTCAGCTGCCTGAAATGCTTTAGATTTTGATAAATCCGAACATTTTTCAAGGGGTTCTGGATCGTTTAATTTAAGACCTTCGGAGGCCTCAATTAACTGGATTAATTGAAAAGGAAGTTGGTCTCTGTATTTTTCATGATCGCAAAAAGCCAATATGCCCAGGCTTCTTTTCATATATTCTAATGCGTAATAGCCCCCTGGTCTGGTCATCCATTCGATGAATAAACGGGCCTCTTTTAGGTGTTTTGTCTGGCTGCTGATCCATATTTTATTTTCGGTATTTCTATTCGAAATAGCCCCATGAGGTTTATGATCAGGATAGGGCGGACGGCTAATTTGTATGGAATCTGTATTCAGGTTCATCTTGGATTTGAGTACATTAGGAAAATAACTACTATCAAATATAAAAGCAGCATTACCAGTGCCAAACTCCCTTCTGGCTTTGGCATTATCATAAAAACCCGGCATAACCAGATTGAGGTCATAAAGTTTCTTAATAAAATTAAAAGCTTGAATTAAATCTGGATTATCAATTGCAAACCGTCCTTTCTGATAATCAAAAAACTGATCAGTTTTGATAGCACCTGCTAGTGAAATCCAGGTATTCCGTATGCCAATAGCTGTCTTCATTGGTATCACTAATGGGTAAATTTCTGTGTTCTGTTTTATTTTTTCACACATTTCAACAATGGCTTCCATGTTTTAGGAATAAATTCCTCATCTATTCCTGTTTTTTTAACACTGCAGTGTTGCGAACATATAACCAGTACCTCTGATTTTTCCATTTGTGTATGGAGAACCATAAACGCTATCATTATAAATGTTTAATTTTAATCAAGTTAATGTTCTAAAGTTTTTGGTTATTTATATTCTGCGTTAACTAAAGTAAATAATAGCTAAAAATGAAATTATAATTATCGAAATAAGAATAATCTCTATTAAGAAGCTTTTAATTTTATTTTTCATTGTTCAAATGTAGCTTAACCGTTAAAACTAGAAGTCCTAAAAAAGGGGTAAAATCATCCAGATCCTTTACACGATTGACTATAATGAGAAGTGTTTATTTTTTTTTTAGAAGTCTGAAAACTTATTAGAATATTGAGAAGGTGTTTCTCCATATTTTTTAAAGAAGCATTTGCTGAAATATTTAGGGCTTTTGAAACCAACCTTATAACTCACTTCAGAAATGTTTATTTTTCCTTGTTCTAATAATTGTGCAGCCCGTTTCATTCTAAAATGTTGAATAAAATCATTCGGTGTAAAGTTATTCCATGCTTTTATTTTAATGAACAACATGGTTCTACTAACACCTAATTCTGAACAGAAGAAAGGAATATTGAATTCTTCATTAGAAATATTATCTTCAATAATACTTAGTGCTTTTTTATATAGTTTCTCATCTAAAGAAGAAATAATTACTTCATTAGAAAAGATAGCCTCTTCTCCACTAAATTTTTCTTTTAATCTGTTAGATGATTTAAGTAAGTTCTGTATTCTTATTTTAAATTCGGTTATGTTAAAAGGTTTACTAATATAATCATCTGCACCACTTTCTAAACCTTCTAATTTGTATATTAAGGAAGATCTAGATGTTAATAATATAATAGGAATATGACTGGTTTTAATGTTATTTTTAATTTCTGAACACAATTCTGTACCCACCATAACAGGCATCACAACATCACTAACAATAAGGTTTGGTAAATGTTTAATTGCCATTTTTAAGCCAATTTTACCATTCTCAGCTTCTAAGATATTGTAATTTTCTTTTAACAAACCTTTCATAAATTTACGAAGCGGTTTGTTGTCTTCTACCAAAATAATGGTCGCTTTTTCAGCATCTATTATTTTATCTGTCAATTCATCTTCAATTATTACAGGAGTTAGATTTTGTTGATTTACATATTGAGAAATGTCATCACTAAATTTAAAATCTTTTATAATTTCATCTTCGTTTAAATGTTCTTTTCCTAAAGGAAGTATAACATTAAAAACAGAGCCTATATCATTTTCATTATTTTGTACTTCAATTTGTCCTTTATGTAATTTAACAATATTTTTTGCAATAGACAGACCAATTCCTGTGCCTTTATTGTAACTGTCTGATTTATTATTGCTGCTATTTATTTCAAAAAATCGATCAAATATTTTCTCTTGATTTTCTTTTGAAATTCCAATACCAGCATCTTCAACAGAAATTATAATTGCTCCATTTTCTTGTGCTACTCTAAAGTTTATGACCCCGTTTTTAGGCGTATATCTAAATGCATTTGATATTAAATTATAGAAAACACGTTCTAATTTATAGCGATCATAATAGACTAAAATTTCATCTTCTGCTGTATGAAAATTATATTCATAACCCCCATATTTTGCAAATTCTGTAAATGAGAGAAAGATTTCTCTTAAAAACTTTACAATGTTTCCTTCGGCAGCTTCTAGTTTAAAAAGATTTTCTTCTAACTTTCTAAAATCCATCAACCTATTAATTAATTGTAATAAATATTTTGCACTATTATCTACAATTAATAATTTTTTATACATTTTACTACTGCCATTGTAGTCTGTTAAAATCTGTTGTAATGGCCCTAGTATTAATGTTAATGGAGTTCTAAATTCGTGAGAAATATTGGTAAAAAACTCTAGTTTTGCTTTGTTATTTTCTTCTATTTTTTTACTTTCTAAATATTCTAAATCTAACTCATGCTTTAAACGTGCTTTCGATTTTTGAATTGAAATTAAAAATTTAATTGCAGTACCTATTGCAAGCGAATACAATAGAAAAGCCCACCAACTGCGCCAAGGCGCAGGATGCACTTTTATTTTTAAAGTGGTTGGTGTCTCGTTCCAAACACCATGACTATTAGCACCTTTTACTTCGAAAGTATAGTCTCCCGAATTCTGAATTGTATAATTCGCAGTATTTTCTGAGGTGTAAGTCCATTCTTCTTCTAATCCTTTTAACCGAAATTGATACGAATTATTTTCTGAATTTATAAAACTTGGAATTGCGAATGTAATAGAGAAATTTCCTTCTTCATAATTTAAGGAAATATTATCTGTAAATCCAATAGTTTTTTCTAAAATAGGGTTTACACTATTTAATTTTAGAGATTTATTCTTTATCTTGAAATCTGTAATTAAAACTTGTGGAGCATATTTGTTTATGGTGAAATTATTGGTATTAAAAGAAGTAATTCCATTTGGGCCACCAAAATAAAATTGAGAATCTTTAATTTTTAAACTCGCGTTGTCATTAAATTCATTACTAATTAAGCCGTCTTTTTCGTTGTAAATAATGCTATTTTTTTGTTCAATACTGTATTTAATAATTCCTTCATTAGTGCTTATCCATAAGTTTTTGTTGGCATCTTCTAGAATGCTATGAATATTAGAAACGGGGTTTTTTTTATCTGTAAGAGGTACCTTAAGAAATATTTCTCCATCTAATTTATGGAGTCCTTTTGCTTTAGTACCTGCCCAGATAGCGTTATTTGTATCTTCAAAAACACCAGTAATATCATCACCAGATTCCACATTATTTTCATAAAAATACCGTTTAATTTCGTTGTTTTTGGATATTTTATTTAAACCTATTTGTGTACTTACCCAAACATTGTTTTTAGAATCTATGGTAATTGATCTTACTAAGTTATTTGACAAAGAATTATCATCTATTTTATTATTTTCAATAATTCTAAACGTTTTTTCTAAGGGGTTATAGTGAATTACTCCTAAACCAAAAGTTCCAATCCAAAGTGTATTTTCTTGATCTTTTTCTATAGAATAAACTCCTGTTTCACTTAATAATTCACGAATTTTTTTGTTTCCTTATCATTTTTAAAGGTATTATTTTCTATATCAAAAATTGCAATTCCTTTATTAAAAGTTCCAATCCAAAGTTCACTTTTGTTAACAAAAAGTGATTTTACATTGGTGTCTGGAAGTAAATATTTTAGCTCATTCGTTTTGGTGTCAAAAATATTTATTCCTTTTCCCTCGGTACCTATGAAAAGTTTTTTTTCGTAATTTTCTATAGAACTTACAACATTATAACTTAATTTCTTTGTGTTACCAGCTTCAGAAAAATTTATGAAGTTTACATTTTCATCATCCCAAATATTAAGTCCTCCATAATAAGTACCAATCCAAATAGAACCTTTTTTATCCTTCAAAATAGATTTTATACTATTTTTACTTAAACTTTTAGAGTTATTTTTTTGATTTTTTAAAGTGCGTAATTTTTTCTTTTTATCAAGAATATGTAATCCATTATAAGTTCCAATCCAAAGTGCCTCTTTATCATCAAAAACAAGTTGTCTTATATCTTTTGAAACTTCATTTTGAAGGTTTTCTGGCAAATATTTTTCAATTTTATTTTTGGTAGTGTTAAAAAATAAGACACCATTATTTTTTGATGCAATTAAGAGTTTGTTCCCTCTACTTTCTGATAAGTCTTGAATGCTTAAAGGAGAGAAATTATCATTTAAAGTGGTGTAATTTTTAAAAACATAATAACCGTTTTTATTGTTACTAAATTTACTTAAACCAGAGGTGGTACCAATCCAGATTGTTTGATCTTTCGTTTCTAAAATAGATAGAATATGATTTCCAGAAATGCTTTGCGAACTCTTTATTTGATGAAAAACATTAGTGAAAGAGTCTTTGGTTTTATTATAAATGGAAAGTCCGTTTGAAGTTCCAATCCAGATTTCTCCATTAGACATTTCTTTAATTGCCCAAATGGTATTATTGCTTAAAGAATTACTTTTGTTGTTATGAAAATAGTTGGTAAACGTATTTGTCTTTGGGTCGTATTTATTCAATCCATTATAAGTTCCAACCCAAATAAACCCATCTTTATCTTCTAAAATTGATAAAATATCATTGTTACTTATAGAAGTTTTATCCTCTGCAATATTTCTATAAATAGTAAAAGAATTGCCATCATATTTATTTAAACCATCTCTAGTTCCAAACCACATTTGGCCCAATTTATCTTGCTGAATTGCAATTACAGAGCTTTGAGACAATCCTTTTGAAGTAGAAACATGATTAAATTGAATTTCTGGTGCTTGAGAAAAGACAGCGTTATAACTAGCAACACAAAAGATTAGTAAGAAGAATTGTTTTAAATTCATAAAAGAGGAATCGTAAAAATTAGAGCGTTAAAAGATAACTATTTTTTTAATCTTTTATTTAATTGATAGATTTATAATGACGGAATGTCTTTTAATTTAGTATTTGTCATCTCAATATAAGGACTTGGACCATATTCAATTTTAAAAGTATGATTACCATGAACACCAATTAACCTTGCAAAAGGACCATCTTTCATTCCGTTTAAAAGCACAGGAGCTCTGTTTTCTAAACCACTTAACAAATTAACATTAATGTTCCAAAAAGCACTATAAGAAGCATGGGGAGGTTTCCAGTATCCTGGACTACCACAAGTAAAAAGAGGATAACTTCTATCTTCATTTGGGGTTAAATGCACTGTAATATTATCAAATAAATTTTGTTGATTTGCGCCAGAATGTTGATCTAAAACAGGCTTTACAAAAACTTCGCAATTTAAATACACATTTTTAGTAGAAAACGTATTAAAACTCAACGGATGTTCAGCCTCATTATACACTTTAATATTTTCTGCTAAAACATTATGGACCCCAGCCATTGCAACCGTGTAATGTGCAAAATTTGTGCCTTGTGTTGTAATATTTTTGATGGTTACGTTGGCAATTTCTTCGGTTAAAATTCCGCTATCTGCATTTTCAATCACTACATCTTTTACCCAACTATTAAAAATACGTGTTAAAAAAATTCCGTTATTCCCAGGCTCTACGTGATGCGCCACTCTCGGACTTTCAGGAAACGTTAACTTTAGATGCTCTATACCTACTTCTTCTAAATGTTTCCATTCAGTAATTTGTGCTTTATAGGTTGGTTTAATATCTATAGTTAAAGGCGATTTTATGGTAACAATATTATTTTTAACAGAAGTAACGACCACTTGTTGATTCACCAAAGGTAAATCCGGGAAATTCCAATGATGAGCACCAATTTTCACATCAGCACCTTTGTACATCTCTTTAATAATTTCAGCAGTTTCTCCATCTTTATTAAATAATTGTAGCACAACAACATCCCCTTTTTTAAGTCCTTTTACATTTTTAACTTTCAATGTAAATGCTCCTTTTTTACCCTCTAAAACATTGGCTAAAACGTTGTAAGGCTTTTCATATTTTTGAAGATAAGACTTTACACGAACTCCAGGAATTCGCGTCCAAATAAAACCACCAGACCAAGCATATTGCGAAAAAGGCAAATCAATATTATTTTCTTTTTCACGTTGCCTTTTGTCAAATTGAATCAAGTATTCTCGTAGTTCTTGTAAACTTTTAGGATCTTTAGCATACATTAAAGGTCTTGGAAAATAAATTTCAGAACCCAATTTACCCGTTCCAGCGCCGCGTAAAACAAAATTGCTTCTCTCTATATAAATAATTTCACTTAAAATAATTCTACCAACTGGCAATTGTAAAATTACATTTCCTACCACTTTATTTGCTGCGTTTATTGCTTTTATTAAATTTTTAGAATCATCTAAAAGATCATTAGCAATGACTCCATAATCGGTTGCTAAAATTACTTTACCAGTAGTAACCGGAATTTCTTTTTCCCAAATTGATATCCAGCATAGCTAAAATCTGGCATATAATTTTTTGTTATAGTTTCTCTCTCAGAAATTATTTTTGGAATTTCTTGAGCGTTTAAAAAGCCGAGGAAATTTAAAATTAGTACAGTAAAAAGAAATGATTTTTTATAATTCATAATGGATTAATTTCTATTTATTTAAAAGGTGTGTACTGCGTAAAAATAGAAATAAAGAAGGTGCTTATAGTTCAAAATAAGTCTACTATCGTCTGTTTTATATTATTTAGGATAGTTTTCGTTCTCAAACAACTTTTGATTTAAATCAGGATAAATTACATTTTCTTTTATGAGAATATCAATAGGAAGGTAAATTTTAGCAGCTATATTTTTTTTAAACTTTAGTTGATCTGCAATTAAACGAATGGCTTCGTAGCCTTGTTCAAAAGGTTTTTGAGAAATTAAAAAGGCAATAGAATCGTCTTTTAGCAATTCAATATTTTTATCAATATTATCAAAACCAATCAATTTTAAATCTTTTAATTGCTCTTCGGAGAAACATGCTACAATTTTCGAAATTCTACTTGATGGCACAAAAATACCTTTTATAGACTTGTTTTTTTCTAAAAAAGTTTTGATTATTTTTCTATTAGAACTTACATCCGCAAAATTATCTATCGTTAATTTTGTAACGGTATTCTTTAATTTATTTTCTGTAAAATAGTTTTCGTAACCTTGAATTCTAGAAGAAATTGTTTGATTTTTTACTTGATTTTTAGTTTTAATTATTAAGGTTGATCTGTTTTCTGGAATGCTTAAATTCATTAATTTCCCAGCTATAAATCCAGCATTGTAAGCATCTTGACCTATAAAACGAACATCATCAAAGCCTAAAGGTTCTATGTTCAAAAAATAACATTCAATGTCTAATGCTTTTAATTGATTTAGTATTTTTTTTGTTTTTTCAATAAAAAAAGGAACTAATAAAACAGCGCTTGGTTTTGTAGCAATTAATTTAGTAAAAGCATCAATATATGAACTAGGTTCAGATGGTTTAAACGAATAGTGATCTACCCGTATACCAGTATTTTTAACTTCACTGCTTGCTTTTAGAATTCCAAAGTATGGAGATTTCCAAAATATATCTTCGTCTGTAAATTCTGGAATTAAAACGCCAATGCTAAAATTAGTTTGCATCGCCAATGCACTGGCAACTGGATTTTGAATAAAATTTCTTTCTTGTAAAATTTTCTTAATTTTTTCTTCCGTTTTTTTCGAAACACCACCTCTGTTATGTAGCACTCTATCAACCGTTCCTTCAGATACATTTGCTTCTAAGGCAATATCTTTTATTCTTAACATGTTATTTATTTAGTTTACTCGAAAAATAATAAAGCAATAAAAATAAATAAAAATAGTGTGCGTACACTATTTTTATTTATATATTTACGTTTGCGTACACGAAATTAACAAAATAGGTATTATAATTATGAATAAAACAATCGTATTAACAGGAGCAGGAGGCGTTTTATGTAGCACTTTAGCGCTGGCATTTGCAAAACAAAGGAACAAGGTTGCTGTTTTAGATTTAAGAAAAGATGCCGCAGATAAAGTAGCAGATAAAATTAATAAAGCAGGCGGCCAAGCAATTGGTGTTGCTGCAAATGTGTTAGAAAAAGACTCTTTACTCGCAGCAAAAAAAGTAATAAATGATGCTTTTGGTAAGGTTGATATTTTAGTAAATGGCGCAGGAGGAAACCATCCTTTAGGCACAACGTCCAATCCGTATTTAGAGGCTGCAGATTTAGCGAATAAAACAGAAGGTTTTAAAACTTTTTTTGATTTAGATGTAAACGGAATTCAGTTTACATTCAACTTAAATTTTATAGGGACCTTGTTGCCAACGCAAGTTTTTGCAACAGATATGGTTGGAAGAGAAGGATGTAATATTTTAAATATTTCATCCATGAATGCGTTCACACCTTTAACTAAAATCCCAGCTTATAGTGGTGCAAAAGCAGCTGTTTCTAATTTTACACAATGGTTAGCCGTTCACTTTTCTAAAGTAGGAATTCGTGTTAATGCTCTGGCGCCTGGTTTTTTCTTAACAGATCAGAACCGTACTTTATTAACAAATGAAGATAGCAGTCTAACCCAGCGTGGTCAACAGATTATAGATCAAACCCCTATGGGGCGTTATGGAGAGCCAGAAGATTTAGTAGGTACCACTTTGTGGTTATGTGGCGAAGGAGCAAAATTTGTAACAGGAGTTGTAGTGCCAATTGATGGTGGATTTGCAGCATATAGTGGCGTATAAAAAAGAAATAAAATGAGAGGAAATTTAGAACAAACTTGGCGTTGGTATGGACCAAAAGATCCAGTTTCCCTATTAGATGTAAAACAATCTGGCGCTACGGGTGTAGTTTCTGCGTTACATCATATTCCAAATGGAGAAATTTGGACCGTTGAAGAAATTCAAAAGAGAAAAGATATTATAGAAAACATTGGATTAACATGGTCTGTAGTAGAATCTGTGCCAATTCATGAAAATATTAAGACGAAATCTGGAGATTGTCAATTGTACATAGATAATTACAAGCAAACGTTAACTAATCTTGGAAAATGTGGAATTGATATTGTATGCTATAACTTTATGCCAGTTTTAGATTGGACACGTACTAATCTTGATTATGAGGTCGACGATAAATCTACTGCATTACGTTTTGAAGCGAATGCATTTGCTGCTTTTGATTTGTTACTATTAAAGCGCACCGATGCAGAAAATGATTACACGCACGAACAAAAAGAAGCCGCAAAAAACTATTTAAAAAATACATCAGATTTAGAACAAAAAATAATAATAAAAAATATTATAGCTGGTTTACCTGGTGCTGAAGAAGGCTATACTCTAAAAGAATTCAATACCGTTTTAGCAACCTATAACAACATAGGACCTAAAGAACTAAAAGCGAACCTGTTTTCATTTCTCTCGGAAATTATTCCTTCAGCTGAAAAGGCTGGAATTTTAATGTGTATACATCCAGATGATCCACCATTTCCAATTCTTGGTTTGCCAAGAGTTGTGAGTACAGAACAAGATATTGTCGATTTGTATGAGGCTGTAAAAAGTCCTAATAATGGATTAACATTCTGTACTGGTTCTTTTGGAGTTAGAGCAGATAATGATTTACCAGGAATGGTAGAACGTTTAGGCGATCGAATTCACTTTATACATTTACGCAGTACTAAAAGTGACGCAGAAGGGAACTTCCACGAAGCAGATCATTTAGATGGTGATGTGGATATGTATTCCGTAATGAAAGCACTAGTTTTAGAACAGCAAAAACGAATTGCTGCTGGAAGACAAGATTTTAGAATGCCATTTAGACCAGATCATGGTCACAAGATGTTAGATGATTTACAAAAGAAAACAAATCCTGGATATTCAGGGATTGGACGTTTGCGGGGATTAGCCGAGTTACGGGGTTTAGAGCTTGGTATTAGACGTTCATTATAAATTAACAAAAATAAAAAATATGTCAACAAGTTTCGAAACAAGATATGCTTCAAGTCCGCAAGAAGTTAAAAAATTAGATACACAAGAATTAAGAGATGAGTTTTTAATTCCTGACTTAATGGAAGCAGGAAAAATAAAATTGACCTATACACATTATGATAGATATATTGCTGGAGGAGCTGTACCAAAGACTCCTTTAACTTTAGAAACGATTGCTCCTTTAAAAGCAGATTATTTTTTAGAAAGAAGAGAAATGGGAATCATTAATGCTGGCGGAAGTGGAAGTATTTCTGTGGATGGTGCAATTTTTAAAATGAATCATAAAGATGCATTATACATTGGTAAAGGTGCAAAAGAAGTAGTTTTTACAAGTGATGATGGAAAGAATCCTTCTAAATTTTATATCAATTCGGCCCCAGCGCATACTGCATATCCAACAAAACATGTTACAAAAGAGGCTGCTAATAAAATTGAATTAGGAAGTTTAGAAACTGCCAATCATAGAACTGTAAACCAAATGATTATTGGCGGAATTGTAACAACTTGTCAATTACAAATGGGAATGACAGAGTTAAAAACAGGTTCTGTTTGGAACACAATGCCTGCACATGTGCATGATAGAAGAATGGAAGTGTATTATTATTTAGACATACCACAAGAACAAGCAGTTTGTCATTTTATGGGTCAACCGCAAGAAACGCGTCATATTTGGATGCACAATCATCAAGCTGTAATTTCACCACCTTGGTCAATTCACTCGGGTTCAGGAACTTCAAGCTATACCTTTATTTGGGGAATGGCAGGAGAGAATTTAGATTATAACGACATGGATGTTGCAAAAATTACAGATTTAAGATAAAAAATATGTCACAAACATTATTTGATATTCAAGGAAAAGTTGCTTTAGTTACGGGTTCTACCCATGGTTTAGGAATGTCTATGGCAATGGGTCTGGGAAAAGCGGGTGCAACGATTGTTGTGAACGGAAATTCATCACAAGAAAAAATAGACAACGCAGTTGCTGCTTATAAAAAGGAAGGAGTTAACGCTGTTGGTTATAAATTTAATGTTGCTGATGAAGCGCAGGTAATTGCTGCTATCAAAAAGATTGAAAACGAAGTTGGTGTGATTGATATTTTAATTAATAATGCAGGGATCATCAAAAGAACGCCATTGGCGGAAATGGAAGTTGCCGATTTTAAACAAGTGATTGATATCGACTTGATAAGTCCTTTTATTGTGTCAAAACATGTTGTAAAAGGAATGATGGAGCGCAAATCAGGAAAAATCATCAATATTTGTTCGATGATGAGCCAATTAGGTAGAAATACGGTTGGTGCGTATGCAGCAGCAAAAGGAGGATTGGTGATGTTAACCAAGAATATGGCAACAGAATGGGCACGTTTTAATATTCAAGTAAACGGAATTGGTCCTGGTTATTTTGCAACTTCACAAACAGCTCCAATTAGAGTAGAAGGCCATCCATTTAACGATTTTATTGTGAACAGAACACCAGCAAAAAAATGGGGAGACCCAAATGATTTAGCAGGAGCAGCAATTTTCTTATCCTCTAAAGCAAGTGATTTTGTAAACGGACATATTTTATATGTTGATGGTGGAATTCTAGCAACGATTGGTAAACCTTCAAATGAAGAATAAATAAATAAATAATTCGCAAGGTTTATATGTTGAGCTTGTTTCAGTTTCAAAACATCCTGCAAGGTTTCAAAAGTTTTGTAGGTATACATAAGTAATCATACCTGAAAGGTCAAAAACAGACCTTGCAGGAAAAGAAAGTCAAATCAACCAAAATGAAAAAAATAATCTTCCTCTTTCTTACCACAACCTGTTTTATCAATTGTGATAAAAAAGTAGCAATCCTTTCCACTATTGAAGTGAGAAACACACTAAATATGGATAGAGAATTTGAAACTGTAGAAATTGATGTTTCAAATTTCACAGCTGATAATTATGTTATTTCTAAAGAAAATTCAGAAGAAAAAATCATTTTTCAATTGGTTGATACTAATTCAGATGGAAAAGATAATGTTTTATTGTTTCAACCAAAAATTAAAGCAAATTCGACAAATAAATATAATTTATCAATTTCAACTAAAATACAAGATTCAGTAACCACTTATTGTTATGCTCGTTTTGTGCCAGAAAGAACAGACGATTATGCCTGGGAAAATAATAGAGTAGCGTTTAGAACGTATGGACCAGTTGCACAAAAAATGGTGGAAGATGGCGTAAAAGGCGGTACTTTATCAAGCGGAATGGATGCTTGGTTAAAACGTGTGGAATATCCAATTATCAATAAATGGTATAAAGAAACCACGGAAGGTAAAGGTACTTATCATGAAGATACAGGCGAAGGTTTAGATAATTTTCATGTAGGCGTTAGCCGTGGGGTTGGTGGAATTGCTATAAAAACAGATACAACCTATCAATATTCTAAAAATTTTACTGATTACAAAACCATAACAAATGGCCCTATTAGAACAAGTTTTGTTTTAAATTATGAAGCTTGGGATGCGAACGGCAAACAAATTGAAGAAAGCAAACATATTTCTTTAGATTACGGACAAAATTTATCAAGATTTGAAATCCATATTTCAGAGACAGATACTATTTCTGCAGGTTTAACATTGCATAAAAAAGATGGAATAACATCTGAAGATAAAAACTGGATTAGTTATTGGGAACCTTTTGATGATTCAGAATTAGGGCAAGGTTTGGTGGCAAATAATGCTTATTTTATGAGTTCTGAAAAGTATGTTACTTCTAAAAAAGATGAGAGTAATTTCTATGCAAACTTGCGCGTTGTAAATAATAAAGTAATTTATTATGCAGGTTTCGGTTGGAAGAAAAGCAACCAATTTAAATCACAACAAGAATGGGAATCTTATTTAAGAGATTTTGCAATCAAAATTAAAAATCCGTTCCTAGTAACTCAAAACTAAATTTAGAAATATAATGATAAAAAAGTATCCATTTCTTAGTGTTTTTGCAATTACTTTTGCCTTGTTTTTATCGGGATGTACATCAGAAAAAACCACTAAAATTTTACGATTAGGGCACAGTTTAGATACCCAACATCCCGTACACAAAGCAATGGTTCTTTTAAGTGAAGAATTAAAAGAACGCTCTGGCGGAAAGTTACTTTTAAATATTTATCCGAGTAGTCAATTAGGCGGAGAAAGAGAGTGTTTAGAGCTATTGCAAATTGGTAGTTTAGACATTACCAAAGTTTCTGCTGCGGTTTTAGAGAACTTTATACCTGAATATAAAGTGTTTAGTATTCCTTATATGTTTAGAAACAAAGCACATACATTTAGTGTTTTTGATAGTGAAATTGGTGAAAAATTATTACTTCAAGGAGAAAAATTTAGATTAAGGGGTTTGACTTTCTATGATGCTGGAAGTAGAAGTTTTTACATGAAAGATAATCCGATTAATTCACCTTCAGATTTAAAAGGAAAAAAAATAAGAGTTCAAAAAAGTAATATGGCAGTTGCCATGGTGAATGATTTAGGAGGATCACCAACGCCAATTTCATTTGGAGAATTATACACTGCGTTGCAACAAGGAGTTGTAGACGGAGCAGAAAATAACCCACCAAGTTTTTTTACTTCAAAGCATTATGAGGTTTGTAAATATTATAGTTTGGACGAACATACAGCTGTGCCCGATGTTTTGTTAATTGGAACGGATACTTATGCAAGATTAAATGACCAACAAAAGAAATGGTTAAATGAAGCTGTAGAACAAAGTAAAATTGTGCAAAGAAAATTATGGGCTGCATCTGAAACGGAATCTTTAGCAGCTGTAAAAAAGGCAGGAGTCACCGTGGTTTATCCAGATAAAAAACCTTTTGAAGAACAAACCAAAGGCATTTTAGATCTATTTAAAGATGATGAAGTAATGCAGTCTTTAATACTTTCCATCAAAAACAAACAATAATGAGAGCGAAAATTGATAGTATATTAGAAAAGTCAGTACTTTTTGTGTTGGTATTAATGTTGTTTAGTGTTATTTGGCAAGTATTTTCAAGATTTATTATAAGAAACCCAAGTACTATTACTGATGAGATTTCAAGTTTCTCATTAATTTGGTTAGGTTTGTTAGGCGCAGCCTACGCAACAGGGCAACATTTGCATTTAGCAATTGATCTCATCCCAGAAAAAGTAGTGGCAAAAAAACAAAATTTATTTGATGGAATTGTCTATTTATCAGTAACTGCTTTCGCTTTTTTAGTGATGGTTATTGGCGGAATACGATTGTGTCAATTAAGTTTTCAATTCGGGCAAACATCAGCCACATTAGAGATTCCTTTAGGATTTATTTATATGGTACTTCCTATTTCCGGAATTTTAATTTGTTATTACAGTTTAGACACTTTTATCACTAATAGAAAATTACATAAAGCATAAAATTATGAATTTAATTGAAGTACTAATTTTAGTTACCAGCTTTTTAGTTTTCTTATCACTAAGAGTGCCAATTGCTTATGCTATTGGTTTAGCAGCATTATTTACCTTATTAAGCGCCATGCCTTTTTTACCTTCTGTAACTACATTGGCGCAAAGAATGGCAACTTCGTTGGATAGTTTTACACTGTCTGCAATTCCGTTTTTTATATTGGCAGGTCAAATTATGAATCGTGGTGGAATCGCCGTCCGATTAATTAATTTTGCGAAGGCAATCGTTGGTCCACTTCCAGGAGGTTTGGCTTTTGTAAACATTATTTCTTGTATGCTTTTTGGCGCAATTTCTGGATCTGCAGTTGCTGCAGCATCTGCAATTGGAGGCTTTATGAACCCGATGATGGAAAAAGACGGTTATGATAAATCTTTTAGTGCCGCGGTAAATATTACAAGTGCAACTACAGGGTTGATCATTCCACCTAGTAATGTATTAATTGTTTATTCTTTAGCAAGTGGTGGTGTTTCTATTGCAGCCTTATTTATTGCAGGTTATGTGCCAGGTTTATTAATCGGTTTTGCGTTAATGGTCGTGGCTCTAATTTATTCTATCATCAAAAAATATCCAACAGATAAAGTAGTTGGATTTAGAGAATTTTTTAGAAGATTTATTGCAGCTTTCCCTAGTTTAATGCTGTTGGTGGTTGTTATTGGTGGCATTGTTGCTGGTATCTTTACAGCAACAGAAGCATCTGCGATTGCTGTAATTTATACCTTAATTTTAGGTTTTGCATATAAAGAAATTTCGATGAAAGATATTTCTCCAATCTTGTTAGAAACAATTAAAACCTCGGCAATTGTGTTGTTATTAATTGCGACTTCTATTGCCATGTCTTGGGTGATGAGTTATGAAAACATTCCGCAAGAAATTAGTAATACGTTATTATCAATCAGCGATAACCCGATTGTTATTTTAATAATTATCAACTTAATATTATTGTTTGTAGGTGTTTTTATGGACATGACACCAGCAGTTTTAATATTTACACCTATCTTTTTACCAATTGTGACCAGTTTAGGAATGGATCCAATTCATTTCGGAATTGTTATGATTATGAATTTGTGTATTGGTTTGTGCACACCGCCAGTTGGCTCGGTGCTCTTTGTAGGTTGTAGTGTTGCGGGTTTAAAAATTCAGCAAGTAGTCAAACCCTTGTTACCATTATTTTTGGTGATGATTGTTGTGCTTTTGATTATCACATATTTCCCAGAATTGACACTCTGGTTACCGAGACAGTTCGGTTTGATATAATTAGGGTTCGATAGATTATATTTAATAGATTTTTTACAACTAAAAAATGTTTCAAATTATAATACACTAAATAAAATTGTGAAAAGATATTTTTTTTGCATTCTTAATGTTTTTTTCAGTTACCCAACTAACGATAGGTCAAGTAATATTAGATGCCAACGGACCAGGTAACACATACGAAGACATCAATAACGTTTTGGCTCCAGGTCATAATGTTATTGAAGCTCCTGATTGCAATCACGCTGAGTTCAGAAGACATATAGATAAGGTTTTTGACTCAGAATTAAATTCTAGTGTTTTTCGGTTTTATATTCATACCACTCCAGATAATGATCGTTGTGTCAATATAGACAGACAGCGAAACGAAATCAAAACTTATGTAACTCGCCTAATAACTTAAAAATCCTGTAAATCAACTATTTACAAGGTTTTTATTGCCTTTTTCAGGGCTTTTCGCAGAGAAATCTGGATTCACCATATACATCAAACTCTAGCTTCCGCAGCATTAGATCAAAACTCTAATGAATACATTTCGCCTTTTATAGTCTCTAATTCAAGCACTTTGTCTCCATACCTTACTTTAACCTTATTTCCAGATTTTGAATACAAAGAAGCTTTAATTAGTTTTCCTTTTTCCCACTTCATATTTAACTCGAAGCCACCTCTGGCAAGTAATCCATTTACTTCTCCATCATTCCAAGAAGAAGGTAAAGCAGGCAATAAAATTATTTCCCCAGTATGGCTTTGTATAAGCATTTCAGCAATACCTGCTGTTGCAGCAAGGTTACCATCAATTTGGAAAATACGAGGAGGGTGTAAATCAAAAAGGTTGGGGGATACTTGTTCTGATATAAGCTGAGAAATATGTTTAGTACACTCATCACCATTATGAAGGCGAGCGTAGAAATTTATCATCCAGGCACGGCTCCATCCTGTTTGACCCCCACCTGAGGATAAACGTCTTTCAAGTGTTTTTTTGGCAGCTTCAAAAAGTTTAGGCGTATTCACATTGATTTGATTTGATGGGTATAACGCGTAAAGATGGGATATATGTCTGTGACCAGCATCAACTTCCTCAAAATCTTCATACCATTCCTGAATCGTGCCATTTTTTCCAATTTTAGTTTCCGGGAGTTTTTGTAAAGCATCGGTGATCATTGCTGTCAGTTCGGTCTCTTGATTCAATATTTTTTCTGATTCTAAACAGGCATGAAATACATCTCGTATGATTTGTATTTCAAGAGCTGATGCTACGGTGTTCCTCAATTTTTTCCCCGATTGTGGGTCGATGTAACTGTTTTCTGGAGAATAGGAAGGAACCGTAACCAATTCACCCTTTTCATTTTCTACCAAAAAATCCAGTATAAACCTTGCTGCTCCACTTATTAATGGATACGCTTCGTTTTTTAGATAGGTTTGGTCTTGCACAAACTCATAATGTCTCCATAAAGTTAAAGACATCCAGGCACCACCCAAAGGGAAATAATAGCCATTATTTACCTGAGAAAGCTTGGTAGAACCGCTAGGCGTTGTTCTGCCAAATGCATTTGTAGCATGAGGTGCCAGCCAACCCCCAGTATTTATAAACTCAGAAGCAGTCACTTGTCCATTTTCTGCCAAGTTTTTCATAAAAACAGACAATGGCTGAACAGTTTCACTTAGGTTAGTAATATCGGCTGGCCAATAATTCATTTGCAGGTTAATGTTTAAATGAAAATCTGATTCCCATGCAGCCCACATGTCCTTATTCCAGATGCCTTGTAAATTAGCTGGAAGTACCGAATTACCTCCTGAACTTGAGAGCAACAAATACCTTCCATATTGAAAAAAAAGTTCTGTTAAGTGTTTGTCTTCTCTCTTGTTTTTGAGGTTTGATATTCTTACATCCGTTGGGATAATGTTTAAACTATTAGGTGTAATATCAAACTTAACCCTGTTCATTATTTTAGAATGAGATGCAATATGTTCAGCTTTAACAGATTCATAATCCAATGTTGAAACCTTCTTAATTGTCTGTTCGCAAATATCTAACGGCTTGATATGCCGATCAAAGTTCATTCTATCTATATTGTAGTCGGTAGCCGCTGTTAGCATCACTGTAAATTCGTCAGAATTCTTAATAATGAATTCATTCCCTTTTGATTTGAGCTCACCTGAGGTGTTTTTTACATAAATATTTGCAGCAAACTTCATATGATAGCCTGCTTTGCCAGATCCTCCCGGATTGTCATCATAGCCTTCGGCATCATCGAAAATCTGCCCATCTATAATTAGTGTATTGTTATTAAGGTGCTGGGTAATATCTTTTGGTCTTTCAAAACTTATTTTACTTCTAACCGTTTCATTATCCAGGCTTTTAAAATGATAGAACAAAGTGTTGTACTCAACAGAAACAAAGGATTCTCTGATAAACCTTTTGCCATTGATGGTATATTGTGTCGTGTTAATACCTGTTTGAAGGTTAAGGTTTCGTCTATAATCATCAACATCAAGGTGCTTATCAAAAGATATAAATAAATCCCCAGTGTCTGATAAGATCTTATGCCGGTAGGAGAAATTGCAAGATTTTCCATAGCATAATCATTGGCTTGATCAAATTTACCCTCTAAGCTAAGTTGCTGAAATTTGGCATAATGTTTCTTTGCATTGGCAGGTATTGGTTCCTCTGGGTAACCTGCCCACAGAGTTTCTTCATTTAACTGAAGCTTTTCTTTTTCGGGAGTCCCGTGAACCATGGCTCCAATTTTTCCATTTCCAAGGGGTAAAGCTTCAAACCAGGATTGAGCGGGTTGTTGATACCACAAATTATTGTCCGGATTTTTGCCATCATGATTATCTTTATTACATGCTGATAAAAAGAAAACTATTATTAACGATTGAATCATCATTCTAAAACTCATATTACTTTGTTTTATTTCTTTCATTATTCATTTATTTAATATTTGGCAACGTTGTTCTTTACTTTACCTCATTAATAAAGTAGTTATTAATTCACACAACTTTTAATCATGATCCTTTATTTTACAGTCTCAGTTTTTTATTAAAGCAGATCTATTTCGATATGATATCCACCTCTTTTCTTACTTCTTTTTCCCACGATATTAGTTTCGACTTAAACCCATTTATTAAATCCTCATTATCTAACGAAACGTCATTACTTTCTTTAACATCAATAGATAAATCATAAAGTTCAAATCTATCCTGATTTTTTATACTAATCATTTTCCACTTTCCACTTCTTATAAAACTGCGATTTTTAAAAGAGAAAAACACATCTCTTTTGGGTAAGTTAGTTTGATGTAATAAATTATTTTTTATACTTATTCCATCTATGTTTTCCCCTTTAGGCTTTTTACCAATAAAATCAAGAAGTGTCGGTAAAATATCCATTGTAAGTATAGTTTGGTTATTAACCACTCCTTTTTTTATCTTATTTGGGTAACTTATGATAGCAGGGACACGGCTCCCTCCTTCATAAGCCCCCTTTAAACCCTCTTAAACCGCCATTACTTCCATATTTACTGGATCCGTTATCAGATAAGAAAATTAGCACTGTATTATTATACTGCCCTGTTTCTTTAAGAGTTTGTATTATTTTACCTATTCCTTCATCCATTACTTCGACCATTTCCTTATAGATAGATCGGATACTATCTTTATTAACAGATGTTCCGCCCCTGATACCAACTTCTCTTAAAATTTTATCAATTCGTTTTTGATAGGGATAATGAGGCGCCTCATGTGCTAGATATAAGAAGAAAGGCTTACCTGTTTTTTTAGGATTATTTTCCGTGATGTATTTTACTCCATTTTCTGTGATTAAATCGGTTGTATACCCTTTTACGTTGTGAATTTCAGTCCCTTTCCACCAGTCAAGATAGCCTTCTTGGTCAATGTGAGCGTGGTAATCAATATTACCACTAACAAATCCTTCAAACGTATCAAACCCTTGTAATATAGGGTTGTGCTTTTTCGAGTAACCCAAGTGCCATTTTCCGAACATTCCGCAGTTGTAATTCTGCCTCTTAAATTCCTCGGCTATTGTAATTTCACTTAAACTTAATCCAACATCCCTATGTGTTTTGGCAGTAATCACACCCTCTACACCTGTACGCTGCTGGTATTTCCCTGTCATCAATGCTGCTCGTGTTGGGCTACAAATGCTACCATTAGAATGAAAATCTGTAAACATCATACCTTCTGCTACTAATAAATCTAAATTAGGAGTATGAATACTTGAAGCACTATTGTAACAAGATAAATCTCCATAACCCAAATCATCCGCCATTATGATTACGAAGTTCGGTCTCAAGTCCTGATTGCTTTTTTCCTTGGTATAACTAAGGAATGAAATGATGCTGAAAAGTATAATTATTCTATTCTTCAAACTATTTATTTTTAGTAAGTTTTGTATATTTGCTAATATTAAATTATTTATTAATTAATGTTTCTATTTTTAGAATATCAAATTTAGTCCTTGGTTAATTTCACTTCATTTAGTATACTAGTTAGTTCCTTAACAATTTTAGGATTTGCGTTATATAGATTATTTATTTATTCAATATCGTTTTTCATGTCAAATAAAGTCCCCATTGTTTGTACTGTTTCTACAGATATTTCAGAAGGTATACTAAAGCCCCCAGATCCTAATTGTGTAGTTAATTTCCATTTTCCTTTTCGGATGGAGAAAAAACCATTTAATGAATGATGAACGGTATAATCGCGAATTTGTTGATTATTATTGGTACTCAAATAAGCAGAAGCATATTATAACTGTCTTCTCTTGCACCTTTTGTTAATGACTTCCCTGTGATACCAGAAAGCGTTGCTAAAAGATCCGTTGTACACATAATCTGATTTGAACTTGAACCTGGCTTTATTTTTGTAGGCCATTTTGCAATGTATGGTATATGATGCCCTCCTTCATATATATCAGCTTTTTGCCCATTAAAAACATAATTAGCTCTATGTGTATATTGTTGTTGATCTTTTGGAGTCCAATGTGACACATTATTACTATCTGTTATGGTACCATGAACATCTTTTTGCTGCCTTAATTTTTTAGACGTTAAATCATTAGAATATGAAAATTGAAAGAAACCAAATAGCAATATTAGGATAAGCCATTGCTTTTTTAAATCGAGAAAAGATAATTTTAAATTCATAATTAATTTGTTTAATATTATTAATTCTTTTGTTTTGCAATATTTAGATTTACATGAATTAAGTCGTTCTATTTACAAATTAATGAAAATATGAATTATAATGAGATATTTAAAACAGGTTATTTTATGTATAATTCAAATATTTAATAATTAGAACAATAGATAATGACTTTTATGTTTTATTATAAAAATTCATAACGCTATGTCCTAAATTGTATCAATATTTGGATAAAATGGATTTAAATTTATAAATATCAGTAGTTAGTTAATTATAATTTTGGTTTACTGAAATTCTCTCTACTTCGCAAATTGATTTTTTTATATACCATTAAATATTCTATTATTATTTTCAAGAAATAGGTGTTACACCTTTTTTTAATATAATATTACCATATTTAACTGTTTCTCCAGTAACGACTATTGCAAAAGCTTTGGTCGCTCTTTCATAAAAGGTATTGCGGTCTATATTTATTATAGGGGAATAATTTGGGTAGATTTTGCGTATACTTTTTAAATAGCTTTCTTTAACCGCAGGATCTAAGGTGTCACCTTCAACAGCTGCCATCATTATTAGTGGAGCAGGGTCATAGCTATCAAGTTCAAATAAGGGTAAAACACCTAATAGTAATTCCGAAATCTTAACACCATCTAAGCGCAATACATTAGCATTAAATGATTTTGCAGGAAAATGTGCATCCGAAAAAACAATTTCGTCCCCATGGCCCATCTCGGATAAAACTTTTAATAATTCTGGGCTAACTAATGGGGATATACCTTTTAACATTATAACTTATTTTATATGGTTTTTTACTCTTTTAAATAATCTTTCATTAACAAAGCAGCGCCTAAAGCACTGGCATTTTTTCCTTCTGGAAATTGAATGTTTTGTTTTGGCATCATTTGACGCAGATATTCAATAAAAATAACATTTTTATTGAAGCCACCAGATATGTAAACATTCTTTAGATTATTTTTAGAATCTAAAATACAATGCATGCCTTGATGAACACGTTCTGTAATCTCAAAAATAAGCTGATAATAGGCGAGTTCATAACTTTTAAAGTTGTCAAGCTTCTCTAAATTGCCTTTAAAACCTTCAGCATTAGTATTTGATAGAAATATTGACTCACTTTTCGATAAAATATCTGAGCAATTTTTTTTATTCAACTTTAATTCTAAATAATGGTTTTTTTCAACGCCAAAGTATTTGCTTAAAGCTATGGCATTAACTTCATGAATACGTCCTAAAAATTGCATAGATGATTTTATTTGTTTTTTATCTGGTGTCATAAAACAAAGAACATCATTTTTTAATTGATAAGATGTTAAGGTTTCCCTGCTGAATGGGTTCATACAGATAATCCAAGTTCCTGTAGACAACAAAATAAACTCATTTCCATGATTTATTTTTAACAATGGTATTATTGAAGAAGAACTATCGTGTAAACCAGAACCTATTGCGATAGCTTCACCATTAACATTCGCAATTATAGCTTCCTTCCCGTTTGATGGTTCGGGTAAACTAATATTTTCTTCGGCCAACCAACTATGGTAATTCATAGTATCAAAGTCCCAAGTAGCCGTATGAGCACCAATCGATGTGAAATCGGCCGTTACTTTATTTGTAAATAAATAACTTAGATATTGTGGGTAATGTAAAATGAAGGCTACAGATTTCCAAAAATGTGATTTTTTGTTTTTCAACCAATACATTTGTAAACCGGCATTTAACATTCCATATGCTGGCGAAGCTGTTTTTCTGGAAAATTCTTCAATGCCACCATGAGCATTGTAAAATGGTGTGAAGTCAAAATACAATGGTTTTAAGTAATTATAAAGCGGTGTAATTCTATTACCTTCTTTATCTAAATAGACCAAAGTAGCACCATGAGTAGAAAAGTTAATGGCTTTTATGGTAAATTCATTATTTTTTTGAATGGTTTTAATTTCATTTTTTATCCAGGCTTCAATAGATTCTATATCATCACAAGGGTAATTATCATCATCTAAAACTTCTTCAAAACGAATGGAGTTTGTATATACAACCTCAAAATCCTTATTGAATAAAAATATCTTTTTATTGGTTTTTCCAATATCAAAAACAGCGATTACTTTTTGCATTTCTTAAAAAAAATTGATAAGATAAAGTCTTCCCTTTCTATGTTTTACAACAATTTAAGGGAAAACTAAATCAAGCTATTATAAAAAAGAATTTAAATAACAATAAAAAGATAACTCAAACAAAAACTTCCATTGATCCTAATCTATAATAATGTTTTACTGTTTAAATCCGTAAAGTGGACCATATGTAGCACACGCTCTATAATCTGCAGATTCCAAATTTTCTCCAAAAGCAGACCATGCGCTTGGACGGAAAACATCTTCATCAGACACATTATGCATGTTTACAGGAATTCTTAAAATTGAAGCTAATGAAATTAAATCGGCACCAATATGTCCGTGAGAAATTGCACCATGGTTTGCTCCCCATTGCGCCATTACCGTATACACATCTTTAAAGAATCCTTGGCCAGTTAGTCTTGGCACAAACCATGTTGTTGGCCATGTAGGGTTTGTTCTTTCGTCTAAAATGGTATGAATGTCTTCTGGCAATTCTACAGACCATCCTTCAACAAGTTGCAATACAGGGCCTATGCCTTTCACAAGATTTATTCTGCACATGGTTAATGGCATGGTACCCTTGGTTTTAAATTGAGATGAAAAACCACCACCTCTAAAATATTCACCAATGGCAGCTGGCCATTTTGTATTGGCTAAACATTTTTGAACTTCATCTTCAGTGATATCCCAATATGGTTTCATAGTTGGATTGCCTTTAGCATCAGATTGTTGTGCCGTAGCATCTAATGTGGTAGAACCAGAATTGATTAAATGAATGATACCATCTTTAGCAATGCCTGTTAATTTTTTTCCTGTGACACGTTCAACAGATTCTGGACTCCAATACGTTCTTACATCCGAGAATATTTGGGCTGTATTGGTTAATAAATGCCCAAACAACATAGATACAGCGTTTAAACAATCGTTTTCTGTTGCAAAAACAAAGGCTTGACGAATGCCGTTCCAATCAAAAGATGAGTTTAAAATAGATTCCGTAAAATCGGCATTTGGTTGGTAATCTGTCCATTGGCGTTGCCCTTGGAAACCTCCTATTATTGCATTACGTCCTTTAGATTCTTCACCAAAACCTAGTTTTTTTAATTTAGAATTTCCAATCATTAAATCACGACAAATAAGCGTCATTTTAACCACTTTTTCCCATTCTTTTTCTTTTACTTCAGCAGATTTTTGAGCTTCAGGATTGTTATAGTCTTTACCTTCTTTGCAGTTTTCCTTGGTCCATGCTAATGCTTTTTCAAATTCATCTTTATCATAAATGCCTTCATCTATTCTTCGCAACAATTCAATAGATTCTACAAATTCTGCTCTAATCCCAAAATAATCCTGTAAAAAATTAACATCTACCATAGAACCAGAAATTCCCATAGAACTGTAACCTATTGATAAATATGACTTACCATTCATTTGAGCAACTGCTAACGCTGCTTTTGTGAAACGTAATAATTTTTCTTCAACATCTGCAGGAATACTCATATCTCCAGCATCTTGAACTTCTTTGCCATAAATTCCAAAAGCTGGCAATCCTTTTTGAGAATATCCTGCTAAAGCTGCAGCCAAATAAACTGCACCTGGTCTTTCTGTTCCATTAAAACCCCAAACCGCTTTTGGCAATAATGGGTCTGTGTCCATAACTTCGGTTCCGTAGCACCAACAAGGAGTTACCGTTAAAGAAACTTCCACACCTTCTCTTTTAAATTTATCTGCGCAAGCAGCAGCATCTGCAACTCCACCAATTGTGGTATCTGCAATGACACATTCTACTTTTTCTCCACTAGGAAAACGTAATGTTTCTTCTATTAATTTGGCAGCAGCTCTAGCCATATCCATACATTGGTCTTCCAATGATTCTCTAACACCTGCTTCACGTCCATCAATTACTGGACGAATTCCTACTTTTGGTAATCTACCTATAAGTCTGTTCATAAACTTTATTTTTTTCTATTAAATAAATTGCTCTAATTCTGTTAATTGTTCATTAGATAATCCTGCAGGTTTAAAACCTGCTGTCCAACACATCATTAACATTTTTGCACCTTTGTTTGCCACATCTAAAAAATCCCACGCTTTCATAACATCTGGTGCTGTAGAAGTTGCTCCATGTTTTTCCCAAAGTGAAACATTTCTTGTTTTAAAAGCTTCAATAGTTACTTTAGCTAACTCCGCTGTACTAGATAAAGCGTAAGGTGTACAGTGAATTCCTTTTGGAACAAATACTTTTACCTCTGGACACATCATCCAAATTTGTCTGTTTAATTCTTCTTCATTGTCAAATAATTCATGATGGCTCATACAAATTAATTCCAAAGGATGTGTGTGCACCACTGCTAAATTTTCTGGGTGGTGAATGCTATTAAATAAGTGAATACTTGAATGTGAAATTAACTCGCAAGTAGGTCCAAAATTGGCGCTTTTACCTCCCCAAATAATAGAGTACCCTGTGGCGTCTTCATTGATGTACAAAATACATGAAGCGTGTTCAATGTTATCTATTAAACCTCTTAAGTAACACCCTGTGCCTGTTATAAATAAAATAAATCCACCTGTGCCTTTCGGAAAATCAAATGAAACGAATTTACTATTTTTAGTTTTACTTTTTACGTCATCGATATTAAAGTAAGAAGTTAAGTTCATGGATATATTTCCGGCATTTCTTTCTGCCCATTCTCTTTGCCACAAATAGCCTGCAACTTCAGAAATTTTTTTTAACTCTTTTTCTACCGCAGCAGAGAGTTTAAGATTGCTCATAAATATTATATTTTTTTATTTTGTAAAAATAGATGCTATGTTTTTTAATGAGATATTTAAAATCTCTATATTTGTGTATAATTTAAACATATAAATCAAAATGAAATTTGTTAATTCTCTTGAATTAGGTGACCCAGCTTCTTTTAAGCAAAATTTTATTGACATTAACTTAAAGTTTTTATGTTGTAGGTATTGGTATTTAAACTTATGGGATTGTCATGATATGGTATTTCCTTTCTGGAGATTATATTGGAATAAAAATGAAGGAGGAGAGATAAAATTCAAAGAAGAAATTTATAAAATGACTCCTGATTATTTATATATTATCTCTCCTTTCACCTCTTTTTCTACGCAATTTGCAAAACATCATAATTATAATTCGGGTATCCATGTTTCTGGAAATAATTTAACAGATAAACATGATGAGGCCTATTATAATAATAACTATTTAATGCATTTTTTTACACACTTTAATCTTGGAACTCATTTTGACAATGTGTTGCCAGGAATTTTTAAAATTGAAGTAACAGATTATCTTAAAGAGCAATTAATATACTTAACCGAAAGATTGAAAATTGAAAATAAAGATTTTAAGATGACTTTTAATTTAAAGTTGCAATCTTTTATAAAAGAAGCTATTTCTAATATTGGACCAGAATTATGGAAAACAATAAATATTGATGATAGGGTATTAACCGTTCACCGTTATATTGAAACAAGGATCAATCAGAAATTGAGTAATCCTGAGTTAGCAGGTATTGTAAATATGGCTCCAAATTCATTCGCTAGGCTTTTTAAAGAGGAGATGAACATTACTTTACACAATTTCATTCAAAAAAAGAAAATAGCTAAAGCTTGTGAGTTATTGGAATATTCTAATGAAACAATAGAGAATATTTCTGATAAGTTAGGCTTTTCAGACCGTTATCATTTTTCAAGGGTATTTAAATCTATTATTGAAGTTAGTCCGGCTGTATATAAATCTGGAAAGTTCACTTAAAATTATTCCCGTATTCTATTAATAATTTAGTTTGGTTAAAAATAATTCAATCGAGTTTGAATATGTTTTTTAGTATCGGCGCGCTCTACAAAAAACTGTAAAAAAATTCATTCGTGTTTGAATTATACATAAAGTAGGTTGTTATGGATAAATACAATCTTCACCTTAGTCTTTAAATTTGTTATATTAAAATCATTATCACTTTTAAGAGTTTGAATAAGTGTTTTTGAATCTATATGAATTTATAAAATTAAATCAGTAGTTTTTATTACAACTGGTTGAGAAAGTACTAAAAACTAACAACATTAATTATGAAAGAATTTAGCCATTACATTAACGGAAGGTTTGTTAAGTCAACATCTACAGAAATGACAGAGGTTTTAAATCCATGTACCGAAGAAGTTTTGTCGCTTATTCCTAAAGGCTCTGTTGCCGATGCAAATAATGCCTTAGAAGCTGCACAAGCTGCAAAACACGCTTGGAAATCTTTAACAGCCATAGAAAGAGCAAGTTATTTACATAAAATGGCTACTATCATTAGAGAAAATAGGTTTTTTTTAGCTGAAACTTTAGCTAAAGAACAGGCAAAAGTAATAGGCTTAGCTCAAGTAGAAATTGATGTAACAGCAGATTATTTTGATTATAATGCTGGATGGGCAAGAAGAATAGAAGGCGAAATAATTCAAAGTGATCGTAAAAAAGAACATATTTTTTTACATAAAGCCCCTATTGGCGTAGCGGTTGGTATTTGCCCATGGAATTTTCCATTTTTTGTGGCGGCTCGCAAAATAGCACCGTCTTTGGTAACCGGCAATACTTGCGTTATTAAACCAAGCTGTATTGCTCCTAATACGATTATGGAATTTGCTAAATTGATTGAAAATATTGGATTGGCTCCTGGCGTATTGAATTTTGTTTGCGGAGAAGGAACCATTGTCGGGAATGCTTTAACTAAAAGCCCAATTACGGGTATTATTAGCTTAACAGGCAGTGTTTTTGCTGGTCAAAAAATAATGGAAGCTGCTGCAGAAAACATAACTAAAGTATCCTTAGAATTAGGAGGAAAGGCACCGGCTATTGTTTGTGCAGATGCCAATTTGGAGTTAGCGGTAAATGCCATAGTTTCTTCAAGAGTTATTTATAGCGGACAAGTATGTAATTGTGCTGAACGTGTTTATGTTGAAGATTCAATTTACGACGAATTTCTAGATAAACTTGCAAAAAAAATGTCTGAAGTTAAGGTTGAAGATGCTTTTTCTAAAAACAATCCAGATATGAGCAGTATGGTTTCAAAAGATCAATTAGATAAAGTGGCAGAAATGGTTGAATTTGCTAAGAAAGAAGGCGCTGAAGTTGTTCTTGGAGGTGGTCGTTCAACTAATTTTGATAAAGGGTTTTATTACCAACCAACACTATTAACAAATGTTAAACAGTATATGCAAATCGTACAAGAAGAAGTTTTTGGACCTGTTTTGCCTGTTTTAAAATTTGGAACTTTAGATGAAGCTATTGCTTTGTCTAATGATAGTGAATTTGGTTTAACGTCCTCTATTTTCTCTGAAAATTTCAATAAAGTAATGCATGCTTGCGATCAATTAGAATTTGGTGAGACTTATGTAAACAGAGAACACTTTGAAGCGATTCAAGGATTCCATGCTGGTTGGAAAAAATCAGGCATAGGTGGTGCCGACGGAAAACACGGTATGGAAGAGTATTTACAGACTAAAGTTATCTATGCACAATACAGATAATATTTTAAAATTTTGAATTAGTTTTTTTTAAATTAAAAAAGTGTATTATATATTAAATTATTTATAATATGCTTTTTATTTTTATTGATAAATCTATCATTTAACTTATATAATAAAAATGAATAAAGCTGAAAAAATCCCAGTAGTATCAAAAGAAGTATTGATTCCTTTTATTTTAATTACTTCGTTGTTTGCATTATGGGGTTTTGCAAATGATATCACGAACCCCATGGTTGCTGCATTTGGCACTATTATGGAAATATCTACAGCAAAAGCAGCATTAGTTCAATTTGCCTTTTATGGAGGCTATGCCACTATGGCTATTCCAGCAGCGCTTTTTGTTAGAAAATATAGTTATAAGAAGGGGATTCTTTTTGGGCTTACGCTTTATGCAATTGGAGCTTTGTTATTTTATCCAGCGGCTCAATTTGAGGTTTTTGGATTTTTCTTAGGGTCGCTATACATTTTAACTTTTGGCTTAGCCTTTTTAGAAACTACTGCAAACCCTTATATATTATCAATGGGTGATGAGAGAACGGCTACACGGCGTTTAAATTTAGCTCAAGCCTTTAATCCAATAGGCTCTTTATGTGGCATGTTTGTCGCTTCTAAATTTATTTTAACAGCTTTAGATTCTGATAAGAGAAATGAAATCGGGGAATTGATATTTACCACTTTAGATGAAGCTCAAAAAGCATTAATAAGAACACACGATTTAGCTATTATTAGAAACCCATATGTTATTCTAGGAGTTGTTGTTCTCTTAATGCTAATTGTTATTTCATTTTCAAAAATGCCTAGGCAAGCTAAAAATGACAATCAAGGAAGTGCTTTAGATTCTTTTAGAAGACTTGTTAAAAACGGAAAGTATCGTGAAGGGGTATTTGCTCAATTATTTTATGTAGCTGCGCAAATTATGTGTTGGACATTTATTATTCAATATGCTGACAATTTAGGGATTACAAAAGCTACTGCACAGAATTATAATATTATTGCTATGTCTATTTTCTTATCAAGTAGATTTATTAGTACGTTTTTAATGAAATATGTAAATTCTAAAAAACTGCTAACTATATTTGCTATAGGCGCTATGATTACAACATTTGGCGTGATATTTATTGAAGGCATGCTAGGATTGTATATGTTAATAGCAACCTCTGCATTTATGTCTTTAATGTTTCCAACAATATATGGTATTGCACTCCATGGTTTAAGCGAAGAAGATACCACTCTAGGAGCAGCAGGTTTAGTTATGGCTATTGTTGGAGGTGCATTAATGCCTATACTACAAGGCTTAATTATCGATATGGAATCGATTGGTTCTTTTGCTTCAGTTAATTTTTCTTTTATACTTCCTTTTATATGCTTCTGTTTTATAGCTATTTATGGATATAGAACTATTAAAGTTTACAATTAATTTTATACTAAATTGGTTTTATATTCAAAAGTGAAATTTGAGAAAAAATGAAAAGATATTGCTTTGGTCTTTATTTAATTAATGATCAAAATTAATAAATGATTATATTGAATACCATAAAGTAGTTTGGCCAGAAATTATTGAAAGTTTAAAAGAATCTAGAATAATTGATACAAATGAAAAATTTTCACTTGAGATAAAATGAAAAATAGATGCTGAAAATCCTATTGTTCAAAAATGGGAAACAATTATGTGGAAAGAACAAAAAGCATTGCCAAATGCAAAACTAGGCGAAAAATAGGTTTTAATGAATCGAATTTTTAAACTCTAAATAAATTTCAATGAATAATAAAAAAGAAATCAAAATCAATACCAAATATCCTTCAATTGACGATTTAAGAAAAAAGGCTGAAAAACAAATTCCAAAATTTGCTTTTGAATATTTAGATGGAGGCTGTAACGAAGATGTAAATCTTCATAAGAATACCTCAGAAATTAGAGATGTAGAATTATTGCCTTATTATTTAAGTAAACATAAAGGTTCTAGTATGAAAACGGAACTGTTTGGGCATACTTATGATGCGCCTTTTGGTATTGCTCCTGTTGGTTTGCAAGGTTTAATATGGCCCAATTCTCCTGAAATTTTGGCTAAAGCAGCTTTTGAGCATAATATTCCTTTTATATTAAGTACTGTAACAACAACTAGCATTGAAAGAGCTGCAGAATTAACTGAGGGAAGGGCATGGTTTCAATTATATCATCCTACTGAAAATAGACTAAGAAATGATATTATAAAAAGAGCTGAAGCTGCTGAATGTCCCGTTCTGGTTATTCTTTCTGATGTACCAACTTTCGGGTTTCGTCCTAGAGATATCAGAAATGGATTGGCAATGCCACCAAAAATGAATCTCACAAATATTCTACAAGCTTTTGGAAGACCAAATTGGAGTTTACAAACTTTAAAGCATGGAATTCCAAATTTTGAAGTTTTAAAACCATACATGCCAAAAGGATTGGACTTAAAACAATTAGGTAAATTTATGGATCAAACGTTTACTGGTAGATTAAATGAAGAGAAGATTAAGCCTATACGTGATATGTGGAAAGGGAAATTAGTACTTAAAGGAGTTGCAAATGAAATTGATGCAGAAAAAGCAATACGTTTAGGTTTAGATGGTATTATTGTTTCAAACCACGGAGGAAGACAATTAGATGCGGGCGAATCAGCTATAAAACCATTAACTAGAATTGCTGAAAAGTATGGAAAAGATATAAAAGTGATGATGGATAGCGGTTTGCGTTCAGGACCAGATATTGCTAGAACCTTAGCAAGTGGCGCAGAGTTTACTTTTTTAGGACGCTCTTTTATGTATGGCGTATCTGCGTTGGGTAAAACTGGAGGTGACCATACTATTTCGCTTTTAAAAACAGAGCTCCAACAAGTGATGGAGCAGATATGTTGCGAAAAGACTAAAGACTTTCCTAATCATATAATAAGCAGAAAATGATTGTCTTAAAAAAATAGGTATGTACTTGAATAGGCAATATGTACTATTACTAATCATAATTAGTTCTGGCATCTGTTAAAAATAATCAAAAAAATTAATCAATTCCTCTTAAGAATAGGAGCTCTTGCAAGTCTATATAACATAATCCAAATCTTAATTTTTAATTTACTACTTGTAGTAGATAACTTTTGGTAAGCAATGACACTTAAACATCTTTTTTTTGAGTAAAGATATTTTTCTATATAAATAAACATTAGTGTCCGATAAATAATTTTAAAAGCAGGATTTCCATAGTTGGATTTCCTGCTTTATTTATATCTTGATTTTTACCACAAAATTGAGATATGAACAAAAGTACACACTTTAGCGGAACACCAATAATTAAACAGATTTTAAAATATATACCACAAGCAGATATTACTCGGACAGCCAAAATCTATAACAGTGACCGCTACTACAAAAAGTTTAAAACCTACGACCATTTAGTCACGATGCTTTATGCCACAATGAGTGGAGTTTCCTCACTTAGAGAGTTGTCGACCGTTTTATTAGCTTGTGAAGGGCGTATCAGCCATTTAAATCTAAAACATTTCCCTAAGCGAAGTACATTGTCAGATGCTAACAAGAAAAGAACCAGTGAAGTCTTTGGAGCAATTTATTCAAAATTATACAAACGCTACGCTCCATTTTTATCGGACAGCAGTCCATTAAAATCTCCTGTAAAGAATTTAAAAATTGTAGATTCTACCACAATCAGCCTATTTAGTGATATTTTAAAAGGAGTTGGTCGTAATCCTATTACAGGTAAGAAAAAAGGAGGTATAAAGATGCACACAATGATAAATGCTTTGGAAGATGTACCTTGTCTGATACGTTTTAGCAGTGCTGCTACTCACGACCACACTTTTTTAAAAGAGTTAAATTTAGAGAAAGATTCTTTTGTCGTTTTTGATAAAGCATACAATGATTATCTCCAATATTTAGAGTGGACTTTAAATGATATTTACTTTGTAACTCGCCAAAAAGACAATGCTGTCTATAAAAGCATTAAAGAATTTGATTTAGCAGACAAAACAAGTGATGCAATACTAAAAGATGAACTTATATTGATAGAAAAAGACGATAAATCTATTCAAATAAGAAGAGTTGCTTATTGGGATGCTACAAAAGAAAAGGTATATGAGTTTATCACCAATAATGCAGAAATATCTCCAGACCAAGTAGCAGATATATACAAACACAGATGGCAGATTGAAACGATGTTTAAAAGACTCAAGCAGAACTTTCCCCTTAAATATTTTCTTGGAGATAATCAAAATGCAATAGAGATTCAGATATGGTCAGCATTAATCATTCAACTCATCATGCTTGTGATACAAAGAAAAATCAAACGAAAATGGGCATATTCAAATATGGTTTCTGTGATGAGATTTCATCTGATGACCTACATTGATCTGTTTAAATTTCTCGAAAACCCAAACAAACAATGGTGGGAACTCACATCAAAACCTCCAGATATACAACTGCAACTTTTTAAATAGACACCTTGCTAACTCAAAAAGAAAAATATAGAACGTGTTTACTGGGCTCAAAAATGGGTTTAATTAAAATTTGTAGTTTTATCGGACACTAATGATAAATAAACTATACCAGATGAGAAAGAACCAAGGTAGAAAATATTGCATCATTTTTGTTAATTGCAACATCAGGGCATCTATTTGAGTTAAATGGAAGTTTACAATAGGGCTAGATGAAGTATTTTAGTTTTTAATGAAAAAACTTTTATCAAATTTCAATCATGAATGATAAATAAAAACAGTTTGATTTGGATGAAATCCTAGTTATAATTTTAACTAGTTTGTTTGGTCAAATTTGTACACAAAATCAAGATTTTGGAAATAAAGATTAGTAGCAGATTATTTTCTTTCAAGAGCAAAGGCCAATATTACATGTCACCGACAAAAAACTAAACATATGAAAATACTAGTACAATTATTACAGTTTTTATAACGCTTCAAGCTTGTAATACAGGTTCAAATAATACAATAGTTGTTAATTCGCCAAATGAAAAAGTAACTTTAGAACTTCATATTAAAAATGAGGTAATTAACTATCAATTGAGATGGGATGGAGAATTGATGATGGGTAGTTCTGCCATATCCCTACTTCCAAGTCGTGAATTTACTGTTAAAAATATATCTACCCGAAGTGCAGATGAAAGTTGGAACCCAGTATGGGGGAAATCCATTACGATTCGAGATCATTTTAATGAAACGATTATTATCCTAGATTTTTTTGAGATGTTGAAGTAAAACTTTTATGTCGTGCTTATGATAAGGGAGTTGCTTTTAGGTTTCAGTTAGACGAGAACGAATCAATTAAGGAAGTTACTTATTCCTGCGAATACAATCTCCCAACAGCAAGTAAGATTTATTATACGAATGGAGAAAAAGCCCCTACAGGTACAGTTTCGTTAGCAGAGACTGAAAAATTAGAAGGAAAAGTAAGATAGCCTCTGCAGAATCATAATACTCGGCAACATTATGTCTTTCTGCATAATCTTTAGCTTTGTCTTTATCTCTTCGCATTACGGCTAATAAGGTTGAGTTTTTAGCTAAATTAAATGCTGGTCCACTTTTAACCTCCGTAACATTACCGCAACCTATAATTCCCCAAACAACTTCTTTCATTTTGATTAATTATTTAAATTTGAAATAATTTTTAGCGTTATAATAAGAGATATCACTGACTATTTTACCGAGATGCTTTTCATCGTTAGGAAGTTCTCCATTCGTTACATCATTACCAATAAGATTACATAAAATTCTTCGGAAATACTCATGTCGTGGAAACGACAAGAAGCTACGAGAATCAGTAAGCATGCCAACAAAACAACTTAATAATCCTTGATTAGAAAGTGTGTTTATTTGCTTTTCCATACCATCTTTTTGATCTAAAAACCACCAAGCAGCACCAAATTGCACTTTTCCCCTAATACTGCCATCATTAAAATTTCCAACCATAGACGCAAATACTTCATTATCTGAAGGGTTCAAATTGTAAACAATAGTTTGTGCTAATTGGTTTGTACTATCGAGTTTATTTAAAAAACCACTTAACCCTCTTGCTTGAGAAAAATCACCAATAGAATCAAAGCCAGTATCCGAACCTAAACTATCTAGTAAGCGCTTATTATTATTTCTAATGGCGCCCAAGTGTAATTGTTGTATCCAACCTTTTGCGTAATACATTTTACCTAAATGAATCATAGTTTCTGTTTTAAAAAACTGAACTTCCTCCGTACTAAGCTTTTGATGAGACTTTATCATATCGAAAAGGGATTCTATATTAAATCTACTTGCCTCAAAATGGTATAATTGCTCTAAGCCATGATCCGCTAACCGTCCTCCATTGTCATGAAAATAATTCACTCTACTTTCTAAAGCTGATAACAAGTCAGAATACGTTTTAATCGAAATAGAGGATATCAATTCTAACTTTTGAAGGTAGTCATTGTATGATTCAATATTTTCAACAGCATAGGCTTTATCAGGTCTAAAGGTAGGAAGTGTCTTTATTCTATCTTTATTGTTTTGAATTGAAATATGGTGTTCCAGATTATCGGTGGGATCATCAGTCGTGCATAATGATTCAACATTCATCAATTTTAATAAACCATTAGCTGAATATCCTTCTAGTGTAAGCAATTTTAACGTTTTTTTCCAAATGGCTTCTGCTGTGTCTGGCGATAATAAATCATTTATTCCAAAGTAACGCTGAAGTTCTAAATGTGTCCAATGGTATAATGGGTTACGAATTGTATAAGGTACAACTTCTGCCCATTTTAAAAATTTTTCTTTATCTGAAGCCGCTCCTGTAATATATTTTTCGTTAATGCCATAGGCTCGCATTGCTCTCCACTTATAATGATCACCAGCTAACCAGACTTGGGTTATATTTTCGAATTGATGGTCTTCATCGATCTGTTGTGGTGATAAATGATTATGGTAATCTATAATAGGAAGTGACTTTGCATAATCATGATACATCGTTTTAGCAAAGTCGGTTTGTAATAAAAAATCGTGTGTAATAAAAGAATTCATAACTATTATTTTGCATTGTAAAGGTGAGTAGTAAGATGCTATAGCTTTTTTTCTTAATTATGAAAAAAAGTCAATAGAAGTACAATTTAAAACTAAATTATATTAATAATCACATTAATTAATCTAAATTACTTTCCTAAGTTTTTAATAATTTCTATGGCTAGTCTAGTTTTCGATTCAATTTCTGCCAAATCAAAATTACCATCAGCATCTTTAATCATTAATTGTGATCCCATACCTACACAAGTTACACCTGCTTTAAACCAGCCTTCTAAATTTTCTCTAGTTGGTGATACTCCGCCTGTTGGCATAATACTTGTCCATGGTTGTGGTCCAAGAATGGCTTTTACGAACTCTGGACCATAAGTACCACCTGGAAATAATTTAACAATCTCACAACCTAGTTCTTCTGCTCTTGCAATTTCTGTAAGCGTTCCGCATCCTGGAGACCATAAAACTTTACGTCTGTTACAAACAATTGCAATGTCTTCTCTTAAAACAGGTGTTACAATAAAATTTGCACCTAAAGACATAAATCTTGAAGCAGCAGCTGCATCTGTAACAGAACCTACTCCCATTACCATTCCTGGTAATTCTTTGATGGCGTACTTCGTTAATTCTCCAAAAACTTCGTGAGCAAAATCTCCACGTGCTGTAAACTCCATGAGTCTTGCACCACCATCATAACATGCTTTTAATACCTTTTTACTTACTTCTATATCGTTATGAAAAAACAAAGGAACTAATCCTGTTTCTTTCATTACTTGTGCTACTTCTAATCTTGAAAATTGTGCCATTATATTGTTATTTAATTTTTAATTCCAGTTTAATATTTTCTTAAAATCGTATGCTTCTGGGTTTGGTAAATATTCTTTTGCTTTTTCATAATCCTTTTCTTTGATGTAGAAAAGATTATTAATAAACAATTGTGCCATATCTGAATTAATATCTACTAATCTTGGAGGAATTTTACCGTTTTCATCTTCAAAATCTTTCAAAAATAAAGGCGTAATATCTCCTTTAGAATTTGCACTTACAATACAACCAGATATTCCTTGGTTAAATAATTTTTTAACTCCTACACCTAATAAAGTACACAACGTTAAATCGAATGCAATAGGATTACAACATCTTAATTCATATCCCAATTCAACAGGTCTTGATTTCACAGATAATCCAATCTCTTTGAGCTTTACTTGTAATAGATAATTAAAAATATGAGATTTACTCACATTACCTAATTCTGGGTGTCCATGATTATCATAGGTGAAATTTATACCCGAGTTGATAATTTCTTCTTCTTCCATGAAATGAAAAACACCTTCACTTACTAAAGCCACACCATATTCTATACCTTCAATCTTACATTTAACAATTGAAGAAATAATCATACTGATTATTTTTTCGAATGTAATGGCAGTTTTATCGAACATTTCGGGAATAATCATCATTTGAAAATGGCAAGCAGAAGCTATGCCAAAAGCTAAATGACCTGCAGAACGCCCCATTGCTGCCATTACAAACCAGTTTTCACTAGTTCTGGCATCTTCATAAACTGTATTACCAATACGAACTCCTTCATCTTTAGCTGTATGAAAACCAAATGTTGGATTTCTATCTGGCAAAGGTAAATCGTTATCAATAGTTTTAGGAACATGAATGTGGGCAACCGATAAATCTTGAGATTGAAGATATTTGGTTAACCTATTTGCTGTTGAAGCTGTATCATCACCGCCAATCGTAACCAATAGTTTTACATTATTTTTTTTGAAAAAATCTACTTTAAAATCACAGTCTTTTGGTTTGAATCTACTCATAATTAAAGTAGAGCCTCCACGACTAAAAATACGATCTGCATGATGAAAATCGAAAATTTTTACTACAGGGTTTTCCGAAAGTAATCCTTGATATCCATGATGAACACCAATTACTTGATAACCATCTTTCATAAAGGTCTTAGCAACAGTACTTATAACTGTATTAATACCAGGAGCAGGGCCACCACCACACATTATTGCAATCGATTTTTTCATAGAAAATTGTTGATTTTAAAACTTACAAGGCTTTAAAAAAACTTTGTAAGTTTTATAAATATATTATCTAGCAACTCTACCAGAAGCATCACCTCCCATTAATTTTTCTACTTCAGCTACGGTTACTAAGTTCGCATCTCCTTTAATTGTGTGTTTTAAACAAGACGCCGCAACTGCAAAGTCTAATGCATTTTGGTCGTTATCTGGATACTTTAATAATCCGTAAATTAAACCACCCATAAATGAATCTCCCCCACCAACTCTATCTACGATATCTGTAATTTGATATTGACGCGTTTGTAACATTGTTTTTCCATCATATAAAACTCCCGCCCAAGTATTATGAGAAGCCGAAATAGAACCTCTTAAAGTTGTAATTACTTTTTTAGCTCTTGGAAATTTTTCTGTCATTTGCTTACAAACTGATAAAAAGGCTTCGGCTTTTACATCATGTCCCGCAGTTTGAACTGCTACTCCATCTGGCTTAATTCCGAAATGCATTTCTGCATCTTCTTCATTTCCTAAAACAATATCACAGTAAGATGTTAATTCTGTCATGATAGATTCTCTATGAGCATCATTACAAAAATTCCAAAGTTTTGCTCTATAATTTAAGTCTGTAGAAATCGTAATTCCTTTTAAACTTGCAGCTTTTACAGCTTCTAAACAAACATCTGCAGCACCTTGTGAGATTGCTGGTGTAATACCTGTCCAATGAAACCATTCAACACCATCAAAAACAGCGTCCCAATCAATCATTCCAGATTCAATTTCTGCAATTGCAGAATGTGCTCTGTCATAAACCACTTTAGAGCCTCGAGATACAGCGCCTGTTTCTAAAAAATAAATACCTAAACGATCTCCACCCCAAACAATTTTATCAACTCCAACTCCACGTTTTCTCATTTCCATCATCGCACATTCACCAATATCATTCTTTGGTAAACGTGTTACAAAATCTACATCTACACCGTAATTTGCTAATGAAACTGCTACATTAGATTCTCCACCACCATAAACAATATCAAAATTATTTGCTTGTGAAAATCTTAAAAATCCTTGCGGAGCTAATCTTAACATGATTTCTCCAAATGTTACTACTTTACCCATTTTACTATTTTTTTTTAAATATATAATTAACCGGTTAAACGTTTAACCAAAATTTTAAAATAAAATCAAAACAGATTATTATACGCTTCTATTTTGATTATTGATATTATCGTTATATATTTGGTTAATCGATTAAACAAATATATAAAAAATTTGAATACAAAAAAGAGAACTACAATAAAAGATATTGCGAATGTTCTAAACATCTCTGCTGCTGCTGTTTCTAAAGCACTTCATAATAATTCTAGAATTAGCGATAAAACAAAAAAAGCGGTAAAGGAGGTTGCTAAAAAATTAAATTATCAACCAAATCACTTGGCAAGTGCGCTAAGAAGTGGAAAGAGTAAGTTGGTTGGGGTAATTGTGCCAAGAACAAACAGTCACTTTTTTTCCTCAGTAATTCAAAATATAGAAGAAGTTTTAAATAAAAAAGGATATAATATCATTATCACACAATCTAATGAATCTTATAAGAAAGAATGTGCTAATATAAATACCTTATTATTTACACAGGTGGATGGAATTATTGCTTCTATGGCTAATGAAACTATAGATTTACAATATTATGAGAAAATAAAATCGAAAGGAATTCCGTTGATTTTATTTGACAGAGGTGAAAACGATTTAAATGTTGATTATATTGGGATTGATGATTATCATAGTAGCCACATAATTGTAGAGCACTTAGTTGCACAAGGTTGTAAAAGAATTGCTCATATTGGTGGTTACAAACGAACAAGAATTTATAACAACAGAATTAAAGGGTATTTAGATGCCTTAAAAAAGCATCATTTGCCTTTAGATGAAGAGTTATTAATAGAAACCAACCTTTCTACCGAAAACGGAAGAGAGAAAATGCAAGAATTATTGAATTTAAAAATAAGACCAGACGCTGTATATGTTGCTGGAGATTATGCCGCATTAGGTGCGTTGCAAGTTTTAAATGAAAACAATATAAAAGTACCAGATGAGATGGCATTGGTTGGTTTTGGTAATGAACCTTTTACAAATATGGTAACTCCTGGTATTACAAGTGTAAATCAACATAGTCCAGAAATAGGGAGATTGGCCGCTGAAACTTTTTTAAATTACACTAAAAAGGAACCAATAACACAAGAATTAAAGAAGCAAATTTTAGATGCCGAATTAATTGTAAGAGCTTCTTCTAACAAAAAAACAGACCCTTTCTAAAAGTAAATTTTAGAGAGGGTTTATAATCGACTTAAACAAAATATTTTTTCCCTCTCTTCAAGCATTTAGGGGCTATACATAAAGTATCCGCCAAACTCTTAAAAGAATTTACTTTTTTGTATTGATCAAAAAAATTACAAAAAAATATAGACTTGAATTTTCAATGGTCAATTACGTTTTTAATGCTAAAAATAAAAGGACTCACTGCATTCAAACAGCTTTTATTTTTAAAGCATTTTCAAACTATTGACACTCGTTTCCAAATACTATGTTGAGTTCGAATCATAACTTATACTTTCAAATGTTTAATTACCAAATGAATCACGAAGGTAAAAACTAGCTTCGTTTATCTTCTGAATTAAGACCGTTGCAAGGAAGTACCTAATAAAAAGCACAAAAATAACACGTTATTATTTATGTTAAATATATGATTGTAAGTATATTAATCTGTAAATTTAGTGTATGAAAATACAAAAACAACCAACTTTAGCCGATAGCATTTGTGATTTACGAGCAAGAAAAATTAAAAAGACATTTTTCACCCAAATAAACACCCTTATCGATTGGGATACGATCTCTATCCTAATAAATAATGATTATTTAAAAGGAAAAAGTGCCACTGGCAAGCCTTCTTATGATGGGACATTACTTTTTAAAATGTGTCTTTTACAAAGTTGGTATGGTTTAAGCGATTATGAAGTTGAAGACCGAATAAATGACAGTCTTTCCTTTAGTTATTTTTGTGGGATGACCATTGAACAGGTTGCTCCAGATCATAGTACTTTAAGTAGGTTTAGAACCGCATTAACCAAAACACAAACCTTCGAAAAATTATTTACCTCCATAAACAAACAGCTAGATGCACATAATATCATTGTAAAAACAGGTTTAATAATAGACGCTAGTGTAATAGATACGCCACTTAGACCAAAAGGAAAAACAAATTTTAAGGTAACCGAAGACCGCTGTGCAGACCAAGTAGAAGTACACAAAGAATATCCAGATAGTGTCGATAAAGAGGGTACTTGGTTAAAGAAAAGAGGAAAGTACCATTTTGGGTTTAAAAAGCATCATGTAACGGATAACGAAGGACTTGTTCTAGGAGTACTAACCACAACTGCGAGCAAAAATGAGATTGCAAATTTGGAGGAAGTTCTAGAAACTGTAAATGTAGCATTGCCAAAAGACATCCCTCTAAAGGCAGATAAAGGGTACCAATCAAAGAAAAATGTTGCGATTTTAAAGAAGCGTAATTTAAAGAATCATATCCTTAAAAAGGCGGTAAAAAATAAACCGTTAACAAAATGGGAAACTAGATTCAATAAATTAATAGGAAAAACAAGGTTTAAAGTAGAACGTACTTTTGGAGGAATAAAATTATGGTTTAAAGGTGGAATTGCAAGATACAGAGGGATGAAAAAAATGCATACACAAAATTTGATGGAGGCAATGTGCTATAATTTATATCGAAGTCCAGGGATATTTGCGTCTAATTGTAAAAATTAAGGAAAAATGAAGCCTAAAAAAGGCATTTACTCACTTAAAATAGAAAAAAAATAGCATAATCGATGTTGTAGCTAAAAAAAAGGGAACTCTAAAAAGTAAAAATAATTAAGTTCGCTTTTTGCAACGGTCTTAAATAGTAACTGATAAATGGAGAGGTTACCAACCTTTAAAAGAGATGTATGACATTGACCAAATATATAGTAATAATGGTGCTAATTTCAAACAATTACACATTGTGATTATGCAAGTTAAGTCATGGTTGAGAGCAATACCAACTCATGTAAGTAAATGGCATATTCAAGCATACTTTGATGAGTTTTGTTTTAGAATTAATCGCTCTCAATTTAAAACCAGCATATTTCATAAAACGATTAATAGAATGGTAGAAAGTAAACCAATATATCAAAATCAAATAAAACAGATGCTAAGCGTATAACTCAAAAGAATTATATGTAAGATTAACTGCTAAAAGTGGTATAAAAATGAAAGGGTTGATTGCTGTTCAAAGAAAACTATTAGAATTAATTTATGTCGTTTATAAAAATAAAAAAGGTTTTATTCAAAATTATGAGCAACAAAAAAGAGCAACTCCATTAGAAATGGAAACTGCCCTTTAGAAACTAGCTCGAAGCCGTTTTGAAAAACAAAAATATAAAAAAATATCAATTTTTTGTTGTAAGTTAACACAGAATCTAATCTAATACAAAACCGTTAGCAAACATTAAAATGAAAATAGTAAAACTTATAATAATTGTTTTGTTTTTTACAAACATTACACTTGGTCAAAACTATTTAGGTTATTCCAATGATAGCTTAAAAATTAAATCCGTTTTTCTAAAAGAAACAGTAAGTCTTAACCTACATATTCCGGAAACATTTAACTTTTCAGCAAAATCAACAAAATATCCAATCACAATAATTTTTGATAGTCAACACGAAAGAACGTATCCTCAAATAATAAATTCAATTGATTTATTGACTAATGAATCTCAAATACCAGAAACAATTATAATTGGAGTGCCTTTTAATCGCAATAATAGGTATTACTTAACTTCTAGTCAGAAAAATAAAAACGATTCTTTATCAGGTATTGAAAGAATGGAAAGGTTTCTTTTTAATGAACTTATTCCAAAACTTCAAAAAGAGTTTAAAGCAAACGACTATATAACTCTTGTTGGACATTCAAGGACTGCTTTTTTAGTCAATTATTTAACCACAAAACAAAGTGAAAAAATTGATATCGCAATTGCGTTAAGTGGATTTTACAATAATAAACCTTTGTCTATTGAGAATTTCAAATCTTACATTTCAGACTCTTCTAATTTTCCAAATAAGTTTCGTTATTATTTTACAGCTGGAAGCACTTTGGAAGAAGAAACATATCTAACTGAATGTAAAGATGTATCTGATTATATTTTCAAAACCGAAATGCCAAAAAACTTTGTAGGAAATTTTTCCGAAAACAAAAATGCTAACCATATGACCAACTACTGGGTTTCAGCACCTGCTATTTTTATGGACGCTTACGCTAATTATAATTCAATCCTAAATAACTGGTTTTACATTAAGCTGAAAAAAGATACTATCGAAAAACCAATTGAGGAATTTAAATCTGATTTAGAACAAACAAGTAAAAATTTAGGGGTTGAGGTAAATCCTAACCTAACCCATATATTTTCATTAGCTAGTTCTTTTGGATATGAAAAAAAAGACCTTCAAACAGCTATTGACTTTATTAAACTAGGGCAAAAGTATTACCCTAATTATCCTGATTTTGACTTAGAACTTATTGAATACTATAAACTGCTCAACAACCTCAAAATGTCAAAATATTATAAAACTGAATATAGAAATAAAGTTATGTCAAGAAGGGATATTAGTGAACGTCAAAAAACTAAACTATTAAAGAATATTGAATAAGAATAAAAACGTTTGCTAATCGAGTGGATGGCTCCGCCATCAAATGACGGAGTCTACCCCTCACACCAATGTACATAGGGGTCTCATATACGGCGGTTCGTAAATCATCACACCAAAGCTCTTTTCATCCTTGGCACTATCTTCTAGTTTAGACATAGGCTACCACTAGTGCTCCTATGCGAATTTTGAAGAGAATTACGTTCAGTCCTTCCCTACTTGTGAGTCCATCAGAGGTATTGCCTCTGCTCGTTTCCTATAGTTACTATGACCTCTGCTGACTTCTCTATACAGCCAACTCGTGGCTCTAGAGACCTCCCCAGGTAATGGCATCTTCTTTCACTCAATTCCTGCCGTATCTACATACTTACCCTTTTGTTACTCTTTTGGGCGTTACAATGATGTGCTTGCTTACCCAAGTAAATATGCCGCTGTATACGATTTCTGTTCGTCAGTAACGAGTTTTGTAGTCTCGCTTTCTTCAGATGTAACTTCGCAGTTACCACCCTTGCGACTTACTAATGCTTCAATACGTTACTCCTGTGCATAAGGGACTTGCACCCTCTAGATGAATAACTTATCTTGCGATAAGTTAAAGATGCCCATACTGGGCACACACAAAGTATATAAAAAATAGCAGGATTTGCGCAAGCCATTTGGTTTGCGCTTTTTTATTATCTTTCGTCTTTGGGAAATGTATAGCCATTTAATCTGCTACTTTTCATATACAAACCGTTAGCTGTAATTTGAAAAAAAATCAGATTACAGTTTTTAAATTAAATTTTAATTGATATATCAATTATATTTGCATCAAATAAAAATAAAATGATTGAACTTCCATCACAGACCATTTTCTACACCATTGAAAAAGGAATTAAAGAATACAGACGATTTGCTCAACGAAATCTTAATGAAACGATTGAAAATATAACAATTGACCAAGCTTTGTTACTGATTTTCCTAAATAATTATCCTAAACTCTCACAAAATAAAATTGGTGAATTGGTCTTTAAAGATAATGCTTCGGTAACCAGAATGATTGAATTAATGGCAAAAAAGGATTATATAAAAAGGTCTATAAATAACGCTGACCGAAGAAAATATAATTTGTCGATAACGGACAAAGGGCAAAATTTACTCACTGATTTAAATACGGTAATTTCATCATACAGAAAATCCGCTCTCGAAGGGATTACAGACAATGAAATAGCCCAATTAAAGAATACTTTAAACAAAATAATAAACAACTGCAACTCAAAATAATAATGAAAAAAATAATTTTAAAGACACTAAAATACGGATTAATACTAATTGGATTCGTATTATTTATTGTTCTTCTTCTATTTATATATCCGATTCCAGAACCTTTAAGTCAAAAGGCAGACAACAACAGTTATACTATTTCCAACATTAATATTGTAGATGTTGCGAATGACTCAATCCTAAAAAATCAAACTATTGTTATTAAAAATAACAGAATAATAAAAATTACTTTAAATGATTCTATTTCAAAAGACAAAAACACTAAAATTATTGATGGAACAGGGAAATATGCACTAGCAGGTTTGTGGGATATGCATTCTCATTTAGCATTTCAAATTGCACCCCAAGTCATTATGCCTTTACATATTGCAAATGGTATTACTAATATTAGAGATATGCAAGGCGTTGTCAATATAAATGAAGAACGTATTAAATGGCGAAAAGAAATAGAATCTGAAACATTATTAGGTCCAAGATTAATTGGTTTTGCTGATGAAATTGTTGGCGCAAATTATGACGAACAGAACGTTTTAGACGTAATAAATAAAACAGCGAATGATAAACGGACTTTCATAAAAATTTATTCAGGAATCCTATCTAAAAGATATTTTGAATTAGCGAAAGTTGCCAAAAGTAAAGGTGTTGTCTTCGCAGGTCATTATCCAAATGCTATAAATCCAATAGATGCATCAAATGCAGGGCAACGTAGTTTTGAACATGCACATTTATTCTTGAAGCATTCGAATCCTGATGCCGAGAAACTTCGTGAATACTATCGTGCTATGTATGCAGATGAAGAATTAGATGAAAAGAATAAACCTTCATCAATCGAAATGTTGAAAAGTTTTGACTATGCAAAATTCTATGAATTAGTTGATGTAATGGTAAAAAACGAAACTTATTTCTGCCCAACGCATATTACTCGAAAATATGAAGCACTAACTAATAATGAAGATTTTTTGAATGATGAGAATTTAAAATACATTCCACATTTAGTGTCTTTTATTTGGAAAGACGACGTGAGCGGAATGAAAGAGTTTACAAAAAAAGAAGGAAACCAAAATCATTTAAACAACTTTTACGCAAAAGGATTAGAGCTAACTGGATTGGCTCATAAAAAAGGAGTAAAAATTTTAGCAGGAACAGATTCATATGACCCATATTCATTCCCAGGAATTAGTTTACATAGTGAACTTGAAGAGTTAGTTAAAGCAGGTTTATCTCCTGCGGAAGCCTTAGTTTGTGCAACTATAAATCCATCAAAATATTTTCAAGTTTCTAAAAATTATGGAACTATAGAAGAAGAAAAAATAGCTGATATATTGATTTTAAATAAAAATCCATTATTAGATATTAAAAATACGACTTCAATTGAATCGCTCTTTTTCAATGGGAATATATATACTAAAGAAGATATCGATACTATGAAAAAGTATGTTGAAGACAATTCATCGGGAATAAATGGACTATCTATTTCCGTAAAAATGTTCATTAGGTTAATGAAAGATAATAGACATTAAAAAGAATGAATAAAAAATCTACTACTTTAATTGAAAATTACGAACAATAAAAACTATAGCTAACAATGTATAAAAAACATAGGGCGTTTGTGCTAAACCGAAAGGTATGTGAATATTAAGGAAATCCAGCAAATATAAAATTTAGCTTTTTCAACAAAAAAGATAAAAGAAAAATATTTATATTTAGCTAAGTAATAAACCGAAACGAAAATGCTTATCACCTGCCCTACGTTTGTTATACTAACCGTTAGCCTCAATTAAAAACAAACAAATGAAAAATAGCATTAAAACAGTATTAATTACAGGACTTTTTATCTTCTTACAACAATTTGCAAACTCACAAACAAATCAAAACCAACAGTTTTTACAAAAGGTAGGCACTTTAGATAGTCTTTACTCTAATACGCTAAAAGAAACTAGAAAAATTTATGTATAACTCCCTGCAGATTACAAACCCGATGAAAACATAAAATACCCAGTAGTTTTTGTTTTAGATGGTGAAGTATTTCTCCCTACAGTGAATGATGTACAAAACTACTATAGTGGAGGCTTTGCACCCGAAATGGTTATTATTGGCATTTCAAACGATAAAAACAGAATGCGTGACTTAACAACTTCAAAAGTAACTGAGATGTATAGAAGTCCTTTTAAACAAGAAAACGGAGAGGCTGTCAATTTTAGTAAGTTTATAGAAACTGAACTAATTCCATTTGTAGAAAATAAATATCCTGTTACTAATTTTAGAACGTTAATTGGTCATTCTTATGGAGGCTTATTTACTCTTTATTCGCTAGTTCATCACCCAGAGTTGTTTTCCAATTATTTGGCGATTGACCCTAGCTTGGATTGGGATAATCAACAATTATTTAAGGAAGCAAGAGATAAAGTTTCAAGTGCTGATTACAAAGGGAAGTCATTATTTATGTCGCTGGCAGGACATGTAAATATGCAGAAAACGGGAATGACCTTAAATGAAATAAAAAAAGACACAACGGACTTTACCATATTTTCACGATCTAATATTGCTTTTTCTGAAGTATTAAATCAAAATAAGCAAAATGAATTAGCTTTTGAATGGAAGTATTATCCAAGAGATTTACATGGTACTATTACCTTTCCTTCCATTATGGATGGTTTAATTTCTGTTTTTGAATGGTACCAAACGGAAAATATTGACAAACATAATATGCCAACTACCACCGCAGATGAAATTAATAAGATTGTTAGGTATCGCCAACATAAACTTGAAACGCATTTCGGCTACGCTGTACCTCCTTTTCCTGAATTCTTAATAAATATGCAGGGTTACATGAGTATGGATATGGGCCAAATGGAAAGAGCTAAGATGTTCTTTGAACTTACCATTGAGTATTACCCAAATAGCCCAAATAGCTAAGATTCTATGGCCGATTATTATGAAAGAAATGGGGATAATGACAAGGCTATAAAATTTGTAACTAAAGCATATGAAATAAGTGGAGATGATTCCTATAAAGAAAGAATTGAGGCACTAAAGAAAAAATTAACAGAGGCTAATCGAGTGGGTGGCTCCGCCATCAAATGACGGAGTGCACCCCTCACACCACCGTGCATACGGGTCTCGTATACGGCGGTTCGTAAATCATCACACCAAAGCTCTTTTCACCCTTGGCACTATCTTCTAGTTTAGACATAGGCTACCACTAGTGCTCCTATGCGAATTTTGAAGAGAATTACGTTCAGTCCTTCCCTACTTGTGAGTCCATCAGAGGTATTGCCTCTGCTCGTTTCCTATAGTTACTATGACCTCTGCTGACTTCTCTATACAGCCAACTCGTGGCTCTAGAGACCTCCCCAGGTAATGGCATCTTCTTTCACTCAATTCCTGCCGTATCTACATACTTACCCTTTTGTTACTCTTTTGGGCGTTACAATGATGTGCTTGCTTACCCAAGTAAATATGCCGCTGTATACGATTTCTGTTCGTCAGTACCGAGTTTTGTAGTCTCGCTTTCTTCAGATGTAACTTCGCAGTTAACACCCTCGCGACTTACTAATGGTTATTGGAGTTACCCAAACCCATAAGGGACTTGCACCCTCTAGATGAATAACTTATCTTGCGATAAGTTAAAGATGCCCATACTGGGCACACACAAAGTATATAAAAAATAGGCGGAATAGTAGTTAATTCAAGCATTCTAGCTCGTGTCAAAGTAAGTACTTAACTGAAAGTTTTGTGCTTCTAAATCGCCTACTTTTCATATACCAAACGTTGTAGCTAATTTAAGGGAAATACCCTACTAAAAAACTCATTCATCATTCAGATAGAGGTTTTCAATACTGTAACCTTAAATATACAGAATTTGCCGAAAGTAATGGCATCATGATGATTATGACAGAACAATACGACCCATACGAAAATGCCATTGCAGAAAGGATTAATGGAACTTTAAAATATGAATGTGGACTTAGAAACTGCATTAAAAACACTAACATTGCTCAAGAAGTCACGAAACAAGCAGTATCTATTTACAATAATTTAAGAATCCATTTCAGCCTCGGTTTAAGAAAACCTGCCGAAGTCCATTTGAATCCGAACATCAAATACAAATCATATCGAAGAAATAATGTAAATTTGACTGAACTAAAAATTTAAAACTAAAACTTGTTCAAGATATTTTTTGCATTCTAAACACCTTAAAAAAATACTTTGAACGGTATAAATTAAACCTAAAAAAGGTCAACCTATATCAGTATAATACGCGGCCGAAAGAAATTAGGAAAACGAAAAATGACAAAAAACAGAACTTTGAAAGCTAAAAAAAACAATATCAAAATTTTAAACTATATTAGTGGAAAGCTTTCTTAAATTTTGAGTGAAAAAGTTCAATTTTATTTGACAATATACAATACAAGCAAAAAAGAAAGCGAAAGTGTCATTTATTACATTAAAGAATCAAATATACATCATTATATGTGTTTTGAAATTTCAAAATGTACTTTATGACCTTCATTTATGTTTTAAAAAAAAAGCACTATATTGCGACTAATCTTGCACACTGAAACCAATTTAATTATCAACATGAAAAAAATTACACTACTAATAGTTCTCGTGTCCTCCAGCTTGTTTGCACAAACCTCACTTATAACAGTTTCTAGTGGGTCTTCTGTAACAATCAGTAGTGACAGTCAAATAAATGTTGGAGGGGTGAGTTTAGCACCATCTTTTGACTATACGATAACGGAGACTGAGCTTAGCAAAAGCAATACGGCAGCCACTCTAGGAACGAAAGAAAGCATTAGTAGGGTTTATGCGTTCTCAATTCCTCAGCCAAACTTCTCTGGAACCATTGAGTTCCGTTATGAGGATACTGAGTTGAATGGCAATACAGGAGAGGCGCTTGCTGTATTCTCAAGACCAGACAGCAGCGTTTCCGAATGGATTGAGCATGTAGGATCTGTTAACGCTACTGAGAATTTAGTTGCAGAAGTAGCCCTAGCGGATGTGACCCTTGGGGAGATTACGGCAGCAACGAGCGGCACACTAACCGTCAAGCCTATAACTTCTGTTTTTGAAATCCTATTATATCCAAACCCTGTACAATCACATTTAGAGATAAAATGCGAGGGCGAACTGAAGTCTGTATTGTATTCTGTAACAGGCGCAAAATTGTTTGAAACTACTGCGAAACGCATTGATATGAATTCATTTCCCAAGGGCGTTTACTTTATCAATGTTACAAAACGAAACAACCAACAAACCAATACTTTTAAAATCATTAAAAATAACCAAAAATGAAAACGATATTAAAATCAATAATTTTTATATTATTTATTGCCGTTAATCTAACGGCATTTGCTCAGGTAGGTATAAATAACAATACGCCAGCGGCTTCTGCAGCCTTGGATGTGACTTCAACAGAAGGCGGAATTTTAATTCCACGATTAACAGAAACCCAGCGTGATGCAATTACATTGCCAGCAACCGGCCTGATGATCTTTCAAACAGACCAAACAGCTGGTTTTTATTTTTATGATGGAACGGCTTGGGCACAACTGGGAGCGCCTGCGGCTGCTGTTGGAGCTGCTAGTATGCTCGAATCAGAGCGGGATGTTATTGACAGTCCAGTAGCGGGTTTAACAGTGTGGTGTGCTGACTGCGGACCAAATGGCGAAATGCAAGTTTATAACGGCCTAGCTTGGACAAATATTTCTGGATCAGTTGCCGCTATTTATGACAATGTTCTGCCTGTTATTACAATTTCGGTAGGAAACTCAATGGACGTAGTTATTAATGGGTCATATCTAAATCCATCAGCAACCGCTATGGATAATGTTGATGGAGATATTTCTAGCGCTATTGTGGTTGCCGGAGCTGTAGATACCACTACTTATGGTGCCTATCCAGTAACTTATAATGTGTCTGATGCTTCTGGCAATGCAGCTCAAGAACAGACTTTAACGGTTAATATAGTTGCAGGCCCAGAAACAGTTGTTATTGGGGCTCAAGAATGGACATTACGTAATGCAGAGCATGTAACTTATAGAGACGGCACTGCCATCCCTCAAGTTACAGACCAGACAGCGTGGAATAATTTAACGACGGGAGCTTGGTGTTATTACAATAATGATTCCGCTTTTGGAGATACTTATGGAAAACTATATAACTGGTATGCCATTGCTGGAATCTATGACGAAGCCTCACTTAACGATGACACATTGCGAAAAGAGTTTGCACCTGAGGGATATCACGTGCCAACGAACCAAGAGCAGACAGATTTAAAAGTTCATTTAGGGAGTGATATAAATGGGGCAAATATAGGCTATAAGCTAAAATCTACAGGGAATACTTCTGACGGCACAGGGCTCTGGTCAGGATCTCAACCTGCCACAAATGAATCTGGATGGACGGGACTTCCATCAGGAATACGAAATGGAGGAGTTTTTATGCAAGTTCATGATGCATCCATTTTTTGGTCTTCAGAAGCTCAAACGAGTACACTAGCATATATGAATTTATTGCATGCCAGTACAAATGCTATGCAAAATGGCGCTTACAATATTGACAGAGCTTGTTCAGTCCGTTTAATTAAAGAATAAAAAGCTTATTCAATTATTACATCATAAAAAAAAACCACTCCAATGGAGTGGTTTTTTTTATTTGTATTAAAGACGTGGGTTTAAGATCCCTGAATCCAAAAAACAAAAATGCCTTCGCCGCTGCATTATTTTCGAAACAAAGGCATTCACAAACTCCTAAAAATCACCCAGCTTTTGTAAAACAACTGTAATCTGGCGTTTGGGAGCTCTTGCAGCACATGCGTGCGCATCTAGTTGCCTCTTCTTAAAAATAAGCAGGGTATCGCTTGTTCTAAGCGCTCTGAAATGAACCGATAAAAAAAAGAGAACAACAATACTATTTGTATTTCACTTATAGGTATCTTAGTAAAAAAATGCTAAAATATTCTGCGCATGTAGAGTAAACAGCTTTGAATACCAACAGCTTACAATAAACAATTTTAAAACAACCGATATAATTAGGTTTGGGTATGTAACCTTGTATCGAAAAAAGTTTAGGAATCTAAAAATAGGAATACCAATTCAAAACAGGTCGTTTTGATAGCACGCCTTATAAAACACATGAAAAATGAAAATTGATTTTACAAAAAAACAGTTGAACTTGAATCTTATGTATGCCCTTCTTTTTTTAATAATTGGGTTGCCGGAACTATTTAGAGACGCCGACATTTGGATGTTTGTACTTGCCATATTACTTCCAATTAGCTGTGTTTTAAGATGTGGCTATCAAAAGAAATACCAATACATAACAATTGAACATGGGAGCATTCGAACAAACAATTTCTTTCAAAAAGAAGTGCAGTTGTCTGAAATAAAAACGATCGAAAAATACGCAGGAAATTATATCCTAAAAACCGACACCAAAAAACTAACAATTGATACCACAATAATTGCACCGAATTCACTAACAGCATTGAATGCAGCATTGGACAATCTAGCTATTGAGTGGTATTAAAATAGCGAGTAGCAAAACAAGTAGTTGTATTGCTTTGTATTTATAAAATAATAATAATGAACAAAAAGTTTCTATTATCTGGAAGAAAAGACCTATAAATCTTTAACAAACATTCATTAATTTAAAACTTTACTTATGAAACAAATTTACATTTTAACCACATTTTTTTTAACGCTATTTTATTCCAATTCTTCTTTTACACAAGCAACAGATGTAACAACATTAGTAAACCGCCCCGTTAGACTTGCTCTTAATGGCAATGATTTGTATATCGCGGAAATTCTTTCGAATAAAATTTCAAAAATAGATATTACTGCTACGAACCCAACGGCAACTAATGTTGTTACAGGGATAGATCGTCCTTATGGGCTTATTTTTAATGGAAATGATTTGTATATCGCGGAAACTCTTTCGGGTAAAATTTCAAAAATAGACCTTACTCCTGCTACCCCAACTGATGTTGTTACAGGTGTAGATTTACCTGCTGGGTTTGCTCTTAATGGAAATGATTTGTATATCGCTGAATCTAATGGGAACAAAATTTCAAAAATAGATATCACTGCTAACAATCCAACTGCAATTGATGTAATAACAGGATTAGACACCCCAACTAGACTTGCTCTTAATGGAAATGATTTGTATATCTCAGAACGTAATGGAAACAAAATTTCAAAAATAGATATTACTGCTACGAACCCAGCGGCAATTGACGTTGTTACAGGGCTAAATATTCCTTATAGCCTTATTCTTAATGGAAATGATTTGTATATCGCTGAATCTAATAGGAACAAAATTTCAAAAATAGATATTACTCCTGCGACCCCAACTCATGTTGTTACTGAATTAAATGGTCCTAGTGGGTTTGCTCTTCATGGAAATGATTTGTATATCTCTGAATATTCTGACAACAAAATTTCAAAAATAGATATTACTGCTACCAATCCAACTGCAATTGATGTTGTTACAGGATTAATAGGCCCCGGTGACCTTTTTCTTAATGGAAATGATTTGTACATCACGGAATATGATGCTGGCAGAATTTTAAAAATAGATGTTACTGCTACTATCCCAACTACAATTGAGGTTTTTGCAGGATTAAATCAACCTGATAACCTTATTCTTATTGGAAATGATTTGTATATCGCGGAATTTGGTGGTAACAAAATTTCAAAAATAGATATTACGGCTGCTACCCCAACTTTAACTGATGTTGTTAACGGAGTAAGTGGTCCTTCTGGGTTGGCTCTTAATGGAAATGACTTGTATATCGCTGAATATTATGGTAGCAAAATTTCTAAGTTCAATACAACAACATTATCGTTAGATAATATAGCAGTACTAAATTCATTAGAGATCTATCCGAATCCAACTTCAAAGTTTATTCAAATATCAGGACTTAAAAATACAGAAAATTATAGCATCTATAATGCTATTGGTTCAGAGGTTTCAAAAGGAAGTATTTCTGTTGATGAAAAAATTGACCTTAAAAACTATTCTAAAGGATTTTACTTCTTAAAATTTGAAAACGGAAATACAATTAAATTTTTAAAAGAATAGAACACCCCGCTTGCTAATAAAGTTAATAATAAATAGCATTTAAGGACAATCCACCGTTTCCCCAATAAAACCATTGTGCCACTTGACGATAATATGCAAGGTTTTCTATGCAACTAATGCTTAAAATTCATTGATTTTTCATTGATTTTACGGATGCTCAAATTCACAAAGGAACAAATGCTTATTTTCAATGGAAAAAAGGGGTGAAAAAGGTATTAAAAACTAAAATATTATCTCCTAGAATAATTTTAAAAAAAATTCAATTTTTTTTTTGACTATAATTTTCATTGTTTTCAATGGAGCTTTCAATGGGTTTGATCCTTAAATTTTATTAAAAATCATCAAAAATGATAAGCACATACAACCAAAGGAAAACCTCAGTAAAATCAATTGCGAAGCGAGTTTTTAAATAAACTAAAAAACAATGAAAAGTCAAGCGATTTCAATAAAATAGTACAAAAATTACAATCCATCGTTTTTCCAATAAAATCAGCATGCCACTTGACGATAATATGCAAGGTTTTCAATGTACCCAATGCTTAAAATTCATTGATTTTAATCGATTTTAAGGATGCTAAAATTAACAAAGTAACGAATGGTTGTTTTTAATGGAAAAAAGGGGTGAAAAAGGTATTAAAAACTTAAAAATTATCCGCTAGAATAATTTTTAAAAATTCAATTCTTTTATTCACAATGATTTTCATTGTTTTCTATTGAACTTTTAATGGGTTTGATCCTTAAATTTTATCAAAAACGATAAGAACATACAACCAAAGGAAAACCTCAGTAAAATCAATTGCGGAGCAGTTTTTATATAAACTAAAAAACAATGAAAAGTCAAGCTATTGCGATAAAATAGTATAAAAATTACAATCCATCGTTTTTCCAATAAAATCAGCATGCCACTTGACGATAATATGCAAGGTTTTCAAGGTAACCAATGCTTAAAATTCATTGACTTTAATCGATTTTAAGGATGCTAAAATTCACAAAGGAGCAAACGCTTGTTTTTAATGGAAAAAAGGAGTGAAAAAGGTATTAAAAACTTAAAAATTATCTCCTAGAATAATTTTTAAAAATTCAATTCTTTTTTTGACAATGATTTTCATTGTTTTCAATTGAACTTTCAATGGGTTTGATCATTTAATTTTATTAAAAATCATCAAAAATGATAAGCACATACAACCAAAGGAAAACCCCAGTAAAATCAATTGCGCAGTGGGTTTTAAAAGAGCTGAAAAACAATGAAAAATCAATGCGTATTTACTTTGAAATGCATCCGTTACAATAAGTTGTTTTTTTAGCTGTTTTAAAAACCGAGGTACCTGTTGGTTTTTTTAGAGCAAAAAATTAAAACGCTCCCTCAATTCTTTCAAAATCGCTTTATTTAAAAAAATAAAAATTATTTTATAAAATACAAAACAGCACTCTTTTTCGTATATTTATAAGCCAACTTACTTGTGCTAAAATTATTTTAAAAAAGCCCATTGCTTTATTTTAAAAATAAAAATTATTTTGGGTTACAAGAAAAAAAGAGTTCCGGTTTAGTCCCCGAGCGGTTTTTGAGACTGCTAAAAAATAGTGAAATTTTACCCTATAAATAATTAAAAAACAATAAGTTACAGGTTTATAAAAACGAAAAAAGCATCTCAAATGAGATGCTTTTAGCGGTCTGGACGGGACTCGAACCCGCGACCCCCTGCGTGACAGGCAGGTATTCTAACCAACTGAACTACCAAACCGTTGCTGTTAGCGGTTGCAAATATAACTCTGTTTTTTAATTATGCAATGAAATTATACTATTTTTTTCTACTGGTTAAATAATTTATCAGAACCTGATCAAAACCAGAATGTATGTCTACAGGAACATAATCTATTTTATATTGTAAGCATTTATTTTTCAATTCTTTAAAGAAATCTTCAATAAGGTTTTATATTTATCCTGAATATTCTCAGCATAAATATTTATTTCTTCTCCGGTCTCAACATCTACAAATTTCTTTGGCGAATTGTCAAAATTGAAGTTAAATTCGGTTTTTCCGTCAAAAACATGGAACAAAACCACTTCATGCTTGTTATATTTTAGATGACGTAAGGCTTCAAAAAGCGCTTCATTCTCTTTATTTGTCTGAAACATATCCGTAAATAAAAAAATTAAAGAGCGTCTATGCATCTTTTCTGCTATTTCATGTAAATATTGATAGGTCTCTGTAGTTTTAGAAGAACTAGAAGCTAATAATTGCTCTAATTGATGCAACAACATTTTTCTGTGACGCTCGCTTCCTTTTTCTGGAGCATAATATTCATACGAATCCGAATAAATACTTAATCCTACGGCATCTCTTTGTCTTTTTAGTATTTCCATTAAAGATGCAGCTGCAACTGCAGCAAATCCAACTTTAGTTAAATTATCAAAAGATTGTTTTTTTACAACTGGATAATGCATCGATGCAGAATTATCTATTATAATATGACATCTTAGGTTGGTTTCTTCTTCGTATTTTTTGATGTATAACTTTTCAGTTTTAGCAAATAATTTCCAATCTATATGACGGGTACTTTCGCCATTATTGTATAATTTATGTTCAGAAAATTCTACAGAAAATCCGTGAAACGGACTTTTATGCATCCCTGTTATAAAACCTTCTACAACCTGTTTTGCAAGTATGTCTAGGTTTTTTATTTCTGATGATTGTATTTCTGATAAGTTTACCATGTTACCAAAATAAAAAAAGGTTTGACGTTAGCCAAACCTTTTTAAATATATAAATTTATAAGCTACTACATAGCAGCATCAATTTTACCCGTGTACACATTTTTTGGAGCAACGCCTACTTGTTTGTCAACTACTTCTCCATTCTTAAAAATTAAAACAGTTGGTATATTACGCACTCCGTATTTGGCTGCAAACTCTTGATTAGCATCTACATCTACTTTACCTACAATAGCTTTACCTTCATATTCTGCATAAATTTCATCAACAATTGGCCCAACCATTCTGCATGGTCCACACCAAGCTGCCCAGAAATCTACTAATACTGGTTTGTCTGATTTTAATACTAATTCGTCAAAATTTGCGTCTGTTATTTCTAATGCCATTTTATTTTATTTTTAAGATCCTGTTTGATTTTCGTTAAACAAAAGTAATCATTTTATTTGCTTTCGATATTTTAAAAAATTACTTTTTACTATTTGTCTATCAATAGTATTTATGCTTACAAAAAAAAGATTTATTAAAAAACTTCAAAATAGCTGGTTTTTTTTGATGAATTACTTAAAATAACTCTTTTGCTATCGCTTCAATATTATCACTTTTTCCCATAGAATAATAGTGTAAAACAGGCACTCCTGCCGCTAATAACTCTTTAGATTGCTGAATGGTCCATTCAATTCCAACTTGACGAACATCTGTGTTTGATTTACAACTTTCTACTGAGTTAATTAAAGCTTCTGGTAAATCAATTTTAAAAACTTGTGGCAATAGTTGTAAATGACGTTTTACTGCAATTGGTTTTATTCCTGGGATAATAGGTATATTGATTCCTGCTTTTTTAGCAGCTTCTACAAACTTAAAATACTTTTTATTATCAAAAAACATTTGTGTAACGACATAATCTGCCCCAGCATCCACTTTTTCTTTTAAACGTTTCAAATCGGTTTGTAATGAGGGTGCTTCTAAATGTTTCTCAGGATACCCCGCAACTCCAATACAAAAATCAGCTTTATGGTCCGCTTCCATAACATCATGTAAATATTTACCACAATTTAAATCATTAATTTGCGCCACCAAATCTTTTGCAAAATGATTACCGTTTTTACTTGGCTCAAAATATTTTTGATGGCTCATGGCATCACCTCTCAGTGCCATCACATTTTGGATTCCCAGATAATGACAATCAATCAATAAATATTCTGTTTCTTCTTTAGAAAAACCTCCACACAAAACATGCGGAACAGTATCTATATCGTATTTATGCTTAATTGCAGCACAAATACCAACAGTTCCTGGACGCATTCTTGTTATTTTTCGATCTAATAAACCATTGCCTTTATCAATATAAACATACTCTTCTCTAGAAGTTGTAACATCTATAAAAGGTGGCTTAAACTCCATTAAAGGATCTATGTTATTATATAAATCTTGAATATTATTTCCTTTTTTAGGCGGAATAATTTCAAAAGAAAATAATGTTTTTCCGTTTGCTTTTTTAATGTGTTCTGTAACTTTCATAGGCCTCCCTTAATTTCTCTCCAAAAAGAGCAACTGTTGCGGGTAATTTTATGTTATTAATCTTATTTTATCTTTTTGGGCGTTACCACAAGGGTCGCGCTTTTCACTATATCTTTTTATGCATAATTAAATGTTCCTTCCGTTTCTTTCTATCTATCGCAATTTAAAATCCTAACGATATTTAAATAAGTTCAGCATAAAAAGGATGCCGTTTCAATCGCTAACGCAAACTTACCCTTGTTTAAAAAACAGACCTTAAAGGTTTTAAATTTATTCTTCTGCAAGCGATGGATGCAACCACTTTCTTGCTTTCTGTTTTGTAATTCCTTTTCTTTCTGAATAATCGGTAACTTGATCATCCGTAATTTTACCTAAACCAAAATACTTTGCTTCTTTATTTGCAAAATAATATCCAGATACCGCTGCCGCTGGCCACATTGCCATACTTTCTGTTAGCTTTACGCCTATTTGATTTTCAACATCAAGCAACTCCCAAATCGTTTCTTTTTCTAAATGATCTGGACAGGCCGGATATCCTGGTGCAGGACGAATTCCCTTGTAAGTTTCTTTAATTAAATCATCATTCGTTAAGCCTTCATCAGCATCATAACCCCAATGTTTAATTCTTATTTGCTTGTGTAAATATTCGGCCATAGCCTCTGCAAAACGGTCTGCAATTGCTTGCGCCATAATTCCATTATAATCGTCTTCTTTTGCTCTATAACTATCCGCTAATTCTTGCGCACCAAAAATAGCCACACAAAAAACACCCATATAATCTGTTTTATTAGTTTCTTTCGGAGCAATAAAATCTGATAAAGCAATATTCGGAATCCCTTCACGTTTTTTTAATTGCTGACGTAAGGTTCTAAAAACAGCAATTTGTTTACCTTTTTTGGTAACAGAAATATCATCATCATTTATAGTATTTGCTTCAAACAGACCAAAAATTGCTTTTGGTTTTAACAATTGTTTTGCAATAATTTCTTTTATCATTGCTTGCGCTTCATCAAACATTATTGTTGCTTGTTCACCAACAACTTCATCTGTTAAAATGTTTGGAAATTTACCATGCAAATCCCAGCTTCTAAAAAATGGACTCCAATCGATAAACGGAACTAATTCTTTTAAACTCAATTGCTCTAAAATCTGAATTCCTACTTCTTTTGGTTTTACAATTTCTGATGTATTCCAATCAATCTTATATTTTCTTCTACGCGCTTCTTTTATAGAAACATATGATTTTTCTTTTCCTCGTTTTAAAAACTTGGTTCTAAATTCATCATAATCCTTCTTTAATTTTGCCGTGTATAAATGACTCGTTTTCTTATTTAATAAATCCCCAACAACAGTTACAGCTCTTGATGCATCATTTACATGTACAACCGCATTTTTATATTGTGTATCAATCTTTACCGCCGTGTGCGCTTTAGATGTTGTTGCGCCACCAATTAGCAAAGGCAATACAAAATTTTGACGCTGCATTTCTTTTGCTAAATAAACCATTTCATCTAAAGAAGGTGTTATTAAACCAGACAAACCAATAGCATCAACTCGCTCGCTTATGGCCATTTGGATAATTTTTTCTGGCGGAACCATCACCCCTAAATCTATAATTTCATAATTGTTACATGCCAAAACAACACTTACAATATTTTTACCAATGTCATGGACATCTCCTTTTACGGTTGCCATTAAAATTTTACCAACGGGTTCTTGTTTGTCGCCTTTTTCTGCTTCAATAAACGGATTTAAATAACCTACTGCTTTTTTCATTACTCGTGCAGATTTTACAACTTGAGGCAAAAACATTTTTCCGGCTCCAAATAAATCACCAACCACATTCATACCAATCATTAAATGACCTTCTATCACTTCTATTGTTTTTTCTGCTTCTTGTCTTGCAATTTCAACATCTTCAATTATAAAAGCATCAATTCCTTTTACCAATGCATGTGTAATTCTATCTTGTAACGAATTTTCTCTCCAAGATAAATCCAATCCTTTTTCTACTTTAGAACCTTTTACAGTTTCTGCAAAATCTAACAAACGCTCGGTTGCGTCTTCTCTTCGATCAAGAATTACATCTTCTACACGTTCTAATAAATCTTTCGAAATGTCATCATAAATTTCTAACAAAGCAGGATTTACAATTCCGATGTTCATACCAGCCTGAATTGCGTGATACAAAAACACAGAATGCATTGCTTCACGAACGCCGTCATTTCCTCTAAAAGAAAAAGAAACATTACTCACGCCGCCACTTACAGAAACATTGGGTAAATTTTGTCTCACCCATCTCGTTGCTTCAATAAAATCGATGGCATTTTTTTTATGTTCATCCATTCCTGTGGCTACAGGAAAAATATTTAAATCGAAAATAATATCTTCGGATGCAAAGTGAACAACATTCACTAAAATATCATATGATCGTTTTGCTATTTCTAATCTTCGTTCATAATTATCTGCTTGTCCGTTTTCATCAAAAGCCATCACAATTACTGCAGCTCCGTAGCGTTTTATTTGTTTTGCTTCCCAAATAAATTTTTCTTCTCCTTCCTTTAAAGAAATTGAATTTACAATACATTTTCCCTGCACTACTTTCAAACCCGCTTCAATGATTTCCCATTTTGAGCTATCAATCATAATTGGTACTCTGCAAATATCTGGTTCTGCTGCAATTAAATTTAGAAAACGAACCATTGCTTGTTTACCGTCAATTAATCCATCATCAAAATTAATGTCTATAATTTGTGCACCACCATCCACTTGATGTCTTGCAACATCTAATGCTTCATCAAATCGTTCTTCTTTTATAAGCCTTAAAAACTTACGAGAACCAGCTACATTAGTTCGTTCACCAACATTGATAAAATTGCTGTTTTCATTCAAGATTAGAGGTTCTAATCCTGATAAACGCATAAATCGTTTTTGGTTTTTGGTTGATGGTTTTTGGTTTATTTCGTCAATCATAATTTTTTGTAGTAATTAATAAAACCGTTCAACAATTTTTACATGAAATCACTTTTTCTAAAATATTTTTTAATTCATCATTTAAAATATATTCTAGATCAAAAGATAAATATAATTGGGTTTCTACTTCTTGCAAAGAACCTTTTGCTATGTATAAAAAATGAATGGTTTCTTTATTAGATGGTCTACCTATTCCTTCAGCTATATTCGAAGGCACAGAAACAACACTTCTTCTTATCTGATTTGTCAAACCATAGATTTCTTCTTTTGGGAATGATTTTGTAAGCAAATAAACCAACTTCACCAATCCTCTAGCGTATTTCCAAACCTCTAATTCTGTATAATTCATAATTTTGATTAGTTGTTTTTAATTGATCGTTATTAGTTTTATTCTTAAATTATTTCTACATGATGTTCTCCTAGTTCTCCATAAACAACATCAACCAACAACTAAAAACCACCAACCAACCTAGGTTTATATTTTTTAGCAATACTAGCAATAACTCTAATATGCTCCGGAGTTGTGCCACAGCATCCGCCAATAATATTTATTAAATCTTTCTTTAAATATTCTTCAATTTGCTCACCCATTTCTTCCGGAGTTTCGTCATATTCTCCAAATGCATTAGGCAAGCCAGCATTTGGATGCGCAGAAATTGCAAAGTCTGTTTTGTTAGCAATCGCCTCTAAATGTGGTTGTAATAAATTAGCGCCTAAAGCACAATTGAACCCCACAGATAAAAGTGGAATGTGAGAAACAGAAATTAAAAAAGCCTCTGCTGTTTGACCAGATAAAGTTCTACCTGATGCATCCGTAATCGTACCCGAAAGCATAATAGGAATATCAATATTTCTTTCTTCTTTTACTTCCTCAATCGCAAATAAAGCCGCTTTTGCATTTAACGTATCAAAGACCGTTTCTACTAATAGCAAATCGACTCCGCCCTCAATTAAAGCTTCTGTTTGTTGTTTGTAGGCAATTCTTAATTCATCAAAAGTAACCGCTCTATATCCCGGATCATTTACATCTGGAGACATACTTGCAGTTCTGTTTGTTGGGCCAATTGAACCTGCTACAAATCTTGGTTTCTGAGGATTTTTTGCTGTAAATTCATCAGCAACTTCTTTGGCAATTTTTGCTGATTGAAAATTTAATTCATACACTAAATCTTCTAATTGATAATCTGCCATTGCAATGGTTGTCCCCGAAAAAGTATTGGTTTCTATAATATCTGCACCTGCTTCAAAATACTTACCATGAATGGTTTTAATCGCTTCTGGCTGAGTAATTGACAACAAATCGTTGTTACCTTGCAAAGGTGTTGGGTACTCTTTAAAGCGCTCTCCTCTAAAATCTTCTTCGGTGAATTTATAGGCTTGTAGCATCGTGCCCATGGCACCGTCTAAAACCAAAATTCGTTCTTGTAAAGCTTTGTATATATTTGACATTTTTTTTTGATAATTAGTATCAATATGTCATCAGGAAAGGTAATTTTTTCGCTGTTATCTGTCAAGAAATACTGAAATTAATTCAGGTTTTTCTTGTAGAATGTAGCACCTTTCTCAAAATGAGAGGTTGCCAAGGCTTCAATGGGTCTAATCCCTCTGCCTTTCGTGATAACGTAATCAATAAGTTTATGAACTTTACTGCAAAGAAAAGGATTATTTTTTTATTTGCAGAATTTTATACTATAAATATTTGATCATTTCTTTTCTAATAATGATTTGTTTTCTAAAATTACTTGATACAGATTTTACGGATTTTCACAAATATTAAACAGCATAAATAGCACTTGACAATTACACAAATTCACTTATCAAATTTATACTGATTTTATAAGCCCTTCTTAATTAGTGAAATTCGCGTCTTATTTATTTCTAATCTTTCTCGAATAATGTTGATGATAAATATCGGTCGCCTCTATCGCAAACAATAGCAACAACAACTCCTTTTTCTAATTTCTCTGCTACTTTTATAGCTACTAATACAGAACCTCCGCTGCTCATTCCTGCAAAAATTCCTTCTTCAGAAGCTAATCTTTGTGTCATCGCTTTTGCTTCTTCTTCACTAACCTCTATAACTTCATCTACTTTAGCTGCATTAAAAATGGCTGGCAAATATTCTTGAGGCCATTTTCTAATTCCTGGTATTTTAGCACCATCTTTTGGCTGTGCACCAATTATTTTGATTTCTTTATTTTTCCCTTTTAAATAATCAGAAACTCCCATAATAGTTCCAGTAGTTCCCATTGCCGCAATAAAATGGGTTACTTGTCCTTCTGTATCTCTCCAAATTTCTGGACCTGTAGTTTTAAAATGGGCTTTCGAATTGTCTGGATTATCAAACTGATTCAATCTAAAATAGCCTTTTTTGTATTTCAACTTTAAAGCATGATCTCTAGAACCTTCTATACCCAATTCTTTTGAAGTTAAAATAACTTTTGCACCATAAGCACGCATTGTCTTAACTCTTTCTATAGTTGAGTTTTCCGGCATTACCAATACCATATTAACACCTAAAACCTTTGCCATTAAAGCCAACGCAATTCCGGTATTTCCGCTTGTTGCTTCAACTAAAGTATCTCCTTTTTTTATGTTCTTTTTATTGAGGGCCTCGAAAATCATATTATAAGCAGCTCTATCTTTTACACTTCCACCAGGATTATTTCCTTCTAATTTGAGCAATAATGTAACGCCTTCTTTTTTAAAAATATGTTGCGCTTCTACCAAAGGTGTATTTCCTATGAAATCTATGATACTTTTTGTTTGCATATTAATTTCTTTTTTGGACTATTTTATTTTCTGATCGAACGGTAACTAACGAATTTTCAGGTATGGATTCTGTAATACAAACATTTGCGCCAATTACCGAATTTTCTCCAATAACAACATCGCCACCTAAAATGGTTGCATTTGCATAAATAATTACATTATTTTCTATTGTTGGATGCCTTTTAATGGATCCCAAACTCTTTTTAACTTGAATTCCGCCTAAAGTAACTCCCTGAAAAATTTGCACATTATTTTTGATAATTGTCGTTTCGCCAATTACAATTCCCGTTGCATGGTCTATAAAAAATGAATCTCCAATTTTTGCTCCTGGATGAATATCTGTGCCTGTGATACTATGAGCATATTCGCTCATCACTCTTGGAAAAACCGGAATTCCTAATTGCAATAATTGATGACTTAATCTATGAACCGCAATTGCATAGAAACCTGGATACGCTAAATAAACCTCTTCTAAACTTTTAGCCGCTGGATCATTTTTTTCGGCAGCAATTGCATCCAGATCTAATTTTTTTCTGATGTAGGTAAAAGAGTTTTCAAAATTGTTCCACAATTTTTCTCCATTTTCTACAGATAATCTTTCTAAAATTTTTAAAAATTTATGTTTGGTTTTCGATTCATTATCACCTAAATGATTTACATCAAATAAGTTATTAATCAATTCTTTTGTAAATACGCCAACAGCATCTTTTAGACACATTCTGTAATTTTTAACCGCAACTATTTCTTCTGCTTCTTTCATTTATCGCGTTAAATTTCTGGAGCTAATTCAACTTCTAATCCATCCATTTCTGATGTCATTTGTATTTGACAACCTAATCTGCTGTTGTCTTTTACATTGAAAGCTTCTGCTAACATGGCATCTTCATCATCCGTAATTTCTGGCAGTTTGTGATCTGAATTCACATAACATTGACATGAAGCACACATTGCCATTCCACCACAAATTCCGATGGTTCCTTCTTCTGCTAATTCATAAGAACGAACAATTTCCATCAAATTCATTGCCATGTCTGTTGGCGCAACAACTTCATGAGTTACTCCGTTTCTGTCTGTAATTTTTATATTAATATCTAAACTCATTATATATTATTATGAAAGATCAAAAGTAAGAAATTTGATTGGTTAGACCGCACAAGTTTTAAAAACCTATACCGTCTTTTCTCTCTATTTGTTCTGTCTACAAAGTAATGTAAACCTAACATTTAGTATTCTTAAAAGTTTTTCAAAACGCTATAAAAAAATTACTGTATCGCCTTTACAACTGCTTTTGGCGCTTCTTTTCTAGTTCCGTCAAAACCATCTACACCGCCAACCGTGGTATATTTCATTACATATTTTTTATCCGGAAAGATTCTTTTATAAGCACTTTGACACATTAAAGTAGCTTCATGAAATCCGCATAAAATCAATTTTAATTTTCCTGGATACGTATTTACATCGCCAATTGCATATACACCCGGAATGTTTGTTTGATAATCTAAAGCGTTGTTTACTTTGATGGCATTTTTCTCGATATCTAAACCCCAATTGCCAATTGGACCTAATTTTGGAGATAAACCAAATAACGGAATAAAATGATCTGCATCTACAATAAAAGCATCTTCGCCCTCTTTTTCTACAGCAACACCAGTTACTTTATCAGTACCTAAAATACCTTTTACTTCTGCAGGAGTAATTAATCTTATTTTTCCTAAATTCTTTAATTCTTGTACTTTTTCAACGGAATCTAACGCGCCTCTAAATTCGTTTCTTCTGTGGATTAAAGTTACTTCGGATGCCACATCAGACAAAAAAACAGCCCAATCTAAAGCCGAATCTCCACCTCCAGAAATCACAACTTTTTTATCTCGATACAATTCTGGCTCTTTAATAATATACTCAACACCTTTGTCTTCAAATTTTTGAATATTAAAAATTAATGGTTTTCTTGGCTCAAAAGACCCTAAACCTCCCGCAATTGCAACAATTTTAGCATGATGTTTTGTACCCTTATTCGTAGTGACAATAAACGTTCCGTCACCCTGTTTGTCAATTGTTTCCGCGCGTTCACCTAAAGTAAAACCAGGTTTAAATTGCTTGCTTTGCTCTATTAATTTATGCGTTAAATCGCCTGCTAAAATTTCTGGATATGCAGGAATATCATAAATTGGTTTCTTTGGATAAATTTCTGAACATTGCCCGCCAGGTTGCGGTAAGGCATCAATTAAATGACATTTTAATTTTAATAAACCTGCTTCAAAAACTGTAAATAATCCTGTTGGTCCTGCGCCAATAATTAGTATATCTGTTGTAATCATTATTTCAATTTATTTATCCTTACGAGAAAAAACAACGAGGCAATCCGTTTCTCTTATTAAGATTGCTTCACTTTATTCGCAATGATGTTAATTTTATTTTTCAACCAAACTTTTTGTAAACTCATTTAACTTTTCTACTTTTTCCTCAAAATTTCCTTTGATGGTTTTTCTGTATTCATTCAAATTCTTTACCAAATCATCAATATTATCCGGAATAACATCTTCAAAAAACTGACGCAATCTCTTGGCTGTAGTTGGCGATTTTCCATTAGTAGAAATTGCTATTTTCACATTTCCTTTCGTTACAATTCCGCCCATATAAAAATCGCAATAGGGAGGATTGTCAGCAACATTTACTAATTTTGCTTCTGCTCTGCAGTCTTTCCAAACCTGAATATTTATTTCTTGAATATCTGTTGTTGCAATTACGATATGTCTTCCTTGTAAATATTTTTTTTGATAACTATCTTTAACTAACGTAACACATCCTTTTTTTGCCAAGGCAATTGTACCTTCTCTAAACATTGGCGAAACCATTGTTACTTTTGCGTGTGGACTCGATTTTAAAAGAAATGTCAATTTTTCTTCGGCTACAAAGCCGCCGCCAATAATTAAAAAATTTAGATTTTTAGCTTTTAAAAAAATAGGATATAAATTATTTCTTTCCATATCAAATTATCCTATTAATTCGGTTGAATACTCTGCCTGAATTTCTAAAATTGTTTGACGATGTTTTACCACTTCCCCTAAAACAATAATCGCAGGATTTCTTAATTCCTTTTCAGCAACAATTTGTTCGATAGTATCCACTGTTCCGATTCCTGTTTTTTCTTTGGATGTTGTTCCGTCTTGAATAATAGCAATCGGTAAATCATTTTTACCTTCCGCTTGAAATAATTTTACAATTTGCGGCAATTTGCTCATTCCCATTAAAATTACGACCGTAGCATTTGATTTCGCTGCTAATTTAATATCAGAAGATATTTGATGCTCTTTTGTAGTGCCTGTAATTACCCAGAAACTTTCTGCACTTCCGCGTTTTGTTAAGGGAATATTTTGAGAAGCTGGCACTGCTAATGAGGATGAAATTCCAGGAACAACTGCTACTTCTATCCCATAATTTGCGGCATATTCCATTTCTTCTGCTCCTCTGCCAAAAATAAATGGATCACCTCCTTTTAAACGAACTACATGTCCGTGAGAATTTGCCCGAGCAACAATTAATTCATTAATTTGTTCTTGTTGATATTTGTAACAACCTCTGCGTTTACCAACAAAAATAAGTGCTGCTTTTGGGTTAATAAACGCTAACAGTTCTTGATTTACCAAAGCGTCATATAAGACAACATCCGCAGTTTTTAAAACTTTGAGTGCTTTTACAGTGATTAAATCAATATCTCCTGGACCCGCACCTACAACAGTTAATTTTGGTTTCTTTAAATTCATCTTTTCTTTAATTAGATTTTTCTAAAATCGAAATCTCAGCATTTCTATATGCTCTTACTTTTTGCAAAAAAACAGTTGAATTTTCTATATATCTTTTAGCAAATTCTTTAGTTGGCGCATTTTTATTAATTTGATAAATCAATTCTGAAAAAGAAGTTTCCAAGGCTATTTTTTTGGATAAAATAAATACTTCATCAAATTGAGAAATAATGGTTGCTTGGTTATTTGTTTTTTCATCCTCTGCCAATAAAGATGCTTTTGCCGAATTTACTAAAGACTGATACGCGTAATAAATAGCGCCCGAATAGACCCCGTTTTCAAAAGCTTCTTTTGCATTGTCAATTTTTTCTTCGCTTTCTAAAAATAAAGTGGCAATTAAATCAATCACAACTCCGGCACATTCTCCAATTCCTATTTCTTTTACATATTTATCTTCTTCGCCCCAATCAATAAAATCTTCTTGTTTTAAATTGGTAACATCTTGTAAATCATTTAAAAGATCGTAAAAGTAACGTTCACCTGTTACCTTATAATATTCGACAAACTGCTTTCCGTTTGCATTGGCTTCAAAATCATTTAAAATTCTACGCAACGCTTCTGGTCCTCTTTTACTTGGTACTTTTACTACTTTATCTGCAAAAGCTCCATTTCCGTTTCCGAAATTTCCACCGCCTAATAAAACTTGTAATGCTGGCGCAATTAGTTTTTCTGGCGTTCGTACCGTCATTCCTTGAAAACCAATATTTGCCATATTATGCTGTCCACAAGCATTCATACAACCACTAATTTTAATGACTAAATCTGAGTTTTCTAAATACTGCGGATACTCTGCTGCAATCACTTTTTCTAATTCTACCGCAATTCCTGTGCTACTTGCAATTCCTAAATTACAAGTATCTGTTCCTGGACATGCCGTAATATCTACCGCTTTGTTATAACCTGCTGCTACAAAACCTAATTTTTCTAGTTCAATGTAAAAAAGCGGCACTAAATCTAACTTTACAAACGGAATTACAATATTTTGCCTTAATGTTAAACGGATTTCTTTAGCGGCATAATTATCGACTAAATCGGCTAATAATCTTGCTTTGTCTGTATAAAAATCACCCAATAAAACTTTAATTCCGATAGCAACATAGCCTTCTTGTTTTTGTGGAATTAAATTTGTTGATTTCCATAAATCGAACGCAACTTGATCTTTTATTTCTACTTGTGGCGCTTTAACACTAATTGGTTTTGAAGGAACATAAGAATCCGAATCAATAACAACTGTTTTAAACTCAATTGCTTTTTGTTCTTCTTCAATTAAATCTCTAAAAGCTTCTAATCCGATATCTTTTAATAAGAATTTCATTCTTGCTTTGGCGCGACTTTTACGTTCTCCAAAACGATCAAAAACTCTTAAAACTCCTTCCATCACCGGAATAATTTTATCCGAAGGTAGAAAATCATAGAGCACTTCTGCGTGTCTTGGTTGAGAACCTAATCCGCCGGCAACCATTACTTTAAAACCTCTAATTCCGTTTTCTATTTTAGCGATATATCCTAAATCATGCAAATACGACAAACCTGTATCTTCATCCGTAGCAGAAAAAGAAACCTTGAATTTACGTCCCATTTCCTGGCAAATTGGGTTTCGTAAAAAGAATTTAAATAAGGCATCTGCATACGGTGAAACGTCAAAAGGTTCCTTAACATCAATACCAGCAGTTTCTGATGCGGTAACATTTCTTACCACATTTCCGCAAGCTTCTCGCATTGTAACGTCGTCACGTTCTAATTCTGCCCACAATTCTGGAGTTCTTTGCAAATCTACATAGTGAATTTGAATATCTTGACGCGTTGTAATGTGCAATCTACCTCTTGAATATTCATCAGAAACACCAGCAATTCTTCTTAATTGATTGCTCACGACTTTACCAAAAGGTAATTTAATACGAATCATTTGCACGCCCGCTTGGCGCTGACCGTAAACTCCTCTTGCTAAACGTAAACTTCTAAATTTTTCTTCATCTATTTGTAGATTATTGAATTGTGCAATTTTATCTGCTAATTCAATAATATCTTTTTCTACAATTGGATTTTCTATTTCTGTTCTAAAACTTTGCATATAAAAAGCCCATCCTAACCTTCCCTTTTCGACTGCGCTCAATGCAGGCCTAGGAAGGGACTCTTACTGGGGCGGTAAGAATATTTGTTAATTATTTTTTATTTTTGTATTCACAAACCCGCTAAATTCAACCTTCAGGGGATTAAAAGAGAGCTTTTTATTTGATAAAACCCACACCAACTGTATTGTTTGTTTTTGGATTGATTAGTATAAAAGATCCATTCGATTTATTATCTTTATAGGTATCGAATAACAATGGTTTGCTCAATTTTAATTGAATATCCCCAATTTGATTCAATACTAATTGGGACGGATTTTCTTCTATTCCTGAAAAATCTGTTCTTATAATGCTTGATAATTGCGTAATTTTTGCTTGTGCATCATTTACTCCATGTTTGATAAAATATTTTTGTGATGCTTGTAAAGGTTCTTTATCCATCCAACAAATTGTAGCTTCTAGTTCTTTCGAAATTTTTGGCGCTTCATTTACTTTTACCAACATATCGCCTCTACTCACATTTACATTATCTTCTAGCGTAATCGTTACAGAACTTCCGGTTTTTGCTCGTGCATATTCTTTATCAAAAAAATGAATGCCTTTAATTCTCGATTTTGTTAAAGATGGCAATACCAAAACTTCATCCCCTATTTCTAAATCTCCACCATAGATTTTACCAGCGTATCCTCTAAAATCATGAAATTTTTCAGTTTTTGGTCTGATAACTGTTTGTACAGGAAAACGAACTTGAGAAACCTCAGAAATATCTTCTGAATCTAAATTTTCTAAATGATGTAGTAAAGTTTCACCTTTGTACCAAGGGGTGTTTTCTGATTTCTCAACCACATTATCGCCTTGCAAAGCAGACAAAGGAATGAACGTTAAGTTCTGACCTTTATACTCACTTTTACTAGCTAAATATTCAATTTCTCCTTTAATAATGTTGTATTTTTCTTCGGAAAAATCAACCAAATCCATTTTATTAATCGCAATTACAACCTCTTTAATTCTCAATAAATTATTGATAAAAAAATGACGATAGGTTTGCTCTACGACTCCGTTTCTAGCATCAATTAAAACAATGGAAGCCTGCGCAGTTGAAGCTCCTGTAACCATATTTCTTGTGTATTCTATATGACCAGGAGTATCTGCTATAATGAAACTTTTTGATGGTGTTGAAAAATAAATATGAGCTACATCAATGGTAATTCCTTGTTCCCGCTCGGCAATTAAACCATCCGTTGCCAAAGAAAAATCTAAATAGTCAAAACCACGTTGTCTACTTTTTTCTTCAATCGCTGCTAATTTATCATCCGTGAGTGATTTTGTATCATATAAAATACGACCGATTAAGGTGCTTTTACCGTCATCTACACTTCCTGCTGTTGCTATTTTTAGTACTTTCATTTTGTTTTGGTTTTTGGGTGATCGTTTTTCGTTTTTAGTTCTCACTGAAACCAGCAACTAAAAACTAATTACTAACAACTAATTTTAAAAATACCCCTGTTGTTTTCTCTTTTCCATGGCAGCCTCAGAGCGTTTATCATCAATTCGTGCGCCTCTTTCTGAAATGGTCGATGCTCTAATTTCTTTCACAACTGCATCAATAGTAGCTGCTTTAGAAAGCACGGCTGCAGTGCAACTCATGTCTCCAACGGTTCTGAATCTAACTAATCTATGCGCTATCAGTTCACTTTCTTCTCGAAAAACAATTTCGTCATCAGAAGACCAGATCATTCCATCTCTCAAAAAAGTAGGTCTGATGTGCGCAAAATAAATAGAAGGAATTTCTATATTTTCTGCTTTTATATAAGACCAAACATCTAATTCTGTCCAATTAGAAATAGGAAAAACACGAACATTTTGTCCTAAATCAATTTTTCCGTTTAACATATCAAATACTTCTGGACGTTGGTTTTTTTCATCCCATTGCCCAAAATCATCTCTTACAGAAAAAATTCTTTCTTTAGCTCTCGCTTTTTCTTCATCTCTTCTTGCTCCGCCAATACAAGCATCAAAACCAAACTCTTCAATAGCATCTAAAAGGGTTTCTGTTTGCAACATATTTCTGCTTGCATACCTGCCCGTTTCTTCTTTTACTCTTCCAGAATCGATATTATCTTGAACGTTTCTAACAATTAATTCCGCACCTAATTCTTTCACTAATCGGTCTCTAAATTCAATCGTTTCAGGAAAATTATGACCTGTATCAATATGCATTAATGGAAAAGGAATTTTCGCTGGATAAAATGCTTTTTGTGCTAAACGTACTAATGTAATACTGTCTTTTCCTCCAGAAAATAATAACACCGGTTTTTCAAACTGAGCAACTACTTCTCTAAAAATGTAAATTGCTTCGCTTTCTAAAGCATCTACTTGTATTGTTCTTTGATTCATAATCATGTCTTTTAAATATGCAAACCACATTCTCTGTTGCTTTCTACTTTTGTTGGATCGAAATAAACAAACTCATTTGGTAAATTTTTTTCAACTAAATAAGTATCTAATTGTTCATCGGTCCAGTTGTAAAACGGACTTACTTTTACAATTCCGTCTTTGCTTTGAGAAACAACATCAATACTATTTCTAAATGCCGTTTGACCTTTTCTTAAGTTTGTAAACCACACATCTGGCTGATGGTCTTTCATTGCTCTAGCAAATGGTTCCAATTTTACTTGTTCTGTAAACAGTGTATGTTTTGGATCTTCGATAGATGGAACTCCTAAAACCACATTTCTATGTGCAACTGTCTGTTTTGGCGTATACAAATGAACGTTTAAATTCAGTTTTTTGATAATTTCCTCTGCGTGTTTATAAGTCTGCAAAGTATTATAACCCGTGTCGCACCAAATTACTTTAATGTCTTTTTGAACCTCTGTAACTGCTTTTAAAATCGCTACTTCATAAGGTCTAAAGTTGGTTGTAATTAACGGGTTTTTCGCAAAGGAGATTGCCCAAGAAATAATTTCTATCGGACTTTTATCTTTTAATTTTTTATTGATTTCTTCTAAATTCAAACTCATTATTTCCCCCATTTTAATTTATTCCAAGCTCTCTCGTGAAAGAAATACAAGACTAATTTGGTTATAAAATCTACTGATGCTATGGATGCTGCTAAAGTTATTTTACCTGTTAAAACATACGAAACGACTAATGTGTCTAGGGTTCCAATAACTCTCCAACTTAAAGCCTTCGCAATACTTCTTAATGGTTTTTCAGAAACTTTATCTTCTTCAAAACTGTGTTCTGCAATTTTTTTACTAAAAATCATTTGCGCTGCAATCATAAAAATTAAGCATTTGTATTACCCTACTAAATTAATAGGATATGCAAACCTACAGCTTATTTTTATAAAAATTAGTATTCAAATACTTAAAATAACTATAAACCCTATAGATTTAGTAGATTATCAAAAAAAAGAGCTTTATTTTAGGAATATCTTAGTACTATAAGGTTGTAGCTTAAGAATATATTATGCTGATAAAAAAATAATTGAGATACTTAAAATGTTTTACCTAAAGTAAATTGAAGCGGAACTGCAACACCATCATTTCCTGTAAAAATATTCCCATTTGAATAATGCATAATGCGTAATTCGAAGTTATACTTTCTTTCTTTTCCGAAGAAAACACCAAAACCCATCGTATCTTGGTAGGTGATTTTTGGCCCAGTTTCTAAGCTATCAATATTACTTTTTGTTAAAAAAGTAGGGCCAATTATAGAATAGTTTGTGTAAAAATCGAAGTCTTTTTTTCTTAATAGATAAAAGCGTAAAACCGGAAATATTGAAAATGCAAATATATTTTCGCCTATTAGTTCAGACTGAAAAGCAGTAACACTTGTACCCCAATCTAAAGAAAAAATCTTTTCTGTTCTAAAAATCAATCTTTGATAAGTTACCGAAAAAGCATGTTTTGCTTTTACTTCTCCTACCCAAAAAACAGGAATCCCAAAACTCTCAAAACTACCCACTTTTAAACTCATCCCAAAAAAACGATTTACTCCAAAACCAATCGCACTTGTGCCATAACTAACCTGTAAAATATTGGTTGAAAAAAAATGTTCATTACTAGCAAATTCTTGCGATTTTTTATCATCAAGTTGTTGTAAATGATACTCAAAACCCAAAGAAAATTGAGATATCGGAGGCTGATTATGTTTTGCTGATTTCGGCAAAAATGTTCCATTTAAAGACAATCTCCATGTATCAGTTAAACGATGTTGCACTCCAAAACCATATAACAAACTTCCATAATGCGCATCTTCATAGATTTCTTTATCTCCTATTAAAAAACCAAATCTTGTTAAATTTACAATCCCTGCTTCTGCATAAAAAGAAGTGTTTTTATGTAATTTAAAATCTTTTTTAAGTGATAACGACCATGCATTTATCCAAACACTTCTATCATAACCAATGTTATTTACATTGTCGTATTTAAACCAAGAAGCGGGTCTCATGGTTCCGAATTGCACTGCCAGGTCATCCGTTAATTTATGTCCTAGCAACAATCTTCCAGAAAACCAATTTTTGCTAAAAGTTTCTGTTTGATATCCATCAATTAAATTATCATTTGAAAAAGGATAAAAAACACCTCCTAAATTAATACTATAATACGATTTTGATAAAAAGTTGGTCAACTTCGTTTTTGATTCATTTTTATCCTTACTAAAGTTTGTGAAGGAAATCAGCAAAATTAGCAGAAGTAGCAAGTTTTTTTTCATCCGAAGTAACACGATTTTTATCAAAAAATACTACGGTTTATTGCTGGTTAAATCTGCCAATGTGGTGTTTCTAAAAATTTGAAGTGTACTATCTCTTACTTGCAGCATTAAATTATGAACAGCACAAGCATTTTCATCCGGACAGTCATCACACTTTTCATAAAAATTTAAACTCACACAAGGAACCATAGAAATTGGTCCTTCTAAAATTCTCATAATCGCTGTCATTTCTATTTCACAAGGTTCTTTGAGTAAATAATAACCTCCACCTTTTCCTTTTTTAGAGCCCAAAAAGCCGTTTTTACGAAGCGTTAATAAGATGCTTTCTAAAAACTTCAAAGAAATATTTTCACTTTTAGATATCGTAGCAATTTGAACAGGTGTTTTATTTTCCTGCCTTGCTAAATAAGTAAGTGCTTTAATTCCGTATTTTGTTTTCTTTGAGAGCATAAAACAAAACTACATAAATAAATGCTATTATTTAGCATTCAAAGCTTGCTCAATGTCTTCAATAATATCTAAAACATTTTCTAAGCCAACAGAAATTCGAACTAAACCATCTGTTATCCCAACTTCTAATCTATCTTCTTCAGACAAACGCCCGTGTGTTGTAGACGATGGATGTGTAACAATTGTTCTAGTATCGCCCAAATTTGCAGATAAAGAACACATTTTAATACTGTCTAAAAACTTTCTTCCTGCGTCAATTCCGCCTTTAATTTCGAAAGCAACAATATTTCCCCCTAGTGACATTTGTTTTTTTGCCACTTCATATTGAGGATGCGTTTTTAAAAACGGATACTTTACAAATTCAACATTTTTATTTCCTTCTAAAAAAATTGCTACTTTTAAGGCATTTTCTGCATGTTTTTCTACTCGGATTGATAAAGTCTCTAAACTTTTTGATAAAACCCACGCATTAAAAGGAGACATTGCAGGTCCTGTATTTCTTGCAAAAAGATAAATTTCCCGCATCAAATCTTCTCTACCAACTGTTACGCCGCCTAAAACTCTACCTTGACCATCAATTAATTTTGTTGCCGAATGAATAACCAAATCTGCGCCAAATTTAATAGGTTGTTGCACATATGGCGTTGCAAAACAGTTGTCTACTATAAAAATAAGATTGTGTTTTTTAGCGATTTCACCAATTACCTCTAAATCTAAAATATCTACTGCCGGATTTGTTGGCGTTTCAATATATAAAATCTTCGTATTTTCTTTAATTAAACTTTCGACCAAATGAACTTCATCCACCTTAAAATAAGAAGTTTCAATATTCCATTTTGGTAAATATTTGGTAAACATACTGTGTGTTGAGCCAAAAACCGAACGACAAGAAACAATATGATCTCCAGCATTTAACAAAGCGGCAAATGTTGAAAAGATTGCAGACATTCCGGTTGCAAAAGCATAACCCGTTTCTGCACCTTCCATCGCAACAATTTTATCTACAAACTCTGTAGTATTCGGGTTTGTAAATCGACTGTATAAGTTTCGTTCTTTTTCTTCTGCGAAGGATGCACGCATTTCTTCTGCATCCTCAAAAACAAAACTTGAAGTTAAATATAAAGGTGTAGAATGTTCTGAAAACTGTGATCTATCAGTCTGATTTCTAATTGCTTGTGTTTCGAAATGTTTGCTCATATGTTGGTTGTTGGTTTGTGGTAAATGGTTTGTGGTTTAGACTATTAACCAAAAACTATAAACCATCAACTAATTTAATTATTATGTTTCGCCAATCTTAAAATATCACCAAAAACGCCTCTTGCAGTTACACTTGCTCCTGCTCCTGCCCCCTGAATTACAATAGGTTGCTCTCCATAAGATTCTGTATAAATTTCAAAAATTGCATCTGATCCTTTTAAAGAACCTAAAGGTGTATTTACAGGGACTGAAACTAATTTTACTTCTAAATTTCCTTTTTCTTTGGATAAATCTCCGCCTAATTCGCCTATATAACGTAAAACGTGATTTGGTTTCTGATTGTCTTTTAAGGTTTGATATTCATCATTCAGCAATTCTAAATTAGCTAAAAAATCGTCAGCAGAACCACTTCTTAAATTTTGGGGAATTAAATTTTTAATTTCCACTTCTTTCAATTCATTTTCTAATTCTAATTCCCTTGCTAAAATTAGTAATTTCCTAGCAACATCATTTCCGCCTAAATCTTCCCGTGGATCTGGTTCTGTAAAACCTTTGTCAATCGCTTCTTTTAATACTTTCGAAAACGAAACATTATCCGAAGAAAAGTTATTAAATAAATAACTTAAAGTTCCAGAAAAAACACCTCTAATTTTGGTGATATTCTCTCCTGATTCATGCAATAACCGTATTGTATCAATCAGAGGTAAACCTGCACCAACATTGGTTTCGTATAAATATTGTTTTTTGTATTCTTTTAATTTTGCTCTTATTTCTTTATAAAAATCAAAAGACAAGGTGTTCGCAATTTTATTACAAGAAACCAAATCGAAACCAGCTTCAATAAAAGGTATATAATTACTTACAAAAGCCACGCTTGCAGTATTATCAACAACTATTAAATTCTCAAAATGATGCGCTTTTGAAAATTCAATAACATCCTCCACAGAAACATTCTCATCGCCATTTTCTAATAAATCTTGCTTCCAGTTTTTAGACACTCCGTTTTTAGATAACAACACTTTTTTAGAGTTTGCAACAGCAAAAACATTCAACTGAATTTTTCTCCTTTCTAAAACAGATTGCGTGTTTTCAATAATTTGATCTATCAGCGTTCCGCCAACTAAACCTTTTCCGAAAATGGATATGTTTATTTTCTTGGTTACTCCAAAAACTTGACCATGAATTACATTAACCGCTTTGTGTAATTGGTCTTTTTTAACCACCAAACTCACATTTTTTCCAGTAACCGTATTATTGAATAAAACGGGCACAATTTGGTTTTTGATTAAGGCATTATAAGGTAGATGAAATTCACTTAAATCTTGACCAATAATAGAAATAACGGCTACATTATGTAAAATAGAAATCTGATTTACGTCTTGCAAATAAAAATCATTTTCGAATTCTTTTTCCAAAGCAGCAACCGCTTCTTGCGCTCTATCAGCTTCAATAATTAAACCAATTCCTCTTTCTGATGAACCTTGAGAAATAATACTGATACTAATATTTCGATCGCTTAAAGTTTTAAAAATCCGCGCATCAACACCAACTTTACCCAATAAACCTCTACCCTCAAAATTTAGAAGTGCAACATTATCAATTGTTGAGATTGATTTAATCCCTTTTATAGAAGACTCTGCAGTAATTAAAGTTCCTTTATCTTCTTTGTTAAACGTATTTAAAATCCGAAGGTTGATGTTCTTTTCTAATAACGGAATAATGGTTTTTGCATGTAAAATTGTGGTTCCTAAATTGGCTAATTCATTCGCCTCAGAATAGGACAATTGTTCAATTTTTTTTGCGTCTGCTACTAAATCAGGATTTGCAGTGAAAATTCCGCTAACGTGTGTGTAATTTTGTAACTCATCCGCATCTAAAAAATTCGCCAATAAAGCTGCCGTGTAATTACTTCCATTTCTGCCTAAAGTGGTTGTTTCTCCTTTTTTGTTTGAAGATATAAAACCAGTTACAATGTTAATTGTATCTTTATTTTTCTTGTAATAATTGATTACATTCTCTTTAGAAATCGATGTGATTGGATGTGCATTTCCAAAATTTTCATCCGTAATAATTAGCGTTCTTGCGTCTGTTGCATTTGCAGAAATGTTTTCTTTTTCTAGTAAACTTGCCAGTAATTTTACGGACAACAATTCGCCTTGGGCTAAAACCTCATCTTTAATTTTCTGACTATAATCGCCTAACAAGGAAACGCCTTCAAAAATGGTTTCTAGTTTTGAAAATTCTTGAGAAAAATCAACTGAACTATTAGGTTCTAATTGATATTCTTTAAATTTTTTAAACTTCGATTTATACTCCTTTTTAGCGGCTGATTTTTGTAAAATCAATTCTAAATCATTTGTCGAATTTCCTCTTGCAGAAGCAACAACCGTAATTTTTTCGTCATTGTTATATTTATCTAAAATAATTTCAATGGCATTCTTTATTCCTTTTCCGTTAGCTAAAGATTTTCCTCCAAACTTAACTACTTTCATTTTTTTCTTTCTATAATCTTTATTGAAAATCGGTTCAATAATAGTTTGTAATTGTTCATATTCAATTAAAAACGCATCATGACCGTGCACAGAATTTATTTCATTATAGGTGACATTTTCTTTCGTTAATGCTAATTTTTTATGCGTTTGTCTGTTTTCTTCCGCAGTAAAAAACAAATCAGAATTGACGCCAATAATGTGAATATCCGCAGTAATTGAATCTAAAATTTCTATATTTTTCTTACCGTTATTTGTAACATCAATTGTCTTAAGTAACTGATTCATCAATTTATAAGACGATAATTGATAGCGTTCTTGCAATTTATTTCCGTGGTGCAACAACCAACTTTCTACATCAAAAATATCTGAATTATCTTTTTTAGAGCGATGAAAACGTTCTTTAAAAGATTCCGGAGTTCTGTAGCACAACATCGCATGCATGCGCGCGTCGTGCACAGGATTGCTAGAATTTACCAAAAATTGTTCTTGAATTTGGCAATTGGCAATCAACCAATCTGTAGATTTCCAATCGGTTGCAACCGGGATAAAATGTTGGGTTAATTTTGTGTTTAACAACATCATTTCCCAGGCAATTCCGCCTCCTAATGAACCACCAATGAATGCAAAAATAGCATCAATTTTTAATTCTTTTAATCCGATTAAAAACAGGTTTGCAACATCTCTTGCAATAAAACTTTTGTAATTCTCAATTACAAATCCGTCGAAACCATTTCCCGGAATGTTAAAGGCTAAAATGGTGTAATTGTTTGTATCAATGGTTTTTTTAGTACCAATAATATCTTTCCACCAACCATTTTCACCTGCAACATCGCTATTTCCTGTTAACGCATGATTAACCAAAACAATAGGTGCAGCGCCTAATTCTTGTCCAAACAATTGATAACTTAATTGAATGTCATTAAATTGTACACCACTTTCTGTAGTGAAATTGTTTATGATAATATGTTTTAATTGGTTTTTCAAGTATAAAATATTTTATTAAAAAATGTATGTCTGTTTGAGCGCAGTCGAGAACTCATAAACTTAAAAGGTAAAAAGAACCTTTCGACTGCGCTCAATGACACATTGTTATTATATTTTAGAAAAAGCTGCTTTTAAATCGGCTTTTAAATCTTCTAAATCTTCAATACCAACAGACAATCTAATTAAATCTTGAGTAACACCAGCGCTCGCCTGTTGTTCGTCATTTAATTGCTGATGTGTAGTACTTGCAGGATGAATAATTAATGATTTTGTATCGCCAATATTCGCCAATAATGAGAAAATCTTTGTTTCGTTTGATACTGTTTTTGCAGCTTCAAATCCGCCTTTTGCGCCGAAAGTAACGATTCCACTTTGCCCTTTTGGCAAGTATTTATCTGCTAACTTTTTATATTCACTACTTTCTAAACCAGGATAATTTACCCAGGCAACCTCTTCTTGTTGCTCCAACCATTTTGCCAATGCCAATGCATTTTCTGAATGTTGTTTAATTCGGATTGATAACGTTTCTAGACCTTGAATAATATTAAACGCGTTTGTTGGACTGATTGCAGCTCCAAAATCACGCAATCCTTCTAAAATTAACTTAAAGGTAAACGCCGCTGCGCCTAAAGCTTCATGATATACTAAACCATGATACCCCGCAGAAGGTTCTGTAAATTCAGGAAATTTCCCGTTTGCCCAGTTAAAGGTTCCAGCATCAATAATTGCGCCTCCTAAAGAGTTTCCTTGACCACCAATATATTTGGTAAGTGAATGAATTACAATATTTGCACCATGCTTTATAGGATTTAACAACGCAGGTGTTGCTACTGTATTATCAACAATAAAAGGAACTTCCGCAGCTCTTGAATGTACAGAAATTGCGTCTAAATCTAACACATCTAACTTAGGGTTTCCTAAAGATTCTACAAAAAAGGCTCTTGTATTATCCTGCACAGCAGCAGCAAAATTATCAGGATTTGAAGCATCCACAAACGTTGTTGTAATGCCTAATCTAGGCAAAGTAACGCTTAATAAGTTGTAAGTACCACCATACAAACTACTTGAAGCCACAATGTGATCGCCTGCTTTTAAAAGTGTCAATAAACCTGTAGCAATTGCTCCCGTTCCAGAAGCAAAAACGACTGCTCCGATTCCGCCTTCAATAGCCGCCAAACGGTCTTGTAAAATTTGATTCGTAGGATTGTTTAAACGTGTGTAAATAAACCCTAATTCTTTTAATGAAAAAAGATTAGCAGCATGATCTGCACTGTTAAAAACATACGAAGTTGTTTGATAAATAGGAACGGCTCTTGTTCCTCCATTTGCTTTTACATCATGCCCTGCATGTAATGCGTTTGTTGCGAATTTGTGTGTACTCATTTTTCTATTTTTTTTGAGTTAATAATTAATTAATTCAAGTGCATCAATTCTTTATTGATGCTCCTATTAGAAAAATGTTATTAAGAAAAATTAAATAATCCAGAAAGGAAAATTCTTTTTTTGTTATCTATCCTTTTTCATTTCTGACGAACTGAAACTGGTTCAGCACAAGGGTAGAATGTAGCACCTTCTTTATTACTAAAGGGTTGCTAAGGTTTCAAAGGGTCTAATCCCTCCACCTTTCTTGATAACATTTCAATAAATTATTGAACTTTGTGAGTGCAAAGATATGCTTAGAAAAATTTAATAACCAAATAAAAATAGATTTATTTTTATTTATTATACATATCACATTTTTACAGTTGTATTTTTTAGAATCGTGAAATATAAAATTGGACAGTTTTGTTTTTACTAATGATACTATAATCAAATATTATTCGTATAAATTATGTTTTCTCGATTTAAAACGTAACTTTGCATTAGAATTTAGAGGAAAAATTTGAACTGATTGCAACCTCATTAAAAAAAGCTAAAGCAGTAATAATATACTACTTTTAGCGACCAAGCAATCTCTTTTCATTTTTCATTAATCCATAAAAAGAAGATTTATATGTCATATTTATTTACCTCAGAAAGTGTTTCTGAAGGACATCCAGATAAAGTTGCAGATCAAATTTCTGATGCTTTAATAGATAATTTTTTAGCTTTTGATAAAAACAGTAAAGTTGCTTGTGAAACTTTAGTAACTACGGGTCAAGTTATTTTGGCTGGAGAAGTAAAATCGAACACGTATTTAGACGTGCAACAGATTGCAAGAGAAGTGATCAATAAAATTGGTTACAACCAAAGCGCCTATATGTTTGATGGCAACTCTTGCGGAATTTTATCTGCAATTCACGAGCAATCACCAGACATTAACCAAGGAGTTGACAGAGCAAACCCCGAAGATCAAGGTGCTGGAGACCAAGGAATGATGTTTGGCTACGCAACGGATGAAACGGACAACTATATGCCTTTGGCTTTAGAAATTTCGCACAGATTGTTGATCGAGTTGGCTAAAATACGAAGAGAACATAAAGAGATTACGTATTTAAGACCCGATGCAAAAAGTCAAGTGACTATCGAGTATTCTGATGACAATGTGCCGCAAAGAATTGATGCAATTGTAATCTCTACGCAACATGATGATTTTATAAAACCTTCATCCGCAAGTAAAGAAGATAAGAAGATTGCCAATGATGCAATGTTAGATAGAATTGCTTCTGACATGAAATCTATTTTAATATCGAGAGTTGTTGCCGATTTGCCTGCTAATATTAAGAAGTTATTTACGGATGACATTACGTATCACATAAACCCAACAGGGGTTTTTGTAATTGGTGGTCCTCATGGGGATACGGGTTTAACAGGACGTAAAATTATTGTAGACACGTACGGAGGAAAAGGCGCACATGGTGGAGGCGCATTTTCTGGAAAAGACCCAAGTAAAGTAGACAGATCTGGAGCCTACGCAACCAGACACATTGCTAAAAACTTAGTTGCTGCAGGTCTTTGTAAAGAGGTTTTAGTGCAAGTTTCGTATGCCATTGGTGTTGCTAAACCAACAAGTATTAATGTGGATACGTATAGAACATCCACCGTAAATTTAACGGATGGAGAGATCAGTAAAGTTGTAGAAACGCTGTTTGATATGCGTCCGTATTTTATTGAGAAACGTTTAAAGCTAAGAGCGCCAATTTATTCTGAAACTGCTGCCTATGGTCACATGGGAAGAACGCCGGAAATAAAAACAGTAACCTTTACAAACCCGATGGGTCAGACTGCGACCGAAGAAGTAGAAACATTTACTTGGGAGAAGTTGGATTATGTGGATGCTATAAAAAAGGCTTTTAAATTATAAGAAACCTTACAAGATAATTACCGCTATAAGACTGTTTGAAAAGACAGTCTTTTTTTTTGTCGTTTCCTTTTATGAAAGCATCAATTACGGTCACGTTTATGCTTGCAAATACCGCTTATCGTCACCTATTTGCTATGTATTGCAACTAAAACTGTATTCATCTTTATTTTAACAATGAGCATGTTTATGCGCATATCTTTAAAGCAGTTTAAATAATACATTGATCCCTATAAGATGAAAACTTTTAACCGATACTTTCCAGTAATTTTCTTTGTAATTTTTAGTTCCTGTGTGCCAAGAGAGGGCGATTTACAACAACCGGAAACAGGAAAGGTCCCAATAGACGCAATAAAAGTTTTAGAGATCATATCCATACCAAATAACTTTAATTTTGAAACAGAAAGAGCCGTAACATTAACAATTGTTGATGCGACACCTTATGTAAAGTATGAGATTTTTTAGTTTATCCGTTTCAACATTCGAAGAAAATTAAGATCATAAGTGTCTTATTGCTAACTTTTCTATAAGAATTGTTTACAGTTACCGACCAAAAAGAAGGATAAACCGCTTTTTTATCAGGAGCTCCTTAAAAAGGATATGCATTGCTTCTCTTTAACAAAAAATTAAGAGTTCATCTTTTATACAATATGTAATTTCGGAAAAATTCAAATCAAATATTTATGATCACTAAAAAAACACTTTTGCAGCTGTTTGTAGTTGCCTTCATTTTTGGTTTTTCTTTAGAAGCCGATGCGCAATTCTGGAAAAAGAAGAAACCAGCTTCTAAAGAAACCCCTAAACCACCAGCAAAATCTAAAAAGGACGAAATTCTGCCTTATGGTAAAGTGGTTACAAAAGAATTTAAAACAGATGAAGGTTTGTTTAAAGTACATCAGAATGAAGACACCTTTTTATTTGAAATTCCGGATTCTCTTTTAAAAAGAGAAATGTTAATGGTAACAAGAATTGCCAAAACTGCAAGCGGAATTGGCTTTGGAGGAGGAAAAACCAACGAACAAGTACTGCGATGGGAAAAGAAGAACAAACAAATTTTAGTACGTATTGTTTCTCATAATATTGTTGCTGATACTCTTTTACCAGTTCATGAAGCGGTGCTAAACTCTAACTTAGAGCCTATTCTATTTTCATTCCCGATAAAAGCGTTTAGCAAAGATTCTACTGCAACAGTAATCGATGCCAGTGCTTTATTTGCGACTGATATAAAACCTTTAGGTTTTCCTGAATATTACAGAAAAGAATATCAAGTTACAAGAATAGATGCAGACCGTTCGTATATAGACCGAATTAATAGTTATCCTAAGAACATAGAAATTAGACATGTAAAAACCTATTTTGCAAGCAAAGCACCGTCTAATACTGATTTAGGATCTATTACTTTAGAAATGAGCAACTCTATGGTTTTATTGCCTAAAATACCGATGAAGCGTCGATATTTTGATGAAAGAGTTGGTTGGTTTACAAGCAGACAAACAGATTATGGTTTAGATGCGCAAAAGAGTAAAACCGTTGCATATTTAGATAGATACCGTTTAGAAGTAAAAGACGAAGACATTGCAAAATTTAATGCGGGAGAATTGGTTGAACCTAAAGAACAAATTGTGTACTATGTAGACAGAGCTACGCCAGAAGAATGGGTGCCTTATATTATACAAGGTGTAAATGATTGGCAAGTTGCTTTTGAAGCAGCAGGATTTAAGAATGCAATTGTTGGTAAAAGAGCGCCAACTGCAGAAGAAGACCCAGATTATAGCCCAGAAGATATACGTTATTCGGTAATTCGTTATTTAGCGTCGCCGATCCCTAATGCAAACGGACCTCATGTTAGCGATCCACGTTCTGGAGAAATCTTAGAGTCGGATATTAACTGGTATCACAACGTAATGTCTTTATTGCATAACTGGTTTTTTATACAAACGGCCGCTATTAACCCTGATGCAAGAGGAAACAACTTTAAAACAGAAACGATGGGAGCGTTAATCAAGTTTGTGTCTTCTCATGAGCTTGGTCATACCTTAGGATTGCCTCATAATATGGGTAGTTCATCAGCAATTCCTGTAGATTCTTTGCGTTCGGCAAGTTTTACTAAAAAATACGGAACGGCACCTTCTATTATGGATTATGCTCGTTTTAATTATGTTGCGCAACCAGAAGATAAGGGTGTTGCATTAATGCCAAACATTGGGGTATATGATATGTACGCGATCTCTTGGGGTTATCGTCCTATTTTAGATAAAGACGCTAAAGAAGAAAAAGAAACTTTAGATTCTTGGATTTTAGCAAAAGCTGGTGACCCAGTTTATCGTTTTGGTCGCCAACAAAGAGGTGTTATAGACCCTAGTTCTCAAACAGAAGATTTAGGTGATGATGCCGTAAAGGCTTCTATGTACGGAATTAAAAACTTACAAAGAATTTTACCAAACTTAGAAAAATGGACATCAGAAAAAGGGGAAACTTATGATGATTTAGCAACAATGTATGGACAAATTACAACTCAGTTTGCAAGATATATGGGACATGTTTCTTCTAATGTTGGTGGTATTTACGAAAATTACAAAACAACAGATCAAGAAGGAGCTGTTTATACGCATGTAGATAAAGAGCGTCAAAAAGAATCTTTACAGTTTGTAATTGAACAATTGTTTGTAACACCAACTTGGATGTTAGATAAAGATCTTTTCTCTAAAGTGCAATCTAGTGGTGCAATTGAAGATATTAGAGCACTACAAGTTAGAACTTTATACGGCGTTTTAAGTACAGATAGAATGGCAAGAATGATTGAAAATGAAACTTTAAATGGTTCGAATGCCTACACTTTAGTTTCTATGTTTTCTGAATTAAGAAAAGGTGTTTGGTCTGAACTATACACTAGAAAGAGTATTGACACCTATAGAAGAAATTTACAGAAAGCGCATATTGAGCGTTTAGATTACTTATTAAACAAGGCGCCAGATCAAGCGGGTCGTTATGGTTCTGCTTCTGTAAACGTTGGTCAGTCTGATATTAAGTCTTTTGCACGAGGAGAGTTAAACAAATTGAGAAGTGATGTAAAATCTGCAGCTTCGAGAACTTCGGATACTACTTCTCGTTATCATTTGGAGGATGTTGTAGCTAGAATTAATGTTGCTTTAGATCCTAAATAATTAGAAATCTTATTTTACTATATAATAAAACCTCGTCTTAATTGATGAGGTTTTTTTTGTCTTATATCGAAAATTAAAAATTGCCATATAATTAAAGTTATCTATGCCCTTAAAAAACAGAATAGACATAATTTACACACTTTTTATGACAAAGACAGAGTTAATATTACGTAAAACTAGAAAGACTTTTAGAAAACCTAAGTTATCGATATATTTAGAAATTGATTCCTTCTTTAGACCTGTATATGGAATGAAGTATACCAAATTTAATAAAGCATTTTACAAAGATTTGAAATCATAAGTATATAATATTAGATAAAATTGATATCTCCTATTTTCATCGAAGCATAAAAGACATCGTTTTATTATTATCTGATATTAATGTATATCTGAGTAAAAAAAATGAACCGCATGAATAACAGGTTTAATTTATTGTTAGTTTTATAAGACTTTCTAGAATTTCTTAGCTTTTACTTTCTATTGCTACTTATTTTAAGAATAAATCTTTAAACCATCCATTTATTTTTGCCGCGGTAGATGCTGAGGAAATTGGATCTTTAGGATGTGAATACTTACTTAATAATTTTCCTGTTGCGATAGAAGACATTGCTTTAAATATTAATATGGATATGATTGCCCACAATGACTCGTTGCAACTTTATGCTTCTGACTTGTATCATTATCCAAGTTTAAAACAACCCTTAGCTGGTTTAAAATCTACTAAAATAAACCTACTATTTGGCCACGACGAACCAAACAAGAAGGGCGTTGAAGATTGGACTTTTTCGTCTGATCATAGAATATTTCACGAAAAAAAGATTCCTTATATCTATTTTGGGGTAGAAGACCATAAGGATTATCATAAGTCAACTGACACCTTTCAAAATATTAATAAATCTTTTTATATTGATGCCGTTAGGTTAATTATAGAGGCTATCAAAGCCTATGATTCTTACTTACCAATTGATTCTAAAGATTAGTAATCCCTACTAAACTATCAAAAAAATTTAAAATAACAACCTTATTAACTATAAATCCAAGCAAACTGTAAGGTTTTGTTTATCTTTCAAGAAATAATTATTAAAAATGAAATATACCCTTTTACAAAATAAGGAGACGAAACCTATCTCTATTGGTTGCAAGTACTTTACTCCGAAAGAGGAATTAATTGATAAAATTGAGGTACTAATTGTTTCTTTTTTTGGGGAATACCCTAATGGCTCACAAGGAAAAAATCACGGTACTTATATTTCAAAAAAAACAGTTTCAGGAATTATTGATTTTAATCCTGATGCGTTAATTTTAGATTTTAGAGAATTAGAATACAATTGGGGAAATTCTTTATTAGCTGTTTTTCAAGATCTAGAACAACTTAAGAATGCAGGAAATACCGCAAACGAGCCTAATTTCCCTATTTTGATTTTGACATCAGAAAAGTCTAAAACCGGTATATTATCACTTTTAAAGCCTTCTGCAAGTAATTCAGTTCCTGATTTTATTTTTGAGGATATCAATTTAGCCATAAAAGAAGCTGCAAAAAGAGGTAAGTATTGGTTAGACAATTAAAAGTTCATTTTTAATTCAACCTTCATCAACCAAATAAATTCTTAGAAGTTATTGCGTTTTATTTCCGCTAATTTGTTTCTAAAAAGGATTAAAAAGTGTGCTATATTTGCATAACTTTATTTTTCATGAATCAGACACTTTTATCATCTCCACTTCAAGGCTTTACAGATCATAAGTTTAGAAATGCATTTAATCATTTCTTTGGAGGAATTGACACTTTTTACGCGCCCTATATTCGCCTAAACGGAAAACTCATCATTAAAAACTCTTATCAAAGAGATATTCTTCCGGAAAATAATACGGAGTTAACCGTAATTCCACAAATAATGACCAATGATGCTGATGAGTTTTTATTCGTAACTAAATATGTGCAAGAATTAGGCTATAAAGAATTAAACTGGAATTTAGGTTGCCCCTACCCAATGGTTACAAAACAAGGAATGGGTTCTGGATTAATAAGCGATTTTGAAAAAATAAATAGTATTCTTCATAAAGTTCATAACGAATCGGATATTATAGTATCTATGAAAATGAGAATGGGGTATGATACTCCAGATGAAATTTTAGACGTTTTACCAATTTTAGACACCTATCCTATAAAGAATATTGCAATTCACGCAAGAATAGGAAAACAACTTTACAAAGGCGGAACAAATTTAGAAGCGTTTCAAAAATGTTTGGATAATAGCAAACACAAAATGTATTATAATGGTGATATTACTTCTGTTGCCGCGTATAAAAAACTAAAAAAGCGTTTCCCTTCTATAGATCATTGGATGATTGGTAGAGGTTTAATTGCTGATCCTTTTTTACCAAGTATGATTAAAGCAGATACTACTGAATATCCTAAAAACAGGTTTGCTGTTTTCAACGAATTTCACGATCGTATTTTTCAAGAATATGATGCAGCGCTCTCTGGACCAACTCCAATTAAAATGAAAATGCTTGGCTTTTGGGAGTACTTTTCTCAGAGTTTTGATAATCCGCAGAAAACTTTTAAAAAAATTAAAAAAGCAGGTAATGTAAAAAATTATGCCATTGCTGTTGATGAAATTTTTAAGGAAGCGAGAAGTTATTAGTTTATTTTATGCTAAAATCTAACGTACTATAAAAACCGTAAACTTTGTTATTTTCTGATATATTGAACTTGTGTTGAATTTATATTTATTATAAAAATCTGTATATTAATAAGTTGATATAAACAAAAAATAAATATAACAGTAATAATGAAATATTTTATGAAATTATGCTTTTTGGATTTGCTCTTGCTTTCATTTCATTGAATATAACCATAGGTACTTGAACCTTTGAATTTATTATTATTATTATTATTATTATTATTATTATTATATTGATAAAACAAGTATCCTTTCTTCCATTTATTTCTTAATCCATTTTCTTTTTCTTCTTATGAGTTATACCAAAATAGTTTTTTAATGCCGTATATTTTCATTATATTACGTTATGGGAAGAATAGCAAGTTTAGATATTTCAGAATCACTAATTGAGCTTAAAGAACTAGTGTCAAAGCAAACAACATTAAAAGGGGAAAAGCGAGTAAAATCTTTAATTTATATAAAGACAAAAAAGTTTAAAACTCGACAAGAAGTGTCAGCTTCTGTAGGAGTTCACATCAGAACATTAGAAAGATGGGTAGAAACCTATAAATTATTTGGAATTGATCAAATGATTAGTGATAAGCCAAAAAATAAACAATCAAAAATTATTACTTCTGAAATTCATTTAGGTTTATCGCAAAGAGTTAATGACCCTCTCAACCCTTTTTTAGGATATTGGGATGCGCAAATATGGGTAAATGAAACCTATGGGATTGAGATAAAATATCAACGTATTCGAGAGTATTTAAAGCAACATTTTAAAACAAAACTTAAAAGCCCGCGAAAATCTCATTACAAAAAAAATGTAGAGGCTGAAAAAGCCTTTTTAAAAACTACCTAATACGCTAAACAACATTAGATTAAGTCTAAATAAAAATAAATATAAAGAGGTAAATCTATATTTTCAAGACGAAGCTAGATTTGGAATGATGAATCATTTAGGAAAATATTTAACAGCTAGTGGAGTCAAACCAATAGTTACTTATCAGCATATTTTCAAAACAACTTATCTATATGGAAGTTATTCCCCAATCAATGGAGATTGTTTTGTATGGGAAATTAATGGTGTTGATACTAAAATATTCGAAGCCTATCTTAAAGAATTCTCTTTATATAAGCCTAAGGAATATAAAATTGTGGTGATCGATAACGCAGGTTTTCATTCAACAAAGAATATCGAAATACCTGAAAATATTCATTTATTAAGAATCCCCCCTTATAATCCAGAGTTAAATCCTTGTGAACAAGTTTGGCAATACATTAAAAATAGATTTAAAAATCAACGCTTTGAAAAAATGGAAAACCTTAAAGAATGGCTACATAAAACCGTCACGAAAATGGATAGTGAAACGATTAAATCTATAACTGGAAATCATCATTTTCTAAATGCATTTAATGCGGCATTTATTAACTAAATTGGTATTAATCCTAAATTCAATGTTTAAAATGAGCTTGAAAACAAGCAAATAGGCATAAAATTATCCCAATTCATTTCGCACTTTTTATTAAATATATTCAATAACCCTTTTGGTATAAAAGAAACACTCTAATCTGTAGTATATTTTGAACAATTTGGATCAAATTATATGATATAATTTAGTACTTTTAAATTCTCTATAATTTCAATTTATGAAGTATTTTAAACTGACACTCTCTTTTATATTAGCTATAAGTGTATTTTTTGCACTCAACACCAAATTCGGATCTATTCCTCCAATCGGTAAATTTTTAAACCCATACACTGGAGTTTGGCAAAATGAAACCGATGAATCTATTACAGGCGAGATTTCAATTTCTGGATTAAAGGATAAAGTTACCGTTCATTATGATTCAGAGTTAATTCCGCATGTTTTTGCTCAAAATGATCTTGATTTATACAGGGCACAAGGTTACATTACCGCGAAACACAGACTTTGGCAAATGGAGTTTCAAACTTTTGCCGCAGCAGGTCGCTTATCTGAAATTCTAGGAGAAACTGCGCTAAATTATGACAGACAAGAACGAAGACGAGGTATGGATTATGGAGCCGAGCAGACCGTAATTAAAATGTCTAAAGACAAAGAGAATCTGGCTTTAGTTAACGCCTATGCTGATGGAGTTAATAGTTATATCAATCAACTAGTTGCTAAAAATTATCCTGTAGAATATAAATTACTCGATTATAAACCCGAAGCTTGGTCGCCTAAAAAGACAGCGTTATTATTAATGTACATGACCAAAATGTTAGCAGGTGGTGACGAAGATATAGAAAACACAAATGCGCTGCGTTTATTTGGTAAAGAGCGTTTTGATTTGTTATACCCAGATTTCTTTGACATTACGGATCCTATAATCCCAAAAGAAACCGACTGGAGCTATATTGATGTGCCTCAAACTCCGACACCAGAAAATACCATTATTTTAGACTCTATTGCTGAAACAATTGATAAACCAGACCCAAATTACGGTAGTAATAATTGGGCTATTTCTGGTTCTAAATCAGCCACCGGAAATGCGATCTTGGCTAACGATCCTCATTTGGGTCTTAACTTACCATCGATATGGTTTGTAATGCAGTTAAGCACCCCAGATCATAATGCATTTGGAGCGACACTTCCTGGAGCATTAGCAGTTATTTCAGGTTTTAATAAAAATATCGCCTGGGGAGAAACCAATGCCACAAGAGATGTTATTGATTGGTATAAAATCGAATTTAATGAAGACAGAACAAAATATAAAGTAGATAAACAGTGGAAAGACATTTCTGTTAGAGTTGAGGAGATTAAAATAAAAGGAATGCCAAGTTATAAGGATTCTGTTTTATATACGCATCATGGACCTGTGGTTTATGATAAAAATTTTAAATCTGATCAAGCATTAGCTGGTTATGCAATGCAATGGACAGGGCATATTCCTAGTAATGGTCAAAGGCTATTTACAGAATTAAATAAAGCAAAAAACTATGATCAATACGTTGCCGCATTAAAATATTGGGTTGCACCAGCACAAAATATTGTTTTTGCCTCAACTAAAGGTGATATTGCTTTGTGGATACAAGGCCTATTTCCTAATAAATGGGAAGGACAAGGTAAATTTGTAATGGACGGTAGTAAGTCGGAAAACGATTGGCAAAGTTTTATTCCGCAGCAATTTAATGCACATACCAAAAACCCAGAACGTGGTTTTGTAAGTTCTGCTAATCAACATCCTGTCGATGAAGCCTATCCTTATTTTGTTTTTAATGATGGATATGAAACCTATCGCAATCGTGTTATTAACGATTTCTTTAGCTCTAAAGAAAAATTTAGTGTTCAAGATTTTAAAGATTTACAGAATAACAATTACAACCTTAAAGCAGCAGAATTAATGCCCTACATGCTAGAAACTATGGATATTTCTAACCAAACGGCAGCAGAAAAAGAGATCTACAAAATCGCCAAAAAATGGCAATACAATAATGATATGGAGGAAGTTGGACCTAGTATATGGGAAGCTTGGTGGAATGTACTTTATGATATGGTTTGGGATGAATTTGATGTAAAAGCTACGGCTTTAAATACTCCATTTACCTACCAAACTATTTATTTATTAAAAAACAAAGGAGACGATTCTTTTATGGATATTTTAAAAACAAAAGAAAAAGAAACCGCTAAAGATTTATTTAAGTTAAGCTTTAGTAAAGCTGTTGAAAAACTAAATAATTGGAAAACTAAAAATGGTGATTTTAAATGGGTACACTATAAAGGCACGTATGCTGGACATTTATTACAAGCATTACCCGCATTTTCTAGGTTTGATATTCCGATTGGAGGAGGTAAAAATATCGTGAATGCCACGTCAGAAAATTGGGGCCCTTCCTGGAGAATGATTGTAGAAATGACCTCTCCACCAACGGCTTTAGGTATTTATCCTGGAGGACAATCTGGAAATCCTGGCAGTAAATACTATGATAACTTTATAGACGATTGGGCTGCTGGAAAATATCACCATCTTAACTTTTTACAATCCAACGAAGCAACAGAAGCTATCATTGGTACACAAATCTTAACACCTAGCAATTGATGAAAACAACTACAACCAATTTTATAATCACGCTTGTTTTAGCGATTATTCTATCATTATTTCTTCCGTGGTGGTCTGTTATGATTGCGGCTTTAGCAACCGCTCTATTTATTCCGATTAAAAGGTCTGCTGTATTCTTTGTCCCTTTTTTAGCTATCCTTTTATTTTGGACAATGTATAGTTTTATACTGAGTAGCAGCAATGATTATACACTTGCCAAACGGATTGCAATTTTATTACCTTTAGGAGGAAATCCATTTGTATTAATGTTAGTAACAGGAATTGTTGGTGCCTTTGCTGCTGGTGTTACTGCTATTTTTGGGAAGCAGTTACGTTTAGTATTTAAAAAATGATAAATAATTAAAAAAGACGAAACTATTACAGTGTCTAAAATCTAAAAATAAATTTAGAGGAGTTATATAACAAAGGGCTCCTCTTTTTTTGATTTTATTCATATCATACTCATAAAAAGACGAAATTTACAAATTGGGATAAATAGCGCTTTAACAAAACCTTATTGAATGCTTTTAAACTAAAGCTTCTCGAAATTTAGTCCTAAAAGAAAAGTGTTTTATCTGTGTTTTTTAGAGTCAAAAATGATTTAAATATCGTAGAAGTCTTACAATTTATTTCAACCTAAACTCCATCAAAACAGGCAAATGATCTGAAGCTTGACCGAATTCAGTTAACACTTTTCCTGAAATATATTCAATAGAATTTTTGGTATAAAAGATATAATCAATTCTTTCATAAGGCTCCTTTGAATTAAAGGTATTTTCAAGATACAGAAGATCAAAAGCAGCGTTACCAATTGTATTCATTGCAAATACTTTTTGAACAATAGCGGTTTCATCGGTTGCACTTGAGTTAAAATCACCCAATAAAATAGTAGGATATGTATCCTTATAGGTATCGAATATTTTTAAAACTTCTTCAAATTGTTTTTCTCTAGTACCTTTATCGAATGCTTCTAAATGTGTGTTTATCAATATAACTTCTTTGCCATTTAAAACAACTTTGACCACTTGTGCTAAACGTTCTAAGTAAAAAACATCTCTATAATAAGGTTCATCAGCAACTCTTGATAACACAATTCTTTGCTGCTCCTTTAAAAGATATTTACTGATAATTGACTGCCCAGAAACTACTTTCCCAAAATTCATAGCTATTGGCCAATAAGGAAAAGGCAAATAACGCTCATCCCAATTTATAATTTGTGCTCTGTAACCATAGCCTAATTTTGCAATTTCTTCCTGCTGATTTATATGATAACTTCTAGAAGCATTGTAGTCTATTTCTTGAAAAGCAATAATATCTGGATTTACCTTTTTTGTTTCTGATAAAACTTTAGCCATATTATCATCAAACAATTCTTTTGGCTTTGCTATCGGAAGATTATTAGTCATTCCGCTTAAATAACCAATATTATACGTTAAGATGCTAAAAACGGAATCATTAACAGGAACTTCTATACTATCATCTTCTATTATTTTAGCATATTCAATTTCATCCAAAGTTGCTGAAGAAGCCCAAAAAAAGAAAATTACAAAGGCTATTATCAGAAACAATAACAAGCGATAAAAGAATTTTAAGAAAGGTTTCATACGTTTTCTGTTGGGTTTTCAATTGGATTTTCGCCAGTAAAATCTGCAACAATCTTAGCTACGGTGGCATCAATTGTTTCCTGATCTGTATTATACCTTAAACTTAGTGATTTTTTCTCAGGAAATTGCTCAATTGTAACAGTAGTTGATGGGAATGCAAATTCTACTCCTAATTCTTTCGCTAATTTAATAATTGCCATGTGCAATCTGTGTTTAGAAGATTGCTCAACTCCCCAAACCAAACTTTTAAAATAAACATTTACCATAATTAACAAAGCGGAATCACCAAAACCAGTAAACTCTACATTGTATGAATCAGACCTCGTTTCTGGATGTGCAATAATAATTTCTCTAATTCCTTTTACAAATGCTTCAATTAAAATTGGAGGTGTATCATAACGGACTCCTAAATTGGTATTATAGCGTCTAAACAAGCGCAAACCCTTGTTATTAATAACAATTTCTGACAATTTACTATTTGGTACTTGGTAAATAGAGGTATCCGCAGCGCGCACTATTGTAGATCTAAATCCAACTTGCTCAACAGTACCAGAGATTTCTCCTGCTTCGATCCAATCATCAATATGAAAAGGTTTATCAAGAAAAATCATGATGGTACCAATTAAGTTTTTTACCGTGTCTTGAGACGCTAAAGCAAAGGCCAAACCACCAATTGTTGCTCCTGCAACCAAGGTTGTTGTATCTACACCAAACAATCTCAGTACTTTAAACAACCCAAAAACGAGTACCAATCCTTTTAAAAAATTGTTTAAAATGGGCACTAATTGATCGTCTAATCTACTATCTGTTCTTTGTGTAAATTCTTCATAAATACGCATTACCACTTTCACCAATTTTAATAGTACATAAATCCAAAAAACAGTTTCAGCAATATTTAAACCTAAGAAAACCCACGTATTTACTTCTAAAGAAAACTGTAATGACGGAAAAATTTTATCAATAAAAGCTAGCGAAATCAATAGACTAATTGGGTGTGCCAATTTTTTAAGGACTTTATCTAATTCTAGATTTGATGTTCTATGTGTAATCTGATGTTGAATTTTTCGCAATATAAAAAAGGCTATTTTTTTTGTCAGAATAAAAATAACAACCACCAAAACTAATAACAATACGATTCCTAGAAGTTGCCAAAGTTCCATTCCCAGAAATTTTTTATGACCAGAGGCAGGTATTAAATTTTGTAACTTGTCCACGTACCAAGGAAAAACCTCTTTATAAATTTGATCTATACTCGCAACAGTTTCTGAGGAATAATACCATTTATTATCAATTTTTTCTACATAAATTTTAGGCATTCTTTGCGGAAACAATATATATTTATGAAAGGTAGTATAGCCTATTGAATCTTTATAATTAGGGTTACTTGGTATCTTATTAAAGTCTATAGATAAGCCTTTACCATCTAATACTTTTTTAATTTTTAAAACTTTTTCTATTGCTTTACTTTCTGATAATCCTAAAATTGTTGCTGCTGCTTTTTTAGGTTGATAAGAATCATTTTGTAAAAAATAAAAATGTGTGTAAATAGTTGCGTGCGGATTGCTTAAATCTACTTCTATTGTTTCTTGTGCATTAGCGTAGCATGTTATAAAGAGAAATAACCAAGTGAATCTTTTCATTTTCATATATTATTAAAAATTTGATACAAATTTAAACCTTTTCACTTTTGAAAGGTCTAAGATCAAACAATTAAAAAAACAAATTATTTAATATGAAAAAATTAATAACAATTTTAGTTTTAGTATTCGCTTTTACTTTAACTACGGAGGCTCAAAAAAAAGGAAAGAAAAATCAAGTTGATAAAATGCTGTTAAAAATGACAACAAATTTGAGTTTAACAATTGCCCAACAAAATGACATTAAACCGTTATTAGAAGTACAAATTGCCGAGAGAAAAATGATGGCTGACAAAAGAAAAGAGCAAGAAAATTCTGGAGAAAAACCATCGAAAGAAGCTAGCAAAAAAATGAAAGAAGATAGAAAGGAAAAAGAAAGTGATATGGACGCTAAAATGGCAAGTATCTTGGATGCTTCGCAATTAGAAAAATACAATTTGCAAAAAGAAGAGATGAAGAATAAAAAAGGAATGAATTCTAAAAAGAAGAAAGACAATCAATAAAAAATAATTTTGGTTGATTAATATCTCTAAAACTCGGGTTCTTAATTGAATTCGAGTTTTTTTATTGCTTCCTTTTTAAAGTTAAAAAACTGTTAATCACAATACTAAATTAAACCTTTTCACTTTTGAAATGTCAAAGAAGTATACATAAAAAATAATTAAATATTTATACCATGAAAAAATTAGCAAGCATTTTAATTTTAGTATTCGCTTTTACAGTAACAGTTCAAGCACAAAAAAAAGGAAAGCAAAATGAAAGAGGTCCAAAATTAACAGTGGAACAAAATACCAGTTTAGCGGTTAAAAAAATGACTTTAGGTTTGGATTTATCTGAAAAGCAACAAAGTCAAATTAAACCTTTAATTAATTCGCAAGCTGCGGCAAGAAAAGTAGCTATGGAAAGTAGAAAGGAAAATAGAGCTACAAATAAAAAACCTTCTGCAGATGAAATTTATGCAATGAGAAGTGCGCAATTAGACAATCAAATTGCTTTTAAAAACAAATTGAGAAACATCTTAAATAAAGAACAATTCGAGAAGTTTGAGCAAATGAAAAACAATAGAAAAGAAAAAGGAAGAAAATGATAATGAGAAAAAGAAAACTAAAGAAGGCGAAAAAGAAAGACGATAAAAATGATATTTAGTAATTAGTTTGGTTGATTAGTTTTAAATAAAACCCGATTTCTTAATTGAAATCGGGTTTTTGATGTTTGCTAAATTTTGCGTTAGCGATTGAACGGTTTGTTTGAGCTCTTTTTGTTTTTTTAAAAAAAGCGAGTAGTGAAAGCGCGACCTCGTGTAACGCCCAAACCTCGATACAATTAAAAAAAATACAATCAATCGAAATTATTTACTCTTTAAACCAACTAGAGTATTTTACGTAATTATTGGCAATTCTATCAATTTCTCCAGAGATTAATTCTTCTGAAATATCTTTCACTTTTTTAGCCGGCACGCCTGCATAAATACTACCACTTTCTACTCTTGTATTTTTAGTTACAACAGCGCCTGCAGCAATAATTGAGTTAGATTCTATAACACAATCATCCATAATAATAGCTCCCATACCAATTAAAACATTGTCGTGAATTGTGCAACCATGTACAATTGCGTTATGACCAATAGAAACATTATTACCAATGTTTGTAGGCGATTTTAGATAGGTTGCGTGGATAACTGCGCCATCTTGAATGTTTACTTTATTGCCTATTTTGATATAATGAACGTCTCCTCTAAGAACGGCATTAAACCAAATACTGCATTCTTTGCCTAGAGAAACTTCACCAACAATTGTGGCGTTTTCTGCAACATAACAATCTTCTGGTATTTGTGGATGTTTTCCGTTTACGGGTTTAATAATTGGCATATTTTATTTTTTTATTTATAATAATAATAATTAAACTTTTAATAAAAATAATTGCTGTCTATTAAAAGACATAAGACTGCTTCGCTTTTCGCCGTCTTATGCTGGCTTTATAATTGGCGTATCAACTAAAGGTGTCGACGGGTTTTAAGTACGCCAAACTATTTATTGACAAGTGCGCTAAAGTCTTTTCTGAAACAAATTTACCAGTAAACATTAAAACGGCATTGTCTGTCTGTACTATTTTTTGCAGAATGCTTTTAAATTTTCAATTGCACTCGTTCTATCTTTATCCAATTTATTTCCAATGGTAGTATTTCCACAATTATGCCATAAATACGCCGTATTTATTAACCCTTCTGTTAAAACTCTTGAAGGTCCATTTGGTCTTGCACCATGAGCAGTCAATTCTTCAAGAATATTAGGATGATTAGGCGTTCCTTTAAAAACCAAGTGTTCTAATAAATGTACCATTCCTTTTTCACCATAACCTTCATATCGAGAACCAACTCTGTAGATAACATTTACAGTACTTGTTTGAGCCGATTTGTCTTGAAATAGGAATACTTTTAATCCGTTGTCTAACCTAGACTAATCAATCCCTTTGACAGAATCCATTTTCGTTCGGGCATTTAATATAAACGCAACCAAAGAAAACGCAATTGTAAAAAGACAACAAATACGTTGTAAATTTAATTTTTTCATCATATTAATTTTTTAGTTATATGATAAAAATATTTATTTATTTGGATACATGTCCATAAAAAAATGATCACTTGAGATGTTAAAGTCCAAAATAGTTATTAACGCAATTTTTAAAGAATTAAAAACGCTTTTAATAATTGATCACTAATTTTTGATCAATGGACAAATCGTTACCTATTAAACCATTTAATTCTTTCAAAACACTTACTGTTATTTTAAATTTTCTAGAAATTGAGTATAAAGTATCGCCTTTTTGTACGGTATAATAATTTACTTCTTCATGGTTATTTTCTTCGCCTTCTTCATTGGTACTTTTATAAGTAAAACCATCTTTTTTTACCCGATCAAATTCATGCAATTGATAATCATCTATGATCGAAATCAATTTTGCAGGGTACTGTGGATCAGTTGCATAACCTGCTTTTCTTAAACCGTGTGCCCAATTTTTATAATCTGTAACTCCGTAAGAAAATAAAAAACGGTAACGACTTCTGTGAACTAAAAAAAGTGAATGATCTTTAAAAGAGGAAGATACGTATTTGTATTTTCTAAAACATTCTCCTTTTTCATCATCATCATGAAATACTTTTTTTCCTTCCCACCCAGTATGACATTTTATTCCGAAATGATTATTAGATTTAGAAGCAAGCTCACTTCGTCCTGAACCTGATTCAAGCACGCCTTGAGCTAAAGTTATACTTGCTGGTATGCTATGTAAATGCATCTCTCTAACAGCAATTGCCGCATATTTTTTAATATACTCTAATGAAAATTCATTTAATCTTTTTGAGCCTTCTTCTAACCTTTCTATGTGTGCATTCTGATTTACATCTGGTAAATTCTCAATTTTTGCTCCTTTCTGTTTATGAACTACTTTAACCTTACCTTTAACTGTCTTCCTGCTAGATCCACAATTAGACAGCATCAATAGCAACAAGCAACCAAGTAAAATTTTTAGCTTCATTATAATTGTATAATTTCTTTATTCTTTTCCTTTAATTTCTGATTCACGCCTTCAATCCCTTGAATTCCACCAGTATGAATCGCTAATATTTTACTGTTTTCTTCAAAAGAATCATTTTTGACTAAATCTAAAATACCGAATAACATTTTTCCTGTATAAACAGGATCTAATAAAATATCGGTTTCTTTTTTAAAACTATTGATAAAAGCTATCAACTCTTCATTATTTTTGGCATAACCACCAAAATCATAGTTTTTTAGTAAACGCCACTTATTCTTTTTAATTGTATATTTTTTTATTTCTTCGGATAAAAAATTTCCTTTTAAAGCAGGAAAACCAACAATCTTTTGATGTTTTTTTGATGCATTTATCAATCCAGAAATAGTACCTCCTGTGCCAACTGAGCAACAAATAAAATCAAATTTTTTATCCTCATTTGTTAAAATTTCTTGGCAACCTTGTACCCCAAAAATATTAGTTCCTCCCTCCGGAATTAAATAAAAATCGCCCCATTTATTTTTCATTTTTTCAATAAAACCAAACGAAGCTTTTTGTCTGTATACTTCTCTAGAAACAAAATGGAATTTCATTCCGCTTTCATGTGCCTTTCTCAGCGTAGCATTTTCTTCTAATGTTTTCGTAAGATTTAATCCTAATTCTTCTCCTCTAATAATTGCAAAAGTTTTAAAACCAGCTATTTCACCTGCAACTGCAGTTGCCACAATATGATTAGAAAAAGCGCCACCAAAAGTAAGTAGCGATTTCTTTTTAAGCTTTTTAGCTTCTTCTAGGTTATATTTTAATTTTCTAAATTTATTACCCGAAATATAAGGATGAATTAAATCTTCTCTTTTTATAAAGAGTTCTACTTTCTTTTCTTCCAAAATTGGAAGAAAAACTTGTTGATTTTGTGTTTCTATTTGAGAATCGAAGTTCATTATGTATCATTCCTGCAAAAACAGGAAACAGGGTTTTTCTTATTAAAAACGAAATAACTATAAAATTAAAAAACAGATTCTTTACAGGTACTTAAAAGCAATGCATTTTACTGCAATTAAATTTCTGCCTAATCAGAAATAGAAGAATCTAAGAAAATACAGCTACTTCTGCTTCCACTTTTTCCCATTCTTCCATCAAGCTATCTATTTTTGCTTTTTTAGCTTTATATTTTTCAAAGAAGTTAGGCCTAGAAGAAACTTCGTCATAGTTTTTAGCCAATTCTAAATCGATTTTCACAATTTCTGACTCGAAATCAGCTATTTCTGATTCTATTTTAGAAAGTCTGTTATTTAGTTTTTTCAACTCTTTCTCTTCTTCTTTTGAAAGCTGATCTGCTTCAACTTTAGCGCTTGATTTTTCTACTTTTACAACTGTTCTTTTTTCAGCTTCACGTAGATTTTCAATTTTATGCTGATCTAAGAAATAATCGATATCACCTAAATATTCTTTTATAATTTTATCTTTAAAACCATAAACAGTCGAAGTTAATCCTTGTAAAAAATCTCTATCGTGAGAAACTAAGATTAATGTTCCGCTAAATTGCTTTAAAGCTTCTTTTAGTACGTTTTTAGAGGCAATATCTAAGTGATTTGTTGGCTCATCCATTATCAAAACGTTAAATGGCTGCAACAATAATTTACACAAAGCAAGTCTATTTCTTTCTCCTCCAGAAAGTACTTTTGCTTTTTTATCTACAGTATCTCCACCAAATAAAAAGGATCCAAGCATATCTCTAACACGCATTCTGTTTCCATCAGTTGCGGCGTCTTCCATAATTTCTAAAACGGTTTTTTCTGGTGGTAATTCTTCTGATTGATTTTGTGCAAAATAACCAAGTTCCACATTATGCCCAAGTTTTAAATGGCCTTTAAACGGAATTTCACCAACCATCATTTTAGCCAAAGTAGATTTTCCTTGACCATTTTGACCAACAAAAGCAATCTTACTATTTCTCTCTATTAGTAAATCTACGTTTTCTAAAACATGTTTATCACCATAACTTTTAGATAGATTTTCTGCTTCAACAATAATTCTTCCCGGTTCTTTAGAAATTGCAAAACGAATATTCATTGCTTGATTGTCATCTTGATCCACTTCAATCAACTCAACTTTATCAAGTTGTTTCATTAAAGATTGTGCCATCGATGCTTTACTCGCTTTTGCCTTAAATTTATTAATTAAAAACTGTTTTTGCTTAATTTCTTTCTCTTGATTTTTCTGAGCTTGTAACTGTTTTTCTTTAATCTCTCCTCTTAATAATAGGAATTGAGAATATGGTTTTTTATAATCGTAAATCTGACCTAAAGAAATTTCAATAGTTCTGTTCGTTACATTATCTAAAAACATCTTATCGTGAGAAACCAATACAATTGCTCCTGAATAAGATCTTAAGAAATTCTCTAACCAGATAATAGACTCAATATCCAAGTGATTTGTAGGCTCATCTAATAATAGAATATCATTATTTTGCAATAATAATTTTGCCAACTCGATACGCATTCTCCATCCACCAGAAAAAGTATCTGTCAATTTATCAAAATCGTCTCTTTGAAAACCTAAACCTTGTAAAATTTTCTCGGTGTCTCCTTGATAATTATAACCTCCAAGCAATTCATAACGTTCTGTGTTATCCGTTAAATCATGAATTAATTGACTATAACCGTCACTTTCGTAATCGGTTCTTGTAATTAATTGCTCATTTATTTCATCGAGTAAAACCTCAATTTCTTTAATCTCTACAAAAGCTTGGTAAGCCTCTTCTAAAATAGTTCTTCCTTCAACAAAATCTATATCTTGTCTTAAAAAACCAATTTTAACGTCTTTATCAAAAGCCATTGTTCCGCTACTTTCTATATCTTTAGAAAGCACTTTTAGAAGCGTAGATTTCCCTGCACCGTTTTTACCTATTAAGCCTATTCTATCACCTTTATTTAGTTTAAAAGTGATTCCTGAAAATAATTCAGTTCCCATAAAAGAAACTGTTAAATTGTGTACGTTTAACATTAAATGCTATAAATGTTACTAAGTTAGATTGATAAAAATTTATCTTTGCAAAAGTATAAATTTTTAATTTTATGATGTTTAAAAAAGGAACAAAATTATACAGCATTTCTAAAGGTAAATGCCCAAAATGCCAAGAAGGCGATTTTTTTAAGTATGGGTTTACTTTTAATCCTTTAAAAGTTAGCAAAATTCATGATCATTGCCCTAATTGTAATCTAAAATACATGCTAGAACCTTCGTTTTTTTATGGAGCTATGTATGTAAACTACGGAATTACGGTTGGAATCTCTATTGTTGTTTTTTTAATAACCACACTCGCTTTTCAACTAAATTTATTACAATCATTTTTTAGCGTTTTTGTAGCATTAGTTGTTTTAGCGCCAATAAATTTGCGTTTATCTAGAATTATTTGGATAAACATGTTTGTCTCTTTTGAGGAATTTAATTAGAAAAATGTAGGGCATTTCAATCTTCTTCCTCTATATTTTCCTTTATTTCCAAATCCATTTTCTGAAAACTCATGTGTAATTGACAATTCATATACTCCTCCTGTTTGCCCAATTTTACTTGTATTAACACCATATGAATAATTGAATTTCCAACCTTCCCATTTGAATCCTATAAACGGATTTACAGATGTTACCAAAGAATCATTATACTCATTTTTAACTGGATTTGTAGCTATAGATACTCCAATAGAAAATTCATTAAAAACATACTGGGATCCAAAATCAAATCTAACATATTTATCTTGCTTCATGAAATTCGAAAAAAGATAGATGCTGTTTTGATTACCTACAGAAAAATAAGATAACGGGATCTCTATTAAACCATGTACAGATAAAAAAATTCCTAATGAGGTTTCCCCATTATGTGTCATTGAAATATTCGGTTTATTTAAATGTCTCAAAGTAAGCCCTATCCATGAATGCTCATTATTAAGCAGCAGTGATGTAGATAAATCAACAAATAAATTCTGCTGGTTTAATAATATAGGATCCATACTTGAGGTATTTATAATTCCATTAGGAATATTAATTTGATCCTCTAAAAGCAAATTTTGAAAACCATAATCCTTTGACCCTATTCCGACTGAAACACTCGGTCTAAAATACCATGCATTACTTATTTGAAAAGCAAGTGCATAATTTAAATTAAGTTGTGTAAAAGTATATCTTGATTTTGTTTCTTTATGATTCAAAATACTTATTCCTATACCACTATTAAACTCATCAAACCACGTGTCAACAAAAGCAAATTGAGTGGTGATACCAAAATCTATCCCTGGCCACTGTGTTCTATGAATCATTCCTGCTTTTGTGCCTTCTATCGCTCCAGTAAACCCTGTGTTTAGTGTTTCAGGAATTGCAAATGCTTGCGTAAATATAGGATCTTGGGCATATGTGGATTTCGTAAATACTAAAAATATAAAAATAATAACTTGTCGCATTTCAAACTTATTTTATTAAAGTTATAGGTCTATTAAAACTTAATACTAATCCATAAAAAGTGGTTGCCTTAACTTTTATTATATAATTCCCATTTTCAGCTAAACTATTCTTTATAGTCCCATTCCACCCGTTTAACTCGAGTCCCTTTTCAAAATAAATCAACCCTTCCCAAGTACTATAAATACTCATCTCTACATCAATCATACCAATATAAACAGGTCTAATTACATCATTTAACCCATCATCATTAGGTGTAAAAGCATTTGGTATTACAATATCATACCCTTTCCCAATATTTACTGTCATCGTATCTACATAAGAACATCCGTATGGATATTGAACGGTTAAAGTTACTTCATATGTCCCTTCAGCTACATATGTATGAATAGGGTCTTTATCTGTTGAGGTATTTCCGTCACCAAAAGACCAAAGGTAAGTCAGAATATCTCCTGTAGACGTGCTATTAAATGTAATTGGATCTTCTATAGATAGTATTCCGTAGTTAGTGTTCGCAAAGGAACTATAATTAAAACTAGGGTCTCCTAATATAAATAGGTTGATATCAAAAACCAACTGCTCTGTACATCCCAAACTATCGATCACTTCAACTATAACAGTGCCATTTTGTGTGGTCTCCATAATTTCACTATTAGCACCACTTACCATGCCATTAGACCAACTAACACTATAAGGTGCAACACCACCAGTAACTTCTAGTTCATTTCGTTGTGTTACCGTTTTATTTATACAATCAGGAATAATACTAGTGTTTAAACTTAAAACTAAGGATGTTTGACGCGTAACTACAACTGTTTTTTGTTCTTCACAACCACGACTATCTGTAACAGTCACCGTATAATTATTAGCTCCAATATTTTGTAAATCCTCGGTAGTAGATCCATTACTCCATAGAAATATAAATGGAGCTGTTCCTCCAACAACTTGTAGGTCTATACTACCACTATTTGGGTCTGTACAATCAATAGCATTAATAACAACAGCATCTAATACAATTTCATTAGGTTCAATAATAGAGAAGTTCTTTGCAATTGAACATCCTACTGCATCTTCAATAAAAACACTGTAAGAGCCTGCAGACAAATTGTTTCGGATAAGTCCTGCACTATTGCCATCACCCCAAGTAATATTTAAAGGAGCTATACCTCCAACTAAATTTAAGTCAATTGAGCCGTCTGTTGCTCCAAAACAAGAAATATGAGTTGTTATTGGGTCGATCTTAAATAGCGGTGCTTCAATTATCTCAAATTGTACCATTTTTTGACAGTTATTACTGTCTGTAACTGTAACGTCATAAATACCGGGAGCCAAGTCTCTTCTCAAAGGGCCGCTTCCTAAATCACTCCAGACATACGTATAAGGCGAAACGCCTCCAGTTACAGCGATGCTTATTGTTCCATCATTGGATCCGAAACAAGTAATGTCAGTTTTACTTTCGTTTAATACTATATTATCAGGCTCGTTCAAAATTACATTAAACGTATCGCTACATCCTAAGGCGTCGATTACTGTAAGCTGATAATCTCCGGCTGGAACCCCTACTAAATCTTGTGTATTGTATGTTGCTCCGCTAGCTTCCATCCAAGAATATTGATAAGGACTCGTACCTCCTGTAACAGAAATTTGAGCACTACCAGTTGAATCGCCATAACAAAGAATATCTGTTTTACTTTCAAAAGCAATTTCTAATAAATCAGGTTGCGTAATGGTAAAGGTTTTCGTTCTATAACACTGTGCATTGCCATCTTCTTGAACAATTAATACATATTCTCCAGGGGAAAGCCCCGCGAGATTTTTAGTTGTTGCGTAAGGAGTGCTGTTTTTAGTCCAATTATATGTAAAATCCCCAGTTCCTCCCGTAATTGTAATTTCAATTTTGCCATCACTGTTTTCAAAACATTGTACATCCTGAAGCAGGGTGGTGTTGATTATTATTTCATCAGGCTCCGTAATGGTATACGTTTCTGGAGAAGTACTACATCCATTTGCATCGGTTACTGTTATGGTATATTCTCCAGGTGCTAATGCACTAATATCTTGGGTGGTTGCATTAAAACCATTTGGACTTGTCCATGCATAGGTGTAGCCTGCTGCTCCACCACTTACAGTAATATCAATACTTCCGTCAGAAGCTCCATTACAACTAATACCAAATCCGTTAAAATCTGAAATGATCTCACTAGAAATTTCTAACAAACTTAAAGGCTCTGTAATTATAATGTTATTGATAGACTTACTAATTCCATTTGCATCGGTTACCGTTACAGTATAAGTGTCTGCAAACAATACATCAAATACATAGTTAAGCGCCGTTTGAGCATTTACTTGTTCTACAACAACTCCCAAACTGTTGGTAATCTTGTAATCATAAGGAGCAACGGATCCTTGGTCTACAACAACTTCTATAACACCTTTGTTTTCTCCAAAACACAAAACATCAACATGAGAAGCTGTTTCCTCCGAAATTACGAGTTCATTAGGCTCCGTAATTGTCCAACTATCCGCAATTGTACAGCCATTTGTATCGGTAATTTGCACTGTATACGTTCCCGCATTAAGATTGCTAAGGTTTTGTTGCGTTTCTTGTCCAGAAGGGATGGATCCATCTAAGCTTGTCCAAGAGTAGTTATACGGTGTCGTTCCTCCATTTACAGTAATATCAATACTTCCATCACTTAAACCGTTTCCTGACACTCCAAATCCATTGTAATTTGAAAGAACACCTCCTAAAACAAGTGCAGTAGGCTCCGTAATAGTATACGTTTCTGGAGAAGTACTACATCCATTTGCATCGGTTACTGTTATGGTATACGCTCCAGGTGCTAATGCACTAATGTTTTGCGTTGTTTCATTAAAACCACTTGGACCTTCCCACACATATGTGCACGGAGTCGTACCTCCACTTACAGTGATGTCAATACTCCCATCAGCAGCACCATTACAGGAAATATTAAACCCATTGTTTAGCGATAGATCTACTGTATCTATGCTTAAAATAGCTGCAGGTTGTGTAATTATAATATTATTGATAGACTTACTAATTCCATTTGCATCGGTTACCGTTACAGTATACGTGTCTGCTCGTAACTCATCAAACACATAGCTAACTGCGTTTTGGTCAGTCACTCGTTCTACCTCAACTCCCAAACTATTGGTAATAGCATAATCATAAGGTGCAACGGATCCTTGGTCTACAACAACTTCTATAACACCTGTGTTTTCTCCAAAACACAAAACATCAACATGAGAAGCTGTTTCCTCCGAAATTAGTAGTTCTTGTGGTTCTGTAATTTCCCAAGTTTTGGTAATTGTACAGTCATTTGCATCTTTAATTAGAACCGTATACGTTCCCGCATTAAGACCTGTAAGGTCTTCTTGAGTTTCTTGTCCAGAAGGGATTATTCCATCTGAGCTTGTCCAAGAGTAGGTGTACTCAGTCGTTCCTCCAGTTACAGTAATGTCAATACGTCCATCACTTAAACCGTTTCCTGACACTCCAAATCCATTGTAATTTGAAAGAACACCTCCTAAAACAAGTGCAGTAGGCTCCGTAATAGTATACGTTTCTGGAGAAGTACTACATCCATTTGCATCGGTTACTGTTATCCTATACGCTCCAGGTGCTAATGCACTAATATCTTGGCTTGTTGCACTAAAACCATTTGGACCTGTCCATGCATAGGTGTACCCTGGTGCTCCACCACTTACAGTGATATTAATACTTCCGTCAGCAGCTCCATTACAACTAATACCAAATCCATTAAAATCTGAAATGATCTCACTAGAAATTTCTAACAAACTTAAAGGCTGTGCAATTATAATGTTATTGATAGACTTACTAATTCCATTTGCATCGGTTACCGTTACAGTATACGTGTCTGCTAGTAACTCATCAAACACATAGCTAACTGCGTTTTGGTCAGTCACTCGTTCTACCTCAACCCCTGAACTATCGGTAATTGTATACTCATAAGGGGCAACAGATCCTTGGTCTACAACAACTTTTATAACACCTGTGTTTTCTCCAAAACACAAAACATCTACATGAGAAGCTATTTCCTCCGAAATTAGTAGTTCTTGTGGTTCTGTAATTTCCCAAGTTTTAGTAATTGTACAGTCATTTGCATCTTTAATTAGAACCGTATACGTTCCCGCATTAAGACCTGTAAGGTCTTCTTGAGTTTCTTGCCCAACAGGTATTGTTCCGTTTAGACTTGTCCAAGAGTATGTGTATAGAGTCGTTCCTCCCGCTACAGTAATGTCAATACGTCCATCACTTAAACCGTTTCCTGACACTCCAAATCCATTATAATTTGAAAGAACACCTCCTAAAACAAGTGCAGTAGGTTCTGTAATCGTATAGGTTTCTGGAGAAGTACTACATCCATTTGCATCGGTTACTGTTATGCTATACGCTCCAGGTGCAAATGCACTAATATCTTGGGTGGTTGCATTAAAACCATTTGGACTTGTCCATGCATAGGTGTAGCCTGCTGCTCCACCACTTACAGTAATATCAATACTTCCGTCAGAAGCTCCATTACAACTAATACCAAATCCGTTAAAATCTGAAATGATCTCACTAGAAATTTCTAACAAACTTAAAGGCTGTGCAATTATAATGTTATTGATAGACTTACTAATTCCATTTGCATCGGTTACCGTTGCAGTATACGTGTCTGCTAGTAACTCATCAAACACATAGCTAACTGCGTTTTGGTCAGTCACTCGTTCTACCTCAACTCCCAAACTATTGGTAATAGCATAATCATAAGGTGCAACAGATCCTTGGTCTACAACAACTTCTATAACACCTGTGTTTTCTCCAAAACACAAAACATCAACATGAGAAGCTGTTTCCTCCGAAATTAGTAGTTCTTGTGGTTCTGTAATTTCCCAAGTTTTGGTAATTGTACAGTCATTTGCATCTTTAATTAGAACCGTATACGTTCCCGCATTAAGACCTGTAAGGTCTTCTTGAGTTTCTTGTCCAGAAGGGATTATTCCATCTGAGCTTGTCCAAGAGTAGGTGTACTCAGTCGTTCCTCCAGTTACAGTAATGTCAATACTTCCATCACTTAAACCGTTTCCTGACACTCCAAATCCATTGTAATTTGAAAGAACACCTCCTAAAACAAGTACATCGGGTTCTGTAATCGTATAGGTTTCTGGAGAAGTAATACATCCATTTGCATCGGTTACCGTTATGGTATAATCTCCAGGAGATAATGCACTAATATCTTGGCTTGTTGCACTAAAACCATTTGGACCTTCCCACACATATGTGTACGGAGTCGTACCTCCACTTACAGTGATGTCAATACTCCCATCAGCAGCTCCATTACAGGAAATATTAAACCCATTGTTTAGTGATAGATCTACTGTATCTATGCTTAAAATAGCTGCAGGCTGTGCAATTATAATGTTATTGATAGACTTACTAATTTCATTTGCATCGGTTACCGTTACAGTATACGTGTCCGCTAGTAACTCATCAAACACATAGCTAACTGCGTTTTGGTCAGTCACTCGTTCTACCTCAACTCCCAAACTATTGGTAATAGCATAATCATAAGGTGCAACAGATCCTTGGTCTACAACAACTTTTATAACACCTGTGTTTTCTCCAAAACACAAAACATCTACATGAGAAGCTATTTCCTCCAAAATTAGTAGTTCTTGAGGTTCCGTAATTATCCAAGTATCGGTAATTGTACAGCCATTTGTATCGGTAATTTGTACCGTATACGTTCCCGCATTAAGATTGCTAAGGTTTTGTTGCGTTTCTTGACCAACAGGGATGGATCCATCAAGACTTGCCCAAGAGTAACTATATGGAATAGCGCCTCCAGTTACAGTAATGTCAATAATTCCATCACTCAAACCGTTTCCTGTGACTCCAAATCCATTATAATCTGAAAGGTCTCCTGCTAAACCAAGTACATCGGGTTCTGTAATCGTATAGGTTTCTGGAGAAGTAATACATCCATTTGCATCGGTTACCGTTATGGTATAATCTCCAGGAGATAATGCACTAATGTTTTGCGTTGTTTCATTAAAACCACTTGGACCTTCCCACACATATGTGTACGGAGTCGTACCTCCACTTACAGTGATGTCAATACTCCCATCAGCAGCTCCATTACAGGAAATATTAAACCCATTGTTTAGTGATAGATCTACTGTATCTATGCTTAAAATAGCTGCAGGCTGTGCAATTATAATGTTATTGATAGACTTACTAATTTCATTTGCATCGGTTACCGTTACAGTATACGTGTCCGCTAGTAACTCATCAAACACATAGCTAACTGCGTTTTGGTCAGTCACTCGTTCTACCTCAACTCCCAAACTATTGGTAATAGCATAATCATAAGGTGCAACAGATCCTTGGTCTACAACAACTTTTATAACACCTGTGTTTTCTCCAAAACACAAAACATCTACATGAGAAGCTATTTCCTCCAAAATTAGTAGTTCTTGAGGTTCCGTAATTATCCAAGTATCGGTAATTGTACAGCCATTTGTATCGGTAATTTGTACCGTATACGTTCCCGCATTAAGATTGCTAAGGTTTTGTTGCGTTTCTTGACCAACAGGGATGGATCCATCAAGACTTGCCCAAGAGTAACTATATGGAATAGCGCCTCCAGTTACAGTAATGTCAATAATTCCATCACTCAAACCGTTTCCTGTGACTCCAAATCCATTATAATCTGAAAGGTCTCCTGCTAAACCAAGTACATCGGGTTCTGTAATCGTATAGGTTTCTGGAGAAGTAATACATCCATTTGCATCGGTTACCGTTATGGTATAATCTCCAGGAGATAATGCACTAATATCTTGGCTTGTTGCACTAAAACCATTTGGACCTTCCCACACATATGTGTACGGAGTCGTACCTCCACTTACAGTGATGTCAATACTCCCATCAGCAGCTCCATTACAACTAATACCAAATCCATTAAAATCTGAAATGATCTCACTAGAAATTTCTAACAAACTTAAAGGCTGTGCAATTATAATGTTATTGATAGACTTACTAATTCCATTTGCATCGGTTACCGTTACAGTATACGTGTCTGCTAGTAAATCATCAAACACATAGCTAACTGCGTTTTGGTCAGTCACTCGTTCTACCTCAACCCCTGAACTATCGGTAATCGCATAATCATAAGGACCAACGGATTGTTGTGTTACAACAACTTTTATAACACCTGTGTTTTCTCCAAAACACAAAACATCTACATGAGAAGCTGGATTCTCGTTAATCAGTAGTTCAAAAGGTTCTGTAATTTCCCAAGTTTTAGTAATTGTACAGCCATTTTTATCGGTAATTAGTAAGGTATACGTTCCCGCGTTAAGATTGCTGAGGTTTTGTTGCGTTTCTTGACCAACAGGGATTGTTCCGTTTAGACTTGTCCAAGAGTATGTGTATGGAGTCGTTCCTCCAGTTACAGTAATATCAATAATTCCATCACTCAAACCGTTTCCTGATACTCCATATCCAGAGTAATCAAAAGGATCTCCTAATACACCAAGTACATCGGGTTCTTCAATGGTATAGGTCTCTTCAACAGTACATCCATTATCATCGATTACCGTTATGCTATACTCTCCAGGTGCTAATGCACTAATATCTTGGGTGGTTGCGTTAAAACCATTTGGACTTGTCCACAAATAAGTATACGGAATCGTTCCTCCTGTTACAATAATATCAATACTTCCGTCTTCAGTTCCATTACAACTAATATCTTGCTCTAAGGCTGTGAAATTAATCGCTAAAGGCTGTGTAAGTTCCTGAGTAATTTGTGCTGGGTTAGAAATACAATTATTTTGATCCGTTACACTGATTGTATATGTACCTTCATCTAAAGAACCGAATGTCCATGTTCCACCTCCATTATCTTGCGCTATAACAGCACTGGGTCCTGTAAGTGTAAAAATATAGTTTGGCGCTCCTGGGGTAGTGCTTAAAGTTCCTCCTGTAACTCCTACTGTAATGGATCCATTTCCTGAATTGAAGCAAGATAAGTTCTCAAAAGAAACCAGTGATAAACTTATTTCAGCAGGTTCTGTGATCGTTTGTTCGATATCTGTTGTAGCAGTACAGTCATTTTGATCGGTAATGGTAATGTTATAAGTCCCTGCCGATAAGTTTCCAATCGTGTAATTAGTACCACTAGCTAAAGTAGGAGTAACAAGTACCCCATCAACTTTAAAAATATAAGCAGCGGTCCCGCCGGTTACTGAGACAATAATATTCCCGTCAGTACCTGTATTACAAGAAACGTCTTGTTTAGAAACAAAATCTGTAATTAGTTCGTCTGGCTGAGTAATTGCTGCTTGTGCAGTATCAATACAACCAACAGCATCAGTAATGGTGAAATTATACGTTCCTACACTTAATTCTGAAAAATCAAAACTGCCGCCATCAGCAATTCCTGTAATTTGAGTCGCTGTGCCATCAAGTTTAATAGTATATGGTGCGGTTCCTCCTGTAATTGTACCTGTTACGTTTCCATCAGTAGCTCCAAAGCAAGAAAGCAACTCACCAGCAGGAGTACTTATTAACTCTAAAGGGGTATTAATAGTTTCTTGCACTGTGGTTGTACAATCCTTAGCATCAGTGATGGTGAAATTATAAGTTCCTGCACTTAATCCTGAAAAATCAAAAGCGCCTCCATCAATAATTCCTGTAAACTGAACTCCGGTTTCCATAAGAGTAATATTATATGGTGCGGTTCCTCCTGATATACTTCCTGTAATATTCCCATCAGAATCCCCAAAACACGTAAGCGTCTCTCCTGAAGCAGCAACTGCTAAAGAACTTGGTTCTTTGATCGTTTGTGTGATGACTGTTGAAGCAGTACAGTTATTTTGATCGGTAATGGTAATGTTATAAGTCCCTGCCGATAAGTTTCCAATCGTGTAATTATCACCGCTAGCTAAAGTAGGCGTAACAAGTACCCCATCAACTTTAAAAATATAAGGAGCGGTTCCGCCAGTTACTGAGACCATACTATTTCCGTCAGTACCTGCATTACAAGAAACATCTTGTTTAGAAACAAAACCTGTAATTAGTTCGTCTGGCTGCGTGATTAATGCCTGTGCAGTAATAGAACAATTAACAGCATCAGTAATTGTGAAATCATACGTTCCAGCACTTAATCCTGAAAAATTAAAACTGTCGCCATCAGCAATTACTGTAATTTGAGTCGCTGTGCCATCAAGTGTTATACTATAAGGAGCAGTTCCTCCTGTTATTGTACCTGTTATGTTTCCATCAGTATCTCCAAAGCAAGAAAGCAGCTCACCAGTAGGAGTGCTTATTAGTTCTAAAGGTGTATTAATCGTAAATGTTTTAGATTTTGCACAATTATAATTGCTAACATCTAGACCATAGGTAGTTGTAAGAGGCGGATTTGCTAATTTATCATAATAATATATTTGATAAGTACCAGCAGCAAGGTTATTAATAGTATAACTTGTTCCATCTCCAATATTTGTAAAGTTTTCTATCGGTTGTGGTGCCTGTCCATCTGATACTATATTTATTGCATAATTAGGGCCCCATCCACCTGTTAGGCTTATATTTATTCCTCCATTACTATCTCCAAAACAAAGTACATCAGTAGTTGTATTGATTGTTAATTCAGTTATTGGAGGGGCAGAGACTGTGATTTCTTCTGTTCCCGAACACCCAAAATCATCCGTCCAAGCAAAAGTGTAATTTCCGACAGGAATATTATCTATAGACAGGTAATAAGGTGTATCTGTAGGGGTAAATATTCCAGCACGTTCAGTGCTTCCCGCAAGAGTCCATGTATAAGGGGGAAATCCGTTACGAAACCGCAAAATAATTACTCCCGAATTAAGATCTTCTGGACAGACTAATCCTGAGAATATTTCTGTAACAATTAAGTCAACAGACTCAGAAATATCATAAACTCCTTCTACCTCATCGTTTGCATCAGTTACAATAACTCTATACCTTCCTGGTGCTTGATCGTTTATGAACCAATCATCATCAATTAGCGGGTCCCAATTATTTGGAGGAGGCTCTTGATTCTCTTTAAACCATTTATACCCATAATTTCCGTCACCTCCACCTACTGTTACAGTAATACTGCCAGTGCATGAATTTACGACAACACTAGATATTGTAATTTGAGCACTCCCCTTAAAACTTGTTAAAAATCCAAAGACAAAAAATAATATATAAATGAAATGCTTTGATGGTGTTCTAATTATTTTTTTCACAATAAATTCTGTTAATTAATTTTACGCACGAACCCTATAAACTGTTTTTTTGAAAATTTATTTCAAAATTATTTCCTAATTTTCTAATTGCACTAATACCTAATTAATTAGAGGAATTAGAAGCTCCGGGGTTTACAACACAAATAACATCATTAATAGTGTAGGGGACAATTTTTATTTTAGCTGTTACGCAAATAATAGCACTATTCTTTGCTCCACTAGCATCTATAAAACTTGCATCTTTATTTATAATTTCTCTAATCTTTACTAATCTTACGCGAAAATAAGCAATTTTTTCCCTTTTAGAAAAACTAAATATACAAATAGAAGTGAATAATTTTATATAAAATGTTATATAATTTAAATAAATGTTATATAATTTTAATAATAAATGTTCTGAAAAGAAGTTTTATGACTAAGCGCCAGCAATATTAGTTATTAAAGGAATATCATTTGTTAAATTAGAGCCAGAGCCATCACTAACAATACCATTTATCCACCTAACTCTAAGCTTACCTCCTTGAAAAGTATATCATATTCCGTAGCCATTTTTTTCATCATTTTTAAAAGCACCTTCCCATCGATCTCCTCCTTTGTAATAAAAAACTCCTTTTCCTTCAATTTTATCATCTACAAAATAACCTTTATAGATTGTACTATCGTAGTTAATTTCTCCGTTACCATTTAACAGGTTATTCCTGAAATTACCGGTATATGTATATTTGTGTTTTTTACTGTATTTAACCCCTTTACCAACTAAAATAATACGATACTGTTATTTTTATTGTATAGCCGCTTTAACTGACCAGACAGTTTGTTGTTTATTGTTTCGAATACTCCTTGCCCATGAATTGTATCATTAATTACCATTCCTACAAACTTGTCGCCATCTTTATAAAAGTAGGTAAACTCTCCGTAACGTTTTCCAAATTACTTTCATACCTATTTCCATTGTTATCTATCCAAATGCCATCCCTATTTTCACAATCTACAGAACACCCTGATTCTTGGCGGTACACTATTTGAATAAGAAATAACAAAATAATTATAAGTACTTTTTTCATTAAACTGCAATTTTTATAAATAATAAAATCTACTGATAAATAATTAGATTTTATTTCAACACTTCGACTATCTAGAGTACTTTGGATAAATATGTTTATTGAGTTTGAAAAAGAAGGTCAAAAAGAAGAACTTTATTCAAACCTTTTAATATCAATTTCTGAATCTAATTTTTTATCATTTTCTAAATTGTTAAAAAGTTGTTTGGCTACCGTTGGTGCAATCATAACTCCTCGTGTTCCTAAACCATTCAAAATAGCCAGCCTATTGTATGCCGGATGCATACCTACTAATGGCCTTCTATCTCTAACCGTTGGCCTTATTCCTGCAGTTTGTTCTATAATTTTATACGGAACATTAAGTACTTTTTTCAATTTTTCAACCAATTCGCTTTTTCCTTCTTCGGATGGATTTGAAGTTTTATCACTCCAATTAAAGGTTGCACCTACTTTATATAAATGATCTCCTAAAGGAAGCACAAATAAGGTTGATTTTATTAAAAAGTCGATTTCTAACTGCGGAGCGTGAATTATAATCAATTCCCCTTTCACCTCATTTAAAGGCAAATAATTAAAAAATAGATTTTTAGTCATTCCGAATCCTTCACAGAAAACAATTCTATCTGTATTAATATCTTTGTATTCTAAATGGTCTTTTCTGAACTTTATTTGCTGATGTTCAAACTTTTCAAATTGAATTTTCTTTTCTGTTTTTAAATATTCTCTGTATACCTCTACAAGATGCTTTGTATCAATTCTACCGGCTTCTTTTACATTTCCGAAACCAAAATCAGCAATAACCCCTTTTCTTTTTTGATTGTCTATTTTAGGATCTAAATAGGCCGATAACAAGGGCTTATCCGTAGCTTCAAACCAATTATTTTGATCTTCAATCGATTTAAAGACTTTTTTGATTAGAAACTTTTCATCAAACTTTATAGTAAACTTTTCTTCTAATTTCTGATAAAAAGGAAGCGCCACTTCTAATTGTTCTTTAGCGTTCCAAACTGGTGTAAATCGTTTTAAGATAACAGGATTATAAACTCCACCAGCAACTAAAGAAGATGTTTGGGAATCGTCTTCAAAAACTATAAAAGTTTTGTTTGCGGCTAGTAATTCTTCTGCAAAAGCTAAACCTGCTAAACCTAAACCAACAATAATATAATCTACTTTCATGTTGCAAAAATACTTAAGTTTTCATTAAAACTATCAGTTTTCTGTGAACTTCAAATAATTTTAGCCCTGTTTGAACCTTTCCTTTAGCCCAAGGTGAGCTATAGGTTTGCCTTCTTTTTCTTCTTCTGATTTTTTGCAGAAAGCGAAAAGTCAAAACAGGAAATGTCTTCAAATAAAAAAAACGCTTACTTTCGTAAACGTTTTTATGATAATTTTTGAATGCGAATTAATAACTCCACATATCAATTTCTCTATTTCTAATGTCTTCTTTAATCTTATCTGCCTCTAAAAGCTGGAATAAAGAATTGCCACGAACATACTCTTCGATGGCTCTATTGCCATAAATATTTTCTTCTCTCACAATTACCGAGCTAAACCTTCGAGCATTTAATAAGTGATCGTACGAAATTGGATAGGATGCATTGTCTGGATTAAACACTTTTGAATCATGCAGGGTTTCTCTTGCTGTTGGAAAGAAAATCCAAAATAACTCAAACAACTTTTCATCTTCAATACCTTCTGCACCAATTGTTTGTACATCTTTTCCCATTGGCGCTATTGCCAATAATCTGTATTTCATCTCTCCTTGACGCTTGTCAAAATACCACATCCCTTTTAACATATATCCTCCAATATCTTGTGATTGAACTCTATACGTATCTTCATATCCATTTTGCGTACGTACATTTACCAAACGAGATTTAATTTCTTCTTGTGTCATTTTTGATGTAAAAAAAGAATCTGAATATGCTTCTTTAATTTCACCTTGTTTAATTCCTCTTAACAACGTATCAAATAATGACCTTCTTGAAGAGGAAATATTTGTAGTATCTATTGGAAAATAATACGGTAAATTTATTTTTTGATTTAAATCTACAAACTCCCAAACCACTTTAGACCACATTATATCTCTATCATCTACATATCCGTAAGGAATTGGCCCATCATTATCTGCGGCTAATTGTTGCAAGCTTTCTTTACCAATTTGGTCAACTGATTTTGCATTTAGTAAATTAACTTGCGCATTTACGAGACCAGATGTTAAAAAAGTAAAAAATAATATTAAAAAGTTTCTATTCATAATCTAATTTTTAATGCTAATTAGTTAACTCTATACTTACCGGTAAAACTTGTTTAAGGTTATAACCATTTGCAGTTGCTCTAATATCATAGATATTAATAATATCGCCTCTTTGTGCTTTGTCTAAAACTTTTTTAGCTGCTGCACTCAAAGTCGTTCCTTCAACAATAATCGTTAACTCTCCAGGCACTTTAATTTTAAAGCCTTGTACAGTAATATTTAAATCGAACTCAAAATCTGGCAAACCTGCAGAAATTGGTGAATTCGCTAAACCAGATTTTGGCATTCTAACGATTCCATATTGATCTCGAACAGAACCCATTGCTGCTGGTATATCTTTAATTCTAAAAGTTGCTTTAGAATTTACAGTTTTACCACTACTTAATGTTGCACTAACAATAATAGTTGCAATACCTCCTTCACCTGGTTTGATACTGTATTTACCGTTATTACCAGATAAATTACCGCCTGTTGCTAAAACCTTTAAGTTATTATCACTTACGCCAGGCAAAGACACCGATATAGGATTATCTAAACCTCTATAAACTACATTCATTTTATCGGCAGAAACTACAGCATCGCCGGGTTCTGGAATTACAGAATAAGAACTCTCAAAAGGAACCTCAACCGGTTTACTATCTTGCGTAAAGGTTATTTTTCCCTTAATGTCATGATTACCAATAGTACCTGCAGGCATATCTATAATTACTTGACCAGATTCTATATTCTTATAATTTTGACCATTCAAGATTACATTATCAGGAACCATTGTTGCATCATAACGTCCTAAAACTATTTTACCAGTAACTTTCTCACCCGCAAAATATGCGTTTTTATCAAGCGCTACAATCCCTTTATAGTTGTTTAATGACAACGATTCTTCTAATTTTCCACCTAACAAAGAATTTAAAATTTCGCTTTCTGAGTTCTTAATATCAGCTTGCATTTGTGATAAGTTTGTTATGGAGGCTATTAAAGGAAAACCTTCATATCTATATTTTAACCATGCAACAGTTTTACCATCTGAATCCGTTTCTTCGTTTGTATTAAATCTATTATTTATTAAAGACTCAAACTTATTTCCCGCACCTAACTCCGCATTTACATTCTCTCTATACCCATTGATCTTGTCTAAAAACTCTTGTCCTTTTTTTGTATACGTATCTCCCTTAAAAAAATGAGTATCTAAAAAGTCAGTTTTATCCATAGATTCGTAATCTTTTTTATCTTCTACGTCCGCAGTCATTTTTAACTTTAAATCATCTAAATAACTATAAAATTCAGAAGAATATTTTTTAATTTGTAATGCTTGTTTATTTAACTTATCAAATTTTGCAGCTTGCTCTGCCGCTTTAGTTGCTAAATTTTCATAAGCTCGATTATTTTTTTCTGTAGTTGAAACATTATTAGTTTCTAACTTTTCATTCATAAAACCAAAAGCACTTAAAACTTCTTTACTCATATTCATTGCTAACATAGCAATAAATACAAGATACATTAAGTTAATCATCTTTTGTCTTGCAGACATTTTTCCTCCAGCCATATTTTCTAATTAGTTTTTAGGTTATTCAAATTATTTAACTAATTATTTACTTGACATTGCAGAAAGCATATTCCCGTAAACTCCGTTTAAAGAAGATAAGTTTTTTGCTAAAGATTCCATTTGTTCTTTTAATCTTTCTGTATTTTCTACAACAGCCGTATTTAACGCTTCTTGTTTACTTGAGTTTTCTACTTGAACTTTATACAACCCGTTTAAAGATTCCATATGCACAGCTGCTAAGGAAACTTGCTCATTGTATTTATTTGTTGATGAAATAGATTCTGATGCGGCAGACAATCCCTCTGCAGCTCCTTGAAAATTTTTCATACTAGTTCCTAAACTTTCCATTAAAGTAGAATCTATTTTAGCCTCTTGTAATAAAGCATCTAACTTTTGAGATAATAAACCATCTGTACCTAATTTAGCTTCTGATGAAAATCCTTCTTGACTTAACTCTGGATATACTTTTGTCCAATCAAATTCGTCTTCTGGAGTATCAAATGCTGAAATTGCAAAAATAAATGCTTCTACTAATAACCCAATTGTTAACATTAATCCTCCCGTAAGTGGCCCAATTGTAATATGCTGAATTTTAAATAAAGCGCCAACAATTACTACTGCTGCTCCCATCCCATATAAGAAATTCATTGTTTTTTTGTATGATCTTGACTGTGCCATTTTCTTTTAAATTATTTTGTTTTTTTATTATTTCTTGTTTGTTGTACCAATGTAATTTTGAACGGTTCTAAAACCAATGTAACTTCTTGCTGTATCTGCATATTCATAATCTCTAGAAGCAACTTCTAAATAATATGCTACATCTTTCCAAGAACCTCCTCTAATAATTTTTCTTTTGTTTTTTCTATCCTCTACGTTAGGATTCATGGTAGAAGCCATGTAGTACGAAGATAAATTATACGCTGTATTTGTCCATTCAGAAACGTTCCCAGCCATATTATAAAGTCCATAATCATTCGCATTAAATGATTTTGCTTCCATTGTATACAAAGCGCCATCTACTGCATAATTTCCTCTTACAGGTTTAAAGTTTGCTAAGAAGCAACCCCTGTCACTTGTAGTACTTCCTGTTCCCCAAGGATAGGTTGCAAAATCTAAACCACCTCTTGCTGCATATTCCCATTCTGCCTCTATAGGCAATCTAAAATCTGGAACCTGAGTTACATTTTTCTTTCCTAATAAATAAATATTCTTCTTTTTTGTTCTCCAATTACAAAATGCATTCGCTTGTCCCCAAGTAACACCAACAACAGGATAATCTCCGTAAGATTGATGATAAAAATAATCTTGATGCATCGGGTCATTATAAGAATAATTAAAATCTTTAACCCAAACTGTAGTATCTGGATATACGTTCAAAACTTCTGTTTGTACAAAATCTTTTCTATTACCACCTTTTCTTGCAGCGTTATCTATATCAAACCAAGAATATTTATATTTTAAATACTTTGTATTAAAAGTTCTAAGACCATCTATAGAATTGTCTTTACTAATAAATAAAGTATCCATTACTTCTACATAGTCCACATCTGGAAAATCTTCTGTTTTCCAAATAATTTCTTCACTCCAGTCTAATGCTTGGATCGTATCAAAACTGTAATAGTTATCATACATATATTTTTGATATGGTGTAGCATTTGCAACTGTATCTTTAAATTTATAATTCTGAATTCCGCCAGAAGGTATATTTCCATTTGCATCTGGAGTAGCTCCTAAACCAGCAAACTCTGCTTGATAAGCTAATTTTGTTCTTACGATAGAATCTCTAACCCAAAAGACAAATTCTTTATATTCGTTGTTTGTGATTTCGGTTTCATCCATAAAATAAGGACTCACAGTAACTGTTTTTGTGGGCGTATTTATAGTACCTACAATATCTTCATCTTGTTTTCCCATTGTAAAAGAACCACCTGGAATTAACACCATTCCGTAAGGTTTTTCTGCGAACCATTTTTTCTTAGATTTTACACCTACTAATTCTCCTCTATCATTAGAACCACAACTGTAAAAAACGGCTATTAAAAGTGCAAATATTGCTGCTTTCTTCATATTTTATTTTTGTCTTTACTAAAAGTTCGTAAACCTATTATTTTTTTTGCTAAAAAACAATCTTGAAGTTGTTTTTAACGTACTATTTTTTACTATTTATTTTATTAAAGCATTTTCCTCATTGCATTGTACCATCTATCTGGTATAATCTGCTTTGTTGCTTCTTGGTAATCTTTGTATGTACACGGTATTAACGCATGTCTTTTGTATTTATTATCTGATAAAATATTTATCTCAATCCACCATCGTCCTGTTTTATTACTTTTATAAAACACCAAAGGATCATCATCCTCTAAAATAACGGTAAATTTCTGATAGTTTTCTTTTCCCGAAAACGGATAATCTTTTACTCTAGAATTCACACCTTCAATAAAATACCAAATCATTTGTGCAATTAAATTTGCTGTTTGATGATTGTTATCATATTGTGAATTGTACTCATAAATACCGAACGACGAAACTTTATCACTAATACCGGCATATCTAGAAATAGCACAAATTTCTTCGCCATAAAACCCATTGGGAGAAGCATTATTATTAGCAGGAGCTTCACTTTGCCTTACTGCGCCAATATCTATAGAAACAATATCTGCATTTCTAAAAGCGGGCTCAATGTTTTCTAATTCTTTTGCTTTTCCTAACCTGTAAGTATCAAAAAATAAATTATCTAGCAATTGTATTTCTTCTTGAGAATTAAAATACGTTTGATATCCAACATTGCTATAATTAAACAAGTTGCTAGGTTCTTGCATAATTATTTTACTCAAATACGATTGTGATGTTAACTCAGCATCTAAATCACCCAAATCAAACCTGCTATCTACAGCGGTAATATTTACCGTCTGCTCCAAAGAATCATACGCTCTATAATTTACGTAGGTAATATCTTGACCTCCACCAATTATAATCGGAATGATATTTTTTTTTAATAAGTCTGATATAATTTCTGAAACCGCATAGTACGTATCCGTAACAGAATTTCCTTTTAGCACATTTCCTAAATCGGCAATTTCTGTTTGCCAATTTCCTGGAAATAATTGATATAATTTTTTTCTAATAAAATGCAAATTTTTTCCGCAACCATAATTACCTTCAGAATTTCTATCTTCTTGAACTCCAAAAATTGCGATTTGCACGTTTTCTAAATCAGGGAAACCTCCCTCCTCAGAATAAACTCTAATTGTATTCCCCATGCACAGAGACGGTTGCAAGGCTAAATGCGCTAAAACAGCTTCTTCTACATGTGTTAAAAAATCTTGATTCATCAATTTTTATTGCGAGTGGAAAGATACCAAAATCTTTATTTCTTTTTAGCTGTTTTTTTTGCTATCTTTTTAACTGCCGTTTTCTTTTTTACAACTTTTTTCTTTGGGGTTTTGGCTTCAATCATGGCAATTGCCTCATCCTTAGAAAGTTTCTCAATTTCTGTTGTTTTTGGCAACTCAATTTTTATTTTTCCTTTTAGAACGGTATATCTTCCCCATCTTGCTTTTTCTACACGAATGCCTTCATCTTGCCAGTTATGGATAACTTTATCTATTTCTTTCTGTTTTTTAGCTCCAATTAATTCAATAATATCATCATTCGAAAGATTATCAAAATCGTACTTTTTACTTACATTGATAAAAATATTATTCCATTTTAAAAAAGGTCCAAAACGTCCAACCCCTTTTTGTACAGGTAATTCTTCGTAATGATAAATTGGCGCATCTGCTTCTTGTTTTGCAACAATTAACTCTTGCGCTCTTGGTAAATCAACTTCCATCGGGTTTTCTCCTTTATCCAAAGAAACAAACATGGTTCCGAATCGAATATAAGGTCCAAAACGTCCATTAGAAACAATTACTTCTTCGCCTTCATAAAACCCTAAAGTTTTTGGCAATAAGAACAATTCTAAGGCTTCCTCCATGGTAATGGTTCCTAAATTCTGATCTTTATTTAAACTTGCAAAAACTTTTTCTTCATCTTCTGGAGCACCAATTTGTGCAATCGGTCCAAATTTACCCAAACGAACTAACACTATTTTTCCAGATTCTGGATGTTTTCCTAAAATACGCTCACCACTCTCTCTCTCTGCATTTTCTTTAACGTGCTCTACATTATCATGGAATTTTTTGTAGAAACCTTTAATCATTTCTGTCCAATTTTCTGTTCCTTCAGAAATATCATCAAAAGAACTTTCTACTTTGGCTGTAAAACCAAAATCTAAAACATTCGAAAAATTAGCAACTAAGAAATCGTTTACAATATTCCCAATATCTGTAGGTACTAACTTATTTTTATCTGAACCTGTTTTCTCTGATAAAGTCTGATTTCTTACATCACCATTTGACAATATCATCTGTTGATACTCCCTTTCCACCCCTTCATTTACACCTTTTTCTACATAACCTCTTCGCTGAACGGTAGAAATTGTTGGCGCATATGTTGATGGACGACCAATACCCAATTCCTCTAATTGCTTAACCAAAGATGCTTCTGTAAACCTGTATGGCGGACTTGTAAAACGCTGCGTTGCATTTATAAAAGTATATTCTAAATTTTGATTTACTTTTAAATTTGGCAACATTCCTGCTTGCTCTTCATCTTCATTATCTGTACCTTCTAAATATACTTTTAGAAAACCATCAAATTTTATCATTTCGCCGTTCGCTGTAAATATTTTTGTGTTTCCAGAATTCTCAATCTTCACATTGGTTCTCTCCAATTCTGCATCACTCATTTGCGAAGCCAAGGTTCTTTTCCAAATTAAATCATACAATCTATTTTGGTCATATTCTGTATCAACCGTGTGCATTTTCATGTTTGTTGGTCTAATCGCTTCATGGGCTTCTTGTGCACCCTTTACTTTCGATTTAAAAACACGTTGCTTGCTATATTCTTTTCCGTAATAATTTGTAATTTCTTCTGCAGCTTCATCTCTTGCATCCACCGATAAATTTACACTATCGGTTCTCATATAGGTAATTAAACCTGCTTCATACAACCGTTGTGCAACTTGCATTGTTTTTCCTACTGGAAAACCTAATTTTCTGGATGCCTCTTGTTGTAATGTTGATGTTGTAAAGGGTGCTGCTGGTGATTTCTTTGCTGGTTTTTTTGTTAATTCAGCAATTGAAAAATCAGCATTTGTGCACGAGTTCAAGAAACTTTCTGCTCCTTTTTTAGTTTCGAAATTTTTAGGAATTCCGGCTTTAAAAGTCGCTCCTTCGTTATTAGAAAACTCTGCAACTACTTTATAATGTGTTTCTGCGTTAAAATCTTGAATGCTTCTTTCTCTTTCTACAATTAACCGAACAGCAACAGATTGCACTCTTCCTGCGGATAAACCTCCTTTAACTTTACGCCATAAAACGGGAGATAACTCATACCCAACAATTCGATCTAAAACTCTTCTCGCTTGTTGTGCGTTTACCATATTATAGTCGATATCTCTAGGATTCTCAACTGCTTTTAAAATGGCTTTCTTTGTGATTTCGTGAAAAACGATACGCTTTGTGTTCGCTTCTTTTAAATTTAATTGTTCTTTTAAATGCCAAGCAATCGCCTCTCCTTCTCTATCCTCATCACTCGCTAACCATACTGTATCTGCCTTTTTAGCTAATGCTTTTAGTTTTTTACCAATGCTTTTTTATCATCAGAAACTATATATGTTGGACTAAAGTCTCCATCAACATCAATACCTAATTCTTTGGATGGTAAGTCTGCAATATGACCAAAACTTGATTCAACTTGAAAATCTTTTCCAAGAAATTTTTCGATGGTTTTTGCTTTTGCTGGTGACTCTACTATTACTAAATTCTTTGCCATATATCTTTCTTTTGTCGAAAAAACACACTATAAACTGTATGCTTTAAGAATGCAAAAGTATGTAGTTTTTTTTAAAAAAAATTATTTCCTCAATTTTCGATAAATAATTAACAGAAATACAACAATATATTTTCTGCCAATCTGTCATAAAAAATAATTTTTGGTTGTATCTTTGTTTTTTTTAAATGAAAAATTGATTCATGCAACACGTAGAAAAAATCATAGACGAAAAATTACAAGGTAAAGCACTTGTAACCGAAAATAAAGCACAAAATGGCAAGAAATTATTCATTGAAAGCTATGGCTGTCAAATGAATATGAATGATAGTGAGATCGTTGCATCAATTCTAGCAGAACAAGGTTATAACACCACACAATTCTTAGAAGAAGCAGATTTAGTGCTGGTAAATACGTGCTCAATTCGTGAAAAAGCAGAAACAACGGTTAGAAAGCGTTTGCAAAAATACAATGCCGTAAAAAAAATCAACAAAAATATGAAAGTTGGTGTTTTGGGATGTATGGCAGAACGCTTAAAAGAAAAGTTTTTAGAGGAAGAAAAAATTGTTGATTTGGTTGTAGGACCAGACGCTTACAGGGATTTACCTAACTTATTAGCAGAAATTGAAGAAGGCAGAGACGCAGTAAATGTAATTTTATCAAAAGAAGAAACCTATGGTGATGTTTCTCCTGTTCGATTAAATTCAAACGGAGTAACCGCATTTGTTTCAATTACGAGGGGTTGTGATAATATGTGTACTTTTTGTGTGGTTCCTTTTACTCGCGGACGCGAAAGAAGCAGAGATCCGAAGAGTATTTTAGAGGAAATACAATCTATGGTTGATAAAAACTTTAAAGAAATTACACTTCTAGGTCAGAATGTAGATAGTTTTTTATGGTTTGGTGGTGGTTTAAAAAAAGATTTAAACAAAGCATCAGAAATGGCGCAAGCAACAGCTGTTAACTTTGCTCAATTGTTAGATATGTGTGCTACTAGATTTCCAAAAACGCGTTTTCGTTTTGCAACTTCTAATCCGCAAGACATGAGTTTAGACGTGATTCACACGATGGCAAAACATAGAAATATTTGTAAATATTTGCATTTACCGGTTCAAAGTGGAAGCAACAAAATGCTGAAAGCGATGAACAGACAGCATACGCGAGAAGAATACAAAACGTTGGTTGATAATATTTTTAAAATCATTCCAGAAATGTCTTTATCACAAGACATGATTGTTGGTTTTTGTGGCGAGACCGAAGAAGATCATCAAGATACTTTAGAGTTGATGGAGTATGTAAAATATGACTTCGGATTTATGTTTGCCTATTCTGAAAGACCCGGAACTTTAGCTGCTAAGAAGATGGTAGATGATGTGCCGCATAAAGTTAAAAAACGAAGATTACAAGAAATTATAGATTTACAGCAAGAACACGCTTTGTATAGAACTCAGCAACATTTAGGTAAGGTTGAAGAATTTTTAATTGAAGGAACTTCTAAGAAGAATCCGAATGAATGGAAAGGTAGAAATACGCAAAACACCGTAGCTGTTTTTCCAAAAGACGATTATAAATTAGGTGATTTTGTACTATTAAAAGTAGAAGATTGTACCTCCGCAACCTTAAAAGGAACTGTGGTTGGGTATTCTGATAATAATTAAAGCCCATCCTTAATCCTTCCCAAGCGAAGGGAACTGTTATGGTCAAAAAAAAAGAAGAGAATATTAACACAAGAGTGTTTTCCCCTTTGGGGAAATTAAAAGGGGCTTATTCATGGAGAACATACAAGCAATAAAACAACGTTTTGGCATCATTGGTAACGATGTGCAACTTGATAGAGCTATAGAAAAAGCGGTACGAGTTGCACCAACAGATATTTCTGTTTTGGTTACCGGAGAAAGTGGTGTTGGAAAAGAAAATATTCCAAAAATTATACATTCATTATCACACAGAAAGCACGCAAAATATATTGCCGTAAACTGCGGTGCAATTCCGGAAGGAACAATTGACAGTGAACTTTTTGGTCATGAAAAAGGTTCTTTTACAGGCGCCGTTCAGGACAGAAAAGGATATTTTGAAGTTGCTGATGGCGGCACAATTTTTTTGGATGAAGTTGGTGAATTGCCTTTAACAACTCAAGTTCGTTTATTACGTGTTTTAGAAAATGGCGAGTTTATAAAAGTAGGCTCATCTAAAGTATTAAAAACAAATGTTAGAATCGTAGCTGCGACCAACGTTAATATGGAATCTGCTATTGAAAAAGAAAAATTTAGAGAAGATTTATATTATCGATTAAGTACTGTTGAGATTCATTTGCCAGCATTAAGAAATCGTAATGAAGATATTCATTTATTGTTTCGAAAATTTGCATCAGATTTTGCGCAAAAATACAGAATGCCTTCTATTCGATTAGATGATAATGCGGTTGCTATTTTATTAAAATATCGTTTTCCAGGAAATATTCGTCAGTTAAAAAATTTAGCAGAACAAATTTCTGTGATTGAAGAAGAAAGAGTGGTTTCCGGTGCAAAAATGCAACAATATTTACCTAATAATAAAGGGAATTTCCCTGCAGTTATTGGTGGCAAGAAAGAGAATGATTTCTCTACCGAGCGTGACATCATGTATAAAATTTTATTTGACATGCGTAATGATATCAGCGATTTAAAGAAGTTGACATTAGGTTTATTGAAAAATGAAAATATTGAAGAAGTTCAAGAAGAAAATCATCAATTAATTGAAAAAATTTACGGCAGCAGCAATTCAAAAAATTCAAATTTTGAAGTTTTAAATATTCCTCAAAATTCATCCGAAGAAAAAGAGTATGATTTTATTGAGACTATTGAAGAAGATGAATCTTTATCTTTACAAGACAAAGAGGTTGAAATGATTAAAAAATCTCTAGAAAAAAACAGTAATAAACGTAAATTAGCAGCCAAAGAACTAGGGATTTCTGAAAGGACTCTTTATCGAAAAATAAAACAATATGATCTTTAAAGAATCGTTTAATTGATCAGCCCTTGAATTGCTTATGTTAAAATTATCCGTTCGAGTGATTTTGATTTTTCATCAAAATTGTATCGAGGACATTTAAAAAATTATGAAAAAATATTCTACATAACAGTATTCTCAATAAGCACCTTATTATTAGTTGCTTGTGGCGCGTACTCTTTTACCGGCGGAAATACTGGTGATGCAAAAACAATTCAGATAGATTTTTTCCAAAATCAAGCTCCTTTAGTAGAACCTGTTTTAACACAGCGATTTACAAATGACTTGCAAGATTTATTTACACGTCAAACAAATTTAACGCTTACAGGCTCTAACGGCGATTTACATTTTAGCGGGGAAATTACAGAGTATAGAGTGACACCAATGAGTGGAACATCGAACCAAACAGCAGCTCAAAATAGATTAACCGTTACTGTAAATGTTCGTTTTATAAATAAATTAGAAGTTAAAGACGATTTCGAAAAAACATTTTCTTTTTATTCTGATTATGGAGCAAATTCTCAACTTACCGGAAGTGTTTTAGAAGCGGCTTTAGATGAAATTGTAGAACGACTTACGCAAGATATATTTAATGCTTCCGTTGCAAAATGGTAACCTAAGAAGTTAGAAGAAATTTAAAAATTTGGAATCAAATACTATCATAAAATTCATAGAAAATAATCATTTAATTAAGCAACTAGAAACTGCTGAATTAAAGTCTGTAATTGATGAATTCCCATATTTTCAATCGGCTAGAGTTTTGTATTTAAAAGGATTAAAAAATCAAAACAGTTTTAAATACAATAACGAATTAAAAGTAACGGCAGCTCATACAACTGATAGAACTGTTTTGTTCGATTTTATAACTTCAAAAGTATTCAACAATACTCAAAAAGAAGAAAATCACCCAGAAATATCAGCAATAACTTTAGAAGAAAATCCTTCTGATAATTTAATTAAAAATATTGAAATAGTACCTGAAACAGTTTCTAAACCGATAGAATTGTCTGAAGAAAAATTAGAAATTGGTAAACCTATTCCGTTTACAGAATCAGAGACTTTTTCTTTTAATCAATGGTTGCAATTATCAACAAAAACACCCATTATTAGAGAAGAAACTGCAACAGATGAAGCTCACAAAAAAAAGAGTATCATTGAGAAGTTTATAGAAAATAATCCGAAAATAGCGCCTTTATCAAAAGATAAGAACTTGAGTGTTTTAGTTACTCAGAACAAACAAGATTCGTCTTTAATGACAGAAACTTTAGCAAAAGTATATCTAGAACAAAAGAAATATGAAAATGCAATACAAGCTTATAGAATTTTAAGTTTGAAATATCCAGAAAAAAGTGGTTTCTTTGCAGACCAAATTAAAAGAATACAAATTTTACAAAAAAATAAATCATGAGTTATACAGCATTTTTAATTCTAATTTTGATTGTAGCAATAGCTTTAATCTTAATTGTTATGGTTCAAAATCCTAAAGGTGGAGGCTTATCTTCTTCTTTTGGAGGTGGTGGAGCGCAATCTTTAGGTGGTGTGCAAAACACAAATAACTTCTTAGACAGAACAACTTGGACACTTGGTATTGCAATGTTTGCTTTGATTTTATTATCAAATTTTGCGATTCCTAGAGCAGGATCAAATAATGTTAATTTAGACAATACTTTAGATGGAATTGAATCTACCTCAACTCCTATAAATAATACAACTTCTACAACTAAAGACACGGTAAAGTAATCTTTAAAAAAGAACTTAAAAAATGCCAACGTAAATGACACGTTGGCATTTTTTATGTTCAAAATTTAGCTTTAAATTCAATGTACGAAAAAATGTCAGTTTAAAACAAGTGGCATAGTTTCTGAACATTAAATCATTAATAATACTTAATTTAATTAATCAAAATTATATAAAAAATGGGATTAAACATTAAACCTTTAGCAGACAGAGTTCTTATAGAACCTGCTCCAGCAGAAACAAGAACAGCATCTGGATTAATTATACCAGACAATGCAAAAGAAAAACCACAACAAGGAACTGTCGTAGCTATTGGAACTGGCAAAAAAGACGAACCTTTAACTGTAAAAGTTGGTGACACTGTTTTATATAGTAAATATGGTGGTTCTGATTTAAAATTAGAAGGCAAAGATTATTTAATGATGCGTGAATCTGATATTTTAGCGATTATATAAATTGAAATTGGCTTTTGGCAACTAGCCTTTAGCAAAAAAAACAAAATTCATATTAATTCTTTTTAGCCAAAAGCCAAGTGCTAACAGCTAAAAGCAAAATAAAAACAAATGGCAAAAGACATAAAATTTGATATTGACGCAAGAGATGGCTTAAAACGCGGAGTTGACGCCTTAGCAAATGCAGTAAAAGTAACGTTAGGACCTAAAGGAAGAAATGTAATTATTTCTAAATCTTTTGGTGCACCAACAGTTACTAAAGATGGTGTTTCTGTAGCAAAAGAAATAGAATTATCAGATCCTTTAGAAAATATGGGAGCTCAAATGGTAAAAGAAGTTGCTTCAAAAACTAATGATTTAGCGGGTGATGGAACGACTACTGCAACTGTTCTTGCACAGGCAATTGTAAAAGAAGGATTAAAAAATGTTGCGGCTGGCGCAAATCCTATGGATTTGAAACGTGGTATTGACAAAGCGGTTGCTGCTATCGTTGCGGATTTAGCAAAACAAGCACAACAAGTTGGAAATTCATCAGAAAAAATAAAACAAGTTGCTGCTATTTCTGCGAATAACGATGATGTTATTGGAGACTTAATTGCTACTGCTTTTACTAAAGTTGGTAAAGAAGGTGTAATTACTGTTGAAGAAGCGAAAGGAATGGAAACGTATGTTGACGTGGTTGAAGGTATGCAATTTGATAGAGGTTATTTATCTCCATACTTTGTAACTGATGCTGATAAAATGATTGTTGATTTAGAAAATCCGTATATTTTATTGTTTGATAAGAAAATTTCTAACTTACAAGAAATTCTTCCAATTTTAGAGCCAGTTGCACAATCTAGCAGACCCTTATTAATTATTGCAGAAGATGTTGACGGACAAGCTTTAGCTACTTTAGTTGTAAATAAATTAAGAGGCGGATTAAAAATTGCTGCTGTAAAAGCTCCTGGTTTTGGAGACAGAAGAAAAGCAATGTTAGAAGATATCGCTATTTTAACTGGTGGAACTGTAATTTCTGAAGAAAGAGGTTTTTCTCTTGAAAACGCAACTTTAGACTTATTAGGTACTGCTGAAACAGTAACAATAGACAAAGACAATACTACCATTATAAATGGTGCTGGTGATGCTGCTTTAATTAAAGCAAGAGTTAGTCAAATTAAAGCTCAGATCGAAACTACAACATCAGATTATGATAAAGAAAAACTACAAGAACGCTTAGCTAAATTAGCTGGTGGAGTTGCTGTTTTATATGTTGGTGCTGCTTCTGAAGTTGAGATGAAAGAAAAAAAAGACAGAGTTGACGATGCTTTACATGCTACAAGAGCTGCCGTTGAAGAAGGAATTGTTGCTGGTGGTGGAGTTGCATTTGTACGTGCTAAAAAAGTGTTAGAAAAAATAGTTACAGAAAACTTAGACGAAAGTACAGGTGTTCAAATTATAAACAAAGCAATTGAAGCTCCTTTAAGAATTATAGTTGAAAATGCTGGAGGTGAAGGTTCAGTTGTTATCAATAAAGTTTTAGAAGGTAAAAAGAACTTTGGTTATGATGCTAAAAATGACAAATATGTAGACATGCTAAAAGCTGGGATTATAGATCCTAAAAAAGTAACTAGAGTTGCTTTAGAAAATGCTGCTTCTGTTGCTGGGATGATTTTAACTACAGAATGTGCTTTGATAGATATTAAAGAAGATTCGCCTTCAATGCAAATGGGTGGCGGCGGAATGCCAGGAATGATGTAATTCAATTTATTGTAAATAAAAGTAAAAGCTCGAGAAATTCTCGAGCTTTTACTTTTTAAAATGCCTAACGTATTTATTTCTAATAAATTTATAGCTACTCAGTCTTGGTGGAAATATGAAATATTGCATCTCCTTGATACACCATTGGTGCTTGATTAATATTTATAATATACCCATCATTTGTTGCTAAAACCGGGTGACTTACAGCTCCAAAAGGATCTGAAATTCTAGCAATCAATTGATCTTTAGTTACAAAATCCTGTAAGTTTGTTTTTATGTGTAAAAAACCAGAACAATCAGCACGCATCCAATGCGTGTCATTTATAAAAATACTCTTCTTAACAATTGCTGGAACTTCAATTTTTGGATTCAACATTTCTAAATGAGCCAGAACTCTTTTCACTCCGTTTAAAGCCTCTTTGCAAATTACTTTATCTAAACTTAAACTTTTTCCACTTTCGTTTAACAAAATCGGAATGTTCATTTTATTACACAATTCGCGGTAAGAACCTTCTATTTGATCACCATACAAGGTAAAAGGCGCATTAAATATAGATGCTAATTTAGCGACAACTTCATTATCCTGTTCTATTCTAATTTGTGCTGCATTGTAACGATCTGCCCCACCTGTATGAAAATCTAGACAAAAATCCGCAAGCGGTAAAATTTCTTTAGAAAAATTATAGGCAAATCTACTTGCCAAAGATCCTTTTGAATTTCCAGGAAACTGCCTATTTAAATCCCTACCATCAGGAAAAAATCTTGATTTATTAATAAACCCAAAAATATTAACGATTGGCATACAAATTATTGTTCCTCTTATAGGTCTGTTTAATTTATGGGTTAAAATTTCTCTAACAATCTCCATTCCATTAATCTCATCCCCATGAATACCTGCTGTAATTAAAACGGTTGGCCCAGGATTTATTGATCTTTCTATAAATACGGGTACTTCTACTGGTGTGCCTGTAAATAAAGTTGCAGTATTAAAATTAAGCTTTCTACTTTCTCCAAGTTTTATTTTTTCACCTAATATTTCTAAATCTTCTGTATGTTTTTTATCTAATATCATTATTTAACTTAAAAAATAATAGTTCAAATTAATTCTTTTTAATCTCCTTTTTTTGCTTTTTCAACTCGCCTTCATGGTCTAAAACAATTTCTTCATCTCTGTATTTACAGCAAGGATGAACCGAATTATAAGCTTCGTCTGTGGCTTTTAGTTTCTTATTTTCAAAACCAACAACATCGTGACCAACTTCCAAAATAGCATTTTGTATGGTTTTTAAATCCGTTTTACGTTCATCCATAATTAAATTTAATTGATGAGTTTCTACACTCCAAATTGCATATTTTACACCTTTCGATTGTAAAGCGGCAGTTTCAATTCTTTTTTTACACATGCCGCAAATTCCATCCACTTCAAAAGATACTTTAGCATTTTTGTTCTTTTTTATTTCTTGTGATTGTGCTGAAAAGCCAATCATTACGATACTTACTATGAATATTATTTTTTTCATTTTTTATTGATTTTTTTAGTTATACTTTTTTAATGTTTTCTTTGGATTTTAGGTGAAAGAAAATAGATCGATAAAATTAAAAACTTCTCGATATAAATCTATTCGTTCCTTATAAACTCGTTTGAAGCAATATGTAATTATTTATTAGTTTTTAAATTACTTAATTTTAAATCTTAATCCTGCATAAATTGTGCGTCCAAAAATTGGAGAATACACAATTGTACTATCAAAATAAGGACTAAAAGGAGCATCGCTTGCTAAAATAGGATTTTTCTGTTGAACATTTGTTAAATTCTCTGCTCCTATATACACCTCAAACTTATTCGAAAATACCTTTGTTATTTGTGAATTTAACAATTGATACGCATCCGAATAAACTGGCAATTGATATTGAGCAGGATTAGAGCTTGTATTTGGCAAACGTTGTTTACCTATATTATTAAAAGTAACATCAAACCTCCATTGTTTGCCGTCATCTTCTAAATAAGTTTCGTAAGAAATATTTGCAAAAAACCTATTTTGAGGCTGAATTGGTTTTTGCAAATTACCGTTTTTAAAATCCGTAGAAATATCAAAATACTTGTATGCCGTTCTTAAATTAAGTTGTTCTGCAAGTGTATAATTTACCTCAACTTGAAAACTATTGGCACTACTTTTTCCGTTTAGATCATAAAAAGAAATTTCCTGCGGATTTTCCCAATCTACCACTACCTGATTTTGAAAGTTTGTTTGATAAAAGTCAAAGGTAATATCTCCTTTTTTATCAAATAAATTAAATCGCTGCAAATAGGAAACTCCATAATTCCATGCAATTTCAGGATTTAATCCGTAGATATTTCCACCAATATCATCAATATTTATTTGTCTTGAACTTGCAAATAATTGCTGATTTTCCGCAAAAATATTAGCACTTCTTTTTCCTCTTCCAACAGAAGCTCTAAAAGCACCTTTTTCCCAAGGCACATATCTAAGATGTAATCTTGGTGTTATAAAAGTCCCTAATAAATTATGCCTATCAATTCTTACACCTGCTGTTAGACTAAAATTATCTAAATTATCAAATGCATATTCAAAAAATGCTCCAAAATCATTTTCCATTCTACTAAAATCTGTCGTGTTTACAAGTTCATTGAATTGATCATAGGTAAAACTAATTCCTGTTCTAAATTTGTTTCTAGTATCACCAATAATTGAATTAAAAATAATGTTAGAATACACGCTTTCATGTTGAATATCATATATATTCAATCCAAAATAAGAATCTTGTTCATGGTTGCTATACGCAATTTGAAAACCAATACTTTGAAAAGGCATTTCAGGAAAAACATAGCCTAATTTAGCGGATGTTTCAAAACGTTTTGTATCAATTTCACTTCCCCAATAATTGGTTGTTCCTTTATCTATCTTTGGATTAAAATTAAGCTCGCCAGTTTGTTTTTCATCCTTTAAAAAGCGAACATTTATAAAACTTACCCAACCTTTTTCTGCATCCGTAAATTGCCATCTATTCATTACATTTATTTGGTTTGATATAGGCATGTCTAAAAAATTATCATCATTCATGTCAAACTTTTGACCGGTATAATTTCCATGCACATACAAACCTGTTTGCCATTTCTCTGAAACTTTTTCATTAAAATGTGTATTTAATTCGAATCGTCCATTTGCAGATCCGAACGCATTTAAAAAGAACTTATTATCGCTAAAAGGTTTCACCAATTCAGCATTTATTTGTCCGGAAATACTCTCAAAACCATTTACTACAGAACCTGCACCTTTTGAAATTTGAATACTTTCTACCCAAGTTCCTGGTGTAAATGTGAGTCCGAATGCTTGCGATGCTCCTCTAATTGAAGGAATATTTTCTTGTGTAATTAACAAATAAGGACTCGTTAAACCCAACATTTGTATTTGTTTTGTTCCTGTTAACGCATCAGAAAAACTAACGTCGATTGAAGGATTTGTTTCAAAACTTTCTGCCAAATTACAGCAAGCAGCTTTTAATAATTCCTCTGCGTTTACCGTAAACATATTGGCCGTTGAGAAAAAAGATTTTTGAGTTGCTTTTCTCCTCGTATTAATAGTTACCTCTTCTAATTCGCTTTCTGCGGTTAAAAAATGATGAATTGGTTCCAAACTATTTATTGTTATGGTGTCTGTTTTATACCCTAAATAATTGACAACTAATTTTTTAAATTCTTCCTTATAAGCAATGGTAAACCACCCTTTTTCGTTGGTTACTGCACTTACATTTGTATGGAGCCAATGCACCGTAGCGCCAGAAATACCTGCATTATCAATGGAATTATTTTTATCCATAATCTTTCCTGTAAAAGTTGCTTGAGAAAAGACTAGGATTGGAATAAATAGCAAGAAACTATTTATAATTATTTTTTCATTTTTATGTTTTGATTTTTATTGAATAACATACGTTTTTATCATCCGAAAAGATGATCACTGTTATTAAAAAATAAGAATCAAATTAAAAAAGTTTGATATAAAATCTGATAATCTAAACAAATATCAGGCGGAGAAAAATCTTTGTAAAACTTATTTTTTGATTTATTTTTTGTAAATAAATCATTCTTAGAAACAAAAAAAAGGGCTATAAACTGTTGTTTACTAATAGACAGCTTCTCTATTTGATGAAATCTCAATTGATTTTGGCCAACAACTTTTTGAATTTCTACTTTACAGCAGTTATCCCTTTTTACGCACGCAGCTAAATCTGCACTCATTGTAGAGCTTTCAGCTTCACCAACAAAAGAAACACCCACTAATAAATCGCCACAATAATGCGTTTCTACCGTAAACGAGAACGTAGAAAAAAGGACAAAGAATGCTAACAGAAAAGTCGATATTTTAGTGAATAGTTGTTTCATGTTCTAGTTGTAAATTTACGATAAGAATTTCAAACTCTGACTCCTATTTATTTTCTTCTAGATTTTTACTAAAAAAACAAATAACACAATCAAATAATTTTTTTTGATATACTTTTGTAGTCAATTTTTGAAATATGGATATAACTATTTTACAACAAAAGATAGATGTTATTATTGCATCAAAATCAACAAAAGAAGAAAAATTACAAGCGATTTGTGATTTTTTAGAAAGCGAAATTTCTTACTATGATTGGGTTGGCTTTTATTTTAAAAACGGAGATAAAGAAGAATTAAAATTAGCACAATTTACTGGTGAGCCCACAGAGCACACAATTATTCCTTTCGGAAAAGGGATTTGTGGTCAAGTTGCCGTTAGCAACAAAAACTTTGTAGTTCAAGACGTTACAGCACAGGAAAACTACATTTCTTGTGGTTGGAAAGTGAAATCAGAAATTGTGATTCCTATTTTTGTTGCTGGACAAAATATTGGTCAAATTGATATAGATTCTCATACAGCAAACACTTTTACAGAAAAAGATGAGCGCCTTTTGGAATATATTTGCGAAAAATTATCAAAAATTCTATAGTTTTGTTGGGAAATATTTCATTTTTGCTCAAATCCACTAGGGATAGCATGCTTATTGTGACTCAAATTTTTAAGTAATGAGAAAACAAGAATCTGTTTCTGCCTTTTCTTCTAGGAATCCCGAATCTAATTTATTTATAAAAAAGAAATCTTTTTTAGATCAATTTATTATTTGGTTTCGAAATTTTTTAGATAATGATGAATAATAACTTGCCTTTTGATAAAAAGAAAAACAAAATTTGCTTAAATTTATTGTGGATTACTGGTGCCTTATTTGTTACTATATTTTTATTGTGATTCACTCAATGTTTACGTATTTTTGTATGCTTAACAAGACAACATTAAATGAGCACTTCAAAAACAATTAAATCTGCCTTAATTTCGGTTTTTCACAAAGATGGTTTAGCGCCAATTGTGCAAAAACTAAACGAATTAAATGTAACTATTTACTCTACAGGAGGAACCGAAAAATTCATTAAAGAACTAGGGATCAATGTGATTCCTGTTGATGAAGTAACTTCTTATCCTTCTATTTTAGGCGGAAGAGTAAAAACTTTACATCCAAAAATTTTTGGAGGTATTTTAAACAGACAAGACAACGAAACTGATAGTGCTGAATTAAAAGAATACAATATTCCGCAAATTGATTTAGTAATTGTTGATTTATATCCATTTGAAAAAACATTGGCTTCTGGAGCATCAGAACAAGACATTGTAGAGAAAATTGATATTGGCGGAATCTCTTTAATTAGAGCATCAGCAAAGAATTTTAAAGATACTTTTACCGTTTCTTCTATGGATCAATATGAAGAATTTTTATCAATTCTATCAGAAAATAATGGAGTAACAAGCATTGAACAAAGAAAGAAATTTGCTGCAAAATCTTTTAATATTTCTTCACATTACGACACTGCAATCTTCAATTATTTTAATGAAGATGAAATTGTTTTTAAAGCGAGTCATCAAACTTCAAAAACCTTACGTTATGGCGAAAACCCTCATCAAAAAGGATATTTCTTTGGGGATTTAGATGCAATGTTTGATAAATTACATGGTAAAGAATTAAGCTACAACAACCTACTAGATGTAGATGCTGCTGTAAATTTAATGGCAGAGTTTAAAGGAGAAGCACCAACTTTTGCAATTTTAAAACATAATAATGCTTGTGGTTTTGCGCAAAGAGAAACACTTAAACAAGCTTACGTAGATGCCTTATCAGGAGACCCTGTTTCTGCGTTTGGCGGTGTTTTAATTGCAAATACAGAAATTGATGCTACAACTGCTAAAGAAATTCATTTGTTATTTTGCGAAGTTGTAATTGCCCCAAGTTTTTCTGATGACGCTTTGACCATCATAAAAGGGAAAAAAAATAGAATAATCTTAATTCAGAAAGAAGTTGAATTACCTAATCAATTAATTCGAACTTCATTAAACGGCTTATTGGTTCAGGATAAAGACCATATTACAGACAAATTAGCGGATTTAAGCTATGCAACAAACAATAAACCAACTGAAAATGAGCTGGCTGATTTATTATTTGCATCTAAGTTGTGTAAAAATACAAAATCCAACACAATTGTTTTAGTTAAGAATAAGCAATTATTAGCAAGTGGAACGGGCCAAACGAGCAGAGTTGATGCTTTAAACCAAGCAATTGAAAAGGCCACTAATTTTGGTTTCAATTTAAGTGGATCTGTCATGGCTAGTGATGCATTTTTCCCATTTCCAGACTGTGTAGAAATTGCAGATAAAGCTGGTATTAAAAGCGTAATTCAGCCTGGAGGGTCTATCAAAGATCAACTAAGTGTAGACTATTGTAACGCCAATAATTTGTCTATGGTTATGACGGGAACAAGACATTTTAAACATTAATAAATTTAATGTAAAATACAAATTATATTTAGTAGATTTGTACATACACATTTAGACAAAACAAGATACTATTTTATGGGTTTTTTCGATTTTATGACTGAAGATATTGCAATCGATTTAGGGACTGCAAATACATTGATAATTCACAACGGAAAAGTTGTTATCGATGCCCCGTCTATTGTTGCTAGAGACAGAATTACTGGTAAAATAATTGCTATTGGCCAAGAAGCCAATTTAATGCAAGGAAAAACCCATGAAAATATAAAAACAATCCGTCCTTTAAAAGACGGAGTTATTGCTGACTTCCAAGCATCCGAAGAAATGATTAAGGAATTTGTTAAACAGATTCCATCAATAAAAAAGAGATTATTTCCACCTGCATTAAGAATGGTAATTTGTATTCCATCAGGAATTACAGAAGTTGAAAAACGAGCTGTAAGAGATTCTGCAAAACACATGAATGCAAAAGAAATTTATTTAATTTATGAGCCAATGGCTGCGGCAATTGGTGTTGGTATTGATATTATGGAGCCAAAAGGAAACATGATTATTGATATAGGTGGTGGTACTACCGAAATTGCAGTAATTGCTTTAGGAGGAATTGTTTGTGATCAATCTGTAAAAGTTGCGGGCGATTTATTTACCAACGACATTATGTATTACATGCGTACCCAACATAATTTGCATGTTGGAGAAACTACCGCCGAAAGAATTAAAATTACAATTGGTGCTGCAACCGAAGATTTGGATACGCCGCCAGAAGAAATGCTGGTTCAAGGTAGAGATTTATTAAGCGGTAAACCAAAACAAGTACAAGTCTCTTATAGAGAAATTGCGAAAGCATTAGATAAATCTATTTTAAGAATTGAAGATGCTGTAATGGAAACTTTGTCTAAAACTCCACCAGAATTAGCCGCAGATATTTACAATACTGGTATTTATTTAGCAGGTGGTGGCTCTATGTTAAGAGGTTTAGATAAACGCTTGTCTCGTAAAACAGACTTACCTGTTTATGTCTCAGAAGATCCTTTAAGAGCTGTTGTTCGTGGAACAGGAATCGCTTTAAAAGAACTAAAAAAATACAAAAATATTTTAATGAATTAGCATTCTTACCGTTTAACAATGCAACAACTCATCTATTTTTTTCGAAAGTTTAAATATTTTCTATTCTTTTTATTATTAGAGTTTATTGCACTTGCTTTAATATTTAATAATCTTGATTTTCATAAAAGCAAATTTGTAAACTCCGCTAATGCTATAACTGGTGGCATCTACTTGAAAGCATCAAATATTTCAGAATACTGGAGTTTAAAATCAGAAAATAAATTTCTAGCTGAAGAAAATACTCGGTTAAAAAATCTTTTAGAAAAAATATATTGCTAAATATTAATAAAGAGACTGTTGTCATTGATACTATTACAATTGACACCACTAAATATCAACAGAAATATAGTTATTCAACTGCCAAAATAATCAAAAATAATTACGATAAAGAGTTTAACTTTTTAACGATTAATAAAGGTAAACTCCAAGGAATACAGAAAGAAATAGCTGTAATTAATAGCAAAGGAATTATTGGTATTATAGACAATGTTTCTGATAGTTATGCGAGAATACAATCTATTTTAAATAGAAATAGTAAAATTAATGCGCGTTTAAAAAACAGTAATTACTTTGGCACTTTAGGCTGGAACGGCAAAAACTATAATACAGTTCAACTTTCTGACATTCCAAGACAAGCACCACTAAAAATTGGAGATACCATTGAAACTGGTGGGAAATCAACTATTTTTCCTGAAGGAATCTTAATTGGTACAATATCAGAAATAAACAAAGGAAACTCCGTAGACAATAAAGTGAATGTTACACTTTTTAATGATATGAGTAATTTAGGTTTTGTATATATTGTAAAGAATTTTAATAAAGAAGAAATTAATACCCTAGAGGCACAAAATGAATAAACCATTTAACATAGTGGCATTATTTTTATTCCTACTTTTTTTGCAGGTTTTTGTTCTGAATAACATTTTGTTTCTTGGGTATATAAATCCTTATTTATATATTACTTTCGTTTTTTATATCCATTAAAAAGCAATAGAATTCCATTTCTTTTTTACAGTTTTTTACTTGGCCTTTTTATTGATTTTTTCTCTGATTCTGGAGGAATTCATGCTTTTTCAATTTTATTTATCGCCTACTTAAGATTATTTTTTGTTCGAATATACTTCAGAAAGGTTGAAACTGACTATTCTTTTTTTAAGCTAAGTTCAGAGTCTTTTGGAAAAAATTTTAACTTTGTTGTAACTTTAACATTAATTCACCACTTAATCTACTTTTCTTTTGCTAATTTTAGTTTTCAAAATTTTTCCAACGTACTATTAAATACGCTGTTCTCAAGTATTTTTACATTGACATTGTACTTTTTAGGAACTTATATTTTTACCAAAAACGAATAATGAACAGAAGTTTTTTACTTTATTTTTTAATAACCCTTATGGGGCTAATTTTTATTGGTCGTTTGTTTCAACTCCAAATAATAAAAGGGGAGACTTACAATCCAATTCATAATGCTGCTGTAAAAATTGAATATGATTATCCTGAGCGTGGTTATATTTATGATAGAAACGGGAAATTATTAGTTGCAAATGAGCTTTCTTATGATGTTATGGTGCAACCAAATCAGGTAGGAGCAATAGATACACTAGAATTTTGTAACCTTTTGAAAATTGATAAAGTAGATTTTTTAATACGATTTCAAAGAGCTGAACATTATGCGTCTTATTTACCATCCGTATTTTTAAAGCAATTAGCCAAAGAAGATTTTGCTTTTTTACAAGAAAAAATGCACAAATACAATGGTTTTTATATTCAAAAAAGAATCATTAGAAATTATCCAATAAATGCGGCAGCCAATGTGCTCGGTTATATAGGTGAAGTAAATGAAGAAAAAGCTAAAAAAAACGATTACTATCAATCTGGAGAATTAGAAGGGAAAGATGGTGTAGAAAAACAATATGAAGACGTTTTAAGAGGTAGAAAAGGGAAAAAATATTTACAAAGAAATCGTTTTAATAAAGTTACTGGTTCTTATAAGAATGGTGTTATTGACACGCTTCCTGAAAATGGAAAAGATTTAACACTAACAATAGATATCGATTTACAGCTATTTGCACAACAATTAATGAATGGAAAACGCGGTGGTATTGTCGCTATCGAGCCATCAACGGGAGAAATTTTAGCATTAGTGACTTCTCCTTCTTATGACCCAAATATGTTAGTTGGTAGAAAACGCTCTATAAACTCCGCTAGTTTAATGGACCCAAATAATCCTGAAAAACCGACCTATGACAGAGGATTATTGGCTGCGTATCCTCCTGGATCTCCATTTAAAATAATGAATGCGTTGATTGGTTTACAAGAAAATGTTATTACAGAACAAACTTCCTTTTTATGTTTTGGGGGTTACAGCTATGGAAGAAGCGCTAATGCATTTATGAAATGCCATTGTGGAATTTACAATTCTCCTATCAGGTTAAATACTGCAATTGCACGATCTTGTAATAGTTATTTCTCTAATACCTATAAAAAAATTATAGAAAAAAACAACAAACCTTCTCAAGGATTAAACAACTGGAACAAGCACATAACAAGCTTTGGATTAGGTAATTACTTAGGATATGATTTACCTGCAGGTCAAAAAGGATTAATTCCTGATGCAAGTTATTATGATGCCAGATATAAATATGCTTGGGGCGCTTCTACAACCATATCTAATGCAATTGGACAAGGAGAAATTTTAACAACTCCTATTCAATTAGCAAATTTCACAGCAGCTATTGCCAACAGAGGCTTTTTTTACACACCACATATTGTTAAAAAAATCAATAGAAAAATAATTAACAATCCTGATTTTACGTCTAAAAAACAAACGACCATTAACAAAGAGTATTTTACACCAGTTATAGAAGCTATGCATGAAGTTTTTAAAACAGGAACCGGAAGATGGAGCCAGGTTGAGGGAATTGAAATTTGTGGAAAAACAGGAACATCAGAAAATTCTATAAAAATGGTTGACGGTATTAAGGTTCAAGCAAAAGACCATTCTATTTTAATTGCTTTTGCGCCAAAAGATAATCCAAAAATTGCAATCGCCGTTTTTGTGGAAAATGGTGGTTTTGGATCTACAATTGCAGCTCCAATTACGAGTTTATTAATAGAAAAATATTTAAACGGTAGTATTTCTGAAGCAAACGAATACAGAGAGCGAAATATATTAATGATGAGTTTGCAAGAGACGTATAATAATCAAACACCAAAAGATAAAAAAATGCGTCAAGAAAAGAATAATATTTTTGCAGGTATAGATTGGCTTTTATTTTTCTATATATAATTTTAGTTGGTTTTGGATGGTTAAACATTTTTGCAACCTCTAAAACCGAAGAAAATCATGAAATCTTAGATTTCTCTACAAAATATGGAAAACAAATTCTCTGGATTAGCTTAAGTGTTCCTTTGATCATAAGTATTCTTTTCTTTAATTCAAATTTTATGAAAAGTTTGCAAGTATTTTATACCTTATTTCTATCTTTTCTTTACTCTTACTTTTCCCCTCGGAAATGAAATTAATGGCGCTAAGTCTTGGTTTAATTTTGGCGTTATGAGTCTGCAACCTTCAGAATTTGTGAAAGCTTGTACAGCTTTAGCCGTTGCTAAATTATTAAGTGATAGACAATACAACTTTAAGTTGGTTAAGAATCAAATAAAAGCTTTTATCATTGTTTTCTTTCCGGCACTCCTAATCACTTTACAGCCAGATGCTGGTTCTGCACTTATCTATCTATCCTTCTTTTTTGTGCTAAATAGAGAAGGTTTAACGCTTAATTATATTCTATTGGGAGCAGCTGTAATTGCCTTATTTGTTCTCACTATTTTTTTTGGAGCAAATACAATGTTTATTTCCCTTTTTATTATTATTTCTATAGTTACAGCCTATATAATTTATAGAGGAGGAAAAAGATTTTTTAGGTTTAATTGGTACAAAATTTTAGGCTTTTATGCCTTGGTTGCCCTGTTTATTTTCGGAACAGAATTTACCTATAATAACATATTTAAACAACACCATAGAGATCGTTTTGAAGTTTTACTAGGCATGAAAGTAGACAATGTAAACATTGGCTACA
>NZ_MQUA01000003.1 GCF_002943715.1 Polaribacter filamentus | reverse complement strand
AGTTGGATTTAGAAAACACTCAAATTCAGACGTTAATATTAGCGCCAACGAGAGAATTAGGGCATCAGATTTATGATAATTTAGTTTCTTATTCAACAGAAATTCCAGAAATATCTATTGCTTCTATTTGTGGCGGAATACCCATAAAACCGCAAATAGAACGCTTAAAATCAACGACTCATATTGTAATTGCAACTCCAGGTCGTTTGGTAGATTTAGTTAAAACGTGATGCATCAATATTAAAGAAATCAAGTATTTCGTTTTGGATGAAGCCGATGAAATGGTCACTGCTTTAAAAGAAGAGGTAGATGCTATTATCAAAGAAATTCCGAAATCAAGAAGAACGTTGTTGTTTACGGCTACAATGCCAGGAACGATCAAACAATTAGTTCAAAATTACATGGCGAAACAGGTAATTCATATTGAAGCGGATATGGGAACTGTTGGTCATCAGGGAATTGATCATCAATATGTTGTTGTAAAACCGATTGAGAAATTAGAGGTCTTACTTCATTTTTTAAGTTCTAAGGATGGGAAACGCGGAATTATATTTTGTAAAACGAAAGCTGCAGTTAATAAACTAGCAAAAAATCTAGCCATTAATAAATTCTCTTCTGGGGCTATTCATGGTAGTTTAACGCAAGGAATTCGTGATCGAATTATGGGGCAATTTAGAGAAGGTAACATTAATATTTTAGTAGCTACGGATTTAGCTGCTCGTGGAATTGACGTAAAAGAAATAGAATATGTGGTAAATTATCATTTACCAGACACGTATGATACGTATGTTCATAGAAGCGGACGTACAGCAAGAGCAGGAGCAAAGGGGCTTTCTTTAAGTATTATTCAAGATGATGAAGTGCAAGATATTCCTGAATTTGAAAAAGTATTAGGCATTCAATTTCATCAATTTAAAAAAGCGATTCAAAAAGTATTGAAGAAAACAATGGTTTGTTGTGGCCAAAAAAATATTTAAAACGAGGCCGAATCACGACGTTTCTCAAGATTTTAAAGCACAAATAAAAACAATATTTCATCATTTAACAAAAGAGGAATTAGTTGATAAAATATTGGCAAATTACTTAGCACAAATGGCTTCTACAAAAACAAAACCGGAAGCACCTAAAAAGAAAAAAAAGAAATAACGAAATCTGTTAATTAGTATTAAAAGTTAAATTGTCTGTTAAAAGGTAGTGTAAGACTATTGATACATTTAATTACTGATTTACGTCTAATAGAACAAAATAATTATGGCAAATAACATTAAGAATCAAGAGGATATATTAGCAAAATTAAATATTACTGCTTTAAATTCGATGCAAGAAGAGGCCGTTTCTGTCATAGAAACAACTACAAATACCATTTTATTATCGCCAACAGGAACTGGAAAGACACTTGCTTTTGTTTGCCATTGATTGATTCTTTAGATCCAGAATCAAATGAAATTCAGGCGTTAATATTGGTGCCATCCAGAGAATTAGCGATACAAATTGAACAAGTTATCCGTACAATGGGTTCTGGTTACAAAGTGAATGCAGTTTATGGTGGCCGACCAATGTCTAAAGATAAAATTGAATTAAACACATACCTGCAATTTTAATAGGAACCCCGGGTAGAATTGCAGACCATTTTGCCAATGATCGTTTTTCTAAAGATTATATTAAAACCTTGATTTTAGATGAGTTTGACAAGTCTTTAGAAGTAGGTTTGAATATGAAATGAGAGGAATTATTAATCAATTGCCTGCTTTAAATAAACGCATCTTAACTTCTGCTACTCAAGGTGTTGAAATTCCTGAATTTGTTAAATTAGACAAGCCAACAATCATTAATTATTTAAAAGAAAAGAGAACGTCGCAATTGGCTATTAAAACAGTAATTGCTCCTGAAAAAAATAAATTAACAACTTTGTTGGATCTAATTCAGCATATTGGGAATGATCCCGGAATTGTTTTCTGTAATTTAAAAGACAGTATTGAAAAAGTAAGTGCTTCTTTAGATCGTAATAATATTAGTCATGCTTGTTTTTCAGGCGGAATGGAGCAAAAAGATAGAGAGCGTTCTTTAATTAAATTTAGAAACGGAACCTGTCAATTATTAATTGCGACCGATTTAGCTTCTAGAGGAATAGATATCGTTGAAATTAAATATATTATTCATTTTGAATTGCCGCAGCATGAAGAAGATTTTATTCATAGAAATGGAAGAACGGCAAGAATAAATGAAAAAGGAACGGCTTATATTTTAAAATGGGAAAAAGAAACTTCGCCAGATTTTATTAAAAATTCAAAAGGTGAAAACATTTCTAAAAAGGCAAAATTAGAACCTCAATATTGGGAAACGTTATTTATTTCTGGCGGAAGAAAAGATAAAATTTCAAAAGGGGATATCGCTGGTTTATTTATAAAACAAGGCGGTTTGACTAAAGACCAATTAGGTACGATTGAATTAAAACCCGATTGTGCGTTTGTTGCAATTCCACGAGCACTTGCTAATGGTTTGGTAGAAAAATTAAATAATACGCGATTAAAAAAGAAAAAAGTCCGAGTTACTGTTTTATAGTAATTGTTTTTTAATAGATTTTTTTTAAGTAATAATGCCAATTTCTATGAAATAGAAAAAGGCATGGAATCTGTTATAAAAGAATATTTTGCATACTCAAATGATTATCAGTTTTGCGCAGTGGGGTTTTATATTTTTAATACTCATAAAATTATGAGAACTACAATTTTAAAAACAACTGGATGCAAGCAACTTGACTTGCAATCAGTCCACTATTATTTTTTTACATCAAAAGAAATCGGTTTAACTGTGCTGCATTAAAAATTACGAATTCATTTTACAGCATCTATATCTTGGTTATAAAATCTTAAAAAATAAAGCATCTTTTTGAACACAATACACATCAAGTTTTACCATTTAATAAGTTTATGGTAAGATTGATAAAGTCCTTTCTCTTTTCAAGCTTACTAATTGCATTTTCTGAGCTATATGGTCCATTGACTGCAATTACTTTGCTAATATTTCATGGATTTATTCCTTTTACAATGCCTCTTTAATTTTAACAGGATTGGGTCCAGTAGATGAAATGCCTTCAGATAGCGTGAAACTATTCGCTTCATTTTATGCGGTATTTAGCGGAATTGCTTTTTTAAGCACAGTAGCCGTTATTTTTGAGCCCATTGCCCAAAGATTATTACACATTTTACACATAAACGAAGATGAAAATTAATATACCAAAAATAATTATTATTGGCGCCGGGTTTGGCAGCTTATCGCTAGCAAAAGCACTAAAGGACTAAAATGCAGATGTTCTTTTAATGGATCAAAATAACTATTATAATTTTCAACCGTTAATGTATCAAATTGCTACAGGTGGTTTAGAACCGGATAGCATTGCATACCCAATAAGATGAATTTTAAAGGTTATAAAAATGTAACTTTTAGAATGGCCAAAATGAATGCTTTAAATACCGTTGAGAACGAAATAGAAAACTTCAATAGGTGTATTTCCATTTGATTATTTAATCATTGCCACAGGTAGTGAAACTAATTATTTTAATTTTAAAATCAATTTTGGATGCTTTAAATCTTAAGAGTTTTATTTTTTAAAATTTAGAAAAGGCATTAATTAACCAAAAGGACCAATCTCTTGAAGAAATATTGAACATTGCCATAGTTGCTTTAGGACAAGCAGGAATTGAATTAGCAGAGGCACTCGCAGAAATGAAACGCCTCATAATTCCTAAAGATTTTCCGTTTTAGATATTTCAAAAATGGAATTAATTTAGATGAAGCTTCACCAAAAGTATCATCAGTAACTTCTGAAAATGCTTCTCTTAAAAGTTATGAGTACCTAAATGAATAAGAAATTAATGTAAATCTAAACGTAAAAGTTGTAAGTTATGACGAAACTTATTTAACACTCGCGGATGAAACACCCTTTAAAACAGACACTGTAATTTGGACGGCAGGCGTCAAAGGAAACCCAATTAATGGATTGACAGAAGAGACTTTTGTTGGTAATAGAATTGTTATTAATGAGTTTAATCAGGTTTTAAATACCCGTTCAATTTTTGCAATTAGGGATGTGGCGAGTTATATTTCAAAAGAAAACCCAAAAGGATTTCCAATGTTAGCGACCGTTGAACAGCAATATGGAAAACAGTTACCAAATAATAGTATCAATCTAATAAAAGAAAAAGCATTACAATCTTTTGCATATAAAGACAAAGGTACAATGGCAACAACAGACCGAAGAAAGCCGGTTGTGAACCTGACGAATTGGTAATTTCAAGGGACTTTTGCATGGTTAGTTTGGATGTTTATTCACACTATGTCATTGATAGGTTTTAGAAATAAAGCGATTGTTTTTTTAGATTGGATGAATAATTATTTTATATATGGTAGGCCTTTAGGATTAATTATAAGACCTTATAATAGAAAATAAATACTGATACTATTTGTTGATTTTTTACTTTTTAAGGGATCTTTTTGGACGCATAATTTTAGTCGTTATCATTTATAATTCCAGGTTTATAGATTTTATGAAGTATTTGGGTTGTAATCAAATTGGCAGTTTTTCTACTATTTTAGATGATACTATTTATTTTTATGTAGAGAAGGATCCGCATAAAATAAAATAATTAAGAAGAATTAAGAGAACTATTTTACTACACTCATTTGATAAAAAGAGCCATCAAAAATTACTTTTCTGATAAAAATAAAAGCCTCTTTAAAATCTTCTGAAGGTAGATTTAAAATATTATGACCTTTATTTTTATATCCATAAAACATAAAACTTTTGTGAAGACTTTCTAGTTTTTCAACTATATTTTTAGAACCATCCATTACAAAATATCCCTTATCTAATGGAGAGCAAGAGCGATGTGCTCCCTGATAATAAGGTATAACTTTATCTTCTGTTCCGTGATAAAACACACCAGGTACTGCATTTGATTTGTTTATTAAAGTACTATTTAAAATAGCACCTGAAATGGAAATTATTCCAGCAATAGAAATGTTTTTATACCTTTTAGAGCGTTTGCCTAATAACTGTTTGTTGTAGGCGATATTTAGCAATGTTTCTGCGCCTGCACTTGTGCCAAATAAAATAATTTTTTTAGGATCAATTTTAATAGTACTTTATAAACAAATCAAATGCAGTACCTGGTGTGTTTTATCACGGAACAGAAGATAAAGTTATACCTTATTATCAGGGAGCACATCGCTCTTGCTCTCCATTAGATAAGGGATATTTTGTAATGGATGGTTCTAAAAATATAGTTGAAAAACTAGAAAGTCTTCACAAAAGTTTTATGTTTTATGGATATAAAAATAAAGGTCATAATATTTTAAATCTACCTTCAGAAGATTTTAAAGAGGCTTTTATTTTTATCAGAAAAGTAATTTTTGATGGCTCTTTTTATCAAATGAGTGTAGTAAAATAGTTCTCTTAATTCTTCTTAATTATTTTATTTTATGCGGATCCTTCTCTACATAAAAATAAATAGTATCATCTAAAATAGTAGAAAAACTGCCAATTTGATTACAACCCAAATACTTCATAAAATCTATAAACCTGGAATTATAAATGATAACGACTAAAATTATGCGTCCAAAAAGATCCCTTAAAAAGTAAAAAATCAACAAATAGTATCAGTATTTATTTTCTATTATAAGGTCTTATAATTAATCCTAAAGGCCTACCATATATAAAATAATTATTCATCCAATCTAAAAAAACAATCGCTTTATTTCTAAAACCTATCAATGACATAGTGTGAATAAACATCCAAACTAACCATGCAAAAGTCCCTTGAAATTACCAATTCGTCAGGTTCACAACCGGCTTTCTTCGGTCTGTTGTTGCCATTGTACCTTTGTCTTTATATGCAAAAGATTGTAATGCTTTTTCTTTTATTAGATTGATACTATTATTTGGTAACTGTTTTCCATATTGCTGTTCAACGGTCGCTAACATTGGAAATCCTTTTGGGTTTTCTTTTGAAATATAACTCGCCACATCCCTAATTGCAAAAATTGAACGGGTATTTAAAACCTGATTAAACTCATTAATAACAATTCTATTACCAACAAAAGTCTCTTCTGTCAATCCATTAATTGGGTTTCCTTTGACGCCTGCCGTCCAAATTACAGTGTCTGTTTTAAAGGGTGTTTCATCCGCGAGTGTTAAATAAGTTTCGTCATAACTTACAACTTTTACGTTTAGATTTACATTAATTTCTTATTCATTTAGGTACTCATAACTTTTAAGAGAAGCATTTTCAGAAGTTACTGATGATACTTTTGGTGAAGCTTCATCTAAATTAATTTCCATTTTTGAAATATCTAAAACGGAAAATCTTTAGGAATTATGAGGCGTTTCATTTCTGCGAGTGCCTCTGCTAATTCAATTCCTGCTTGTCCTAAAGCAACTATGGCAATGTTCAATATTTCTTCAAGAGATTGGTCCTTTTGGTTAATTAATGCCTTTTCTAAATTTTAAAAAATAAAACTCTTAAGATTTAAAGCATCCAAAATTGATTTTAAAATTAAAATAATTAGTTTCACTACCTGTGGCAATGATTAAATAATCAAATGGAAATACACCTATTGAAGTTTTCTATTTCGTTCTCAACGGTATTTAAAGCATTCATTTTGGCCATTCTAAAAGTTACATTTTTATAACCTTTAAAAATTCATCTTATTGGGTATGCAATGCTATCCGGTTCTAAACCACCTGTAGCAATTTGATACATTAACGGTTGAAAATTATAATAGTTATTTTGATCCATTAAAAGAACATCTGCATTTTAGTCCTTTAGTGCTTTTGCTAGCGATAAGCTGCCAAACCCGGCGCCAATAATAATTATTTTTGGTATATTAATTTTCATCTTCGTTTATGTGTAAAATGTGTAATAATCTTTGGGCAATGGGCTCAAAAATAACGGCTACTGTGCTTAAAAAAGCAATTCCGCTAAATACCGCATAAAATGAAGCGAATAGTTTCACGCTATCTGAAGGCATTTCATCTACTGGACCCAATCCTGTTAAAATTAAAGAGGCATTGTAAAAGGAATAAATCCATGAAATATTAGCAAAGTAATTGCAGTCAATGGACCATATAGCTCAGAAAATGCAATTAGTAAGCTTGAAAAGAGAAAGGACTTTATCAATCTTACCATAAACTTATTAAATGGTAAAACTTGATGTGTATTGTGTTCAAAAAGATGCTTTATTTTTTAAGATTTTATAACCAAGATATAGATGCTGTAAAATGAATTCGTAATTTTTAATGCAGCACAGTTAAACCGATTTCTTTTGATGTAAAAAAATAATAGTGGACTGATTGCAAGTCAAGTTGCTTGCATCCAGTTGTTTTTAAAATTGTAGTTCTCATAATTTTATGAGTATTAAAAATATAAAACCCCACTGCGCAAAACTGATAATCATTTGAGTATGCAAAATATTCTTTTATAACAGATTCCATGCCTTTTTCTATTTCATAGAAATTGGCATTATTACTTAAAAAAAATCTATTAAAAAACAATTACTATAAAACAGTAACTCGGACTTTTTTCTTTTTTAATCGCGTATTATTTAATTTTTCTACCAAACCATTAGCAAGTGCTCGTGGAATTGCAACAAACGCACAATCGGGTTTTAATTCAATCGTACCTAATTGGTCTTTAGTCAAACCGCCTTGTTTTATAAATAAACCAGCGATATCCCCTTTTGAAATTTTATCTTTTCTTCCGCCAGAAATAAATAACGTTTCCCAATATTGAGGTTCTAATTTTGCCTTTTTAGAAATGTTTTCACCTTTTGAATTTTTAATAAAATCTGGCGAAGTTTCTTTTTCCCATTTTAAAATATAAGCCGTTCCTTTTTCATTTATTCTTGCCGTTCTTCCATTTCTATGAATAAAATCTTCTTCATGCTGCGGCAATTCAAAATGAATAATATATTTAATTTCAACGATATCTATTCCTCTAGAAGCTAAATCGGTCGCAATTAATAATTGACAGGTTCCGTTTCTAAATTTAATTAAAGAACGCTCTCTATCTTTTTGCTCCATTCCGCCTGAAAAACAAGCATGACTAATATTATTACGATCTAAAGAAGCACTTACTTTTTCAATACTGTCTTTTAAATTACAGAAAACAATTCCGGGATCATTCCCAATATGCTGAATTAGATCCAACAAAGTTGTTAATTTATTTTTTTCAGGAGCAATTACTGTTTTAATAGCCAATTGCGACGTTCTCTTTTCTTTTAAATAATTAATGATTGTTGGCTTGTCTAATTTAACAAATTCAGGAATTTCAACACCTTGAGTAGCAGAAGTTAAGATGCGTTTATTTAAAGCAGGCAATTGATTAATAATTCCTCTCATTTCATATTCAAAACCTACTTCTAAAGACTTGTCAAACTCATCTAAAATCAAGGTTTTAATATAATCTTTAGAAAAACGATCATTGGCAAAATGGTCTGCAATTCTACCCGGGTTCCTATTAAAATTGCAGGTATGTGTTTTAATTCAATTTTATCTTTAGACATTGGTCGGCCACCATAAACTGCATTCACTTTGTAACCAGAACCCATTGTACGGATAACTTGTTCAATTTGTATCGCTAATTCTCTGGATGGCACCAATATTAACGCCTGAATTTCATTTGATTCTGGATCTAAAGAATCAATCAATGGCAAACAAAAAGCAAGTGTCTTTCCAGTTCCTGTTGGCGATAATAAAATGGTATTTGTAGTTGTTTCTATGACAGAAACGGCCTCTTCTTGCATCGAATTTAAAGCAGTAATATTTAATTTTGCTAATATATCCTCTTGATTCTTAATGTTATTTGCCATAATTATTTTGTTCTATTAGACGTAAATCAGTAATTAAATGTATCAATAGTCTTACACTACCTTTTAACAGACAATTTAACTTTTAATACTAATTAACAGATTTCGTTATTTCTTTTTTTTCTTTTTAGGTGCTTCCGGTTTTGTTTTTGTAGAAGCCATTTGTGCTAAGTAATTTGCCAATATTTTATCAACTAATTCCTCTTTTGTTAAATGATGAAATATTGTTTTTATTTGTGCTTTAAAATCTTGAGAAACGTCGTGATTCGGCCTCGTTTTAAATATTTTTTTGGCCACAACAAACCATTGTTTTCTTCAATACTTTTTGAATCGGCTTTTTTAAATTGATGAAATTGAATGCCTAATACTTTTTCAAATTCAGGAATATCTTGCACTTCATCATCTTGAATAATACTTAAAGAAAGCCCCTTTGCTCCTGCTCTTGCTGTACGTCCGCTTCTATGAACATACGTATCATACGTGTCTGGTAAATGATAATTTACCACATATTCTATTTCTTTTACGTCAATTCCACGAGCAGCTAAATCCGTAGCTACTAAAATATTAATGTTACCTTCTCTAAATTGCCCCATAATTCGATCACGAATTCCTTGCGTTAAACTACCATGAATAGCCCCAGAAGAGAATTTATTAATGGCTAGATTTTTTGCTAGTTTATTAACTGCAGCTTTCGTTTTACAAAATATAATTCCGCGTTTCCCATCCTTAGAACTTAAAAAATGAAGTAAGACCTCTAATTTCTCAATCGGTTTTACAACAACATATTGATGATCAATTCCCTGATGACCAACAGTTCCCATATCCGCTTCAATATGAATTACCTGTTTCGCCATGTAATTTTGAACTAATTGTTTGATCGTTCCTGGCATTGTAGCCGTAAACAACAACGTTCTTCTTGATTTCGGAATTTCTTTGATAATAGCATCTACCTCTTCTTTTAAAGCAGTGACCATTTCATCGGCTTCATCCAAAACGAAATACTTGATTTCTTTAATATTGATGGCATC
>NZ_MQUA01000002.1 GCF_002943715.1 Polaribacter filamentus | reverse complement strand
TATTTGTTTACAAAATTAGTTGCTTAACTACGCAACGAACTGTACAATAGGCATTCGCTTCATTATAACCAGTAATAAAATTCTTTAGAAAACACATCAAAACTTATTTTAAAAATGAATAATATAAGATTGTATGAATTTTTCTTGTAATAATAAAAAATAATTATCTTCGCTATTTTATTCAATTAATTACTAACTTAAAGACAGGATGTTTAATAGTACTAATAGTTATTCAAAGTACTTAGTTGCATTTGTGACCTGACTTTTAACAGCCTTTAGTATGACCACCTTTACTACAATTAAAACCATTACACCATTTAATTTTTGATAAATATGCCTTACAAGCATCATCAGTCTGCAATTCTTTTATAAATCTTAGTATATCTTGACCTTCAAATTGTATTCTATCTCTTATATTAAAGAGTATAATAACCGGAAATTAAATGACTAACTCAAAAAAAAATAAGATGCTTCGAAATGATTTTTAGTTTTATTCTTAACTTTTTATACGGGTAAAGTTAGGAATTTAAAACGCTTCTGTTGCATTTCCGTTTTAAGTAAATAGGATATATAACGGGGCCAGTTCTCTAACTTATACTTATTCCACATGAAATATCCGTGAGCGTTTTTTTCAACGGAGAAAATTATTCTACTACTACAAACTCTCCTTGAACGACATTATTGCAGGGTGATAGTTCTTCTTTTTCATCCTGAAAACAAAAAAAGAGTTACTACTACTCCAATTATTCTGAGACTTTTATTAATTATTATTTCATAGTTTTTTGATTTTAAGTTATATTGATAAGCTTTAGTTCTTCTCCTATCGAAACGATATAAGAGTCAATTTCAAGATCGGTGAAAAGAGCCTCTCCATTTGTGATTTTTTTGGCTATAATTGTTTTACCATTACTATTAATTGCTACTGTTGCCCCTTCTTGACTAGAGACTACTTTTATAGCTCCACCTGCATAGCAAACAGCATCTTTTTTATAGAAAACAGTTGGAATACTGATTTGGTTTAAAGTAACCACATAATTGGTCAGAATTGATTCATCTTCAGACAGAACTTCGTATGTTATTGCAGAAGAAAAATTATCTGCAATCTCATTCGATTTTTGTTCAATGTTGTTTTTAAACAATCTCCCCCCTTACTTAACGTGAATACAGGTTTTAGGTCAGTTAGACTGTAATTATTATATAAGGTAATGTCAACCTTATTACTAGTATTACTGAGGAGCAGTTTTAATGTCCGCAAAATCAAACATCAGAATTTTGGCCGTGTTATTAAGGGCAGGTTCTGCAATGCTGTAGGATTGAAATAAGTTTCCTTTGTGCTCGTTTAATGCAAGACATTTGTTTGGTTACTGTGGTAATTTTATCAGTTGCGCTATCATATAGTTTAAATGATATAGCTTCTCCTGCGTATTTGAAAATACTGTGAGGTAGGCATAGTAATTTTTTTCACTAGCAACATAAGTGATGCCGCTTATTCCTCGGCAAGAAGAGCCAACAAAAGCTGCGACCTTATCATTTGGATTAATTAATTGTTTTCCGTTTGCATTCAATTTTGCTAGAAAGGTCATCGTATACTGATAGGTATTCTCATTTACAGACCAACTAGGAGTTTGCGCAATTAAGTTATTAGAGAAAAGTAATACCAGTATAAAGCAAAATGCTATTTTTTCATAAAAAAAGATTTTATTCGGAAAAGGATACTTGAAAATCGCTTTTCCGGAATTATTATTTTAGTTTTTTATTTTTTCTATCATTATTTTGCCACCAATATGTAATTTAAGGAGATAAACACAGAAGGTATCGTAGGACTTATTTTAAATACTGCAGCATCAGAATTGATTTTAAAAGTATCCTCGAATATAATTTGACTAAGCATATTGTAAATTAGTACTTTTGCATCTCCTCTTTCTTTGGTTTCAATTGCAATTTCTAGATCATGATAAAAAGGATTAGGGGATACGCTTATTTTTTCTCCGAATAAATCAATTAGAATAGGATTAGAAATGCTACCTAGGATGGCATCTGTAGAAAAACTGATCGTTTTGCTCGTCGGTTGTGCGCTCTTCCCTTTTCCAACGAAGGCTGTCAGTGTTTCTGGTTGATTACCGTAAATAGTTATAAAAGCCAAATTCGCACCTTCAATATTTTGAGTGGTAGTAATTCCTCTTAATTGGCCAATCTCATTGTAAAAAAGAGCGTATCAAAACCTTCGGGTATTTTGCAATTGCACTCATAGTACTAGGAAATTGCGCGAATTGGCTTGACAACACCTCATTTTCTATACGGCTTGCTAGTCCAGTCTTTTGAGTACTCGTTTTTGCACTTGAGCTGTTCAAATATTCTGGATAATTAAATCGTTGAGCTATATTTGTTTTAGCATATAGCCTTCGCCCGATTTTAAATAGGACAAAGATCCTTTCCACCCAATAGCAGGACTGTATATGGCAAATAAGGATTGGGACTTTATAAAATCACCATCACTAGCATCAAGATTAGCTAAAGCATCCGAAACAGTTACATTTCTTGAAACTACAAAGGGAAGCCAATTCCAATTTTGGTTTAAGTCAAAAACCATGTATTTAAATCCACAGGAACACCTTTGATGTTTAATTTTTGTGCCACTGACAGTTTTATTTTACATTTTATTTTTCGAAATACCGCCGCTACTAGATACGGTGCCAGACCATCCATTTCTAGCTGGATTGACAGTATCAAGCTGATAGACATCAAGTAATGCCGGAGCATTTGACTGTATTAAATCCGAAGTATTTAGAGTGAGGGAGTTTGTAAGCGCATTTAAATTCCCGAATCGTGCATCAGTTACGTTAAAAGACGTCCATGTCCAGCCTTGGTTAAAGAAAAGTTGCTGGCCCGTTATTTCGGTATTGTTAAAATAGCGGGACTGGTATAAGTTCCAATAACTTCATCTGCCAGATAAGGGATCGTTAATTCGCTGTTTAAAGATGCTTCTTTTAATTTCCCTCGGAAGCATCCCAATATAAAATGAAATATTTTCTTCGCTAACTTTATTACTATAAACGTCAGATATACAAAGTATTCCTTAAAACTTGGGTCATATATAACACTTGCTTTTCCGCGAACTTCACCGTTAACCGCAGCCACCACCTTGTCGTATAGATCATCCGTAAAAAAATCACCTAATTTTACTTTTCCGATGATACTCATTGATTGGCTATACCTACTTGGATCAAGTTCCAATATATGTTCTTTCTCCAATACTCTTAGTTCTAGTTGTATTTCTCATTATAATCATAATCAGTGTCTAGAGATAAAATAGTACTATAATCACCAATTGCCAGATCACGGTCAACTGTTACCGTTAATGTCATGTTAGAGTTAGGCGCAATGGTACCTGAATTTGTGGATGAAGTTGCCAGTTTGGAAATCAACGGGTAAGGTTGCGGTGTTCGGCTCGATTGATTATAGTATATTTTATCTCTAGAACTGATTATGATTATAATGAGAAAATACAACTAGAACTAAGAGTATTGGAGAAAGAACATATATTGGAACTTGATCCAAGTAGGTATAGCCAATCAATGAGTATCATCGGAAAAGTAAAATTAGGTGATTTTTTTACGGATGATCTATACGACAAGGTGGTGGCTGCGGTTAACGGTGAAGTTCGCGGAAAAGCAAGTGTTATATATGACCCAAGTTTTAAGGAATACTTTGTATATCTGACGGTTTATAGTAATAAAGTTAGCGAAGAAAATATTTCATTTTATATTTGGGATGCTTCCGAGGGAAAATTAAAAGAAGCATCTTTAAACAGCGAATTAACGATCCCTTATCTGGCAGATGAAGTTATTGGAACTTATACCAGTCCCGCTATTTTTAACAATACCGAAATAACGGGCCAGCAACTTTTCTTTAACCAAGGCTGGACATGGACGTCTTTTAACGTAACTGATGCACGATTCGGGAATTTAAATGCGCTTACAAACTCCCTCACTCTAAATACTTCGGATTTAATACAGTCAAATGCTCCGGCATTACTTGATGTCTATCAGCTTGATACTGTCAATCCAGCTAGAAATGGATGGTCTGGCACCGTATCTAGTAGCGGCGGTATTTCGAAAAATAAAATGTATAAAATAAAACTGTCAGTGGCACAAAAATTAAACATCAAAGGTGTTCCTGTGGATTTAAATACATGGTTTTTTGACTTAAACCAAAATTGGAATTGGCTTCCCTTTGTAGTTTCAAGAAATGTAACTGTTTCGGATGCTTTAGCTAATCTTGATGCTAGTGATGGTGATTTTATAAAGTCCCAATCCTTATTTGCCATATACAGTCCTGCTATTGGGTGGAAAGGATCTTTGTCCTATTTAAAATCGGGCGAAGGCTATATGCTAAAAACAAATATAGCTCAACGATTTAATTATCCAGAATATTTGAACAGCTCAAGTGCAAAAACGAGTACTCAAAAGACTGGACTAGCAAGCCGTATAGAAAATGAGGTGTTGTCAAGCCAATTCGCGCAATTTCCTAGTACTATGAGTGCAATTGCAAAAATACCCGAAGGTTTTGATACGCTCTTTTTTTACAATGAGATTGGCCAATTAAGAGGAATTACTACCACTCAAAATATTGAAGGTGCGAATTTGGCTTTTATAACTATTTACGGTAATCAACCAGAAACACTGACAGCCTTCGTTGGAAAAGGGAAGAGCGCACAACCGACGAGCAAAACGATCAGTTTTTCTACAGATGCCATCCTAGGTAGCATTTCTAATCCTATTCTAATTGATTTATTCGGAGAAAAAATAAGCGTATCCCCTAATCCTTTTTATCATGATCTAGAAATTGCAATTGAAACCAAAGAAAGAGGAGATGCAAAAGTACTAATTTACAATATGCTTAGTCAAATTATATTCGAGGATACTTTTAAAATCAATTCTGATGCTGCAGTATTTAAAATAAGTCCTACGATACCTTCTGGTGTTTATCTCCTTAAATTACATATTGGTGGCAAAATAATGATAGAAAAAATAATAAAAAACTAAAATAATAATTCCGGAAAAGCGATTTTTCAAGTATCCTTTTCCGGAATAAAATCTTTTTTTTATGAAAAAAATAGCATTTTGCTTTATACTGGTATTACTTTTCTCTAATAACTTAATTGCGCAAACTCCTAGTTGGTCTGTAAATGAGAATACCTATCAGTATACGATGACCTTTCTAGCAAAATTGAATGCAAACGGAAAACAATTAATTAATCCAAATGATAAGGTCGCAGCTTTTGTTGGCTCTTCTTGCCGAGGAATAAGCGGCATCACTTATGTTGCTAGTGAAAAAAATTACTATGCCTACCTCACAGTATTTTCAAATACGCAGGGAGAAGCTATATCATTTAAACTATATGATAGCGCAACTGATAAAATTACCACAGTAACCAAACAAATTGTCTTTGCATTAAACGAGCACAAAGGAAACTTATTTCAATCCTACAGCATTGCAGAACCTGCCCTTAATAACACGGCCAAAATTCTGATGTTTGATTTTGCGGACATTAAAACTGTCTCCTCAGTAATTACTAGTAATAAGGTTGACATTACCTTATATAATAATTACAGTCTAACTGACCTAAAACCTGTATTCACGTTAAGTAAGGGGGGGAGATTGTTTAAAAACAACATTGAACAAAAATCGAATGAGATTGCAGATAATTTTTCTTCTGCAATAACATACGAAGTTCTGTCTGAAGATGAATCAATTCTGACCAATTATGTGGTTACTTTAAACCAAATCAGTATTCCAACTGTTTTCTATAAAAAAGATGCTGTTTGCTATGCAGGTGGAGCTATAAAAGTAGTCTCTAGTCAAGAAGGGGCAACAGTAGCAATTAATAGTAATGGTAAAACAATTATAGCCAAAAAAATCACAAATGGAGAGGCTCTTTTCACCGATCTTGAAATTGACTCTTATATCGTTTCGATAGGAGAAGAACTAAAGCTTATCAATATAACTTTAAAATCAAAATAACTATGAAAATAATAATTAATAAAAGTCTCAGAATAATTGGAGTAGTAGTAACTCTTTTTTTGTTTTCAGGATGTGAAAAAGAAGAACTATCACCCTGCAATAATGTCGTTCAAGGAGAGTTTGTAGTAGTAGAATAATTTTCTCCGTTGAAAAAAACGCTCACGGATATTTCATGTGGAATAAGTATAAGTTAGAGAACTGGCCCCGTTATATATCCTATTTACTTAAAACGGAAATGCAACAGAAGCGTTTTAAATTCCTAACTTTACCCGTATAAAAAGTTAAGAATAAAACTAAAAATCATTTCGAAGCATCTTATTTTTTTTTGAGTTAGTCATTTAATTTCCGGTTATTATACTCTTTAATATAAGAGATAGAATACAATTTGAAGGTCAAGATATACTAAGATTTATAAAAGAATTGCAGACTGATGATGCTTGTAAGGCATATTTATCAAAAATTAAATGGTGTAATGGTTTTAATTGTAGTAAAGGTGGTCATACTAAAGGCTGTTAAAAGTCAGGTCACAAATGCAACTAAGTACTTTGAATAACTATTAGTACTATTAAACATCCTGTCTTTAAGTTAGTAATTAATTGAATAAAATAGCGAAGATAATTATTTTTTATTATTACAAGAAAATTCATACAATCTTATATTATTCATTTTTAAATAAGTTTTGATGTGTTTTTCTAAAGAATTTTATTACTGGTTATAATGAAGCGAATGCCTATTGTACAGTTCGTTGCGTAGTTAAGCAACTAATTTTGTAAACAAATA
>NZ_MQUA01000001.1 GCF_002943715.1 Polaribacter filamentus | reverse complement strand
AATAAGAAACGATTCAATGATTTAATGCTTGGGTTTGATAGTAAGAAAAAGCTGTCCAACAATAAAAATACTGATTTAATAGAAATTACTACTACTGAATTATCAGAAGAACTAGTAAAAGATGTTTTAAATAAGCTACTCATTTTTGAAAAATCTAATAAGTTTATAAAAAATGATTATACTTTAAATTCATTAGCAAAAGAGTTAAAAACCAATAGTACTTATTTATCTAAAATAATAAATAGTTCAAAGCAAGTTAATTTTCTAACTATCTAAATAAGATAAGAATTGAATATGCAATAGAAAAATTAACAACTGATAAAACTATTAGAAACTATACAGTTCAAGCGATTGCAGAAGATGTTGGCTTTAATAAAGCCCAATCATTTTCAACAGCATTTCAAAAACAAACGGGTATTTCCATTACATATTTTATAAAGCAAATAAACAACAAACCTACTGAAAACTAGTTGATTAAAACCTTCATTAAGTTATTGAAATTTATAAATTTCAATAACTTAATGAAGAGATTGCAGGATTTCTTAGTTACTTTAGTGGCTCACTTTAAAATTTAAAATTATTATGAAAAACAACAAGAACAAAAAGAGAAATTAAGTTTTAAGAAATTTCAAATCGCAAAAATTAAAAATCTTCAAAAAATAGTAGGGGGTAATGGTCTATGTGATGATGATACTGTAAACACTCAGAAAGGTAAAAGTAATTATTATTTTATTCACCAAATATATTTTAAAATTATATTTGGTGAGTTTATCTCATACCAAAACAAATGAAATTTAACTTTATTATCAGTACATGTTTTCTTCTCTTTATAATTAGTTGTAAAAAAAAAGAAATGTCTAAATCAAATTTAGCCCCAAAAATGGCAATTACTACTGAATATCATAATCAAAAGGTGTATGATTCTTATCGATATATGGAGAACCTTAAAGATTCTATATTTTTAAATTGGGTGAAAGAGCAAGAGCACAAACTAAAGAGCTCTTAATTCAATCTCTAATAGAAAAATATTATTATATAAGATCTCTAGTTTGGACAAAAAAAACACAGCTACTTTTTCTTTATTAAAAATTATGATAATAACACACATTTTTATTTAAAAAAAGAAGTAACCAGTAACACAGCAATACTATATAAAAGGGCAGGTTTTAAAGGAAAGGAAATTGAACTATTTGATCCTAAAGCATATGCTCAAACACAAAAGAAAGTACTCCATAAATTATATTCAACCTAGTTGGGACGGAAAAAAAATTGCAATAAGCATTACTTCTCAAGATAAAGAAATTTCAGAAATCATTATTTTAGATATTCCAAGTAAAACTAGATCTTCTGAAGTTATAAAAAATTGTTGGCCTTCTGGTATTGGAGGTATTCATTGGTTACCAGATAACTCTGGTTTAATTTATACACATATTCCAGAAATAGACAAGAACTCTAAAAATTATATTTTAAACAAGCTAGTGTTATTTATAAATTAGGAGACAGTCCTAAAAATAGTAAAACACTTTTTTCAAAAACGAATAACCCTGAATTAGATTTAAGTTAAGGATTTTTGTATTATTTATTTTGGAATCAAACAGTAAATATTTGATAGCAAAAGTGGGCGGCATAGGCTTTAAGGATTATTATTACGCTCCTGTTAATAGTATTACCAACAAAAAGATACAATGGAACCATTATTTTAAAAAAAACATCAAATAAAACAATTTTCTATTGCTAACGACAGTTTGTTCTATAAAACTGCAAAAAATGCATCAAATTATAAAATATGTAAACTGCATTAGCAAATTTAAATTTTGAAAACCCTGAAATTATAGTTGAGGAAGATAAAAATGCAGTTATCACAGATTTACATTGACAAAAAATGGACTTTTTATGTAAAAACTAAAAATGGTGTTGAAGCAAGCTCTATCATTTTAAAGAAAACAAAGAACAAAACATCTCTATACCAAACCATCTGGATCGATAAATCTTACTTCCAAAAACAGTAAATCAAAGGATTTATGGATAGAAATTGAAGGTTGGACAAATAATGAAGAACGTTATCACTATAACGATAAAACAACGCTATTTACAGAAGAAAATTTAGGAGAAATAGTTGAATTCAATGAATTAAACGATATTACTATAGAAGAAATAGAAGTTACTTCACATGATGGAATTAAAGTCCATTATCTATTATGTATAAAAAAGGCTTAAATTTAATAGCGCAAACAGATTGTTAATGACTGGTTATGGTGCTTATGGGATATCTGATGTTCCTTACTTGGATAAATACATGTTGCATTGGCTAAATGAAGGAGGTATTTATGCATCAGCACATGTTCGTGGTGGCGGTGAGAAAGGAAATAAATGGCATAAGGAGGTTATTAACAATCTGTTTGCGCTATTAAATTTTAAGCCTTTTTTAACATAATAGATAATGGGACTTTAATTCCATCATGTGAAGTAACTTCTATTTCTTCTATAGTAATATCGTTTAATTCATTGAATTCAACTATTTCTCCTAAATTTTCTTCTGTAAATAGCGTTGTTTTATCGTTATAGTGATAACGTTCTTCATTATTTGTCCAACCTTCAATTTCTATCCATAAATCCTTTGATTTACTGTTTTTGGAAGTAAGATTTATCGATCCAGATGGTTTTGGTATAGAGATGTTTTGTTCTTTGTTTTCTTTAAAATGATAGAGCTTTGCTTCAACACCATTTTTAGTTTTTACATAAAAAAGTCCATTTTTTGTCAATGTAAAATCTGTGATAACTGCATTTTTATCTTCCTCAACTATAATTTCAGGGTTTTCAAAATTTAAATTTGCTAATGCAGTTTTACATATTTTATAATTTGATGCATTTTTTGCAGTTTTATAGAACAAACTGTCGTTAGCAATAGAAAATTGTTTTATTTGATGTTTTTTTTAAATAATGGTTTCCATTGTATCTTTTTGTTGGTAATACTATTAACAGGAGCGTAATAATAATCCTTAAAGCCTATGCCGCCCACTTTTGCTATCAAATATTTATCTGTTTGATTCCAAAAATAAATAATACAAAAATCCTTAGACTTTAAATCTAATTCAGGGTTATTCGTTTTTGAAAAAAGTGTTTTACTATTTTTAGGACTGTCTCCTAATTTATAAATAACACTAGCTGTGTTTAAAATATAATTTTTAGAGTTCTTGTCTATTTCTGGAATATGTGTATAAATTAAACCAGAGTTATCTGGTAACCAATGAATACCTCCAATACCAGAAGGCCAACAATTTTTTATAACTTCAGAAGATCTAGTTTTACTTGGAATATCTAAAATAATGATTTCTGAAATTTCTTTATCTTGAGAAGTAATGCTTATTGCAATTTTTTTCCGTCCCAACTAGGTTGAATATAATTTATGGAGTACTTTTCTTTTGTGTTTGGAGCATATGCTTTAGGATCAAATAGTTCAATTTCCTTTCCTTTAAAACCTGCCCTTTTATATAGTATTGCTGTGTTACTGGTTACTTCTTTTTTTAATAAAAATGTGTGTTATTATCAGTAATTTTTAATAAAGAAAAAGTAGCTGTGTTTTTTTTTTCCAAACTAGAGATCTTATATAATAATATTTTTCTATTAGAGATTGAATTAAGAGCTTCTTTAGTTTGTGTCTCTTGCTCTTTCACCCAATTTAAAAATATAGAATCTTTAAGGTTCTCCATATATCGATAAGAATCATACACCTTTTGATTATGATATTCAGTAGTAATTGCCATTTTTGGGGCTAAATTTGATTTAGACATTTCTTTTTTTTTACAACTAATTATAAAGAGAAGAAAACATGTACTGATAATAAAGTTAAATTTCATTTGTTTTGGTATGAGATAAACTCACCAAATATAATTTTAAAATATATTTGGTGAATAAAATAATAATTACTTTTTACCTTTCTGAGTGTTTACAGTATCATCATCACATAGACCATTACCCCCTACTATTTTTTGAAGATTTTTAATTTTTGCGATTTGAAATTTCTTAAAACTTAATTTCTCTTTTTGTTCTTGTTGTTTTTTCATAATAATTTTAAATTTTAAAGTGAGCCACTAAAGTAACTAAGAAATCCTGCAATCTCTTCATTAAGTTATTGAAATTTATAAATTTCAATAACTTAATGAAGGTTTTAATCAACTAGTTTTCAGTAGGTTTGTTGTTTATTTGCTTTATAAAATATGTAATGGAAATACCCGTTTGTTTTTGAAATGCTGTTGAAAATGATTGGGCTTTATTAAAGCCAACATCTTCTGCAATCGCTTGAACTGTATAGTTTCTAATAGTTTTATCAGTTGTTAATTTTTCTATTGCATATTCAATTCTTATCTTATTTAGATAGTTAGAAAAATTAACTTGCTTTGAACTATTTATTATTTTAGATAAATAAGTACTATTGGTTTTTAACTCTTTTGCTAATGAATTTAAAGTATAATCATTTTTTATAAACTTATTAGATTTTTCAAAAATGAGTAGCTTATTTAAAACATCTTTTACTAGTTCTTCTGATAATTCAGTAGTAGTAATTTCTATTAAATCAGTATTTTTATTGTTGGACAGCTTTTTCTTACTATCAAACCCAAGCATTAAATCATTGAATCGTTTCTTATTTTTTTTTTTTCTTAAAAAAATAAAAAGCTATGAATAAAATAAAGAAGTTATAATAACCAAAATAAAAATACTTATTTTCTTAAAAGAGTTGCTTTTATCCAATTCTGATATGAGGCGTTCCTTTTCAGAAAGAAGGAGTGGTATTTCGTATTTATTAACTATTTTTTTTCTTAAATGATTATGCTTCATTCTAATAATATTATCTAGAGTTAATAAGTTCTCTATTACTTTTAGATATTTTTCTTTTTGTTATTTTCTTTATAGTATTTTAAAAGTAATTCATAAGAATCTTTAGCTTGAAAGATGATTTCTGGATGTACTTTAAATAGTGAGTCATTTTTTTTAAATATTCAATTGCCTTAGCTTGTTGCTTCTTTCCAAGAAAGGATTTATATAAATATAAATTGCAAACAGCAATATTTGTTTTATCGTTTTTGAATAATTTAGAACTCTTAAATAAACTATCAATAGCAGAATTGTAGCTTTTTTTTAAATTCTTAGTGATTCCATATGATAATAAAAAATTAGGATATAAATATCTTATATTATTTTTTCTACTTTGTATTAGCCTTTTTTTTTAATAATTTCTGCGGAGTCTAATAATTTGTTTCTATTATATGAGTCCGCTAAGGCAAGCAAAGACTTTAGGTACTGTTTTTGATATTTTATTTGTTTCTCTTTATTATTAAAAACAATAAATTTTCTCTAAATACTTTTAACGACTCCTCATGTTCATTAATACAATTTTTAAGCAATCCTATATAATGGTTGACGCATAGTCGTCCATATTTATTTTTAGAAACTTTATAATATTTATGTGCCCTTAAATAATTTTCAAAAGCTTCTGAATAGTTAGCTAAATAATATAATTGGATACCTTTTTGTAAGTAGCCTTTTGCTGGATAATCACTACCCTTTTTATTTATATTTAAAGCCAATATACTATCAGCATATTTCACTCCTAAAGTATTATGCTTATTTAACTCCGATAAAAAATAATATCCATCAGCTATTTTAATAGATTTTTTTCTCTTTTCGCTTTTAATAAAAAAGCTTGTGCAGACTGTCTTTTTATAGAATCAAATAAAGACTTCACATAATGGTCTTTTAAAACTTCAAAACTTAATTTAGATAGCGAGTCTATTTGGTTATTTTGAGCCTTAATAGCTTGTGTAATTATTAAAAGAAGAAGAAAAAAGAAAGAATATTTTTTTAAAAAATCATTTTCAAGAATTGTTTTTAGTTAATTCAAAATTATAATATCGATATAGGTTGTCATAACATACCAATTCATGTAAACGTTGTTTATCTCTAAATAATCTGTTTACCATCATGTGTATATAACTAGATAATAGATCGTTTAGATTTATGTTCTGTTGTAATTCTTTTTTCAGTATAATTTTTTTACTATTTTTATTTGCTCTTTTTTAGTGTTTAATAAATTGATTAAAGGCTGGTATTCATTATGACTTTGCATTTCCATAAACTCAATAATTTCTTTTTTTAAGCCATTGTATTTTTTATAAAGCTGCTTGCTTAAACTTTTATTTGAATTAAATTCAGCTTTAAAAGCTTCTAAGTTTTCTTTTACAAAAAGAAGTTTATCCTCAATAGTAAAATCAAAAACTTGAAAAATAGTATGTATAGAACGTAATGCAAACATAAAAAGCAGGGTGTCATCTTCAATTAACTCTAATGCTTTAATGCATAGATCACTATCATGAAAAAATAAACTTTCAGCTTCTTCTATCGTATTTTCGCCATATCGTTCTATCTCTCTATTGTAGGTGTCTGTTTGTATTTTCCATATCAGATCATTTTCTACATAATTGGATACTGCTTTTTTAATGTTATCAATAATTATTCCAAGTTTGTCTATATCATTGCAATGAAAACGAATGCGCAAATGAGGATTTGGGTCTGTATATCTAATAAAAAACCATTGATC